>OZ241896.1:267500-3949503 GCA_965203565.1 Vicinamibacterales bacterium | reverse complement strand
TTCGACCCGGAATTCCAGCGAGGAATGCACGTGCAGTTCGGAGAGCCCCGGCATCACCGTCCTGCCGCCGGCGTCGATGACGGCGGCGCCGGCGCGGGCGCCCGAACCGTCAACGGAGACGATGCGGTCTCGAACGACGACGATGGCGGCGCCCTCCACCGGGGGCGCGCCGGAGCCGTCCAGGAGCCGTGCGTTTCTGATGATCAGGTCGGCCGAAGCCGCGGGCGGCGCGGCCAGCAGGGTGAGACCGGCCAGCAGAACGGATTTTCGCTGCGCTTTGGACATCGGCGTTCCTCCAGGTGGAAAGTGTGGCTGCGCACCGCCCGGCGTGCGCTTTCAGTATAGCGCCGCCGTGACGCCGCCCACGCCGGCTACGCCAGTCCGAGGTTCCGGAGGATGGCGAGCGCCGAGCGCGACCGGTTGAGCGCGTACAGGTGGATGCCGGGCGCGCCGCCGGCGAGCAGCCCCTCGCACTGCCGCGACGCGTAGTCGATGCCGAACGCGGCGGCCGCCTCGTCGTCGTCGCCGATCCGGTCGAGGTCGGCGGCGAGCGCCGCCGGGATCGTCGCGCCGCAGAGCGCGGTGAAGCGCCGCACCTGCCGGGCGCTCAGGATAGGCAGGACGCCGGGGGTGATCGGGACGGTCACGCCGAGCCTGCCGGTCAGGTGGTCGACCATCTCGAAGTAGTCGGCGTTGTCGAAGAAGAGCTGCGTGAGGACGAACTCGGCGCCGCGCTCCACCTTGCCGCGCAGCCGCCCCCAGTCGACCTGCTTCCCCTCCGCGCATTCGGGGTGGCCTTCGGGGAAGCCGGCGCAGCCGATGGCGAACTGGTCCGCCCGCGCCTTCAGGACGTCGATGAGCTGCCAGGCGTAGTCGAATCCGCCGGGCGGGCGCCGGAACTTCGGCTGCCCCGCCGGCGGGTCGCCGCGCAGCGCCAGGACGTTCCGCACGCCGAGGCCGGCCGCCTCGTCGAGGAAGCCGTCGATCTCGGCGCGGGTGAAGCCGGTGCAGGTGACGTGCGCCATCGCGGTGAGGCCGTGCTCCCGCTGCATCCGGTCGACGATCCGGAGCGTCCGCTCGCGGAGCCCCTCCCCGCCCGCGCCGCAGGTGACCGAGCAGAAGTCCGGCCGCGCTTCGGCCAGCCGGGGGAGCGCCCGCTCGAACAGGCTCGCGTCCCCCGCCGGCGTCTTCGGCGGGAAGAACTCGATGGAGACGACCGGCCGCCCCGCGGCGCGCTGCGCGGCGTAGATGTCCGGTATGCGCCTCACGTCACTGGTTTCGGCCGGATCGATCGTGCGGAATAGCGTGGGAGGTTCGACGTGAAGACGCAGCGTCCGGTCAACCGGCTCCGCGATACGACCGAGTCGTGAGCTGCTACCAGCCCGTGGCGAAAGTCCCCGCTGCATTCGAGCGGCGATGCATCCCGCCTGACGGCGTTGTTCGTCGGTTGCGTATGCCCAATATGCGCCCTCCTCACGCCTTGTCAGGCGGGCGCCTCACCGCTCTCGGCGCGACGCGGGGATTCCACCACGGGCTGCTACGGCAGGGCGGCCACCACGGCCTGGATCGCGTCGTAGTCCGGCTCGTCGCCGAGGCTGTCCGCCACCCAGTGGTGGCGCACCACGCCCTGCTTGTCGACCACCGTCACCGCCCGGTTGGCGGCGACGTACCCCTCCATGCCGGCCAGTCCGGGGAACGCCAGGCCCCAGGCGTCGACGACCTCCCGGTTGTAGTCGCTGAGGAAGGTGAAGGAGACGCCGTGCGCCGCCTTCCAGGCCGCCTGGACGAACGGCGGATCGACCGTGATGCCGACGATCTCGGCGTTCAGGGCGCTGAACCGGTCGAGGCGGTCGCCGAGGGCGCACATCTCGGTCGTGCAGACGCCGGTGAACGCGCCGGGGAAGAAGGCGAGCACCACGTGCCGGCCCCGGTAGTCGCGCAGGCTGCGCCGCCGCTGCGGCGTTTCGTGCAGGGTGAAGTCGGGAGCGGGCCGTCCTGTCGCAATCGCCATCGAGGGAGCTTCCCGACAACCGTATCACAGGCCGGCCCGCGGCGGGCCGCCGGGGTGACAACCGGCGCCGCGTCGTGCAGAATGGCCGCATGCCTGCGACCTCCGATCCGTCGTCCCGACCGCTAGCGCCGTTCGTGTCCGATGCGTCCGACCTGCCGGAGCTGACGTTCCGCGCCCTCTTCATCGGCGTCGCCATGGCGATCGTGCTCGGCACCGCCAACGCCTACCTCGGGATGCGGGCCGGCCTGACGGTGGCGGCGACGTTCCCGGCCGCGGTGGTGGCGATGGCGGCGCTGCGCATCGTCGGCGGCTCGGTCCTCGAGGAGAACATGGCGCGGACCACCGCCTCGGTGGGCGAGGCGCTGGTCGCCGGCGCCATCTTCACCATCCCCGCGTTCGTCATCAGCGGCGTGTGGGACGAGCTGCGCTACTGGGAGAGCACCGCCATCATGCTGGTCGGCGGCGTGCTCGGCGTGCTGTTCATCATCGTGCTGCGCCGCACCCTGGTGGTCGAAGCCGAGCTGCCGTTCCCGGAGAGCGTCGCCGCCGCCGAGCTGGTCAAGGCGGGACAGGGCGGCCGGCGGACCGGCGCCGCGTTCGTCTTCAAGGCGATGGGGACAGCCGGCGCGTGGGAGCTGGTCAAGAACGGCAACGGCCTGACCCTGGTCGCCGATTCGGCGACCCGGTTCGTCTCGCTCGGCCGGTCGACCATCGAGATGGCGGGCCGGGGCGTGAGCTACGCCGGCGGGTTCCTGCTCCAGTCGCCGGCGGCGTCGCCGGCGCTGGTCGGGGTCGGCTTCATCGTCGGGCCGCGGATAGCGGCCACCCTGTTCGCCGGCGCGGTCCTCGGCTGGCTGGTGCTCGTGCCGCTCGGCCTGTTCCTGAACCCGGCGCTCGCGGCGGAGGCGGCCGGCGCCGGCGGCTTCGCCGCCCTGAGCACCGAGATCTGGCTGCGGCAGGTCCGGCCGCTCGCCGTCGGGACGATGATCGTCGCGGCGTTCTACACGCTGTACACGCTCCGGACGTCGCTCGCCCAGGGGATCGGCCGCGCGCTGGGCGACATCCGGACGGCGCAGGCGGGGGAGGGCGGCCGGCAGGACGTCGACATCGACTTCCGGAAGGTGGGAGCGGCGATAGCCGCGCTCGCCGTACCGCTGTTCGGCCTCTACTGGTACTTCAGCGAGAGCTTCGGCGGCGCGCTCCTGCTGACCGTCCTGATGATCGTCCTCGGGTTTCTGTTCGCGGCGGTGGCCGGCTACCTGGTGGGGCTGCTCGGCAGTTCCAACAACCCGATCAGCGGCCTGACGCTCAGCACGCTGCTGATCGCGGCGGTCGTCATGGTCGGGATAGGCGTCACCGGCTCGGGCGGCGTGCTCGGCGTGCTGGCGGTGGCGGGCGTCGTCTGCTGCGCCTGCGGCATCGCCGGCGACATGCTGCAGGACCTGAAGGTGGGCCACATCCTCGGCGGCACGCCGTGGCGGATGCAGGTGGGCGAGCTGATCGGGGTGACCATCGCCGCCCTGGTCCTGATCTGGCCGATGATCCTGATGGACCGGGTGTACGAGATCGGCAGCCCCGAGCTGCCCGCGCCGCAGGCCGGCCTGATGGCGCTCATCTCGCAGGGGATCGTCGGCGGCGAGATGGCGTGGCCGCTGGTGATCGCCGGGATGGCGCTGGCGGCGGTCCTGATCCTGACTGGCGCGCCGTCGCCGATGCTGATAGCGGTCGGCATGTACCTGCCGTTCCCCTCGACGTCGGCGATCTTCGTCGGCGGCGTCGCAAGCTGGTGGCTGTCGCGCAAGATGGACGAGCGGCAGGCGGCCGGCGAGGCGCGGACCCGCGCCGTGAACACCGGCGTCCTCCTCTCGTCCGGCTTCATCGCCGGCGAGGCCCTGATGGCGGTGCTGCTCGCCTTCCTCGTCGGCGCGAGCGAGGCCGCGCCGTGGCTCGACCTGCCGCAGATCGCCGACAGCGCGCTCGGCGGCGCGCTCGTCTTCGTCCTGCTCCACCACCTGCTGGTCCGGACGCCGCTCGCCGCACTGCGCGGCGACGCATCCGCCGGCGCAGGCGGGACAAGCTGATGGCGGCCGCCGGCGCGGACGACCGCCCGGCGCCCGGCGCCCCGGATGCGGGATGCCCGCCCGCCGCATCCGACTGCTGGAAGACCTGTCCGCGCCGGCGACTGGACTGGCGCGAGGCGGCCGGCGGCCGCTGCGTCGTGCTGCGTCCGAAGTTCGGCGAGGGCCGCGTCGGCCGCTGGCTCGCCGCCCGGCTGGGCGACCCGTGCTACCGCATCCGGCTCGACGAGGTCGGCGCCTGCATATGGAGAGCGTGCGACGGCGAGACGCCGCTGACGGAGATAGCCGCCCGTCTGCGGACGAAGTTCGGCGAGCGCGTCGAACCGGCCGAGGAGCGCCTGGCGCGATTTGTGGGGACGATGCTCCGTTCGCGGATGATAGAAGTGTGAGCGGCGGGTCGTGGTCCTGCGTGATAACGTATCAAGAGGACCGAAGCTCAACGAAATCGACTTTGGTGGGCGCCTGAGACGGAGGTCAAGGGTGAACGAAATCGAGATCCCGGGAAGTCCGTACGTCTACTCACGATCGCAACAGACGACTCTTGACGAGATCGCGAGACGAGTGTCGGATTTGCGAGCCGAGGGGAGTTTGACTCCCGAAGTGCTTTATAGGATAAGAAAGTACTTTCGGATCAAGAATATTTACCATTCGAACGCCATCGAAGGAAACAAGCTGGGCTTGGGCGAAACGCGCCAAGTTGTCGAAATGGGCATGACATTGACGGGTAAATCGCTCAAGGATCAGGCAGAAGCCAGGAATCTCGGGCAGGCGACGGACTTTCTGGAGGATTTGGTTTCGAATCCGGACAATCCGATTATGGAGCGAGACATTCGTGAGATTCATTCCCTTGTTTTGAAGGGGGTGGACGACGACAACGCGTGGTTCGTGCACGTTCACCCTTTCATTGATGGAAACGGCCGAGTCGCCAGGCTCTTGATGAACCTCGTTCTGATGCGATTCGGCATTCCTATTGCGATAATCAACCGAGACGATCGGTTGCGCTACTACGACGCGTTGGAAACTGCGCAAGCATCAGACCTGTCGAGCTTCGTGGCGCTCTTGTGCGAATGCGTGCACGAGAGCCTGGAGGAATATGAAGACGCCGCGAAGGAGCGGAAGGGACAGGAACAGTGGGTCAAATCCCTGGCGGAGCGTTTCGAGGCTCAGGAAGCCGCAAAGCTGAGAAACGAGCATGAAGTCTGGCGGAGCGCCATGGATCTTCTCATGGGGTACATGCGTCAGACCGCCGAGATGATATCCGAGTCGGCGTCGGCTGCTCGAATTTATTTTCGAGAATTCGGCCACCTGGAGGTTGAAAAATACATGAAGATCAAGAATGGGCAGTCAGCCAAGCGCACGTGGTTTTTCAGGGTTGATTTTCGTAGCGGAGATCGAACCGCGCGGTATCTTTTCTTTTTTGCAGGTCCTAGTCATGCCCTGCGGAAGGATTGTGATGTTACGTTGTGGATAGTGCGCGAGGAACCGTCGGGTTCTTATTTCTACGAGCGGCTTGAAAATATAGACGCGCCCAATGTCCCTGGCATGCGGGAAATTGGCTACAGTGCTCGTTCGGAACGATTCGTGTCACGTCACGTCGGCGATAAAATCAAGAAGGACAAAATTGAGAAGATAGGCAAAGATTTCTATGAAGACGTCATCAAGAAGCACTTTTCTTCGTAATTGGGGCCCGAAGATTGTCATGAAGAAACGAGATGGTCGCGCCCTTGATCACAAAACGCTTGAAGCTATTCGGATTCGAGCGGTCCAACGCATTGAGGAGGACGGGGAGACGCCCTCCGAGGTCATGCGGGAGTTGGGCTTCGCCCGTACGGTGGTGTATAGCTGGCTGGCGAAGTACCGCGCAGGGGGCGTCGACGCGTTGCGGGCGCTGCCGATTCCGGGCCGGCCGCCCAAGCTGACCGAGCGTCAGCGCGCTTGGGTGTATCGCACGGTGACGGAGAACAACCCGCCGCAACTGAAGTTCGAGTTCGCGATCTGGACGCGGGCGATGGTCCGTGACCTGATTCAGCGGCAATATGGCGTGACGCTGAGCCTGGGGTCGGTCGGTCGGCTGCTGCGGTCGATGGGATTGACGCCGCAGCGGTCTGTCCGCCGGGCGACCGAATCAGGCGGCGACGCTGGCGCAGGGAGTGCTTCCCAGCGTGGCGCGACACGGCGGCCACCGGTTGCCGGCGCGGCCGAGACTCCGCGTATAATCCCTTCGTGATTCGGATGCATCCCCGTCGCGCTTTCTGACGGCGCAGAAGTCTCATGTCCAGACCGATCGACGTCGCCGGACTTCGTGACGAGCTCGATCCCGTCCACCTCGGGCACGACGCCGGCCAACGGGGTCTGCCGACGCCGGAGTCGTCCCACGATCCGCACGAGCATCCGATCGTCGAGAAGATCGAACGACTCATGCGGGACGAGAGATCATCGCTGGAAGATCAACTGGAGCAGGCGGACAAGCACCTCAAGAAGCTCCACGGCCCGGAATGGCGCGGCGACATGAACACCGCGCAGCAGAATGCGTTCACCAGGCTCGACGACGTCGGACAGATCAGAAGCCAGGACATCCACCACAGGCGCGTCGAGGCCGACAAGCGTCTGGAGGACCTCCGAAAGTTCCGACAGGACAATCGACTGCATCGGGAGCCGAATTACCCCGACGCCAACTGGCGGATTTTTTCCTGGGGCGTAGTCGCTATTCTGTTCCTCGTCGAAAGCATCGCCAACTCGGTGTTTCTCGCCAAGGGCAACGAACTCGGCCTGGTGGGCGCTTACAGCGTCGCTTTCGGCATCAGCCTGGCGAATCTGCTGCCGCCGTTCTTCGCCTTTGGTCCGCTCAGCCGCAACTTCGTCCACACCAACTTCCAGCGGCGACTCCTCGCATGCGCATCGCGGCCAACCAGCGCCGGTTGATCGAAGAGTTCCGCCGATACGTCGACGACCTGGAGCGAGCCGGCGCCGAGTTGATCGCGGAGTACCGGGAAGCGAATCGCAGCGCTCGTCCGGACGGGCGGACTCCGGAGGCCCATCGGAAGCCCTGGACAGCCCGTGGTGGAACCCCGCGTCGCACAGAGAGCGGCGAGGCGCCCGGCTGACAAGGCGTGAGGAGGGCGCATATTGGGCATACGCAACCGACGAACAACGCAGTCAGGCGGGATGCATCGCTGCTCGAATGCAGCGGGGATTTTCACCACGGGCTGTGGAGCCTGGAGCGTCCGGAAATGGACGACCCGCCGGACGACGTGGCCCCCTTGTCGGAAAAGCAGCTCCAGCAGATCGAGGACGACTACCAGCAGGCCACCGACCGGATACACGGGCACTACAAGACGGCCCGGAGCAGAATCCTGAACGGCGGCGAGGCGAACGCTCCGGCTGACGTCTCGCTTGCAACGGAATCGGCCAAGGTTTGATCAGCGGGACTCGTATTCCGGGCAGGCGCTTCCCGCAATCCGAACATGACGCCACAAGGACGGCGCGGCGCGCGCCGGAGAAGTCGTTCCGAATGGACGAGCGGACCGGCGCTGGCAGGCATCGCTCTGGGCGTTCTTGCCGTCGTCGGAATTCTGGCCATGTGGGTGTTGCAGCCCGACCCCGTCGCCCGCGATCCCGAAACCATGTGCCCTGACGACGGTCCCAGCAAGGTCACGGCGATTCTGATCGACACGACGGACCGCGTCGGGCCGGTGAGCCGCGCCCACGTTCTCGGGCGCCTCGACGACCTCGTGGCGTCCAGTCGGCCGGACGAAATGATGATCGCCTACGAAACGTCGCCGATCGACCCGGACCGCAACGACGACCCGCTGCCTTCCCTGCTTACTGTCTGCAACCCTGGAGATCCGGACGAGGCCAATCCACTCATATCGAACCCGGAACTCATCCGGCGCCGCTTGCAGGACAATTACGAGCAACCCCTCGAAGAGCGGTTTCAGCAACTCCTGAATCGCGCTCCCGCACCGGCGTCGCCGCTGATGGAGAACGTCCAGGCGATAGCCGTGACGGTCCTGGGTCGCCGCCGGCATCAGGACGTTCCCAAGCGTCTCGTAGTGGTTTCCGATCTGGTGCAGCACTCCGAACAGTTGTCGTTCTTCGACGATCCACTCGACTACGAAGCTTTCGTCGGTACGGCAGGCGCCCGCGCCCTGCGCACGAACCTTCGGGGCGTCGACGTCGAAATTCTGTTCATCCAGCGCGACGAGCACGATCGGATCGGCGGCGAGCGGCGGCTGATCGAATTCTGGGAGCGCTGGATCGCGGATCAGAACGGCCGGCTGGCGGGAGTCCGTAAGATCGACGGGCTGAACTGATGGCCGGACGCCCCGAGGCATGGTCGGCCGAAAACGATCGCTGGCGCTTCTTCGGGTTCTTCGTGGCCGGCGTCATCTTCATCCTGGCGCTGAAGGGGCTGATCGACAGCCAGGTCGTCGTCACGGCCGTACCCTGCATGCTCATGCTGGCGTATGCCTGCCTGCATTGGGACTTCGAAAACAACCGGCCGCGAGCCGATTCGACCGGCGACAATCTGTACTACCTGGGCTTCCTTTACACGCTGACCTCCCTGGGGCATTCGCTCTACCGCTTCGGCGCCGATCAGGAGGGCGCGGAGGGCATCGTCACCAACTTCGGCATCGCGATCTCCACCACCATCCTGGGGATGGCGCTGCGCATTCTCCTCGGCCGCACGGCGGACGACGAGCTGGCGGCGATGGAAGATTCGGCGCGCCTGAACCTGGCGCAGGCCGCGCGCGAGCTTCAGGCCGAAATGAACTACACCGTTCAGGACTTCAAGAGCTTCCGCGAGCAACTGGGGAAGGACTTCGAAGGCTTCGGGAAGAAGCTGGTTCGTGATTTCGACGACGCGCAGGCGGTCGCCTCGAAGACGCTCAGGCGCTCGTTGTCTCTCGAGCGGGCGATAGCGAGGTTCGAAGAAGGATCGCAGACGGCTGCGGAAGCTGTCGTGAATCGGATGCAGGAGCTGGAACGGAGCGCCGCCGTCCTGACCGAATTCCATGACGCCGTAAAGCGCCTCCGGACCGGGGCCGATTCGGTGGCAGAAGCCGTCGAGCAGCGATCCGGTGAACTGGCCGCGGGCGCAAGCGGGATCCACGAATCGCTCCGGTCGCAAGCCGAGCGGATCCGAGCCGTCGATTTCCGCCAGGCCTTTCTCGACCATGCCGTCGAACCGGCGTCGAGCGAGCTGCGCGCGGCGGCGGCCGAATTTTCGGCGCTGCTCGATCAACTGCGGCAAGCCGACGCGCAGCGCGAGCGGGCGCTTGCCGGCAACGAGCAGGCTATGAACCGAATCAGCGAGGCGGTGAAGAACAGCGGCGACCTTGCGAAGGCCGCGGCCAGCGCGGCGGACGGTTCGCGCGAAGCCGCGGCGTCCCTGCAAGCTGTTGGCGACCGCGTTTCCCGGTTCGGTGAAGACGCGCAGGACGCCGCGCGCCAGGTCGCCGGCGTGCGTGACGAATTCTCCCGGTCGGTCGAACGCATCCGCGCCGTGAACGAGGAACTGACCCGCATGACGAACGCGCTCGCAGCCCTGGTCCGGAAGATCGAGACGGCGGAGACCGCGTCGAAGCGTCGCCGGTGGTTCGCTCCGTAGCGATGACTCCGGATCGAAGGCGCACTTTCCCCCGGGGCCTCGTCCTGGGACTGACGATGGCGGAGACCGCCGTCCTGATCATTTTCGTTCTGCTCCTGATGCTGACCGTCCTGCTCGGCCGGGAAGCGGACCGGCGCCGCGACGCGGAACAAGGCCTTGAACGATACGAGGAACTGCGGCTGCTCCTCGTGGAGCGCGGTCACGACCCTGATGCATTTCTGGACACGGTCCGGACGCACCGGGACAACTGGCGAGAACTGGTTCGGCTCGACGAGGCGCTTGACGACGCCGGCATCGAATCGACCCCTGAAACCATGACGCAGCTTGCCGAAGTGGTTCAGGCGGGACGTGAAGCGGGCTTGACGACTGACGAGATGCGCGACGCCATCACCGTCTACGAGGCAATCGACGACGCGCTTCGTGGCCGCGGCGAGGAACCGGCGCCGCACTCCCTGGAAAAGATCGTCCGGGACGCAGAGCGTTGGCGTGAGCACGCCGGCGCCGACTCGGAGGATCTGGCGGCCGAGCTCGACCGGGCGAACGAACGGATCGAGCGGCTGCAAGCGCAGGCGCAAGGCGGCGGGGGCACTGATCACCCGAGCTGCTGGTACAACGACGACGGAACCGTCGCCTACCTGTTCGACGTGGCCATGAACGCCGAGGGCTACGTCATTCAGCCGGCGCGGGCGCCGCAGCATGAACCGAAGCGGGCGTCGCTTCCTCTCGCACGGGTCCGAACCGGGAGGCAGTTGGACCCCGAACAGTTTCTGGACCAGACGAAGGAGATCTACGACTGGAGTGTCAGAGAGGAATGCCGGTTCTTCGTCCGGGCGTTCGATCTCACCGCATTGGACCAGAAGGAGCTTTACAAGCAGCGCATGCGAATTTTGGAGTCGCGCTTCTACAAGAATGCGAACCCATCCGGGCCGCCGCCCTCCAAAGACCCGCCAACTCTTCGCGAGACCCCGGAACGGCGCTGACGGCAGGTGACCACGAGGCATAAACTTGGCCGCTCCAGCCGGTCATTTTTTGCATTTTCTTCGCCGAAAGTACTTGACACGATTTTGCAGCCCACCCTGATCGATCTGCGGACCCGAACGCAGCCTGCCCAGCAGACAGCCTCAGCCGCTCTCTGACGGGCGTTCGCCCACGGGAAGGTCGAAGAAGGTCGGATGGGCCGTCCATGACGGTCTGATGGCCGTACAAGAGGCTGAAAAAAAAGGGGTTATCATAGCAGCCCGTGGTGGAACCCCGCGTCGCACCGAGAGCGGCGAGGCGCCCGCCTGACAAGGCGTGAGAAGGGCGCATATTGGGCATACGCAACCGACGAACAACGCCGTCAGGCGGGATGCATCGCTGCTCGAATGCAGCGGGGACTTTCACCACGGGCTGATAGGGCATGCACCTCGAAACCACGCCGGTTCCGCCTCCGGGTTCGCCGTCCGCCGGTCCCGTGCTTCCCCCGTACGCGGGCGCCGACGCGATGGACGAACCTCGTTCGCCAAGCTGCACTCCGACGGCGATTGATGCCGCTGCCGTTCAGGATCGACTCGACCTCGACCGGTTGGGCGACCGGATCGCCGAGCTCTCCGCCCGCATCCAGGCCGCCACCTGCGCTCTGCTCGTTCTCATCCGCCAATTCGACGAGCAGGGCGGCTGGCGAGCGGGCGGCTTCTCCTCCTGCGCCCACTGGCTGAGCTGGCGCACCGGCCTCGCCCCCGGCGCCGCCCGCGAGAAGGTGCGCGTCGCCCACGCGCTGGCCGCGCTGCCCCGGATCAGCGCCGCGATGCAGCGCGGGCGGGTCTCCTATTCGAAGGTGCGGGCGCTGACCCGCGTGGCGACGCCGGAGAACGAAGCGGCGCTGCTCGACGTCGCGCTCGCCGGGACGGCGGTGCACGTCGAACAGGTGACGCGGGCGTGGCGGCGGGTGGACCGGGCGGCGGAGATCGCTGAAGACGGCCGGCGACACGCGCACCGGGAGCTGCGGACCTGGGTGGACGACGACGGGATGGTGGTGATCCGGGGACGGCTCGCGCCGGAGGTCGGGGCGGCGGTGCTGCGGGCGCTCGACGCGGCGAGCGAGCAGTTGCGGGCGGAGGCGACGGACGCTCCGGAGGAAGACGCGCCCGAGGCGTCGTCGGAGCAGCGGCGGGCGGACGCGCTCGGCCGGGTGGCGGAAGCGGCGCTGTCGGCGCAGCTGGACCCGGGGACGGCGGGCGACCGGTATCAGGTGGTGCTGCACGTGGACGCCGCGCCGCTGGCGCGCGACGCGGCGGCGGCGCAGGGGGCGGATCATCCGACGTACGTTCCCGCGGGAACGTCTTCGGTCGTCCGGCCCATAGCGGCCGGCCGCGCTGAGGCAATCCGCCAGCCGGGAAGCGACGCCGCGGCAGGCGTCGGCGACCCGCAGGGTGCGGCCGGCGACTCGGTGGACTCGGCGCCGACGCGCATCGCATCGACCGGAGGAGAGCACGTTCCCGCGGGAACGCGCCGGCCGACGGGAGGCGCTGGCGGGTCACGTTCCGACGCCGCTGTTCGCGCCGCGCACGGTCAGGCGGTGCTGGAGGACGCCGGTGGGATGCGCGTCTCCGCGGAAACGGCGCGCCGGTTGGCGTGTGACGCCGGACGGGTCGTCATGACCCACGGCGCCGCCGGGCAGGTGCTCGGCGTCGGCCGGAAGACGCGCACGATCCCGCCGGCGCTGCGCCGCGCGCTCGCGGCGCGGGATCGGCGCTGCCGCTTCCCGGGCTGCACGGCCCGGCGGTGCGATGCGCATCACGTCCGGCACTGGGCGCACGGCGGCGCGACCCGGCTCGACAACTTGGTGCAGCTTTGCCGGCGGCATCACCGGGCGGTGCACGAAGGCGGATTGCAGGTGATGCTCGACGACACGGGCGCGGTCCGCTTCACGCGGGCCGACGGCCGGCCGCTGCCGGAAGTTCCGGAGTCGCCGTGCTGGACGGGGGCGGCGCTGGCGCCGGTGGACGCGCGGCTGGCGACGGCGGGGATAGCGATCGGGCCAAGTACGGCGACGCCGGCGTGGACCGGGGAGCGGCTGGACCTCGACTGGGCGATGAGCGTGTTGTGGCGGCCGCGGAGATCCCGCCTGCGACCGCCTGCCGTCGTGGACGGACCGGGCGCGTTTCCTGACCGAGTTTCTTCCCGTTCCGCGACCGGCGGTCAGTCCGCGACCAGGTAACGGGGCGGTCCCCAATCGCTCCGGGGATTGGACATCATCAACGATGCAAAACACGGAACGAGGAACGTCATGATGCGCGCGCCGTCCTGAACCTGGGAGCGGTTGACATCCCCTTTCCAGGTCGCGCCTCCGTGCATGATCTGGTTGCGGAGCACGTAGAGGCGGTCGAACAGCTCGATCAGTATGGTCCGGGTGTCACGACCCAGGGCGGCTCGGTACGCCTTGCGGCGACTACACTCGAACTGCTCTGCCCAATCGTCAGGACCGTCGTCGTTGTGATGCTCCCAGAACGGGCGGAATACGTATTGATTGTCCAGGAAGTTTTTAACCGGGCCAGCGAACCACTTCCATATCGCATCGCGGATGGCGTTGTCCGTATCGAGGTCAAGTATCTTTCCGAAATACGCTGCGAATACATAGTGCTCCTTCACCCCCGGCTTCCTCCTGCCACGTCTCCCGTAGGCCGCGTTGAAAGCTATCCAGTAGAAGATGAACCTGGCGTCGTCGTTGTCCGCCTTCTCGGCGCATTCGATCCAGCGCATCACGCGCTGCATGCGGCGCCCGAGATCCGTTCCTTGCAACGTGTCCTTCACACGTTGCCATTCCGCGTTCAGGGTGTCGAAAGTCACGGCGTCCATTTTGTATTCTCTGGTCGCGTTCGTCGGCTGCGCAGATCACCGTGCGCAGCGCTTCAAGCGTACACATTGAACCGCGTCGGCAGGCGCCGCTCGCGCCGCAGGCGTGACGCGCTTCACCGTCCGCCGCCGCCGCGAGCTGTCGTGCGGCGGATCAACTCCGGCAGACTCACGAACCGCACGTCCACCCCGCCGCCGCAGTCCCGGACGTACGACGTTTCGGTGTCGGACGTGACGACGAAATTGTCGCCGCCGGGATACCGGCCGCGGAACGCCCGCACGTTCCGTCCGTCGAACCCGCCCGCCCGCCACTTGCACTCGATGGCCACCGGCGGTCCGGTCCGGCGCTCGACGACGAAGTCGATCTCGTGACCGCGCTTGTCCCGCCAGTACCGAACCCGGCGCTGCTGAACGTGGGCCAGGTGCTCGTTGAGCACGTAGTGCTCCCACAGGGCGCCCCGATCCTCGTCACGCAGGCGGTCCCACCCCTTGAACAGGCAGACGAACCCGGTGTCGAACCCGTAGACTTTCGGCGCGGCCACGATTTCGGAGGCGCGCCTGGTGCTGTACGGCCGAACCACCTGCGCCACGAACGTCTCTTCTAGCACCCGCAAGTAGTTGGCGACGGTGGTCCGGCTGACCTCGCACGGACCGGTGAATCGCGTCGCCTCGAAGACACCGCCGCTCTGCGCCAGCGCCAGCTCCACGAACCGGAGGAACGACCAGCGGCGCTCCAGGCGGAACAGCTCCTGAACGTCCTGGGCCCAATAGGAGTCCATCCACTCCTGGAACCCGCGCTCCGGCGTCGCGTCGGCAAGAAAGAACGGCGGCAACCCGCCGCACTGGAATCGATGGTCGATGCCGCGGGGACCGAACTCCTCCTCGTCCCGCACGATCATCGGCGTCAGCCAGAGGTCCCGCTTGCGGTCGGTGAGCGTGTCGCGGAACCGCCGGGAGGCGCCGAGCGCCGACGAGCCGGTGGCGACCACGTGCGTGTCAGGATGGTAGTCCGCCGCGATCTTGAGCAGCTCCGAGGGACGACGCAGGCGCTGGATCTCGTCGATCACTACGCGCCGCGAGCCGACGTCGCGGAGGAACCGCTCCGGGTCCGCGAGCGTGCGCCGGCAACTCGGCAGCTCGCAATCGAAGTACTCGACGTCGGGCAGGGATCGGCACAGGCACGTCTTGCCGACCCGCCGGACGCCTGTGAGCCAGACGACCGACCTCTCCGCCCACAGCCGCTCGACGGCCTGTGCCCAGTGACTTCGATGAACCATCCGCCGCCACGTACAACAAATGGTGCGACCAAACGCAATTCTACCTGCATCTGGTCACGGGACGTCTCCGAGAAGCAGCGCCCGCCCGACGAGGCGCATCCGGGTCATCTCCCCGGTCCTCCTGCTTCCGGACTGTCGGTTCGTTCCATCGCGGGCGCTTCCGGTGGAAACCCGGCGTCCGGCCGGCCGGCGTCCTCCGGGACCGGGCGCGGGGCGGTGTCTATCTCGGGATACAGCCATGAATGTTCGAGGCCCGCGTGCCGCGCGCCGTAGCGGGCCGGGACGTCCTGCGTCCAGTTACTCGGAATCGTCAGGCAGAGCGCCAGCAGGCCCGCGAAGGCGAGGCGCTGCGACACGAGCGGCGGCGCCCCTTCCGACCCGCCGGCGCGCGGCGGGGCGGCGAGCCCCCACTCCGCGCTGCGCCCCAGTCGGCCCAGCCGACGCAGGCGCGAGCGGTGCAGGGCGGCGGCGCCGAGCAACGCCATGACGACGTTCAGCGTCTGGCCGGCGCCGAAGGCGAACCGGTGGGTGGGATACTCGCGGAAGAGGTCGATGAAGAAACGCGGGAACGCGTACCAGAAGACGAAGCGGGCGGCGACCGCCCCCGGCGTCCGGTTCGTCCGCCGCACGCGCAGCAACCAGGCCATCAGCAGCAGGTTCTTGGCTCCGTCGTAGAGCACCACGGGATGGCGGAAGCCCTCGGCGTAGGGAAACTCGACTCCCCAAGGCGCGTCGGTCACTGCTCCGACGATCTGGCCGTCGATGAAGTTCCCGATCCGCCCGACCCCCATCAGGAACGCGGCCGGGATGACCAGGGCGTCGGCCACCGGCAGGAACGGCCGGCCCCACCGCCGCGCGAACAGGACGCCCCCCAGCGCTCCCCCGAGCAGCAGCCCGTGCGTCGCCATGCCCCCGAGCCACCAGGCCGGCAGCAGGTGCAGGTGCTCGCGGTAGAAGGGCCACTCGTCGAACGCGATCTCCAGGGCGCGTCCGCCGACCAGCACCCCGGCCGTGACGTGCAGGCTGAGACTCCACGCCTCGCGCGGCGACAGCCGGAGCTGTCCGCCCCCGCGCCGAAGAAACAGATGCAGCTCGAGGAACCCCAGGGCGAAGCCCAGTCCGTACCACCACAGGTGGACGCCGCCGACGTCGAGCAGGACCGGATCGATGCGGTGGGTGAAGGGACCGGGCATGGCGGCCCTTCACCGTAGCACGCGCGCCGCGCGGGAAACGGGATATATTCTGAAGGCAGGGCCCGGGAGGCCGGGAGGGATGAGCGCGACATGTCGTGGTGGGGCTGGCTGATCGTCGGGATCGTCCTGATCGGCGCCGAGCTGCTGACGGACGCCGCGTTCTACCTCGTCTTCGCAGGCGCCGCCGCGATCGGCGTGGGCCTTCTGGCGCTGGCCGGCGTCGGACTGCCGGTCTGGGCGCAGTGGGTGGCGTTCTCGGCGGCGGCCGTCGCCTCGATGGTGCTGTTCCGGCGCAGGCTCTACGACCGGTTGCGGGGCGGCCTGCCGCGGCTGCAGCATCCGGTGGTCGGCGCGGCGGTGGCGGTCGGCGAGGACGTCGCGCCCGGCGGCCGGACGCGGGTGCGCCTGCAAGGGACGGACTGGACGGCGGTCAACGTCGGACCGGCGTCGATCGCCGCCGGCGCGGACGCCCGGGTGGTCGCGGCGGACGGCGTGGAGCTGCGGATCGCGGCGCGGGCGCCGGAGTCCGCGGGCGGGGGATTCGACCAGTGATCGGACCAGATGAAGTGATCAGACAAGGGGAGCCATGATGGACGCGGGACTCGTCGTCGCCCTGGCGCTGGCCGCCGTGGTGATATTCGTCATCGTGAAGACGGCGGTGGTGGTGCCGCAGCAGAACGCCTACGTCGTCGAGAATCTCGGCAAGTACTCGAGAACGCTGGAGTCGGGTTTCTCGATCCTGATCCCGTTCGTCGAACGGGTCGCCTACCGGCACAGCCTGAAGGAGCGCGCGATCGACGTCGAAGAGCAGATCTGCATCACCGCGGACAACGTGCAGGTCGGCGTGGACGGCGTGCTCTACCTCCAGGTCATGGACGCGCGCAAGGCGTCGTACGGCATCGGCGACTACCTGTTCGCGATCTCCCAGCTCGCCCAGACCACCCTCCGCAGCGAGATCGGCAAGATCGAGCTCGACAAGACGTTCGAGGAGCGGAGCCACATCAACCTGCGCGTGGTCGAAGAGCTCGACCAGGCCTCGAATCCGTGGGGCGTCAAGGTGCTGCGCTACGAGATCAGGAACATCAACCCGCCTCACGACGTGCTGACGGCGATGGAGAAGCAGATGCGCGCCGAGCGGGAGAAGCGCGCGACCATCCTCGAGTCCGAAGGCGGCCGGGACGCCAAGATCAACCAGGCGGAAGGCGAGAAGCAGCGGGTCATCAAGGAGTCGGAGGCCGCCAAGCAGCAGCAGATCAACGAGGCGGAGGGCGAAGCGGCGGCGATCCTGGCGGTCGCCGAGGCGACCGCCGAAGGGCTGAAGAAGGTGGCGGAGGCGCTCAACGCGGAGGGCGGCGACAAGGCCATGCAGCTCCGCGTCGCCGAAGATTACCTGGAGCGGTTCGGCAACCTGGCGAAGGCGGGCAACACGCTGATCGTGCCGGCGAACCTGAGCGACGTCGCGTCGATGATCGGCGCCGCCACGACGGTGCTGAAGCAGGCCTCGGACAGCGGCGGCGCCTCCGGGCGCTGACCGCCGCGGTCAGGCTATTCCGTGTCGGGTAATCCGTCCGTGAAATGGACGGTTCCCTCCCACATGGGCTCCTCGCCGGGAACGTACTGACCGGTCACGATCCTGTCGATGGCGTACGACGGCAACCTGCGCATGCCGAAACAGTAGCCGTAGTTGTCGAAATCCAAATTCGCGAAGCCGTGCCGCCGATCATCACCAAGAAGCACGTTCTCATTGACCGGATACACGTGCAGGAAAAACAGCGAGTCGGCGTCATCTTGTCCGCACGAATCCTTCACGTAGACCAGGCGGTTCTCGACGAAGTACACGTTGAAGTCGGAGTCGATCTCTGGCCGGCGTTCCCCGAGCAGAGCCGCCTGATACTCCGCCGTGAGCGCTACCCGCACGGGAGGAAGGGCGTCGTGCGGCAGCACGATGGCGCTGGCGCAGAACCCGATTGACGTTTGCGTCCAAGGTGTGTAAGCCGGTTCATCCTGGCCGGTCCAGGTCCATACCGCCGGCTCCTCGGCCGTGCAGTCCCGGACGAACGCCTGCGCCAGCCGTCCGTCCACCAGAAGCGCGGCGCCGTTCGCCTGGCGTTCGACGTGAGGCTCGATTCTTTCCCAGAACCAATCAGACCCTTCCCATGGGCGTACTGCTGTCAGCTTGAAGTGGTTCGCCGCCGGTTCCGCATACTCAAGCGGCGCTCCTTCGAACAGGATGCTCTTGTACTCCAGGGGCCAAAGGCCGCCGACATCGGCGCCGTGGGTAATCCCGAGTCGCTGAAGAAAACGCGGGAGTGTTTCCGTGAGGGCGCGCAGATGGCGCAGATACTCATAGGAATTAACCAAGCCATCCAGGTTCACCACCGGAAAACGCGAGAAGTACCCCACGACGCCGGCGTTCCCGGATCCGACCACGCTGTCCTCGGGCAGCACTCGGTTCATGAGCAGCGCGCCCATATAGGAAGTAACCTCCCATTCGCGAAGCGTCGAACGTTTCGCCTGGTCGACAGACCGGAACGGAGCGATGAAGTCAGCACTTGCGAACAGGAGGATTGCTGCGATGGCGGTGATCCCCAGGCTCGGAATCCTGGACGCGCGGTGCAACTTCGGCCCGAGGAAACGCCGCACGAACCAGATGGCGACGTAACACCTCACGGGAACGACGAGCGCCTCCATCAGATACGCCGGAACAAAATACCAGCCATAGTCTCCAAGTAGGGGGTGTACAGTTAGAACGCTCTGTGCGAACTTGGCCAGATGGCCCGCCGCCAAGCCGAACACGCTCACCAGAAACGCCAGCAGCAGCCAGTCCTCCCGGCCGCGGGAGCGGCGGGAGAACCACCATACCGCCGCCGTGTAAACGCAGACCTCCAGCGCGACCGGAAGTCCGTCGTTGAAGGCGCGCACCTGCAGAAAGGCATGAACGTTCTCCGTCAGGCTGTATCCTCCTCTTTCCCAAAGGTCTTGCGACGCGAAGCGCTTGACCGCGGCGCTCACTGGCACGATGCCGCCGAAGACGACGGCGTTCCAGGTGAAATACACCAGGATCCCGGCGGCGGCGCCGAACAACGGCGCCGCCGCGTTCAGTGCAAGTACGGAGCGCCCCCGTCCACCTCGTCGAGCGCGTGAGTCGCTCCCCCACTCGACGCAGCACAGCGCCGCCGTCGCCGCCACCGCGATGGCGAAATACTCCAGGCGCACCCAGGGCAGGGCGAAGGCGACCGCAGCCAGCGGCCACCGCCACCCGACCGGGTCCCGCGCGAAGAGACAGACAACCAGCAGGAACAGTCCCAGCAGGAACAGCGCCGCGGCAGCCTCCAGCCCGTGGAACAGGCTCGGATTCTGGTAGAGCGCCGGCAGCGCGGCGAGCAGGAGAATCCATGACAGGCGAGCCACCCGGGCCGCGCCGGCGATCAGCGCCACGCCCCCGGCGACCAGCATGATCTCGAACGCCTTGATTGCGAACAGCGCCTCCACCTTGTCGAATATCCAGTAGAACGGCGTGATCAGAAACAGCCAGAGCGGGTGGTAGCCGTTGGTCCGAGTGATGCCCCCGTCGAAGGTCGAGAACTCGCCCCCTGCCATGTGGTAGGCAATCTGGAAGTAGTAGAACGAATCGTCCCCATTGACGTCCCGGAGCAGATTGACGAGGTCGAAGCGGTCAAGCAGAAACCAGGCGAACGCCGCGCCGTAGGCCAGGATTCCAGCGATGAACAGGGCGAACGGCGCGTGGCGCAAATGTAAACGTCGGAGTGCTCGCAAAGGTTCGTCAGATCGCATCAGTGTATATTCTTATATATTCTTATATAGGATATCATAGTTTCAGGCTCTCCTGAAACGCGTGTGGGCAGGTTGAGAGGCGGTCGCCGGGTCGGCGCGTGGCGCCGCCAGCCCCGGCGACCGCGGGGGAGGTCCCGGGGCCGGCCGGCGTGTCAACGCGCTTCGCGCGTCCTCCGCTGCGCTCCGACTGACCCCGGCGTGGTCTTCGCCGTCACCCTGTCTTCCGGCGCGGCCGATATATCATTACTGCCTATGTCCCCCATCGACGTCGGCAGCCTGTTCTCACTCGAAGGGAAGGTCGCGCTGGTGACGGGCGGCTCCCGCGGCATCGGCCGGATGATCGCCGAAGGGTTCCTCCAGGCGGGGGCCGCCGTGTACCTCACGGCGCGCAAGCGGGAGGCGTGTGACCGCGCGGCCGAGGAGCTCGGCGCGCTGGGCCGGTGCGTTTCGATCCCGGGCGACGTCTCGACGGCGGAGGGCCGGGCGGCGCTCGTCGCGGAGATCGGGAGCCGGGAGGAGGCGCTGCACGTGCTGGTGAACAACGCCGGCGCCAACTGGGGCGCGCCGTACGGCGAGTTTCCGGAGAGCGGGTTCCGCAAGGTGATCGACCTGAACCTGACCGCGGTCTTCTTCCTCACCCGCGACCTGACGCCGATGCTGGAGCGGGCGGCCCGCGCGGACGACCCGGCGCGGGTGATCGTCGTCGGGTCGATGGACGGCGTCCACGTCCCGACGATCATCCCGACCGGCGTCTTCGCCTACGCGGCGAGCAAGGGGGGAGCGCACCACCTCAGCCGGTGCCTGGCGGTGGAGCTCGGCCCGCGCAACGTCACGGTCAACACGATCGCGCCCGGATATTTCGAGAGCAGGATGACGGCCGAGGTGCTGCGGGAGCACGGCGACCGGATTCGGGCCGCCTGCCCGCTCGGCCGAATCGGCCGGCCGGAGGAGATGGCGGGGGTGGCGATCTACCTGGCGTCGAGGGCGGGGGCGTACACGAACGGCGCGCTCATCCCGGTGGACGGCGGCACGTGCATCAATTGACCATCAATTGACGGTGACGGTGACGAAGTCGTACGCCGACTTCCCGCCGTCGTACGCCCGGCCGCGCAGCACGTAGGTTCCCGGCTGCGAGAAGGCGGCGGCCGTTTCGGCGGCGCCGTCCTCCACCATCGAGAACGGCGGATCGAAGGCGACGTCGGCGGGGCCGCGCCAGACGATGTACGACATCGACAGCCCTTCCGGCGGGGTCGGCTTCGACTGCCGGCCGCGGGCGTTCACGTTCAGTCGGGGCAGGTTCCGGGGCGGCTCCGGCGTCCCTTCGGGCGGCACGAGGATCGGCGGAATCTCCTGGCCGACCGCCCGGTTGCGCTGCAGCTGGCGCCGGCCGCGCGGCGTCGGCAGCCCGTCGTCGGTGACGCGGGCGGTCAGGGTCAACCCGCCGCCGGCCGTCGCCGACGCCGGCGCTTCGATGGCGGCGATGGTCGGCGCGACGTTCCGCTGGTTCTCCTCGCCCTGGGCGCGTCCGCCGAACGCCGGGTCGATCTCCCATTCGGGTTGCAGCCACCCCACCGCCCGCTCCGTCCTCCCCCGGACGGTGAGGCTCCAGACGAGCTCCTGGTCGCCGAAGTCGGCCGGCGCCGTGACGCTGAAGATCTGCCGGTTGTTCCGGGTGTAGAAGTAGGTCGGCTGGCCCTGGTCCGGGCCGCCCGGCTCGATGTTGTTGTCCGGCCCGATCGGGACGTGCAGCTGCTCCAGGTAGTTCCGGTTCAGGTAGCCGAGGTGCATCTCGAACGTGCCGTCCGGGTTGCGCGACCAGCCCTGGAAGATCGGCTGGACGTTCTGCCCCTTGTTGTACTTCAGCATGTAGGGGAGATGGTCGAGCTGGGCCGGCGCCGCCTGCGGCAGGAGCAGCAGGGCGGCGCCGAGACCCGCGGCGGCGGCGACGCACCTGGCGGCGATCGGCATGGCGCTGTCGTTCCCCGTTTTCGGACTGCCGCTACTGGTTCTGCTGGTCGGCGGCGGCCGCTTCCTGCAGGGCCCGCCGCTCGGCCAGCTCCTGCGCGTACTCCTCGTCGGTCAGGTCGTACCAGCCGAGCCAGGCGAACGCCATCTCGTCGATGGTGCGCCCGCCGTTGCCGGTCCAGTTCTTCGGGTCGGGGTTCGCCCGGAACGCTTCGGTGTTGTCGTGCCAGCTGATGACGTGCGCCACGGTGCCGGCCGGCACGATCGGCGCCACGTCGTCGGCGTAGTTGTAGACCATGTGCCAGTTGTAGTCCCAGTGGGCGCAACTGACCAGGTCGGTTTCGGCCGGCGTCCCCTTCGACGGATAGATCAGCTCCAGGCACTGGTACGTCCCGAGGGCGTGCATGTGCGGCTGGAACGCCGTGATCCGCGCGGCGTTGTGGAAGTAGGTGTACCCGTCGGTGCGGACCACCTTGCCGGCCGGGATGTCGAGGTCGGTGACGTGCTGGCCTAGCTGCTTCGACCAGCGGACGTGCTCCGGCACGTGCCCCTTCGGATGGAACACCATGCCGAGCTCCACCTTGGCGTCCACGTCCTCGCCGACCGAATGGAGGTGGTAGTCGAGGCGCATCCGCCGCCACGCTTCGAGCAGGAGGCCGGAGTTCTCCGGGTAGATCTCCGACTGCTTCCCGGAGGCGTACTCGACCAGGAACATCGCGGCGGGGATGTCGGTCTCGCCCGCTTCGCGCATCTGCTGCTCGCCCGGGTCGACCGCGAACGACAGGGCGTGGTGCACCACCCGGCGCGAGGCGTCGTCCGGCACGCGGGTCTGGATCGCCTTGATGTACCGGTCGTCCTCCATGTCCAGATCGGTGTAGATGTTGCCGAACAGGTCGGGCCCTTCCGCCGGCACGGGGTACGCCGGGAACTTCACCACGAGGTCGGGCTCGCCGATCTGCCACTCGGACGAGTCGGGGAACTCGACGGGCGGCGGCATGTCGGCGGGGTTGCCCCGCGGCGCGCCGGCGTCGACCCAGGCGGCGACGACGGCGATCTCCGCGTCGCTCAGCGACGTGTCGTTCTTGAACTTCTGGATACCGATGTTCTTGTCGATGTGCCAGGGCGGCATCTCGCGGTTCACCACCCGGTTCCTGATCGAACGCGCCCAGGGCCGGACTTCCTGGTAGGTGACCAGCGACATCGGCGCCATCTCGCCCTGGCGGTGGCAGACCTGGCAGGAGCGCTGCAGGATCGGCGCGACGTCCTTCGTGAAGGTGACCTCGCCTGCTCCCGGCGCCGGCTCCTGCGCCAGCGCGGCGGACGGAGCAGCGAGGAGGAGCGCCATCAACGCGAGCCGGATCGAACGGTGACCATGCTGGGCCATGCCGACAACTCCTTGAGTCGATGAAGACGGTGCGCCCTCGCGCAGCCGGCGCCGCACGAGCGCATCGGGGATGATACCCGCATCGCAACCCGGAATCAACAACCGAATCGCCTGCTTCGGCCGCCGCCCGGCGTCACCGGCCGGGCGCGCCGAAGACGAACAGCGTGTTCGCCGATCCCGCCGTCCGGCCGCCGCCGACGGGCACGGCCAGGTACTGCTTTCCGTCGACCGCGTACGTCACCGGCGACCCCTGCGCCGGCGCCGGGAGGCGCACGCGGAACAGCACCTCGCCGTCCGCCGCGTCGTGCACGAACAGGTTGCCGTCGCCGTCGGCGCTGACCGCCAGGCCGCCGGCCGTGGTCAGGGCCGACGCCAGCGCGCGCGTCGCCGACGAGCGGCGCCACAGCACCTCGCCGGTGTCGACGTCGATCGCGACGAAGTGGGCGCCGTGCTCCGGGCTGAGCGGGTGGGGGCCGCCGCCGGTCGGCCGCCAGCCGGCCGCCTCGTAGTCCCGGTAGAAGTAGAAGTCGCCGACCGGCCCGGCCTGCTTCTCGACCTCGCTGTAGACCGCCTTCGCGCAGTGCGGGTGGATCGGGACGTAGACCGCGCCGACCTCCGGATGGTACGCCATCGACGGCCAGTTGC
Source organism: Vicinamibacterales bacterium (assembly GCA_965203565.1). GTDB lineage: Bacteria > Acidobacteriota > Vicinamibacteria > Vicinamibacterales > UBA8438 > JAAXGX01. The sequence continues at coordinate 3,925,710 of OZ241896.1, read as the reverse complement.
GCACGCCGAACATGCCGGGGCAGAACTCGATCTCGACGCCGGACTGCTGGAGCATCCCCGGCCGGTACTCGACCGCGCCGGTCGCCGGGTCGACGTCGACGAGCGTCTGGTACCCGAGGTCGTGCGCGGCGACGAACCCGCCCGTCACGCGGTCGATCTCCCACAGGATGCCCAGCTTGCCCATCTTGAAGATCGACCGCCGCCCGCCGCGGTCGATCAGCAGGCTCTCGAACGACTCGTCGAGGTCGTGCGACTCGCCCGGCACGAACTGGTAGTACCAGTCGAGCGCGCCGGTCTCCGGATCGAGCGCCAGCGCGCTGTTCGTGTAGAGCGCGTCGCCGTCGGTTCCGCGCGACAGGCGCGCCCACGGCTTGGCGTTCGCCGTCCCCCAGTAGATCCGGTCCAGCTCGGGGTCGTAGCTCCCGGCGATCCAGGCGTCGCCGCCCGCCCGGAACGTCGCCGGCAGGTCGCCCCACGTGTCGCCCCCCGGCTCGCCCGGCCCGGCGACGGTCGACGTGCGCCAGAGCTCCGCGCCGGTCTCCGGGTCGTGGGCCGAGATGAAGCAGCCGCCCTCCTTGTACCGTTCGCATCCGGTCATGCCGGCGATCAGCTTCCCCCGCACGACGATGACGCCGCTGGTGTACCGGTAGCCGCGCCGCCAGTCGGCCACCGTGCGGTCCCACGCCACCTCGCCGGTCAGCGCGTCGAGCGCCACGATGTGCGCGTCGTTCGTCGTGACGTATATCCTGTCTCCGTAGATCGCCAGCGACCGGGTCCGGCTGCGGAACGTCTCGTCCGGCTTCCCCTCGAACGTCTTGCGGTACTCCCACAGCCGGTCGCCGGTGGCCGCGTCGACCGCCTGCACGACGCCGAGCGCGTTCGGGACGTACATCCGCCCGGCGTAGACGAGCGGCGTCGGCTGGCTCAGGCCGGGCCGGAGCGGGATCGACCAGACGAGCTGCAGCGTGTGCGCGTTCTCCCGGTCGATCTGATCGAGCGGGCTGTACCCCCACCCGTCGAGCGTGCGCCGCCAGTGAAGCCAGTCGGCCGGGTCGGGGTCTTCGAGCATCGCGTCGGTCACCGGCTCGAAGGGGGCGGCTTCGGCGCCGGCCTGGGCGCCGGCGGGCGCGGCGCCCGCCGGCAGGGCGAGCGCGAGCGCCAAGGCGCATGCGCACGGCAGGAATGCAGGCTTCGCAGCGGTGGCCATCGCGGTGTCCCGGCGGCGGCTGACGGGAAATCATACCGCGGCGGCGAAATCCGCGCCGCGGGCGGCCCGCTTGCTCTGATGCGCCGCTTGCACTAGCATGGCCGCTCACTCTGCGGTCGCGCAGCGTGACGGATCGCCGTCCGGGTGGAAACGGCCGCCCGGGCTGAACGTCGGAGGAGGCAAGATGATGAAGATGCGGAACCCTGGCCGAGTGCGTGCGGGCCTTGCGGCGCTCGCAGGCGCAGGACTGATGCTGATGCCCGCGGCGGCGCTCGCGCAGACCGGCGCCATCGCCGGCAGCGTGGCGGACGAGACGGGCGGGGTGCTGCCCGGCGTGACGGTCGAGGCGGCCAGCCCGGCCCTGATCGAGGGAGTCCGCTCGACGGTGACGGACGGGGCGGGCCTCTACACGATCGAGGCGCTGCGGCCGGGGACGTACACGGTGACGTTCACGCTGCCCGGCTTCAGCACGTTCGTCCGCGAGGGGATAGAGCTGACGTCCGACTTCACGGCGAACGTCGACGCGCAGATGAGCGTCGGCTCGATAGAGGAGACGATCACCGTTTCGGGCGCCAGCCCGATCATCGACGTGCAGAACGTCGTGAGCCAGGAGACCCTGTCGCGCGAGCGGATCGACACGCTGCCGACCTCGAAGACGTACTTCGGTCTGGCGGCGCTCACCCCCGGCATGTCGGCCAGCATCGCCGGCGGCGGCCACGACGTGGGCGGCACCACCGGCGACATCTGGGGCTACGTGCGGATCCACGGCAGCTCGGACCAGGACGGGATGGTGCTGTGGGACGGGATGAGCATCAACAACAACATCGGGTTCGGGGGCGGCGCGTCGAAGGAGTTCTTCCTGAACCAGGCCGCCATCCAGGAGATGGTCATCTCGACCAGCGACATGAACGCCGAGCACCCGTTCGGCGGCGTGGCGACGAACGCCATCCCGAAGGAGGGCGCCAACACGTTCAGCTACTACGTGAACGTGGGCGGCACGACCGGCGACCTGCAGGCCGCCAACGTGGACGACGCGCTCGAGGCGCGCGGCGCGTCGAAGCTGGCGAAGAACCGCAAGGTCTGGGACTACGGCTTCGGCGTCGGCGGGCCGATCGTGAACGACCGGATCTGGTTCTACACGGCCCACCGCTGGTGGGGGGCGCAGAACTTCCTGCCGAGCGGCAACTTCAACGTCGCCCCCGGCTACCCGACCGACCCGGGCAACGTCGGCCGCGGCGCGCTGTACATAGCCGACGACGCCGATCCGGCCTGGACCGACTTCTACAACCGGGACAACAGCATCCGGTTCACCATCCAGGCGAGCGAGCGGCACAAGGTGACGCTGTCGCAGGCGTTCCAGAACAACTGCGCCTGCCACTACTGGCCGCAGTGGGGCATCACGGACATGGCCGCGTCGCAGGACTACACGTATCATCCGATCAACCTGTCGCAGGCGTCCTGGACGTTCCCGGCGAGCAACCGGCTGCTGTTCGAGGCGGGCGTCTCGATCCTGAAGAACAACAGCGCGCCGATATCGAACGAGCTGGTGCGGGAGGACGCCGACGCGCTGGCGGCGACCGGCATGACGTTCGAGCAGTTCATGGCGGTCGACCCGGCGTTCGCGCTGCAGTACGTCGACGTGGCGCACATGAGCTTCTCTCCGCTGCTGAACTGGCGATCGCACGGCATCCGCACCTGCGCGCCCTGTCTGCTCGGCACCGGCCACGACTTCCCGACGCAGGTGTTCCGGGCGTCGATGTCGTACGTCACCGGGTCGCACAACTTCAAGGTCGGCGTGGACGGCCGCTGGGCCGCCGAAGAGCATGCGGAATCGCGGCTGGCCAGCAACGCGTGGCCGATCCGGCTCGACTTCTTCACGCGGGATCGGGTGACCGGCGCCCTGGGCGGCGGCCCGGGCGGCATCTTCCTGTTGAACCAGTTCGCCACGCCGCGGTCGTCGTTCCAGAATTCGTTCGATTTCGGGTTCTACGCGCAGGACCAGTGGACGATCGACCGGTTGACGCTGAACCTCGGCGTGCGCTACGACCACGTCAGCGCCCACGTGCCGGCGCAGACCGCGCCGGCCGGCCGCTGGGGCGCCACCAATCCGGACGGCTCCCCGTTCAGCGTCGAGCGGATCGACGGCGTGCCGAACTACCACGACGTCGCGCCGCGCCTCGGCGCGGCGTACGACCTGACGGGCGACGGCCGCACGGCGATCAAGGCGACGTTCGGCCGGTACATCATGGCGGTCGGCACCGCCATCGCGCAGATAGTCAATCCGATGGAGGCGATCCAGATCTCGACCAACCGGGCGTGGCTCGACTTCAACCGGAACCTGATTCCGGACTGCGATCTCGACAACTTCGGCAACCAGATCGGCCTGGGCGGCGAGTGCGGAGCGATCCTGAATCCGGAGTTCGGCACCCCGCAGATCGTCAACACCTACGACCCGAACCTGCTGGAGGGCTGGGGCAAGCGGCAGTACAACTGGCAGAACTCCGTTTCCGTGCAGCACCAGCTGACGGACAACTGGTCGGTGGAGGTCGGATGGTACCGGACGCAGTACGGCAACTTCCGCGTGGTGGACAACGAGAACATCGGACCGGACGACTTCATCGAGTTCAGCATCGCCGCGCCGGCCGGTTCCGAAGCGTTCGGTCTCTCGCCCGGTGAGCGGCTCACGGGGCTGCACTCGATTTCGGCCGACGGTCTGGCGAAGGGGTCGAACAACGTCGTGAAGCTGGCGTCGGAGTTCGGCGACATGCGCCAGGTGTACAACGGCATCGACGTCAACTTCGACGGCCGGTTCGACAACGGGCTGACGCTCGGCGGCGGGCTGAGCACCGGATCGACCGGATTCGACGAATGCTTCGTCGTCGACAACCCGATCCGCGCCCGCTCGGGCTTCTGCGACGTGAGCGAGCCGTGGTCGGCGCAGACGCAGTTCAAGGTGAACGGCGCCGTGCCGCTGCCGTACGACACGCAGTTCTCGTTCGTCTTCCAGAGCCTGGCGGGCCAGCCGTGGGAGTCGTACTACCAGGCCGGCGGCGCGGCCGACGACCTGCGCATCAACGGCCAGCCCGGCGCGCTGCCCGCGCTCACCGAGACGGTCCTGCTCACCCCGTCCGGTCAGGGCGTCGGCGCGCTGATCGCGTCGCAACCGAGCTCGATCACGCGCGGGTCGACCGCCTTCTTCTTCGTCGGATCGGATCTGTACGAGCCGCGCCTGAACCAGTTGGACGTGCGGTTCACGAAGATCTTCAACGCGGGCGGCGCCCGCATCCGCGGGTGGGTCGACCTGTTCAACGTCTTCAACGCGAACAGCGCGACCGCGCTCTCGGACACGTTCGTGGGCGGCATTCCGCGGGTGACCAGCGTGATGGGCGGCCGCCTGCTGAAGTTCGGCGCGCAGTTCGACTTCTAGTCCGCCGGAATCGGCGCAACGGAATCGTTCGTGGGGCGGAGCCTTCGGGCTCCGCCCCTTTTTTCGTACGGCGGGCTGTTCTACTGCTGCTTGGCTCTGTCTCCGGGCGTAAAATCATCCTCCAGCCATCGCACGAAGTTCTTCGCTTCCTGCAAAGCCGTTGGTTCTATCTTCGCCATTGCGTAACTTCCCTCACGCCGCCCGCGGGCGTTTCGCCAAGTCGAGTTCTGTCTCCACGCGCCCTGCTGACGGCTCGTCCGCGGCGCGAGACGGCGTGGTGTAGGTGATGGCGTCGTAGTAGCCATCCAGCGGTATGAAGGCGCCGCTGGACGCCACCCACTCCCGCATCCGGCGATTGCACGAATGCACCCAGGACAGGACCTCCACTTTCCAGCCGAACCGGTGCATCCGCTCCAGCGTCCGGTGGAAACCTCGACCGTCGTTGTAGCCGGCGCCGTCGCCGGTCAACAGAGCCACGGTCCCGGGATCGTCCATGTGGTCCGCCATATCTTCCAGCATGCGCAGTTGCAGCCACTGGTCCGGGGTCTCCTGTTCCCCGTGGTTGGGCGCGCCGCGATCGTACAAATGGACTTCGACGCCGGTGCTGTACAGGCGGTTCCAGAGTTCGCTCAGCGCCGGCGGAATCGATCCCGCGGCCATGGCCTTCACCAACGGACGGTCTGCGTGGGCCAGGCGCAACAGGTTCTCGAAGTGGAGACGGACGCGGTAGCGGGCGTTCATGTCGCCGTTGCGCTCTTCGGCCAGGCGCTGCGCTTCGTGAAAGATGTTGGAATTGTCCAGATAGACAAAGACGCCGCTCATGACCAGCCTCCGTGCGCGAGTATATCAGCCCTGTCGCCGCTAACCAGCGCGACGAAGACGGGCTGTGACAGGCTGCGGCGGCAGGTCGCCCGATCTCGATCCGGGCGTTTCGATTACGATAGGCGGGCCAGCGCGTTCCGGAAACCGGGCAAGGCCAGAGGGAGGCCGCCGATGAAGCTGTTGACTTTCGCGTCGGAGCACGTCTATTCGATCGCCCGCGCCGTGGCCGGGTTCCTGTTCACGCTGCACGGCGTGCAGAAAGTGTTCGGCGGCCTCGGCGCCGAGCAGTCGCAGCCGATCTTCTCCATGCTCGGGGTCGCGGGCCTGATCGAGCTGGTCGGCGGCCTGCTGATCATGGTCGGCCTGTTCACGCCGGCCGCGGCGTTCATCTGCAGCGGGCAGATGGCGGTCGCCTACTTCATCGCGCACGCCCCGCGGGGGTTCTGGCCGAACATGAACCAGGGCGAGCTGGCGGCGCTGTACTGCTTCGTCTTCCTGTACTTCGCGACGCGAGGCTCCGGCCCGCTCAGCATCGACCGGTTGCGCGGGCGCATCTATTAGCCAGCAGCGGTCAGGGCCGTTCGACGCCGACGACGTCGCCGGTGCGGGCGTCTATCGTCACCACGGCCTCCTCGAACTGGAAGACCGACCCGCCCGGCCGCCGGCCGCGGAGCGCCACCCGCCAGACGGGCGGGTCGCCGCCGGCGACCAGTTCGGCCTCCGCCGCCTCCGGCTCGAACGGCGCCTGCCGCCGGGCGGCGTCTATCGCCTGCGCTTCGGTGACCTGCGGCTCCGCCGGCCGGACATCCGGAGCCTGCGCCTCCTCCGGCCCGCCGGAGCAGCTTGACGCCGCGGCGGCCAGCGCCAGCAGGCAGAGGCCGGCGCGCCGCAACGGCCGACGGCGCGGGAGCATGCCGGCTACCGTCCCGCCGTCTCCCGCTCCATCGCGCGCGCGCCGGAGAGGATGCCGGTCAGCCCGTAGTTCCCTTCGTGGCAGGCCGCCTCGAAGATCTGGTTGTCCGTCTCCGCGGCCCGTATCCACGGCATCTCGATCGTCCACGGACGGGCGTACATCGCCGGGTTCTCCACGGTCGCGCGGTAGAGGATCATGTCGGGCGCGGTCCTGGTGAACCGCTCGACGAGCTGGAACGTCTCCCCCGCGCCCCGGAAGCCGATCGGCGTGGAGGTCCCCTCCACGCTCCGCCGGTCGGTGAAGTTGCGGGTGTCGACCACCAGCGTGTCGCCTTCCCAGCGTCCGACCGAATAGCCGTACCACTGCCGCACGTGCGCGGGCGGATGCGCGCGGCCGTCGAGCGGGACGGTGCGGTACGCGCCGCCGGTGTGGCCCGCCTCGTAATAGAGGGCGACCGCGTCGGGGCTCTGCACGATCCGCGAAAACGCGCAGTACATGCTGGTGCAGGGGAGCGTGAAACCGAGGCAGCGGTCGTTCGGCCGGTCCTCCGGACCCTCCGCCATCGTGACGTGGGTTTCGAGGTCGGCGGCGGAAAGCGCCTTCCGGTAGGCGACCTCGGCGGCCACCCGCTCCCGTCCGGCGTCGGAGTACGGGATCCTGCCGTCGGGCGGATCGATCACGAGCGACGTTCGCCCGGTCCGGACCACCGTCGTGCCGCGCGAGCTGAAGACCGAGTTGTAGGCGCCCGCGACGTCCGTCGCCGTCCCCCGCTCCGCGCGCTCCGGCAGCAGGGTGGCGCCGGACCCTTCCTGCGACGCCCGCAGGGCGCGGCTTTCCAGCTCGGCGATCTCCTCGTCGGTCAGGTACTCGCGCCCCCCGTACTCGTCCGGGCGCTCGAGCGGCGTCGTCGTCTTGCTGCTCCAGATCCCTGCGAGGTCCGGATGGCCCCACGGCGTGCGGCCGACCGTCCAGTCGTCTGCGGCGTCGCCCTGGCCCACCGCCGGACCGGGCGCGAGCAGCGCCGCCGCGGCCAGCGCCGCGCCGAACGCCGCAGCGGATCGATGCCTCATCTTCGCCCTCCTCGCTCCGGCGACTATACACCACCGGCGCGCCTGCGGCGGCGCGCGCGAAACGCGGGCGCAACGTTGCTTACGTCGAATACATGTCGAATTAACGAGCCCTTCATTCCGTGTACACAGCAGGCCGGTATCGTCTGCTCGGCTTCGGACGCCGACGTTCGGAGCCGGTCGAGGGAAGGAAGACACTGATGCGGAGGATGATGCGGACGCTGGCCCTGCCGGCGCTCCTCGCGGCGGCGGCGCCGGCCCAGGGCCAGGAGCTCGGCGCCATCGCGGGCCAGGTGATCGACGAGGCGAACGCGATCACGCTGCCCGGCGTCCCGGTCGAGCTGAGCGGCCCGGTCGAGCAGATCGAGTACACCGACATCGACGGCGCCTACCGGTTCCAGGTTCCGGCCGGCTCGTACGAGATGAAGGTGGTCATGGCCGGCTACGCCGAGCAGAGCGTGTCGCTCGACGTGGCGGCGGGCCAGCTCACGCGGGTGCAGGTGTCGCTCGCGTCGAACGTATTCGCCGAGCAGGTCACGGTGTCGGCGCCTGATCTCGATGCGGAGTCGTCCACGGCGGCCGCCCAGTTGATGCTGCGGATGCGGGCGCCGGCGGTCCAGGACAACATCGGCTCGATCGAGATGAGCGCCAACGACGACTCGAACGCCGCCGACGCGATGGAGCGGGTCACCGGCGTGTCGGTGGTCGGCGGCGGCTCGGTCTTCGTGCGCGGCCTCGGCGAACGGTACAGCAACACGACGCTCAACGGCGCCATGCTCCCGACGACGGAGCCGGACCGCCGGGTCGTCCCGCTCGACCTCTTCCCGGCCGCCCTGATCGACAGCGTCCAGGTGAGCAAGACGTACACGCCGGACAAGCCGTCGCAGTTCGCGGGCGGCCTGGTCGAAATCATCCCGCTCAAGCTGCCGGTCGAAACCTCGTGGGAAGCCGGCGCGGGCGGCGGCTGGAACAGCGTCACCACCGGCGCGCTCGGCCTGTCGTATCCGAGCGGGGGGCGCGAATGGACCGGGTTCGACGACGGCTCGCGGGCGTTGCCCGCCGGGTTCCCGGACCGGAAGGTGATCCGCGGCGGGCGGTTCACCGACGACGAGATCGGGTTCCTGCAGAGCGATCTCCGCGACCTCGGCCGTGCGTTCTCCAACGTGTGGGACCCGGTAGAGAAGAATCATCCGATCGACCAGAGCTACAGCGGCCTGTTCGGCGGCCGGTTCGACAAGCTGGGCGTGGTCGCCACGCTCCGGCACGCGCAGTCGTCGGCGTTCGTCGACGAGCGGCGGACCTTCTTCAACGTGGAGGAAGGGGGCGCGATAGACGTGTTCAACGGCCCGTACGACTTCGACGTCTCCACCTACGAGCGGACGCTGGGCGCGGTCGGCAACGTGGCGTATCAGTTCACACCGAACCACCGGCTGTCGTTCGACAATTTCTACACGCATCTCGGGACCGACCGGACGCGCCGGTTCGAGGGGTTCAACAGCGACGCCGACACCGAGCTCCGCAACCAGCGGCTCTACTTCATCGAGGAGCAGATCCGGGCGCACCACCTCGGCGGCGACCACCTGCTGCCCGGCGCCTCGAACAGCCGCTTCGACTGGAAGGTCGCCTTCTCGTACGCGGACCGCGACGAGCCCGACCTGCGCGAGACGCTGTACGAGTTCGACCCGGCGCGCGACGCGTTCGTCCTCGCCGACGAGTCGCAGAGCGGCCTCCGCCAGTTCAACGACCAGCGGGACGAGAGCATCGAGTTCTCGGCCAACTGGAGCATGCTGTTCCAGCAGTGGAGCGGCCTCGGGACGCAGATCAAGTTCGGGGGAGGCTACCTCGACCGGGAGCGCGCCTTCGAGTCGCGCCGCCTGCGGTTCACCCCGCGCCGGCTGTCGGGCGTCGATCTGTCCCTGCCGGCCGAAGCGCTGTTCGCGTCGGCGAACGTCGGCCCGGTCTGGCAGCTCAAGGAAGAGACGCGGCCGACCGACGCGTACGACGGCGGGCAGGAGACGGCCTCCGGCTACGGCATGATCGACCTGCCGCTGACGGCCCGCTGGCGCGTGGTCGGCGGCGCCCGGGTCGAGTCGTACAAGCAGACGGTCGACACGTTCGACCCGTTCAGCCGCCAGGTCGGCGGCAGCGCCGCCCGCGTCACGTCGACGCTCGACAGCACCGACGTCTTTCCCGCCGCCAACCTGGTCTACGCCCTCGCCTACGACCAGAACCTCCGGATCAGCTACAGCCGGACCGTCAACCGTCCGGAGTTCCGGGAGGTGGCGCCGTTCGAGTTCACCGACGTCGTCGGCGGCCGGGCCGTGGTCGGCAACCCCGACCTCGGACAGTCGCTCATCCAGAACGTCGACGCCCGGTGGGAGTGGTTCCCCGGCGCGGAAGAGGTGATCTCGGCGAGCTTCTTCTACAAGCACTTCGACACCCCGATAGAGCGGGTCGTCGAGCCGACGGCGCAGCTCCGGACGTCGTACGCCAACGCCGAGGCCGCCCGCAACGTCGGGATCGAGCTGGAGGCCCGGAAGGCGCTGAACGAGCGCCTCCTGGTCGGCGCGAACTACACGTTCGTCGACTCCGAGGTCACGATCGGGCGGCAGGCCGGACAGGTCCAGACCTCGCTCCTGCGGCCGCTCGCCGGGACGTCCAGGAACCTGTTCAACGCGATGGCGGAGTTCCGGATGCAGGAGTTCGCGGCCCGGCTCCTCTGGAGCTACTTCGGCGACCGGATCAGCGACGTCGGGTCGCTGGGGCTCCCCGACATCATCGAGGAAGGCCGCAACTCCGTGGACGTGATCGTCTCGCGGCGGTGGGACGCCTTCGGGCTGAAGGTCGCTTTCGAGAACCTGCTGGACGACCCGTACCTGTTCACGCAGAGCGGCAGGGAGCAGCGCGTGTTCAAGCTCGGGCGCGGGGTGTCGTTCAGCGTCACCCTGCATCCATAGCCACGGGATGGCGGGGCGGCTGCAGGCAGGAGAACAGCACGAGAGGAAAGGACGACGATCCGTGATGAACTGGAAGACGAGAATCCGCCGACTGGGGCGGCGCGCCGTCGCGCCCGCCCTGCTCGTGACGGGCGCCGTCGTCTGGAGCGGCGGGACCGCACGGTCGCAATCGACGATCGACTGCCGCAGCCGGACCGGCATCGACAAGGAAGTCTGCGTCGTGACCGGCCGGGTCGCCAGCGACACGACGTTCGACGCGAACCGGTACTGGGTCCTGCGGGGCGCCGTCTTCGTCGATGACGGCGCGACGCTGACGCTGGAGCCGGGCGCCGAGGTGTTCGGCGAGTTCGCGACGAACGGGACGCTGATCATCGACCGCGGCGCGCGGATCCACTCCAACGGCACGGCCGACGCGCCGGTGGTGTTCAGCAGCGACCAGCCGGCCGGCGAGCGGGCGCGGGCCGACTGGGGCGGACTGATCATCAACGGCAATGCGCCGCTCAACGTGCCGGGCGGCGCGTCGGTGGGCGAAGGCGACACCGGCGTCTACGGCGGCGACGACCCGGACGACGACAGCGGCCACCTGTACTACACGCGCGTCGAGTTCGCGGGGACCGAGTTCAGCCCCGACAACGAGCTGAACGGCATCGCGTTCCAGGGCGTCGGCCGGGGAACCGAGGTCGACCACGTGATGGTCAAGTTCAACAAGGACGACGGGCTCGAGTTCTTCGGGGGGACGGTGGAGGTGAAGCACGTCATCTGCTTCGGCGTCGCCGACGACAGCTTCGACTGGACCGACGGCTGGACCGGCAAGGGCCAGTTCCTGATCGCGCTCCAGAGCGGGGACGACGCCGACCAGGGGATCGAGGCGGACAACAACGGCGACAACAACACGCTGCTGCCGCGCTCGAACCCGACGCTGCACAACCTCACGCTGCTCGGCGACCCGGACAGCGACGAGGGGAGCGAGAGCGACACCGGCATGCTGCTGCGCGAAGGGACCTCGGCCACCATCCGCAACTTCATCGTCCACGGCTTCAAGGAGGCCGCGGTCGACGTCGACGGGACCGAGACGTTCACGCAGATCGTCGGCTCGACCGCCACGCCGCTGACGATGGAGAGCGGCATCGTCAACGGCAACTGCGTGGTCAGCCGGTGCGTCGGCGAGTTCCGCCCGGACAGCGACGACGGCCGGGCGCCGATCACGACGATGGACTGGGTGACCAGCAGCTCCAACGTCACGACGGCGCTGAGCCCGATGCTCCGCGACCCGTTCAACCTGCCGAACCCGGACTTCCGGCCGATGGCGGGCTCGCCCGCCGTCACCGGCGCGGTGGCGCCGGCGCCGCAGCCGGCCGACGGCTTCTTCGAAACCGCGCCGTTCATCGGCGCGGTCGGGCCGCCCGGGTCGGGTCAGGACACCTGGTGGATGGGGTGGACCGACTTCGCCCTCAACTAGCGCCGGCGAAGGCGGCCGGGTCCGCGCTCGCGGGCCTGGCCGCCGCGCTCCTCGTGTCTATCGGCGGCTGCCGCGCCGCCGAAACGACCGACGACGCCCCCCCGCCGCCGCTCAGCCGCACCTTCGAATCGCCGGACCGGCTGGCCGAGGCGGTGCTCGCCGCGCTGGCCGCGGACGACGGCCGGGCGCTCGCGGCGCTGCCCCTCAGCGAGACGGAGTTCCGGACCGTGGTCTGGCCCGAGCTCCCGTCGAGCCGCCCCGAGCGGGGCCTCCCGTTCGAGTACGTCTGGGGCGATCTCCACCAGAAGAGCGGCAACGCCCTGCGCCGGCTCGTCGCCCGCGCGGCCGGCGACGCATACGACTTCGTCGCCATCGGCTTCGACGGCGAATCGACCCCGTACGAGACGTTCACCGTCCACCGGGACAGCCGGGTGACGGTCCGCGGCGCCGACGGCGCGGACCGGGAGATGCGCCTGTTCGGATCGGTGCTCCAGCGCGGCGACGAGTACAAGCTGTTCAGCTACGTTGTCGACTAGCAGTCCGAAGCGCTGCTCACGGGCTGTCACATCACCGGGAACAGTCTGAACCCCTGCTTGCTGCGCGCCTCGACGTCCGACCGGGTGTAGATGCCGCACAGCTTGCCATGCCGCCGGCACGCTTCGCCGACCGTCTCGATGGCGGCCTCCACCTCCGGGGCGCGCGGGTTGGCGCCCGGCGTGCCGACGCCGAGCGAGAGGCTGAGGTCGGACGGCCCGATCAGCACCCCGCCGAGACCCGGAACCTGGAGAATCTCGTCGATGTTCTCCACGCACTCGCGGGTCTCGACCATCGCGATCGCCAGGAGCTCGCCCTCCGGGTTGAGCGGCCAGACGTCGGCCCGGCGCGCGTACTCGTCGGCGTCCACGTTCCAGACGCGCCTTGCGGCCGTCGGGCCCCAGCCCCGCCGGCCGCGCGGCTCCGGATACCGCGCGCCGCGCTGCGGCGGATACCGCATGGCGCGCACCAGCTTCGCCACCTCGTCGGCGGTCCGGACCTGCGGCAGCACGATTCCCATCGCCCCCGCATCGAGGATCTGCTTCACCACGTGGTGATAGTCCTGGTCCGCTTCGTGCGGAATGCGCACGATCGGCGTCAGCCGCGGCCGGCCCGAGTCCTGCTCCCCCAGGTCTTCGAGAAACGCCTCGAGGTCGTCGACCAGGAACGGGTTGTGCTCCAGCGAGACGATCCGCCAGTGCTCGTTGGCGAGCGCCGGCTCGCCCTGCTCGAACTGCTCGATGATCCGGTTCAGACGGCCGTCCGATCCCTGCTGCGCGGCCGGCCAGGCGGCCAGCGCCGCGCACAGCGCGGCGGTCAGGCCGGCCGCCCATGCGCCGCGCCGGACGGACGTGGAGGTCGTGGTGCGCACCCGTTCGGTCATGAGTCGATTCCCTCGCAGTGTGGTCACGGTTCGTTCGGTGGCGGTTTCTGTACCTTGAATCCGCCGGTTCAGTCAAGCCGGCGGCCGTAGGCGGCGGGCGAACGAGCCGTCGGCTTTCACGGCTCGCGCACGGTGACGGTGACGTCGGCCGTCGCCGACAGCATCCGGTCGGTCGCGGTGGCGCGGAGCACGTACGTTCCGGACCGGGAGAACCGGGCGGTGGTCGTGGTCCGGCCGCTGCGCGCCGGGCTGTGAGTCGGCTCGAACGCGGCGGCGGCGGGGCCGCGCCAGACGATCCACGCGACGGACACCCCTTCGGGGCGCGGGTCCGGGAGCCGCCGGGCCGTGGTGCGGTCCGGGGCGGCCGGAAGCTGCGGCAGGTTGACGGGCGACTCCGCGGCGCCCGGACCGGGCCGGAGCGTCGGCGGCGTCTCCTGGCCGACCGCCAGTTCGCGGACTTCGCGCGCGCCGGCCGGCAGTCCGTCGTCGGCCACTTCGGCGATCAGCTGCGCCGCCGCCGGCAGCGCGACCGGCGCGACGGCGGGCACGGCGATCGACGGCGCCCGGTTGGGCGGGTTGGTCTGCACGAACGGACTGCCCTGCGCCGGGTCGTCGATCTCCCACTCGGGTTGCAGCCACGCCACCGCCCGGTCGGTCCGGCCGCGGACGGTGACCGACCAGACCAGCTCCCGGCCGCCCCAGTCGCCCGGCACGGCGACGCTAAAGGCGAAGTTGTGGAACCGCGGGTAGAAGAAAGTGGGCTGTCCCTGATCGATCCCGCCGGTCCCGTCCGGCTCTATCGCGTTGTCCGGCCCCACCGGCACGCGCAGCTCCTCCACGTAGTTCCGGTTGAGGTAGCCGAAGTGCATGGTGAACCCGCCGCCGGCGTTGCGCGACCAGCCGTGAAAGATCGGCTGGACGTTCTGGCCGGTGTTGTACTTGAGGATCCAGGGCAGGTGATCGAGCTGCGCCCGCAGGCTGCGCGCGGCGCCCGGCGCGCAGACGAGCGCGGCGGTCAGGGCGGTCACGGCGAGCGCCGGGACGGTCCGGCGCCGCGGACTGCGCGACACGGTCCGGCGGCGCGGGCTGTTCGTCACGGCCGTCGCAGGACGCCTACTGCTGGCCGGCCGCGGCGGCGGCCTCCGCCCGGCGCGCCTTGCGGGCGGCGAGCTCCTGCTCGTACTCCTTGTCGGTCAGGTCGTACCACCCGATCCAGGCGAACGCCATCTCGTCTATCGTGCGCCCCCGGCCGTTCCCGACCCAGTTCTTCGGGTCGGGGTTCGCGCGGTTGGCCTCCGAGTTGTCGTGCCAACTGATGACGTGCAGGATCGTCCCCGCCGGCATGATCGGCGCTGCCTCGTCGGCGTAGTTGTAGACCAGGTGCCAGTTGTAGTCGAAGTGCGCGCAGCTTATCACCTCGGTCTGCATCGGCGTGCTCGCCGTCGGATAGATCAGCTCCAGGCACTGGTACTTGCCGAGCGCGTGCATGTGCGGCTGGAACGCGGTGATCTTCGCCGCCCTGTTCATCCGGGTGTAGCCGTCCCGCCGCACGATCGCGCCGGCCGGGATGTCGAGGTCGGTGACGTGCTGCCCGAGCTGCTTCGACCAGCGTACGTGCTTCGGCTTCATGCCCTTCGGATGGAAGACGACGCCGAGCTCCATCACCGCGTCGATCGGCTCGCCGACCGGGTGCAGGTGGTAGTCCAGCTTCATCTTCTTCCCGGCCTGCAGCAGGACGCCGGAGTCTTCCGGATAGACCTCGGCGTTCTTGCCCGAGGCGTACTCCATCAGGAAGTGCCCGGCCACCGACGGCATCTGCGTGAACTCGCCGGGGTCGACCGCGAACGACAGCGCGTGGTGGATAACCCGCCGCGATCCGTCGCCGACCGGCCGGTGCTGAATGGCCCGGACGTACCGGTCCTCGCCCAGCTCCAGCGGCGAGTAGACCGAGCCGAACATGTCGGGGCCTTCGGCCGGAACCGGCATCGCCGGGTAGCGCACCACGAGGTCCGGCTCGCCGATCCGCCATACGGCGGCGTCCGGGAACTCGCGCGGCGGCGGCATGTCGGCCGGGTCGCCGCGCGGCGCGCCCGCATCGACCCAGCGGGCCACCAGGTCGATCTCCTCGTCGCTCAGCGACGGGTCGTCCTTGAACTGCTGGATCCCGATATGCCGGTCAATATGCCACGGCGGCATCTCGCGCGCCGCCACCCGGCTGCGGATCGACCGCGCCCACGGACGGACCTCCTCGTAGGTGACCAGCGCCATCGGCGCCATCTCACCCGCCCGGTGGCAGGTCTGGCACGACCGCTGGAGGATCGGAACGATGTCCCTGGCGAACGTCGGCTCGCCGTCCGGCGGCGCGGCGGGCCGGGCGGCCGCCGCCGCCGGCAGCAGCACGGCCGCAACGAGAATCGCCGACAGGCGCCGGCCGGCGGACGGCGGCGGGGCGGTGGTCGTCGTCATGATCGTCCTCCTGCGCCCGGAACCGGGCGCAGGCCGCAATGTACCACAGCCGGCCGCCGCCGTGCGCGCCGGACGCGAACTTGCTGCGGCGCTGCTGGACAGCCCGCGGTGGAACCCCGCGTGCAGCGGGACTTTCCTGCGCGGGCTGCTAACCCTCCACCAGGCGCAGGGCGAACCGGATGCGCAGCCAGTCGCCTTCTCTCTCGATGGAGGTCATCTGCGCGGACAGATGCTTGCCGGCGTCCATCAGCCGCGCCGGTATCTTGTTGAAACGGCGCGGAACGTAGCCGAGCTTGCGGCCCTTCGGTCCCAGCACCTCGATGGCGCGCGCGTCGTGCGCGTTGTCCGGCTCCCTGCGGAGCGTGAAGCGCGCGCCGGGGCGCAGCCAGGCGGCCAGCTTCGCCGCGTGGTGGTAGGGCGTGCCCGCCACGTGCATGTGGGCGAGCAGGATCTCCCGCGGCGGCGCCGCGTCGGCCTTCCGGGCGGCGAGCGCGCCGAGGATCGGCGGACCCCAAATCGCGCGAATGACGTCCCTGCGATGCATGGCGATACCCTCCTTGCGTCCCTCGTGCGAGGGCGAGTCGGCCAGTATGGCGCCGGCCGCTGACAGATCCTGTCAGCGGCGCATTGGCGGTCGGAATTTTTTCCGACCGACGAACGACGCAGCTCAGCCGCGATGCGGCGCCCGTCGAACGCAGCAGGGCTTTCCTGCGCGGGTTGCTACAGCGTATCCGGTTCGGTCTTCCAGGCCAGGTACGTCTCCTCCGGGAGGAAGTACATGTGCACCGTGTAGCGGCCTGACGTCGGCTCGGAGCCGAAGTGCAGGACGTGGACGTTGTCGATCGGGGGGATCGGCAGATCGTCGAGCGGCATCGCCGGCCACGAGACCCCGGCCGCCAGGTCCTCCTGGGTGAGAACGTACTCGATGAAGATCAGCTTGCCGGCCGCTTCGCCGTAGATCACCCCGTCGTTGCCGGTGGAGGCCGGAAGCCTTCCGGCCGGGTTCGACGGGTCGGTGTAGTGCCGTCCCATGCCGGGGCAGAACGCGTCCGGGTACTGCTCGCACGCGTAGACCGTGAAGACGGGCGGCAGCGTCGTGACCGGCGGCAGGTCGAGGCGCGACAGCATCGGCGGCGGTGTGACCCCCTCCGGCGGGAGGAAATGCCAGAGCAGCAGGTACCGGTTCGATTCCGGGGTCTCGCCCTCGATCAGATCGACGGTCATGGCGCGCGCGGCCGGGAAGTCGAGCTCGCGGAGCGTCAGGCCGTGAAAGCTCCGGCCGGCGGTCAGATCGACTTGCGGCAGAAGGTAGCCGGCCGTCGTCACCGCGTCGTCCTCGACGCCGTACACGACGCCCTGCGTCCGTATTCCTTTCGGCTCCTTCGCCCAGACGCCGGGGCCGTCGTAACCGTGGTAGTGGCCGCCGTCGTGGTCCCGGACGGTGAACTGCCCGCCCGCGGCGTGGAACGTTCCCCGTCCGGCCAGCTCGCCGGCGGGGCGGTAGCCCGGCGGCAGGTCGGCGGGCCGCGGCAGTGACGCGATCAGCGCCGCGCGGCCGCCGGAAGGCGCCGCGTCAGCGGCCGCCGGTTCCGGCGCCGGCGGCGGCTCCATCCCCGAGCAGGCGAGGATGCCGAGCGCGGCGGCGGCCGCCGCCGCCTGGCTGCGGGTCCGAACGACGTGACGCAGGCTCATGGGTGCTCCTCCTTGCGTTCGATGTCAGGATCGGCGCCGCGCATCCGCACGGCGTGCAGGCCGAGGCGATCGAGCAGCCCGTGATCGGCGTCGGCCGGCGGGTTGGCGGTGGTCAGCAGCTGGTCGCCGAGGAAGATCGAGTTCGCGCCGGCCAGGAAGCAGAGCGCCTGCAGCGTCTCGTCCATCTGCAGCCGCCCGGCGCTGAGCCGGATCCGGGCGCGCGGCATCAGGATGCGGGCCGCGGCGACGACCCGGACGATCTCGTCCCACGGCGCCGGCGGCCGGTCGGCGAGCGGCGTTCCCTCGACCGCGACCAACGTGTTGATCGGCACGCTCTCGGGCTGCGGCGTCTGGCGGGCCAGCTCGTGGAGCAGGTCGATCCGGTCGTCATGGCTTTCGCCCATCCCCAGGATGCCGCCGCAGCAGACTTTCAGGCCTGCGCCGCGGACCGCGTCCAGCGTGCGCAGCCGGTCGTCGTAGCGCCGCGTGGTGACGACGTTCGAGTAGAACGCCCGCCCCGTGTCGAGGTTGTGGTTGTAGTAGTCGAGCCCCGCCTCCCGCAGGCGGCCCGCCTGCGCGCCGGTCAGCATGCCGAGCGTGACGCACGTTTCGAGTCCGGTCGCCTTGACGGCGCGGACCATCTCCAGAACGCGGTCGAACTCCGGCCCGTCGCTTACTTCGCGCCAGGCGGCGCCGAGGCAGAACCGGTCGGCGCCGTTCGCGCGCGCCGCGCGCGCCGCTCCGGCGACCGCCTCCACGGTCATGAGCGGCTCGGCTTCGACGCCCGTCCTGTAGTGCGCCGACTGCGGGCAGTACGAGCAGTTCTCCGGACAACCTCCGGTCTTCACGCTGAGGAGCGAAGCGCACTGCACCTCGGCGGGGTCGTGGGCCTGCCGGTGGACCTGCGCGGCCTCGAACACCAGCGCGAGCAGGCCGCGGCGGTAAAGCGCTTCGACCTCGCGCCGATCGGGAGCGGGGCGCGCGCCGCGAGCTTCCAGCATGGCGCACTAGCGTAGCATGGCGGGCGCGACCCGCGCGGCGGCCTCCCGGAGGTTGCTCATGTCCACGACGAGAGCGCCCGGAGGCGGTTCGGCGAGCTCGGCGAATCCGACCGAAGTGACCGGCAGATCGGCGTGCTCCGGCGCCGTTTCGCGCAGCAGCAGGCGGGCCAGCGCCGGAACGTCCCGCGTCTCCGAGAACGGCGCGCCGAACTCGTCGTACAGCGCGCGGGGAGCGAGCGTATCCTCGGGCCGGCTGCGCACGATGCTGATCCCCTGCGCTCCGGCCAGGCGCTCCGGCGTCAACTGGGACCGCATGACGGCGAGCTCCAGGCGTTGCGGCGTCACGAAAAAAGTGTGGACGCGCCACGCGGCCGACAGCATGCAGGCGATCGCCGCGGCGCCCGCGGCGGCGTTCACGCCGAACGCAGCGAGCGGAAGGCGCAGCCGGCGGGCGTATCCTCGGAAGGCCAGGTACGCGAGCACGACGATCAGGGACGTCAGGCCCGGCAACGTGCGATAGGCCGCGAAGCTCAGTGCGACCACCAGGTTGGACGCGTAGCTCAGCGGCAGGAGCGCCAGGGCGACGCACCCTTTCACCCACCGCCCGGGCGCGTGGCGAAGATGCAGCGACAACCCTCCGGCGATGACGGCGGCGATGCTCCACGAAACGACGCCGCTTGCGGGAAACCAGGCGAAGTTCAGGGCGTTGGGCAGCGGTTCCGACAGAAACCAGGCGGCCTTGGCGGGGACGTCCCGGATCAGGCCGGACCTGGCGAGGCCGTACGGGAACGCGACGGCCGCCAGACGCACCAGGGCGAACTCCAGCAGCATTCCGCCCGCCGCGATCAGGCAGCACCACCGAAACCGGTGGAGCGTTTCGCGCGCGGGCGTTTCCGGCCGCAGCAGTGCGATGGCGGCGAACGTCCAGAAGCACATGGCCGCGGGCTGAAAGATGGCGAGCGCGGCCGTCAGGACCAGACCGGCGCCGGCGGCCAGCAGCCACCGGGAGCGGGGCCGGCGCGAATCGTACGACCGTTCGCTCAGACGGAACGCGGCGCCCGACAGCAGCGCGGCGAACGGATAGAGCGCCACCGAGGCATACGCGGCGTAGACCTGAAACGGCAGGGCGCAGCCTGTGACGACGCCCACGCAGCAGGACTGGAGCCTGCCGTATCCGACGCGCGCGAGCGCGCGGAAGACGCTCCACGCCAGCAAGGCGATGCCAGCTATTCCCACGATGCGGGGGTACAGCAGGTCCTGGATCTCCGTCGCCATCCACAGGGCGGCGTGCATCCCGAGGGCATTGAGCGGCCGGCCTTCCTGAATCACCTGCCTGACGACGAACGACAGCGGTCCCGCGTCGAGGTTGCGATAGTCGTCGCGGAAACCGTAGTCGTCCGTCAGCGCCGGCGCATAGCAGACCGCGAACGCCGCCAGCAGCAGGCCGAGAATCCGGTAGTCCCGGTCGCCGGGAGGGGACACGGGCTGTCAGGGTAGCACGGACGATTCGGGCGCGATCCGCGCCGCGGTCTCCCGGAGATTGCTCATGTCCACGACGAGAGCGCCCAGCGGCGCCTCGGACAATGCGCCCGCCCGGACGGACGTGACCGGCAGGTCGGCGTACGCCGGCGCCGTTTCCAGCAGCAGCAGACGGGCCATGGCCGGAGCGTCGGGCACCGCCGACGTCAACAGGCCCAATTCGTCATGCAGACTGAGCGGGGTGAAACTGTCCTCCGGCCGGCTGCGAACGATGACGATGCTCTGCGCTTCGGCAAGACGGTCCGGCGTCAACTGGGACCGCATGACGGCGAGTTCGAGGCGTTGCTGCGTCACGAAGAACGTCTCGACGCGCCACGCGGCCGACAGCAGGCAGGCGATCGCCGCGGCCCCCGCGACGGCGTTCGCGCCGAACGAAGCGGACGAAAGATGCAGCCGGCGGACGTATCCCTGGAAGGCAAGCCAGGCGAGCACGACGATCAGGGAGGTGAGGCCCGCCAGCGTGCGGTACGCCGCCACGTTCTGCGCGACCGCCAGGTTGGGCGCATGGCTCAGCGGCAGGAGCGCGAGGACGACGCCGATCTTCACCCGCCGCC
Organism: Vicinamibacterales bacterium; assembly: GCA_965203565.1. Taxonomy (GTDB): domain Bacteria; phylum Acidobacteriota; class Vicinamibacteria; order Vicinamibacterales; family UBA8438; genus JAAXGX01. The sequence continues at coordinate 3,905,189 of OZ241896.1, read as the reverse complement.
CCGGACGCCCGTGAAGATACGACAGCAGCCCCCCGGCGATTGCGGCGAACACGAGCCACGAAACGATCCCGCCGACGGGAAACCAGGCGAAGTTCAGCGCGTTCGGCAAGACTTCTGTAAAGAACCATGCGGCGGCGCCGGGGAGATCTCCGAGCAGGTCGATGTTGCGGGGAAGCTCCGGCCAGACCGCGTTCGCCAGACGCACGTGGACGTAGTTCAGCAGCATGGCGCCCGCGGCGATCAGGCCATGCCATCGGAACCGGCGGAACGCGTCGCGCCCGGACGTCTGCGGCCCCAGCAGCGCGATGGCCGTGAAGACCCAGAAGAGCATCGCCGCAGGCTGATAGACGGCGAGCGCCGACGTCAGCGCCAGGACGGCGCCGGCGGCGAGGAGCGGCGTCGAGCGAGGCCGGCGCGCAAGGAACGCCCGCTCGCCCAGACGGAATGCGACGCCCGACGCGAATGCGGCGTACGGGAAGAGCGCAGTCGAGGCGCCCACGGCCCAGACCTGAAACGGCAGGGTGGAGCCTGTAATCACGCCCACGCAATACGCGTGGAGCCTGCTGCAGCCGGCTCGCACGAGCGCCTGGAACAGACTCCACGCCAGCAAGGCGATGCCGAGGAGTCCGACGATCCGGAAGTACAGCAGATCGCGGATGTCCGTCGCCGCCAGCATGAGGAGGCTCGTCCACGCGGCGTAGAGCAGCCGCCCCTCCTGAGCCTTGTGCCTGATGAGGTACGACAGGGGGCCGGCGTCCAGATCGCGATAGTCGTCGCCGTACCCGTAATCGGTGAGCAGCGTCGGCGCATAGCAGACCAGGAACGTCGCCGCCAGCAGGACGAGGATCGGATAATCCCGCGCACCTCCGGCGTCGGGCGCGGGGGCCGCCGCGGCGCCCCGCGGCGAGGGCGGCGTCATCGGCGCACGATTCTACCTCAGTGCGGTTGCAGTCTGGCTTCGTACGTCACCTTGGCCCCGGCGACGATCAGCACCTCGATCTCGATCGGCTGATGGTCGGGATGGCGGATCTCGATGCGGTGCGGTCCCTCCGGCAGCCGCAGGCGCTGGAAGACGCCGTCGAAGTGGTTGACCACGCCGACGTAATATCCGTTCACGTACACTTCCGCCCACCGCGGCTTCACCTTGAGGCGCAGGAAGCCGACGTACGGATCGTAGTGGTCCGCGTCGTACCAGCGGTCGTACGGCCAGTACCCGTACCCGGGGCGGCCGTAGTGGTGGTAGTGCGGGCGCCCGAACCGCAGGTCGAGCGCATAGCCGGGAAAATGGAAGTACGAACCGTACACCGCCGGGTAGAAGAACCTCGGCCGATGCACGTGGCGCCGGACGACCCGATGGCCGCGCCGGTGCGCGCGTGCGTTGCGCCGGTGCGCTCCGTCCTCGTACCGCGGGACCGCCCGGCCGCGGCCGTAACGTCCGGGCCGGCCGCCGGCGCCGTGCGGTTCGATCTCCGGGCGCGCGCGTCGGGGCGCGGGGCGGCGGACGTTGACGCCGCCCGGAGCGCGCGGCGCCGCGCCGGGTCCGACGCGCGCGCCGGGCCGGCCCCGGCCGCGTTCGCCGATGCGCTCGGGCCGCCGCGCGGACGCGCCGCGATCCGGCCGGCGCGGCGCGGGGGAGACCCGGGGCGCGCGCGGAGGACCGCCCGGAGCGGCGCGCGGCGCGGCCGGCCGGGCCGGCCGCGCCCGGGCCGGTTCGGCGGCGCGCGGCGGCGGCGTCCGCCGGGCCGGCGGCGCCGCGCGCGGTCCGGGCCGAGGGGCGCCCGCGGCCTCGCCGCCGTCCTGACGTCGCGGGCGGACGCGCTGGGGCTCGCCGGCGGCGAGCTCGGGCGCGCTGAGCGTAACCGCCGAAACCACCATCGCTGTGAAAGCCAGTCGGCGCATGATCGACTCCTGTAGTTGCCTCGCTTGTTCTTCTTGTTCAATTCTTCAAGCATGATTCATGCCAAGCCGGCGCGCCTTTCCAATCGCCTGCACGGGCTGTCAGACTGTCGCATTTGCAGGCCGGTGGTGTCCCATCCAGAATACGGGCAGCCCGATCGGCGCCGCGGTAGTAAGATTCCACAGGACGGGAGCGCATGATGATCGCACGTGTGGGGTGGGTCGTCGCCGCGGTGGCGCTGGCGTCGTGCGGTGGACGCGGAACGGGCGACGTCTTTCCGTTTCCGGTGTCGGTCTTCGAGCTCGACAACGGTCTCAAGGTGGTCGCCGTCGAGTACGACAGCCCCGGGATCGTGGCGTACTACACGGTGGTGCGAGTCGGCTCGCGCAACGAGGTGGAGCCGGGGTTCTCCGGCTACGCCCACTTCTTCGAGCACATGATGTTCCGCGGCACGGAAAAGTACCCGACGGAGGCCTACAACGCCGTCATCAGGCGGCTGGGGGCCGACTCGAACGCGTTCACCACCGACGACTGGACGGCCTACCACATCGTGGCGAGCGCCGACGCGCTCGAAACGATCGTCGAGATCGAATCGGACCGGTTCCTCAACCTGCGGTACTCGGAGGAGGATTTCCGGACCGAGGCCGGCGCCATCCTGGGCGAGTACAACCTCAACTTCTCCAATCCGGTCGCCCTCCTGCGCGAGCGGCTGTTCGGGCGCGCCTTCCTCTTCCATCCGTACAAGCACACCACCATCGGCCTGCTGGACGACATCCGGAACATGCCCGACCATTACGACTACAGCGTGCAGTTCTACGACCGGTATTACCGGCCGAACAACTGCATCATCGTCGTCGCCGGCGACGTCGATCCGGGTGAGCTCGAGCGGCTGGTCGAGCGGCGCTACGGCGGCTGGCGGCCGGGCGACTTCGAGCCGACGATTCCGGTGGAGCCGCCGCAGACCCGGGAGCGCACCGGCAGCGTCGACTGGCCGAACCCGACCCTGCCGTTCGTCATGCTGGGGTATCACGCGCCGGCGTTCTCGGATCGGACGATCGACATGCCGGCGCTCGACGTGCTGTCCCAACTGCTGCTGGCGGAAACGTCCCCCCTGTTCCGGAGGCTGCACCTGGAGGAGCAGGTCGTCGACCTGCTCTCGGGCGGGGCGGTCGACCACCGCGACGCGCCGCTCTTCACCATCATCGCGCGCGTGACCGACCCCGATCGGGTGGACCACGTGCGCGACGCCATCATCGCGGAGATCGAGCGGATGAAGGTCGAGCCGGTCGACGCAGGCGTCCTGGCGGACACGAAGTCCCACATGCGGCGCCGGTTCACGATGGGACTGGACAACCCGGCCGACGTCGCGGAGACGCTGGCGCACTACCTGCAGTTGACCGGCGATCCGGAGACGGTGAACCGGGTCTACCGGCTGTACGACGCCGTGACGCCGGAGGACGTCCGGCAGGTGGCCACGACGTACTTTCCCGACACGAACCGCACGGTGGTGACGCTCCGGCAGGAGGAGGACGATGGGTAGATCGCCGCGCGCCGCAGCCGTCGCCGCGCTCTGGCTGGCCGGGTCAAGTTGCGCCGAGAGGCCGTACGAGGAAGCGTCGTCCACCGGCATCGGCCTGCGGTCGCCGGACTCGCCGATCGTCAACCTGCGGATCGCCTTCCGGACCGGTTCTATCGACGATCCCGCCGGCAAGAACGGGCTGAACGCCCTGACGGCGTCGATGATCGGGCGGGGCGGCTCCCGGACGCTCGGATTCGACGAGCTGACCCGTACGCTCTACCCGTGGTCGGCCTCGATCTCGGCGCAGTTCGACAAGGAGGTGACGACGATCGTCGGAAGCGCGCCCCGCGACTACCTGGAGCCGTTCTACGGCATCGTCCGCGACCTGATCGTGACGCCGCGTTTCGACCCGGTCGACTTCGAACGCAACCGGGAGCGCCTCAGGAACCACGTGACCGCAACTCTCCGCGGCGCCGACGACGAGGAGCTCGGCAAACAGGCGCTCAACGCGCTCCTGTATCGCGGCCATCCGTACGAGGCTCCCGCGGCGGGCTCCGAGCTCGGCCTCGACGCCGTCACGCTCGACGACGTGCGCGACTTCCACGCGCGCCGGTACACCCGGGACAACGTGCTCGTCGGCGTCGCCGGCGGGTACCCGCCGGGTTTCCTGCAGCAGGTGGAGGCCGATCTGGCGGAGCGGCTTCCGCCGGGCGATCCCGATCCCGCCCCGCCGCCCCGGCCCCGGGAGCTCGACGGCGTGGAGCTGCTCGTGGTCGACAAGCAGGCGATCGCGACCGCCATCTCCATCGGTTTCCCGATCGACGTCACGCGGGCCGACAGGGACTTCTACGCGCTGCTCGTCGCCAACTCGTACTTCGGGGAGCACCGGACGTTCAACGGGGTGCTGATGAACAGGATGCGCGGCGCCCGCGGCCTCAACTACGGCGACTATTCGTACATCGAGAACTTCATTCAGGCGGGCGGCTCCCGGTTTCCCGTCCCGAACATTCCGCGGCGGCGGCAGTTCTTCAGCATCTGGATCCGGCCGACGCCTCACCACAACGCGCACTTCGCCCTGCGGCAGGCGCTTCGCGAACTGCGGATCCTGGTCGACGAGGGCCTGAGCGCCGAAGATTTCGAGGCGACGCGGGACTTCCTCGTCAACTACTCGAAGCTGTACGTGCAGACGGCCGACCGCCGGCTCGGGTACCTGATGGACGCCCGGTTCTATCGGACCGGCTGCCTGGTCGATGAAATCCGGTTGTGGATGGAGCGCCTGACGGTCGACGACGTGAACGAAGCGGTCCGCCGTCACCTGCGGTACGGCGATCTGGCCGTCGGCGTCGTGACCACGGACGCGGAAGCGTTCGTCGAGCGGCTGTTGGCGAACGAGCCGTCGCCGCCCACGTACGACATGACCGTCAGCGACGCGGTCCGGGCGGAGGACGAAGAGATCGCGTCGTACCGCATACCGGTCAACCCGGACCGGGTCCGGATTGCGCCGGTCGAGGAAATGTTCCGCGCGGCGCCGGCCGGCTAGCAGCCCGTGGCGAAAGTCCCCGCTGCATTCGAGCGGCGATGCATCCCGCCTGACTGCGTTGTTCGTCGGTTGCGTATGCCCAATATGCGCCCTCCTCACGCCTTGTCAGGCGGGCGCCTCACCGCTCTCGGCGCGACGCGGGGATTCCACCACGGGCTGCTAGCGCTGGCGGTTCCGGCGGCTTGCGCGGCCGGCGTCGCGACGGTCCTCCCCGCGTCATGCGGAGCGAGTGCGTTCAACGCGCCTCGGCGGTAGCCTTCCGGATCGATCTCCACCTCATCGAATCCCGCGGCTCTGAAGCGGGCGGTGACGTCGGCCAGGAGCGCCGGGTCGCGGAGCCGCGCGATCTCCTCCGGCGCGACTTCTATCCGCGCCCGTGTCCCGAAGCACCGGACGCGGCAGACGGCGAACCCGCGTTCGCGGAGCGTCCGCTCGCAGGCGGCCACCCGCGCGAGCCGCTCCGGGGTGATCGCCGTCCCGTACGGGAAACGGCTCGAGAGGCACGCGAGAGCCGGTTTGTTCCAGACCGGCAGATCCAGTTGGCGCGCGGCCTCCCGGACGTCCGCCTTCGTGAACCCCAGCTCGTCGAGCGGTGAGCGCACCCCGTGCTCGTTCGCGGCCCGGCGGCCGGGGCGGTAGTCGCTCCGGTCGTCCAGGTTGAAGCCGTCCAGCACGTGGGGAATGCCCAGGCGGGACGCCTCCCGCGCCGCCCGGCCGTACACCTCCGTCTTGCAGAAGTAGCACCGGTTCACCGGGTTGGCCGCGTAGCGCGGGTCGTCGAGCTCGCTGGTGTCGACGAGCAGATGCGGCGCGCCGAGCCGCGCCGCCAGGCGTCGTGCGGCGGCGCCCTCTTCGGGGGCGAGGCTCGGCGAGACGGCCGTCAGCGCGACGGCGCGGCCGCCGAGGACGCCGACCGCCTCCGCCAGCAGGTAGCTCGAATCGACGCCGCCCGAGAAACAGACGACGACGCGGTCGAGGCCGGCCAGCAGCCGCCGCAGACGGGCGATCCTGGCGTCGAGAGGCGTCATGGAATCACGAATTGAGTTAGTGTAGCGTTTCGCACTTGCGCAATGCCCGATCCGCTCGACTCCTCGACGCTGCTCCTGGGAGGAGCCGCCGCGCTCGCCGTCGTTCACACGCTGCTCGGCGTCGACCACTCGCTCCCCTTCGTGGCGCTCGGCCGCGCCCGGCGGTGGACGCTCCGGCGCACCCTCCTGGTGACCGCAGCCTGCGGCGCCGGCCACGTCGCGTCGTCCGTCCTCATCGGCGCCGCCGGCGTCGGGCTCGGTCTCGCGATCGATGCGCTCCTCCGGGTCGAGGCGGCCCGCGGAGAACTGGCGGCGGCGCTGCTGATCGGCTTCGGCCTCGCATACGCCGCGCGCGCGGTCTGGCGGGCTGGTCAGCTCCGCGCCGGCGGCGGGCGCCTCCACGCGGCCTCCGCCGCCGGCGCGCCGGTGACGCCGCGGGCGCTCTTCATCGTCTTCCTCGTCGGCCCGTGCGAACCGCTCATTCCGCTGATGGTCGTTCCCGGCGCCGCCCGCGACTGGCCGGCCGTTGCGGCCGTAGTCGGCGTCTTCGGCCTGCTGACGATTACGGTGATGCTGGCGGCGGTGGCGGCCGGCCACCACGCTGCGCGGTTCATTGCCGCGAAACTGCGCGGCCGGATCGGTGCACAGTGGTCCGACGCGTTCCGCCGCCACGCCGACGTGGCGGCCGGCCTCGTCGTCGCCGCGAGCGGCGCCGCCGTGCTCGTCCTCGGCCTGTAACCCGATCAGCGCGCGTCCCGTTCGAGCCTCTCCTGTTCCTGGAGGACTTCCACGACCTGTTGCGCGCCGGGCGCCAGCTCGGCCGCGCGGTCGGCGTGCCGCCTGGCGTCCGCCAGGAGGGCCGGGTCCCGCACGGCGGCGAGCTGGTGGAAAGCCGCCAGAAAGGCCTGGAACTGCCAGTTCTGCGGCTCCAGCGCCAGACCGCGCCCGGCCTCCGCCTTCACGACGTCGATCGTGCGCCGGAACTCTTCGTCGGACATGTCGCCGATGGCTTCGGACGCCGCCACGCAGAGATACAGGCGAGGATAGTTGGCGAGTCCGGGAAATCCGCCGATCGACCGAGTGAAGTCGTTCAGACGGTCCGACCATGGACGCGGTGTGCGCATGGCGTCCGACAGGGCGGCGGCGGCGGCGTACGTCCGGACGTTTACGAAGGCGAGCGCCGCGATCATCAGGACGGCCGCGGCGGCGGTCAGCGCGTGCGCGCCGGCGGTCGACGCCGGCAGGCCGGCCGCACGATGCAAGGATGGGCGCCAGCGCGGCGGGAGTCGAAACGCAGCGCCGGGCGAACGCAGCGCGGCTCCTGACGCGGGCCGCCAGGCTTCGACCGCCGCGGCGAACGCGACGAGGAGGGAGAACTGCATCACCGTCGCCGGACTGTCGAACAGAAAGAGGTTCTGGACGAAGTATGCGGCGAGCGCCGCGCCGACGATGCACAGCGCGATCCGGTCGCAGCCCGACAGCCGCGCCAGACGCCGGAGGATCACGCGGGCCATGACGCCCCAGAGGGCGAGGTACGACAGCAGTCCGAGAGCGCCCTTGGTCGCCAGTTCTTCGACCGGCTTGTTGTGGGCATGGTCGTAAGTGGCGAGGATCGGTCCGTCTCGGAGATCGACGTCGATGTGGCGTCCCCAGCCGACGATGAAGTTCTCGGGACCCCATCCGAGGACCGGCCGGTCCAGAAACGCCCGCAGCCCCGTGTCGATGCCGATGACGCGCGACCGGATGGGGAAATCCTCCCTGTCGGCGCCGGCCAGCCGCTGCAACGTGGGGTTCGACTCGACGACCGGCTCGAGGATCGTCGTCGTTCGCGCGACGACGATGAGAGCGGCTGCGGCTGCAAGCGCGACGCCCGCCGCCCATGACGCGGCTCGCATGCGCTTCCACGTCCCGTACGCGATCAGGATCAGGGACGCGGCGCCCAGGCCGGTCAGTGCGCCTCTGGAGCCGGTCGTCCACAGTCCCCACAGGTTGATCTGCACCATGATCGCCCAGGCGTCCCTGACCCACCGGAGCCGCGGGCGGCGGCGGGCGGCCGGGCCCAGCGACTGAACGAACAGCGCCGCGCCCAGGAGCGCGTTGACCATCGCGTACGCCCCTACGTAGGACGGGTTGCCGAGCGTGGACCGCATCCGGAGTCCCATCGGGAAGTAGATCAGGTCGACGTGGACTATCTGATAGTGCTGAGCCAGTCCGATCAGGCAGACTACGGTGCTGCACGCGAGGTTGACGCCGAAGAGCAGCCGCCAGTCGGCGGCGCTCCTGAACACGGAGGCGGCCATGACGGTGAACGCGAACCAGTGGGCGAGGTCGAACACCCCCTGCATCCGCTCGTACGTCGACCAGAGGCTGCGCGTGGGACTGACGCCGAACGCCGCCGCGAGCCCGGACGCGAGCAGCCAGACGGCGAAGGCGGCCACTGTCCACGACCACGCCGGCCGGCGCCGGGGATGGCGAAGCACGAGCGCGACCCACGCCACGAAGGTGATCTCGATGATCGCGCGGGCGTAGACCGCCTTGCCGACGACGAACGGGAAGAAGACGTCGGTGACGACGAACGGGGTCAGGAGCACGAGGAAGATGCCTGCCTGGACGGTCCGCAGCAGGCCGCGGCCGTCGCTGGGCGATGGAGCGTGCAGAGTCATGGCCAATCCTCCCGATTCTCGATCGGTTTCCGGGTGGGTTCCCGGATCTCGGTGGCGACCGTCGCCGCGGTGACCGTCCGGCGCGGCAGCACCGGCGTCAGTTCGACGTAGTCGATCAGGATCGCCGCCGCCGGGTTCGCGTGCACCCGGAACTCGACGTCTTCAAGCGCGTCCGGAGTCTCGAACGTGATCGCGGCCCGGCTCCACCGGTCCTGGCGCAGCCGGGCGGCCGGGACGTCCATCGCCCCGACGATCGTCCGCCCTCGTGACGCCGCCACGTCGAAACGGGCCGCCGCTCCCCCGGATGCCGGCTCCAGGAGGCGGAGCGCCGTTTCGACGCGGTACCGCCCCGGTTCGAGCGCGACGTACGGCCCGAAGACGACGACGCCGTCCGGCGGCGCCGGCGAGCTGGCGCGCGCCGCGCCGTCGCTGGCGCTCGGGTCGCGCCGCGCCGCGCGCGCAGTGAACGCGGCCGGCGCCATCCGTTCCGCTTCGAACCGGCGCGGCAGACGGCCGAGCACCGATCCGGCGAGCGCTTCCTCGCGCCGGCGGTCGGCGGCCGGCGCCACCGGCAGCAGCAGCGCCGCCAGCGCGAGGCCGGTCAGCCAGACCGCCCGCAGCCGGCCGCACGCCTTCTCCGCGCGCCATGTCCACCCGGTCGCAACGAGCAGCGCCGCCGCCGCCAGCCAGACGACGTTCGGGAGATACGTCAGCCAGACCGCCGGCTCCCCGAAGTAGAAGCTGGGCAACGCGTAGCGGGCGGCGACGGGAAAAAGCGAGTGGCGCTCCCACACCAAGTCGGAGACCAGCGGTTGCAGCGCCGTCGGCGACGGCAGCCAGCGGACCGCCAGCGCCGCCTGGTACGCCGCCGCCGCCGCCGCCAGCGGACGCACCCGGCGCGCGGCCGCCGCGCCTTCGGCTTCGATCCAGATCCCCAGCGGGACGATCCAGAGCCACATGGCGGACCAGGCGAACCGGCCGGCCGGCGCCCCGCCGGGGTCCTCGCTGCCGTAGCGCGAGCCGTTCAGCGCGTTCGGGAGGATGAGCGACAGATAAAGCAGCAGCCAGGGGAGCGTCAGCGGATGACGCCGGCGAACCATCCAGCCGAGCGCGGCGAGACCGGGCAGCAGCAGCGGCTGCTGGAAGAACATCCCCTGCGCCTGATCGAGGTGGAGTCCCGCCAGCGCCTCCGCCGCCTGCCCGAGGCCGCTGGAGAGCTCGGCGATCTGCCGGGCGCCGAGGAGCCGTCCGGCCGTGGTGACCTGCAGCCACGCCAGTGCGCCGCCGGCCGCGCCGAGCAGCGCCGCCGCGGCCGCCAGCAGGCGGCGGCCCGGCCGGAGCCGCCAGACCGCCCAGACCGCCAGCACCGCCGCCGGGATTACGAACTTGACGTGCAGCCAGCAGAGAGCGGCTGCGCCGAGCCAGAACCCGGTCCAGCCGGCGCGCGTCCGCCGCCGGTCCGCCAGCAGCCAGACCAGCATCGCGGCCGCCACGACGCCGCCCGGCAGATCCGGATAGAGGCGCGAGGCGCCGAACAGCACCGGCGGGCAGCCGAGCAGGCCGGCGGTGGCTATCGCCGCGTCGCCGGGCGGCAGCCGGGCGGCCAGCCAGCGCCAGACCGTCCACCCGAGCCCGGCCCCGACGAGCAGGCAGAGCGCCGCCCGCGCGCCGAAGACACCCCCGAGCCCGAACGGCGCGGCGAGCAGCAACCCCAGGCCGGGTGTGTGGAACGACCGCCAGCCGGCGTCGGTTCGCCAGACGTGGGGACGCATGACGCCGTAGATCTCGCCGGTCTCGGCGTCGTGCTCGTAGTTGTTGCGGAGATCGAGGTCGCCGTCGCGCAGCACGCTCGCGGCGATGATCAGGTAGTGCGGCTCGTCGCCGGTCGCGCGGATGCGGCCCGTCGCCTGCCACCACGCCGCCAGTGCGGCGCTGGCCGCAACGGCGAGCATGCAGGCGGCGGCGGCGCGCCGGCCGGCGGCTTGCGGCAGCACGGCGTGCATGGCGTCCGGCTAGCCGGGCTGGGGCAGCGGGCGCGCCCGGGCCGGCGCGGCGGCGGGTTGCGAAACGGGACGCCCGAGCGCCCACAGCAGCGCGACCGGCAGCGCGATCGCCCAGGCCCGGATCAGGCCGACGTGAGGATTGAAGGCGTTGTGCCAGGCGAGCTCTCCGACCGCCGCGCCGAGCGCCGCCTGCGCGACGGCCAGTCCGGCCAGTCCGATCGCCGCCCGTCGCCGCGGGATCATCCGCCCTGCGGCGGCCCAGAGCGCGGCGAACAGGCCGACCTGGAACGCCGGCAGCAGCGCCGCCGCTCCCTGGCCGTCGGCGAACGTGTGGCCGGCGTGCCCGGCGAACGCCTGGATGCCGGCCGCCGCCGCCGCCAGCGCGCCGCCCAGCACCGGGGCCGCGGCGAGGCCCGCGGCCAGTCCGATCCCGATCGCGGCGCAGGCCCGCGCCGCGCCGCGGCGCAGGCCCGCGGCCGTCCGGACGGCCGCCGCCGTCACCAGAATCCCGGCCACGAGCATCTGCGAGAAGGCGTGGATCGCCGTCGCGTGGGACCCGACGACGGCGGCCGGGACCGCCAGCACCAGCAGCCGCGAGACGCCGAGCGCGAAGAAGACGGCGGGCGTCGCCGCCAACGCGATCAGGCGGCGCGGCCAGGTGAACGGCGCCGCCAGCACGCCCGCCAGATAGAGCGGGATGAGCGGCGTGAAGACGCACTCCTGCGTGACGACGAAGCTGCCGTGCGCGGTCCGGATCACCGGCCCGAAAACGGTCGCCGCCGTGCCGGACGCCGTCAGGATCGCCCCGCCGGCCGCGGCGATCCGGCCGGCGATCCGGTTCACCGCCGGGCTGTCGTAGAAGATCGGCGCCGCGGCGAAGTAGGCCGCTACCAGGGCCGCCGCCAGCAGCAGGAACCGCCGCGCCGCGCCGCCGGGCGCCGCGGCCCGCCCGGCGTTCCCGCCGTCGCGCCCCTGCCGGCGCATCCATCCGTAGACGTAGGCGACCGAGGCGAGGATCAGGAGGCCGGGCCAGACGTAGACGTGCAGCAGATCGAGCGCCGCCGGATCGGCCGCCGCCAGCGAGAGGGAGCCGAGCCGGACGACGTTCAGTCCGGTGATCGCCGCCAGCCCGAGCGCCGCGCCCCGCAGCCGCGCGGCCCGCGCGGCGGGGAACGCCATGATCGCTCCCACGCAGAGCGCCATCGGATCGCCCCCGCTGCAGCTCGCGTCGGCGTAGACCAGTCCGGACGGGGCGCCGGTGAGCCGATCCGCCACCTGCTGCTGGAGCTGCGCGAACGGCGTCAGCAGCGTCCGCTCCACCCACTCGATCCGCATCAGGCCGAACAACCCGACGAACCACGCCCCGACGGTCAGCATGAACCGGACCGCTCCGGGCGCACCGGCCGCAGCGGTCACGAATCCGCTCCCGGTTCGTCCGGACGCACCGCCACCGTGGCGAGCAGGTAGCCGTGCCGGCGGAGGCGCGGCCAGCGGCGGCAGGCCCTGTCGAACGGGGCGCACAGGGCGCCCGTCACCCGCGCGAGCGGGCGGAGCCACGTGTGGCAGGCGAGGTCGAGCATGCGTAACCAGCCCGGAATGAACAGGATACCAGTTTCGGTGGTCACCCGGAAGCCCGCCCGCTCCAGCATCCGGCGGAAGACGGACCGCGAGTACGACTTCTCGAACCCGTATCCGTAGAGGCCGAGGCGGTGCAGCGCCGCCACCAGCAGCGGGCGCAGGAACGGGTCGCGCCGGTTCGGCACGCCGACGATCGCCCGTCCCCCGGGACGCAGCACGCGGAAGATCTCGCGGAGGGCGCCTTCCGTGTCGTCGAAGTGCTCGACCGTCCCCATCGAATAGACCGCGTCAAAGCTGCCGGTCCGGAACGGCAGCGCCCGGACGTCGCCGCGGACGCCGTGCAGCCGCAACCCCGCCGCCGCGAAGCCGCGTCCCGCAGCGGCGACGATCGCCGGCGAGATGTCGACCCCGAACGCGCGCGCCCCTTCGCCCGCCGCCCAGCGGAGGATGCGGGTGTTCTTCGCTTCGTCCCACAGGTCGGTCTTGAGGATGCGGCAGCCGGCGAGATCCGGCAGCGAACTCCGCAGCAGCCATCGCTCGTCCTCGCGGTACTGCGTCGTCGAGCGCGCGCCGCCGAGATCGGGAAAGGTGGCGCCTACTTCGGCCCAGAAGCCGCGGTAGCGCTGCTCGGCGTCGTCGGCCACCTGCGGCCCGCCACGCTACGCGTCGGCTCCGGCCGGCCGGACCTCGTCGACCGCCAGCTCGCGCCATGCCGACGAACCGGGCGCGAAGCAGAAGTCGTCGAGCGCGTCGCGCAGCCGCTGCGCCCGTACGGCGTTCGAGTCGCGGTAGTCGCAGACGTGCAGATCGACGGTCGCCCGATCGTGTTCGGGCCAGAGGTGAAGCACCAGATGGGACTCGGCCAGCACCCAGACCAGCGTGGCGCCGCCGTCCGGAAACGGGACCGCCTGCTGCGCCACGACCTGCAGGCCGGCGGCGCGCACGCGGTCGGTCACTGCCGCCAACAACCGTGATCGCGCTTCAGCAACGCCCCGAAGCCGGTCGGAGAAGCCGCCGGAGCCGATGAAGTGGTGTGCAAGCACTGCTCGCGGCCGGGATGCCCCCTCCTCCTCCGACGGCCGGGGGAGGAGGGGACACGCAGATGCAGGAAAGTCGGTCCGGAAACCGCCGGGCCGTTACCGGCGCCGGTACCGAAGCCACGCGCCGAGACCGAGCAGGAACGCCGCCAGCAGCCCCTGTCCGACGAGCGGGATGGCGGGCACCGGAGTCGGATCGGCTGCGACAGTGACCGTGAAGCTGGACGACACGGGGGGGTTGTTCCCGAGCTGCGACGTGACCGTGATCACGGCCGTGCCCGGTCCTACCGGCGTAACCACCACCGGGTTGCGGTATTCGGCGACGGCGACCATCGGATTGCTCGAAGTCACCGTATAGGTGGCTTCTTCTTCTTCGACGTCAGGCGGGAAAACGAAGATCTCGTCCACCTCCACCACGACCGGCGGGTCGCTCGGCATCAGCACCGGCCTTCCGCCGGTCGTCTCGCGCACCTTGCGCTCGATGCGAGCCTGCACCGTGGGCGGCGGCAGGGGCGGCGTGGAAGTCGACGTCCCTTCCTGCAGCAGCGCACTGAGAGATATCGCCGATGCCGCGGAGGCGGCGCCCGCCGACAGCAGGATGGTCATGGCTGCAGCGGTCGGGAGCGCCACTCTTGCACAATGAGATACTCGGTTCATCACAACCCCCCAATGGAGCGCCATCACCACTGCCTCCCCCCCCCCCCCCGGAGAAGCGGGGCCGACATGTGCATTATCGGCAACTCGGCGTCCCTCGCACAGCCCGCAGTCGAGATTATCCTGCCCCGTTGCGGCGTGAGAGACGGCAGGAACGATATCGAAAATCGGTGCAACGTGTCAACCCGCAGTCTCTTCCAACGACAAGTGAGCCTGAAGGGGGGCCGTGTCGCGGATCATCCGAGCGATGCTCGTGAGGCTCGACACGCACCGCCTGCTGCGCCAACGCCGGACCACGGGCCGCGCGCAGCAGGCTCGGCCGCCCGCCCGGCGCAGGTCGCGATGGGGGAACGCCGCCGCCCGCAGCCGCCGGCGAGCGGAATCCTTACAATACGGTGGACGTCAACCCGTTTTCCAGTTGGAGGTGCGGCCATGCGGAAGTTTCAGGGATGGATGGCGGCGGGACTCGTCGGCGTGCTGGCGGCGGCCGGGTGGAGCTACGCCCAGAGCCGGGGCGGGCAGCCGGCGCTGACCGGGGCGGACATCGCCGAGATCGAGCAGCTCTACACCCGGTACAACCAGGGGCTCGATTTCCAGGACGAGGAGCTGTACCTGTCGGCGTGGGCCGACGACGCGGTGTTCACGACCGGCGGCGGCGAAGTGTTCGACGGGAAGGAGGAGATCCGGCGCCGCTTCCGGCAGCGGCCCGGCGGCGAGGGCACGACGATCACGCACAACAACACCAGCATGCTGATCACGCCGACCGAGGACGGCGGCGCCAGGGGGCGCACCTACTGGATCGTGCTCGACGTCAGCCAGCGAGAGCCCCGGATGGTCTTCTCCGGCTACTACTTCGACACCTTCAAGCGGACCCCGGACGGCTGGCGCATCGCGACGCGCGGCTCGGAGCGGGGGTGGGACTGGCGGCTGGAAAACCAGTAGGCCGCCCGGATGCGCGGCCGGGCGGGGCGTTCGCCCTGCCCGGCCGCGCTCGTTCACAGCCTCCATCGCCTCCGGCCGCCGAGGTCCCGGCGCCCCGCGTCAGTGGTGATGGTGGTGGATCGCTTCGTGCTCGGCGTGAGCCTTGTCGCGCTGCACTTTCCGCGCCGCGGCGCGCGCGGTCTTCAGGTGCGACCGCCGCGTCCCTTCCGAGTCGACGGCGAACAGCGACCACTGCCGTTCGAGCGCGCGCCCCGCGCAGGCCGGGCAGGCGCCCGGATCGGCGCCGAGCACGAGGCGCTCGAACGCGTGGCCGCAACCCCGGCACTTGTACTCGTAGATCGGCATCTCGTCCGTCTCGCGCGCCGTCCGAATCGCCGGCGGCCCGTCACCGGTCGCCGCGCTTCGCCGCCGAGAACCGCGCGTGCGGCCCCTCGACGCGCGCGCGGCTCCCCGGCGCGGACGCGGCCGACGCGCCGGCGCGCGACGCGTCGTCGAAGATCTCGATCTCGCCGTCCGCGATGCGGCGCTTCACGGCGTCCCGATCGGCGTCCCGGGCGGCGATCTGCCCTTCCCGGAGCGGGCCGATCCGCAGCACGCGCCCGCGGGAGAGCGCAATCCTCAGCGGCCGGCGGGTCTTGTTCAGAACCGTCTTCATGACCGCCCCGGTCAATGCATCATGGCGTACAGCAGCACGTTGATGCCCAGCCCGTAACCGTCGGGGGCGAACCGCTCGAAGAACCTCGGGTCTTCGGCTTCGCGCTCCCAGGCGTCGGCGACGTCCGTGTTGTGGGACATCACGACGAGAAATCGGCCGCGCTCGTCGGCTATCGCCCGGAAGTGCGGCTCCCGGCTGTCGTAGCCGCGCTCGGAGGTCGTCCGGCCGCCGACGCCGTACCAGAACTGGATCGCCGTGATCTGCGGCACCTTGGCCACGTGCAACTGCGTGCGGAACACCGGATGGCCGATCGGCACGTCCCGGATCGGGTACTGCGACGGCGGGAGCACGCGCGCGATCTCGCGCTCCCAGTGACGCCACGCACGGGAGCCCCAGAAGTCGTCGACCCACAGGAACCCGCCCTTCAGCAGGTATTCCCGCAACCGGGCCGCTTCCTGGTTGGTGAACCCGATCGTGCCGACGTCGGAGGCCATGGTGAACGGGCAGTTGAACAGGGCGTCGTCCATGAACCGGACGACCCAGTGGTTCGGCTCCCCGCCGCCGTCGAGGCTCACGCGTCCGGTGGTCAGATCGGAGAACCGGATCATGAGGTTGATCCCGGCGTACGGATAGTCGGTCGCCCACCCCATGCCGAGCTGCTCGTACCGGACGCTGTTGTACATCACCTTGCAGAAGGCGAAGTCGCGGTCGGGCAGGCTCGGCGGGGGGAAGCGCGGAGGAAAGTTGCCTTCCATGAAGCCCCACTGCGCGTGGGAGACCGACAGCGCGCTTCCAACCAAGATCAGCGCGGCGACGAGGCGGACGGGCCAGCGCACCCGCCACTTATACACGCTGCGCGGCGCTGCGCCAAGCGGAAGCGCCGGGATCATCGGGCCAGACCGAACCCGCGCAGCGTCGCCGGCGCGTCGATCAGGCCGTGGCCGAACTGGTCGTCCCGGCCGGGCGCGCCCAGATCGGTCGCGAACTGCTTGATCGCCGCTTCGATCGCCGCCGGGTCGGTGACGCCCTGCGTCATCAGGAGCGCCGCCAGGCCGGCGACGTGAGGCGCGGCCATCGAGGTCCCCTCGAGGAAGCTGAAGCTCAGCACGTCGAACCGCGGCGGTCCGAACCGGGACGGCCCGATGCGGAACGTGTCGGTGAACCGCGTGTCGAGCGTCTGCTGCAGGATGCCGCCCGTCGGCCCTTCCTCCCGCTGCTCTCCTCCCGGCGCCACCACCTCGATGTACGAGCCGGTGTTCGAGTAGTACGCCCGGCGCAGCCGCCGATCGACCGCTCCGACCGCCACCGCCCCGTCGATCGTGTCGACCGATGCGGCCGGATAGAGCACGTCGTTGTCCACCTGGAACTCGTTGCCGGCCGCCACGGCGACGAAGACGCCCCGGCCGACGGCGTGGCGGATCGCGTCTTCGATCGCCGGCGACGGCGACGGCCCGCCGAGGCTCATGTTGATCACCTTCGCGCCGAACCGGACCGCGTACCGGATCGCCTCGGCGATGTCGGCGTCGGAGCCGCCGCAGCAGACGGGCGCGCCGCCCAGGATCAGGTCCCACGGGCCGATCAGCACCTTGAGCGGCATGATCCGGACGTTGAACGCCACGCCGGCCGCCCCGAGCCCGTTGTCCGTCAACTGCCCGATCGTGCCGGCGACGTGCGTGCCGTGGCCGTCGAAGTCGACCGGATGGCCGTCCCGCCAGACGAAGTCGAACGGCGCCGCGAACCGGTCGGGGCCGGCCAGCTCCGGCGCCGCCGCGAACGGGACCGAGATCGTCCCGAGGGCCGGGTACGGAACGTCGTTCACCGAAAACGCCTCCGCCTCGAACCGGAAGTCGGCGTCCTCGAAGGCGACGCCGGTGTCGATCACCGCGACGACGATCGCGTCGCTGGCGCCCGCATTGATCTCCCATGCGCGCTGCATCCCGATCGCCGGCAGGTTCCACTGCCGGGCGAACAGCGGGTCGTTCGGGGTGAACTGGGCCTGTCGAAGGTACGCCGCCTGGGCGTACTCCACGTCGGCCCGGGCGCTCAGCGCGCGCGCCGCGGCCTCCGGGTCCGATCCCGGATCGAGCGTCAGCAGGTCGAAGTCCGCCAGCGGCGGCCGGACGACGGCGCGGACGTTCAGCCCGGCGGGCGGCGCGCGACGCTCCGAGAACTTGACGATGACCTGGCCCGGGACGTAGGGGGGCGACGCCGCCGACGGCGGCGATGCGGAATTCCGCGAGATCGCGATCGGCCCGCGCGCTGCCGCCGCCGCAGGCCGATAGCCGCTGTCGACGGCGCGGATTGCGGCCGGCGCGACGACGCGGCCGCCCGGCCGCGCGACGGTCTGGCCGACGCCGGCCTGCGGGACTCCCGCCAGCGCGGCGCCGCCCAGCGCCAGACAGCACACGCCCGCCGGCCAGAAGCTGCGCGGCATCGGCTTCAATACCCTACCGACAACTTGACCCGAAAGGTGAAGCCGCCCAGGTCGCGCTCGTCGAACGCGGCGGCGGCGCCGGCCGCCCCGATCGCGCCGGGCGCCCAGGTCCACTGGCCTTCACCGCCGACGCGCAGCCACGGCCGCAGCGGGGTTTCGACGCCGAACAGCGCGTGGCCGCTGCCGTGCCGCCCGGCGGCCGCGTCGCCGTCGGACGGACCGAACGGGGCGCGCTCTTCGAGCAGGTGCACGCCGCCGCCCGCGCCGACGTAACCGTCGAGACCCGGCCGCAGCGTGCGCCGGTAGCCGGCCGAAAGCCGGATCGGCGTGATCGCGACCTCATGGGGAATGCCCAGCGCGAAGACCTGCCCGGCGTGCACGAACACGCGCTGGCCGCGTGCGGCGTACCGTTCGACGCTCCCTTGCAGGAAAAAGCCGTTCGACAGGCCGAACTGCACGCCGCCGCCGTAGACGAAGCCGGCGGCGCTCCCGGTGACCGCCTCGAAGCTGTCGCCCGCCGAGAACCGGAGCCATCCCACCTGCACGAACCCACGGACCGACCGCCGCGGCCCGGCGGGCGTCGGTCGGTCCGCGATCGCGTTGGCGCCGACGGCGTCAAGCGCCTGCGCGGCGGCCGGCGGCGCGTGGACGAGTCCCGCCAGGACCGACCCCCACAGGACGAATCCCGCGAGAACGCCGCCGGCCGGCGGCCCGCGGCGGAAACCTTGCCGCATTCGCCCGGCGCCCGGTCTCGGCCGAGCCGCTGCGCGCGGCGGCGCCGTCACCTGCTGCGGGGTTCCACCACGGGCTGCCAGCTATCTCCCCACGCCGCCTTCCGGGCCGCGCGGTACTCGGCGCGGCGGGTTCTGGTCACCGTTTCGTCCCGCAGGCCGTCCGGCCGGCACAACCGCAGCGTGACCCGTCCCGGCGCCGTGCGGGGCCGTCGGACGACACGGGCCGGCGCCGGCGCGCCGGCGTCCCGAACCGCCGCGACGTACGCATATTTCTCGTCCTCGTACGCCAGGACGCCGCCCTTGAGCCGGCGCTGCAGCGCCGTCCGGTTCAACCGGGCGGCGAAGTGACACCAGTCGCCGGGCGGCATCGGACAGCAGCCGGCATGCGGACACGGCGCGGCGATCGACGCGCCCCCGGCGATCAACCGGTCGCGCGCCTCGAGGATCCGGCGGAACCCGTCGGCCGACCCCGGCTCGATGATGACGACCGCGCGGCGGGCGGCGGCCCATGCCTCGTCGATCATCCGCCCGCGGCGCTCCTCGGGAAGCTCGCCGAGCAGATAGCCGGCGACGACCAGATCGTGCGCCGGAGCCGCCGCCAGCTCGCCCGCGTCGGCGGCCCGCCACGTAACGTCCACGCGGGACGTGAGCGACGATCCCTGCGTCAACCGCCTGCCGAGCGCGGCCATCGCCGGGTCCGGCTCGATCAGCGTGGCGCGGGCCAGCTCGCTGAACGCCGACCCCGCGGCCCACAGGCAGGTGGCCGGTCCGGACCCGACGTCGAGCAGACTGCCGACTCGCAGCCGGGGGCGGCGGGCGCGGAGCTCGCGCAACGCCGCGGCCGCCGCGCGGTACGTGGCGGGCATCCGCGCCGCGGCGTACGCGAGCCGGCCGACGTCGACTCCGACTCCGGCGCGCCGGACGGCCGCGGCGCCGCCGCTCCGGTACGTGGCCGACAGGTTCGCGGCGGCGGCTCGCAACACCCCGAGGCTGACTCCTCTGACCGCTGCGTCGACAGCCTGACGGAGCTCGATGGGCGGCAAGCCGTCGCCGGTCATGCGGATCGTCCGCTGCTGCTACGGCAGGCTGAACGCCACCCACTGCGCCGGCTCGTCGATCCCTTCAACCGCCACCACGACGTACTGTTTCCCCTCGTGCAGGTAGGTCATCGGCGCGCCGGTCGTGCCGCCCGGCAGCTCCGTTTCCCACAGCACCTCGCCGGTCGCCTTGTCGTAGGCGCGGAACCACGGCTCCCCGTAATTCGTCACGATCTCGAGCGGCATCCCCTCGGGAATCCGGTCCGCCCCCTGCTCGGCGCGCGCGCGGGACCCCTCGCCGATGAACAGCAGCGTCGCGGTGGCGAGCGGCGACGGCCGGCCGGGCCAGCCGAGCCGGCCGAGGCCGAGATGCCGGATCGCCGGATGGTCGCGCGGGCCGCGTCCGTTCGGGACCTGCCAGACGATCTCCCCCCGGGTCATGTCGATCGCCGTGATCCGCCCGTACGGCGGCTTGAACAGCGGGAGGCCCCGCGGCCCCCCGATCCAGAGGCGGCGGCCCTTGACGTACCGAAGGTTGGTGCGGTCGGGATTCCCCTCCACGATGTCGGCCACGAACGGCGCGGTGATCGACGGCACGTACAGGTAGCCGGTCTCGGGGTCGAACGCGCCGCCCTGCACGTCGGCCCCGCCCTGCGACCCCGGAAGCTGAATCGTGCCCAGGTTCGTCGCGGTCCGGACCGTCGGCGGCGTGAACATCGGCCCCATCGTGTAACGGCTGACGATCTCCAGCGCTTCCTTGCGCAACTCCGGCGTGAAGTCGATCAGGTTGTCCACCGTGGCGTCCTGCCGGTCGAAGGCGGGCGGCCGGACGGGGAACGGCTGCGTGGGCGAAGTTCGCTCGCCGGGGGTGGCCGACTGCGGCACGGGACGCTCCTCTATCGGCCAGATCGGCTCGCCGGTCGCCCGGTCGAACGCGAACGCGAACGCCTGCTTCGTCAACTGGACGACCATCTTCGTGACGCCCGGCCGACCCGCTGCCTCGACGTCCATCAGGATCGGCGCCGTCGGCAGGTCGTAGTCCCACAACCCGTGGTGCACCAGCTGGTAGTGCCAGACGCGCTCGCCGGTCGCCGCATCGACGCAGACGATGCTCTGGCCGTACAGGTTGTCGCCCCCCCGATGCCCTCCGTACATGTCGCTGGTCGGCGACGTCACCGGCAGGTAGACGTACCCGAGCTCCGGATCGGCGCTCATCAGCGACCAGACCGGCGCATGCCCGGAGTATTCCCACGAGTCGTCCTCCCACGTGTCCGTGCCGAACTCGCCCGCCCGCGGGATGGTGTGGAACGCCCACCGCAACTCGCCGGTCCGCACGTCGAACGCCCTGACCGGCGCCCGCACCGCCTCCTTGGTGATGAACGTGTCGGTCATCGACTGGCCCATCACGACGACGTCGCCGACGACCAGCGGCGCCCCCGTCCAGCGGTACCGGGCGTCCCCGCCGAGCCCGGCGGTCAGGTTGACGCGTCCGCCGTCGCCGAAGTCCGGGTACGGCGCGCCGGTCCGGGCGTCGAGCGCGGTCAGGTATTGACCCCGCTGCACGAGGATCCGCCGGTCGCGGCCGTCGGTCCAGTAGCCGACGCCCCGGGTCGCGGCCCCGCGGTACCCCTGCGGCGCCGGATCCATGGGCTCCTGGATCCAGAGGGTCTCCCCCGTGCCGGGGTCGGACGCCTCGACCAGACCGACGCCGTTGGAGGTGTAGAGCACGCCGTCCACCATCAGCGGCGTGGCGGTCAGATTCTTCGTGACGCTGAGGTTCGGAACGCGGTCGAGGATCGTCCGGTCCACCGCCGGCCGGCGCCAGGCGATCCGCAGGCCGCCGACGTTGCCGCGGTCGATCTGGTCGAGCGGCGCGTACTTCGTCGCCCCGACGTCGCCCGCGTAGTGCGGCCATTCTCCGTCCGGCGCGCCCTGCTGGGCCGCAGCCGGCGGGGCTGCGAGCAGGAAGGCGGCCACCGATCCGACGAGGACGTTGCGATGACGCATCTGCATCCCTCCGCCTGCACGACGACTGCCGGATTATAGCCGGGCGTCGCCCGCCCGGGGCGTCACGGGCCGGCCGCCGCGGCGCGCCCGCCTCGAATCCGCTTCACGATCCCGCTGTAGTTCAGCAGCACGCGGCCGGCGGCGGTCACCTGTCCCCGCACGAACGTGAGCGACCCGGTCCGGCGCACCACCTCCCCGGACGCCTCGATCAGTTCGCCGGGCGTCCCGGCCGCCACGAATTCGCAGTTGCACGCCACCGTGACGCACCGTTCCCCCGGCTGGTCCCAGACCGCGGTCAGGCAGAGGGCGAAGTCGGCGAACGTCATCAGCATCCCGCCGTGGACGGCGCCCCCGGTGTTGCGGTGGCGGCCGTCGGCCTGGAACGCGAACGCGATCCGGCCGTCCTCCACCTTGCAGCCGAACGGTCCGACGTGGTCCTCGAACGGGTCGTCGTACTCGTACGGCCGGTAGCCGGGCGGCGGCGTCGGGCGCATGCCGTCAACCGGCCGCCGGGAGCGGCGCCAGGGTCGGGAGCGACGTCAGGCCGACGACGTACAGCGCGTACAGGATGAGGAAGCCGATCCCCGCCGCGCGCCGGACCACGCCGTGCCGGAGGACGACGCCCACGACCGCCAGAAAGAAGATTCCGAGCCAGGGAAATCCGTACCGCTGGCTGAACGGATCGAGCGCGAGCGGCTGGATCGCGCCCGAGAGGCCGACGATCAGCAGCAGGTTCAGCACGTTCGCGCCGATGATGTTGCCGAGCGACAGGTCGGGCGCTCCCTTGCGCGCCGCGGCGACCCCCGTGACGAGCTCCGGGACCGAGGTCCCGATCGCGATGACCGAGAAGCCGATGATCGCCGACGGGACGCCGAACGCCTCGGCCAGCCCCTGGCCGGACGTGACGAGCAACCGGCTGCCGGCCACGACGCAGACGCCGCCCGCCGCGAACCAGCCGGCCGCGCGCGCGAGCTCCCGGCGATCCTCCGCTTCCGCGGCCGGCCCGTCGCCCGCCGCGCGCGACCGGACGATGCCGGCCAGATCCCAGGCCAGATACGCGCCGGCCAGCGCCAGCAGCGCGGCGCCGTAGATCCGCTCCATCGACCGGTCCCACGAGAACGCGACGACCAGCACGCCGGCGGCGACCATCCAGGCGGCGCGCCGGACGAAGTCGGACCGGTCGACCTCCACCGGCATGATGAGCGCCACCATTCCGACGATCAGCCCGATGTTGCAGATGCAGGATCCGACGGCGTTCCCCAGCGCGATGCCGGAGTCGCCCAGGGTGCTGGCCGTCGCCGACACCGTGAGCTCCGGCGCGGTGGTCGCCAGACTCACCAGCGTGCCGCCGATGATGAATCGCGGGATCCCCAGCGCCCGGCCGATCCGGATGCTGGAGTCGACGAACAGGCCGCCCCCCTTGGCGACGAGGGCGAACCCGGCCGCGATCAGCAGGAGGTCGTGAAGCACGGCCGGCACCGGCCCGCGCGCGGCGCTGCTACATTCCCCAGCCGTACCCGACGCGGACGTAGTAGTACGCGCCGTTGAATCCCCACGGCGTGTACTCGCTGTACTTCTCGCCGACCGACATGGCGCGCGCGCTCTCGTCCGGATAGGTGTTGAACAGGTTCTGGCCGCCGATCGACAGCGTCACGCCGCCGTCGAGGTCGACGTTCATCTCGGCGTCGACGATCGGCCGGCCGTCGAAGAACCCCTGCTCGACCCCGCCGGACGGCGTGAAGACCTGCCTGAACCCGCTGTCCCAGTCGTACCAGCCGCCGAAGTAGTTCACCCGGCCGAGCAGGCTCACCCGTCCGAACCGCTGCGTGACGCCGACGTTCCAGCGGACGCGCGGCAGCGCGTAGGCGTACTCGGCGATCCGCCGGTCGCTGAGCAGCCCCTGCGCGTTGTCGGTCACGTCGGTGTCGGTGTAGTTGAAGACGGCGCTGAACGTCGTGGCGCCGCGGAGGGCGATCGGCGTGTACGTCGACACGACGTCGATCCCCTGCGACCGGGTGTCGAACGCGTTGGTGAAGAACCGGAAGTTCTTCAGGTCGCGGGCGGCGTCCACCCCCTGCCCCAGCAGCGCCGCGATCTCGTCGTCCCGCAGGCTGAAGTTGCTGGTGATGCCGATCCGGTCGGAGACGTCGATCCGGAAATAGTCGGCGGAGAAGTTGAACTCTCCGGTGTCGAACACCACGCCGACGGTGTAGTTGACCGACTCCTCCGGCCGGAGCGGCTCGCCGCCCCGCAGGGCGGCCACCGGCGAGATCGACGGGATGACGCCGTTGTTGACCAGATCGCCGACGCCGGGATCGAAGATGGTCGAGATGTTGAAGCCGTTCTGCTGGCCGGGCGTCGGCGCGCGGAACCCGGTGCTCACGCTGGCGCGCACGAAGCGGAAGCGGCCGGAGACCTTGCCGTTCGTCGTCGTTCCGAAGTCTTCGAAATCCTCGAAGCGGAGCGCTCCGCCGAACGTCCAGTCGTCCTCGAGGCTGGTCACCTCGACGTCGCCGTAGACGGCGACGTTGCTCCGGCTCCACTTCCCCTCGGCGAGCGGCCCGTAGCCGAAGAACCCGTTCGACCCCGCCGAGAAACCCTGCCCCCGGCCGTAGGGGCCGACCGTCCACGACGCCGGCTCGCCCCGCGTCGTCTCGTACCGCTCGTCGCGCCACTCCGCGCCGGCGGCGACGTTGACCATCTCGGTGGCGGCGTACGAAACGTCGAAGTTGAGCCCGATCTCCTGCTGCCGGTTGCCGCCGAGATCGAACGCGGTGGGGGTGTCGTAGCCGAGCGAGGCGTTGACGGTGTCGCGGATGAACAGGTCGGTCTCGTGGGCGCCGACCGAAACGCTCGCGTCCCAGTTGAAGCCGGCGTCGGTGAAGCCGCGGACGCCGCCGACGATCGACATGTCCTTCGCGTCGCCGCCGAAGCTCGGCGTGAAGCCGCCCGGGAACCGGCTGTAGAGCGTGAAGCAGTCCGGATCGGCCGCGACCGCCGCCAGGGCGGCGGCGTCGGGCGTGTCGCTGACGATCGGGACGGCCGGGCAGCCGCCCGCGCCCGCGACGCCGGTGTCGGCCCACACCCGGTCGCCGACCAGCAGCGTCTGGCCGCCGTCGCCGCTGAAGACGCCGCCGCGCGTGTTCGGGTTCCGGAAGAAGAAGCCGCCGATCACCTGCCGGCTGGCGTAGTTGGCGTGGCTGTAGAGCTGCACCCCGGCGCCGGTGGTGTAGCCGAAGTTTCCGAACAGCTTCAGGTCGTCGTCGACGTCCGGCGATCCCCAGACCTGCGGGGTGTCGGATTCGACGAACCGGTTCCCGGCCGCGATCAGCGCGATGGCGTCGCTGCGGGCGGCGCTCCGGTTGGTCGGGTTCGATCCGCCGTACTCCAGGCTGAGGTTGGCGAAGCCGGCGGCGCCGAGCGGCAGCCCGACGTTGCCGGCGACGTTGAACGCCTCGCCGTCCCCCAGGCTGAACGTGCCGGCGCCCACCTCGAACGCGCCGCCGGACGCGGCGTCCTTGAGCTGGAAGTTCATCACGCCGGCGATGGCGTCCGACCCGTACTGCGCCGCCGCGCCGTCGCGCAGCACCTCGACCTGCCGGAGCGCGATGGCCGGGATGGTGGAGATGTCGGACCCCTGCGACCCGTACGCCACGCCGTTGCCGCCGTGCCAGTCGATGATCGACGACCGGTGACGGCGTTTCCCGTTCACCAGGACCAGCGTGTGGTCGGGCGCCAGGTTGCGGAGCATCGCGGGCCGGACGACCGTGGAGGCGTCGCTGATCGGCTGCGTGTTGACGTTGAACGACGGGACGACCGTCCGGATCTGGTCCTGCAGGTTGACCGTCCCCTGGCTGCTGATGTCGGACGTCGAGAGGACGTCGACCGGCACCGGCGACGCGGCGACGGTCCGCGGCCGGGCGCGGGAGCCGACGACGACCGTCTCCTCGGTGAACCCTTCGAGCAGGACCTGCGCTTCGTCGGGCGACAGACCCATCGCCCGGACCTCCGCCACCGACATGTCGAGCGCGTCGGCGAGCGCCTGGCGCTGTTCCGGCGTCAGGTCGTCCTGCGCGGACACGGGCGCCGCGAGCCCGACGACGATGACGATCAGCGCGATCCACCCGGAAACGGACGCGCCGGACGGTGACTCACCGAACGGAAACCTGCTGGACATGCCTTCTCCACCCTTTCGCCGCGCCGTGGCGGGCGCGGGCCGGGACGCTCGGCCAGCATGGCCGGTGCGTCCATCCGCGAACGAAACGGAGCAGTATAGCAGTCTCGGCGCAGCTCGAAGCGGACCGCCCGCCGCCCGCCGCTGCGGACTCGCGTCCGGAGCAGCCCGCCGCGCCCCGCGACTGACTCGAACAGCCCGTGGTGGAACCCCGCGGGGCGCCGAGAGCGGCGAGGCGCCCGGCTGACAAGGCGTGAGGAGGGCGCATATTGGGCATACGCAACCGACGAACAACGCCGTCAGGCGGGATGCATCGCCGCTCGAATGCAGCGGGGACTTTCACCACGGGCTGCGAAGCCGCCTCACAGGGCGTCATGGCGCCGGCGGCTCAGCCGTTATCATGTAGGCAGCGGTGGAGCTCCGAAAGTTCAGCCTCGAACGGTACAAGGGGTACGCCCGGCGGGTCGACGTGGAGATCGCGCCGCTGACCATCCTGCGTGGGGCCCAACAACGCGGGCAAGACCGCGCTGGCCCAGGCGATCCAGTTGCTGGCGGGCGGTCTGGCGCCCTCGGAGCGCGACGCGCGGGAGCCGCTTCCGCTGGAATCGGGTGGAATCCGGCACGGGGAGACGTTCGAGGATCTGGTGACGGGGCGCGCCGCGCATGGCCGGTTGAAGCTGTCGATCACCCTGGCCGACGGGAGCGCCGAATCGTCGCTGGCCGCCGCCGTCACGAACGTGGCGGCGCCGGGGCGCGCGTCCGAGCGGCAGATTTCCGAGTGGCGGCTGAGAAGCGGCGACCGCGAAATCTCTGCGGAGAGGCCGGGGTTCGGCGAAACGTCCGAGTATCGAATTTCCATTTCGGGGGCGCCGGACCCGAACCTTCGAACCATGACCTGGCGAGGGTTGCTTCCCCGGCGACCGGAAGAACTTGTGGATTGGGCGGGTCCGGAAACCGGATCCCTCCGGACCTGGGCCGCCGGTGTCCGTCATCTGCGTTGCCCGCGGCGTCTTCCGCCGTCGCCGTTCACCGCAACGGAACACGCGTCGGCGGCCGTCGGACCGGACGGACGCCTCGCGCCGCTGGCCCTGGCCGCGGACGACGCCCTGCGGGCATCGGTCCGCGACTGGTGCCGCAGGACGTTCGGGGTGCGTATCGACGTCGCCGCCCAAGGCAAGTCAGCCCGTGGTGAAAGTCCCCGCTGCATTCGAGCAGCGATGCATCCCGCCTGACTGCGTTGTTCGTCGGTTGCGTATGCCCAATATGCGTCCTCCTCACGCCTTGTCAGCCGGGCGCCTCGCCGCTCTCGGTGCGACGCGGGATTCCACCACGGGCTGAAGTACTTCGAGCTGGTGGCCGGAACGCCGCTGCGGGACGGCGACGTGCGCCTCGGGCAGTCCGGCCGCGGACTGTCCCACGTGCTGCCGGTGGCGGTCACCGCGCTGTCGGCCCGCGGGGCCGGCCCCGGCGTCGACGTCATCGAGCATCCGGAGGCCGAGCTCCATCCGGCGGCGCACGCGGAGGTCGCCGAACTCCTGCTCACGAATCTTGCCGGCGCCGCACGGCCGCTGATCGTCGAGACGCATTCGGAGATGATTCTGCTCCGCGCGCGACGCTGGGTCGCGGAGGGACGCCTGCCGGCCCGCGACGTGCTGGTCTACTGGGTCCACGCCGATCCTGCGCACGGGTCCATGCCGGAGAAAATCGGCGTCCGCGAGAACGGTGAGATGGAGACCTGGCCGGACGGCGTCTTCATCGAGGACTACGAGGAGATCCTGGCCATCCGGCGCGCCGCCAGAGGAAAGGGATAGCAAGCGCGTGCGCATCGTGATCGACCTCGGCGCGGCGAACGATCCGGACGGCCACCGGTGGCTGAACCGCATTCTGCACAGGATCGAAGACGGTTGGCACGTGTGGGATCTGTCCGAGTCCGATCCCGACGCCTTCCAAGCCACGTCCTGGATCAGGGAACGCGCCGCGCAGGGCGACCGGGTGCGCGAGCTGCTCGTCGCATCTGTCCAGCGCGGCGCGTGGCCCCTGACTCCGCACGGACGCCGCGTCCGCGTGACTCCGCGTCCGTCCGGAGCGGACGAACTGACGCCCGAACAGGCTTGTCGTCTGGCCGACGAACCGCTCGTGATCCTGGTCGAGAACCGGCTACACAGCCCGTGGTGGAATCCCCGCGGGGCGCCGAGAGCGGTGAGGCGCCCGCCTGACAAGGCGTGAGGAGGGCGCATATTGGGCATACGCAACCGACGAACAACGCCGTCAGGCGGGATGCATCGCCGCTCGAATGCAGCGGGGACTTTCGCCACGGGCTGTACAGCGACGGCGCGTTCGTGGAGCGCGTCGTGAAGGAGCTCGACAGGTCCGTTCGCGCGCTCTGGGGGCGGGACGGTGGACCGATCCGGTTCGACAGCGTGGGCGGCGTTGGCCAGATGCGGCGAGAGGTCGAGACCCGGGTCGAGCGGACGCAATATCGACCGCGGCTGGTCGTCGTCGTCGACAGCGACCGGAAAGGGCCGGGCGATACGGAGAGCGACGCGGCCCGGGAGCTGCATCGCGCATGCGAAGAAAGAGGGCTGTCCTGCTGGGTTCTCGCCAAACGGGAAGCGGATAATTACCTGCCGCGCATTCTCCTCAGCGCGATGCCGAACGCCGACGGCAGGCGCGACCGGCTGGTCGCGGCATGGGACAGACTCGACGAAGACCAGAAGGACTTCTTCGACGTGAAGCGTGGGTTGCCGGACGCCCCCTCTCCGGTCGAGAACGACCTGTTCGGTGGACTGCCGGACGAAGACCGGTCAATACTCGCCGAAGGATTCGGCCCGAACGTGCACGAATGCTGGAAACAGTGGCGCGTGCACGACGTCAGGAACGATCTGCGGACCCGCGGACGCGGCGACCTCGACAGCCCGTGGTGAAAGTCCCCGCTGCATTCGAGCGGCGATGCATCCCGCCTGACGGCGTTGTTCGTCGGTTGCGTATGCCCAATATGCGCCCTCCTCACGCCTTGTCAGCCGGGCGCCTCGCCGCTCTCGGTGCGACGCGGGGTTCCACCACGGGCTGTCGAGCGCGGCGTCGAGCTGATCCGGAAGGAACTGTAGCAACCATGCCCGATGGCGGCCAGAAGCGCACTGAAGTCGTCCCGGAAGTCGTCTTTCTGGGCAAGCTCGTGGAGCGCGTCGCCGCCGGCAAGATCCGCGTCCCGAGGTTCCAGCGCGCCTTCGTGTGGAAACAGCCCGACCTGAGCGCACTGCTCGACAGCGTCCTGCGCGGTTTTCCGATCGGGTCGATCC
Source organism: Vicinamibacterales bacterium (assembly GCA_965203565.1). Classification (GTDB taxonomy): domain Bacteria; phylum Acidobacteriota; class Vicinamibacteria; order Vicinamibacterales; family UBA8438; genus JAAXGX01. Next base: position 3,875,988 of record OZ241896.1, on the reverse strand, counting down.
TCGTCTGGGATACGGAGACGGCGATAGAGTCGAGCCCGAAGATCGGCCCGGTCACAATCAGCCCCCGGCCCGGCGGGCTGGTCGGATACCTGCTCGACGGTCAGCAGCGCGTTTCCACCCTCGTGGGCACGCTGCGGCTGACCGGCGACGCGGCCCCTGTCGTGGATCAGATCGACTGGCGCGTGCATTACGACCTCGACGACCAGAAGTTCGTCCACTTGCGACAGCAGGAAGAGCAGCCGGGACCGCGATATTTTCCGGTGCGCAGCCTGCTCGACACGGCCGAATTCTTCGGCGCCTGCCGCCGCATCCAGTCGGACGCCGACGCCGGGGCCGCCCAGCGCCGGCTGGGTGAAGCGGACCGTCTTGCAAACGCCTTTCGGGACTACCAGCTTCCGCTCATTCACATCCGCGAGGCGGACCTCGAGAGCGCGGTCACGGTCTTCGCCCGCCTGAACCGCACCGGCCGCAAGATGGCGGCGGACGAAATGGTCTCGGCGCTCACTTACCAGGAGGGGAAGTTCCATCTCGCCGGGATGCTGAACGCGTTCAAGTCCGAGCTCAGGAAGAAAGGGTTCGGAAATATCGACCGCGCCTTTCTCCTCAGGTCGGTGCTCGCGGCTCTCGACCGCGACATCTACGCCAAGGACTGGGCGGACCTCATGGTGAAGCCGGAAGTCCAGAAGAAGCTCCCGGAAGCGTTCGACGACGCCACGCAGGGCATCAGGCTCGCGCTGGACCTGCTCGGACGTCTCGGCGTGGTTTCCGACCGGCTGCTCCCGTATGGACTGCAACTCGTGCTGCTCGGCGAATTCCACCGGCTCTGCCCGCAGCCGGACGCCGCGGCCGTCGAGTTGCTGACGCGCTGGTTCTGGGTGACGTCGTTCACCGGCTGGTTCGGCGGCGTCAACACGACGCAGGCCAAGCGCGCCCTGGAGGAAATCCGCGGCCTCGCCCGGAACCAGGCCGCGGAGTTCATGGTGGTCGACCTCGGCGCCCCTGCGCAGCCGTTCCCCGACCGTTTCGACGCGCGCAGCGCCCGCGTGCGCGCCTTTCTGCTGTACCTCGCATCGCTGCGCCCTCGCTCGCTGCACCGCGATGGCGACCTGAATCCGGGTGAACTGCTGTCCCGGCTGGGGACCGACGCGGTCGGTTACGTGTGGTCCAATCCGGATCCGAAGGATCTGGTGTCCAGTCCCGCGAACCGGATGTTCGTGGACCGCGATCACCTGGGGCAGGCGATCGGCGCGTTGGAGGGGCTGGATGACGACGTGCTGGCGGCGGTGCTGCCTACGCACGGCTTCCCTGCCGACTCCGTTGACCGGTTGCGAAACGGCGATCGGGCGGACCTGCTCGAAGCGCGGCTGGAAACCCTGATCGCAGGCGAGAGGCGGTTCATGGAGGAACGGCAGGTGACGCCGCCGACGGAACGGACGGCGGCGACGATCGCCGACAGCGATACTTCCGACGAGGAAGAACCGGACGCCCTGATCGCGGAGATTGGACCCGCCGCGCGGCCCGACCGCCCCCGCGGCTGACTCGAAGGCGCACTGAACCGATGCCCCGCAGGAAACAGCCCGGACGGACGGCCGCGGCGACCGCCGCCGTCACCTCCCTCAAGTACCCCGCGAAGCGGAAGAACATCCCGCCCGCCGGTCTCGAAGCGCACGGCGTGGTGCGGGAGAAGCCGGCCGTGCGGTACGACTACAACCCGCACCTGCCGCCGGTCCTGCGGTCGTCGCCCGACCCGGCGGCGGCCGACCGGCTGTCCGAGCTCCTGGCGGCCGCCCGGCGGCGGGCGCTGACCGAGGACGAGGCGGACCTGCTGGCCGGCGCGCTCCGCCGGCACGAGCCGTGGCTGGAGTGGGGCGGCAAGCGGGAGAGGCCGTGGTTCGAGGTGGAGCCGGCGCCGCTCCACCTGCACGAGCGGGTCTCCACCGAGGCGGTCCTGCGGGCGCTGGCGCGGCGGGACGTGCAGCGCGACCTGTTCGCCGACCCGCAGCACGACTACGCGCGGGCGGTGCAGTTCTACCGGCACGACGTCGACTGGGCGAACCGGCTGATCCTGGGCGACTCGCTCCAGGTGATGGCCAGCCTCGCCCGCCGCGAGGACCTCGCCGGCAAGGTGCAGACGATCTACGTCGACCCGCCCTACGGCATCCGGTTCGGGTCGAACTTCCAGCCGCAGCTCGGCCAGCGCGACGTCAAGGACCGGCAACAGGACCTGACCCGCGAGCCGGAGATGGTCAAGGCGTACCGCGACACCTGGACCCTCGGCGTCCACTCGTACCTCGCCTACCTCCGCGACCGGCTGACGATGGCGCGCGAGCTGCTCGCCGACGCCGGCAGCATCTTCGTCCAGATCAGCGACGAGAACCTGCACCGCGTCCGCTGCGTAATGGACGAGGTGTTCGGGGTTGAAAACTGCTGCATCGTTATCTCATTCAGGAAAACAGCGAGTCGTTCGACAAAACTCCTTGTAGAAGAGAATGATTATATCTTGTGGTACGCAAAAGACAAACAACGCGTCAAATTTCGCCAGTTACTTTCGGAAAAAGACCTTTCCGATCTCAAGAGTTACAAATATCTTGTAAGCGAAGATGCATCGTCGGCAAGATCGGTGTCGAAGGAGGAGCGAAATGATCTGTCAAGTACACCGGACGGATGGGGCTTTGCTCAATTGAGTTTTGCTGTATCGCAAGAACCCGGAAAGCCAGAAGAACGCTATTTTGAGTTTCGTGACGGATCTTTTGACTGTGGCGCCCATCGTCATTGGAAAACTACTCCAGACGGCTTGAACCGTCTCGCCAGTGCAGCTAGGCTTATTAACTTGGCCACGCAGATAAATTACGTGCGCTACTTCAATGACTCGAAATACACACCGTTCGGTAATACTTGGTCCGATACTGGAAGTGCTGGTTTCTCGAACGTAGACCCTAAAATATACGTTGTTCAGACAGATACTCGGGTCGTCGAACGCTGCCTCCTGATGACCACCGACCCCGGCGACCTGGTCCTCGACCCGACCTGCGGCAGCGGCACTACCGCGTACGTCGCCGAGCAGTGGGGGCGGCGCTGGATCGCCGTCGACACGAGCCGGGTGGCCCTGGCGCTGGCGAAACACCGGCTGCTGACCGCGAAGTTCGACTATTACCGGCTCCGCGCGCTGAGCGCCGAGGACGTGGCCCGCAACCCGGACGGGGCCTGGATAGCGGAGACGGACGCGGACGGCCGGCCGACCGGCGGACCTTCGACTGCCGGACCGTGCCGCACGTCACCCTCCGGAGCATCGCGCGCAACACGTCGCTCGACCCGATCTGCGCCCGGCACGAACCGATCCTCGCCGGGAAACTGGCCGTCCTGAACGGCGAGGCGGCCCGGGTCAGCGCCGGCTTCCGGGAAAAGCTGGCCGGCAAGCTCGTCGAGAAGCACCGACGCGAGGGCGCCGGCGCGGTCACCGACGCCGACCTGCGCCGCTGGCTGCTGCCGGACGCGGACCCCGCGTGGGTCGCGCCGGCCCCCACCCGCCGGCCGCTCCGGGCGATCACGCCGCGGCAGGCGGCGCGGTACCGCGAGCGGATCCCGCGCGGCGCCTGGCGGGAGTGGCAGGCGCCGTTCGACGCCGACCCCGACTGGCCGAGGCCGCTGCGGGACGCCCTGGCCGCCTACCGCGCCGCGTGGCGGGCGAAGATGGACGAGGTGAACGCGTGCATCGCGGCGAACGCCGAGACCGAGGAGCTGGTCGATCGGCCCGAAGTGGACGCCGGCGCGGTGCGGGTCGCCGGACCGTTCACCGTCGAGTCGGTCATCGCGCGCGAGGAGGGGCCGGACACTCCGATAGACGGCGCCCCGGACGGCCTGGAGACGTTCGGCGACGGCGCGGACGCCGAGATCGCCGGCGCCGAGGCTCACCTCGACGTCGTCGTCCGGCTGCTGCGGGCGAGCGGCGTCGACTTCCCCGACAACCGGAACGTGCGGTTCGACCGCCTCGACCCGGTGACCGGGCCGGCGCTGATCCACGCCGAGGGGGAGTGGCGGAACGGAGACGGCGCCGGCCGGCGGGTGGCGGTCAGCATCGGCCCCGAGGTGGGGAACGTGGCGGCCATGCAGGTGGAGGACGCCGTCCGCGACGCCCACCGCAAGGGGTACGACGACGTGGTGTTCGCCGGCTTCGGCTTCGACGCGGCGGCGCAGGACGCGATCCAGAACGCCGCGCACCCGAAGCTCCGGCTGCACATGGCGCAGATCGCCCCCGACGTGGCGATGGGCGACCTGCTCCGGACCCAGCCGGGCAGCCAGTTGTTCCGCGTCTTCAGCGCGCCCCGCGTCACCGGCCCGACGCGGCGGGAGGACGGCGGCTACGAGGTGGAGGTGGAAGGGATGGACGTCTACGACCCGGTGAGGGGCGACCTCCACCCGACCGACCGGACGCGCATCGCGGCCTGGTTCGTCGACACCGACTACGACGGCCGGACGTTCTGCATCTGTCAGGCGTTCTTCCCCGACCGGAAGCAGTGGGACAAGCTGGCCCGCGCCCTCGGCGCGCGCGGCGCCGTCGAACCCGCCGCCTTCGACGCTCTGAGCGGCTTCCGCAGCCTCCCCTTCCGCCGGCCGCCCGGCCGGGCGGCCGGCGAAACGTGGAAGGTGGCGGTCAAGGTGATCGACCCGCGCGGCGCCGAGGGGCTGCGGGTGCTGACGGAAGACGCCGCGTGGGGGTGACGGCGGAGCCGGACCATGATCGACAGCATCGCCATCGACAACTTCAAGAGTCTGCGCCGCGTCGACTTGAAGCTTGGCCGATTGAACCTGCTGATCGGTGCGAACGCCAGTGGAAAATCGAACTTCCTCGATGCGCTTCGCGTGCTTCAGGGCGTCGGCGCCGGGGCGCGCTTCGCCGGCCGCCGCGACGAAACCGAAGACCAGGATGCTCGACCGGCGCAGCGCAGTGACGAGGTGAAGGTCAGCGCATCCGGCAAGCTGTCCGGTGAAAAGCATCGTCCCTGGTGGCGATTCTCTACAACCTTGACTCCGCGCCGCGGCTGCGTCGCTCGTGAGCGCTTCGAATGTGGATGGAATGCAGCAGGTTACGATACGGAAGCCGCTGATTTCGGATCCCACTTACGCTATTTCTCCAGGCGACCGGGCAGGCCGCGAGATCTGCCCTTCGACGTCAAGCTACCGGTAATCGGGCAGTTCGCCGGCTACCGATCCTACGCTCAAGGGGAAGGTGCTGGTGGTCAACTGGCATCGGCTCGGCCCGGAGCCGGAGGTGGTGACGGTCGGCGCGGCGCCGGTGAGCCGGCTCGGCCCGGAGACCCCGGAGGCGTTCGCGCGCGCCCGGCTCGGCGATCTGTGGGACGACGAGCCGCTGCTGGTCCTCAACGACGAGGGACACCACGCGTACCGGCCGGCGGCGGCGGACGGCGGCGAGGAGCGGCTCTCGGCCGCCGCGCAGGCGGAGCGGCGGGAGGCGACGGTCTGGGTCGACGGCCTCGACATGCTCCACGCCGCCTGCGGCATCGCGCTCTCGGTCGATCTGTCCGCCACCCCGTTCTACATTCAGGGCAGCGGCCATCCCGAGGGATCGCCGTTCCCCTGGATCGTCAGCGACTTCGGCCTCGTCGACGCGATCGAGAGCGGCGTCACGAAAATCCCGCGGCTCCCCGCCCTCGACAACACCGGCCGCCCCGACCCGAAGTACTTCCGGCTCTGGCGTCACGTCACCCGCGACCTGCACCCCGGCGAGCGGCTGGCCGGCGGACGGCCGAAGCCGGAGGCGATCTATCGCCGGGCGGAGGACGCGCTCATCACCCTCGCCGGCGAGTGGAAGCGGAAGCTCGACAGCCCGTGGTGAAAGTCCCCGCTGCATTCGAGCAGCGATGCATCCCGCCTGACTGTGTTGTTCGTCGGTTGCGTATGCCCAATATGCGCCCTCCTCACGCCTTGTCAGGCGGGCGCCTCGCCGCTCTCGGTGCGACGCGGGATTCCACCACGGGCTGTCGAGCAGGCGCGCCGCGCCGCCCCCGGCCAGGACCGGACGCCGCCGGTGCTGATCGTCGTCTGCGACAACACCGGCGTCGCCACCCACCTGCACCGGATGATCTCCGGCGAAGAACGGGTCGCGCCGGACGCGGACGGCGCGCCGGACGACGCTCCGGACGACGGCGCGTCCGCGCCGCGGAAGACGGCGAAGCGGCCGAAGCCGGTCCGGCGCTACGGCAGCGGCCTGACCGGCTTCCCGGAGCTGTGGAACCGGGAAGGCGAGACGGTCACGCTGCGCATCGACTCGAAGCTGCTGGAGGCGGCCGAGAGCGGCGACCCGGCGGCGACGCGGACCGAGGCGGCGGAGGAGCTCCGCCGGACGGTCGCCACCGTCGGCCGTCCCGGCGAGCCGGGCGGGCGGATCCGCTGCGTCGTCAGCGTGAACATGCTGAGTGAGGGATGGGACGCCAGCAACGTCACCCACATCCTGGGGCTGCGCGCGTTCCACAGCCAGTTGCTCTGCGAGCAGGTGGTCGGGCGCGGCCTCCGCCGCATGGACTACGCGCCGGATCCCGAGACCGGCCGCCTGACGCCGGAGTACGTCGACGTCTTCGGCGTGCCGTTCTCGCTCGTGCCGTTCAAGGGGCGTGAGCCGGGCGGCGAGCCGCCGCCGCCCGATCTCCCGAAGCACGAGGTGCTGGCGCTGCCCGAGCGGCGCGCGTTCGAGATCCGCTTCCCGGTGGTGGAGGGGTACGTCGCGCGGCTGACGCGCCACCGGATCGCCTGCGACGTCCAGGCGGTGGAGCCGCTCCGACTCGACCCGTGGCGCGTCCCCACCGCCGCCTTCGTCCGCCCGCAGGTCGGCCATCAGGTGGGCCGCCCGGGCGCGCACAGCGGGTTCCGGTTCGAGATGGTGGACCGGCAGGAGTATTACGATTCGACGCACCCGCAGGCGATCGCGTTCGAAATAGCCTGCGAGATCACAAGCCGCCTGACCGCCGACGACAGGTCCGGGGCGGGACCGGCAGGCGGCGCAGCGCGAGCCGCGCTGTTTCCGCAGGTGCTCGCCGTGGTCGAGGCGTACGTCCGCGAGCGCGTCGACTTCCGCGGCCTCGACCGGTGCGAGATCGGCTTGCGGACCTACGCCGAGCAGATCGTCGGCCGCCTGCTCGACGCCATCACGCCGGACGAGGCTCAGCAGCCCGTGGTGGAACCCCGCGTCGCACCGAGAGCGGTGAGGCGCCCGCCTGACAAGGCGTGAGGAGGGCGCATATTGGGCATACGCAACCGACGAACAACGCCGTCAGGCGGGATGCATCGCCGCTCGAATGCAGCGGGGCTTTTCACCACGGGCTGTCAGGGCGAACCGCCCCTGCTGCCCAGGCTGAACCGGTACCGGCCGATCGGCGGCACCGCCGCCGTCCACTTCAAGACCGCCCGCCCCGTGCAGCCGACCGAGGCGAGCCACCTGAACTACGTCGCCTGCCACACCGGCAGCTGGGAGCAGGCCGCCACGTTCCAGCTCGAGCGGCTGGCGCGGGACGGACCGGTCGTCTGCTACGCGCGCAACTACCGCCTGGAGTTCACCATCCCCTGGGAGCAGTACGGCGAGCCGCGCGCCTACGAACCGGACTTCCTCGTCCGTCTGCGCAACGGGCGCGCGACCACGGTCGTGCTGGAGATCAAGGGCGCCCCGGATCCCGAAGCCGACGCCAAGCACCAGGCGGCCCGCCGCTGGGTCCGGGCGGTCAACAACTGGGGCCGGCTCGGCGCCTGGGACTTTCTCGTCTGCCGCGACCCGCAGCAGCTCGGCGCCCAGCTCGCGGCGCGGGGAGGGCGACGGAACGCGGCAAAGGGGCTTTTGCCGCGGGCGGTTTAGTGCTACCCTCACGGATGCTCGTTCCGGCGGGTGCGCGCCGGGCAGGAGGGGCCACGATGAAGACCGCATGGATGCAGGGCGGGTCGGCGGCCGGGTGGCGCATCGCAGCCGCCGCGGCGGTGATCGCGGCGGCGCCGGGAGTCGCGGCCGGGGCGGAGCGCGCCGGCGAGGTGACGTTCAGCAGGGACGTCGCGCCGATCCTCCAGCGGTCGTGCCAGAGCTGCCACCGTCCCGGCGGCGGCGCGCCGATGGCGCTGATCAGCTACTCGGACGTCCGCCCCTGGGCGCGCTCGATCCGGAACCGGACCGCCTCCCGCGAGATGCCGCCCTGGTTCATCGACAAGAACGTCGGGATTCAGCGGTTCAAGGACGACCCGTCGCTGAGCGACGGCGAGATTGCGACCCTCGCCGCCTGGGTCGAGGCCGGCGCGCCGCAGGGCGACCCGGGCGACCTGCCGCCGGCGCTGGAGTGGTCGGCGGCCGGATGGAGCATCGGCGAGCCGGACCTCGTCGTCTCCTCGCCGGTCGGCACGGTGCCGGCCGACGCCGCGGACTGGTTCGGAGAGTGGGACCCGCCCGCGCCGACCGGTCTTGCCGTCGACCGGTACGTCAAGGCGGTCGAGGTGAAGGAAGTGCGGCTGGCGGGCGGCGCCGGCGTCCGGAAGGACACGCCGGGGCCGAAGGGAGCCGGGCGCGCCGACCTCAACCTGTGGGTGGTGCACCATGCGGTCATCACCGCCGCGACGTCCGAGCAGGCGCGCGAGTCGAACGGCCCGGTGACGGCGACCGACGACGCCTTCCGGCTCACGTGGGAGCTGGGCCAGAACGCCATGGTCTTTCCGGACGAAGTCGGCGTCTCGCTGCCGGCCGAGTCGGTCATCACGTTCGACTCGATGCACCTGCACTCTATCGGCGAGGAGGTGCAGGCCCGGATCGACGTCGCCTTCGACCTGCACCCGGAGGGGTACGAGCCGAAGTACAGCCAGCGGTCGCAGGCGATGTCAGGAGCGTTCGACTTCGCGCTCGACATCCCGTCGAACGACCCCGACGTCTACCGTGACGGCTTCTACCGGCTCGACCGGCCGGCCCGCATGGTGACGTTCGAGCCCCACCTGCACTCGAGCGGGACGCGGATGTGCATCGAGGCGCTCTACCCGAACAACGCGCGCGAGATGCTGAACTGCGCCGACTACGACCACAACTGGGTGAAGGTGTACGCCTACGAGGACGACGCGGCGCCGCTGCTGCCGGCCGGCACCGTCATCCACCTGATGGCGTGGTACGACAACTCGCCGTCGAACCGGAACGTCGTCGATCCGCGCAACTGGAAGGGGTGGGGGAACCGGTCGATAGACGACATGTTCTACAATCTCCCCCGGCTCATCTACCTGACCGAGGAAGAGTTCGAGTGGGAGGTCGCCGCGCGGGGCGGCGCGCCGGTCTTCGCGGCGGCGCAGGATCAGCAGTAGCATCCACAGAGGGAGCAGCAAGCGTCATGACGACTACTCGCGCCCGGCGGCGGGTGCGCGCGCGGGCCGCGGCCGCTGTCGCCGCGGCCGCCGCGCTTTCCGCGCTGACCGCAGCCGGCGGCCAGACGATCATCTACGAGCGGGGCCAGAACGTCGTGCCGGCGTTCGAGGGCTGGGAGCAGAACCCGGACGGGACGTTCGACCTGATCTTCGGGTACATGAACCGGAACTCGCAGGAGAGGGTCCACATCCCGATCGGTCCGAACAACTACCTCGAGCCGGGCGACCAGGACCAGGGGCAGCCGTCGTTCTTCCAGCCGCGCCGCAACCGGTACATGTTCCGCATCACCGTGCCGCCCGACTTCGGCGACCGGGAGATCGTCTGGACCCTGACGCACCAGGGGAAGACCGAGCAGGCGTTCGGCAGCCTGAAGCCGGACTACGTGAACGACTCGCCGCTGATGCAGAAGGACGTGGGCGGCCTGCGCGCGGAGCGCGAGATCAACCAGGCGCCGATGGTCGACGTCGAGGGGCCGGAGCGCGTCTCCGCGGCGGTGGGCGAGCCGCTCGTCCTGACGGCGATAGCGACCGACGACGACGTCCCGCCGCGCCGGCCGGCCTCGGCGCGGGTTCCGGTGAACTACAACGCTTGGGGGTTGCGCTTGGCCTGGATCGTCTGGCGGGGGGACGGCAACGAGGTCACGTTCGACCCCGAGCAGTTCGACATCCACCCGAACTACGACGGCAACTCGCCCTGGTCGCCCGGATGGGAGCCGCCGCCGCTGCCGCCCGACGGGCGGTTCGAGGTCGCGGCGACGTTCCACGCGCCCGGCGCCTACGTGCTGCGCGCCTACGCCCACGACGGCGGACTGGCGTCGGCCCATGACGTGACGGTGACCGTAGGCGGCGGGTAGCGGCGGGGCGGGCGGGTTTCGCCGGGCGTTTCAGTCGATTTCGGTGGGGGGAAAGTGATGAGGAAGCTCTTCGCGGCAGGGTTCGCGTTCATCGGAGCAGCCACTGCGTCGGCCCCGGCCGCCGGCGCCGAGCGGGAGACCGACGTCACGTTCAGCAAGCACGTTGCGCCGATCCTCCAGCGGTCGTGCGAGAACTGCCACCGTCCGCAGGGCGCGGCGCCGATGGCGCTGGTCACCTACGAGGACGTCCGTCCCTGGGCGCGCTCGATCCGGAGCCGGACCTCGGCCCGCGAGATGCCGCCCTGGTTCATCGACCGGAACATCGGGATCCAGCGGTTCAAGGACGACCCGTCGCTGAGCGACGCGGAGATCGCGACTATCGCCGCGTGGGTGGACGCCGGCGCCCCGCGGGGCAACCCGGCCGACCTGCCGCCGCCGATCGAGTGGCCGGCCGACGGCTGGACGTACGGAACGCCGGACGTGATCGTCGCATCGCCGGAAGGGACCGTCGAGGCTGACGCGCCCGACTGGTTCGGCGAGTGGGGCGTCACCCCGATCGAACTGCCCGAGGACCGGTACGTCAAGGCGATAGAGGTCAAGGAGGTCCGGCTCGCCGAGGAGGCGCCGCCCGCCGGCGCCGACCGCGCCGGGCGCGCCGACCTGGGCCTGTTCGTGGTGCACCACGCCGTGATCACCTCCGAGCGGCCGGAGAACGTCCAGGGGCCGCTCGACTGCGGGAACGAGACGGGCTGCGACGGCGATCCCGGGCAGTTGCGGCTCACGTACGAGCTGGGGCAGAACCCCACCATCTTCCCGGACGACGTCGGCGTCCATCTCCAGGCCGGCTCGCTCCTCACGTTCAACTCGATGCACCTGCACTCGATCGGCCGCGAGGTGCGCGCCCGGCTCGACGTCGGCCTGACGCTCCACCCCGAGGGGTACGAGCCGAAGCACCTGCAGGCCACCGGCGGCTTCGGCGGCGTCAACATGTTCGACTACGAGTTCGACATCCCGGCGAACGACGACAACGTGATGCGCGACGGGTTCCACCGGATCACCCGGCCGACGAAGGTGCTGATGTTCGAGCCGCACCTGCATTCGAGCGGCAAGCGGATGTGCGTGGAGGCGATCTATCCGAACAACGTCCGGGAGATGCTCAGTTGCGCCGACTACGACCACAACTGGGTGAAGGTCTACTCGTACGAGGACGACGCCGCGCCGCTCCTGCCGGCCGGGACGCTCATCCACGTGATGGCGTGGTACAACAACTCGCCGACCAACAGGAACGTCGTCGACCCGCGCAACTGGAAGGGGTACGGCAACCGGTCGATCGACGACATGTTCTTCGCCGTCACCCGCACGGTCGAGATGACCGAAGAGGAGTTTCAGGCGGAGGTCGCCGCGCGCGGCGGCACGCCCGCCTTCGCGACGGCGCAGGACCAGTAGGCCGCTTTCGGTCCGGTCTCGGCGGCGGACGGTGCTCGATAGTCTCCAGCACGCCAATAACATACTCAGAGAAGTAGTAGAAAGGGGCGGTTCTCATACCGCCCCTTTCTCATATAGCACCTTTTCTCATTCCAATCTTGTGATTTTCCACCCGCAATTAAATAAATCCGCTAAAGTATTAACAATCGGTCCGGCTGTTAATACTTGCTGAACGAGCGGACCGACGCCCAGGCTTCCCATGCGACGCAGAGAGACGGGCCGCTACGCAGTGACGGCGGCCGGCGGAGAGACGGTTCGCGCGTTCATCCCGTCGCCGTTGCCGCCGGTTCCGGCCCTGGCGCTCGACGGTCCGCTGCAGCGATCCCTGGAGACGGCGACGCTCGCTCTCGGCCGCCTCGACGGCGTCTCGACCCTCCTGCCGGACAAGGAAGTCTTTCTCTACAGCTTCGTGCGCAAGGAGGCGGTGCTCTCTTCGCAGATCGAGGGGACGCAGTCGACCCTGTCGGACCTCCTGCTGTTCGAGCTCGACGAGTCGCCCGGCGTACCGCTCGACGACGTGGTGGAGGTCTCCAGCTACGTCGCCGCGCTGGAGCACGGACTCGGGCGGCTGCGCGGCGGTTTCCCGCTGTCGAACCGTCTGATCCGCGAGATCCACGGCGTCCTGCTGTCCCGCGGGCGCGGCGCCGGCAAGGCGCCCGGCGAGTTCCGCCGCTCGCAGAACTGGATCGGCGGCGCGCGGCCCGGCGCCGCCGTCTTCGCGCCGCCGCCGCACACCGCCGTGCCCGACTGCATGGCGGCGCTCGAGCGGTTCCTGCACGCCGAAGACGACGGCCTGCCCGTTCTCGTCCGGGCCGGCCTCGCGCACGTGCAGTTCGAGACGATCCACCCGTTCCTCGACGGCAACGGCCGGGTCGGGCGGTTGCTCGTCACGCTGCTCCTCTGTCATGCCGGCGTGCTGCGGGACCCGCTCCTCTACCTGAGCCTGTATCTGAAGCAGCGCCGCGGCGCTTACTACGCGCTGCTCGACCAGGTGCGCCGCACCGGCGACTGGGAGGCATGGCTCGCATTTTTCCTCGACGGCGTGCGGGAGGCGGCCGAAGCCGCCGTCTCCACGTCCGGCCGTCTTCTGGAGCGGCTGGCGTCGGACCGCGCCGCCGTCGAGCGCCGCGGCCGGCGCGCGGGGTCGGCGCTGCGGGTCCACGACGCGCTCTCGGCGCGGCCGGTCCTGTCGCTGCGCCAGATCTGCGCCAGGACCGGGTTGTCGTTCCCCGCGTCGTCCTCGGCGATGCGACTGCTCGTCGACCTGGGAATCGCCCGCGAGATCACCGGCCGGCCCCGCAACCGGCTGTTCGTCTACGCCCGGTACCTCGCCATCCTGAACGAGGGGACCGAGCCGGCGTGAGCGACGTGCGGACGTTCAGCGTTGCGTCGATCTGGACGTGCTGCTTGCATGCAAGTAGCATGTCCGCATGCCCAGTCTGCAAGTTCGCAACGTTCCGGCGGCGCTCCATCGCGCACTCAAGGCGAAGGCCGCCCTGGAGGGAAGGTCGCTGTCCGATTTCGTGCTGGCGGAGTTGTCGAGACTCGCGGAGCGACCGACTCCCCTCGAGCTTCGCGCCCGTCTGCGGCAACGAGAGCCGGTCCACCTGAACCCGCCTCCGGCTCTGATCATCCGCGAGCGGCGCGAGCGCGACTATAAACGTCCTCCGGACTGGTGCCCTCGCTGACGGGCCGATTGATTCTGGTCATGTTTCCGATCTAGAACCGGGACGAGCGCAGCCAGGTGTCGGAGCGCGCCCAGCTTTCGGCCAGGTCCGCCTCGACGTCGGGCGACGGCGTCCCCAGCTTGTCGAGGGCCGTCTTCAGGCCGAACAGCGACCAGCCGTTGTGCGGATGGTCCGCGAGGTCGTCACGGTAGACGCGGGCCGCCTCCGCCGGGCGACCCGCCTCGAGCAGCGCCGCCCCCAGCCAGTGCCGCGCCGCGAACGGGAGCGGCTCCGGTTCGTCGTACGTCAGGTCGTCCTCGAGGGCGACGGCGCGCTCGAGCGCACGGACGGCCCCGTCGCGGTCGCCCGCGGCGAGGCGGATCTCCCCGTCGAGGATCCCGGCCGCAATGCCGAGGATGCTCTTGCCGGGATGGAACCGCAGGCGCTGCTCCGTCGTCTCGGCCGCGCGGCGGACGCGGCCGAGATGGACGCCCGCGAAGTCGGCCTCGCCCTGGCGCAGGCGGGCGTAACCCTGGGCGAAGTCCCAGAGGCCGGCCGAGACCTCTTTCTCCGGACGGCCGGCCACGGCGGCGATCTCGTCGAAGCGGCCGAACCGGAGCAGCGTCAGCACGTGGTACGACGTGTCGCCGGTCAGCTTCGCGTAATCCTTGCCGGCCTGGATGGCGACCGCCCCCTGGCCGTCCATCGAGGCGGCGAACAGCAGCATGTGCAGGTTGTGCGACGGATAGATCGCCAGTCCCTCGCCCGTCTCCGCCTTCTGGTCGGAATGCCAGGCGCGCAGGTTCGCCCGCACCGAGTCGCCCCACCGGCCGATCTCGTTCCAGGTGTGCGACGGCATGTGGTTGATGTGGCTGGCGCCCGGTATCGCGCCGCCGAGATGCTCGGCGCAGGCCGCGGCCTTCTCCGGCCGGACGGTCGACTCGGTCGCGTGCACGTACAGGTGGCAGGCGCCCGGATGGCGGAGGTCGACCGCAAGGACCGCTTCCAGCACGCCGTGCAGCCGCCGGACGTTCGGATCGTCGAGGTCCCGCGTCCCGCGGCGGGGCTCCAGCAGGAAGAGCGCGTCGGCGTACAGCGTGGCCGCGTCCGGATCGTCGGGATAGCGCTCCGCCACCTGCCGCATCGCCTCGGCGTACGCGCGATCCTGCTCGACCCGCTGCTCCGGGTCGAAGTCCTCGACGTAGCGGACCGCCATCGCCTCGATGAACGCCCGTTCCACGGGGCTGGCGTGCTCCGGGGCGAGACGGAGCGCCTTCCGGATGGCCGCCCACGCGTGCGGAGCCTCGTCCGCGCGCATCGGTCCGTTCAGGTACGACCCCCACGCCCACGCCTCTCCCCAGTAGCAGATGGCGCAGTGCGGATCGCGCCGCTGCGCCTCGCGGAACGACCGGGCGGCGTCGACCTTCGCGAACGCGTACATCAACTGGAAGCCCTGGTCGAAATAGCGCTGCGCCTCCGCGCTGGACGACGAGATCGGCCGCGTGAACGCCCCGAGCGCCGACGTGTAGAGCGGGATCGGCTCGTCGAAGCTCTCGGGGAGCGCCGGCTCATCCGGCGGAGCGCCCGGCTGGGCCGGCGCCGGGACCGCCGCGGCCAGCACGGCGAGCAGGACGAGCCACGGGCGGAAGGCGGCGGGCGATCCGGTCACAGGCGGAATCGATTGTACATCGGGCCGCACCGACGCGGGCTCGATTCCTGACTGCCCGTGTCGAAGCTCCCGTCGCCCCGCCGTCGGACTCGTCCGCTCCCGGTCGAACAAGGCGACGATCGGCTTGTCGAAACAGATCCGGAAACAGTACAGTCAGAAGGGATGTTGAAATCCCGTTCGTCCGCCGATGCCGACGCGGCGTACGTCAATTCCCGGCAGCGCCTTGAAACAGCGGCGCCCGTAGCCACGGTTCTTCGCGGCGACGCATATGATCTGTTGCCGTCACTCGATCCCGGAAGCATCGATCTGCTCATCACGAGTCCGCCGTACTGGGGCCACAGAACATACGAACAGGAGCACAACTGGAGCATTTTCAAGGATTGGCTGGCCACAGGCGCCGATAAGACAGGCATTCCCGACTACGCCTGGTACCGAGACGAAGGGGGCGCACTCGGGTTGGAGCCATTGCCGGAGTGGTACGTCGCCCACATGGTCGAGATGTTCGAACTTTTCCGTCCAGCGCTCAAGTCTTCGGGGAGCCTCTGGATCAACATAGGCGACACTTATTTCGCGCGATGGGCCAGCATCAGGCAGCAAGGACGCCAAGGACTGGGCGGCGCGCCGCGCCAACGCCGGCGGACACCGATGGGCGGGTACCGTCAGGAAAAACAACTGCTCATGATTCCGGCCCGGTTCGCCATCGCCATGCAGGAAAAGCGCTGGATCCTCAGAAACGACGTGATCTGGCACAAGCCGAACGTGCCTCCCCGCCCTGAAACCGATCGGTTACGTCTGAGCCATGAGCATTTTTTTCATTTCGTATGTCGGCCGACCAGCGGCCGGGCCAGGTACTACTACGACCTGGCCGAAGTCGAGACTGGCTCCAACGACGTCGTCACGCAGTATGCCCGTCCCGGAGACAACGGGCATTCCGCCACGTTTCCCGAACTCCTGATTCGCCCGCGGATACTGAGCAGTTGCCCACCCGGCGGAACGGTCCTCGATCCATTCTGCGGCACCGGCCGTTCGTTGGCGGTTTCGGCCGCGTCCGGGCGCAGAGCCATTGGATTCGATCGATCTCCTGCGTACGCGCGAGCGGCGTCCGACCTCATCAAGGAACTCCAACTGCGAGTGATGGACGCCAATTGATGACCGGCGGCTCCGAACGTGGAAATTTCGTCAGCGAGTGGTTTGGTTACCGTACATATTATAAATGCGACGGACAGATCTCCCGAAATGTCATTCGACACGACGTTCGTTGAACTGGCGCCTGCTGGCGACGGCGGCGTCGGCCTCGGACGCTTTGGCGTCCTTGAAGTCCAGACAATGGATTTCCACGGTTCGTACCGCCAGGCGGTGCAGAACCTCAATGATTCATTACGCCTCCACGGACCCGGTTTCGCCGGCGTGCTTCGAGAGAATGCTCGCTGGCTGTCTGAACGCATCGAGGGTCCCAATATCGCGAACGTATTCAAACGCACGTTCTATCAGATGATGCTCAAATTCCAGTTAGGCGTGCATCCACGATCCGTCGGGACGTCGCTTGCCGTTCCGCAGGCTGTCTGGGACAGTTGGCAACCTCACCTTGGACTGCCTGATCTTGTCTCGTGCGGTGACGGTACGCATGCGCTTCATCATCCGGACGTCACCGACGCCGGCGCTTCGGCATGGATTCACGTTTTCGATGTCGACGCGCAGTCCGCCGCGCACCCGAACCCGATCGTGGTCAGACAGACCATCATCACCAGCGCAGCGTCCATTGCGCGCTACGCGCTGGAGGACGCGCCGAACCAAGCGTTCTCAGAAGATGGATCAGGCGGCGCCGTTGTTGCGGCCATTCATCGGCGATTGTCCGCGTGGTGGCCGGAATTGGCTGCGTGACGCCTGCCGCATGGCTCGCCACGTGATAGAGTGTCTGCGCGGCGCCGCCGGCGTCGTACGTCGCCGGCTCGCGCACCCAATCAACAAGGAGGTCACATCATGCTCGCTCGCCGCTTGCTTGCCGGACTCGCCGCCGCCCTGCTCGCCGTCGTCCTCGCGCCGGCGTCGGCCGCCGTCGAGGAACGTCCCATCCTGACCGCGTCCGCCGCGATGAAGATGGTCCACGGCTGCCTCGCCAAGGCCGCCGCCGAGGGGTGGCGGATGCACGTCGCCATCCTGGACAACCACGGCAATCTGAAGGCGTACCACCGGATGGACGACGCGCAACTGCTCTCGCAGGAGATCGCGATGGCCAAGGCGCGCTCGTCGGCGCTCAGCCCGCGGTCGACGCAGCAGTGGAGCGCCGCCGCCTTCCCCGCGAGCGGTGGCGGCCCGTCGCCGGTGGCGTTCGTGCCGGGCCTCAACTTCTTCGAGGGCGGACTGCCGATCATGACCGCCGGCGGCGTCCACGTCGGCGGGATCGGCGTCAGCGGCGACACCGGAGCGAACGACGCCATCTGCGCCCAGGCCGGGATGGACGCCGCCGCGGACGATCTGAAGTAGCCCGCCGTTGCGCCGGACGGCAGGGCGCCGGGCGCCGGAGTCGCACGACTTCCCGAAAAGATCGTAGAATATCGGCAGGTTGCCTGTCGATATTCAACAATCCATAGCGCGCTCCGCCCTGCGGGGGGCGGCCGTCGAGGGGTTGTCCGAAGCGCCGGCGGTGGCGCTGCTGGGCGCCCGGCAGGTGGGCAAGACGACGCTTGCCGGGCAGGTGGCGTCCGCGTGGCCGGGGCCGTCGACGGTCTTCGATCTGGAGGTCGCCGCCACGCGGGAGGCGCTGACCGCCACCCCCGAACGGATCCTCCGCGCGTGCGAGGGGTTGGTGGTCATCGACGAAGTGCAGCGGATGCCGGCGCTGTTCGAGGCGCTGCGCCCGGTCTGCGACGACCCCGCCCGCAGCGCGGTGTTCCTCCTGCTGGGCAGCGCGTCGTGGGACCTGATCCGCGGGGTTTCCGAAACGCTGGCGGGACGCATCCTGTTCGTGGACGTCGGGGGCCTGTCGCTCGACGAGGTGGGACCGGAGCGGCAGGACCGGCTCTGGCTGCGCGGCGGCTTTCCGCGGGCGTGGCTGGCGCCGTCGGCCGCGGCCTGGACGCGCTGGATGCGCGCGTTCACCCGGACGTTCCTGGAGCGGGACGTGCCCGGACTCGGATCCCGGGTGGCGCCCGAGGCGTTGGGACGCTTCTGGCGGATGCTGGCGCACTGGCACGGACAGACGTGGAACGCCGCCGAGCTGGGCCGGTCGATGGACGTGAGTCCTGCGACGGTGAACCACTACCGCGACCTGCTGGCGGGCGCGTTCATGGTCCGCGTCCTGCCGCCGTGGTTCGAGAACCTCGGGAAGCGCCTCGTCAAGTCTCCCAAGGTGTACGTGCGCGACAGCGGCGTCCTGCACTTCCTGCTGGGCATCGAAGACCGGTGGGACCTGCCGGTCCACCCGCGGTACGGCGCGAGCTGGGAGGGGTTCGCCCTGGAGCAGACGCTGCTGGCCCACGGCGAACACGACGCGTTCTTCTACGCGACCCGGCGAGGCGCGGAGCTGGACCTGCTGCTGCTGCGCCGGGGTCGGCGCTGGGGCTTCGAGTTCAAGTGCTCCGACGCGCCGAGGACGACGAAGTCGATGCACGTGGTCATCGACGACCTGGGTCTGGAGCACTTGTGGGTGATCTATCCCGGCGACCGGACCTATCCGCTCACCGACGCCGTCACCGCCCTGCCCCTGCGGCGCATCCGCGACGCCGCGTTGCGGCCGCCCCCCTGAACGGGTCAGTCGGGCAGGGCGAAGACGAACAGCGCGTTGCCCATGCTGGGGCGCAGCTCCGGGGTCAGAGCCAGGAACGTCATCGGGTTGCCGCTGCCGGTGCTGACCGCCACGTACTGCCGGCCGTCGACCGCGTAGCTGACCGGGAAGCCGGAGACCGACGACCCGACGTTGACCTCCCAGAGCACGTCGCCGGTCTCGTGGTCGTGCGCCCGGAACCGTCCGTTGACGTCGCCGCCGAAGATCAGGCCGCCCCCGGTCGCGGCCAGCGAGGTGGTGGCGGCCCGCTGGTCGTACTTCCAGACGGTTTCTCCGGTCTCCACCGAGATGGCCTGCACCGTGCCCACCTGGTCAGTGCCCGGCGCGATCTGGTTGCGCACGGCGAGCGAGTAGAGCGCGAGGGGCAGCGTCTCGGAGCTGGTCACCGTCATCATCCGCGCGCAGGTGTTGCGCAGCGGGAAGTACATGGCGCGCGTCAGCGGGCTGTAGGCGCCGGCCTCCCAGTCTTTCCCGCCGTTGTAGGTGGGGCAGGCCGTCACTTCCTGCCCCTCCGCGCTGAAGACCAGCTCCGAGTTCTCGGAGACCGCGCCGGTGGCGCCGTCTATGTGGTTGATCACGTTCTGCGCGATGGTCGGCGTCGCCCACAGGAACTCGCCCGTCGCCCGGTCGAGCGTGTACACCACGCCGGTCTTGCCCGGAATGCCGGTCACCACCCGCCGCCGCTCCCCGGGCCGCAGCCGCGGGTTGATCCAGCTCACCGCGCCGGGGTCGGGCGCCACGGCGGTGTCGACCAGCAGCCGCTCGAACGGGTGATCGAGGTCCCAGTGGTCGTTCAGGTGCTGGTAGTACCACCGGATCTCGCCGGTGTCGGCGTCAAGCGCCAGCGTGGAGTTGTGGTACAGGTGCGCCTTGTCCACCCCTCCCAGCATGAACTTCGGGGCGGGCGAGGTGACCGACGTCCCGATATAGATCAGGTTCAGCTCCGGATCGAAGCTGGGGACCATCCAGGCGCCCACGTGCCGCCGCTGCTCGAACGGGACGTCGCCCCACGTCTCGTCGCCCGGCTCGCCCGGCGCGGGGATCATCCGCGTGCGCCAGACCTCCTCGCCGGTCCGGGCGTCGTGGGCGGTGATGACGCACGCCTCCGGTCCGGCGTCGGGCATGCACCCGCGGCCGGAGACCGCCTTGCCGCCCGCGATGATCGGTCCCGACGTCTGGTGGGCCGGGTTCTCCTTGTAGTCGAGGATCCGCGTCTCCCACGCCAGCCGTCCGGTGGCGGCGTCGAGGGCGTAGATGTAGTCGTCGTTGCTGGTCGAGATGATCAGGCCGCCGTAGATGGCGACGTTCCGCTTCGCCTCCGACAGCGAGGAAAGGTATTCCTCGAGGTCGCCCGGCCGCGGCCGGCGGTATTCCCAGAGCAGGTCGCCGGTGACGGCGTCGATCGCCTGGATGACGTCGCGCGGGTTCGGCATGTACAGCACGCCGCCGTAGACCAGCGGCGTGCCCTGGTGGTTGCCGTCCGGCAGCGCGCGCGACCAGACCATGCGCAGGTCGCCCACGTTCGTCCGGTCGATCTGGTCGAGCGGGCTGTAGCCCCAGCCGTCGAGCGTCCGGCGCCACATGAGCCAGTCGCCCGGCGCCGGATTCTGGAGCATCGCGTCGGTGACCGGCGTGAAATCGCGGCCGGACTGGGCCCGCGCCGGGCCGGCGTCCGCGGCGAGCAGCGCGAGGGCCGCCAGGACGGGCAGACATCGAGACGAGGGGCGCCGTTCGAGCATTCCGGGACTCCTTTCGGAGGCCATTCTACGCCAACCGGGGGCCGCCGCGGGCTGGTAAGATCAGCGGCGGCGGGCGCGCGATGGCGGACGACCTGATTCCCCTGTTCAGCGACACCGAGACACGGCCGACGGCCGGCATGCGCGCGGCGATGGCGGCCGCGGAGGTCGGCGACGAGCAGAAGGACGAAGACCCGACGGTCAACCGGCTGAAGGAGCGGGTGGCCGCGCTGCTCGGGAAGGAGGCCGCGCTCTGGCTCCCCAACGGGACGATGTGCAACCTGGTGGCGGTGAAGTCGCACACCCGCCCGGGCGACGCCGTCGTCGTCGACTGGATGTCGCACGTTGTCCGCGCCGAGTCGGGCGGCGCCGCGCTCGCGTCCGGCGTGACGGTGGAGCCGGTGCGGACCGACCGGGGGATCTTCACGGCGGACGAGCTGGAGGCCGCGTTCGACCGGGTGGCGGCCGTGCGGGCGCCGTACGGGCAGCCGGCGGGGCTCGTCTGCGTGGAGCAGACGCACAACTTCGGCGGCGGCGCGGTCTGGCCGCTCGACGCGCTGCGCGCCGTCGCCGCCTGCGCGCGGGCGCGCGGCGCGCCGGTCCACATGGACGGCGCCCGGCTGCTGAACGCCTGCGCGGCGGCCGGCGTGCCGGCCAGGACGTTCGCCGCCGAGACCGACAGCGTCTGGGTCGACTTCACCAAGGGACTCGGCGCGCCGATCGGCGCCGTGCTGGCCGGGACGAAGGAGCTGATGGCGACGGCGCGCCGCTACAAGCAGCTCTTCGGCGGGGCGATGCGCCAGGCGGGAATCGCGGCGGCGGGATGCCTGTACGCGCTCGACCACCACGTGGACCGGCTGGCCGAGGACCACGAGAACGCCCGGCGTCTGGCGGCCGGGCTGACCGGGACAGGCGGCGTCCGCGTCCGCACGCCGAAGCCCGACACCAACATGGTGCTGTTCGACGTCGGCGGGCTCGGCCTCGGCAACGCCGAGTTCCTGCGCCGGCTGGCCGCGTCGGGCGTCCGGATGAGCACCGCCGGCCCCGTGATCCGGGCCGTCACCCACCTGGACGTATCGCGCGAGGACGTCGACCGGGCGGTGGACGCGGTCCGGCGGCTCGCCGATGCGCCCGCGGCCGGTTGAGCGGACGATGCGCTGCAAGGCGTGCGAAACGGAGATCGCCGCAGGCGCCCTGCTCTGCTACCGTTGCGGCGAGGCGACCCGGCGGCCGGAGCGCCGCCCGGACGCCGCACGCCCGCGCGCCGAACGCCGGTGGACCGCGGCTGTCCTCGGCGGCGTCTTCGTGCTGGCGGCCGGATTCTTCCTGGCGCTGTCGCTCGACGGCCGGCCGCCGGCGCCGGCCGTCTGGCTCATGCTGGGCGCCGCCGGGGTCCTGCTGGCGTGGCGGCTGCGGCGCTGACGGGCTGCCGGCGCGAGCCGGTCCTGCGTCGATCGTATCTTCAGCTCTTCAGCCCATCCCCGGCCGGCGAATGCAGTAAGATGCGTTGCCCCGCCGGAGCAGCGACGGCGCCGGTCGGGAACCGGTCGGTCGCACCCCATGCGCTACGAGGGAAGCGTCAAGCACAAGGAGCCGTGGCAACCGGGACGCCGTGGGGCGATCTGCCCGGAAGGCCTGGATCAGCGGACCGCTCAAAGCCTGCTCGACGACAGCGAGCCGGTCGATGAGACGCGGTACGCCGTTCACGAGAGCCGGGCGTACTGCGCTCGGCGGCACGGCCCGGACGTCTGGCATGGATACCCTGTCGGCTGGGTCCAGGTTCCGGAACCTCTCCGGCGCAGATGGATCGGCGAAGGCCGCGTCCGCCGGAGCGACGTTCGGAAACACTGGGATTAGGTCGGTGACTCGATGAGCACCCGCTGGGAGCGGCTCGCCGGGGACACCGGCGCCTTCGCGCTCAAACTGGCGTTCGCCCGCGACCCCGACGACGGACAGGCCGCCGACCCCGACGTTTCCCTCACCTGGGGCGGTTTCCAGATCTGGGTCGAAGGCCGGAACCTGTGCGCGCATCGGGAAGCGGGCGAGCGTATCGAATCCGTGCACTGGCGCCTGCTCCCGCTGATCGAGTGGTTCGTGGCGCACTGGAATCCCCTGCTTCACGAGGAACGTCTGCCGGCGCAGAACCTCGGCGACACCGCCTGGGAGTCGCTGCGGGCGACCCGGTTCCCGCCGCCGGCGATCGAGAACGACGATCTGCAGGCTGGCTGGGAGGACGCCTGGCGGAGCTGGTGGATGCGCCATGCGCTGCGCGCGGCGAGTGACGGCGGGTTGTTCCCCGACGTCGTGGTGAGGCGCCTGCGGGACCTCGTGGAGATCTCCTGGGGGCAGACGCGCGCCGCCGGCATGCCGGAGCACGTCGACTTCGCGGAGTCCGCCTCCGGCTTCAGCCGATTGCCGGCGGCGGCGGTCGCCGATCCGCTGCACGAGGTGCTCGCCGGCGCGAGCGAGCACCTGCTGTCACGCGCGCCGGCGTCGGAGCGCTTCCGGAAGCTGCGCAAGCGCATCGCGGCCCTGCGCACGGGGGAATAACTTGGAATACCTTGGCGACTTCGCTCGGCAACGCATCGCAGAGGAAGCGCGGTGGCGACCGGCGTGAACGCGGCGTGGTTCAGGCGCGGCCTTCGGATGCGGCAATGCGCCGCGATTCCGATTGGGCGGGCATTGCGCCGCCTGCGCCCCATTTTCTGAAAAAAGTACTTGACACGATTATTGCGCCCGCTTGGTCCGATCCGCCGACCGGATCGTGGCAGGCCCTTCAGACCGCCTCATGCGCTCTCTGACGGGCGTACCTCCGCGGGGAGGACGAAAACGGTCGGATGGACCCTCAACGGACGCCTGACAGCCTCACAAGAGGCTGAAAAACAAGGGGTTATCATAGGGCATGCACCTCGAAACCACACCGGTTCCGCCTCCGGGTTCGCCGTCCGCCGGTCCCGTGCTTCCCCCGTACGCGGGCGCCGGCGCGATGGACGAACCTCGTTCGCCAAGCTGCGCTCCGGCGACGGTTGACGCCGCTGCCGTTCCGAACCGACTCGACCTCGACCGGTTGGGCGACCGGATCGCCGAGCTCTCCGCCCGCATCCAGGCCGCCACCTATGCTCTGCTCGTCCTCATCCGGCAGTTCGACGAGCAGGGCGGCTGGCGAGCGGGCGGCTTCTCCTCCTGCGCCCACTGGCTGAGCTGGCGCACCGGCCTCGCCCCCGGCGCCGCCCGCGAGAAGGTGCGCGTCGCCCACGCCCTGGCCGCGCTGCCCCGGATCAGCGCCGCGATGCAACGCGGGCGGGTCTCCTATTCGAAAGTGCGGGCGCTGACCCGCGTGGCGACGCCGGAGAACGAAGCGGCGCTGCTCGACGTCGCGCTCGCCGGGACGGCGGTGCACGTCGAACAGGTGACGCGGGCGTGGCGGCGGGTGGACCGGGCGGCGGAGATCGCCGAAGACGGACGGCGGCACGCGCACCGGGAGCTGCGGACCTGGGTGGACGATGACGGGATGGTGGTGATTCGGGGACGGCTCGCGCCGGAGGTCGGGGCGGCGGTGCTGCGGGCGCTCGACGCGGCGAGCGAGCAGTTGCGGACGGAGGCGGCGGGCGCTCCGGAGGAAGACGCGCCCGAGGCGTCGTCGGAGCAGCGGCGGGCGGACGCGCTCGGCCGGGTGGCGGAAGCGGCGCTGTCGGCGAAGTTGGATCCCGGGACGGCGGGCGACCGGTACCAGGTGGTGCTGCATGTGGACGCTGCGACGCTGGCGCACGGCGCGGCGACGGCGCAGGGAGCGGATCACCCGACGTACGTTCCCGCGGGAACGTCTTCGGTCGTCCGACCCACAGCGGCCGGCCGCACTGCGGCAATCCGCCAGCCGGGAAGCGACGCCGCGGCAGGCGTCGGCGACCCGCAGGGTGCGGCCGGCGACTCGGTTGACTCGGCGCCGACGGGCGCCGCATCGACCGGAGGAGAGCACGTTCCCGCGGGAACGCGGCGGGCGGCGGGAGACGCTGACGGGTCAGATCTCGGCGACGCTGTTTACGCCGCGCATGGTCAGGCCGTCCTGGAGGACGCCGGCGGGCTGCGCGTTTCCACGGAAACGGCGCGCCGGCTGGCGTGCGACGCCGGACGGGTCGTCATGACCCACGGCGACGCCGGGCAGGTGCTCGGTGTCGACCGGAAGACGCGCACGATCCCGCCGGCGCTCCGCCGTGCGCTCGCCGCGCGGGATCGGCGTTGCCGCTTCCCAGGTTGCACGGCCCGGCGGTGCGATGCGCATCACGTCCGGCACTGGGCGCACGGCGGCGCGACCCGGCTCGACAACCTGGTGCAGCTTTGCCGGCGGCATCACCGGGCCGTGCACGAAGGCGGATTGCAGGTGATGCTCGACGACACGGGCGCGGTCCGCTTCACGCGGGCCGACGGCCGGCCGCTGCCGGAGGTTCCGGAGCCGCCGCGCTGGACGGGGGCGGCGCTGGCGCCGGTGGACGCGCGGCTGGCGGCGGCGGGGATCGCGATCGGGCCAGGTGCGGCGATGCCGGCGTGGACCGGGGAGCGGCTGGATCTCGGCTGGGCGATGCGCGTGCTGTGGCGCCCGCGCGCGAGTCCGGCCGGGGCCGCGTCGGACGGGCCGCCGCCTCCGCCGGCGTGACGCGGTGGTGGTCCTCGCCTCACTCCCTCATGGGGAATTCCCTGAAGCGTCCGATTTGATAAAGTCATATTTTGCAACTTTTCCAAGAAGCATGACCATGACTGTGCTGACCGTGGCGGCGGTGCGGAAGGAGCTCGCGGATCTGATCGGAAAGGTGCAGTACCGCAGGGACAAGCCGGTCGCGGCCTTGGCGCCGGTGGATGACGCAGCGTTGCTGGAGAAGATCGAGGACCATCTCGATCTCCTTGAAGCGATGGAAGCCATCGAGGATTACGAGACGAACGGCGGCGTCAGTCTCGAGCGCTTCAAGACGGAGCTCGATCCGTGATCCATGCGTGTTGAATTCACGAGGCGCGCCGAACGGGAGCTGCGCCGGATTGCCGACCACGCCGTTCGGCGCAGGATCCTGAAGCGCGTGTCGATGCTGAAGGACGAACCCCGGCCGCCCGGTGCGAGGAAGCTCAGCGACGCAAAAGACGTCTGGCGTGTTCGGGTCGGCGCTGACCGGGCTGCTGGTGAGCCTGTGGAGTGGTCTGAGGCGGCTCTGGACGCGATTTCGGCCCCATGCGGCGCGGATCGCCGCGCTATCGCGCCGCCGGCCCCTTCAACCAGCCATCTGAACACCGAGGACTTCTACCTCGGACTGCTCTGGAACGAGGAGTGGGCGTTTCGGAAATGAGGTGGACGGCGGACCTCGGCAAGTTCACATTCGCCGCCGCGGTCGTCGCCCTGGCGTATGCGGTCACCTACACCTCCTCCGCCGAAACGTTTTCCGACTACGACACAAGGACCATCGCGGCGTTCGGCGGAACGGTCACCGCCGTCCTGCTCGCAGGAACGCTGCTGCTCCTTCGGCGCTTCCGGACCGCCGCCAACGCGCTGCTGGCCCTGATCACCCTGGCCGGCGTCGCCACCGCGCACCTCGTCCACACCGATCTCCGGTCGGCGGGGCCGGCCGTCGTCATCCTGCTGTGCGCCGCGTCCGGCTTCGCGTTGTTCGTCGCTTTCCGCGTCATCGACGATCAGGCGTGGGGCGGCCCCTGGTTGTCCGCAACGGCGCTCGCCGGGCTGGCGGCCGTGATCGCCGGCCATTCGGAGCCGCGCGTCGAACCGGTCTCCGGAGACCTCTCGAACATCCGGGAAGTCTCCCTGTCGAAAACGCCGAACCTCTACTTCATCTCGTTCGACGCACTGGTCCCGCGGACGCTGCTCAAGAAATACTTCGACGTGGAGACCACCGGTTTCCACGACCTGTTCGACGCGAAGTTCCGGCGCTTCCCGAACCTCTTCGCCAACGCCGTCTGGACCAAGCCCTCGCTCTACACCTTGCTGGCGCTCGATCCGCAGGTCTACAGAACTCAGCGGTCGGCGGTGGGCGACGCGCAGACGTTTTCCGGCCGGCGCCCGAGTCCATTGCTCGGCATCCTTCGCAGAAACGGCTACGAAACCACTACGATCTACCAGAACACCTATTTCGGGAAGCGCAGGGGACCTTGGGTCGACAACTATTTCTACTTCAGCGACAGAACCTTGTGCAGCCTGCTGGACGAGGGCATACGCCGCTGGGCCTTCTGGGGATACTGCCGGTGGTTCCGTCTCGATTGGCGCTCCGCTTTCCTGCCGCCCGTCGAGCGGATCGTCAGCGCGGACGCCGCCGGCGGGCCGCAGTTCGTGATGGCGCACCTCTACAAGCCGTTCCACGCCTCCGCATCGTTCCGCTACGACGACTTGTCGGATCTCGAAGGGTTCAGGGCGGGCTATCTGCGCCGCATCGAAGAGGCGGCGACGGACTATCTGGACCGGATCGTGCGTCACGTGGAGCAGGACCCCGACGCCATCCTCCTGGTGTACGGCGACCACGGCATGTGGGTTTCCGCGGGCGTGGAGTTCGGCGACGATCCCGAGTTCTTCGTCCAGGACCGCTACGGCGTTCTGGGCGGCGTCTTCCCGCCCGATGCGTGCGCGGAGTGGTTCGACGCGGCGGCGGCGCCGGGCTGGATGACGCTTCTGGACGCCGTTCACGCGGTGCTGCGTTGCCTCTCCGATGGAAAGGGGGCGCTCGTCGAGCCGCGGACCTACGCGATCGACACCGGCGGCCTTCCCGCCGTCTTGCCGCCGGCGCCGGTCGTCCCGCCGTATGCCGATTTTGCGGAGTTCCTCTATGAATGACCGGTCGCCTTCGGCCGCGGTTCTCGACGTTCGGTTCTGGACGGCGATTGCGCTGGGCAAGGCGGCGTCCGCCCTGACTTCCGGCGCCGGTGAACCGCATCAGGCCGAGCTCCTGCTGGCCTACGTGGACCCCGGCTCGGCCGGTTTCGTGATCGTCTCCGTGCTGGGGTTCCTGTCGGCGGTCGGCTACACCCTGCGCAACGCGTTCGGCCGCCTGATGGCCAGGTTGCCGGGCGGCGGCCGGCGCCGGCGCGTCGCGACGGGAACCCTTCCGGACGCCCCCGGCGATGACGCACCAGCCCGTGGTGGAACCCCCGCGGGGCGCCGAGAGCGGTGAGGCGCCCGCCTGACAAGACGTGAGGAGGGCGCATATTGGGCATACGCAACCGACGAACAACGCCGTCAGGCGGGATGCATCGCCGCTCGAATGCAGCGGGGACCTCCGCCACGGGCTGTCATGGGGGAATTCCCTGAAGCGTCCGATCGCGGCCTTGGCGCCGGTGGATGACGCAGCGTTGCTGGAGAAGATCGATCCGCGTGTATGAGCGGTTGACGAGACGGTTCGGGTGACGCCGCGGACGGGCGGTGCGGCGCCGGCCGCTCGGGGCGGATGGAACGGCGCGAACGGCGATGTATAGTTCGCCGTGCCGCGCGCGCGCACGATCTGCATCGGCGGCGGGCCCGCCGGTCTGACCGCCGCCTACCTGCTGTCGCGTCGAGGCTGGCCGGTGACCGTGCTCGAGGCCGACCCGGTCCATCTCGGCGGCCTCGCCAGGACCGTCGCTCACGGCGGCTACCTTTGCGACGTCGGCGGCCACCGCTTCTACTCGAAATCCGCGGAGGTGACCCGTCTCTGGCGCGAGATCCTCGGCGACGATCTCGTCCTGCGCCGGCGCAAGTCGCGCATCTACTACCGGGGCAGGTTCTTCGACTACCCGCTCAGGGCCGGCAACGCGCTGCGCAACCTCGGCCCGATCGAGGCTGTCCGGTGCGTAGCCTCCTGGCTGAAGGCGTCGGCCTTTCCGGTGTCGAATCCCCGCACCTTCGAGCAGTGGGTCAGCAACCGTTTCGGCCGGCGCCTGTTCTCGATCTTCTTCGAGTCGTACACCGAAAAAGTCTGGGGCATGCGCTGCTCGGAAATCTCCGCGGACTGGGCGGCGCAGCGCATCAAGGACCTCTCGCTGTGGTCCGCGCTCAGGAACGCGATCCTTCCCGGCGGCGGCGACCGCGCGGTGACCACGACCCTGATCGACGCGTTCCACTACCCGCGCAAGGGCCCGGGGATGATGTGGGAGCGCGCCGGCCGCGAGATCGAATCCCGCGGCGGCGGCATCGAGATGGGCCGCCGCGCCGTGCGCCTGCGCCGCCTCGATCGCGGCGGTTGGGAAGTCGCCTCGCGCACGGCGCAGGGCGACGAGGCGGCGCATCGGGCGGACTGCGTGATCTCCTCCGTTCCCATCCGCGAGCTGATCGCCGGAATCGAACCCGTCCCTCCCCCGGAAGTTTCCGCCGCCGCCTCCGGACTGCGCTACCGCGACTTCCTGGCCGTGGGCCTCGTGGTCGAGGAGCGGCGCCTGTTCGACGACCACTGGCTCTATATCCACGATCCGGGCGTCAAGGTCGGCCGGATACAGAACGTCCGGTCGTGGTCTCCGGAGATGGTTCCGGACTCCGGCAGGAACTGCTACGTCATGGAGTATTTCTGCTTCGAGGGAGACGACTTCTGGACCCGCGGGGACGCCGGCCTGATCGCATGCGCAACCCGCGAGCTCGTCCGGCTCGGCCTGGCGCGTCCGGGCGACGTGAACGACGGTTTTGTCGTCTGCCAGAAGAAGGCCTACCCGGTCTATGATCCCGGCTACGCCGACAGGGTGCAGGCCATCCGCCGCTTCGTCGAGACGGAGTGTCCCGGCCTGCATCTCGTCGGCCGCAACGGCATGCACAGGTGCAACAACCAGGACCACGCGATGATGACCGCCATGCTCGCCGTCGAGAACGTCGTCGCGGGCAAGCCGCGTTACGACGTCTGGAAGGTGAACCAGGACGCCGAGTACGTCGAGGACGGGGACGGGTGCAGCTCGGACGCAGGCGGCCGGACCATGCCGCGGCGTGTCGAGCGGTGATCGACGGGTCGTCCATCCGGCTCCCGGAGAGCATCGATGCGGCCGGCGCGGCCGGTGGACACGCCGGGCCGGGGACTGCTATCATCGTCGTGCTGCTGGACGTGTCGACCCTGCTCGGATGGCTCTTCCGGGGGGGGGGGGTAATGCCGAAAGAAGAAAGACGTTTCGACCCTGCTCACGGTTCGCCTTCCATCCGCCGCGCGCAGGCCGGCGCAGCGAAGCGGCCGTGGGTGAAGCCCACCGTATCCGCTGTGGATCGGATCTCGCGAACCGCATCCGGTCCCACGCCCCAGTCGAACTACGCCGAGGGCAATAATTACAATCCGTCACCGTAATCTGGCGCTGCTTTATTCCCCTGCCGGTTCGGCGTTCAGGACGGGAGGCCGACTGACGTGCACACGGCGCCGCGGGAAGGCGGCGGCCGGCGGGCCGCCCCGTTTCTCGGTTCGGGCGGATTGCTCGATCAGGCGGCGGCGGCGCTGCAGCGGAGGCTCGCCGCAGACCCGGGAAACTCCGCGGCGCTGGAGAGGCTTGGCGACGTCCACCGGGGAAGAGGGGATTTTCCGGCCGCCCTGGCGGCGTATCGGCGCCTGCAGGCCCTCCGGCCCGGCCACGCGGCGGCCGCGTGGGCAGTCGCCGTCCTGGCCGGCGGCCGGTTGCCGGATGCGGCGCCGCCGGGACGCCGGACCGCGCCGTTCGTGAGGATGGCGAATTTTCTGGCGCCCGCGGCGCGCGACAGGCTGCTGGCGCGGGCGCTGTCGGCGCGCGGCCGGTTCGTTCCGGCGCAAGTGCAGCATCCGGGACGGCGCCGGACTCTGAACCACGAAGATCGCAACGCCCTCTCGCTGACGGATGCCCGGATGCTCCGGGACGTTCGTTCGTGGTTCGTCCCGAAGCTGCGCGCCGCTCTGCCGGAGGTCCTCGCGCGGCTGCGGATGGAAGACCTCGATGCGAGCCGCATCGACTTGCAGGTGACGGCCCACCTGTGCGGAGGCTTCTTCACGGCGCACACCGACGATTCGAACGAACGGCGCCGCAAGCTCAGCTACGTCTGCTACTTCCACCGCCATCCCGGGCCGTTCACCGGCGGGGACCTGCTGCTCTACGACGCCGGCGGCCCCGGCCGGGACGCCGCCGAGCGCCCCGGCGCCTTCTCGCGAATTGGCCCGCTCCTCGACAGCATCGTGTTCTTTCCCAGCGGCTGCTGGCACGAGGTCACGCCGGTGGCGTGCGGCGACGATTTCGGAGACGGGCGTTTCACGGTGAACGGCTGGGTCCTGGCGTCGGCCTGATCGCCATGCGGCGTTCAGCTCCCCGTCGCCTCGCGGCCGCCGCGCCGCGCGCGCTGTTCAAGGCGTCGCTCGTGCTGGCGGTGTTCGGCGCCGGCGTGTGGGTGGGGAAGTTCCAAGTGTTTCCCCACGATCCGCTGCGCGACGCCTGGAAGACCTTGCGAGCGCTGCACGCAGCCCACTCAAGGCGGCCCTACCACAGACGAGAGTGGATTCTGCACTCGAAACTCCTTCGAGATTACATGCCCGCGCACCGCATCCAGTTCATCGAGGGCGAGGCGCTCGCCGACCCGGTCCTGCTCCCCGGCGGATGGGGGAAGTTCGCCGAACACTGTCCGAACGCCGTGGGCTGCATCGCCGTGGAGTACGCGAGCCGGGGCGCGCTCCGACACGCCTGGCCGTACCGTCCCGAAGCAATCGCCAGCGCGCCGCCGCGCCTCGACGACGCGGCGTACGAGCAGGCCCTCGGGTTCTCCTTCCCCGACGATGCTGACGTGATGGCGCTGCGCCGGTACCCCAACGGCGACCTGCTGGTCGTCTTCCAGTTCGAGCATTCCTTTCCGACCGCCGGCGGCGTCGCGCGCCTGGATCGGAACGGCCTGCCGCTCTGGTACCGCCGGGACTACAGCCACCATCGGCCGCACTTCTCCAGCAAAGGGGGGGGGACGGCGCTGGTCCCCGGCATGCGGATCGGCGACGGGCCGATCACCTGGCGGCCCGCCGAACGTCCGGGCCGCCATTTCACCTTGCAGTGCGAACGCCCGATACGCGACATCGTGCGCGAGATCGACGGTTCCGGAAGAGTGCTGCGAGAGATCCCCGTGCTGGACGCGCTCCTCGAATCGCGGTATGCGCCGATCCTGCGATCTGCGCCCCCCTGCGATCCGATCCACCTCAACAGCATCCACGAGCTGGGGGAGGACGCCGGTGGGGCGGACGGTCTCGCCCCGGGCGACCTGGTGGCGTCGTTGCGGAACCTCAGTGCGTTCGCCGTGCTGGACCGCCGGACGCATCGGGTCAAGCGGCTGGTGCGCGGCAGTTTCTTCCATCAGCACGACGTCCTGCACCTCGGAAGGTCCCGGTTCCTGCTGTTCGACAACCTGGGGGAGGACGCGGACGGCTTCGGTCCGTCGCGGCTGCTGGTGGTGGACGTGGCGGACGGCGACGAAACGACGGTCTTTCCCAACGCCGCGACGCCCGACCACCTGCGGGAGGCCTTCTTCACCTTGCGGAAAGGAAGCATCTTCCTGTCGCCCGATCGCCGGCGGGCGATAGCGACGGCCACATGGCTTGCCGTCGAAGTGCGTCTTGCCGACGGCGCCGTGCTGACCGTGTTCAATGCCGTGCACGACGTCGCGCCCGAAGTATTTCCCGGTGCGAATCACCACAGGCTCCTGACCCGAACTGTAGGCGTCAGCTACCGATGACCCCCGACGTGCAGGACGTGCTGCGCGCCATCGAAACCGAACTGGCCGGGCACGCGACGTTCGGCGACGCGCGCCGCATCCTCGACCGTCTCCGCGCAGTCACCCTGCTGCGCCTGGAGGCCGCGTCCCCGAACCGGCCTCCCGTGCAGGCGCTCTGCAAGGAACTGCGCGACGGGCGGCGTCGATCAGCCGCCGCCGACGTCCTTGCCGATCCGGTGGTGCTGACCGGCGTCGATGATCTGCCGGAGGCGGTCCGGCGTGGCGACGACTCCCGGGCCGCCGAGATCGAGGAGCTGTGCGCCGCCGCGCTGCGGCGCGTGCGGGACGGAGCGTCGGGCTTGCCCACCGCGGCCGGATGCCTGCTCCACGTCCATCCGCGCGGCGCGTCGCCCGCGATTACGCTGTGGGATCCGGACGCTCCCGAATCGATCTTCAAGCGATGCTTCGAGTCCGCCTTCGATGCTTCGTTCGGCGAATCCGACGCCGGGAGCCTCCGGCGCCCCGACCCGGCTCTCGCCGACGCCGTCGAGCGGGGACGCGATCTGCTGACCCTCGTCCTTCCCGAGCTCGCGGCGTCGGCGCTCGCTCACCTCCGCCTGATCGGCTGCATCGGCGGCGAGAAAGTCAACAGCCTCAGCGACATTTCGATCGCTTCGACGACGTTCGTCTCCCCGGATCTCATTCCAACGCCGTGGAAGATGGCGGAGATACTGCTGCACGAAGCCTTGCACTCCAAGCTGGGAGACCTGGCCGCCTCGCGGCCGATTTTCCGGCGGGACGGCGGCGCCCCGACGATCCAGGCGGTCTGGAGGCGGAACCAGCCGGGTGTCGCCGCGGACTGGTCCCTGGAACGGGCGTTTTCAGCCTTTCACGTCTACGTGCATCTGGCGGTGTTCTTCGCGCGGGTCGAACGCCTGGAGACGCCGCCGGCCGGCGCATTCGGCGCGATGCCCGAGGCGTTTCGGCGCGGCCGCCGGACTGCGCTCGAACGGGCCGGTCACCTGCGCCGGGCGCTCGACGCCGCCGGCTCGCCGCTCGGTTCGGCCGGCCGGTCGATGTTCGCGTGGCTGTCGCAGGCGTTGCAGCGGTTGTCGGCGGCGGCATGAGGATGCCGTTCCGCAAGCGGTTCGGGCTGGTTCTGCTGTCCCTGCCGTGGCTCGCGCTGCTGGGCGGCCTGGCGTTCCTGTCGCGGTTCCTGAACGACGACGCCTTCATCAGCTTCCGGTACGCGAGGAACCTGCTGGAGGGGAGGGGACTGACCTGGAACCCCGGAGAGTACGTCGAAGGATACACGAACTTTCTGTGGGTGCTGGAGTTGGCGGCGATCTGGGCGGCGGCGGGAGTGCCGCCGGAGGAGGCCGTGTGGGGGCTGTCGGCGGCCTGCACGGCCGCCACGCTGGGCGCGATGGCGTGGTGGGTGCGGAGGTTGCCCGGCCTGCGGGACCGCGGCCTGGTCTGGTGGATGGCGCTGGGCCTGGTGTGCAGCAGCGCGACGTTCGCGACCTGGACGTCGGGCGGCGGACTGGAGACGCGGCAGTTCACGTTGTTCGTCGTGGCGGCGGTGGCGCTCCTGACGACGCGCGGCGAGAGCCGGCGGGGTCTGCTGGCGGCGTCGTCATGCCTGGCGCTGGCGTCGTTGACGCGCCCGGAGGGTCTGCTGGCCGCGGCGTGCTGCATCGGCTGGTGGACGTGGACGCGCAGGGAATCACGGCGGCGGAGTCGAGCCGATTTCGACTGGCGGGGTCTGCGCCGGCTGGCGCTCCCGGTGGCGCTGGCGGCAGGGGCGCATTTCCTGTGGCGGCGCGGCTATTACGGGGAGTGGCTGCCGAACACGTTCCACGCGAAGTACACCGGCCCGCGGGTGGAAGACGGACTCCGGTATCTGGCGGCGGCGGGGGTGGAGACCGGCCTGTATCTGCTGGCGCCGCTGGCGGCGTGGGCGGCGTGGGCGCGCTGGCGGGCGCGGCGCGATCCGGCGTACGGGGCGCCGTTCGCGATCATCGGATTGCACGCGGCGTACCTGGCGCGCATCGGAGGCGACCCGTTCGGGTGGCGGCTGATCGACTTCTGGTGGCCGCTGCTGGCGGTTCCCGCGTCGGAGGGGATTGCGCGCGCGGGGACGGGGCTGGCGCGCCTGTGGCGGCGCGGGCCGGAGGGGGTTTCGCCGAGAGCGGCCGCCCCGGCGACAGTCGCCTGTTTCGGGTTCGTGCTGTTCTACGCAGGAGCGCTGCAGGGAGCGCTGTTTCGGGAATATCTGGACGTTCCGCCGTCGCAGTTCGTGACGCTGGACGACGGGAATGCGGGATGGGCGCTTGCGGCGCCGGGGATGCCCGCGCTCGCCGCCCTCTCCAACGACTTGCGCGGAGCGCTCGGAGAAGTCTATCGGGCGCATGGGAGGGTCCACGGACTTCGGAGACACCAGGACCTGCTGTCGAGGTGGGGGCCGTACCAGGACATGGAGCGCGGGTTCATTCCTGACGACGCGGTGGCGGCTGCGCACCAGGCCGGCGTCCGCCCCTACTACCTGCCGGATCTGGCCTTCGTCGACGTCTGGGGACTGACCGACGCGACGGTGGCGCGCAATCCGGACCTGCGTCCCGCGCGCTACCTGGCGCATGAGCGGCGCCCTCCTCCCGGCTACCTGCGGGAACGGGTGAACTTCGACGTCGGGCCTGTAGCTCCCAGCGCCGTGCACGCGGTGGGGCGGCATCCGTACGCCGCGGAGTTCGCCCCCGGCCTGTGGATGCCGTTCGACGCTCCCTCCCCGGCGTGGGTGGAGGCGCGGTTCGACTCGTTCGTCGCCCGCGGCGATTTCGTCGGCGCCGGCGATCTGGCGGCGTTCGCGGAGGACGACGAACGTCTCCTGTTCGCGTCCCGATTCAACGTCTACGACGTGGCGCGCCGCGGCCGGCGGCTGCTCGCCTACGTCCGGAATCCTTGCGACGCCCGGGACGTGCGCCGCAGGTTCTTCCTGCACCTGGAGCCTGCGGACGAAGACGATCTGCCCGAACAGCGCAAACGGTGGGGTTTCGACAACCTCGATTTCCGTTTCACGGACTGGGGGCTCCGGCAGGGCGCGCGGTGCGTCGCCATGCGTCCGCTGCCGGGCTGGCGGATCGCCGCCGTCAGGACCGGGCAGTTCACGGGCAGGGGCGTCGTCTGGCGCGGGGAGTTCAGGTTCCCGGAAGAGAGAGAGTGAGCACGATCGCCATCTGCGGAGTCTGCGGGCAGGAGCCGGCGGACGACGGCGGCGTGGCCGCCATGCTGGCGGCGCTGGCCGGCCGGGGGGCGGGCCGCGCGGCGTGGACGGACGGGACGACGGCTCTCGGCGTCCGTTCCCGTGCGCCGGGCGCGGCGGTGGCCGTCGATCTCTCCGCCGGCCTCGCGCTCGCCGCGGACGTCCGCCTCGACGACCGCGGCGCGCTCTGCGACGCGCTGGACGTTCCCCGCCCCGATCGCGCCGCTCTCGGCGACGCCGATCTCGTCCTGCGGGCGTACGCGCGCTGGGGGAGCGGCTGCCCGGCCCGTCTGCTCGGCGACTACGCCTTCGCGGTGTGGGACGCGCGGACGCGCACGCTGTTCTGCGCCCGCGATCCGGTCGGAGTGCGGCCGTTCTACTACGCCCGCACGCGGCGCGGCTTCGTCTTCGCCAGCGCCGTCGAGGCGGTGCTGGCCGCTCCCGGCGTTCCCGGCGACCTGGACGAGACGGCCGTGGCGACCGCTCTCACCCACGTCGGTCTGTACACCACCACCCGCACGTTCTTCCGGGCGGTGCGCAAGCTGCCGCCCGGCCACGCCTGCACGGTCCGGGACGGCGAGATGCGGGCGGAGCGCCACTGGCGCCCCGAGGACGCGCCGCGGGCGCGGCCCGCCTCCGACGACGCCCATGCGGAGGAGATGCTGGAGCTGTACGGCCGGGCGGTGGCGGACCGTCTGCGCGGCGAACCCGCAGGCGTGCACCTGAGCGGCGGTCTCGATTCGTCCAGCGTCGCGGTGATGGCGGCCCGCGAGCTGCGCCGCCGCGGGCAGCAGCCGCCGCCCGCCTTCAGTTGGCTGCCGCCGCCCGGCGGCCAGCCGATCCCCGAGCGCCACGCGCCGGAGTATCGCCGCATCGACGCCGTGTGCGTCCAGGAGGGGCTGCAGGTGTTGCACCAGGCGCCGGACTCCGCCGTGATGCTCGATCTCTGGCGGCGCGACGGGGCGTACCCCGGCGTGCACGTCGATCCCGCGGAGGAGGTGGTGCAGCGGCGCGCCGCGCAGCGCGGCGTGCGGGTGCTGCTGTCCGGCCTGGGCGGCGACGAAGGGGTGTCGTTCTTCGGCCTGGGCTGGCGCCAGCAGTTGCTGCTGACCGGGCGCTGGAGGCGGCTTTCCGCCGACGTGCGCGCCGGCGGCGGGCGGCCGGTCCGCGCCATGGCGGGCCTCGCCTTGAGGATAGCGCACCCGCGTTTCGCGTACCGCCTCCACCGGTGGCGACTCGGTGAGGCGCCGCTCCACCGGCACTGGTTCGTCGACCCGGCGTTCGCGCGCCGGGTCCGGCCGGCGCCGGAATGGATCCCGCGCCCGATCAGCCTGCGGCGCGCCCAGGCGTCGCTGCTGCGGAGCGGGAATCTGAGCGTCCGAATCGAGGGATGGGGCGCGACCGGCGCGCGGCGGGACATCGAGTACCGCTATCCGCTGCTGGACCGGCGGCTCCTGGAGTTCGCCCTGGGGCTGCCGCCGGAGCAGTTCTGCCGGGGACGGCAGCGCCGCTGGCTGATGCGCCACGCGCTCGGGGGAATGCCGTCAGGCGCGGGGGCGGCGCTGCCGCCGGAGGTCTGCTGGCACGCGGACAAGGCGGAACCGGCCCGGCACGGTGCGCTGCGTGACGCCGTCGCCGGGGCGTTGCCGGCGGTGCGGCGGGCGCTGGCCGCCCGCGCCGCGCCGCCGTCGCGGGCGCGTTACGTCGACGTGCCGCGCCTGATCGAGCATCTGGACCCGGATCGACGCCGGGCGGAGCCGCGGTTGGGGCCTATTTGCAGCACGTTGCAACTGCTCGACTTCTGACGGCGTGACAGGCATGCGACAATAGGCGTGCATGAGCGGTTCCTTCCATGATTACGCAGCCTACGGGCTGCACGTGCGTTCGGCCGTCGTCATGCCGTTCGCCCGGCCCTGGGATGCGCCGGCCGACGATCCGGACGTGGTGGTGCGCCTCGGCAGGACGCCGGCGGCGCTCCCCGGCGCGATCGGACAGAAACCCGGCCTGTGGGAGAACGCCGCCGGCGTTTTCCTGCAGACGATAGACGGCGTTGCGCGGTACCTGGTCACGAACGGCCGGGACGTCCTGGTCGAGCCGCGCGGCGGCGACGAATCGGCCATCGGCGTCTTTCTCTCCACCTCGATATTCGGCGCGGTGTTGCAGCAGCGCGGCGTGATGGCGTTTCACGCCGGCTCGGTCGCGGCTGACGGCGGAGCGGTGCTGCTGCT
This sequence comes from Vicinamibacterales bacterium, assembly GCA_965203565.1. Lineage (GTDB taxonomy): Bacteria > Acidobacteriota > Vicinamibacteria > Vicinamibacterales > UBA8438 > JAAXGX01. The sequence goes on along the minus strand of OZ241896.1, from coordinate 3,838,278 downwards.
CGGCTGCTCCGGCATCGGCAAGTCGTCGCTGGCCGCGGCGCTGCACGACCGCGGCTGTAACCTGCTGGCCGACGACGTCACCGGGGTGGTCCTCGACCGCGGCGCGCCACCACGTCGGCGCCGAGGGCTGTTGGCGCTGCCCTCGCTGCCCTGCTTCCGGCTGAGGCCGGACATGCTGGACGCCACACGCCGCGTGGGCGCGCGGGACCGCGTGCGGCCGGGGATTGACAAGTATCTGGCGCCGGCGACGCGGTTCCATGCCGCCCCGGCGCCCGTACGCGCCGCCTGCGTGCTGACGATCCACAACCGGCCGGACGTCAGGATAGAGCCGGCGCCGCCCGCCGGCGCCTTCAAGTGGCTGAGCCGGTACACCTACAGGAAGCTGCTCCTGCACGGGCACGGGCAGCAGATGACGCACTTCCGGGTCCTGACGGCGATGGCGAGGTCCGTACCGCTCGTCCGCGTGACCCGGCCCGCCGTTCCGTGCCGGCTCGACCTGCTGGCGAACCGGATCATCGACTGGGTGGCGGAGCACACACGGGCGGGCGGCGCGCAGGAGCCGTCCGCCGGATGAGCGCGCCGGAGAGCCCCGCGATGGCTATCGTCTGGCTCGTCTCCTATCCCAAGTCGGGCAACACGTGGCTGCGGGCGGTGTTGACCAACTACCTGCATCCCCGCGGCGACGGCGAGCCGGCGCCGATCGACGCCCTGATCGGCGACTGGGCGGGGAGCGACCGCGAGGCGTTCGGAGAGATCACCGGAGTGGATGCGTCGGAGATGGCGCCGGACGAAATCGCACGGCTCCTGCCGGCGTTCCGCGAGCTGCTGGCCGGCGATTTGCCGGCGCCGGCCTTCGTCAAGACGCACGATGCGCACCGCGGCGCGGACGACGTCCCGCGGTTCCCGCGGGCGGGGACGGCCGGCGTGATCTACCTGATCCGCTCACCCCTCGACGTGGCGGTCTCCTACGCGCACCACCGGCAGGAGTCGGTCGACGGAATCGTGCGGAGGATGAACGACCCGGCCGCCGCCGAATCGCACGTCCCCGGCGGCATCTGCGACCGGTTGCCGGAGCCGTTGACGACGTGGAGCGGCCACGTGGCGGGCTGGCTGGATCAGCGGGAACTGCCGTTGCACGCCGCACGGTACGAGGACCTGCTGGCCGACCCGCGGACCGCCTTCGGGGCGATCGTGCGCTTCGCCGGGCTGGACTTCGACGCGGCGCTGCTCGACCGCGCCATCGCGCGATCGGCGTTCACCCGCCTGCGGGCGCAGGAGATCAGGTCCGGTTTCCGGGAACGGATGCCGTCCGCGCCCTCCTTCTTCCGGTCCGGAACGGCAGGATCGTGGCGGACCGCGCTGACGCCGGGGCAAGTGCGGGCGCTGGTGGACGCGCACGGCCCGGTGATGGCGCGGCTCGGCTACCTGCGGGACGCCGAGGCGCTGCTGGCGGAAGGCGGCCGCAAGCGCGCCCATGCGCCGTGACGCCGGCCTTGGGGACGCCCGCGGCGCGCTGACCGCCTGCGGCCTGCTGCTGGCCGTCGGCGTCGTCGTGCTCGACGACTACGGCGTGGCGGTGGACGAGCCGGTCACCCGGGCCAACGCCGTCAGACATTTCCGTCACGTCCTGGGAAACGGCGCTCTTCCGGGTGAAGCCAACCGTTTCTACGGCGTCGCCTTCGAGTGGCCGCTCCTGGCCGTGGAGGCGCTGCAGCGCGCCCTGGGACTCGGCGACAGCCGCAGCGTCTACCTGATGCGCCACCTCCTGAACCATCTGCTGTTCCTGGCGGCGGGGCTGTCCTGCTACCTGCTGGCGCGCCGGCTGTTCGACGACCGGCGGCTGGCGCTTTTCGCCCTGGCGCTGTTCGTGCTGCATCCCCGGCTGTACGCGCACTCGTTCTTCAATTCCAAGGACCTGCCGTTCCTGAGCCTGTTCATGATCGCGCTGTACCTGCTCCACCGGGCGATCGAGCAGAACACCGTCCGGGCGTTCGCCGTTTGCGGGGCGGCGGCCGGGGCGCTGGCCGGCGTCCGGCTGCCGGGGGCGGCGCTGCTGCCCGCCGTGTTGGCGCTGCGGGCGGCCGACTTCCGGCAGGCGGCCGGACGGACGGCGCGGAAGCGCGTCCTGACGACCGGCGCGGCGTTCACCCTGACCGGCCTGCTCGCGCTGTACGGCGCGAATCCGGCGCTCTGGCGAGACCCGATCGGCGCGCTCGTCGAGGGACTCGCCGTGCTGTTCCGGTTCCCTACCGTCGTTCCCAACCTGTTTCAAGGCGAGCTGGTCCTCTCGACCGACGCGCCGGCGCACTACGTGCCCGCCTGGTTCGCGCTGACGACCCCGCCGGTGACGCTGGCGCTCGGTCTCTTCGGGACCGGCGTGGCGCTGCACGGCGGCCTGACCCGGCCCAGCCGCCTGATGCGCGACGCGCGGCGGCGTTTCGGACTGCTGCTCGTCTGCTGCCTCGCCCTGCCGGTGCTGACGGTCGTGCTGCTGCGCAGCCACGTCTACGACGGATGGCGCCAGATGTATTTCCTCCATGCGCCGTTCTGCCTGCTGGCGGCGTTCGGCCTGCATCGCCTGGCGTCCGCCGGCCGGCCGGCGCTGCGGTCGGCCGCGTACGTCGCCGCGGGGGTCGGTCTGGGGAGCGTCGCCGTCGAGATGGTGCGGATTCATCCCCACCAGCAGGTCTACTTCAACCTGCTGGCGGACCGGACGACCCCCGAACGGTTGCGCTCGCGGTACGACATGGACTACTGGCGGGTGTCGCACCTCCAGGCGTTGGAGCACGTGCTCGAACGGTCCGCCGCGTCGCCGGTGCGCGTTCAGGTGTACGGGAACCTGCGCAGGAGCCGGCTGCTGCTCTCCGAGGCGGACCAGCGGAGACTGCGCGACTTCCCGGCGGCCCGCGACCCCGATTTCTACGTCGTCAACCACCGCGCGGCCGGGGGGAACGGATGGGAGGTCTTCCCCCCCGCCGTCCATACCCGGCGGGTGTACGGCAACACGATTCTGACGGTGGCGACGCCGGACCTGTCCCTGGTGGACGACGCCGTCGCCGCCCGTTACCGGCGGGCGTACCGGTCGGCGGCGTCGGGCGAGCCGGTCGTCCGGTCCGAATTCGACGTGCACGTCGCCGGGAAGACGCTGACCTGGCTCAAGGAAGCGTGCCGTCCCGGCGACCTGTCGGGGGCGTTCTTCCTCCTGGTGCGTCCGGCGGATGCGGCCGCCGCGCCGGTCGACCGCCGCCGGGTCCGCCTCCGGCCGGACGGGTTCGTTCCGGTCATGACCCGATGGGGCGCAGAGGGGAGCGGCGGCGGCTTCGTCGCCGCCGCCGACAGCCTCGGCGTAAAATTCGACGGGAAGTGCATCGCCTCGACGGCGCTGCCCGACTATGCCGTCACGGCCCTTCGGACCGGCCAGCGCCGCTACGAGCACCCGGACGGCTGGCGCGTGCTATGGGAGGAGCATCACCACTTCGAAGATCAGCAGCCCGTGGTGGAATCCCCGCGTCGCACCGAGAGCGGTGAGGCGCCCGGCTGACAAGGCGTGAGGAGGGCGCATATTGGGCATACGCAACCGACGAACAACGCAGTCAGGCGGGATGCATCGCCGCTCGAATGCAGCGGGGACTTTCGCCACGGGCTGTCAGGCCCCGCCCGCCGGCCGCGGGGCCTGACTGGATTCGCGAGGGCCGCTTCGGTATGAACGCTTCCGGTTTCCGTCGTTCGGGGGACAAGGCGCCGCTCGCGCTCCTTGCGGCGGCGCTCGCGCTGGCGGCGTTTGCCGGCGGCGTCTGGGTGGGGTACTTCCAGACGTTTCCCTTCTACACGATCCGTTCCGCCTGGCGGACCCTGGACACGCTCACCACCCTGCCCGAGGCGATTCCGGCCTTCAATTCTCCCCGGACCGCCGAGTGGCGGTGGCGGCCCACGGCGTTCCCGCTCGGCCGCCTGGACGCGCACCGCATCCAACTTGCCGAGGACGCGCTCGCCGACCCGATCCTGCTCGTCGGCGGGTGGGAGTATTTTGCGGAGCATTGTCCCGGGCACGTGGGCTGCATCGCGGTCGAGTACGCCGGCCGCGGCGAGGTGCGCCGCGTCTGGCCGTACCGCCCCGAGGAGATCGCGCGCGCGGCGCACCCCGACGACCTGCCCTACGAGTACATATTCGGATTCTCGTTCACCGAAGACGTGCGGGTGTTCGCAGTCTCCCCGTACCCGAACGGCGACCTGCTGGTCGTCTTCGGCTTTCTAGGAGCCTTTCCGTACGCCGGCGGCGTCGCGCGCCTCGATCGGGACGGCCGCCCGGTCTGGTACCGGCGAGACTACAGTCACCACCGGCCGCGCCTGACGGCCGACGGCGCCGCCCTGGTCCCGGGCCTGCGGATTCCCGCCAGCTCGATCGACTTCGGTCCCCTTGGGCGCAGCGGCTTTTTCATCAGGCTGCGTTGCCAACGCCCGATGCTGGACACCGTGCGCGTGATCGACGGCGCCGGGAGGGTGCAGGAAGAAATCTCCGTGTTCGACGCCGTCCGGGAGTCTCGATATGCACGCATGATCCGAAAAAGCGCGTCCGAATGTGACCCGCTTCACCTCAACAGCATCGACGTGCTGGGGGAGGACGCCGGCGGCGCGGACGGCCTGGCCCCCGGCGATCTGGTGTTGTCGTTGCGGCGCGTGGATGCGTTCGCCGTACTGGATCGCCGGACGCATCGGGTGAAGCGGCTGGTGCGCGGCGGTTTCGTCGAGCAGCACGCCGTTCTGCACCTGGAGGGGTCCCGGTTCGTGATGTTCGACAATCTGGGGATGGATGCGGCCGCCGGGGGCGGTTTCTCGCGGCTGCTGATGGTGGACGTGGCGGATGGCAGCGAGACCACGATCTTTCCCAACGCCGCGACGCCCGACCGCCTGAGGCGGGCGTTCTTCACCAATAGCGGCGGCGACGTCGCCCTGTCTCCCGATCGCCGCCGGGTGATCGGGACGGCCTGGGAGTCAGGTCGAGGCGTCGAAGTGCGTCTGAGCGATGGCGCGGTGCTGGCGGAGTTCGACAGCGTGCACGACGTCTCGCGCGTGGAGTGGCTTCCCGACGACAGAACGACCCGTGCGCGGCGGCGACCTCTCCCGGGAGTCCGCTACGATCCCGGGGAGCACTGATGCGGCCGGCTTTCCGTCGTTCGGGGGTCAAGGCGCCGCTTGCGCTCCTCGCGGCGGCGCTCGCGCTGGCGACGTTCGCCGGCGGCGTCTGGGTGGGACACTTCCAGACGTTTCCCTTTTACACGATCCGCTCCGCCTGGCGGACCCTGAAAACGCTCACCACCCTGCCCGAGGTAATTCCGGCCTTCAATCCCCCCCCGGCCGCCAAGTGGCGGTGGCGGCCCACGGCGTTCCCGCTCGGCCGCCTGGACGCGCACCGCATCCGACTCGCCGAGGGCGCGCTCGCCGACCCGATCCTGCTCGTCGGCGGGTGGGAGTATTTTGCGGAACATTGTCCCGGGCACCCGGGCTGCGTCGCGGTCGAGTACGCCGGCCGCGGCGAGGTGCGCCGCGTCTGGCCGTACCGCCCCGAGGAGATCGCGCGCGCGGCGCACCCCGACGACCTGCCTTACGAGCACGGATTCGGATTCTCGTTCACCGAAGACGTGGATGTGTTCGCAGTCTCCCCGTACCCGAACGGCGACCTGCTGGTCGTCTTCCGTTTTATGGAATCCTTTCCGTACGCCGGCGGCGTCGCGCGCCTCGATCGGGACGGCCGTCCGATCTGGTACCGGCGGGACTACAGCCACCACCGGCCGCGCCTGACGGCCGACGGCGCCGCCCTGGTCCCGGGCATGCGGATCCCCGCCGGGCCGATCGACTTCGGTTCCCGCGGGCGCAGCGGCTTTTTCATCAGGCTGCGTTGCCAACGCCCGATGCTGGACACCGTGCGCGTGATCGACGGCGCCGGGAGGGTGCAGGAAGAAATCTCCGTGTTCGACGCCGTCCGGGAGTCTCGATATGCACGCATGATCCGAAAAAGCGCGTCCGAATGTGACCCGCTTCACCTCAACAGCATCGACGTGCTGGGGGAGGACGCCGGCGGCGCGGACGGCCTGGCCCCCGGCGATCTGGTGTTGTCGTTGCGGCGCGTGGATGCGTTCGCCGTACTGGATCGCCGGACGCATCGGGTGAAGCGGCTGGTGCGCGGCGGTTTCGTCGAGCAGCACGCCGTTCTGCACCTGGAGGGGTCCCGGTTCGTGATGTTCGACAATCTGGGGATGGATGCGGCCGCCGGGGGCGGTTTCTCGCGGCTGCTGATGGTGGACGTGGCGGACGGCGGCGAGACCACGATCTTTCCCAACGCCGCGACGCCCGACCGCCTGAGGCGGGCGTTCTTCACCAATAGCGGCGGCGACGTCGCCCTGTCTCCCGATCGCCGCCGGGTGATCGGGACGGCCTGGGAGTCAGGTCGAGGCGTCGAAGTGCGTCTGAGCGATGGCGCGGTGCTGGCGGAGTTCGACAGCGTGCACGACGTCTCGCGCGTGGAGTGGCTTCCCGACGACAGAACGACCCGTGCGCGGCGGCGACCTCTCCCGGGAGTCCGCTACGCTCCCGGGGAGCACTGATGCGGCCGGCGCGGTCGGAAGCCATTTCCATTCATACGGAGTCCGAACCTGCGGGAGCCTCCAGCCACCGGGACTTGTCCGCCAGTTCAACGGCGTGCTCCTTCTGCTGGCGCCTTCTCTCCTCCCCGGTGACGTTCAGAAGTATGTCCGCTTCAGGTCAGATCGTCGGCAGGAACATCGCTCGGAACAGGGAGAAGCTCGCGTCCGGCGTCGAAACGGCAGCCCGGATCGGCGGCGTCAGGCGGCGCAGTTGATCCAGGACGAATGGATCAGGGAGGTCCGAGGAAGCGTCATAGTGGGCGCGCCGGCTCGCGCCGCCGACGTACGCATGGCAGTCCGCCCGCCCGCCGTCGCTCAACAGGATGACGACGGCGCCCGTCCGGCCGGGCGCCTTGAAATGCAGTGCGATCTCGGCGTCCTGCGTAGGGTAGACGGTCGGCGCCGGCGCACGTCGCGCCAAGGCCTTGATGATTCTTGCCGCCTCAATCTTTGTGGCCTCACCGACTTGAGGAAGCTCTTCCTCCGCGATTTCGTCGTCGACGTCCGCCAGGGCCGCCAGGGCGTCCGCGAGCCAGCGTGGCTCCGGGACGTGGAACTGCCGATATGTCTCCGCGTCGGTGTCTGGACGACGAGCAGCTCCATGGGCGCATTCGGATCGCTCCACGGCTTCTGGAAGAACGGTTCGGCCCCCAAGTGTTCCATACCCCACGCGGTTGCTCGCCGCAAGCTGCGCCGTCATGCGATCTTCCTGAACAATCGCAGCCATTCACGCCTCCTCGCAATCGAGCTCCGACCGCGCGGTCCGCCAGCTTCTCGACCGTCGATAAACTTCGACTGCGCCGACGGCTAGTCGGTGATGAACCGGTTCAGCTCAGAAGCGCCGAGTCCGGCTGGTTCGCAGCCTGCCCACAATGCATCAGTATACGTGACCCGGCCTCCCTTCAGGCTCATCTGTCGTTGGAAACAATCCCCCGTTCAGGCTCACTTGTCGTTGGAAGAGACTCTCGCCCGAGCTCAGCAGCGGCCGCCCGATCTGGTCGTGCTTTCCGTTGAATTGGACGATCTGGATGTTGTTGTTGTAGCCGCCGGTGCTGATTGGCGGCCCGGCCTTCGCGTGCTGGATGCACCGGTCGCCCGCGTCGAGGTCCGACCAGACGGCGGCCGGCAGCATCCCCCGGTCGAACGTGTCTTCTCGCTCGTGTTTTCGCCCGGACAGTCTCCGAACCGTCCCATGATGGATCGGACGCGCCTCGCGCGCAAGCGCCGCCGCGCCGTCGTCAGTCCCGGCGTCCGCTGATCTGCGCCGAGCGAGGCGCCCTGAGTTATATAATATGATAAAGCGCATGATTCGACTGACCATGAGCGGTGTTGAATATCGTCGAGACGCCGAATGGGCGGCGCAGCAGGCTGTCTTCAGGAAGCGCCACTTCATCCGGTTCGAGCGTTTCGTCGATCCGTACGTTCTGGCGCGGCTCCGTCCCATGCTGAGCGCCGCTGACGAGCAGTTGCAGCCTATGGAGGTTGACGACGGCGATCTGATCGCACGGGAAGAAACGCTGCCAAGGGGGACGCCGCTTGAGAAGTTCCTGTGGATCCTGCTCAATCGACCTCGGCTCTTCGCCGCGATCGGCGAGTTCACCCAGCATGACGAGACGATCAGGAGCTTCGACGGGCGATACTCCAAGCTGTCGTCTTGCGACAAGCACTTCAGCACGTGGCACAGCGACTGGTGCAAAGGAAGGCGGTTCGGATTCAACATACACCTGTCGGTGGAGTCCGTGGTGGGCGGAGAGATGCATATCCGGCGTCGGGGCAGCCGGGAAATCCAGAAGATCGCCCCGGGCCGGTTCGGCGACGCCACGCTGTTTCGGCTTGGGCCTTCGCTCATTCATCGGGTCTGTCCCGTACGGAGCGCGACGCCGAGGTGCGGCTATGTAGGCTGGTTCACGATACGAAACCATGATTTCTTTTTTGTGCCCATGTAGCGCCGTCGAGGAGCGTCAGACTTCGGCAAGAAGCCGCGGCTCAACAGCCCGTGGTAAAAGTCGGCATTTTCGGGGCAACCTCAGGCGGCGCGGACGGCTTGGCCCCCGGCGATCTGGTGGTGTCGCTGCGGAACGTGGATGCGTTCGCCGTGCTGGATCGCCGGACGCATCGGGTGAAGCGGCTGGTGCGCGGCAGTTTCGTCGCGCAGCACGCCGTTCTGCACCTGGAGGGGTCGCGGGCGTTCTTCACCGTGGTCGGCGGAGACGTCGCCCTGTCTCCCGATCGCCGCCGGGTGATCGGGACGGCTACGCACTCGGGTCGAGGCGTCGAAGTGCGTCTGAGCGACGGCGTGGTGCTGGCGGAGTTCGACAGCGTGCACGACGTCTCGCGCGTGGAGTGGCTTCCCGACGACAGAACGACCCATGCGCGGCGGCGACCTCTCCCGGGAGTCCGCTACGCTCCCGGGGCGCACTGATGCGGCCGGCGCGGTCGGAAGCCATTTCCCATTCATACGGAGTCCGAACCTGCGGGAGCCTCCAGCCACCGGGACTTGTCCGCCAGTTCAACGGCGTGCTCCTTCTGCTGGCGCCTTCTCTCCTCCCCGGTGACGTTCAGAAGTATGTCCGCTTCAGGTCAGATCGTCTGCAGGAGCATCGCTCGGAACAGGGAGAAGCTCGCGTCCGGCGTCGAAACGGCGGCCCGGATCGGCGGCGTCAGGCGGCGCAGTTGATCCAGGACGAATGCATCAGGGAGGTCCGAGGAAGCATCATAGTGGGCGCGCCGGCTCGCGCCGCCGACGTACGCATGGCAGTCCGCCCGGCCGCCGTCGCTCAACAGGATGACGACGGCGCCCGTCCGGCCGGGCGCCTTGAAATGCAGAGCGATCTCGGCGTCCTGCGTAGGGTAGACGGTCGGCGCCGGCGCTCGTCGTGCCAAGGCCTTGATGATTCTTGCCGCCTCAATCTTTGTGGCCTCACCGACTTGAGGAAGCTCTTCCTCCGCGATTTCGTCGTCGACGTCCGCCAGGGCCGCCAGGGCGTCCGCGAGCCAGTGTGGCTGGAACTGCCGATACGCATCGTCCGTGTCCGCTCCGACCGACGACGGCGCGTTCGTAGTCCTCCCGAACGCCCCCAAGCGTCTCCGCGCCGGTGTCTGGACGACGAGCAGCTCCATGGGCGCATTCGGATCGCTCCACGGCTTCTGGGAGAACGGTTCGGCCCCAAGTGTTCCATACCCCACGCGGTTGCTCGCCGCAAGCTGCGCCGTCATGCGATCTTCCCGAACAATCCGAGGAAGAAAACGGTCAGGGGTGTTGTGCGCCGATAGGAGCCCGAACTGCATCGCAGCCATTCACGCCTCCTCGCAATCGAGTCCGACCGCGCGGTCCGCCAGCTTCTCGACGCGGTCGAGCAGCCGCAGATCGTCGTCGAATTCCCGGGAATCCGACGACTGCACGTGAACCCGCGTGTTCACGAACACGGCGTTTTCGATCGACAGCGATTTTTCGATCACCCGCTCCAACATCCACCCTTCCGCTTCTCCCGACAACAGGGTGCGGCTGGACGGCAGGCGCTTCACGTCCGGTTCGGATCGCAGCAACTCGTCGGCTTCCGCCGGCACGAACTGGCCGAGGTACGCATCCGCGGCGCCCGCATCCAGCGCCTCCAGGTGCGCAAGCGTCTGGAACGACAACAGGTCCCGGCCGTGGTCTCCCAGAGCGCCGGCCAGCCATTCCGACGCGCTTCGAACCGTTTCCAGAACGACGGGCCGGACTTTCCGTTTCACGTTCTCAAAGTCGAGATGCAACGTCTCCGGCGCCAGAACGATCTCGCACTGACCGCCGAAGAGCCGGCACTTGCACCGCAGGTCTTCCAGGGCGAAGGAGGGAGTCACGCTGAAGTTCCGCGGGCCGATCGGAACCTGTCCACGAAATCTGTCGGCGATGCCGTCGATGAACTTCGACTGCGCCGACGGCCAGTCGGCGATGAACCGGTTCAGCTTGAAGCCGACGTGGATCTCGGAGTCGCGATGGCGCACCCGAAGAATCTGCATGCGTTCACGTCCTCATCGCACGGCCGCTCAGTAGCGCCGAGTCCGGCTGGTTCGCAGCCTGCCCGCAATGCATCAGTATACGTGACCCGGCCCCCCTTCAGGCTCATCTGTCGTTGGAAACAATCCCCCGTTCAGGCTCATTTGTCGTTGGAAGAGACTTTATTTCCGTCCGCCAGGCGATCCAGCATGGCGCGAGTTGGCCGGTGACGATGCGGGCCACGGGATATTTCGGAAGCGATGCGGCGTACAGGCACCTGTCGCCGAACCGCTCCGGGGGCTTGCGCAGTTCACGATGGAACCCGAACCGCCGGCGGTGGGACGGCAGATCGTCGGGGTCCACCGGCATCACGTTCAGGAAGAAACGCGCCTGCTCGTCCGCCGCCGTGCACCGTTCCTTCACGGCGACCAGCATGCCGCCGTGAAGGTAAACGTCGAAGACGGACCGGACGACAGGTTCGTCCGGGATGCGGCGGCCGGGGCGATCCGCGGGATCGCGCAGCAGCCGCCGGAGCAGGTCGGGCGGGTCGGGTGCCACGTTCTGACGCCGCCAGGAGACGGGAAGGTCGACCAGGGTGGTGCGTCCGATCGTTTCGTATCGGACCGGGCCGTGCCGGCGGAAGGCCAGCGCCAGCTCCGCCGCGGTGGTGACCGCGCCCATGCCGAGCACGAGCACCAGCCCCGCGAAGGCGATGCGCTGAAGACCGGCGCGCCGGTCTGTCGCCCCCCACTGCGCGACGGCGTCGGCGCAGAACCCGCTCAGCAGAAACAGGGCCGGCTGCGACGCGCGCAGCATGAGGATGGTCGAGTCGTCGTAGCGGTACAGAGGCGCCAGCAGCAACGTCGCCACGGCGGCCATGCAGAACGGCTCCCGGCGCAATGCAGGCCGGATCGTCAGCAGCAGCAGCGCCAGCAGCAGGAACTCGGTCAGGTAGAAGAACGACAGTCGTCGCGCCGCCTGCGGCCAGCTGAAAGTCTCCCATATCCAGCCGCGCGGGAAGTCGATCTCTCCAGACGTCAGATAGAGCGTCACCAGTCCGAACAGCGGCCCCGCCAGAAGCAGGTTGGGCCAGCGCAGCAGCGGGCGGGCGCCGTTCTCCCGAAGCAGGACCGCGAGGAACGGCAGCAGGCCGGCGGCGACGAAAACCGACCAGAACGGGGCCGCCGCCAGGAGGACGCCGAGCACGGCCAGGAACCGGGGTTGCCGGCGCAGCTGCAGGCAGAGCAGGGCGTACAGCCCGGCGGGCAGGAAGTGTTGAGGAACCCACGACAGGTTGGCCAGTCTGGACTGCAAGCTGAAAGGTCCCGGACCGTGGACCAGGAACGAAGCCCAGCCGAAACGTTCGGCGTACCACTCGACACCGACCCATCCCCTGCCCCATCCCAGGATGGCGGGCGCGCTCACGAGAGTCATTCCACCGAAGCAGAAGGCCATCGCGAGATAGACGGCGAGCTCCCGGCCGCGGCGACGCCGGGCGAACAGCAGCGCGACGAGGGCGACGCCGGCCCAGGTCCAGAGCGGTACGGCCCAGTTCAGCGCGGCCGGTCCGAGCCAGCGGCCGACGAGCCCCGGCACGATGAACCATCCGAGGTAATAGCGCAGCAGCGGCGGCGTGGCGTGCGGGGCTGCGTTTTCCGGCCGCCAGGGGGCAAGCGGATCGGGAAGGTAGGCGGGCCAGGGGTGGCGGCTCAGATCGAGCATCGTCGTCCGATGTTCGAGCCAGTCGAAGTTCTCGACGTCGAACACGCCGCCGGCGGCCGTCGTCATCACCGCGGCGCCGGCGACCGCCGCCGCCGCGGCGCCGGTCGCCCGCGGCTTCCACGACCCGGAGAGCGGACGCCGAAGCGCGCACGCCAGCAGCGCGGCCGCCGGAACGCCGAACCACCAGTTGAACCATCCCGCCAGCCAGACGACCACCGGCAGCATCAGGTAGGCGATGGCGAGGCGGTGCGGCAGCGGCAGTTCCGGCTCCGCCGCCGCACGCCCGGACGCCGGCCGCCGCTTGACGATCACTTGCGGCAGACCTCCCGGTTCCGTTTCAGATAGTCGAGCACGGCTTCCGCAGCCCACCGGTGACCGACGGGGTTCCAGTGGCCGTCGTGAAGCCAGTGGACGTCCTCCATCCGGTCGCCCCGCCGGACGACGTGCTCGTACTCGTCGATGACGGGGATGCCGCGCGCCCTGACCAGAGCGTCCAGCCGTTGCGACCAGGGTTGCTCCGTCTTCTGCAAGGTGTAGGTCTTCAGGAGCACCAGGGCGGCGCCGTCGCGGCCGGCGCGTTCCTGGAATTGATCCAGGGCGAAGCCCGTGACGGCGTCATCCAGGCGCGCGTTGCGGAGAGGCCGTCCCTCTTCCGTTCGATGCCGCACCGGCAATATCCATGTCTTCCGGTACAGATATCTTGCGAACCGGGACTTTCGGGGGACGTACGCCGGAACGGGCCACGTCGGAGTGGCGAGATCGAGGCCGTCCGGGTCGGGCGGCAGCAGCTTGAAGGCGCCGTCCTCGAACGCCGCCGTGACGTTTCCACGCCAGTTCGCCCCGTTGTCCCTGAAATCGTTGTGCACGAAAACCAGCACGACCAGCCTGGGGCGCAGACGTCTGGCGAACGCATCGTAGTACGCCAACTGGGCGACCTGGCCGCTGGGGCCCTTCCCGAACGCGGACGTCGTGACGTCCAGCTCGGGCAGCTCCCGTGCGGCGAGTGCTTCGAGCCGGACCTGGAGCTTGTCGGAGATGGGCACCTCCCGGGCTTCGACGAACGAATCGCCGAGCACCGTGACGTGACAGCTCGCTGCGGCGCGATCGGCGCTCGGAGGCTCGCGATCCAGGAAGCCCAGGCTGTTGGCCTGCGACACGGTCCAGTAGTCGAGGTGGTTCGTCCAGTACGTTCTTCCACCCGGTTTCGTGAGGACTCCCACGCCGGGTGCGAAATGAAAAGGCACGAATATCTCGGTGAACGGCGTCGTAAGCCGGAACCAGACCTCTCCGGCCGCCGCGATCAGAGCGAGTCCTGCGAAGAGCAGCAGCGCGTTCCACGCGGTCACCCGCAGCATGCGGCCGATTCCCGCCGGCGCCGCGTCGGAGCCTCTCCGGACCATCACGTCCTTTCTTGCGGAGTTGCCGACATGATATCTTGCGCCGTTCGTCCATGACCGCCGCAGACGCCCCGGAGGCCGTCGAGAACGACCAGCGGATGGCTGGCGCGAGGGGGTCCGGCGTCTGCCTGGCTACGGTGGCCACCGCGAGTTTCCTGCCGGGCGCGCTGGTCACCGTCGGCTCGTTCCTGAAGGTCCACCCCCGGTTCGCCGGCGACGTCGTGGTCATTCACGACGGTCTGCCCGAAGCGTCCCGCGAGGCGCTGCGCCTGGCGTTCGGGCGGGTGCGGTTCGCGCCGGTGTCGTCCGAGCTGCGGGACCGCGCGGCCGGCCTGGGCGCCGCGCATCCGAGGCTCGCCGCCGTGCTGCCGGCCCTGTACAAGATAGAAGCGTTCCGGCTCGTGGGATATCGCAAGGTGCTGTTCTGCGACGGCGACCTGCTGTTCCGCCGGCCGGTCAGCGAGCTGTTCGATGCCCGGGACGCCCTGATCTGCTGCGGCGACTATGCGTTCCTGCGGGGCCTGTTCCGAGACGCGGCGAAGTTCACGCCGACGGACGACCCCGCCGGCGCCCTCCGCCGGACGTTCAACGACGGGTTCCTGCTGCTCGACGCGTCCCTCGTCGGCGAGCGCACGCACGCCGATCTCGTGGCCATGATCGCGCCGGAGACGTGGCGCAGCCCTGACGTCGCTCACGGCATGCAGTTTCTGAGCAATCGGTACTTCGCCGGCCGGCAGACCCTGGTCAGTTCGACGTACAACTACCTGATGAGGAGCGCCGTCCAGATCCGGGAGAGGGAGGGCCTTGCCGCGCGCGATGCGAAGGTGCTGCATTTCAACTCGCCGGCCAAACCCTGGATGCCGAACGCCATGCTGCGCCGGGACAACTTGTGGCTGCCGTCGTCCGTGCTCAAGCTCTGGTGCGACGCGTGGGCCGACGCAGTGACCGACGTTCATCTGCGCCGCCACGCCGCCTCAAGGCGTACGGAGGCCGCAGCGGTCCCGCGCACGTCGCCGGCGGGTTCAGGTATTGCACAGGGAACATGCTGCGACTGATCATGAACGGTCTCGACGTCGTCAGGGACGCCGAGTGGGCGGCGCAGCAGGACGTCTTCAGGAAGCGCCACATGGTCCGGTTCAAGCGTTTCATCGCCCCGCGCGTATCGGAGCGGCTCGGCTCCATGCTGCGGGCCGCCGGCGATCAGTTCCAGCCGTTGGAGCACCGGGATAACGGCCAGTTGCTCGCTAGGGAAGCGGCGCTTCCTGACGACGCGCCGCTCCACACGTTCCTGTTTATTCTGCTCAATCAACCCCGGCTCTTCACCGCGATCGGCGAGTTCACAGGCTCCGGCGAGACCATCAGGTGCTTCGACGGACGATGCAACAGGCTGTCACCCGGCGGCGAACACTTCAATACGTGGCACAACGACCTGGGGCGCGGAAGGCGGTTCGGGTTGAGCATCAACCTGTCCGTGGAGCCTGTGACGGGCGGGGAGCTCCAGATCCGGTTGCGGGACAGCCGGGAAATCGTCCGAACGATCGCCCCGGGCCGGTTCGGCGACGCCGCGCTGTTCAGGATTGCCCCTTCGCTCGAGCATCGGGTCTGTCCCGTCCAGGGCGCGACGCCGAGGTGTTGCTTTGTGGGTTGGTTCACGACATAGCAGCCGCGAAGCCGCTAGTCGTGCTCACCCGGCGAGAAGCTGCCCGCCCAGACGGGCTCGGGCCGGAAGCCTTCCCTGGTCCGGCGCATCGTGAACTGTCCGGTGCGGATGCCGGCGATGCCGTAATCGGGCAGAGGGCGCACGGCGTAGCACTTGCCGTCCCCCCGCCAGAAGTGCAGGTCGTCGAAGTCCCGGTTCTCGAATCCGCGCCGTCGCCGGTCTGCGGGGAGATCGTTCGCGTCGACAGGGCGCACGTGCAGGAAGAATCGCGGCCAGCGCCGCAGGTCCATCGTCGCCGGGCACTCGCGGCGGACGTACAGCAGCTCGTCTCCGCCTCCCGCGTTCCTGACGAGGTGGACGTCGTAGTCAGGGGACTGCAAGGACGGCGCGTTGCGGTCCGCGCGCCGTTCGTATCGAGTCAGGAAGGCGTCGTAGACCCTGCGATCGTAGAGAAACCGCGACCGGTTGTCCGGGGTCAGGGTGCGGACGCCGTCGATCCGATCGCTCACGATGAAATCGGCGAGATGCTTGCGGTCCAGCCGCACCATGGCGGCGCCCAGGTCATATTGCAGGCTGGACTGGACTCTCGCCCCGGGTATCGCGATCGTCATTCCTTCCGCCAGTTCCCGGATGGCGTCGGAGTCGGCCGCCCTCGTCCTTTCGAGCTGCGCGCGTTCCGGGTCGTGGACGGCCCGGGCCATGAGGAGGCACGACAGCACGAAAGTCGCCGCCGCGGCGGTCCCCGCCAGCACCGTGACGCGCCCGCCCGCCCGGAGCAGCCGGTTATTATTAATATTCAGCGCGGACAGCGCCAGCGGAACGCCGACGTAGAACATCCCTTCGAATTCGTGCGCGTGCATGGAGACGTTGCCCCGCACAGCGACGGCCCAGCACGGTCCGGACAGCGCGAGCGCCGCCAGCGGAAGGCGGCAGCGGACAGTCGACCGAACCACGAGGACCAGCGTCGTCAACACCGCCAGCACGGACACGGCGACGAGGCTCGGCGTCCCGTACCGAGCCGCCACGGGAGCCTCGCCGACGTCGACGACGAAGCGGCTGACGGCGTAAGGGACCGACGCCAGACCGATGCGGCTGAACTGCTGCTCGGCGAAACCCGGCCAGTTGAACGCGCCACGCGATACGGCGCCGGTGCGCAGCAGCGCCGAGCGCACCGAAGGCAGCTCCGCCAGCGGGGTCTCACTCCCGAGCGCCGCATGCTCCCGCGCGACGTTCGTCCCCAGCACCACCGACCCGAACAGCACCGCAACCGCCCCCAGCGTCAGGCAGCGGCGGGCGGCGCGCCCGTCCCCGCGGCGCCACGCCGACGCCACGCCGAGCGCCGCGAACGGACCGACCAGCGCATAGACGTGCCATCCCAGCAGCAGCGCCCCGCACATCTTCGCCACCAGCTGCCCATACCGCCCTTCGGTCGCGAACACCGCCATGCCGTGAAAGACCAGCAGCAGGCCGAACAGGTCGACGACCCCCTTCGTGGCTACCATGTCGGCATAGTAGAGGGCGTGGAACGACGAGAACGCCGCCAGCGTGGCCGCCAGCGCCGTCCAGGGGTCGCCAACCAGCCGTCGCAGGGCGAGCCAGGCGAGCAGCGCGGCGGCGGCATGCAGCGCCAGCATCAGCAGCCGCGCGGCGCGCAGCCGGGCCCACGAGTCGTCCGGAAACGGCAGCGTGACGATCTTGATCAGCAGGTGTCCGAACACGGGGAAGCGGTTGTACGGCACGTAGACGCGGCGGCCTTCGCCGTCCAGCCGCTGCGCGTAGAAACCGAGAAAACGGTGCTCCGGCGACAGGTTCCCGGCCACCGTCATGTGGTTCCGGGTAATGCCCGTGTGGGGCCGCCCCGGCGCCCGGTCGGGGTCGCCGGCCAGAAGGCACGCCGCCGCCAGCGCCAGCAGCAGCAGGACGAGAGCCGGCGCCTCAGCTCCCCTGCAAGGGAGCTTTCCGGCTGACACGGACTTCGCTCCGCTGCTCGGCAGCGGCTTTCCTTGCGGCCCACGTCCGCCAGAGGCGCCGCATGAGCAGGACGGGATACCAGACGAAGCCGATCGCCATCATCACCGCCGCCCCGATAAGGGCCAGCAGGGGACCCAGAGCCGCAAGGCCCGGGCCCGGCCCCATGTAGGCTATCAGGCAGGCTGTCAGCATGATGGAGGTATTTTACAATATTACGTGGCCGATGACGCGTGGGACGTCGCCGTCCGGGCGGCGGGCGTCGCCGCCGCCGCGGCCGCCGGCCTGAGCGCCGCTGCGCTGCTCGACGCGGAGGCGCTTCGGGCCGTCGCGGATCGCCTCGCACCCGACGGGGCGGCGGCCGACCTGGCGCTGGTCTCCGACGCGCGGCTCGCCGGCGCGTTGCGGGAACTGGCGGTCACGGCGGCGGTCATGGCGTCCGCGCTCCTGCTGTTCCGGCGTCCCTGCGCGCGCTTCCTCCGCCGGCCGCCGGCCGTCGCGCCGCCGCCGGGTCCGGCGCGGGTCGGCCGCCTCGAAGCCGCGGCCGCCGCCGGCGTCATGGCGACCGGCGCGGCGCTGGCCGTCCGCGACCTGTCCTTGCCGGTGCGGGGCGACGAGGCCACCACCTTCCTCCTGTACGCGACGCACTCCTTCTGGAACGCCTGGAGCGACTACAGCCTGCCGAACAACCACGTGCTGCACACCGTGCTGGTCTGGGCCGCCCACCGCCTGGGCGGCTGGGACCTGGCCGTCCTGCGCACGCCGGCCTTCCTGGCTGCCTGCCTCACGCTGCCGGCCACCTGGTGGTTCGTGCGGCGGGAGTACGGCTGGCCGGCCGCGGCGTTCGCCACCGCGCTGCTCGCCACCTCGCCTTACTTCCTCCGGTATGCGGCGAGCGCCCGCGGCTATTCGCTGCTGCTCCTGTGCTTCGTGCTCGCGCTGCTGTGCGCGCAGACCATCGCGCAGCGGCCGGAGGCCGCCGTTCCGTGGGCGCTTTTCGCCGGCGTGATCGGACTCGGGATGCTGGCGATTCCCTTGATGGTGTTTCCGGCGGCGATCACGGTGGCGTGGATGCTGCTCCTGCGCTGGCGGGAGCACGGCGCCGCGGCGCTGCCGGCGTTCGCGCTCCGGACGGCGTGCTGGTCGGGCGTCGCGTTGGCGGTCGCGGCGGCGGGGTATGTCCCGGCGCTGCTGGCGTCGGGCGGCGCCGCGCTGCTCGACAACCCGTACGTCCAGTCGCGGGCGGGAGAGGGGGTGTCGCCGTACGCGGCAGGTCTTGCGGGCGGGGTCGTTCGGTCATGGTTCAGATGGCATCCGGCGGCGCCGGTCTGGGCGCAGGCGGCGCTGCTCGCGGCGATCGCCGTCGGCGCCGCGGCGCCCCGGCGATCGACGGGCCGCCGGGGTCTCCTTGCGGCCGCCGTCTTCATCGGGACGACCGCAGTGCTGGTTGCAAGGCCGGTGGCGTTGCCGCCGCGCATGACGATCTTCCTGCTGCCGGCGTCGGTGATCCTGGCCGGCGCCGGCGCCGCGGCCCTGTGCGAAGCGCTGCTGGCGCGGCTGACGGCGAACCCGCAGGCGCGCGCCGTCCTGCGCGCCGGCGCCATGGCGCTGTTTCTGGGTGTGTTCGCGGCGAGAGCCGCGGCGGTGGAGTCGTTCACCGGGAGGCTCATGGGTTGGCCCGCGGCGCCGCTGCTGGCCGCCGCCGTGGAGCCGGAGCTGCGTCCGGGCGACTGTACTGCGGCGTACCTTCCCGCAGAACTCCTGATCAGGCTTTACCTGCAAGGCGCCGGGCGCGATCTGAGTCCGGGATTCGTCGACAGGCGTTTTCCCGCGGACCTGAAACCGTTTCTCCACCGCGTCGACGGCGCGGAATCGGATGCCGGAGGAGGCCGTCTCTTCGTATTCGTCGACGGCACGGTTCCTCAGGTCACGGGGGTCGATTCGAAGGGGCGGCGGGTCCGCGGAACCCTGGACGCCAGGACCGTGCAGCGCCATCTCGAAGACCGCGGCTACGACTACCGCACGGTCGTCGATACCCCGGCCGGAAAGGTCTTTCGCCTGGACCGCTGGCCCTGCCGGCCGGATTCCGGGTCCGGCGGATCGATCCAGCCGCTGCGACGTGCGGACCATTCGGGCCGCAATCGGCGCGAGGGCATCGACTCGCCGGCGAGCACCCTGGCCCCGCCCGGTCCATCGATTCCGTATCGCACGTCGCGGGGGAACGCGAGTCCGTCACCCGGCTGCAACGCCACCGCATCCAGCGCGTCGAACGTCAACTGCACCTTCCCGTCGAGCGGCGCCAGAAACGCAGCGCCGCCTGCCCCGCGTGTCGCGGTCTCCGCCGCTTCGCGGACGTCGCAGACCACCGCCCCGGGTTCCCTGCTCCACGGCGACGCCGACCGCACGAGCTCCAGACAGCAGTCGAGCAGCGCCCGGCCGGCCGGCGAACCCCGATCGATCCGCCCGGCGCCGGCCGCGGCCAGCCTGCTCCGCGCGTCCCGGTCGAGGAATCCCGGCCACAGGACCGCCGGCGCCCTCCAATGGAGCAGCAGCACGACGTACCGCGTCCCCTTGAACACGTCGCGCCCGTGCACGCGGCGCCGACCGTCCAGAATCAGGACCGTTCCAGGCGCGCCCGCCCATTCGAAACGGTCGCCGTCCGGCTGCTCCACCCAGAGCGCCCACCGATCTGCGCCTTCCAGCACCAGTGGAACCGACATGGTGACGTCGAGCGGCGGCCGGTCCAGATGCCCGTGCTGACTGGCGCCGCGGCCGGAATGCCACAGGAAGGCGTTCAGGAACCTGCAGCCGGGCCGGCTCAGCATCGACCCGATCCGCGCCGTGAGCTTTTCACCGAACCACTGTCCGATCTGCGGATCCGGGCGCCCGACCCGCCCCGGGGAGATGGAGTCGGACCAACTGCTGTCGTCGAATCGCGACTCCAGCTTCAGAAAGTCAAGCAGCTTGTCCGGCGACAGGCCGAACGCCTGCGCATCCATCACCAGCGGCAGCACGGGCGGCCGGCTCCCGCCGCCCATCCCGCCCATCCGCCGCTGCCCGCCCCCTCCCGCCACCATCAACCTCCGTCGTTCCCGCCGAGCATCGCCAAGATACTCGATCGGCGACTCGATGCAAAACACGCGCCCGCGCGTTGCGCCGATCGGGTCCCCGGCAGGGCGCTGGCCGCAGTATGATTACCGATGATCATGGGCGGCGCGCAAACGGCTGATCGATTCCGCGTCGATCGTGTCTTCCAGTATGCGCTCGCAATCGCTGGGCTCTCGGAAGACTGGAAAGAGCGGGCACTGGGACCGATTCATCTGCTGAAGTACGCGTACCTGGCGGACGTGGCGCATGCCGAACGTCATGACGGCTCGACGTTCACCGGCATCGAATGGAGTTTTCATCATTTTGGCCCCTGGGCCGCCGAGGCGCACGGGAGGATTGCGCCGGCGCTCGATCAGGCCGGCGCCGTCGCCCGGGCGTTCAGTTCCGAATCCGGCGACGATCACGTTCGCTATCGACTGCCCGACGAACGCGCACGCCGCCTTGCGGACGAACTGGAACGAACACTGCCGCCGGCGGTCCGCCATGCGGTTGCGAGCGCGGTGCACGAGCATGGATCCGATACCGCCGATCTGCTCAGGCGCGTCTACCTGACTCCCCCGATGCTGGCGGCCAGACCGGACGAAATCCTGCGCTTCCCGACACGACCCGGCCGCGAGACGCCACCGCCGTCCACGCCTGATTCGGGGAACGTTTCCAGGAGGGAAAAGCGCCGCCGCGCCGCCATCCTCGACGAGGCCAGGAAAGAGATGCAGCGCCTCCTGGCCGAGAAACGGAAGAAACGGTCGCCGCCCGATCCGGCGCCTCGTTACGACGAAATCTTCCACGAAGGAACGCTGCAACTCGACCGCGAGGCGGGAGAGTCGGTGAGACCGTCATCGGGAACGCTCCAGTTCGAAGATTCGGTCTGGACGTCGTCACAACGCCGTGAAAAGAGCGTACCCTGACGCGTCTGTTCAAGCGGTGACCGGGTCGGCCGGCATCCGGGCTAGCCGCCCGCGCCGGGCGGCAGTTGTTCGCCGTCGACGGTCATGACCGGGCCGTCGAGCTCGAACCGCGGCGGGCGGCGGGCGGCGAGCAGATCGCGCGCGCTCGCCGCCAGCGCCGTCGCGAGCAGCGGCAGGGCGAGCGTGGCGTCGGCGTGGACGGTCACGCAGTCGGCGCCGTCCGACACCTTCCCCCAGCTGCGGGCTTCGTCGAGCGTCGATCCGGATGCGCCGCCGAAGTGCGGGACGTCGGTCACGATCTGGAGCGCATACCGGTGCCCGGCGCCGCAGCCGCTCAGGAAGTCGGCCTGGACGCTCGCCTGGTTGATGAAGTTCTTCGGGGTGCCGCCGCCGAGGACGACCGACGCCGTGCGCGGGCGCCGGACGACGAGGCCGGCCGACTCCGCCACGTCGCCGATGACGTCGACCCGGCCGCTGCCGGGCGCCTGCCGCCGCGCCTGCGACAGCCCCATCCCTATCGACGAGTCGGCTATCGCCGGGCAGAACACCGGCACGCCGGCGCGGTAGGCGGCCGTGAGGATGCCGTCCGCGCCCGTCTCGCGCCACAAGTGTCCGCCCAGCCGGTGCAGCAGCTCGCGGCTGGTGTGCGGCCGCGGCTCGAGCGTCGCGGCGAACGCCGCGATCCAGTCGTCGTTCCCTATGAACTCGTCCTCGTCGACGAACGTGTCGTACACCCGGTCGACGTGAGCGGCGCGCAGCGCCCCGTCGTCGACCTGCGGCGATCCGAGAAAGTGCCGCCGGCCGCGCGTGTCGTGGAGATCGTGGTAGAGGTTGGCGCCGGTCGAGACGACGCAGTCGACGTAGCGGCGCTCGATCAGGTGGGCGAGCACGAGCCGGAGGCCGCCGGCGGCGAGCGCGCCCGCCACGCCCAGAAAGACGAGCACGTCGTCGTCGGCCAGCATCTTCCGCCACACCTGATGGGCGGTCGCCAGGTTCCTGCCCTGGAACGAGATCCGCTCCATCCGCCGCAGGATCTCCTCGGCGGGCAGGCCGGGCTCGACGGTGAACGGCTCGACCGGGGTCTTCAGGAACTGCGACTTCGACGTCATCGGCGGCCGCTCCGCTCGTCCGCCGCCAGCTCCCGCTTGAGGTCGGCCAGCAGCGTGAGCGCTTCGATCGGAGTCAGCTCGTCGAGGTCGGCCGCCCGAAGCCGCTCGGCGATCCGCGCAGGGCCGGCCGGCGGCGACCGGAACAGGCCGAGCTGGACCTGCTGATCGTCCGGCCGGCCGCTGAACGAGGGGCGTCCGCCGCGGGACAGCTCGTCGTTTTCCAGGCCGGCCAGGATGTCGCGCGCCCGTTGCACCGTTTCCGGCGGCAGGCCGGCCAGCCGCGCCACCTCGATGCCGTAGCTCCGGTCGGACCGTCCCGGCTCCACGCGGCGCAGGAAGATGATCTCGTCCTTCCACTCGCGGGCGACCACGTGACAGTTCACGACCCCGGGAACGGAATCGGCCAGATCGGTCATCTCGTGGTAGTGGGTGGCGAACAGCGTCTTGGGCCGGGCGCGCGGACTGGTCGCCAGATGCTCCGCGACCGCCCACGCCAGGCTGAGGCCGTCGAACGTCGCCGTGCCGCGGCCGATCTCGTCGAGCAGCACCAGGCTGCGCGACGAGGCGCTGTGCAGGATTCGGGCGGTTTCCTGCATCTCCAGCATGAAGGTCGACTGGCCTCGGGCGATGTTGTCGGAAGCGCCGACCCGGGCGAAGACCCGGTCCACGAGCGGCACCTTGGCCTGCTTCGCCGGCACGAACGAGCCGGCGTGCGCCAGCAGGGTTATCAGCGCCGCCTGCCGCAGGAAGGTCGACTTCCCGCCCATGTTGGGACCGGTGATGATGACGAGTTGCCGGGCGGCGGCGTCGAGCTGCAGGTCGTTCGGGACGAACGGGTCGCGGCAGCGCCGTTCGACGACCGGATGCCGGCCTTCGACGATCTGCAGCTCCGAACCGGCGTGGACCTGGGGCTTCGTGTAGTTCAGGACCGCCGCCGACTCGGCCAGCGCCGCGACGACGTCGAGGCCGGCGACGGCCCGGGCCGTCTCCTGGATCCGCGTCGCCTCGGCGGCGACCTGCTTCCGCAGCGCCTCGAACAGCTCCTGCTCCCGGTCGAGGAGACGCTCGTCCGCGCCCAGCGCCTTCGCCTCGTACTCCTTCAGCGCCGGGGTGACGTACCGTTCGCCGGCGGCGATCGTCTGCTTGCGCTGGTAGTCGTCGGGAACCGCGTGGAGGTTCGATTTCGAGACTTCGATGTAGTAGCCGAACACCCGGTTGAAGCGGACCTTGAGCGACGCGACCCCGGTCCGCTCCCGCTCCGCCTTCTCCATGGCGGCGATGCGCCGCTTGGCGTCGCGGCTGATCGAGCGCAGCTCGTCGAGCGCCGGGTCGACGCCGTCCCGGATGCAGCCCCCGTCGCGGGCCGCCGCCGGCGGGTCCTCGACGAGCGTCGCTTCGACGGCGTCGCGGACGTCGGCGACGTCGTCGAGCTGGGCGGTCAGGCTGCGCGCCAGCGGCGCCCGGCAGTCGGCGAGCCCGCCGCGGAGTCGCGGGACGACCGAGACGGACTGCCGCAGCGCCGTGAGGTCGCGCGGTCCCGCGGTGTGCAGCGCGACGCGGGCGACCAGCCGCTCGAGGTCGTGGACCGCCTTGAGCGTGTCGCGCAGCTTCGCCCGCTCGGTGCTGCGGAACGCCAGCTCCTCGACGGCGTCGAGACGGTCCTGGATCCGTTCGACGGCGCAGGCCGGCCGCTGCAGCCAGCCGCGCAGCAGCCGTCCGCCCATCGGCGTCACCGTCCGGTCGATCTCGCCGAGCAGCGAGCCGCTCCGCCCCCCGTCGGCGGACTCCAGAATCTCGAGGTGCCGGCAGGTCGCCGCGTCCATGAGCACGTGGTCGGCGCGGGAGCGGAACGCGATCCGCCGGACGTGGACGAGATCGACCTTCTGGGTGTCCCGGAGATACTGGACGAGGGCGCCGGCCGCCCGCGTCGCCGCCGCATGCCCGGCCAGCTCGGTCCCTTCGAGGCTCGCCGTCCGCAACTGCTCGAGCAGCGTCCGTTGCGCATGGTCGAATCCGAACGCCCACGGCTCGGTCGCCGTGACCGCGAACGCCGAGGCGTCGACCTCGGGCAGGACGTCGCCCAGGCGCAGGTCGCTGGCGACGATCACCTCCCGCGGCCGCAGCACCGCCAGCTCGTCGGCCAGCGCCTGCCGGCCGCTCTCGCCGGCGTACTCCGCGGCGCTGAACTCGCCGGTCGACAGATCGATCAGCGCGGCGCCGTGGACGGCGGCGCCGGTCCGGCGCGCCCGGGCGGAGGACGGCTCGGCCGCGGGAGCGAGCGCGACGAGGAAGGCCGGCTCCCGGGCGTCCAGATAGTCCGCGTCGGTCAGGGTGCCGGGCGAGACGACCCGCACCACCTCGCGCCGCACCGGCGCCTTCGCCTGCCGCGCCGCCGCCGGCGGTTCGACCTGCTCGCAGATGGCCACCCTGAACCCGCGCCTGACGAGGCGCGCCACGTAGCCGTCCGCGGCGTGGTGGGGCACGCCGCACATCGGGATCGGGCTCCCCCCCCGATCCTTCGAGCGCGACGTGAGCGTCAGCTCCAGCGCCCGCGCCGCCGTCAGCGCGTCCTCGTAGAACATCTCGTAGAAGTCGCCCATCCGGAAGAACAGGATCGCGTCCCGATGCCGGCGCTTGGCGTCGAGATACTGCCGCATGGCCGGTGTGGCGTGAGAGGCGCCGCGCGCCTCGGCGGAGGACGGCATCGGGTATGGGCGGCGAGTATAGCAACTGACGACGTTCGCGGGATACACTTGTCCGGTTGCGTCGCGAGGCGGCGGCCGCCCGGCTGCGGCGGCCGCCGCGTCCGAACCGGCCAGTTCGTTCGGGTCAGCCGATGCGAGTCACCGGAGCGTCCATCGCGAAGACGTCGGTCAATCTCTGCCTGCTGCTGGCGTCTTGCGCGGCCGGCCTCTTCCTGTGCGAACTCTCCCTGCGGCTCTTCTATCCGAAATATCGCGATCTGGCCGAAAACTCGTTCCACCGGGATGCGTCGCGAATCTGGGCCCGCATGCCGAATGCTCGAAATTGGCTGGCCCACCCGGACACCCGCCTGCCTCACGCCCTGCACCACAACAACTTCGGCCTCCGGCAGCACCGGAATTTCAGTGCGGCCGACCTGGCCTCCGCGATCAACGTCGGCGTCTTCGGCGATTCCTTCGTCGAAAACATCCGCATGGACGCTCCGTACTCCTTCACGGAGCCGCTGGACTGGCTGTTGAACCAGGGCCAGCGGAGATTCAACGTCCTGAATTTCGGCGTGGAAGGTTACGGGCCGGGTCAGTCGTTTCTGCATCACGAGCATTTCCGCTACGCCGACGACCTCGACTACGTCTTTTTCGTGTACTTCCGCAACGATCTGGTCAACGTCCATGCGACCGGACTGTTCTATCTCGACGAGGCGGGGCGGTTGGTGCGGAACGAAGCGATGCGGCCGTCCTGGTGGACCCGATTCATTTCCGGACTGCATGTTTCCTACCTGATGCTGGACGTGAGCGGACGACAGTTTTTTCGTGACCCGGAAGCCGCTCGGGAACGGTGGAGTCAACGTTCGGGTCAGTTGCGTGGGATCAGGGATCTCGATGATCGCAAAAGGACTCTCGAAAAAAATTCGGCCATTCTTCGACGGTTGATGCGCCGCTGGAAGCGGATGGTCGAAGAGAACGGGGGCGGATTCGCCGCCGTTCTGCTGCCGGATCATCCACCGGATCCCCGCATCACGCCCCTCCTCGAAGCAGAGGGCGTCGAGACGGTCAACCTGTACGATTGCTTTCGGACACATGACGACGACCATCTCCGGCGCGGATGGGGCTCGTCGCCATACAGATTCAGGAACGACGGCCACTGGAACGAAGACGGGAACCGGTTGGCCGCGATCTGTCTGTACCGATTTCTTGAAAAGGAAATGAGGCTTCCGGGCGTGTCCGAAGACGCGCTTCGGGAAACGCTCCGCCAGTATTATTCGGCTTTCGGCGGATGGACGCCTCCGGCGCCGCCTCCAGCAAAGGGAGGGAAGGGGGATCCTCGGACGGCGGCCGGCATCCGGGAGAAATATCAGGCGCTGGGCGAGCTTGACCTGGCCGAGGAAAGGAAGGCGATCAGGAAGTTGATGCAAGCGCCGGAGAAGCGAATCATTCGTTCGGACTTCGACGTGCACCTCGATGGAAGGAATCTCGTCTACGTGAAGGATGATTGCAGCGAGACGGACGTGCGGGGGAGTCTGTTCCTGAAGGCGACGTCGGCGGACGGGAGGAGCTTCCTGGAGGAAGTCGGCTGTTGCCTGAACATGCACGTGGTCATGATGCTCGACGAGAAGCTGTGCGTGGCGAAGAAAGCGCTGCCCGACTATCCTGTCGCCCATGTCGTGACCGGCGAGTTCCACGGAAACAGGGCGATTGGCTGGCAAGCCGAGGCCGTCATCGACCGCGACGCCTTCAGAAGAGCGCTGGAGAAGGCGGCCGCGCCGGAGAAGCTGGTCATCCGTTCGGACTTCGACGTGTATCTCGACGGCAGGCATCTGACCTACGTCAAGGACGTTTGCAGTCCGCCCGATCTGCGCAGGAGGTTCTTCCTGCGCATCACCCCGGCCGACGACAAGGATCTCCCCGAAGGGGGAGAATATGACGACCGGGACTTCAATCAGCCGGGCGTTCACGTCGATGAACTCGGGTGCGTTGTGAGGTGGCGGCTGCCCGGCTACGCCATCCGCCGCGTCCGAACCGGGCAGTTCGTTCGGGTCGAAGGGATCCGGGAGCACGTCTGGGAGGGCGAATTTTCCGTCAGCCATGCCGCGGAGTCGGGCGAGGAGACCGGCGCGGTGGCCGCCGCCGGACCGGCTCGCCGATGAGGCCGGCCGCCGCTGAACGTCCGGCCCGCTCCCATGCGCCGGAGGGATAGACTATGGACGTGCGAGCGATGGCGGCCGGCGTCGCGGCGCTGCTGACGTGGGGCGTCTTGCCTGCGGCCGGGGAGGACTGGCCGGAGTGGCGCGGGAAGGGGCGGCTCGGCGTCTGGAGCGAGACCGGCCTCCTCGACGCCTTTCCCGAGGCCGGTCTCGACGTGCGGTGGCGGACGCCGATTCGCGCCGGCTACGCCGGCCCGGCGGTGGCCGGCGGACGGGTGTTCGTCGTCGATGCGGACCGGTCGGCGCAGAGCATGGAAGTGGTCGAGCGCGCCCTGGCGCTCGACGAGGCGACCGGCGAGGTCCTCTGGACGCGCGAGTGGCCGGCCGACTACACCGGCCTGACGTTCACCTGGGCGGTCGGCCCCCGCGCCACGCCGACGGTCGACGGCGACCGCGTCTACGTCCTGGGCGCCACCGGCGTCCTGCTCTGCCTCGACGTTGCGACCGGCGAGGTGGTGTGGAGGAAGGACTACCGGCGCGACTACGACGCGGAGCTGCCGGCGTGGGGGATGAGCGGCGCGCCGCTGGTGGAGGGCGGCCTGCTGATCGCCCTGGTCGGCGGACGCCCCGGCGCCAAGGTGGTGGCGTTCGACAAGCGGACCGGGGACGAAGTGTGGCGGGCGCTGCCGTCCGACACCGAGCCGGGGTACTCGCAGCCGATCGTCGTCGAGGCGGGCGGCGTCCGGCAGGTTATCGTCTGGCATCCGGCCGCGGTGGCGTCGCTCGACCCGGCGACCGGCGCCGTCTGGTGGGAGCAGCCGGTCCGCGCCGACTACGCGATGAGCGTCGCCACGCCGGTGCTGAGCGGGGCGCGGCTGTTCGTCTCGTCGTTCTACAACGGGGCGATGATGCTCGGCCTCGACCGCGACCGGCCGGCGGCGTCCGTCCTCTGGAAGAGCGGCAGCGACAGCGAGATCATGACCGAGGCGCTGCACGCGGTGATCAACACGCCGGTGATGCGCGGGGGTTACGTCTACGGGATCTGCAGCTACGGCCAGTTGCGCGCGCTCGACGCGGCGACCGGCGAGCGCCTCTGGGAGACGCAGGCGGTGACGCAGGAGCGCGCGCGGTGGGCGTCGGCGTTCATCGTCCGGAACGGCGACCGCTACTTCGTCAACAACGACCGGGGCGAGCTGATCATCGCCGAGTTCGCGCCCGAGGGGTACCGGGAGATCAGCCGCACGCAGCTCATCGCGCCGACCAGCGATCCGGGCAACCGGCGGGAGCTCGGGACGGTGAACTTCTCGCATCCGGCGTACGCCAACCGGAGCGTCTGCGCCCGCAACGACGAAGAGATCCTCTGCGCGTCGCTGGCGGCCCGATAGAGCGGCCCGATAGAGCGGATAGACAGGTGCGGTTGTCGAGAGAGGGGGGCGGCGTCCTGCCGGCCGCCGTTCTGCTGCTGGCCGCCGTTCCGGCCGCGGCGCCCGCGGCCGGTCCGGCGGGGCAGGACGACGGCGACGGCGGCAGGACGGTCCGCCTGGAGTCGCTCGACGTCAGCGACAACCTGTACCTGCTCCGGGGCGGCGGCACGAACGTCCTGGCGCTGGTCACCGGCGGCGGCGTCGTGCTCGTCGACACGATGGGCCCCGGCTGGGGGGCGCCGATCCGCGCGGCGCTCGACAACCTGACCGACCGGCCGGTGACGATGATCATCAACACGCACGCCCACGAACGCCACGTCGGCGGGAATCCGGAGTTCCCCCACGCCGCCGAGATCCTGGCGCACGAGAACACGAAGGCCCGCATGGAGCGGATGGCGGCGTTCGCCGGGGCGAACGCCCGGTTCCTGCCGAACCGGACGTTCCGCGACACGGCGGCGGCGCTCGACGGCTTCGACCGGATCGAGCTCCACCATTTCGGCGCGGCGCACACCGACGGCGATACGGTCGTCGTCTTCCCGGAGAAGGGGATCGCCTATCTGGGCGACCTGTTCGCCGCGAGGGCCGCGCCGCGCATCGATCGGAGCGCCGGCGGCAGCGGCCTCGGCTTTCCGGACGTCCTGGCCGCCGCGCGCGACCGGCTCCGGTTCTTCACCGAGTTCGAGCGCGGCCCCGAGATCCGGACGTTCGACCGGGTGACGCCGGGGCACGAGGAGCCGCCCGATCAGACGCCGCTGCTGTTCTGGCTCACCTGGGCCGACCTGGAGCAGTACGCGGCGTTCACGCGCGGCTTCGTCGACGCGGTCGTCCGCGCCCGGAGCGCGGGGCGGAGCGTGGACGACGCCGCGGCGGAGGCGGCGGCGCTGGCGGACGGCCATCCGGGGTACGCGCCGGACGGCGCGCGGCCGGCCGCCGAGGCGATCTTCGACGAGCTCGCCGCCGCCGGCCGCTGAATCGGACGGCGCCGAGCGTTGCGCCCGCGGTTATGCGGTTATGATGGTGAGTCGTTCACGCGGCGGCGGGGAGCCGCCCCCGGAGGAGGTGTGAGATGAACGGTCGAGTGCGCACGTCGTTGGCGGCGCTGGCGGCGGCGGCGGTCGTCGGAACGGTAGGACCGGGCGCGGCGCCGGCCGCCGCGCAGCACCGTACGCCGTGGGGCGATCCGGACCTGCAGGGGCTCTGGACGAACACCACCACGACGCCGATGGAGCGTCCCGACGAGCTCTCCGGGCAGGAGACGCTGACCGAGGAGGAGCGGGCCGTGCGGGACCCGGAGGTGGCCGAGCGGCTCAGCTTCGACAACATCAGCTCCGGCAACGTCGGCGCCTACAACGAGTTCTGGGTCGAGCGGGGCGCCCTGATCCGGCAGACGTCGCTCGTCGTCGACCCGCCGGACGGCAAGCTGCCGCCGCTCACCGAGGCGGCGCAGCGGAAGCGGGACGCGTTCCTGGCGCGCTGGTTCGCGCCGCCCGCCACCTGGGCGGACATGAACCTGTACGACCGCTGCATCACGCGCGGCATGCCGGGCGCGATGATCCCCGGGTTCTACAACCACAACTACCTGATCCTCCAGACGCCGGATGCGGTGGCCGTCCAGGTCGAGATGATCCACGACACGCGGATCATCCCGATCGACGGCCGCCCCGCGCCGCCGGGCATCGGCCAGTGGCTGGGCGAATCGCGCGGCTCGTGGGACGGCGACACGCTGGTGGTCGAGACGACGAACTTCGCGGGCAAGGCGGAGCAGCGCGTCAACCTCGGCGGATTCTTCCTGACCTTCTCCGGCGGCGAGCACGCGCGGCTGGTCGAGCGGTTCACCCGCCTCGACGACAGCACGCTCGACTACCGGTTCACCGTGATCGACCCGACCGTGGACACGCGGGAGTGGACCGCCTCGATCCCGATGAGCCGGAGCGAGGAGCCGCTGTTCGAGTACGCCTGCCACGAGGGGAACTACGCCATCGGCAACATTCTGGCCGGCGCCCGCGCCGACGAGCGCGCCGCGGCGGCCTCCGGCGGGCAGTAGCGTCCGCGCGGCGGCGCTGATTCGGCAGGAGGAAGCTCGCGCCGCCCGGCCGGGGGCGGCTCCGGAGGACGACGTGAGGGGTGTCAAGCTGTTCGGATTGTCGGCGGTCTGCGCGATGACGTGGGGGGCAGGCCAGCCGGTCGCCGCGTCGTGCGACCCGGTGGGGGAGATCCGGTTCATCTGCGACGTCATAAGCCCTGAGGACTTCGCCGTCGTGCCGGGCGGCGAGTGGGTGATCGCGTCCGGGGACCGGGCGGGCGGCCGAATCCAGCTCGTTCACGTGCGGGAGAAGACGGCGACGCCGATCTTTCCGGCGCCGGGGGCGGCCGAGCGGCTCGACGCCGCGGCGTACCCGACCTGCCCCGGCCCGATCGATCCGGACGAGGGGGACGAGTTCCGGGCGCACGGCCTCTACCTGCGTCCCGGCGCGGGCGGCGTCCACACGCTGCTCGTCGTCCATCACGGATTCCGGGAGTCGATAGAGGCGTTCGAGGTGGACGCGCGGGGGACGGCGCCCGTCCTGGCCTGGACGGGATGCGCGGTGGCGCCGGAGCCGCTCCGCCTGAACGCGGTGGTCGCCCTGCCCGATGGCGGCTTCGTCACGACGAGCCCGGGGACGGACGACGTGTGGGAATGGCATGCCGATTCAGGGTGGGCGCGCGTGCCGGGGAGCGCAGGAACCGCCCCGAACGGTCTGGAGATATCGCCGGACGGGCGGTGGCTGTACGTCGCCGGCTGGCGGGAGGAGAAGCTGACGCGCCTGTCGCGCGGCCGGACGCCGGTGGAGAAGCGGGTAATTCCGATGGGGTTCCGGCCCGACAACCTGCGGATGTCGGGCGACGGTTCGGTCATCCTCGCGGCCGGTCACGGGAACGTCCGGGAGCCGCGCGACGTGCTGCGGGAGACGTCCAACGTGGCGGTGGTCGATCCGGAGACGCTGGAGGTCCGGCGGATCTTCCAGCACCCGCACATCGACGGGTTCGGAGGCTCCACGGCGGCGATCCGGATCGGCGGCGAACTCTGGCTCGGCACGTACCGGGGCCGGATGATCGCGTACCTGCCGGCCCCGGAGTGAGACGCCGGAGGCCGAAGCGCACGTCAGCGGCGCCGGGCAGGATTGACCGTCAGGCGGCGCGGGGCTTGACTTCCCGGTCGATCGTGCGACGCAGCTTGCGCTCGGCCACGTCGAGGTCGTAGCGGGCCTGAAGGTTCATCCAGAACTCCGGAGAGGTCCCGAAGTAGCGCGCAAGCCGCAACGCCGTGTCGGTGCTCACGGAGCGCCTGCCGAGCATGACGTCGTTCAGGCGCGGCCGCGGGACGTGGAGCGCCTTGGCAAGCGCGTATACGCTCAGGTCGAGCGGCTTCAGAAACTCGTCGCGCAGAAACCGGCCGGGATGCGCCGGCGGCAGCCGGCGGCCCGACACGACGTCCGAAAGGTCCACGCCGCGGCGGTCCAGGTTCTCACGACTGATGGGCATTGTGCGTTCCTCAGTGGTAATCGACTATCTCGACGCGCCAAGCGTCACCATCGCGCCACACGAAGCAGACGCGCCACTGATCGTTGACGCGAACCGCGTACTGGCCGTGGCGGTCGCCGCGCAGGGCCTCCAGGCGATTGCCGGGCGGCGCGCGCAGATCATCGAGCAGGATGGCCGCATCGATGGCCAAGAGCTTCGATCTCGCGCGCGGTTGAATCTGCGCCGGCAAACCGCGAACAGCGTGACCAGCAAAGACCGCCGCAGTCCGCTTGTCGGCGAAGCTCCTGATCACGACCCAGAGCGTAACGAGTTCCGTTACGTTCGTCAAGGCTGGCGGACACGGCGCACTCGGGCCTGCGACCCGAGCGCCAGCGGGCGTGCGGCGGGGCTTTATCCCTCCTTCTCCTCGTACTGCTCGCGCAGCTTCGCCACGATCGACGGGTCGGCCAGCGTCGTCACGTCGCCGAGCGCCTTGCCGGCGGCGATGTCGCGCAGCAGGCGGCGCATGATCTTGCCGGAGCGGGTCTTCGGCAGGTCGGCGGTCCAGAGGATCTCGTCCGGGCGGGCGATGGCGCCGATCTTCTGCGCCACGTGCCGCTTGAGCTCCGCCAGCTTGTCGTCGGACGCCTGCACGCCTTCCTTCAGCGTCACGAAGGCGCAGATCGCCTGGCCCTTGACGTCGTGCTCCTTGCCGACGACGGCCGCCTCGGCCACCTCCTGGTGGTCGACCAGGGCGCTTTCGACCTCCATCGTGCCGACGCGGTGGCCGGCGACGTTCAGCACGTCGTCGACGCGGCCGAGCAGCCAGAAGTAGCCGTCCTCGTCCACCTTCGCGCCGTCGCCGGTGACGTAGACGCCGCGCCCCCACCGGTTCCAGTAGGTGGCGACGAACCGGTCGTGGTCGCCGTAGATGGTGCGCAGCATCGACGGCCAGGGGCGGGTCTGGACCAGGTAGCCGCCGCCGACCTTGACCTCCTCGCCCTGCTCGTTGACCACGGCCGGACGGAGCCCCGGGAACGGCCGCGACGCCGAGCCCGGCTTGAGCCGGGTGACGCCGGGGAGCGGGGCGATCAGGATGCTGCCGGTCTCGGTCTGCCACCAGGTGTCGACGACGGGGCAGCGCCCGCCGCCGACGTGGTGGTGGTACCACATCCAGGCTTCCGGGTTGATCGGCTCGCCGACCGACCCGAGCAGGCGCAGCGAGCTCAGGTCGTGCTTCCGGAGGTGCTCCGGCCCCCACTTCATGAACGCCCGGATGGCGGTGGGGGCGGTGTAGAAGACGGTCACCTTGTGGCGCGCCACCATCTCCCAGAAGCGGTCGCGGCCGGGGGTGTCGGGCGCCCCCTCGTACATGACGCAGGTGGCGCCGTTGGCGAGCGGCCCGTAGACCAGGTAGCTGTGGCCCGTCACCCAGCCGATGTCGGCGGTGCACCAGTAGACGTCGTCCTCCTTCAGGTCGAAGACCCACTTGGAGGTGGCGTAGGTCCCGACCAGGTATCCGCCGGTGGTGTGCGCAATCCCCTTCGGCTTGCCGGTGGTGCCGGACGTGTAGAGCGTGAACAGCAGGTCCTCGGCGTCGTTCTCGCGCGGCGGGCAGGAGTCTGAGACCTGCGCCATCAGTTCGTGGAGCCAGTGGTCGCGGCCCGCGACGACGTCGTGCGGCGTCTCCAGCCCCTCGCGCTTGACCAGCAGCACGTTCTCGACGCTCGGCGCCCCGTCGAGCGCCTCGTCCGAGATCCGCTTCAGCGGCACGACGCCGCCGCGCCGGTACCCGCCGTCGGCGGTCACCAGCAGCTTCGCCTGCATGTCGTTGATCCGGTCGCGCAGCGACTCGGCGCTGAAGCCGCCGAACACCACGCTGTGGACCGCGCCGATGCGGGCGCACGCCAGCAGCACGATCGGCAGCTCGGGGATCATCGGGAGGTAGACCGCCACGCGGTCGCCGTGGCCGACGCCGAGCCGCTTGAGGACGTTTGCGCACTTCTGGACCTCGACGTGCAGCTCGCCGTAGGTCAGGGTCTTCCGGTCGCCCGGCTCGCCCTCCCAGACGAGGGCGCGCTTGTCGCGGCGGCTGCCGAGCGCGTGGCGGTCGACGCAGTTGACGCTGGCGTTCAGCTTCCCGCCGACGAACCACTTGGCGTCGGGCGGACGCCAGTCGAGCACCGTGTCCCACGGCCGGCTCCACTCCAGTTCGCGGGCGAAATCGGCCCAGAACCGTTCGGGGTCCTTCTCGGCCCGCTCGTAGACGCCGGGATCGTTGACGTTGGCCGCCCTGGCGAACGCTTCGGGCGGATCGAAGACCCGGTCTTCCTGGAGCAGCGCATCGATCTCGGCGGCGACCTTCTCGTCAGTCACATCCATCCTCCCTGGCGATCTTTTTCCTTACAGCCGTTTCGTCGCGACCAGCACGTTCCGGGTCTGTCCGTCCGGCGTGATGGCGTAGTCCCACAGCACCGCCTCGCGCTGGAACCCCAGCCGGCGGAACACGGCCTGCGCGGCCGACTGGTCGAGCGTCATGCGCGCCGTGAGCAGTTGCAGCCCGAGCTCGGCCGCGACGGCGTCGATCTCCGCCGCCAGCAGCCGCGCGATCCCCCGCCGCCTGGCCGGCGGCGCGATCTGGATCCGGATCTCGCCGAGATGCCGCGTCCACTGCGCCTCGTTGTGCAGCAGGGTGGCCTCGCCGATCACCTGGCCGTTCTCCCGCGCGAGCACCGTGACCGCCCGTTCGGCCCTGATCGAGTCGACCCAGCGCTCGACCACGGGCCGCTCGGTGATGTTCACGCGCAGGAACATCAGGTCGTCCGGCGCCAGCGCGCCCGCGAAGGCGAGCACGGCGTCGACGTCCGACTCGCCCATCAGCCGGAACTCGACCCGGCTGCCGTCCGCGGCCTCCACGTCGCGCGGATACCGCCGGCCCGCGGCGGCCACGGCGGAGCGCGCCTGCGGCATCGGGGGATCATATATGTATCGCTGGTGCTTTCCGCAAGCGCAGGCGGGCGGGCGGAAGGAGTAACATCGCGATGGACGGCGATGCGGGTGGACCTGAACTGCGACGTCGGCGAGTCGTTCGGCCGGTACGTACTCGGCGACGACGCCGGCGTTCTCCCGCACGTGACCTCCGCGAACGTCGCCTGCGGCTTCCACGGCGGCGACCCGTCGGTCATCCGCCGCACCGTGCGGCTGGCCGTCCGGCGCGGCGTCGCCGTCGGCGCCCATCCCGGATTCCCGGACCTGACCGGGTTCGGGCGCCGGGAGCTGCACGCGGCGCCGGACGAGATCGAGGACCTCGTGCTGTACCAGGTGGCGGCGCTGGCCGGCGTGGCGGCGGCGGAGGGCGGCCGGCTCCGGCACGTCAAGCCGCACGGCGCGCTGTACAACATGGCCGCCCGCGACCGGGCGCTGGCCGGCGCCGTGGCCCGCGCCGTCGCCGCCGCCGACGCGCGGCTGATCCTGGTCGGCCTCTCCGGGAGCCGCCTGCTCGACGCCGGCCGGGACGCCGGCCTGGAGGTGGCGTCGGAGGCGTTCGCCGACCGCGCCTATGCG
This sequence comes from Vicinamibacterales bacterium, assembly GCA_965203565.1. Classification (GTDB taxonomy): domain Bacteria; phylum Acidobacteriota; class Vicinamibacteria; order Vicinamibacterales; family UBA8438; genus JAAXGX01. Next base: position 3,802,460 of record OZ241896.1, on the reverse strand, counting down.
GCGGACGGCGCGCTGCAGTCCCGGTCGCTCCCCGGCGCGGTCATCCGGGACACGGACGTCGTCGTGCGCCGGGTGGTGGAGATGATCCGCAGCGGCGAGGTCGAGTCGGCGGGGGGGGAACGGGTGACCGTGCGGGCCGACACGGTCTGCATCCACGGCGACACGCCCGGCGCGGCGGCGCTGGCGGCGGCGGTGCGCGCCGGCCTGGAGGCGGCGGGCGTCGAGGTCGCCGCCCTCGGCGCCCGGCCCGCGGCGGACGGCCGCGATAGACAGCCGTCGTGACGGGCGCGGCGAGGACGGGCGCCCTGCGCCGGCATCGACGCGTCCGACGGGCTACTGCTGCTGATCGGCGGCTGCGGCGGCTTCCTGACGGGCCTTGCGGGCGGCGAGCTCCGCTGCGTACTCTTCGTCCGTGAGGTCGTACCAGCCGATCCAGGCGAACCCCATCTCGTCGATCGTCCGGCCGCCGTCGCCGGTCCAGTTCTTCGGGTCCGGGTTGCCGCGGTTCGCTGCGGAGTTGTCGTGCCAACTGATGACGTGCAGGACGGTCCCGGCCGGCACGATCGGCGCCACGTCGTCCGCGTAGTTGTACACAAGGTGCCAGTTGTAGTTGAACTTCGCGCAGCTCACCGTTTCGGTCTGCGCCATCCAGCCCGGCCACGGATAGATCAGCTCCAGGCACTGGTAAGTCCCCAGCATGTGCATGTGCGGCTGGAACGCCGTGATCCGCGCCGCCTTGGCCAGCACCGCGTAGCCGTCGGTGCGCACGACCTTGCCGGGGGGGATGTCGAGCAGCCGGTTGTTCAGCCCCAGCTGCTTCGACCACCGGACGTGATCGGGCACGTGGCCCTCCGGGTGGAACACGAGGCCGAGCTCGACCAGCGCGTCGACGTCCTCGCCGACCGAGTGGAGGTGGTAGTCGAGGCGCATCTTCCGGCCCGCTTCGAGCAGCAGTCCGGAGTCTTCGGGATAGATCTCGCCGTTCTTCCCCGACGCGTACTCCACCAGGAACTGCGCCGCCGGCACGTCGTCGTCTCCCGCCAGGCGCATCCGCTCTTCGTCCGGGTGCACGGCGAACGACAGGGCGTGATGCACCACCCGGCGCGACGGGTCGTCGGCCGGCCGGGTCTGGATGGCCCGGATGTACCGGTCTTCGTCGAGGTCGAGGTCGGTGTAGAGGGCGCCGAACAGGTCCGGGCCTTCCGCGGGGACTCGGTACGCCGGATACTGCACCACCAGGTCGGGTTCGCCGATCTGCCACTCCGAGGCGTCCGGGAACTCGACCGGCGGCGGCATGTCGGCCGGGTCGCCCTTCGGGGCGCCGTTGTCGACCCACTCGGCCACCATCGCGATCTCCGCGTCGCTCAGCGACGGGTCGTCCTTGAACGACTGGATCCCGATGTTCTTGTCGATGTGCCAGGGCGGCATCTCGCGCGCGACGACGCGGTTGCGGATGGCCCGCGCCCACGGCCGCACTTCTTCGTAGGTGACCAGCGACATCGGCGCCATCTCGCCGGCGCGATGGCAGACGAGGCACGAGCGCTGAAAGATCGGGGCGACGTCCTTCGTGAACGTCACCTTCGATTCGCCGGCCGCCGCCTGTCCGCCGGCCGCGGCCGGGGCGACGGCCGCCGCCGCAACCAGCGCGAAAGATACGAGCGCACCCCGCGTCGTCGCCATGCCGATCCCTCCTCCCGCGGACAGGCCGCGGCCACCATCCGAACTCTGCCAGAATTCCGGCGGGCGGTCAACGGGCCGCCGAGAAGCCGCCCGAAGCGCCGGCGGCGGCGCCGGGGGGCGCCCGCAACGCCGCGCCGCGGCCTGCGTCCCTGAACACGGGCAGGCTCGGCTACTGCACCCGCCGCGGTCCGACCTGCTCGAGGGCGTCGTCGATCAGCGCGTCGTTGTCTTCCTTCGTCAGGTTCCGCCGGATCAGCTTCGAGGCGATCATGAGCGAGACGTCGACCGCTTCGCGGCGGATCTGCGCGAGCGCCCGGTCCCGTTCCTGCTCGATCTGCCGCTCGGCGTTCCGGAGGATCGACTGGGCTTCCTCCTGCGCCTGCCGGCGCAGTTCGTCCCGGAGCTTCGCCCCGTCCGCGCGGGCGGTCGAGACGATGGTTTCGGCCTCGGCGCGCGCTTTTCGGACGACAGTTTCGGACTCCTGCTGGACCTGCTCGAGCTCCTTCTTCGCCCGGTCGGCGTCGTCAAGCGACTTGCGGATGCCGGCCCGACGCTGCTCGAGCGCTGCGAGGAGCGGTCCCCACGCGAACCGCTTCAGCAGGAACAAAAGGGTCAGGAAGACCGCGATGGTCCAGATGAAGAGTCCCGGGTCGAGTTGGACCAGGGGGTTGTCCATTTAGCCGCACTCCTTCGCGTCCGGTGTGAATTCGGCGTGCCGTTCGCGCGCTTCACGCGACGAAGAAGCTGAAGAACAGCAGCGCCTCGGCGATGATCGCCACGCCTTCGAGCAGGAACAGCGGCAGGTTGATCGCCCCGGAGATCTGCGCCGCCGCGTTCGGCTGGCGGGCGATCCCCTCCGCCGCCGCCGCCGTGAAGCGCCCGATGCCCAGACCGGCGCCGATGACGATCAGTCCGAGTCCGATCGCCGCTCCGAAGATGTTCAGCCCTTCCATGCGGGAACCCTCCGTTTCTTCTAGTGATGGACGTTGATGGCCATGCCGATGAACACGGCCGACAGCAGCGTGAAGACGTACGCCTGCACGAGCGCGACGATGATCTCCAGCGCGTTGATGCCGACCGCCAGCGGCACCGAAACGGCGACGCCGACGCCGACGCCGGCGACCCAGCTCTCGTACAGCTCCGCGAAGATGAAGACGAACGAGAGGAGCACGAGAATGGCGATGTGACCGGCGGTCATGTTCGCCGCCAGCCGCAGCGTCAGGGCGATCGGCTTGACGAACATCCCGAGGACTTCGATCGGGACGAGCAGGAAGTAGATCGGCCACGGGAGTCCATGCGGCACGATGTTCCTCCAGTGCTGAACGAAGCCGTGCGCTTGCGAGCCGGCCACGATGATCGACGTGAACGTGATGACCGCGAGCGCGGCCGTGACGTTGAAGTTCGCGGTGGCGGTGGCCCCTCCGTGCAGGACCTGCTTGAGCAGCGAGTGTTCGCCGGTGTGGAGCAGGGCGTGGTCGACCAGGCCGACGATCTCGAAGATCGGGACCAGACCGATGCCGTTCGCCACGACGATGAACAGGAAAAACGTCAGGATGAGCGGCGTCCAGGTCTTGACGTACCGGCTCCCGACGTTCGGCTGCACGATCGAGTCCCTGACGAATTCGACGACGAACTCCAGCAGGTTCATGAATCCGCGCGGAACGAGGCGATCCTGCCGGAGGTAGCGCCGGACCGACCAGGTCGCCGCGCCGAACACGATCGCGCTGACGATCCACAGCATCAGCACGTGCTTCGTGATCGAGAAGTCGATGCCGAACACCGGCGGCAGGTGGACGAGAGGATGGTCGATCGGGCTGTTGGCGATATGCTCGATGATCACGGCGCCGGGGTCGAACGCCTCGCCGTGCCCGCCGTGGGCCGCCTCGCTCGCGGGGTGCTCTGCGTGCTCTGGCTGGCTCATGCCCTGCGCCGTTTCTGACAGATGCTCACGCCGCCGCCAGCCGGCGGAGGTGCGCGGCCTCGGCGGCGTGCAGCACCGCGAAGCAGACGATGAAGCTCAGCATGAACGGGACGACGTCGACGTTCAGACCGCGGACGACGACGGCGATGTACGCGCCGAACGCCACCAGCTTCGCAATGAACAGGCGGATCAGAGCGCCGGTGACCCTGCCGGGATCCTGCCGCCAGGTCCTGGCCACGTGGAGATGGGTGAGGACTGCGGCCGCGAGCGGCGCCGTCAGGCCCAGCAGCAGCTCCGGGGCCATCTCCGGCGCGACCGCCCCGGCGGCGAGCGCGCCCGCGGCCAGCGCCGCCCCGGCCAACTTCCACGCGGTCATCCGCTCACGGTCTCCACATCACCTTCGCCAGCTCGTAGAACCCGACGATCAGCCCCAGGAGCAACCCCGCCAGCAGTCCCCACGGCTCGGTCTCCTGCCAGCGATCCACCAGATGCCCCGCCCCGCCGAGCAGGAGGATCGCGCCGAGCAGCGAGTAGCTGGCCGTCGCCGCCGGTCCTGCGCTGCGGATGTTTTCTTGCAGATAGTGCAGGGAGCGCGCCAGGAACGGGTCTCGCTCGTCGGGCATGTGAAAAACCGGCCCGAGACATCTCGCCGCGGACCGTTCCGGCGCCGTCCCGATGCTCACGGCCACAGCGCCGTCTCCCGAAGCGGAACAAAACGGCCAATGATAGCAAACGGCCGTTCCGCCGACAACACGCGCGGGGCGCCCGGCGCCGCGCACCGGTCACGCCGGCGTTCCCGGCTCTATTTCAGCTTGAGCAGCGGATAGTCGGGAAACCGCGGAGTCAGCGTGCGGTTCGCGCAGTCGGCGATCAGGTCGAGGGCTTCGAGCACGATCTGACCGATCAAGGGTTCGCTCAAGGGAGGGCCGACCACGCAGTCGGTGTTCATGGACCGGTTGCCGATCCGCACGGTCACCGGGCCCGCCAGAGGGCGTTCCTCCTTGCGTTCGTCGGCATAGGTGACGACCGTGCGCTGTGTCTCCAGGCCGAGGCGCTCGACCACGTTCTGGGGGAGGACGAGCATGGCGGCGCCCGTATCGACGACGGCGTCGACGCTCGATCGCCGGACCTGGCGCTCCTGGCCGTAACCACGCTCCACCAGAGCGCGGTCTCCGGGGTTCTCGAGTTCGACGTTGGCGACAATCTCGCCCATGGCGCCCTTCACGGCGTCGAGCCGGAGGAGATCTTATCACCGGCGGCCTTCGGCGACGCCGCCATCGTGAATAGACTGTATTGTCCATTTCGGAATATAATCCGGAATGGTCAGTCCAAACAGGAGCGTATTCCGTATGGGATCGTATCGGCGCGCGCTGGTCCTGGACCTGCCGGCGGGGCAGTCGGCGTTTCTGTGGGGGCCGCGCAAGACCGGCAAGTCGACGCTGCTCGCCGAGCGGTTCCCCGACTCGGCGCGCTTCGACCTGCTGGACACGCGCACGCTGATCGCGTTCACGCGCGAACCGTGGCTGTTCGCCGAGCGGGTGCTGGCGCTGGATGCGGCGCAGCGGGCGCGGCCGATCGTCGTCGACGAGGTGCAGAAGGCGCCCGCGCTGCTCGACGAGGCGCATCGGCTGATCGAACGGCGCGGCTTGTCGTTCGTCTTCTGCGGGTCGAGCGCGCGGAAGCTGAAACGCGGCGGGGCGAACCTGCTCGGGGGCCGGGCGTGGCGGTTCGCGCTGCATCCGCTGGCGTGGCCGGAGATCCCCGACTTCGACCTGCTGCGCGCCCTCGACCGGGGGCTGGTCCCGCAGCACTACGACGCCGCGCACCATCGGCGCGCCCTCGCCGGTTACGTCGACGACTACCTCAAGGAGGAGATCTTCGACGAAGGGCTGACGCGCAACGCCGCGGCCTTCGCGCGCTTCTTCGACGCGCTGGGCTTCTGTCACGGCGAGGTCCTCAACTTCAGCGGCGTCGCCCGCGACTGCGGCGTCGACTCGAAGACGGTGCGCGAGTACTTTCAGATACTGGCCGACACGCTGATCGGCGTCTTCGTCGAGCCGTTCAGCCGCCGCCGGGGCCGCGCCGTCATCGTCCGGGCGCCGAAGTTCTACCTGTTCGACGTCGGCGTGGCCGGCCACTTGCGCGGACGGCGGATCGACCGCGCCGCCGGACCGGAGTTCGGACGCGCCTTCGAGCATCTCGTCCTGATGGAGCTGCTCGCCTGGCGGAGCTACCGGGAGCGGGACTTCCCGGTGCGGTACTGGCGGACGAAGTCGGGTCTGGAGGTGGACTTCGTGCTCGGCCGCGCCGCCGAGGCGGCCATCGAGGTGCAGGGAACGCCGCGCGTCCGGCCCGACGACCTGAAGGGCATCCGGGCGTTCTGCGAAGAGCACGCGCCGCGCCGGGCCGTCGTCGTCAGCCAGGACCCCGCGCCGCGCCGCGCCGGCGCCATCGACGTGCTGCCGTGGAACGTCTTCCTGGAACGGCTCTGGGGCGGTACGATCATCTGACCCTCATCGGCCGCAGCAAGAGGAGACACGAAAATGCAATCGCGACAGCCGGCGGCGCATCTGCGTCCGGTGGACGACGTCAAGACGTGTCCGCAGTGCGGATCCGACGCCGTCTCCACGTCGTACAGCCGCCACACGTTCACCTACGGATCGGACGATTCCGCGGTCGATCTGACAGTGAAGCTGCCGGTGCGCCGGTGCAATTCGTGCGATTTCGAATACCTGGACGAGGAGGCCGAGCGGCTGGAGCACGAGGCGATTTGCAGACATTTCGGCGTGCTCGCTCCCGCGGAGATCCGGCGGATCCGAGAGCGTTACGGGATGACGCGGGCGGCGTTCGCCCAAGTCACCGGTCTCGGCGAAGCGTCGTTGAACCGGTGGGAGAACGGCGTCACGATTCAGACGCATGCGAACGATCGGCGCCTTCGGCTGCTGGCGCCGCCCGAGAACATGGTGCAGCTCAGTAAACCAAGTGGCGGTCGGCCAGGAGGCGCCGGCGGCGGGCGGTGACGGCGAGCGATTCCGGGTGCTGGCGGTGTCGGACGCGATCAGGCGGCGACGCTTCCCGCAAGCCGCCAGCGCCTCCTGCGCGTCCGAATCTCTATCTCGATCTGCATGGGCTCACGCCCGGCGCTTGTCCAACCGGCCGGCGCCGACGTCGATCACGTCGGCCAGGGCGCGCTGGACCCACGAGACGTTCGAGTGGTGCGCGGCGTCGTAGCCGCCGGCCCGGATCAGCTCGTCGTGGCAGATCGCGTCGAGCACCCGCAGCACCGGCGGCTCGGCCGCCTCTATCTCCAGCCGCCGGGCCGTCCATTCCGCCAGCCGCGCCGGGTTGCAGCGCCCCAGCGTCATTTCCCGTTCAAGGCCGATGAACTCACGCGCGAGGTCGCCATGCTCGCGGGCGCGCCGGTCCGGGCCGGCCACCACTGCCCCCGCCGCAGCCGCAGCCGCAGCCGCAGCCGCATACGTCTCCCACCCCCACGCGCCGAGCAGCGCCGCCACCGCCGCGCTCGACGCCGCCAGCGTCACCGTCTGGATCAGACGGTGCACCCGGTCGAACCACCGCCGACGATGCAGGTGATACCGCACCGACCGCCGCACGCCGAACAGCAGATCAGCCGTCCGATCCCGATCCGTCTTCATCCTTGCCTCCTGGGGGCGGGGGAGGCTCCAGTGTGTCAGCGGTCCTGCGCTTCGAGGTTGCGGGCGCCGGCCAGGATGCTGACCATCGCGTAGTTCCCCTCGTGGCAGGCGGCTTCGAAGATCTGGTTGGCCTTGTTGTCGACTTCGGTCAGCGGCATCTCGACGGTCCAGGTCGACGCCCAGACGGTCGGGTCCTCCACCGTCACCTCGTACATCACCAGGTCGGGCGCGGCGCGGGTGAAGCGCTCCACCAGGCGCAGGTTCTCGCTGGAGCCGTAGAAGCTGGTTCCGGTGCTGAAGTTGGCGGTGTCGACCACCAGCGTGTCGCCCTCCCAGTGGCCGATGGAGTGGCCGAGCCACTGGCGGACGTGCGCGGGCGGATGCGGGCGGCCGTCGAGGTGGATCGTCCGGTAGCCGCCGCCGCGGTGTCCGTCCTCGTGGTAGATCGCCATCGCCTCGGGCGACTGGACGAAACGGCTGTAGGTGCCGGATGTGCCCCGGACGAACGGCAGGGTGATCCCCATGCAGCGGTCGGGCGCGCGGTCTTCGGGGTTGTCGGCGTACGACCCGCTCTGCGGGTCCACGGGATACGGAATCCGGACGTCGGTCTCGATCTCGCCCCCGCCGGCCGCGCGCCGCGGGACGTACGGGCCGATCCGCTCTATCGCCTCCGGCGTCCGCGGCGGGATCCGGCCGTTCGGCGGGTCGACGATCAGCGACGTGCGGCGCGTCCGGATCACGTCCTTGCCGCGCCCGGTGAACTCGTCGTTGTACGCGCCTTCGACGTCGGCGACCGTCCCGGCTTCGGGCCGGAAGTTCCTCCCCGCCGACGAGTCCTGGGCGCCTTCGAGCGCCGCCACCTCCTCGTCGGTCAGGAACTCGCGCTCGCCGAACTCTTCAGGCCGCTCCAGCGGCGTGAGCGTGTAGCCGGGGCTCCAGATCCCGGTCAGGTCCGGGGCGCCCCACGCCGTGCGCGGCGCCGTGAAATCGTCCGCCCCCGCTTCCTGGCCGGAGACCGGCCCGCCGACCGCAACCGCCGCCGCAATCAACGCCGCCGGCGCGCCGACGGCCGCCGCATGTCGAAAACGCATCTCGCTCTCCTCCCGCGTACGCTCGAATCCGCCCGCCGATCCTACCGCGGAACGCCGCCGGGCGGCCAACGTCCCCGGCGCCGCTGGACGCGCGCTACCGTTCGCCGAGGCGGGCGCCGGCCAGGATGCTGGTCATCGCGTAGTTCCCCTCGTGGCAGGCCGCCTCGTAGATCCGGTTCTCCCGGTTGTCGAGCCGCTTGAGCGGGACTTCGATCGTCCACGGCGCGCTGAACACCGTGGGGTCCTCGATGGTGGCGCGGTACAGGACGGCGTCGGGCCCGGTCAGCGTGAACCGTTCGGTGAGCGTCATGTTCCCGCTCGCCCCCTGGTACTGCGTCCGGTTCGTGAAGTTGGCCGTCTCCACGACGAGGCTGCCGTCCTCCCACCGGCCGACGGCGCGCCCGAGCCACTGCCGCACGTGGCCGGGGGGATGCGCGCGGCCGTCGAGCGCCACGTCGCGGTAGGCGCCGCCGTGATGGCCGTGCTCGTAGTAGATCGCGACGTGGCCGGGCGTCTGCACGATCCGCTTGTGCCCGCCGGCGGTCACCGCCTGGCCGTACGCCACCGGCAGGTGGACCCCCATGCACCGGTCGTTCGTCCGCTGCTCCGGCCCGTCGGTCATCTCGTCGGTCACCCGCGGGCGCTCGGCCTGGAACTTCTCCCGCGCGCCGGGCAGGTACGGGATCCTGCCGTCGGGCGGATCGACGATCAGCGAGGTCCGGCCGGTCGCGATCAACTCGGTGCCCCGGCCGGTGTAGGCGTCGTTGTACGCCCCGGCGACGTCGGCGAGGGTGCCGCGCTCCGGCCGGCCGGAGGTGTTCCCGGCGCCGGCGCCGGCGCCGATTCCGAACGTCGCCTGCTGGCGCGACTGCAGCGCCGCCGCCTCGTCGTCGGTCAGGAACTCGCGGCCCTCGAACTCGTCCGGACGTTCGAGCGGCGTGAAGATGTACCCGGCGGCCCAGATCCCCTGGTAGTCGGGATCGCCCCACGGCGTCAGGCTCGGAACGTAGCCGTCCGCCGCCTCGTCCTGCTGCCCCGCCGTCCCGGACGCCGGCGCGCACACGCCGATCGCGACGGTCAACAGGGCCGCGAACGCGACACGTCGATGCTGCATGGCCTCTCCCCTTCCTGGAACCGGAAACCGGAACAGGGCGATTCTACCGCAACCGGGCGGGTTGTTCAGTCGACGAGCGCCTGGTACGCCAGCGTCGCCAGGTCGTGGCGGATGTTGAGGTGCGCGTACGGACGCAGCTGGGTCAGGAGGATCCCGATCAGCTCCTCCTGCGGGTCGATCCAGAACGTGGTGTTGTAGGCGCCCCACCAGAAGAAGGTCCCTTCGGAGTACGGCATCGCCGCCTGGCCGGGGTCGAGCACGACGGCGTAGCCGAGACCGAACCCGTGCCCCGGCCCGACGAGCCATATCGGGTGGTCGCCGACGTGGTTCAGCGTCATCAGCTCGACCGTCCGGCGGCCGAGGATGCGGGCGCCGTCCAGCACGCCGCCGCTGAGCATCATCTGGCTGAACCGGAAGTAGTCGCGCGCGGTCGATACGAGTCCCCCCGCCCCGCTGAAGTACGTGTGCGGCGCGCGGACGAACCGGCTGTCGGCCGTCGGGGCTTCGGCCAGGGCCAGGCCGCGTGCGCCGTCCGGGCGGTAGAGCGCCGCGAACCGGCCCAGCTTCGCGGGCGGCAGGTGGAAGTGGGTGTCGGTCATCCCGAGCGGCGCGAAGATGCGCGCCCGCAGGAACTCGTCGAACCGCTGGCCCGACATCACCTCGACCAGCCGGCCGACCAGATCGGTCGCCCGTCCGTACTCCCAGGCGTCGCCGGGGTGGAAGTTGAGCGGCAGCTCCGCCAGCCGCGCGGCGAAGTCGGCGACGGTGTCGCCCGGCTCGCGCTGCGGCGCGATCGCGTCGAAATCGGGCTTCGTCATCCCCCGGTAGGCGTTCGGCAGGCCGGCCGTGTGGGTGAGCAGATGCTGCACCGTGATCGGCCGCGCCGCGGGAGTCAGCCTGTATCGCCCGCGGCCGAGCTCCCGCCAGGTGGCCGGCTCCGCCACCTGCGCGTCGGCGAACTCCGGCAGCCACCGGGCGATCGGGTCGCGCAACTGGAAGCGGCCCTCCTCGTACAACGTCATCAGCGCCGCCGACGCGATCGGCTTCGTCATCGAAGCGATCCGGAAGATGGCGTCGTGGGTCATCGGCGCGCCGGCCTCCGCATCGCGCTCGCCGACCGCCGCGAAGTGCGCCACCTTCCCGCGGCGCGCCACCAGCGAGACGACGCCCGCCACCTCTCCGCGGTCCACGTACGCCTGCATCGCGCGGTCGATCCGCTCCAGCCGCGCCGGCGACATCCCGACCGCTTCCGGCGCGGCGGTCGGCACGCCGCCGATGACGGGCGCGCCGGCCGGCGCGCGGCCGGCCGCCAGCGCCGCCGACGCCAGCAGCAGCACGCCGATCGCCGTCCGGAGCTGCGGCCGGACGGACCAGGCGGCATGGACGCGCATCCTTTCAGTCGTCGCCCTCATCGATTGCTCTCCCGCCGCCCGCCTGCCGGCTTCAACCCGACCCCTTCGCGGGCGCGCTCGTCTTCAGCCGGGCATCGAGATCGCGCGACTCGCGCGGCGGCGGCGGAACCTTACCGCTCCGCGGCTCCGGTCCTCTCCTCGACGCGCGCGCCGCGGAGGATGTTGGGCACGGCGTAGTTCCCTTCGTGGCAGGCGTACTCGTACAGGTCGTAGGACGGGTCGCGGGCGAGCGGCAGCTCGATGGTCCACGGCGCCGTGTAGCTGCGCGGGTCCTCCACGGTGGCCCGCCAGTCGAGCCGGTCCGCGCTGACGCGCGTGAACCGTTCGACCACCCGCAGGCCGCGGCCCGCCGGCACGCCGTGCATCCGGCCGGCGTTCAGGTTCGGGGTTATCCACCCCTTGCCGTTGAACCGCGTCGTCTCGACGACGAGCGTCTCCCCCTCCCACCGGCCGCGCGAGTCGCCCATCCACAGGCCGATCGCCCGGCCGAGCGGCGGACGGCCGTCCAGCGGGACGATCCGCGCCTCCCCGATCATCTCGGTCAGGATGACGACGTAGCCGGGCGTCTGAAGGATGAGGTTGCCGGCGTTGTAGAAGTTCGGGATCAGCGCTCCCGGCACGCCGCGCGTGATGCACCGGGTGTAGACGCTCATGTTGTCGTACGTGTCCGACCGGCGGGCGAGAAGGCGGTCGCGCCGCGCCGCCGCCTCGGGGCGCAGCGGCACGCGGCCGTCGGGCGGGTCGATCACCATCGACGTGCGCCGCGTCGGCGCGAGCGAGCGCGAGCCCGACCAGATGGCGGCGTTGTAGCCGGCGAACCGGCTGCCGGGCGGCAGCCGCTCCACGCGCGTGCCGCCGGGCGCGAAGGCGCGCTCCCGCCGCTCGCGCGCGGCGCGCTCGAGTTCCGCCGCCTCCGCCGCGCTGAAGAACGCCTTGCCGGCCAGATCGGCGGGCCGCTCCAGCGGCGTCATCGTGGCGTTCGTCCAGACGCCCTGGATGTCGGGCCGCCCGTCCGGCGTGCGCGGCGCGGTCCAGCCGGCGGCGGCGGCCGGCGGGCCGCCCTGCGCGGCGGCCGGAGCCGGCGCGCCCGCCACCGCCGCGGCCGCCAGCGCCGCGCACAGGCGAACCCGCCCGCGCCGGTCCGGCATGCCTGCTACCCGGCGTCCAGGCTGATCGTCCGGCTGCTGATCCGCCAGCCGTCCGGCGTCTTGACGTATTCGTCGTCGTAATAGCCGGACGAGACGTGGTTCGGCTGGCCGCCGCTGACGTCGACCAGCAGCCAGTAGGTCCGGCCCATCGCGCCGTCGGCGGTCGGCGTGATCCGCCAGCCGTTGTTCCAGTGGCGGCGGCCGGTGTCGCCGGTCCGCCCGGCGTGCCGCTCCCGGCGGAACGCCATCAGCTCCTCCCGGCCCGAGAACTGCCGGTCGCCGACCTTGAAGACCGCATCGTCGGCGAACGCCGAGACGAACAGGTCGGCGTCCCGGAAGTCGGCGCCATGGTTGTAGCGCCAGTACAACTGCTCGATCTCCGCATAGTCCTGCGCCATGAGCGCGCCGTCCGCCGCCGCCGCGCTCCCGCTCCCCTGTCCGGAGAACCACCCGATCGCCAGACCCGCGCCGACCAGCGCGGCCGCCGCCGCCAGTTGCCGTGTACGCACAGTCCCCTCCTCCCGAAAATCCCGAAGATCGTCCGTTGCGGATCACCCGGTGGACGTCCGGCGCCCGCCTCGCCCGGCCGGAACGTCCGCCGCTCCGGGCATCCTACTCCACCCGGTCCATCCAGCGGTAGAGTCCCGGCGCGCCGTCGATGCGGAGGCCGGCCGAGATGTACGACCGCCCGTCGTCGGACAGCCGCCGCATCATGACGTAGCGCGCCTCGCCCTCGCGGGTCCGTGCGATCCGGTAGTGGGTCCGATCGTCCACCTTGACCGTCATCACCTCCATGCCGGCGTCCGGCGGGTATACCGTCCCCTCGTACGGCGCGAACCGGGCCTCGTTGTACTTCGAGTCGTACCAGCCGCGCCGCAGCGGCGCGTCCTCGCTGCTCCGGATCTCCACCTGGTAATGCTGCACGCCGTCGTCGCCGATCTCGAACGTGATGATCTCGTGCACCGGCGACGTCCCGCCCGACAGCTCCTTCGTCTTCTCGACGTTGAGGCGCCACGTCCCGTTGAACGGGTCGGCGCCCGGCCGCGCCTGCTGCGCCGAACCGGCGGCGGCCGCCGCCGCCAGTACGACCACGCCAAATCCGAGTCTGCGTCGCATCTCATCCTCCCGGACCAATGACCGTTCACAACCGGAACAACCGGTTGATCTTGACGATGATCGCACGGCTGCGCAGCTCCGGCGGACCGGGCCGCAGCGTGTCGTGCGCCTCGTTGTACACGACGAACAGCTCGCTGCCGGGCAGGTATTCCCACCGGAAGCGCACGTTCGCGCCGAGCGAGCCGGCGGCGGAGTTGTACTGCACGAGGGCGCTGACGAACATCAGCGGCGACATCGTCCAGGTCGTCCGCGCCGCCGCCAGCTCGGTCGAGAACCGCCCCTGCGGCAGGTCGATCCAGTGCAGCGACGCGCTCGGCTCCAGCGACAGCCGCGGCGTGATCTCGAGCCGCCCCTGGGAGAAGCTCGCGCTGGCGCTGTCCCCGCCGTAGAACGACCCGCGGGCGACCGACAACGCGCCGGAGAACGGCCGCTGCTGGCCGAACGTGAACGTCGCCTCCAGCTGCTGGAAACGGTAGCCGCCGACCGGCAGCACGACCCCCGGCGCGATCGCGAACGGCTCCTCGAGAAACTCGTAGCTGCGGGTGTAGAACAGGTCGAACAGGTCGCTGCTCTCGAACGTGACGCCGAAGCGGCCGTGCTGCTCGCGCGTCTCGAGCCGCCCGTTCCGGTCGGTGACGTGGTCGATCCGCCCCTCCCACGACAGCTTCCGGATCGCCTCGATCGATCGGGGGCGCGGGCTGAACCGCAGCGCCGCGAAGCTCCGCTCGAAGTCGCCGCGGCGGAGGAACCCGATCTCCGGATTGAAGCCGCTCCCCACCACCAGCCGCTCGATCTGCACGCCGTACCGGTCGCCGGCGTAGTCGAGCTGCCCCCGGTAGCTGACCTCGTCGTCGAACCCGGCGGTCGAGGTCCCGGCCCAGTAGGCGTTGACGTTCAGGTTGTCGTAGAACGCGAACGCGCCGTCGACGCCGTACGTCGCGTTCGACCCGGCGCCCCGCGCCGACACCGACCGCCGCGCGGCGATCGCCCCGATGCTGCTCCGCCGCAGCACGTCGTGCTTGAGCCGCGCCACCGTGAAGCCGGTGGCCGCCGCGCCCGACTCGGGGTCGTCGCCGGTCCGGATGCCCAGCACGCCGACGCTCAGCCCCCCGACCCGGCCGGTCAGCCGGCCGCCGGCGTCTATCGGCGTCTCGCCCTGCTCGTGCAGGCCGATCCGGCGGCTGTAGAACAGGAGCGGGACGTTGGGGTCGCCGAACAGCCCGGTGGACGACCCGCCGAACGCGAACACGCCCTGGTTCTCCAGGAAGAACTCCCGCTTCTCCGGGAAGAACAGGCTGAACCGGGTCAGGTTCACCTGCTGCTCGTCCGCCTCGACCTGCGCGAAGTCGGTGTTGACGGTGACGTCGGCGACGAGGTTCTGCGTCAGGCCGTACTTCAGGTCGATCCCGGCGTCCGCGCCCGGATCGTTCGACGCCGGCCGCGGGCCGCGGCGGTCGGTGGCGAGGTCGGCGATGGCGTACGGCTTGATCTCCAGCGTCCGGCCGCCGGGCGGCGCCTCGATCCCGACCAGCCGCGCCGCCAGCGATATCTGCATGATGGCGGCCTGTCCCCGCGCGGCCGGGAGCGGCGTGAGCGCCGACTGCTCGTTCTTCCACCGGACGAACCGGACGACGTTGAACCCCCAGACCTGCTCCCGTCCCGGCCGGTAGCGCAGCGACTTGAACGGGATGGCCGCCTCGAACGTCCAGCCGCCGTCGAACCGCCCCGTCCGCACCGACCAGATCGGGTTCCAGTCGGCGCTGTAGTCGCGCTCGTCGGTGATCTGGCCGTCCATCCGGCCGCCGAGCGGGTTGACCGTGAAGTCGACGGCGTTCCGGCCGTCGTGGAAGGTGTCGAGCACGACGTCGACGTACTCGTTCTGGCCGATGTTGAAGTTGTCGCGGCGCAGCTCGTTGACCACCCACCGCGACTCCGGCGCCGAGTCCCAGCACCGGCCGGCGACGTAGAAGTTGTCGTCGTCGAACGCCGTCCAGACCTCGGTCCGCTCGGTCGCCGGGGCGCCCTCGACCGGCTCGACCTGCACGAAGCCGGACGCCGGCGGGAAATCCCGGTAGAGACGCTCGCCCAGGACGCCGTCGATGCGCAGCGGCTCGACGCGGACCGCCCGCACCGTCCTGCCGCCGCCGGAGGCGGCCTGTCCCGCCGCGGCCGGCGCGGCGCAGGCGCAGGCGGCGACCAGCGCCGCCGCACACCCCGCCGCCCGTCTCGGCGCCCCGCGGGACTCCACCACGGGCCGCTACCGCAGGTCCCGGAAGAACGCCCGCAACTCGCCGGCCAGCAGCTCCGGCTGTTCGAGCGCGGCGAAATGCCCGCCGCGCTCCATGTACGTGAACCGCCGGACGTCGAAGCGCCTCTCGGCCCAGCTGCGGGGGGTGAACCCGAGCTCGTGCGGAAAGACGGCGCACCCGGTCGGCACTTCGACCCGCCGCTCCACCGGCGCGTACGGCGGCTCCGGGATGTGGCGGCCCTCGTAGTAGTACCGGGCGGCCGAGGTCGCGGTCTCCGTCACCCAGTAGATCATCACCGTGGTCAGCAGTTCGTCCTTCGTGAAGATGGTCTCGGGGTGGCCGCCGCAGTCGCACCAGGTGCGGTACTTCTCGACGATCCAGGCCGCCAGCCCCACCGGCGAATCGTTCAGCCCGTAGCCGAGCGTCTGGGGCCGCGTCCCCTGGATGAGCGCATAGCCGCGTTCGTCCTCGCCGAAGTAGGCCCGCCGGCCGCGCAACCGCTCGATCTCGTCCGGCGACAGGCCGGCCTCCGGATCGTCCGGGTCCGGCGGGTCGCCGCTGCACAGGTTGAGGTGCAGGCCGGCCATCCGGTCCCGGTCGGCCAGCGCCATCTGCAGCGCGACGCTGGCGCCGATGTCGCCCGCCTGCACGCCGTAGCGGCCGTAGCCGAGGCGCGCCATCACCTCCATGAACATCCGCGCCGTGCGCGTGCGCGAATGTCCCGGCCGCCGGGGCCGCTCGGAGAAGCCGTAGCCGGGCAGCGAGGGGACCACCACGTGGAACGCGTCCTCGGCGCGCCCGCCGTGGCGGACCGGGTCGGCCAGCCGATCGATCAGCTTCGAGAACTCGAAGAACGTGCCGGGCCAGCCGTGGAGCAGCATGAGGGGAAGCGCGCCCGGCTCGGGCGAGCGGCGGTGGACGAAATGGACGTCGAGCCCGTCGACGTGCGTGGTGAACTGCGGAAACGCGTTCAGGCGGCGCTCCTGCGCGCGCCAGTCGAACTCGTCCCGCCAGTACGCGGCCAGCTCCCGGAGATAGTCGAGGTCCGTGCCGTACGTCCAGCCGGCGCCGTCGAGCTGGTCCGGAAAGCG
The DNA here is from genome assembly GCA_965203565.1 of Vicinamibacterales bacterium. Lineage (GTDB taxonomy): Bacteria > Acidobacteriota > Vicinamibacteria > Vicinamibacterales > UBA8438 > JAAXGX01. The sequence continues at coordinate 3,785,982 of OZ241896.1, read as the reverse complement.
CGCGCGGGCCAGCCGCCGCGCGAGGTCGTCGAGCACGGCGTCCGGGACGTCGATCGTGAACGGCGTGACGGCCGCGCCCGCCGGCGGCTGGCCCGCGGAGGCCGGCGGCGGGACCGCCGCCCGCGCCGCAAGAACCGCCGCCCCCGCCGCAACGGCGGCGGCGACGCGCCACCGCCAAGCGATCCGCGGCGCGCGCCGCACGGCGGCCTTCATCGGCGATCCTCCTGTCCGGCCGGCTCCCCGATCAGCTCCAGCAACGCTTCGGCCCGCGCGAGCGGACCGGCCGCCTCGAGCAGCGTCTGGCGATCGAGCGGTTCGAGATCGAGGAACTGGGCCAGCCCGTTGACCAGCTCCGGGTCGGACCAGTCGGCCGGCGGCGCCTCGGCGCCCGGCGCCGCCGACGCGAGCACCGCCTCGAGGCGCGGGCGGTAGCCGCGGAGCGCCGTCCGGCCGGCCTCGTCGAGCCGCTCGGCGACAGCCTCGACGTCCGCCACCCGGTACGGCCGGCTCCAGTCCTCGCCGAGCACGCGGAACCGGACGACCCCGCGCAGGACGATCAGCCAGCGGCCGTCGTCGAGCTCCTCCGCCTCGGCGATCTCGCCCGCGCACCCGATCGGGAAGATCGGCGGGTTCCCCTCGTACTCCGCTTCGTGCCCCGGCCGGAGCAGGACCATCCCGATCAGGCCGTCGCCCCGAACCGCATCGGCCACCATCGCACGATAGCGCGGCTCGAAGACGTGCAGCGGCCGGGACATGTCGGGAAACAGCACCACGTCCTGCAACGGAAAGAGCGGAATCGCCGGCGGCAACCCGGCCGGCTGTCCCGCCGCGGCCGCCGGGGAAAGCAGAACGGCGGCCGCGGCCGCGCGGACGCATCTCCCGGCCGCCCGAAGCCGCGCGGCGGCGAAGCCGTGACGGGGACGCGCGTCGGACGAGAACGTCGGCGGCAAGTCCGGACCTCGCGGCATGACGCTGGAACGCGCCGGCGGCATGGCCGCCAGACTACCACAGACGCCGGGCAGGGGCGGTCACCGCCGGAGGCGCAGGTCGGGGCTGACGCCGCGCAGCAGCGCGTCGATAGACGCCGCCGTCTCCGGCGCAACGTCCTGCCCGGCGGCGCCCAGCAGCCCGTGATGAAAGCCCCGCTGCATTCGACGGGCGCTGCATCCCGGCTGAACTGCGTTGTTCGTCGGTTGCGTATGCCCAATATGCGCCCTCCTCACGCCTTGTCAGCCGGGCGCCCCGCCCGTCTCGGTGCGACGCGGGGTTCCACCACGGGCTGCCAGGGTGACGTCGAGCCGGAACGCCAGCGGCACGCCGGCCGCCGCCTTGACCACCTCCGGCAGCGCGTCGACCAGGTCCTGGAGGCGGGACGGCTCGAGCACAGCGGCGGCCGTGTACGCCTCCCGCGACTCCGAGACGGACGTCGGCTGGAAGCCGTCCGGCTGGCGCAACGTCACCTGCGCCGCGCCGGCCGCGTCGCACGGCCACGGCCCGCCGCCGGGCGCCATTTCCAGCCAGCGGGACGAGACCGCATCGTCGATCGCCCGGCGCACCACGGCCCAGGGCAGCGGCCGACCCTCCTGGGCGGCGAGCGCCGCCGCGAGCGCGACGGCGGTCGTCTCCGTTCCGCTCCAGGCGTCCGGCGCCGCCTCCGGCATGAGGCGGTCCACCGGCAGCGGCGCGAGCGGCGCGCGAAGCTCGGCCGCCCCGGTCAGGACGCCGGCCGGCAGCGGTTCACCCTGGAAGCTCGCCAGCCCGTGGCAAAATCCCCGCTGCATTCGACGGGCGCTGCATCCCGGCTGAACTGCGTTGTTCGTCGGTCGAATATGGCCAATATGCTCCCTCCTCACGCCTTGTCAGCCGGGCGCCCCGCCCGTCTCGGTGCGACGCGGGGTTTTACCACGGGCTGTCGCCGGCCCGTGCGCCAGCCGGAGGCTCCCCCGGCGGACCGCCTCCGCGGCGGCCGCCTCGACCGCCGCGGCCGGGCAGGCCGGAATGGCCACCGGCTCCTCGTATCCCTCGCGCTGCGTCATCACCGTCCGGCCGCCGGCGAAGTACCCGGCCGCGTCCGCAACCGTGACCGCGTCGCCGGACCAGAGCCCGGGCAGCACGCCGGGCGACAGCACGTCCGGATCGAGGTCCGAAAGGGTCGCCGCGGCCGGCAGCGCCACCTCCAGCGCCGGCTCCCCGCGCGACGCCTCGTCGATCGGCGCGCGCCACCATGTCCGGGCCGACCCGTCGGGGCGGACCAGCCGGGCGACGAACAGGCCGTCGCGCACGCCGCGGTCTATCGTGTCGAAGATCTCCTGGCGGCGGATCATCTTCGGCAGCCGCGGCTGCTCGGCGAACGCCCCCGCCAGGTCCTTCACGCGCCGCGCCGGCTCGTCCGGGCGCCACAGGTCGTACGGCCCGCCCGGCAGCAGCGCCTCCGCGTTGATCGCCGTCTCCGGCATGCGGGCGCGCCGGTCCGCCGCAATCGTCAGGAACAGCGAATCGGACCCGACCGTCACCTTGAACGCCTGCACGGCGTTGTCGGCGCTCACCGTCACGACGATCGTCCAGGCTTGGCGGACGGCGTCCGGTATCCGCCGGCGCGCCTGCGCCGTCCAGTTCGCGAGCATCTCTTCCCGCACCGGGTCCTGCGGCCCGCCCTCGAGCTGCGCCCGCACCTCCTCCCAGCCGAGCCACGCCCGGACGCTCCGGCGCGCCGCCTCCAGGCCGTCGCGCGACGGCGCCGCCAGCACCACCGCGTTGCGGCGGACGCGGGGACGGTTCGGCGCCGTCGTCTCGTCGAGGAAGCGGCGCGCCTCCCGGCCCGGCTTGCCCGATTCGGAGACCGCCCGCGGCGGCAGGACGACGAAGTGGAACTCGCCGTCGTCCTCCACGTCGCGGGGACGGTCCGGCAGCAGGTGCACGCGCGCGCCGGCCGTCTTCGCCCCCTGGATCAGGCTCTTCGTCGAGCGGACCTCGGCGAGCAACCGCCGCTCCACCGCGTCCGCCGTCACCCGGTTGGCGCAGGCGTCGTGGTGCATCTGCTGCAGGTTGGGCCGGTTGCCGAGCCGCCACGCCTTCGGCAGCGGCGCCGGCCCGACGCGAGCCGCCGCGGCCGGCGCGAACTCGGCGTCGTCGAGGAACCACGACAGCTCCGTCCAGCGCCGCAGCCCCTGCTCCAGCTCGATCCGGTCGGGCCGCGCCGCGCCGACCAGCCGGACCAAGTCCGGCGTCAGCGCCTTCTGGCCGATCGGCTGCGAGCTGAGGAACACGGCGCAGACCGCCTGCTCCGCCTCGCGGCCGGTCAGGCCCGGCTGCTCGCGCTGGATGGTCCGCGCCTTCTCGAGCTCGCCCTCCAGGATCGCCGCCCAGTCGTGGCCGCCGCGCTCGATCACCTCGCGCGTGGCGACGCCGGTCAGCTCGCGCGCCGCCTCCGCGAGGCCGGCCCGGCCGGGCGCCGGCAGGAAGACGCCGGGCCCGACCAGCGGCGACGGATCCCACGGCTCGGCGTCCCGGAGCGCGACGGCGAACGTCCGCAGGATGCCGCGCGTCCGCTGGAACCGGTCGAGCTGCGTCCAGCGCGTGTAGAAGACGTCGGTCAGGTCCGGATGGAACGGGTACGCGCGGTGGAGCCGGTCCTCCACCGACCTGCGGTCTTTCCGAACCGCGTCGTCGAGGGCCGCGAGGTTGCCCGCCGCCGCCGTCACGTGCGGCAGGAACCGGGCGGGGTCGGCGATCGACGCCGGCGTGAAGAAGCGGCGGCGCAGCACCTCCGACACGTCGTCCTTCTGCACCGGCTGCACCCCTTCCTCCTTCTGCCGGTTGAAGATCTCGGCGATCTGCGCGCTCAGCGCCTTGCCTTCGTCGTCGTGCTTCGCCGGGTCGGAGGCGAGCAGCGACGCGTTTCGTCACGATTTCCATCTCCAGAACGCCCTGCGCAGGTCATCGACGAAACGCGCGAAGGACCTGTCCGCCTGCTTCGCGCGTTCGACGTCCATTTTCCGCACCATGTCCTCCGCGTATTCGACACCACCCAGGCTCGGCGTCACGCCCGTCCCGCGGATGGCTTCGATGAGACGCCGCTTGTACCGGTCGCGGTCGCACTTCCGATCCGGCGCGTCGCAACCCTGGCCGAACACCGCCTTGAACGCCGCGCCGTCGAGCAGCAGCCAGCGTTCGACGTGCGGGTCGGGAACCGCGAGAACCACCGGCGCAGGCGCCTGACCGATCCGTCTTCCGATCTCCTTGGCGCGTTCGTTCAGTCCCTTGCAATTCGCGTCGGTCGCGACGACGATCAGGTGGGCCACGGCTCGCCCTGCCGGTCCACGTCGCGCAGATAGGCGCCCAGCTCCTGACAGCCCGTGGCGGAGGTCCCCGCTGCATTCGAGCAGCGATGCATCCCGCCTGACTGCGTTGTTCGTCGGTTGCGTATGCCCAATATGCGCCCTCCTCACGCCTTGTCAGGCGGGCGCCTCGCCGCTCTCGGTGCGACGCGGGATTCCACCACGGGCTGCTGAGCCACCTGGCCGTGGCTGCGTACGGCGCTCCGCCAGTCGAGCCGTACGGCGACGTCCTGCTCGCCGGCGATCCGTTCCACCAGCGGCCCGATGATCTGCCGGTGGGCGAAATCCTCCACGAACAACACGATCTCACGCACCGAAATCGCCTCTCAGAATGCGCTCCGAAATGGTGGGGCCATCCTGATCGTCGGCAAGCGCCTCATCGACGTCGTCACCACGTCCCAACGGTCCCCACGTGGAGAACCCGTCGATGCCGGTTCGTCCGTTCGTGCGCCGGACCACGAACAGCGAGCGTTTCGGCAGCAGGTTCGGCAGGATCGGCGAATGCGTGGTGACGATGTACTGGCTCTCCTGCAGGCGTTCCCGCGTCTTCAGCAACTCCGCGATCATCTCGATCCGCCGCGGGTGCACGCCGTTCTCCGGTTCCTCGAAGCCGACCAGGGCCGGCGCCTGGCAGCCCGTGGTAAAACCCCGCGTCGCACCGAGACGGGCGGGGCGCCCGGCTGACAAGGCGTGAGGAGGGAGCATATTGGCCATATTCGACCGACGAACAACGCAGTTCAGCCGGGATGCAGCGCCCGTCGAATGCAGCGGGGATTTTGCCACGGGCTGCTGGGCGACGCCGGTCAGGGCCAGCAGCCCGAGGAGGCGCAACGTGCCTTCGGACACCACGCGCGCCGGAATCGCGACGCCCCCTTCCCGGAGGCGCAACTCGACTTCGCCGAGGTCGCTGACCTCGACCTCGATGCCGTCGACGTTCGGGCAGCAGGGTGTGCAGCGCCTTTTCGATGCTCGCAAATTGCCGCGGCGCGGTCGCCCGCACGGTGTTGAGAAACGCGGCCAGCTCTTCTCCCACCAACCCGATGTGGCGCACTTCCTTCACCGGATTGGCCGCGCGCATTCGCTCGCGGGGTTCGAAGTAGAAGAACCGCCAGCTCTCCATTTCGCGCCGCGCCGCGACCAGATGGGGATAGTGCGGCGGATAGTGCGGCAGGGACAGGACGCTGTGGTCGAGGAAACGGTCGTAGTGCGTGGGGCGCCCCTGTCCTTCGAGCCGCAGGTGGATCTTTTCGCCCTGCCGTTCGACGAACGGCTTCCTCTTGCCGGTCGGCTCGCCCGTCCGGTTCAAGGCCGCGAGGTACTCGTCTGCGACGCGCAGAATGCCCGACTTCGGCAGCATCTCGATCTCGATGCGGTAGCGCAGGTCCCGTTCGCGCACGCGCCCGCGGGCCGGCGGACTGGAAATCCCCGACGCCTCGGTGTCCCGGCTCGGCCGGCGCATGTCGGCTATCTCCCGGTCGACTGACGCGACCACCGCATCCGACAGGCGCAGATCCGCCTCGATCGAGAACCCCAGACGTTCCTGCTCGACCAACCCCTTGATGCCGCCGCCGCCGATGCGAAACGATTCGATCGGCTTGCCCCGGTACGGGGGTTCGAAGGCGTCCTTCAGCGTCCGGCTTGCGCCGAGTCGGGTCAGCAGTTGCAGCGCGTCGAGGAAGTTGCTCTTGCCGGCCGCGTTCGGTCCGAACAGCACCGTCAGCGGCTCGAGCGTCACCTCGACGTCCGCCAGCGACTTGTAGCCCTTGACGTGCACCCGCTTCAGCATGTCGCGCCTCCACGCCGGCGCCTTGTCAGCCGGACGCCCCGCCCGTCTCGGCGCGACACGGGGCTCCACCACGGGCTGCTCGGCATGGGCGTCAATTTAGCAGATGTTTCACGAAGTCCGCCGGTCGCTCATCCGTGCTATCGTGGGCCGGAGGCGCGACCGATGACCGCGGTCACTTTCGATACGCACGCCGCCATCCGCAAGCTGCGCGACGCCGGCATCCGGGAACCGCAGGCCGAGACGATCGTCGACGTCTTCAGCAACGCCGTCAACGCGGAGCATCTCGCCACGAAAGCCGACCTCGCCGCACTGGAGACCCGTCTGATCAAGTGGATGGTCGGCATCGCGCTGTCGGCTGCAACGGTCGCCATCGCGACCGCCGCCGCCTTGATCATCACCGTCATCCGCACGCTCGCAGGCCAGTGAAGCCGTTCGAGAGCAGTCCGGCCGCGGCGTGACCGCGGCGCCTGCTCACAGCATCCGCGGCTGCCGCGCGGCCGAGACGCCGGCGCGGGCGGCGACGTGGTTCGAGAGCGACTCCAGAATCGCCCGCTCCTCCGACCCGGCCGGGGCCATCTCGATCACCGCCTGCAGCAGCCGGCCGAACAGCGCGTGGCGCGTCAGCCCGCGCGCGTCGAGGTAGTCGTTCACCTTCGACTCGTCGCCGCCGCTCCAGAGCTGCATCAGCCGGTGGGCCTGATCGATCAGCGGCGCGGGGCGGCCGTCCGGCGCGTCGGCGTCCAGCGTCTTCGCCTTCCGCCGGCTCCACGGCTTCAGCCGGACCGCGCCGCCCGCGCCGGCGCCGGTTTCCGGTTCGTCGCCGGCGTCCGCCTCGCCGCCGGCCGCTTCGCCGCCTTCGCCGTCCTCCTCCGACGCCCCGCCCCGGCCGCGCGCGAGCAGGTCGTGGCGGTCGGCCAGCGCCCGGTCCGACAGGTTGCACGACAGCGCGTACAGGATGCACGCCCCGGCGGGCGCGTCGCCGAGGCCGAAGTCGTACCGGTGCAGCAGATAGTAGGTGGTCACGTCGTCCAGCCCGGAGACCGCCTCTTCGCCGCCCGCCGTCAGCACCCGGCCGACGACGAAATCGACCACGAACCGCCGCACCTCGCGCAGGAACGCCGAGACCGACAGCCGCGCGCCGGGCGCGTCCGTCTGCTTGACGACGGGATGCTGCGAGAACGCCTCCAGCGCCGGCCCGGTCGCCGCCCACACGAAGTCGGGCCCCCGGATGCCGGCGTCCCAGAACTCGCGCAGCCGCCGGTGGATGCGCCGGCGCATCTCCGCGAGCACCGGGGCGTCCCAGCCGGGGCCGGTCAGCGTGCGCTTCCGGCAGACGAGCCAGATGGAGGAGGCGAGCCTCGCGCCGCCGGCGACCTTGTTCTGCATCTCGGTCCGGATCGGCCACGAGCCGTTCACCACGAAGCCGGCGCGAATCAACGCCGACACCAGCGTCTCCCACGCCGCGGGCTGCTTGTTCGCGAAGACCACCACCAGCCGCCCATCCTCGCCGAGCAGGTCCCGGTAGTTCCGGAACACCCGGAACATGCCGTCCTCGTAGGCGGCGCGGGACGCGGTCCCGTCGGCGGCGAACCGACTGGGCTGATCGACCAGCTCGCCATCGCTCCCGTCCCGGTCCCACTTCGGGCCGAGAGGATCGCCGAACGCGGCGTCGGCCGCCGGCGACAGCCCGTGCAGCGCGCGGCGCAGCCAGACGTGGAAGAAGTCCATCAGATCCGAGTAGGGGATGGCGTCGTAGTAGGGCGGGTCGGTGCAGATCAGGTCGAAGGCGCCCGACGCCGGCTCAATCGCCGACCGGCGCGTGACGGCCGGCGCGGGAGCTCCCGCCGCAGCGGTGTCGAGATGTTCCAGGACGTTGGCGACCCATTCGACGGTGGCCGGGAAACCGCCAGTCGTCTCGGCGAGCGGATTGACCTCGCAGTAGTCCCAGACCATCGGCAGGGCGAAGCGGGCGAACGTGTGGCCGAGTGTCTCGCGGCCGTTGTGCCACGAGCAGATCGCGCTGCCGTAGTCCGCCAGCTTGCTGACGGCGCATGTCAGATAGGCGGCGAGCGCCTCACGCCAGACGTTCTCGTGTCGTTCGTCGGCGGCCGGCGCGCCGGCGCACGCGCCGAGCAGCGGGGAGTCGGCCGCGCGGGAGGCGAAACCGGGCCGGTCCGCGCCGCCGGCGAATCCCGTTGCAGGCGCCGACGGCGACGACGGTGCGCGCCCGGCCGGTCCGCACAGGCCGGCGGTGCGGCGGATCTCCCGAACGAACGTCGCCAGCGCCAGCAGTTGCCGATCCGTGAACAGCGCGCACCACGTGTCGAAGCCGTAACGCGGCAGGCCGGACGCTCCCCTTGAATTGGGAGACGGCCGGTCCGCGCAGATCGGCTCGTCCGGCGGTCCGAACGGGACCTCCGCGTACAGGGCGTCCAGTGCGCCCGCCTCCACGCGGGCCGCCGCGATCTCCTCGCCGGTCGGGAGGCGGTACTCCTTCCCGTTCGGCCCGTCGACGACGACCGCGGTCATGACCGCGCCCAGCCGGCCGGCGCGGCCCTCCAGGCGGAGGTCCTCCATCGTCGCGATGGCGCCGCAGCAGGGACACTGCGCCCCGGAGCGGCTCATCGTCCCGCCGCCGAGCTCCCGGTCGTGCGCGCACCGCCGCGCCGCGGCCGCGTCCGCCGCCGGGACGCCGGCTTCGACGCCGAAGACGACGCCGGTACGGTCCCCGTTCGGCGTCATCGTTCAGGCGGACGCGCTTCGTCCCCTTCTTCGCCAGCCAGCGGGTCTTGAGCAGCGGGACCGTGGCGCGGCACCCCTTGCAGCGCGCCGTGCGCGCCCACAGGTACGCGACGGTCGGCGTGGCCACCCAGCGCGGGTGGCGCCGGTCGCCAAGATACGCGGCGTCGAACTCCCGGTTCAGCGGCTCGGCGTCGACGTCGCCGGCGGCGTCCGGCTCCAATCGCCGCCGCGGGCGCGGCTCGAACGGCGGGCCGCCCGGCGCGGGCGCCCGGAACTCGGCGTACGCCGGATAGCGCGGCGCCAGCGTCCTGCGCGCCTGCGCCAGTACGCGCCGGCCCCACGCCCGGACGTTCCAGGCGAGATCCGCGTCGAGAGCGGGAACGTGTTCGATCAGCGCCGGCGCCGCCGGCCCGCCATCCCTCTCCGGCTCGTCGAAACCGAGCGCCGCCAGCTCCCGCGCCAGCGCGCGGCCCTTGACGCCGTTCGCCTTCAGGAACGACGTCACGAACGCGCGGTCGCGCCGTGCGAACGCCGGCAGCGGCCGGGTTCGCCCGGCCAGCTTCTGCGGCCAGTCGAGCGTGCAGGTCAGGAGGAACCACGCCATCGGGTTGACGTCGGCCGCCGCCGCCGCGCACCCGAGCCGCATCGCCTCCAGCGGAATCGCGCCGCCGCCGGCGAACGGGTCGAGCACCCGCGGCGCCCGGCCGCCGTACGCCTCCCGAATCCGGCCGCGGAACCAGTCGAGATCGGGGCCGTCCTCCCGCTTCCAGTGCAGGACGCCGCCGCGCGTCGACCGCCGGCGCCGCGCCACCGTCCGGCCGCCCACTTTCTCGTCCTCGACCGTCTCCACGACCTCGCCCGCCATCCGCCGGTAGATCGCCCGCCGCTCGTCCGGATCGTCCGGGTCCGGCAGCAGCGTCGCGATCAGCGCCGCCCGGCACGCCGCCAGCGGCCGGCGCGCCGGCCAGACGTGCAGGGTCGAGATGTGGCCGTGGCGGACGTTCTTCTCATGGACCGAATCGAGGGAGACCTGCTCCACCGGAAAGGCGACTTCGACGAGGCGCTTCCTGCCGTCAGTCATGCGGCGGAACGTTCATCGACTCATGTCCACGAGTTCACGGCGCAGCCAGACGCCTTCCAGTTGTACAGCAGACGCTTGAGAAACTCGATGAATCGCCCCGCCGTCATCCGCCCGTCGACCACCATGAACCGCAGCACGCCTTGCGGACTCACCGCCGACACCAGGTTGAGCCCGAAGCGCTTGCCCGTGGCCGGAACCACCGGCGTCCGGCCCTTCGGAGCCCACGTCGTGCCCGCATGACCCTGCGACTTCACCGCCGACTCGTCCGCGAAGAAAATCTGCGCTCCGGTCGCCCGAGCCTGCGCCTGAATCGCCGGATACGTGACCGTCAACCACTCCTGCACCTGCGTCGCCACCTGTTCGGTCGCCCGGCGAACAGGCCGCTGCGGCGTCAACCCCATCGACTGCAGCAGCCGACCGACCGACCCCAGGCTCAGCGTCACGCCATACCGCCGCTGAATCAGGTCGCGGACCATCGCCCGCGTCCAGAGTGCGAACTCGAACTTCAGTTGCAGTGGGTTGTTCTGCGTCACCGTGCGATACACCCAGGCGCGCTGACGCGCGTTCAGCTTGGGCGGGCGGCCCGGAATCGGCAGCGCCCGCAACGCGTCGATGCCCCCCGCACGGTACTTGGCCAGCCAGCTATACACCACCGTGCGGGCGAAGCCCAGCACCCGCATGACCTCGGAGGGCGTTTCCCCGCCCTCTTCAATGCGCAGGACCGCTCGAATCCGAATAGCTTCAAGTGTGTTGTGATCAAGGGCGCGACCATCTCGTTTCTTCATACCAATCATTATATCATTTTATTACATCGTTGTCATGATAGTTTCCGTGTCCTTAATAACACTAACGCAACGCATCGAAAATGAGTACGAAGTGGATGAAACCGATGAAAAGTGCATCCAGTTTCTCGAAGCGCGAGAAGATCCGACGATAGCCTTTCAAGCGACGGAACAGGCGCTCGACTTCGTTCCGCCGCTTGTAGAGCGTTCGGTCGTACTGCCACGGATCCGTCCGGATCTTGCGGGGCGGCGCCACGGGAGTGAACCCGAGTTCAAGCGCCAGTTGCCGGGTTTCATTGCCCTCGTAGGCCCGGTCCATCACCAGGGCGGGTCGTGTGTCGAGCGGCCCCATGCGGGCGAGAAGCTTGCGCCCTTCCGGGGCGTCGTGGGCTTGGTCAGGCGAAAGAGAAAACGTCATCGCTGTTCGAGCATCCGCGGCAACCAGATGAATCTTCGTGTTCCAGCCGCCTCGGGACTTGCCGATGGCTTGGGGACCGTTTTTTTTAGGGCGCCTGTCCCATCGGGGTGCACCTTGACGCTGGTGCTGTCCAGCGACACCGCCTCCAGCTTGAGGCGGATCAACTGCGCGCGTTGCAACTGTTCGAAGACACGGTCGAGCACTCCGCTCTTCGACCAGCGATTCATGCGAGTATAAATCGTGTGCCAGTTCCCGAACCGTTTCGGTAATCCCCGCCACTTGCAACCCTGCTCGGCCACGTACAGGATGGCGTTGAGGACTTGCAGATTCGACAGGCGGACATTGCCTCGTTGCCGCGGCAGATAGGGCGCGATGTGTGCGTACTGTGCTTCCGTGAGTTCCATTCAGTAATTGTAGCACGATCAGGCTAAATAGTGTTAACAGGCCCTAGCTGGAAGAGAGGTTCGGAGAGCGCCTGCTCGGCGCCGAGGCGTGGGAGGAAGTCGAGACGTGGGCGCTGGCCGGACTGCAACTCCCCTCGGACTGGAGCTGGGAGAAAGGTGCGCGCCGAGGTGCACGTCAAGCAGCGGTACTGCGACGTGCTGGCGAAGCAGCGCGGCGTCGACGGGGGGCCGGACGGCGGCCGAAGCGCGCTGGGCGAAGAAGCGGCACGCCGAATCGACGCCATCCGTCAGAAATGTCCCGACGACTTCGACGACTTGGCCCGACGGCTTGAAGCCATCGTTCAGCACTGAACGGGACTGGGCGATGCCCGTCATGAGCGGGACCATCGAAGTAACCGGACTGCTGTTCCTGTGCGTGGCCAACTCGGCGCGGAGCCAGATGGCCGAGGGGCTGGCGCGCGCCCGGTTCGGCGGCGGCGTGTGGGTGCAGAGCGCGGGGTCGGCGCCGTCGGCCGTCGACCCGCTCGCCGTGCGCGTGATGGCGGAGATCGGGATCGACGTCTCCGGTCAGCGGTCGAAGCACGTGGAGACGATCGACCCGGCGACGGTCGATCTGGTCGTGACGCTGTGCGCCGACGAGGTCTGCCCGGCGCTGCCGGGCGCGGCGCGGCGGCTGCACTGGCCGCTGCCCGACCCGGCGGGCGCCGCGGGCTCCGAAGGCGAGCGGCTCGACCGGTTCCGCAGCGTGCGGGACGAGATAGCGGCGCGCCTGGCGCAACTGGACGCGGACGTGCGCAGTCCCGTTGGCCGCGGCGCGCCGTGATATGGTGCGGCGAGCATGCTGCTCCCCCTGGGCGACGAACCGAATCCCCGCGGCGCGCCGTGGGTGACGTACTGTCTGATCGCGGCCAACGCGGCGGTCTACCTGCTGGTCTCGCTGCCGCTCGGCGCCGTCCGGCCGGCGCTCGACGACCCGGCGCTCGCCGGCTATCTCGCCGTCCTCGTGAACCAGTTCTCGGGCCGGGTGTCCGATCTCGACCTCCTGCGCCAGATCAGCGCGTACGACCTGGTCGTCTTCACCCACGGCTTCCGCCCCGCGGATCCGGCGCCGGCGGCGCTCCTGACGTCGATGTTCCTCCACGCCGGCTTCATGCATCTGGCCGGCAACATGCTGTTCCTCTGGATCTACGGCGACAACGTCGAGCACCGGCTCGGCCCCGGACGGTTCCTGCTGGCGTATCTCGCCACCGGCGTCGCGGCGACGCTGTTCCACGCGGCGTTCGACGCCGACTCGGAGCTTCCGCTGGTCGGGGCGTCGGGGGCGATCTCGGGCGTGCTCGGCTTCTACTTCATCTGGTTCCCGCACAACCGGGTCCGGCTGTGGATCACGCTGTTCCCGTTCTTCATGCGCATCGTGCACTGGCCGGCGCGGCTGGTGCTGGGCATCTACCTGTTCGTCGACAACGTGATGCCGTTCCTGATCGTCAGCGGCGCCGGCGCGGGCGGCGTCGCCTACGGCGCGCACATCGGCGGCTTCCTCGGGGGCCTCGGCTGGGCGTGGTGGACCGGGCGCCGGGAGGTGGTCGGCCGTCCCGGCGAGTACCGCCCCGCCGGCCGCGGCGTCGCGCCGCCGACGGGCGACCTGGTGGCCGCGCTGGTCTCCGCGAGGCGGTACCAGGAGGCGGCGCCCGCCTACTTCCGGCTGACGCCGGAGCAGTCGCGGCGCCTGCTCGCCCCGGAGGACTCGATAGCCCTCGGCGGCTGGCTGGCCGCCAACGGCCACCCGGACGCGGCGCTGGCCATCTATCAGCGGCACCTGCGGGACTACCCCGGCGGCCAGCTCGCCGCCGCCGCCCATCTCGGCGCGGGCCTCGTCCAGCTGCACGCGCGCGGGCAGCCGACCGCCGCCTACCAGCATCTGGTGGAGGCGCTCGACTTCGACCCGGACCCCGACACCGCCGCCAGCGCGCGCCAGGCGCTGGCCCAGATCGCGGCCCGGCAGAAGTTCAGGGCCTTTGAGCGGCTTCCATGAGGTAGCCGAGCGGCTCCCGCCGCCACCAGTCGCCGGTGGCGGCCCCTTCTTCGGGCGTGGTGAAGTCGTACCGGTAGTAGGCGAGCCGGACGAATCGGGGACGCGCGTCGGGGAACGGGCTGTCGCCGAGCAGCGCGGTCACCGCCGGCGAGCCGGCCAGCAGCTTGTCCATCAGCGCCTGCAGCCAGTGCTCGGCTCCCGCCGGGTCGAGCGCGGCGAACCACAGTTGCCAATCGAGCCGCGGCATGTGCGGCTGGACGAAGCGGGGCCGCCGGCCGGGGTCGCCCGGCTTCCAGCGGAGCTCCTGCTCGCGCCAGACCGCGCCGTCGAGGCTGACCTCCACCACGATCTCGGGCCGCCGGGTGGTCATCGACCGGAACAGCCCGTAGCCGTTGATCGAGCGCACCGGGCCGACCGCCTGCAGCAGGCGGCTCGACCAGTCCGGGCGCCACTGCCGGGGAGCGACTTCGCGCCACGTCGCCGTCGCGCTGACGAACGCGATCGCCGCCGCCAGGCCGGCGATCGCCCCCCGCCACCACCGGGGCGCATCCCGCCCGGCGCCGTCGGCGCTCGGGCCGGCCGCCCGGCAGCCCGTGGTGAAACCCCGCGGGGCGCCGAGACGGGCGGGGCGCCCGGCTGACAAGGCGCGGGGAACGATGCGGCCCAGCGCCGCGTCGTCGAGCAGCGCGAGGTACAGGACCACCGTCAGCAGGTTGAAGAAGCCGTAGTTGCCGGTGGCGGCGATGGCGGCCTGGAGCAGGCACATCGCCGCGCACCCCGCCGCCCGCGCCCGGCGGAACCGCGCCGGCAGGAGCGCGCAGAACGGCGCGGCCAGCTCGACGGCGAACGTGCCGGCGGCCGACGCCGCGTGCAGCCAGCCGGGCAGGTGGTGGGCGTACCAGCTCGTCCAGGCCGGGAGCGGCTGCGTCTGGTAATGAAACGTCAGCGCCGTCAGCCCGGCCCAGGTCGGGTCGCCGCTCGTCAGCTTCGTGACGCCGGAGAGAAGCGTCAGCTTGAACGCCAGCCCCCACACGAGCCAGCGCGCCGCCGCCGCCGGCCGCGTCCCGCCGGCGAGACCGGGCCGCCAGCCGAGCGGCGCGTAGAGGCAGGCGAGCAGCCCGGTCTCCAGCAGCAGGGTGTCCCACTGGAACGCCAGGAACGTCTGCCCGGCGACCGCAAGCGACAGGTACAGCGCCCACGCCAGGGCGAACGTCAGGACCGGCGCCACGCCGGCGGCGGCCAGACCGGCGACGGCGACGCCGCCCCAGCAGAGCGCCAGCAGCGCCGCGTCGCCGGCGGCCAGCCACGCCAGCGTCGGAAACCGCCAGTACGCCGACGCGCCGAAGAACTCGTACGCGCCGTCGAGATACGCCGCGGCCGGCAGCAGTCCGTCCGAGCCGACCAGACCGAGGATCTGCGGCGCCAGCGACCCGAAGGCGATCACGTACGTGACCCCGACCAGGCGCAGGAACAGCCAGCGCGAGAGCTCGAACCGCGGCGGCGCGGCCGACCCGGTGACGGTCATCGTTCGAGATTCACTGTCGAGATTCACTATAATGAGCGGCTGCGTTCCCGCCCCTCCGTGCTGGGAGGTCGTTCAATGGTAGGACACGTGGCTCTGGACCACGGTATCGGGGTTCGAATCCCTGCCTCCCAGCCAATCACTGCTCTCTCGCGTTCGTGCGCCGCCCGTTCGTGAGCCGATTTCCGTTCGGTTCGCGCATTCCCCGGTAGCGGAGACGCCGCGCTCGGACGGCGGCCGTCTCCGGGAAGGGGGATGCCGCCATGCGCCGTTCGGACTTCGTGCTGCTCGCCGTTCTGGGAACGGCCGTTCTGCCCGGGCCGCCGGCCTTCGGACAACCGCGCGCCGTCGACGTGCGCGCCTCGTGGGGGTACGCCAACGGGCTGGACGATTCGCCGCCTCACGCGCTCCTCGGAGGCGTCTCGGCGACCGCCGCCGTCAGTCCGCACGTCCGGCTCGGCGCGGAGCTGCGGAAGGCGAACCTGTTCGGTCCGTACGGCGCCTACAGGACCCGCGCCCGGCTCGTGAACGCCTTGATGGAGTACGAGCTGGCGCCCGGCCGGCGCGTCAACCCGTACTGGCTCGCCGGAATCGGCGTGATGCAATACCGCACGCTCTATCCGGTCGGGCACGTGCACGTGCCCGAGGAAGGCTGGGTCCCGACCGACGCATGGAGGTGGGACAGGCAACTGGGCCTGATCCTGACCGGCGGCGTCGGCGTCCGGATATTTCTGACGGACCGGATCTTCGTCGCGCCCGAGGCGCGGGCGGGACTCGCGCCGTTGCTGCAGACGACCGTCGCCGTCGGCGTCGCGTTTTGAGCGTTGGAGGGATAGAGATCATGCCGACGGGAACGAGAACGACCCGAACGGGCGCAGCCGGATCGTGCGCGGTCCTGCTGGCGCTCGCAGCCGTCTGGCTCGGCGCCGGATGCGCGGCCCGGCGTCCGGCGGCGCTGCCGCCGCCCGCCCCCGAAGCGCTCGACCGCTGGGAGCGGGTCCTGGCGCTGCCGCCCGGCTCCTCCGTGCGGGTGCGACTCCGTTCGGACGCCGTCGTCGAGGGACGGCTCCGGAGCGCCGACGCGGAACGGATCGTGGTCGAGGGCCGCGGCGCGGCCGGGACGCCGCGCGGCGCGGTGCGGACGGTGTCGCTGACGACCCGCCGGGTCGTGGACTTCACGTGGCGCGGCCTGGCGGCCGGCGCGGCGTTCGGAGCCGCGATGACCGCACTGGCCGCCGGATCGTCCGACGCGCTGCCTGTCCTGCCGGTCGTCCTCTGGTACGGAGGACTTGGCGCCGGCGGCGGGGCGCTGCTGGGGCTGACGCCGATCGAATCGATCGTCTACGACGCGCGCGCCGGCCGGGGCGCCGGCGTTCAATCGCGCCGCCGGCGTTCGAACATCCGGGGCGTGATCGGATCGGGACGCGGGACGGAGGGGGCTTCGGGGCCGGCGGTCGTGCAGCCCCCGCCGGCCTCGCCGTCGTCGCCGCCGCCGCTGGAGCTGTCTTCGCCGCCGCCGCTGAGCGCCCCGCGGGGGTCGAGCGGCTTGCGGCGGCCGAACGCCTGCTGGGCCGCGTACGACGTGACCAGGCTGAAGACGGCCGCGGCGAGCAGGTACGTCCACCAGGAGCCGTCCGCGAACACATCGTCGGTCAGGCGGACGCCGATGCCCATGAGGCCGATCAGCACGACGATCCAGAAGAGCGTTCGCATCGCTTCGAGCAGCGCGCGCCGAGGCGCGGCTCGCGTCCGGCTCCCGACGTACGGCCTGACGCCCGACCGATTGTCGCACGAACGGGGCGCCGAAACTCGCGTGGGGAGCGCCGGCCGGTGTATTCTGGGGCGGTTCCCGCTTGTCAGGACCGTGAGCGAACGTGCATCGGGCGTGGTCCGAAACGTGATCGGAAAATGACCAGAAACGCGATCGTGATCGTCGGCCTGGGCGTGGCGCTGGCGGGCGCCGGGATCCGGGCGCAGCAGTCGGGTCCGTTCACCGCGGCGCAGGCGGCGGCCGGGCGGGCCGTCTACGAGCAGGCGTGCGCCGAATGCCACCTCGGCGACCTGCGCGGCTCGGCCCACGGGTCGGAGCTGGCCGGGGTGAGCTTCATGAGCGTCTGGGGCGCGCGGACGGCGGGCGAGCTGTTCGAGCACACCCGCAGCGAGATGCCGCCGGGGGCGGGCGGGTCGCTCCCCGACGAGGCCTACCTGAACCTGGTGGCGTACATCCTCCAGGCGAACGGCGTCGCGGCCGGCGCCGGTTCGCCGCCACCTGCGGCGGCGGCGGCCGCAGGCGGCCCGGGGCAGCCGTCCGAGGCGCAGTCGGCGGGACTGGTGATCGGGATGCCGTCCGCGAGATGCTCACCGACATGAACACGCGCCAGATCGCGCGGCTGGGCGCCGAGGAGTTCGCCGTGTTCAACCGCGTGTTCCGGGAGCGCGAGGACGTCCTCGCCCGGTTCGGCTACCGCATCATGAAAGGGGCGGATGACCTCTGACGTACGAGGCGGCATGACGATGAGTGAAACGCAGGCCGGTCGGCGACCCGACGCCGACGTCTGCTTCGTTATCCCTACGTACAACGAAGCATCCAACGTCACGCCGTTGTTGCGGCGCTTGACCAAATTGTACCGGAGCCCGGACACCGTCTTCCTGTTGATTGATGACGACAGTCCCGACCGCACCTCGGACCTGATCCGGGCTTGCGCCCGGTCGGATGGACGCATTCGTCTGCTCGTCGGTTCTCGACGCGGTTTCGGAGAGGCTTGCGTGCGGGGGATGCGCCACGCGCTGGAAACGCTCGGCGCGGGCGTGGTCGTGCAGATGGACGCCGACTTTTCGCACGATCCCGCGGATGCCGCACGGTTGCTGGCCCGGATCGAACGTGGTGCGGACATCGCCATCGGCAGTCGCTACGCCGCGGGCGGCGCGGTCGACCGGCAGTGGCCTGTCTGGCGGCGATGGCTGTCGCGATGGGGCAACAGAATGGTTCGGTCTGTCGCCGGCTTGAGGGGGGTGGCGGACTGCACGTCGGGGTTCAAAGCCATCCGGGCGAGCACCCTTGCGGCGGTCATGGCGACGGGGATCCGCGTGCGCGGTCATGTATTCCAAGTCGTACTGTTGCACCGCCTGCTCCAAAGCGGGGCGCGAGTCGTCGAGGAGCCGATCCGGTTTCACGACCGCGAGCGCGGGCGGACGAAGTTGGGCGTCGGCGGCATGCTGGAATTCTTTTACGTCGTCTGTCGGCTGCGTTTCGCGAGAGGCTTGCCGGTAGTCATTTCCAATTCAGAAATGAGCCTGAAGGCGGGCGGTGATCCGCGCCTGTCAGGCGACCGAACCGACGGGTCGAAAAGGGGTTCGGCGCGGGCCGCGCTCCGGACGGCCCGACCAGGCGATTATCGCTCATCGTCGTGTGAGTGAGGTTGCCCCGATTCTGCGAACGGGTTGACGCTTTCGGGTTCAGCTCATGCCGTGGTTTTCGGTGGGAGTGCCTCCATGATGCAAGCGCTGTGGACCTGTGGGAATCTCGCGGCCTCGGCGCAGGCCCTTGATGCCGTCCAAATCGCCCTGATGGACCGTATCGACCCGGACCCAGCCGGGCCGTCCGAGCGGCTGCGGGCGGCGGCGTTCCCCAATCGTGACCTGCGCCGGGCGGGTCGGCTGAGGGATCGCCCCGCGGCGCCGGGCATAGCAGCCCGTGGTGGAACCCCGCGTCGCACCGAGAGCGGCGAAGCCGGTGTATTCTGGGGCGGTTCCCGCTTGTCAGGACCGTGAGCGAACGTGCATCGGGCGTGGTCCGAAACGTGATCGGAAAATGACCAGAAACGCGATCGTGATCGCCGGCCTGGGCGTGGCGCTGGCGGGCGCCGGGGTCCGGGCGCAGCAGTCGGGTCCGTTCACCGCGGCGCAGGCGGCGGCCGGGCGGGCCGTCTACGAGCAGGCGTGCGCCGAATGCCACCTCGGCGACCTGCGCGGCTCGGCCCACGGGTCGGAGCTGGCCGGGGTGAGCTTCATGAGCGTCTGGGGCGCGCGGACGGCGGGCGAGCTGTTCGAGCACACCCGCAGCGAGATGCCGCCGGGGGCGGGCGGGTCGCTCCCCGACGAAGCCTACCTGAACCTGGTGGCGTACATCCTCCAGGCGAACGGCGTCGCGGCCGGCGGCCGGCCTCTGGCCGCCGACGCCGAGGTCGTCATCGGCGACGCCCCCAGGAGCGCCGCGGCGGCCGGCGCCGGTTCGCCGCCACCTGCGGCGGCGGCGGCCGCAGGCGGCCCGGGTCAGCCGTCCGAAGCGCAGTCGGCGGGACTGGTGATCGGGATGCCGTCCGCGTTCACCAACCGCCGCGTCGAGCGGTTCGAGCCGGTGACCGACGCGGCGTTGCGGCGGCCGCCGCCGGGCGACTGGCTGAGCTGGCGGCGCACGCTCGACGGCCACGGCTTCAGCCCGCTCGACCAGGTGACGCGCGAGAACGTCGGCCGGCTGCGGGTCGCCTGGGCGCTGACGATGCAGCCCGGCAACAACCAGCCGACGCCGCTGGTGCGCGACGGCGTGATGTACCTGGTCAATCCCAACAACGTCGTGCAGGCGATAGACGGCGCGACCGGCGACGTCATCTGGGAGCATCGCCACCAGTTTCCGCCCGACGCGTTGACGCTCGGGGGCGTGACCCGCTCCATCGCCCTCTACCGGGACAAGGTGTTCCTCGCGACCTACGACGCGGCGATCGTCGCGCTCGACGCGCGGACGGGCGAGCAGGTCTGGCGGACGGTGAAGGCCGACTACAGGAAGGGGTTCACCCATTCGAGCGGACCGGTGGTGGCGAACGGCGTCCTGGTCAGCGGCATCAACGGATGCGAGCGGTTCAAGGACGACGGCTGCTTCATCACCGGCCACGACCCGGAGACGGGCGAGGAGCTGTGGCGGACGTCCACCATCGCCCGCGGCTCCGATCCGAACGCCGCCACCTGGGCCGACCTGCCCGCCACCTTCCGGGCCGGCGGCGACGCCTGGATTCCGGGCAGCTACGACCCGGAGCTCGACCTGTTCTACATCGGGACGGCTCAGGCCAAGCCGTGGGTGGCGGTCAGCCGCCGGATGTCGCCGCTCGACGCCGCGCTGTACACCAACTCCACCCTCGCGCTCGACCCCCGCACCGGCGAGATGGCCTGGCACTTCCAGCACGTGCCGGGCGAGACGCTCGACATGGACACCGTCTACGAGCGGGTGCTGATCGACGTCGGCGACGAGAAGCTGGTGTTCACCATCGGCAAGGACGGCATCCTGTGGAAGCTCGACCGGCGGACCGGCGCCTTCCTCGACCACACCGAGACGGTGTTCCAGAACGTCTTCGAGTCGATCGATCCGCGCACGGGGCGGGTCCGGTACCGGGCCGACATCATCGACGCGGAGATCGGGCAGTCGGTCTTCTCCTGCCCCGGCCTGTTCGGGGGGCACAACTGGCAGGCGACGGCGTACCACCCGGAGACGCACGCCCTCGTCATCCCGCTGCTGCAGGCGTGCGGCGACATGGCGGCGCGCGTCGTCGCGATGGTCGACGGCGGCGGCGGCTTCGGCGGCGGCGGGCCGCAGCACGAGATGCCGGGCGCCGGCGGCAGACTCGGCAAGCTGGCGGCGTACGACGTCCGGAGCATGGCGGAGCTCTGGAGCCACGAGCAGCGGGCGGCGTTCCTGACCAGCGCGCTGACCACGGCCGGCGGGCTGGTCTTCATCGGCGACGTGGACCGGTACTTCAAGGCGTTCGACGTGGAGACGGGGGAGGTGCTCTGGCGGGCCCGGCTCGGCCAGGCGGTCCAGGGCTACCCGATCGCGTACGCCGCCGGCGGCGTGCAGTACGTCGCCGTGCCGACCGGCGCCGGCCTGTTCCGCGGCGTCACCGCGGCCCTCAGCCCGGAGATCTACCAGCCGGCCGGCGGCAACGCGCTGTACGTCTTCGCGCTCCCGGACGGGCCATGAGTTTCTGGGAGCGGTGGCTCCGGCGCCCGCAGTCGGTCCGGCTGCGCCGGGCGATCTTCCAGGTCCACCTCTGGTCCGGCATCGGCGTCGGGCTGTACGTGGTGGTGATCAGCGTGACCGGCAGCATCCTGGTCTTCCGCAGCGAGCTTCGGCAGACGTTCATGCCGCAGCCGGTCTTCGTCGAGGCGGTGGGCGAGCGGATGGACTCGGACCAGATCCTCGCGGCGGCGGAGCGGACTTGGCCGGACGCGAACGTGTCGATCTTCGCCGAGCGGGACGTCCCGACCCAGGCGGTGACGATCTCGGTGAACCGGGACGGCGCCGTGCAGCAGATGCTGCTCGACCCGTTCACCGGCGCCGACCTCGGCCACGCCATGCCGGCCGGCTGGCGCGCCACCACCTGGCTGCTCGACCTGCACGACAACCTGCTGTCGGGCCAGACCGGCCGGTCGGTCAACGGGGTCGGGGCGATCCTGCTGACGACGCTCGCCGTCACCGGCCTCGTCATCTGGTGGCCGGGCGTCCGGAGCTGGCGCCGCAGCCTGACGGTCGACTTCCGGGCGAACTGGCGCCGGGTCAACTGGTCGCTGCACAGCGCCATCGGCGTCTGGACCGTCGCGTTCATCTTCCTGTGGGGCTTCACCGGCATCTACCTCTGCTTCCCCACGCCGTTCACCGCGTTCGTCGACTACGTCGAGCCGTTCAACATGGAGACGTTCGAGGACCGGGTGGGCGACGCCGTGCTGTACTGGTTCTCGCGCCTCCACTTCGGCCGGTTCTACGGCATGACGAGCAAGGTGCTGTGGGCGGCGATCGGCCTCGCGCCGGTGGCGATGTTCGTCACCGGCGGGGTGATGTGGTGGAGCCGCGTCGTCCGGCGCCGCGGTTCGGAGGGGGCGCAGGCATGAAGGAGGAATTGTGATGGCCGTCACCTGCACGCGCGTGCTCGCCGCCGTCGCCGTGCTGCTCGTATCCGCGGGGAGCGCCCGGGCGCAGCTCGGCGCGCCGTTCTCCGGGACGCTCGCGCCGATTGACGGCGGCGAGGAGCAGGCGGGACCCGGCGCGAGCGGCGACGGGTTCCTGTACTCGGTTCTCGACTACTACCCGGAGGGGCCGAAGCTGATGGTCAACGGCACGTTCGACGGGATGCATGCGCCGGCGACGGCGGCCCACCTGCATCGCGGCGCCAGCCGGCCCGACGACCCGGACGGGCCGAAGCCGGGACCGAAGGTGTTCGATCTCGACGTGTCGAACGACGTCCGGGGGACGCTGAACGGCAGCTTCTGGATCAGCGAGGAGCAGGCGGAGGAGTTGCGCCAGGGGTGGTACTACGTGCAGATCCACTCGGCGGAGCATCCCGCCGGCGCGCTGCGCGGCTGGCTCGTCCAGGGGTTCCTGCACAACCCGGACGACTCGCCGTAGCAGCCGCGGCGCCTTGCGGGGTCGAGCGGAGATGCAGATGAGAGAGCGGCGATGAGACCGACGATGAGCGGATTGCGCCCGGCGCTGGCGGCGGCGGCGGTGGCGACGGCGGCGCTGGCAGGGCTGGCCCCGGCGGGCGCCGCGCAGTCGGACGAGGCCGAGCGGTACTGGCCGCAGTGGCGCGGGCCGCACCAGACCGGCGTCTCCACGACCGCCACGCCGCCGGTGGAGTGGAGCGAAACCCGGAACGTCAAGTGGAAGGTCGAGATCCCCGGACTCGGCGCCGCGACGCCGGTGGTCTGGGGCGACCGCCTGTTCGTGCTCACGGCCGTGCCGGTCGGCGTCTCCGCCGAAGAGGAGCATCAGTACCGCGGCGCGCTGCCCGAACGGGACGTGCACCGGTACGTCGTGCTCGCGATAGACCGGCGCGACGGCGGCGTCATCTGGGAGCGGGTCGCCGGCGAGCGCCGGCCGCACGAGGCGACCCACGCCTCGGCCGGCACCTACGCCTCCAGCTCGGCGATCACCGACGGCGAGCACGTGGTGGCCTTCTTCGAGTCGAACGGCCTGTACGTGTACGACGTCGACGGGAACCTGGTGTGGGAGCGCGACCTCGGCGACAAGCGGGTGCTGACCGAGGGCGGCGAGGGAACGACGCCGGTGCTGCACGGGAACCACCTGGTGGTCGTCTGGGACCACAACGACCAGTCGTACGTCGTGGCGTTCGACAAGCGGACCGGCGAGGAGCTCTGGCGGACCGACCGGGACGAGCTCGACACCTGGTCCACGCCGATCGTGGTGGAGCACGCGGGGCGGGCGCAGGTGATCACGAACGGCTGGAGCCGGGTGCGCAGCTACGACCTGGAAACGGGGGAGCTGGTCTGGCACACCTCCGGGCTGACGCCGCTGACCATCCCGTCCCCGGTGGCGGGCGACGGCATGGTGTTCGTGACGAGCGGCTTCAACGGCGCCGCCCTGAAGGCGATCAGTCTGGTGGACGCCCGCGGCGACGTCACCGGCACGGGCTCCGTCGTCTGGTCGCACGACCGCGACACCCCGTACGTCTCGTCGCCGCTGCTCTACGGCGGCGCGCTGTACTTCACGAAATACGTCCACGGCATCCTGTCGGTGTTCGACGCCCGCGCCGGGACGCCGCACTACGGCCCCCAGCGCGTCGAGGGGCTGCGCGGGGTGATGGCCTCGCCGGTGGCGGCCGACGGCCGGGTGTACCTCACCGGCCGCGACGGGACGACCGTCGTCATCCGGCACGGCAAGACGTACGAAGTGCTGGCGACGAACAAGCTGGACGACCAGTTCAGCGCGTCGATGGCGCTGGTCGGCGGCGACATCTACATGCGCGGCGACGTCCACCTCTACTGCATCGCCGAAAGCTGAGCGGGAAGGCCCGGCCTCCCGCAGGCGGCGCGGACGGTTTCAATGACGGAGACGGACGCGGGTTCGGACGCGCGCACGGCGCGGCGCAAGCTGCCGATCGGCATCCAGACGTTCCGCATCATCCGGGAAGAAGGCTACTACTACGTCGACAAGACCGCCTACCTCGACCGGTTGATCGACGAGGGCGCGCACTATTTCCTGTCGCGCCCGCGGCGCTTCGGCAAGAGCCTGCTGCTCGACACCCTCAAGGAGCTGTTCGAGGGCGCCGAGCCGCTGTTCCGGAGCCTCGCCATCCACGGCCGGTGGGACTGGTCGGTGCGTCACCCTGTTGTCCGCCTCAGTTTCGGCCACGGCAACTTCAAGGATCCTGACTATCTGGCTGCGAATCTGGCGGCTCAGCTCGACGATCTCGAACGCCGCACCGACGCGGGGTCCGGGGACGCGGCCGGACCCGACCGCTTCGCCCGCCTGCTGCAAGCGTTGCACGAGCGCGCCGGCCGGCGCGTGGTGGTGCTGGTCGACGAGTACGACAAGCCGATCCTCGATGCGCTGGACGCGCCCGACGTCGCCCGCGCCAACCGCGACTTCCTGCGCGGCCTGTACGCCGTCGTCAAGGACTGCAACGCGCACGTCCGGTTCACCCTGCTTACCGGCGTGAGCAAGTTTTCGAAGGTCAACCTGTTCTCCGGCCTCAACAACCTCCAGGACATCACCATCGATTCCCGCTACTCGGCCCTCTGCGGTTACACCGAGGCCGACCTCGACACGGTGTTCGCACCGGAGCTGCCGGGCCTCGACCGGAGCGAGATCCGCCGCTGGTACAACGGCTACAACTGGCTGGGTGACGAGAAGGTGTACAACCCGTTCGACGTCCTCCTGCTGTTCGACACGCGTCGGTTCAAGGCTTGGTGGTTCGAGACAGGCACGCCGACGTTCCTGATCGACACGCTGGTGCGGCACGGCGTCGGCTCGCTCGCTCTGGAGGAGATGACCGCCACCGACGCCCTGCTCTCCGCCTTCGACGTGGGCGCCGTCGGCGCCGAGGCGCTGTTGTTCCAGACCGGCTACCTCACCATCGAGGCCGAAGAGCATTTCGGCGGAGACGCCCTCTACCGGCTCGGCTATCCGAACCACGAGGTGCGGCAGGGCCTGAACGAAAGTCTGCTGAGCCGCTTGGCGGACGATCCGTCCGACCCGGTTCGACGCCGTGTCCGGCTGTACCAGCTACTGCACGCCGACGACCTCGGCGGTCTGGAGGAGATGTTGAAGGCGTTCTTCGCCGGCATCCCTTACCAGTGGCATGTGCGCAACGACATCGCCGACTACGAGGGGTACTACGCCAGCGTGTTCTACGCCCTGTTCGCGGCGTCGGGTCTGGACGTGGCGGTGGAGGACAGCACCAGCCGGGGGCGGGTGGACCTGACGGTCCGGCTAGACGACCGGGTCTACCTGTTCGAGTTCAAGGTGGTGGACTCGGCCCCGGAAGACGCCCCGGCGCGGCCGACGGCGGCGCTGGCGCAGTTGCGCGAGCGGGGCTACGCGGACAAGCACCGCGCCGCAGGCCGTCCGGTGCGTCTGATCGCCGTCGAGTTCAGCAAGCAGACCCGCAACGTGGCGGCGTTCGAAGCGGCGCCGGCGTGATCCAGTCCCCGACCGGCGTCTCCAGGAACGTGGCGACGTCGACGCCGCCCGGCCCGACGAGGAGGGTGCGCGTGGGACGGAACGCCTCCGCGAACGCCGCCATGCCCGGCAGGGCGTCGGGCGCCCGGCCGCTCTTGACTTCAATCCCCACCAGCTTTCGGCCGGCGCGGACGACGAAATCGACCTCCCGGCCGCGGTCCCGCCAGTAGAACAGCTCGCAGGCGCCGGCGGCGGCGGCGTTGGCCAAGTGCGCGCCCACGGCCGATTCGGTCTGGCGGCCGCGGAACACGGGGTCGGCTTGCGCCTCGGCCGGGGTCTGGCCGGAGAGGGCGGTCATCAGCGCGGTGTTCAGCACCTGGAGCTTCGGACTCGACCCGCGCCGCCGGACGGCCCCGCCGGCGTACTTCGGAACGCCGGCTATCAGGCCGGCGCCGGCGAGCACTGCGCCGCAATCCAGTGCGCGTCGCGCAGCGTCGGCTCGTCCGCGCTGGCGTACCGCCACGGCAGGCCGGACCGCTCGGCCGCCTGCCGCGCCACGGTCGTCTTGCCGACCTGCCGGGGACCGGCCAGCACCTGGATGAACCGGCGCGGCTCGGCCAGCCGGCGCAGCAGTTCGGCGACGTGCGGGCGGGTGAAGGTCAGTTCACTCATCGCAGTGAGTAATTTTACTCAATGCGATGAGTAATTCATTCAGGATCCCCGTGTCGCACCGAGAGCGTTCCCCCCCGGAGGTCGGACAGCCGCGAGTTGGCGCACGAGCCGACGAACGCCACGTCGACCTTCGCGCCCGCCACGCCGCGTCCGCGCTCCGGTCCGCAGCGGCCAGCATGTGGACGCGCAGCAGCGTTCCCTGCGTGAAGGCGCAGGTGGCGAAGCGTCGGGTCACTCTCCGATCAACCGCATGATGGCGACGACCGCGCCGACGATTGCGCCGGCCTGGATCAGCATGGCGCGGTAGATACGGCCTTCCATCGCCGCAATCTCCGTGCGGAGGTCGGCCACGTCGATCGCCGTGGCCATATTCGCGGGCGCTTCGGCGGCTTGCCGGACGGCGTCGGTGATGGCGTGCGTATCGAGCATCGGAATTCCTCCACCACATGCCGGCGCGTGAACAATTGTAATACCGTGTGCGACACCGCGACGGGCCGCCGCGAGAGGTCCAACGGCGCCTGCCGGCGCGGCACGGCGAGCGCGTAGCCCGTGCTCACCTGACGCCGGCGCTCACCAGCCCGATGGACCGGCCGGCGCAGGCCGTCGTTCCCTGCGTGAAGGCGCAGGTGGCGGCATCCGGCCGGCTGACGAACGCGGCGCTTGCGCACGGGCTGTTCGGGCGCGCAAAGGCGCGCCGCGCGTGATGAGGCGCGCACGTAGCGGCGCTGGGCGCGCGGCCGGCTGCGCGTGGTAGAGTGCCGCATGTTCGATACGCTGGCCGTCGCCCGCACGCTCACGAACGCCGGCATCGATCCGGCCCATGCGGATGCTCTCGCCGACGCGATCCGCCAGGCGGCCGAGCATCAGCCGGTGGACTTCGCCACCCGCGCCGACCTTGCGGCGCTCGAAGCCCGGCTGACGTGGCGATTCGCTGGCGCGATGGTCGCCCAGACGCTCACGCTGATCGGCGCGATGGTCGCCATCATCCAGCTAATCGGTTGACGCGAGCCCGAAAGCGTCAACCTGTCCGCAGAATCGGGGCGGCCTCGGCGCGGCGGGCGCCGTAGTTTCGTGTGGAAATGCCCGGGCCGGACGGGTAGACTGAGCCTGCTCTGAATCTTTCCAAGGAGGCAGGATGACGACGACGCGCAGCGGACGCCGGACGCCGGCGGCATTCGTGGCGGCCGCCGCCGTGATCGCATCGGCCGCCGCGCCGCCGCGGGCGGCGGCCGCGCAGGCGGCGGCCGGGGAGGCGGTGACGTTCAGCCGGGACGTCGCGCCGATCCTTCAGCGCAGTTGCCAGAAGTGCCACCGGCCGGAGGCGCTGGCGCCGATGGCGCTGATCACCTACGACGAGGTGCGTCCCTGGGCCAGGGCTATCCGCAACCGCACCGCCCTGCGCGACAAGCCGGGCGCGATGCCGCCCTGGTTCATCGAGAAGGACGTCGGCATCCAGTCGTTCAAGGACGATCCGTCGCTGTCGGACGAGGAGATCCGCCTGATCGCCCGGTGGGTCGACGCCGGCGCCCCGGAGGGCGACCCGGCCGACCTGCCGCCTCCGATCGAGCTGCTCGGCGCGCACGAGTGGGAGATCGGCGAGCCCGACCTGATCGTCTCGTCCCCGACCGTGGAGGTTCCGGGCGAATCGCCCGACTGGTGGGGATCGATCGGCCGCGCGGCGACCGGCCTGGCCGAGGACCGGTACGTCGCCGCGCTCGAATACAAGGAAGTGACCGAGTCGCAGGAAGGTCCGCGCCGCGCCACGGTCGGCGGGCTGTTCGTCGTCCACCACGCGGTGATGGACGTCGTCGCGCCCGACGCCGAAGCCGGCGACGGCCCGCGGCTGGGCGGATGGCCGGTGCACGAGGTCGGGCGGAACGCCGACTTCTTCGACGCCGAGGCGGGCAGGCTGATGCGGGCCGGCTCGACGCTGGCGTTCGACAACGTCCACCTGCACTCGAACGGCGCCCACACCCGTGCGCGCCTCGACGTCGGCTTCAAGTTCCACCCGCGCGGGTACGCGCCCACGCTGAAGGCGCGGAGCATGGCGTTCGGCAACGGGGTCGACCTCGACATCGAGCCGATGGACCCCGATCAGCGGATGGAGGCGTACTTCACCCTGCCGGAGAACGCGAAGATCAGCATCTTCGAGCCGCACATGCATGCGCCCGGCGTGCGGATGTGCCTGGACGCCATCGTGGGCGTCACGGTCGAGACGCTCAACTGCGCCGGATACGACCATAGCTGGGTGCGCGTGTACACCTACGCCGAAGACGCCGCCCCGCTCCTGCCGAAGGGGACGATCCTGCGTCTGACCGGCTACTTCAACAACTCGCCGTCGAACCCGAACGTGTCCGATCCGCGGAACTGGTCGGGGGGCGGCAACCGGTCGGTGGACCAGATGTTCATCAACCTGATGCGCGGGGTCTATCTGACCGACGAGCAGTTCCGGGAGGCGATGGCCCGGCGGCGGGCCGCGCTGGGGCTGACGCCGGGCGAGACGGTCGTCGGCTGCCCCCTCTGCGGGAGCTTCGCCGAGCCGGCCGGATCCGCGGCGGGGCAGCAGTGAGGCCCGCTGTCG
Organism: Vicinamibacterales bacterium; assembly: GCA_965203565.1. Taxonomy (GTDB): domain Bacteria; phylum Acidobacteriota; class Vicinamibacteria; order Vicinamibacterales; family UBA8438; genus JAAXGX01. The sequence continues at coordinate 3,757,220 of OZ241896.1, read as the reverse complement.
GCTGCCTGGCCGCGCTGGCGATCGGCGCGTTCGCCGAAGAGAGCGCCGGCCAGCGCCACCGCGCCGCCGGGCAGGAGGTGGTCCCGGCGTACGAGGGCTGGGAGCGGAACGCCGACGGGTCGTTCGACTTGGTCTTCGGGACGATGAACCGGAACTGGGAGGAGGAGGTCCACGTCCCTATCGGGCCGGACAACCACGTCGAGCCGGGCGGCCCGGACCGGGGACAGCCGACTTGGTTCCTGCCGCGGCGCAACCGGTTCCTGTTCAGGGTCCGCGTCCCGGCCGACTTCGGGGACGGCGAGCTGGTCTGGACCGTCACCAGTCCGAACGGCCGGACGTACCGGGCGTACGGCGCGCTCAACCCGGACTACTTCATCGACCGCTACGTCGTCCAGCGGAACAACGGCCTCACCACGGCCGACGACCTGCCGACCAACCAGGCGCCGGCGCTCGAAGTGGCGGGCCCGGCGGCCCGGACCGTCCGGCGGGCCGAGCCGGTGACGCTGACCGCCGCCGCGCGCGACGACGGGTTGCCGAAGACGCGGCCGATGCGGCCGTACGACCCGTCCCGGCCGGGTAGCATCGTGCCGATCACCGCGACCGGTCTCCGGCTCTCCTGGTTCGTGTACCGGGGGCCGGGCGGCGTGACGTTCGACCCGCCGCAGATCAAGGTGTGGGAGGACACGCGGCCCAACTCCAACTCGCCCTGGGGCCCCGGCTGGGAGACGCCGGCGCCCCCGCCGGACGGCAAGTGGGTGGTGCGCGCGACGTTCCACGAGCCGGGGACGTTCGTGCTCCGGTGCCTGGCGCACGACGGCGGGCTGACCGCCCACGAAGACGTCACGTTCGTCGTGGAGTGATCCGGGGAAGGGCCGGCTCCCCGTCAGAACAGGCGGGCGCTCGTCAGGGGCCACCACCGTAGCTGGACGCGCCCGATGACGTACTTCTCCGGCACCTGCCCCCAGTGGCGGCTGTCGGAGCTGTTGTTCCGGTGATCGCCCATCACGAAGTAGTACGAGTCCTGCACGACCTCCGGACCGTGGTTGTCGTGGCTGCGGAAATCGGGCGGCACGTACAGGTCGGGCTGCAGCACCTCGTTGACGAACACCCTGCCGTTCTCGATCCGGACGGTGTCGCCTTCCCGGGCGACGATCCGCTTGACGAACGACTTGTCCGGATCGCGCGGGTAGTAGAGCATCACGATGTCGCCCGGCTCCGGCTCGCCGAAGAACCGGTACGCCGCCTTGTTGACGATCAGCCGGTCCTGGTCCTGCAGGGTCGGCTCCATGCTCCGGCCTTCGACCCGCGCCACCTGGAAGCCGAACGTGACGATGAGCGTCGCGTAGACGGCGGCCGACGCGAACGTCCTGACCCAGGTCAGCAGCTCCTCCCCGAGGCGCCGGACGAACGCCAGGCGCCGGACGGGCGGGGCCGCTACAGGTTCAGGTGGTCGCGCAGCCGCCGGGTCTGCGACCGGCTCACCGGGATCTCCGTCGCGTTCGAGTCCCGCATCTTCAGGATGTAGTTCCGACTGAACCAAGGCACGATCTCCTTGACCTTGTTGATGTTCACGAGATGCGACCGGTGCACGCGCCAGAACGCCGCCGGGTCGAGGTTCGACTGCAGCTCGTCGAGCGTGCGGTAGTTCGACCTGCCGGTCACCCTGCTGGTCACGATCGTGATGACGTCGTCGGCCAGCGACGCGTAAATGATATCGCCTGCCGGGATGAGCTGGAAGCGATCGCCGACCTTGACGGCGAGCTGCTCGCGGCCGGCCCGCCGTCCGGCGACGTACTGCGCGAGGCGCTGCAGATCGTCGCCCGCCACTCCCGCCGCGCCGCTCCCCGCGCCCCGTTCGGACGACATCCGGTCCCGGGCCCGTTCGACGGCCCGGCCGAGCCGCGCCGGCTCGACCGGCTTGAGCAGATAGTCCACCGCGTTGACCTCGAACGCGTCGATCGCGTGCTCGTCGTACGCCGTGACGAACACGATCCGGGTGTCGAGCCGCCGATCGAGAATCTCCTGCGCCACTTCGAAGCCGGTCCGGCCCGGCATCTGGACGTCGAGCAGCACGAGGTCCGGCCGGAGATCGCGGATCAGCGCGAGGGCGTCGATGCCGTTGCCGGCCTCTCCCGCCACCTCGACGCCGTCGAGCCGGGCCAGCTGGAAGCAGAGCTCCTGCCGCGCCGGCTGCTCGTCGTCGACCACCAGGGCGCGCACGGTCGTCATCGGCGGAGCGGTCAGGCCGGCATCCGCTGCGCGACGTCGAGCAACGGGAGCTCGATGCGCGCGCAGGTGCCCCGGCCGGGGGTGCTCACGAACCGCAGGTGGTAGTTGTCGCCGTAGATCACCCGCAGCCGCTCGTCCACGTTCCGCAGGCCGATGCCGCCGGTCCGGTTCCGGACCAGGGCGGTGTCGGACATGCCGGCGCCGTCGTCGGCGACCTCGATCACCACCTGGCCGCCGGTCCGCCGGCTCCGGATCGTGACGCGGCCGCCGTCGATCCGGTGGGCCAGTCCGTGCTTGATCGAGTTCTCGACGAGCGGCTGGAGCAGCATGCTCGGCATGACGACGTCGAGGCTGTCGGGGCTGATCTCCTTCTCGACCGTGAGCTTCGGGCCGAACCGCACCATCTCGATGTCGAGATACTCGTCTATCGACTCCAGCTCCTCGCGGAGCGTCACGAAATGCTCCCGGCTGCGCAGCAGGCGGCGCAGCAGCCCGGACAGCTTCAGGATCAGCGTGCGCGCCGTCTCCGGCTGCGACCGGATGAGCGACGAGATCGAGGTGAGGGTGTTGAACAGGAAGTGCGGGTTGATCTGGCTGGCCAGCGCCTCGAGCCGGGACGACAGCAGCAGCTTCTCCTGCTCCTGGAGACGGTGCTCGATCCGGGCCGTGTTCCAGATCATGATCGGGATCGTGACGCTCAGCACGGTGGCCAGGACGACCACGGTGCCCAGCCAGGCGTTCGGGGGCTGCAGGTGGAACAGGTGCGGGCCGAAGCGAAGCCCCAGGCCGAACCGGAGCAGCTCCAGGCCGACCGGCGCCGCCAGCAGCGCCACCAGCCAGTCGAGCTCGAGCCGGCTGAGCATCCGCCACGCGCGGCGGTGCAGATCGGTGAAGAACAGGGGCGAGAAGCGCCAGATCGCTTCCTTGGGGCAGACCTCGCGGAGCCCGCCGCCGCAGAAGCCGCACCCGACCGCGAACGGCATGGCGATAGTCTCGCCCGCGACCAGCGCCGGCGCGCCGACGAACGCCCCGACGATGGCGCCGGCGTACGGCCCGGCGATCAGGCCGGCGAGGAACGGGCCGGCCAGCGAGAGGTCGCTGGCGTTGTAGTTGAGCAGCAGACGGGCGGTGACGCCGCCGCACAGCGGAATGCCGAGGGCGGCGGCGAAGACCAGGCGCTCCCGCCAGGCGCGCTGCTCGGTCAGCAGGATGCGCCGGAACTGCCGGAAGCGGACCAGCATCGTGGCCAGGGCCGCCACGACGGCCAGCTTGACGACCAGCGTCGTCAGCAGGAACTGCGACGCCGAGAGCAGCTTCACCTCGACCGGCACGAACCCGTGCCCACTATACCGGAAAGGGCCGCCGCCACGCCGTCGTCCTTGCGGCGCTCGCACGGACAGGGTATAGTGCGCGGGCGCAAGGAAGCCGTCTCACTTGATATCACTGTTCGATCGACCCGCGTCGGGGCGCGACGAGCGCGTCGTGGCCGCGTCGGACGCCGCGACGCGCGCGCTGTCCGTCACGTCGGTCGAGAATGCGTTCGTCGAAGGGGTCTACGCGAAGATCTCGTCGTGGTACGACCTGTTCTTCGGGCCGACGCTCCACGCCGGCCGGCTCGAAGCGATCCGCCGCCTGCCGATCCGCCCCGGCCACGACGTCCTGGAAGTCGGCGTCGGGACCGGCATCAACGCGCCCCTCTATCCGCGCGACTGCGCCGTGACCGGCATCGACTTCTCGTCGTCGATGCTCGAGAAGGCGGGGCGGCGGATTGCGGCCCACGGCGTCCGCAACGTGGAGCTGATGCGGATGGACGCGGCGGACCTCCGGTTTCCCGACGAGTCGTTCGACGTCGTCTACGCCCCGTACGTCATCAGCGTCGTCTCGGACCCGGTGCGGGTCACGCGCGAGATGCACCGGGTCTGCCGCGCCGGGGGGCACGTCGTGGTGCTCAATCACTTCAGGAGCGAGAACCGGCTGCTGGCGCGCGTCGAACGCGCCCTGTCGCCGCTGACGGTGCACGTCGGCTTCAAGGCCGACCTCGACCTTCCGGCGTTCCTCGCCCAGACCGGGTTCGATCCGATCTCGATACAGAAGGTCAACATTCCCCGGATCTGGTCGCTGGTCACGTTCCGGAAGGAGCGCTGACCCCTTCCGGTGCACGAGCGCGAATTCTTCGACGAGCGGCGGGAGACGAAGACCGCCGCCTACTCCTGTCCGCGCTGCCGCTTCCGGTCGGAGCACGCCGTCCGCTGGATCCGGCGCACGCGCAAGGAGCGGCCGCCGCGCGGGGCGAACGAACGGGACCGGGCGCTGTTCGCCAAGCTGCGCAACTATCTCGTCCGGGTGGACGACACCGTCGTCTGCCCGAAGTGCCGCCGGCGCTTCGAAATCCCGTCGCACCAGAACCTCGCCTTCTTCTGAGACGTCCGCGCCCTCCTCACGCCTTGTCAGTCGGGCGCCTCCACCGCTCTCGATGCGAGGCGGGGTTCCACCACAGGCGGTATAATCGGCCGGATGCCGCCGGGGACGCCGGAAGCCCGCGTCGCCTTGCAGCCCGCGGCGGCGCCCCGCGGGGCGCCGAGAGCGGTGAAAGGCCCGCCTGAACCGGGGCGCCGTCTCCCGCGCGCCGTCGCCGCCGCCCTGGCGACCGGCTGTCTTCTGCTCGCCTCCGCCGCGCCGCGCGGGCAGGAAGGCGCCGCCGGCGACGACGCCGAGCGGCGGTTCCACCAGCGGACGACCCGCGCCCTCGCGCGCGGCCGGCTCGACGAAGCGCAGGCTCTCGCCGCAGCCAGACCCGGGACCGATCCGTCGGCCGCCGCCGTGCACGCCCGGACGTTGACGCTGCGCGGCCGGTACGCGGAAGCCGAGCGGCGGCTCGCGCCGGCCGCGTCGGCCGCGCCGGCGAGCGCGGCGGGGCTGGAGCTCGGCCTGCTGCTCCAACGGGTCGGCCGCGCCGGCGAAGCGCAACCCTACCTCGCAGCGGTCGCAGAGCGCGGCGTGCAATCGCGGCGGCCGGTCGACCAGTACCGCGGCGGCCTTGCGGCGCGCGCCCTGGGCGGCTACCGCCGGGCCAACGGCCTGCTGCGGTCGGCCGCGGCCGGAGCGCCCGGCGATCCCGCCATCCGAACCGCCTGGGCCGAGCTGTTCCTGGAGAAGTACAACCGGGCCGACGCGGTGCGGTCGTTCACCGAAGCGCTGGAGATCGACGACGAGTGGGCGCCGGCCCATCTCGGTCTGGCGCGGGCGCTGGCCGACGAGAACCCGCCGGCGGCGCGCCAGTCGGCGGCCCGCGCCCTGCGGATCGATCCCGGCAACGTCGGCGCGCACCTGTTCGTGGCCGAGCAGGAGCTCGGCGACCGGAACGCCGCGGCGGCCCGCGCCGCGATCGACCGGGCGCTGGAGGTCAACGCCGCCAGCCTGGAGGCGCGGGCGCTGCGCGCCGCGATGGCGCACCTCGACGATCGCGCCGCCGACTTCGAAGCCGAGGCGCAGGGCGTGCTCGCGATCAATCCGGCGTACGGCGACGTCTACCGGATCGCCGGCAGCCACGCGGCGCGCGCGTACCGGTTCGACGAAGCGGCGGCCCTCGTCCGGCGCGCGATCGAGATCGATCCGGGCGACAGCCGGGCGCACGCCGCGCTCGGCATGCACCTGCTGCGCACGGGCGACGAAGCGGGGGCGCGCGCCGCGCTGGAGCGGGCGTTCGCCGACGATCCGTTCGACGTCGTCACGTACAACCTGCTCGAGATGCTCGACGCGCTCGACGAGTTCGAGACGATCGAGCGCGGCGACCTGATCGTGCGGCTGCATCCCGACGAAGCGCCTATCCTGGGCGAGTACGTCGTGTCGCTCGCCCAGGAGGCGCTCGACACCCTGTCGGCGCTCTACCCGGTCGACGTCCGGGGGCCGATCCTGATCGAGGTGTTCCCGCGTCACGACGACTTCGCCGTGCGCAACCTCGGCCTGCCCGGCATGATCGGCGCGCTCGGCGCCTGCTTCGGGCGGGTGGTGACGATGGATTCGCCGCGGGCGCGGCCGCCCGGAGACTTCAACTGGCGGGCGACGCTGTGGCACGAGATCGCCCATGTCGTGACGTTGCAGATGTCGAAGCAGCGGGTGCCGCGGTGGCTGACCGAAGGGGTCTCGGTGTACGAGGAGCGCCGCGCCCGCGCCGCGTGGGGGCGCGACCAGGAGATGGCGTTCGCGCGGGCGCTCAACGACGGCTCGGTGCTGTCGCTGCGCGACCTGAACGGCGGTTTCTCCCGGCCCGAGACGATCTCGCTCGCGTACTTCCAGGCTTCGGTGGTGGTGGAGCACGTCGTCGACCGGTACAGCGAAGAGGTCCTCCATGCGCTGATCGCCGCCTACGGCGACGGACTCGACACGGAGGAGGCGCTCGCCAGCGTCGGCCTCGACTTCGACAAGCTGCAGGCCAGCTTCGACGCGGCGGTGGCCGAGCGGTTCGGCGCACTCCGGGAGGCGCTCCGGCCGGTGGAGCGGGAGGACGCGGACGGCGCGCCGCCGGCCGATCCGGCGGCGGAGGAGCAGGACCCGGCGGAGCGGATCGAGGCGATGCGCCGCCTGGCGGAGCGGCATCCGGATCGGTTCGCGGTGCAGTTCGCGCTCGGGAAGGCGCTGCGGGAGTCCGGCGACCTCGACGGCGCGGCCGCGGCGCTCGAGCGCGCATCGACGCTGGCGCCGATGGCGACCGGCATCGACAGTCCCCGGGGCCTGCTGGCGGCGATCGCGCAGGAGCGGGGCGACGCCGCCCGCGCGATGCGCGAGCTGGAGCGCCTGCTCGAATACGACCAGACGTCGCTGGAGGCGGCGCGGCAACTGGCGGCGCTGGCCGAAGAAGCGGGCGACGAAGACCGGATGGCGCTCGCCTACGACCGGATCGTCGGAATCGACCCGTTCGATCCGGCGCCCCACTTGGCGCTCGGCCGGATGGCGCTCGCCCGCGGCGACGCCGGAACCGCGACCCGGGAGCTGACCGTGGCGCTGGCGGCCGGCACGGTCGACCGCGTTTCGACCCACTGCGATCTGGCGGAGAGCCACCTGCTGGCGGGCGAGCCGGAGCAGGCGAAACGGGCGGCGCTGGCGGCGCTCGAAATAGCTCCGACGTACGAGCGGGCGCAGGAGCTGCTGCTGCGCGCCGTCGAGGCGCAGCCGTGACCGCGGCCGAGCCGCCCGTGCTGCCGCTGGTGATGGACGCGCAGGAGTTCGGCCTGTCGCCGGAGAAGCTGCTCCCCTTTCTGGAGCGGGAGATGCGGCTGCTCGGCGACGGGCGCGGCCGGACCAATCCCGACGTCCCCGGACGGGCCGGTTACAGGGACCCCCCGATTGGGACGGTGTTCGGGAAGAGGCTGGCTGCGCGGATCGGGTCGTTGCTGAGCCGGCCCTGGTGCACGTTCGCCAACTCCTTCCTATGGACGTCCGGCCGCGGCGCCCGTCAAGGCGCGCATCTGGACCGGCCGGTGCTCGACGTCACCATGTCGATTCCGTTGTCGCTGGACGGTGCGGATCGCTGGCCGCTCTGGGTGGAGCAGCCGGGCGGCAGCCGTTTCGAATGGGCGGGCGCGCCTGGGACGATCCTCATCCTGGACGGCCGGCATCGCATGCACGGGCGCGACGCGTTCAAGGGACGCCGGTCCGTCGTGCTGCTGCTCCACTGGACGGCGCCGGCGGTCCTGTGGCCCGGATTCCTCGACCAGGACGCGCGGAGCAGGCTGACGGCGGCGGCGGGAAAGATCGAACGAGGCTCTCCCGCCGGCGGTGCGCTGCTCAACCGTTGCCTGGAGCTCGCGCAGTCGGCGGTGGCCTGGAGCGTGGAGCCGGAGGCGGTGGTCTGCGGCGACCGGGCGCAGGCGCGGCGGGAGATCGCGGCGTGCGGACGAGGCGCTTCGTTTCTGGCGCTGCTCGACGGGCAGGCGGAGTTGACGATCGACGAACTGGGCGCCGTGGCGTTGCAGCCGGGCGACGGTCTCGCGTTTCCCCCGAAGACGAACGTGGAGATCCGGTGGATCGGAACAGGCGGGGGCGAGGCGATCGTCGGCCGGTCGATGCTCGCCAAGCGAAACTCCCCTTCGTGGTCATAAACCGAGGAAGCGTTCACCCCGCGGTTCGCCGGCGCCGTCGTGATCATCCACGACGGCCTGCCCGGCGCACCGGCAAGCCTCTCACGAAACGCAGCCGACAGACGACGTAAAAGAATTCCAGCATGCCGCCGACGCCCAACTTCGTCCGCTCGCGCTCCTGCGCGTCCATCACCAGCGGCAGCACGGGTGGTTCCCGTCGCCCTCCCCCCGGCCGGTCGCCGCGCGCATCCTCGCTCGCCGTCACGTTCCATCGCCTCTCGCCGAACCGGGAGTCCGCGCGTCGTTCTCTTGACGAACCTCGACGACGAGCGTTACCTGCATTCTATACTATATTTGCATGAGTGAGGGAATGCGGCACGTTCAGGACGAGTTGCACGCCATCGAAACCGAACTGGCCGGGCATGCGACATTCGGCGACGCGCGCCGCATCCTCGACCATCGTTGCGCTTTTACCCTGCTGCGCCTGGAGGCCGCGTCCCGGGGCTGGCCTCCCGTGCGGGCGCTCTGCAAGGAACTGCGCGCCGGGCGGCATCGACGAGCCGCCAAGGACATCCTTGCCGATCCGGTGGCGCTGGCGGACATCGAAGGTCTGCTGGAGGCGTCCCGGCACGGCGATGCATCTCGGGCCGCCGAGGTCGATGAGCTCTGCGCCGCCGTGCAGCGGCACCTGCGGGACGGGGCGGCAGGCTTGCCGACTGCGGTCGGATGCCTGCTGAGCGTCCATCCACGCGGCGCGTCGTCTGCGATTGCGCTGTGGGATCCGAACGCTCCCGCATCGGTCTTCAAGCGGCGTTTCGAATCCGCCTTCGATACGCGGGTCGCCAAGCATTATTCCGCGAGCCTCCGGCGCCCCGACCCGGATCTTGCCGCCGCCGTCGAACGGGGATGCGATCTGCTGGCCCGCGTCCTTCCCGAGCTCGCGGCGTCGGCGCTCGCTCACCTCCGTCTGCTCGGCGTCATCAGCAGCGAGAGAGTCAGAAGTTTCTCCTGCGATGCCATTGCGTCGACGGCGTTCGTCCGCCCGACGTCTTGCCGGACGCCGTGGGAGATGGCGGAGGTGTTGCTGCACGAAGCCTTGCACTGCAAGTTGGTGGACTTGACTAGGGCGCGGGCGGTTTCCTGGTGGGAGGGTGACGGCTCCACGACGATCCGGCCGGTCTGGAGGCGGAGCCAGCCGGGGGCGGACTGGCCCTTGTCGCTGGCGTTTGCAGCCTTTCACGTCTATGTGCATCTCGCGCTGTTCTCCGCGCGTGTCGAACGCCTGGAGACGCCGTCGGTCGGCGCATTCGGAGCGATGCCTGCGTCGTTTCGGCGCGGTTTCCGGACCGCGCTTGAACGGGCCAATCATCTGCAACGGGCACTCAGCGCCGCCGGGCGGCCGGGCGGTTCGGATAGCCGGTCAATGTTCGCATGGCTGTCGCAGACGCTGCAGCGGTTGTCGGCGGCGGCATGATCGCCATCTGCATCTTCAGCGGTAAAAATAAGCAGACTTGAGCCTCTCCCCGTTCCTGCCTTGAGCACTCTCGCGCTAGGCTGCCGCCATGACCTCGAGAAGCGTGTAGACCGCCACCTGTTCGGCGTCGCGCCGAACAACAGCGGCTCGACCTTCCTGATGCGGGCGCTGGCCACCTGCCGCGCCACCTGGAACTTGCGGCGGGACGGACAGGTGATGCTCGGCTACGTCGGCCCGAAGCCGTTCCGTGACCTCCTTCCCAGTCATCCTGCGACCCTGATCTGGGCCGCCGAGCAACGCTGGATCGATCTGCTGACCGACCCGCGCCACTACGACTGGCCGCGGACGCGCAAGGCCTGGTACTTCCAGGCCTTCGCCCGCAGTCCCGATGCGTCGGTGTTCTACGCCAAGGCGCCGTACCACCTCCTGCTGGTGGACGAGCTGGCGCGACACTTCCGGAACACGAAGTTCCTGTTCATGGTGCGCAATCCGTACGCGGTGTGCGAGGGAATCTGCCGGTTCTATCGAAGAGAACAGCCGTTCCCGGACGGGCGGAGGGCGCCCCGGGTTCCGAATCTGCTCGAGGCCGCGGCGCGGCACGTCGTCACCTGCCTGGAGCGGCAACGCCGCAACCTCCGGACGCACGGGGACCGCGGCGTCTTCTTCACCTACGAGGCGATGTGCGCCGAGCCGGAGCGCACTGCGCAGGCGATCCGCGCGCTGGCGCCCGAACTCGACGACCTGAACCTGCGCCAACGCCTGCCCGTGAAAGACGAGTACCACGAGATGCTCACCGACATGAACGCGCGCCAGATCGCGCGGCTAGGCGCCGAGGAGTTCGCCGTGTTCAACCGCGTGTTCCGGGAGCGCGAGGACGTCCTCGCCTGGTTCGGCTACCGCATCATGAAAGGGGCGGATGACCTCTGACGTACGAGGCGGCATGACGATGAGGAGGCTGGCTTTCCAAAGAACCCGCGCACACGGGCGGGGGTTCGCTGCAAGGAATGCAGATGGCTGAGGACGTAGCGCCTGAGCTCCGCCGGCGTTTGCAGCAGGCGTTTGCGAGTCCCATGCGTCTTCAGATGATTCCATACGAACGCATCGACCAGCCGGGCCCGGTGCGCGGCATGCCGATCGACGATGAGGTAGATCGGGCGGGTCTGGTTGTGCAGCAGACGCTTGAGAAACTCGATGAATCGCCCCGCCGTCATCCGCCCGTCGACCACCATGAACCGCAGTACGCCTTGCGGACTCACCGCCGACACCAGGTTGAGCCCGAAGCGCTTGCCCGTGGCCGGAACCACCGGTGTCCGGCCCTTCGGAGCCCACGTCGTGCCCGCATGACCCTGCGACTTCACCGCCGACTCGTCCGCGAAGAAAATCTGCGCTCCGGTCGCCCGAGCCTGCGCCTGAATCGCCGGATACGTGACCGTCAACCACTCCTGCACCTGCGTCGCCACCTGTTCGGTCGCCCGGCGGACGGGCCGCTGCGGCGTCAACCCCATCGACTGCAGCAGCCGACCGACCGACCCCAGGCTCAGCGTCACGCCATACCGCCGCTGAATCAGCTCGCGAACCATCGCCCGCGTCCAGAGCGCGAACTCGAACTTCAGTTGCAGCGGGTTGTTCTGCGTCACCGTGCGATACACCCAGGCGCGCTGACGCGCGTTCAGCTTGGGCGGCCGGCCCGGAATCGGCAGCGCCCGCAACGCGTCGATATAGTTTTAATCTCCTTGAAATACCACGGGCTGTGAAGTGTTCATCGGTATGCCGCCTCCTCTCGGTCAGGCGACCACACGTGGCCGTTCACTGCCCACCGCCCGTCCCCGAAGTCGTCCGTCCCGCACTGCACCGGGGTCACTTGGTGCAAGTAGCCACATGGAAAAAATACAATGCTGTTGCGAAGCGGGACGATACGCGAAAACCTCTTAGGGCAATAGGTTTTTGCATCGGTGTCCGTATCGTGGAGAAGCAGATCTCCACCGGAGAAGCGCCGGGGCTCGCGGTGAAGGAAATACACGAAGGACAATTTCCGCTGGCGATGAGTCTTCGAGTAGTTATCGCTATGAGGCCTGTAGAATCCGCTGTCGAGATACACGCGCATGCTCATCTCGATCAGGTATCGGCCGATGCCGTCCATCCGCAGCCGCGCCAGGATCTCCGGCACGAGACTTCGAGCCTTCGGTGCGATCCGGCGGTGGACCTCCATCGCGGACCTCCGGTCGCCCATCTCCAGGGTGACGCGGACCTCCGAATCCACGCGTGTGTGACCTGCACCTACCCTCGCGGGGGCGAAATGTTCGCGCGCAGCGAGCCCCAGTGCCAGCAGACGGTCGCACTCGCTGGGCGCCAGGAAATTCGTCACCCGCACGAACGGCGCGGGCCAAGTGCCGCCGGGGATTGGTTCCGGCGCACCGTTCCCGCTCAGCATCGCATGCAGCCAAGCAGCCTTGAGCGGGTCGGGACCGCGCCCTCGCAGACGCCCATACAGGCTGCGCGCCGCGACGAAGTTTCCCTGCCGCCGATGGACCTCGGCCAGCTCCCACAGCATGTCCGTGTTGCGGGGATCGACGGCGAGCCGCCGCCGAAGAATCTCATCGGCCTGATCCTGGAGGCCGCCCGGGCGCAACACCGCCCGCGCCACCTCGGATAGCGTCCGTTTGTCATCCCGCATCACCGGCGTCCCTCCACGCGGGTCGGAACGGACTGCACATGGACGATCCGCAAGGCGCCGACCGCGTTTCAGGAACTACCCCTCGTCGACGTCCATCATCACGATAGTCACTTAGTTTAGCAGTAAAATACAGAATAGAGGCCTTTGGTGTCCAGCTCGTTCGGGGACGCGGCTCGGCCGTGCGTCGTTCTCTTGACGAACTCGACGACGAGCGTAACCTGCATTCCATGCTGATCGATCTGCCGACCGTCGCAACTATGGCGGGCGTCGTGCTGGCAGGCATCGCCATGCTCAATCATGGCGGCGGCTCAGGTCCGGGAGCGGAGTGAATCGTCGTAGCGTCGCGCACCGCGCGTGTCCCGCGGCATCGCCACCGAACGTCCGAGGCAAGGCGTCCGATACGGCGCCGCTGGACGGTCTGCTCGCCGGCTTGCGCATCGGCCTGCGCTCCGGCGGCGGGGAGCCGGCGGCGGACGATGCGACGACCCTCGCCCGCGTCGCCGACTGGCCTGCCGTGGCCGCGCTCGCCGCGCGCCACAGACTGTCCACCCTGCTCCTGTCCGGACTGCGAGCCTGTCCGGACTTGCTCGCCGCCTCCGGCATCGCCCCGATGCTGAAGGCGCAATGCCATAGGGCGGTGCGCCGCGGCCTGCGGCAACTCGACGGGCTCGCGCGGGCGGCCGGCCATCTCGCCGACGCCGGCATCCCGTGCCTCGTGCTCAAGGGGCTGCCGCTCGGCCAGCGCCTGTACGGACACCCGCTGGCCAGTGCGTCGAGCCACATCGATCTGCTGGTGGCGGCCCGCACGTTCGCCGCCGCCGAGCGCGTCCTGTGGGACAGGGGATGGCGGCGAGTCGTGCCCAGCTTCCGGGAGACGCCGGCGCGCGCACGCTGGTACGGCCGGTTCGAAGCGACGCACGTGCTGGCCGGGCCGGGCGGATACCTCGATCTGCATCGACGCCTGTTCTCGAATCCGCACTACTTCGATGTCCCGTTCGATAGACTCCATGCTGAGAGCGTCCCTGCTCAGGTCGGCGCGACAACGTTCAGGGTCATGAACGACGAGTGGACGCTCGTGTACCTGGCGTGCCACGGCGCTCGGCGCTACTGGGAGACGCTCCGGTGGCTCTGCGACGTCGCGGCGCTGCTTGCAGCTATCGAGCCGGACCGTCTCGGTCAAGCGGCGGCGCGGTTCCGTGCCGCCGGGCTCGACGCCGTCTTCGCGTCGGCGGCGCGCCTGTGCCGGGAGGCGCTGCACGTCGAAGTTCCGGGCGGCGCGCCGGCGGCCGCGAACGGAGGCGGCGCGGCGTTCGTCGCCCACATGGCCCGGCGCATGTGGGCACCGCGCCTCCCTCCCGGCCGCTTCGCCGTCCTCACCGACTGGAGTCGCAAACGTCTGATGGCGCTGCTGCACAAGCCGGACGCGCGCCACGTCCTGCACGAACTGGCGTCAGTCGGGATCGGCTTCCGCGACTGGGACCGTCTCGATCTGCCCGACCGTCTGTTCTTCCTCTACGTCCCGCTGCAACCGCTGCTCTGGTTGACTCGGAAGCCGCCCAGCCTAGCGTTCTTCATCCCGACGCTCCAGGATGTCGTCGACCGGATGCTGGAGCTGGCGGGCGTCACGGCGGCCGACGTCGTCTACGACCTCGGATGCGGCGACGGCCGGATCGTCGTCACCGCCGCCGAGCGGTTCGGCGCCCGTAGCATCGGTGTCGACATCGACCCGCAACGCATCGCCGAAGCGAAAGCGAACGCCGAACGCGCCGGGGTCAGGCATCTGGCGACGTTCATCATGCAGGACGCCATGAAGGTCGACGTGTCCGAAGCGACCGTCGTGACGCTGTTCCTGCCGAGGTCGTCGAACCAGAAGCTCCGGCCTCGTTTGGAGAGCCAGCTTCCGGTCGGCGCGCGCATCGTCTCATACGTCCCCGGTAGCGGAGACTGGGTGGCCGAGGGAGACTGGGCGGCCAACCAGGTCGAACGTTTCAGGGACGAGAGGGGGAACACTCACACCCTCTACCTGTGGAGGCATGACGGCGTTGTGAGACCGTAGCAACTCGACTCAGGGGGCGAACCCCGGGATCATGCCGCCGCCGACAACCGCTGCAACATCTGTGACAGCCACGCAAACATCAACCGGCCGTCCCGAGTGAGCAGCAGGCCGATGTCGTTGATCGCCCGACGCAGATACTCGGCCCGTTCGAGCGCGGTCTGGAAACCGCGCCGAAACGACGCAGGCATCGCTCCGAATGCGCCGGCCACCGCCGTCTCCATGTGTTCGACACGCGCAAAGAACAGTGCGAGATGCACATAGACGTGAAAGGCTGAAAACGCCCGTGATGGGTGCCAAGTTTGGTTCTCTCTCCAGACCGCCCGGATTTTCGGGAAGCCGGCATACTCCCGCGAGAAAATCGACCGCGTCCTGACTATGTCTCCCAACTTGCAGTGCAGGGCCTCGTGCAACAGCGTCTCAGCTATTTTCCACGGCGGCCGAGAATGCTCCAGCCGGATGAAAAACGTCGACACAATGCAAAATGCGGTGGAGCTGCTCCATCGTCCGCTGTCCACGACACCGATCAGACAGACGTGAGCGAGCACCGACGCGCAAAGTTCGGGAAGGACGAGGGCCAGTAGAGCACATCCCCGCTCGATGGCGTCGACAAAAGCCGGCTCGGGACGCCGGAGACTCGCCTTGGGACAGCTTGCATGGAAGGCGGCCTCGACGCGCCGCTTGAATATCGATGCGGGAACGTCTGGATCCCACAGCGCAATCGCGAACGACGCACCGGGCGGATGGATTCTGAGCGGGCATCCGGCCGCGGTGGGGAAGTCCGACGTCCCCGTCCGCATGCGCCGCAGCATGGTGGCGCAGAGCTCCTCGGTTTCGGCGACCCGGGATTCGTCGCCGCGTCGGATTGCCGACGGCAGAGCATCGATGTCGGCCAACATCACTGGATCGGCAAGGATGGCGTCGGCGGCTGGTCGATGCCGCTCGTCGCGCAGTTCCTTACAGAACGCCTGCACGGAAGGGCTGGCCCGGGACGCGGCCTCCTCCAGGCTCAGCAGGGCAAACGCGCGGCGACGATCGAGGATGCGGCGCGCATCGCCGAATGCCGCGTGTCCGGCCAGTTCGGTTTCGATGGCGTGAAACTCGTTCTGACGTACCGTCCCCGCTGCATTTCGAGCGGCGATGCATCCCGCCTGACGGCGTTGTTCGTCGCGGTTGCGTATGCCCAATATGCGCCCTCCTCACGCCTTGTCAGCCGGGCGCCTCACCGCTCTCGGTGCGACGCGGGGTTCCACCAGGGTTCCACCACGGGCTGTCAATGCTGCGCTTGACTTGGTTGAGCACAACTTGAGCAGCTGGCGCATCTCTTCACGCTCTTCGGTGCACAGGCCGTCGGTGCGCTCGCCGGCATCCCGGCCATCCTGCGCCACCCAGTTCCGGATCGCCTAGGCCGACGGCTCGAACTTCCGAGCCAAGTCCTCCGGCGTGCGCCCCCGACCGGACCAGCTCTACCATCTGCTTCCGGAAATCCGCCGGATACACAGGTGTCCGCAGAACCGGGTCAACTCCATCAGGGACTGGGGTGATAATGTTGCCTTACATCAGGGTCGATGTTGTCTTCGTCGTAGTTGGTGAAGCCCCCACTCCCGGTCCATCCTGGAACTTCCAGAGAGCTTACACATGGCTTTTGCCATTTTTTTTTACTCGATTTTGTATCAACATTCCTCATCACTTGACCTACCTATCTAGTGGTCTGTCACTTGAACGGGTTTACGCTTTATCGTCTGTGTCCCGACCTTCAATCCGCTCCGAAATCGGCAGTCGACGGTCTTGTCGGGCCACGGGCGTGTAGTGTAAAGCTGTTTCTGGGATACACCACTAGTGTACGGCCGCTCCACCCGCTCGCCGCGCCGCCGCTGCAACCGCCGGCCCCACCGACCGTGCAGCCGGCGCCAGTTACTATACACCGCCGCCCGAGCCTCCTTCCGGCTCACAGTCCCGGTTCGACGTCTTCGCCGCTTGCTGCTTCTTCCGTTCCCGATCAAACCGCGCCAACTCCTCCGCCGTCGGCGTCTCGACGCCCGACGCCTGCGCCAACCGGGTCAGGAACGCCGTGTAGTCCTCCCTCGTGTCACGCCGCACGATGCTCCGCAGCGCCGCGTTCGCCTCCATGTCGTCAGAGCTCCCCAGCAGTCTGGCCCGGACGCGCGAGGAACGAAAGTGGCGGCGGTGGCGCTGTGCGGCTCGCCAGTCTATCGAGACGTCCGGGAATGTCGCTGCGCCCTGCACCCGCCGAGCCGAAACGTCTTCTTGCAGGCTCCGGCGCAGCCGCCACTTCTGGCAATTGTCACCGTGGTTCGATACCAGCACCGCGCCGGCATCACGGCTCGCGTCGAAAAAGAAGTCGCGCCCCGTCAGAACGTGGCCGACCCGCGCATCCCGCGCCGCCAGCAGGAATCGCTTCCACACCAAGCCTACGTGTTTGTTCGCCGGCCTCAGGATGTCACCGTACTGCTCCGCGTACTCATGCTTCAAGCCCAGAACGCTGAAGTCAAACGCCGGATACCTGCACAGCAGCGAAAACCCGCTCGACGCCACGGACACCGTTCCCCACCACGGCTCGGTCCATCCGAGCTGCGCATCGGGCGTGAAGACCATGTTCCACTGGACGATCCTCTTGGCCCCGGCGAGCTTGAACGGCGGCAGCCAGTCCTGCACGGCAAGGTCCCGGGCGTGGGACTGGACCACCTCCATATAGCGCCGGGGCAGTACGTCGTCGTCGTCGTTGATCGTCGTCATGACGTAGTCCGGGCGGTTTTCCAGCAGCGGCTCCAGCCAGCCGAGATGCTTCCATTGCGGTGGAGTGTCCGCCCGGCATTCAAGGAACCGGACGCAGTTCATGCCCCGTGTCATGTCCCGCAGCCGCCGCCGGGCCGCCTTATCGAGATCATGATCGATGAGCAGGACCCAAATGAAACTCTGGTTCGTCTGCGCCCGCAGCCCAGGCAGGCAGAGCACCTCCAGCAGGCTCAGGCGCAGGTCGACGGTGTGGGACATCAACGGATCCATCATGCCGGGGAGGACTGCGCGGCGTTGCAGCCAGCGGTCACGCAGGCAGAACCGTGTGATGACGAAGTGCTTCAGTGTCATCTTCCCCCTCCGGGGCACTCCAATCCCGCAAGTGCGCTTCGACGCGATCAGCCAAGGCGTCCAGCCGGAGCGCATGCACCGGCCGCCTCACCCGCACAACCGGAGCCTGCCGCACCATCGCGACCGCGGTGTGGAAGTGCTCCCGTCGCCCCAAACCGTTCATCAGCCGCTTGAGCAGTACTTGCCGCCGAAGCGCTTCGACCGCCGAGGAGCTCCGCACCGTCTCGATTTCAATGCCGCTTCGGCTGTGGGCGTCCAGCAGGTACAAGGAGCGTATGGGCAGCGGCGAGGCGTGGAAACGCCGCACCGGCACCAGATGCTTGCCGAATCGCTTCCCCTCCTTGAGCGCCTGCCCCCGCCAAGCCAGCGCATCCAACGCGTCCGCGCACAACCGCAGGCGGGGATAAGCGGGCAGCGCCAGGAACCGGGAGTAGGCGTTCGGCGCGGGGAAGTGCGACGCGCTTGCCCCTCGCAGGGAAGAGTCCGGCGCGACGCCGACGACATCATCGGCCAGCATGGCGTAGCCGCGCTTGAGCAACGCGCCTAGCAGCGACGACTTGCCGGCGCCGGAGCGTCCCACAAACAGCACTGCGCCCTCCTCGGATGCGACGGCGCTGGCGTGAAACGAGATGATGCCGCGCTGCAGCAGCAGCGCCGTCCACGCCGTTTTCTCAAGATGCGCGCCTAACTCGCGGTCGTCCACGCCGAGCGGCTCCACCAGGATGTCGCGGCCTTCCGTGACCAGATAGCGGGCTACGCCTTGCACGCGAAGCAGGAAAATGCCGGGTGCGGCTTCCCATTCCGGCAAACCGTCCAGGCATCGGCGCGAGTGCACCGGCGCGTGCAGCGTCTCCGGCACGGTGCCGATCCGAACGGTTACGTCGGGCGCCGGCGCTCGCATGCGAAGGGCGGCGAACGGTAGCGGAACGGGCGAGCGCACCCGCAGGCTGTAGCCGACGTAGTCCACGAGGGAGCGGAGTGCGTCAGAGGCCATCACCTCTTCGCTGGTGCTATGGAGGTGGGGGGGGGGGGGGGGGCATAGGCGCTAACTTGTTTTGCCCTCATCCGAAGTGGTCAGGAAGTTGCGTGCGCCGGCGGCGCGGCGGTTCCGCGAGCGTGAGTCCAGTCCCGGTTCGATGTCTTCGCCGTCTTCTTTTTCTTCCGTTCCCGATCAAACCGCGCCAACTCCTCCGCCGTCAGCGTCTCGACGCCCGACGCCTGCGCCAACCGGGTCAGGAACGCCGTGTAGTCCTCCCCCGTGTCACGCCGCACGATGCTCCGCAAAGCCGCGTTCGCCTCCAGCGTCGTCGCGTCGATGCCCAGCGTCTTCCCCGTAACCAGACTCGACTCCGCCAACTGCTGCAGCACCCACCGGAAGACCGCCTGATGCGCCTCGACCGAAAACAGACGCCGCGTTCGCGAGATCGTCGAATGGTCCGGCGGCGACGCCGGCAGCGCCAAGCGCAGAAACGCCCGCACGCTCAGGGAATCGGACGCACGCCACGCGATGGCGCGCTCCGAATCCAGCCCTTCGAAGTACCCGAGCAGCAGCAACCGGAAGTAGCGCCCAGGAGCCAGACTCGGCCGACCCATCGTCGTGTAGAACCGGGCGCACACCTTCTCGACGAACGCGTCGAAGCCCGCCGCCTCGACTTTTACCACGGGCTGCCAGGAGAGCCACCATTCACTGATTTTACCATGCAATCGAATCGTCTGTTGCGATTTTTATCGTCACCTCCCACAACCGCCCCGCATCATTGAACTGGCCGGTCCTGACGTGATCGACGGCGTACTCCGGCAACCGAACGGTGGCGAGGCATCTCCCGTCGAACAGCGCCCACCAGCGCAAGTTGGCGTCCAGGTTGTCGAAACCGTGCCGAACGCGGTGGTCGGGCAGTTCGCCCGCGTCCACGGGAACGACGTGCAGAAAGAAAGTCGCGGCCGTGTCGGCCCGGACGCACGGCGCCCGGGCGTACGTCAGGGCGCCGCGGGCGGCGTCGAGGCGCACATCGTAGTGTGCGCGAGCCGCCGGCGCGTTCTGCGTCAACGACCGGTACGTCTCGCGGGCGCGGTCCGCGTGCGGATCACCCAGGAGCGCCAAGTTGAAGCCGTGCATGCTGGCGATCGTGTTGCCGTACACCTTTCTGGTCCAGACTTCCGGAGCATGCAGTTCAAGCGGAGCGACCCCGTCGTAGATGATGAAATCCAAGTGGTAGCCGCACCTCGCCAACCGGCCACGGCCAAGGCCGACCGTGATTCTCTTCCTTTGCGCTTCCGAGAGGTACGCTTCGGAGAGGTAACGGTCAAGCCTGTTCGCCGCCACGCACAAGTTGGTCGACGGGTAGGTTTGCGCCAGATGACGCAGCGCGTCGAGGCGCGCCCTCGGCATGTCATGTATGTAGTACTGTGCCAGAAGATGCTCCGGCGTCGTCCTGTCGACAAGGAAATTGAAGTAGGTGTACTGATACGGATGAATGCGCGCCATGGAAACCAGGATGCCCGCCGCCGCGACGCCCGCCGCCGCATACGCCCCTCGGCGCACCCAGGCGGCGCCGGCAGGCGCCAGCAGGCGCAGTCCAGACGCCGCCAACAGGGCGAGCGGCGCGTGCAGGAAGTACAGGTGCCGCCACCCGTTGTAGGTGTGCGCGCCCAGCGCCGCCACGGCGAGCGGCGGCGCCGTCAGACAGGCGGCCGCCAGGCATTCCAGCCGCAGCGGCGTATTGCCGGTCGCCCGGCTGGGATGCGCGGCGGCGCGCCACGCAATACTGACCAGTCCGACGACGCCCAGCAGCAGTGTGAACGGCGGCAGCGTGATCGCCATCCACGTCGGAACGTAATGCCACGGCAGATCGTCCGTGCGAACCAGCCGCCCCTGAAAGAGTTGCCCTCGAACATTAGGGTGTTGGGAGAGCACCCGGAGCGCCTCGGCGAACTCAAACGGGTCGCTCCAGAGGTAAGGACTGACCGCGTACAGCGTCGCGGCGCACGCCGCAACGAACGCGCCGGTCGTCGCCAGCACGCGCCGGCGACTGCTCCACTGCGCAGCGCAGAGCAGGTCACACGCCCGCATGCCCAGCACGGCGGGAACGAGCATCACGCCCATAATGCGGAGGTTCGTCAACAGAGCCACCCCCATTCCCAGAGCCACGAACGCGCGGACCGTGCCCTTCTCGAACGCCCGGTGGACCAGATACAGCGCGATCATGAACATCGACAGAAAGGGGACGTCCTTGGTGTTGAAGAACGCGTGCGCGTACACGCGGGGCTGAAGCAGGAACAGCACCATCGCGATGAACGCCAGCGGCCCGTTGTCGAACAGCCGGCGGGCTAGCAGGAAGCAGGCGAAGCCGCCGCACAGCCAGAACAGGTGGATGGCGTAATGACGGAAGAGGTACGACGTGGGGTCGTCCAGGCCCAGGGCCCGCCCGACGAGGAGTAGCGGCAGCTCGAACGCCACACCGTAGTATCGATTGTGGGCAACGGTGAAATCGTCATTGGACAGGCTGTCGTCGTTTCCGAGAATGTATTCCAGGTTCACCGCGGCTCTGTGCTCTCCTCTGCCCATCATCGACGAAGGACCGTAGTCGTTGAGGACGGAGGCGCCCGCGACGGCGAAGAGAACGAGGCTCGCGACGGCCCACGTCCGATCCGACAGGACACTGCGGGAAATCGTCATGGAGAATCAGTGCGCTTCAGCACGCCGTCCTCTCCATGATGCGGTAGCCGAACCCGGCGAGGACTGAGGTGGTCCCGCATTTTTGGACAATCCGGGTTAAGGTCAATACTGTTGCTTTAACGTTCTGGCGCAACAATGTGCGGCGTCCAGTCCCACTTGCGGCGGGACACCGGGCCAGGGCGGCGGAGCGGGTAGCCGCTCATCTTCCGCTTGACGCAGCGCGGTTTCTTCTGACCGCGACTGGAGACCGCTCGCTCTTCCAGAATCTCCTCCAGCACGCGGTCGTGGAGCTGCTCATGCGCCGAGGGGGGAAACGCCGGGGTGCTCGACACGGCGGCGCAAGACCCGCACGGCGTGGACGAACGAAAGACGGTCCGGGTCCTCGTCCACCCTGCGGGCCGCCTTGTGGATCAGGCGCCGCACCGCGTAATGCGCCAGCATCAGACCGTGCACTTCCTGCAGCACCAGGTCCGGCGTCTTGCTGCGCAGGATGGCGCCGGGACCCAGGATGTGCGTCTTGACCTCATCATAGGTGGTTTCCACTTCCCAACGCTCATGGTACAGAGCGGCCATCTCGGCCGCCGGCGCAACGGCCGGGTCGAGCAGAGTGGTGGCCAGCAGGTGGGTGTCGACACGCTCCTCAAGGTCGTGGCGGCAGCCTAACAGCCCGTGGTGAAAGTCCCCGCTGCATTCGAGCAGCGATGCATCCCGCCTGACTGCGTTGTTCGTCGGTTGCGTATGCCCAATATGCGCCCTCCTCACGCTTTGTCAGCCGGGCGCCTCGCCGCTCTCGGTGCGACGCGGGATTCCACCACGGGCTGCTAAGCATGCAAGAGACCCTGCCTGCTTCTTCTTCAGCACTTCAGAAAGCCGGTGGGGACCCAAGGCAGGTCGAGGCCTCGGTAATCCGCGGCATACGCCCTGGTTCTGCTCCAGATGTTCGAGCAGAGCTTCCGCGGCCCACTGGTGGCCAATCGGGCTCCAGTGGCCATCGTGCGGCCAGTGCGCGTCGCGCACGTCCCCGCCCTGGCGTTCGATCCAGGCGCGTTGACTGATGACGGGAATGCCGCGCGCCTCGGCCAAATCGTGGAGCCGGTCGAAGAGTCGAGCCCCCGGTTTTCCCATTCGATAGGTCGCCAGGATCACCAGCGCGGCGCCGTCGCGCTCCGCGCGCGCCTTGAACTGCTCCAGGGCGAATCCCGTATACGCCACCGCCTGCTCGTAGGCCGGGGACAGCGTCTCCTTTTCGAGCGCCTCCGGCGCGTTCGCAATCATCGTCGGCTGCTCGCCGGCCAGCCATTCGTAGCCGGGACGCCGGCTCAGGAGTTCGAGCGCCTTTCCCGCCACGTGCGAGCGCCCGCGGATCCGGTCCGACCGTCGACCCGGCCCCTGGACCAGCCACTTGGCGAACCAGGACCTCCAGGTCGCCCGGCGTACTATCTCGTCGAAGAGCGTAACGGGAGCGGACCGGGTTTTCAATGGCAGCAGGTGGCTCCAATACTCGGGATCCGGAGGACGCAGCGTCAGGGCGCCGTCTTCGCCGCGCGCGACGCTCGCCCGGGACAGCCGGTCCGGGTCGAAGCCGCTCCGCAACGCCGTCAGGACCGGAGAGTTGTTCCAGAAGTCGTTGGGGTGGAACACCAGCGCCAGCAGTTTGGGACGCAGGCGCCGCGCGAAGGCGTCATAGAGCGGCAACTGGGCGACCTGGCCTGTGTCGATCACTCCGAAGGCGGAGGTGGTGACGTCCAGAGCGGGGAGACTCCGGGCGGCGAGGGCTTCGAGCCGGACGTGCAACTTGTCGGCGATGGGCACCTGCATCGCATGCACGAAAGAGTCGCCGATCACGCTCACGTGGCAACTCGCCGCGGCCCGGCTCGGGGACGGCGGGTCGCGATCGAGGAAACCCCAGCGATTGGCGCGGGAGGCGGCCCAGAAGTCGCGGAAGTTCGTCCTGAACACCTCCGCGTTCGGCTCATGCAGCAAGCCGATCCCCGGCACGAAGCGCCCCATGGAAATGCTGTTGCGCATGAACGGCTTGGTCAACCTCAACCACGCTTCCCCGGCCGCTGCGACAAGGACCAGCCCGGCGAGCAGGAAGCCGACGTTCCAGACGGTCAGACGCAGGGCGTACTTCATGTCAACATGCTGACGATCTGCACGAATCCTTGCGCTCCCGTCCTCAGAACTCGCCGAGAAGCAACAAGGCATTATAGCGTAGCATATTCTCCTTTGCCGACACAGCCGACCCACGAACCAAACTGGCCAGCAGGCGGGGCATGTCGACGTAGCGGGTCCGCGTCGGCGACGCGGACCCGGCCTCCAGGGCGCGGTGAACTGCGAGGAACATTGCCCCTATAACGTCGTCAGGCAAGTGAAGCAACAGGCGCCAATCGTCCTTGACCAGACGCCAGCAGCAATCGGACGGCAGAAGCGACTGCGCCGCATGGCGCATCAGCCAGCGGCCGTGCTTCCCGCGCCGGAACTGCTCCGGCGGCAGGCCGAGGGCGAACTCCAGCAGCCGCCGGTCCAGCAGTGGATAGCGGTACTCGATGCCGCAGCGTGCACCGGCTGCCGCTAAACGTTCCGTATTCCGACTCAGATGACCATTCTGCAGCAGAAGCAACTGGTTACGCCTCACGCCCACTGCTTGCAGGCGCGGCGGCGGCCATTGGAGATGCCGTCGGTTGAAAGCCGGGGCGGTGAACGGATGCGGATGCGGGAAATACTGCCCGTCGCGCCGGTGCAGCCGGCGCAACAGACGCAGCCACCGCCGAGGCAGCAGGGAGCTCGCTGTCTCCCCGAGCACCTGTCGCAGTCTCCACCCGCGGGCGCGGCACTCGGCGGCCAACCGCAACCAGCGTCCGCCGAGCAGCAGCTGCGCGTAGAACCCGCGGCCGTTGAACGACACGCCCTCGTCCCCGCCCATTCCCGACAGCAGCACCCGCACGCCGTGCTCCCCGGCCTGCCGCTGGACCGACTCCTCCCACGGCAAGAACACCCGGCCCGGATACACGCCGTCCCGCCGCAACATGACGAGCTGGGCCTCAGGATCGACTTCGCAATGGTGGAACAGGCGCAACCCCTCCCCGGCGCAGACCGCGTCGATGACGTCGTACTCCGGCGCGCCGGCGGCGGCCGGCTGGCGGTCGCGCGGCGGCAGCCAGGTGTAGGCGAGCGGCGGCGGCCGGCCCGCGCGGCGCAGCTCGCGCGCCGCCAGCACCACCACGGTGGACGAATCGAGACCGCCGGTCAGATGCGCGCCCACGGGGTCGGGACCGCGCAGACGGTCGCGCACCGCCCGGGCGCAGAGGTCCAGCAGCTCCTCCGCATAGGCGTCGTCCGAGGCCAGCCGCACCCGCGGGGCCCGCTCCGGCCGCCAGTGTCGATGCAGCCGCGGCGGCGCGCCGGCGGCCACTTCCAGCGCATGGCCGGGCGGCAGCTTGCGCACCTGCGCGAAGAACGTCCGGGTGTTGGTCAGCGGTTTGCGCCGCACCAGCCAAGTGGCCACGGTGGCCTCATCAAGCCGGTCGTCGACGCCGGGGGCAGCGAGCACCGCCTCGACGGCGCTGGCGAAGACGAAGCCGCGCGCGGTTTCGGCGTAGTAGAACGGGCGCGCCCCGACGTGGTCCCGGGCGCAGAACAGGGTGCGGGCGCGCCGGTCCCACACCGCGAAGGCGTAGTCGCCGAGCAGGTGGTTCGGACAGTCCCGGCCCCAGCGCGCCCAGGCCCGTGCAATCAGGTCCAGGTCGTCGAGACCGGCGCGTTCGGCGTGCGGAACGCCGAGCGCCTCGCAGAATGCGGATCGGTCGTCAAGCCGGACGTCCGCAACGACCGCCAAGCCGGACCCGCGGTCAGTGCGCAACGCGCCTCCGGACCGGCCGTCCTCCTCCGCGCCGGGCGACCATCGGCAACCAAGGGTGACGACAGACTCCTCCTTGCGGCAGGCAGCCCCTGCGCGCTCCGCGGCGAGCTCCGTCCACGCCGCGGCCTCCGCCCCGTAATCGGTAAGGGCGGCCAGCATGGCGCCGAGTCCGTCCGCGGCGCCAGCCCGATCTCCGTGGATGCCGCAGATGCCGTTCATCCGTCCGTTATTTTTAAAAATATACGTTCATCCGCTCATCGTCGATGATTCCCACGCCTCTGCATAGGCGTCTCCGACACTTTCCGCATGTGCTCTTCGATGCGACAAGCCAGGGCGTCGAGCTGGAACGAGTGCGCCGGCCGCGTCACTCGCGTGACCGGCGCCTGCTTCGCCATCGCGAACATGATTTGCAGGAACTCCTTCCGCCATGCCAAACCTTTTATCACCCGCCTGAAAAGCATTACATGCCGCCGAAGCATCTCGATCGCTGAGACACCCCGCATCGTCTCGAATTCAATGCCGATCCGGTCGTGGACGTCCAGCAGATACAAGGCGCGTATGGGCAGCGGCGAAGTGTGGAGACGCCGCATCGGCACCAGATACTCGCACGACTGCTCGTTCATTGGCGGCTTCCGCCAGCCCAGCGCATTCAACGTGTCCGTGTGCAACTGCAGGCGGGAATAGGCGGGCAGCGCATGGATCCGGGGGTCGGCGCTTAGTCCAGGGAAACGCGACGCACTTGCCCCTCGAATGGAACAACCCGACGCGACGCCAACGACGTCATCGGCCAGCATGGCGTAGCCGCGCTTCAGCAACGCGCCGAGCAGCGACGACTTGCCGACGCCGGAGCGGCTCAGGAACAGCCCCGCGCCCTCTTCAAACGCAACGGCGCTGCCATGAAGGGAGACGATGCCGCGCTGCAGCAACAGCGCCCACCACACTACTCCGGTAAGTATCCTGACTATCTCGCAGCCGTCCCTGCCGCGCGGCTGCACCAGGATTTCACGGCCCTCCGTCACCAGAT
The DNA here is from genome assembly GCA_965203565.1 of Vicinamibacterales bacterium. Lineage (GTDB taxonomy): Bacteria > Acidobacteriota > Vicinamibacteria > Vicinamibacterales > UBA8438 > JAAXGX01. The sequence continues at coordinate 3,731,043 of OZ241896.1, read as the reverse complement.
AGTGGGCTACGTCAAATCTGCGGAACAGGAAAACGCCTGGGGCGGCTTCCCACTCCGGCAAACCACACAGGCGGCGGCGCGAGTGCAGCGCCGCGGGCAGCGCCGCGGGCACTGCGCCGAACCGAATGGTCACGTCGACCGACGCCGCTCGCATGCAAAGGGAAGCGAACGGCAGAGAAATCGGCGAGCGCACATGCAGCCCGTAGGCAAAGTAGCAACGAGGGCTCATACTTCTGGGTGCGGCGGAGGTCATCGTCGACGGAAAACTGGAGGTGTTCATGCCGAAGCTGGTCCTCGCGCACGGGAGCGTGGCGGGCTGTCCGACGCCACGACGTGACCGTTCATGACCCACCGCCCATCCCCGAAGTCGTCCGTCCCACACTGCACCGGTATCACTTCGTGCAAGCAGGCGCTGGGAAAGAAGACGATGCTGTTGCAAAGCGGGACGAACCGCGAAAATCCCCTTAATAACAAGGAGCCGGTGCCTGCATCGGCGCTCGTATCATAGAGAAGCAGATCTCCGCCGGAGAAGCGACGGGGCTCGCGGTGAAAGAAATACACGAAACTTAATTTTCGCCGGCGATCATTATCGCGATGAGCCCCGAAGAACCCGCCGTCGAGATACACGCGCATGCTCAGTGTGATGCCATATCGGCCGGTGCCGTCCATCCGCAGTCGCGCCAGGATCTCCGGCACGAGATTTCGAATCTTCGGTGCGATCCGGGGTCTGACCTCCGCCATGGTCCGGCCGTCGGCCTCCAGGGTGATGCGGACCTCCGGGCGCACGCGTCCTTCGTCTACTTTCGCGGGGGCGAAACGTTCTCGTCCTTCTATCGCGAGCGCCAGCAGGCGATCGCACTCGCCGGGCGCCAGGAAATTCGTCATCCGCACGAACGGTGCGGGCCAGATGCCGCCCGGAGCCGGTTCCGGCGGACCGTTCCCGCTCAGCATCGCATGCAGCCAGGTGGCCTTGCGCGGCTCGGGATCGCGCCCCCGCAGGCGCCGGTACAGGCTACGCGCCGCAGCGAAGTTTCCCTGCCGTCGGTGAATCTCGGCCAGCTTCCACAGCGCATCCGTGTTGCGGGGATCGGCGGCGAGCCGCCGGCGAAGAGCTGCTTCAGCCTGATCCTGGAGGCCGCCCGGGCGCAACAGCGCCCGCGTCGCCTCGGGTAGCGACCGCTTGCTATATCGCATCACTGAAGTTGTCCCGATTCTGCGGACAGATTAACGCTTTCGGGTTCAGCACATGCCGTGGTTTTCCGTGGGAGTACATCCACGATGAAAGCGATGTGGACCTGTGGGAATCTCGCGGCCTCGGCGCCGGCTTGATCGCCAGCGGTCGTCCGCGAGATTTCCAACGGACTGTGGGCGCCCGTGTCGCCGATCTACGGATGCAGCACGCTGCGGACCGGGCGTCCATAGGCCGGGCAGGTCCACAGCGCCCGGCGGCGATACGGGGCACGGCGCCGACAGGCGGGCGACCACGATGCCGGCGGAACCGATGAGATTCGGCGCCTGTGCGCCATCGCCATCATGCCCTCCCGGTGTTTCCCGCAGCAACGCCGGTAACGACGCCGGCCGGCGCCGTGGAGCCGGCCGCGAACTGGCTCGTGGGTGCGAGCGCCTTGCCAGACCGGTCCGCGTCCGCAGGCGCCGTCTCGTGGAGACGTTCGATGGCGAGCGGTAGCCCTCGGTCACCAGCGCCGTGCACAGGTGCGCCGCCATCGCCCAACCCACGACCCGCCGGCTGAACACGTCCACGAACCGGCCGGACCCGGAGCGCCCGGCGCGTCGTCCGCGGCCCCGGCTCACGCCCGCAATGCCCGCCGCGCGCATCACCCGCGCCACCTGCTTGCGGCTCACTGCGGCTCCGGCTGCGGACAGTTCCGCGTGAATCCGGGGCGCGCCATACGTCCCGCGGCTGTGGGCGTGGACCGCCCGCACGCGGGCCGTCAGGTCCGCGTCGGCCTGCACGCGGGTGGACGGACGCCGCCGCCGCCATGCATAGCACCCGCTCGTGGAGACACCGAGCACGCGGGCCAGGGTGGTGATGCGGAAGCGGGGCTGATGCGCACTCATGAACCGGTAGACCTCCCGAGCCAAGCCTTCCGGCGCGCGCCCCGACCGGACCAGATCGACCATCTGCTTCCGGAACTCCGCCGCATACGGCGGTCTCGATTTCGCTATCGCGAACACCCCTCACTCCCAACAGGATGGATAACAATGTCGCTCGGGGCGCGACTCAGCGTCGCCTGCCAACTTGGATGGCGGCAGCCTAGTGCGAGAGTGCTCACGGCAGGAACGGGGGGGGGGGGGGGCTTCAAGTCTGCTGATTTTACCACCGATGGTTGCTGACGTGGCGGCTGCGGCGCTGACGGCTGGCTACCGCCGGGCCGGCTCCACGTAGTCGCGCTGGTCCTCGCCGAGGTAGATCTGCCGCGGGCGCGCGATCTTCTGCTCGGCGTCGGCCAGCATCTCCTGCCACTGGGCGAGCCAGCCGGGCGTCCGGCCGATGGCGAACAGTACGGGGAACATGTCGGGCTTGAACCCCATCGCTTCGTAGATCAGCCCCGAGTAGAAGTCGACGTTCGGGTACAGCCGGCGGCTGACGAAGTAGTCGTCCTGCAGCGCAATCCGCTCGAGCTCCATGGCTACGTCGAGCAGCGGGTTCCGTCCCGTCACTTCGAAGACGCGGTGGGCCTGCTCCTTGATGACGGTGGCGCGCGGGTCGTACGACTTGTACACCCGGTGGCCGAACCCCATCAGGCGCCCCTCGCCCCGCTTCACCTTCCGGATGAACTCCGGCACCTGGTCGACCGATCCGATGGCGGTCAGCATCCGCAGGACCGCTTCGTTGGCCCCGCCGTGGAGCGGGCCGTAGAGCGCCGCCGCGGCGCCGGCCAGCGCCGCGAACGGATCGGCCTGCGAGCTGCCGATCCCCCGCATCGCGCTGGTGCTGCAGTTCTGCTCGTGGTCGGCGTGCAGGATGAACAGGACGTCGAGCGCCCGTTCGAGCACCGGGTCCGGGGAGTGCCGGACGCCCGGCTGCCCGCGCAGCATGCCGAGGAACCGCCCGGTGAACCCGAGCGACTCGTCCGGGTCCACGTACGGCGCCCCGGCGGCGCGCCGGTAGGCATAGGCGGCGATGGCGGGCGCCTTGGCGATAAGCCGCGCCACCTGGGTGCGGCGGAGGTCGTCGTCGAAGATCCGCTTCGCGTCCGGGTAGTACGTCGACAGCGCGCCGACCGTGCTGATGAAGATCCCCATCGGATGCGCGTCGGGTCGGAACCCCTCCATCAGCTTCTTGACGTTCTCGTGGAGCGCAGCGCGCCGGGCCAGCTCCGCCTCCCACTCCGCCAGGGCGTCGGGGGCCGGGAGCTCTCCCTCCAGCAGCAGCCAGGCGGTCTCCGCGAACGTGCTGCGCTCGGCGAGCTGCTCGATCGGATAGCCGCGGTACCGCAGTATCCCCTTGTCGCCGTCGATGAACGTGACGCGGCTCCGGCACGACGCCGTGTTCTGGAACGCCGGGTCGTACGACAGCATTCCGAACTCGTCCGGCTCCACCTTGATCTGCCGAAGGTCGATGGCGCGGATCGCGCCATCGGCGATCGGGATCTCGTACTGCTTGCCGGTGCGGTTGTCGGTGATCGTCAGCGTGTCGGCCATACTCGTCTCTGCGTCCTCGTCAGGGCTTCCCGCCGGCCGGATCGTCGCCGGCCGGCGGCGGCGAACGTTCGGGTTCCGGCACGCGGTACCGCTCGTCCAGCCAGTTTCCGAGGTCGAGCAGCTTGCAGCGTTCGGAGCAGAACGGACGCCACGCCGGATCGACCGGCCGGCTTCGACACCGGACGCAGGCGCCGCCGCGGCCGCCCGTCACGCTCGACACGTCCGTTCGTCGCTCCCTGCGCCGGACGCCCGCTCCGGCGCCCGAGCCGCCAGATTGTATCAGCCGGCGGCGTTCACTGCCCGCCGACGGTCATCTCCACCGCGTACAGCGACGTGCGCGCCGTGATGAAGAGCGTGGTCCCTTCGGGTCCGCCGAACGTCAGGTTCGCCGGCGTCTCCGGCACGGCTATCGAGCCGACGGCGCCGCCGTCCGGCGCGTACACCGTGACGTCCTGGCCGGTGAGGTAGACGTTGCCGTGCGCGTCCATCGTCATCCCGTCGGAGCCCTGCGCGACGAACAGGCGCTTGTCGGTCAGCGCGCCGTCGGCGGCCGGGGTATAGACGTACGTCCGTCCGGCGCCGTGGTCCGCGACGTAGACGCGCCCGCCGTCCGGCGCGCCGACGATGCCGTTCGGCCGCTCGAGGTCGTCGGTCACGCGCCGCACCGCACGCCGGTCGGGGGTGACGTAGTACACGTGGTGACCCCGCATCTCCTGATCCTCGGTCGAGCCGTAGCGGGGATCGCTGAAGTAGATCCCCCCCTTCGGATCGATCCACAGGTCGTTCGGACTGTTGAAGCGGCGGCCCTCGAACCGGTCCGCCAGCGTGCGCACGTTCCCCTGCGGGTCGATCGCCGTGACCCGCCGGTTGCCCATCTCGCACACGATCAGGTCGCCGCCGCGGTCGAACCGCAGCCCGTTGGCGCGCCCGGTGCGCTCCCGGAAGACCGTCGCCCCGTCGTCCGCCGTCCAGCGGTGGATCCGCTCGTTGGGGATGTCGGTGAAGTACAGCGCGCCGTCCGGGCCGGCCGCCGGTCCTTCGACGAACCCGAACCCGCTCGCCAGCAGCTCGACCCGCGCGCCCGGCGCGACGGGCGCGCCCGGCTGGGCGCCGGCGGCGGCTGTCCCGCACGCGAGGCAGGCGATCAGGGCGATCTCCGCGCCCGGCGCGGCGCGGCGTCGTCGGTGGCTGCGTTCCATCGCGTTATGGAAGCTCGTGCGCCCCGCCCGGCGCCGGATCGGCCGGCGGCGGCGCCTTCCGGGACGCTCGCCGCGGCGCGCGGCCGGGCGCCGCAACCCGGCGCCGGCGCCGCGCGGGGGCCGCGGGCTGAGCGGGGTTCGCCGCGACCTCGAAACGGACGATCCGCCGCAGCACGTTCGTCAGCGGCCGGGCGTTGCGCCGGGCCGCCCAGACCTCCAGCTCGGCGTCGCCGGCCGGCTCGAGCCGCAGGAGGTAGTCCTGGCTGCCCGGCGCCACTTCGAGCGACGCGACGCTCTGCTGGTGGCTGCGGTCGAGGCTCTCGGCCACCCGCAGCATCGCGGCGAGCGTCTTGACCGTCCTGCGCAGCCCGGCCGGGAGCCGCCGGTACCCCTCGTGGGACCGCTTCGGCTGCGCCCGCCGGTGGTAGCGCGCGGCCAGCGCAATCGCCTCCACCTCTTCCGGCGCGAACCCGCGCAGGTCGCCGTTCTTGATCAGGTAGTACGAGTGCTTGTGGTGCCGCCCGTAGCTGATGTGCACGCCGACGTCGTGCAGCAGCGCCGCGAACTCGAGCCACTCGCGCTCGCGGTCGCCGAGGCCGTGCGCCGGCCGCAGCTGGTCGAACAGGGCGAGCGCCAGGCGCGCCACCTGCTGCGAGTGGTCCCGCGACCAGGCGCAGCGCTCGGCGAGCTCCATGACGCTGCGCCGCCGGACGTCCGGATATTTCTCTATCGTCGCGATGTGGGCCTGGTGCGTCCGGATGTAGTCGAGCGCCAGCCCTTCGCGCAGCGCGAGGTCGCAGAGCGTCAGCTCGCGCGCGCCGAGCTTCCGGAGGATGACGTCGAGCACTATCGCCCCGGCGACCGCAAGGTCGGCGCGGCGCGGGTCGAACCCCGGGATCCGCAGCCGCTCGGCGAGCGTCAGGCTGGCGAGCTCCCGCCGCAGCCGCCGGATCTGCTTCGCCGTCACCCGGTGGTTGCGCAGGTCGTCCGACCCGACGGCGCGGCCCTCGCCCACCGCCAGGGCGCCCAGGCTCAGGATGGTGCCGGACGTGCCGATAGCACGGTCGAAGCCGAGCTTGACGATCCGGCCGGCCACGTCGGCGATCTCGGCGTCGACGTGCTTGATCATCCGGCGGACGTCCCGTTCCGCGATCGGGTCGGTCCGGACGAACTGCTCCGTGAGGCGGATGACGCCGATCTTCGCGCTGTGGGCTATCTGGACCCGTTCGGCGGCGCCGCGCGTCAGCTCGACGCTCCCGCCGCCGACGTCGATGACGACGGCGGACCCGCCGCCGACGTCGACGCCGTACACCGCCGCGCGATGGATCAGCCTCGCCTCCTCGGCGCCCGAGATCACGCGCACGTGGATCCCGGTGCGCTGGACGATAGCCTCCAGGAACTCCCGGCCGTTGTCCGCCTCGCGCACGGCGCTGGTCGCGGCGGCGACGATCTCGTCGACGTCGTGCGACTCGGCGAGCCGCTGGAACTTCGACAGCGTCTGCAACGCGGCGGTCGTGGCCGCCTCGGTCAGCGCGCGGCCGCCCAGCCCGCCCGACCCGAGCCGCACCATCTCCTTCTCGCGGTCGACCACCTCGAACGACCGGTCCGGTCGAACCTGGACGACGATCATGTGTATCGAGTTGGTGCCGACGTCGATGGCCGCGATCCGCATGGGGCATGCCGGCGGCGGAGCATCGGGCGCCGCCGGCGCTGGGTCAGGTCCGGCGCCGCGCAGCGATATAATGGCGCTCTTCGACCGACCGGCTCATCCTACCATGACGCCATCGCATCCCCTGACGCCGCCGGCTCTCGCCCTGCTGCTGCTGGCGCTGGCGGCGGCGTACCTTCTGGCCGGCGACCCCGACCGGTGGACCCCCGGTCTGAGAAACCAAATTGCGCGGAACCACATGGCGGTAGCCGAGAACCTGTCGCCGGAGCATCACTTTCTCGGTTTCTACGAGCAGCGGCTGGACGACGAAGGCCACCGCTTCTACGTGCCGTACAACCGCTTCCCCGTGCTCGGACACCTGCTGATCAAGCTCGTCACGCTGCCGTTCCCGGACGACGCGTGGGCCCGGCTGCGCGCCGCGCAGCTACTGATGCTGGCGTTTCATGCCGCCGCGGCGGCGCTCGCCTGGCTCGCCCTGCGCCGGCTGGTGCGCGACCCCTGGACGGCGCTGGCGGCCACGCTGCTGGCGTTCTCGTCGTTCCATGCCCTCTACTTTGCCGACATGGTCGCCACGGAGGGGGCCGTCGGCCTGTTCGGCCTGCTGCTGGTCTTTCACGGCATGGCGGTGTTCGCGACCGAAGGGCGGTATGGGCAGCTAGTGGCGAAGACGTGCGGGGCGCTGCTGCTGGACTGGCACGTCTATGCGCTGATCGGTCCGTTCGTGGCGCTCGGTCTGGCGTCGGCGTGGCGCCGCGGGGACGGTCTCGCCGCCCGCCGCTGCCTGACGCTGGGGGTGGTTGCGGTGCTGTTCGGCTCGGTGGTGCTGGGGGCGAACTTCGCGCGGGAGCATGCGGCGCTCGGCGGCGAGACGCCGCTGGCGGAGCTGCCTTCGGTGCGGTCGGCGCTGTATCGCACCGGCGTCGTTTCGCGTGGCGAGAGCGCGTTCGACTGGCCGCACTTCGCCGAGCAGCAGTTCAGCCGTATCGGGCTGGCGTCGGTTCCTTACGCCGTCAGCCGTTTCGTCGTCGACGTCGGCAAGTCTCACAGGGCGGATCAGTACGGGACGCCGAGCCTTGTCGCCCTGTCAGTGCTGGTGGTGCTGGCGACGCTGGTCCTCGTGGTTCGGCCGGCTGTCCGCTGCCGTCTCCCGCTGGCGGCGCTCGCGCTGTCCGGACCGTGCTGGGCGATAGTCATGCGCCAGACAGTCAGAATTGGCGGGCACGAATTCGAAGGGATGTTCTACGCCGGAGTCCCGCTGGCGCTGTTCGCGCTGGCGCTGCCGTGCCTTGACCGGCTGCTCCGACGGGCGGGCGCGCGCCGCCGCGTCACGGTGCTGGCGGGGGCCGCAGCGGCGGCGATATTCATGCTGTCGTGCTTCCTCATGGCCCGAACCTTCCACGACCCGAAGGGCGCGCAGCGCGAAAGGATGAGGTGGGCCGACTCCGACGCCATCCGCCGATTTACGGACGGGAAGACGATCGTGAATTTTGCGGGGCACACTTCACTTCTTCGCGGCGCCGTGCATGCGCCCAAGCATCTCGCCGACTTCTTCGTGACTGATTGGGGGAGGGCTGGCTCCCTGACCCCTGACAAACGATCGTTGTTTCTCTACGATCCTGACGCTTACGAAGCCGCTTTGACCGAATACGCACTGCGCGCCGACGAGCACCGCGCCGCTCTGGAGTCTCCTGACTACGATGTCCACTTCTTCAGGAACGAGAGAGAGAAGGGGGGGGGGGGGGAGCTGCTTTATCTTCGCCGCGACTGCCCGGCGGCGCTGCACCTGTCGCGCCAGCCGACATTCTTTCTGCACGTGTTCCCTGACGACACGAACGATCTTCCCGCATACAGACGACGGCACGGATTCGAGAACCTGGACTTCCGTTTCTTTTATTTTTGGCGGTGGAACGGCAAATGCTACGCCGTGCGTCCTCTGCCCGATTACGACGTCGCCAGCATCCGCACCGGACAGTTTCATACGCGCTGGAACGAGGAAGGCATCCGCCGGTACGAGAACGTCTGGTCAGGCAGCTTCTCGCCGGGTGATCTCGATGGCCCGGGCGGCGGCGCGCCGCCGCGTTGACCGTTCCGGAGAGCGGGCGATACCCACCCGACCCGAGCCGCACCATCTCCTTTGGCCCGCCGGCGATGGCCGCGACCCGCATGGGCATACCGGCGGCGGAGCATCGGGCGCCGCCGTCGCTGGCCAAGTCCGGCGCCGCGCAGCGATATAATGATTGACCGACCGGCTCATCCTGCCATGACGCCATCGCATCCCCTGACGCCGCCGTTCGAACGGAACGTGCGGGCGTTCGGCGAGCAGTTGCCGGCCGCCGCCGACGGCGCCGTCGAGCCGCTGCACCAGTGCCGCGTCGCCACCCGCCGGCTCCGCGAGATTCTCCCGCTCTGCGCGGCGGAGACGTCCCGTTCGACGGCCGGCCGGGCGCGACGCCGCCTGCGGCGCGTCGGCCGGGCGCTCGGCCCGGTGCGCGAGGTCGACGTCGCGCTCGCCCTCGTGGACGAACTCGCCCGCCGGCGCTTCGTCCGGGGGCAGGCGCAGGACCACCTGCGGCGGCGCCTGCTCGACGAGCGCGAGGAGCGCCGGGAGCAGATGCTCGGTCGCCTGCGGTCGGTCAACACGCGGAAGCTCGAACGCGATCTGGCGGAAGTGGCCCGCATGTGCGGCCATGACAATTCCCCGCATCACCTGTCGCCTGCCGGACGTGGGCCGTCGCGGTCCTCGCCGTCTTCGCCGCCGCGGGCGCCGCCGTCGTGGGCGACTACGGCGTCCCGGGGGACGCGGACAAACAGCGGCGAACCGCCGCGGCGAACCTGGAGTACGTCCTGGGCAACGACGACGTGCTGTCGTTTCACGGCCTGCCGGACCACAACCGGTACTACGGCGTGGCGTTCCAGGCACCGCTGCTCCTCGCCGAGCGGACGCTCGGCCTCGACGACAGCCGCACGGCGTACCTGTTCCGTCATTACGCCACCCACCTGTTCTGGCTGGGCGGCGGCTTCGCCTGCTTCCTGCTCGCCCGCCGGCTGTTCGGCAGCGGGCCGCTCGCTCTCCTGGCGATGCTGCTGTTCCTGCTCCACCCCCGCCTGTACGCCCATGCGTTCTTCAACAGCAATGATTTCCTTAAATAACATATAATGGCGCTCTTCGACCGACCTGGTCATTCTACACATGACGCCATCGCACCTCCTGGTGCCGACTCTCGTCCTGCTGCTGGTGCTGGCGGCGGCGTGCTTTCTGGCCAGCGATCCCGACCGGTGGGCCGGGGGGGCCTACTTCATTACGCTGAACCACTTGGCGATAGCCGAGAACCTGTCGCCGGAGCACCGTTTTCTCGGTTTCTACGAGCAGTGGCTGGACGACGAAGGCCGCCGCCGCTACGAGCCGTACAACCGCTTCCCCGTGTTCGGACACCTGCTGATCAAGCTCGTCACGCTGCCGTTCCCGGACGACGGATGGGCCCGGCTGCGCGCCGCGCGGCTGCTGATGCTGGCGTTTCATGCCGCCGCCGCGCTGCTCGCCTGGCTCGCCCTGCGCCGGCTGGTGCGCGACCCCTGGACGGCGCTGGCGGCCACGCTGCTGGCGTTCTCGTCGTTCCACGCCCTCTACTACGCCGACATGGTCGCTACAGAGGGTGTCGTCGGCCTGTTCGGCCTGCTGCTGGCGTTTCACGGCATGGCGGTGTTTGCGACCGAAGGGAAGTATGGTCAGTTGGTGGCGAAGACGTGCGGGGCGCTGCTGCTGGACTGGCACGTCTATGCGCTGGTCGGTCCGTTCGTGGCGCTCGGTCTGGCGTCGGCGTGGCGCCGCGGGGACGGTCGCGCCGCCCGCCGCTGCCTGACGTTGGGGACGATTGCGGTGCTGTTCGGGTCGGTGGTGCTGGGGACGAACGTCGCGCGGGAGCATGCGGCGCTCGGCGGCGAGACGCCGCTGGTGGAGCTGCCTTCGGTGCGCTCGGCGCTGCAACGCACCAGCGTTATTCCGCGCGTCATACAGCCTCGTCGCGAGTTCGACTGGTCGCACTTCGTCGAGCAGCAGCTCAGCCGCATCGGCTTGGCGTCGGTCCCTTACGCCGTCAGCCGCTTCGCCGTCGACATCGTCGAGCCTCGCAGGGCGGATCAGTACAGGACGCCGAGCCTCGTCGCCCTGTCCGTGTTGGTGTTCCTGGCGACGCTGGCGCTCGTCTTTTCGGCGACTACCCACCACCGCCTCCCGCTGGCGGCGGTCGCGCTGTCCGGACCCTGCTGGGCCGTCACCGTGAGGGATTCCGTCTTCGGTCTCGGACATGAATTCGAAGGGATGTTCTACGTCGGCGTCCCACTGGTGCTGTTCGCACTGACGTGCTCCGAACGGGGGGGGGGGGGGGGGGAGCGTTCGCCGCCGTGTCACGGCGGCCGTAGCGGCGACGACTTTCGTCCTGTCGAGCCTCCTTATGGCTCGGACCGTCCACGACCCGGAACGCGCGGAGCTCGACAAGGACACTGCCGCTGACTTCGACGCTATCCGTCGACTCGCGGGAGGAAAGACGCTCGCGATACCGACATTCGCGTATATTGACAATGCTCCGTCGATTCACCCCTACTATTTCAGAGGCATCTTGAGGACGGACTTCGAGAAGAGGCATCTCGTCGAATTCGCTTTGGATGGTCATCGGCTCGCAGGCGTCTACTCCCTGACCCCTGACAACCGGTTTTGGTTTCTCTACGATCGCAGCGTTTACGAAGCCGTTCTGACTCGATACGAACGGCGCGCGGAACGCAGCCCCGTTCTGCAGTCTCCGAACTATGAAGTCCACTTCATTATCAGTAGGAACGAGGGAGGAGGGGGCGAGCTGCTTTACTTCCGCCGCGAGTGCCCGCCGACGATAATCCTGTGGCGCCAGCCAAAATTCTTCCTGCACGTGCACCCTGTCGACACCGAATTACTTCCCGCAGACAGACGACGGCACGGATTCGAGAACCGAGACTTCGATTTCCAGCCCTTCTGGCGGCGGAACGGCAAATGCTACGCCGTGCGTTCTCTGCCCGATTACGGCATCGCCAGCATCCACACCGGACAGTTTCATACGCGCCGGGACGAGGAAGGCATCCGCCGGTACGAGAACGTCTGGGCAGGCAGCTTCTCGCCGGGCGATCTCGATGGCCCGGGCGGCGGCGCGCCGCCGCGTTGACCGTTTCGGAGAGCGGGCGATACCCACCCGACCCGAGCCGCACCATCTCCTTTTGGCCCGCCGGCGATAGCCGCGACCCGCATGGGCATACCGGCGGCGGAGCATCGGGCGCCGCCGTCGCTGGCCAAGTCCGGCGCCGCGCAGCGATATAATGATTGACCAATCGGCGCATCCTGCCATGACGCCATCGCATCCCCTGACGCCGCCGTTCGAACGGAACGTGCGGGCGTTCGGCGAGCAGTTGCCGGCCGCCGCCGACGGCGCCGTCGAGCCGCTGCACCAGTGCCGCGTCGCCACCCGCCGGCTCCGCGAGATTCTCCCGCTCTGCGCGGCGGAGACGTCCCGTTCGACGGCCGGCCGGGCGCGACGCCGCCTGCGGCGCGTCGGCCGGGCGCTCGGCCCGGTGCGCGAGGTCGACGTCGCGCTCGCCCTCGTGGACGCGCTCGCCCGCCGGCGCTTCGTCCGGGGGCAGGCGCAGGACCACCTGCGGCGGCGCCTGCTCGACGAGCGCGAGGAGCGCCGGGAGCAGATGCTCGGTCGCCTGCGGTCGGTCAACACGCGGAAGCTCGAACGCGACCTCGCCGAAGTGGCCCGCATGCTCGGCATGCGCCGGCAGACCGACGCGTGGGCGCAGGCGCTCGCCGCGCGCATGGACCGCCGCGCCGGGAGCCTCCGCGACACGGTCGAGGCCGCCGGGCCGCTGTACGTCGCCGACCGCGTGCACGCGGTGCGGATCGCCGCCAAGCAGCTCCGATACGCGCTGGAGTTCGCCGGCGCGACGGGCGAGGCGCGCACGAAGAACCTGGTGCGGCAGGTCAAGAACGTGCAGGAGACGCTCGGACGCCTGCACGACCTCGACGTGCTGACCGCCCTGGTGCAGGACCTCGTGGCGCCGGCGGCCCGGCAGCCGTGGCGCGGCGATCTCGAGCGGCTGCGCCTGCGCCTGGAGGGGGAGTGCCGGAAGCTGCACGGCCGCTACGTGGCGAAGCAGGGGCCGCTGCTCGATCTCTGCGGCGCGGCGGCGAAGGCGGCCGGCCGGATGCTGGCCGAGCGGGGCGGCGGGCCTGCGGATGAGCGCCGCGTGAAAGCGGGTGGGCGCGTACTGAAGATGCGGATGGCGATCACGCCGTCGCCGACAACCGCTGCAACGTCCGTGACAGCCACGCGAACGTCGATTGCGGTCAAAGCAGGTCGTAGCCGAAACAGTCGAGGACGTCCCGATGCTTCCGGAACAGGCTCGTGAGCGCCGCGACCCGCCCGGCGCCGAGGCGGGCGATCTGCCGAGCGTTCATGTCGGTCAGCATCTCGTGGTACGTGCCCTTCACCGGCACGCGCCGCCGCAGGTCCAGATCGTCGATCTCCGGAACCAGCGCCTGGATGGCGCGCGCCACGCGCTCCGGCTCGGCGCACATCGTTTCGTAGGTGAAGAACACCCCGCGGTCTCCGTACGCCTCGAGGTTGCGCCGTTGCCGGGACAGGCAGGCGACGACGTGGGCGGCGGCCAGCTCCGGCAGGCTCCGGTCCGGAAAGAGCGCTTTCCACCGGGCGATCCCGTGCGGCGGCAATCCCTCCATGTACCGGCATATCCCTTCGCAGACGGCGTACGGGTTACGCACCATGAAGAGGAACTTCGCGTTGCGGAAATGCCGCGTCAGATCGTCCACGACGAGCAGATGTTGCGGCGTTTTCGTGCAAAACACCGTCGCTCCCGGAGTGCGGGCCTCGGCCTGGAAGTACCACGCCTTGCGGATGCGCGGCCAGTCGTACCGAGCCGGGTCCGCGAACCGGTCGATCCAGCGCGGGGCGGCGGCCCAGAGGAGGATCGGCGCAGGCTCGCCGGGTGCGAGCGGGCGAAAATTGACTGGCCCGGCGAAGCCCAACGCTCGTTGTCCCTCCCGGTGGAGGCTCCAGGCGGCGCGGCAGGCGGCCAGCGATTTCAGCAGGAACGTCGACCCGCTGTTGTTCGGACAGACGCCGAACAGATGCGTCGTCACCACCTGCGCAAGATCGCGTCCGGCGCCGTAGTGGACCCCGGCGGCGGCGGGAGCCTTCCGGTCGGTGGCGTCCGCCGGCTGGCGCGTCGTCCTGTTCATGCTTGCCGCATGCCCCGCGTTTGTACGCAGGCCTCCGGCTCGGCGGCGTTGCGTTCCTGCGCGCCGGCCGTCAATAATTTTATTATTGATCACGTCAAAACCGGACAGACCGAGAGAAAGGACGACGTCTGGACCGCTCTGTGGGAGGAGACGATCCGGATGCGTCCGTTGCGGCCATGACGATCTCCCGCATTTCCTGCCGGGCGTGGGCCGTCGCGGTCCTCGTCCTCTTCGCCGCCGCAGGCGCCGCCGTCGTGGACGACTACGGCATCTCGGTGGACGAGCCCAGACAGCGGCGAATCACCGCGGCGAATCTGGAATACGTCCTGGGCAACGCCGATACACCGTTCGTCAACGCCGGCAATCGTTTACGCGACCGGCACTACGGCGTGGCGTTCGAGGCGCCGCTGCTGCTCGCCGAGCGGGCGCTCGGTCTCGACGACAGCCACACGGCGTATCTGCTGCGCCACGGCGCCACCCACCTGTTCTGGCTGTGCGGCGGCTTCGCCTGCTTCCTGCTCGCCCGCCGGCTGTTCGGCGACGGGCCGCTCGCTCTCCTGGCGATGCTGCTGTTCCTGCTCCATCCCCGCCTGTACGCCCATGCGTTCTTCAACAGCAAGGACGTTCCCTTCCTGGCGATGTTCATGATCGCGCTGCATCTGGCCCACCGGGCGTTCGAGAAGGATACGGTCCGCGCATTCGTGGTCCTGGGAATGGGAACGGCGGTGCTGACGAACCTGCGCGTCATGGGCGTAATGCTCTTCGCCGCCGTGCTGGGCATGCGGGCGTTGGACCTGCTCCATGCTGCGCAGCGGAGCGAACGCCGGCGCGTTCTGAAGACGGCCGGCGCATTCGCGGCGGCGGGCGCCGCGACGCTGTACGCGATCAGTCCGCACCTGTGGAGCGACTCGCGCGAGTTCGTCGAGGCGCTCCGGATGTTCTCCGGATATCCGAAATTTTCCTGGGAACTTTTTCAGGGACGCTTTGTTCATTCGGACGCTCTGCCGTGGCGTTACGTTCCGACGTGGATGGCGGTCACGACGCCGCCGTTCACGCTGCTGCTGGGCTGCGTCGGAGTCGTCGGCGTTGCGTGGCGCGTCGCCGCGCGTCCCGGCCGGGCGCTGCGCAACACGCCGCTGCGGCTTGAATGCCTGGCGGCCGCCTGCCTGACGTTGTCGCTTCTCGCCGTGGCGGCGCTGGGTGCGAACACTTACAACGGGTGGCGGCACCTGTATTTCCTGCACGCGCCGCTCGCGCTGCTGGCGGCGTCCGGGCTGCGCCTGCCGGCGTCGCGCGACGCGGCCTGGGTGCGCCGCGGGACGTATGCGGCGGCGGGCGTCGCGGCCGTGGGCATCCTGATCGGCATGGCGCGCATCCATCCGTTTCAGCACGTCTATTTCAATTTCCTCGTCGACAGGACGACGCCGGAGCATCTCCGGGCGCAGTACGAAATGGATTACTGGATGACGGCGCGCCTCGGCGCGCTGCGTCATCTGGCGCGAACCTACCCGTCGACAATGATATGCCTGCCGGGGGGGGGAGGGCATGACAATCATCGGCTTCTCTCCGAAACGCAAAGAAAGAAAATCAAGTTCAGGTTCACCGAACCTTGCCGAGACCGCCACCCCGATTTCGTCTTCGACCAAGAGAGGGATCACCGAGGGACGCTGGGTTCGAGCCGTCCCGAAACGCATGCTCCGGCAGTCTGGACCAGGAAGGCGTACGGCAGCACGATCGCCAGCTTGTACGGCCTCAACCCGGCGCTCCTGGACGATCCCCACTTGCACGTGGACCGCTTCCGCGAAAAGTACCGGTCGTTGACGCGGGGCGCGCCGGCGGTTCGCGCGCGCTACGACGTGTACTTCGATGCCGCCCGCGGCGCCCTGACGTACGCCAGGGCGCCGTGCGCTGTGGCCGATTCGCGCGCGCGTTTCTTCCTGCACGTCGTTCCCGTGGACGCGGACAACCTTCCTGACGACCGCGTTCAGTACGGTTTCGACAACCTGGACTTCCACCTGCCCGAGCGGGCGCTGTTCGACGGGAAATGCCTCAACACCGTTCGGTTGCCGGGGTACGCCGTCGATCACGTCAGGACCGGACAGTTCACGATGCATCGGACAAAGGAGGGCAACCGGTACGACAACGTCTGGGCAGGCAGCTTCTCGCCGGGCGAGCTCGACGGCGCGGGCGTCGGCGGGCCGCCACGTTGACCGCCCGGTTGAATCGTTCAGCATGCCATGCCGCGCTTGACTCTCGTGCGCAGCATCGACGCGCCGGTCGAGCGCGTCTTCCGCACCGTAGCCGACGTCACGCAGTTCTCGCAGGCGATACCTCACGTCGTCAGGGTCGAATTCCTGTCGAACGTCCGATCCGGAATCGGCGCGCGGTTCCGCGAGACCCGGGTGACGAAGGGCGTGGAGGCGTCGACCGAGCTCGAGGTCACCGAGTACGTGGAGAACGACCGCGTGCGGATCGTCTCGGAGGCCGGCGGCGCCGTGTGGGACACGGTGTTCACGGTCTCGCCCGCCGCGGGCCGTACGGAGCTGACGATGACGATGGACGCGCGGGCGCTCAAATGGCCTGCGAAGCTCACGCTTCCCGTCGTCATGCGGATGATCCGGAAGGCGGTCACCAGCGACGTGGACGCCGTCAAGGCGTTCTGCGAGCGGCCCGCGCCGGCCGATCCGAGCTGACCAAGAGACTTGGTGTCATGGTGTAGCATGACCGAGGAGCGTTCGCTAACTAAGGAGATCTCGCCGCGCGGGGCGGCGCGCCGATCTTCGCGACGTCGCAGGATCAGCAGCAGCGTCCGCCGCGGCTGAGGCGGGCAGGAGGATGCGCCCGATGCGAACTACCGCAGCAGCAGTCGCGCTCGGCATGGCCGCCGCGGCCGGCGCCGGTTTCGGAGCCGTGCTTTCGGCGCAGCAGGGGGGCGCGGGATCGGCCCGGCTGAACAAGGTCATCGAGGCGATGGAAGACGGGCGGGCCGCCGTCGCCGGCCGGGAGTGGCGCTTCATCGACATGGAGCACGCCCCGTTCTCGGGCGACCGGCTGGCGTCGATCCTGGCGGAGATGGACGCGGATCGGGACGCCGACGGCCGGCTGAAGCTGGCGCCGCTCGTGCGCATCCCGCAGGACGGCGACGAGGACTTCCGGTGGGCCGTCAAGCAGGTGCTCGACGCCGGTGCGTTCGGCGTCATCCTGCCGCACGTCGACACCGGGGACGAAGCGATCAGGTTCGTCCGGGCGATGCGCTACCCGCCGATGCGCGATGCGGCGGCGCCCGAGCCGCGCGGCGAGCGCGGGTGGGGACCCGGCCGGGCGATCCGTCTCTGGCGCTCGGCGGACGCCCGCGAGTACCACGCGAAGGCGGACGTCTGGCCGCTCAACCCCGACGGCGAGCTGTTCGCGGTGGCGATCATCGAGTCGGCCGAGGCGGTCCGCAACGTCGGCGACATCCTCCGGGCGCCGCTCAGCGCCATCATGGTCGTCCCCGGCGACATGAGCATCGATTTCGGCCTCGGTCCCCGGGGCGCGCGGAACCACCCGGAGGTCGACGCCGCCTACCGGACGGTCCTCGACGCCTGCCGGGCCCAGACCGCCGTCGTCTGCGGGTGCGGCGACTCGAGCAGCCGGATGCAGGAGCGGCTCGACGAAGGATGGCGGTTCTTCCTGCCGCTCGGCGGATGACAGCCCGCGACAACCTCCCGACGCGTTTCGACAACCGGGTCTCAACCTGCCCGATCAGGCGCTGTTCGACAGGAAATGCCTCGCTGCCGTTTGGTTGCCGGAGTACGCCGTCGATCACGTCAGGACCGGACAGACCGAGAAGAACAGCGACGTCTGGACCGCTCTGTGGGAGACGCTCCGGATAAGTCCCTTGCGGCCATGACGATTTCCCGCATCTCCTGTCGGATGTGGGCCGGTGTGATCCTCGTCCTCTTCGCCGCCGCGGGCGCCGCCGTCGTGGGCGACTACGGCGTCGCGGTGGACCCGCACGGACAGCGGCGAACCGCCGCGGCGAACCTGGAGTACGTCCTGGGCGACGACGACGCACTGTCGTTGCACGGCCTGCCGGACCACAACCGGTACTACGGCATGGCGTTCCAGGCGCCGCTGCTCCTTGCCGAGCGGGCGCTCGGACTCGACGACAGCCGCACGGCATATCTGTTCCGCCACTCCGTTATCCACCTGTTCTGGTTGTGCGGCGGCTTCGCCTGCTTTCTCCTCGCCCGCCGGCTGTTCGGCGGCGGGCCGCCGGCGCTCGCCGCGATGCTGCTGTTCCTGCTCCACCCCCGCCTGTACGCCCACTCATTCTTCAACGGCAAGGACGTCCCCTTCCTGTCGATGTTCATGATCGCGCTGCACTTGGTCCACCGGGCGTTCGAGAAGGACACGGCCCGCGCGTTCGCGGTCCTGGGGATGGGGACGGCGGTGCTGACGAACCTGCGCATCATGGGCGTGATGCTCTTCGCCGCCGTGCTGGGCATGCGGGCGTTGGACCTGCTCCATGCTGCGCAGCGGAGCGGGCGCAGGCGCGTTCTGAAGACGACCGCGGCATTCGGGGCGGCGTGGGCCGCGACGCTGTACGCGATCAGTCCGTATCTGTGGAGCGATCCGCGTGAGTTCGCCGAGGCGCTCCGGGTGCTCTCCGAACATCCGAACTATGCCCGGGAAATTTTCCAGGGACGACTGGTGCATTCGCACGATCTGCCGTGGCAATACGTTCCGACGTGGGTCGCCATCACGACGCCGCCGTTCACGCTGCTGCTGGGTGGCGTCGGGGTCGTCGGCATTGCGTGGCGCGGCGCCGCGCGTCCCGGCCGGGCGCTTCGCAACACGCCGCTGCGGTTCGGACTTCTGCTGACCGCGTGCCTGACGGCGCCGCCGCTCGCCGTGGCGGCGCTGGGCGCGAACACCTACGGCGGGGGGCGGCACTTGTATTTCCTGCACGCGCCGCTCGCGCTGCTGGCGGCGTCCGGGCTGCGCCTGCTAGCGTCGCGCGACGCCGCCTGGGTGCGCCGAGGAGCGTATGCGGCGACGGGCGTCGCGGCGGCGGGCATCCTGATCGCCATGGCGCGCATGCACCCGCTTCAGCACGTCTACTTCAACTTTCTCGTCGACAGAACGACGCCGGAGCATCTCCGGACGCAGTACGAGATGGATTACTGGGGGACTGCGGACCTCGGCGCGCTGAATCACTTGGCGCTGACCTACTCGTCGATCCAGTTGTGCGTGACGGCCAGGGGAGGGGAGCATGGCCATCTGCTTCTCTCTGAAGCGCAAAGAATGAGGATCATCAGGTCCAGACGCACTGAAACGTGCCGCGGCCGCTCCGATTTCGTCTTCGACGCCGCCGAAATACCTTACGCAGGCATCGGGACCGGTCCGCCCGAAACGCATGCTCCGACAGCCTGGACCCAGGAGGTGTACGGCAACACGATCGCCAAGTTGTACGGCCTCAACCCGGCGCTCCTGGACAATTTTCACGTGGACCGCTTCCGCGAGAAGTACCGGTCGTTGTCGCAGGGCGCGCCGGCGGTTCGTGCGCGCTACGACCTATATTTCGACGCCGCCCGCCGCGCCCTGACGTACGCCAGGGCTCCGTGCGCCCGGGCCGACACGCTGCGTTTCTTTCTGCACGTCGTTCCCGCGGATGCGGAAGACCTGCCTGACCACCGCGTTCAGTACGGTTTCGACAACCTGGACTTCAACCTGCGCGAGCTGACGCTGTTCGACGGGAAATGCCTCGTCACCGTTCGGTTGCCGGAGTACGCCGTCGCTCGCGTCAGGACCGGACAGTTCAGGAGCCGTCGACAAAGAAGGGAAGGCGCGTCCCGGTACGAGAACGTCTGGGCAGTCAGCTTCTCGCCGGGTGATCTCGATGGCGCGGTCGGCGGCGAGCCGCCGCTGGCCAGTCCGAGGCGGTCCGCAACGTCGGCGACATCCTCCGGGCGCCGCTCAGCGCCATCATGGTCATCCCCGACGCGCGCGTCAATCGGGCGCGGCCAGCGACGCGGCGATGATCTCCTCGTCGTTGCGGGCGTAGATCCGCCGGTTGGCGTAGGCCGGATGTGACCAGTTCACGGTCTTGAGCTCGCGGCGGTTGCCGGGCGCCGACGTCGGGTCGATCAGATGGGTCCGGCTGATCTCGTCGTACCCCTCGGGGGTCATGCGCGCGATGATCAGGTCGCCCCGGTCGTTGTTGATGAAGTATCGATCTTCGTGACGCACGATGAACGCGCTGGCCCAGCGCGCCCGCTCCACCGTCGCCTCCTGCGTCTCCCAGACGCGTTCGCCGGTGTCGGCGACCAGACAGCGCAACTGCCCGTAGCTCCCGACGCCGTAGATGTAACCGTCGCGCACGACGGGGGTCGCCAGCACGGAATGCAGCCCGTCGGTCAGGATCTCGCTGTTGCTCTTCCCCTTCCAGCGCACCGCGGCGTCGGGCCGGTCGGCGTCCAGCGTCAGCATCAGCGGCCCTTCGTAGAACGTCGTCAGGAACAGGTGCGATCCGTACTGCACCGGCACGGCGACCGTCATGTCGTAGCCGACCCGGAACGGCTCCGACCAGTACGCCTCTCCCGTCTCCGGGTCGAGCGAAGCCACGGCGGACGGATGCCAGACGATGAGCTGCCGGACGCCGCTGGCGCGGATGATGATCGGCTGACCCACCCCCGGCCCCGACTCGGCCGACGACAGCGCGCGCCAGATCTCGGCGCCGGTCGTCTTGTCGAACGCCACGACCTTGGCGTCCGGTTCGCCGCCGACCAGCGCGATCAGCCGCTCGCCGTCCACCAGCGGGGAGCTGGCGAAGCCGAAGATCGGGACGTCCGCCCCGAACTCCTCGACGTGACGCCGACTCCACAGCAGGTCGCCCGTCTCGACGTCGAAGGCGGCCAGCATGCCGGCGGCGCCCTGCACGTAGACGCGGCCGCCGTCCACGGTCGGCGTGGCGCGCGGCCCCTCGTCCCACGAGATCCCCGCGTAGTCGGCCTCCCACTCCTGCGTCCAGAGCACGCGGCCGGTCCGTTCGTCCAGGCAGACGATCCGCTCGACGCCCGCCGTCCCGCCGGTCCGCGTGAAGTCGGTCACGAAGACGCGGCCGTCCGCCACCGCCGGGCCTGCGTAGCCCCGCGCGATCGGCGTCCGCCACACCACGTCGAGTCCGTCCTCCGGGAACCGCTCCAGAATCCCCGATTCGCTCCAGACGCCCAGCCGTCCCGCGCCGCGGAACTCCGGCCAGTCGTCGGCCTGCGCGCCGGAAGCGCCGGCGGCGAGCACGGCGGCGCAACAGACGAACGCCGTGCGTGCGATTGCGGTTGCCGGCATCGACTCCATCCCTCGTCGATTGACGTGCGCCTACTGCCGCAGCTCGTCGTAGATCGCCTGCACCGCGCGCCCGGCCTGCTCCAGGTCGTAGTCGGGGTACCGCTCCCCGAGGTCGAGGCCGGCTGCGGCTTCGTCCACGCTCCGGCCGGCCTCGAACGCCGCGCGCGCGGCGTCGAGCAGATCCCGGGTGAACGCGGCGTACTCCCGAAAGTCGTCCCAGGTGGTCCAGCCCCGCACGGGGCTGCCGGGCGGGGGCGGCGCATGGCCGGGAATCACCCGGCTGACGCCCTCGATCCGGGCCGCGGCCCGCGCCAGCGTCTCCGGGTACGACACGCCGCTGCCGCCTCTTGCGCGGTCGACGTACGGCGCGGCCTTCCGCGCGAACAGATCGCCGACGTGCGCCGCGCCCAGCGCGGGGAAGACCACGATAGTGTCGCCGCCCGTATGGGCCGGACCGAAGTGGTGGAGGTCGATCCGGTCGCGTCCCTCGAAGAGCGAGAGGGTTTCGCTAAACGTCTCGGTCGGCTCCGAACCTGCCATCTCCGCCCGCGCGTTCTCGTGCGCGACGATGCGGACCGCCTCCGAAAAATGCGCGTTGCCGCCCACGTGGTCGCCGTGCGCGTGCGTGTTGATGATGGTGGTCACCGGCTGATCGGTCACGGCGCGCACCGCATCGAGGACGGACGGTCCCCACCCCGGGTTCTTCGTATCGACCAGCACGGCGCCGTGGCCGTCGGTGACGAGCAGCGCCGTATGGCCGCCGCCGCCGCTGATGACGTACAGGTTCTCGCCGACGTCCATCGACTGGATGGCGACCGGGCGCGCATCCTCCTGCGTCCCGCCCGCCGCGGCCGCGGCGACGGCCCCGGCGCCCGTCAGCAGGCCCAGCACGAACGCCCGCTTCCTGCGCATGGCGCGGCCCGCGTCCACCCGTCACCCGCGGAGAAACGTCGACAGGGCGAGAAAGATGCTCAGCAGGGTGAAGCCCACCCCGATCATCCAGCGGAGCGTGGCCAATTCGCGCTGCACCGACTGGAGTTCGCGCCGCAGCGACCGGATCGATTCCATGACGGCCTCGAAACGGGCGTCGGTGTTGGCGCCGAACGTCTCGAAGCGGGCGTCGGTATTGGCGCCCAGCGTCTCGAAGCGGGCGTTGACTGCGGCGCCGAACGTCTCGAAGCGGGCGTTGACTGCGGCGCCGAACGTCTCGAAGCCGGCGCCGGTATTGGCGCTCAGCGCCTCGAAGCGGGCGTTCGTTTCGGAGCCGAGCTTGGCGATCTCGCCCTGCAACGTCTCGAAGCGGGCGTCGGTATTGGCGCTCAGCGCCTCGAAGCGGGCGTTCGTTTCGGAGCCGAGCTTGGCGATTTCGCCCTGCAACGCCTCGAAGCGGGCGTTGACTTCGGCGCTGAACGTCTCGAAGCGGGCGTTGAACTTGGCGTCGAACGTCTCGAAGCGGGCGTTGACCTCGGCGCCGAACGCCTCGAAGCGGGCGTTGACCTCGGCCCGGAACTCCTTGAGGTCCGCGCGGATGGCCGTCGTGACGTTCTCGCCGGCCATGGCGGCGACGTCGGCCACGGCGTCGGCGACGGTCAGGGCGTCGAGATCGAGCTTGGCCAGGGCGACGGCCAGACCTCCCGACTGGTGACGCGGTTCGACCGTGTCAGGCGGCGCCACGGGTCTCCGTCTCCATCGGCCTCATCCCGCGGCCAGCATAGCATGGACGGGACGGGCGCCGAATCCGCACAGCCCGCGCTGCGCGGCATTGTGCTAGCCTCCCCCTGCATCATGGTCGTGACCATCGTCGTCGCGGCGGCCCTGTCGGTGCTGGCGGTCGGTCTGCACTACGAGTCGCTGGTGGCCACGTCGGCGGTGGTTCGCGCCGTGTCGGGGTCGGCGCGCGTGGGGGTCGCGCTGGCGGTCGTGCTGGCGCTGGTGGCGCACCTCGCCGAAGTGGTCCTGTTCGGCTTCGGCTGGTACGCGCTGATCCGGGCCGGGGTGGTCGAGCTGTCGATCGAGGCGCCGACGCCGATCGACGTCGTCTACTTCTCCGGCTCCGTGTACACCTCGCTCGGCTTCGGCGACGTCGTGCCCATGCGCAACGGTCAGCTTCTGGCCGTCTCCGAAGCGGTCACCGGCCTGGTGCTGATCGCCTGGACCGCCTCCTACACCTTCTACGAGATGCGCGCGCACTGGGACGAGACGAGCGACTGACGGACGCGCGCGCCGTTACGAGCCGGCCTGTTCCGCCCGTTCGCGGAGGCCGCGTTCGAACAACCGGCGCACGCGCCGGCTCGCGCGGAACTCTTCGAGGATGGCGGCCCGCCGGCTCCTGGTCAGGCTGCTGCTGACGAACGCCAGCGTCGTGGCCATCACCGCCCCCTCTTCGGAGCCGGTACCGCTGAAACGCTGCTGGAAGGCGCGCAGCGTCGTCCGGAACGACTCGTCGTGCCACTGCTCCAGCGTGGCGTCGAGCTGCACGAAGTCGTTGAGGACGGCGGCGTACTCCGGGCTCGGCGGCCGACGCCAGAACGAGACGTCGGGGCCGAGCTCCTCGACGTACTCGGGCAGGTAGACGTTGGCCCGCGCCGGCACCCGCCGGACCAGCGCCGGGTTGTACCGCTTCACCTCGGTGCGCGACAGGCCGCTGCGCTTCGTCACCACCGACAGCGGCGTGCTCTTCGGCACGCGCATGGCGAAGATCTTCGACTGCGGCGTCTCGCGCATCAGCCGGCGCACGTTGCCGATGTTGCCGAAGACCATCTCCGCGTACAGCGCCGAGCGCCGGCCGTACGTGCGGAAGAGCGCCTTGTAGCGCCGGATCGAGATTGCGCGCAGGTCGCGCGCGAAATCGGAGCCCATCAGGTACTGCTCGCGCATGTCCTGGCCGCCGAGCCGCTCGCCGTTGATCACCGTGCGTCCGACGTTCACGCCGCCGGCGTGATGCTCCGACAGCGCGGGGATGAAGCTGCCGTACATCGTCGCCAGTATGGAGAGATGCGCGGCGCAGAACGGCGCCTGCGTAGTCTGGTTGTACACCTCGATCACGTGCGGCGAAAGACGCTTCAGCAGGCTCCAGTTGCGCGGAAGCCACTGGCAGAAGCCGAGCGCGCGCGCCCGGGACCGCGCCCGGCCGTTGAGCCCCGACTCGACGATCGCCTGGGCCAGGCCGATCTCGGCCGGCACGCCGAACCGCTCGTAGATCGCGCCCCATTCGCTCAGGAAGCCGCCGTTCCGTTCGGCGTGGGGCGCGAGAAACCGCCCCCGGGTCGGGTTGTGCACCACCGGACCCACCATCGGCTCGAACGCCTCCGCCACCTCGCGCCGGCGGTCGCGGAGGCGGCGCGGCAGCCGCCGGCCGGCCAGCGTCTCGGCCAGCGCGGGATCGGCCCAGACCCCTTCGCGCTTCCAGTCGCCGCGCGACGGGAAGGTGGCGAGCAGCCGGCCGTCCGTGGCGCTGCCGTAGACGACGTGGCCGTCCGGAACGGTGAAGATGTGCCGCCAGAACGGGTAGGCCGGCCGGGCCTCGTCGAGCGCCGCGAGATCGGCCTCGAATCGGGCGCGCGCGTGGTAGTACGCCGACCGTTCGGTCAGTGCGGCGCCGCCGCCGGGCGACGCCTCCTGCGCATGAGCCGGGGCGACTCCTCCCGCCGCGCCGACGGCCAGCACCACCGCGGCCGCCGGGAGGGCGCGCATCGCCATCCGGCATCGCGGCCGGCGGCGGCGCCGCCGACCGCCCGGGGTCACGAGCATTCGGGAAACCATTATACGCATATCCGGCGCGAATGCTCGCCGGGGCTTGCATCCGCCCCCGAAACTCCTCAAGACTATTGGCATACGAAAACCGCGGTGCTGAAAACGAGGTGTTGACGCATGCCGAAAAACCTGACGTCACGTCGCCGGCCCGTCGTCGTATTCGGTCTGACCGTGCTGACGGCCGCCCTGGCCGCAGTCGCCGCGCCGGAAGCGGGCGCCGCGGGCGGGCAGGAGCGGGCGCAGGACTGGACGGCGCCCCGCACGCCCGACGGCCGGCCCGATCTGCAGGGGATCTGGTCGAACAACACCGCGACGCCGCTGGAGCGTCCGGAGACGCTTGCCGGGAAGGAAACGCTGACCGACGAGGAGCTGGCCGAGCTGCGGCGGCGCGCCGCCGCGCTGCGCGAGAGCGAGCAGGCCGGCAACCTGCTCGGCGACCTGCTCATCCAGCAGGCGCTCGAAGACCCGGACTTCCGCGAGTTCGACGCCGGGACGGGAAACTACAACTCGTTCTGGCTGGCCGAGCGCGAGCTCGACGAGCGGACGTCGCTCATCGTCGACCCGCCGGACGGCCGCCTTCCCCCGATGACGGAAGCCGCGCAGCAGCGGCTCGGCGCGCGCCGGCGGCCTGACGGCGGGCCGGCCGGACCCGAGAGCCTGCCGCTCACCGAACGGTGCATGACGTTCGGCGTGCCGAACCTCCTGGCCGGCTACAACAGCTACTTCCAGATCGTGCAGACCGCCGGCCACGTCGTGATCCTGCAGGAGCTGATCCACGACGCCCGCATCATCCCGATCGGCGGCCGGGCGCATCTCGACGAGACGATCCGGCAGTGGCACGGCGACTCGCGCGGCCGGTGGGAAGGCGACGCCCTGGTGATCGAGACGACCAACTACGCGCCGGGGTCGAGCCTGCGGGGCGCCTCCCCGAACCGGCGGGTCACCGAGCGCCTCGCCCGCGTGGGGCCGGAGACGATCGAGTACACCGTCACGTTCGACGACCCCGACACCTGGACGCGCCCCTGGACGCTGATGATCCCGCTCAAGAAGTCGGAGGCCGAAGACGCCCTGTTCGAGTACGCCTGCCACGAGGGGAACTACGCCATGGAAGGGATCCTGGCCGGCGCGCGCGCGGAGGAGGCCGCCGCCCGGTAGCAAGCAGCCCCCGTGATGGCGCCCTGGCGAGGGTGATACAGTAGGGCGCGCGGCGCGCGCGGGCCGCGCCTTCGAGGAAAGGACGAGCATGGCCGTGAAGATCCGGATCGGCGGCGTCCTGCTCCTGAGCCTCGCGTTCGTCGCCCCGGCGCAGGCGCAGGAGACCCAGTGGATGCAGGTCGACGTCGTGAGCGTCGTGCCCAACCGCCTGGACGACTACGTCGACCTGCAGATCGAAGAGGTCAACCCGACGCTCCAGCAGGCCGGCGTGCCGTGGCGCTCGGTCTGGCGGGTGGCCGAGTTCGGCAACAGCTACGAGCTGCAGCTCGTGACGCCGATGACCAGCCTCGCCCAGTACGACACGGGCGGCCCGCTCGCACGGGTCCTGGAGCCGGACAAGCGGCTGCGGCTGGTCGACCGGATCCGGCGGCTGACGGTCTCGCGGAAGCGGTACGCCATGCGGTACCGGCCGGACGTCAGCGTCGAGGCGGACGAGGTGGGCGGGCTGTCGCTGGCGCGGGTCACCGCCCTCGAAGTGGCGCCCGGCCGCGGCGCGGACTGGGAAGAGTTCATGCTGTCGAGTCTGCCCGCGTTCGCCGGCGCCAACCTGGTCTTCGGCGTGTACGAGCGGGTGTTCGGACCGGGCCCCACTTCATGGCTCGTCGTCGAGAACTACTCGAGCTTCGCGCAGCTCGAGCAGCCGTCGCTCGTGGCCAGGGCGTTCGGGGAGGACGCCGGTTCCGCCGCCGCCCGCCTCGCCGGCGTGGTGACTTCGATCGAGCGGACCGTGCTGCGTTACGACGCCGAGCTCAGCTACTCGGCCATCCCGGCCGGCTCCCGGTAGGCGACAGGCGCCGCGGAAAGGTCGCACGATGCCGTTCCAGTTCTACCAGATCCTCCACCTGTTCTCGGTCATGATGCTCGCCGGGACGACGTTCGCGGCCCTGGCGGCGCCGCAGCCGGACAACCGCCGCTTCCTGCTGATCTGGTCCGGCGTCGCGGCGGCGGCGGCGCTGGTCAGCGGGTTCGGACTGCTCGGAATCGGCCGGTTCGGGTTCCCCGGCTGGGTGGTGGTCAAGATCGCGGCGTGGGTCGCCCTGGCGGCGCTCACCGGCGTGGCGCTGCGCCGTCCCGCGCAGCGCCGGCCCCTGACGGCCGTCGCCGTGCTGGCCGTGCTGCTCGCGGTCGCGGTGGTCGTGCTGAAGCCTTTCTGACGCGATCCAGCACGCCGCGCCGAGAGCGGTGAGGCGTCCGGCTGACAAGGCGTGAGTGACAAGGGCGGCGGATGCGGGTGGTTCACGGCCTCGGCGGATTGGAGCGGCTGGTCGGCGTCGAGCTCGGCGTGAGCGGATGGGTGCGCATCACGCCGGAGATGGTCGCCGCGTTCTCCGACGTGACCGGCGACCACCAGTGGATCCATCTCGACGCGGAGCGCGCCGCGCGGGAGCTGCCGACCGGCGGTCCGATCGTGCAGGGGTTCTTCACCCTGTCGCTGGTCGTCCGGTTCCGGGCGGAGATCCTCGACCTCCGCGGCGTGACCCGCACCATCAACTACGGCCTCGACCGGGTGCGGTTCATCACGCCGGTGGCGGTCGGCGCGCGGGTGCGCGGCGTCGAGACGCTGGTTGCGGCCAGGCGCGTGCAGCCCGATGCGCTGCGCCTGACCAGCTCGTGCGTCGTGTCGGCCGAGGGAAGCGCCCGGCCGGCGTGCGTGGCCGATCTGATCACCCTCGTCTACGCCTGACCGGCAGAGGCGGTCAGGAACGGGATCGTACGGGGACCTTCGGGCAGCACGCACAGGCGCGCATCGGGCCCGGCCCGGTCGAGCAGTGCGCGCGTCGCCGCCCCTACGTCGTCTATCGGCGTCAGGTGGGCCGCGCGCACGGCGTCGGGCAAGAGGCCGCCGGCCTTGAGGAACACCGCCGCGCGCTGCTGGATCTGCGCCTGGATCTGCACTTCCCACTGATCGTGACGGGCGTGCCCCGGCGCCCGGATCATCTCCAGCAGCGCCTCGGGACTTGACCGCTCGCGCAGGATCCGCCGGTATTCGCCGTGGTCCGGCAGCCCGTCCGCGCATTCCGAGGCGCACACGATGGCGCCGCCGTCCTTGACGACCTGCGCCGCCGCCGACAGTCCCTTCACCGTCTGGTACAGGTTCTGGTCGAGCGGGTAGCCGCTGTTGGTCGTCACCACGACGTCGAACGGCGCCTCGAACGCCTGCATCGCGCTCCGCTTCACCCGCGCCGCCATCGACCGGTGGACGGCGAAGATCTCGCCGGCGGCCACCGCGGTGATCCGCCGGTCGCGGTCAATCGCCACGTCGACGCTGAACTGCACGCCGACCTGTGCGGCGATGCGGCGGATGGCGTCGTGGATCGGGTTGCCTTCGGTGACGCCCCACCGGGCGTTCGGGTCGCCGATCATCTCCGCGTCGTGGAGCCGCATCGTCGTGCGGAACCCGGCCAGACCGGGAGCGACCAGCTTCGGACCGCCGCTGAAGCCGGCGAAGAAGTGCGGTTCGACGAAGCCGGTCGTGATCCGCACGTCGGCTTCGACCCATTCCCGGTTGAGCCAGACCGGCACGCGCGGCTTGACCTCGCCGAGGTGAACCAGCCCGGCGTCGTCGAACGCGTCGTGGTCGACGATCCGGTATCGGTCGACGATCGGCGCGCCGAGCATGTCGACCCGTTCGCCGCGGCGGGTGGCGCGATGCGTCCCGGTGGCGACCAGGATGACGATCCGGTCGTCGGGCACGCGCCGCAACTCGCCGAGCAGCACCGGGAGCAGCGTGCGGCTCGGCATCGGCCGCGTGGCGTCGCAGATCGCGATGGCGACCGTCCGGCCGGGTCCGACGAGCGCCGCGAGCGGCGGCGCGCCCATCGGCGCCCGGAGAGCGCCGCGGATGGCCGCCGCTTCGTCCTCCAGGCCTTTTTCCCAGGACGGCGCCAGCACCGTCGTCCGGTCGTCGGGAAAGTCGACCGCGAGCCGCCCGCGGCCGTAGGCGAGCCGGACGTTCATGCGCCGCTCAACCGCTCGAATGCAGCGGGGTTTCCTGCGCGGGCCGTCAGGCCGGCGGATAGCCGTACAGCGCCAAGTCCTCCGCGTACCGTGCGCGCAGCAGCGCCTTGTTCTGCTCCGTGAGGCGGGCCTCCGCCGCGGATCGGGCGGACGCCAGCGCCTCCGGCGGCGCCTGCCATCCCGCCAGCGTGTTCAGCACCGGCAGCGCCGGCGCATCGATGCCGAGGCGCGCGCCGACCCGGCGGAAGTCCGCGTCGAGGTTCTCGAACCGGCCGACGAAATCGGGCAGGCGGCGGTCGTCGAGACGGATCTGGACGTGCTGGGACAGGAAGTGCCGATCGGCGAAGGCGTCCGATCCCCAGGGCGTGTTCAGCCACCGGCAATAGGCGTCGAAATCGTTCGTGCCCGCCAGTCCGTAGCACCGGGCGAGAATGGCCCGGCGTTTCGCCTCCTTGACGGGGAGTTGCTCTCCCGCGCAGATCCGGGAAGAGAAGTGCAGCTCGGAATGGAACGACAGGGCCCGGGTGAACGGATGCCTGACGAACGCGAAACTGTAGTAGCTTCGTACTTCCGGGCGCCTCGCGTACAGGTCGGACATGCTCGCTTCGTGGACTTCGGCCGCGGGGTCGGCGTCGAGCAGCGTCGTCTTGATGCTGCGCGACGCCGCCTTCGGGTTGCACAGCCAGACGAACCGATGCTTGTGAGAGACGACTTTCTCCGCCTGGAGGTCCGAGGACCCGCTCATGGTGCGCGCCATCCGTTTCGCGTCGTCGAACGCCCCGCGCGCCAGCGCGGCGGCGACCTCCCGCGCGACGGCCCGGTGCGCGGCCGCCGCCGTCAGCGTGCGGATCAGTCTTGAGAGCACGCGCAGTATGATCCGGCCGGAACAGGATGCGTCCTGCGCCCACGTCCGTTCGATACAACGACTGGCGTCAGGTGGAGATGCCGGCTCCGGACGCGTTCATGCCGATCCTTCCGGTCAGCGTGATCGCGCCATGTTACCAGACGCCGGCCGAGACGCTGGCGATGACCCTGGCGTCGCTTGAAGGCCAGACCTACCCGCGGAACCTGTTCGAGGTGGTGCTGGTCGACGACGGGTCCGATCCGCCGGTGGCGCGGCCCGAGTCGACGCCGCTGAACGTCAGGATCGTCCGCCAGGAGCGCCGGGGGTTCGGGATAGCCCGGGCGCGGAACGCCGGCGTGCGGGCCGCCGCCCACGACGTGCTGCTCTTTCTCGACAGCGACATGCTGGTCGAAGCGGGCTGGATGGCGGCGCACGCCCGGTGGCACCACGCCGTTTCCGACGTGTTGACGGTCGGGTTCCGGGGCTACGTGGCGATGGACGGCATCGACGCGGCAACGGTCAGGCGCAACGCCGCGTCGTTGCGGGCGCTGCTGGCCGGCCGGCCGGCGGACCCGATCGACCACGAGGACGTCCTGATCCGGACCCGTGATCTGACCTCTCGGGCCGACGATCCGTTCATGGCGGTGACCGGCGGGAACTTCGGGATCGGCAAGGCTTTCTATCGGGCGGTGGGCGGGAGCGACGAATCGTTCGCGCGGTGGGGGATGGAAGAGGTGGAGCTCGCGTACCGGGCGTACACCCACGGCGGGCTGCTGGCGCCGGTCCGGGACGCCGGCGCCTGGCATCAGGGGAGACGGGCCGACGGCGGCGCGGCCAGGCGGCGCAGCCTCCGGCTGCAGTACGCGAAAGCCGCCCACCTGATCGCTCACCCCGCGCTGCGCGGCGACCGGCCCGGCCGCATCTTCACGACGCCCCAGTGCGTGGTGACGGTGGAGGCGAGGGATCTCCCGGCCGCGTCGATCGCCGAGACGGTCATGAAGCTTCTGGCCGACCGCCTGCACGACGTGGTGGTGCGGATCGCGATCCCTCCGGGCGGCGACGCCGACCGGCTGGCGCTTCTCCGCGAGACGTTCGATCCGGACCCGCGGGTGCGCGTGGGTCCCGCCCGCTCCGCCCTCGCCGA
The DNA here is from genome assembly GCA_965203565.1 of Vicinamibacterales bacterium. GTDB lineage: Bacteria > Acidobacteriota > Vicinamibacteria > Vicinamibacterales > UBA8438 > JAAXGX01. Next base: position 3,699,981 of record OZ241896.1, on the reverse strand, counting down.
GTTCCCCGCGGCGTCGTTCCACGTCACGCTGCCGGCCGGCGCCGTGTTCGCCCGCCACCTGGTTTTCCGTCTGCGCGCCAGACTGGGAACGGCGGTCACCGCCGCCGCGGCCCTTCCCGGCGGCGCTTCGGTGTCGATCACCCGGACGTGGGCGATACATCGGGCGCGCCGGACGGGGGGCCGCCCCGCCGACTTCGGCGCCGCGCGGACCCTGTCGGCCGCGGCGTTGCAGATCGCCGCCGCCGGGGCGTCCGGCGGCGCACGATCCCTGTCCGCCGCGGCGACCGAGCCGACCGGGTATCCCGGCGGATGGGAGCGCCTGCGCCGCCGGGCGCGGGAAGTCCGCGGCGTGGCCGACGCCTGGTCGTTCCTGAGGTGGCTCGTCCGGCGGCGGCGGCGGCCCCTCCCGGGCCGCCGCCGGACAGGCCGCGGCGTCTGATCGTCCCCCGGCCGCCCGCGCGGCGGAGCGCCTGCCGGCAGCGCCGTCGCATGCCGAACACGGTATCCCTTCAACGCGCCGCCGGCCGCGGCAGGTCGCCGACGCCCGCCATCGCCGGGTTCCAGCCGGCGGCGACGCGGTCGGCTCTCGACAGGAAGTAGTCGTCCGAAACGTTCCACGTGTGGCCGCGCCCGCGCCGAACCAGCACGAAGCCGGCGCCGTGGGTCCGGTATATTCCGCGGCCGGCCCGGGCGACGTCTTCGACCAGCGCGCCATCGCTGCCGATCGTCGCACGCCGCCACCCGCCTGCCCGGTGGAGCGTCCGCCGCGACACCAGCAGGGCGCCGCCGGCCAGGACCCAGGTCCGATAGTTTTCGCCCTGTCCGTGGCGCAGGCGGATCGTCCGGTTCGATGCGGCCAGATAGACGAACTCCATTCCCTTGCCGACCAGGGACGCCTGCGAGTACTCGTGCGCGAGCACGAGGTCCCAGACGTGATCGTCGCCGTAGACGTCGTCGTCGTCCATCTTCGTCAGCAGCGTCCCGGTCGCCGCAGCCGAGGCGGCGTTCAGCACCGCGCCGAGCGGTTCGCCCGCGGGCGCCCGCACCACCCGGACCGGACAGGGGCATTCGGCCAGGCGTTGCTCGATTCCTGCCGCGGTCACGCCGTGCAGCGCCAGCACCAGCTCCAGATGGGGGTACGTCTGACGCTTCACGGCGTCGAGCGCCTGCGGCAACCGCGCCGGCCGCCGCGTCGCCAGCAGGATCGAGACCAGGGGACGGTCCGCCGCCGCATGGTCCCGCAGCGCCGCGCGGCGCATCGCGATGCCGAGCAGTTCGCGGGCCTCGACGTCGAAACCCGTCACGTCGGTGGTCATCAACCGGTGCAGCTCGTCGCCGAGCAGCGCCGGCAGTTTCGGATCGCGGTCGGCCAGATGCACCACCGCGCCGGCGGCGGCGAGACGGACCAGGACGCGGGCGCGCGCATCGACGTCGGCGTGGAACGCCGACACGTCCTCGATGTGGTGCATGCGGCGGAGCCGGCGCATGCGATGCGCGGGAACGACGCGATCCGCGTGGATACCGGGGGGCAGCAATGCCCGCGGTCCCAGCGTCGCCGTTTCGGCTCCGACGTCGCGCCGACTCCCGATCGGGTTGTGGAGTCTCGCATCGAAGGCGATCGCGGCCGGCGGATGCCGTGCCGGCCGCCGCCGCGCACGCTCCGCGCGCAGTTCCCGGTTCCCGAGCCATCGCCGAACGCGCCAGGCGATCCTGCGCCGCCTGTTGGCCGCCATCCACAATCGGGACGGAAGCCTGAGCCGCGGCAGGAGCAACCCGCTTCCCCAGCTCAGATGCATGGTGGCCAGCACCAGCGGCAGCAACAGCGCCGCCGGCTCGCGCCGGCGCAGACCTGCTGCGAGCGACCCGCCGATCAGGGCGCTCAGCCATGCCAGCGGCAGTACCGGCGCCGCGCCCGCGGCCGCCGTCGCGGCAAGAACCGGACTGGAGATCAGGCCGAGCACCAGCAGCGGGGCCGCGATCTGGCGGAGCCGCAACGATTTCGGATGCCGCAGCAGCATCACCTGTTTTCCCTGACCGTACCGGAAATACTGCCCCGCCAGAGCCCCCAGGGTGCGCCGCGGCCGATAGGCGACGGCCAGCCCAGGATCGAACCAGATCGTTCCACCCGCCGCGCGCAGCCGCCAGTTGGTCTCGTAGTCCTCGTTGACCGCGACCGCGGGGTTGAACCCGCCGATCGACTCGAGGGCGGCGCGCCGGAACACGCCCAGATAGACCGTGTCCGTCGGTCCCTCGGCGCCGCCCTGCCGGAAGCGGGCGTTTCCGGTTCCCAGCCAGGTGGTCTGCGCCGCCGCCACCGCCCGCGTGAAGAACGACGTTCCGATCGTCGCCTGTCGCCCGCCGACGTTCACGGCTCCCGTCCGTTGCAGCGTGGCCACCGCCCGGCGGAGGTATCCGGGCGGCAGCACCGAGCGCGCATCGCATCGTGCGACGATCGAGGCGGACGACGCGCGCAGCGCCGCGTTCAGGCCGGCCGGGGCCGTGCCGGCAGGATTCGGAACGATCCGCGCCGCGGGCGCCGCGCGGCGCACCGCGTCCGCGGTGGACGGGCCTTCGGAGCCGTCGGCGACGACCAGCTCCACCGGGCCGTCGTACTCCTGCGCCAGCACCGACTCCAGGGCCGCTTCTATTGTCGCCTCGGCATCTCGGGCCGGCATGATCACCGACACCGGCGCCGCTCCACGCGCGGTCACCGCTTCACGAACGGAGTCGTCAGCCGGCAATGGCGCACAGGATCGCATCGAACGCCGCCCGCGCCTTGCCGCGCATCTCGTCGTCGGTGGCGTCCTGGATCGGATGCGGGACGTACACCGCCCGATCGGCGATCTCCGGCATCCCGAGGGCCGCCGCCTGATGCCCGGCGGCCTCGACGAACGCCGCCGACGCCGCCAGGACCGCCGGAATGCCGCGGGCCTCGTAATCGACCAGGTCGTGCACACTGCACGACGTGCACGAGCCTCAATCGGCGAGCGCCTGGATCACCGCCCGGCAGCGCGCCGCCGCGGCGTCCCGAAGGTCGGGCGGCGCGGGTCTGGTGAACGTCGGCTTGCGCAGGCGCACGACCTCGACGCCGGGCGTCCGTTCGGCGATCAGGCGTTCGATCTCGTCGCAGAAGACGTCGCCCCGCGGCTTCGAAATGTCGATGATTCCGACCGGGCCGACCAGCTGCGCCGGGCGCGCGGCGGGCGCACGCCGGACCGGCGCCCGCTCGTCGGTCGGATCGAGGAGGAGCGCGGAGTCGTGCATCGCCTGTTCACGGCCGACGCTCGCGGACCTTCTGCGCATCGCCGTTCACGTTCCGATTCTAGCACCGAATCGCCCGGGTGACGGCCTTCGACCCCAGTCCCCCGCTGGCCCATCCGCCGACGGCCGCCGAGAACTTTCCGGCGTCGCCGCCGGCCACCACGATCAGGATTTTCTCGGGGCCGGAGAACTTGGGTAGCTGCCGGTCCAGCGCCTCTTCGGTCGGACGTCCGTCGGCGTCGAGCCAGTCGTTCGGCAGCGCCTCGACCCACGTCCCCTTCTCGCAGGCGTCGCTCGGAAGCAGCTCGCGCAGCGGGCGGGCGGTCACCTCCTGAATCCGGGCGCGGAGGTCGTCCTTGGAGCACCCGCCGCGCTCGAACGTGCGCGCGTGCTCGGGCGAGACGACGAGGAGCGCCTCGTCCATCCCGTGCAGTTTCACGTGGGCGATCGCTTCGAGCGACAGGCCGATGCTGGCGGCGAGCGACGCTGCGCTGCGCGAGCGCTGATCGCGGATGGCGCGCGGCGCCTCGCCGGCGAACACCGTCACCGTGCTCCGGTCGCGCGCGAACCCCCGCTCCACGTGCAGCGGCTCCCAGCAGCTCGCCTCCTCGCGCTCGCCGATGCAGGCGCCGAACTTTCCGGGCTGGCCGAGCGTCGACACGTCGACCGCGCCGGGACGACCGCCGCCGACGTTGAGGACGACGAGCTGGAGCGCGCGCCCGATCGTGGCGTTCGCCCGCGACCCCTGCCCGAAGACGTTCCGGCCGCAGTTGAGGCCGATCTCGCGCCGGATCGGTCCGTTGACGATGACGAGCGGTCCGACGAAATAGGTGGTGGCCAGCACGCCGTGCAGGTTGAACGCGTCGGCGCAGGCCGCTTCGACCGCGGCCAGGACGACCGGGAAGTACTCGGGGCGGCAGCCGGCCATCACCGCGTTGATCGCGACCTTCTCGACGGTGGCCGGCGCCAGGTTGGGCGGCACGTGCGCCACCACCTCGTCGGCTGGCCGCGCCGCCCCGTCGAGCATCCGGAGCACGCGCGTCTCGGTCGGGGGAACCACCGGCAGTCCGTCGGTCCAGCCCTGTTCGGCGCAGAACTCGAACGCGTCCGTCTCGCCGCCGGCCGGCGCGCGGACCCGGCGCGCGGCCAGCCGTTCGTCGCCCCGCCGGACCGCGAGGCGCCGCGCCACGTCCGGGTCGTGCGCGCGCGAAGCGCACCCGGGCCGCCGCTCCGGCAGCCTCTCGCCGGGCGATTCGATGGACGGCGCGGCGGCGCCGCACCGCCCGGCGGCCGCTTCGACCATCTCCAGGAACTCGTCCCGCGACCAGCCCTCCAGGCTGGCGAGGACCGTCGCGTCCGGCCCGGCCAGCACCAGCGCCGGGACGGCGTCGAACCCGTACGCCGCCGACACCTCCAGATCTCCGTCCAGCACCGTCGCCGCCGACAGCCCGTGCCGCTCGGCGAAGGCGGCGGTTTCGGCGGCGGCGCTCTGGGAGACGGCGACGACGGCCAGTCCGGCCGGGGCGAGCGCGCGGGCGACGCGCTCCACGGCCGGCGCCGCGAGCGCGCACGTCTCGCAGTCGTGCTTCAGGAAGAAGAGCAGCGTGGCGGGAGAGCCGCCGGCGCGGCCGAACGCGAGCGCGCGGCCGGCGGCGTCGGTCAGCGCGAACGGCGGGGCGGCGGCGCCGGCCGGGGGCAGCGTGGACATCGCGGGCAGGGAAGGGTCACGCGCCCGCCGCGCCGCGAACGCATCAGTCCCACGCCGCATTGTATTCGATAGAATGGCGGGCGTCCGGTGGCCCGCATCGCGCTGTTCGCCCTCGTCGTCTTCATCGCCCTCACCGGTTGCGCCCCGACGCCCGACGCGCGGCGGCCGCCGGCGCCGATCAACGTCGCGCACCGCGGCGCGTCGGCGTACGCCCCCGAACACACGTTGCCCGCTTACGAGCTCGCCGTCGAGATGGGGGCGGACTACGTCGAGCAGGACCTCCAGGTCACCCGCGACGGCGTGCTGATCTGCCTCCACGACACCACGCTGGAGCGGACGACCGACGTCGAGGAGGTGTTTCCCGACCGCGCCGTGACCGTCGAAATCGGCGGCCGGGCGCGGCGGGCGTGGCCGGCGGCGGCGTTCACGCTCGACGAGGTGAAGCGGCTCGACGCCGGGTCGTGGTTCGACGCCGAGTTCGCCGGCGCCCGCATCCCGACGCTCCAGGAGGCTATCGACCTCGTGCAGGGCCGGGCCGGCCTGTACGTCGAGACCAAGGACCCTGACCGGTACGACGCGATGGGGCTGGCCATGGAGGCGGCGCTCGCCGGCGTGCTCGCCGCCAACGGACTCGACTCCCCCGAGGGCCGCGCGACGACGCCGGTCTTCGTCCAGTCGTTCAGTCCGGCCAGCCTGCGGCGGATGCGCGCGCTGGCCGGCGACGCGTACCCGCTGGTGCAGCTCGTCGGAGGCGGGCAGGCGGCCACGCTCCTGACGGACGCCGGCCTCGTCGAGGTCGCGGGGTACGCCGACGGCGTCGGCCCCGCCTTCCCGATCCTGCTGGCCGATCCGTCGCGGGCCGCCGCCGTCCGGGCGGCCGGGTTGGAGCTGCACCCGTACACCGTCCGCGACGGCGCCGTGCCCGAGCGGTTCGGCGACGCCGCAGGGCTGATGACCCATCTGTTCGACGATCTCGGGGCGACCGGCGTCTTCACCGACAACCCCGACCTGTTTCCGAGGCGGCGCCGGTCCGGCGCGGGGGCGACGCGATGATGGACGAGAAGACGAAGACGGCGGGAATGCTGCTGGCGGCGTCGTTCTGCGGCGGGGCGCTCGCGTCCCTGCTGCTCGGCAGGCCGGTCGAGGCGCAGCCGCCGCAGGCGGTGACGACCTCGCAGGTCAATCTGGTCGACTCGGGCGGGTCGTTGCGGGGGATCCTGAGCGCGGCGGACGAGCGCGGCCAGCCGTCGCTGGCGTTCCACGACGCGGACGGCCGGGTCCGCGGCCGGTTCGGCGTGGAGCGGAGCGGGGCGCCGGCGATCGACCTGTGGAACGCCGCCGGCGAACGGCGGTTGTCGGTCCGCGTGACGGGGGACGACGCCCTGCTCGTCGTCGGCGGCGACGAGCCGGCGCCGGGAGACCAGGACAGCGGGGACGGCGGGGGCGGCGCGCGCCGCGTGGTGTTCGGATCGGCGGCGGGGACGCCGGTCCTCGGCTTCGCCGACGGCCGGCGCAGCCGGATGCAGCTCCGGTTGGGGGAGGGCGGCGCGCCCAGCCTCGTCCTGTTCGGCCGGGACGGGAGCCGCCGCGCCGCGGTGACGGTGGGCGGCGACGACACGCCGCTGATGACGCTCTACGACGCCGGCCGGCCGCGCGTCACCCTCGGCGTGGTGGAGCAGGCGGCGGTGCTCGACATGTCGGGGGCCGCCGAGTCGCGGCTGGTCGTCGGCGTGGCGGGCAACGGCCGCCCGAGCGTCACGTTCGTCGACGAAGCGGGACAGGTGGTCGGGGAGCTCCCCTGACGGCGCGTCCCGGCCGGCCGCGCGCCGGTGTGCTATCGTGGCCGATTCTGGTGTCCGGAAGGAAGCGGCATGCAGCCGGTGGCGGGTCCCCGCGGCGCGCCGAGGCGCCCGGCTGACGAGGCGTGAGGAGGCGGTGCATGGGAGCGAGCATGGGGACGATGGTCCGGTTTCCGATGAACGGGGCGGACGGCGGCGGCTATCTGGCGACGCCGCCGTCGGGGTCCGGTCCCGGCGTGGTGGTGATCCAGGAATGGTGGGGGCTGGTCGACCACGTCAAGTCGGTGGCCGACCGGCTGGCCGGCGCCGGTTTCGCGGCGCTGGCGCCCGACTTCTACGACGGCCGGACGACGGCCAGCCCGGACGAAGCCGGCAAGCTGATGATGGCGCTCGACATCGACGGCGCGGAGAAGAAGCTGCGCGGCGCCATCGACTACCTGCTGTCGCGCGGCGAGGTCCGGGGCGGCCGCGTCGGCACGGTCGGATTCTGCATGGGCGGACAGCTTTCGCTCTTCGCGGCGTGCGCGAATCCGAAGGTCGGCGCGTGCGTCGACTTCTACGGCATTCACCCGAGCGTGAAGCCCGATCTGGCCGCGCTGCAGGCGCCGGTGCTCGGCTTCTTCGCCGCGCGCGACGCGCTCGTCCCGCCCGAAGCGGCGCGGCGGCTCGAGCGCGACCTCCAGGCGGCCGGCAAGCAAGCGGAGATCACGGTGTTCGACGGCGCGGATCACGCGTTCTTCAACGACACCCGCCCCGACGTTCACCACGCGGAGCACGCGGCCCGGTGCTGGGAGCGGATGGTCGCGTTCTTCCGGGAGCATCTCCCGGCCGCCGGGATCTGACGACTGCCGGATGCCTTTCCTGCTCGCCGCGCTGATACTGGCGTCGTCCGCCGCGCCGGCGGCCGGCGCGGCGGACGGCTATGCGCGGTACAACCGGGTGACGCGGTTCGACGGCTACTTCTCCAAGTACAGCAAGCGGTACTTCGGGGTGGCGTTCGACTGGCGGTACTTCAAGGCGCAGGCGGTGGCCGAGTCGAACCTGCGGACCGACGCCCGGTCGGCCGCCGGGGCCGCCGGCATCATGCAGATCATGCCGCGCACCTTCGCCGAGATCCGGAGCAGGCACCGGGCGATAGAGGGCGGGATAGACGATCCGCGCTGGAACATCGCGGCCGGGATCTGGTACGACCGCCAGCACTTCGTGGCGTGGACGTCGGAGCGCCCGTTCGACGAGCGGCTCAAGTTCATGTTCGGGTCGTACAACGCCGGCCGCGGCAACATCCTGCGCGCGCAGCGGGTGGCGGAAGGCGACGGCCTCGACGCGGTCCGGTGGGCGGCGATAGAGCAGGGACTTCCCCGCGTGACCGGCCGCCGGTCGCGGGAGACGATCGCCTACGTCGACCGTATCTTCCTGATCAAGAAGGAGCTGCGCTGATGGAGTTCGCCATCCTGGTGATGAATTTCGTGTACGCCCTGCTCGGAGCGGCGTTCACGCTGGCGTTCATGGCGCTCGGGTTCCGGCTTTTCGACCGGATGACCCCGTTCGACGCCCACGACGAGCTGGAGAAGGGAAACGTGGCGGTCGGCATCGTCGTCGGGTCGATCTTCGTCGGCGTCGGCGTCGCGATCGGGCTGGTGATCGGGATGGGACTCAATTAGCAGCCGGCGGTTGACAGCCCGTGCCAGGCAACAGCTTCGGCCAGGCGTTCCGCGTGACGACGGCCGGCGAGGCCCACGGCCCCGGCAACCTGGTGGTCATCGACGGGTGTCCCCCCGGCTTGGCCCTGTGCGAGGACGACCTGGCCGGCGACCTCGCCCGCCGCCGGCCGGGCCAGAGCCGGATCGTCACGCAGCGCGACGAGCCGGACGCGCCGGAAATCCTCTCGGGCGTCTTCGAGGGGAGGACGACCGGGACGAGCATCGCCGTCCTGATCCGGAACCGCGATCAGCGGAGCCGCGACTACGAGGCGATCCGCGAGCTGTACCGTCCCGGCCACGCCGACTACAGCTTCGACGCCAAGTACGGTTTCCGCGACTACCGGGGCGGCGGGCGGTCGAGCGCGCGCGAGACGACGGCGCGCGTGGCGGCCGGCGCGGTCGCGCGGAAGCTGATCGCGGAGGCGTTCGGGGGCCGGGTGGTGGGGTACGTCCGGCAGGTCGGAACCGTCGAGGCGCGGGTGGACGATCCGGCGTCGGTCACGCTCGATCAGGTGGAGCGGCTGCCGGACGGCGCCCCCAACATCGTCCGCTGCCCCGATCCGGCCGCCGCCGCCGAGATGGTCGCGCTGATCGACCAGGTGCGCGGCGAGGGGAACTCTATCGGCGGCGTGGCGGAGTTCGCCGCGACCGGCGCGCCGGCCGGTCTCGGCGAGCCGGTCTTCGACAAGCTGAAGGCCGACCTCGCCAAGGGGCTGTTCAGCCTGCCGGCGGTGCTCGGCGTCGAGTACGGGATCGGGTTCGGCTGCGCGACGCTCCGCGGCACGGAGAACAACGACATCTTCCGCGCCGCCCGGCCGGCCGGCGCGCTGCGGGTCGCCACCCGCACGAACCGTCACGGCGGGATGCTGGGCGGAGTCTCCACCGGGATGCCGATCGTCCTCCGCGCGGCGGTCAAGCCGACCAGCAGCGTCCCGATCGAGCAGGAGACGATCACCCGGCGCGGCGAGCCGGCGACGATCAGCACGAAGGGCCGCCACGACCCGTGCCTGCTCCCCCGGTTCGTGCCGATGGGCGAAGCGATGATCGCGCTGGTGCTGGCCGACCACTGGCTCCGGCAGCGCGCCGGCGGGGGCGCGGCCCCGCACTGAACAACCGTGAAAGCCGCGCGCCGGGCGGCTGCATTCGCGCCGAGCGGCGACGCTGTTCAGGCGCGCCGCGCATTCGACGCGCGCCTATTCCAGCTCGACCGGCGCCACGCAGTCCCGGCCGTCCGCGCCGCCGGCCGCAGGCCAGCCGCGGAACCCGCCGCCGGTGGCGGCGATGAACAGGGCCGGCGCGCTCGCCGCCGGGTCGAACGCCGCCGGGTCGCCGCCGCGCTCCGCCAGCAGCCGGCCGACCGCCGTCCGAAACCGGTGCAGCGCCGGCAGGTCGAACAGCACGTAGAACGTCCTGGGCGGGTCGCCGCTTGCCGCTCCCCGCCGCACCGCCAGACAGCGCGGCTCGATCGGCGCCGATTCGAGTCCGGTCTCCCGCGCCAGCGCCAGCAGCTCGTCCGGCTCGACGAATCCGCCCAGGCCGGCGTCGAACTCGCGCCGCAGGATCAGCGCGATCCCGTACGCGGCGGGCGCCTGCATCGACTCCATCGTCCGCTCGAACACCTGCTGGAACAGCCCCATCGCCAGCTCCCGCGGCGGCGCGAGCAGCAGCAGCGGCTCCGCCGCGCCGCCGGCCGGGTCGAGCGTCGCGATCCAGCCGGCGCGGTGCTCGCCGCGCATCCGGTACGGCGCTGATTCGGTCTCCCGAAGCGTGCGCAGGAACAGCACCGAGAGAACGGCCAGGACGGCCGCGCCGACGAGGATCTTCACGAAGACGGGGCGCCCGGCGGCCATGTCGTGACGGGTCGTGGCGGCTGACGGAGCTACTTCTTGAAAGCGCCGACGAACCTGTCAAGCCGCCCGTCTGACGAACGCATCGCGTCGTCAATGCGCTGCATCGGCACGGCGAGGCGAAATCGTCGCTGCTTTCCTTTTCCTGCATGCTGTGCAGACTCGAGTACGCCGGCAGCCAGAAGGCGGGGCAGAATTTCCTTCTTGAACCGGCGCGCCTGTGCGCCAAGTCGAAGGTTCATTACTGATTCGTTGACTCCTGTGGCGCGAAGAAAGGTCCTGAGCGCGCGCTGCGCCAGCCGCATGTCGCCGGACAGTTCTCGTGCTTCGCCCCGCTGTTTCACTCCGGCATCGCCATTGTCCTTGAATTTGAAGCCGATCTGGTGAAGAGCCGCCTGAATCTGCTCCGGCGCATACATTTCCACAGCGTCGTCCAAGCCGTCAGTTCGCACCAGACTCCCGATTTCGCACGTATCGAACATCGACCGATCGGCCACGACCGGTGACTGCTTGGAAAATTCCAATCTCTCGAAGCGACACCGTACGAATCTGCAATCGGTGAAACGCGTTCCGGTCAGTTTCGTCGGCGAGAAGTGGGAATCGCTGATCGTCAGAGCCTTCAAGAACCGCGTGTCCAGCGCATCTTCGGGAAATCTCATATGTGATGCTTCGCATGGGCTTGCTGTCTCGCGATCGACCAGCGCAACCGTCAAGGCGCCGCAGTTCTCTCGGATGAACGATATCGGCGTCTCCGGCGCCGCGATCTTGCGCAGCAGGTCCATCACGCGGTCCTGGCGACAGCCGGATCGCCGGACGCAGGACGCCGTCTGCTCCACGGCGTCGCGCGGCACGGACGCTACATCCAGCAGCGCTCTGACCCGACCCGCGTCGAGATTGACGAGAGCTTGCCCCAATCCTTCGCCGAGATAGAACAGGCGAAAATCCTCATGGTCGAATGCAAGAGCGCGTCCGTTCCTGGTTCTGACGAGCAACGCGTGCTGTTTCAACCGTTCCTGAATCTGACGCGCGACCGTGGGATTCTTGTCGGCGTTTTCGGCGAACATCTCCGTGATGAAATCGATTTCGTCGAGCTTCAACTCATCCGTCGACGATATCCACATTTCATGGGCGGCCATCGACAGCAACTCGTGATGCTCATCGACGGTCATCAGCGGCCGCGGCGGTTCACCGGACTTGTCCATCCACTTGGTGTTGGCCTCCCGCTCGACGATCGTATTGACGAACTTGTGGAAATAGTCCAGGGGCCCTATCTTCTTCAGAAGATCCGACAATCCGCTGCCCGTCTCAGACGCCACGTCAACCAGTCGGCGCACCAGCACGGCGCGGGTCAACAGCGGATGGTCCGAGGTTCCCAGGCTGTTCCCGACCCGATCGAACAATCGATCGGGATTTTCAAGCCCTCGCCCACGCGCGTAATTGACGAAGTGTTCACGACGCCACCGCGCCAGTGACAGGCGCCCGAACGCCACGTCGCTCTTCCCGATGGAGTCGAACAGTCGCGCCTGCGGCCGGAAGCTGGCGTAATCGAAGTACGCCTTGCGCGCCGCAATCAGTACGGCGCCGGTCGATTTCAAGTCGCTGATCAGGCGGCCCAGCGCGGAGATCGCCTCCCCGGACGATTTCTCGATGATCATTTCCTCGAAACCGTCGAACGCCGGAACGATGACTCCCAGACGAACCAGTTCCAGAAAGGCGTTGTAGTAGAGAAGCTGGAATCGGAGCCGGTTGACCAGCGTGGCGACGACGACGTCGTCGAATCTCAAGAAAGTGCGGCCGCCCAGCGGTATCGGAACCAGCAGCCAGTCCGTTTGCTTGTTTTTGTAAGCGTGAGCTTGCTGGATTGCGAGATGATTGATGAGAGAAGTCTTTCCTTCGCCAGCATCCGCAGTCAGGTACCAGACGCTGGTCGTTCCTGGAATTCGGCGATAGAGCGCCGCCATCGTCGCTGCGCCGATGTCGGACTCCGCAGACTCGCCGGAGGCCGTCGTGGAATCGATACGTTCAAGAACTGTCCCCGAAGGCTTGACAAAATCCGGTGTCGGCGAGACATGGGAACAGATTCTGTCCGCCAGCATCGGAAGCCGCGCCACTCGCTTGACGATCCAGGATCTGGCGCTGAGGCGTTCGCCGTTCTCCTCGACCAGGACGTCGCCGTTGCGTTCAAGGAGCGTCGCATCAAGGACTTCATCCCGAACTTCTACGAGAATCCTGCTTTTTTCCTGGACGACACTCGCAGAGTCGTCCGCGAAGGCCGTCAGTACTCGCCTGAAGGAATCGATCAGCATCGTTGTCCGGTCACCACGCGATCACGGCGTCGGAATACGTCGTTGTCGTCAATGGGTGGTAGAGACGGCAGCGCAACCGCGCGTCACCGGCGCATCGCCTGGCGCCGATCGCGTGCAGGAGTCGGGTCACGGCGTACCGAAGGCGGTTCGGCCGAACGCGAAGGTTGTCGTAGTCGACGAGTGCGATCACGTCGGCGTCCGCCTGTTCATTTCATCCTATCGCCGGCCCGTCACCCGGTCAACGGCGGTCGTCGGCGTCGGCCGCGGGCAAGGAACGAGGCGGCCTGCTGGTCTTGCGTCCGGTGTGCGCGATGATGCGGTAGAGTGTTGACGCTGTTTTCAATCGCCGGGGAAAGGATGGCGCGCATGCGGCGGATCGGGACGCGGACGGCGGCGGTCGCGGCGGCGGCGTGGCTGGCGGCCGGTCCGGCGCAGGCGCAGTACGGCGCGCCGGCCGACGGCGAGTGGCGGAGCCACGCCGGCGACCTCGGGAGCACGAAGTACTCGCCGCTCGACCAGATCACGGCGGAGAACTTCGCCGACCTGGAGGTGGCGTGGCGCTGGACCTCGGTCGACGCCCACCTGGTCCGCTCCACGGCGGCGGGCGACTCGCTGGTGGCGGCCGACACGCTCTTCGACCTCCTCCAGGCGGAGGAGCCGGACCGGTGGACCGCCTGGGACGGGGTGACGAAGAGGCGGTCGCGCCCGTCCATCCGTTCACTGATCGCCACGCCGCTGATGGTCGGCGGCGTCCTGTACCTCAGCACGCCGCTCTACCGGGCGGCGGCGATCGACGCGCGCACCGGGCGGACGCTCTGGGCGCACGACCCGCGGGCCTACGAGTCGGGGACGCCGGCCATCGCCGAGTGGCGGCACCGCGGCGTGGCGTACTGGGAGCGGGACGGCGAGGCGCGCATCGTCTGGGGGACGGGCGACGGCTACCTGGTGGCGGTCGACGCCCGGACCGGCCTGCCCGATCCGGACTTCGGCGACGGCGGGCGCGTCGACCTCACGGCGGGACTGCCGCGATCGACGCGCGGGGAGCGGGACGTGCTGAACCTGCTGACGCTGTCGTCGCAGTCGCCGCCGGTGATCGTCCGCGACACGATCGTGGTCGGATCGACGATCAACGACCGGACGATCACGAAGGAGGCGACCCCCGGCTGGGTCCGCGCCTACGACGTGCGGACGGGGCGGCGCGAGTGGGACTTCCACACCGTGCCGCAGAGCGCCGACGAGTTCGGGTCGGACACCTGGCTGGACGAGTCGTGGCGCTACAGCGGCAACACCAACGTCTGGTCGATGATGAGCGCCGACGAGGAGCTCGGCTGGGTGTACCTGCCGATCGGGACGGCGACGAACGACTACTACGGGGGACACCGCCTCGGCGACAACCTGTTCGCGGAGAGCCTGGTGGCGGTCGACGTCGAGACCGGCCAGCGCCAGTGGCACTTCCAGATGATCCACCACGGCCTCTGGGACTACGACCTGCCGGCCGCCCCGAACCTGATCGACGTCACGGTCGGCGGGCGGCCGATCAAGGCGGTGGCGCAGGTGAGCAAGCAGGGGTTCGTGTACGTCTTCGATCGGGTGACCGGCGAGCCGGTCTGGCCGATCGAGGAGCGGCCGGTCCCGACCGACACCGACCTGGAGGGGGAGATCGTCTCGCCGACCCAGCCGTTCCCGACGAAGCCGGCGCCGTTCGAGTACCAGGGGACGTCGATCGACGACCTGGTCGACTTCACGCCGGAGATCCGCCGGATGGCCGTCGAGGCGGTCGAGGGGTTCCGCCTCGGGCCGCTCTATACGCCGCAGACGCTCGGCGGGACGATCATGCGTCCGGCCGTCGCGGGCGGGGCGAACTGGTCGGGCGCGGCCGTCGATCCGGAGACCGGCTACCTGTACGTGCCGTCGGTGAACGCCCACTCGGTGATCCGGTTGACCGAGCCGGAGCCGCACGAGCCGGCCACGCTCCGGTACATCCGACGCACCACCGCGGCCGGGCCGGTGATGCCGCGCGGACTGCCGCTCTGGAAGCCGCCCTACACCCGGATGACGGCGATAGACCTCGGCACGGGCGAGCACGTCTGGATGGCGCCGACCGGCCGCGGCGACCGGATCCGCAACCACCCGATGCTGCGCGACCTCGACCTGCCGCCGCTCGGCGGCGACGCCGGGCGGAGCGGCCCGCTGCTGACGAAGACGCTGCTGCTGCACGCGCTGACGGCGGGCGGGACCGGCGACGGGCCGCGGCTGGCGGCGTACGACAAGGCGACCGGCGCCGAGGTCGGATCGATCGACCTGCCGGCCGGCGCGCTCGGCGCCCCGATGACCTACCTGCTCGACGGCCGGCAGCACGTCGCGCTGACGGTCGGCGGGGAGGCGCCGGGGCTGATCGCCTTCCGGCTGCCGGGCTGACCGCCGGAGAGGGTGCGCGAACTGACAATACTTGACATCGGGGGCCGGCTCGTCCATCCTGCCGTGTACGAAACGAACGCGGCGCCGCGATCGGCGCCGGACGCGCGGCAGCGCATGGGCAGTAGTCGGCGTACGGCAGGACCGGACTCCGACGATTCACCAGGTTGGGAGTACGGACATGCCGGTCACCGGAACGGTCAAGTGGTTCAACGACAGCAAGGGTTTCGGCTTTCTCACCCGTGACGACGGCGAAAAGGACGTCTTCGTCCACTACTCGGCCATCCAGGGCGACGGGTTCAAGAGCCTGACCGAGGGCCAGCGGGTCGAGTTCGAGGTGGTGGAAGGGGGGAAGGGCCCCGCCGCCGAGAACGTGGTCAGGCTGTAGCGGACCCGCCGCGGCTCACCGCAACGGCGCGTCGGGGAACTCCTCGTCGCCCGGCTCGAGCTGCACGCCGTACGCGTTGAGCGACATCGACGTCGCCCGGTACGAGCTCGGCGTGTAGACCGCGCTCATCGTCTCGACCAGGTCGTAGCGCGCGGTCAGGGCGCTCCACGTCTCGTCGGAGACGGCTGCGTCCCGGTACAGCTCGTCGACCAGGCGGAGGAGCGTGGCGTCGAACGCGCTCACGCCCGGGGCGTCCGGCCCTCTGGCCACCGCCGCCGGGTCGACCCCGTGGTCGCGCGCGCGGCCGACCGTGCCGACGTGCTTGGCCCACTCGTAGACCGCCTGGCAGTCCCAGCCGATCCGGAGGATCAGGATCTCGCGGTCCCGCGGCGAGAGCGGCGACACCTGGTTGATGTAGTTGGCGCGCCGGCTCCGGGGCCGGGCCAGCGCGGGATGCCGGGCGAACGTGCGCGACACCGCGATGCCCGGTCCGTCGAGCGGCTCGATCCGGGCGGCGGCCAGCCGCGGCTCGCGCGCGGGGACGGCGACGCGGTACGGCACGTCGGCGGGAAGCCGATCGGCGGTCTCCGCGTCCGGCTGCACGCCGAACGCGTTGTAGATCATCGACAGCACGGTGAAGTGGTTCACCGTCTCGACGGCGTCGATCAGGCCGTGCTCGTCGTAGCGCGCCGCCAGGGCGGCCCAGACGGCGTCGGTCACCGACGAGTTCAGGTAAAGCTGGTCGGCCAGCCGGAGCAGCGTCCGCTCGAACCGGTCCCACCCGGTCGCGTCCGGCCCCTCCGCCACCCGCCGTATCTCCGCGTCGGTCATCCCGCCCTCCCGGGCGCGCGCCGCGTGCGTGGCCCAGAGCGGCCGGCTGCCGCACAGCCAGGCCGCGCGCAGGATCAGCAGGGCGCGGTGGCGCGGCGGCAGCGTCGACTCCTCGGTCAGGTAGACGGTGACCGGCATCAGTCCTTCGACGATCGCCGGCGCGTGGAGCAGCGTCCGCAACTGGTTGTCCGCCCGCCCGTCGCCGGCGTACCTGTCCGCCAGCCGGCGCTGCTCCTCGGTCCACTCCGCCTCGGGCCGCGGCGCGATGCGCGGCGCGGCCGGGCCGGCCGGCTGCCGGTCGGCCCGCGGCGGATCGGGCAGGGCCTGCTGACCGGCGGCCGGCGCTGCGGCCAGCAGCCCGGCGGCCAGCGCCGTCATCAGCCGCGTCGTCCCTGTGCGCATCGTCAGGCCTCCTGCGGCGTGAACGCCAGAAAGCGCCGGGGGTTGTCGACCGTGATCCTGCGGAGCGTCGCGTCGTCCACGCCGGCGTGCCGCAGCTTCGGGACGAACTGCACGATGGCGGTGGCGAACCCGTTCCCCCAGTTCGACTTCAGGTCGGCCGAGCGGGCGAAGTCGGACGCCAGCAGCACCTGATCCGCGTAGCCGGCCTCCAGGACGTTCAGCACCATCTTCACCTTCTCGGCTTCCGGGATGTCGGGCGTCGAGTCGAGGGCGAGCGCCCGCCCCACGGTGTCGAATCCGACGTAGGCGCCGCGGCGGGCTATCTCCAGGTGCGACGTCCACCCCGGGTCCTGCTCCGGCGTGACGTCGGAGAGGTGGCCGATGCAGACGCGGCCGAAGTCGACCTGCTCCGACTCCAGCACGTCGAGCTGCTCGAGGCCGCACGGCCGGCAGCCCTGGTGCTCGGTGTGCGTGAAGATCGGCAGGCCGGTGGCGTGGTGGGCCCGGCCGACGGCGCGCAGGAACCTCCGCTCCGTCTCGTGCATCTGCATCGACGTGCCGACCTCGCCGAACGCCCCCCAGTTCTGGGCGCGCGCGTCGGTCACGAGATGCTCGGTCATCTCCTCCACCGACATGGCGGCGACCGCGTCCGGATACGGCGCCTTCCAGTAGCTGCCGGCCACCACGACCGGGACGCCGGACCGCCGCGACATCCGCCGCAGCAGCTCCAGCTCCCGGTCCGACCGGCGGTGGATGGCGGCGTCGACGATGCAGCTCATCCCGTCGCCGGCCGCCATCCGCAGCTCCTCGGCGACCAGGGCGACGAACGTCTCGGCCTCTTCGTCGGTCAGCGGCGGCGCGCCGCGCCCCCGCCCCGACGGCGGGCTGCTGTACCCCTGGAACAGGTCCAGGTGCTCGTGGAAGAGCGTGGCGCCGCCCGCAAGCGCCTCCGGCGGCAGGTCCTCCAGGATGGCCCGGATGACCGCGCCCTCCGGGAAGACGACGCCGCCGCCCGCCGCCGATCCTCCTGCCGGCCCGCCGGCCGCATCCTCGCCGCCGGGTTCGGGCGGCGGGGCCCCTCCGCAGCCGGCGGCGAAGGCGAACCCCGCTCCGATCCCGATCAGGCCTATCGCCTCCCGGCGGGTGACGGCAGCGGCGCGCGCCGCACCTGAAAGTTGACGCCGACGTGACCGCCTGTCCATGGCGCCTCCTGACTGCTGACCTGTTCGGCAGGCCCAAGTCTAGCACCGGGGCAAATGCTGGTTGCCGCCCTGCGACTGTTGATCATAGGATGCAGACGTGCATCGGCCGGTGGGCGATGCGCAGTCAGTGAAGGGCAGTTCGATGGGTGATCTCGACGGCCGGGTGGCCATCGTGACCGGCGCTAGCCGCGGCGTCGGCAAGGGGTGCGCGCTGGAGCTGGGGGCGGCGGGGGCGACGGTCTACGTCACGGGCCGCACGGTGGAGCCGGGCGGCGCGGCGCTGCCGGGCAGCCTGTCCGAGACCGCCCGAGAGATAGACGCCCTGGGGGGCCGCGGCGTCGCCGCGGTCTGCGACCACCGGGACGACGCGCAGGTCGAGGCGCTGTTCGGGCGCGTCGCCGACGAGTGCGGACGCCTCGACGTGCTGGTGAACAACGCCTTCCTGATCCCTCCGGAGCTGACTTCCGGGCTGCCGTTCTGGGAAACCCCGATCTCGAACTGGGACGACATGATCGACGTCGGCACACGCTCGGCGTACGTCGGCGCCTGGCACGCGGCCCGGCCGATGACCGTGCAGCGCCGCGGCCTGATCGTGAACGTGAGCTCGTCCGGCGCGGCGGGTTTCTCGTGGCACGTCGCCTACGGCGTGGGGAAGTGCGCGCTCGACCGGGTCACCGCCGACACCGCCCACCAGCTGCGCGACCACGGCGTGGCGGTGGTGTCGCTCTGGCCCGGCCTGGTGCTCACCGAGCGGCTGCGGCAGTTCCCGAACCTGGACCGGATGTTCGACGTCAGCGGCGCGGAGACCCCGCGCTTCTGCGGACGCGCGGCGGCGGCGCTGGCGGCCGACGCCGACGTGATGCGCTGGTCCGGCCGCGCCCTGACGGCGCGCGGCCTGGCCGACGAGTACGGCTTCACCGACGTGGACGGCCGCCTGCCCAAGGGGCCGCTGTCCGGCGCCGACCGCGCCCGCGCGGCCGGGCAGTCGTGAGCCGGCGGCCGCACGGGAATCTGCACGGGCTGCTGTGCGGACGGCGCCGATCATGAGCGATTCCGCAGCGCTGACTCAACAGCCCGCCGGCGCCCGCCGTCAGTATCGGACGCGCAGGCCGCCGACGGCCCAGGCGCCGGGACCGAGGAACCCGTTCTCGTACGGGACCCGGTCGAACAGGTTCTCCACCTTCGCGTACAGGTCGAGCCCGACGTCGCCGGCCGCCGGCAGGTCGTACCGGACCACCAGATCGCCCTTGACCGGTCCGCGGAAGACGAAGCGGCGCGGCGCGACCCCGAATCCGAGGTACGGCGCAAGCGAGTAGTCGCTCGCCGCCGCCAGGTCGAACGTCACGCTGAGCCGGTCGGCGACTCCCTGCGTGGCGGTCAGCGTGAACAGGTGCTTCGACACCCCCGGCACGCCGAAGAAGTCGTCGCCGATCGTCGGCGTCTCCGACACCGAGTCGGTCCAGGTGTACGCCGCGCGGAGGGTGGTCGCCGGCCTCGGCGACGCGTGGACGCTCAGCTCGACGCCGCGCGCGCGTCCGCCGCCCGTGTTCCGGTAGCCGCCGAACCGGCCGAACGGGTCGGTGGCGGCCGGGAAGGTCGCGAAGTCGAAGTAGATCGTCTCCCGCAGGTCGGTGTGGAATACGGTGGCGCTCAGTTGCAGCTTCGCGTCAAGCAGCCACTGGTCGACGCCGCCGTCGACCGACACCGACCGCTCCGGCTTCAGCCGCGGGTCGCCCCAGAAGCTGAACGAGCGCGAGAAGGAGGAGAACGTTCCGCCGAACCGCTCGAACGGCGACGGCGCGCGGAAGCTGTTGCCGACGTGCAGACGCAGCTTCGTCTCGCTCGCTTCGAGGAAGTACGCCGCGGCGACGTCGCCGGTCACGGCCGCCGGCGCGGCGACGTCGAGGTCGGCGTACGGGTGGCGGCCCCCGACGAACGTCGGCTCGGGCAGGACGAACGTCTGCACCCGGCCGCCGAACGACACCTGCAGGCGGCCGCCCATCAGGTCGATCTGGTCCTGGGCGTACACGGCGTGGCTGTACCCGTCTATCGTCGCCGTCGCCGCGTCGCCGGACGCTTCCCGGAAATACCGCTCCCGCTCGAACTCGTACCCGGCGCTGACGAAGTGGGCGCGGCCGAACGCGGCGTCGAGCCGGGCCTGGACGATGTCGGTCCGGCCCTCGAACCGGTCGGTGTTCTCGGTCGCCGGCTCGAACGGGCCGCCGCGCGCCGGGCCGTCGGTGAACGCCCGGTGGGCGCCGCCCCCCTGATAGGCGACGCGGTAGACGGCGCCGCGCGCGAGGGCGTGCCGGACGACCGCGCCGCCGCTCAGGAACGACGACTCGCGGACCGCGTCCGGATCGTTCGCGTTCGGCACGAACGTCGCGCGGCCGGCGTCGAACGGCAGTCCCTGCTCGAACCGCTCGAGCTGGCCGGTCGGCAGGGCGACGGCGGGGACGACGCCGGCGGCCGGGAAGTTCGCGCGCACCGCGGCCGGGAACGTGGGGCTTTCGGCGAGCTGCAGCCGGTCGTTCGAGTACCAGAGACGGCCGGTCGCCGAGAGCGCGGGGGTGAACTGGAGCCGCACCATCCCCTGCGGCGAGACGCTGCGGTACGGGTCGTCGCGCGCGCCGTCGGTCCTGAGGTACGCCAGCGCGCCGCTGTACGTCAGCCTGTCGTTCGCGGCGCCGCCGCGGACGCTCGGGACCGCGCGCAGCAGACCCAGTCCGCCCCCTTCCGCCAGCAGCTCGCCGCGCGCCGGCCCGCCGCCGGTGCGGGAGATCACGTTGACGACGCCCGCCATCGCGTTCGACCCGTACAGCGCCGACCCGGACCCGCGCACCACCTCGATCCGGTCGGTGTCGACCGTCGCCAGGTTCGCGAGCAGGCCGGTGGCGTCGCCCTGCGGGCTGGCGGCGTCCCGGAAGCGCAGGCCGTCTATCAGCAGCGCCGTGTCCTGGTTCCGCAGGCCGCGGACGGCGATGGTCGTCTGGCTGCCCGGGCCCCGGAG
Source organism: Vicinamibacterales bacterium (assembly GCA_965203565.1). Classification (GTDB taxonomy): domain Bacteria; phylum Acidobacteriota; class Vicinamibacteria; order Vicinamibacterales; family UBA8438; genus JAAXGX01. The sequence continues at coordinate 3,679,112 of OZ241896.1, read as the reverse complement.
CGTCCGGACGCGGAGGCCCGGAACGGTGCGGACCGCCTCGGCGATCGACATCTCGTTGCGCAGCGCGATCTCGTCCGCGCCGACCACGTCGACCGCCTTCGCCACCTCCCGGCCGGCCCGCGGCGTGCTCGACGCCGTGACCACCACCTCGGCCGTGACGCCCGACACGGCCAGCGTCAGGTCGAAGCTGCGGGCGCCGCCGACGGCGACCGAGGCCGCGCCGGACAGCGCGCCCGCCGACCCGTGCGCCTCGATCACGTAGTCGCCGGGCGCGATCCGGTCGAACCGGTACCGGCCGTCGGCGGAGCTGGCCGCTTCGCGGAGCTGACCGCTCGTCCGGTCGAACAGCCGGACCCGGGCGTCGGCCACCGTCCGGCCCTGCGGATCGAGAATGCGCCCGGCCAGGCTGTCGGCCAGCGCCGCGTGCGGCGCCGCCGCCGCGAGCGCGCCCGCGACGGCCGCCGCGCGCAGCAGACGCCGGCGCGCAGTCGTCTCGTGCTTTCCGTCCGTCGTTTTCGTGCTGTGCTTCATCGGATCCTCCCATCAGGACCCGAACCGTCGGCGGGTATCAGCAGGATGCCGTACGCAGCAGGACACCTGGCCCCTCCCCCTCGGAAGTTCAGGTCGGTCGACGCCGCCGGCAGGTCTTCGGGCTTGCGGGCTATCGGCGCGGCGCGCCGAACCTACTGACCGTCGCTTCCCGGCTCGTCCGAGCCAGTGCTTCGATGACGGTGGTCGTTCCCGTTTACCGCTGCGGGGCAGCCCCGGATTCGCACCGGGTTCCCTCTTGCCGCTCCGAACCTCGGTCCGGAGCACCAGCGTGCGGAGCGGAAGATAGCCGGACGGCCGCGGCCGTGTCAAGCGGGAGTCTCTTCCAACGACAAGTGAGCCTGAACGGGAGGTTGTTTCCAACGACAGATGAGCCTGAAGGGAGCCGAGTCGCGGATCATCGGAGGATGATCGTGAGACTCGACACGCACCGCCTGCAGACCCTGGATCAGGTTCGGGAGTTCCTGGCCGGAAGCGCGGGGCTCGCCCTGCAACCGCAACGCCGCGCCGACGCCTACGCGTTGGTGGCCACGACCGCGCAACGGTTCGACTACGCCCTGTGCGGGAAGACCGACAAGGGCCTGCTGCGCCGCTTTCTGAGCCGGGCGACCGGTCTGTCACGGGCGCAGGTCACCCGCCTGCTGCGCCAACACCGGACCACCGGCGCGGTCACCGACCGGCGCGGCGCTCCGCGCCGGCCGTTCGCCCGCCGCTACACCCGCGCCGACATCGGGTTGCTGGCCGAGACGGACGCGCTGCACGGCACGCTGTCCGGCCCGGCCACGCGCGCCCTCTGTGCGCGCGCCTGGCGCCTGTTCGGCGACGGCCGCTTCGAGCGCCTGGCCCGGATCTCCAACGGCCACCTGTACAACCTGCGACGCTCGACGACCTATGCCCGGCGCCGCGGGGCGATCCCTCAGCCGACCCGCCCGGCGCAGGTCACGATTGGGGAACGCCGCCGCCCGCAGCCGTTCGGACGGCCCGGCTGGGTCCGGGTCGATACGGTCCATCAGGGCGATTTGGACGGCATCAAGGGCCTCTACCATCTGAATCTGGTGGACGAAGTCACGCAGTTCCAGTGCATCGGCTCGGTCGAGCACATCCACGCCGCCTGCCTGCTCCCGGTCCTCGACGCGCTGCTGCGGGCGTTCCCGTTCACGCTGCACGGCTTCCACACCGACAATGGCTCGGAGTTCGTCAACCGCGAAGTCGCCGCGCTGCTCGGGGCGCTGCGCATCGACGCGTTCACCAGGTCGCGGCCGCGGCGCAGCAACGACAATGCGCTGGTCGAGAGCAAGAACGGCTCCGTGCTCCGGAAGCATCTCGGCCACGGCCACATCCCCAGCCGCTACGCCGAGCAGGTCAACGCTTTCACCCAGCAGGTCCTCTCCCCCTACCTCAACTTCCACCGCCCCTGCTTCTTCCCCCGCGAACAGGTCGATGCCCAGGGCCGGATCCGCAAGCGCTATCGCCACGCGGACGTCATGACCCCCTACGAGAGGCTCAAGTCGCTGCCCGACGCCGCCGCCTGCCTCAAGCCCGGAACCACCTTCGACCCACTCGACGCTGTCGCCACGGCCCGCAGCGACAACGAGGCCGCGCGCGCCCTCAACCAAGCGCGCGAGCGGCTGTTTCGCTCCCTCGACCCGGCTGCCTGACAGGACCAGCAGACCGGGTGTTGCGACCGCCGGCCGGCCGCCTGGCCGCACACCGCGCCTCGTATCGCCGCCGGGCGCTGTGGACCTGCCCGGCCTATGGACGCCCGGTCCGCAGCGGGATGCATCCGAAGATCGGGGACACGGGCGCCCACAGTCCGTTGGAAATCTCGCGGGCGACCGCTGGCGATCAAGCCGGCGCCGAGGCCGCGAGATTCCCACAGGTCCACAGCGCTTGCATCATGGAGGTACTCCCATGGAAAACCACGGCATGAGCTGAACCCGAAAGCGTCAACCCGTTCGCAGAATCGGGGCAACCTCACTCACACGACGATGAGCGATAATCGCCTGGTCGGGCCGTCCGGAGCGCGGCCCGCGCTGAACCCCTTTTCGACCCGTCGGTTCGGTCGCCTGACAGGCGCGGATCACCGCCCGCCTTCAGGCTCATTTCTGAATTGGAAATGACTGCGGGTTCGACCGGCGAACGACGCCGTTCAGCCGGGATGCCGCGTTGCGTAGGAGCCCGCCGTGCCGGAGGCGCCGGGCTTCTGCTTGCCGCCGGCGATCATGGCGAGGTCCTCGTCCTCCAGGCCGGCGGTCGGGTCGGCGGGCAGGACGAAGTGAAAGGTCTCGGCCGTGTCCTCCACGATCCGCACCTCTATCCAGGGCGGCACGTCGATCCCCTGCTCGGCAAGCACCGCGTGCGGGTCGGCGTCGGCTCGCGCCCGGAAAGCGGGGTCCTGACGGTAGGCCTTCGCCAGCTTCCTGTACTGCCTGGCGCGGCCCTGCGAGGACGAAGCTGACGGCGTACTCATCGACTGCCTCTCTCTCTCTTGTCGTTCTTCATGGTAGCACCGCCGCGGGCTGTGCAGCATTCGACGGGCGCTGCGATACGGCGTATCGTGAACAGAACGCCATGACCGTCCCGCCCCGCGCCCCCCGGCGGCCGCACCGCCTCGAACGGCACGGCGACGTGCGGGTGGACGACTACTACTGGCTGCGGGACCGTGACGACCCGGAGGTGGTCGCCTACCTGGAGGCGGAGAACGCGTACCTCGACGAGCGGATGCGGCGCGTCCGCGGGCTGCGGGAGCGGCTGTTCGAGGAGATTAAGGGGCGGATCAGGCAGACCGACGCCTCGGCGCCGTACCGGGACGGCGCGCACCGCTACTACTGGCGGTGCGAGGAGGGGCGGCAGCACCGCATCTACTGCCGGAAACCGCTGGCCGCCGGCGACGACGAGGCCGGCGCCGAGCAGGTGATCCTCGACGTCAACGCCCTGGCCGAAGGGCACGAGTTCTGCGACGCGAAGATCCTGGCCGTCAGTCCGAACGAGCGGATCCTGGCGTACGCGGTCGACACGGTCGGCCGCCGGCGGTACGCCATCCGGTTCCGCGACTTGGCGTCGGGGACGACGCTCGCCGACGTCATCCCGGACGTGACGAGCAACGCCGTCTGGGCCAACGACGACAGGACGCTGTTCTACGCCCGGCAGGACCCGGTCACGTTGCGTCCGTTCCAGGTGCTCCGGCACACGCTCGGCCGCGCCGTCGCGGCGGACGCGCTGGTGTACGAGGAAGCGGACGACACGTTCGCGTGCGGCGTCGGGAAGAGCCGGTCGAAGCGGTACGTCCTGATCGGCTCGCACCAGACGCTGACCACCGAGTTCCGGTGCGTCCCGGCCGACCGGCCCGCCGATCCCCCGGAGGTCTTCCTGCCGCGGGCGCGCGGCCACGAGCACCAGATCGACCATTACCGCGGCCGCTTCTACGTCCGCAGCAACGCGGGCGCGCGGAACTTCCGGCTGCTGGAGACGCCCGAGGATCGCCGCGGGCGCGAGCACTGGCGCGAGCTGGTCCCGCACCGCGACGACGTGCTGCTGGAGGGGTTCGAGCTGTTCCGGGACCACCTGGTGGTGCAGGAGCGGGCCGGCGGCCTCGTCCGGCTGCGGGTGCGGTCCTGGGAGCGCGATGAGACGGGCGGCGATGCGGGCGGCGGCGCGCGCGGCGAAGAGCACGCAGTGGCGTTCCCGGAGCCGGCGTACGACGCGTTCATCGATCCGCACAACCACGTGGCCGACACCGGCGTGCTCCGGTTCGGCTACAGCTCGCCGAGCACCCCGGCGTCGACCTATGACTACGACATGCGGACCCGCGCGCGCACGCTGCTGAAGCGCGAGGAGGTGCTGGGCGGCTTCGACCCCGCGCACTACCGGACCGAGCGGCTGCACGCCGTCGCCCCGGACGGCGCGCGGACGCCGATCTCGCTCGTCGCCCGGCGCGACGCGGCCGGGGAAGGGCCGCGTCCGCTCCTGCTGTACGGCTACGGCGCGTACGGGATCAGCATGGACGCCTGGTTCTCCTCGCCCCGCCTCAGCCTGCTCGACCGCGGGTTCGTCTTCGCCATCGCCCACGTGCGGGGCGGCGAGGAGCTCGGCCGCGCCTGGTACGAGGGCGGGAAGCTGCTCGACAAGAAGAACACGTTCACCGACTTCATCGCGTGCGCCGAGCGGCTGATCGAGCTGGGGTACACCCGCCCGGACCGGCTGTACGCCATGGGCGGGAGCGCCGGCGGACTGCTGATGGGGGCGGTGGTCAACCTGCGGCCCGACCTGTTTCACGGCGTGGTGGCGCAGGTCCCGTTCGTCGACGTGGTGACGACGATGCTCGACGAGAGCATCCCGCTGACGACCGGCGAGTACGACGAGTGGGGCGACCCGGCCGACGAGCGGTTCTACCGGTACATCCGGTCGTACTCGCCGTACGACAACGTGTCGGCCAGGCGGTATCCGCACCTGCTGGTGACGACCGGCCTGTACGACTCCCAGGTGCAGTACTGGGAGCCGGCGAAGTGGGTGGCGAAGCTGCGCGCCTTGAAGACCGACGACAACCTGCTGCTGCTCCGGACCGAGATGGACGCCGGCCACGGCGGGGCGTCCGGCCGGTACAAGCGGTACCGGGAGCTCGCGCTGCAGTACGCCTTCCTGCTCGATCTGGCCGGCGCCGCCGACTGACCAGCCCGGTGGCCGGCGTCAGTGCGGGCGGTTCGCCATGAACAGGCCGACGCCGGCCGCCGCCATGACGATCCCCAGGAAGAAGAGCGGCGACGGGCTTTCCTGCGGCGGGTTGTACAGCATCGCCACGAAGACGCTGACGACCGGAGCGCCCGCGAAGACCAGCGGCGGCACCACCGACGGCTTGCCGCCGTTGACCAGCGCGAAGACGATGCCGAGCGCGCCGATCGCCCCGAGCGCGCCGGCCGCGACGGAGAACCCGACGCCGCCGGCCGTGAAGACGTTCCAGCTCCCGGCGCGCGCCACGATCGTGCCGGGGACGGCTATCGCCACCAGCAGGTACGCCACTCCGACCATCAGGAACGCGTGCACGCCGCTGCCCCCCAGCGCCAGTTGGCCCTTGTGCAGCGTCGGAATGTACGTCCCCCAGCTCACCACCGTGAGCACCACGAACGGCAACCATGTATTCATGGGGACATTCTAGTATGGTGGGCTCCGCGGCCAACCGGACCCGGACGAGAACGATGCGAACGCCGCGAACGACGCTGGAGATGCGGACCTTGCGCCGGGCGCTCGTCCTGGCGGTGGCCGCGACGTACCTCCTGCACCAGGACGTCTGGTTCTGGGAGACCGCCCGGCCGCTCGTCTTCGGGTTCCTCCCGATAGGCCTGTTCTACCACGCCGCGTACTCGGCGGCGGCGGCGGGGCTGATGGCGCTCCTGATTCGGTACGCCTGGCCGGCCGAACTGGAGCGGGAGGCCGAAGCGGACGACGCGCCGCCGGAGGGCCGGCGGCCGGAGGACGGCTCGCCGGGGGGCGCGGCGCGATGATCCCCGCCCTGGTGGTGTTCGCCTACCTCGGCGTCATCTTCTACATCGGCGTCTTCGCGTTCCGCCGGCACGCGCAGGCCGACGCCGAGGGGTACTTCCTGGCCGGCCGGTCGCTCGGACCGGCCGTCTTCCTCCTGTCGCTGTTCGGCACGAACATGACGGCGTTCACCATCCTCGGCTCGGCGGGGCACGCCTTCTCGAACGGGATCGTCACATACGGCCTGATGGCGTCGTCGTCCGCCCTGATCATCCCGGTCACGCTGCTGCTCATCGGGACCCGGATGTGGGCGCTCGGCAAGCGGCACGGGTTCATCACGCCGGTGCAGATGTTCCGCGACCGGTGGGAGTGCGGCCACATCGGGACCGCCATCTTCGCCCTGCAGGCGGCGCTGCTCGTGCCGTACATCGTCATCGCGGTGATGGGGGGCGGCGCCACGCTCGCGGCGGTGAGCGGCGGCGCGGCGCCGTACTGGTTCGGCGGCGGCGTGGTGGCGGCGGTCGTGATGAGCTACGTCTTCTTCGGCGGGATGCGCGGCACCGCCTGGGTCAACACGTTCCAGACGGTGCTGTTCCTCTGCTTCGGCGCGGCCGCCCTGCTGCTGGTCGGGTCGAGCATCGGCGGCTTCCCCGCCGCAATCGAGTCGCTGCTCGGCTCGGACGCCGCGGCCCACCTGCTCACCCGGGAACGGGTGTCGCCGCGCTTCTTCCTCAGCTACACGTTCATTCCGCTCTCGACCATCGTCTTCCCGCACATCATCATCTTCTGCTTCACCGCGCGCCGGATGCGGCAGTTCAAGAAGACGGTGGTCTTCTACCCGATCTGCATCCTCGCCATCTGGCTCCCCTGCGTCTTCCTCGGCGTCGCCGCCAACGCGATGCACGACGTCCCGGCCATTGCGGCGAAGCTCGACGCGCGGGCGCTGCTGGCCGCCGCCGACGCGTCGCTGAGCCCGGCGCGCGTGGCCGAGCTGCAGCAGGCCGCCGCCGGCGACGACGTCATCATCCTGATGCTGGAGCATTACGCCCCGCTCTGGCTGGCCGGGGTGCTCGGCGCCGGCATCATGGCCGCGGTGATGGCCAGCGACTCGCAGATCCTCGCCCTCTCGACCATGTTCACCGAGGACGTCTTCACCTTCTACGGCGGGACGCGGCGGTTCGGCGCGCGGGCGCAGGTGCAGACCGGCCGCCTGTTCGTGGTGCTGATCGCCGCCGTGGCCTACGTCGTCGCGTTGAAGGCGCCCCCCGGCATCTTCAGCCTGGCCGTTCAGTACGCCTTCTCGGGCTACTCGTCCCTGTTCCCGCTGCTGGCGGCGGCGCTCTTCTGGCGGCGCAGCACGAAGTGGGGCGCGCTGGCGGTCACCGTCTGGACCGCCGCCGCCGTCGCCGGCGTCGCCCTGCTCCAGGCCGTCGTCCCGGCCCCGCCGCCGGGCGCCGTCACCCCGATCTGGACCGTCGCCGGCGCCGACCTCCTCGCCCGCACGCCGGGCGGGACGGCCGTCCTCGGCTTCATGCCGGTCGTGCCGATGACGATCGGTTCAACGCTCCTGATGATCGGGGTGTCGCTGCTTACGCGCCGGCCGCGCGAGGCGACGCTGGCGCGGTACTTCGGGACGGGCGGCTGACAGCCCGCGCAGGAAAGTCCCGCTGCATTCGAGCGGCGATGCATCCCGCCTGACGGCGTTGTTCGTCGGTTGCGTACGTCCGATATGCGCCCTCCTCACGCCTTGTCAGCCGGGCGCCTCGCCGCTCTCGGCGCCCCGCGGGGTTCCACCACGGGCTGCCAGATGCCAGTCGGACGTATGGAGCAGCTTCCGACGAGCGGGTTCGGTCGTGTCGATCAGGTCGCGCAGCAGCGTCATGACGGCGTCTCCGGCGCCGCGGCGGCGGGCTTCAGCAGGGCATAGAACCCGCTGGCGTCAACGAACGTTTCAGCGGCCATTGCAGCCCGCGCGGGAAAGTCCCGCAGCATTCGAGCGGCGCTGCTGCGCTGTTCGTCGGTCGCGTACGCCCGATATGCGCACTCGCGTCTGATCAGGGCGGGGCGCTTCACGCTCTCGGCGCCGGGGGTTGCTGACGGTGACGTCACTCGCACACGGCGCCGTCGTTGTCTCCGTCGCGCATGTGGGGGTATGCGGGATGGCCGCGGCGCACAGGCGCGATGCCGTGCCGCCGGGCTTCGGCGCAGGTGATCCGTCCGTTGCCGTTGTCGTCCCACCGCGCCAGGGCGTCGTCGCCTGCGGGGAGCCGCTGCGCCGCGGCGACGGTTCTTTCGTGCGCCGACGCCGCGGGCCGCTCGCCCGGCGCCGCGCCCCACAGGCCGACGCCGGCGCTGCGGGCCTCGCGTTCGATCCGCCGGAACCGGTCCCGGAGCCTGAACGGGAACCGGGTGTAGGCGTGGCCGTAGCCGCGCCGGATGATCTCCGCGTTGGCGAACGTCCCGTCCGGCAGGTAGACGTACGCGAGCGTCCGTCCGTACCGGTCGGTCCGCTGCTGGTCGTACTCCAGCCGCACGCGCCGGCCTTCGAGCAGACGCTTCGTGAATGCGCTGGCTTCCTTCCCGAACCGCTCGACCGGCCGCCGGGGATCGACCGTCTCCGGCGTATCGACGCCGATCAGGCGCACGCGGCCGACGCCGCGCACGATGATCGTGTCTCCATCGACGACCCGCTCGACGACCTGCGCGCCGGCCGCCGCCGGCGCCAGCGCCAGCAGCGCGACAACGGCCATGATGACGGAGGCGGGCTGCCGGCGAAGTTGCATGAATGGCCACCCCTCGGCCGCGCATGCGCGCGCGTGGCGGGAATTGCCACGGGGTCACGGCCGGGCGGTGGTAATTGTTGCGTACTTGGCCCGCTGACGAGGCTGCTCTCGATTCCGCGGATCAACGGCACGGGGTTGACCCAACGCGAGACGTCGAAGATCCGCCGTCTATACTGCGCCGGATGACCGGCCTGCGCGCGGATCTCGAAGCCCGGCTGGAAGGCGAAGTCCGTTTCGATCCGGTCTCCCGCGCGCTCTACTCCACCGACGCCAGCGTGTATCGCATCGAGCCGGTCGGGGTGGCCGTCGTCCGGTCGCGGGCGGACGTCCTGGAGGCGATCGCCTGCGCGCGGGCCCACGGCTGCTCGATCACGGCGCGCGGCGGCGGCACGTCGCAGGCCGGCCAGGCGATCGGGCCGGGACTCCAGCTCGACACGTCCAGGCATTTCAACCGCCTGCTGGAGGTGAACGTCGCGGAGCGCTGGGCGCGCGTCGAGCCGGGGATCGTGCTCGACGAGCTGAACGCGGAGCTCGCGCCGCACGGCCTGCGGTTCGCGCCGGACGTCTCCACCGCCAGCCGCGCGACGGCAGGCGGGATGATCGCCAACAATTCGAGCGGCGCGCGGTCGGTGCTCTACGGCAAGACGATCGATCACGTCCTCGACCTGCACGTCGCGCTGGCCGACGGATCGGTCGCCCACCTCCGGCCGCTGACGGGCGGCGCGCTGGACGCGGCGTGCGCGGCGACGACCCTGGAAGGCGCCTGCCACCGCGCCGTCCGCGAGCTGGCGGCGCGGCTCGCCGACGAGATCGACCGGCGGTACCCGAAGCTCCTGCGGAGGGTCGGCGGCTACAACCTCGACGCGTTCACCCCCGCCGCGATCGCCGCCGCGCCGTTCAACCTCGCCAAGCTGATCGTCGGCTCCGAGGGGACGCTCGGGGTGATCGTGGAGGCGCGGCTCAACCTCGCGCCGCTCCCGGCGGCGAAGGCGGTGCTGACGATCGAGTACGGCGACCTGCTCGACGCGCTCGGCGAGACGCCGGCCCTGTTGGAGCACCGCCCGTCGGCCGTCGAAGTAATGGACCGGTCGATTCTCGACCACGCCCGCGAGAACCGTGCGCTCGACGCGATGCGCCGGGCGGTCCTCCGGACCGACTGCGGCGCGCTGCTCTGCGTGGAGCTGTACGACGAGTCGGCCGAAGCGCTCCGGCCGCGGCTCGACCGGCTCGAAGCCGCGGTCCGCGCCCGGGGCGTGGCCGCGCACGCCGCCCGCGCCACCGCGGCGGCCGATCAGGCGCGGATCTGGAAGTTGCGCGAGTCGGCGCTCGGCCTGTCGATGGCGATGAAGGGGGATGCGAAGAGCCTCTCGTTCGTCGAAGACACCGCCGTCGCGCCCGAGCAGCTGCGCGCCTTCATCGAGCGGTTCCTCGCCGTCGTCCGCCGGCGCGGGACGACCGCCGGCGTCTACGCCCACGCCTCGGTCGGGTGCCTCCACGTGCGGCCCGTCGTCAACCTGAAGACGGCGGCCGGCGTGCGGCAGTTCGAGGCGATAGCGCACGACGTCGCCGACCTGGTCCTGGAGTTCGGCGGCGCGCTCTCGGGCGAGCACGGCGACGGCCTGGTGCGCGGGCCGTTCATGGCGCGCATGTTCGGCCCCGAGCTGTACGAGGCGTTCCGGACCGTCAAGCGCACGTTCGATCCGGACGGATTGTTCAACCCCGGCAAGATCGTCGACGCGCCGCCGCTGACCGACAACCTGCGGTACGGCGCCGGCTACCGGACGCCGGAGCCGGAGACGGCGTTCGACTACGGCGCGCACGGCGGGCTGGGGCGGGCCGTCGAGATGTGCAGCGGCGTCGGCGCCTGCCGCAAGACGCTGAGCGGCGTGATGTGCCCGTCGTACATGGTGACGCGCGACGAGGCGCACTCCACGCGCGGGCGCGCCAACGCGCTGCGGCTCGCGATGACCGGCGCGCTCCGGCCGTCCGGTCCGCGCGAGGCCGGCCTCGGCGACCGCGGCGTGTACGACGTGCTGGACCTGTGCCTGGAATGCCGCGCCTGCAAGACCGAGTGTCCGACCGGCGTCGACATGGCGCGCATGAAGAGCGAGTTCCTCGCCGACTACTGGCGCCGCCGCGGCGCGCCGCTCCGGGCGCGCCTGCTCGGACGCATCCACGAACTGTCGGCGTGGGCCGGCCGCGCCGCGCCGCTCGTCAACCCGTGGCTGGAGCGGAGGTGGGCGCGGGCGCTCGTCGAGCGGCTGGCCGGCATCGACCGCCGCCGGTCGCTTCCCCCGTGGGCGCCCCGGCCGCTGTCGATCGCATGGCGTGATCGGCGCGCCGCCGCCGCCGGCCGCAACACCGAGCCGAGTGGGCCGGCCGCGCTGCCGTTCGCACTGCCGTCCGCACCGAACGGCTTCCCGGACGCGGTGCTGTTCGCCGACACCTTCACCAGCTATTTCAACCCGGAGATCGGCCTCGCGGCGGCCGAGGTGCTGGAGGCGGCCGGCGTCAGGGTGGAGCTCGGACCGGACGCCTGCTGCGGCCGGCCGCTCATCTCGCAGGGCCTGCTGGCCGAGGCGCGCGAACGAGCGGCGGAAGCGGTGCGCCGGCTGCATCCGCTGGCCGCGGCCGGAATCTCTATCGTCGTGCTGGAGCCGAGCTGCCTCTCCGCGCTGGTGGACGACCTGCCGGCGCTGCTGCGCGGCGACGAGCAGCGGCGGGCGCGCGAGGTCGCGTCCGCATGCGCCTTGTTCGAGGAGTATCTGGACCGGCGGCTCGGCGACGGCTGCCCGGCGCTCCCGCTTCGCTCCGGTCCGGACCGGATCCTGCTCCACGGACACTGCCATCAGCAGTCGCTCGGCCTGGTCGGTCCCGCCAGGGCGCTTCTCGAACGGATACCGGGCGCGGATGTCGTCGATCTCGACGCCGGCTGCTGCGGCATGGCCGGATCGTTCGGCTACGCGCGCGAGCACTTCGAGATCTCGCGCCGGATCGGCGAGCGCCGCCTGCTCCCCGCCGCGCGGGCGCTCGGCTCCGGCGGCGTCCTGGTCGCCGCCGGAACGTCGTGCCGCCACCAGGTCCGCGACTTCGCCGGCGTCGAAGCGCTGCACCCGGCCGCCCTGCTCCGGTCGCTGCTGGCGTGACGGCCGCGCGCTGGCCGATACGTGACCGGCGTGGTGATATCGTGGGGCGGATGCTCCGTCTCGCGCTCTGTCAGATCGACCTGCCGGTCGGCGACGTCGACGGCAACGTCGAGCGCATCCGCGCCGGCGTTCGGGAGGCGCGCGACCGCGGGGCCGCTGTCGTCGTCTTCCCGGAGCTTGCGATCACCGGCTATCCGCCGGAGGATTTGCTGCTCAAGCCCGGTTTCGTGCAGGCCGCCGCCGCCGCGCTGCAGGATCTGGCCGCCGGCGTCCGCGGCGTCGCGGCGATCGTCGGCGCGCCGGTGGGCGGCGTTCCGCGGCGGGACGGGCCGCCGGACGGACCGACCCTTCACAACGGCGCGGCGGTGCTGGCGGACGGCGCGGTGGCGGCGACCCACCACAAGCACCATCTGCCGAACTACGCCGTCTTCGACGAGCGCCGCTACTTCGCGCCGGGGGACGCGGCGATGGTGATCGCGCTAGGTGGTCACCGGCTCGGCGTGACGGTCTGCGAGGACGTCTGGGCGCCGGGCGGTCCGGCGGAGTGGGCGGCGGCGGGAGGCGCGGAGGTGCTGCTCAACCTGTCCGCGTCGCCCTACCACCAGGGGAAAGGGCGCGAACGGGAGGCGCTGTTCGCCGCCCGCTGCCGCGATCACCGCTGCTTCCTCGCGTTCTGCAATGCGGTCGGCGGCCAGGACGAGCTGGTCTTCGACGGCCACAGCCTCGTCATCGGCCCGGATGGCGCGGTCATCGCGCGGGGCGCGCAGTTCGAGGAGGATCTGCTGATCGTCGATGTCGAGCCGGAGCAAGCGCGGGCGGCGCGCGCGGCGGCTCCGCGGCGGCGCGCCGCGGCCGAGCAGGTCACGACCATCGCCCTCCAGGACGGCGGGCGGCCGGAAGCCCCCCCGCCGCCGCCCCGGCCGCGGCGGCGCCTGCTGACGCCCGAGGCGGAAATCTACCGCGCGCTGACCCTCGGAACCGCCGACTACGTCCGCAAGAACCGGTTTCCGGGGGTGGTGCTCGGCCTGTCGGGCGGCATCGACTCCGCGCTGGCGCTCACCGTCGCCGCCGACGCGATCGAACCGGATGCGGTGACCGCGGTTTCGATGCCGTCGCGCTACACGGCGGAGATGAACCGGGACGATGCGGCGGTCCTCGCCCGCCGGCTCGGCGTCCGGCTGCTGGAGCTGCCGATAGAGGATCTGGCGGCGGCGTACGGCGCGACGCTGGCGGAGCCGTTCGCCGGCGCGGCGCCGAACGTCGCGGAGGAGAACCTCCAGGCGCGCATCCGGGGCAACCTGCTGATGGCGCTCTCGAACAAGTTCGGCTGGTTGGTGCTCGCCACCGGCAACAAGAGCGAGATGAGCGTCGGCTACGCCACGCTGTACGGCGACATGGCCGGCGGCTTCGCGGTGCTGAAGGACGTCCTGAAGACCTGGGTCTACCGGCTGGCCCGCTGGCGCAACCGCAACGAGGAAACGATCCCGCAACGGATCCTCGACAAGCCGCCGACGGCCGAGCTCCGCCCCGACCAGCGCGACTCCGACAGCCTGCCCCCCTACGACCTGCTCGACGGCATCCTCGAAGCGTACGTCGAGCAGGACCGGAGCCCGGCCGAGGTCGTGGCGCTCGGCTTCGACCGCGAGACGGTGGAGCGCGTCGTGCAGCTCGTCGACCGCGCGGAGTACAAGCGCCGGCAGGCGCCGCCCGGCGTCCGGATCTCGACACGCGCCTTCGGCAAGGACCGGCGGCTGCCGATCACCAACCGCTACCGGCCGCGGGCGGAAGCATGCCGTGGTTTTCCGTGTGAGTAAATCGACGACGAAGCGCTGTGGACCTGTGGGAATCTCGCGGCCTCGGCGCCGCCGCTTCGAAACGGCGATCGACCCGGTCCGGGGCCGGCCGGACCGGAGAGCACGGCGCGTCGTCCGCGGCCCGCGGCGCCGGCTCACGCCCGCAATGCCCGCCGAGCGCATCACCCACCTAATCTTCGGCGGGACGACGGCCGATGAACCTGGGATGCAGCCCCGGTCGTCGCGGGGTGTTGCAAAAAAAGCGAGACTTCCGGGTCGGAGCGGTGATAAAATCAGCGAAAGTTCACTGAAACAAATGGCTCCCGCCGTGCGTCTGATGCTGCGGCGGGAGATTTTGCCGTACCCCACCACGTAACTCAGTGCTGATTCGCCTGCGGCGTACGCGCGGGTCGAGAGGAGCCGGTTGTTGACGCAGGACAGACACGACTTGGTGCGAGAGCTGGTGACCGTCGGCCAGGAGCGAGGCTTCGTCACCATCGATCAGGTGATAGAGCACATGGCCGCCGACGTCGAGTCCGACGACGTCGCCGTTCTGTTGCAGGAGCTCGAAAGCCAGGGGATCGAGGTCGAAGGGTCGGCCGATCAGCTCGAGATCGACGCCGGCCGGCGCGCGCCGCTGCGGGTGATACCCGAGGCGGAAGTGCATCCGGCCGGGGAGGAATCGGATCAGGGCCAGGATCTGGTCCGGACCTACCTCCGGCAGATGAGCCGGGTGCCGCTCCTCACGCGGGAAGGCGAAGTGGCGATAGCCCGGCGGATCGAGCGCGGCGAGAAGCGGGTGATGATCGCGCTCTCGCGGAGCCTGACCGTGGCGCGGCAGGCGGTCGAGATCGCGCGGGAGCTCCGGGACGGCGATTACGACCTGCAGGAGCTGGTCGTGCTGCCGGATGCGGAGTTGACGGACCGCCAGTTGGCCAACCGCAAGCGGCGTTTCTTCCTCGGCGTCGCGAAGGTGGAGGCGGCGCTCAGGGAGCTGACCGCGCGCCGGAACCGCGCGGCGGCGACGCGGAAGCGGTACGGGCGGTTGTCGGCGCGGACGACGTTGCGCCTGCTCCGGGCGCACGTCGCGCTTTCGCGGGCGGTGCGCGCCATCGGGTTCACGCCGGAAGTCCGGCAGCGCTTCGTCGACCGGGTCGACGCCGCCGCCGGCGCCCTCCGGCGCATCGAGCGGCAGCGGCGGTCGGCCGCGGACGAGCGGCGGCCGTCCGGCGCCGCCGCGCCGGAGGAGCCGCGCGCCGCCGCCGCGCGCCGGAAGGAGCACGCGGAGACGGCCGACGACCTCGCGCGCATCCAGAAGGCGATCGTCCGCGGCTCGATGCACGCCGACCGGGCCCGGAAGGAGCTGACCGAAGCGAACCTGCGGCTCGTCGTCTCGGTGGCGAAGAAGTACGCGAACCGCGGCCTCGCCTTTCTCGATCTGATCCAGGAGGGGAACATCGGACTGATGCGCGCGGTCGACAAGTTCGACTACCGCCGCGGATTCAAGTTCTCCACGTATGCGACCTGGTGGATCCGCCAGGCGATCACGCGCGCCATCGCAGACCAGGCCCGGACCATCCGGATCCCGGTCCACATGATCGAGACGCTGAACAAGCTGAACCGCGCGGGCCAGACCTTGATGCGCGACCTCGGCCGCGAGCCGACCGTGCGCGAGCTGGCCGAGCGTTCCGACCTGCCGGTCTCCGTCGTGCGCAAGGCCCGGCGGATCGCCCAGACCGTCGTGTCGCTCGATTCGCCGATCGGCGACGGCGAGGAGAGCCAGTTCGGCGACTTCATCGAGGATCGCCAGGCGGTCAGCCCCGCCGAGTCGACCATCGCCTTCGATCTGCGCCGGCAGACCGAGTCGGTGCTCGACACGCTCAGCCAGAAGGAGCGCGAGGTGATCCGGATGCGGTTCGGCCTGAACGACGGGGCCGAGCCGACGCTGGCGGAGCTCGGCGAGAAGTTCTCGCTGACGCGGGAGCGGATCCGCCAGATCGAGGCGGCGGCGCTCCGCAAGTTGCGGGAGCCGGCCCGCAGCGGGCGGTTGAGCACCTTCGTCGAACCGCGCCGGCCGTCGTCGCGCAAGCGGCGGCGCCGGGACGAGATCGGCGACCGCGAGCACACCGTCGCCTGACACAGCCCTGCTCGACCGGCGGTCCGCATTCCCTGCGGCGGCGGGCGGCGGACGTTTCTTCCGGGGCGGCGCCGCCGTCCCGGCCATTGGCGGCCGTGCGGCGTCAAAATACGGAGTCGGCGTTCGGACGTACGGAGGCGAACGCATGGATGCGGCGGAGCGCGGATCGGGCGCGCCGATGATCGAGGCGAACGGGCTGAGCAAGTTCTACGGCCCGTTCGTCGCGGTGCGCGACATCTCCTTCTCGATTCCCCAGGGCCAGATCGTGGCGTTCCTCGGGCCGAACGGCGCGGGGAAGACGACGCTGATGCGGATGCTGACCGGCTACCTCGCGCCGAGCGCCGGCAGCGCGTCGATCGCCGGCCTCGACGTGCGGGCGCAGCGCATCGAAGCCTCGCGGCGCCTGGGCTACCTGCCGGAGAACGGCCCCCTCTATCCCGACATGACGCCGCTGGAGCTGCTGACCTTCTTCGGCGAGGCGCGCGAGCTCGGCGGCGCGCTGAAGCGGCGGATCGACGCCGTCGTCGACCTGTGCGCGCTGCAGCTGGTGATCGAGAAGCCGATCGGCCGGCTGTCGAAGGGACTCAAGCAGCGCGTGGGGCTGGCGCAGGCGCTGCTGCACGATCCGGACGTCCTGATCATGGACGAGCCGACCGCCGGCCTCGACCCGAACCAGATCCGGCAGTTCCGCGAGAACCTCCGGCGCCTCCGCCGGACCAAGACGCTGCTCGTCTCGACCCACATCCTGCACGAGGCCGAGGCGACCGCCGACCGCGTGCTGCTGGTCGACGGCGGGCGTCTGGTGTTCGACGGCGCGCTCGACGAGCTGAAGGAGAACGGTTCGATAGAGGAGCCGTTCCACCGCCTGACCAACCGGGGCGAGTCGCCGCCGCCCGGGTCGTCGGGCGCCGCCGACGCCGCCGGAGCCGAAGGCGCAAGCCGGGGGAGCGCGTCATGATCGCACGACCGAACCTCGCCGTGATCCGGGCGGTCGCCAAGCGCGACCTGCTGCTGTACTTCAGCAACCCGACCGGATACGTCTTCATCACGCTGTTCATCTTCATCAGCGCCGGCGCGGCGTTCTGGCAGGACCGGTTCTTCCTGCAGAACCTGGCCAACCTCGACCAGCTCAACGGCCTGTATCCGTTCCTCCTGCTGTTCTTCGTCCCCGCGCTCACGATGAGCGTCTGGGCGGAGGAGCACAAGCTGGGGACCGACGAACTGCTGCTCACCCTGCCGGCGACCGACCTCGAAGTGGTGCTCGGGAAGTACGCGGCGACGCTGGGCATCTACACCGCGTCGCTCGTGCTGGCGCTGAGCTACGTCGGGGTCCTCTTCTCGCTCGGCAGCCCCGACGTCGGCCTGATGTTCAGCAACTACGTCGGGTACTGGCTCATGGGGGCGGCGCTGATCGCGGTCGGGATGCTGGCGTCGCTCCTGACCCGCAACGCGACGATCGGGTTCGTGCTCGGGGCGCTGTTCTGCGCCGTCTTCATCGCGGCGAGCGGGGCGGCCGGCGCGTTCAGCCCGACGCTCGAGCGCTGGCTGCTGGCGGTGGCCGTCGGGACGCACTTCCAGGACTTCGCCAAGGGGATCGTCAGCCTGACCGCAACGGCGTACTTCACGGCGGTCGGCGCAGGCTTCCTGTACCTCAACGTGCTGGTCCTCTCCCGCCGCCACTGGCCGGCCAGGGCCGACGGCTACCCGATGTGGCTGCATCACGCGGTCCGGGCCGCCGCCGTCGCCGTGGCGCTGGTCAGCGTGGGCGCGATCGCGGCCCGCGCCGGCTTCCGGCTCGACGTGACGGCGGAGCGGCTCCACTCGCTGAGCCGCGAGACCCGGGCGCTGCTCGACGAGCTGCCCGACGACCGCCCGGTCTTCATCCAGGCGTTCATCAGTCCCGAGGTTCCGGAGACGTTCGTGCAGGCCCGGTCGAACCTCGTCAGCGTGCTGCAGGAGATAGACGCGCTGGCCGGACCGCGGGTGCAGGTGCTGGTTCACGACGCCGAGCCGTTCAGCGACGCCGCGCGCGACGCACGGGAGACGTTCGGCATCGGCCCGCGGCAGGTCCGCGACGTCGGCTCGACCCGGGCCGAAGTCACCGACGTCTTCATGGGAGTCGCGTTCACGTGCGGCGCCGAGGAGCAGGTGATCCCGTTCTTCGACCGCGGGCTGCCGACCGAGTACGAGGTGGTGCGCAGCATCCGGGTGGTGGCCGGCGCGGAGCGGAAGCGGATCGGCGTGGTGCGCACGATGATGAACCTGGTCGGCGGCGTCGACTACCGGCGGAACCGGTTCGATCCGGCCTGGCCGGTCGTCGCCGAGCTCCGCAAGCAGTACGAAGTGCTGCCGGTCGATCCGGAGCAGCCGATCGACGTGGAAGTGGACGCGCTGCTCGTGCCGCTGCCGTCGTCGATGCAGACCGACGAGATGGGGCGCGTCGCCGACGTCATCCGGGGCGGGACGCCGGCCATGCTGCTGGTCGATCCGATGCCGGCGATCAACCCGCAGCTTTCGCCCACCGAATGGGTCGGCGACGGCAACCCGTTCGCCTATCCGCCCGGCTCGGCCCGCCCCGGCCCGCGCGGCAACGTGCGGCAGTGGATGGCCGGCCTGGGCGTCGACTGGGAGCCGACGCGGATCGTGTGGGACAGCTACAACCCGCACCCCGAGCTGGCGCACATGCCCGACGACGTCGTCTTCCTCGGGCGGGGCAACCGGAACGAGCGGACGTTCAACCCCGAGGTCGACGTCACCGCCGACCTGCAGGAGCTCGTCTTCCTCTGGCCGGGCTATCTCGGGCCGGCGGAAGACGCCGGCGTCGAGTTCCAGCCGCTGCTCCGGTCCGGCGCGGCCTCGGGCACGAACGGCTACTTCTCCATCGTCCGGAGCACGCCGTTCGGACCGCAGATCAACCCGGAGCCGCCCCGCGAGCAGGACGAGCAGGACTACGTCGTCGCCGCCCGCGTCCGGTCGTCCGCGCCGCCGGCGCCGGCCGGCGAGGCCGATCAGGATCGGTCAGATGAGGCAGCCGCCGCGGACGCCGGCGGCGCTGCGGGCGCGGCGGATCGGGAGGCGGAGGCGGAAGGGACGTCCGAAGCGGGCGCGGACGACGGGGACGGCGGCGCCGAGTCGGCAGAGACGGGCGGCGGCGACCCGGGCGTCGACCTGATAGTGGTGGCCGACATCGACTTCGTCGGCGAGCAGTTCTTCGCCATCCGCGAGCAGGCGATCGGCGACCTCAACTTCGACAACGTCACCTTCTTTCTCAACGCCATGGACCTGCTCGTCGGGGACGACTCGTTCATCGACCTGCGGAGCCGGCGCGCCCGCCACCGGACGCTGGAGCGGGTGGAGGCGCAGACGGCGCAGTTCACCGAGCAGCGGGCGCAGGACGAGCAGCAGGCGGAGGAAGAGGCCGAGCAGGCGATAGAGGAGGCGCAGGCGCGGCTCGACGAGCGCGTCGAGGAGCTCCGGAGCCGGACCGACATCGACGCGCAGACGAAGCAGATCATGGTGCGCAACCTCGAAGAGGTCGAGAACCGCCGGCTCGAAGTGCTCTCGACCAACATCGAGGCGGAGAAGAACACGAAGATCCGGGCCAGCCGCGAGAACATGGAGGCGCAGATCCGCCGGATCCAGACGTCGATCCAGACGTTCGCGGTGCTGCTGCCGCCGATTCCGGTCTTCGCCGTGGGGGTGGTCATTCTGCTCCGCCGCCAGCGCCGCGAGCGGGAGGGCGCGGCGGCGGCGCACCGGCTGAGGGATGAATCATGAGCGAGCTGAAGCGGACGCTGATCGTGGCGGGCGTCGCGGTCCTGCTGGGCGTGACGGCGCTGGTGAGCGCGCCGCGTCGGGCGGTCCCCGACGCATTCTTCGACGTGGGCGAGCCGTTCTTCCCCGAGTTCACCGACCCGGAGGCGGCGGCGACCCTGGAGGTGATCGAGTTCGACGAGGCGACGGCCTCCGCCACGCCGTTCAAGGTGACCAACCGGAACGGCCTCTGGACGATCCCGTCGCACCACGACTATCCGGCCGACGGCGCCGAGCGGCTGGCCAACGCCGCCGCCGACGTCATCGCCCTCGTCAAGGAGGATTTCCGGTCCGACAACGTCGCCGACCACGAGTCGCTGGGGGTGGTCGATCCGGCCGACGACACGACCAGCACCCTCCAGGGGCGCGGCGCCCGGATCACGTTCCGGGCGCCTGACGAGCGGGTGCTGGCCGACCTGATCGTCGGCCGTCCGGCGGCCGGCCGCCCGGGCCTGCGGTTCGTCCGCGCGCCGGGGCAGAAACGGGTGTACGCCGCGCGGTTCGAAGCCCGCATCTCGACGGCGTTCGAGGACTGGATCGAGACGAACCTGCTCGACGTGGAGCGCGACGCGGTCCGGCGGATCACCCTCAACGACTACTTCATCGACGAGCGGACGCTCTCGGTGGTCCGCCGCGGCGAATTCGTCCTCGACCGCGACGGCGACGACGACTGGAGCGCCAACGCCGCGCCGGCCGGGAAGGAGGTCGACTCGGTCCAGGTCAACCTGCTGATCGGCGCAGTCATGACGATGAAGATCGCCGGCGTGCGGCCCAAGCCGCCCGGCCTGTCGGGCAACCTGCGCCAAGCGTTCGAGGCGGGGCGGATCAGCCAGGCCGACGTGCGGACGCTGACCAGCCGCGGCTTCTACCCGACGGCCGAGGGCGGCCTGCTGTCGAACGACGGCGAGCTGCTCGTCCTGACCGACGAAGGGGTGCGCTACACCCTCCGGTTCGGCGAGATCGTCTACGGCAGCGGCGACGCGGTGGCGGTGGGCGACGCGACGAGCGACGCGGAGGAGACCGGCGCCGGCGAGAACCGGTACGTCTTCATCACGGCGGAGTTCGACGAGTCGGTCCTGCCCGAGCCGGACGCCTCGGACGCCGACGCCCGCGCCTCCTGGGAGCAGAAGGTGCGCGAGGGCCGCGAGAAGGCGGAGCTGCTCGCCGAGCGCTTCGCCGGCTGGTACTACGTGATCGACGCCGGCAGCTACGGCCGGATCCACCGGCCGAGCGAGGAGTTCCTGAAGGACGTCGAGGACGAGCAGGCCTGACAGCCGGACACGATCCCGCGATGGGCAAGACCCTCCTCCGGAAAGTCTGGGACCTGCATGCCGTGCGGCGGCTGCCGACCGGGCAGACGCAGCTGTTCGTCGGACTCCACCTGATCCACGAGGTGACGTCGCCGCAGGCGTTCGACATGCTGCGGCGGCGGGGCGCCGGCGTGGCGTTCCCGGAGCGGACGTACGCGACGGTCGATCACATCGTGCCCACCCTCGACCAGCGCCGCCCGTTCGCCGACGCGCTGGCCGAGCAGATGATGGCGGCGCTCGAGCGCAACTGCCGCGAGTTCGGCGTCCGGCTCTCCGACCTGGCGACCGACCGGCAGGGGATCGTCCACGTCATCGGGCCGGAGCTCGGCCTGACGCAGCCCGGCATGACGATAGCCTGCGGCGACAGCCACACCTCGACGCACGGGGCGTTCGGCGCGGTGGCGTTCGGAATCGGGACCTCGCAGGTGCGGGACGTCCTCGCCTCGCAGTGCCTCGCCATCGACCCGCTCAAGGTGCGGCGGATCACGGTGGACGGCGCGCTCGGCCCCGGCGTCTACGCGAAGGACGTCATCCTGGAGATCATCGCCCGTCTCGGCGTGCAGGGGGGCGTGGGATACGCCTACGAGTACGGCGGAGCGGCGATCGAGCGGATGTCGATGGACGAGCGGATGACGGTCTGCAACATGTCTATCGAGGGGGGCGCGCGCGTCGGCTACGTCAACCCCGACGCCGTGACGTTCCGGTACGTCGAGGGTCGGCCGTTCGCCCCGTCCGGCGAAGCGTTCGCGCGGGCGAAGGCCTGGTGGACGTCGATGGCGTCCGACCCGGACGCGGAGTACGACGACGAGGTGACGCTGGACGCCGGCGCCATCGAGCCGCGGGTGACGTGGGGGATCAACCCCGGCCAGTCGGTCGGCGTCTCGCAGCGCATTCCCGGCCCCGCGCAGGCCGGCGCGTCCGCCGCCGGCGTCGGCGAGGCGCTCGAGTTCATGGGGTTCGCGGCCGGCGCGCCGATCTCCGGGACGAAGGTCGACGTGGCGTTCGTCGGCTCGTGCACCAACTCGCGGCTGTCCGACCTCCGGGAGGCGGCGGCCGTGGTCCGGGGCCGCAAGGTGGCGGGCCACGTCAAGGCGCTGGTCGTGCCCGGGTCGAAGGGGGTCAGCCGCGCCGCCCGGGCCGAGGGTCTGGACGAGGTGTTCCGGGACGCCGGCTTCGAGTGGCGCGGCGCCGGCTGCTCGATGTGCCTGGCGATGAACCCGGACCGGCTCCGGGGGCGCGAGGTGTGCGCGTCGTCGTCGAACCGGAACTTCAAGGGCCGCCAGGGCAGCCCGACCGGCCGCACGCTGCTGATGAGTCCCGCCATGGTCGCGGCGGCGGCGATAGCCGGCGAGGTCACCGACGTCCGCGGGATGCTGCCGCAATGAGCGACGGCCGGCGGATCGACCGCATCGAGGGGACCGCCGTCCCGCTGCGCGGCGACGACGTCGACACCGACCGGATCATCCCCGCCCGGTTCCTCAAGGCGATCACGTTCGACGGCCTCGGCGAGCACGTGTTCGAGGACGACCGGCGGTCGATGCCGGACCACCCGTTCGAGAACCGGTCGTACGCCGGCGCGTCGATCCTGCTCGTCAACGCGAACTTCGGGTCGGGGTCGTCGCGCGAGCACGCGCCGCAGGCGCTCAGGCGGTGGGGAATCCGCGCGTGCGTCGGCCAGTCGTTCTCGGAGATCTTCCAGGGGAACGCGACGGCGATCGGCCTGCCGTGCGCCACCGCCGCGGCGGCCGACGTCGAGCTGCTGATGCGCGCCGTCGAGCGGACCCCCGACCTGCGGCTGGCCTTCAGCGTCGCGGAGTCGTCGGTAGAGGCGGCCGGCCGCGTCGTGCCCGCCGGCATGCCCGCCGCCGTCCGCGAAGCGTTCCTCGACGGCCAGTGGGACGCCACCGGCCTCCTGCTCGACGACTTCGCCGCCGTACGCCGCGTCGGAGCTGGCCTGCCGTACGTAGCGGGGTTCTGAATACTCATCGGCGCCGGTGGCGGTGGAGGTCAAGAGCGGCCGAGCACCCGACGCCCTGCCGGGCATGGCGGCATCGCGATAGAGTCTTTGGAGATGCAGGTCCGAGATTGGGTACGATAACATTGTGTGCGCTGTTCAAGGACTTCGGGCTCTCTGAAAGCCGGTCGACGCTCATTGACGGTGACGCTGAACTACGGTTGGCAGTACGATCCGGATTTGTGGGACAAGATTCCGCGGGATTTGCGCGACAGCAGGTCTTGGAGAGCGGTAGGTTTCGTCGAAAATGAAGCGATCTTGGTGCCAAGCGGTCAGTCTGGAATTTACATTTTCTGCACATCCCCGGTCGGATGCCGGCCGCCGAGGAAAATTCGTGGGAACGATCTGTTCTCCAACCTCTTCACTCCCATCTACATTGGCAGGACCTATAACTTGCGACGACGGTTTCTGGAACACTGCCGAAGTCCTTCCGGTAGAATGGACTCCGCTCGCCGCTGTTTTGGATCGTCAATGCAGTTCTGGTTTCATCGGTGGGAACCAGATCGGATGAAAAGAGACGAAGCCGTCTTGATTCGCTGTTTCGGTCCTACCGCAAACGAGAGGACGGAACCGATAACCGGCATCGTTGGGGATCCTATACCTGCCTCTTCACTCCCATCTACATTGGCAGGACCTATAACTTGCGACGACGGTTTCTGGAACACTGCCGAAGTCCTTCCGGTAGAATGGACTCCGCTCGCCGCTGTTTTGGATCGTCAATGCAGTTCTGGTTTCATCGGTGGGAACCAGATCGGATGAAAAGAGACGAAGCCGTCTTGATTCGCTGTTTCGGTCCTACCGCAAACGAGAGGACGGAACCGATAACCGGCATCGTTGGGGATCCTATACCTGTCGGAACCGACGATCGTCCCGGGAGAAAAGCATGAATCTCTACCCTGCCCTGAAAGCAAGTATGGGCCGCTGGACGTACTTCATCGTCAAGATGCAGATGAAGGATCTTGTCAAAGAAGTAGGTTTCGCGTCCGAGATCTACGAAAACAAGACGCTGGACGACGCCATTCAGCGAGTGCTCGACGAAGGTCGTGTGAAGAAGGAAATAGTCAAATATCTTGGCAAGCGGGATGATCGATTCTTCTCATCCATCGTCGTTGCCGCCCTTGGTGGAAACCCCACATACACGCCGGTCGAGATTGCTGACGATCCCAGGTTTGCATTGCTAAGAACTGCGGGCTTCGATGAAACGTTCGGCGTTCTCACTTTTGATGGGGGCCAAAAGTATTTCGCCCTTGATGGCCAGCATCGCCTGAAGGCGATTCAAACGCTGATCGAACAAAAGGAACCGGACATTCCGGAAATTCCTGAGGGGTTTCGTGACGAGGAAATATCCGTCATCATGATCATCCGTAGAGAGGCGGATGCCGAATTTATGGCAAGTTATCGGCGAATCTTTTCTAGCCTCAATCGTTACGCGCAAAAAACCGATGCTGATACCAACATCATCATGGACGAGGACGACGTGATCGCGATATTGACGCGTCGTCTGTTGACGGAGCACGATTTTTTCAAGTGGTCAGGAAAACCCAACACGTCGCCTCACTTGAAGACAAAGGGCAAGAACCTTCGTTCCGGAGATACATATTTTACGACGCTCCAGACGCTCTACAGTATGAATCAGAAACTTTTGAGTACTGCCGAGCGCGGACATCGCGAATTCGCATCGAAGCAATACAAGCAATTTAGACCGCCAGAAGACGATCTAGATGATCTGTTCGGCGAGCTGGTCATGTATTGGAACGCCATGTTGGAGGAGATGCCTGTTCTGAAGACCGATCCGATCAAAATGCGGGAGCACGACGCGCCCCCCGAAAATCCCGATGACTTGACGGACAATCTGTTGTTCTGGCCAATCGGCCAGGAGCTATTCGCCGACGTGGCTAGAATTCTGTTGAACCGACGTCTTCCTAATCCTGATTCACCCAGTTCTGACGAAGTTCGTTCATGCGTCAGGGTTTTCTCAAGTGTCAATTGGGATCTGCGCTTGCCGCCGTGGGCCGGGCTCCTGCTGATTCAAGATCCGGACCGAGGCAGAAAGCGCATGCGCAACGAGGACCGCAAGCGCGCTATGGACGTGGCTAAGAGAATCCTGCTGCTTCAGATTGGATTGGACGATCCTCAACCTGAGGATCTCGAAGAACTAAAGGAGGATTGGCATGCATTGTTGATACCTCGCCCCAGTCAAGATGAAATAGACTCCACTTGGCGTGAGGTCTGTAGGTCGGTAGTATAGTCGACCGAAGCCTCTGGCTTCTCTTTCAGGAATTCAAGAAGCTCCACCGGAGCAGTTTCACTTGAGGCAAAGCCTGTTCTTGCAAGTTGATTGACGATTTTGTCGAACAACGCAGATTTCGATTTCAATAGTTCGTCCAATCGCGTTTCGATTGTTCCTTGAGAACGGAGTCTGTGGACGTAAACGTTTCTAGCCTGGCCGATACGGTTCACTCTGTCCCGTGCTTGCGTGTTCACTGCCGGATTCCACCACTCGTTAAGGAACACGACGTGGTTTGCGGCTGTAAGGGTAAGGCCCTCAGCGGTCGCTCGAATTGAGCAGAGAAGCACGAAAGGCTCACTCCGACTCTGAAAAAAATTCACTATCCTCGATCTCGTCATTGAGTCGGTCTGACCAGTCAACAAAGCGACGCAATCACTTCCGTGTTCATCGGAAAGTCTTGAGTGAAGCAGGCGCAAAGGCTCGATCTTCCAGGAAAACACAACAGTTTTTTCATCGAGTTTTCGAGTGGCTTCAATGATGGTCATGGCTCTGTCAATTTTGGAACTCCTTTTTGTATCGGGATCATAGTCGCAGATGTCTCTCATCTTATTGAACGACGCAATCCACGCGCCAAGAGTATTCATGGAGAAATGGTGTCGCACCCGGTCGTACGCACGCTTTTGCTCAGGTGTAAGCGGCAGTGTTTCCGTTTTCTCGATCAAGACCGGTAATTCTTTGGAAATAACGTTCTTGTTACGTCTCATGACATAGTTAGCAGCAAGGGAACGAAGCGACGACATTGGCAGATGTCGGTCCGTTGGTGAAATCCGCTTCCTATCGATCAAGTGGAGTACCGCAGCAAGATCGCCGGTATTATTCTCCAATGGGGTTCCCGACAGGCCCCAAGTGAATCGCGGCACGAGTTGGTAGGCTGCAGAATAGTTGAGTGATTTGGAATTTTTCAACTTGTGAATTTCATCGAACACAACGAGGTCAAATGCGCCTTGCCCGGGGCGATTCCTTCGAAGAGCTTCGTAGTTCGTGACGGTGACATGGCACTGCGCGGCGACGACGCGCCATTCCCTTGATGTGATGCTTGAATGCAAAGCTACGGTGCAAAGCCTTGGCGCCCACAGGCTGATTTCAGCTTCCCATATTCCAATCAAGGATTTTGGGCAAACAATTAGAACGTTTTTTATTTCGCCGGATCTCTGCATGCCCTCGAATGCCGCGATTGCTTGCAGCGTCTTGCCGAGGCCCATATCGTCTGCAAGTATTGCTGCGGTACGCCCGCTCAGCCACTTTACGCCGAGACCCTGGTGTTCCTTGAACGGATAGTCAGCGAGTTCCGCTAGAAATCGCCACCGCCATAACTCTCCCAGATTGAAGTAGGCGCCGCGTTCGGAGTTCGTAACGCGAAACACTGGTGGATCCACTTGGGGCACCAGTAGTTTTACCACATCTCCAACTTCTATCCTTCGAACAATGTCCGATCTGGTTCTATGAATGTGATCGACTAAATCAGCCAACGTAGATTTTGAGCATCGAAACGTTTCATCAAAAAATGAATGGGGCCTCAAATCCGTTCCAGATTTAGATCGAGACAAGGCGATCTCCAAACCCAAAGGAGTCCGATCAAGCGTTAGGTGGATATGATGGCGCGCCATGATGCATGCGAGTCGATACCTTTGATTTCATCAAATACGAAAAGGATAAGCACGGATCAAGCGCAACATGTGCTACGGCCCCTTTAGCGCCCGTGGGGCAGTCTGTTCCCGGTCAAATCACAGATGGCAAATCATGCACCCTTCCTCGCTGTCTTCCTCATCAAGCGCATCCGCAAATACCTCAGTCAGCGGCCGGTCCGGTTTCGTCGCGCTCTCCGCCGCCATCACCTTGAGGTGCCGGCGCTTGATCTCGGCGGCGCGGTCGGGTTGAGCTAGTTCATCAAGGCTCTCGCTCTGCGACCACGTGAACCGGCGGCCGGTCTCGGGATCGATCTTCTCGTACTCCTTGGCGTCCTCGAACAGCGCCGGGTGGGTCTCCTTCAACCCCAGCCACTCCGCCTTGCGCTGGAAGAAGCAGAAGTAGCACCCGGAGCGGGTCCGCCAGGCGTAGTAGTCGGGAACGCCCAGTCCCGACTCGTCGAGAATGCGGTAGACGTCCTGCTTGGTGACGCCGTCTTCCTTGAAGGGGTACTTGGGCGTGATGTTCGGCTTGGTGGAGATGTAGCCTTCGCGTTGCTCGTCGGCGCGGATGCCGATGTAGCTGATCACCGGATCGTCGCCGACGAACTTCTCGAACGGGTGAATTTTCAGCTTCCGCGTGCACCAGCGCATCTGCGGCGACGGCAGGTAGTTCCCGTAGACTTCGAGCCAGTGGTCGAATCCGCGCTCGGCGTTCAACCGGACGATCGGTTTGCCGAGATACGCCTCGACCTTCGCCAGGTAGTCGTAGGTTTCCTTCAATTCCTTCTTCGTGTCGCAGAAGACGTACTCCATGTCCGGCTGACGGTCGCGCATGTAGACCGCCAGGGCGGTGCTGTCCTTTCCGCCGGACAGACTCAGGACGTGCCGGACTTGACCATTCATGTCTTCCGCTGCTCCTGACTGGAGTCTTCGGACGCGCCGAGAAAATCTTCGGCGATGAGCGCGAGGGCGGCAAGCACGCGGTCCGGCGGTTCGTCGTCGCCAAGCGCGGTGCGCACGCGCGCGCGCACTTCCTCGATCTGTCGCTCGTCGCCGGCGCGAAGCGCCAGCACGCGCTCGCGCTCGGTCTGCCCACGCCGGGCCACGGCCAGCCTGAGCAGCGGTTCGTCGTCGCCGTTTTCGGCCATGTCGACAACCAGCGCTTCCATGCTGCGAAAGCGGCGAGCCACCTGCGCCAAGCTGACCTGGAACTGGTCTTCGTCGGCGTCCGCCCATTCCGCCGGCGGCTTGTTGGCGAGCTGCGTCAGCAGCGACACCATGAGATCGTCCGGTTCGAGCATTCCGTCGCTTGCCCGCAAGACGAAGCTCTTCAGCACGGGGTCCACGGAGATTTCCCGGAGCCGGCGCGCGCGCTTCGTCAACTCCGCCGTGAATGCGTTCGGCGGGTCGGGCAGTTCGAGTTGCCGGGCCATGACGGACCGACAGCGGAACAACAGGTCGGAGTACGCGTCCTGGATTTCCCGCAGTGTGTTCTTCAACCTGCCGACGAACAGGTCGATGCGGGTTCGGTCCGTCTCGCCGCTCGCGCCGAACGGTTCGCATCCGCACGCGGCCGGAAGGTCGTCGAACAGCAACGCGGCCGGTTCGCGGGCGCGCACCAGAGCGTCGCGGACGTTGCGGGCGGGAGCGGAAATCGTACGCGTCAAGCGCGCGTACGGCGGCAGGGCGGTGACGAACCGCACCAGACCGCGCACGACGCCAAGCAGGGACGGCTCACGTCCGGAAGGCGCCGACAGCATTGCCGCCAAGCGGCCGAACACGTCGCGCCGAAGGTTGCCGATGCGGCACAGCCTCACGGCGAACGCCCGCGGCGACCGCAGCAGGCGCTCGGCGTGCGACGGCGTCCAGGCCGGCACGAACGATCCGTGCTCGTAGACGGCGATTTCGTGTTCGCGCGCCATCAACGCAGCCAGCACGATGACGGGAAGCGGACCGTCCTTCAAGCCGAAGGGTGGTTGCCGGAGCCGGTCATAAAGTTCGTCCAGCGGCCGGCGGCCCGCTTCGGTGTCCGACAGGTAGCGGTCTATCTCCCGCCAGAGCGGGTCGAGGTCTCGCGTCGGCCGGCGGAACCCCCATTCACCCTGTCGTCGCCGGTGGAACCCGTGCTCTTTCAACATCGACAGGTACATGCTGACTTCGGGCGGATAGCCGTCGAACCCCAAGCGCTCGGCGTTCCGCTTGAGGATCATCGCCTCCATCAGGTTCCGGCGCGCGCGCGCGGCCGCCGACGACAGAGCCCGGCGGTTCAGCAGTTCGTTCCTGATGGGCGGGGCCGCATGGTAGTGCGCGTCGCACAGTGCGGACAGAACGCTCGTCGCGTCCCGCCACGATGGAAGCGGCAACCGCTCACCCGCCGATCGCCAGGTGCTCAGACCGGGGTCGAAGGCGCGCTCGATTTCGCCGGCGAGCCGGCGGCCGAGATCGTCGATCCGGCCCGACAGCTCCGTTCGCGCGGTCGGATCGGATTGCAGCGCCGGGGTCGACGTCTGCACGGCTTCTGCGGCGGCGAACTCCAGTGTGACGTGGGCCAGCCGGTTCGACGCGTCCGGCGTCACCAGGACCACCGGCTTCCCGTTCGCCCACTGGTCGGCCGCCGCGCTCAGAGCATCGCCCCGCGCCTGCAGATCCAGCGCCTCCTGCTCGGTTCGCGGCAGCGCCAGCAGGATGACGCCGTCGCCGCCGCCTTCGAGCGCCGCTTCTTCCTGCAGGAAAAGTCGCTCGGCGTCGACGAATCGAACGTCGAAGTAGCGGAACGTGCCGGTCTCGTACAGGTGGCGGCGAGCCACCAGCGGAGCGCGAGGAGCCGAGCGTTGAAGCACGGCAGCCACCGACGTATCGGCGGGAAGACGCTGCACCGCTTCGGCAATCAGGGCGTCCAGATCCAGATCGCTGCCTTCCCAAATCCGGTACGAATCGCGAAACTGCCGGTAGACGAAGACCGATTCGGCCTTGAGACGTTCCAGGACGGAGTCGACGTCCGAGCGTTCGCCGCCGCAGGCCGCCGCCACCACGCCCGCCGAGGCGCGGAGGCCGACCTGATCGCCGAGCATGCCGAGCAGACCGACCGTCTTGACGATCTGCTCGTCGAGGGCGGTCGCGGCGGCGGAACAACGCCGGAGCGCGCCGTCTATCTCCGCCCAGCTCCGTCCCTCCCGGCCAAACAGCCGGCTGCCGAGTACGCTCAAGGCGTAGTCGTACAGCCGGTCCACCGTATAGAGGTCGGCGACGCCGTGCGTTCGCAGGAAGTCGCGGAAACTGAACGGTTCGCCCGACGACAGGAACGCGAAGAGCGAGCGCTCGTTCTGCGCCAACCGCCCGCGGAACAGCGGCCCGAGCAGCGCCGCCGTGACCGGATGCAGCGGCCAGCAGGCGTCGAGCGACCGCTTCAACTCGCGTTCGTTCCAGCCGGTCCCCTCGGACATCCATCGGGCCGTGGACCTTACCAGCCGCTTCCAGTCCTGCGGCGCCGGAGGCTTGCCCGTGTGGGTGATCGCCTCCGCCGTCAGACGGATCAGTTGGTCGCCGCCTTCCCGGAAGGCGAGGTCGCCGAACCTCCCCTGCACCTTCGCCCATTCGTTGCCCTCGGCGGCGCTGAGCTGGTGCGCGTAATGGTCGAACGACTGGTGCAGCACCGTCATGATGACGATCGGCGCGTCGGCGCTGCGCGCCGCGGCTTCCGCGAGCGCCTGCAGGAGGTAAACGTCGCCCCGGCGCGGCTCCTGCGCGGCGTATTCGAGCACCTTGCCGGCCTCGTCCACGATCAGCAGCAGCCCGGCGCCGGTCGCGTCGGCGACTGACCGCGCAGCTTCCTCGAAGCAGCGCACCACTTCGGAGGTGGCGCATCGAGAAACGGCCGGTGCGGAGCCGTTCAAGTAGCCGCTGACGGTGCGGAGGACTTTCGGTTTGCGCCCGATGCGCGTCTTCCAGATCCGGTCCAACGTGGTTTTCAACGCCCCGAACAGCAGCATGTCCAGGGGAGCGCGCTCTGCGGTCAGCAGCGTCGGATGCAGCGCTTGCGCGGGGGCCGCCCCGCCGTTCGCACCGCCGAGCAACCGCCTCGCCGCGTTCCGTTCGGGCGTGTCCCGGGGTGACAGGTAATCGGCGAGGAAGACAGCGAACGCGCTCTTGCCCGACCCGTACGGCCCCACTAGGCTCCAGGCGCGGTCGCCCTCCGCACGCTGAAGACCGTCGTTGATTTGAGACAGGGCCTTGTGGGCGGCCGGCGTGAACAAATAGCCTCGCAGGGCGCCCTGCGCCCCTGCGTCGCGTTCCAGGTTCACCGCGCGCTGGAAGCGGCGGCCCACGTCGACGAAGTCCAGAAGCGGCTGCGGATCGGTCGTCGATCTCACGCCCAATCCCCGTTTCCGCCGGACCGGTAGTACCGCCTCAGCAGATCGGCCGGCTCCGGAAGATGGTGCACGTAAAGCTGCTTCAGGCCGGCGGTTTCGTCGAACACCACGCCGCCGCCGGTCGCCCGTTCCAGCCGCTCCAGCCGTTTGAGCAGGCCGCGCTCGTCAAGGCAGAACACGCGCCCCGGCGCGCCCTCGGCGAACAGCAGGTCCTCCAGCGTCGCGGTTCGCGTCTGCGCGTTCCGGGAGGCGAAGTGCTCCGCCAGCGCGTGCGCGAAGATGCCGGTGGGTAACGACTCGTGTTCCCCGCGCACCAACTCGAAGGCGCCGCCCCGACCAGCTTCTCTGACGAGTCCGATCTCGACCAGCGGGCAGTCCAGCGTGTCGTCCTGTTCGGCGCCCGCCCGGCGGGACGGCGCATACGTGCGGACGAAAACTTCGATGTCGCGCTTCAGCAACTCGGCGGACGTTCGGCGTCCGCCGTTCCGGCCGGCGACCGCCGTCAGCGCGTCGAGCAGCTCGGCGCGCGTGAAGATGACGCCTGGGTGCCGGTTGAACACCCACCACCAAGTCGTCGCCCGCTCCGGCCGGCTCGCGAGACGCCAGTGCAGCAGCCAGAGCGTGCCGGGATCTTCGAGGTACGGGTCCCATCCGCGGTCGCCGAGCAGAGACCTTCCCAAGTCGGTCGGGTTGATCGGACGGGCGCGGCTCCGCCCGGACAGCGGCGCGGCTTCCAGCATGCCCAGGGTCAGGCCCCAGTGCCGGATGGACGCCACCATGTTCTTGCCGACCCCGAACCGCACCAGGGCGTCGGGAGCATGGAACGCGTGCTCGTCGGCCAGCGCTTGATCGATCGCCTTCTTCGGCCACGCGTACCGGAACGGGAAGGTCTCGTGCCCGGAGAACGACTGCTGACCGTTGACGTTCATCCGGCGTGCCCCCCACCGCACTGACGAGCAATAGGCGCGCCAATCCGGGCCGCGCTACATTCCCCGGCGTTTTCCGGCCTTGAACGTGAACAGAACGCTGACGCGCACCAACCGGTGGACGCTCTGCGTTGAAATTTCTGGAAACCCGGCGATCCCGCCGATGGTGGAAATGCCGCCAAGTTCCCCGGAAACCCCGAGGCGGTCAACAGATCCGTCTCGGTGCAAACGGGCACTTACGTGCATTTTCGTGCAAATGCTACGCTACGACGCCTCAACCGGTCAAGGCGGGGCTGCCGTACGTCGCGGGGTTCTGGATGAATTACTCATCGCATTGAGTAAAATTACTCACTGCGATGAATGAACCGACCTTCACCCGCCCGCACGTCGCCGAACTGCTGCGCCGGCTGGCCGAGCCGCGCCGGTTCATCCAGGTGCTGGCCGGTCCCCGGCAGGTCGGCAAGACGACCGTGGCGCGGCAGGCGGACGAGCGGTCCGGCCTGCCGTGGCGGTACGCCAGCGCGGACGAGCCGACGCTGTGTGACGCGCACTTGTCCTTCATGTCGTGGAGCGCCGGCTCGACCACCCGGGGCCGGCCGGCTCCTGCTGCGTCAGGCAGTGGACGGCGCCGAGGCCGAGCACGAGGTCCACGGCGTGGACGCCCACCACCTCGCGCCCCGGGAACAGCGGCGTCAGGCGGCCGAGGGCGGTCCGGTCGCGCGGGTCGTTGAACGTCGGAACCAGCACGCGGCGGTTGCCGACGTAGAAGTTCAGGTAGCTGGCCGGCAGCCGCCGGCCCGCGAAATGGAGCGGGCGGGGCATCGGGAGCTCGACCACCCGGAGCGGCGCGCCGCGGAGGGTGGTCATCCGTTCGAGCCGGGCGCGGTTGTCCCGCAGGCGCCGGTGGTTTTCGTCGGCCGGGTCCGGTTCGACCGCGGCGGCCACCACGTCGTCCGACACGAACCGCGCGGCGCCGTCGACGTGGCCGTGCGTGTCGTCGCCGGCTATCCCCTGTCCCAGCCAGAGCACGCGCCGCACGTTCAGGTAATCGCACAGGGTCTGCTCGATCTCCCGCCGGCCGAGATGCGGGTTGCGCGCCTGGTCCGACCCGAGGAGGCACTCTTCGGTGGCCAGCAGCAGCCCGCGCCCGTTGACGTCGATGGCGCCCCCTTCGAGCGTCACCGGGAGGCTCGCCGATCCGGCCCGGCGCCGCGCCTCGAACCGGCGCAGGCCGAGCCGCGCGGCGATCCGCCGCGGCACGAGGTCGTCCCGCCGCCAGGCGCGGTAGCGCGCCCAGCCGTTGAAGCGCCAGTCGGCGACCGCCACCTGGCCGCTCGCGCGCCCGGACCGCACCAGGAAAATCGGCCCCGAGTCGCGGATCCAGGAGCGGTCGGTCGCGATCCGGACGCGCTCGATCCGGTCCGGATCGATCCCCGCCTGCCGCAGCCGCGCACAGGCCCGCCGCTCGACGGCGCGGTCCTGCAGCAGGATCGACACGGTTTCGCCGTCGGCCAGCAGCCGCACGATCTCGACGAAGCACCAGTCGATCGCCGCCGTCTTCGGGCGCCAGTCGGTCCGGTGGTGCGGCCAGACGAGCCAGGTCGCCCGGTGGGGCTCCCATTCCGCGGGCATCCGGAAACCGGCCGCGGCCGGCGAACCGCGGCGCGGACGCAGGAGGCGTCCGCCGGGAGCCGGCGGCGTCATCCCCGGCCCGGGTCCGGCCGGCCGGCGGCGCCGGCGTCGTCGTCGCCGTCAAGGAAACGGCGGGCGATCGGCGCGTAGGTGTCCGTTCGGCGGTCGCGCAGGAACGGCCACTCGCGGCGCTGGCGCTCGATTGCGGTGCGGCTGCACGCGGCGACGACGACCTCGCCCCGGTCGCCGGCCGCTTCGGCGACCACCGCGCCCCGCGGGTCGCAGACGAACGACCGCCCCCAGAAGTCGATCCCGCGGCGCGGGCCGCCTTCGCGTCCGACCCGGTTGACGGTCGCCACGTACACTCCGTTGGCCACGGCGTGGCTCCGCTGCACGGTCCGCCAGGCGTCGTGCTGCGCCGCCGCGGCGGCGCGGTCGGCCGGCAGCTGCCCGATGGCGCTCGGATAGAAGATGACTTCGGCGCCCCGGAGGGCGGTCAGGCGCGCCGCCTCCGGATACCACTGGTCCCAGCAGATCAGCACGCCGATCCGGGCGGCGCGCGTCTCGAACACCGGATAGCCCAGGTCGCCGGGCGCGAAGTAGAACTTCTCGAAGTACTGCGGATCGTCCGGCACGTGCAGCTTGCGGTAGCGCCCGAGCAGGTCGCCCGTCGCGTCGATGACGACGGCGGTGTTGTGGTGCAGGCCGGGCGCCCGCCGCTCGAAGACCGGCGCCACGATCGCGACGCCCAGCTCGGCGGCGAGCTGCTGGCAGAGGTCGGTCGTTCGGCCCGGGATCTCTTCGGCGAGATCGAAGCAGCGGACGTCCTCCGACCGGCAGAAATACCGGGAGGCGAACAGTTCCTGAAGACAGACGACCTCGGCGCCGCGGCCGGCGGCGGCCCGGACCCCCTCGGCCGCCGCCCGGCGGTTCCGCTCCGGGTCGGCGGCGCACGGCATCTGCACCAGCCCGATCGAGAACCGGTCCGCGGCCGGTTCCGGCCGCGCGGATCGCTCCGCGGCGGTCATCGGTCCGCGGTCATCCGCCGAGCGCGTCGGCCTTGCGGCGGGCTTCGGACGAATAGACGGAGAACGGAAACTCCTCGACCACCCGGGTGAAGGCGGCGCGCGCGTCGCCGTCCTGGCCGGCCAGCTCGTAGGCGCGTCCGAGGCGCATCAGCACGGCGTCGACCGGCAGGTCCGGTTCGGCCGCGTCGGCCTCCGCCTTCAGCAGCGCGACGGCCGCGGCGTAGTCGCTCCGGAGGACGTGCGTCTCGGCCAGTCCCAGAACGGCCATCCGGCCGTGAAACCGCCCGCCGGCCGCGTCGATCACCTGCCGGTACTGGTCGGCGGCCTCCTCCAGCCGTCCGAGTCCCGCCAGCGCCGCCGCCGCTTCGTAGCGGGCGGTGACGCCCGGCTGCAGGTTCGGGTAGGCGTCCGCGACGGCCAGCAGCCGGTCGACCGCCTCCAGCTGCGCTGCTTCGGCCGCTTCGCCGTCCGACTCCGCCGCGGCCAGCGCCTCGGCCAGCAGCTCCCCCGCGCGATCCGTCCGCTGCTGCGTCCGCCAGACGTAGCCGCCGGCGGCGAGCGACCCGACGACCGCGACCGCGGCGGCCGCGGCCACGATCCGGCCGGCGCCGCGCACGGCGTCCCGGAGGCGCAGCAGCGCCCCCGCCAGCGGGTTCTCCTTCAGGTGGCGCCGCTCTTCCCGTCGCACGTCCGACTACTTCCCGGCCGTCTCCAGCCGGTCCTCCGCGCGGGCCCCGAGCAGGATGTTGTGGAGCCCGTAGTTCCCTTCGTGGCAGGCGTACTCGTAGAGCGGGAGATCGCTCCGGTTCATCGGGAACCTGGCCGTGAACGGCCGGGTGAAGATGGCCGGGTTCTCCACCGTGAACTCGTACTGCAGCGTCCCGTCGTCGACGCGCGTGAACCGCTCGACCAGGCGCAGGCTCCCGCCCGTGCCCCACGAGACGCTGGTCGTGCTGAAGCTCGCGACCTTGTTGGTGAAGCCTGTCGTCTCCACCACCAGCGTGTCGCCGTCCCACCGGCCGCGCGAATCGCCGAGCCACTGCCGCATCCGCGGCGGCAGGTGCGGCCGGCCGTCGAGCGGGATCACCCGCACGTCGTGGATCATCTCGACGACCAGCGCCACGTGGCCCGGCGCCTGCAGCACCTGGAGGTTGTTGTTGTAGCCGGCCGGCAGCAGCGGCGGCCCGGTGCTGAATCCGACGATGCACCGCTCAGCGAGGCCGCGGTCCTCGGGGCCGTCCGTGCCGACGCCGCCCGCCCGGAGCCGGACCGGCCTGCCTCCGGCCGCCCGATGCTCGGCGACGCGGCGCTGCTCGGACGGCGTCAGCGCGGGTATCCTGCCGTCCGGCGGATCGACGATCAGCGCCGGCTGCGTGAGGGCGGTCGCCCGGGAGCGTTCGGTCCAGACCTCCTGGCCGTACGCGCCGGTGTCGCCGGCCGCAGGACCCTCGCGGTCCCGGTCGAGCGCCGCCTGCTTGCTCCGCCGGGCGACTTCGGCCGCCTCCTCGTCGGTCAGCGCGTCCCGTCCGGTGAGGTCGTCCGGCCGCTCCAGCGGCGTGAACGTCCAGTACTCCCAGATCCCCTGGAGGTCCGGGTCGCCCCACGGCGTGCGGGGAGTTTCGCCGCCGCGCGCCGCCTGCCGGTCCTGGCCGGCGGCGGCGGCGGGCGGCAGGGCGACGGCTGCGGCGAGGATCGCCGCGGCCCACCGGCGCCGGCGTGTTCGAAACTGCACGAGCATCCTCCTGCGGAAAACCGTCATGGAGACCAGCGGTCATTGTAACCGCGCCGGCGTCGATCGTGGCGCGCGTGGCAGGATTCGAACCTGCGGCCTACGGCTTAGGAGGCCGTCGCTCTATCCGGCTGAGCTACACGCGCACGTCGAGCAATGTACACCATCGCCGCCGCCGGCGGCCGGCCTCACCCCAGCGCCCGGAGCGCGGCCAGCACGCCGCCGGCTGCGGCGAGCTGCCACCAGAGCTGCGCGCGCTCCCGCAGGAAGAGCACGCCGAGGCCGATCCATCCGGCCGCGGCCGCCAGCGCGATCCAGTACAGCTCCCGGACGGCGTCCTCCCGCGGCGCGGGCGGGGCGAACTGCCGGGCGTCGGCGATGATCCGCAGCGCCGTCGCCTGATCCGGCCGGTCGCCGAGCTCGTAGTACCGGCCGCCGCCCGCTTCGGCGATCGCCCGCAGCGAGCGCCGGTCGATCGACGAATGGATCGGCGCCGGCGCCGGCTCGTACCGCCGCGGCGGCAGGTCGGGAACGATCCCGCCCGCCGTCGTGCCGACGCCGACCACCCAGACGCGGATCCCGCGGCTGCGGGCCAGCGCCAGCGCCCTGCCCACCTCGCCGCTCCAGGCCTGGCCGTCGGAGACGACGACGAACGCCTTCGCGCTGCGGCGCCGCC
Source organism: Vicinamibacterales bacterium (assembly GCA_965203565.1). Classification (GTDB taxonomy): domain Bacteria; phylum Acidobacteriota; class Vicinamibacteria; order Vicinamibacterales; family UBA8438; genus JAAXGX01. The sequence goes on along the minus strand of OZ241896.1, from coordinate 3,641,813 downwards.
CGTACAGCTCCGCGTCGACGTCGATCATCCGGACGCCCCAGAAGATCCCCTCTTCGATGTTCGTGTCCCAGCTCGTGTCGTCCTCCAGACGGAACGGCGGCTCGTCGCCGAGATGGTCGAGGAAGAAGAAGAAGGCGTTCGGGTCGCTCGTCAGCCGGACCTGCGGGGCGGGCCGGTAGGCGAACAGCGCCAGGGCGACCCGCTGCTCCGTCCAGCTCAGCGTTTCCGCGAACGTGCGCAGCCAGGCGGTCGAGCGCCGCCACCGGTCCGGCGGCACGTCCGGCACGCGCATCGAGGTCGATCCGTCCTGCAGGACGACGAAGTCGATCCCGGCGCCGCCCGCCCGGCCGATGCGCGCCTGCGGTCTCGCCAGCGCGACGATGACGCAGCCGACGGCCAGGAGGAGACAGAGCCAGAACGACAGGCCGCCCGCCGGGGAGTACCGTTCGCGGACCGGCAGCACCCGGTCGCTGCGGAACCGGCGCGCGTCCCGCCGCCGGCGGATCGCCTGCCGCATCCAGCCCGCGCCCAGGGCGGCCGGAAGGAGGAGGAGCCACAGGTGAAGCGGTTCGAGGAAGCCGATCATCCGCGGCGGCGGATCGGGGGGTCGCCGCCCATCGTCGGGTCGTCGATCCGATCCCGCTCCTCCTGGCGCATCGGCACGTAGATCCGGATGTCGTCGAGCGCGGTCTCCTCGTCCAGGGGCGATCCGCCCTCCCGGCCGAGCGGACTCTCGGATCCGGCGGGAGCGGCCTCGGCGCCGGCGGCGATCGCGGCGCGCCGCCGCACGAGGAACTCGTAGTTGAAGGCGACGTCGCCGCGGCCGGCGCCGGACCGCAGCAGCTCGGCGTACAGGACGATCGCCCGGTCGAGGCCGTCGAGCGCCTCCCGGGGCGAAGCGTCCGGCCGTTGTCCGGCCCGGTAGGCGGCGTTCGCGGCGACGATCCGCAGCGCGGCGCCGCCGGGCGACGGCGCGCCGTCCGCCGCGGCGGCGTCGGCGAGGAGCGGCGCGTAGTCGCCCCGCCAGTAGCGGATCGCGGCGCGCCGCTCGGCGACTTCGGCCCGCACGCCGGAGAGCAGCCGCGCCGCGCCGCCGGCGCGGTTCACGATGTCCCGGACGGCGCCGTACCCGCGGTCGGCGGCCGTCAGGTCGCCGGCCGCCAGCGCGCGCTGCGCCCGGGCCATCCCGCGCTCCACGACGGCCGCGCCGGCGACTGCCGCCGCCGCGAGTCCGAGCGCCGCCGCCGCCGCGCCGTACCGCAGGTCGATCAGCGGGCTCATCATGGAAACGTCCTGAACGTCCGGAACCCCAGCGTCAGCGCCAGCGCGACGGTCCACAACGCCGCCGCCGCCAGGGCGAACGGCGCGAACCGGGGCTCCCGCGCGACGTAGTTCGTGACTTCGATCCGCCCCGCCGCCAGCCGGTCGATCTCGTGCACCGCCTCGAGGATCATCGTTTCGTCGGCCGCCGGAAAGAACCTGCCGCCCGTCCGCTCGACCGCCTCCTTCCAGACCCGGTCGGGCAGGACGTCGCCCAGCTGCCGATCGTAGCTGGTCCGGATGAAGTAGACCGGAATCTCGTTGTCGGAGGCTTCCCGGAGGACGTCGTCCAGCGACCGGTCCTCGTGGACGGCGTGGGTGTCCTGGCCGTCGCTGAAGATCACGATCAGGTTGCCGGCCGCCTCCAGGAAGTCGAACGTCCGGTATAGCTGCACGCCCCGGTGGATCGCCTCCATGATGAGGGTGCCGTGGTCCGGGAAACGGCGGTACTCCTCGGGCGTGCCGATCAGGCCGATGCTCAGCAGGACGTTCTCGTAGTCGTTCGTGAACGGCGTGACGATGTACGCCTGGCTGCCGAACTCGATCAGCGCCACCAGATCGCGGTACGGCCCCTCCATCCGCCGCCGCACGAAGTACTCGGCGGCCGACACGTTCGCCAGGAACGTGTTGCCGGCCCGCAGGCGCCGGGTGGAGAACGCCGAGTTCATGCTCAGCGACGCGTCGATCAGGATCGTGATCCGGTGGCCCGGATACGACGCCTCCTCCCGGACGAGCGCGGCGTGGGGAGCGGCCAGCGCGGCGGCGAACAGCGGCAGCCCGGCGACGAACAGCAGGAACGGGGCGTGACGGACCGCGGCGCGGGCGCCGCCCCCGGTGCGCGGGACGAGCGCCGGCAGCAGTATCCGGCGCCGGCCCGGCCGCTCCGCCCGCGCCGCGCGCGCGACGAGCGCGCCGAGCGCCAGCACGCCGAGCGCCGCCGTGACGAGCATCGCCTCCCGCCGGCGCGGGAACCGGAGCGCGTCCGCCGCCAGCCCGTCGAACGCGCCGAGCGTGGCGCCGATCCGTTCGATCAGCGCGGTCAGGACGTCCATCGCCGCCACCGGCCGCGCGCCGCGTCCGCGGCCGCCGCAGCCCGGCGGATCGGCGCGAGCGCGCGGATGCGCAGCGGCCGGATCGCCGCCATGCCGCGGTCGAGCGCGCCCGTCAGGACGTCGGCCGAAGCGTCCCTCTCCCGCGCGTAGCGGGCGGCGCTGAACGCCGCGAGGGCGCCGCGGATCGGCTCGAAGTCCCCGATCGGCGGCGCCGGTCCCGGCCGTCCGGCCGCCGCGTCCGCCAGCAGCCCGGGCGTCAGGGCCGACGAGACGACCGCCGTCCGTCCGCGCAGCACGCCGGTCCGGACCCGGAGCTCTCCCGCCTGCGGCTCCGGACCCGCGCCGCCGGCGCGCTCGGCGACCGGCCGCCGCAGCGCGACGGCCGCCGCCAGACGGAGCGCGGCGAGCGCCCGCTGCAGGCGGTCCGGCGTCCACCCGGCGGCGAGACTCTCGCGGCGCAGCGTCGTCAGCTCGCCCAGGACTCCCCGCACGATCGGGGCGGCCCCGACCGGGCGCGGCGCTCGTCCGGCCGCGCCGCGGCGCGCGCGCCGCGCGCGCCGGACCCCCGCGGCCAGCAGCCCGAGCGCGCCGATTCCGGCCGCCGCCGCCGCGAGCAGCATCAGGTTCGCCCGCAGCAGCCGGTCCTCCGCTTCGCCCAGCGTGCCGGCGGGCAGCCCGCGGATGTCGTCCGCGGCGTCCGGGACGAGCGACAGCACCCGGATCGGCTCGGCGGGAAGCACGTACGTCAGCTCCCGTCCTTCCAGCACCGCGCCGTCGTCCGCCCGCCGCTCGATCCGGTACCCGATCGCGATCGGCGGAAGGTCGACGTCGCGGCCGAAGTAGTCTTCTCCCGTCAGGCGCAGCGCGTAGCGGTACTGGAAGGTCCGGCCGGTCTCGTCCCGGACGTCGGCGGACCGCTCGCCGCCGAGCACCTCGAACGGCTGCGCGTCGATCGTTTCCGGCTCCAGCCCGATCGTGTCGGGGACGGCCCGGCCGCGGCCGGCGTCGACCGCCCGGCAGGTCAGCGTCATCGCAAACCGCTCGCCGATCCGCACGGCGCCGCGGTCGACGCGCCGCCAGCAGCGGAGCGCGTCGACCGACTCCCCGCCGTCCGGCTGGCCGGCGGCGGTCCCGGCCCCGCCGACCGCGGCCGCGAGGACCGCCGGCGCCAGCGCATGCGGGCGGCGGCGCGTCATCGTCTGCGCTTCCGCCGGCGGTCGAAGAACTCCGCCAGGGCGTCGTGCTCCTCGCCGGGCCGCACGCGGACCAGGTCGAGGCCGCGCCGCCGCGCCGCCGCCGCGGTCCGATCCTGCCAGGCGCGGACCCGATCGCCCAGCCCGGCGAGCTCGCCGGCCGAGAGCAGGCGGGACCTTCCCGATTCGGCGTCGGACACCTCGACCCAGCCGGTCGACACCGGCGGCAGGTCGAAGGCGAAGGCGCTGTCGACCATCACCAGGAACAGGTCGTGCAGCGCCTCGAGCGCCGCGAGCTCGTCGACGAGCGGCGCCGGATCGTCGACGAGGAAGTCCGACACCACCGGGACGAGCGAGCGCCTGCGCAGCAGGCCGGCCAGATCGTGGTCCGCCTCCCGCCCCTCGCGTTCGCCGCCGCGGAGGAGGCGGTTCTGGTACGCCTCGACGCAGTGCACGGCATGATCCCGGCCGGTCCGCGGCGGCGCCGCCAGCCGCCGCCGGCGGCCGTCCATCACGACGAGCCCGACCGAATCCTGGTGGAACGCCGCGGCCAGCCCCAGCGTCGCCACGGTCCGCGCGACCGCCTGGGCGATCGTCGCGCCGCGGACCCCGCACCGGGTGGACCGCGACGCGTCGGCGACGATGACGACCTGCGCCGTGCTCTCCTGCTCGAACTCCCGTGCGATCAGCGGACTGAAGTTGGTCAGGGTCGACTGCGGCCAGTCGACCGCCGACGGGCGGTCGCCCGGCTCCCAGTCCCGGAGGCCGGCGAGATCGAAGCCCGAGCCGGCGAAAGGGCTGTCGTGGGCGCCGAGGGCGTGCTCCCGCATCCGGCGGAGGACCACGAGCTCGAGGTCCCGGATCTCCTCCCAACCGACGAGGCGCTCGGCGGCGGCGGTCGTCATGGAATCGGCACGCGCTCGACGACGTCGTCGATGACCGTCTCCACCCGGACCCCGTGGCTCGCCGCCCGGGGCGCGAGCCACAGGCGATGTCCGAGAACGTACCGGGCCAGATCCTGGACGTCCTCGGGAAACACCTCGGCTCGCCCGCCTTCGAGCAGCGCCCAGACCTTCACCAGCCGTCCCCAGCAGATGGTGGCGCGCGGCGACGCGCCCAGGTCGACGAACCGCTCGACCAGCTCCGACGGCGACCGGGTCCGCCACTCGGCGTCGGCGTCGTACGGGCGCGAGGCGGCCACGAGACGCTGGATGTACGCGCCGAGCGACTCGTGGAGGAACACGCGATCGGTGATGACGGACCGGAGCTCGATCACCCGGTCCTTCGAGATCAGACCGTCGAGCTCCACCTGCTTGAAGTCGAAGTCGACCAGCTTCCGCTCCTCCTCCGGCGGCAGGTAGCCGATCGTCACCATGATCGCGAACCGGTCCGTGGCCGCCTCGGACAGCGGGAACGTTCCCTGTCCGAGCTCGACCGGGTTCATCGTGGCGATGGCGAAGCTGAACGCCGGAAGCTGGCGGGTCTTCCTGCCCACCGTCACCGCCCGGTCCTGCAGCCCCTCCAGGAACGCGCTCTGCGACTTGAGCGGAATCCGGTTGATCTCGTCGAGCAGGATGACCTCGGCCGACGCGAGGGGACCGAACTCGGTCCGCATCCGGCCGGTCGCCGGGTTGATCATCTCGAACCCGACGACCTCGGTCGGCTGCAGGTCGGCCCGGCCTTGCAGCCGGGCGAACCGGGCGCCGCTGATCGCCGCCAGGATCACGCCGAAGAACGTCTTGCCGACGCCGGGGACGCCCCGGAGCAGCAGGTTGCCGGCGTTGACCCGGCGCTGGCGCCGCCGGTCGTAGGTGGTCGGGATCTCGGCCATCAGCACCATGTTGGCGAGCGCCTTCTCCCGGTCGTACCCGACGAGCGCCTTGCCGCCTTCGGCGACGATCGCCGCGTGGAAGTCGACGGCGTCCCGGAGGTCCGCGTCCATCGGCTATCGGGCCGGCCCGCCGCCGCCCGCGCGGCCGGCCGGTTCGCCGCCGCCGCCGCTCCGGTCCTCCAGGGCGGCGAGCGCCTTGCCGACCCGCACGTAATGCTCGTACCGGTCCTGATACGTCTGGAGCTTTTCCTGGTTGACGGCGGCGAGACGGGCCCGGACCCGCTCCGCTTCGCCGCCCGCGGCTTCGGCCAGATCCGCCTCGACCGCCGCGGCGCGCTGCTTGAACTCGAGGTCGTGCCGCCGCTCCCAGGCCAGCCAGTCGGCCGTCCATCGCGCATGCGCCGCCGCTATCGCCGCGCGCGAGAACGGGAACGACCCGCCGGCGGCGGCGTCGAGGCGCGCGAACGCCTCGGGGAACAGCGCGCGCGCGGCCCGCGCGACCTCCGACCACGCGACGAGCCGTTCGGGGTCGGTCCTGCCCGCCGCGACGGCGGGGCCGAGCGTCGCGAGCAGCGCCAGGAGGATCTGCTCGCGCCGCCGACGCCGAACCTCGATTGCGATCAGTGCGCAGAAGACGGCCGCCGCCAGCAGAGCGACGACCGTGGCCAAGTCGGCTGCCGTCACCGTTCCGCCCCGCCGCCGCGTCAGTACCGGAGCACGGCGTCGACCTGCTCGCCGCGCAGCCGGGCGCGGCCGTCGAGCGCCTCCAGCTCGATCAGGAACGACAACCCCGCGACCTGCGCGCCGCTCCGCCGGACGAGATCGACCGCGGCCCGCGCCGTGCCGCCCGTCGCCAGCAGGTCGTCGACGATCAGCACGCGCTGGCCCGGCTCCACCGCGTCGCGATGCATCTCGATCGCGTCGGTCCCGTACTCCAGCGCGTAGGTCGCGCGTTCGGTCCGCCACGGCAGCTTCCCCGGCTTGCGCGCCGGCACGAAACCGACGCCGAGGCGGTCGGCGGCGGCCGTCCCCACGATGAACCCCCGGCTCTCGATGCCGACCACCAGATCGGGCGCCGCATCCCGGTACGGTTCGACGATCCCGTCCACCGCCGTGCGGAAACCGGCGGCGTCCCGGAGGAGGGGGGTGATGTCGTAGAAGAGGATCCCGGGCTTCGGAAAATCGGGCGCCTCCCGAATCAGCCGCTTGAGCGTCTCCATCTCGCGCCTCGACCCCGCCCCGAATCAGCCCTGAACGGCGAATCGGTCGAACCGGCCGGTCGCCGCCGACCGCTCCACTTCCACGCCGTCGACCCGGGCGAGCGGCGGCCCCTGCCGGATGGCGCGTTCGAACCGGACGACCGCCTCCGCGTCCCCTTCCACCACGGCTTCCACCTGGCCGTTCGCCAGGTTCCTGACGAAACCGCCGAGCCCCTCCCGGCGCGCCGCGTCCTCGGCGAAGAAGCGGAACCCGACCCCCTGCACCACGCCGCGGACGAGATACCGCCGAGCGACCCGCATGGCCTTGACCGGTGGGCGATTATACAGCCGGCGCAGCGCGGCGCGCCGGCCGGCCGCGCTACGCCGGCGCGGCTTCCCGCGCGCGAAGGCGGAGTGCGCAAGCTGTGGAAGGAAGGTGGTCGGGGCGAGAGGATTTGAACCTCCGACCCCTCGGTCCCGAACCGAGTGCTCTACCAGGCTGAGCCACGCCCCGACACGAAACGCCATTGTAACCCATACCACGGCCGCCCGCGGGCGGCCGCCGCCGCGATATCATGACGCGCGATGGCCGACCCGTTCGACGCCGTGCTGCTGATCGGCTTCGGCGGTCCGCAGGGGCGCGGCGACGTCCGGCCGTTCCTGCGCAACGTCCTCCGCGGGCGCCGCATCCCGGACGCGCGTTTCGAGGAGGTCGTGCGTCACTACGAACGGTTCGACGGCGTCTCGCCGCTGACCGCGATCACCCTGCGCCAGGCGGACGGGCTGCGCCGGCGGCTCGAGTCGGACGGACCGCCGATCCCCGTGTACGTGGGAATGCGCAACTGGCGTCCGCTGCTCGAAGACACGCTCGCCGAGATGACCCGGGCCGGCGTGCGGCGCGCGCTCGGGCTGCCCCTGGCCGCCCACCACGCCTATTCGAGCTGCGGCCAGTACAAGCAGAACGTCGTCACGGCGCGGCGCTGGCTCCGCGCCGAGCACCGCCGTGACGTCGAGGTCACCTACGCCGCCGGCTGGCACGACCATCCGGGCTTCGTGCAGGCGAACGCCCGGCGCGTCGAGCAGGCGCTCCGGCGGCTCGACGCCGGTCTGCGCGCCGCCGCCCGGATCGTGTTCACGGCGCACAGCATCCCGAAGTCGATGGCGGACGAGTCGCGGTACGAGGCGGAGCTGCGGGAGACCGCGGACCTGGTGTCCCGCGCGCTCGACCGGCCAGACTGGGCGCTGACGTACCAGAGCCGCAGCGGCCGGCCCGGCGACCCCTGGCTCGAACCGGACGTCTGCGACTATCTGAGGAACGAACGGGCCCGCGGGCTCCGGGCGGCGGTCCTCTGCCCGATCGGGTTCGTCGCCGACCACGTCGAAGTGCTCTACGACCTCGACTGCGAGGCCGGCGCCGCGTGCGCCGAGATCGGACTCCCGATGCAGCGCGCGGCCGCGGTCAACGACGACCCGCTCTTTCTGGACGCGCTGGCCGACGTGGTGCGCGATGCGGCGCAACGCCACCGCCGCGGCCGGCCCCTGCCGATCGCGCCGGCGGCGCCGCCGGACCGGACGGAGCCGCCGCCCCCCGAGCGCTGACCGCGCGCGCCGCGTCAGCCGGCGACCGGCGCCGCCGCGCAGTGCCTGTCGAACGCCGACGTCAGCTCGCGGGCGATGCCGTCGGCCTCCTGGTTCTCGATCTGATGCCGCTCCAGCATGTAGACGAGCTTCCCGTCCTGCAGCAGCGCCACCGCCGGCGACGACGGCGGATAGCCGGTGAAGTAGCCGCGCGCCGTCTCGGTCGCCTCGACGTCGGCGCCCGCGAACACCGTGGCGACCAGATCCGCTTCACGGAATGCTGCAGCGCCAGCGCCACGCCCGGCCGCGCCCGGCCGGCGGCGCACCCGCAGACCGAGTTCACGACGACCATCACCGTGCCCCGGGCCCCCGCCAGTCCTTGCTTCACCTCGTCCGCCGTCCGCCACTCGACCACGCCGAGACGCGTCAGCTCGTCACGCATCGGCGCCACGAAGAACTCTGGATACACGTTGCGCTCCTTTCAGGCTTGCCGCCTGCAAGCGTAGCACAGGGTGTTGACACGCCGCGGCGTCGCCTCTATGCTTGAAGCCGTCGGCAGTCTTCAAAGCGGCAGCCCCGATCCCGGCCTGTAACCACATCCATCCCGCGGCGCGTCCGCGTATCGCAGTCTTCAGGAGATCGACGTACTCGCTCATCACCCTCTCACGAGTCTGACCTTATGCCGAACAACCAGAAACGCACCCCTCGGCCGCCGGCCGGAACGGCGGCCGCTCCCGTCGCCGCCGCGGTCGCCGCCGCCGACGCCCCGAAGCCCGTCCCGCCTCCGCCCCGGCGCCCGAACGGCGCGCGGCGCGCCGACACGCTGAACATCGGCGAGCTCAAGGAGATGGACATCAGCCGGCTGACCCAGATCGCCAAGGACCTCAGCGTCGCCGGGGCGACCGGAATGCGGAAGCAGGAGCTGATCTTCCAGATCCTGAAGGCGCAGACCGAGCAGAGCGGCTTCATCTTCTCGGAGGGCGTCCTCGAAGTGCTCCCCGACGGTTTCGGGTTCCTCCGGGCGCCGGACTACAACTACCTGCCGGGACCGGACGACATCTACGTGTCGCCGTCGCAGATCCGGAAGTTCGACCTGCAGACCGGCGACACGGTGTCGGGCCAGATCCGGCCGCCGAAGGAAGGCGAGCGGTACTTCGCGCTCATCAAGGTGGAGGCGGTCAACTTCGAGCCGCCGGAGCAGGCGCGCGACAAGATCTTCTTCGAGAACCTGACGCCGCTCTACCCGGAGTCGCGCATCGAGCTCGAAACCGAGGCGTCGAACCTGTCGGCGCGGGTGATGGACCTGATGACGCCGATCGGCAAGGGGCAGCGCGGCCTCATCGTGGCCGCCCCGCGCACCGGCAAGACGATGCTGCTGCAGAACATCGCGCAGTCGATCGCCAGGAACCACTCCGAGGTGTACCTCATCGTGCTGCTGATCGACGAGCGTCCCGAGGAGGTGACCGACATGCAGCGGTCGGTCGACGGCGAGGTCGTCTCGTCGACGTTCGACGAGCCGGCCCAGCGGCACGTGCAGGTGGCCGAGATGGTCGTCGAGAAGGCGAAGCGGCTGGTCGAGCACCGCAAGGACGTCGTCATCCTGCTCGATTCGGTGACCCGGCTGGCGCGGGCCTACAATACGGTCATCCCGCCGTCGGGCAAGGTGCTGTCCGGCGGCCTCGACTCGAACGCGCTCCAGAAGCCGAAGCGGTTCTTCGGGGCGGCGCGGAACATCGAGGAGGGCGGGTCGCTCACCATCATGGCGACGGCCCTGGTCGACACCGGCTCCCGGATGGACGACGTGATCTTCGAGGAGTTCAAGGGGACCGGCAACATGGAGATCCACCTCGAGCGGAAGCTCGTGGACAAGCGGGTGTTCCCGGCCATCGACATCCAGAAGAGCGGGACGCGCAAGGAGGAGCTCCTGCTCGACGGCGACGATCTCAACCGGGTCTGGGTGCTCCGGAAGGTGCTCAATCCGCTGTCGCCGGTCGAGGCGATGGAGCTGCTGCTCGACAAGATGGGCAAGACGAAGTCGAACGCCGACTTCCTGGCGTCGATGCAGAAGATGGGGTAGGAGGATCCGTCATTGGCCAAGATCACCGTACGACGCAACGGTCCGTACCTCGTCGAGGGCGACGACGTCTCCTTGGCGGACGCTTCCGGCGGGGCGATCGCGACGGAGCGCCGTCCGTTCGCGCTGTGCCGCTGCGGCGCCTCGGAGAACAAGCCGTTCTGCGACGGCGCCCACAACCGGATCGGGTTCGACGCGGACGATTGACGGTTCGTGGCGCGCGTTGATGCTTGCGCGCCGCCGGCCGCGGCGCGGGCGGGCGGCGATCAGGTCCCGGACGCCTCCCGCTTCGTGAACGCGATTTCGCCGTCCTCGACGTCGGCCGTCACGCAGTCTCCCTCGCCGATCCCGCCCTCCAGCATCCGCATCGCGAGCGGGTCGAGCAGGCGCCGCTGAATCGTCCGCTTGAGCGGACGGGCGCCGAACGCCGCGTCGAACCCTTCCTCGGCGAGCAGTGCCTGCGCCGCGTCGGTCAGGTCGATCCGCACCTTGCGGCCCGCGAGCCGCTGCGCGAGCCGCCGCAGCTGGATGTCGACGATGGCGGCCAGGTGGGAGCGCCCGAGGGCGTGGAAGAAGATGACGTCGTCGACGCGGTTCAGGAACTCCGGCCGGAAGTGGGCGCGGAGGGCGCCCTCGACCTGCCGGCGCACGTCGTCGCCCAGGCCGCCGTCCGGCGCCGCGCGGCCTTGCTCGGCGATCTGCTGGCTGCCGAGGTTCGAGGTCATGATCACGACCACGTTCCGGAAATCGACCGTTCGACCCTTGCCGTCGGTCAGCCTCCCGTCGTCGAGCATCTGGAGCATCACGTTCAGCACGTCGGGGTGCGCCTTCTCGATTTCGTCAAGCAGCACGACGGCGTACGGCCGCCGCCGGACCGCCTCGGTCAACTGGCCGGCTTCCTCGTACCCCACGTACCCGGGCGGCGCTCCGATCAGGCGCGCGACCACGTGCTGCTCCTGGTATTCCGACATGTCGATCCGGATCATCGCGTCGTCCGCATCGAAGAGCTGCTCGGCCAGCGCGCGGGCGAGTTCCGTCTTCCCGACGCCGGTGGGCCCCAGGAAGATGAAGCTGCCGAGTGGACGGTCCGGATCCTGCAGACCGGCCCGCGCCCTCCGAACGGCGTTCGCGACCGCGGTGACCGCTTCGTCCTGTCCGACGACGCGGGCGCGCAACCCCTGCTCCAGCCGGAGCAGCTTCCGGACCTCTCCTTCCACCAGCCTGCTGACCGGGACGTGCGTCCACTTGCTCACGACCTCGGCGACGTCCTCCTCGTCCACTTCTTCCTTCAGGATGCGGTCCGGCTGCGGCGCCGCGTCCTGGCCGGCGTCGACGTCCTGCAGCTTGCGCTCGATCTCGGGCAGCCGGCCGTACTGCAGGGCGGACGCTTCGGCGTAGTCGCCCGCCTGCTGCGCGCGCTCTATCGCGTGACGGACCGTTTCGAGCTCCTCCCGAAGCGCCCGGGACGCCTGGATCGCCTCCTTCTCCTGCTCCCACTGCGTCTGCAGCCGGGCGCGCTCCTCCTTCCGGTCGGCGAGCTCCCTGTCGATCCCGGCCAGCCTCTCGCGCGACGCGGCGTCGGTCTCCTTGCGGAGCGCCTCCCGTTCGATCTCGAGCTGCATGATCCGCCGCTGCGCCTCGTCGAGCTCGACCGGCAGCGAGTCGATCTCCGTGCGCAGCTTCGAGGCCGCCTCGTCGATCAGATCGATCGCCTTGTCGGGCAGGAAGCGGTCGCTGATGTACCGATGGGACAGCACCGCGGCGGCGACGAGGGCCGCGTCCTTGAACCGGACGCCGTGGTGGATCTCGTACCGCTCGCGCAGGCCGCGCAGGACGCTGATCGTGTCCTCGACCGTCGGCTCGGCGACCACCACCGGCTGGAAGCGCCGTTCGAGCGCGGCGTCCTTCTCGACGTGCCTGCGGTACTCGTCGAGGGTCGTCGCCCCGATCGCGTGGAGCTCGCCGCGGGCCAGCATCGGCTTCAGCATGTTGGAGGCGTCTATCGAACCCTCCGCGGCGCCGGCGCCGACCACCGTGTGCAGCTCGTCGATGAACAGCACGATCCCTCCGGCCGCGTCGGTGACCTCCCGGAGCACCGCCTTGAGCCGCTCCTCGAACTCGCCCCGATATTTCGCGCCGGCGACCAGGGCGCCCACGTCGAGGGCGACGATCCGCTTCCGCTTGAGGCCCTCGGGCACGTCCTGCCGCACGATCCGCTGGGCGAGGCCTTCCACGATGGCCGTCTTCCCGACTCCGGGCTCGCCGATCAGCACCGGGTTGTTCTTCGTGCGCCGCGACAGCACCTGGACGAGCCGCCGGATCTCCTCGTCGCGGCCGATCACCGGGTCGAGCCTGCCCCGGCGCGCGAGGTCGGTCAGATCGCGCCCGTAACGCTCGAGCGCCTCGTACTTCCCTTCCGGATGGGGATCGGTCACGCGCTGCGAGCCGCGGACCGACGCCAGCGCTTCGTAGATCCGGTCGCCGGTCACGCCGTGCGCCCGGAGGATCCGGGCGGCGGGAACGCGGTCGCCGCCGCCGGCGAGGGCGACCAGGAGATGCTCGGTGCTGACGTACTCGTCCTTGAGCCGTTCGGCCTCGGACGCAGCCTGATCGAACACGGCTCCGAGCCGCGGCGAAGGCGCGGCCGGCGCGCCGCCCCGGGCCGACGGAAGCTTCGCGATCTCGCCGCGCGCCGCGTCGGCCACCGCCGCCGGATCGACGGACAGCTTCCGCAGCAGGGCGGGCGCGACCCCGTCCGGCTGCTCCGCCAGCGTAACCGCCAGATGCTCGGGTTCGATTTCGGGATGCCCCGACCGTTCGGCGAGCTGCTGCGCCGACAGCAGCGCCTCCCGGGCCTTCTCCGTGGCTCGACCGACGTTCACGCCACCGTCCTCCGGTCCTCGCGCCGAGCCGTCTCCTCGAGCGCCGCCAGCGCCTCGTAGTGCGAGCGGGCGGCGGCGTCCAGACGCTTCGGGACCGTCACCTCCGCCGTGGCGAGCAGATCGCCCGGCCGGGATCGTCCGCCCGCGCCGGGCATTCCCCGGCCCCTGAGCCGGAACACCTGGCCCGGCTGCGTGGCGGCCGGAATCCGGAGACGAACCGTCCCGTCGAGCGTCGCGACTTCGACCTCGCCGCCGAGGACGGCGGTCGGCACCGGCACGGCGACGTTCACGTGGAGGTTCCGGCCTCGGAGGGTGAACCGCGGATGCGGCTTCAGGCGGACGCGCAGCAACAGGTCGCCCGCCGCGCCGCCGGTCCCGGCTCCTCCCGCGCCCGGCACGCGGATGCGCGACCCGTCGGTCACGCCCGCCGGAATACGCACGTCGACCGTGCTCCGCCGCCCGCCGCGGTCTATCGAGATCCGCTGCGCCGACCCGCGCAGCGCCTGGTCGAGGCCAAGTTCGATGACGCGCTCGACGTCGCCGCTCCCGGCCGCGCGCCGGCCGGGCGGCGCGCCGGCCGCCGCCGCGCCGCCGAAAAACGTCTCGAAGAATTCGGAGAACCCGGAAAACGCCTGCGACCCGTCCGGACCGACGCTCCAGCGGACGCCGCCCTGCGGTCCGCCGCCGAATCCGAACGGCTGCCCGCCGCCGGCCCGGGCCCGCTCCCAGGCGCGCCGGTCCGCGCGCAGCTCGTCGTACCGGCGCCGCGCGTCAGGGTCGCCCAGCACCTCGTGCGCTTCGTTGATCTCCTTGAACTGCTTCTCGGCCGCGCGGTCTCCCGGATTGACGTCCGGGTGGCGCCGCCGCGCCAGCTTCCGGTACGCCTTCTTGATCTCGTCCGGCGTCGCGTTCCGGCCGATCCCGAGCACCGCGTAGTAATCCTTGAACTCCATGCGCCTTAAATCCTGCGTCCGTCCAAGTATAGAATCTTGATACGACTCATAGCAATGCGGCAATTGCTACACTGGACCCGCACCCGGGAGCCATGGCCAGGCCCGAGCTGTTCTCGTCGCGCTGGGCGATCGTCGCCGCCGGTCTCGGCATGGCCGTGGGGACCGGCAACCTGTGGCGGTTTCCCCGCGTCGCGGCGCAGAACGGCGGCGCGGCCTTCCTGATCCCGTGGGCGCTCTTCCTCGTGCTGTGGTCGCTCCCGCTGCTGATCGCCGAGTTCGGGCTCGGCCGAGGCGCCCGCCGCGGCCCGATCGGCGCGTTCAGCGCCCTGCTCGGACGCCGGCACGCCTGGATGGGCGGTTTCGTGGTCGTGACGACGGCCATGATCATGTTCTACTACGCGGTCGTCACCGGCTGGACGCTCCAGTACTTCACCGCCAGCCTCGCCGGCGTCCCCGGCGCCGACGCCGCCGCGTACTGGGAGGACTACAGCCGGTCGGTCTGGCGGCCGATCCTGCTGCACGTCGTCTCGGTCGCGGCGGGCGCGGCGATCGTCGCGCGCGGCATCGCGGGCGGCGTCGAACGGGCGAACCGCGTGCTGATCCCGACCCTGTTCGTGCTTCTCGCCGTCGCGGCGGCGCGGGCCGTCACGCTCGACGGCGCCGGGCGCGGGCTCGCGTTCCTGTTCCGGCCCGATCTGTCGGCGCTCGCCAGCCATCGGACTTGGCTCGAAGCGCTGACGCAGTCGGCCTGGTCGACCGGCGCCGGCTGGGGACTGCTGCTGACGTATGCGATATACGTCCGGCGGGACGAGGACGTCGTCACGAGCGCCGCCGCCATCGGGATCGGCAACAACGTGGCGTCGCTGCTGGCGGGCATGGCGATTCTGCCGACCGCGTTCGCCGTCCTGTCGACCACCGACGCGCTGGAGGCGATGGCGTCGGGCAACGTCGGGCTGACGTTCGTCTGGATTCCCCAGTTGTTCGAACAGGTTCCGGCGGGACGCGTCTTCCTCCCGGTCTTCTTCCTGGCGCTGTTCTGCGCCGCCCTGTCGTCGCTGATCGCGATGATCGAGCTGGCGGCGCGGGCGCTGATCGACGGCGGCATGCCGCGGCGCGCGGCGGTCAGGACGGTCGCCGGCGCGGCGGTCGTCTGCGGCGCGCCGTCGGCGGCCAGCCTCGCCGTCTTCGAGAACCAGGACTGGGTCTGGGGACTCGCGCTGATGATCAACGGGCTGTTCGTGTCGCTGGCGGCGACGCGGTACGGGCAGGCGCGGTTCCGCACCGAGCTCGTCAACGTCGGCGCCGGGAGCCTCCGGGTGGGACGGCTGTACGAGTGGGTGCTCAAGTATCTGGTGCCCGCCGAGTTCGCGGTGATGTTCGGCTGGTGGGTCCACCAGTCGGTCACGGTGTACGACGCCGAGGCGTGGTGGAACCCGCTCCGCACCTACAGCCTGGGGACCTGCCTGCTGCAGTGGGGCGTGGCGCTGGTCCTGCTGCGGATCTTCAACCGGCGCCTGGCCGACGCGAGCGCCCGGCCCGCCGCGGACGCCGGCTGATGGCTCCCGCCGCGCCGCGCGCCGCGCTTCTTCTGGCCGGCGTCTGCCTCCTCGCCTTCTTCGCCGGCCTGGGGCGGCCGGCGATCGCCGATTCGGACGAAGGGTTCTACGCCGAGGCCGCCCGCGAGATGGTCGAGAGCGGCGACTGGCTGACGCCGCACTTCAACTACGCCCACCGTTTCGAGAAGCCGGTCCTGTACTACTGGCTGGCCGCCGCCGCTTATCGCGCGGCCGGCGTCGGCGAAGCGGCGGCGCGCCTGCCGTCCGCGCTGGCGGGGCTCGGACTCGTCCTGCTCGCCTTCTGCGCCGCCCGCCGCTGGTTCGACGAGCCGACCGGCCTGCTCGCCGGCCTGATCACCGCCACCAGCTTCGCCTGCGCCGCGATGGCGCGGCAGGCGCTGCCCGACCTGCCGCTGGCTCTGTTCGTCGCCCTGGCCACCTTGTGCGCGGCGCGGGCCTGCCTGGACGACGGACCGGCCGCGGGCGGACCGGACCCGAGCGGCGCCCCCGATGCAAGCCGGTGGCTGATCGCCGCCGCGGCGGCGGCCGGCGCAGGCGTGCTGACGAAAGGGCCGATCGGCCTGGCGCTGCCCGTGCTGGTGGTCGCGCCGCTCGCCGCCTGGGAGCACGCCACCGGCCGCTCCCGGCTGCGGCTGCGCCCCGGCCAGTGCGCGCTGGCGGCGCTCGCGTTCCTGGCGGTGGCCGCCCCCTGGTTCACCGCGATGACCGCCGTGCACGGCCCGGCCTACCTCGACCGGTTCTTCATCGCCGAAAACGTCGAACGGTTCGCCACCGCGCGCTACAACGACCCCCGACCCTGGTGGTACTACGCGCCGATAGTGGCCGGCGGGATGCTCCCGTGGTCGCCGTACATGGCGCTCTGGCTCCCGGCGCTCCGCCGGTTCGTCCGCGCCGCAGGACCGCGCCGCCCCGACGCCGCCACCGTGCGGCTCGCCTGGTGGGCGCTCGCCCCCCTGCTCTTCCATTCCCTCTCGGTCGGCAAGCAGCCCCGGTACGTCCTCCCGGTGACGGTTCCGCTCGCCGTCCTGCTCGCCGCCGCGATCCGCGACCGCCTGACGGCCCGCGCCGCCGCCCCACGCGACCCGCTTCTGGCCGCCTGCACCGCGGTGGCCGGCGCGACCGTCGTCCTGCTCGGCGTCCTGACGCACCGCGCCCGCCCGCTGCTGGTCGACTGGGACCCGCCCACCGTCGCCGCCGCCGCCGCCGCAGTGACGGCCGCCGGCCTGGCCGTCTGCCTCACCGCCGCCCGCCCCCGCTGGACGCCCCCTGCGCTCGCCGCCGCGTCGATAGTCGTCATCCTGACCGCCCATTACGTCGTCCTCGCCACCCCCGGCCCCGCGCCTGTCGAACGGATGACCGCGATGATCGCCTCCGCCGCCACCGCCGGTGTAGACGGCGAAGACGTCCGCCACGGCCGCCGCGCCGCCTTCCACCGCAACCTGCCGTTCTACACGCGCCGCCCCGCCGTGGACCTTCCCACCCTCGAGGCCGCGTCCGACTTCCTCGGCGGCCCGGCCCGCGTCCTCTGCGTGCTTCCCGAAACGGACGCCGACCAGCTGGAAGCCGACGGCGCGCCGCTGGAACGGCTGGGGCGGATCACGTACCTGGACACCGGGGGACTGACCCTTCGTACGTTCCTGGACCCCGATCCGGCCTGGCTGCATCGGGTGGCGCTGGTGACGAACCGGTCAGGGGCAGCTCGAGGGGCGGGGAGAACAGAACGTTGATAATTCAAGCGGTTTGGGGGTAGGTTCGGTTTCGAGGCAGGTTGACTCAAAACGGTGAACGATCGACGCTTGCCCGTCGATGGCGCGGCTACGACCGGGGGTCGGCCGGCTCGGCCGCCGCGCGTGGGACGATGGCGAGCAACGTCGCGTGCACGTCGTCGATCCGCTTCCCGGTCTGCGCGTGCGCTTCGCGGGTCTCGGTGCGCAGATCGTCGACCCATTGACGGACTTCGGTACGCAGATCTTCAATCGCCTGACGGAGCTCGGTACGCAGCTCTTCGAGCCCTTGGCGGGTCTCGGCGCGCAGGTCTTCGACCCATTGACGGGTCTCGGCGCGCAGGTCCTCGAGCCCTTGGCGGGTCTCGGCGCGCAAGCCTTCGAAGTCGCGCCTGAGCTCCCGGTTGTCGTTCCTGAGCTCGCCGACGTCCCGCCTCAGGTCGCGGACGTCGCCCTTGACGTCGCGGAACAGTCCGACCATCAACGCCGCCAGCGCGACGAACCCGCCAATCATCGTCCAGTCCACATCCATATCCCAGCAAGAAAGATGCCGCTCCAGCCGCGCGAGATCCTGCGTCACGGGTCGCCGGCTGGAACGCGGTAACGGCAACATGAAAGGAACTCCCGTGGCCAGTTGAAAAGGGACCTCCTGACAGCCCGTGGCGGAGGTCCCCGCTGCATTCGAGCAGCGATGCATCCCGCCTGACGGCGTTGTTCGTCGGTTGCGTATGCCCAATATGCGCCCTCCTCACGCCTTGTCAGCCGGGCGCCTCGCCGCTCTCGGTACGACGCGGGGTTCCACCACGGGCTGCTGAGCAGTTGGGAGACCAGGATGTCCCAGTGGGCAGTGGGCCGAGATCCCCCACTGCATCTGGTGGAAGGCGTGGCGAAGGGGAGATTGCGCGGCGGTTGCAGCACCGGAGCGTATCCGGTCGAGCGGGTCGAGTCGCTGCTCGACGGCATCGCGTCGGCGTTTCAGTATTTCGGGGGCGTCACGGGCCGCGTCGTGCTGGACAACACCTCTCTGGCCGTCAAGCAGGTGTTGGCGGGCCGGGGACGGGCTGCGGCCGAGGCGACGGCTCTGCAGGGCTGGCGGCTCGTGGTGACGACGAATCCGCCGTTCGCGTGCTGGTCCGAAGTCTTCCTCGACCCGACCGCAACCGCCGCAGTCATCGACCGCTTTTTCCGGTCAGGACGCTCTCGGTCACCGTCTCTCCCAGCCGGGACAGCAACGTCTCCGCCGCCGGCCGGGAGACCAGCGTTCCTCGGATGAGTCGCCGGCGCGCAGCGTCCAGATAGCCGGTTGCCGAGCTTGTCCGCGGGGCCGCCGGGGAGCGTCATGGGGCGGAAGCGGAATCGCACGTCCCGCCGCGCGCGGCGAGCCGGGTCCCGAGCGTCTCGAGCGTCTTCGGATCGCAGGCGGCCTGCATCTGCTGGAAGAGCTCGCGCTCCTCGGCGTGGATGTGCGCCCTGAGCAGCTCGCCGAAGGCGATCAGCCGCTCGTCCAACCGGGAGGCCGGATCGCCGGCCAGCTCGCGGATCATCGCCCGCATGGTCTCGTGCTCGGCGATCAGCGCCCGCGTCCTGCGGCCGCCGTCGGGCAACGCCCGGGCCGCGGCGGGAAAGACGTGGGCCTCCTCCGCCTCGAAGTGCGGCCGGAGGTCGGTCTCGAAGAACTTGACGAGGCGCGCCGCCTGCTGCGCGCGGCCCGCCGGCCAGTCGTCCCGCGGGTTCGTCGACCGTCCCAGAATCAGACGCTGGGCCATCACCAGCCCGCGGTGGTGATCGCGGGAGAGCGGGACGAGGCTGGCGTGCCGTTTCATCGCGATGCGCGGGCGCAGGCGGTTCCTGATCGACGCCGATCTCCGGAGAGCGTCATCGGCGCTTCACGCCGCGACTCGCCGCGAGAAAACTCCGGGCGGCGTCCTCCGTCCGGAAGTTCTTGAGCGGGACGATCACGCCGCCGCCGCCTTCCGCCTCGAACAGACCGTAGACGTTGTAGCCGCCCCAGAAGCCCAGGGAGCCGCCGCCGAGTGCGCCGGCGCGGACGAGCCAGGCTTCGCGGCATGCGGCGGGCAGGTTGGGGGCGAGACGCCGGCAGAGCTCTCGGGGGACCTCCGCCAGGAGCGCATAGACGTGCTCGACCGTCTCGAACGGCGTCTTCTCCTCCTGCACGATCGTCGAACCTGCTGTCCGCACCTCCGACGGATCGACGGCGCAGTCGTCAACCCACGCCCAGAGGCGGACGCCCGTACCGCGCTCCACCGGGATCGGCTCGCCGAAGTAGCGGCCGGTGTCGCGCGAGAACTCGTCGTAGTCCTGGAGGGAGAACCTCTCGGCCACCGCCTGGAAGCGATCGCTCGACGGACCTTCGTAGACGAAGCAATGCGGCGACAGCATCGCGCCATCGACCCTCCATCCGGCGGGAACGGGAGAGGGGGTCTCCTGCGATTGCGACGCGCGCGCCGGCGCGAACCGGACCTCGAACATCTTCGGCCACCACTTGCCGGTGAGGTAGAAGGCGCCGGCGTCCGGGTCGTGGGCGATCCCGTTGAGCACGTCGACGCCGCGGGCTTCGGTGCGCGACAGGAGGCCGGCGGCGTCTATCTGGTGGGTGACCCGCCCGGTGGCCGGGTCGATCCGGACGATGTACTCCTCCTGCCAGACGTTCGCGTAGACCGCCCCGTCGACGCACTCCAGCTCGTTCAGCCGGTCCTGGGGCCGCCCCCGCAGCGTGACGCGGACGCTGCCGGCCGGCGCGAACGACTCCGGATCGCGGAACGTCAGCACGTCCGACCCGTCGCTCATGACGAAGCGCGTCCCATCGTGGCACAGCCCCCACCCTTCGCCCCGGTAGCGGAACGCCCGCACGAACTCGAACGTGCCGAGGTCGTACGCCAGCGCGCGTTCGGCCTTCCAGGTCAGCAGGATCAGCCGGCGGCCCGACCGCGCCAGCCCTTCCCCGAAGAAGGCCGGCGAGAGGTCGATCCGCTGCTCGACCGCCCCGGTCGCCGGATCGATGCGGCGGAGGGTCGACTCGCCGTACCGGCCGGTGCTCTCGTAGAGGCGCCCGTCCCACCAGAGCAGGCCCTGGGTGTAGGCCGACCGGTCGTGCGGCAGCTCGCGGACGACCTCGACTCGCAAGGCGCGGACGGCCTGCGGCGGCCGGCCGGCGCCGGAGGCTCCGGCCGCATGCAACGCCCACGCGCCCGCGGCGACCGCCGCCGGCGCAATCACGAGGAGCGCCCACCGCCGGCGCGCCGGCCGCGGTCTGCTCCGGGCCGAGGGCCGCCGCCGCGTGCGCCGGGGGGTGGCCGCCATCGCGATCATTCTAGCCGCGCCGGACCGCTCCGGCCTGCGGCCGGTCCCGGACGCGGCGCCTGCCGCCGCCGCGGACGTGGCCGACGCGCCGGCGTGCGCGTGCGGACGGTCGCTCGAAGTGGAGATATGGATCGCGGCCGACGCGCAACCGGCCGGCCTGTTCAGGCCGTAGCTGGCTGCCAGCTCTCGAACGGCGTGCGCGGAAGGTGTATGGAGCAGGCGACGTGGCCGACCTGACTGTGGTTCGAACCCGAAGTTTGGATCGAGTGCGCGTGCGGCCGGGCGCAGCCGATGCCGGACGCGGCCGACGCCGAGCCGACGTGCGCCGGCTGCGGCGCTTCGCTGGTCGCGGCCGTGTCGATTGCGATGGACGCGCGCGCCGCCGGCGTGTTTGAGCGGCTCGCCCGGCCGCGCCCTTCCTGAATGGCCGACCGGCCCGAACCTGAAACCTGGATCGAGTGCGCTTGCGGGCGGCGCGCATCGCTGGCGGCGCTTGAGCGTCAGCCGACGTGCGCCGGCTGCGGCGCATCGCTGGCCCGGCCGGTTCGGTTTCTGTTGCGGAAGGCGCGCCGGGCGGCGCTGGACCACTTGGAGCGGCCGCAGCCGGCCGACCCGCTCCGGAACGGCGACGGCCGGCCGTGGTAGGCTGGCGCGTTCAAGTCGCTTCGCGCGTCCGCGCGGAGTGTTGGATTGAAACGTGTAGGTAGTTGCGGCCGCTTTCGCGCCCGCAGCCGAGCGGCCCGGCGGCGCAAGCGGCCGGGCCGCTCACTTTCCCGCCGTGCGTCCGATAATGGAAATTATGGTAACCCGCACGCCGCAGGGTCCGGAGCAGGCCCGCCGGCCCGTTCCGCCCCGGATTCGTTGACGGTTTCCCGCCCGCCCCGCACCATCGCCGCCCGCGAAGCGCGGCCGACCTTCGCCCCGCGAAGCGCCGATATGCAGTCCGGAGAGCGAAAGTCAGCGGCGGAATGCATGTTCATGCAGCCCCTGCAGAGCGAAGGGAAGGCGATCAGGACGTCGGCCGCCCGGGCTCCCAGAAAGGAATGTGCAGCGTGCGTCGGGGCGCCGCCGCTGACGACCTGCGCGCCTATAGGACCCCGATCCAGTCGCGCCGACCGTGACGGCAGTGTAGCACGGGCGCCGGCGCACGGCCGCCCGGGCTCCGGAGCCCGAGGTTCGCGCCGGGGCGCGACGTGCGGCCGGGCCGAAGCCGAAGGGAATGTGCATGAGCTGCGCGGCGCCCATGCTGAGGCCCGCGCGCCTATAGGCGCCGCGCCGCCAGTCGCGCGGGCTCACGCGGATCATACCACCCGCCCTGCAGAGCGGCCCGCCCCGGGCTCCGGAGCCCGAGGTTCGCGCGGGGCGCCGGAGCGGAACCCGGCGCGCCGCCGTTCAGCCGAAGGGAATGCCCAGGGTCGCGCGGGCTGAGAAAAGCCGCGGACGTGAAGGGCCGCCCGCCAGGACACACCGCGACTATTGGGCCCTACCCCAGCCGCTAAGTGATTGCAGCCAGTCTAGCACGGGACGGCGGCGCCCGGGCTCCGGAGCCCGAGGTTCGCGCGGGGCGCGCGGACGGGGCGCGCGCGGAAACGGCAAGTTGACCGCCTGGTTCCGGACGCGCCCGGCCGTTCAGTGCAGTTTCTTCCGGTCGGCGGCGGCGCGCCGCCCAAGCCACCACCACGCCAGCAGCAACCCCACGCCAAGCGGCGGAATCAGCAGCCCGATCAAGACGCCGATCACCACTTCGGCGGCGGTAGGGCGCCTCACCGGATCAACCTGGTTCCGCGCGCGCCACGGCCGACGTGCGGCCGGGCGCAGAAACGAACGCCGAAGGGTAGCAGGTTCGCGCCGGGCGGCGCATCGGATCGGGCCGGGGCCAAGTACTCACTCCCGTTCGCCGGCGATGCCAGCGACCGCCCGATCCCGTCGCGCGACCGGAGCCCCAGGCCGGCCGCAGGCCGGGCGCCCACGGTCCCCGGCCCGATCCGATGCGCCTTCCGCACGCGCCCGAAGGGTAGCAGGTTCGCGCCAAGCGGCGGGACGCGACGTGCGGCCGGCCCGAAGCGGGTAGCAGGGTTCCACCTGCGCACTGGACCGCTCCGCGAAGCGGGTAGCCCGTTCCCGCGCCGCCGCGGGCGCGCGCCAGATTCGCGGGCCGCACGTCCGCTCACGTGCAGGCCAGTTTGACGAACCACAGGAAGCCGAGCGGAACGAAGATCCCCCACAGGATTATCCGGCCGATCACGCCGATTATCGCCGCTTCGATCTCGCGTTGCCCGGCCATGCGCCCCTACCCCCAGGGGCGCGCCAAGTTGAACCCCGGCGCGCCCCTCGAAGCACTCTACCAGCCGACGTCGACCTCGAACCCGAAACCGAAGGCCAGCGACGTCCCGCCGACGATGGCGCTTGCCACGTCCGCGCCGGCAACGTGAATCTCGCCGCCGCCGGCAACGTCAATGACGGTCAGATCGCCCACTGCGCGGACGGTATACCGAACGTCGTTCGCCAGGCGGATCGTGTCGCCTTCGGCCGCGTCGAACGCATGCACAACGTCCACATCGCCGGGCGCCACGTGCGACAGGCGGAACGTGAAGGCGTCGCCGCCGCCGCCGCCGTGCAGGTTGTCGCTTCCGCCGCCGCCGACCAACGCATCGGCGCCGTCGTCGCCGCGCAAGGTGTCGGCGCCCCGGCCGCCCCACAACGTATCGTCGCCAGCCTGCCCTTTCAGGAAGTCGTCGCCCGGCCCGCCCAACAGATGATCGTCGCCGCCGCCGCCAAGCAGCCGGTCGGCGCCGCCGCCGCCGTCAACCCGGTCGTCGTCACGGCCGGCCCACAACGTATCGTCACCCGGGCCCCCCCACAACCTGTCTGCGCCGGGCTGCCCTTTCAGGAAGTCGTCGCCGGCGGCGCCTTGCAACGTGTCGTCGCCGGCGCCGCCGTTCAGCATGTCGTCGCCGCCTTCGCCAAACAGCCAGTCGTCGCCATCGCCACCGTGCAACGTGTCGTCGCCGTGAGCTGGAGCGGCGCCGGCGCCGTACAGATCGGCGATGAAGCCATCGTCGTCGCCGAGGAGCGAGTCGTCGCCGGCGCCGCCGTGCAGCAAGTCGTCGCCGAACCAGCCGCGCATACTATCGTCGCCGGCGCCGCCGTGCAGCGTGTCGTCGCCGTCGTAGCCGTTCAGCGTGTCGTCGTCATTGCCGCCGTTAATCCTGTCGTTTGCGTTCGTTCCGATAAGGTTCGCCATCTTTTGGATTGCTCCCGCGGCCGAAGGTCCGAACGGCGCGCCGGCCGGCCGCAATGCGCCGGCGCGCCCCTCGAATCCCTACCAGCCTATCGTTCGGCTCAAGCGCACCTGCCGCACGTCGCCCGACACGTCCACCGGCGCATCCGCCCAGACCGTGGCCAGCAACGCGCCGCCCGCCACCATCGCCGCGCCGCCCCACAAGCGAAACTTCGGTCGAACCGCCTTGACGTTCGTATCGTTCCGCAGCCGATCCAATGCGCCGCCGTAGAACCCTTCCCGCCAAGTGTCATCATTGCCACTCCGCAGATGCTCCCCGATGTTGGAAACGCTCCCGCGGTATGTATCCGTTTCCGTACCTGAAACGCTGAACCGGAAGTAACAGCCCGAAAAGCCGCCGCCGTCCGTATGCTCTCGAACCGCGTGCAGGTTGCCGCCGCTCACTGCATACGTGTAGTAGTCGCCATAGCTACCTACCTGCCGACCTTCCGCCAGGCTGCCGGTCGCCACGCAATCATCCTGCCCCGTGAACATCATGGCCAGCCCGCCGGCAACCAGCCCGACGCCGGCCCACGTCCGCACCATCGACCGGCTGCGCAACGCCAGGGGCGCGCCGGGCTGGACCGACGCCGACCGGCGCGCCAGCCGTTCGGCGGATTCCCGGATCGACTGCGCGCCGGCCGGCAAGGTGGACGTGAACAACAACACGACGAAGACGAACGTTCCGATGCGATGCACGATTGCTCCGAATCCGCGGCCGAAGGTCCGAAACACGGCGCGCCGGCCGGCCGCGTGAACCAGCCCGCGCGAAGTTGATATCACGGGCTACTGACAAAACCTGTCAGTCCGACCGGCGCGCCCCTCGAATCGGACCGGCCGCATGCGCCGGGCGCGCCGCAGCCTTCCGCAGCCGCCGCTCCTCGCGCCAAGTTGAACGGCCGGCCCGCGCGCGCTACCGCAAGTCCTGAATCGCGTCGAAGAAAGCCCGCGCAATCAAGGCGTAGCCTGCATCGGTAAGGTGGTAGCCGGATTCGTCCAAGCACGGCAGGGTATCGGTTCCGGGACAATTGCCGGCCCGTATGACCCGTTCAACGTCCACCAACGCCACGCCGCGCACCTGCGCGATCTCGCGGATGCGGCCGTTCAGAATCGACACGCCCGCCGACGCTTCCGCCGTGCTTTCTCCGTTCCGTTTCATGCCGGTCGCCCGGATCGGCGGAATCGTCGCCACGATCGGCGTGACGTTCGCGGCGGCGGCAAGGTCAAGCATCCGCTCCAACGCGTTCGTCGCATCGCGCGCGGAGTCCGCCAGCGTGCGTCTGGGCGGCGGAGACAGCATGTCGTTCGTGCCTTCCATGATGATCACAACGTCCGCCTTCGGGCTGCGGCCGATCTCCCGCTCGAACCGCTCCACGGTAGACGGTGATTGCAAATGCTCGGAATGCCGCCCGGCGTTCCGCACGGCGACGCCCGGCCCGCGCGCCGACCGCAGCATCCGCTCGAGCGCCCGCACATGCGAATGCGCCAGCAAGGTCAAACTGTCGCCGAACGCGACAACCACGAAGGACCGCGCAACCGGATCGGATGGCGCTATCGGGTTGCCGTTGTCGCCGCACGCGACAGCAAGCGCCGCAAGCGGCAGGAACGCGCCCCGGCGCGCTCGCCTGTTCATGTTCCGTACTCCCGTTGCTGCGGCCGAAGGTGGACGGCGCGCCGGGCGACCGCGTAACGCCGGCCCGTGCACAGATCGATAGCACTGCTCGTTGACAAAGCCTGTCAGTGACCGGCAGGTTTATCGCCAGGACAGGCATGCTCTCAGCATGCGCCGGGCGCCGAATGTCCAAACAGCCCGTGGTGGAATCCCGCGTTGGAGAAATGCGCCGGCTGCGTTGTCAGGCGAACAACGAAAACTGACCCCTTGTCCAGGGAGGAGTCAGCAGATGAAGGGATGCGTGGAAATGGCAACTGAAAGGGACCCCTGTGGCCATGTGAAAGGGGGACCCCCAGTTTCCCGTCAACCGGTCAATCGACGTCCTCCTTGACAGCCCGTGGCGGAGGTCCCCGCTGCATTCGAGCAGCGATGCATCTCGCCTGACGGCGTTGTTCGTCGGTTACGTATGCCCAATATGCGCCCTCCTCGCGCCTTGTCAGCCGGGCGCCTCGCCGCTCTCGGCGCGACGCGGGATTCCACCACGGGCTGTTGACGCCGGCGAGCACACGGTCATGCTGCCGGGGCCGACAGCGCGGGTCGTCGGCGCCTGCTGGTCGAGGGTGTTGGGCACTCGCAGCGCGCGACCCGGAGCCATCAGTGGGCTCCCTTCTTGCCGGAGGCCGGCCTGCGGTTCCGCTTCGCGGCGGCGCCCAGCGCGTCCGGCGACGGCAGGCGTCACACCGCTGCGCACGATCACGCTGCGGGTGGTGCGGGCCTTTCACATTTTTTCGCAGAAAGTACTTGACAGGATTTTCGCCGTCCCCTGCCGGATCTTCGGAACAGCCCTCAGCATGCCCCTCCGGCGGCCTCAGCCGCTCTCTGAGGGCCGTACGCCCACCGGAAGGTCGAAAAGCATCGAGCGGACCGGGAACGGCCGCCTGAGAGCCGTACAAGCGGCTGAAAAACAAGGGGTTATCATAGGCGCATGCCCCTCGAAACCACGCTGGTTCCGGCCCCGATTTCGCCTTCCGTCCACCCTGTCCTTCCTCCGACGGCGCGCACCGCTTCCATTCCGGACCAACCCGATGCCGATCTCAACCGGTTGGGCGACCGGATCGCCGAACTCTCCGCCCGCATCCAGGCCGCCACCTGCGCGCTGCTCGTCCTCATCCGCCGATTCGACGAGCAGGGCGGCTGGCGGCCGGGCGGCTTCTCCTCCTGCGCCCACTGGCTGAGCTGGCGCACCGGCCTCGCCCCCGGCGCCGCCCGCGAGAAGGTGCGCGTCGCCCACGCCCTGGCCGCGCTGCCCCGGATCAGCGCCGCGATGCAGCGCGGGCGGGTCTCCTACTCTGGAAATGGCCACGTGAAAAGGGACCCCTGCGGCCACGTGAAAAGGGACCCCCCAGTTTCCGTCAACCGGTCAATCGATGTCCTCCTTCTTGGATGAAGAGTGTTTTCGGGTTGTCGGACGTGATCTGGCTGTGACCGTGTGCTCGCCGGCGCGCACACGGTCACGCTGCCGGGGCCGACAGCGCGGGTCGTCGTCGCCCGCGTTGGGCATTCGCCGCGCGCGATCCGGAGCCATCAGCGGGCTCCCTTCTTGCCGGCGGCCGGCCTGCGGTTCCGCTTTGCGGCGGCCAGCCGGTAGCTGTCGCCGGTGGTCTGCAGTACCGCCGCGTGGTGCACGATGCGGTCGATGACCGCGGCGGCTGCGGTCGGGTCAAGGAAGACTTCGGACCAGCGCGCGAACGGCAGATTCGTCGTCACCACCAGGCTCCGGCGTTCGTAGCGCTGGCTGATGAAGCCGAACAGCAGGTCAGCGCCGGCCTTGTCGAAGGGCACGTAGCCGAGTTCGTCCAGGATGACGACGTCGCAGCGGGCGAGTTGGGCGAGCTTGCGGGCGAGACGGCCCTGCTGCTGCGCTTCGACGAGCAGCGTGACCAGTTCGGCGGCGGTCACGAACCGCACCCGGTAGTCGTGCTGACAGCAGGCCATCCCCAGGGCGATGGACAGGTGCGTCTTCCCGGTGCCGACGCCGCCGACGAACACGACGTTGGCGGCGTCGGCGACGAAGCGGCAGTCGAAGACCTGCAGGATCGCGCTGCGGTCGAGGTCGGGCTGCGCCTCGAACGAGAAGGCGTCCAGCGTCTTGAGCATCGGGAAACGGGCGTCCTGGATGCGGCGCTGGATACGCCGCTCCCGGCGTCCGGTCACCTCCAGGTGCGCCAGTTGCGCCAGATAGTCGGCGGGCGGTTGACGCTGGCGGGCGGCCTGCTCGGCGAGCGGCCGCCACTGAGCCGTGATCGTCGACAGGCACAGCGTCTTCAGGTCCGCAGCCAGATGCGGAGGTTCGATGATCGCGGCGGCCATCAGCAGGAACCCTCCACCAGCGCGTCATACGACGACAGCGTCGGAGCGGGGACGGTGACCCGCGCCAGTTCCGGACGCACGGCGGCGGCCGGCGGGCAGACTGGCGGCGGACCGGCCTGCTGCTGCCGCAGGAGGAGGCGCACCGTCTCCAGACGCGGCGAATGGCGCTCGAGGGCGGCGGTCACCGCGCGCTCGACCGCCGCCGCCGGGTGCGTCTCCAGCAACCGCAGCATCCGGACCCACTCCTGATCGGGCTTGCGCGTGCGCCGGGCGAGTTCGTCCCGCACGCGCCGCCACACCGGGGCCAGCCGCCAGCCCTGCAGCGCCGTCGCCTCGGCCGCAGCCCGGTGCTTGCGCTCGAGCAGCGGCAGCACGTGCAGCGCATCGAGCACCTTCGCGCCCCGGACGAACACGCGGCGATGCCGCGCGATCACCTCCGCGCCGGCCGTGATCACCACCCGGTCGTGGAACAGCTGCACCCACACCGGCCGGTAGGCGTGGCGGATCGGCGCCGAATACGCCACCTGGTCCACGCGGACGTGCCCGAACTTGTCGGCCACCCGCGCGACGACGCGGCAGGTGGCCGGCAGGTGAACGGGCAGCGCCCGCAGGCGCCGCCGCTCCTCCGCCAATGCCTCCTCGACCGAGCGTCCGTCGTCGAGATGGCGCAGCGGCAGATCCGCCTCCAGCTCCGTGATGATCGCCGCGTTGAGCGCCGACCAGCTCTCGACCGCCGGCCGCGGCCGGAACACCAGGTTGCGGACGTACTTCACGCCGCCCTCCACCGAACCCTTCTCCCACCCCTTGCCCGGCGCGCAGAACTCCGCCCGGAACGGATACCCGCCCCGGAACGCCTCGAACGCCTCGGTCCGCACCCGGTCCCGGCCCGCCAACACCTGCTTGACGGCCAGAGAGGTGTTGTCCAGAACGACGCGGCCCGCGACGCCCCCGAAATACTGAAACGCCGACGCGATGCCGTCGAGCAGCGACTCGACCCGCTCGACCGGATACGCCTTCGCAAAATACGCGTTGGAGAACGGCAGCGCCGCCACCAGATACTTGACCTTGCACGGCGCGCCGGCGATCTCGACCCACGACTCGCCGAAGTCGACCTCCATCGTCGTGCCCGGCTGTACGCTCCGGTGCACGAATGCCTCCCGAGACGTACCGGCCGCCCGCAACGCCGCGACGTAGCGGCGCACCGTCCGGGCCGGAACCGGTCCCGTCATCGGCAACAGCAGCCGGCGAATCCGTTGGGCGGTCAACCGCGGCTCCGCGCACAGCCACCGCTCGATCTGACCCCGCCACGGATCGAGGCGCCTCGGCCGCAGCGACGACACCCGCGCCGGCGGTGTCGGGCGGCCGATCGCCCGGCGCACCGTCTTGACGTCCAACTGCAACCGCCGCGCAATCTCCTTCTTCGAAACGCCTTCCGCCAGATGCATCTGGCGGATCTCGGCCCACTGGGACATCCTGATCACCTCTGCGTCCTCCCGGCTTAGACGACGAGACGACCGTGTCTCGCCCCTGCGATCTTCGCCAGGCGATCGCTGTCTCCCAACTGCTCAGGGGGTCCCTTTTCACATGGCCACGGGGGTCCCTTTTCATCTTGCCATTACCACCTACTCGAAGGTGCGGGCGCTGACCCGCGTGGCGACGCCGGAGAACGAAGCGGCGCTGCTCGACGTCGCGCTCGCCGGGACGGCGGTGCACGTCGAACAGGTGACGCGGGCGTGGCGGCGGGTGGACCGGGCGGCGGAGATCGCCGAGGACGGACGGCGACACGCGCACCGGGAGCTGCGGACTTGGGTGGACGACGACGGGATGGTGGTGATTCGGGGACGGCTGGCGCCGGAGGTCGGGGCGGCGGTGCTGCGGGCGCTCGACGCAGCGAGCGAGCAGTTGCGGACGGAGGCGTCGGACGCTCCGGAGGAAGACGCGCCCGAGGCGTCGTCGGAGCAGCGGCGGGCGGACGCGCTCGGCCGGGTGGCGGAGGCGGCGCTGTCGGTGAAGCTGGACCCGGGGACGGCGGGCGACCGGTACCAGGTGGTGCTGCACGTGGACGCCGCGACGCTGGCGCACGACGCGGCGACGGCGCAGGAAGCGGATCACCCGACGTACGTTCCCGCGGGAACGTCTTCGGTCGTCCGACCCACAGCAGCCGGCCGCGCTGAGGCAATCCGTCAGCCGGGAAGCGACGCCGCGGCAGGCGTCGGCGACCCGCAGGGTGCGGCTGGCGACTCGGTTGACTTGGAGCCGACGGGCGCCGCATCGACCGGAGAGCGCGTTCCCGCGGGAACGCGCCGGCCGGCGGGAGGCGCTGACGGGTCACATCCCGGCGACGCTGCTCGCGCCGCGCATGGTCAGGCGGTGCTGGAGGACGCCGGCGGGCTGCGCGTCTCCGCGGAAACGGCGCGACGGCTGGCATGTGATGCCGGGCGGGTCGTCATGACCCACGGCGCCGCCGGACAGGTGCTCGGCGTCGGCCGGAAGACGCGCACGATCCCGCCGGCGCTGCGCCGTGCGCTCGCGGCGCGGGACCGCCGTTGCCGCTTCCCGGGTTGCACGGCCCGGCGGTGCGATGCGCACCACGTCCGGCACTGGGCGCACGGCGGCGCGACCCGGCTCGACAACCTGGTGCAGCTCTGCCGGCGGCATCACCGGGCCGTGCACGAAGGCGGATTGCAGGTGATGCTCGACGACACGGGCGCGGTTCGCTTCACGCGGGCGGACGGCCGGCCGCTGCCGGAGGTTCCGGAGCCGCCGCGCTGGACGGGGGCGGCGCTGGCGCCGGTGGACGCGCGGCTGGCGGCGGCGGGGATCGCGATCGGGCCAAGTGCGGCGACGCCGGCGTGGACCGGGGAGCGGCTGGATCTCGGCTGGGCGATGCGCGTGCTGTGGCGTCCGCGCGCGAGTCCGACCGGGGCCGCGTCGGACGGGCCGCCGCCTCCGCCGGCGTGAAACGCGGTGGTGGGACCGGCGCTGCTCGTCCGCGAGTGGATGGACCGACGTTTCCGCCGGCGCCGCGACCGGCGCGCGGACTGCCGACCGGCGGCCGTGGTGAAGGGCTCGCTGCATCCGCCGGGCGCCGCATCCCGGGCGCCGGACGTCGACCGGGCCGGACGCCCGCCCGGCTCGGCCGCGCATCCCGAATCGAGCCGGGGCCATGCCACCCTGCCCCGGCCGGCCTTACAGCGGCCCGTCAAGCGACGGTCCATCGGTCCGGACCTGGGCTCCGGGGGCAAACCGCCCCGGCTCGATCCCGAATGAGCAGATCGGGTAGCCCGTTCCCGCCAAGCGCTGGCAGCCCGTGGCGGAAGTCCCCGCTGCATTCGAGCAGCGATGCATCCCGCCTGACGGCGTTGTTCGTCGGTTGCGTATGCCCACAATATGCTCCCTCCTCACGCCTTGTCAGCCGGGCGCCTCGCCGCTCTCGGCGCCCCGCGGGGTTCCACCACGGGCTGTCGAGCTTCGCCAGTAGCGCCGCCTGCGTTCAGGTTCCCTTCATGCTGTTGCACGCGCCGCAGAGCCATTGCAGGTTGTCAAGATGGTCACCGCCGCCCTTGCTCTGAGGTGTCACGTGATAGACCGTCAGGTTCCGGATCTCGAAGTGAACGCGGCAGCCGGCGCAATCGCCGGCTCCGCGCCGGTTCGCGGCGCGTTCGGCGCCATCCGCGAATTCCACAAGCGCCCGGCCGACAATGAACAGCCCGCCGGCAACGGGAGAGATCGCGAACAGAATCACAGCGAGAACCACCCACACCATTTTCCCGGCCAGCCAGCCCACGCCGACCGCCAGCAAGACCACGCCGACCGCCAGTCCGCAAACCACGAACCCGGCCACGGCGAGAGCCTTGCCGAACGGCTCCGGCCAGCGGAGGACCGCCGCCACGCACGCCACGGACAACCCCGCCATGCCGAAGGCGCCCGCCAGCATCCACCCGGCCGCCGCCGCCGTCAGCACGCCCAGCAGCATCACCGACAGGCCGATAGCCATGTCTTTGTCGCCCGACGCAATCTTCCCGGCTAACCATGCCGGCCCGCCCACCACGAACCTGGCCACGGCGAGAGCCTTGCCGAACGGCTCCGGCCAGCGGAGAAACGCCGCCACGCACGCCACGGACAACCCCGCCATGCCGAAGGCGCCCGCCAGCATCCACCCGGCCGCCGCCGCCGTCAGCACGCCCAGCAGCATCGCCGACAGGCCGATCGCCATGTCTTTGCCGTCCGAAGTCATCGCGTTTCCCCCTTGGTCCGCGCGCCGGGGCGCGCCAGGGTTCGCCCCGGCGCGCCCCTCGAACGCCCTACCAGCCGATCGTTCGGCTCACGCGGACATGCCGCACGTCGCCCGACACGTCAACCGGCGCATCCGCCCGTACCGCGCGGGCCGGACGGCCGGCGCTACCCCTCCGCTTCCGCTTCGCCGACCGTGACCAGCTCCGCGCCGCCGTCGACCTCTTCACGGATGGCGTTGCACGCATCCTTCACGGCGTTTCCGACGGACCGGGTTGAATTCGTGAAGATCAGATCCCCCCACCCGTCGAACACGGCGATCTTGTTGTCCCGGCTGGCGACGCCGAAAAAGCCGCCTTCGGTCCGGTCCATCTCGATCAGGAAGTGCGCACGGCTGCGCCGGTTCGTCACGCGCAACCGGCTGCATTCTTCCCGTTCCGTGAGATTCTTCATGATCTCCACGGTCTGATCGTTGCTTCCGCCGGAAACGCCCACGTCGCCGCCGCCCGATACGCGGTTCGCTTCGCTGGCAGGCACGAACACCCGCACAACCGGCGCATCCTGCGCCGCCGCGCGGACGCCGAGAACGCCGGACGCCACGATTCCGAAGATGACGAACGATACGATGGTCTTCAACACGTTGTCTCCAATGCTGCGGCCGAAAGTGGAAACGCGCGGGCTAGCCGGTCGCATGAACCGGCCCGCGCGCAGTTGATAGCACGGGCTGCTGACAAAACCTGTCAGTCGCCAGATGCCGCCCAAGCGCCGGGCGCGCCGATCCTCACCACCACCACGGGAATCCCGGAGCGCGCCGGTCGAAGGCCAGAAGCAACGTCAAGGCGCGCCGAGGTTTCCCGCCCGGCCGCATCCGAACGCTCGGCCGCATCCGCACGCCGGCCGCCGGATGCCAGTAATCGACGAAGAGACTCCCCGGCGCGCCGGCGTATTCGCGTCGAACGCCGAAGTAGGCATGTCCCCGCTCCGGGTATTCGCCGGCCGCCTCTTGAAGCGCGGCCGGATCGCCGGGTTGAAGGTCACACGGCGGAACGTGCGCCCACAAGACGCCCCGCGCGCGGATGAACCACTCAGGCCACGTCAGCCCGAACCGCCGGGTCTTGCGCGCCCGTTCGCGCGCATCGAACCGCCGCATCATCGCCAGTGCAACGGCGTCCGTCAGATCGTTGAACGTCCGCGGCCGTTCGTCCGTATCGCCTGTCGCCCACCTTGCGCAGGTGACCGCCGTCCGCGCATGGCCCGTGAACAGCAGGAACGACCTGTCCAACTGCACGGCGAGAACGTCGGCCGGCGTATCCGGGCGGAATCCGTGCCTTCCGTTGACGAACCCGCGAACCATGCGCCCGTAGTCGGCCGCCGCAATCGCCCACATGCGGCGCTCGTCCGGCAGCGCCGGGTTCCACTCTCCGCGCACGTTCACCCCCCTTGATTCCAACCTGCGGATTGCATCGTTCGGATCGGCCGGGCGCATGCTGGACGCCGACGGAAGGGCGGTTTGGTTGTAGACTGTCACTCATGGCGTGCGCCCCTCCGCGGCGCGCGTCGCAGGCCGGTCGGCCGGGTTGATCGCCATCGGCCGGCCGGCCGCTTCCGCTTCGGGCCGTTCCGGGAGGCTCCGCCCAAGCGCCGGCCGCGTCCGACGTCGCCGGATGCAGGTTCATCCTGCAAGCAGGATGTCACGGGCTCCTGACAGAACCTGTCAATCCGACCGGCGCTCGAATGCAGCGGGGGCTTTCGCCACGGGCTGTGAAGAAGTCGGTCAAGAACCCCGATGCTTCACACGACGATCGCCGCGTCCTGCAACGCAAGGAGATGGCATTGAGCGGCGGCTTCCAGCGGACCCTGGACCACATCCGGTCCGTCGCAGGCTCCGAGGCCGAGAAGGGGCGTCTCTTCGAGCGGCTGATGAAGACGTACTTTCTCGAGGACCCGCTCTACCGGGAGCGTTTCTCCGACGTCCGGCTCTGGTCCGAGTGGGCCGCCGCGCGGCCGGACTTCGACGGCGCCGATACGGGCATCGACCTCGTCGCCGAGGAGCGCCGGGGCGGCTGTTGCGCCGTCCAGTGCAAGTGTTACGCGCCGGGCACGCAGATCGCGAAGCCTCATCTCGACTCCTTCATCGCCGCGTCGGCCCGCGACCCGTTCACCGCCCGCATCGTCGTGGACACCGGCGACGGCTGGGGGCCGAACGCCCGCAAGACCATCGAGCGGCTGAAGCCCGCCTGCGCCGTGCTCCGCTTCGGCGACCTCGCCGGCCGACCTTTCGACTGGCCCGACCTCGCGCGCGATGCGCCGGAAGACCTCGCCTTCCGCCACGAACCCTTCCGTCTGCGGCCTCACCAGCAGGCCGCGTTCGACGACGTGCTCGCCGGCTTCCGGGACCACGACCGCGGCAAGCTCGTCATGGCCTGCGGCGCCGGCAAGACCTTCACCGCCTTGCGCATCGCGGAAGCCGTGGCGGGCGCCGGCGGCCGGGTCCTGTACCTCGTGCCGTCGATCTCCCTGTTCTCCCAGTCGATGCGGGAGTGGGCGACGCAGCGCGCGATCGCCCACCGCTACGTCGGCGTCTGCTCCGACACCCGGGCGGGGCTCAACGACGAGGACGCCTCGCTCCAGGAGCTCGAAATCCCCGTCACCACGGACCCGCCGTCGATCTCCGCGGCGCTCCGGGAGGCCGCCGAAGACGCGCTGACGGTAGTCTTCTGCACCTACCACTCGCTCGGCGTCGTGGAGCGGGCGCAGAACGAGGGAGCGCCGCCCTTCGACCTCGTCCTCTGCGATGAAGCCCACCGGACCACCGGCGTCGAGCGGCCCGGCGACAGAACCTCCCCGTTCGTGCTCGTCCACGACGGGGAGCGGGTCCGGGCCGCCCGGCGTCTCTACATGACGGCGACGCCGCGCCTCTACACGGAGAGCGCCAAGGCGAAGGCGGCGAGCCACGACGTCGACGTGTTCTCGATGGACGATCCGGAGACCTACGGACCGGAGCTCCACCGCCTGCCCTTCTCCAGGGCCGTCGATCAGGGGCTGCTGTCCGATTACAAGGTCGTCGTGCTCGCCATGTCCGAGCAGCACGTCGACGCCGCGTTGCAGGCGCATCTCGCGGCGGGCGAGAGCGAGATCAACCTGACCGACGCCGCGAAGATCACCGGCTGCTGGCGCGCGTTGCAGAATCCGGAGAACCAGGCCCCCGGCGGCGAGCCCGTGCGCCGCCTGTCCCGCGCCATCGCGTTCACCAACACCATCGCCGCGTCGAAGCGCCTGGAAGCGCATTGGGACGACGTCATCGGCCACGCCATCGACCTGCTGCCGGAGGCCGAGCGCCGGAGCGCGCTCCGTTGCGACACCCGGCACGTCGACGGCCAGCATCACGCCCTCGACCGCAAGGCCCGGATCGAGTGGCTGAAGGGCGAGCGCGGCGCCGGGGGCGACGCCGAGGGTGCGTGCCGCATCCTCTCGAACGCGCGCTGCCTGTCCGAGGGGATCGACGTGCCGGCGCTGGACGCGGTGCTGTTCATGAGCCCCCGGAGCTCGCAGGTGGACGTCGTCCAGGCCGTGGGCCGCGCCATGCGCAAGGCCCCCGGCAAGGAATACGGCTACATCATCCTGCCGATCGCCGTGCCGGCGGGCGTCAACCCCGCCGCGGCGCTGGACGACAACGAACGCTTCGGCGTGGTCTGGAACGTCCTGCGCGCGCTGCGTTCGCACGACGACCGGCTCGACGCCGAGATCAACAAGATCGACCTCAACCACACGCCCACCGGCCGCATCATCTTCAGCGGCGGCGACGGAGGCGGAGACGGAGACGGAGCTCCGGCAGGCCCCGATCTGCCGTTCGCGCCGATCGACCTGCCGCCCGGCGCCATCTTCGCCCGGATCGTCGACAAGTGCGGAGACCGGAAGTACTGGGAGACCTGGGCCAGGGACGTCGCGGACATCTTCACGCGACTGGTCCACCGGATCGAGCATCTGCTGGCCGCCCCCGGCAACGAAGCCCTGCGCGAGTGGTTCGGCGCGTTCCACGAAGAGCTGAAGGTCTCGATCAACGCGTCGATCGACCGCGGCGACGCCATCGAGATCATGGCGCAACACGTCCTGACCCGCCCCGTCTTCGAGGCGCTGTTCGAGCACTACGACTTCGCGGCCGCCAACCCGGTGGCCCGGGCCCTGGACGCCCTGCGGCGGGACTTCGGCGAATTCGGCCTCGAGAACGAGGTGCGGGACCTGGAGCGTTTCTACGAGAGCGTCCGGATGCGCGCCCGCGGCCTCGACAACAGCGCGGCGCGCCAGCGGGTGCTGATGGAGCTCTACGAGAAGTTCTTCGCGACCGCGCTCAGGAAGGACACCGAACGCCTCGGCATCGTCTACACCCCGGTCGAGATTGTGGACTTCATCCTGAACAGCGCCGACCACGCGCTGCGCGAGGAGTTCGGACGCGGCTTGAGCGACGAAGGCGTCCACGTGCTCGATCCCTTCACCGGGACCGGCATCTTCCTCGTCCGCCTGCTCCAGTCGGCCCTGATCGCCGACCGGGACCTCGAGAGGAAGTACCGCCGGGAGCTGCACGCCAACGAGATCGTGCTGCTGGCCTACTACATCGCGGCCGTCCACGTCGAGGAAGCGTTCCACGGCCGGCGGGGAGCGGACGGCCCCTATCAGCCCTTCGAGGGGATCGTCCTGACCGACACCTTCAATCTGCACACCGACCGGACCGGCTTTCCCAGGGACTGGCTGCCCGACAACAGCGAGCGCGCCGAGCGCCAGCAGCGCCTGCCGATCCAGGTCGTCGTCGGCAACCCCCCGTGGTCGGCGGCGCAGAGGAGCTCGGCGGACGACAACCCGAACGTCGATTACCCGGAGCTGGAGAAGCGGGTCAGCGAGACGTACGCCGCGCGCTCGACCGCGACCCTGAAGAACAGCCTGTACGACACCTACAAGATGGCGATCCGCTGGGCCTCGGATCGCATCGGCGAGCAGGGCGTGATCGCGTTCGTCACCAACGGCTCCTGGATCGACGGCAACGTGGACTCCGGCATCCGGGCCTGTCTGATGGAGGAATTCAGCGCCATCTGGGTATTGAACTTGCGGGGGAATGCGAGGACCTCCGGGGAGCTGCGGCGGGCGGAAGGAGACAACGTATTCGGCCAGGGCTCGCGGGCGCCCGTGGCGATCACGATCCTGGTCCGGAACCCCGACGCTTCACACGACGGCTGCCGCATCCTGTACCGCGACGTCGGCGACTACCTCAAGCGCGGCGAGAAGCTGGCGATCCTGCGCGAAGCCGGATCCGTCGCCGGCATCGAGGACTGGCGCGAGATCACCCCGAACCGGCAACACGACTGGATCGGCCAGCGCAGCGAGGAGTTCCAGCGGCTTTATCCGCTGGGGTCGAAGGACGTGAAGGCCGGCCAAGGGGGCGAGGCGATATTCAAGCTGTTCAGCAATGGATACAAGACCAGCAGAGACGCCTACCTCTACAACTTCTCCCGCGACGCCTGCGCGGAGAACGCACGGCTCGTGACGGAAGACTACCTGGGCGCCATGCGCGTCGCCGAAGAACACCCGAAGTACGGCGTAGACGAGGTCGCACGTCTCCACTCCTCGAACGTCCGGTGGGACGCAGCGCTGAAGGACAACTTGCGGAGACGGAAAGGGGCCACGTTTTCGGCCAGCAAGGTGCAAAAGACCCAATACCGCCCCTTCGTCAAGCAGCACTGCTACGTCGACTACGTACTGGTGAACCGCAAATATCAGATGGACAGCATCTTTCCCATGCCCGGCGGGGAGAATCGCGCAATCTGCGTGCCGGGCGTCGGTTCGACCAGGCCGTTCTCCGCTCTCATGGTCGATACGATGCCCGACCTCCACTTCATCGCATTCGGACAATGTTTCCCGAGGCACCGGTACGAGCAGCCGGACGACGCTCAAGGTCAGCTTCCGGGCATGGGCGGCGGCCCGGGCACGTCGGGACCGGAACGCATCGACAACGTCACGGACACCGCCTTGCGCGCCTTCCGCGTCCGCTACGCCGACGACTCCATCGACAAGGACGACGTCTTCGATTACATCTACGGAGTCCTTCATGCCCCCGACTGGCGCGGACGCTTCGCCGCCGATCTGGTCAAGGAGCTGCCGCGCGCGCCGTTCGCAGAGGACTTCCGCACCTTCGCCCGCGCCGGCCGCGCCCTCGCCGCGCTCCATCTCGGCTACGAGACGTGCGAAGAGCACCCTCTGGAAACGGTCTTCACCCAATCCGGCGAGCCGCAGCCGGAGCACTTCCGCATCGGCGCGCAAGCGATGCGCTTCGCCGACGACGACAAGACCGTCCTCCGCATCAACGAATACGTGAGCCTGCACGGCATCCCCGCCGAAGCGCATGGACACCTGGTCAACGGCAGGACCCCGCTCGAATGGATTATCGACCGCTACCGAATCGTGCGCGACAGGCGGAGCGGCATCGCCAACGACCCCAACGAATGGTTCGAAGATCCAAGGGACCTGGCGGCGACAGTGCGGCGCATCGTGCACGTCAGTGTGGAAACGGTCCGGATTGTCGAGACGTTGCCCGGCTTGTTGGCGGAAGCCGACCATGATTCGGCCCAGGCCACGTTCGACTTCCAGACAGAAGCCCACCGCCAGGCCCTCGCCGTGGCCCGCAGCGCGCAGGCCGAGGAAGATCAGGAATTCGTCGAAGCGATCAGCGTTTGGGACCGCCCGTGAAACGCGGAGAGATTCTGGACGGTTCCCCGTTCACGACCGACGACACCAAAGCGCCGCTGATTCGCCTTGCAGTCGCACCGGACGCATCAGATGACCCGGTGTCCGGCCTCGCGGTCTTCCCGGATCAGGACCTCCGATGGCGTTTGCGCGCGTCCTTCGGTCTCGCGCCGCAGCCGCGCCGCCAGAGCCGGGAAAGACGCGCGCTTCGCCGACGTCTCCCCCTTGACCGCGCCTTCGAGAAATGCGCCGCGCCTCACCTTCCAGGGAGCGGTTGTTCCCGGCGGCGCGTAGCTTGAGACGCCGGAACGCGCCGTCATCCAGCCGCCGCACGTTGATCGTAGCCATCGCACCCTCCGCAGCCACTTGTCGTCGATTCGGTATCATGACCATACCGAAGCAGGCGGATGCCGATTCCACGATGCGCTCCACCATTTCTCGAAACCGGGCAGGTCCAGCCAATAGCGGGTATGGCGGCGGTCGCCGGTGCGGCGCAGCCACTTGGTGACGTCGAGCGACCGGCCGGCGGCGGCCAGCCCGTCGTAGTAGGCCCGGCGGCGCCGGGCGATCGTCGACAGCGCGATCGGACTGGGTTCGCCGATCGACTGGGCCAGCGCCTTTTCCGCCAGAGCGCGCCCGACGTCTCCAGCGCCTCGTCGCTGAGCCACTCGACGCGCTTGCAAATCATCCACCGCGTGGATAAATTGCAAGGATGATTCCCCGAATCATCACTCGTGACGTTGAAAGCGCGCTGAACCGCCAGGCCGCGGTTGCCCTGATCGGGCCGCGACAGGTCGGCAAGACGACGCTGGCGTTGGAGATCCGTGCGGACGTCGATCCGGCCCGCGCCTTCGTCGTGCACGCGGGCGACGATCGTTACCCGGTCTCGGAAGGGGTGGAGGGAATCGGGGTCCGCGCGCTCGCCACGGAGCTGCGCGCCCGCTCCTGAGAGACGCCTCTGGCGGCGCCGGCGCGCGTCCTCTCCGCGTCGTCGGCGCCGGCGTCAAGCTTCACGCTTCCATGCCGGCGTCCGGGCCGAGCGGGGGGTGGACGCGCATCAGCACCGGCGTCGCCGGCTCGCCGGTCGCCCGGCTGATCATGGCGGCGTAGAGCGCCACCTGCCGGCGGTAGAGGGCGAGTTTCGGCTCCAGGTCCTTGTCGGTCTTGAAGTCGACCACCGTCCAGCGGCCGGACTCGCGGAACGCCAGGTCGACGATCCCTTCGACCAGCGTCCCGTCTTCGTCCCGCGCCGCCACCGGCTCCTCCCGCCGGCATTCCCCGCGGGCCGTCGCGGCGCGCGCCCGTTCGAGGACCGGATGCCGCAGCGCGGCGGTCACGGCCGCCGCCGCGGCGGCGATCTCCGCGTCCGTCGCCCCCAGGATCCGGCCGTGCAGGGCGGCCGTCTCCGCGGCGCGCGACGGGTCGTCGAGCGGCGCCGCGGCCAGCACGGCGTGGACGAGCGAGCCGAAGCGCGGCCCGTCGGGCGCGCCGGGCGCTACGGGCGGAGCGATCACCTCGACCTCCGCGCCGGACGCCTGCGGGTCCGCGCCGCGGGCCGACTCCGCGCGGTGCGTCACCGTGTCCACGACGAGGCTCGGCTCAGCGGCGCGCAGCGCGGCCTGCTCGCGCCCGCGCCGCCAGACGCGGTAGCGGTGGAGGTCGGCTTCGACCGTCTCTTCCGGGGCCTCCTTCGAGAGCAGCGCCTCCTGCCGGATTCCGAAGCGGACCTCGGCGCCGAGCCGCAGCAGGTGCGGGTCCCACCAGACGACGGAGTAGCCGGCCGCGGGGTCCGATTCGCCGTCGAACCGGTGCCGCCCCGGCGCGACGGTGTTCGGCTGCGCCGGGTCGCCGTTCGGCCGCTCGACGACCGAGTCGCCGCCGAACTGCGGGCAGCCGGGCGCGGCTTCCGGCGCGCGCCGCCGGGTCGCCGGCGGGGAGACGGCGGGGTACAGCGGGCTGATCCATCCCTTCTCGTGCGGCAGGAGACGGCCCGCGGGCGCCGCCGGGTCCGGCGCGGCGCTCCACTCCCGGTCGTCGCCCACCGCGGGAACCACCAGCAGGTCCCGGGCGCGGGTGGCGGCCACGTAGGCCAGCCGCACCGCCTCGGCCCGGTCCCGCGCCATCTCGACGTCCTCGTGGTCGAGGAGATCGAAAGGCGACCAGCCGGCGAGCCGCAGCGCGCACAGTCCGCGCCCGCCGTCGATGTAGCGGTCGGCGTTCGTCCGGTGCAGCTTGCAGGTCGGGTCGGCCAGGACCACCACCGGGAACTCGAGGCCTTTCGCCTTGTGGACGGTCATGATCCGGACGCCGTCGCTCCCCTCCTCGAAGATGGGGGCCTCCCCGGCGCGCCGCTCGTCCGCCTCGTCGAGCAGCCGCTCGACGAACCCCCGGAACGAGAGCCCCCCGGCGGCGTCGTGGCTGCGGGCCATCTCGGCAAGCTGCAGCACGTTGGCCAGCGCCTGCTCGCCGGCCGGGCGCATGGCGAAGCCGGCGTGCGCCCGGGTCGCTTCGAGGAGCCGGCCGACGGTGGCGGCCACCGGCGTGCGGTTGCGGGCGCCGTGAAGCGTCCGGAGCAGGTCGAGCGCGCCGGCGACCGGCTCGAACCGGTCGAGATCCGCCTCCGCCGGCCGGTCGCCGCCGGGGACCAGCTCCGCCGGCGGCCGGAACGGGTGGAGCCGGCCGAACCGGTGGCGGTACGCGAAGAGCGTCTCGTCGTCGAGGGCGAACAGCGACCCGCGGAGCGTCGCGAAGACCGACAGCTCGTCGTCCGGCCACTCGACGGCCGACAGCGCCGCCCGCATCGTCGCCACCTCCTCGCGTTCGTGGAACGACCGTCCCCCGACCAGCAGGTGCGGCACGCCGCGCGCCTCCAGCGCGTCGACGTAGGCGCGCGTCACGTCCCGGCCGAACGTCTCGAAGCGGCGGAAGAGGATGGCGACGTGCCGGGCCGCCATCGGCGCCGGCCGCGGGTCGCCGTCGCCCGCGGGGTCGGCCTCGGTCACCGTCCAGCCGCTCTCCTGCACCAGCCAGCGCACGAACGCCCCCACCGCGTCAGGCAGCGACTGCTCGATGGCGCGGGCGGTCAGGTTCTCCCGGTGGCCGTAGGGACGCGGGACCGGCAGGGCGACGAGGGCGGGCTGCCCGGCCGCGCCGGGCCGCGTCGGCGACAGCGGCACGTAGCCGGACGCGCCGGCCGCCCGGTCCGCCGGCGGCGCCATCTGCGGCGCGAACGCCCGGTTGACGCAGTGCTGAATCGCCGGCGCGCTGCGGAAGCTGCTCGTCAGCGACAGCACCGCCGCGCCCCGGGCCCGGAGCTGCGCCTGCACCTGGTGGTAGACGTCGACGTCGGCGCGGCGAAAGCGGTAGATCGACTGCTTGGGGTCGCCGACCACGAACAGCTTGCCGGGGACGGGCGCGACGCGCCGCCAGTCGCGCTCCGCGGGGTCGGCGGCGGCCAGCAGCAGGAGGATCTCCGCCTGGAGCGGGTCGGTGTCCTGGAACTCGTCCACGAAGACGTGCGTGTAGCGGCGCTGGAACTCCCGCCGCACGCCGTCGTCGCGGAGCAGGTCGCGGGCCGCCAGCAGCAGGTCGAGGAAGTCGAGCCGCCCCGCGTCGGCCTTGAGCGTCTTGTAGCGCTCGATCGGATCGCGCAATTCCTGTTGCAGGAGCGCCGCCAGATCGGCGTCCGCCACGCGCCGGAAAGCGCGCAGACGGCCGGTGAGCGCCTTGCGGCGTTCGACCACGGCCTCCCGCGTCACGCCGTCGCCGTAGCGCGCCCCGCGGCCCCGGCGGCGCGCGCCCGCGAACCTCCAGTCGCCGGCCAGCTCGACGAGTTGCGCCTCGATGCCGTCGTAGTCGCGTTCGGCCCGCACGGCGTCGTTCGTCCGGATCGCGGCGGCGACGAGCCGCGCCGGGTGGGTGTCGCGGTACAGCAGGTCGCTCGTCCGGTCGTCCGCCCGCTCCGTCAGGTCGGCGAAGCCGCACAGATCGTCGACGATCCGGTCGATCGTCGGGCGTCGATCGCGCGCC
Organism: Vicinamibacterales bacterium; assembly: GCA_965203565.1. Taxonomy (GTDB): domain Bacteria; phylum Acidobacteriota; class Vicinamibacteria; order Vicinamibacterales; family UBA8438; genus JAAXGX01. The sequence goes on along the minus strand of OZ241896.1, from coordinate 3,598,853 downwards.
TCGGCGGCCGCGGGCGCCGCGTCCCGGTCCGCCGGGCCGGCGTCGTCGGCGCCGGCGAGGCCGCTGCGGCCGCTGCCGCTCCCGTCCGGCTCTATCAGCGGCCACCACGCCCGATGCCGGCGGTACGGCGCCCGGAAGTCGCGCCACTCGGCCAGGCGCCACGCGGCGCTGCGGAGCCGATCGGCCGGACCGGCGCGCGCCCCGTCCGGATCGAAGCCGCCCGCGCCGGACCGCCGCCGCAACGCGCGCCGCACGCCGTCGGGCGGGTCCGCCAGGGCCTGCTCCATCCAGGCGCCGAACGCCCGGTCGAACAGCCGGCGCGCGTCCGGCTCCGGCAGCACCTCGAAGTGCGGGTCGATGCCGGCGTCGATCGGCCGTTCGCGGAGCAGGTCGGCGCAGAACCCGTGGATCGTGTTCACCTGGGCTTCCTCCAGGTGGGCGATGGCGTCGTCGAGGCGCGCCGCCGCGCGCGCGTCGCGGCGGGCCCGCTCCAGCTCCGCCCGCAGGCGCAGCTTCAGCTCGCCGGCCGCCTTCTCGGTGAACGTCACCGCGAGGACGCCGCCGATGCGCGCCCGCCCGTCGGCCAGGGTCCGCACGATCCGGGCGATCAGCTCGGTCGTCTTCCCCGTCCCGGCGGCGGCTTCGACGAACAGGCTCTCGCCGAGCGCGGTCCGGATCCGGTCTCGCGCCTCCGCATCGACGAGCCGCGGCGTGGCGGTCATGGCCGTCAGCGGCGTGACGGCGGCGCCGCGCCGGTTCGGGGACGCACGCGGACGCCCGCCGTGAGCAGCGTCTCGTCGGCCGGCGCGCCGTCGACCAGCAGGCCCGAGAACCGCATGGGCAGCCCCATCCCCCAGAACGGATCGGCGGAGTCCTGCAGGTGCAGGTGCAGGTGAGGCTCCGTGCTGTGGCCCGTGTGGCCGCAGCGGCCGAGCGCCTGGCCGCGGCGGACGCGCTCGCCGCGCGCGACGGTGACGCTGCCGCGGATCAGGTGGGCGTACAGGGCGTACTCCCCTTCGGCATGCTCGATCAGGACGTGGTTGCCGATGAAGCTGCGCGCCGTGAAGTCGCAGACGCCCCAGCCGAGGAAAGCGCGGCGCACCCGGTTTTCCGTGCGGACGACCGTCCCGTCGGCCGCGGCGAGAATTTCGCGCCCGTGGCAGAAATACTCCTCCGCCCGCGTTCCCCGGCCGGTGTGGCGCTCGAACGCCGCGTTCGCCTGCACGAAATCCAGCGCGAACCGCTGACCGAGCATGCTCCACGAATGCGAGGTCCGGGGCGTGTGGCCTCCGTTGTAGAGCAGCCATTCTCCGGCGAACGGGAGCGTATAGACCGCCTTGGTGCGATAGCTTCGGCCGTCGTCCCGACTGCGCGCCTCCCGGCGCCGCAGGCTCCCGTTGCCGACGCACTGCCGGGCGGCCTCCAGCATCTGAAACGGATTCAGCAGCGCCAGCAACTGCGTGGTGAAAAACACCGCCGTGACGCCGACCCCGCCGAAACGGCCGATCGGACCGGATATCGGCCAGCCCGAACGGTCGACGGCGCGCTCGGCGGCCTGTTCTCCGAACTCCCGCCGGCGTCTGTCCCTTGCGGACCGGCGCGCGCGATCGTACGTCCAGCTCCCGAGCCAGTAGGCGAAAATCGCGAACCCCAGCAGGCTCACGTCGAACCAGCCCGCCGCGAGCGCGGCGCCGGCCGCGACGAGCCCGACCACGGCGGCGGACTTCCGCCCGGACGACAACCGGCCGGCGATCTCCAGGACGGTGAAAGCCGCGCCGACTGCCACGGCGACCATGACGTCGTAACCCATCGGCGGACTCCAATATATCCGGTCAGGGCGTCCGCCGCAGGGCGCGCAGGTCGGCCAGCCGCGTCTCGTCCTTCCGCGCGGCGCGCGTCTCCTCCCACGGCCCGCAGACGTCCCGGAAGTCGCACCACCGGCAGGCGCCCTCCCGCGGCGCCGGCAGCAGCGCGCCCGCCTCCAGCGCCCGGTCGATCACCTCGATCACCTCGACCCCCTGCCGGCGCTCGCGCTCCCCGAGGTCGACGACGCGGGTGCGGAACCCGCCGTCGAGCGTGCAGAAGGACAGGCGCGCCGCCTCGACCGGACGCCCGAGCGCCTGCTCGACGGCCAGCCCGTACAGGACCGGCTGCAGCAGCTCGCCGCCCCCCACCACCATCCCGTCGCGGGTGCGGTCCCTCCCGGTCTTGTGGTCGGTGACCAGCAGCGCCCCACTGCCCGCCGCTTCCGTCCGGGCCTCGATCAGATCGACCACCCCGCGGAGCATCCACCGCCCGTCGAGCGTGACCGGGTCCGGCGCGCTGTCCGGGTCGCGGCCGGCGGCCTCGCGGACGCCGAACCCGAACTCGGCGTGGATCGGCGTCCACGCGCCCCCCTCGTCGGCGACGTGACGCAGCCACCCCTTGAGATCGATCCGCATCGCTTCGACCTCGTCGGTCCAGACCCGATCGATCGCCGGCGCAAGCTCCTCGCGGTACCGGGCGGCGACCCGGTCGAGCGTCGCGCTCACCACCTCCTCGGCCGCCGCCAGCCGCGCCGGCGTGACCGGGAGCGCCTCGCGCCGGCCGAGCGCGCGCACCGTCTCCGCCTGCGCTTCGTGGAACATCCGCCCGCGCGTCAACGGATCGAGCCGTTCGAGCGGCTCGATCCGCTCGCGCGGCTCCAGGCGGTGGATGGCGGACAGCAGGAACTGGTAGGGACAGGCGGCGAAGCGCTGGAGGGCGGAGACGGAGTACGGCCGCCGCGCGGGCCGGTGCGCCGCCAGCGCGTCGAGCGACGCGGGCGACAGGCCGTACAGCCCGTCGTAGCGCGACCAGGGGCGCTTCCACCGCGCCCAGCGGGTGAGGAGCGACCGCCGCAGGCCGGGGTTCAGCTTCAGGAGGTACCGCGCGCGGCCGGTGACGTCGCCCGCCGCCTCGCCGCGGAGCAGCGGCCCCAGCACCGCCAGGTCGTGCTCGGCGTCGTCGATGGCGGCGGCCGGATCGGCCGGGGCCGGCCAGGCCAGCCGGGCCTCCGCGCGGTCGTACGCCGTCCGCTCCAGGCGCCGGAAGTCGGGGATGCGGCCGACCCGCGCCCGCTCGACGTCGAGCGCGTAGAACGACGGGACGCGGGGACGCGCCTCCGCCGCGTCGAGCCGCGGATACGACAGGCGCAGCCGCTCGGCGGCGGCGCCGACGGCGATCTGCAGCAGGAGGCGTTCGCCGCTCGCCCGGTCGTCCTGCAGGGCGAGTCCGACGGCGCCCTCGGAGATTCCGCCGTTGAGGGCGCGGCGCGCGTCGTCGAGCAGCAGCGGGTCCTGCCGCTGCTTCTGCGGAAAGACCCGCTCGGCCAGGCCGGGAACGAAGACCACGTCGAACAGCCGGCCGCGGGCGTCGTCCGGCTGTCCGACGAACACCCGGCCGTAGCGGTGCGCGGGGGGATCGGCGTGCAGCTCCGTCAGGCGCTCCGCCAGCACGTCCCGCACTTCGTCGAGCCCCACCGGCCCGACCTGGGCCATCGGCCGCAGTTCGCCGAGCACCGCCAGCACGCGGTCCGGCCGCCGGAGCGTCATCGGCGCGAGCGCGTCGAGCGTGTCGAGCCAGACCGCCCACGACGCGGCTTGCGGCAAGGCGGCCAGACGCTCGATCACCGGCAGCGCGAAGCGCCGAAGGTGGCCCAGGTTGCGAAGGCTCCGGTCGATGCCGCGCAAGCGGGGCGACTCCGGCTCGTCGGCCGCGTACCGGCCGCGCCGGAGCTCCAGCTCCCGCGCGAGCCCGTCGAGCCGGCGCGTCCACCGGTCGAGGCCGCCGATGACCGCCGACTCGACGAGCAGCCGCTCCCACTGCCGCGGCGCGCGCAGCGCGCCTGCGACCTCCGGCCGGTCGTCGGCGTCGGGCGGGGCGTCCGGGGGCGCTTCGGCCGCTTCCGCCGCCGGCGCGGCCGGCAGCACGTCGTCGGCGTTCGCGGGCGGGCTCCAGGCTCGGCGGCCGGCCGGCGGCGCGCCGTCGGCGTCGAGCGGCGGCGTCTGCGCGAGCGACAGGTATTCGGCGAACCGCCGCGCCGACAGCCGCTCGGCGGCGCAGTCGAGCAGCGCCACCAGCGCCCGTCCCGCGGGGTCGGGCGCGCGCGCGCCGCGGGCGAACCAGGCCGGCACGTCCGCCCGGCCGAGCGCGGTCTCCAGCGGGGCGCCGTAGACGCCGGGCGCGCGCAGCAGGATCGCCATCCGGTCGAACGGCACGCCGCGCTCCGACTCGCGCAGGATCGCGCGCGCCACCTCCACGCACTCGCGCGCCTCGCCCGGGGCGGAGAAGAACGTGACTTCCGCCTGCGCGTCGTCCGCGGCCTCGGCCGGGACGTCGGGAACGGCCGGCGTGAACAGGCGCCGGCGCACGCAGCCGAGCGGACCGGCGGCGCCGGCGTCCTCGGGTTCCTCGACGCGGGCGCCGGGCAGCCGCTCCAGGGCGTCGAGCGTGCGGCGGTCGCCGGCCGGCACGGTGGCGAGCGTGCGCGAGGCCCGTCCCGCGAGGGCGGCCACCAGCCCGCGCGTCGCTTCGTCGCGCACCGCGACGTCGAGCAGGAGGAGCGGGCCGCCCAGCAGGTGGCCCGCCGCGCCGTTGCGGGCGGCGGCAGCCGCCATCCGGAGGACGCCGGCGTCGTCGACGAGCCGGGCCTGCGCCAACTGCTCGTCGTACCGCGCAGCCAGCGCCGCGAGATCGCCGAGGCCGTCCCCGCCGCCGGCCAGCCGCGCGGCGGGGACGCCGGCGCAGCGGAGGTCCCGGAGCGTGGCGGCGAGCGTCCGCGCGAAGCTGCGGTCGCGCGCCGCCGGCGCCAGGTAGCCGAGCGCATCCGCCTTGTCGGCCTCGAACGCGGCCCGCGCCGCCACCGCTTCGACGCCGAGGCCGGCCGCCGGGGCGCAGTTCCGGCGCGCCAGCTCCGGCTCGGCCAGCGCCGCCGCGAGCCGCCGCAGACCGAAGCGGCGCAGGCCGAAGACCGCTTCCAGCCGGGCCGCGGCGGCGCGGGCGAAGTCGTCCACGGCGGCCCGGCTCGCGCCGACCAGCAGGCATTCAGCCGCCGCCGCGTGGGTCGAGACGAACCGGTGCGCCGCGTCCATCCGGACCGCGGCGGCCGGCGACCGGACGACGGTGAGCGGCGCGTCAGTCATCGTCGGGCAGCACGCGCGCGCCGGGGGCGCCGGCCGGAGAGACGTACCGGTCGCTGGCCGCGCCGGCCGCGGCGAACGCCGCCTGCATCGCGTCGCCGGCGGCATGCGCCGCGGCGTCGGAGCCGGCGAACGCGAAGACCGACGGGCCGGAGCCGGAGATCGAGCAGCCGAGCGCCCCCGCGTCTATCGCCGCCCGCCGGACTTCGGCGAAGCCGGGGACGAGCGGCGCGCGGATCGGCTCGACGAGCGCGTCGTTGACGCTGCGGCCGAGCAGCGCGAGGTCGCCGGCGTGCAGCGCGTGCACGAGGGCGGCGACGTCGCCCAGGTTGGCGACGGCCCGGCCGACTTCGAACCGGCGCTCCGCCACCAGCCGCCGGGCCGCCGCCGTCTCGACCGCCGCGTGCGGGTGGACGACGACGATCCGCAGGGCGGCGGGAACCGGCAGCCGGATCAGGTCGAGCGGGTCGTGGCGTCGGACCAGGACGATCCCGCCGTACACGCTCGGCGCCACGTTGTCGGCGTGCGCCGCGCCCGAGGCCGCCGCCTCCCCCCGCAGGGCGCACGCTACGAGCTCGTCGGCCGAGAGCGGCCCGCCGAACAGCGCGTTGACCGCGACGGCCCCTCCCACGCTGCTCGCCGCCGAGCCGCCCAGCCCGCTGGCGAGCGGCATCCGCTTGCGCAGCTTCAGCCGCACCCCGCGGCCGGCGGACGGCAGGCGTTCGAGCGCCGCGCGCGCGGCGACGCCGACCACGTTCTCCGCCGGGTCGGTGCTCAGCGCGTCGGCGCCGGTCACCTCCGCGAGCTCGACGCCCGGCGCGTCGCGCAGCTCGGCCTCGACCAGGTCGCCCGGCCGGTCGAGCGCCAGACCGAGCACGTCGAAGCCGGGCCCGAGGTTCGACGCCGAAGCGGGCGCGAACACCCGCACCCGGTCAGGCACGGCGGGAGTCGTCCATGACGGGAATTATCGCCCAGAGCGGCCCGCACCCGCGGCCGACGTCGGTAAACTGTCGGAAGGCGGCGTCGGGAGCCGCAGCCTGACCGGAGAACAGAGCGATGCGCGAACGCCGACCCGTTCCGTCGATCCTGGCCGCCGCGGCGGTCGCCGCCGCGCTCGGCGCAGCGGCCGCCTGCGGGACGGCGCCCGCCGGCCCGCCGCTGCCGGAGATCGTGGCGAAGGCGATCGAGCACCACGGCGGCGGCCTGTACGAGCGCTCGAAGATCACGATGACGATCACGTCGTTGTCGGGCAGCTTCCGGATCGAAGCGACGCGGGACGGCGGCGCGTTCGACCACCTGGTGACCGACCCGGCGCGCGGCGATCGGCCGGAGCGGCGGGTCCGCCTGACGAACGACGGCGTCCGGGAGTGGCGGGGCGGCGCCGAGGCGGCGCTCGACGCCGAGGGCGAGCGGCGCGCGCGCGCGTTCGTCGACGCCCGCGTCTTCTTTCCGCTGCTGCCGTACACCCTGAAGGGCGGCGACGTCCATTTCGAGGACCGGGGCCTCGAGACGTGGGACGGCCGCGCGCTGCGGCGCGTCAAGGTGACGTTCACCCCCGGATCGAGCAACGACGCGGACGACGCCTACACCTTCTGGTTCGACCCGGAGACCGGCCGCGTGGAGCAGTTCGGCTACGACTTCGACAACGGCCTCCGATTCCGGAAGGCGACGGCGTTCCAGCGGGTCGGCGGCGTGCTGTTCTCCGATCAGGACAACTACGGCGTCGACGGCGGGAAGGTCCCGGTCGACACGCTGACCCCGGAGTACGTGGCCGGGAGCATGCGGCTGATTTCGACCGTCCGGATCAGCGCCGTGACGGTCGAGCCGCTCTAGCCGCGCGCGGTGAAGCTCCGCGTCGCACCGGGCGAGGAGTCCAGCCTTCCCTGTCTCAGAAAAATCTTGTAGTGTGCGTTTTTATCATCTATGGTCGAAAAAATAACCATGAATTCTTTTTTTTCGAGTATATTCTAAATTCACGCATGGAGATTCGGCGCCACTACTACCTCGATCGGCTCAGGCAATTCCTCGACGCCCCGGTGATTACGGCCGTCACCGGCCTCCGGCGCGTCGGGAAGAGCGTTCTGCTGCGGCAGTTCGCCGCTTCGGTGCGTGACGAGCGGCAGATGGTCTACGTCGACAAGGAGTCGTTCGATTTCGACCACGTGCGTACGGCGCGCGATCTGGTCGATCTGGTGGAGTCGTCCACCCGGCGCGGCCGGCGCAGGGTGGTCATCGTCGACGAAGTGCAGCAGATTGCCGACTGGGAACGCGCGGTCGCGTCGTTGAACGGCGAGGCGCGCACCGAGGTGGTGATATCCGGCTCGAACGCGGCGCTCCTTTCGGCGGAGTTGGCGACGCTCATCGCCGGCCGCTGCGTCACGCTGCAAGTGTTTCCCCTCACGTTGCGGGAGTTCGGCGACCTGCACCGGCGGCGGACCGGCGCGCAGCGCAGCGACTCCGAGCTGTTCCGGCTTTACCTGCGCATCGGCGGCCTTCCCGGCCTGCTGCATACCGACCTGACCGATCCGGTGATCGATCAGATGCTGGCCGACATGGTCAGCGCCATCGCCATCCGGGACGTGATCCGGCGTCACCGGATCCGCGACGTCGCGCTGCTCGAAGCGGTGGCGCGGTTCGCGGTCGACAGCGTGGGCAGCCTCGTGTCCGCCAAGCGGATCGCCGATTTTCTGAAGAGCCAACGCCGGTCCGCGGCGGTGGACACGGTGCTGAGCTACCTGGCCCATCTCGGCGATGCGTTTCTGCTCGCACCGACGCCGCGCTTCGACCTGCGCGGCCGCAAGCTGCTGCAGGTGAACCACAAGTACTATCTGGGCGACACAGGCCTCCGAAACGGGATCGTGGGCTACAGGGAGTCCGACGTCGGCGGCGTCCTGGAGAATCTGGTGTTCCTGGAGCTGCGCCGCCGCGGCTACGCGGTGACGGTGGGAGTCGCCAACGCGCGCGAAATCGACTTCATCGCGGAGAAGCGGCCGGAACGATGGTACGTGCAGGTCGCGTACCTGCTGGAGTCGCCGGCCACTGTCGAGCGTGAGCTGGCCGCCTTCGCCGCCGTCCGCGACGCCTACCCGCGGGTGCTGCTCTCGCTCGACCCCCATCAGCCGGCCGACTTTCAGGGGGTGAAACACCAGTCGCTGACCGACTTCCTGCGCGGCGCCCCGCTCGGCGGCGCCGGCCGCTGACCGGATCAGCGCCGTGACGGTCCAGCCGCTCTAGCAGCCCGTGGCGAAAGTCCCCGCTGCATTCGAGCGGCGATGCATCCCGCCTGACGGCGTTGTTCGTCGGTTGCGTATGCCCAATATGCGCCCTCCTCACGCCTTGTCAGCCGGGCGCCTCACCGCTCTCGGCGCGACGCGGGGATTCCACCACGGGCTGCTAGCCGAGCGCTTCCTCCACCAGCTCCGACACCAGCCGGCCGATGGCCAGGCAGGCGGTCAGGCCGGGCGAGTCGATCCCCGCCGCGTGGACGAGGGCGGGGACGCGGGCGTCGCGGCGGATGACGAAGTCCGCGAACGGCGTCTCCGGCGGGCAGGCCCTCGCGCGGATGCCGGCGCCGCCCGGCCGGAGGTCGTCCGGCGCGAGGCGGGGCGCCAGGCGCCGGGCGGCCTCGAGGAAGACGCCGAGCGGCAGCCGGCCGGTCTCGTAGTCGTCCTTGGCGGACTGGTGGCGCGCGGTCGGCCCGAGCGTCACCGCGCCCGACGTGGTCGTGGTGAAGTGCACGCCCAGCCCGTGGCCCGACCGGTCCGGCAACGGGTAGACCGGACCGTTGATCAGGCGGCGCGCCCGGGGCGCCAGCTCCGCGTACTCGCCCCGGACCGGGTGGATCGTGAACGGCTCGCCGCCGAGCATGGCCGAGAGGTCGTCGGCGTACAGGCCGGCGGCGTTGACCACCGTCCGCGCCGCGATCCGCTCCCGCGGGGTGCGCAGCTCGACGCCGCCGCGTCCGGCCGTCCCGCCTTCGACCGGCGCGCCCGGCAGCAGGTGCGCGCCGCGGCGGACGGCGTCCGCCGCCAGCGTCCGCACCAGGCGGTCCGCGTCGACGATGCCGGTGGACGGCGACCAGACGGCGGCGGCGGCTTCGACCCACGGCTCGCGCTTCCGGACGAACCGGCGGTCCACCAGGTCCAGATCGTCGACGCCGTTCGCCCGCCCGCGTGCGACGATCTGCTCGAGGTCGGCGATTTCGGCGGCGTCGGAGCAGACGATCAGCTTGCCGCACCGCGCATGCGGCACGCCGCGCCGGGCGCAGAACCGGTAGAGCGCCTCCCGTCCCTCGACGCACAGGCGCGCCTTGAGCGAGCCGGCGGGGTAGTGGATCCCGGCGTGGATCACGCCGCTGTTGTGCGTGCTCGATTCCATCCCCGGCCGGGGATGCCGCTCCAGCACGCAGGTGGACCGGCCGCGCCGGGCGGTGGCGCGCGCGGCGGCGAGTCCCACCACGCCCCCGCCCACGACCGCCACGTCCACCCGCTCCGTCACGTTGCGCCCCGCCAGCCGCAACGTCGTACACTAGAGACGATGCGGCGCCGCGCCATCATCACCGGGGTCACCGGGCAGGACGGCTCCTACCTCGCCGAGCTGCTTCTCGGCAAGGGGTACGAGGTGGTCGGCGTCGTGCGCCGGCTCAGCGCGCCGAACCACTGGCGGATCGCGCATCTGCTCGACCGGATCGATCTGCGCCCCGCCGATCTCCTGGATCCGCTGTCGCTCGTCCGCCTGATCGACGACGTGCGCCCCCACGAGATCTACAACCTGGCCGCCATGTCGTTCGTCCCGGCGTCGTGGGACCAGCCGATGCTGACCGGGGAGTACAACGCCCAGGGGGTGACGCGCCTCCTCGAAGCGATCCGCCAGGTCGATACGTCGATCCGCTTCTATCAGGCGTCGTCGAGCGAGATGTTCGGCAAGGTGCGGGAGACGCCGCAGAGCGAGCGGACGCCGTTCTACCCGCGCAGCCCCTACGGCGTCTCCAAGGTGTTCGCCCACTGCATCACGGTGAACTACCGCGAGAGCTACGGCCTGTTCGCCGCCTCCGGCATCCTGTTCAACCACGAGTCGCCGCGGCGGGGTCTGGAGTTCGTGACGCGGAAGGTCAGTCACGGCGTCGCCCGGATCAAGCTCGGACAGGCGAGCACGCTGGCGCTCGGCAACCTCGACGCCCGCCGCGACTGGGGGTTCGCCGGCGACTACGTGCGGGCGATCTGGTCGATGCTGCAGCAGGACGCGCCGTCGGACTTCGTCGTGGCGACCGGAGCCAGCCGTTCCGTGCGGGACCTGGTCGAGACGGCGTTCTCCCACGCCGGCCTCGACTGGCGCGATCACGTGCGGACCGACGCGGCGCTCCTGCGGCCGGCGGAGGTGGAGCATCTCGTCGGCGACGCGTCGAGAGCCCGCCAGCTGCTGGAATGGGAGCCGTCGGTCGATTTCCATACGCTCGTCCGCCGGATGGTCGACGCCGACCTGGAGCGGCTGCGCGCCGCGGGCGCCCCGGTCGAGGCGCCCGCCTTCCCGCATCCGGCGTGACGCGCCGCGGCGCCGCGGCGTTCAATCGCTCCGGGGAGGCGTGCGATCCGCATCCGCGGCGCCCGCCGGATCGTCGCCGGCCGGCGCGTCCGCCGGCTTCTCCCGCAGCCGCGCGACCTCGCGTTCGAGCGCCGCCGCCGCCTCGCGCCACGCCGCCGCCGCGCCGCGGAGCTCCTCGATGCGCGCTTCGCTGCGCTGCATGCGGGACGCCAGCGACTCCCAGCGCTTCTGCATCTCGTCCGAAAAACCGCTCACCTCCCCCGAGACCCCGGCCGCGATCCCCGCGACTTCCTCGGCGAGATGACGCAGCACCCCCTGCGCTTCGCGGTCCTTGGTGTCGACGTAGGGGGTGATCTGCTGCGCGAACTGGATTAGCCGGTGCTGGAAATGGACCAGCCGCTCGAGCTCCTCCCGGACCAGCGCGATCGCGCCGGCCACCGCGTGCGCGACCTCCCGGTGCGTCTCGGCGTTCCGGTTGACGTGGTCGACGAGCGCGGCGTTGAACGCCTGCTGCCGCCGGAGCGTCGGGGCCGCCGCCCGCCGTGCGATCGCGCGCATCCGCCCGCGCCAGCCGCCTGCTTCGCCGGGCGCCGGCGCAAGCGGATCGCACAGGGCGTTGAGGCGCGGGATCTGGCGCTCGTCGTACGCCGGCGGCGCGCGGGGGGCGTCGCGAAGCTGCTGCAGGGCCGCGTCGAGCGCCGTGAGCGCCTCGTTGTACCGGCGATCCGCGGCTTTCCGTTCGCCGCGCAGGCGCTCGAGGTCCTCGGGCGAGATGCTCCGTTCGTACATGCGCGTGGGCCGCGGCTCGTCGCCGGCGGGCGCCGCCATTGTACGGGTTCGGACCGGTCCGAACCAGACGGCGCCCGCCGGCGCGGCCGGTCCGCCGTAACAGACTCGGGCGCTCCTGCCGACAAGAAGGGTGGCGAGACAGATGCGCGACGCTCCGGGATCGTCGTTCGGCCGACTGTTTCGGCGCAGGCGCAAGTGGAACGATCGCGCCACGCGCAACGACGTCCGCTACGCCTACCGGTTCATCCTGCGGCGGCCGGCCGACCCGGAGGGGCTGGCCTACTACTTCGACCGCGTCGCCGACGGCATCTCGTTCGACGACCTGGTCCGCAGCTTCACCGGATCGGCCGAAGCGCGCGAGCGGCTGGACGCGGAGTCGCGGCCGAGACCGGTCGACCTCGGCGGCTACACGGTCTGCGTGCAGAGGCGGGACACCGACTTCGCGCAGGGGATTCTCGCCACGCACGACTACGAGCCGCACGTCCGGCGCGCCGTCCGCGAGCGTCTGCGGGACGGCGACGTCATGGTCGACGTCGGCGCCAACGTCGGGTGCATCACGCTGATGGCGGCCGGACTGGTCGGCCAGCGCGGCCGGGTCGCCGCGGTGGAGCCGAATCCCGACAACCTCCAGATGCTGTACGCGGGCATGGTGCTGAACGGCTTCGGGAACGTCCGGGTCTTTCCGTACGCGGCGTCCGACCGGCCCGGCGTCGTGTCGCTCACCGGCGGCACGTCGAACACGAACGTCGTCTCCGCGCAGGATCCCGAGCGGCTTTCCGTCTATGCGCAGGCGGTCGCGCTCGACGACGTGCTGGCGGCGCTGCCGCGTCTCGATCTGGTGAAGATGGACGTCGAAGGACATGAACCGAAGGCGTTCGAAGGATTCAGCCGTGCGATAGAGCGCTACCGCCCGGCCCTCGTCGTCGAGTTCAACCCGCGGTGCCTCGTCGATCTGGAGCAGTACGACCCGGCGGCGTTCCTCGACCGGATTCTCGCGGTCTACCCGTGCGTCCGGGCGATCAGCCCGTTCGGCGACGACGAGTGGTTCGCGCGTACGGGCGATCTGATCGATTACTGGGACCGGCGGAACCGCGAGGTGACGGCGGCGGGCCTGCTGCCGGACCGCCTCCTGCACTTCGACCTGATCGTCGAGCGGGGCCGGCCCCGCTGACGCGGCCGACGCGCGGCCTACCGGCCGACGACGCCTTCCGGAGGGCTGGAGGCGGCGGCGTACCGCTTGCGGGGAATGCGGCCCGCCAGGAATCCGGCGCGCCCGGCTTCCACCGCCAGGCGCATCGCCCGCGCCATGGCGACCGGATCGTCGGCGCCGGCGATGCCGGTGTTCATCAGCACGGCGTCGGCGCCGAGCTCCATCGCGATCGCGGCGTCCGACGGCGCGCCGACCCCCGCGTCGACGATGACCGGAACGCGGGCGCGCTCCTTGATGATCCGGAGGTTGTTCGGGTTCTGGACGCCGAGTCCCGACCCGATCGGCGCGCCGAGCGGCATCACCGCCGCCGCGCCGGCGTCCTCCAGCTTGCGGCAGACGACCGGGTCGTCGCTGGTGTAGGGCAGCACGACGAAGCCGTCCGCGATCAGCCGCCGGGTCGCGTCGAGCAGCGCCTCGTTGTCCGGGAACAGCGTGCGCTCGTCGCCTATCACTTCCAGCTTCACCCAGTTCGACAGCCCGGCCTCCCGCGCGAGGTGCGCGGTCCGCACCGCCTCGTCCGCCGTGCGGCAGCCGGCCGTGTTGGGGAGCAGCCGGCGCCGGTCGAGGTCGACGTGGTCGAGGAGCGACTCCTGCGAGCGGTCCGCCAAGTCGAGCCGGCGCACGGCCACGGTCACCATCTCGGTCCCCGACGCCTCGTGCGCCCGGGCCATCACCTGGTGGGAGGGGTACTTGCCCGTGCCGACGACGAGGCGCGATCGGAACGTGCTGCCGGCCAGCGTCAGCGCGTCATCCGCCATCGGCGCCGGGCCGGAGGAGCCGCCCCCGACGAAGTTGACGATCTCGACCTGGTCGCCGTCGCCGACCACCACCGAGCCGTACGCGGCGCGTTTCACGATCTCGCGGTTGCGCTCCACGGCGACGCGCCGCGGATCGACGTCGAGCGCGGCGAGCAGCTGCGCCACCGTCCGCGGGGCCGCCAGTTCGAACGGGTCGCCGTTGAGCAGGATCTTCAACCGCCGGAGCGTACCTGCAACTCCTGAAGCAAGTCAAAGCCGCCGTACGGCGCGCCGCGTCAGAGGTCCGGCGCGTGCGCCGCAGGCATCCCGGCTTCCTCGAGCAGCGCCCGCAGACGCTCCGTCCCGTCGCGGCGCAGATGCGGGAGCAGCGCCTCGCGCCGCGCCGCGCCGGGCGGCTTGCGGCGCGCCGCTTCGATTGCGCGCCGGTAGCCGGCGGCCATCCGATCGAGGGTGAACCGGCGGCGCCACAGGCGGCGGCTCGCCGCGCCGAGCGCCGCGCGCAGCGCCGCGTCGGCCGCGAGACGGGCGACGGCGCAGGTCAGGGCGCGGCGCTCGTCGACGACGTCTATCGCCACGCAGACCGGGCGGACCGGCCGCCCGCGGGCGTCGCGGCCGGACGGGGGGTTGGCGATGCGCCAGTCGCGCGGGTCGAGCGCCGGGACGTCGCCGAGATGGACCAGGTCGGTGACGATCGTCGGCTTGCCGGCGGCCAGACAGCGCAGCCACGACGCGGACGTCTCGCGGGACGACGGCCACCGCAGGCACAGGCAGACGTCGGCGGCGGCGATGCAGGCCGGCATTTCGGCCTCCCCGACGTAGCCGGTCACGCTCACCCGTTCGCCGAGGCCCAGCTTCCGCGCGTCCTCCCGGGCGTCGTAGTGGTCCACCGGCTCGCCGCACAGCATCAACCGCCAGGGGGGGAGGCCGCCGTCCAGCGCGGCGAGGGCGCGGAGCGTTTCGGCGATCCGCTTCTCCGGCGTGACCTTGCCGAACGCCGCAAGCAGCACCGCGTCCGGGGGGACGCCGAGCCGCGCCCGCGCCCGCTCGCGCGCGCCCGGCCCGGCGGCGGGGTCCGGGACTCCCATCTCGACGACCTCGACGTGCAGCGCCGGGGACTCGCGCCGCAGATCGTCGGCGAGCCACGCGTTGTGCGCCAGCGCCGCGCGCGACGCATCGAGGACGAGGCGCCGCATCGGCCAGAGGTAGTTCAGCGCGCCGAGCAGGCCCGCCGCGCCCAGGTCCGCGACGCTGCGCGGGACGCGGGGGTGGTTGTACGCGAACTCCGCGCGGTAGTCGCCGGCGCGGCCGGCGGCGATCAGCGCCCGCGCGCGGGCATGGTGCAGCTGGCCGTCGTGCAGCACGGCGAGGCCCGGATACCGGACCAGGTACGGCCAGAGGTAGTCGTGGCACGGCGAGTTGCCGAGCTGGTAGACGATCAGGTCGTACGGCCGGCGCGCATGCCTCCAGACGAAGTCGTGCGCGTCGTGGACCTCCGCCGCGCCCGGCGCCCGCACGCCGGCCGGCGCGTCGACGAAGACGTCGATCCGGTGCGTGTCGGCGAGCGCGGGCAGCAGCTCCGCGCTGTAGGCGGCGATGCCCGACCGTGTCGGCGGAAGGGGCGTGAACCAGGCCAGCCGCGTCGGCATCCGCGAAGCTCAACAGCCCGTGGTGAAACCCCGCGGGGCGCCGAGACGGGCGGGGCCCCCGGCTGACAAGGCGCGAGGAGGGAGCATATCGGCCCTATTCGACCGACGAGCAACGCAGCTCAGCCGGGATGCAGCGCCCGTCGAATGCAGCGGGGCTTTTTCCACGGGCTGTCAAGCCCCGACGAGTTTCTCGACGACGCCGTCCCAGGTGATCCCCCGGACGCGCTCGAAGCCGGCCGCACCGAGCGCGGCGGCGCGCGCGCGGTCGGCGGCGAGCGCGTTGACGGCCGCGCCGATCGCCGCGCCGTCCGGTTCGCAGACGGCGCCGTTGACCCCGTCCTCGACGAACTCCAGCGTGCCGCCCGAGTCGGCCGCGGTGATCACCGGCTTGCGCGCGAGGAACGCCTCGAGCGTCACGTAGCCGTAGTCTTCGTCGTACGGCGCGTAGGCCACCGCCAGGGCGCCGGCGTATAGCCGCACCAGGTCGTCGTCGTCCACCCGGCCGAGCAGCTCGACCCGGTCCTCCAGTCCGGCCGCCGCGGCCTGCGCTGCGAGCGCCTCCCGGAGCTCGCCTTCGCCGGCGACCAGGAGCCGGACCGGCCGGTCCACGTGCGACATGGCGCGCACCAGGAGGTCGACCCGCTTGAGGGCGTCGAGGCGTCCCACCGACAGCACGTAGTCGCCGTAGTCGCCGCCGTGCAGCCGATCCGCCAGGAGCGGAGGGTGGCGCAGGACCTCGGCGCGGAGCCCGTTGAACCGCTCCAGCCGGTCCGCCGTGTTGCCGGCGATGGCGAACAGCCGGCGGCACTCGCCGAGCATGCGCGTGTCCCGCTCCATCAGCGCCCGCCGGAGGCCGACGTCGTCGTCGGTGTGGCGGAAGTCGCTGTACTGCGTGCCGCAGAGATCGTAGGCGAACCGGTGCTGGTGAACCAGCCAGGCGACCTTCGAGGGGTGGCGGACGAAGTACGTCGGGAACTTCGTGGCGATCGCCAGATCGATAGGGCGCCCGTTCGCCTCGCTCAAGTCGATCAGCCGCCACGCCGCCGCGTGGCCGAGCAGCTCGTCCTTCGGATACCACTTGAACGGGAGGCTGACCAGCTCGGTGAGATACCCCCGGGCGCGCAGCTGCGCGACCAGCGCGCGCGCGTGCGCCTCCGCGCCGCCGGTGACGAACGGCACGCGGGCTTCGCAGACGACGACCGTCTTGACTGCCATGAGCAACGCCGGTACGATCGCCGCATTGTTTCACGGGTCCGGTTGTCATGCGGGGCGTCTCGCCCCGTATTTTTTCGATCCGGCTTGAGAAATTATTCACAAGATCGGGCGCGGTGGCGTCCCAGGCCGCTCGAATGGGTCTTCACAGGTTCCGGAAGGGCCTCACGCTCCCGCTGGCCGGCGCGCCGGTCCAGCGGATCGATCGCGCCCCGCCGCCCCGCCGCGTCGCGCTCGTCACCGCCGACCACGTGGGGCTTCGCCCGGCGCTCTGCGTCGCGGAAGGGGACGACGTGCGCCGCGGCCAGGCGCTGTGCGAGGACAAGAAGACGGCCGGGGTCCGGTACACCGCCCCGGCCGCCGGCCGGGTGGCGGCCATCCACCGCGGCGCGCGGCGGGCGGTGCTGTCGGTCGTCATCGAGCTGAGCCGGGCGGAGCGCGAGGGCCGCCCGCCGGACGAGGCGTCCTACCGAGCCTTCACGGGCCGGCATCCGTCCGGGCTGACTCCCGACGCAGTGCGGGAGCTGCTCGTCGAATCGGGGTTGTGGGTCGCGTTGCGGGCCCGCCCGTTCGGGCGCGTCGCCGATCCGGCGGCCCGTCCGCACTCGATCTTCGTCACCGCCATCGACACCCACCCGCACGCGCCGGCGCTCGACGTCGCGCTCGAAGACGCCGAAGCGTTCGAGCGGGGCGTGGCGGCGCTCCGCCGCCTGACCGACGGGCCGGTCTTCGTCTGCACGCCGCCGCAGACCGCCGTCCCGGTTCAGGAGGACGATCAGGTGCGCCACGAGCGGTTCTCGGGACCGCATCCGGCGGGCACGGCCGGCCTGCACATCCATACGCTCGATCCGGTCGGCCTCGGGAAGACGGTCTGGCACGTCGGCGCGCAGGACGTCGCGGCGATCGGGACGCTGATGCGGACCGGGTCGCTCGACGTCAGCCGCGTCGTCGCGCTGGGCGGTCCGCCGGTCCGCCGGCCGCGGCTGCTGCGCACCCGGCTGGGCGCGGCGATCGGCGACCTCGTCGCCGGCGAGATCGCGGAGGGCGAGACGCGCGTCATCTCCGGGTCGGCGCTGTCCGGCCGGACCGCCGCCGGGGAGGCGCACGGCTATCTGGGATGGCGCCACCAGCAGATCTCCGTCCTCGCCGAAGCGCGGCGCCGCGAACTGTTCGGCTGGCTGGCGCCGGGGTTCGACAGGTTTTCCGTCGTCCGGACGTTCGTTTCGGCCCTCCGGCCGAACCGGCGGTTCTCGCTGACGACCTCGACGCACGGCTCGCAGCGGGCGATCGTGCCGATCGGGGCGTTCGAGCGGGTCATGCCGTTCGACCTGATGCCGACCGCCCTGCTGCGGGCGCTCCTGATGCACGACGTCGACCGCGCCGAGGCGCTCGGGTGCCTGGAGCTGGACGAGGAGGACCTGGCGCTCTGCACGTTCGTCTGCCCCGGAAAGAACGACTACGGCCCCCGCCTGCGCCGCGTGCTCGACGCGATCGAGCAGGAGTCATGAAGCTGCTCCGCCGGCTGCTCGATCGGCAGGCGCGCCACTTCGAGCCGGGCGGCCGGCTCGAGAGGCTGTACGCCGTCTGGGAGGCGCAGGACACGTTCCTGTACACACCCGGGACGGTGACCGCCGGACCGTCCCACGTCCGCGACGGCCTCGACCTGAAGCGGATGATGATGACGGTGGTGCTGGCGCTGGCCGGCTGCGTCTACATGGCGCTGCACAACACCGGGTACCAGGCGAACCTGGCGATCGCCGCGGGCGCGCCGCCCCTCGACACCTGGCGGACCGGCGTGATGGAGCGGCTCGGGCTCGGGTTCTCGCCGGACGACTGGGCCGCCTGCGTCGCGCACGGCGGGTTGTACTACCTGCCGGCGCTCGCGGTGACGTTCGCCGTGGGCGGCCTCTGGGAAGTGCTGTTCGCCTCGGCGCGCAAGCACGAAGTGAACGAGGGGTTCCTGGTGACCGGCATGCTGTTCCCGCTGACGCTTCCCCCGACCGTCCCGCTCTGGCAGGTGGCGCTCGGCATCTCGTTCGGCGTCGTCGTGGGGAAGGAGATCTTCGGCGGCACCGGCATGAACGTCCTGAACCCGGCGCTGGTCGGCCGGGCGTTCCTGTTCTTCGCCTACCCGGCCGAGCTGTCGGGCGACGCCGTGTGGATAGCGGCCGGGACGGCGTCCGACGGCGTGAGCGGGGCGACCTCGCTCGCCCGGGCCACGCTGGGGGGCGCGTCGGCCGTCGCCGCCGCCGTCGATCCGTGGGACGCGCTCGTCGGGTTCGTCCCGGGGTCGATGGGGGAGACCTCGTTCGCCGCCTGCGCCTTCGGAGCGGCGGTGCTGACGGCGACCGGCGTCGGGTCGTGGCGGATCATGGCGAGCGTCGCGGCCGGCACCCTCGCCGCCGCCCTGCTGCTGAACGGGATCGGATCGGCCACGAACCCGTTCTTCGACCTGCCGCCGCTCTGGCACTTCCTGCTCGGGGGATGGGCGTTCGGCGCGGTCTACATGGCGACCGATCCGGTCTCCGCGCCGGCGGCGCTGCGGGGGCAGTACGTCTACGGCTTCCTGATCGGGGCGCTGGCGGTGCTGATCCGCGTGGTCAACCCGGCCTACCCGGAGGGGATGATGCTGGCCATCCTGTTCATGAACCTGTTCGCGCCGCTGATCGACTACTGCGCCGAGCAGGCCAACGTCGGACGAAGGAGGGCGCGCCGTGCACGCTAGCGTCGCCTACAATCTCGCGTTCGCCGCCGCCGTCTGCGTCGTCTGCGCCATCGTCGTCTCGTCGGCGGCGGTGGCGCTCCAGGACCGGCAGGCGGCCAACGCGGCGCTCGAGAAGCGCCGCAACGTCCTCGTGGCGGCCGGGCTGGCGTCGGCCGGCGAGCGGCCGCCGCCGGAGGAGATCGACGCCCGCTTCGAGGCGATCCGTCCGGTGGTGGTCGATCTGGCCACCGGGGAGGAGGTGGACGGCGTCGATCCGGACCGCTTCGATCAGCGCGCCGCGGCGGCGGACGCCGACACGAGCCGCGCCGCCGCCGACAACACGGCCGGCGTCGCGCGCGTGCCGCACCAGGCGCTGGTCTACGAGCTGCGGGACGCCGGCGGCGAGCTCGACCTCGTGATTCTGCCGATCCGCGGCATGGGGCTCTGGTCGACGCTGTACGGGTTCATCGCGCTCGACGCCGACCTGCGGACGATCCGCGGCCTCACCTATTATGAGCACGGGGAGACGCCCGGCCTCGGCGGCGAGGTCGACAACCCCCGGTGGAAAGGGTTGTGGCCGGGCCGCCGGGCGTTCGGCGACGGGGGCGAGGTCCGGATAGAGGTGATCCGCGGCCGGGCGGGCGCGCCGGACGCCGATCCGTTCCGCGTGGACGGCCTCGCCGGCGCGACGATGACCAGCCGCGGCGTCACCGGCATGCTGCGGTTCTGGCTGGGCGACGACGGGTTCCGCCCGTACCTGGAGCGGTTGCGGGCCCGGGGAGGCGCGTGATGGCGGGACAGCCCAAGGCGCGGGACGCACTGATCGACCCGCTCTTCAACAACAACCCGATCGCGCTGCAGGTGCTCGGCATCTGCTCGGCGCTCGCCGTGACGACGAGGATGGACACCGCTCTGGTGATGAGCGCCGCCGTCATCGGCGTGACGACGTCCTCGAACTACTTCGTGAGCGCGCTGCGCAACCACATCCCGACGAACATCCGGATCATCGTCCAGCTCACGATCATCGCGTCGCTGGTCATCGTGGTCGACCAGATCCTGAAGGCGTATCTGTTCGAGATCTCCCAGCAGCTTTCGGTCTTCGTCGGACTGATCATCACCAACTGCATCATCATGGGCCGGGCGGAGGCGTACGCCATGCAGAATCCGCCGGCGATGAGCCTGGTGGACGGGATCGGGAACGGGCTGGGGTACGGCGCGATCCTGATGGGCACGGCGTTCCTGCGCGAGCTGCTCGGGTTCGGCTCGCTGTTCGGCGCGCAGGTCCTGCCGCTCGCGGGCGACGGCGGGTGGTACGTCCCGAACGGGCTGATGCTGCTGTCGCCCGGCGCGTTCTTCATCATCGGCTTCTTCATCTGGGCGCTGCGGACGTGGAAGCCGGAGCAGGTGGAGGGCGACTGATGGAGCATTACGTCAACCTCGCGGTCAGGACGATCTTCGTGGAGAACATGGCGCTGGCGTTCTTCCTCGGCATGTGCTCGTTCCTGGCGGTGTCGCGGCAGGTCCGGACGGCGCTCGGCCTCGGCGCGGCGGTGATCTTCGTGCTGACGATCACCGTCCCGATGAACCACCTGATCTACGCGCGCCTCCTGCAGCCGGGCGCGCTGGCGTGGCTGCATCCGGACCTCGCCGCCTACGACCTGTCGTTCCTCGGGTTCCTCACCTACATCGGCACCATCGCCGCGAGCGTGCAGATCGTCGAGATGACGCTCGACCGGTTCGCCCCGAAGCTGCATGCGGCGCTCGGGATCTTCCTGCCGCTCATCGCGGTCAACTGCGCCATTCTCGGCGCGTCGCTCTTCATGGTGGAGCGGAGCTACACGCTGGCCGAAAGCGCCGTCTTCGGGTTCGGCTCGGGGATCGGCTGGGCGCTGGCCATCGTGGCCCTGGCCGGCATCCGCGAGCGGCTCCGGTACAGCAACCCGCCGGCGGGTCTGCGCGGCCTGGGCCTGACGTTCATCCTGGTCGGGCTGATGGCGATCGGCTTCATGGCGTTCGCCGGGGTGCAGCTCTAGCCCGGAAGCGGAGCATAGCAGCCCGTGGCAAAATCCCCGCTGCATTCGACGGGCGCTGCATCCCGGCTGAACTGCGTTGTTCGTCGGTCGAATATGGCCAATATGCTCCCTCCTCACGCCTTGTCAGCCGGGCGCCCCGCCCGTCTCGGCGCGACGCGGGGTTTCACCACGGGCTGATAGGGAAGCGAGCCGCCCGCATGGTCACCGTCGCGCTCGGCGTGGTGATGTTCACCTGCACGATAGTCTCGCTGGTCGGCCTGCTGATGGTCGCCCGGCGGCAGCTCGTCGCGACGGGCGGCGTCACCATCACGGTGAACGACGACGAGTCGCGGTCGCTGCGCGCCCCCGCCGGCGGGACGCTGCTCGGCACGCTGGCCGCGAGCCAGCTCTTCGTCCCGTCCGCCTGCGGCGGCAAGGGAAGCTGCGGCGTCTGCAAGGTGAAGGTGCTCGACGGCGGCGGCGCCGTGCTGCCGACCGAGCTGAGCCACCTCGACCGTGGCGAGGTGCGCGATGGCGTGCGGCTGTCCTGCCAGGTGAAGGTGAAGCAGGACATGCGGATAGAGGTGCCGGCCGAGGTGTTCGACATCCGCCGGTGGCGGTGCAAGGTCCGCTCGAACCACAACGTCGCCACCTTCATCAAGGAGCTGGCGCTCGATCTGCCGGCCGGCGAGGAGGTGCCGTTCCGCGCCGGCGGGTACATCCAGATAGAGGCGCCCGCCGGCCGCTACCCGTACCGGAGCATCGACGTGGAGGAGGAGTACCGCGCCGACTGGGACCGGTTCGACCTGTGGCGGCACACCGCCGAGCTCGACGAGACGGTGACCCGCGCCTACTCGATGGCGAACTACCCGGAGGAGAAGGGCGTCATCCTGCTCAACGTGCGGATCGCCTCCCCGCCGCCGCGCGCCCCGGCCGGGACGCCTCCCGGCAAGATGACGGCGTACCTGTTCGGGCTCAAGCCGGGCGACGACGTCACGATATCGGGGCCGTTCGGCGAATTCTTCGCGAAGGAGACCGGGGCGGAGATGCTGTTCATCGGCGGCGGCGCGGGGATGGCGCCGATGCGGTCGCACATCTTCGACCAGTTCCGGCGGCTCGGGACGCGGCGCAAGGTGAGCTTCTGGTACGGCGCGCGCAGCCTCCGGGAGGCGTTCTACCTCGACGACTTCAACGCCATCCAGGCCGAGCACGACAACTTCCAGTGGCGTCTCGCCCTGTCCGAGCCGCTGCCCGAGGACCACTGGACCGGCCACACCGGCTTCATCCACCAGGTGGTCTACAACCATTACCTGAAGGACCACCCGGCGCCCGAAGACGTCGAGTACTACCTGTGCGGTCCGCCCCTCATGCTGAAGGCGTGCATGGAGATGCTGGACGGCCTCGGCGTCGAGCCGGAGAACGTCCTGTTCGACGACTTCGGATAGCGGGGCCGCGACTGCCGTGAGACGAGCCGCCCGGCCGGCGGCGCTGCTGGCGCTCGGACTCGGCGCCTGCGCGCCGGCGGCGGACCGGTCTCCCCTGCGGGTCCTCGAAGGCCCGACCATGGGCACGACGTTCTCCGTGAAGATCGTCGCGCCCGACGCCGGCGACGAGCGGGTCGCCGCGGTGCGGACGGCGGTGGAGCGGACGCTCGCGGACGTCGACGAGCGGATGTCGACCTACCGTCCGGATTCGGAGATCAGCCGGTTCAACGCCGCCCGGACGACCGAGCCGTTCCCCGTGTCGGCCGACACGCTGGCCGTCTTCCGGCACGCCCTCGACGTCAGCGCGGCGACGAACGGCGCGTTCGACGTCACTGTCGGCCCGCTGGTCGACGCCTGGGGGTTCGGCCCGCGGGGTCCGCCCGCCGCGCTCCCGGCCGACGCCGCGATTGAGCGCCTGCGCCGGCGCGTGGGATACCGGCGGCTTCGGATAGACGCCGCCGCCTCGACGGTCCGCAAGCTGACTCCCGATCTGTCGGTCGACCTGTCGGCGCTGGCCAAGGGGTACGCCGTCGACAAGGTCGCCGAGCTGCTGCGCGCCGAACGGTTCGACTCGTACCTGATCGAGGTGGGCGGCGAGGTGCGCGCGGCGGGGCGAAGCGCGCGCGGCGACGCGTGGCGCGTCGGCATCGAGCGTCCCGCGCCCGGCCTGCCGGCCGTCCACCGCCGCATTCCCCTCCGTGGCCGCGCGCTCGCCACGTCGGGCGACTACCGCAACTACCACGAGCTGGCCGGCCGCCGCGTGTCGCACACGATAGACCCGCGGACCGGCCGCCCGGTCGCCCACGGCCTCGCCTCGGCCAGCGTCATCGCCTCGTCGTGCGTCCGCGCCGACGCCGTCGCCACCGCGCTCAGCGTCCTCGGCCCGGACGAGGGGTTCGAGCTGGCCGTCGGGCGCGGCTGGGCGGCGCTGCTGATCGGCCGGAAGGACGACGGGACGCTCTACGAGCGCGAAACGCCGGCGTTCACCGCGTTGACGGGGTCGTGACGCTCGCCGTTTCTGCGCGTCACTGGCCGCGCCGGCTCGTGACGGCGGTGCGCACTTCCTCGCGCAGCCCGTGGATGTCGTTCTGCATGACGTCGATCCGGGTCTCCAGGCCGTTCACCCGGGTTTCGAGGCCGCCGATTCGTGTCTCCACGCCGCCCATCCGCGTTTCGAGCCCGGTCATGCGCGACTCGAGGCTGGTCATGCGCGATTCGAGGCCGCCCATCCGCGCACTGAGATCGTTCATCCGGTCGCGCGTGCTGCAAGAGCCGACGACGATGGTGGCGCAGAGGCCGCTGGCGGCCACCAGGATCGTGATGCGGTCTCCGTTGCCCATCGCCGCGATTGTGGATCGGCCGCCCCGCCGTGTCAAAGCGGGTCGCGCCGTTCCGGGTTCCGGGCGCGGCCGGATCGGCGCTACGCGGCGGCGAGCTGGCGCAGGACGTACGGCAGGATCCCGCCGTGGCGGTAGTACCGGAGCTCCTCGGGCGTGTCGATCCGGGCGGTGGCGGTGAACTCGGTCGTCGAGCCGTCGGGCGCCGCGGCGCGGATGCGCACTGCGCTCCGCGGGGCCAGCCCTTCAGCGATTCCGCGCAGGTCGTACGACTCCGCGCCGGTCAACCCCAGGCCGGCGGCCGACGCGCCGTCCCGGAACTCCAGCGGGAGCACTCCCATGAACACCAGGTTGCTGCGGTGGATCCGCTCGAAGCTCTCCGCCAGCACGGCGCGCACGCCGAGCAGCATCGTTCCCTTGGCCGCCCAGTCGCGCGACGATCCGGAGCCGTACTCCTTTCCCGCCACCACCACCAGCGGCGTCCCTTCCGCCCGGTACCGCATGCCGGCGTCGTAGATCGTCATCTGCTCGCCGCTCGGCTGGTGGCGGGTCCAGCCCCCCTCGGTTCCGGGCGCCAGCCGGTTCCGCAGCCGGATGTTCCCGAACGTCCCCCGCATCATCACCTCGTGGTTGCCGCGGCGGCTCCCGAACGAGTTGAAGTCGGCCGGCGCCACGCCGTGCTCCATCAGGTACTTGCCGGCCGGGCCGTCGGGCGGAATCGCGCCGGCCGGCGAGATGTGGTCGGTGGTGACGCTGTCGCCGAGCAGCGCGAGCACCCGCGCGCCGGCCACGTCGGCGCGCGGGGCCGGCTCGGGCGACAGGTCCGCGAAGAACGGCGGCTCCCGGACGTAGGTCGAGCCGCCGTCCCAGGCGAACCGCCGGCCGGTCGGCGCGCCCAGCCCGCGCCACCGCGCGTCGCCGGCGAAGACGCCGGCGTACTTTTCGGTGAACTGCTCCGTCCGCACCGACGCCGCCATCGCCGCCTGCACCTCGCGGCTCGTCGGCCAGATCTCGCGCAGGTACGCCGGGCGTCCGTCGCGGTCCTTCCCGAGCGGCTCGGTCGTCAGGTCGACCGTCATCCGCCCGGCGAGCGCGTAGGCGACGACGAGCGGCGGCGACGCCAGGTAGTTCGCCCGCACGAGCGGCTGCACGCGCCCCTCGAAGTTCCGGTTGCCGCTCAGCACCGACGCCACGACGAGATCGCGCTCGACCACCTCGGCCGCCACCGCTTCCGGGAGCGGTCCGCTGTTGCCGATGCAGGTGGTGCAGCCGTACCCGACCAGGCCGAACCCGAGCTGCTCGAGCGGCTCCAGCAGACCGGCCGCCCGCAGGTACTCGGTCACCACCATCGAGCCGGGCGCGAGGCTGGTCTTCACCCAGGGGCGGCGCGTCAGACCCCGCTCCACCGCCTTCTTCGCGAGGAGGCCGGCCGCCAGCATCACGCTCGGGTTCGACGTGTTCGTGCAGCTCGTGATGGCGGCCACCACCACCGCGCCGTGGTCGAGCCGGTCCCCGTCGCCGGCGGCGGGGCCGGCCGAGTCGGCCCCCAGGCCGCCGAGCGCCGTCCGGAACGCGGGGGCGGCCTCGTCGAGCGGCACGCGGTCCTGCGGGCGCTTCGGCCCGGCGAGGCTCGGCTCGACCGTCCCGAGGTCGAGCGCGATCACGTCCGAGTAGACCGGCTCGCCGCCGCCGCTCCCGAACAGCCCCTGCTCCTTCGCGTAGCGCTCGACGAGGTCGACCTGCGCCGCGTCGCGGCCGGTCATCTTCAGGTAGTCGATCGTCATCTCGTCGATCGGGCAGATCGCCACCGTCGAGCCGTACTCCGGCGACATGTTCCCGAGCGTGGCGCGATCGGCCAGGGTCAGGGCCGCGAGGCCGGGGCCGAAGAACTCGACGAACTTCCCGACCACCCCGTACCGGCGCAACCGCTCGGTGATCGTCAGCACCAGATCGGTGGCCGTCGTCCCTTCCGGCAGCCGGCCGGTCAGGCGGACCCCGATCACCTCGGGCGTCAGCATCGAGATCGGCTGGCCGAGCATCACCGCCTCCGCCTCGATGCCGCCGACGCCCCAGCCGATCACCCCGAGGCCGTTGACCATCGTGGTGTGGGAGTCGGTGCCCACGAGGGTGTCGGGACAGGCGACGCCGGCGTCGTCGCGGCAGACGACCCGCGCCAGGTGTTCGACGTTGATCTGGTGGACGATGCCGGTGTCGGGCGGGACGACCTTGAAGTTGCGGAACGCCTCCTGCCCCCACTTGAGCAGCGCGTACCGCTCCCGGTTCCGCGTGAACTCCAGACGGGCGTTCAGCTCGAAGGCGTTCGGCGCGCCGAAGTGGTCGACCTGCACCGAGTGGTCGATCACCAGCTCGGCCGGCTGCAACGGGTTCACCGCCTCCGGGTCGCCGCCCAGCCGCGCGACGCCGTCGCGCATGGCGGCCAGATCGACGACCGCCGGCACGCCGGTGAAGTCCTGCAGCAGGACGCGCGCCGGCATGAACGCGATCTCCTGCCGCGCGCCGGGCGACCAGCGCGCGAGCGCCTCGACGTCGCGCGCCGTCACGCGCCGGCCGTCCTCGCACCGGAGCAGGTTCTCGAGCAGGATCCGGAGCGAGTACGGCAGCCGCGCGACGCCGGCGTACCCGGCGTCCTCGAGCGCCCGCAGGCTGCAGATCCCGACCGGCCCGGCGCCGGTCTCCAGGGTGCGCCGCACGCCGAACGAATCGTTGCTGGTCATCATCTTGCAGTGCTTGAAGCACGTCCCGAAGCAGTAGAATCTCCGTCGTCCAAGCTGTCCATGATCGCCCACGACCGGTCCGCGGCGCAAGGAGCGCGCCCCCGTCTGGGAGCGCACCTGTCGATTTCGGGAGGGCTGCCGCGCGCGATAGACCGCGCCGCCGCCACCGGGTGCGACGCGCTCCAGATCTTCAGCAAGTCGTCGAACCAGTGGCGGGCGCGCCCGCTCCCCGACGCCGAGGTCGAGCAGTTCCGGGCGCGGGCGGCGGAGACCGGCGTCGGCCCGATCGTCGCGCACGCCAGCTACCTGATCAACCTGGCGTCGCCCGACCGGGCGCTCCGGCGGCGGTCGATCGGCGCGCTGGCGGACGAGTTGCGCCGGGCCGACCTGCTGGGACTGCTGGGCGTCGTCCTGCACCCGGGCGCCTACACGACCAGCACGGAAGCGGAGGGCCTGCAGCGGATCGCGGACGGAATCGGCGAGGCGCTGTCGGAGCGCAACGGCGCCGGCGCGCGGCTGCTGCTGGAGCATACGGCCGGACAGGGCACCGTCCTCGGCCACCGGTTCGAGCAGCTGCGCGCCATCATCGACCGCCTCGACGCGGCGGACGCGGTCGGGATCTGCCTCGACACCTGCCATCTCGTCGGCGCCGGCTACGACATCGTGTCGGCCGCCGGCTATGCCGACGTCTTCGACCAGTTCGACCGGATCCTCGGGTTCGGCCGCCTGGAGGCGTTCCACCTCAACGACTCGAAGAAACCGCTCGGGAGCCGGCTCGACCGCCACGACCACATCGGCCGCGGCTGCATCGGCGTCGAGCCGTTCCGGCGCCTCCTGCGGGACCCCCGGTTCGCCGGGCTCCCGATGCTGCTCGAAACGCCCAAGGCGGAGTCGTCGGACGGCGCCGCGGGCGATGCGGACCCGATGGACGTCGAGAACCTGACCCTGCTGCGGTCGCTGATGGGCCCCGGTGCGGTATCCTGAACGCCGTCCATGCTGATCGCGCCGATATTCGGAGCGCGCCGTGAGTAGCCGCGCGGTCGGCGCGGCGCTGACCGCGGCCGCCGCCGGACTGATCGGGTCCGGGCCGGCCGCCGGCGCGGGCCAGCCGGACCGGTACGTCGCCGGCGTGGAGGCGTGGCGCGCGGAGCGCGAGCGCCGCCTCACGGCGGACGACGGCTGGCTGACGGTCGCCGGCCTGTTCTTCCTCCGGGAGGGGGAGAACACGTTCGGGGCCGATCCGGACCGCGACGTCGTGCTGCCCGCCGGTCCGCCGGCCGCCGGCGCCTTCGTCGTGCGGGACGGCCGGGTCACCCTGCGCGCCGACGGCCGCCCCCTGACGGTCGATGGAAAGCCGGTGACCCGCCTGCTGCTCCACCCGCGCGCGGAGCGGGCGGAGATCGCCGTCGGAACGCTCACGCTGTTCGTGCACCGGAGCGGCGAGCGGCTGGCGATCCGGATGCGCGACGCAGACAGCGCCATCCGCCGGGAGTTCGCCGGGCTGCGCTGGTACCCCGTGGACGAGGCGTACCGCGTGCGCGCCCGCTTCACACCGCACGACGAGCCGGTGACGGTCCGGGTCCAGAACGTCCGGGGCGACGTGGAGACGTTCACCAGCTCCGGCTCCGTCAGGCTGTCGGTCCGGGGCGAGGAGATCGACATGCTGCCGGTCGACGCCGACGGCCGGCTCTGGTTCATCTTCCGCGACCTGACCAGCGGCGTCGAGACGTACGGGGCGGCGCGGTTCCTGTACGCCGACGCGCCCGAGGACGGGTGGACGACGGTTGACTTCAACCGGGCGTACAACCCGCCGTGCGCCTTCAACCCGCATACGACCTGCCCGCTCCCTCCGAAGGCGAACCGGCTGCCGGTGCGCATCGAGGCCGGGGAGCTCGACTACCGCGCGGCCCCGTGACCTGCGCGCCGACCCCGCCCCGCGCATGCCGCCGCGCCTGACCAGAGCCGACGTCGAACGGATCGCGGCGCTGGCGCATCTCGACCTCACCGACGACGAGACGGATCTGTTCACGGAGCAGTTGGCGCAGATCCTGGAGTACGCGGAGCAGCTCCGCCAGGTGGACACGTCGAACGTCCCGGCGACCTGGCGTCCGGGAGCGGGCTCCGCGGAGTTGCGCGACGACGCGCCTCAGCCGTCGCTGGCGCGCGAGGAGGCGCTGGCGGGCGCGCCGGACCAGGCGCCCGGCGGCCTGTTCCGCGTGCCGAAGGTGATCGGCTGATGGCGGGCGGCGACTGGACGATCGCCGGGCTGCGGGCGGCCGTCGCGGCCGGCGACGTCTCCGCGCGCGACGTGTGCGACGGCTATCTCGAGCGGATAGACGCCGCCGACGGCCGGCTCCGGGCGTTCACCGCCGTGCTGCACGACGCGGCGCGCGCCCGCGCGGAGGAAGTGGACCGCCGGCGCGGCGCATGGCGCGACCGCCCGCTGCTCGGCGTTCCCGTCACGGTCAAGGACGTCATCTGCACGCGCGGCGTCCCGACCACCGCGTGCTCCCGCATCCTGGCCGGCTACCGTCCCCCGTACGACGCGACGGTGGTGACCCGCCTGCTCGACGCCGGGGCGGTCGTCATCGGCAAGACCAACTGCGACGAGTTCGCCATGGGGTCTTCGACGGAGCACTCGGCGCTCGGCCCCACGCGGAACCCGTGGGCGGAAGACCGGATTCCGGGCGGGTCGAGCGGCGGCGCGGCGGCGGCGGTGGCGGCCCGTCTGGCGCCGGCGTCGATCGCGTCCGACACCGGCGGATCGATCCGGCAGCCGGCCGCCCTCTGCGGCGTCGTCGGACTCAAGCCGACCTACGGGCGGGTGTCACGGTACGGCCTGCTCGCCTTCGCCTCGTCGCTCGACCAGATCGGTCCGATGACGCTGACGGTGGCCGACGCGGCGATCGTCCTGCAAGCCGTCGCCGGCGCCGACCCGCGCGACGCCACCAGCGCGCCCCGTCCCGCGCCCGAGGCGGCCGGCGCGGCGGCGGGCGACGTCCGGGGCGCGCGCATCGGCGTGCCGCGGGCCGCGCTCGGCGAGGGGATCGATCCGGAGGTGATGCGCGCCTTCGAGACGGCGATCGCGGCGCTGGCCGGCCGGGGGGCGGAAGTGACCGAGATCGAGCTGCCGCACATGGCGTACGCCGTGCCGGTCTACTACCTCGTGGCGCCGGCCGAAGCGAGCTCGAACCTGGCGCGGTACGACGGGGTGCGCTACGGGCTGCGCGCGCCGCCGGCCGGCGGCGGGACGAGCCTCGCGGCGATGTACGACCGGACGCGCGACCAGGGGTTCGGGGCGGAGGTCAAGCGGCGGATCATGCTGGGAACGTACGCCTTGAGCGCCGGCTACCACGACGCGTACTACGCCCACGCGCAGCGGGTGCGCAGCCTGATCCGGCGCGACTACGACCGGGCGTTCGACCGCGTCGACGCGGTCGCCACGCCGACCACGCCGGCCCCCGCGTTCCGGATCGGGGAACGCGTCGGCGACCCGCTCGCGATGTACCTCGGCGACGTCTTCACCGTGAGCGCCAACCTGACCGGGCTGCCCGCCATCAGCCTGCCGGCCGGGCTGACGAACGAGCGCCTGCCGATCGGGTTCCAGCTAATCGGGCGGCCGTTCGACGAGGCGACGCTGTTCCGGCTCGGCGGCGCGCTCGAGCAGGACGCGCCGTGGATCGGCGCGCGCCCGCCGCTGGCGCCTTCGTGACCAGCCGCTTGCATCATCCCTCCCCCTCCACCTCCATGTCCAGCGCCGCAGCCCAGACCTCCACGCTGTCGTCGAACCCGCTCGCCGCCCCCGCCGTGACCGCGCACCGCAGCTCGTACTCCACCAGACCGATCCTCGGCGTGACGCCGCCCTGGACCGCCAGGCGCGCGCCGCTCCCGGCGTCCGCCCCGCTGACGGCGTACTCCCCGCCCACCTTCCGCCCGACGACCGTCCCGGTCTCGTCCGCGTAGCCGCGGTCCCACAGGAACAGGCTCGCCCGCGTCGTCGATCCGTGCACCCGCGCCGTGGCGTACCAGCGCAGCGACCCCGGGAGAATCCGCGCGCCGTCGACCCGGACGATCCCGCTCCCCATGATCCGCGCGCCGTTCGCCACGCCGTGGCTCGTCCGCGTGTGGTGGGCGCCCTCCTGACCGCCGAGCGACGCCGGCAGGCCGAGCCCCTGCCGCAGGACGACCGCCTCCGGGACCCGCCGGTCGAGCAGGCGCAGCCGCTGCGCCGCCGGCAGCGCCCGGCCGAGCAGCCGCGCCCACGCGGCGCGGCGCCGATCCGCATGGTGCAGCGCCGCCGGATCGGAGGAGACCGCCACGTCCAGCGTCGTGACGATCACACCGGCGTCGTCCCGGATCGACACGCGCTCGACCAGGGCGTACGCGTCGTAGTAGCCGAACGCCTGCAGCCGCGTCGTGCAGTACGACCCTTCCGGGGGAACGGGCGGGCGCGTCCCGTCGGCCCGCCGCGGGACCAGCTCGCACGTCCCGCGATGCACCGCCGCGGCGTGCAGCGCGTTCACCACCTGCGCCCGGCGCCGCGCCTGCGTCTGCGTGACGACCTCCGGATCGCCCTCCACCACCGCGCGCCCCGTCCCGGCCGCCGGAGCGGACTCCGCCAGGGGCGGCTCGGCGCAGGCGTAGGCGATCCGCAGCTGCGCGCCCGCCGGCAGCGGCGCCGGCGGGTCGGCGCCGCTGACGACGGCCCCGGCGGCGTAGTCGACCTTCCACTGCGCCGTGCTGGAGTCGAGCGGCATCGACGCGAACGTCCCGGACGACGACGCCCGGAAGGACAGCGCGGCGAAGGCGAAACGCTCCGGCGCCATCCGGCGCGTCAGCGCGAACCGGGTCGCCTTCCCGTCTCCCGTGAACGTCTCGACCACGACCCCCGCGTCCTGCGGCGCGCCGACCACCGCCGTCTGCGCACGCGCCCCGCTCGGGTCGATGGCGAACGCCGCGCGGCGGACGTTCACCTGCTGGTCGAGCGCCAACGCGTGGACCGTCGGCGCAGACGACGGCAGCGTGACCCGCAGGCGTCCGAAGCCGTCCACCGCCCATGCCCCCCGCACCTGCTCCAGCAGCCGGTCGAGCGCCGCCTGCACCGTCGTCCAGCTCAGCGTGTCGAGCCGGACCGCGCCCGGCCGTCCGGCCGGAACGTCGCCCGGCGGGACGAGCGGCTGCAGGCGGCCGGCGACCTCCGGCGGCGCCGTGACGCCGCTCCCGGAGGCGTGACCGGTCAGCAGCGCCGAGATCGCCGGCCCGAGCCGGTCGTCGCTCGACACGGCGAACGCGCCGCGCACCACCGCATCCTCCAGCCGCTGCCCGTAGCCGGCGCAGCGGACCGTCCACTCCAGCATCCCCGCCGCCGGCGACCGCCCCGCGTGCCGTAGCTGCGCGCCGCAGGCGACCCCCGCGAACAGCCGCTCGCGCGCGTTCTTCGAGACGTACACCGGCGTCGTTCGCAGCGCCGCCTTCCGCCAGTACGGGTAGTCCGGGTCGCCCGTGACCGCCCCCAGCGCCGGCGCCGCGCGCAGGTGCGCCGCGCACGTGAGCTGCGTCGCCGTCACGGCCGTGACCGTCAGCAGCCACCAGTCCGGGACGTTCGTCAGCCCCACCACCTGCACCTTGTCGCCCACCGACACGCCGGTCGTCGCCTCGGCCGTCAGCGTGAGCGTCTGCGCCGAAGCGGCGTAGGCGGCCGCCGTCACCCGGTTCCCCCGGTCCGGGGCGGGCGGGGTCGCCGCACTGTAGGCGACCCGCCGCCAGCGCGTGTGATGCCCGATCGTCCGCGACGCCTGGTCGAACCCGAACTGCGGCCGCTTGTCCACGACGTAGACGTCGAACGTCGCGGCGCCCGCGGCGGCCGAAGTGAACCAGTTGGAGACCGTCGGCCGGTTCTGCGCGGGCATCTGATACGTCCGCGCATCGGTCGGCGTGGCGTCGGCGTCCGTCGTCAGCCAGGCGTCCGCCGACAGGTCGCCCCAGATCACGTGCTTCGCGCCGTTGACGAGCGTCACCCGGACGTATACGCGGTAGTTGGCGTTGGCGTCACTGGACAGCGCCACCGGCGTATCGGTCGGGCTGCGGGTGGACGACAGCCCCAGGCCGATCAACCTCCCGTCGCCGAGGCTCAGGGTCAGGTCGGTCAGAAAGCGCTCCGTCCCGTCCGTGTCGAACACGGTCAGATTGTCGCCGGCAGCCAGGATGCGGCACGTCCGCCCGCCCTGATACTCGTAGTCGTCCGACTCCGGGCTGATCGTCAGCGCCTGGAACCGGATGGCGCCGGCGGCCGACGGCGTGAAGGTGAAGTCGAACGGCGAGCGGCCCGGATCGACGCGGAACGCGCGGCCGGCGGCCACCCGGATGGTGAACTGCCGCGACGCCGCCGTGACGCCGACGACGGCGAACTCGTCGGTGACCGGCGCGTAGCCGCCGTCCGCCGTCTGCTGGTCGAGGTCGTCGAGCCGGACGATCGCCCCCGCCGCCGGCAGCCCCGCACCCGTCTCCACCGTCACCGTCGCCACGCCGCCGCTGACGGCGACAGACTCGACGCCGCGCACGCTCTGCGTCTGCGCGGCGTTGGAGGCGTCGCGCGCCAGCGGCGCCCACCGGCTGTGGGCCGTCCGAACGAGGTCGGTGGTCTGCAGCTCCGACGTGATGTTCCGCACGTCAACCGTATGGCCTCTCCACGTCAGGTTCGTGAGGTTCAGCCCGTCGAATGCCGCATCCACGGTCAGCAGGCTCCACGTGCCACCAAGCGCGTTCTGGCGGCGCGCCTCCAGGTAGTCGTGCTGGCCGGCGCCGGAGCCCCAGGGCCATTTGAAGTCGCGCCCCTTTCGGGGAAAGCTGGGGGGAATTTCACCGTCGGCGAGGCGCAGCACCTCCGTCCACGTCGGATTGCCGGCGGTGTCGTAGTGAATCAGAACCAGCGCGTAGTTGCTCCGATCAGCGGACGGCAGCACGGCGTTCATGACGATGTTCATCCGCCGGTTTCCTCCAGTGAACAAGCCGCGCAGATAGAACAAGCTCCTGAAATCGCCGTTGGAGTCGACCATGAAGTTTTCGATCCGTCTCGGGAACCAGTCGTTTCCCGTCGTGTCGCCATCCCACCACGGGGCGAGGTTGCGCTTGCGTCCGCGCAGCGGGCTGCCGAGGCTCACCGGAACGTCGGCGTCGTCGGCGAGCCGCCGAAGCGCCAGCGGATCGCTCTGCGTCACGCGCCAGACGTTGCGCTGCGTTCGGGTCGGCGTGCCGGTGACGTTCTCCAGCCGCACGTAGTCGCCCGGCCCGATGCCGTTCCGCACCGCCATCGCGCGCGCGCGCAACCCCAGCCGATAGCGCGTCCGAGCGTCGATCGCCGCAGGCGGTTCGCGGTTTATGGTGAGGATCTCCTGGAGGTCGGTCGCCGGCAGCAGCGCCGCCGCGTCGAACACGTCGGCGTGGTCGATCCGGTCGGACGGGTCGGCGCTGTCGCGCCAGCCGACCGTCACAGGCCCGGTGACCTGCGACAGGTTCGCCAGTCCCGCCGGCACGCCGACGACGGCGCGCCGGTTGGCGTCTTCGTAGCCGGC
The DNA here is from genome assembly GCA_965203565.1 of Vicinamibacterales bacterium. GTDB lineage: Bacteria > Acidobacteriota > Vicinamibacteria > Vicinamibacterales > UBA8438 > JAAXGX01. Next base: position 3,564,695 of record OZ241896.1, on the reverse strand, counting down.
GATCGCCATGCCCTCCACGCTGATCCAGTCGCCGGCGCCGATGCCGTGCGGCGCGTCCATCCCCGTCCCGAACCAGGCGAACAGTTCGTCCCCCAGGCGCACGATCTGCGCCGCCTGCGCCGAGCGCGCGACCTTCAGCCGCGGGCGGGCGGCGTCGTCGTCGGAGTCCTCGATGACGACCTCCTCCCCCTCGGCCGGGACGTACGGCGGCCGCGGCGTCACCCCCGGCGTGCGCAGCAGCTTCCGCCACCGCGGGTTCTGCACGCCGGTCTCGCCCGCTATCAGCAGGTCGGGACTGGCGATGTGGAAGACCGTCGTCGACGCCACCCGTGTGATCGGGTAGGCGGTCGGGGCGCCCGTGGCGAGGTCCTGCGCCCCGGCAAGCTGCTCGAACACCACCCGGTGGCCGGCGATGACGTCGGCCTCCGTCAGGCCGTGCGGCCGCGCGGTGCGGACCTCCAGCGGGTGGCTCGCGTCGTACGCCCCGGCCGGCGGCTGCTCGGACCACCACGGCCCGGCGACCGGCCTGCTCCACGCGCCGTCGTTCCGGACCGCCGTCGCCGACACCTGCGCATACAGCCAGCGCCGGTCCGGACGGAAGAACTGCAGCGCGACCTCGGTCTCCGTCGCGTCGTCCACCGTGGTGTCGTGCGCCCACGTCAGGGCAGTCGGGTCGCCGTACGGGTGCTCGAAGCCGAGCACGTTGACGACGTACCGCGTCACCCCCGCGACCGCCGCCCACCGGATGCGGACCCGCGTCGGGGAGAGCCACTTGACCCGCACCCAGGCCGGCTGCGGGACGCGCTGCGCCGCCGGCGCCGGACCCGCCGTCCGATGGGTCGGCGGCGGCGGCGGCGCCTGCTGCCGCCGGCTGCCCACGATCTGCGTCGGCGTCGAGTAGGCGAACGGCGACCGCGAACCGCCGCTCTCCACCGTCACCCGCGCCCGGTACCACTGCCGCCCCTGCGCGCCGGCGGCGACGTTCGCCACGCGCGTCGGCGCAGACCCGGAGACGAACCCCGACGGCGGCGACGGCTGCGGCGTGAACGGCCGATGCCGCGCCGAACGCTCCACCCACGCCCGGACGCCGCTGATCGCCGCACGGTCGGCCACCGCCGCCGCCCCGCTCGACGGCAGCGTCCACGTCACCGTCCACAGGGCGCCGTGGGGCGTCGCCTCGACGCCGGTCGCCGCCGCGAACGCCGTCTGCACGCCCAGCCGACGCCACGGGCCGAACCCGGCCCCGTTCACCGCCCGCACCCGCGCCTCGTACCGCGTCCCCGACGTCAGACCCGTGAACGTCGTCTCGCGCGCCGACGCGCCCCCGCTCACCGCCGTCCACGCCCCCCACGACGCCGCCGACCGCGTCTTGATCGCCGCCTCGTACCCCGTCACCGTCCCGGACGCCGCGCTCCACCGCACCCGCACCGACGCGGCCGGATGCGCCAGACCGGTGTAGACCGCCGACGGCGTGACGCCGCCGGGGACCCCCTCCGTGCGGACCGACGCCGCCGACGCCGACACGCCCCGCCCGACCGCGTTCACGAACGCCGTCTCGACCTCCACCGACAGATCCACCCCCAGACCGCCGATCACCAGGCGGTTCGACGCCGGGACCGGCGCGACCGACCGCCACGCCCCGAACACGCCCGTTCCCCCCACCCGCACCCGGTAGGCCACTCCGGTCACCGTCTCCTCCGCCAGCGGCGCCGAGAAGCTCACCGTCACCTGCCGCACCCCGCCCGCCGCCGACACGCTCGCCGGCGCCGACGGCGCCGACGACACCTGCACCGCAGAGAACCGGAACGTCGTACCCCGCCACGGACTCCCCGGCGCGCGCTGCGCCTCGAGACCGATCTCCGTCGACGCCACCGGCGCCGCGATCGTCCCGCTGATCGTACGCGTCGCGTCGGCGTAGCGCAGACCCGCAATCGCCGGCGGAGACCCCGACGTCGCCCCCCCGGACGTGACGCCGCGGAACCGATACGCCGCCGGACTCCCGGACGCCGCCGGCAGCTGGATCGAGAACGCCCGGCCCACGTCCACGATCTGGTCCGGGACCGCGCCCCAGACGACCGTCGCGGACGACGCCGCCGCCACCCGCAGCCGCGCCGTGAACGTCGCCGTGTCGCCGTCCGCGTCGGTCGCCGTGACGACGTGATCGGTCGGCGCGCTCTGCGCCGCCCGCGGCGCGCCGTGGAACTGCCGCGTCACCGGGTCGAACAGCACCCCGCCGGGAAGCGCCGGCGCCGCAGCGACGGCATACGTGATCGGCGCGTTCCCGCTGCCCGCGGCCGGGACCTGGGCGAGCGCCCGGTCGATCGCCCGACCCGCCACGAACGCGAACTCGCCCTGCGCGCGCGGGAACACCGGCGACACGTCCGTCCCGGCCGCGAACACGGCCACGTTCACGATCGTGACGGCCGCCGCCGACGCCGGGAGCGCGTTGTCGCGGGCCGTGACGACCAGGCCCGCCAGGCCCCGCACCGTCGTCGGCGTCCCCGCCAGCACGAACCGGCCGCGCGCCGAACGCCACTCCACCCGCATCCCCGCCGGGACCCCGGCGCTCGTCACCGTCAGCGGCTCGACGCCGCCGGACAGCGCCGGCAGGTCGATGGCGTACTCCGTGCCGACGAACAGATACTGATCCCGGACGGCCGCCGCCCATTCCAACGCCGCCCGCGGCGTCGCCGCCGCCGCCGCCGCGTCGCCCACCCCGACCGCGTTGACGAACCGGACCTCGAACTCATAATCCGTCCCGTTCGTCAGTCCCGACGCCGCGCCGCTGTCGGTCGCGCCGGCCGGGAAGCGAATCCAGCCGTCACTGCCGCTGCCGCCCTTGCCGCCGGCGTCGGCCTGCCGCACGATCCACGCCTGCGTGCCGACCCGATGCCGGTACTCCACCCGGTCGAACGGGAACGGCGGATCGTCCCACGCCAGCGTCACCTGACCGTCCGCCGGCGTCGCCCGCAGGCCCCCGGGCGCCGCAGGAAGGCGCGTCCGCTCGATGTTCACCACGTCGCCGCCGGTCGCCAGACGCCAGCCGTTCGCGATGGCGACGGCGGCGTAGTCGCGCGGGAGCGGGCTGGAGGGCGGGTAGTCCACCGTCACCAGGCCGCACTCCTGCTCGCCGATGGCCGCCATGCTGACCGCCGTGACCACCAGCGGCTCGTTGCTCACCACTTCGCTCCGCGCGGCGTTGCGAAACAGCAGCAGCAGATCGCCGGTCTTCAGCCGGTGCGACGACGCCGGCTGCGGCGCGCCCTGCGCGTCGACCGCCACGAACTGCAGCGAGCGCGCGTCCGGGCCGGTCCGCAGTCCGGTGACGTCCAACCCGCCGGCGGTGGTCCGATCACCGCGCTGGACGCCCCCGGAGTCCGGGCTGCGGCCGGACGGGAGCGGCGGCTGGAGCGGATAGAGCACGCGCTCCGACAGCGCCGGAGCCTGCACCCGGAAACTCGCGCGTGCCTGCTGGTTCAGCGGGCGGACGATCCGCAGCGACGAACCCTCGACGGGAATCTCCACCGCGCCGGAAGCGCGGACGATGCGGACGCGGACAGGCATGGCCGTCAGGTGAGCCGACGCGCGCGGCCGTCACGACGCCGGCGGCGCCGGGCTCGGCGCGCCCGAAGGCGCGGCAGCTTTCGTGCTGCGCGGATTTTAGCTTATCAGCCCGTGGTGAAAGTCCCCGCTGCATTCGAGCAGCGATGCATCCCGCCTGACTGCGTTGTTCGTCGGTTGCGTATGCCCAATATGCGCCCTCCTCACGCCTTGTCAGGCGGGCGCCTCGCCGCTCTCGGTGCGACGCGGGATTCCACCACGGGCTGTTATCGTGCGGAAGTCTTTCGATTGCGCCAGCGCGTTCATCGCATCCCGCGGCGAGCAGGCTTCTTGCCGTCAACATTACAATGCTCCGACGGGAATCGGCGCATCGAGGCCGCGCCGACGCTCGGTGATCGGGACGGCTTTCCGCCGTACGTCTCCAGCGGCTTCGGGAGACCTGACGCAGTTTCGTGATGCGTTTCTTCAACACCACCGGCCCCGTGGCGGCGGCCGACCACTACTGCGTGCCGCCCCTCGCCCGCCTGGACCCCGACGAGCTGTTGCGGCTGGTCCGCGAGAAGCGCTACTTCGTGCTGCACGCGCCGCGGCAGACGGGGAAGACGTCGGCGCTGCTGGCGTTGCGGGATCTGCTGCGGGCCGAGGGTTTCCGCTGCGTGTACGCCAACGTCGAGGGAGGCCAGACGGCCCGCGAGGACGCGGAGCGGGCGATGCGCGTCGTGCTGGGCGCACTGGCCTCGTGGGCAAACGAGACGGGCGACGGCTTCCTGGACCGGGTCTGGTCCGACCTGCTGGCGCGGTACGGTCCGGACGACGCGTTGCGCGAGGCGCTGACGCGCTGGACGGCGGCCGACACGCGCCCCCTGGTGCTGCTGATCGACGAGATCGATGCGCTGATCGGCGACTCGCTGCTGGCCGTGCTGCGGCAGTTGCGGGCCGGCTATGTCCGGCGGCCAGCGGGATTTCCGCAGAGCGTGGTGCTGTGCGGAGTGCGGGACGTGCGGGACTACCGCATCCGTTCCGGGTCGGCGAACGAGATCGTAGCCGGCGGCAGCGCGTTCAACATCAAAGCGATGTCGCTGCGGCTGAGGGACTTCTCGCGGGACGAGGCGCTGGCGCTGCTCGGCCAGCACACGGCGGAGACGGGGCAGGCGTTCACGGCCGGAGCGCTGGACTTGGTGTGGGAGCGGACGCAGGGGCAGCCGTGGCTGGTGAACGCGCTGGCGGCGGACGCCTGCTTCGAGGACGAGGTGGGCCGGGACCGGTCGCGGCCGATCGGCGCGGAGGCGATTCTGGCCGCTCAGGAGCGGCTGATCCTGCGGCGGGAGACGCATCTGGACCAGTTGGCGGACAAGCTGCGGGAGGAGCGGGTGCGGCGGGTGGTCGAGCCGCTGCTGAGCGGGGCCGAGACGCGCACGTTCGTCGACCGCGACCTGGAGTACGTCCGCGACCTCGGGCTCGTCGCGCGGAACCGCCCGGTGCGGATCGCGAACCCGATCTACGCCGAGGTGGTGCCGCGCGAGCTGACCTGGGTGGCGCAGGAGGAGTTCGAGCACGACACGGCGTGGTACGTGGATGCGGACGGCGGGCTGGACGTGCGGGCGTTGCTGGCGGCGTTCCAGACGTTCTTCCGTGAGCATTCGGAGCACTGGCGGCAGCGGTTCCAGTATCAGGAGGCGTGGCCGCAGTTGCTTCTGCAGGCGTTCCTGCAGCGGGTGGTGAACAGCGGCGGGCGCATCGAACGGGAGTACGGCCTGGGTCGGGGGCGCACGGACCTGCTGCTGGTGTGGCCGCGGGCCGGCGCAGGAGCGGACGCGGACGCGCCGCCCGGCGGCGGCGGCGCCTTCCCGGACGAGCCCGCACGGGTCGACAAGGCGGTGATCGAATGCAAGGTGCTGCGCGCCGGCCTCGATCGGACGATCGCCGAGGGGCTGGACCAGACGGCGGCGTACATGGACCGGTGCGCGGCGCGGGAAGGTCATCTGGTGATCGTCGACCGCGCCGCCGGCCGTAGCTGGGACGAGAAGATCTTCCACCGCCGGGAGTCGGGCGGGGGCGCGGAGATCGACGTGTGGGGCATGTGACGCGCCGGTCACGTCGCACGAAGGCCGCTCGCGCCACTTGACAACAGCCGCTGCATATCCTCAGTTGTAGAGCGCCAGCTTCGCACGCCGGCGCGGTCACCACGGGCTGTCAGGACTCCGCCAGCCAGTTGACGACCTTCAGATCCGGGACGCGTCCGAACTCGGCCTCGTTGTTCGTCACGAGCGTGGCGCCGACGACCCGCGCATGCGCGGCGATCAGCAGGTCGTTGGCGCCGATGAGTCGGCCGCTGCGAGTCAGCGCCTCGCGGATCTCGCCGTAGCGATCCCCGGCGTCCGCGCCGAACGGCAGGATTTCGAGATCGAGACAGAACGCGTCGAGCTCCCGAGCATTGTCCTTGATCCGGGCCGAGTGGGCGACCCCGTAGCGCAGTTCGGCGTGCGTGATGGAGGAAATGCAGATTTCCGCGGCGTGCGTTTCGAAACGCCCTCGCAACGCCTCATCGCGCTCGTTGATGAGGTGGATGCAGACGTCCGTGTCGAGCATGAACGTCAACGGAGCCCGTCGCGATCGTCGAGTGGCGGTTGACGACGCGCCGGCAGGCTTCCCCGGGACGTGGCCTCGAAATACGAGGTCCAGTTCTTGCCGCGCGGGCGCAAGGTGACGATTTCTCCCGTCTTCACGATCTCGACCTCCGACGTTTCGAATCGACAGGCGGCCGGCAGGCGAACCGCCTGACTGCGGCCGCTCCAGAAAACCTTGGCGAATCCTCTGTACTCCGGCGCCGCCTTGCTCATGAACTCTTCCTCCCAACGCACTGTCTCATGGTATATATCAGCGCCGGAAACTTCAAGACGCGTGGCGGGGCCGAGCGCGGCGCGTTCGCCGGCCGCGAACCGGGCGCCGCCGCGGACGGACAGGCCGGATCGACGGTTCCGCGCCGGGCCGCCGGCAACGTTACAATGCTCCGACCGGAATCGGCGCATCGAGGCTGCGCCGACGCTCGGTGATCCGGGCGGCTTTCCGCCGTACGTTTCCAGGCTTCGGGAGACCTGACGCAGTTTCGTGATGCGTTTCTTCAACACCACCGGCCCCGTGGCGGCGGCCGACCACTACTGCGTGCCGCCCCTCGCCCGCCTGGACCCGGACGAGCTGTTGCGGCTGGTCCGCGAGAAGCGCTACTTCGTGCTGCACGCGCCGCGGCAGACGGGGAAGACGTCGGCGCTGCTGGCGTTGCGGGATCTGCTGCGGACCGAGGGTTTCCGCTGCGTGTACGCCAACGTCGAGGGAGGCCAGACGGCCCGCGAGGACGCGGAGCGGGCGATGCGCGTCGTGCTCGGCGAGCTGGCCTCGTGGGCGGTCGAGGCGGGCGACGGCTTCCTGGACCGGGTCTGGTCCGACCTGCTGACGCGGTACGGTCCGGACGGCGCGTTGCGCGAGGCGCTGACGCGCTGGGCGGCGGTCGACCCGCGCCCGCTGGTGCTGCTGATCGACGAGATCGACGCGCTGGCGGGCGACTCGCTGCTGGCGGTGCTGCGGCAGTTGCGGGCCGGCTACGTCCGGCGTCCGGCCGGATTTCCGCAGAGCGTGGTGCTGTGCGGGGTGCGGGACGTGCGGGACTACCGCATCCGTTCCGGGTCGGCGAACGCGGTCGTCACCGGGGGCAGCGCGTTCAATGTGAAGGCGAAGTCGCTGCGGCTGGGGGACTTCTCGCGGGACGAGGTGACCGCGCTGCTCGGTCAGCACACGGCGGAGACGGGGCAGGCGTTCACGGCCGGGGCGCTGGCGCTGGTGTGGGAGCGGACGCAGGGGCAGCCGTGGCTGGTGAACGCGCTGGCGGCGGACGCCTGCTTCGAGGACGAGGCGGGCCGGGACCGGTCGCGGCCGATCGGCGCGGAGGCGATTCTGGCGGCGCAGGAGCGGCTGATCCTGCGGCGGGAGACGCACCTGGACCAGTTGGCGGACAAGCTGCGGGAGGAGCGGGTGCGGCGGGTGGTCGAGCCGCTGCTGAGCGGGGCCGAGACGCGCACGTTCGTCGACCGCGACCTGGAGTACGTCCGCGACCTCGGGCTCGTCGCGCGGAACCGCCCGGTGCGGATCGCGAACCCGATCTACGCCGAGGTGGTGCCGCGCGAGCTGACCTGGGTGGCGCAGGAGGAGTTCGAGCACGACACGGCGTGGTACGTGGATGCGGACGGCGGGCTGAACGTGCGGAAGCTGCTGGCGGCGTTCCAGACGTTCTTCCGTGAGCATTCGGAGCACTGGCGGCAGCGGTTCCAGTATCAGGAAGCGTGGCCGCAGTTGCTGCTGCAGGCGTTCCTGCAGCGGGTGGTGAACAGCGGCGGGCGCATCGAGCGGGAGTACGGCCTGGGTCGGGGGCGCACGGACCTGCTGCTGGTGTGGCCGCGGGCCGGCGCCGGAGCGGACGCCGACGCGCCGCCCGGCGGCGGCGCCTTCCCGGACGAGCCCGCGCGGGTCGACAAGGCGGTGATCGAATGCAAGGTGCTGCACGCCGGCCTCGACCGGACGATCGCCGAGGGGCTGGACCAGACGGCGGCGTACATGGACCGGTGCGCGGCGCGGGAGGGCCATCTGGTGATCGTCGACCGCGCCGCCGGCCGTAGCTGGGACGAGAAGATCTTCCACCGCCGGGAGTCGGGCGGGGGCGCGGAGATCGACGTGTGGGGCATGTGACGCGCCGGTCACGCCGCGCGAAGGCCGCGCAAGGAAGGATGTCTTTTACCCGCTACGTGAAGGTGGAGGCCCCGCTGCACGCCGCCGACCAGCGCGCATCGAAGGAGAAAATGGCGGATACACTGTTGCAAGCACGGGAGAACAGCAATGCCGGATCATCGTTGGACGGAGGGAGGTGATGGACTCCCCGGAGGGAGGTTCTACCCCTTCCGGTCCGTCAGCAGGATGTTGTCGATGCGCGTGTTGAGTTGCGCTCCGACGGCGTCGATGCGGGCGCTGAGCTTGGCGTCCACCGCGGCGATCTGGCCCGTCAGGTCCCTGCGAAGTCCTTCGAAGATGCGCCAGACGCCCACGAGCACGCCCACGCCGGTCAGCACCGTTGCGATCAACTCCGCGCTCACGACTCTCCCCTTGGTCGATGACACCGCGCACGTTGCACGCGTCGCCCATAAGAGCGTTTTTTTACACTGGCTGCCTTGACGCGCGAGTGATCCGACCATCCCGAGCGCGACCGCGTGCGGGTTGGTCGGCACAGAATCAGCGTACCTCTCGGCGATCGAGCGGTCAAGCCGCAACGCCGGCCAGTCGAACCACTCCTTGCTGACCGCGGTCGGCGCGAACGGCAGGCCGAGCGGCAGGACCGGCTCGACGCGATCGTAGAGGCCGCCCGGTTCGGTCTCCGCCGTCCGGGTCAGTTCCTCGCGCTTCCGCCGGCCCCACAGGTGGCGGAAGCCGACGCCCGCCGCCGGCGCGTGCTCCGCGGACGCGCCCCCGGCCCGCTGCTGCCCTGAAACCGCCGCCGACCGGCCGCGTGAACGCCCCGGACGGTGTCCGCGAGCCGAGCAGCCTGTGGACCGCGCCAGCGGCATGGAAAACGCGCGCGGGCCGTCGTGCCGGGTTGCGCCGCCGGGACAGTGCGTTTCCCACCCCGCTTTGGACGGCGCAAGCGCCGCCCACACGGTCCACAGGCGCTACTGCTGTTGATCGCGATCCACGTCGATCTGAACCGGCCAAAATAATTGTCGCCAAGCGGCCACAGTAGTTGGGCTCTCCTGAAACGCGTGTGGGTAAATTGAGCGGTGGTCGCCGGGTCGAGGCGGGGCGTCGCCAGCCCGGGCGACCTCGGGGCCGGTCGCGGCGGAGTAGCTGCGGGCCGGCCGGCGTGTCAACGCGCTTCGCGCGTCCTCCGCTGCGCTCCGGCCCTTCGGGTGACACCCCGTCCGTCCCTCCGCTCAGACAGCAGTTATGGGCCTTGCGGCCCGGCCTGGACGGGGCGTCCCGACCGTCCACGACCCTGCGGCCGGCGCGGGTCGTTGGCGTCGGTCGGCCGGGGTCGGGATGTGGTCGGCGCGGCGTGCGTCGCCGTGCTCGGCCGAAGCGGTTGCAAACGCACGGGGCTTCCTGGTCTCATGGGTGTGCACGACCACGACCCGCGAGGAGGAGCGCCCCATGCGTCTGACTACAGTACTACGGCGGCTGTTGGGTGTCACGCAGATGTACGTCCAGGCGGTGGAGCTGCCCGCCGACGGGCCGTTGACGGTGTCGGTGTCGCCGTCGTGGCGGCGTTCCCGGTGCGGCGCGTGCGGGCAGCGGGCGCCGCGGTATGACCGGCAGCCGGTTCGCACGTGGCGGCATCTGTCATGGGGCCGGATGCCGGCGTGTCTGCGGTATGCGCCGTGGCGGGTGTCGTGCCCGCGGTGCGGGGTGAAGGTGGAGCAGGTTCCGTGGGCGCGGGGCGGCAGCGTGTTCACGTCGGGGTTCGAGGAGTTGGCGGCGTATCTGTCGCAGGTGACGGACCGCACGGCGGTGAGCCGCCTGCTGGGGATCTCGTGGGTGACGGTGGGCCGTATCGTGGAACGGGTCGTGGCTCGGCGGCTGGGTCGGGGGCGGTTCGCGCATCTGCGGCGGATCGGCATTGACGAGTTCAGCTATCGGAAACGTCACCGCTACCTGACGATCGTGGTGGACCATGACGAGCGCCGTGTGGTCTGGGCGGGGAAGGGGCGCAGCGCGGAAACGTTGGGGGCTTTCTTCGAGCAGTTGGGGCCGGCGGGATGCGCGCGGATCGCGTTGGTGACGGCGGACTTGGCGTCGAGCTGGCGGAAGGCGTTGCGGGAGTGGGTTCCGCACGCGCGGGTGGTGTTCGACCGGTTTCACGTCGAACGGCTGGCGGCCGATGCGGTGGACGCGGTGCGCCGCGCGGAGCAGCGTCGTCCGGACCGCGAGCAGGCGAAGGCGCTGCGGGGGACGCGCTACGCGTTGCTGAAGCACCCGGCGCGGCTGAAGCCCGGCGAGGCCCGGCGTCTGGAGAGGCTGCGTCGTGCGAACCGGGCGCTGGACCGGGCCTGTGAACTGAAGGAGTACCTGGCGACGATTCTGGGTCAAGCGCCGCCCGAAGAGGCGCCGGCGCTGCTCGATGAGTGGCTGGAGTGGGCTGCACGGTCCCGCTTGGCGCCGTTCGTGAAACTGGGGCGCACGATTCGCAAACACGCGGAAGGCATCCTGGCCTATCTCGACACCCGGATGACGAACGGACCGGTGGAGGGCATCAACAACAAGCTGCGGGTGATTGCGCGGCGCGCATACGGATTCCACTCCCCAGGTGCGCTCATCTCGATGCTGTTCCTCTGCTGCGGAGGCATCGAACTGGCGCCACCCCTACCCACACGCATTTGAGGAGATTCAGTAGTTGACGCTGAGCAACACCCCCGTGCAGGCATACATCGCGGCCATGCCGGGCTGGAAACGCGGCGTCGGGCGCCTCCTCGACGACCTCGTCGTGCGCACCGTGCCCGACGTGCGCAAAGGCCGTGCGGTGGAACTCCCCGTGGTATGGCGTCGAGGACCAGGGATGGTTCCTTAGTTTTCCACGTCTTTGCCCGCTACGTGAAGGTGACCTTCCTCCAGCAGCCCGTGGCAAAATCCCCGCTGCATTCGACGGGCGCTGCATCCCGGCTGAACTGCGTTGTTCGTCGGTCGAATATGGCCAATATGCTCCCTCCTCACGCCTTGTCAGCCGGGCGCCCCGCCCGTCTCGGTGCGACGCGGGGTTTTACCACGGGCTGCCAGGGCAGGTTGCTGCGTCCCGTCCCGCCCGGCTCCGGCAAGGACGAGGACTCGCGCTGGTGCGACGTCCACGAGGGCGAACTCGACGAAGAGCAGATGGCCAGATGGATCCGGCAGGCCGCCGCCCTGCCCGGCTGGCGCGGCTTCTGACGCAAGGAAGACGCCTCCGACGGGTCGAGGCGTTGCGGTCTGCCGGTATCGAAGCGCGACACCTGGAGCGCCGTCGGCGATGCGCCGAAACACATCAGAGAGAGCGGCCACACGGCAACACGCGCGTCACGTAGCCGTCGACCGCAGGCCGGCTCCGCACGAGGGGACACTGGAATGGCGACCTCCACCATCGAATGGACCGACGCGACCTGGAACCCTGTCGCCGGTTGCACGATCGTTTCGCCCGGCTGCACGAACTGTTACGCGATGCGCATGGCGGCGAGACTGGACGCGATGGGACAGGACAAGTACCGGGACCTGACGCGCGCGCAGGGGGGGCGCCCGGCATGGACCGGCGCCGTCAGATGCGACGAGACCAGCCTCGACGTCCCGCTCCGCTGGCGCAAGCCGCGGTTTGTGTTCGTCAACTCCATGAGCGATCTGTTCCATGCCGAAGTGCCCGACGCCTTCATCGCCAAAGTATGGAAAACGATGGCCGCCGCGCCACGGCATACGTTCCAGATTCTGACCAAGCGGCCGGAACGCATGCGGCAGGTGACTGAGCGCCTCGCCCTGCTGCCGAACGTCTGGCTGGGAACCAGCGTCGAAAACAGGGACTACCTCCCGCGGCTCGACGACCTCCGGGCTACTCGCGCAGCCGTGCGCTTCGCCTCGTTCGAACCGCTGCTTGGTCCGCTGACCGACGCGAACCTCGAAGGCATCCACTGGGCGATCGTGGGAGGAGAAAGCGGCCCCGGCGCGCGCCCCATGGCCGCCGACTGGGTACGTTCCATCCGCGAGCTATGCGAAAATCAGGGAGTGGCGTTTTTCTTCAAACAGTGGGGTGGAGTCCACAAGATGCGGACCGGACGCAAGCTGGATGGCCGCACGTGGAGTGCGATGCCTTCAATCGATCGGATCGCGACGAGGACACCGGCGGGTGAGAGCGTCAAGACGGCGGGCGCCGAGCTCGCATGATGCGGAGGCGCGGATGCACTCCCAGGTCTTCCAATGGCGAGTGGGTGAGCCGCCGCCCGAGATTGAAGATCACAGCAAGGCGAAGCTCGACGTCCTTCGTCGATATCTTCGCGCCTATTTCGAGCGGCTGAACATCAATCCTTCTCGTGACAAGTTCACGCTCGATCTCGTCGATGGCTTCGCGGGCGGCGGCGTCTTTCGGTCCGGCGCCGAGATCATGCCCGGAACGCCTCTCACCATGCTTGAGGAATCGACCCGCGCAGAAAAGGAACTGAACCGGAATCGCTCGAAGCCGCTACACTTCGACTTCAAGTACTACTTCGTCGACGTCGCCGCCGCTCACACCGACCATCTCAAAAAAGAACTGAACGAACGGGGCCATCAGATTGACGGTGACAAGATCGTCATACGGAACAGTCGGTTCGAAGACGTGGCGGACGGCATCATCGCCGAAATCCGTCGCCGGCAGCCCAAGGCAGGCCGCGCGATCTTCCTTCTGGACCAATGTGGGTTTTCTCGCGTTGAGACCGCTCTCGTCGCCCGGATTTTCCAGAGACTTCCTGCTGCCGAGATCATTCTGACGTTCGCGGCAGACGCTCTCGTCAACCATCTGGCGGACACGCCGACTCTTGTCCGCGCCGTCGCGCCGATCGAGTTGACGGAAACACGAATTCGCGATCTGATCAAGCTGAAGAACGGCGCTGGTGGAAGAGCGTTGGTTCAGAGAGTGCTTCGCCAGCATATGCGAGCCAAGACGGGAGCGCTTTACGACACCCCATTCTTCATCAAGCCACGTCAATCCCGCCGCGCGCTGTGGTTTCTCCATCTGTCGAGGCATCCGACGGCGCGCGACGTTATGGTTCAATGCCACTGGGATTCATGGAACACTTTCGAGCATTACGGACCCGGCAGTTTCGGAATGTTGGGGTGGGACGGGCTGCGAGACGGAAATACGTTGCCGCTGTTCCGCTTCGACGAACTGGAAGGGATACAGATGCATGGTCAACTTCTCGATTCGATGCCGGCAAGGTTGTACAGCCTGGCGTCGGAGCAGCCGGTCACCGTGGACGCCTTCAGGCACGCGCTCGCGAACGAAACCGCGGCGCGGTTTTCGGATCTCGACAAGGTCGTTCTCGAACTGTCAGGACAGAAGGAATTCGACATCCTCGACGCCAACGGGAAGAAACGCCGTAGAAACCTGCAACGCCTGGATCCAACCGACAGAATCGTCGTCCCGAAAAAGCCGTTGCTTCCCGGCATATCTCGCCGATGAGTTTCATGCGGACCCGCCACCGGCAAACCGGATGGCGTGAACCAGTGATACCTCGTCGCTTCGGCAAGCATTACTCCATCGAACTCGAAGCTCACCGAGCTACAAAATTGTCGATATTGCAATTTTGCGATTGATGTCGGCGCATCGAAGCCGCGCCGACACTCGGTGATCCGGGCGGCTTCCGCCGTACGTCTCCAGCGGCTTCGGGGAGACTTGGCGCCGGGAGACGCATCTGGACCAGTTGGCGGACAAGCCGCGGGAAGAGCGGGTGCGGCGGGTGGTCGAGCGGCGCCGGGACGCGCACGTTTTTGCGGCGGCGCGGGGGCCATCTGCCGCCCTGCCCGGCTGGCGCGGCTTCTGGCATGAAGAAGACGCGCCTCCCGACAGGAACAGCGAAGTCCGTACCGTTGCGTGCGTCGCAACCGGGATATACTGAACGTCATGACCAACCTGAACCGGATTACCCGGGATCCCGACGTCATGGGAGGACGGCCGTGCATCCGCGGCCTGCGTGTGACGGTCGGCATGATCGTGGGGCTCCTGGCCGAGGGCCACGACGAGGCCGATGTGCTGGCGGCATATCCGTACCTGGAAAGCGACGACATCCGGCAGGCTCTGACCTACGCCGCGTGGCGCACGGAGGAGCAGGAAGTCGTTCTCGGTTCACGTTGAAACTGCTGAGTCTGGTGTGACGACATGCTGAAGAAAGGAAACATCGTTCGGCACGAAACACTCAGTCTGGGTGTCGTCACGGAAGACGAACGCGACGGACGCGTGTCCGTCGACTTCGACGGACAGACAACGCAGATTGACACGAAGATCGCGCCAATGGTCCATGTTTCCAGTGCGGACGAGCAGGAACGCAGGGAAAACACGTTCCATCAGGAGACGGAGGGGGACGATGACGATGTCAGGCATGCTCGCGGATCGCACTGGGATCCGTTCTTTGCGGAGCCCCCATTCGATCACGTGCAGGACGTCTTGGAGAGTCAAATCATCGATGCTTTTTCCCCCAACTGCCTGTCTTCACGCGAATCCGTAGACGCGGGCATAGAGTGGCCGGACAAGGCGTTCTACTTCTCCTGGCCGTCGCCGACTCTCGGTCTCAGGATGATCGTCCAAGTGGATGGCGACGGAACGCCGGAATTGAAGACGATGTTTCCCCACGTCGGCAGCGGACTGCCGTATCCGATGACCCTGGGAGAAGTGATGGTCTGGCCCGATGGCGTGGAAGCGCAGATAGAAGCGAACCTGGGCGGCGCAACGGTCGACTTTTTCGACTGTCGATACGGAGAGAACAGAAACCGATACCGCGAGGGAGCCGTCCTTGATTTCGTCCTGTCCGCGGTGGCTTATGACTGCGGCCCAGTGGAGGAAGAAGCAATCGAAGTCCCAATCAAACCGGGGATCTGGGAATCCATGCGGGGCGAGGGCGAGCCGTCGAAAGAAATATCACTGAAGGGCGCATCCATTCTCTCGCCCCGGGACGAGTGGGACCGGGATGATTACGATTTCCACGCGCCGGTTCGGCAGGTGGAGAAAGTGGAAATGCTTGGCCAGGAAGCCTGGCTGGCGACCGCCACCGTCGTCCGAGCTTTGGACATACCGCGGAGTCAGGCGGCCGGGAGCAAGGAAGATTTCGACCTGCCGATCCTGATCACGGCCAAGGCGTGGCGCCACGATTCACCGCCCGAGCCGGGCCAGGACATCGCCGGAACTCTGTGGATGCAGGGTTTCCTGCGGCCCTACTTCGGTTCGCCGTGGCGGATGCGGGAGCGGCGCCAGCACCGACTCCGCCACCCGACCGCCGCAGAACGTCGGACACGAAGCGCTCATGAGCGCGGTTCAGGTTCGACGAACGCAGTCTGTTCGTTCAGCAGGCGTAACACGAACACGCTCAGGTCGTTCAACGCGCGTTCCCAGACTTCGCCGGCGCCCCCGGAGACCGCATCGGTGGCTCGGAGCAACTCCACGTATTGTTCGCGGTTGCGCCGGATCAATTCGGGCAATATGGGAGCGCCCGGCAGCGGACCGCCGAACTTGACGCAAATCACGTAGTAGCACAGCGCGCGAGCGGTACGGCCGTTCCCATTGATGAACGGGTGAATGTGATTCAGCCGCCACAGGCAGTATGCGGCCAACGTCAGCGCATCGGCAGCTTCCAGGTGTCGGTTGACCTCGTTGACGAAAGCGTTCATCAACTCTGGAACACGATAATGCGCGGGCGGTCTGAATCCACCTACCTCGACCGGGCAAGGGCGGTATTCTCCTGCGTTCACGTGCAGACAGCAGATGGCGTGGTAATTCAGCGCCTTGACGATCGCCGTTGACACCATCGGTCTGTCGACAGCCACCGCCGCATTGACGATCGAGGTCAGAAAACCGTACTGCCTCTCCAGGTTGGCGGACGCAAGGGCGCGGTACTCCGGATGCTGTTCGTCCTCAAAGAGCTCGTACAGAACCATGACGGACTATTCGCCTTCCCGCGCCCTGACCAGACTGGCCACCTCTTCACGCGTGATCCTGCTTTTGCTCGGCAGGTTGCCATATACCCACGAGATACGCTGCTCCAGGAGCTCCTGTCTCGTCATCGACCGGCCGGCCACCCGCTTCAGTCGTTCGATCGCCGCTTCCTCCGCCGCTGACAGCTTCTTCGGTTTCGGCATCAGCATTGCGTTCCTCCCTCTGAACACGATGTCATTCACCTGAAGCCGCGTATCCAGGCCCTCCGCCGTCATTCGGGCTCAGCAGCCCGTGGTAAAACCCCGCGTCGCACCGAGACGGGCGGGGCGCCCGGCTGACAAGGCGTGAGGAGGGAGCATATTGGCCATATTCGACCGACGAACAACGCAGTTCAGCCGGGATGCAGCGCCCGTCGAATGCAGCGGGGATTTTGCCACGGGCTGTCAGGCCCCGGTCTACCGGGGACGATCCCCAGCTCCTCCTTGATTTCCGTCAAGGTAAAGGTGCGCCCGGCGGCATGATCCGCGCGCCCTTCCTCGATGGCACGGATGGCGTCCTCGCGCAACGCCTTGTCGTCTTCCGGCACACTCCGCGGGCGAGCGGGCGTGACGCTACGCCGGTGAATTTTGACAGAGGCTTCGGCAGACCCAGGCATGCACATCTCCCCGACGCACCCTCGCTCCGGGGAAAACGGCGTCATCAACGCCGCATCCCTGAAGCCGCGTATCCAGGACCTCCACTGTCATTCCAGATCACACTCCGGTCTGCGCCGAGCGCGACCGCGTGCGGGTTGGCCGGCGCAAGATAAGCGTACCGCCCGGCGATCGAGCGGGTCAAGCCGCGGTGGTCTCCTTCTCGCCGCTCGCTGACGCGCCCGGCATTCACCAAGCTGCTTGCCCGGTCGTTCCGGCGCCGGTCACCCGCAGAATCGCCGCGATCCGCCGCGCCGTGTCGGTGAAGTGCTGCACTTCGTCCGGTTGCAGCGGGCGTCCGAGGACGGAGCGTTCGCGGTAGGAGAGCCACTTCTTGAGCACCTGGTAGCCGCCGAGCCGGTACGACCAGACGGCGGCGGGGACGTTGGCCCAGAACGCGCGGCCGTTGAGGTGCACGTCGAACGTGGCGTCGCCGAGCGCGGGCAGGGCGTCGCCGAGGGCGGCGCGTTCGCCGGCCGTGAACGGACGCTCGACCATCCGGCCCTGGCCCGGCATCACGGCGTCGCCGGCGCCGTGGTGTCCCCAGCCGGCGGTGAGCGCGAAGTCGCCGCCGGCCATGTTGCGGCCGTGGACGGTGGCGGGACGGGCGACGGCGGCAATCTCCGGGCGGAGCGTTCCCGTGGTCACGCCGTCCACCGGGGCGTCAGGGTCGAGCAGCCGGGCGAGTTCGCGTCCCCGTGCCGCCGATTCGGCGAGCGCCGCCCCCGCGCTCTCGGAGTCGCCGTCGGGCCAGCCCGGCAACGAGATGCGCGGCCATTCCATGCGGAGCGCGCCGGCGTTGGCCTCGCGGTAGGCGGGATCGTGCAGCACAGCGAGTGCGTGGTGGAACAGGTCCTCGACGCTCGAGCTGACGTTTCCCAGATAGCGCCGTGCGGTTGCCGACAAGTTGGGGCGAATTCGGCGGCTGGCGCCGTCGCTTCCGGCACGGCGCGCGACGTGAACGGGTAGTAACGTTTCTGGAGTTACGGAGGCAGTCCCGTCGACTCCGACGTCGTCATTCAGCATTGTCGGAATGCATGTGGCGCTCCGATCCATGAGGTCGATGCAACCGATGTGGGAAATCGCCTGTGGCGACGACCATCCCCGGCGGGGCTTCTGTTGCGTGACCAGCCACCGGTTCCTCTCGAACACGTGGGGCCAGCAGTCGGCACGCGGGCGGTCGAGAAGCCCGCCGTCCGCCTCCCAGTACAGCCAACGCTCGTCGAACGGCCGGTAGGCGAAGCGCACGAAGCCGTCCTCGTTCGGGCCGCCGCGCGCGAGCAGCGCCTCCCGCACGGCGCGGCGCTGAACCGCGCTGTCGCCCTTCATCGCGGCCGGATGGCGCCGCGCGATCTCCTCGTGGCTCAGCGCCGGATCGAAGTAGTCGGCGATGCGCGCCTTCAGCCGGTCGAGATCGCTGTCGACGAGAAATCCGTCGCGGCTGGTCTTCACGCCCGGAAACGACACCGGAAACAGCTCGGGCAGCGCCGGCCAGTCGAACCACTCCTTGCTGACCGCGGTCGGCGCGAACGGCAAGCCGAGCGGCAGGACCGGCTCGACCAGATCGTAGAGGCCGCCCGGTTCGGTCTCCGCCGTCCGGGCCAGTTCCTCGCGCTTCCGCTGCCCCCACAGGTGGCGGAAGCCGACGCCCGCCGCCGGCGCGTGCTCCGCCTTGCGCACCAGCGTCGTGACGGCCGTGCCGACCTGGATGCCCACCGGATCGCCGCCGGTCGAGAAGATGCTCGGGTCCGGCGAGCCGTCGGGCGCCACCTTGCCGGTCTTGTACTTGTCGCCGTTCAGGCAGTCGACGCGGACGACGTCGAACGCCTCCAGGTACCGCTCCCGCATGCCGGTGAACGACAGGCCGTCGAGCCACGAGTAGTTCGAGATGAAGCAGACGACGCCCTGCCCCGTCTTCTCGGCGATGCGCCGCTCCGCCATCCGGAAGAAGCGGACGTACAGGTCGTTGAGGCCCTGGCCTTCCGGCCGCCGGACCCGCCGGGTCGCGCGGTACGCTTCCGACAGCGCCCGCTCCTCGTCCACCGCCATGCCCGCGAAGCCGTTGTACGGCGGGTTGCCGAGGATGACGAGCACCGGCGTCTCCTGCTTCACCCGCTCGGCGCGGTCGCGCTCTTCCTCCAGTTCGGGGAACGGAAGCGGTTTCGCCGCGCGCGGCTCCCAGCCGGTCAGCGCGTTGGTGAGGAAGACGCCGGGCCGCTCGGCGCCGTCGCCGGCCAGCGGCGCGTCGAGGTCCTGCATCGTCAGACCGACCTGGAGATGCGCGACGACGAACGGCGCGGGCATGATCTCGAAGCCGAACACCCGTTCGGCCGCCGCTTGCTTCACCCGCGCGCCGGCGAGCGCGCCGAGGCCGCGGCCCTCGAGGTTGGCGGCGATGCGGCGCAGCACCTCGGCGAGGTAGGCGCCGGTGCCGCAGCAGGGGTCGAGCACGTAGACGTGCCCGGCGGCCAGGCCGTCGGCGACGCCGAGGTCGTCGCGCAGCGCCCGGTCCACGCGGGCCACCATGTAGCGGACGACCTCGGCCGGGGTGTACCAAACGCCGAGCTGCCTGCGCAGCGCCGGGTCGAACGCTTCGAGGAACGGCTCGTAGAAGTAGGGGACCGCCTCGCCCTCGCGGAAGCGGGCGAAGAACGCCGGCCGGTCCACCCGGTCGAGCGCCGCCGCGGTCCAGTCGAGCACCTCGACGAGGCCGAGCGGCTGCAGGCGGCCGGGGTCGGAGAGCTGCTGGAAGAGCGCCCGCAGGACCGGCGCGCGCAGATGCCAGACCGCCGTGCGCCAGTCGAACGGGCCGGCCGGCGGCGCCGCCGCGCGCGCCCACAGCACCCAGGCCGCGAAGACGCCGTAGAACAGCGTCTGCACCAGCGTCGAGCGGAAGAAGCGGGCGCCCTTCGCGCCCTCGAAGCGGACGCCGAGCGCTTCTTCCAGCGCGGCGCGCACCGCCGCCAGCGACGGCGCCTCGCCGGCCGCCTCCACCCGCGCCAGGGCGTCGCGCGCGTAGGAGGCGAGCAGCCACGCGAGGTCCTTCGGCTCGGCGAGCCGGGCGCGGTGCGACAGCGCGCGGCGGAGGTACTCGCCGAAGCTGGCGCCGACGTCGCGGGCGAAGACGCGCGGGGTCTCCAGCCGGCGGGCGAAGTCGTCGGCGCTCCCGGCCAGACTGAACGACTCGAGCGTCGTCTCGGCGCCCGCCGCGTCGGGGCCGACCAGCGCGAACTCGCGCAGGTTGGTCACCAGCACCAGGCGGTAGCGTCCCCAGTAGCGGGTGACCTGCTCGCGGACCGCCGCCGCCCGCCGGTCGTCGCGCGGCGCCTTCACCTCGACCACGCCGCGCTCGGGGACCTGCCCGTCCCGCGGCCGGCCCTTCGGCGCCTGGGTCGCCGTGTAGAGGCCGAAGTCGGGGTGGCCCGCGCCCTGGTCGGCCATCTCCGGGACGCAGAACACTTTCGGGTCGAGCGTGCGGCCGACGGCGTTCAGCAGGCTCGCCAGCGCCCCGTAGCTCGACCGCTCGCCCGTGGCGCCGCCCGACGCCCGGACCCGCCGCAGCTCGGCGAAGTACTCCTCGACCGCCGCCGTCAGCGGCGCGGACGGCTTCGGCATGCGCGGGTCATTATTTCACGGTTCGGAAATGCGCCGGCCACGTCGAACCCCGCGGCGCTCGACACGGCGGGACGGTTGCCGCCCCGACGCTCCTGGGCGGTTTTGCGGCTGATGCCGTCAGACACGGGCAATCGTCGACGACGTCGAAGGCGCCCGATTCACTTGGGCGACGGGTCCGCTGTCGTTGCGCGGATCAGGACATGGACGCTGGTCCAGGTCAGCAGCGCGACGAAGGCGAGGAGGATCAAGCCGTCATAGGACGCCAAGACCAGATCCCACGGTCTCGAAGCAAGCGAAGAGAAGATGCTGTGGAGTTGATGCAGCAGCAGGCGAGCACCCACCAGCAACATCAAGAACCCTGCGCAGAATCCCAACCTGAGAGGGATCCCGCTGCCCCGCAATTGCCACGCCACGAACGAGAACACCGCGAACGACAGAATCAGGAGCGAATAGGCGCCGCTTTCAGGCAACGGCGCGCTCCTCGGGGAAGATGCCCTTCATGCTGTCCAGGTGGCGCCCCAATGCGGCCTGCCGGATATGTTTCGGCGCTCTGGTGCAGTCGTAGCTCCGATACCTTCTCTCGAAGGAACCCTGCGGATGCGCCGATACGTAACCTTTCGCGGCGTCGTCGATGATCTTGAAGTGGATGTCTCGTCTCGGCCGCACCCGCCTGATGCGCACCCGAGGATTTCCTTCGAAAGTCCGGGCAAAAAGGGTTTTCTCTTCCGAGCTGAAAAGGCAGAATAGCCGCAATCGATCGTTGCGCCTCAACCGATCCTCGATCGCGGTGACGATTTCCGGCATGTTGTAGATGGATTCCGGAAAGTCGTTCCCGTCGTCGCAGATCCAGATCGCGCTCTCGGCGTCGTTCAGCAACGCGATGAACGTGTCCTTTGCGATGGCGTCGTCATTCATGCCTACCTTGAGGTTCAAGCTCAGCAACCCCCAGGTCCGCCACGCGTAGAAGGCCGGCGCCGTCAGCGCCAGGATCCACAGCAGCACGGTCATGTTCCCCTCCTGAAATCGCGCGGATCGACAAGCGTATTCGTCTCGAAACAGGGCGTCAACCGGGGCCGGGACGCCTTCGGCCGGGGCGGCTTTGGCAGGTGGGATGAAACCACAAGGTCTCGTGACTGCAATTGCAGCGAACGCTACAATTCGTGCATACGCCTGTCAAGAGTTTCAGATTCGACGAGTCCCGCGCGAACGATCCGGTTCAGGAGTTGCGGCCGGAGTGCTCCAACAGCTCGGGCGTGCGGAGCTGGTCGGCCGGTCCCCGCGGCGCGTCGTGCCGGAGATACCGGGCCCGGCTCCCCATCCGCTCGGCCAGGTTCCGCGCCACCGCGGAGTTGCGGCTCCGCCCGCCTCGCAGCTTCGAAAGCCCCGCGACGAGCAGGAAGCCGACGAACAGGGCGAGCAGGAACGCCGTCGACGTGACGAGGCCCTGCGCGGCGCCGACGGCGAGGTCCAGGGGCGTCATTCCGAAGCCTCGGCCGCGGCGAGGGCCTCCGCGGGGGGTTCGGCGGGAGCCTCGGCGGGCGGGTCGGAGTCGGGAAGTTCGTAGACGATCCGCCCTTCGTCGACCTCCTGCATGGCGATCCGTTCGCACTTGATCGCCGCGGCCGGACGCTCGCCCGTGTCCGGGTCGGGGGCGAAGTCGTCGAGCCGGGGCAGCGCGCCCCGACGGAGCTGCTTGGCGCGCCGGGCGGCCACGTCGATGTACAGGAACCGGCTCTCCAGCGGCGGCATGCGCTCGCGCGGCTGCGGAGCAGGTTCGGACGCCTCCGCCGCGGGCTGCGCCTCCGGCTCGGCGGCGGTCGATTCGGGATCCGTGCTCATCAGGCGCCTCTTCGGGATGATCAGGCTGCGCAATTATACGCCATCCGCCGACGCCGCGCGCACGATCGCCCGGTTCGTTTCACTTGACGCCGGAGGGTGTGCGATCATGGGCGGCGTGGACGACTCGGCGGTCAGGATTCTGTTCATCGGCGACGTCGTGGGCAAGCCCGGCCGGCAGATCCTGCGGCGGGCGCTGCCGGGGCTGGTGGACCGCCACGCCGTCGACCTCGTCGTCGCCAACGTCGAGAACGCGGCGGGCGGCAAGGGCGTCACGCGCGAGGTGGCCCAGGCGCTGCTCGACGCCGGCGTCCACGTCATGACGACCGGGAACCACGTCTGGGACAAGAAGGAGGCGATAGACTACATCGCCCGCGAGCCGCGCCTGCTGCGGCCGGCGAACTTCCCGGCGGGAGCGCCCGGCGCCGGCCGCTACGTGGTCCGGTCGGCGCGCCACGCCCCGGTCGCGGTGATCAACGTCATGGGACGGATCTTCATGAACCCCCTCGACAACCCGTTCCACGTCGTCCGGGCCGAGATCGAGGCGGTGCGGCGCGAGGCGCGCGTCGTGGTCGTCGATTTCCATGCCGAGGCCACGTCGGAGAAGCTGGCGATGGGATGGCATCTCGACGGCGAAGCCACCGCGGTGCTCGGCACCCACACCCACGTCCAGACCGCCGACGAGCGGGTGCTCCCGCACGGCACGGCCTACGTCACCGACGTGGGGATGACCGGCCCGCACGACTCGATCATCGGCGTGCAGATCAAGCCCGCGCTGCAACGCTTCCTCGACGGGATGCCCGCCCGGTTCGACACGGCGGCCGGCGGCGTCCGCCTCAACGCGGTGGTGGTCACGGCGAACGCCGCGACCGGCGCCGCCCGCGGCATCGAGCGGGTGAGCCTGTCGGAGCAGGACCTCGAGGCGCTGTGACCGCGCTGCCGTTCGAGGACGCGCCGCCCCCGCGGGAGCGGCCCCGCCGCCGCGTGCTGACGGTGTCGCAACTGACCGCCGAAGTCCGCGTGCGCCTCGAATCGACCTGGGCCGAGGTCTGGGTGGAGGGCGAGATCTCGAACGCCCGCGTCTGGAAGACCGGCCATCTCTACTTCACGCTCAAGGACGCCCAGGCCCAGCTGCGCGCCGTGATGTTCCGGTCGGCGCTCCGGCGCCAGCGCTTCTCGCCGGAGAACGGCCAGCACGTCGTCGCCCGCGGCCGGCTCAGCGTGTACGAGCCGAAGGGCGAGTACCAGATCGTCTGCGAGCATCTGGAGCCGCGCGGGCTCGGGGCGCTGCAGCTCGCCTTCGACCAGCTGCGGCGGCGTCTCGACCGGGAGGGTCTGTTCGACGAGGCGCGCAAGCGGCCGCTCCCGATGCTGCCCCGCAAGATCGGCGTCGTGACGTCGCTCGACGGGGCGGCGCTCCGCGACGTGGTCAACGTGCTTCGCCGGCGCCATCCCACCGCGCACCTGGTCGTCAGCCCCGCGCGGGTGCAGGGCGAGGGGGCGGCGGCGGAGATCGTCCGCGGCCTGCGGCGCCTCGGCCGGGTCCCGGACATCGACGTCGTCATCGTCGGCCGGGGCGGCGGCTCCGTCGAGGATCTCTGGGCGTTCAACGAGGAGCCGGTGGCCCGCGCCATCGCGGCCGCGCCGGCGCCGGTGATCTCGGCCGTCGGCCACGAGACCGACTGCACGATCGCCGACTTTGTGGCCGACTGCCGCGCGGCGACCCCCTCAGCCGCCGCCGAGCTCGTCGTGGCGCGCAAGGACGAGATGGCGTCGCGGGTCGGCGGCCTGGCGTCGCGGCTCCGGGCCGCGGCCCGCCACGGGGTGCAGCGCCGCCGCGCCGACGTCCACCGGGTGGAGAGCCGGCCGGGCCTCGGCGGGTGGCCGGCGCGCGTCGCGGTGCGGGGACGGCAGGTCGACGAGTTGACCCACCGCCTCGCACGGGCGGCGCGGGCCGGCGTCGGCGGCCGGCGCCGGCGGGCGTACGAGCTCCGGCTCCGGATCGAGGCGCTCGATCTCGGCCGGCGGCTCGGCGGCGTGCGCACGCGGCTCGAGGCCGGGCGGCAGCGCCTGGCGGCGGCCGTCCGGGCGCGCCACCGCGAACGGGAGTCGCGCGCGCGCATCGCGGCCGGACGGCTGGAGACGCTGAGTCCGCTGGGCGTCCTGGCCCGGGGGTACGCGGTCTGCTGGGACGCGGACCGCTCTTCCGTCGTCCGCGACGCGGCGGCGGTCGCTCCCGGTCAGACCGTCCACGTCACGCTGCACCGCGGCGCGCTGGACTGCGAGGTCACGAAGATCGAATGACGGACACCACCGACACCACCGACACGGCCGGCGCCGGCGGCGCCGCCATCCGGGACTTCGAATCGGCGCTGGCCGAGCTCGAGTCGATCGTGACGAGCCTGGAAAGCGGCGCCCTGAACCTCGAAAAGTCGCTCGAGCTGTTCGGCCGGGGCGTCGAGCTGTCGCGCTACTGCCACACGAAGCTCGAAGCCGCCGAGCGCCGCATCGAGGTGCTCACGGAGCAGGGCGAGCCGGGTCCGCTCCCGGACGATCTGGCGCTCCCGGACGACGAAGGCGCGCCGTGAGCCGGTCCGGCGCGGCGGGGGGCGGACCGGGCGTCGAGGAGCGCCGGGACGTCGAAGAGCGCGGCATCGACGGATACCTGCGGGCGCAGCGCGCCGTCGTCGACGACGCCCTGCGCCGATGCCTGCCGGAGGCGCCCGACTGCCCGCCCCTCATCGCCGAGGCGATGCGGTACAGCCTGTTCGCCGGAGGCAAGCGGCTCCGTCCGATCCTGACGCTGGCCGCGGCGGACGCCGTCGGGCCGGCCGTCGGACCGGCGCCGGCGGCGCTGGCGACGCCGGCGGCCTGCGCCATCGAGATGATCCACACCTATTCGCTCATTCACGACGACCTGCCGGCGATGGACGACGACACGCTGCGGCGGGGCCGCCCCACGGCGCACGTGGCGTACGGCGAAGGGGTGGCCGTCCTGGCCGGCGACGCCCTGCTCACCGAAGCGTTCCGGGTCCTGGCGCGCTGGCCCGAGACGACCGACGCCGCCGTCGCCGGCCGCAAGCTGCTGGCCGCCGCGCGCGTGGCCGAAGCGGCCGGCGCGGCCGGCATGGTCGGCGGCCAGACGCTCGACCTGCAGGCCGCGGGACGGGCGCCCGGGCGGGACAACCCGGCCGCGGACGCCGACGGGCTGCGCGCCATGCACGAACGGAAGACCGGCGCGCTCATCCGGGCCGCCGCCGCCGCCGGCGCCATCATGGCCGGCGCGGCCGATGCGGAGCGCGCCGCGGTCGACGCCTACGCGTCGCACCTCGGGCTCGGGTTCCAGATCGTGGACGACATCCTGGACGTGGAGGGCGCGGACGCGGCGCTCGGCAAGACGGCCGGCAAGGACGCCGCCGCCGGCAAGCCGACCTACCCGTCGATGCTCGGCCTCGACCGGTCGCGGCGGCTGGCCCGGCGCGCCGTCGCCGACGCGAAGGACGCCCTCCGCGCGGCCGGCCTGACCGGGCGTCTCGACGCAATCGCCGACTGGGTGCTCGCGCGCACGCACTGACCGCGCCGCCTGAAGACCTGAAGAGATGCGCCGCCGCGTCCGGCTCGACGCCCTGGTGGTCGAGCGGGGCCTCGCCCCGACCAGGGCCCGCGCGCGCGCGCTGGTCCTCGCCGGTCAGGTCCGCGTGGAAGGCGCGGTCGTCTCGAAGGCGGGGGCCGCGGCGCCCGCCGACGCCCGTGTCACGCTGACGGCTCCGGACCACCCGTACGCCGGCCGCGGCGGCGTCAAGCTGGCGCACGCGCTCGACGTTTTCGGGATCGCGGCGGACGGCTGCACCGCCCTCGACGTCGGCGCCTCGACCGGCGGCTTCACCGACGCGCTTCTCCAGCGCGGCGCGGCGCGGGTCGCCGCGATCGACGTCGGCCGCGGCCAACTGGCGTGGAAGCTCCGGCGGGACCCGCGCGTGACGGTCATCGAAGGGATCAACGCGCGGGGACTCGACCGGGCCATGCTCCCGCCGGCGTTCCGCCACGCGGATCTGGCCGCGGTCGACGTTTCGTTCATCTCCGTGAAGCTGATTCTGGGACCGCTCCTGCCGCTGCTGCGGCCGGGCGGCCACGCCGTCGTGCTGGTCAAGCCGCAGTTCGAGGCCGGGCGCGCGGACGTCGGGAAGCGGGGGGTGGTGACCGACGCAGCCGTGCGCCGGCGCGTGGTGGACGAGGTGGCGGCCGCCGCGAATCGGATAGGATGGACGCGGGCCGCCGCGGCGCCGTCGCCGATCACCGGCGCGGAAGGGAATCGGGAATGTTTCCTGCACCTGCGCCCGCACGCGGCGGCGCGGCACGCATGACCTCCCGGACTCCGCCGCCCGGCGCGCCCCGGACCGTCGGCGTCGTCGCCAAGACGCGCCGGCGCGAAGCCGCCGCCGTGGTGGCGGAGGTCGCCGGCTGGCTGGCGGCCCGGGACGTCGCGGTCGTCCTCGAGGCCGACACCGCGCGGCTCGTCGAGCGCCCGGCGCTGCCGACCTGCTCCCGGGACGAGATCCCGGCCGCCGCCGACCTGATCCTGGTGCTGGGCGGCGACGGCACGCTGCTCGGGGTGGCGGCCCGGGTCGCGCGGGCCGCCGCCAACCCGCCGATTCTCGCCGTCAACTTCGGCAGCCTCGGCTTCCTCACCGAGATCACGCTGCCGGAGCTGTACGCCGCCCTGGAGTCGGCGCTGGCCGGCGCCGCCGGGATCGACGAGCGGCGGATGCTGCGCGCGCGGGTGCTCCGCGGCGGCGCGGCGGCGGCCGACCGGATCGTCCTCAACGACGTCGTGCTGGGGAAGGCCGCGCTGTCGAACATCATCGACTTCGCCGTCACCCTCGGCGGGCAGTTCGTCATGTCGTCCCGCGCCGACGGCCTGATCATCGCCAGCCCCACCGGATCGACGGCGTACAACCTCTCGGCCGGCGGCCCGATCGTGCATCCGACGGTCGATGCGGTCCTCGTCACGCCGATCGCCCCCCACACCCTGACCAACCGGCCGATCGTCATTCCGGCGACGGCGCCGGTCCGGGTCGCGCCGGCGCTCGGCGGCGCGCACCAGGCCGCGTACGTCAGCTTCGACGGGCAGTCCGGCTTCGAGCTGGCGGCGGGCGACGACGTCGAGATCGAGCGTGCGGCGCGCCCCCTGCGCATGGTCCGCGCCGAATCGCGGAGCTACTTCGCCGTCCTCCGCGAGAAGCTGAAGTGGGGCGAGCGGTAGCGCGCCGCCGCGGTCAGGCGGCCCGCGCCGCACGGAAACGGCCAGCAGCCCGTGGTGGAGCCCCGCGTCGCACCGAGAGCGGCGAGGCGCCCGGCTGACAAGGCGTGAGAAGGGCGCATATCGGGCATACGCAACCGACGAACAACGCCGTCAGGCGGGATGCATCGCCGCTCGAATGCAGCGGGGACCTCCGCCACGGGCTGCCAGGACGCCCCGGCCGAAGAGTCACGCCGAACCGCGCGCGCCGCTGATCGGCGGATGGTGCAGAATCTGGATCCGGTTGCCGTCCGGGTCCTCCAGGTAGAGCGAACGCGCGCCGTCGCGGTGCGTCCGCGGCCGGCGCGTCAGCGCGATTCCCCGGCGGTCGAGGTACGCCGCCCAGGCGTCGACGTCCGCCGCCTCGGGCACGGCCAGCCCCAGGTGGTCGAGACGGCCGTCCGGCGCAGCAGGGGCGGCGCCGGGCGGCGCCCGGTGGAGGGCGAGGTTGTCGGCTCCCGACGTCAGGTAGCAGTTGTCGGCGTCCGGCTCCCACTCCACCCGGAACCCGAGCACGTCGACGTAGAAGCGCCGGGTCTCGTCGAACGCCCGGACGGACAGCGCCAGATGGCGGAGGCCGAGGCGCCGCGGCCGGTCGGACATCGGCCCATGGTAGCAGGATCGGTCTGATAGAATCGGCGGCATGTCGCCCCGATCGGTGGCGCAGACCCGGTGCGCGCTGTGCGGCGCCAAGGAGGTGTCCGAGCCGCGCGGCGAGGAGAAGTACTGCCGCGGCTGCTGGGACAAGAAGATCGCGGTCGAGGAGATCGTCGCGCGCGAGTTCGCCGTCAAGCGGTATCTCCGCGCGCACAGCTCCGAGAAGTACCTCGTCTACCATTCGACCCAGAAGCGGCCGTGCGGCCAGCTCATCGTCGTCGACGACGGGTACGACCTGTTCCTGAGCCTGATCCTGTATCCCACCTTCGCGTGGGACGAGCCTTCCTACCACCTCGAAGGCGACCCGGATGGCCGCTCGTTCGCCGAGCTGGTCGTCGACGTCGTGGCCGCGGAGGTGATCGAGCCGTGGGGGGGCGGCAAGTGGCATCTCGAGATCTTCCGGTCGGTCAATCCCGAACCCGAGGAATGGAACGGCGAGATTTAGCTATAATCCCGCTTCACACCGAAGGAGCTGTGATGAAACGACTCAGCCGCACTCTGCTGTTCGGGTTCCTGGCCGGGGCGCTGGCGGCCGCGGCATGCGGCGGCGGCGCGGCGCCGGCCGAGGAAGCGGCCGAGGCCGGTCCGAGCGCCCCGAGCGCCGAGGCGGTCGCCGCCGCGAACCGTCTCGCCTCGAAGCTCGGCAGCGACGTCCAGCTCGTCCCGACGGTGCGCGGCCTGGCGGAGATCGGCTACGAGCAGCCGCGCGCCCGCCGGCAGGGCAACTTCATCGTGACGACGTTCCGCGTGAAGAACCTCGCGGAGAACGCCATCGCCGGCCTCCAGGTCGACGAGTTCTGGTTCGACGCCGACGGCAACACGGTCACCGGCGACTCCGTGCGGTTCCGCGAGCCGGTGCTGACGGGCCAGGTGGTCGACATCGAGCTGCGCGTGCCCCGCAACCCGGCGATGGACCGCAGCAACTACGAGTTCAGCCACCAGAACGGCGAGATCAAGGCGACCCTGCTCGAGGAAATCGAAGACCCGGTGGAGGAGGAGGCGGCGGAGGACGCCGCCGCCGCCGACCAGCCGTAGCAGCCCGTCGCGGAGCCCCGCGGGGCGCCGGCCGCCGATCCTTCCCGCAGACCATCGCGCCGCGGCGCGCGTCCAACTCCTGTGAAACCCGCCGCGCCCGGCGCCGCTGATATACTCGGCGGCGTGGCGATCGACGTCGAGGCCGTCCAGGCCGCGCTGCGCGAAGACGGGCTGGACGGCTGGCTGCTGTATGACTTCCACGGCTCGAACCCGATCGCCCGCGCGCTGGCCGGCCTGCATGCGGACGACGCCGGGGGCGGCGGCGCGCCGCTCGCGACGCGGCGGTGGTTCTATTTCGTTCCCGCCGCGGGCGCGCCGCGCGCGCTGGCGCACCGGATCGAACCGGACGTGCTGGCCCATCTGCCCGGGCGGCGGACGCTGTACGCCGGGCGGGGGCAGCTCGAGGCGGGCCTTGCCGATCTGGTCGCCGGCGCCGGCCGGGTCGCGATGGAGTACTCGCCGGGCGGCGCGCTCCCGTACGTGTCGAAGGTCGACGCGGGAACGATCGACGCGGTCAGGAGCCTGGGGGTGACCGTGGTCTCCTCGGGCGACCTGGTGCAGCGGTTCGAGGCGGTCTGGAGCGCCGCCGCGCTGGCGACCCACCGCGAGGCGTCGGCGCGCCTGCACCGGATCAAGGACCGCGCGTTCGCCCTCGTCACGGAACGGATGGAGACCGGCGCGCCGGTGGGCGAGTTCGAAGTCCAGCAGACGATGGCGGGGTGGTTCGAGGACGAAGGACTGGTCAGCGACTCGGCCCCGGTGGTGGCGGCCGCGGAGAACAGCGGCAACCCGCACTACCTCCCGACGGCGGCGCGCTCGCGCGCCATCGGCCGCGGCGAGCTGGTGCTCCTCGACCTGTGGGGCAAGCAGGACGCGCCGGGCGCCGTCTTCGCCGACATCACGTGGGTCGGCTGCACCGCGGCGGCGCCGCCGGCGGAGTACGCCGCCGTCTTCCGGGTGGCGCGCGACGCCCGCGACGCCGCCGTCGCCCTCGTCAAGGACCGGGTGCGGTCGGGCCGCGACCTGCGCGGCTGGGAGGTCGACCGGGCCGCGCGCGGCGTGATCGACGCCGCCGGGTTCGGCGAGCGCTTCGTGCATCGCACCGGGCACAGCCTCGGCCGCGACGTGCACGGCCACGGCGTGCACATGGACGACTACGAGACGCACGACGACCGGCGGCTGCTGCCCGGGACCGGCTTCACGATAGAGCCCGGCGTCTACCTGGACCGGTTCGGCGTACGCACGGAGATCAACCTGTACGTGGGACCGGACGCCGCCGAGGTGACCGGTCCGCTCCAGGACGAGATAGTTCCCCTGCGCCGCACGGACGGCGGGCGATCCGGAACCGGAACGGCGTAAAATCCGAAGGCGGTCTGGTGGAGGAGATATGTCGACACGACGCAACACCTTGTGGTCCGCGGGTCTGATCGCCGTGACGGCGATGGCGGTCGGGATGGTCATCGCATCCCGCTTCGACATGGCGCCCGCCTCGTCGGCGCAGGCGCAGCAGACGTTCACCGCCCCGCCGATGCGCAGCGCGCCGCTGGACGGCCCGATCCACGCGGGCACGTTCCGCGAGATCGCCCGGACCCAGACCGACATGGTCGTCAACATCCGCGTCGAGTCGGAGCAGCCGACCACCGAGCTGAACGACTTCTTCGGCGACAACGACCTGTTCCGCCGGTTCTTCGGGCAGCCGCCCGGACGGCAGCGGCCGCGCGAGGTCCCGTCGGCGGGCACCGGGTTCGTCATCGACCCGGACGGCCTGATCCTGACGAACAACCACGTCGTGGCGAACGCCACGACGATCGAGATCGACTTCTTCGGCGACGACGAGCGCGACACGTACGAAGCGCGCGTGCTCGGCCGCGATCAGCTCACCGACAGCGCCCTGCTGGAGCTGGTCGAGAAACCCGGCCGGGAGCTTCCCGCGGCGACGTTCGGCGACTCCGGCCGGATGGCCCCCGGCGACTGGGTGATGGCGATCGGCAACCCGTTCGGCCTCGGGCACACCGTGACGGTCGGCGTCATTTCGGCGATCGGCCGGCCGTTCCGGGCGACGCGCGGCCGGTCGCAGGAGATGCTGCAGACCGACGCCGCCATCAACCCGGGGAACTCCGGCGGGCCGCTCCTGAACCTTCGCGGCGAAGTGGTCGGCATGAACACCGCCATCGTCAGCGACCGCCAGGCGAACGTCGGCGTCGGCTTCGCCGTCCCGATCAACACGGTGCGCGATCTGCTCGACGAGCTGCGGGGCGGCAAGGTGACGCGGGGCGTCATCGGCGTGGTGATCGAGCCGGTCTCGCGCGACAGCTTCGAGAGCTTCGGCCTCGAGGACGCGAACGGCGCCGTCGTCCAGTCGGTCAACCGGGGCGGTCCGGCCGACGAGGCCGGCATCCTGCCCGGCGACGTCATCGTGGGGTACGACGGCGAGCCGGTCGAGACCACCCGCGACATCCAGAGCCGGGTGGTCGCCACCCGTCCCGGCGCGACGGTGCCGATCGACGTGGTCCGCGACGGCGAGCGGCTGACGCTGGACGTCACGATCGGCGAGCTCGACCTCGAGGCGGAGAACCGGCCGGCGGAGGCGGCGGACGCCCAGGAGGTCAGCGAAGGGTTCGGCGTGACGCTGCGCGACCTGACGCCGCGGATCGCCCGGCGGCTGCGCGTCCCGGCCGACACGGCGGGAGCGGTGGTGGCGGACGTCGCGCGCGGCGGCCCCGCCGAGGCGAGCGGCGTGCAGCCGGGCGACGTCATCCTCAGCGTCAACCGGGCCGACGTCGCGTCGGCGGCGGAGGCGACCGCGGAGCTCGGCGAGATCGAGTCGGGCCGGACGGCGTTCCTGCTCGTCCAGCGCGGCGACACGCGCGTCTTCCTCCAGGTGCGCAAGGAGTAGCCGCCGGCGTTCGCCGCCCCGCCGCCGATGACGCTCCGCGACCTGATCGCCGGGCGGATCCGGGCGCACGGTCCGCTTCCGTTCGCGGAGTACATGGACCTCGCGCTCCACCATCCGGCGCTCGGCTACTACGCCCGCGCCGGCCGGAGGTCCGGGCGGGCGGGCGACTTCTACACCAGCGTGGACGCCGGGCCGGTGTTCGGCGCGCTGCTGTCGAAGCAGTTCGCCGAAATGCGGCGGATCGTGGCCGGAGGCGGCGACGGACCGTTCGCGCTGGTGGAGGCGGGCGCCGGCGACGGGCGGCTCGCCCGCGACGTGCTCGACGCCGCGGCGGCCGGCGACCCCGGATTCCACCGGGCGGTCCGCCTGACGCTGGTGGAGCGGAGCCCGGCCGCCCGGCGCGCGCAGGCGGCCACCCTCGGGGCGCATGCGGCGCGGCTGGACGCCTCGACGGCCGAACTCCCGGCGGAGGTCCGGGGCGTCATCTTCGCCAACGAGCTGCTCGACGCGCTCCCGGTCCACCCGATCGTGATGACCGGCGCCGGGTTGCGCGAGGTGCGCGTCGCCCTCGACGGCGGCCGCTTCGTCGAGCGTCCGGGGCCGGTCTCCGCGCCGGTCCGGGCGCACGTCGAACGTTTCGGCGTCGCGCTGGAGCCCGGCTGGCGCGCCGAGGTGAGCCCGGCCGCCGTCCGGTGGGTGGCCGACGCCGCCCGCCGGTTGACGCGCGGCTTCCTGATGCTGATCGATTACGGCCACGAAGCGCGCGAGCTGTACTCGATGACGCACGCGGCGGGCACGCTCGCCTGCCACCGCCGCCACCGGATGGAAGCGGGCGGCGACGGGCCGGCGGGGGCGCCGTGGCTCGCGGACCCCGGCGGGTGCGACCTGACGGCGCACGTCGACCTGACGGCCGTCCGGACCGCGGCCGAGCAGGCCGGCCTCCGGACGCTCGGGGCGGTCGACCAGACGTACTTCCTGCTCGGCTTGGCGTCGTCGGACGGCATGCTCGACGCAATGACGAACGAACCGAACGAACCGGATGCGCGGGCGGAGCAGGGCGGCGCGTCGGCGATCCGGCGCCGGCTGGCGTTGAAGACGCTCCTCGCGCCGGGCGGTCTGGGGAGCACCCACAAGGTGCTGATCTTCGGCCGCGGCGTCGGGACGCCCCGCTTGCAGGGGTGCTCGTTCAGCCGCCGCGCCACGTGAGACGCTGACCTGTCGGAGCCGTCATGAACGCCCCGATCGAGCGGGAGATCAAGCTGCGCTTCGACTCGGCGGCGGCGGCCCGCGCGGCCGTGCGCGCCGCCGGCGCTGCGCCGCGCCGCGGCCGCATCCTGCAGGACGACCGGCTGCTCGACTGGCCGGACGGCCGGCTGCGCGCCCGCGGCTGCACGTTGCGGGTCCGCCGGGTCGGCGGGTCGGCGGTGCTGACCTTCAAGGGACCGCCGCAGCCGGCGGTCATGAAGGTGCGCGAAGAACTGGAGACGGCCGCCGGCGACGCGGCGGCGCTGCTGGCGCTGCTGGAGCGGCTCGGGCTGCGCGTCTGGTTCCGCTACCAGAAGCACCGCGAAGAGTACGTGCTCGGAGAGGTCGTGGCGGCGGTGGACGAGACCCCGATCGGCGTCTTCGTCGAGCTCGAAGGCGGCGAGCAGGGGATCGTCGATCTGGCCGCCGCGATGGGACGCGCCGAGGCCGACTACGTCGTCGACTCGTACCGCGCGCTGTTCGTCGCGGCGTCGGGCGGCGAGGCGCAGGCGCCGTCGGAGATGGTCTTCGGGTGACCGCGCCGCTCCCGCCCGCGCTCGTGCTCGCGGCCGGCTACGGCTCCCGGCTGGCGCCGCTGACCGGCGTCCGGGCCAAGCCGGCCGCGCCGGTGGCGGGCGCGCCGCTCGTGGTCCGGATCCTGCGGCGGCTGGCGGCGCAGGGCGTCCCGGCCGCTGTGGTCAACCTTCATCACCGGCCGGACACCATCACCTGCCGCGTCGGACATGGAACCGCCGCCGGCGTCCCGGTCCGCTATTCCTGGGAGCCGGTCCTGCTCGGGACCGCCGGCGGCCCGCGCCGGGCGCTCGGCCTCCTCGGTCCGCGCTTCTTCATCGTCAACGGCGACACCCTGACCGACGTCGATCTGGCCGCCCTGGCGCGCGCGCACGCGGCGAGCGGCGCGCGCGTCACGCTCGCCGTCACCGCCAACCCGGCCCCGGACCGGTACGGCGGGGTGGCGGCGGACGCGCAGGGACGGGTGCGCGGATTCCGGCGGCCGGGCGCGCACCCGCATCCGCTCTTCGTCGGCGTGCAGCTCGTCGAGGCGACGGTCTTCGCCCCGCTGCGCGACGGCGAGCCGGCGGCGTCGATCGGCGGCGTCTACGACGCGCTGATCGCCGCGCAGCCGGGCGCCGTGCGGGCGCACGCCGTCGACGCGCCGCTGCACGACTTCGGCGCGCCGGCCGACTATCTGGCCGCGGCGCTGGCGATCGCGGAGGCGGAAGGGCTTGCGGCGCTCCCGCCGGGCGAGCGGTGCCGCATCGACCCGTCGGCCGTCCTCGTGCGCACCGCCGTCTGGGACGACGTGGTGATTGAAGCCGGCTGCCGGCTGACCGACTGCATCGTGGCGGACGGCGTCCGGCTGCCGGCCGGCGCCGTCTGCGAGCGGCAGGTCGTCACGGCCGGCGGCAAGGAGCCGGCCGCGCCGCGCTGCGCTCCGCTCGTCGGCCCGCCCCGATGACGAGCGGCGTGCTCCGGCGCGCGGCGGCGTACCTGGAGCGGACCGGCCGGGCGGCGGGGGCGGTGGTCGCCGAGCTGCCGGGCGACGCGTCGGACCGCCGGTACGTGCGCGCGCGGTGGGCGGACGGGTCGTCGCGCATCCTGCTCGTCCACGCCGGCCCGATCGATCCCGGGACGCTGCCGTTCCTGGACGTCGCCCGGCTGCTGGAGCGGATGGACGTCCCGACGCCGGCGGTGCGCGGCGCCGCCGCCGACCTCGGCGTCCTGGCGCTCGACGACCTCGGCGACGTCACGCTGCAGAAGCTGTGCGACACGGCTGCGGCCGACGAGCGGCGGGCGGCGTACGAAGAGGCGGTGGACCTGATCGCGCGGATGCAGCGCCGCGGGCGGGCGCTGGCGGCGTCCGGCCACCGTCCGTTCACGATCGCGTTCGACGAGGCCGCCTTCGTGCGGGAGCTCGACTTCTTCGTCGAGCAGTTCCTCGTCGGCCACCTGCGGGCGGCGGTCCCCGCGCCGGTCCGGGCCGCGCTCGGCGCGGAGTTCCGCCGTCTGGCCCGCGCCCTGGCCGCCGCGCCCCGGGTCTTCTGCCACCGCGACTTCCACAGCCGCAACCTGATGGTCCACGGCGGCCGGCTCCACGTCATCGACTTCCAGGACGCGCGGATGGGGCCGGACACCTACGACCTGGTCGCGCTGCTCCGGGACTGCTACGTCCGGCTCGAGCCGGCGCTGGCGTCCGGCCTGCTCGCGCGCTACCACGAGCAGGCCGGCGCGCCGCCCGCCCCCGGCTTCGCCGAGCGGTTCGACCGGACGTCGGTGCAGCGGCACCTCAAGGCGCTCGGCACGTTCGGGCACCAGGCGGCGGCCCGCCGCAACGACCGGTACCTGGCCGACGTCCCCCGCACGCTCGGCTACCTGGCCGACGTGTTCCGGCGCGCGCCCCGGTTCGGCCGGCTCCGGGAGCTGCTGGCCCCGTTCGTCCCCGCGCTCGGATAAACTGCGGGATGCCGCGGGCCGCCGACGCGGGCTGCTGACGTGACGCAGGAGACGCCGCAACCGATGAACGCCTCCATCGACGGGATCGCCGGGCGCGCCGGGCGGGAAGTCACCCTCCGCGGCTGGCTGCACAACCGCCGCTCCAGCGGGAAGATCCACTTCCTGACGATCCGCGACGGCACCGGCTTCATCCAGGCGGTCATGTCGAAGGCGGCCGTCGGCGGCGCGGCGTTCGAGGCCGCCGACCACCTCGGCCAGGAGACCGCGGTCACGGTCCGGGGGATGGTGCGCGCCGACGCGCGCGCGCCGGGCGGCTTCGAGATCGACGTCGCCGGCCTGGAGCAGGTGGGCGCGTCGCAGGACTATCCGATCACGCCAAAGGAGCACGGCGTCGAATATCTGCTCGACCGCCGGCACCTCTGGCTCCGGACCGCGCGCCAGCAGGCGATCCTGCGGATCCGGCACGAGGTGATCGACCGGACCCGGACGCTGCTGAACGGCCGCGGCTTCGTGCTGGTCGACACGCCTATCCTCACCCCGTCCGCCTGCGAGGGGACGACGACGCTGTTCCCCGTCCCGTACTTCGACCACGCCACCGCCTTTCTCACCCAGAGCGGGCAGTTGTACAACGAGGCGAACGCGATGGCGCTCGGGCGGGTGTACTGCTTCGGCCCGACGTTCCGGGCCGAGAAGTCGAAGACGCGCCGCCACCTGACCGAGTTCTGGATGGTCGAGCCGGAGATGGCGTACGCCGCGCTCGACGACGTGGCCGCGCTCGCCGAGGAGCTCGTCGAGGCGGTCGTGCAGGGGGTCCTCGCCAGCCGCCGCAAGGAGCTGGACGCGCTCGGCCGCGACACGGCGCCGCTGGAGCGCGTGCGGGCGCCGTTCCCGCGGGTGTCGTACGACGAAGCGGCGGAGCTGCTCCGGCGCAGCGGCCGGACGTTCGAATGGGGCGGCGACTTCGGCGGCCCGGACGAGACGGCGCTGGCCGGCGCGTTCGACCGGCCGGTGGTCGTCCACCGGTTCCCCGCCGCCGCCAAGGCGTTCTACATGAAGTCCGACCCCGGCCGCCCCGAGCTGTCGCTCTCGGTCGACCTGCTCGCGCCGGAAGGGTACGGCGAGATCGTCGGCGGGGGACAGCGCGAGGACGACTACCGCACGCTGCTCGAACGCGTGCAGGCGCACGGCCTCCCCCGCGAGGCGTTCGAGTGGTACCTGGACCTCCGGCGGTACGGGAGCGTCCCCCACGGCGGCTTCGGGATGGGGATAGAACGGGTCGTCGCCTGGATCTGCGGCCTGGAGCACGTGCGCGAAGCGATCCCGTATCCGCGCATGCTGCACCGGCTGACCCCCTGACCCGCTCGATCCGATATTCTTGGCGTGCGTGGATTCCGCCATGCCCGGACGTGACGCCGAGCGGACGTCGCCGTCGGCGCAGGCCGTCCGCGACGTCCTGGAGGGGCTGCGCCACTGGCGGTTCTGGATGGCGACCGGGAACTTCGGCGTCCGGCGCAGCTACCGCCGATCGATCCTCGGGCCGCTGTGGCTGACGATCTCGCTCGCCGTCCTCGTCGCGGCGCTGAGCGCACTCTACGGGCGGCTGCTCGGCGTGCCGCTCGATCGGTACGTGCCCCACCTCACCCTCGGGTTCATCGCCTGGCAGTTCATCCAGGGCGCGGTCAGCCAGGGGTGCGGCGTCTTCGTCAAGCACAAGGTCTGGATCACGAACGGGCGCTGGCCGCTGGCGCTCTTCGTCTTCAAGGACGTCTGGGAGAACCTTCTGATGATGGCGCACAACGCGCCGGTGTACGTCGGCGTCGCCATCGTGTTCGGCGTCTTCGCCGGCGCGGAGGGGCTGCTGCTCGCGCCGGCTCTGGCGCTGCTGATCGTCAACGCGGTCTGGGTCGGCCTGCTGCTCGGCACCGTCTGCGCCCGGTTCCGGGACGTGACGCAGATCGTCCGGAGCGTCATGCGCGTGGCGTTCTTCGTCACGCCGGTCATCTGGATTCCCGAACGGCTGGGCGAGCGCGCCTGGCTGGCGTTGTACAATCCGCTCACCCACTTCGTCGAGCTGCTCCGCGCGCCCCTGCTCGGACAGCCGCCGCCGGCTGCCGCCTGGACGGCCGCCCTCGCGGTGACCGCGGCGGGCTGGGCGGCGGCGTGGGTCGTCTTCGCGCGGTACCGAGGCCGCGTCGCCTACTGGCTGTGACGCCCTGTGTGTAACCGGCTTATATAGATGATATCGATCGATCTGCGCGGCGTGTCCGTCGACTTCCCGATCTACGGCGCGGAGAGCCGCTCGCTGAAGAAGCGGCTGCTGAACCGCCGCATCGGCTCGCACGTGAGCTACGGCGCGCGCCATCTGGTGACGATCCACGCGCTGCGCGACGTGTCGCTCGAGATCCGGCACGGCGAGCGGGTCGGGCTCGTCGGCGCGAACGGCGCCGGCAAGTCGACGCTGCTGCGCGCCATCGCCGGCGTGTTCGAGCCGACGCGCGGCCGCGTGCGCGTGGAGGGCCGGGTGACGGCGCTGTTCAGCCTGAACCTCGGGATCGAGGCCGATGCGACCGGCATGGAGAACATCGTGCTGCGCGGCCTCGCCGCCGGCCTGACGCGGCGGGAGATAGACCGGCAGGCCGAGGAGATCGCCGAGTTCACCGAGCTGGGCGACTACCTCGACTTCCCGCTGTTCACCTATTCGGACGGGATGAAGGCCCGCCTGGCGTTCGCCATCTCGACCGCCGCGAAGCCGGAGATCCTGCTGATGGACGAGTGGATCGGCGCCGGCGACGCCGCCTTCATCGAGAAGGCGCGCGCGCGGCTCGACGCGATGGTCGGCGACGCCGGCATCCTGGTGCTGGCGTCGCACAACCGGACGCTGCTCCGGCGGGTGTGCAACCGGGTGGTGACGCTGGACCGCGGCCGCGTGGAGGCCGGCGCGCCGCTGCGCGCCGCGTCCTGAACGAGATGAACGGCGGAAGCGGCGGCGCCGCCGAGAGACCGGACGCCCTGCGGCGGGCGATGGCGGCATGCCGGCGCGTCTGGAGCGGCGTGGCGGTGTTCAGCGCCTGCCTGAACCTGCTGATGCTCACCGTGCCGCTCTACATGCTGCAGGTCTACGACCGGGTGCTGACCACCGCCAACGTCGACACCCTGCTGGCGCTCAGCGGCCTGGTCTTCGTCGCGCTGACCGCCTTCGGCCTGCTCGACGCCGTGCGCAGCCGGATACTCGCGCGCGTCGGCGTCTGGCTCGACCGGGAGCTCGGCAGCGCGGTCCTGGCCGGCGCGGTGGCGGAGGCGCGGCGCGCGTCGGGCGGCGTGTCGGCGCAGGGGCTGCGCGATCTGGCGACGTTGCGCGCCTACGTGGGCGGCGCGGGCGTGCTGCCGCTGTTCGACGCGCCGTGGGCGCCGGTCTTCCTCGCCATCGTCTTCGTGATCCATCCGGTGCTGGGCTGGATCGGGCTCGTCGGCGCCGTGCTGCTGATCGGGTGCGCGGCGCTGAACGACGTGGCGACCCGGAAGAAGGTGGTGGAGGCGAACGGCGCGACGGTGCGCGCGCTGAACGCCGCCGACGCCGCGATCCGGAACGCCGACGCCATCACCGCCATGGGGATGCTGCCCGACCTGGCGCGGCGGTGGCGGGAAACCACCCTGCGCAGCCTGGACCTCCAACTGTCGGCGATCGACGCGGCGGGGAGCATCTCCGCCGTCGCCAAGGCGGTGCGGCTGATGCTGCAGGCCGCCATGCTGGGCGTCGGCGGGTACCTGGTCATCCTCAACGAGATGTCGGCCGGCAGCATCGTCGCCTCCTCGGTCGTGCTGGCGCGCGGCCTCGCGCCGATCGAGCAGATGATCGGCGCGTGGCGCGGCTTCGTGGGCGCCCGGACGGCGTACCGGCGCCTGGACGATCTGCTGGCCGGGGCGCCGGCCGCGGAACCCGGCACGGCGCTGCCCCGGCCGGCCGGCCGGATCGACGTCGACAAGACGAGCTACGTCCCGCCCGGCGTGCGCCTCCCGGTCGTCCGGAGCCTGAGCTTCCATCTCGACCCCGGCGACGTCCTCGGCGTGGTCGGACCGTCCGGCGCGGGCAAGACGACGCTGGTCCGCCTGCTGGTCGGGTCGCTCCGGCCCACCTCGGGGCACGTGCGCCTCGACGGCGCCGAAGTGGCGGTCTGGCCCGATGCGGACCGGGGGCGGCACGTCGGTTACCTGCCGCAGACGGTCGAGCTGTTCGCCGGAACCGTCCGCGACAACGTCGCCCGGCTGAGCGAGGCGGGGGACGACGCGGTGATCGCGGCGGCGCAGCTCGCCGGAGCGCACCGGACGATTCTCGGTCTGCCCAAGGGGTACGACACGCCGATCGGCGAGGGGGGCGTGCCGATCTCCGGCGGCCAGCGCCAGCGGATCGGGCTGGCGCGCGCCGTGTTCGGCGACCCGGCGCTGCTCGTCCTCGACGAGCCGAACGCGCACCTCGACGGCGAGGGGGAGCAGGCGCTGGCCCGGGCGGTCACGCGGATGCGGGAGCGGGGCGTGACCGTGATCCTGATCGCCCAGCGCGTCGGCATGGTGGCGCTGGCCGGCAAGGTGCTGGTGCTGAAGGCGGGCGCGATGGAAGCGTTCGGCCCGCGCGACGAGGTGCTCCGCGCCCTGCGCCGCCCGAACCCGAACCTGGCCGCGGTGAACCGGGCCTGAGCGCCCCGGCCGCCATGGACCTCCTTCGATCGAAGCCGCCGCCCGACGCCGCCCGCGCCGCCGGCCCGGAAGCTCCGGCCGCGGCCGCCCGCCGGATGGGCGTCGGTCCGAGCATGGCCGTCGGGGGCGCCGTGGTCGCGGTGTTCGTGGGCGGCTTCGGCGTCTGGGCGGCGACCGCCCCGCTGGAGAGCGCGGCCATAGCGCCGGGGGTGATCGGCGTCAGCGGCGAACGGAAGACGGTGCAGCACCTCGAAGGCGGCATCGTGGAGGAGATCCGGGTCGCCGACGGCGAGACGGTGGAGGCCGGGCAGCCGCTCGTCCTCCTGGACGACACGCAGGCGCGCGCCGCGCTGGCGCTGCTGGAGGCGCAGCACCTTTCGGCGGCGGCGCTCACGGCCCGGCTCGAAGCCGAGCGGGACGGCCGGTCCGCCATCCGCTGGCCCGCCGCGCTGCGCGACGCCGCCGGCGCGGACGGCGAGGCGGCGGCGGTCCTCGCCACCCAGGAGCGGATCTTCCAGGCGCGCGCAGCCTCGCTCGCCAACCAGACGGCGATTCTCGAACGGCGGATCGAGCAGTTGCGCGAGGAGTCGGCCGGCCTGGCCGGCGAGGCGGCGGCCCAGGACCGGCGGCTGGAGCTGCTGGCGGAGGAGCTCGCAGGCGTCCGCGAGCTGGTGGCGCGGGGGCTCGAGCCCAGGCCCCGGCTGCTGGAGATGGAGCGCGCCGAAACGGAGATCGTCGGGGCGCGCGTGCGGAACCGGGCGCAGGCAGCCCGCATCGAGCAGACGATCGGCGAGACCGAGCTGCAGATCATCGAGCTCGGCAACGCCCGGCAGGCCGAGGTGGCGGCGGAGCTGCGCGAGGTCGAGACGCGGCTGTCCGATCTGCGCGAGCGGCTGGCGGCGGCCCGCGACGTGGCGGCGCGCACCCGCGTCACCGCCCCGGTGGCCGGCACGGTGCTCGACCTGCGGGTGTTCACCCGGGGCGGCGTGATCGGGCCGGGCCAGCCGCTGATGGAGATCGTGCCGGCCGAGGACCGGCTCGTCATCGAGGCCCGGGTCGCGCCGACCGACATCGAGGTGGTCGCCATCGGCCTGGAGGCGCAGGTGCGGCTGACCGCCTTCTCGCAGATCGGGGCGCCGCGGCTCGCCGGCCGGGTGGTCCGGGTCTCGGCCGACCGGCTCGGCGACCCGCGGACGGGGGCGGCGTGGTACGAGGCGCGCATCGCGCTCGACCCGGACCAGCCCGGCCTCGACGGGCTGGCGCTGGTCCCCGGCATGCCGGCCGAGGTGATGATCGTCACCGGCGCGCGCACGCCGCTCGACTACCTGCTCAAGCCGATCGTCGACAGCGTCGGCCGCGCGCTGCGCGAGGAGTGAGGGGGTAACGCGATCCCGGGGAGCGGCCGACAACGTTGATGTGCGGGACCGAGTCGCCGTATGCTTCCCCGCGTTCGCCCGGCTGGACGGGCGGACGGCGGGAGCGGATCGAGTCGCTGAGCGACGCCTGCAAAATCTCAGGCGCGGCCTTGACATGCCGCCCCGCAGTGCTTATCCTTTGCCGAATATGCGGACGCAGTCGCACCTGGGTGTGAATTTCGGCCCGCAAACTTACAACCAGGAGAGGTAGCAAGACATGGCAATCTTCAGAGGTGACGCCCTCAACGACAGCTGGGTCGCGACGGCCGCAGAGGACAGCTACATCGGAGGCGGCGGCATCGACGCCGTCGATTACAGGAATTCGGACCGCGGCGTCTGGGTGAGCCTCGTCAGCGGCGAGGGGCAGCGCGGCCATGCCGACGGCGACTCCTACTCCGGCATCGAGAACATCTACGGTTCGGAGTTCAACGACCGGCTCACCGGCCGGGGCAACGCCAACGAGCTCCGCGGCAGCGCCGGTGACGACTCGATCTTCGGCAACGCCGGCAACGACGTGCTCGTGGGCGGGGACGGTGAAGACACGCTCGGCCGGCTCCTCGACGGGCCGGACGACGACACCGATCCCGACATGACGAACGACGCCGGCAACGACGTGATGAGGGGCAACGCCGGCAACGACTCGCTCTACGGCGGCGACGGCGCCGACACGCTCCAGGGCGGCGGCGACAACGACGCCGTCATGGGCGAAGCCGGCAACGACATGCTGTGGGGCGGCGCCGGCAACGACCAGGTCGATGGCGGCGAAGGCAACGACGTGGGTTGGGGCAACGCGGGGGCGGACGCCGTCAACGGCGACGCCGGCAACGACCGGCTGGGCGGCGGCCGCGGGAACGACACCGTTCAGGGCGGCGCCGGCAACGACGTGCAGTGGGGCGGCAACGACAACGACCTGGTCCAGGGCGGCGACGGCAACGACCAGTTGCGGGGCGGCTCCGGCGCTGACGTCGTCGAGGGCGGCGACGGCGCCGACATGATCTGGGGCGGCGCGGGCGCCGACATGCTCTACGGCGGCGCCATCACCCGAGACACGGCCGGAGCCGTAACGGGAACGGACGACGACGACGGCGACGGGGTGAACAACAACCAAGCCACCGGAGACACCGAAACGGACGAGGATGCTGAAGCGCTTTACGACGCCGACACGGTCGCGTACGTCGACTCCAACGCCGCCGTGAAGGTCAACCTCGCGAGTCTGAAGTCGTACGACGGGGCTGACCAGCGGCCCGGCACTCCCGACGACGCCGCCGTGCCCGACGGTGACATCTTCGCGACCGTCAGCGGCGGCTACGCCGAGGGCGACTGGATCACGGGGTTCGAGCACGTCCGCGGCTCGCACTACGACGACGAGCTGACCGGTGACGCCAACGTCAACAAGATCCAGGGCCACCGGGGCGACGACACGATCAAGGGCGGCGCCGAGGGTGACGTCCTCTGGGGCGGCGGCGGCGACGACAAGATCGACGGCGACGCCGGTAACGACTCGATCATCGGCGGCGCCGGCGACGACGACATCGACGGCGGCGCCGGCGACGACACGATCGAGGTCAGCGCCGGCAGCGACACGATCGACGGCGGGGCCGGCAACGACACGCTCTCGTTCGCCGGCGCCAGCGCCGGCGTGACCGTGAGCCTGACCGGCCGGGCGGATTCGGATGGGTATCTGACCATCCTGGGCGATCGAGTCAAGAAC
Source organism: Vicinamibacterales bacterium (assembly GCA_965203565.1). Taxonomy (GTDB): domain Bacteria; phylum Acidobacteriota; class Vicinamibacteria; order Vicinamibacterales; family UBA8438; genus JAAXGX01. The sequence goes on along the minus strand of OZ241896.1, from coordinate 3,520,899 downwards.
GACGTGGAGAGCCTCACGGGCACGGCGCATGACGACACGCTCACCGGCAACAGCAGCGCCAACGTGCTCTCGGGCGGGGCCGGCGACGACACGCTCGACGGCATGGCGGGCGCCGACACGCTGGTTGGCGGGGCCGGTGACGACACGTACATGCTCGAAGTCGACGCTACCAGCAGAAAAAGTGTCGACACCGTGACCGAGGCGGCGACGGGCGGCGGCTCCGATACGCTCATCTACGTTCTCGCCCGGGGTGCAGCGGCCGGTGTCGGGCAATCCGGAGATAGGGAGGCGCCCCCCGCCAACTTGGAGAGAATCGTCGGCACGGCTCGAGACGACTTCTTCGACCTCTCCAACTACCGCGGCGCTGCTGCCGAACAACCCGGAGTGACGCTCGAGTTGGGGGACGGCACCGGAAGCGTCAACCAGCTGGCCTATGGTGGAACTGGTCCTGACACCATCCTGGGTGGCGACAGTTGGGATCGCATAGAGGGCAATGAGGGGAACGACAGGATCGACGGCGGCGCCGGGCTGAACGTGCTCTTGGGGCAGGGCGGCAACGACGTGCTCATCTCCACGACCCCCGCCACCTTCGGCGGAACCGGCACACTTGAAGGCGGAGCCGGCAACGACACGATCACCGGCGGGGCGAACGCGGACAGCATCACCGGCGGCGCCGGCAATGACGTCATCAACGCCGGCGCCGGCGCCGACACCATCACGGGCGGCGCCGGCGACACGATCACCGGCGGCCCGGGCGCGGACAGCTTCATCATCAACGACGATGACGACGCGGTGGCCGGCGACCAGGACAACGAAATCCTCACCATCATGGACTTCGCCGCAGGGGAATCGATCAACGTGACCGGCCTGATGATCGGCGGGGTGGCTGTTAGCGCGTCGCTCATGACTACCGCGATCGCGAACAGGGAAGTGACGGCGGACGGTGTGGTGTTCTCGTTCGACGAGACGAAGATCGTGCTGGCCGGTTACGACCATACCCACTCGTTCACTGGCGCCGCGTCAGGCGCTGACTTCCTCACCAACTAGTCAGGTTGACGGCGTCGCGCCGCCCGGCGCGACGCCGTTCGTTTCGCGCTGTGACCGGCCTGGTGAACGCAACGTTCATCAGGCCGGTTCCATGTACCCTTGAAAAAGCGCGCCGGCGGTCTGCCGACGACCCGGCCGGAACGCACCGTCAACAGCCCGTGGTGAAATCCCGCGTCGCACCGAGAGCGGCGAGGCACCCGTCTGACAAGGCGTGAGGAAGGCGCATATTGGGCATACGCAACCGACGAACAACGCAGTCAGGCGGGATGCATCGCCGCTCGAATGCAGCGGGAATTTTCACCACGGGCTGTCAACCGCCGCTCCCCCCGCAGGCCTGTTGACAGCGCCGGCCGGAACGCGCCATCATGTAACTGATGGATCCGGGCGCGTGGACGACCCTCGGGACCGGTGTTGCGCTCGTTGGCGTCATCGTGGCGCTCTTCCGGGACCTCAAGCGGGACCTCAAGGGCGACATTCGGGATCTGCGGGCCTACGTGGACCAGCGGTTCGAGGAGATCGACCAGCGGTTCGAGAAGATCGATCAGCGGTTCGAGAAGATCGACCAGCGGTTCGAGAAGATCGATCAGCGATTCGAGAAGATCGATCAGCGGTTCGAGAAGATCGACCAGAAGTCCGACGAACTCCAGGCCGACATCGCCCGGGAGAACGCCGACGCGCATCGGCGGATCGCTGAAACCATCGCGCGGGAGATCGACGGCGTCAACCAGCGGATCGACGACGTCAACCGCCGCATCGACGACGTGCGAAACGACCTCCGCGCCCTCATGCCCCGCGCCGCGCCGGAACGCGCCGTCCGGTAGCACCCACCGCCCTGAAATCTGCGCGGACGCGGTCAGCGCCGGAGCGTGCCGTGCGCCTCGGCCCGTCCCCCCGCGATGCGCATCGGCGAACCGCGCAGCGGACGGCCCGTGTCGGCGTCGAAGACGTCGATCCGCGTTCCGTCCGCCGCCGCATCGGGGACGCGCCACAGGAACCCGTGACGGCCGCCGGTTCCTTTCCAGCCCGCCATGTCGCGGCGAAACGCACAGGCGGCCAGCACCGCCCGGAGCCGGCCGTCGACGTGGACGGCGACCCGCCTGACCTGCCCTGGACGGGCCGCATCGAGCAGCCAACCCCGGATTTCCGGCCGCGTCCGGCTTTCGACGGCGCCTTCGACGCGCCGCGCCCGCCAGAACGGCGCTGCGGCAAGCGCCGTCACCAATGCGCCGGTGGCGGCGTCGTGGAGGCTGTAGCACGTGTGGCGCAGGCGGGTGGATCGGACGCGCGCCGGGAACTGCAGGACGCCGCCCGAAACGTCCTCCGGCCGGACGCGCGCCGCGGCGACGGCCTGTCCGTTCCGCCGCAACTCGAACGTCCCGGAACCGTCGCGGAGCCCGGCGCGGCCGAACCATTCGGGCGGAATCAGGACGCCCACCTCCAGCGCCGCGCCGGTTCCGAACCGCGTCCGCCGGCGCGCCAACGCCATCGCCGGTCCCGCAGAAGGCTCCAGGCGCGGCGCCGGTGCGGGCGCGTCCCGCCTGGCCGCGATGCAGGCGGCCGCGTACGCCGCGTACGCCCGCTCCTCGTCGGGCTGTCCGCCGAGGTCCGGCGCCGGCGGCGGGAACGTGCCTGCTCGGGTTGCATCATGCCAATGGTCCGCGTCGTCGCCGGCGCGGTCGCAGACGGGATCCGGCAACGGCTCGACTCGGCCGCCGGCCCGGATCAGCCGATCGAAGAACGACGGATCGCCGGGCGTGTTTCCGTACGCCGCGGTGAAGCCGCCGGCGGAGAGGAAAGCGTTGCGGGAGACCAGCATGCAGGCGCCGCCGGCCACCGGACGCACCCGGCTCCACGCCCGGGCGGCGCCGAGGAAACGGACCGGCTGATTGCGCCGCGCCGCCGCCGCCGGCACGCAGTCGGCGCCGGCGAAACGCGCGGCGCGGACCAGACGCGAGACGGCGTCGGGCAGCAGGACGTCGCCGGAGCCGAGAAAGAGCAGCCAGTCGCTCCGCGCCTCCGTCGCCGCGGCGTTGCGCGCCGCCCCGAGGCCGCGGCGCTCCCGCCGGACGACGCGCCAGCCGCGGGCCGCGAACGCCGTCTCGGCCGCGGCGACCGCGTCCCGCGCCGCCGCGCCTGCGCTGCCGTCGTCGACCAGCATCGCCTCGAGGGCGTCCGCCGGGTAGTCCTGAGCCAGCACGCCGGCGACCGCCAGCCGCAGCGCCTCCGGCCGATCGCGGTGCGCGAGGCAGACCGTCACCGCCGGCGTCTTCGCGGCGGCGGCGCGGGAACGCGCCGCGAATCGATCGGCCGACGCTGCGAACGGCCCGGTCTGCGCATGCCAGCGCGCCCACCCGTCACGTCCCCGGTCGAACGCCCACCGCGGCCGCGCCGGGCGCAGCGGCGCAGCGGCCAGCTCCGCAAGGCGGTGCGCAAGCGCAGCGTGGTCCGGCGGGAAGAGCACCCGGGCCCGATCTTCAGGCGCCACGAGCTCCGGCGTCCCCCCGGTCGCCGCCGCGATGAACGGAATGCCGGCGGCCAGGCATTCCGTCACCGCCAGCGACGCGTTCTCCTGCAGCGACGGCAGCACCGCCAGCCGGCCCGGCCGCGACAGGTGGGCCACGGCTTCGGCGGCGCCGCACTCGGTGATCACGTCGACCTCCACCGGCCATTCGCGCGCGGCCCGCTCGATGTGTCCCGGCCCATCGAAGCGCCGCGCCGCCGCGCCGAGAAAGGTGACCCGCGCCGGCGCCTGTCCCGCGCGCACGAGCCGATCGATCGCCTCGACGAACAGCGCCAGACCCTTGCGCGGCTCCAGCCGCCCGAAGAACACCACCTCCTCCAGCGGCGCGCCGTCGCGCGCCGCCCGCGCCGCCGCGGCTTCCGGACCGGGGTCCGGGAGCGTGAACGGATTGGCCCAGACGAACGCCCGGGCCGGCAGCGCGTAGCCCGCATCGCGCATCCACCCGAGGAGGTGCGCGCTGCCGCAGACGACGGTGTCGGCCAGCTCGACGCTGCGCCGCTCCATGAACACCCAGGCCAGCTCCTTCTCGGTCGAGACGAGCTGCCGGTTCCCCTCGACGTTCCACAGCGTCGGTCCGTGCCCGTGCACGACGAAGTGCGTCGCCGGGAAGGCGATTCCGAGCGACTTGGCGAGCAGCGGGCCGTACCCCAGACCGCGCCAGTCGGAGACGTGCGCCACGTCGAACGGCTGCGATCGTCCCCGCAGCCAGTCGAGCAGGGTCCACGTGGGCGCCGGCGCCTGCGCCAGAACGGTCGCGGCGGCCGGCCGCGGGACGATCGGTTCGAAGGCGACGCCGAAACCGGCGTACAGGGCGCGGGCCTCCGCCATGCGCGCCGTGTCGCCGGCGTTGCCGTTGACGTAGGCGATGACCACCTCGTGACCCCGTTCCGCCAGCATCCGCGCGAGGTGGTGGTAGGCGGTGCCGATTCCGCCGTTCCTGACCGGGCCGACGATGTCCGGCGTGGCTATGCAGATCCGCTTCCGGACCGCCCCGCCGGCGTCCGAACCCGGTTCGACGTCGACGTCGAGCGTCGGCCACTCGCCGGCGTCCGACGCGTCGGCGGCGCCTGCGTCGAACCGAGGGGGGGGTGCGGCGCGGCTCACTTCCCGCGCGGGCGGCTCGCCACCGCCCGTCCTCCCTCGATCCGGATCGGCGACCCGCGCAGGGGCCGGCCCGTGGCGGCGTCGAAGACGTCAATGCGCGTCCCGTCCGCCGCCGCGGCGCCGGGAACCGGCCACGCGAACCCGTGGCGTCCGCCGGTTCCCTGCCACCGCGCCACGTCGGGGCGCGGCGCCGCGGCGACCAGCGCCGCCCGCGGACGTCCGTCGAGGTGGACGGCGACCGTTCTGCTCCGGTCGGGATCGTCCGGGTCGAGCGCCCAGCCGCGCGCCTCCGGCCGGCCGCTGTCCTCGACGGCGCCGTCGATGCGCCGGGCCCGCCAGCATGCCGGCGTGACGACGGCCGCCAGCGTGTCGCCGGTCCGGGCGTCGTGCAGGCTGTAGATCGTGTCGCCGAGCAGGCGCCCGCCCGTCCGGACCGGCAGGCGCAGGACGGGCGGATCGCCCGCCGGCGCGCCGGCCCGCGCCGCTCTCCGCCCGTTCCGGCGCAGTTCGAAGATCGGCGTCCGGCCGGATTCGTCCGTTGGGGCGCGCCAGTCAGGCGGAAACAGGGCGCTGACCTCCAGCCGCGTCCGCCCCGGCGCCCGCAGCCGCCCGGCGCCCTGACGCCGCCGCGCCAGCGCCAGGATCGGGCGGCTGCGGCGCGCGGCGTCGAGCGCGGCCGACAGCGCGTCGAGCGCGGCCGACAGCGACCGGACCTGCGCGTTCCGCTCGATCTGCCGGACGAGCATCCCCTGCGCCAGCAGCAGCAGCCCGCGGTGGGCGGGGGCGGCCGTCGGCCAGTACGCCTCCAGCACCCGGAAGTGGCCGGCGTTCCAGTCGGCGTGCATCCTCTTGATCCCCGCCGCCCCGTGACGCGCCCACACGAGCGCCTCCGGCACGACGGCGACGCGCCGGCCGGCCTGAACGGCGCGGGCGAAGAACTCCTGATCGTCCTTTCCGATTCCGTACTCCTCGGTGTTGCCGCCGAGGGCGAGGAAGGCGTCCCGCCGGCAGAGCGCGTTGCCGTCGAGAATCGCGTTGTAGAACAGCCCGTAGCCGGCGTCGCCGCCCGCCTGCAGGGTCCGCTCGTCGGCGCAGGCGGCCGGGTCCGGCGCGTCGTCGCCCGTGAAAACGTCCGAGAAGCTCCCGATGAAATCGGCCCCGCTCGCCCCCGCCGCATGCGCCAGCGTCGCTATCGCCCCCGGCTTGAGGACGTTGTCGTCGTCGAGGAAATAGACGTACTCGCCTGCGGCGGCGCGGGCGGCGCGGTTGCGCGCGGCGCCCAGGTACCGGTTGTCGCCCCGGACCAGACGCACGCGGCCGGCGTGGGCGGCGGCCAGCGCGTCGAGCGCCTCGACGGCCCCCGGCGCGTCGCTGCCGTCGTCGAAGATCAGGACGTCCAGATGCGCGTACGTCTGATCGAGCGCCGACGCGACGGCCTGCCCGACCAGCGCCGGCCGGTTGCAGTGGAGAACGCAGACGGTGACGCGCGCCGGCCGGTCCGCCGGCGCCGTCGCGGCCGGCGGCGGCGGCGCGAGACGGTTCAGGCAGCGGACCCAGGCCGTCTCGCGGTCGGCCGGGCGAGCCTCGACGCGCAGCGTGCGGCGGCCCGCCGCCGCTTCCGAAAGGGCCGCCGCAACGTCGTCCGGAAACGGCGGGACCGCGACGCCGGCCGCCTCGAACGGTTCGCCGGGGGCCGCGCCCTCCCCGATGACGAACGGCGCGCCGCCGGCCGCCGGCGCCAGCGCGCCGCCGAGGACGAAGAAGTCTTCGCAGAACGGGGCGAAGAGCACCGTGTCGCCGCCGGCCGTTCCCGTGTCGCGGGGACCGACGGTCCACGCCACCTCGGTCGCCGCGAACCGGTCCCGGCACAGCGCAGCCAGCGCGCCGGTTCCGCCGTCGGTCTCCACGTGCAGCCGGATCCGGCCGTCGACGCCGCGCACCGCATCCGGGCGCCGCCTGGCGACGGCCGCGAAAAGGACCACGTTGCGCGCCGCCGGCGCCGCATCCGGGATGACGAACCCGGCCGGCCGCTCCGCCCCCGCGGCGGACGCCGCCGAGACCGCAGCCATCTCGGGCAGCACGGCGAAACGGCTCTCCCCGGCTGCGGCGCCGGTCCCGAGCGCGTTCCGCACGAAGCGGCGCGACGGCGCGACGCAGACGTCGGCGCCCGCGGCGACTGCGCGCTCGAGATGGAACAGGACCAGCGCCTCCGGCGTCCAGGTGATCACGCGCTCGTTCAGGCGGCGCTGCAGCTCGAACGGCTCCAGCACCACCACGAACCGCGTGCGCCGGAAGCGGACGCCCAGGTCGCGGGCGCGCATCGCGAAATAAGGCGCGCCGAACGCCTGCGTCGAGACGACGACGTCCGGGCCGCGCGGCGTCAGGAACGCGTAAGCGCGGTACGCATGCCGCATCTCGGGCTGGCCGCCTCCTTTGCCGGCGCGCGGCCGAGGGGGCGGGATCGGTTCGACCCGCTCGACGCCGAGGGCCTGCCGCACCGACTCCGCGGCGGCGTCGGACGGCTCGTCGCGCACCGGCAACAGCGCTACTTCCAGCGCGTCGCCGCGCGTTCGGCAAGCGCGCACGGCCGGCTCGAGAAGCCGCGCCTCGCGGGCCGCGGCGCGCGTCGTGACGATCGCCGTGACCCTCCGGCGCGTCCGGGGCGCGTCGTCCGGCCCGTCCTCGAAGAGCGCCGCAGCGTCCTTCGACGACGGCGGCGGCTCGGCGGCGTTACGGAACACCGGCCGCGCTCCCGTTCGCCGGCGCCGAACCGTCGTCGGCAATCAGGCGTTCGCCTTCGACGCGAACCGGCGAGCCGCGCAGCGCGCGGCCCGTACCCGCATCGGTCACGTCGATCCGCGCTCCGTCCGGGACGGCGAGGGTGGAGGGAATCCACCACCGGAACCCGTGCGCGCCGCCGGTTCGGCGCCACCGGGCGATGTCGCCCCGCGGCTCGCCGGCGCGGACCACGGCGCGCAGGCGGCCTTCCACGCGGACGGCGACCCAGCGGCGCCGTTCCGGTTCGGCCGGGTCGAGCACCCAGCCGCGCAGCTTGCGCCACTTCCGGCTCTCCACCCCGCCGATGACGCGGCGCGCCCGCCGGAGGCTCGGCGCGGTGAGCGTCGCCAGGACGTCGCCGTCGCCGGCGTCATGGAGGCTGAAGGTCGCCCCGGCCGCGGACAGGCCCGAACCCGCCGCGATCCGCACCTCCGTCTCCGGATCGGGAGCCGTCGCCTGCGCCACCGTCCGGCCGTTGCGGCGCAGCTCGACCACCGCCCGGCCGTACTGCCGCCAGGCCCAGTCGAACCAGTCGGGGTCGACCAGGACGCTCACCTCCAGCCGGCCGATCCCGAACGCCGCCGCACGGCGCGCCAGCGCCATGACGCTTCCCACCCGCGGCGGGCGGTCCTCCACCGGGTTCGCCTGCGCCGCGTCCGCCCCGGCGACGTAGGAGGCGAACGCCCTCTCCTCGGCCGGCAACCCCTCGACGTGCGGCGCGAGCGCCTGGGCGCGGGCCACTTCGTCCCGGTACCGGTCGCGCAGCAGATCGGCCGCGCTCGCCGGCTGCGTGCGGTGGCAGCAGACCGGATCGGGCGACGGCTCGACCCGGCGGTCCTCCCGCATCAACTTGCTGAAGAATGCCGGAGCTTCGACGGTCACGCCGCCGCGCACGGCGAAGCCGCCGACCGCCTCGAACGCGTCGCGCCGCACGAGGGCGCAAGCGCCGCCGGCCACGTTCTCGATGCGGCTCAACGCGGGCGCGGCGCCGAGATAGCGGACCGGCGGGCCGCGGAGCGCCGTCGCGTCACGGGGGTCGCCGTCGCCGGCGAACGGAACGCCGGCCGCCGGCACGCAGTCGGCCTCCGCGAACCGCGCCGAGCGCACCAGCCGGGAGACCGCGTCCGGAAACAGCACGTCGTCGTCGCCGAGGAACAGGAGCCACTCGCCGTGCGCCGCCGCCGCCGCCGCGTTGCGCGCTGCGCCGGCGTAACGGTTCTCCTGCCGGACGACGCGCCAGCCGCGCGGGGCGAAGTCGGCCTCTATCGCGTCGACCGCCGCGCGCGCGGCGGCGCTCGCGCTGCCGGCGTCGACCAGCACCGCGTCGAGGGCCGGATAGTCCTGGGCCAGTACGCTGTCGGCCGCCATGCGGGCCGGGCCGGGGCGCTCGTGGTGGACGAGGCAGACGGTGACCACCGGCGGTTTCGCGGCGGCGGCGCCGCGCGCGCGCGCGGCGAAACGGTCCGACGACGCCGCGAAAGGGGCGGTCTGCGCATGCCAGCGCGCCCAGACGTCGAGCGTGGCGGCGAACTCCCGGCAGGGCCGCGCCGGCCGGAGCGGGGCGGCGGCGAGGGCTGCGATCCGGTCGCCGAGGGCGACATGGTCGGCCGGGACGAGAACGCGGCCGCGGTCGGCCGGGTCGATCAGCTCCGGCGTGCCGCCGGTGGCGGCGGCGACGAACGGAATGCCGGCGTGCAGGCACTCGGTGACGGCGATGGAGGCGTTCTCCAGCAGTGACGGGATGACGGCGAGCCGCCCCGGCCGCGAGAGGTAGGCGACCGCCTCTTCCGTCCCGAGTTCCGTATGGATGCCGACCTCGATCGGCCAGTCGCGCGCGGCGTCCCGGATGCATTGGAGGGCGTCGAAGAACGCAACGGGCATGCCGAGGAACGTGACTCGGGCCGGCGCGCGCCCTTGCCGCACGAGCCGGTCGATCGCATCGACGAACAGGACCGTCCCCTTGCGCGGCTCCAGCCGGCCGAAGAAGACCACCTCGTCGAGCGGGGCGCCGTCACGGGCTGCGCGGGCCGCCTCCGCGGCCGGGCCCGTGTCCGGTGCGGGGAAGACGTTGGGCCAGACGAACGCCCGCGCCGGCAGGGCGTAGCCCGCGTCGCGCATCCATTCGAGCAGATGGGCGCTGCCGCAGACGACGGTGTCCGCCAGCTCGATGCTGCGCCGCTCCATGAACACCCAGCCGAGATCGCGCCCCTCCGACAGGAGCTGCGCATTGCCTTCCATCAGCCACAACGTCGGCGACGACCCCTTGACCACGAAGTGCGTCGACCCGAACGCCAGACCGAGCGACTTGGCCAGCAGCGGACCGTATCCGAGCCCGCGGCACTCGGAGACGTGCACCAGATCGAACGGCCGATCGTGCGCGCGCAGCCAGTCGAGCAGCGCCCAGGTCGGCGCCGACACTTTCGTCAGCGGCGTCGCCGCGGTGTGGCGGCGCGGCGCGACCGGCTCGAACGTGACGCCCAGGCCGGCGTAACGCGCACGGATCTCCGCCATGAGCGACGTGTCGACGGCCTTGCGGTTGACGTAAGCGATGACGACCTCGTGCCCCCATTCGGCGAGCAGCCGCGCCGCGTGGTGGAAGGCGGTCCCTATTCCCCCGTTCCTGGCCGGGCCGGGGACGTCCGCGGTCGCGATGCAGATCCGCTTCGGCGCCGCGGCCGGCTCGTCCGGAGGATCGGCCAGATCCGTATCGAGGGTCGGGAACGGCGTCGTCATCCTACCGCAGCACGAACTGCGCGGTCGCCTCCGTGACGAAGTCGCCGGCCGGACCGGATACGGCGAACCGGGCCCGGTACGTGCCGGCCGGCCACCGGTCCCCCTTCCTGCGCGCGCCGGCGAAGGTGAAATACCGGGCGAAGTCCCGCTCGACGACCGCACGGCGCTCGAAGATCCGCGCGCCGTCCGGTCCGGTGATGGTCGTGTCCACTGTCGTGCCGCCGGCCGCGCCGAGCAGCGCCACGTATCCGACCAGCGCCTCGGCGGTCACGCGCGCCGCCGCCGGATATCCTTCGTTGAGGGCCCGGTCCTGATCCGGGCGGCCGGTGGTCATGCCGGCGCGGTGGACGACCGTCGGCGCGTAGGCGGTGAGGCGCGGATCGGCGGGGTTCCGCCACAGCGCGCCGGGGTGCGATCCCGCCGCGTCGCAGCGCGCCGCATCCGCCGGCCCGGCGCCGGTGAACGGATCGACCGGCGCGCCGCCGCGCTCCACCTGGAAGTGCAGGTGCGGCGACTCCGACCTGCCGGAGCTGCCGATCAGGCCCAGCACGTCGCCCGCCGCCACCCGCGCGCCGCGGCGCGCCGTCACGCTGCCGCGGCGCAGGTGGCAGTACTGGGAGGTCCAGCCGCCGCCATGGTCGATCCGGACGCCGTTCCCGCACTCGACGCCTTGCCGGCTCCCGTCGCCGTCGCGCAGGGGGCTGTCGTCGAGACCGTCGCGGACGCCGACCACCGCACCGGCCGCCGCCGCCAGCACCTCGACGGGCGCCCCGTCCGGGTCCGCCGGCGCGACGTCCGTCCCCTTGTGGCCTTCGTACGAGCGCACCCCGCATCGGTGGTCGCGGTAGGCGTCGCCGGCGTCCAGGTCCACGTAGGCCAGGTACCAGCAGTCGTCCCCGATGACGCACCGGGCCGGGAAGTCGAAACGGGGCGCCTCGGCGCCGCCTGCCTGGGCGCGCGCCGCGCCCGCGCACAGGACGGCGGCGCCCAACGCCGCCACGGACGCCCGCAGGGCTGCGGCCCTCGCCGTCATCCCGGCCAGTCTACCGCGGCGCGGCAAATCGGTCGTGGAGTCATCGTCCCTGAGCCAGGAACCACGACCAGGTGCGGGCGAGGCCTTCAGGCAGGCCGGTGCTCGGCGTCCAGCCGAGTCCTTCCCGCGCCTTCGCCACGTCGGTCCAGGTGTGGCGGATCTCGCCCGCCCGGAACGACGCGTACCGCACCGGCGGCCGGGGGCGGCCGGTCGCCTCCGCGATCCGGTCGATCAGCCGGTTCACGGTCGTGCCGACGCCGCTGCCGAGCTGGAACGTGCCGGAGACGCCCGCCGCCGCTGCCGCCGCGATCCCGTCGCACAGGTCCTCGACGAAGACGTAGTCGCGGGTCTGGCTGCCGTCGCCGTGGACGACGAGCGGCGCGCCCTTGAGGATCCGCCGCATGAACGCGGCCACCACGCTCCCCTTGTGCAGCGACATCGGACCGTAGACGTTCGAGAAGCGGAGCGACACCGCGCCGAGTCCGTAGCTGGCGGCGAACGCGGAGCAGTAGGCTTCGCCGCACGCCTTGGCCGCCCCGTACGGCGAGGCGGGCTGCGGCGCCATCGCTTCGTGCACCGGCGGGGGCGCCTCGCCGAGGATTGCGCCGCCCGTGGAAGCGTTGACGAGGCGCGGCGTCCCCGCCTCGCGCATCAGCATCAGGAGCCGGAACGTTCCCGCGACGTTGACGTCGAAATCGGTTGCGGGATCTGTGACCGAGTCGACGACGGAGGTGTGAGCGGCGAGGTGCGCCACCGTATCGACGCCCCGCAGGGCGCGGCGCATCAGGTCCGGATCGCGAAAGTCGCCCCGGATGAACTCCGCGTCGTACGGCGCGATGGCGTCCCGGGATCCGGCCGATTCGTCGTCGACGACTCGCAGGGCGCGCGCGAGGCCGCGCTCCGCGACCCGCCGCACGAGGTTCGCGCCGATGAACCCGCAACCGCCCGTGACGAGGACGCGGCCGAGCGCGTCGGCCGGCCGGCCGGTCATTCGGCGGCTGCGACCGCGCAGGCCGCCTCGGCCCGTTCACCGTTCCAGTAGGAAGTGCACGGGATCTTCGTGCGGTCGCACCGGCCGGCGTACTTGACGGCGATCTCCGTGACCTCCGTCATGAGCCCCTCCGCCAGGAGGATCGGGTTCCAGCCGAGCGCGCGCAACGCGTCGTTGCTGGCCATCAGGTCGTTCTCGGCCCGCTCGTTGCGCGGATTCGGCACGCGGGAGATCGCGCAGCCGGTCATGCGCCGGATCAGCTCGGCGAGATCGCGCAGGCGGTGGGCTTCGGCCATCTGGTTCATGATCCGAGGCCGCGCCCCGCGGGCCGGCACGTGCTCCACCGCCCGCTCGATGCAGCGGCAGGTGTCCTGGAGATGAATGAAGGCGCGCGTCTGCCCGCCCGTGCCGTGCACGGTCAGCGGGTAGCCGATGGCCGCCTGCACCAGGAAACGGTTCAGCACGGTGCCGTAGTCGCCGTCGTAGTCGAAACGGTTGATCAGCCGTTCGTCGCGGCGGGTCTGCTCCGTCTGCGTCCCCCAGACGATCCCCTGGTGGAGGTCGGTGATCCGGAGCCGGTCGTTCTTCGCGTAATACTGGAACATCTGCGCGTCGAGCACCTTCGTCAGGTGGTAGATCGAGCCCGGGTTGGGCGGGTAGACGATGCTGTCGGCGACCTCGCGCCCGTCCATCGCGTCGAAGCGCACGTCGAGATATCCGTCCGGCAGCACCACCGGTTCGTCGTGGCCGTAGCCGTAGACGCCCATCGTGCCGAGATGGACCAGATGCGTCTCCCCGCCGGTCTCGACCATCGCGTTCAGCAGGTTGTGGGTGGCGTCCACGTTGTTCCGGACCGTGTAGTTCTTGTGGGTCGGCGACTTCATCGAATAGGGCGCGGCCCGCTGCTCGGCGAAGTGGACGACGGCGTCCGGGCGTTCGGCGCGGAGCAGGCCGAGCAGCGCCTCGAACTCGCAGACGTCCAGCTCGACGAACCGGACGGCGCGTCCGGAGACCGACCGCCACGCGTCGAGCCGTTCTTCGATCGTCCGGATCGGGGTGAGGCTCATGGCGCCGAGCTCCGCGTCGATCCGCCGGCGCGACAGGTTGTCGGCGATGACCACGTCGTGGGCCAGCTCCGAGAGATGCAGCGCGGTGGGCCACCCGCAGAACCCGTCGCCGCCGAGCACCACGACCTTCATGTCTGCTGGCTCTGGAAAGACGCTTCATTCTACTGTAATCGGGTTCGCGCCGGGCCGCAGCAGGCGCGCGGCGGGTACGCGGGTACAATGACGCCGCCGGCCATGTCGTCGCCCGACGCCTTCCCGACCCTCGACGCCGATCTCGCCGACGACGGGAGCGGCCGGTCCGGGACGTCGAAGCGGATCTGCATCGCGACGCCGGACATCGTCGGCCCGGTCAAGAACGGCGGGATCGGCACCGCCTACTACCACGCGGCGCGGCTGCTCGCCGAATGGGGCCACGACGTCACGATCGCCTACGTCAACGGCAACGCCGCCGACGCGCGGCTGATGGCCGAGACCCGCGCGCGTTACGCCCGCCTGGGCGTCGCCTTCGAGCCGATAGCGCCTCGCCCGGCCGACATGACCGTGCTGGCGCGGGCCGCCGCGCCGACCTGGGCGCTCTACGACTGGCTGCGCGGGCGCGACCGGCCGTTCGACTTGGCGCACGTCTCCGAGTGGCGCGGGATCGGCTACGGCCCGCTCCTCGCCAAGTCGCTCGGCGTCGCCTTCGGCGACACCCATTTCGTGGTCAAGGGGTCGTCGCCGACGTTGTGGCATGCCGAGGGCAACCAGCAGCTCCTGTCGGCCGAGCGCCAGCTCGTCTGGGTGTTCATGGAGCGCCGCAGCATCGAGCTGGCCGATACGGTGATCTGCGGCAGCGCGCACCTCCTGCAATGGATGCGGGAGGCGGGGTACGCCCTGCCGGAGCGGTCGTTCGTCTGGCCGAACCTGTTTCCGGCGCCGGACCGGGCGCCGGCGGCGGACGGCGGGCGCACGGCGAATACCGGCGCGCCGCTGGAGGAAGTGGTGTTCTTCGGCCGGCTGGAGCCGCGCAAGGGGCTTCTGCTGTTCCTCGACGCGATCGACCGGCTCGCGCGCCGCGGGCAGGCGCCGTCGCGCGTCACGTTCCTCGGCGGCGCGGCGGTGGCGCTCGACGGGCCGGCGCTGATCCGGGACCGCACGCGCCGGTGGCCGTCGGCGGTCCGCACGATCACCGACGCCGCGGCCGACGACGCGGTGGCCTATCTGTCACGCCCGGGCCGGCTCGCGGTCATCCCGTCGCTGCTGGAGAACTCCTCCATCGCGGTCATGGAGTGCCTGCAGGCGGGCATTCCGTTCCTGGCCGCCGACACCGGCGGGACGCCGGAGCTCGTCGCCCCGGAGGACCGCGGCCGCGCCCTCGTCGCGCCGGATCGGAACGCTCTCGCGGAACGGATCGCGGCGCTCGCCGGCGCGCCGCTGCGCGCGGTCCGGCCCCGCTGGGACTTCGCGCGGTCTCTCGACGTCTGGTCGCGCTGGCACACCCAGGCTGCGCCGTTCGCGGCCGCGGCCGACCGGTTCGCCGTGCAGTCTCGCGCCGCGGCCGGCGGGACGCCGCCGGTCACGGTCTGCATCGTCCATCACGAACAGCCCGCCCTGGTCCGCATGGCGGTCGACAGCGTCATCGCCCAGGATTACCCGGCGATAGAAGCGGTGCTGGTGGACGACGGCAGCGAAGGCGCCGAGGCGCAGGCGGCCGTTGACGCGATCGAGACCGCGTTCGACGCGCGCGGCTGGCGCGTGGTCCGGCAGGAGAATCGGTACCTGGGGGCGGCGCGCAACGCGGCGGCGGCGGCGGCGCGGGGCGAGTGGCTCCTGTTCCTCGACGACGACAACGTCCTGTTTCCGGACGCCGTGTCTCGTCTGATGCGCGCCGCCCGTTTCTCGGAGGCCGACTGCGTCACCACCGCCAGCGTGCGCTTCACCGGCGACGGCGACCCGCGGACCGAACCGGCGTCCCACCGCGCCCCGATCCGCTTCCTCGGCGGCGCGCGCAACCTGAACCTGATCCACAACGTGGCCGGCGACGCCTGCGCCCTCGTGCGGCGCGCCGCGTTCGAAGCGGTCGGCGGCTTCACTGCGCTCCACGGTGTCCCCCTGGAGGACATGGAGCTGTTCAACCGGTTGATCCGGGCGGGCCGGCGGATCGAATCGCTGCCGGATCCCACCTACTACTACCGGGTCCGGTCGACGAGCATGCTCGGCCTCATGCGCGACCGCCGCCTGGCCGAGGCCGCCCGCGCGCGGGTGCTGGCGCCGCACGTGGAAGGGGCGCCGGCCGACGAGCGGGCGTTCGCGGCGTTCGCCTTGTCCTGCATGCACGCGCCGGCGAAACGGCTCACGCGCGAGCTGGCCGCGCTCCTCCAGGGTCCGTACCGGCGTCTGGCGCGGCGCGGCTTCCGTCCGGGACGGTTCACGCGCGGCCTGACGCGGCTCCTGTCCGGGTTCCGGCGCCGCGCGCGGCGGCTGGGCATCTGACGGCCGCCGCGGGCCCGGCTCCGGCCCGCCGCCGGTCACAGCAGACGGGTGATCCCGACCGTCAACCCGATGATCGTGAGTCCCTGCATGAGCAGGAACTTGTACAGGCGGGCTTCCAGGGCGGCCAGATCGGCTTTCGTCACGTAGCCGCGAGCGTCGAGATCAGCTTTCGTCACGAAGCCGCAGGAGTCGAGATAGGCCTTCGTCACGAAACCGCGGGAGTCGAGATAGGTCTTCGTCACGAAGCCGCAGGAGTCGAGGTCGGTGTTCGTCACCAGATCGGCGTCGTTGTACTCCGCAGCCGGACGAACCGCGTCGGTGATGGCGTCGGCGTGGGGCGGCTCGACGCCGGCGGCGATCAGCTAACGAGCGATGGCGTGCGTATCGAGCATGGGAGCCTTTCCCCCGATGCCGGTCCGACCTCCGTCTGATTATTGCAGCGGGAACGGCGCGCTGTCCAGCGTTCAGGGCGCCGTGGGCGCGACCGGCGCCGCGGCGCCGGTCGTGGCGAGCAGGCGCGCCGCCTCGCGCGCGTAATAAGTAATGACGACGTCGGCGCCCGCCCGCCGGATGGCGGTGAGGCACTCCAGCATCGCGCGCTCCTCGTCGATCCAGCCGTTGCGCGCGGCGGCCTTCAGCATCGCGTACTCGCCGCTCACGTGGTAGGCGGCGGTCGGGACGCCGAACTCCTGCTTGACCCGTGTGATGACGTCCAGGTAGTGGAGCGCCGGCTTCACCATCACCATGTCGGCTCCCTCGTCGAGGTCGAGCTCGACCTCGCGGAGCGCCTCCTCGACGTTCGCCGGGTCCATCTGGTGGGTGCGGCGGTCGCCGAACGCCGGCGCGGAGTCGGCCGCGTCGCGGAATGGTCCGTAGTACGCCGAGCAGTACTTGGCGGCGTACGACAGGATGGCGACGTCGGTGAAGCCGGCGGCGTCGAGCGCCTCGCGGATGACGCCGACGCGGCCGTCCATCATGTCGGACGGGGCGACGACGTCGGCGCCTGCTTCGGCGTGCGACACCGCCGCCCGCGCTAGCTGCGTCACCGTCGCGTCGTTGACGATCTCGCCGCCCTCGACGATGCCGCAGTGGCCGTGGGAGGTGTACTCGCACAGGCAGACGTCGGTCATGACCAGCAGGTCCGGCAGGTTCCGCTTGAACGTCCGGACCGCGGTCTGCACCGGGGCGGCGGGGTCGAACGCCGCCGCGCCGGTCTCGTCTTTCCCTTCCGGCAGGCCGAACAGCAGGACGGCGCCTATCCCCTCCCGCGCCGCCGCCTCCGCTTCCCGCTCCGCTTCGTCGACCGAAAGCTGCGCGACGCCGGGCATCGAGGCGACCTCGCGGCGCACGGCGGCGCCGGGGCGGACGAACAGCGGATAGACCAGCGCCTCGGGCGTCAGCCGCGTCTCCCGCACCAGACTGCGCAGCGCCGGCGAGCGCCGGAGCCGCCGCGGGCGCCGGGTCAACGGCGGCCGCTCGCCGCCCGCGGCCTCGGGCGGCCGGCGGCGGGCGGTGTTCGTCGTGGTCCGGGCCGCAGGCTGGCCGGTCGTGGTCGTGGTCATCGTCGTGCTCCCGCGAAATGATCGACGATCGCGTCGACCAGCGCCGGAACGGTGTACGTCGCCGGCATGATGGCGGTCTCGATACCGAGCCGCGCCGCCGCTTCGGCCGTCACCGGACCGATCGAGGCGACGGTGGTTGTCCCGATCAGGTCGACCGCCGGTTTCCCGCCGAGGATCGTGACGAAGTTCCGGACCGTGGACGCGCTCGTGAACGTCACGACGTCGACCTGCCGGTCGAGCAGCAGCTTGCGCACGTCCGGCCGCTCGCCGCGATCGTCGTCGCCGCCTCCGGCGAGCGCCGTCCGGTAGGCGGCCACGTCGGTCACCTCCGCCCCTGCGTCGCGCAGCGCCGCCGCGAGCATCTCCCGCGCGAGGTCGGCGCGGGGGAGCAGCACCCGCGCCCCGGCCAGCGGGCCCGCGGCGCGCAGCGCGTCGAACACCGCTTCCGCGCGATGCTCGGCCGGCGTCAGGTCGACCTTGAGGCCGTATCGATGCAGCCGGCCGGCGGTCGCCGGGCCGATCGCGCAGAGCCGGACGCCGCCCAGGCTCCGGACGTCGCGCGGGCCGGCCAGCAGCCGCCGCATGAACGCCTCGACGCCGTTCACCGACGTGAACACGATCCAGTCGAACGCGTCGGGCGCGGCGCACGCCGCGTCGAGCGGACCCCAGTCGTCCGGCGGCGCGATCCGGATCGTCGGCGCCTCGATCGGCTCGGCGCCCAGCTCCGCCAGCCGCTCGCACAGTTCGGCGGCCTGCTCGCGCGGGCGGGTGACCAGCACGCGCTTGCCGAACAGTGGACGCATCTCGAACCACTGCAGCTGCGGCCGGCCGGCGGCGCGTCCGACGACCAGCACGGCCGATCCGCCGCGCGGCGCGTCGCCGACACGCCGCTGCAGCGCGCCGAGCGCGCCGCGGATCGTCCGCTGGCTCGCCAGCGTGCCGTGGACGACGAGCGCCGCCGGCTCGTCGTGCGGGCGCCCGTGGGCGAGGAGCGCGTCGATGATCGCCCGGAGCCGGACGCCGCCGGCGCAGCTCACCACCGCGCTATCCAGCGCGGCCACGCGCGCCCAGTCCACGTCCGGCGCGCCGCCTGGCCGTCCCTCGCGCCCGCGCAGGACGACCAGCGCGTCGCCGGCGTCCGGATCCGTAAGCGGGATCCCGGCGCAGCCGGCGGCGCCGACTACGTGGGGGATCCCCGGCACGATCTCGAACGGGACGCCCTGCTCGCGGAGCAGCGCGGCCTCCTGCCCGCCGCTGTCGAACAGCAGCGGGTCGCCCCACTTCAGCCGGACCACGGTCTTCCCTTCGCGCGCCTTCTCCATCAGCAGCCGGCCGATCGCATCGTGGCCTGGCGGCTGCGGCAGCGCCGTCCCGACGTCTATCCGTTCGGCGTCGGGACGGACCGGCCGCAACTGCCGGGGATGCACGCGGTGGTCGTGCACGACGACGTCGGCCGCGCGCAGCCGCCGAAGTCCGCGGACGCTGATCAGATCCGGGTCGCCCGGTCCGGCGCCGACGAGGTGGACGCGTCCGGCCGTCATGCGGGGTGCGGGTTCCGGCAGGGAGCGAGGATCTCGGCCGCCCCGTCTGCGATCAGCCGCCGCGCGAGCCGCGCGCCGATCGCGGCGGCGTCGGCGGCCTTTCCCCGTTCCCGCCGGCGTACGAGTTGCGCGCCGTCGGGCGAGGCGACCACGGCGTCGAGCGTCAGGGCGCCGCCGTCGAGCGTGGCGACGGCGCCGATCGGCGTCCGGCAGTCGCCCCCGAGGCCGCGCACCAGCGCCCGCTCCGCGGCGAAGGCGGTCATCGCGCCGCGGTCGCCGGCGGCGGCCAGCGCCGCGGTCGCCGCACGATCGTCCGACCGCATCTCGATCGCGACGATCCCCTGTCCGGGCGCCGGCATGCAGTCGTCCACCGGCAGCCGGGCGGAGATCCGGCCGGCCAGGCCGAGCCGGACCATTCCGGCCGCCGCCAGCACCAGCGCATCGTACTCGCCGGCGTCCAGTTTCCGGAGACGGGTCTCGACGTTCCCGCGGACCGGCGCGAACGCCGCCGCCGGCAGCGTCCGCGACAACTGGGCGACCCGGCGGACGCTCCCGGTCCCGATCCGCGGCGCCGGCCCGAGCGCCGCCAGCAGCCCGGCGGCGCCGCCGGGCTGCGCGGCGGCGGCGGGACCTGCGTCCCGCGCGGCCAGCGCCAGGGCGTCGCGCGGGTCGGCGCGCGGCAGGGTCGCGCCGATCGTCAGACCGGGCGGGAGCTCCGCCGGGAGGTCCTTGGCGCTGTGGACGGCCAGGTCGACCGTCCCCCGGAGCAGCGCCTCTTCGATCTCCTTGACGAACAGCCGCTTGCCGCCGATCTCGGCGAGGGCGCGCGTCGCCAGGCGGTCGCCGGTCGTCCGGATGACGACCGGCTCGCACGCCGGGCCGCCCGCCTGCTCTATCGCCTGTCCCGCGGCGCGCGCCTGCCAGAGCGCCAGCGGGCTGCCCCGCGTCCCGATCCGCAACGCCGTCAACGGGCGCGGCCTCTCGCCGCCGCCGCCACCGGTCCGGCGGCGCGGCCGCGCACGGCCGCCGCCGCGCCGCGCGCCGGGTCCGAGAGATCGAACAGGTGGTTCAGCGCCTCCGCGTACGCCGCGACCGTTTCTTCGTCGGCGGTCGCCTTGAGCTGCGCGGTGGGGGCGGACAGCAGCTTCTCGACCAGCAGCCGGGTCACCTCCTCGACGCGGGCCCGCGCCGCCGGGGGCAGGCCGGCCAGCTTCGGCTCCAGACGCGCCAGCTCCGCCCGGCGCACCGCCTCGAACCGCTCGCGGAGCGCGACGACGGTCGGCGTGGCGGCGCGCGACCGGAGCCAGGCCATGAACCTGTCCACTTCGGCGGAGACCATCGTCTCCGCCCGGTCGATCCGCGCCTGCCGCCGCGCTAGGTTCTCCTGCACGATAGAACGCAGGTCGTCGATGTTGTACAGGAAGACCTGCTCGATCTCGCCCGACGCCGGGTCGACGTCGCGCGGGACGCCGAGATCGATGATGAACAGCGGCCGGTCGCGCCGCGGCTTCATGGCCGCCTCGATCTCGGCGCGGGTGACGATCGGCGCGGCGGACCCGGTCGCCGTCACCACGATGTCACAGGCGGTCAGCTCCCGGCCGAGCCGCTCCCACGGCGCCACCTCGCCCCCGACGCTCGCCGCCAGCGCCGCGGCGTGCGAGGCGGTGCGGTTCGCCACGCCGATGCTCAGCACCTGATGGGACCGCAAGTGGGTCGCCGTCAGCTCGGCCATCTCGCCCGCGCCGACCAGGAGCGCCCGCAGTCCGGCGAGCTTGCCGAAGATCTTGCGCGCGAGCGCGATCGACGCGAAGGCGACCGAGACCGCCCCCTCGCCCAGGCCGGTCTCGGACCGGATCTGCTTGCCGGTCCCGAACGACCAGTGGAACAGCCGGTTCAGGAAGACCCCGGTGCAGCGCCGCTCCGACGCGATCGTGAACGCTTCCTTGACCTGTCCGAGTATCTGCGGCTCGCCCACCACCAGCGAGTCGAGGCCGGCCGCCACGCGGAACAGGTGACGGGCCGCGCCCGCGTCGGTCCGGATGTACAGGTGGGGCGCGATCACCGGCTCCGGGACGTCGTGGAACGCGCTCATGAACGACGTCAGCGTCCGGCCGGCCCGCGCCGGATCGTCGCAGACGGCGTAGATCTCGGCGCGGTTGCACGTCGAGAGGACGACCGCCTCGTGCAGACCCGGCAGCCGGGCCAGCTCGGCGAGCGCGTCGGGCGCGCCGCGGCGCGTGAAGTCGAGCCGCTCGCGCAGTGCGATCGGCGTGCCGTGATGGCTCGCGCCGAGCAGCAGCAGGTTCATCGTCAGTAGAAGTTGTGGCTCCGCGTGACGAAGTAGCCGATCGGCACGAAGTTGAGCAGCACCACGGTGAAGCCGACCGCCGACAGCACCGCGGTCCGCCGGCCGCTCCAGCCGATGGCGCGCCGCGCGTACAGCTCGAACGTGTACACCCCCCACATCAGGAGGACGATGAAGATCTTCGGGTCGAACAGCGACATCGCCTGCACGCGCGGGTCGATCGCGCCCGGCTGCACCTGCGCCAGCCAGATGGCGCCGACGCCGAGGCCGATCGTCAGGAACAGCCACCCGACCGTGACCGCCCGGCCGTTCATGACGTCGAGGACGCGCAGCGACGGGAGACGGGAGTAGAAGAAGCCGAGGTCCTTCGCCTTGAGCTCCTTGAACAGGAGCACGTAAGTGACGCCGATCACGCAGGCGAGGGCGAAGCTGGCGTAGGCGAACAGCAGCGACAGCACGTGGACGGCGAACCACGGGCTGTCGAGCACCGGCGGGCGGGCGGCGGCGGCGTTCGTCGCCGCCGGGATCGTCTGCAGGAGCGCCAGCGCCGGCGCGATGAAGACGCCCATCGCGCGTTCGCCGGTCATCGTCTCGGTGTACAGGTACGCCAGCGCCAGCAGGCAGACGAAGGCCGAAAGGGCGCCGGTGGTGCCGACCACCGGGAGATGGCCGAGCGCGGTCGTCTGCATCCCGATGACGAACGTGTGCGCCAGCGCCGCGCAGACGAGCGTCAGCGTCGCGAACCGTCCCGCGGTGTCGCTTCCCCGCGCGAAGTGGAGCGCGTAGGCGGCGGCGGCGGCGGCGTAGAGCGCGAGCGGCGCGATCGTCATGACTCCTGCGGGGTCGCTTATCAGCCCGTGGTGAAACCCCGCGTCGCGCCGAGACGGGCGGGGCGCCCGGCTGACAAGGCGTGAGGAGGGAGCATATTGGCCATATTCGACCGACGAACAACGCAGTTCAGCCGGGATGCAGCGCCCGTCGAATGCAGCGGGGATTTTGCCACGGGCTGTTATGCGCCGGCCGGCGCGTAGTACCCCTGCTTGGTCCGCGCCGACGCGCGCTCCCGGCTCACGCGCACGACGGTCCGCCGCCACTGTCCGTTGCGGAGCGGATTCGCGGAGACGTACCCCAGACTGTACTGGCTCGACAGCTCGTCGGAAATCTGCTCGTACAGGGCCGGAAGGTCGGCCACGTCGCCGGGGAAGAACGACCGTCCCCCGGTCTCGTGCGCCAGTTGCCGCAGCACGAAGTCGGCTTCGCTGAACCCCGTCCGTCCGTCGTCGCCGCTCCGGAGTCCGATGGTGTAGATCGCCGTCTCCGATCGCTTCGCGAGTTCGAGCACCTCCTCGAACGTGATCAGGCTCGACGTGTCCTCGCCGTCCGAGAGGACGACCACCGCCTGGCGCCGCACCTCGGCCGCCTGAAGCGGCGCCGTCCGCAACCCCTTGAGCGAGACGTACAGGGCGTTGTAGAGCGAGGTCGATCCGCCTGCGGACGTCCGGCGGATGGCGCGCCCGAGCGCGTCGAGGTCGTTGGTGAACGCCTGGAGGATCTCCACCCGGCTGTCGAAGTCGATGATCTCCGCCAGGTCTTCCGGCCGCAGCCGCCGCGCGAACCCGATCGCCGCCCCCTGCGCCGTCCCCATCCGTTCGTCCATGCTGGCGCTGGTGTCGATCAGCAGCGACAGGGCGATCGGCAGCTGCGAGCGGTTGAAGAAGGTGATCTCCTGCCGCACGCCGTCCTCGTACACCGCGAAGTCGTCCCGATCGAGATCGGTGACGAAACGGTTCTCCGTGTCGGTCACCGTCACGTTGAGGGAGACCACGTCGACGCCGGCCCGGAACGACGGCGCCGCCGCCGGGTCGTCCGGTCGCTGCGGCCGGCCGGCGTTCCCCGGCGGCTGGCCGGCGGCGCCCGCGCCGGCGAGGGTCAGACCGGCGCCGATCAGACCGGCGACGGCGGCAAGGGCGGCGGGGCGACTCGGCGTGCGGGGCATCGCTCTGGCGGGTTTCCCCCGCAGTATAGGGGCGTCCCGAAGCATGGTCAAGGCGGATGAAGTGATGAAACCCGTTGCAAACAAGGGAGTTGCGAGAACCGCCGCCGCCGGCGTCCGGCCCGGAGGTTCTTGACGCCCCCCGTGGGCGCATGCTATAAACTGCGCGGTTTTCGGTCCGCATTTCACGCCATCCGCCACGGCCGGCCCGCGTGGTGCGGGCCGGATTCTCCGGCGAACCAGGGCGGGGACCTTGCTGGACGCATACATTCCGATCTTCCTGTTCATCCTGGTCGCGATCGGCTTCGCCCTCTTCACGCTGATCGTGGCGGGGCTGGTCCATCCGCGCCGGTTCAACCGGGTGAAGCTCCAGCCGTACGAATGCGGCATCGAGCCGGCGACCGACGCCCGCGACCGGTACAGCGTGCGGTACTACCTCGTCGCGATGCTGTTCGTGATCTTCGACGTCGAGACGGTGTTCATGTTCCCGTGGGCGGTGATCATGGACGAGCTGGCGCTGTTCGGCCTGATCGAGATGCTGGTGTTCCTGTTCATCCTGGTCGTCGGCTACGTGTACGCGTGGCGCAAGGGCGCGCTGGACTGGACGTGATGGACCGGGCCTGATGGCGGACGAGACGAAACCGGCCGGCGCGCCGGCTCCCGGCCGGCCCGCGGCGCCGAAGCCGGCCGGGCCCGCGGAAACGTCTCCCGAGCCCGCGGCGGCGCCCGCCAAGCCGGTGGCCGCAGCTTCGGAGTCCGCGGCGGCGCCTCCGAAACCGGCCGCGGCGGCCTCGCCTCCGCGGAAGCCCGCGGCCAAGGCCCCGCCGGAGCCGCCCAGGGGACCGGCCGATCCGGAGCCGCCCGACGGTCTGGAGGTCCCGGCCGTGGTGCGGGCGCTGCAGGCCGGCGCGCCGGGGGCGGTCACCCGGGTGACGTACTGGGTGGGCGACTGGTCGGTGATCGTGCCGGCCGGCCGGCTGCTCGACGTGGCGCGCTTCCTGCGGACCGATCCGGCGGCCGATTTCGACTATTGCTCCGACGTCACCGCGACCGACTGGCCGCCGCGTCCGCAGCGGTTCGACGTGGTCTACTGCCTCTATTCGACCCGGCTGCGTCACCGGCTGCGCGTCAAGGTGCGCGCCGGCGAGGACGAGCCGGTCCCGTCGGTCACCGGGATCTGGCCGGCCGCGAACTGGCTGGAGCGCGAGGTGTACGATCAGTTCGGCGTGAACATCGTCGACCACCCGGACCGGCGCCGGATCCTGATGCCGGATGAATGGCAAGGGCATCCGCAGCGCAAGGACTACCCGCTCGAAGGCCCCGGCGAGCTGCTGATGGAGAATCCGCAGGACTGGCTGCGCGTCTGGAGCCTGCCGGACGAGGCGGAGATCGAGTAGCGCGGACCGGCGGCTCCGCGGCGACGGCGACGAACCGATGACGATTGAGGCGCCCCGGCGAATCGGCCAGGCGTTCGACACCGACGAGCTGGTCCTGAACATGGGCCCGCAGCATCCGAGCACGCACGGCGTGCTCCGGGTGGTGCTCCATCTCGACGGCGAGCGGGTGGTCGACGCCGACTGCGTGATCGGCTACATCCACCGCGGCATCGAGAAGCTGTGCGAGAACCGCGACTGGACGCAGATCGTGCTGCTGACCGACCGGATGGACTACGTCGCGGCGGCGACCAGCAACCTCGCCTACGTGGAGACGGTCGAGAAGCTGATGCAGGTCGAGGTTCCGCGCCGGGCCCGCTACGTCCGGACGATCCTCGCCGAGCTCCAGCGGATCGCGAGCCACTGCCTCTGGCTGGGGACGCACGCGATGGACATCGGCGCGATGACGGTGCTCCTGTACGCGTTCCGCGAGCGCGAGCACGTGCTCGACCTGTTCGAGGAGTACTGCGGCGCGCGCCTGACCTACAACTCGATGCGGATCGGCGGGCTGCCCCTCGACATCCCGACCGGGTGGGACAGGAAGGCGCTCGCGTTCTGCGACCTGATGGAGCCCCGGATCGACGAGTACGAGGATCTGCTGACGAACAACCGGATCTGGGTGGGGCGCACGCGCGGCATCGGCGTGATCTCGGGGGAGGAGGCGACGGCGCTCGGGCTGTGCGGGCCGCCCCTGCGCGGCTCCGGCGTCTCGCGCGACCTGCGCAAGGACGAGCCGAACGCGGCGTACGACGAGTTCGAGTTCGACGTTCCGCTCGGGACCCGCGGCGACACGTACGACCGGTACCTGATCCGCCTCGAGGAGTTCAAGCAGTCGATCCGGATCATCCGGCAGGCGATCGAGGGGTTGCCGGAGGGGCCGGTCATGGGGAAGGTTCCGCGCCTGATCAAGCCGCCGGCCGGCGAGACGTACCACGCGGTCGAGTCGCCGAAGGGGGAGATCGGGTACTTCATCGTCAGCGACGGCCGTTCGACCAACCCGTACCGCCTCCGCGTGCGGCCTCCGTCGTTCTGCAACCTGCAAGGGCTGCGCCGGCTGGTGAAGGGGCATCTCGTGGCCGACGTGGTGGCGCTGATCGGCACGATCGACATCGTGCTCGGCGAGGTGGACCGCTAGGGCGATGGTGGAAACGTTCGTCGTCCCGCTGCTCAAGATCGCCGTGCTGGTGAACGCCGTGCTGGTGGCGGTCACCTTCCTGGTCCTGATGGAGCGGAAGGTGATGGCCTGGGCGCAGGCGCGCCTCGGCCCGATGCGGGTCGGGCCGCACGGCGTCCTCCAGGCGATAGTCGATCCGATCAAGCTGATCCTGAAGGAGGACATCACCCCCGCGAAAGCCGACAAGTGGGTGTTCACCGTGGCGCCGATCATGAGCCTCGTGCCGGCGCTGGTCGTCTTCTCGGTCATTCCGTTCGGGCCCGACCCGCTCTACTACGTGGCCGACGTCAACGTCGGGCTGCTGTTCATCGTCTCGGTGACGTCGATCGGCGTGTACGGCATCATCCTCGGCGGCTGGTCGTCGAACAGCAAGTACCCGCTGCTGGCGAGCCTGCGCGCGTCGGCGCAGCTCATCAGCTACGAGATCGCGGTCACGATGACGCTGGTGAGCGTCATCCTCACGTCGGGCACGCTGAGCCTGGTCGGGATCGTCGAGGCGCAGCGGGAGGCGGGCGTCTGGTTCGGGTTCATCCAGCCGGTGGCGTTCGTCCTGGTCTTCATCGGCGGCCTCGCGGAGACGAACCGGGCGCCGTTCGACCTGCCGGAGGCGGAGACCGAGCTGACCGGCGGGTTCCACACCGAGTACAGCGGGATGCGGTTCGCGCTGTTCTTCCTGGCGGAGTACGCCAACATCATCGTCATCTCGGCGATCGTCTCGATCATGTTCCTGGGCGGGTGGATGCGGCCGTTCCCGAACGTCGAGGCGCTGGCGTTCCTCGATCCGGTCCCCGCGTGGGCCTGGCTGATCGCCAAGATCTTCTTCTTCCTGTACGTGTTCATCTGGATCCGGGCCACGCTGCCGCGCTACCGCTACGATCAGTTGATGCGGCTCGGCTGGAAGGTCCTGATCCCGATCGCCATCGCGAACCTGGTGGTCACCGGGATCGTCAAGGTTCTGGTGTAGCGGGAAGGACGCCATCGGCCGATGCTCGAAGCGGCGGTGTTCTACACGCTGGCGGCGCTGATCCTGGGCTTGGGGATCCTGGTGATCTCGGCCCGCAGCGCGGTCCACAGCGTGCTGTTCCTCGTCGTCAACTTCCTGCTGGTCGCCGTGCTGTACGTGACGCTCGGCGCGCAGTTCGTCGCCGTGATCCAGGTGCTGGTCTATGCGGGCGGGATCGTCGTCCTGTACCTGTTCGTGGTGATGCTGGTCAGCCTCAAGCGGGAGCCGGAGCGCCACGCCGACACGCGGCGGCTCTCTGCGACCGGGGCGCTGCTGGCGGGCGCCGTCCTGCTCGAGCTGATCGGGATCGTCGCCTACGCCGCCACGCGTCCCGGCATGCGGCCGGAGGGGACGGCCGCGTCGGCGATGCCGACGCATCTCGGCGATCCGATGCTCAACACCGAGCAGCTCGGATGGGTGCTGTACACCGAGTACCTGATCCCGTTCGAAGTGGCGTCGATGCTGCTGCTGGCGGCGATGATCGGCGCCATCGTGCTCGCGAAGAAGAACCTGTAGACCGCAGGCGCCCCATGCTGGAGATCACCCCGGTTCACTACACCGTCCTGTCGGCCGCCCTGTTCATGATCGGCGTGATCGGCGTGCTGGTGCGGCGCAACATCATCATCATCTTCATGTCGATAGAGTTGATCCTGAACGCGGTCAACATCAACCTGATCGCCCTCTCGAGCCAGCTTCAGAACCTCGTGGGGCAGGTGTTCGTCGTCTTCGTGATCGCGGTGGCGGCGGCCGAGGCCGCGGTCGGCCTCGGGATCATCATCGCCTTCTACCGCAACAAGGAGACGGTGAACATCGACGAGATGAACGTGATGCGGTGGTGACGGCCGGCGGCCGAGCGACGCGATGATCGACTTGATCTGGCTCATTCCCGTGCTCCCCGGCGTCGGGGCGGCGATCAACGGGCTGTACGGGATCCGGCGTTTCACCAAGCGGACCGCCGGCCTGGTGGCCGTCGCCGCGATGGCGCTCGCGTTCGTGCTGAGCGTCGTCGCCTTCGTGCAGCTGCTCGGCGACGCGGACCGCCGCCACCAGGTGACGGTGGCGAGCTGGATCCCGCCGATTCCGCTCGAGACGGCGGCCGGCGCCGGAGCGTTCGAGGTCCCGTGGGCGTTCACGCTCGACCCGCTTTCCGGGATGATGATTCTGGTCGTCACCGGGATCGGGCTGCTGATCCACGTCTACTCGATCGGGTACATCGACCACGAGCCGCGCGGCGGGGTGGCGCGCTTCTTCTGCTACCTGAACCTGTTCTGCTTCTTCATGCTGATCCTCGTCCTGGGGAGCAGCTTCCTGGTGATGTTCGTCGGCTGGGAGGGGGTCGGGCTCTGCTCGTACCTGCTGATCGGCTACTGGTACAGGAAGAAGAGCGCGTCCGACGCCGGCAAGAAGGCGTTCATCGTCAACCGGATCGGCGACTGGGGGTTCATCCTCGGCGTCTTCCTGATCTTCTTCACGTTCGGCACGCTCGACTTCGGCGAGGTGGCCGAGGCCGCGTCGGCGATGCCGGCGGAGACCGCCGCCGCCGGATTCGGCGTCCTGTCGGCCATCTGCCTGCTGCTGTTCGTGGGCGCCGCCGGGAAGAGCGCGCAGATACCGCTCTACGTCTGGCTGCCGGACGCCATGGAGGGGCCGACCCCGGTCTCGGCGCTGATCCACGCCGCGACGATGGTCACCGCCGGCGTGTACATGGTCTGCCGCAACGCCGTCCTGTTCACCCACGCCCCGATGGTGATGGAGGTCGTGGCGGTGGTCGGCGTGCTGACCGCGCTGCTGGCGGCCACCATCGGTCTGGTCCAGACCGACATCAAGCGCGTGCTGGCGTACTCGACCGTCTCGCAGCTCGGCTACATGTTCCTGGCCGCCGGCGTCGGGGCGTTCGCGGCCGCCGCGTTCCACCTGATGACGCACGCCTTCTTCAAGGCGCTGCTCTTCCTCGGCAGCGGCTCGGTCATCCACGGGATGAACGAGGAGCAGGACATGCGGAGGATGGGCGGCCTGTGGCGCCGCATGCCGGTGACGTTCGCCGCCATGCTCGTCGGCGCGGTGGCGATAGCCGGCATTCCGCCGCTGGCCGGGTTCTTCAGCAAGGACGAGATCCTGTACCGCACCTTCCTGCACAGCCGGCTGCTCTGGGCGGTGGGCGCGGTGACGGCGGCGCTGACCGCGTTCTACATGTTCCGGCTGATCAACATGACGTTCCTCGGCGCGTACCGGGGGCCGGCCTGGGACGCCGGCGGCGGGGAGCAGCCCCACGGCGGGGACGCCGCCCACGGGACCGGCGGCGGGGGCGCGTGGCATGGCCCGCACGAATCGCCCCGGCTGATGACGGCGCCGCTCGTCCTGCTGGCGATCGGCGCCTCGGTGGCCGGCTTCGTCGGGGTGCCGGCGGCGCTCGGCGGCGGCGCCGCGATAGAGCACTTCCTGGAGCCGAGCTTCACGGTGGAGGGCGCCCACGCCGCGGAGCACGCGCACCACCTCTCCCACGCCGCGGAGATCGGCCTGATGGCGCTCTCGGTCGCCATCGCGCTCGGCGCGATCGGGTTCGCCTGGCGCAATTACGTGAGCCGGCCCGAGGCGGCGGCGGAGATGGCCGGGCGCTGGGCCGGCGCGCACCGGGTGCTGACCAACAAGTACTACGTCGACGAGCTGTACGATGCGACCGCCGTGCGGGGGACGACGTCGGGCGCGCGCAGCCTGTGGCGGTTCGACGGCGCGGTGGTCGACGGCGCGGTGAACGGTGCGGGATGGACCACCGTCGCCCTGGCGTGGATTTCCCACGTGCTCGACAAGTACGTGGTCGACGGACTCGTCAATCTGGTCGGCTGGATCTGCCGGGAGGGGAGCTACGGCTTCCGCCGGTTCCAGACCGGCCTCATCCAGAACTATGCGTTCGCCACGCTGGTGGGCGTGTTCGCGTTCGTCACCTGGCTTATCGTCGGGCGCTGACCCGCAGACAAGACCATGAGCAACGCCGCCGGATTCCCGCTGCTGTCACTGATCCTGTTCACGCCGCTGGCCGGGGCGCTCGTCCTGCTGCTGACCGACCGCCGGCGGGAGGACCGCATCCGGTGGATCGCCAACGCCGCCGCCGGGCTCGGCTTCCTCGTCTCGCTGCCGCTCTGGTTCTGGTACGACACGCAGGACGCCGGCTGGCAGTTCGTCGAGCGCGCCGCCTGGATACCGTCGATAGGCGCCGACTACTTCCTCGGCGTGGACGGGTTCAGCGCGCTGCTGATCCTGCTGACCACGCTGATGGGCTCCATCGCCGTGCTGTCGTCCTGGACCGCCGTCACCGTCCGCGTGAAGGAGTACTACGTCTTCCTGCTGACGCTCCAGACCGGGATGCTCGGCGCGTTCATGGCGCTCGACTTCCTGCTGTTCTTCCTGTTCTGGGAAGTGATGCTGGTGCCGATGTACTTCCTGATCGGGATCTGGGGGAGCGACCGCCGGCTGTACTCGGCGATCAAGTTCTTCCTGTTCACGCTGGTCGGGAGCGTGGTGATGCTGCTCGGCATCCTCGCGCTGTACTTCCATCACGCGGCGGTGACCGGCGTGCACACCTTCGACGTGACGCAGCTCCAGCAGCTCGACGTCCCGTTCGACCTCCAGTGGTGGATCTTCCTGGCGCTGTTCCTCGGGTTCGCCGTCAAGGTGCCGATGTTCCCGTTCCACACCTGGCTGCCCGACGCCCACACCGACGCGCCGACCGCCGGCTCGGTCATCCTGGCGGCGGTGCTCCTGAAGATGGGAACGTACGGGTTCATCCGGTTCAGCCTGCCGATCCTGCCGGAGGCCACGAAGGCGTTCGTGCCGCTCGTCGTCTGGCTGTCGATCATCGGGATCGTGTACGGCGCCCTGGTCGCGATGGCCCAGAAGGACTGGAAGCGGCTCGTCGCGTACTCGAGCGTCAGCCACATGGGGATGGTGATGCTGGGGATGTTCGCCCTGACGCCGGTCGGGGTGACCGGCAGCATCGTGCAGCAGATCAACCACGGCATCTCCACCGGCGCCCTGTTCCTGATCGTCGGCGTCGTCTACGAGCGCCGCCATACGCGCGAAATCGCGGAGTACGGCGGGTTGTCGAAGGTGATGCCGGTCTACGCCGCCATCTTCCTGGTGATGACGATGTCGTCGATCGGGCTGCCGACGCTCAACGGGTTCATCGGCGAGGTGCTGATCCTGCAGGGGGTCTTCGTCGTCAGCAAGTTCTGGGCGTTCGTGGCGGCGAGCGGCATCGTGCTCGGCGCGGCCTACATGCTCTGGCTGTACCAGCGGACGATGTTCGGCGACGTGACCAACCCGAAGAACGACAAGCTGCCCGACCTGACCCTGCGTGAGGTCTGGACGTTCGCGCCGCTCCTCGTTCTGGCGGTCTGGATCGGCCTCTACCCGAAGCCGTTCCTCGACCGCCTGGAGACGTCGGTGGACAAGGTGATGTCGCGCGTCAACAGCGACTACACCCCCCGGCTGGCGGTGGCGGGCGGCGCCGGGGACGGAGAAGTCCTGATCGACGCCGCCGCGCGGCCGGGCGCCGGCGGCGCGCCGCCGGCGGGTCCGGTCCGCGGAGGCGCCCGGTAGATGTCGGCCCTCGGTTTCTCGCCCGCCGACTTCTACTACATCCTGCCCGAGCTGGTGGTCACCGCCGGCGCGCTGGCGGTGCTGCTGGTCAACGTGGTCGTCCCGCAGCGGGAGAACCTGCTGCTCGGCGTCTCGATCGCGACGCTGGCGGTCGCCGGCCTGATCGCGGCGTCGTTCGCCGGCGTTGACGAGGTCGTCTCCCGCGGCCTGCTGGCGATAGACGGGTTCGCCCTGTTCTTCAAGGTGATCGTCCTGCTGTCGGCCGCGCTGACGCTGCTGATGTCGGCGTCGTACCTGCGCGTGGAGGGCGTGCGGGCGGGCGAGTACGCCTTCCTCATCCTGTGCGCGACGCTCGGCATGATGTTCATGGCGAGCGGCGTCGACCTGATCACGCTGTTCATCGGCCTGGAGACGATGGCGGTGTCGTTCTACGTCCTGGCCGGCTACCTGAAGCCGAGCCACCGGTCGAACGAGGCGGCCGTCAAGTACTTCCTGCTCGGGGCGTTCTCGCTCGGCATCCTGCTGTACGGGATGTCGATCGTCTACGGCGTCACCGGGACGACCCGGCTCGCCGGGATCGCCGCCGCGCTGGCGGGCCGGGAGGGCGGCCTGCTGCTGGTCCTGGCGATGATCCTGCTGGCGGCCGGGATGGGGTTCAAGATCGCGGCGGTCCCGTTCCACATGTGGGCGCCCGACGTGTACGAGGGGGCGCCGACGCCGGTGACGGCCTTCCTGTCGGTCGGCTCGAAGGCGGCCTCGTTCGCCATGCTGCTGCGCATCTTCATGGAGGGGCTGCCGGCGCTGACGCCCGACTGGCAGGCGGTGTTCGCCTTCCTCGCCGTGGTGACGATGACCGTCGGCAACGTCGCGGCGATCACGCAGAGCAACGTCAAGCGGATGCTCGCCTACTCGTCCATCGCCCACGCCGGGTACGTGCTGATCGGCGTGGTGGCGGCGACCGAGCGCGGCGTGGCGGCGGCGCTGGTCTACCTGTGGGTCTACCTGTTCATGCAGATCGGCGCGTTCGCCGTCGTCACCCTGCTGCGGCGGCGCGACGCGGTGGGCGACGAGCTGAAGGACCTGGGCGGCCTGTACTTCCGTCATCCCGCCGCCGCCGTCGCGATGCTGGTCTTCATGCTGTCGCTGGGCGGCATTCCGCCGACCGCCGGCTTCATGGGGAAGGTCTGGGTGTTCGGGGCGGCGATGGACCAGGGGTTCGTCTGGCTCGCCGTCGCCGGCGTGGTCAACAGCGCCATCTCGCTCTACTACTACCTCCGCGTCGTCGTCTTCATGTGGATGAAGGAGGAGGCGCCCGGCGCCGTCGCCCCGCTCGGCCCTGCGATGGCGACCGCCCTCGCCGTCGCGGCCGTCGGCTCGATCCTGTTCGGCGTCTACCCGCAGCCGCTGTTCGAGCAGGCCGAGGCGGTGGCCGGCGCGTTCGACTCGATGGCGGCGTCCGCCGCCGCGCTCCGCTGATCCGGGAAGAAACGGCGTGTCAGCACGCGACGCACGGAATGGGATCCGGTGGACGATCGGCGCGCTGCTCCTGCTGCCCATCGTCACCATGCCGATCGGGGCGGCGGCGCAGGGTCGGCAGTTGCAGCTCGTGACGACGGCGTGGTCGCCGTTCACCAACCCGCCGGGATAGCCGCGGTTCGCCCTCGATCTGGTCGACGTCGCTCTTCGACGCGCGGGGATAACCGCCGAAACGGTCTTCGTTGCATCGTGGCCGAGGCTGATCCCCTCACTGCTGAGCGGCGAGTTCGACGGAAGCGCGGCCGTCTGGAGGGACGAAGAGCGCGAACGCGCGCTGGTTTACTCGCAGCCGTATCTCGAGAACCGGTTGATCCTCGTCGGGCGTCAAGGCAGCGACGTGTCCGCGACCACACTGGCCGACCTTGCCGGCAAGCGGATCGCCGTGGTCGCCGGGTACGGGTATGCCCGGACGGTCGAGAGCGCGAACAGGCCGATCTTCGTAGACTCGAACAGCGAAGAGGACAGCGTTGCAGGACTCCTCGACGGCGAGGTGGACTACACGCTGATGGACGACCTGGTCGTCCGGCGCCTGGTCACCAACCACGGAGAAGAAGCTCGAACGCGGCTGGCGTTCGGCTCGACGCCGCTGCTCACCCACACGCTGCACCTCGCCGTCCACCGGTCGCTTCCCGACGCCGAGTCGATCGTCTCGCGGTTCAACGCCGAGCTGCGCGGCATGATCGCCGACCGCAGCTACCATCGCCTGCTCCACCTCGACTGGATCCGGGCGGACGTCGACGGCGACGGCCGCTCGGAGTACGTGCCTCGCGACGATCGAGCCGGCCCACACCCGCCGGAGCTTTCCTACGAGCTGTTCGCGACGGGCGGTCCGGCCACGGAACCTGGCGCGACGCGGCGCTTCTACTTCGGCGGCGACGTCTACGACGGCTGGTCCGCCGTGCCCGAGCGCTACAAGGCTCCGGACTTCAGCAGGCCCGCGCCGCGCCGACGCGCGGTGAGAATCTTCACTTTCACCTGGTAGATGGAGCGGGCCCGACCGCCCGGAATCATGGCCTTGCGAACGACGGGTCTTCGATATCCCATCGTTGCTGGCGGTCGATCGCGTCCGGCGCTGTTCGAGAACGGCGGCAATGGCGGCACGTGGCATGACAGCCTGCGAGTGGCTGTCGCTCCGGGCGGCGCTCGCTCATTTCGCCACGTTTCGCGGATCGACCCAGAGCCAGCGGCACATCAAGCCGATCCATTGGATTACGAACCGAGAACGTCGTCCTGACTGAGCAGGCGTCCGGGCAAAGGTCAACAGCCGCGCTCCGCTGATCCGCCGCCGTCGCCATTCAATCGCCGCCGCCGCCGAGCAGCAGTCCGTCGATGAGCAGCGCCGCCCGCCACAGGCGCTGCAGCGCGTCGAGCGACTCCTCGCGCACCGCGAGCGCCCGCCGACGCGCCGCCAGGACGTCGGCGTATTCTGCGGCCCGTTCGTCGTAGCGGTCACGGACGAGCCGATGCGCCTCCTCGGCGCGCGGCGCGATCTCGTCGCGGTACGTGCGCAGCCGGTCCGCCGCCGCCGCGTGCCGGCGGAACAGATCCGTGAGCCGGGACCGCAGATCGAGCTCCACCTGCGCGGCGCCGGCGCGCTCGCGCGTGACGTCGGCCTCGGCGGCGGCCACGCCGGCCCGGTTGCGGTCCCAGAGCGGGACGGTCACGCCGACGTCGGCGAACGCCTCCCAGCCGACCGGGGCGGGCCCCGGGTCGAGCAGCTCCCGATTGTACCGCGGGCCGGCCCGCACCACCAGATCGGGACGCGGCTCCTTCTTCGCACGCGCCAAGGCCGCCTCGGCGCGGACGATGCGGGCTTCGGCGGCCCGCACGTCGGGGCTGTCACGCCGCAGCGCCGCCAGCGCCGCCGCGCGGTCGACCGGTCCGGGCGCCGCGTCCGGGTCGCCGGCCAGCGGTGCGGACTCCACCGACGGATCGCCGACCGCCTGCGCAAGCCGCCGCCGGATGCGCCGCGCTTCGTGACGCGCCGCATCGACCGCCGTCCGCGCCGCCAGCGCGTCGATCTCCGCGGCGAGGACGTCCGGCCGGTCGACGGCGCCGATGTTGGCGAGTTGCCGGGCGGTGGCCGCCGCCTCCTCTCCGTGCGCCGCCAGATCTTCGCGGATCGAGACGCGCCGCGCCGCCAGCAGCGCCTCGCGGTAGAGCAGGCGGACCGTGCTCAGCACCCGCCGGCGCTCAACGTCCTCCGCGGCGCGGGCCTCGTCGGCTTCGCGCGCCCGCACCGCCCGGTCCGCGCCGAGTCGTCCGCTGATCGGGAACACCTGCTCCA
Organism: Vicinamibacterales bacterium; assembly: GCA_965203565.1. Taxonomy (GTDB): domain Bacteria; phylum Acidobacteriota; class Vicinamibacteria; order Vicinamibacterales; family UBA8438; genus JAAXGX01. The sequence goes on along the minus strand of OZ241896.1, from coordinate 3,485,723 downwards.
CGAAGACGCCATGCTCGCCCCACCGGATGGTCGGGCCGCCGCTCACCTCCTCCGCCGTGTAGCCGATCATCGGGTTCGGCCAGCGCCCCGCCTGCTTCGTCCGCGCGTCGGCCGCCGCGACCGCCGCCGCCGCCCGCGCCACCGCCGGGTGGCCGGCGAGCGCCATCCGCTCCAGAGCGTCCAGCGTCAACGCCGTCTGGGCGACCGCCGCCGGCGCCGGCCACCCGGCCAGGATCAGGAGCCCGGCCGCCGCCGTCCATCGGATCGCCATCAGGCCACCTCCCCCGCGCGCTCGGCGATCTCGGCCTGGATGGCGTCGAACGCCTCCGGATCGAGCACGCGGACCATCGTCATCATTCCCATCATCCCGCCGGTCCAGGTGGGGCGCAGGCCGCGCGTCTCCGGCTTCGCCACCGCCGCGTCGTTCGCCATGAACATGTCCTGCGGGAACCCGGGCACGCTCGGCGCGTCAGGCGTCGTCCCGTGGCGCATCCGTCCCGGTCCGACCATCGCGACCATCTGGTTCATCATGTGGTGCGGCAGGTGGCAATGGAGCGCCCAGTCGCCGGGGTTCGTCGCCTCGAACTCCACGTCGCGCGCCTGGGCCACGCCGACCAGCACCGTGTTGCCCGGCTGCCAGGCCGCCTCCGGTATCCGGCCTCCTTCCGTCGCCACCGTCCGGAACGTATGGCCGTGCAGGTGGACCGGGTGGTGGTCCATCCCCAGGTTGACCATGCGGAGCCGCACCCGATCGCCCCGCCGGACGAGCAGCGGCGTCGCCGCCGGGGCCGCCCTGCCGTTGATGGTGAACCAGTTGAACTCCATCTCCATCGTGTCGGGAACCGAGCTGTTCGGCAGGACCGCCCACTCCTGGAAGATGAGGCCGAAGTCGCGGTCCGCGCGCGGCCGGTACGCCTCGCGCGGATGCATGACGAACAGGCCGATCATTCCCATCATCTCCTGCATCGCCATGTGCGAGTGGTAGAAGAACGTGCCGTGCTGGCGCAGCGTGAACTCGTAGACGAACGCGTCGCCCGGCGCGATCGGGTCCTGCGTCAGCCCGGGCACGCCGTCCATCCCGATCGGGATCTCGAAACCGTGCCAGTGGATGGCGAAACGTTCCGGCAACCGGTTCTCGACCACCAGCCGCACCCGGTCGCCTTCGGTCACCTCGATCGTCGGACCGGGCATCGTGCCGTTGAAACCCCAGCAGTCGATGGTGCGGCCGGGGAGGAACTCCCGCCGGACCGGTTCGGCGACGAGGTGGAACTCCTTGACGCCGGCGGCGTCTATCCGCCGCGGCGCGAGGGTGGGGAGATCGGGAGTGACGACCGGCGCGGGCGCCGCAGCGTCCGCCGCCGCGGCCGGCGGAGCCGCGGGATCCCGCCCGGCGCCTGCCCGCGCGCCGGGCGCAGCAGCCGCGGCTCCGGCTCCCAGCGCCGTCTCGAGAAAACGTCTTCGGTTGGTTCGCATGTCGTGCTCCTTCGGCGCGTCCCGCCGGGCGCCGGCGGCGCCGGCGCCCGTGACGCCAAGTCCGGCGGGACGCGCAGGGTCGACGCCGTACGGCGCCGACGATCATCGAATCAGCGTGCGAGGAGGAAGAGTGGAGCCGCGCGGATCAGCAGCGGAGCGGGGAACGGAATTCGTTCGGCGGAGACGCCGCCGGCGATGCCGCCGAGGTCGGCCGATGCGCGTCGGCCGCCCGGCCCGCGCCGGCGGGCCGCATGAACGGCGGGACCGGCGCGGCAGGCAGCTCGCCCTGATCGGACGCAGCCGCCGCGGCCGCCCGCACGCGCAGGGGCGCGGTCACGCCGTGGGCGCAGGCGCCGGCCGGGGTGACCGGATCGGCCGAGCCGGGCGCCGACGACGCCGGCGGCGGGCCGGCATGGCGCTGGTGGCAGGCCGAGTCCGCGGCGCGGGCCGCCGCCGCCGCCGGCCCGCACGAGTCGGCGCAGAGCGCCCGCAGGCTCGGCAGCGCCGCCAGCAGCGTCACGAACGCGAGATGCGCCGCGGTGCGCGCCACGATCCAAGCGTAGCACGAGCGCAGGGCCCCGTTCGCCCGGCGTGGACAGCGTTCGATCTTTGACAATCGCGCGCGTGTGGAATTACCTTGCGGCGCATCCGGACGAGTCGCACCGCCATGCCCCGAACGTGCCGAACCAGCCGCTCCTGAGTCAGGTCGCCGTCGTCGCCGGGGCCACGCGCGGGGCCGGCCGCGGCATCGCCCGCATGCTGGGGGCGGCCGGCGCCACCGTGTACTGCACCGGCCGCAGCGTACGCGGGCGCCCGGCGACGGCGGGACGGCCCGAAACGATCGAAGAGACCGCGGAGCTGGTCACCGCCGCCGGCGGGCGCGGCGTCGCCGTTCGGACGGACCACACCGTCGAATCCGAGGTCGAACGCCTTTTCGCCCGTGTCCGCGACGAGCAGGGGCGGCTCGACGTGCTGGTGAACGACGTGTGGGGCGGCGACGCGCTGACCGAGTGGGGGTCGCCCTTCTGGGAGCTCTCCGTCGCCAAGGGGGCGGAGATGCTCGAACGCGCCGTCCTCAGCCACGTCATCACCAGCCGGCGCGGGGCGCCGCTGATGGTGGAGCGCAACGCCGGGCTCATCGTCGAAGTGACCGACGGCGACACGCTCGGGTATCGCGGCAACCTCTTCTACGATCTGGCGAAGAACGCCGTCATCCGGCTCGCCCTCGGGATGGCCGCCGACCTGCACGCCCACCATGTGACCGCGCTGGCCATAACCCCGGGCTTTCTGCGGTCCGAGGCGGTGCTCGACGCCCTGGGCGTCAGCGAGGCGAACTGGCGGGACGCCATCGAGAAGGACCCGTACTTCGCCGCGTCCGAGACGCCCTGCTTCGTCGGCCGCGCCGTGGCGGCGCTGGCCGCCGATCCGCAGGTGGCCGGGAAGAACGGCGGCCTGTTCTCGAGCTGGGGCCTGGCGAAGGAGTACGGCTTCACCGACCTCGACGGACGGCGGCCCGACTGGAGCGGCTTCTTCCGGCGCAAGGTGCGGGAAATCATCGAACGGGACGCGCCGCCGGACGCGATGGACCTCTTCGCGGTCCGCGCCCGGCTCCACCAGGCGGAGCTCGACCCGTCCGCGGCCGACGAGACCGCACGGCTGCGCGCCTGGCTCGATCGACAGCGGTGAGGCCTGCGCGGGCTGCTGACTAACCGGCGCGCGCGGCGGCGATCGCCTCCTGTTCGTCCACCCGCCAGAGGAGCAGGCCCCCCAGCACGAAGAAGATCAGCAGACTGGCGACGCCGACGCGCTGGCTGTAGAGGTCGCTCAGCACGCCGAGCAGCGCCGGTCCGAGAAACGACGTCACCTTGCCCGAGAACGCGAAGAAGCCGAAGAACTCCGACTCGTGCTTCGCCGGTACGAAGCGCGCCATCAGCGACCGGCTGGCCGACTGGTTCGGACCGATGAAGACGCCGACCACGACCGCCGAGACCCAGAACCAGGCCCGGGTCGGCGCGAGCGCTCCGAGGACGGTGGCCGCCGCCAGCGCCGCCACGCTCAGGCCGATCGTCGCCTTGCCGCCGATCCGGTCGTCGACGAACCCGAACGCCAGCGCGCCGAGGCCGGCGCCGACGTTGAGGACGATGCCGAACGTCACCAGCTCCTCGAAGCTGAAGCCGAACGTGCCGACCGCGTAGATCCCGCCGAAGGCGAAGATCGTCACCAAGCCGTCGTTGTACAGGAGCCGCGCCAGCAGGAACCGCCCGACCTGGCGGTATCGTCGGAGGCTGCGGACGGTGGCGGCCAGATCGGCGAACGCGCGGCGGACGCCGACCCCGCCGCCCGGCGCCGACTCGTCCTTGAGCAGCGCGAACGCGGGGATCGCGAACACCAGGAACCAGCCGGCGACGAGCAGGTTGGTCGCCCGCAGGTTGAACCCCTCGGCGGTCGGGATGCCGAACCGCGGCGTCTCCGGCACGAAGACGACGAGCGCCGCCGCGAGCGCGGCCAGGCCTCCGCCGTAGCCGAGCCCCCACCCGTAGCCCGAGATCCGCCCGATCCGGTCCGGCGGGGCGATGGCGGGAAGGAACGCGTTGTAGAAGACCAAGCCGAGCTCGAACGCCACGTTGGCGGCGACGAACAGCCCGAGCGCCGTCACGACGGCGTACGGCTGATCCGGCCGCACGAACGCCAGCGCAGCCGTGCCCGCCGCGCAGACCAGCGACGAGAGGATCAGGCACTTGCGCCGGCCGCCCCGGTCGGCCAGCGCGCCGGCGGCCGGCGCCAGCGCGGCGATGAGGAGGGCGCTGACGGCGATGCCGCGCGACCACAGGGCGGTCCCCCGGCCGGGGTCGTCGGCGAACGCGCTGGCGAAGTACGCAGCGTAGATGAAGGTGACGACCAGCGTGGTGAATGCGGAGTTCGCCCAGTCGTACAGACACCACGCCGCGATCCGGCTTTTCATGCCCCGGTCTCCGCCGGCCATCATACTGCGATGGCCGGCGTCACCAGTATCGGACGTCGAGGTCCTCGATCCGACCGAAACTTCGGCGGTCGCGCGTCGCGACGCCGTAGCCGAGCCGGAGCGCGGTCGCGGCGATGATCGCGTCATGCGCCGCCATGCGCGCGCCGCTCGCATCGAGGTCGGCCATCAGCGCCGCATGAACCCGCGCGACGTCGAGGTCGAAGGGGATGACGGGAAACCGCTCCAGCCACCAGTTGACGTGAGACTCCTGCGTCGCGCGCCGAACGCCGCGAAGCCGATGCACTCCGTGCAGCAGCTCGGACGCGGAGATCGCGGCGATCGCCAGAGGCTCCCCGCCGCCGCCGGCGAGAAGCCGGCCGAGATCGAGCCGGCCGCGCTGCGCGGCCACCAGCACGCTGGTGTCGATCAGCGCGCCCACGGATCGGGGACCTGCTGCTGTTGCGAGAACGCGATCCCCTCCTCCACGGCCCGCAGGTACTCTTCGGATGCCCGCGGCGTCGATTCCACGAGGTCGACGAAATCCTGCACCGTGAAGGCCCGGCTCGGCGCCGGGCCGATCTGCGCGACCGGCGTGCCGCCCCGTTCCACGAGGTAGACGGCGCGGTCTTCGCGCACGCGGTCGATGATGGCGCCGAACCGCTTCGCCGCTTCCGTGGCGGTCACGACGCGCGCGGCGGTCCGCCCGCCCGCGGCTCCCTGCCTCTGGCTGCGTGCGCTGCGTTCTTCCATTTCCGCATTCTACGGAACACGGGGAGATACTGCAACGGGGGAATCGTGACGGCCGGCCGATCCTGTCGTAGAATGCCGGAGCCGGCCGGCGCCGCACCGTCGTGCGGAAGATTCGCCGGAAACGGAGGAGGACTCGCGCGATGCCTTGGTTCGCCCTGATCGCCCGCGACCGACCGGACGGAATCGAGCACCGGAAGCAGCACCGTCCCGCCCATCTGGAGCACATGGCCCGGCTCGACGCCGCCGGGCGGATCCGGTACGGCGGACCGCTGCTGAACGAGAAGGGGGAGATGGGCGGGAGCCTCGTCATCCTCGAAGCGGACGACCTCGAAGCGGCCCGGAAGACGTACGCCGAGGACCCGTACGTCGTGCACGGGGTGTTCGGCGCCTGGGACGTGGTGGAGACCCGGCCGATCTTCCCGAGAGGCAACTGACGCCATGATTCACCGCAGCCCGTTTCCCGACGTGGAGATCCCGGAGGTCGCGCTGCAGGACCACGTGTTCGAGCTGGCGGACCGGTGGCCCGACAAGCCGGCGCTGATCGACGGACCGTCCGGCCGGACGGTCACGTTCGCGCAGTTGCGCGCCGCCGCCCGGGCGACGGCGGCCGGACTGGCCGCCCGCGGATTCGCGAAGGGCGACGTCTTCGCCATCTACAGTCCGAACCTTCCGGAGTACGCGGTTGCCTTCTTCGGCGTCGCGGCGGCCGGCGGGGTCGTCACGACGATCAACCCGCTCAGCACGCCGGCCGAGCTGAACCGGCAGCTCCGCGATTCGGGGGCGAAGATGCTCCTGACCGTGCCGCCGTTCCTCGACAAGGCGCGCGAGGCGGCGGACGGCACGGCGGTCGGCGAGGCGTTCGTGCTGGGCGACGCCGCCGGCGCTACGCCGTTCGCCGCGCTGCAATCGGCCGGCCCGCCGCCGGCGGTGTTGATAGACCCCCGCGAGGACCTCGTCGCGCTCCCCTACTCCAGCGGCACGACCGGACTCCCGAAAGGGGTGATGCTCACCCACTACAACCTGGTGGCCAACGTCGTCCAGACCGACGCGGTCGAACGGCTGACGGAGAAGGAGGTGTTCGTCGGGATCCTGCCCTTCTTCCACATCTACGGCATGGTGACGCTGATGAGCGGCGTCCTCCGGGTGGGCGCCACCGTGGTGACGATGCCGCGGTTCGACCTCGAGCAGTTCCTCGGCCTCGTGCAGCAGCACCGGGTGACGATGGGGTACCTCGTTCCCCCCATCGTGCTGGCGCTCGCCAGGCATCCGGCGGTCGACCGCTACGACCTCTCCTCGCTGACCGACGTGCTGTCCGGCGCGGCGCCGCTCCCGGAATCGGTGGCCCGGGAATGCGCCGCGCGCACCGGGATCTCCGTCCGGCAGGGGTACGGCCTGACCGAGACCAGCCCGGTCACCCACTTCAGTCCGCGCGACCGCGAGATCCGGCTCACGTCGGTCGGCACGGCGACGCCGAACACCACCTTCCGGATCGTCGACCTCGAGACCGGCCAGGAAGCGCCGGCCGGCGCGCTCGGCGAGATCCGGATCCGCGGCCCCCAGGTGATGAAGGGGTACCTGCGCAACCCGGAGGCCACGCGGGCCATGTTCGACGACGACGGGTGGCTGCGCACGGGCGACGTCGGCCGGGCCGACGCCGACGGCTACCTGTACGTCGTCGACCGCGTGAAGGAGCTGATCAAGTACAAGGGGATGCAGGTGGCGCCGGCGGAGCTCGAAGCGGTGGTGCAGTCGCACCCGGCCGTCGCCGACGCCGCCGTCATTCCGAGTCCGGACGAGGAAGCCGGCGAGACGCCGAAGGCGTTCGTCGTGGTCAAGCCGGGCGCCGCCGTGACCGCCGACGAGATCATGGCGTACGTGGCCGGCCGGGTCGCGCCGCACAAGAAGGTGCGGCGCGTCGCCTTCATCGACGCGATTCCGAAGGTCCCGTCCGGGAAGATCCTGCGGCGCGAACTCGTCGAGCGCGAGCGGGCCGCCGGGAAGCCGCCGTCGAAGAGGTGAACGGCGGCCGGCCCGAGTGACGCGGGCGGTGCTGCTGCTCACGAACCTCGGCCTGCTGGCCCGCTCGGCCAGATGACGCAGCAACGGCGCGGCGTGATAACGTTGTCGCGAGGTCCACGGACGACGATGCTGATTACCGGCGAGACGAGGGAGCAGGCGATGCGGCGAATCGCCGAAGAATGCAGCTGGGCGAACGGCCCGGTGGGGATATACCTGCCTGAAGACCCCGAAGGCGCGATCGCCGAAGACGAACTGGCGAGACGGCGGCTCGCCGAGCTGGGCAGTCTGATGCGCGACGTCGAGGCGTTGCAGCCGAGGCGAACCGCGGGTTTCACCGCGGGCTTCGACAGCTTCGAGGAATACGAGGAATGGAAGCGTGCGCAAACGGACCCGTGGCTTGGATGAACGGTTCATCGAGGTCTGCCGGCTCCTGAACGAGCATGGAGTCGACTATGTCGTAGGCGGCGGCGTTGCAACGACGTTGCACGGGCACGTAAGAGCGACGAAGGACATAGACGTGATCGTTCCGCGGCGGCTCGAGAACACGAGACGGCTCCTCGGAGCGCTGGAGAACTTGCCGTTGAAGCTGGCCCGGGAGCTGGATCCCGAGACCATGAACGACCAGATCGTCACGGTGATCGGGGACGATCCCCGTGTCGACGTGCTCAAGGTGATGGGAAAGCTGGGGTTCGCGGACGCGGCGCGCGACGCTCGGGAAACGACGGTGAATGGAGTCGTGATCCGGTACCTGTCGTTGCGCGCCTTGAAGAAAGCGAAAGACACGAACCGACTGACCGACGCCGCCGACTTGCAGGCCCTCGACGCCCTCGGAACTCGATCGACAGATTCGTGAAGTAGAAGGGCGGTTCGAGTGGTTGCGACATGGGATCGTCGGCCATGCTCGGTCGCCGGCGCGACGGGCACGGCGCGATTATAGCCGGCCGCAGGTCGAGCGCGCCCTGACGGCGTTGCTCACGCGTCGTTCCACGGGGCTCCCGCCAGGAAGCCGGCGAGCTCCGTGCTGAGCAAAGAATCCTTGAACTGCGCCTGCGGCAGACCTTTTTCCCGATTGCTCACGACGACTGTCATGGGACCGCCCGGGTGGTCGAACTGACCCGTGGCCGTGATGATCGCCTTCACAGCCCGTGGTGAAACCCCGCGTCGCACCGAGACGGGCGGGGCGCCCGGCTGACAAGGCGTGAGGAGGGAGCATATTGGCCATATTCGACCGACGAACAACGCAGTTCAGCCGGGATGCAGCGCCCGTCGAATGCAGCGGGGATTTTGCCACGGGCTGTTCAGCCGCGCCGCATCGCTGTTGGACACTTCGTCGACGTCACGCCTTTCTCGTTCGCATCGAACAGGAAGGCCGCCGCGTATCGGGACACGTCGAACGTGCCGGCGGGTTCCTCGGCGATCGTGACAACCAGTTCATCGAGCAGTTTCAAGGTGTGGTCGCTCTGGTCTTTTCCGTGGGTGCGAATCAGGACGAACAGGGTATCGGCGGCGGTGTTCTCGACGACGGAATCGAAGCAGGGCGGCGGCGGGTGCGCCGCGTCCTGCACCGTGAGTTCTTCGAGAGCGTGCCGCTCGTATCGCGTGGCGATCAGGCCCTTCCTGGCCGCCCTGCCGCGGCCGAACGGCGAAGGCAATGCACCGATCGGCTTGCCGACCCACTCGCAGCCGGCGTGAGCGCCCAGGCTCCGTCGCGCGAACGCGACGTCGTGGTGGCCTTCGCAGAACACCAGCACCGCCTTCATCGTACGCTCCCCGCAGGTCGAAGTCGACCGCCTCGTGCAGCCTGCGCAGCTTCCCGCCGTCGTAGCGTCGGACCTGGGCGGCCTCGTCAGTGCGGTTGATCGCGTAGCCGACGACGTCTTCGATCCCGTGTCCGTTCAGAAGGAAGGCGTCAATCGCTTCCTTGCTGTGGGTCGACAGGAAGACCTGCACACCGAGTGCTGCGGCGAGGTCCTGCACGAGGCGCGTGAACTCCACGAGGAGCTCCGTGTGGATCGCGTTCTCGAACTCGTCGATCAGCAGCACGCCGCCCCGGACGCCGGCGCATAGCAATCCGGTCTCGAATACGCGCCGCACGCCTTCACCGAACACGGCGAGGTCAGGCGCCCTGTCGAAATCATCGTGACTGACCAGGAACCTATTGAACCGATCGGCCAGCTCGATGTTGCGGAGTCCGGGATCGACGTGTTCCCGGATGAAGTCGATGATCCGCTTCTTCGTTTCCGCCTTCAGGCCTCTGAGGTGGTCCCGGTTGTTTGGACAATTCGAGGGCTTCATTAAGGTGTATTCCGGTTGCGAATCATGCCCTCGTGTTCTTCGTCTGAGGTTGCCCCGATTCTGCGGACAGATTGACGCTTTCGGGTTCAGCTCATGCCGTGGTTTTCCGTGGGAGTAAATCCACAATGAAGCGCTGTGGAACTGTGGGAATCTCGCGGCCTCGGCGCCGGCCTGATCGCCAGCGGTCGCCCGCGAGATTTCCAACGGACTGTGGGCGCCCGTGTCCCCGATCTGCGGATGCAGCCCGTTGCGGACCGGGCGTCCACAGGCCGGGCAGGTCCACAGCGCCCGGCGGCGATACGCTGCGCCCTCCGATCCGGCCGGGGCCGCAGCCACGACCCGCGGCGCCGAGGGAAGTTCCACGGCACGGCAGGTCCGCGTTCGTCTGCGCGTCGCACCGGCAGCGCCAACCCGGGACGCGAGCCGCAACACCCTGCACGGCAACGGCCGTTCGAACCCCGCCGCCGGCAAGACAGGCGCCCGGCAGCCGACGCCCGCAGCTCCCTGTCTCGCTGTTCGGCGGGTCACGCCGCCCGCTCCGCGCCATACACTTCGGCCGGCGTGCGTCCGCCCAACGCCGAGTGCGGACGCACGTGGCTGTAGAACCGCATCCACTCCGCAATCACCCGCTCGGCTGCGAACCCGTCGCGCAACTCGTGAAGATACACCGCTTCGTACTTCAGCGACCGCCACAGCCGCTCGATGAAGACGTTGTCCAGACACCGCCCCCGGCCGTCCATCGAGCACCGCGCACCGGCCGCGAGCACCCGCCCGGTGAACGCCGCGCTCGTGAACTGCGCCCCTGGTCCGTGTTGAAGATGCCCGGCGTAGCGGTCCGAAGCGCCGCCTCCAGCGCCGGCTGCCAGCGGAATATAGGTGATGTCCGCGCACCAGACTTGGTTCGGGCGGTCGATCGTCAGGCCGCCGAGCAGGTACGGATAGACGGCATGGTCCGGATGCGGCCGGCTCGTGCGCGGCTGGCGGTAGAGCGCCTCCAGCCCCATCCGGCGCATCAGGCGCCGCACCCGACGACGCCCGACCGCCCTGCCCTCGCGCCGCAGGTGGCGCGTCATCTGCCGGCTGCCGTAGAACGGATGCCGCAGCGACAGCGCGTCCATGCGGCGCATCAACGCCAGATGCTCCGCGCTTGCCCCCCGCGGCCGGTAGTACACCGACGAGCGGCTGATCCGCAACAAGGCGCATTGGCGGCTGACGCTCAACGCGCCGGCGCGGTCGAGCAGCTCCAGACGCGCGGCGCGGCTCAGCGTGGGAACCCGCGCAGAAAAAAATCCCGCTCCACCGTCAACTCGCCGATCTTCGCGTGCAGATCCCGAATCGTCGTCGCGTGCTCCGACTGCCGGGACGCCCTGCGGTCGGCGAAGACCTCCCCCAACCCGTCGACCGCCTGGCGCTTCCAGAGGCTCACCTGGTTCGGATGCACCTCGTGCCGGGCCGCGATCTGCTGCACCGTGCGGTCGCCCCGCAACGCTGCGAGCGCCACCCGCTTCTTGAACTCCGCCGTGAACCGCCGCCGGCGTCTCGTCGTCATCCCAGCGCCTCCACAAGGCTCTGGAATACACCTTAACGGATTGTCCAAAAATGCGGGACCACCTCAACCGACGGAGCCGGATCTTGACGCGGCCGCGCGGCGGTGGCTACGGTGATCGCCATGCCCGCACCCGTCGCCGGCCGCGGCGCCGCATGATGAAACGCCCGCATCTGCGAGGAACACCGTCTGCGGTGGCTCTACCTCGCCCACGCACGCGCCTGCTTTCTCATCTCCTCGCGGGTCAGTCTCAGGATCTCCGCGGCGCGCCCGAGCGAGATGCGTCGTTCCTCGACCGCCCGCCGCACGAGCTGGGGCAGGTGGTCCTCCGGGAAATCGTGCCGGGAAAGGCCCGCGGGTTCTGCCGAGCGGCGCCAGCTCCAGGCGAACTCGCTCTTCCGCAACGGTTCCGCCTCGTCCGTTTTCCGAGGCGTCTTTCCGAACTGCTCGCGGTGCTGGCGCTGGAAGACCTGCCAGATGTCGCCGGTCTCGCGCTCCGACTCCACCAGCCAGCGGAGCACGGCCTGGTTGCCCGGAAGGAGCAGACGGCCGGGCCGGCGGCGCGGGGGCGCATGTCATAATGGCGGCACGCCGGTGCAGATCACGGTGTGCAACGTCCGATTGACGTCTTCCGTCATCTCGACGCCGTCCGCGGGCGGAGCTGGCTCTCGGCGCCGGGACGCGGCGCTCCCCGATCGCGCGCTCTCTTTCTCCGATTCATGAAGCAGGCGCACACGGCCGACCGCGGACGAAGCGCGCGCTCAGTCGGACGATCGACCGCCGGAACACGCGCCGGTCGCGTTCCGGTTCCACGCACGGGCGGTGGCGGCGCTGGGCCGGAGTCTGGTCACGAACGACGTCGTGACCGTCATGGAGCTCGTGAAGAACTCCTACGATGCGCTCGCGAGCAGAGTGGACGTCCGCATACGGAACGGCTCCGACAACGGGAGCCCGTCGCGCATTCAGGTCAGCGACGACGGCCACGGCATGGACTACGTCACGATCCGGGACGTCTGGTGCGTCATTGCGACGCCGTTCAGGAGCGAGCAGCCGGTTTCGCGGACGGGTCCGGTGACCGGCGAGAAGAGACTGGGACGCCTCGCCGCCGCGCGCCTCGGGAGCAACGTGGAGCTCGTCACCAAGACCCGGGGCGGGCCGGTCCTGCGCTTCACGGTGCACTGGGACGAGTTGCTGGAGGCGGACGACCCGGCCGAAGTCGGCTTCGCGGCATCGGAACTGCCGCCCGACGCGTTCGACGTTGAGAACGGCACGCGCGTCAGCGGCGCCGTGAAAAGCCTGGAGCGGAGCGCCCCCCGGAGAGGGCCGGCCGGCTCAGGACGTCTTCCGGCCCAGCCGGCGGGCGATCCGCTCCACGACCACGCGGCCGTGGAAACGGCCGTTCTCGATGAAGACTTCGCCGCGGTTGGCGCCGGCCACCACGGAGCCGGCGAGGTACAGTCCCGGGACGTTCGTCTCGTACGTCTCCGCGTCGTGCTGCGGCGCGTGCGTCGCCGGGTCGACCGCGACGCCGCACGCTGCGAGCAGCTCGAGGTCGGCGAGGTAGCCGGTCAGCAGGAACACCGCGTCGGCCGGCAGCGCGTCGCGCGCGGCGCCGCCGTCCGATGCCGCCGACGCCGGCTCGACCACCACTTCGGCCGGCCGGATCTCGACGACCCGCGTCTCGAACCGCGCCCGGATCGACCCCTCCTTGATCCGGTTCTCGATGTCGGGCTTCACCCAGTACTTGATCGACGCCCCGAGCTCGGCGCGCCGGTGGACGAGCGTCACGCGGGCGCCGGTCCGGTACAGGTCGAGCGCGGCTTCGGCGGCCGAGTTCTTCCCGCCGACGACGACGACCTGCTTGCGGTAGAACGGGTGCGGCTCGGTGTAGTAGTGGGAGACGTGCGGCAGGTCCTCGCCCGGCACGCCCAGCCGGTTCGGATGGTCGTACGTTCCGGTCGCCAGCAGCACGGTGCGCGTCCGCCACTCGGCCTCGCGTCCTTCCCCGTCACGGGTCCGGACGGTGAACGGGCCGCCGCCGGCCGCCGCCGGCCGGCGCAACGCGGTGACGGTGTGCGCGAACGCGACGTCGAGCCCGTACGTGTCGACGACGCGCCGGTAGTAGCGGAGCGTCTCGTCCCGCGTCGGCTTGTCCCGCGGCGAGACGAACGGCAGCCCCCCGATCTCGAGCAGCTCGGGAGTCGTGAAGAAGACCATCTGGCTCGGGAAGTGGAAGAGCGAGTTGACCAGCGCCCCCTTCTCGAACACGCGGAAGTCCAGGCCGGCCTGCTTGGCCGCGATGGCCGCGGCCAGCCCCGCGGGGCCGGCGCCGACGATGATCAGATCGTGCGTCACGGACGGTCTCGGCTTCAGCGGGGGCGGTAGGCGATGGAGGCGTCGCTCAGGACCGCGATCGGCCGGCCGGCCGAGCGGAAGGTGTCGCGGCTCTCGGCCCGCACCACCTCGAGGCTCTGGCCGACTATCGACACCTGGTCGAGGCCGGCCGGCAGCGCGACGTTGACCCGCTCGGACCCGATAGGGGCTATCGCCTTGAGGCCCCGCGGACCGGCGCCCCCGCCGATCCGCTCGACGAGGTCCTCGGCCGCCCGGAATTCGCTGAGCACCACCCCGCGTCCGAGGACCTCGCCTTCCATCGTGGCCACGGCGACAGACGCGGCGTACTGCGCGTAGGCGCGGCCGGACGCGGCCTGCTCGGAATAGGTGTGACGGTTGTGCAGGTTGAACGACAGCGTCGCCTCGCCGCGGCGCGGGGGCAACACCACCAGGATGCCGAGGCGCGCGTCGCGCTGCACCTCGACGTCGCAGAACGGCGTCCCGGTCGCCACCCCCACCCCGAGCACCGACGGACACCGCACCTCGACCGGCTCGACCACGCGGGTCTGCGCCGCCGATCCGGTCGCGGCGGCCGCCGCCAGCAGGACGATCGACGCGCGGCCCATCGTCAACAGCCCGCGGCCGCCGCCGCCGGGGCCGGCGCCGGCGCGGCCCGCGGCTTGATCAGCTCCAGGAACTCCATGCGGGTGCGCGCGTCGTCGCGGAAGCCGCCCAGCATCGCGCTGGTGACGGCGAACGAGTTCTGCTTCTCGACGCCGCGCATCGACATGCAGAGATGCGTCGCTTCGACGACCACCCCGACGCCGAGCGGGTTCAGGACGTCGGACAACGTCGTCGCGATCTGGTTCGTCATCCGCTCCTGCACCTGCAGGCGCCGGCTGAACATCTCGACGATGCGCGGGATCTTGCTGAGGCCGATCACCTGCTTGCGCGGCAGGTAGGCGACGTGGCACTTCCCGAAGAACGGCAGCAGATGGTGCTCGCACAGGCTGTAGAAGTCGATCTCCCTGACGATGACCATCTCGCTGCAGTCGACCGTGAACAGGGCGTCGTTGACGATCGACTCGACGTCGGCGTCGTAGCCGCCGGTCAGGAACCGCAGCGCGCTCGCGACGCGCGCCGGCGTGCGAACCAGGCCCTCGCGGGTCGGGTCCTCGCCGATCTCCGCCAGCAACGCCTCCACCGCATCGCGTACCCGTTCGGCGTTCATCGTCCCGCGTTCGCGCCGGTGGAAGTCCGCTCAGTACGTGTAGAAGCCCCGGCCGCTCTTCCGGCCGAGGCGGCCCGCCGCCACCATCCGCTTCAGCAGCGGCGGCGCCGCGTAGGCGGGGTTCCGGAATTCGTCGTACATGATGTTGGCGATGTAGTACGTGGTGTCGAGCCCGACGAAGTCGAGGAGGGTGAACGGCCCCATCGGATGGCCGCACCCCAGCTGCATCCCCTTGTCGAGGTCCTCGACCGTGCCGACGCCCGACTCACAGGCCCGGATGGCGTCGAGGAGGTACGGGACGAGCAACCGGTTGACGATGAATCCGGGCCGGTCGGGCGCCGTGATCGGCTCCTTCCCGAGCGACCGGGCGAACTCCACCCCCCGGCGGTGCGTCTCGTCGCTCGTCGCGAGCCCGCGGATCACCTCGACCAGTTTCATCACCGGGACCGGACTGAAGAAATGCAGGCCGAAGAACCGCTCCGGGCGCTTCGTCGCCGACGCCATCTCGGTGATGCAGAGCGACGACGTGTTCGAGGCGATCAGCGCGTCCTCCCCGACGACCGCGTCGAGAGCGTCGAACACCTCGCGCTTGGCGTCCAGGTTCTCGACGATAGCCTCGATCACGACGTCGGCCTCGGCAAGGTCCGCCACGTCGGTCGTTCCCGACAGGTTCGCGAGGGTCCTGTCGCGCTCCTCCGGACTCACCTTCCCGCGCGCGACGCCGTCATCGAGGAACTTCCCGATCCGGCCCAGCCCCTTGTCGACGAGCGCCCGATCCACTTCCCGGACGACGGTCCGGCGCCCCGACTGCGCGCAGACCTGGGCGATGCCCGACCCCATCAGTCCGCACCCCAGCACGCCCACTGTCCGCATTCGGAACCTCCACCCCGCCCGGCGCCGTCCCCCGGCGCCGGCGCAACCGGCCGATCATAGCAAACGCCCGGTGCGGAGCAGGCCGAAACCGCGCATCGGACGCACGCCGCGGCGGGCTGTTGCTGCTACGGAAGGCTGCCCCGCAGCCCGAGCGCGTCGGCTCGCGCGCGCAGGAACCGGATGACGTTCGTCACGTGCTCGTCGAGCGGCAGGCCCAGCTCCTCCGCTCCCCGGCGGAGGTCGCCGCGGCTGACCGCCCGCGCGAACGCCTTGTCCTTCATCCGCTTCCGCACCGACCGCGCCTCGAGGTCGAGGATGCTCTTCGAAGGCCTGACGAGCGCCGCGGCGGTGACGAACCCCGCCATCTCGTCGCAGGCGAACAGCGCATGCTCCACCGGCGCCTGCCGGGCGACGCCGGTGTGGTCGGCATGCGACAGGATCGCCCGGACGATCCGCTCGGGATAGTCGAGCGAGCGGAGAATTTCGCTCCCGCGGAACGGGTGATCGTCCGGATCGGGCCACCGCTCGTAGTCGAAGTCGTGCAGGAGCCCGACGATCCCCCACTCCTCCTCGTCCTCCCCCGCCCGGCGCGCGTACCCCCGCATCGCCGCCTCGACGGCGAGCGCATGCCTGATCAGGCGGTCGCCCCTGGTGTGCTCGGTCAGCAGCGACCAAGCCTGCTCGCGGGCCGGCGTCATCGGCCGCCCTCCTCCGGCGAGGTTTCCCCAGGAGGCGAAAGCTGGTGCTCGCCGGCGGCGACGATAGACGCCACGGCCGCGTCGCCGGTGACGTTCGCCGTCGTCCGGCACATGTCGAGCAGGCGGTCGACGCCGAGGATCAGGGCGATCCCCGCGACCGGCACGCCGATCGCCTCCAGGATGACGACCAGCATCACCACGCCGGCGCTCGGCACCGCCGCGGTCCCGATAGACGCCAGCAGCGCCATCAGGACGATCGTCGCCTGCGCCGCCAGATCGAGGTCGATGCCGAGCGTCTGGGCGATGAAGATGGCGGCGACCGCCTGGTACAGCGCCGTGCCGTCCATGTTGATCGTCGCCCCGAGCGGCAGGACGAACGCCGCCACCTCCTCCGAGACGCCGAGGTTCCGCTGCGCCGCCCGCATCGTCACCGGCAGCGTGGCCGCGCTCGACGAGGTGGAGAACGCGACGAGCTGCGCCGGCGCGACGCCCCGGAAGAACTCCCGCAGCCGGATCGGCGTCAGCGCCCGGAGCAGCAACGAGTAGGTGACGGCCACCTGCACCGTCAGACCGGCCACCACCGTCACGCAGTACAGCCCGAGCGCCGCCAGCAGCCGGCCGATCTCGCCCGGACTGTCGCCCGCCACCGACGTGATCGTGCCGGCGATCAGCGCGAAGACGCCGACCGGCGCGAAGACGAGCACCAGCTCGACGATCTTGACGATCACCGCGTCGACGCTCCGGAAGAAGTCGAGCAGCGGCCGCGCCTGCTCCGGCGGGATCAGCATCAGCGCGACGCCGACCAGGAACGCCACGAACACCACGTTGAGCATGTTGCGGTTGTCGGACGCCGCCCCGACGACGTTGTCCGGGATGACGTCGACCAGCGGCTGCAGCGGTCCGCGGGCGCGGGCGCCGGCGGCGGCCGTCTCCCGCGCGGCCATGTCGTCCTGGTACGTCTCCTGCAGCCGTGCGCGCAACCCGTCCGGCACCGTCTCGCCCGGCTCGATCAGGTTGACCGCGGTCAGGCCGACGAGGAGGGCGGCCAGCGTCGTGCCGACGTAGATCACGGCGGTCCGGCCGCCGATGCGCGACAGCTTGTTCAGGTCGGAGAGCGACGCGATCCCGGTGATGAGCGACGCCAGGACGAGCGGCACGGCGATGAGGAGCAGCAGGCGGAGGAAGATGGCGCCGAACGGCGCGATCCAGTCGGCGGTGAACGCGCCCCATCCGGCCGCCGCGGCCGCCGCGCCGTACGCCAGGCCCAGGCCGAGGGCCGCGAGTATCCGCCAGTGCGGTCGCCGGAGCCAGGCCGCGCGCGCCACTGCATGCGCTCCGTCAGCCGCCGCCCTCGCCGAGCGGGAGCGACGCCCGGGCGTTCAGGTCGAGCGGGGCGGTCCGTCCGGCATGCAGGTTGCGCAGGCCGGCCGCGGCGATCATCGCCGCGTTGTCGGTCGCGAGCGCGAGACTCGGCAGCGCCAGCGGGAGCCCGGCCTCGGCGCTCCGCCGTTCGGCGTCGGCCCGCAGGCGGCTGTTCGCCGAGACGCCGCCGGCGATCCCGACGCTCCGCGCCCCGAACCAGCGCGCCGCGTCGAACGTCCGGTCGAGCAGCGCCTCGACGACCGCGCGCTGAAAGCTCGCGCAGACGTCGGCGACCTCGCCGGCCGGCAGCGCGGCGCCGCCGAGGTCCGCCCGGCGCGCCTCGACGTGCCGCTTGACGGCGGTCTTCAGCCCGCTGAAGCTGAACTCGGTCCGGCCGCGCATCGCAGCGGCGAATCCGGGCGGGTGCGCCAGCGGCGGACCGGCGTTCCGGTCGGCGTGCGTCATCCGGGGGACCGGAAACGCCACCGCCCGGTCGTCGCCGCCGCGGGCGATCCGGTCAATCGCCGGCCCGCCCGGATAGCCCAGGCCGAGCAGCGACGCCGCCTTGTCGTACGCTTCGCCGGCTGCGTCGTCGCGGGTCCGTCCCGCGAGGCGGTAGTCGCCGGCCGCCGGCATGTGGTAGAGGTTGGTGTGCCCGCCCGAGACGACCAGCACGATCGCCGGGAGCGGCGGCGTCCCGTTCTCCACGACGAGCGACTCGATGTGGCCGGCGAGGTGGTGGACCGCCACGAGCGGCAGGTCGAGCGCCGCCGCGATCGACTTGGCGAACGCCACCCCGACCAGCAGCGATCCGACCAGCCCGGGCCCCTGCGTGACCGCCACGGCGTCGAGGTCGGACCAGCTGGCGCCCCCCTCGTCCAGCGCCCGCTCGACCACGCCGCAGATGTCGCGGACGTGCTGGCGGGAGGCGAGCTCCGGCACCACGCCGCCCCACTCGCGGTGGATCTCGGCCTGCGAGGCGACCACGTTGGAGGCGACGCGCCAGGGACGGACCGGATCGCCGGTGTCCGACACCACGGCCGCGGCGGTCTCGTCGCACGACGTCTCGATGCCGAGGACGTTCATGACTCGGCCGGAGCCGCCTCCTGCGCGCAGGCGGCGCGCAGGCTCTCGTCGAACGGCGGCCGGCAGATGCCGTGCTCGGTGACGATCCCGGCGACGAGGCGGTGCGGCGTCACGTCGAACGCCGGGTTCCAGACGCGCGCCCCCTCCGGCGCCGTGCGCGTGGAGCCGACGTGCGTGACCTCGCGGCCGCTCCGCTCCTCGATCGGGATGTCCGCTCCCGTCGGCGTCGCCAGGTCGACCGTGGAGACCGGCGCGGCGACGTAGAACGGGACGCCGTGCTCGCGCGCCAGCACCGCCACCGTGTAGGTGCCGATCTTGTTCGCCACGTCGCCGTTGGCGGCGACCCGGTCGGCGCCGACGACGACCAGATCGACCCGGCCGGTCCGCATCAGCGGCCCCGCCATCCCGTCGGTGATGACGGTGGTCTCGATCCCGTCGCGGAGCAGCTCCCACGCCGTCAGGCGGGCGCCCTGGAGGAACGGCCGCGTCTCGTCCGCGAACACCGACACCTGCTTCCCCCGCTCGACCGCCGCGCGGACCACCCCGAGCGCCGTGCCGTACCCGCCGGTGGCGAGCGCTCCGGCGTTGCAGTGGGTCAGGACCCGCCCTTCCTGCGGCACGACGCCGGCGCCGTGGGCGCCGAGCGCCTTGCAGCGCGCCACGTCGTCGTCGTGCAGCCGCCGCGCCGCCGCCGTCAGCGCGTCCGCGATCTCCGCCGGCGACCGCCCGGCGCGGGCGGCGCGGGCGAAGCAGCGCTTCATCCGGTCGATCGCCCAGAACAGATTGACCGCGGTGGGACGCGTCGCCGCCATCATCTCGCACAGCCGGTTGAACTCGGCGGCAAGCTGCGCCGACCCCCTGGCCGTGCTGCCCCGCACGCCGAGCGCGAGCCCCATCGCCGCCGCCACCCCGATCGCCGGGGCGCCCCGGATCACCATGTTCCGGATGGCGCGCGCCACCTGCCGGGCCGTCTCGCACCGCACGTACAGCTCGCGCGCCGGCAGCTTCCGCTGGTCGACCATCACCACCGCGCCGTCCCGCCACTCGATGGTGGGCAGCATCCGGCGATCATACATGCCGGCGCCGGCCGCCACGGACGGCCCCGCCCGGAGCCCGGACCGGCGCCGGATCGCCGGGCCGTCAAAGGACGATCGCCGCGATGGCCGCGTTCATCAGCGTGGCGACGAAGCCGCCCAGCAGGGCCCGGGAGCTGAGGCGGGCCAGATCGCCGCGGCGGTCCGGCGCGATGCCGCCGATGCCGCCGATCAGGATGCCGACAGAGCCGAAGTTGGCGAAGCCGGTCAGGGCGAACGTCGCCAGCGTGTGCGACCGGGCGGTGATGACGCCGTCGTACTCGCCGGCCAGCTTGACGTACGCGACGAACTCGTTGGCCACCAGCTTCGTGCCGAGCAGGTCGGCCACCGCGGGCACGTCGGCGGCGGGGACGCCGAGCAGCGCCGCCGCCGGCGCGAACGCCACGGCGAAGACGCCGGCCAGCGACAGGCCGGGGCGGATTGCGCCGAGCCCGAAGTCGATCATCGCGATGAGCGCCAGGAAGGCGACGAGCGTCGCGGCGACGTTGACGGCGATCCGCACGCCGTCGGCCGCCCCGCCCGCCGCCGCGTCGATGACGTTGACGTGGGCGCGCCGCACCGGCGCCGTCACCACGCCGGCCGTCTCCGGCCGGCCGGTCTCCGGCATCAGGATCTTCGACAGGTACAGGCCGCACGGCGCGGCCATCACGCTGGTGGTCAGCAGGGCCACCGGATCGGCGCCGAGGCTGAGGTAGACGCCGAGCACGCTGCCGGCGATGGTCGCCAGCCCGCCCGTCATCAGCGTCAGCAGCTCGGACCGGGTCATGCCGGCGACGTACGGCTTGACGATGATCGGCGCCTCGGTCTGTCCCATGAACACGTTCGCCGCCGCCGAGAGCGTCTCGGCGCCGCTCGTGCGCATCAGCGGCATCATCAGGCGCGCCATCGCCGTGACCAGCAGCTGCAGCACCCCCAGGTGATAGAGCACCGTGAAGACGGCCGAGACGAAGACGATGATCGGCAGCGCGGCGAAGGCGAGCACCAGGCCGTCGGGAAACACCTCCCCCATCGCCTCCGGGTCGGCGAGCACGCCGAAGACGAACCCGGAGCCGGCGTCCGTGAACTCGAGGAACCGCGTCACGCCGGCCGCCAGCGCCGAGAAGAACCGGTAGCCCGGCCGCACCCCGCCCACCTCGAACCGCAGGATCAGCACCGCCAGCAGCAGCTGGAGGCCGAACCCCCAGGCGACCGTCCGCCACCGGATGGCGCGGACGTCGGCCGAGCAGGCCGTGACGAGCGAGAAGAAGCAGGCCACCCCGGCCGCCGCGCGCAGCCGGCCCGGCAACGCGTCCTGCAGCAGCAGCGCCCCCGCGGCCAGCAGGACGGCCGCGGCGGCGAGCGCGCCGCGGAGGCGGCGGGTGGTCATCGGCGTTCACGATATACTGCGATCCGTGTTTCGTCGAGCGCCGCCCGCGCCGCTGGCCGCCGTCGCCGCGGCGTGCGCGCTGATCCTGCCTCTCCGGGCGGAGCAGCTCGACGAAACGCCGGTCCGGGAGACGCCGGCCCCGCAGATACCGACCCCGGAGGAGTTCTTCGGCTTCCCGATGGGCGCGGACCGGCGGCTCGCCCACTGGGACCGGATGGTCGACTACTTCACGCTGATCGGCGAGCGCTCCGATCGGGTCGCCGTCCGGGAGCTCGGGAAGACCACGCTCGGCCACCCGTACCTGCTCGCGGCCGTCTCGACGCCGGACGCCATCGACGACCTGCCGCGCTACCGGGCGATGCAGCGGGAGCTGGCCGACCCGCGGCGCACGACGCCCGAACGCGCCGCCGAGATCGGCAGGACCGGCAAGGCGGTGGTGCTGATCGGCGCGAACGTGCACGCCACCGAGATCGGAACCAGTCAGGTGATGAACGACCTGATCCACCGGCTCGCCACCGAGCGGTCGCCGTGGGTCGACCACCTGCTCGACAACGCGATCGTGCTGCTCATCCCGTCCCAGAATCCGGACGGCCAGCGGATGGTGGTCGAGTGGCACCGCCGGAACCTCGGCACGCCGTACGAGGGGTCGCCGCTGCCCGGCCTGTACCACGAGTACGCCGGGCACGACAACAACCGGGACAGCTTCATGCTGACCCAGGTCGAGACGCGGCTCCTCAACGACGTGCTCTACCGGGAATGGCTGCCCGAGGTGTACCTGGACGTTCACCAGATGGGGAACGCCAACGCCCGCATCTTCGTGCCGCCGTTCAAGAACCCCCCCAACCCGAACGTCGACCCGCTCGTCTGGACGCAGGTGAACCAGCTCGGGCAGGCGATGGCGAGCAGGCTCCACGAGGCGGACAAGCCGGGAGTGCTGTGGGGCGAGCTGTACAGCGCGTACTGGCAGGGGGCGAACAACACCAACCCGTGGTGGCACAACATGGTGGGGCTGCTGACCGAGGTCGCGAGCGCGAACCTCGCGGCGCCGGTCCGGCAGCAGCGCGCGTCCCCCTACCGCCGCCTGCAGGCGGCGCGCGGCGGATCGCTCGGCATCCGGCGCGGGTTCGGGCTCCCGCTCGCGCCGCCGCGCGACACCCAGCCGCGCATGAACTACCCGCGCCCGTGGCTGGGCGGGCTGTGGACGTTCGGCGACGTCGTCGAGCACCACGCGCTGGCGATAGAGGGGCTGCTGGAGAGCGTCGCCAACAACCGGGCGACGCTCAAGCGGAACTTCTACGTGATGAACCGGCGCGCCATCGACCGGTTCGCCGACGGGTCGCCGTACGCCTTCGTGATCCCGGCCGAGCAGCGCGACCCGTTCGCCGCCGCGGCGCTCGTCCGCCTGCTCCAGGCCGAGGCGGCCGAGATCGACGTGGCCGCGGAGCCGTTCGTGGCCGACGGACGGGTCCATCCGGCCGGGACGTACGTGGCGCGGCTGTCCCAGCCGTTCGGCCGCTGGATCAAGGACCTCCTCGAGCCGCAGACCTATCCCGACATCCGCTGGCCGCATCCGGGCGCGCCGATGGACAAGCCGTACGACGTCACGGCGTGGACGCTCGGCATGCTGATGGGGGTGGAGACGATCCAGGTCGAGCGTCCGTTCGACGCGGCGCTGCGGCCGCTGACGGCCGAGGCCGAAGTCCCGCCGGGCCGGGTGGTCGGCGACGGCGGGGTCTACGTGATCTCGCACGACGCCAACCGCAGCTTCACCGCGCTCAACCGGCTCCTCGCGGCGGGCGCGTCCGCGAGCTGGGCCCACGACGAGCTTCCCCTCGGTCCCCTGGGCCGGATGGGGCGCGGCGCCATGCTCGTCCGCGGGGTCGATCGCGCCGTCGTGGAGGAGACGGCCGATGCGCTGCGCCTGAAGATCGCGGCGGTCGACCTGCCCGACGACCTGCACCGGCTGCCGGTCCGCGCGCCGCGGCTCGCGGTCTTCGAGCCGTGGGGCGGCAACATGGACGCCGGGTGGACCCGCTGGGTGCTCGATCAGCACGACTTCCCGTACACCCGCGTACGGAGCGGCGACCTGCGGGCGTCGGCGCTCCACGACCGGTTCGACGTCGTCATCCTGCCCGAGATGCGTTCGATGACGCTGATCCAGGGCCTGCTGGGGCCGAACGTGCGCCCGGAGCACCGCGGCGGCATCGGCGCGCGGGGAATCGACAACCTCGTCCGGTTCGTGGAGGACGGCGGGACCCTGATCACGCTCGGCAACACCGCGGCGTTCGCCGTCGAGCATCTCGGCGCGCCGCTCGCCGACGTGGTGCGGGGCCTGTCGGAGAACGCCTTCTACTGCCCGGGGTCGATCGTGCGGGTGAGCATCGACGCCACCCACCCGCTCGGGTACGGCATGCCGGCGACGGCCGACGCGATGTTCGTCGGGAACGGGGGGTACCGGCCGACGCGCGGCGACCGGAACGCGGCGGTCAGGACGATTGCGCGGTACCCGAACGCGCCGCTGCGGCGCAGCGGCTGGCTGGTGGGCGAAGAGCGCCTCCGCGGCGCGGGCGCGGTGATGGAGGTGTCGTACGGCAAGGGGCGTATGATTCTCCACACCTTCCGCGTGCAGCACCGCGGGCAGACCTGGGGCACGTTCAAGCTGCTCTTCAACTCCATCTTCTACGGGCCGGCGATGTCCGACCTGCCGGCGGCCCGGACGTCGCTCGACGCCCACTGACCGGCGGGCGCGCACTGCGCGTCAGGCGATCCGCCGGATGCCGGGCGCGGCGTCGAAGCCGCGGTCGAACGACAGGATCTCTTCGACGCCATGCTGCCGCATCACCGCGACGTGAACGGCGTCGCGGGCGGAGAGGTCCGGCGATCCGAGCACGACCTCGCGGGCGAGCGTCACCGTCTCGACGGTGATCGGAAACAGCTCGTCGACCACGCCGAGCAACGCGTCGAAGGCGGGCTGAATCGCGTCGCGCCGGCGAAGGGCGACGTATCGATGCAGGATTTCCTGCAGCACTTCGGCGTCGCTCACCAGCCGCCGATTGCGCGTCGCCAGCCGTTCGAGAAGCCGCTGCGCATCCGCCTTGCGCGGGTGCGCGGCGCCCACGAGGTACATGGGAACGTTCGAGTCGACCAGAATCACAGCCGATAGCCCGACTCGATCTCGGCCAGCATCCGATCGACGTCCGCGGTGGGAAATTCGTGGCGCGCTGCGGCCCGGACCGCAGCGAGCTTTCGATCGAGGCGCCCGGACGGCTCCTCGCGTCCGGCGCGGCGCAGTCCCTGGCGCACCCACTCCGACAGGGTCATGCCGGCGCGCGCGGCGCGGCGGCGATAATCGCGAACCTCCGCTTCGTCCATGACGACCTGCAGTCGTATACTCATGCAGGTAGTATAGCGTCATCCATATTGTTCATCTGTCTGGTTCAGGAGGAGACGATGCGTTGCACGCCGCCAGGCCGACTGGTCCGGTGGGGCGCGGCGGCGGCCGCCGCGGTCTCGATCGCCGCACCGGCCGCCGCGCAGCCGGCCCGGCCGGCGCTCCTGGTCGTCCTGGTCGTCGACCAGATGCGCGCGGACTACGTGGAGACTTACGGCGGCCGGTGGAGCGCCGGCCTGCGCCGGATCCTCGACGACGGCGCCTGGTTCGACCGGGCGGCGTACCCGTACCGCGCCACCGTCACCTGCGCCGGCCACGCCACCATCGCGACCGGCGCCTTTCCCGCGCGCCACGGCATGGTGGGAAACAGCTGGTGGGATCGGAACGCCGGCGCGGAGGTCACGTGCACGACCGACGCCGCGGCCGCGCCGATAGCGTACGGCGGGCAGGCCGTCGAGCGGCACAGCCCCAAGCCGCTCGCCGCGCCGACGATAGCCGACGCGCTGCGCGCCGACTCGGGCCGGACGCGCGTCGTCTCGCTCTCGCTCAAGCCGCGCTCGGCCATCACCCTGGCGGGGCGCGCCGGCGACGCCGTCGCCTGGTTCGACCGGGGCGACACGTGGGCCACCTCGACGGCGTACGCGGACGCGCCGGTCGAGGCGGTCCGGCGCTTCGTCGAAGCCAACCCGGTCGAGGACGACTTCCACGCGGTCTGGGAACGCGCGCGGCCGGCCGAAGAGTATCTCCACGACGACGCCGGCCCCGGCGAACGGCCGCCGGCGGGATGGACCGACAGCTTCCCGCATCCGTTCGGCGGTCCGGACGCCGGCAGCGGCCCCCAGTCCGGGGGCGGCGCGCGGGGCGACGGACCCGGATCGCTCGATTCCGCCTTCTACCACCGGTGGCGGGCGAGTCCGTACTCGGACGCGTACCTCGCCCGGATGGCGCTTGCGCTGGTCGAGGCGTTCGCGCTGGGCGCCGGAGACCGCACCGACTACCTGGCGATAGGGTTCTCGGCGCTCGACTATGCCGGACACCGGTTCGGCCCGCGCAGCCACGAGGTGCAGGACGTCCTTCTCCGGCTCGACCTGACGCTCGGCAAGCTGCTCGACGCGCTCGATGCGCGCGTGGGCCGCGGCCGGTACGTCGTCGCGCTGAGCGCCGACCACGGCGTGTCGCCGATTCCCGAGCGCGCCGCCGCGGAAGGGATCGAAGCCGGCCGG
The DNA here is from genome assembly GCA_965203565.1 of Vicinamibacterales bacterium. Lineage (GTDB taxonomy): Bacteria > Acidobacteriota > Vicinamibacteria > Vicinamibacterales > UBA8438 > JAAXGX01. Next base: position 3,460,020 of record OZ241896.1, on the reverse strand, counting down.
ACGGTGAGCGACGAGCTGCGGGACGATCTGGAGGCGCTGCTGACGGAGCGGTTCGGCGAAGGCCCGCACGTGGCGGCGATCCGGAACGGCGAACTGTACTTCGCGCCGGGGGTGTACGACGCGCTGCGGGCGCGCCCGGACGACGTGGCGGCGGTGAGGGCGCTGCTCAAGCGCGCGCCGGGCGTCTGGCGCGTCTATTCCCGCGACGCCGTTCGGCAGGCCGCGGCGTCGGCCGATCCGGTGACGCGCGCCGCGGCGCTCAGCTTCTTCGAAGGCCGCAGCGGCGACCTCACGCTGATCTACAAGCCGTACTGGATCGAGTCGGGCTTCGCCCTGAGACTCGCCGCCTCGCACGGCAGTCCGCACCGGTACGACACGCAGGTCCCGGTGGCGCTGTACGGCGCCGGGATAGCGCCCGGACGTCACGGCGCGCCGGTCACCCCCGCCGACGTCGCGCCGACCCTCGCCGCGCTCGCCGGGGTGGAGCTCCCGCACGCGGACGGCCGGGTCCTGCACGAAGCGCTGCGCCGCGACTGACGGCGTGCGACGCCAGCGCGCGACACCGACGTGAGCAGCCGCGCCGCGACTCGCCGGCAGCCGGAGCCGTTCGCGGCGCGCGTGCTCGCCGCGGTGCGGCGCATCCCGCCGGGACGGGTCGCCACCTACGGCGACGTCGCCGCGCTGGCGGGACGCCCGGCCGCCTGGCGCGCAGTCGGCAACGTCCTGCGCCGCTGCCGTGACCCGCGCGTCCCCTGCCACCGCGTCGTGGCGTCGGGCGGCCGTCTCGGCGGATACGTCGACCTGCTCGTCAAGCGGCGGCTTCTCGAGGCCGAAGGGGTGCACGTCACCGGCCGCCGTCTCCGCCGCTTCGCGCAGGTCCGGTGGCGGTCCCCGCAGGAAACGCGCTATGATGAAGTCACTGGGGGATAGATTGATGAGACAGGCGTGGCGTGTGGGAATCCTGGCTGTTGCGTGCAGCGCCGCGGCAGGCGCATCGCCCGCGGGCGCGCAACTGGCGTCGTCCAGCGTCGACGTCCCGGCGGGCGAGGCCGCGCTGGGCACTGTGAACCTGCCGCGCGCGGTGACGGCCGACGGCCAGACGCTGCCCGCCGGCGACTACGAGGTCCGGTTGACCGCCCGGTCCGCCTCTCCCGCCGCCGCCGGGGCGCTGGCGGTGCTCGAGCGGTGGGTCGAGTTCTCACAGGGCGGCGAGGTGAAGGGCCGCGAGGTCGCCACCCTCGTGCCCGGCGCGGAGATCGGCGAAGTGGCGCAGGTCGCCGCGCCCGGCCCGGGATCGCCCCGCGTCGAGCTGCTGCGCGAGAACGAGTACCTGCGCGTCTGGATCCACCAGGACGGCACGCACTACCTGATCCACCTGCCGGTCGGATAGCCCGCTGCAGCGTCATCACGTCGAACTGCTCCGGCAGAATCCGCTCCGCTTCCTGCTCGCCGACGACGCGGGCGCCGGCAAGACGATCATGACCGGCCTCTACGTCCGCGAGATGCTCTCCCGCGGCTGGATCCGCCGGGTGCTCGTCGTCCCGCCGGCCGGCCTCGTCGGTAACTGGGAGCGGGAGCTGCGGACCCTGTTCCGCCTCCGTTTCCGCATCGCCGCCGGCGCGGACGCGCGGGCCGGCAACCCGTTCCGCGGCCCGGAGGGCGACCTCGTCGTCGTGTCGCTCGACACCCTGACCGGCGAGCGGGCGTTCGGGGCGTTGCGGGAGGAGGGGGTCGCGCCCTACGACCTGGTCGTCTTCGACGAGGCGCACAAGCTGAGCGTCGTCGTCCACGCGCAGGGCGCCCGCAAGCGGCGGCGCTACCGCCTGGCGGAGGCGCTGGCCGGCTGCGCCGACCCCGCGGGCCGGTTCGCCGGACTCGGCTGGTCGGCGCGCCACCTGCTGCTGCTGACGGCGACTCCGCACATGGGCCGGGACGAGCCGTACCACTACCTCTGGCGGCTGCTCGACCCGCACGTCTTTCGCCGTCGGGGAGGCGTGCCGGCGCGCCCCGCCGGAGGTCAGCGATCGACACTTCATCCGCCGCACGAAGGAGGAAATGGTCGGCCTCGACGGCGCGCCGCTCTACCGGCCGCGGACGTGCGACACATTCAGCTACGACCTCAGCCCCGGCCCCGACAGCGAGCAGGCGCTCTACGACGAGACCACCGCCTGGCTGCGCCAAGCTTACGGCCGCGCCCGCGACGACCGGCCGGCCGTCCGTCTCGCGCTGGGCGTCTTCCAGCGCCGGCTCGCCAGCTCCACCCTGGCCGTGGCGCGGTCGTTCGAGCGCCGGCTCGCCAAGCTGGAGCGGACCGCCGGCGACCTGCGCACCGGCCGCGTCGACGCGGCCGAGCGGCGGCGGGTCCTGGCCGCGGTCGAGATCGCGCCCGACCGGATCACGGCCGGCGCGGTCCGCTTCCTCACCCACGCCCTCGTCGTCCCCGCCCGCGCCTCCGCGGAACGGGAGCGCTACGACGCACGCGTCGAAGAGATCGCGGTCCGGATTGCCGCCGGCTGGGAGCGGGGCGCGGAGGTGCGCGACGTCTCCCGGCCGGCGCTGGCGCGGCAGGCCGGCCTCCCCGACTGGCCCGGCTTCGACCTGCTCTCGACCCGGCCGGACGGCGCCGTCCGCAGCGTCGAGGTCAAGGGCCGCGCCGGCCGCGGCGGCGTCCAGGTGGAGACCAACGAGTGGAAGCAGGGCGCCGCCTCGGCGCCCGCTACTGGCTCTACGTGGTCCTCGACTGCGCGACCCCCGCGCCGCGGATCGTCCGGGTGCGCGACCCGTTCTCGAAGCTGCTCGCCGCCAGCCGCGCGTCGTTCGCGCACGTCATCTCCGCCGCGGCGCTCAGGTCATGGGAGTCACGTGCGCCGGATTTCCCGATGTCGGGACGTGGCTGCCGTGTACGATTGCGAGGAGATCACCGGCATGCTGACCCCCAAGGTTGCTGCGCTCGTTTCCGCCATCCGGGCTGGAGAGGACACCGAACTCGACCTGAAGGAAGTCGTGTTCCGAGGCAACCGGATTTCGTTCGCCGCAGAAGAAGGGCGGGCGTCGTCGAAGCTCGCCGAGGTCTTCGTCAGCATGGCCAACACCCGGGGCGGCGCCGTCGTCCTGGGAGTCCGCGACTCGGACCGCATGGTGGTCGGCGTCGATCCTCGCAAGCGCGATCTCCTGGAGCAGTTCACAGTCAACGTCGCAACCACCAACTGCATTCCGATGATTGTGCCGGCGCTCGATTGGGAATTCCTGCCGGCGGAGAACGAGGAACCGAAGTTGTGCCTGATCATCGACGTCCCGGCCTCGCGATTCGACGTCCACCAGACGAGCGACGGGCGGTTCCTGCAGCGAATCGGCAGTCACCGCCATCTGATTCCCGCCGAGCGGCTCGCTCGCCTGCTGAGCGCGCGGCGGATGACCGATCCGATCGAGGAGCGGCCGGTGTTCGCCGGCGCCCTGGACGATTTGCACGAGTTACGTCTGGAGACGTACTTCCGCGGCCGCTTTCCGAGCTGGAGCAGGCCCGACGACTGGACTTCGACGTTGCTGGCGCACAAGCTCGCCGCGTCCACCGATGCCGGGGTGACGCCGACCCATCTCGGCGTGCTTCTGTTTTCCGAACGACCGGATCGGTATCTGCCCGGCGCCTGCATCGACTTGGCCGCCTACCGGCATGGCGTCGCCGACGGCAACACGGCGGACAGCCGGCGGATCACCGGGCCGCTGCCGGAGCAGATCGGCCAGGTGCTGACCTATTTCTGGTCTTCCCCATTGGCGCCCACGACCTCCCGGAAGGAGCGTGACGGCCGCCGCGACTTCCCGAGCTACGCGCATACGGCGTTGCAGGAAGCGGTGGTCAACGCGGTCGTGCACCGCGATTACGAGGTGCGGGGTTCTCAGATCATCATCCGCCTGTTTCCGGACCGCATCGAATTTCAGAACCCCGGCGCGCTCCACAACACGCTGACCGTCGAGAACGTGTACGCCGGTTGTCAGCCCGCCCGCCGCAACCAGTTTCTCGCCGGCTTCATGCGGGACTACAAGAGCGCGCTCACCGGAACGAGCTACATGGAGGCGCGCGGCGAGGGCTTCCTGAACCTGGTCCGCGCCAGCGAGCGCCTGTCCGGCCGGCGGCCGGAGCTGGAGCAGATCGGGGAAGCGACGAAACTGACGATCTTCGCCGCGCAGCACGCCGCGCCATGACCGTGGAACCGCATCCGCCCCCACAGCGGACGCCGGCCCGCGCGTGCGGCGGCTTCCGGCGGCGCTCCACCGCGCCGCTGATGAAGGCGGCGGAGGAGGACTGAGGGAAGGGGAGCATCAGGTCATGGGACTCTTGCGCACGGCCGTCACCATCCGGAATCCGGCGGACCGGACCCGAAGCTGGCAGGGGAACTTCCTGGTCGACACCGGGGGCAATCGACACGTTCGTACCGAGACCGCAGCTTGAAGCGATCGGCTGTTCGACGTGATCCCGGTGGAGCTGATCAGCTCCATCTACGAGCAGTTCGCCCACGCCGACCGAACGACGCCCGGGCCGGGATCCGGAACGGACGTCTTCTACACGCGATTTGCGCTGGTGTCGCTGGTGCTGGACGAGATCACGGACGGGCTGACCGGCGAGGAAACCGTCCTGGACTTGACGTGCGGGTCGGGAGTCTTCCTGGCGCCGGGACTCCCGATCCTTGCCGCCTGCCGTATGGTGCTCCGGCGACCGCCATGAGCACCTTCGTCGCCATCGACTTCGAGATCGCCAACCCGCGCTGGGACAGCGCGTGCGCGGTCGGCCTGGCGGCCGGGTGCGGCGGCCGGGTCGTGGCGTCCCGATCGTACTTGATCCGGCCGCCGACGCGGCGGTTCACGTTCACCCGCGTGCACGGGCTGCGGTGGGAGGACGTGCGGGACGCGCCGACGTTCGGCGACCTCTGGCCGGCGCTGCGGGCGTGGATCGGCGCGGCGGAGTTCGTCGCGGCCCACAACGCGTCGTTCGACTGGAGCGTCCTGCGGGCCTGCTGCGCCCGCTACCGGCTGCGCGCGCCGCGGGCGCCGGCCACCACCTGCACGGTGGAGCTGGCGCGCGCGCACTGGGGCGTCCATCCGGCGGCGCTGCCCAACGTCTGCCGGCTGCTCCGCATCCCGCTGCGCCACCACGACGCCAAGTCCGACGCCGAGGCGTGCGCGCGCATCGTGGTGGCCGCCGAGGCCGCGGGCTGGCGGCGGGGCGGCCGGGCGCTGCCGGTCCTCGTCCGCCCCGGGTCGCTGCAACGCCGCGCAGCCCGTGGTGGAACCCCGCGGGGCGCCGAGAGCGGCGAGGCGCCCGCCTGACAAGGCGTGAGGAGGGCGCATATTGCGCGGGTGACCGGGGCGTCGGGACGACGCGCGAGCGTGTTACGATGCGCGAGCGTGGATACCGGTAAAGCGCCGCCAGCCGCGCATGCCCGGCGGCCGCTCGCCCTGCTCGCCTGCGTGGCCGTCCTCGCCGCGCTCGTCGGCGCGGCGCCGCAGCAGGCGCCGGCGCCGGGGGGCGGCGACGTGCCCGAGCTGCTGCGCGACTTCACGCCGGTGACCGACGCGATGCTGCGGCGGCCGGACCCTGCGGACTGGCTCACCTTCCGCAACGGCTACAACCTGTGGGGCTACAGCCCGCTCGACCAGATCGACGCGGGCAGCGTCGGCGAGCTGCGGCTGGTCTGGTCGCGGGCGATGCAGCACGGGTACCAGGAGGTCGAGCCGATCGTCTACGACGGGGTGATGTACCTGGCGAACGTGGAGGACGTGGTCCAGGCGCTCGACGCCACCACGGGCGACCTGCTCTGGGAGTACCGGCGGCCTCTGGAGGACGGGACCGACGCCGTCACCGGCACGCGCTACCGGTACCGCAACGTGTCGATCTACGGCGACAAGGTCTTCCTGGCGACGCAGGACGCCCATCTGGTGGCGCTCGACGCGCGGACCGGCGCGGTGGCGTGGGAGACCCGGCGGGCCGACTACCGGGAGCAGGTGGCCCAGACCACCGGTCCGCTGGCGGTCGGCGGCCGGCTCGTCACCGGGTCGCGCTGCAATCCGCAGAGCCCGCGGCCGGGCGGCTGCTTCATCACCGGCCACGACGCGGCGACCGGCGAGGAGCTGTGGCGGGTGAACACCGCCGCCACCCCGGACCAGCCGGGCGGCGACACCTGGGGCGGCCTGCCGCTCTCGGCCCGCCGCCACACGTCGGCCTGGATGACCGGCAGCTACGACCCGGCGCTGAACCTGCTGTTCTGGGGGACCGGTCCGCCGTCGCCCCTGCCGGAGAAGCTGCGCGGGTCGGGCAAGGCCGACCTGCTGTACACCAACTCCACGCTGGCGCTCGACCCGGCGACGGGCGAGATGGCGTGGTACTTCCAGCACCTGCCCCGCGACAACTGGGACCTCGACCACGTGTTCGAGCGGCTGATCGTCGAGACCCGCGTCGCGCCCGACCCGGAAGAGGTCCCCTGGATCAACCCCGCGCTGCGGCCGGGCGAGACCCGGAAGGTGATCACCGGCATCCCGGGCAAGACCGGCGTGGTCTGGACCCTGGACGCGGCGACCGGCGAGTTCCTGTGGGCGCGGCCCACCCTCCACCAGAACGTCATGACCGGGCTGGAGCTCGACACCGGCCGGCCGATCATCGACGAGTCGACCACGCCGCAGTCGGTGGAGGAGTTCGTGCTCGCCTGCCCGCACCTGTACGGCGGGAAGAACCAGCCGTCGGGCGCCTACAGCCCGGACACCGGGGCGATGTACATGCCGATGAACAACACCTGCATGGACCTCGCCATGTCGGTGGAGGTGGCCGGCCCGAGCGACGGCTACGACGTGCGCACCCGGATGCGGCACGTGCCGGGCGTCGATCCGGCGACGGCGCCGGTCGGCCGCCTGGAGGCGGTCTCCGCCTCGACCGGCCGGACGTTGTGGAGCCACCAGCAGCGCGCGGCCATCTACGGGTCGGCGCTCGCCACCGGCGGGAACCTGGTGTTCGCGGGCGACTTGGTGCGCCGGTTCCGGGCGTTCGACGCCGAGACCGGCGAGGTGCTGTGGCGGACGATCCTGAACGGGCCGGTGGGCGGCCGGCCGATGACGTACAGCGTCGACGGCCGCCAGTACCTGGCCGTCGCCGCCGGGGGGCTGTCGATCGGAATCGTCTTCCTCGAGCTGACGCCCGAGCTCACCACGCCGAGCGGCGCCAACACGCTCTTCGTCTTCGCGCTGCCATAGCAACCGGGATCGTCGACGGCGTGCTATGCTGGCCGTCGATCTTGAGGAGGTTTCCCATGCACACCCGCCGCTCGTTCGCCGCACCCGTGCTGATCGCCGCGCTCGCCGTCGCGCTGCCGGCGGCTCTCGCGTTCGGCCAGCCATCCGGCTGGACGGTCCCGCGCACCGCCGACGGCCATCCGGACCTGCAAGGGATCTGGGGCAACAACGCCGTCACGCCGCTGGAGCGTCCGGAGACGCTGGAAGGCCGGGCGACGCTGACCGACGAGGAGCTGGCGCGTGTCCGGACGACCGCCGAACAGCTATTCGCGCAGGACGCCGGGGACGCGGCGTTCGGCGACCAGTTCTTCAACACCGCGCTGAGCGGAGCCGACAGCTTCACCTCGTCCGACGGCCAGACCGGCAACTACAACCAGTTCTGGCTGGTCGAGCGCGACTTCGACAACCGGACCTCGCTCGTCGTCGATCCGCCGACCGGCCGCCTGCCGGCGATGACCGCCGCCGCGAAAGCGGCGGCCGCCGCGGCGCGCGCCAAAGCGGGGGCGCCCGCCGCCTGGACCGACGACCGCCGGCTGAGCGAACGGTGCATCACGTTCGGGCTTCCGAACCTGCTGGCCGGCTACAACAGCTACTACCAGATCTTCCAGACCGCCGACCACGTCGTCATCGAGCAGGAGCTGATCCACACCACGCGGATCATCCCGCTCGACGGCCGCCCGCACGTCGACGACGGCATCCGCCAGTGGCACGGCGACTCGGTCGGCCGCTGGGAGGGCGACACGCTCGTGGTCGAGACCGCCAACTTCTCGCCGAACAGCGACTTCCGCGGCTCGCACGAGAACCTGCGCCTCGTCGAGCGGTTCACCCGGGTCGGCCCGGACGACCTGCGCTACGAGTTCACCGTCAACGACCCGACGGTGTGGGAGGCGCCCTGGACGGCGCTCCTGCAGTGGAAGCGGACCGACGACGCCATCTTCGAGTACGCCTGCCACGAGGGGAACATCGGCATGGAGGGGATCCTCGCCGGCGCCCGCGCGGACGAGGCGGAGATGGCCGCGTCGCGGTAGCCGGGCCGCCGCTGGAGCGTCACCGCTCGCCCGAGCGAGGAGGAGTGCGATGAGTCGCCGACGTTTCGTACCGACGGGTCTCCTGCTGGCCGCCGCGGCGGCCGTCTGTCTGGCGCCGCGGCCGGCCGCGGCTCAGGAGCCGAACGCGCCGCGCACGCCGTGGGGCGATCCGGACCTGCAGGGCGTCTGGGACTTCCGGACGGCGACGCCGATGGAGCGGCCGGAGGAGTTCGCCGGACAGCAGTTCCTCACCACGGAGGAGGCGGCCCGGCTGGAGCAGGAGGCGGCCGAGAACCAGGTCGATCGCCCGCCGCGGGCGGGCGACCCCGGCGCCTACAACCAGTTCTGGATGGACTCCGGCACGAACGTCGTCGGCACCCGGCGCACGTCGCTCATCGTCGACCCGCCGGACGGCCGGATCCCCGATCTGGCGCCGGAGGCGAAACGGCGGCGGGCAGCGCTGGCGGCGGCGCGGGAGGGGGTGGGCGACGACGTCCCCCGGCCGGGACACTGGGTGGAGGACGTGCCGGTGAGCGTCCGGTGCATCGTCGGGTTCAACTCCGGCCCGCCGATGTACCCGGCCGCCTACAACAACAACGTGCAGGTGTTCCAGGCGCCGGGCCACGTCGCCATCTTCAACGAGATGGGGCCGGCCGTGCGGATGGTTCCGCTCGACGGCCGCCCGCACCTGCCGCCCGGCCTGCGCCAGTGGCTCGGCGACTCGCGCGGCCGGTGGGAGGGGAACACCCTGGTGGTGGAGACGACAGGCTTCCTGCGCGAGACGGCGTTCGGCCGGTACGCGGGGGCGGTCGGCCGGCTGGGCGGGTCCGGGCCGAACATCCACCTGGTGGAGCGGTTCACGCGCGTCGACGCCGACACGCTCCTGTACGAAGCGACGGTGGAGGACGACACCACCTGGGTCCGCCCGTGGACCTACGCGGTCCCGATGCGGCGGAGCGACGCCCCGGTGTACGAGTACGCCTGCCACGAAGGGAACTACGGCCTGGAGAACATCCTGGCCGGCGCGCTCCGGGAGGCGGAGGAAGCCGGGAAGTAGACGCTCACCGTAGCGGGTCGCGGTTCTCGGCGTCGAGGCCGGCGCCGCAGCCGGCGGTGCAGATGGCGGCCGGGTGGGGCCCGCGGCCTTCCGCGAACGCCCGTTCGTCGGCGCGCGCGCCCGCGAGCAGCGCCGGCAGCCCGTAGTTCCCCTCGTGGCACCGGGGCTCCTTGTAGATCCGGTTCGCGGCGGCGTCCTGCCGGCCGAGCGCCAGCGCCACCGTCCACGGCCGGACCCACGTGGTCGGGTCCTCGATGGTCACCACGTACTCCAGCGTCTCCGAGTCGAGCCGCGTCCAGCGCTCGACCAGGCGCAGGTTCTCGCGCGCGCCGCGGAAGTCGGACTTCGGGCTGAAGTTGGCGACGTCGACCACCAGCGTGTCCCCCTCCCAACGGCCGCGCGAGTCGCCCCGCCGCAGGCGCACCTCGGGGGGCAGGTGCGGCCGGCCGGTCACCGGGATCGTCCGCTGCCATCCCTGTCCCTGACCGGTGTCGTAGAAGACCGACACGGCGCCGGGCGACTGGACGATCTGGAGGACGAAGCCGGCCGCGCCGCCGAAGTCGGGCAGGCGGCCCAGCATGCACCGCTCCCCCAGGCTCCGGTCCTCCGGACCGTCGGCGCGGTTGATGGCGCCGGTCAGGTAGAACGGCGGCGGCTCGTCGCGTCTCGGCGACGGCGGTCCGTACGTCCCGCCCGCGCAGCCGGACAGCGCGTCGCGGCAGGTGGGCGTGGCCTGCAGCAGGGCTAGCTGATACTCGCGCATCGCCTGCCGCCGCGCCTGCGCCTCGGGCGTCAGCGCCGGGATTCTCCCGTCCGGCGGGTCCACGATGAGCGACGTGCGCCGGCCGGTCCGCTTGTGGGTCAGGAAGACGGCGCGGTTGTAGGCGCCGCCGGTGCTGAGCGGATTGCCGACCTCCGGCCGCGCGTCGCGGTCGAGGATCGCCGAACGCCGCCGGTCGAGCTCGGCCCGCTCCTCGTCGGTGAAGAACTCCTTGTCGGCGAACTGCGCCGGCCGCTGCAGCGGCGTGTCGTCGCGCGTGGTCCAGAGGCCTTGCAGGTCCGGCTCGCCCCACGGGGTCGGCGCAGCCGGCGCCGGTTCGGGCCGGCCGTCGGCCCGGGCTTCCGCCGGGTTTCCGGCGGCGCCTTCTCCCGCCCGGGCCTGGCCGGCGCGCGCGGCCGGCGCCAGCAGGCCGGCCGCGACGGCGGAAGCCGCCGCCGTCCCGACGACCGCTGCGAGGAGCCGCCGCCGCGCCGTCCGCGTCGTCTCGCGCTTCATCGCACTTCTCCTCGCACGCGTCGCCCGCGTTTACCGGACCCCCCGGGGAGCGTCGTTCTCGGGCCGGAGCTCGTACGGAGCGCCGGTGCCGGACGAGCCGAGGAACAGCTTCGTGCCGTCGGGAAAGGTGATGTCGCGGCCGTTCGCCCGGTTCGTCCCGTCCTTCGCCTGGTAGCCGTCCACGTGGATCCGCGTGCCGGGAAGCAGCGACTCCTTGGTGAAGCCGCGCCGGAACAGCACGTTCGGCGTCCCGCCCTCGAACGCCCAGCTCTCGACCGACCCGTCCGGCATCTCCACGTCGAGATGGATCCAGACGTGCGGGTTCAGCCACTCCATCTTCGTGACCGTCCCCTCGAAGTTCACCGGGCTGTTCGCGTCGAACTCGGCCGCGAAGGCGTGGTGCGCGGCAGCCGGCGCCGCGCCGCCCGCCAGCGCCAGCGCGACGCCGCCGGCGGTGACGGCCGTCAGGGCGAATCCAGGTCGCATGGCGTCATCCCTCCCGCTGCATGTCTCCCGCTACTTGCGGTACCAATCATAGAACGCGTCGCCGGGCGGAACCTTCCGCGTAACGTCCACGATCATCGTCTCGCCTTCCCAGCGCGTGACCAGCGGCTCCTTGCGCACGTGCCCGTACAGGAACTCCTCGACGAACTCGATGCAGCCGTACTCGAGCAGCTGCATCTCCGGCTCCAGGCGCCGGTAGAGCGGCATCGAGATCCGCCACGGCTCCGTGAAGACGTTCGGGTCCTCCACGGTCACCTCGTACCGGATCGCGTCGGGGGAGATTGGGGTGAACCGCTCCTCCAGCGTCAGCGCGTCGGTGTGGAAGTTGCCCGCCCGGTCGAACCAGCTCTTCCCGTTGAAGCGGGTGACGTCGACCACCAGCGCGTCGCCCTCCCAGCGCCCGACAGAGTGGCCCATGTACGTATCGTCGGGCGGCTGCTCGACCTCGTCGAAGTGGATGGTCCGCGCCGTGCTCGTGAAGGCGTACGCCATCTGGATCTTGTCCGTGCCCTGGAAGATCCGGAACGGGTACGGCATGTACGTCGCGCGCGGGATCCCCGGCAGGTAGCATTTCAGCTCCGGGTCGCGGTCTATCCAGTTCGCCGCGTTCTCCGCCTTGATCGCCGCCGCTTCCGGGGTGTACGGGATCTTGCCGCTCCCCTCCACGACGCCGAGCGACGCCGGGACGCCGCCCGCCGCGCCGAGCGCCAGCACCGGGGCGGCCGGGACTTCGGCGTAGTCGTACGGGTAGACGCCCGGCTGGGTGACGGCGGCGGGGCGCGCGGCGTGCGCCTCCAGGTCCCAGTGGGCCTCGTTGAGCGCCTGCCAGATCCCGCTCAGGTCCGGCTTGCCGTCCGCGGTGCGCGCGAGTCCGGCCAGCGGGTCGTGGCCGTCCGTTCCGGTCCGGGTCACCGACACGGTGACGGCGGCGCTCAGCGCGGCCGACGCTGCTCCCACGACCATCGTCCGCGCGTCGAGCCAGCTTCGCATGGCGGGCCTCCTTCGCTCAGCGTGCAGGCTATCACCGTTGCGGGGCGTACGGGAAGCCCCCGCGCGCGGGCGCCGCGCAGGCCGGCGTCAGTCGAGATGCCCCGCCGCGCCGTCGCCCATCTCGACGCCGCCCTCCGGGAAGTACTCGCGCCACCGGCCGGAGACCAGGGCGGCGGTTTCGTCCGCGCAGGCGACTTCGCCGGGGAACCCGGGCTTCAGCCGGGCGTCGATCACGACCGGCGCCGAGTACGCCAGATGGTTCCGGACGACGCGGGTCGACGCCGCGTGGACGTCGGCGGCCGGCTCGAACCGGGTGAACGTGGTCCAGAGGAAGTTGATCGGGCTCCGCGCGGCGCGGTCCGGCTCGTCGGTCAGGACTATCAGCGGCCAGTCCGCGAACGCCGGATCGGCCGCTATCCGGGCCGGGGCGCCGGGGTCGTCGCCCGCCGGCCGCGCGCCGACCACCAGGCAGCCGGCGCAGAACACCCGGACGCCGGTGACGCCGCGGGGGACCGCGGCGGCCGAGAACTCGCGCGGCAGCTCCCGCACCGGATCGCCCAGGCCGAGCCAGACCCCCTTCGAGCCCCGGTTCACCTCCGGACCGGTGTAGTCGAGCGTGTCCATCGACAGGTTGGAGAAGACGTACAGGTCGGTCTCCGGCCGGGTCCGCGCCAGCAGGTGCTCCAGCGTGGCCGGGAAGTCCTTCAGGTCGACCGGCCGATCGGTGACGATCAGGAACTTGGTCAGCGAAAGCTGGCCTTCGCCCAGGATTCGGAACGCGCTCGCCATCGCCTCCCGCGCGTAGCGCTGCTTCACCACGGCGGCCGAGAGCGAGTGGTAACCGGTCTCGCCGTACGACCAGAGCCGCTCGACCGCCGGCATCACCAGCGGAAAGAGCGGCGAGAGGAGCTCCTGGAGCAGGTCGCCGACGAAGAAGTCCTCCTGCCGGGGCTTGCCGACCACCGTCGCCGGGAAGAGGGCGTCGCGCCGCCGCGCCACCGTGTGGACCCGGAACACCGGATAGTCGTGCCGCAGCGAGTAGTAGCCGTAATGGTCGCCGAACGGGCCTTCCGGCCGGCGCTCGCCCGGGCGGACTTCGCCGACGAGCGCGAACTCCGCCCCCGCCGCCAGCGGGTGCGGCCACGGCCCTTCGGCCAGCCGCAGCCGCTCGCCGGCGATCAGCGACGCCAGCATCAGCTCCGGAACGTTCTCGGGGAGCGGCGCAATCGCCGCCAGCATCAGCGCCGGCGGCCCGCCGAGCATCGCGGTGACCGGGAGCGGCCGGCCGAGCCGTTCGGCCGCGGCGTAGTGGAACCCGCCCCCCTTGCCGATCTGCCAGTGCATTCCGGTGGTGCGCCGGTCGTGAACCTGCAGCCGGTACATCCCGAGGTTGTGGCCCGGCCGCTCCGGGTGCTCCGTGTAGACCAGCGGCAACGTGATGAACGGGCCGCCGTCCTCCGGCCAGGTGGTCAGCGCCGGCAGCGCGTCGAGGCGCACGTCGCTGGTGACGACTTCGGTGACCGGCCCGCGCGCGCCGCGCTTCGTCCCGATCCGCAGCGCCTCCCGCGCGAGGTCGCGCGCCCCCCAGAGCTTCGCCGGCGTCGGCGGCAGCGCCGTCTCGACCAGCTCGACCACGCGGCGGATCAGCCGGTGCGGACGCTCCCCGAACGCCAGCTCCGCCCGCCCGGCCGTCCCGAACAGGTTCGTGACCAGCGGGAACGCCGAGCCGGTGACGTTCGTGAACAGCAGCGCCGGCCCGTTCGCGGCGATGACGCGCCGGTGGATCTCGGCCGCCTCCAGATGCGGGTCGACGGCGGCCCGCACCTCCACCAGGTCGCCGTCGCGCCGGAGCCGGTCGAGGAACGCGCGGAGGTCGGGGAAGCTCACCGGTCACCCGCCGGCGCCGACGGATCCAGCACCGGCGCGCCGGTCGGCTCGAAGTGTCGAACGTTGCGCGTCACGACGGTCAACAGCCCGTGGCGAAAGTCCCCGCTGCATTCGAGCGGCGATGCATCCCGCCTGACGGCGTTGTTCGTCGGTTGCGTATGCCCAATATGCGCCCTCCTCACGCCTTGTCAGGCGGGCGCCTCGCCGCTCTCGGCGCCCCGCGGGATTCCACCACGGGCTGTCAAGCCGTGATCGAGCGCGGTGGCGGCGATCAACAGATCGGTGTCCGCATGACCAAGGGCGCCGGCCAGATGGCCCCACCTCCGCGAGACGGACAAATCGACAGGAAGAATACGCTCGCCGTACAGCGCAAGCACACTGTCCAACCAAGCGGCCAATGCTCGCGCAAACGCCGGATCTCGACGCTGTTGCAGGACGATGCCTCGTTCGATCTCTCCGATGGAGATGACGCTCAGGCACAAGTCGTTCGTTCGTCGACCCGACACCCATCGGGCTACAAGCGGGTTACGTTCCCGCCTGCGCAGCGCCGACAATACGTCGGTATCGAGCAGGAACATCAGAGATCGACTGGCCGGGGCGGTAATCGAAGCCGTTCGAATTCATCGTCGTCCCGAGGGATCGCCAGCAACAGCTCCGCGAAGGTCGGCGCTTGCGCCTTCTCCAGACAACGCAGACGTTCATATTCCTCCACCGCGAGCACCACGACCGCCGGCTTGCCGCGCCGGGTCACCTCCTGAGGCGTTCCGGCTACGGCGGCATCGACGACGGCGCTGAAGCGGTTCTTCGCGTTCTGCAACGACCATTCGGTCATCACGCTGTCTCCATCCAGGTCACTTGGCCAGATTGTTGTGCTGGCCAGATCCGACTGTCAAGAACCTTGCGCCGAGAGGTTCGGTTCACCCGTCGCGCCGCGGGTGGGGCGTCTCGAAGTACCGCCGGTAGGCGGCGATCCAGTCGGTGGCGATCTCGCGCTGCGCGGTCGAGAGGTCGAGCGCGCCTTCGCAGACCAGCCGCCGGAAAAGCTGCTCCAGCTCGTCCTTGACGTGGGCGTTCCAGCGGGTCGAGCCGTACGGTTGAGGCCAGAGGTTGCGGGCGTCGGCGGCGCCGCCGAGCTCCGGCGTGATCAGGAAGTCGAGCTCGTATTCGTCCGCCCGCCGGTAGTCCGCGCCGTAGTCTTCGAAGACCCGCCGGGCGATCGACGCGGCCACCGCCGGGGCGGCGGCCGTCCGGCCGGACCGGCAGATCTCGTCGGCCGAGACGGCGCGCACCGCGCCCGGGGTCAGATCGGGGCGGGGCAGCGCCGGTCCGGGCGCGGACGCCGCCGGGCCGCCGCCGCGGACGTCCGCCGCGCGGTCGTCCGCGTGCTGCACGATCAGCGTTGCGAGCCCGGCGGCGACGACCAGGCCGGCCGCGGCGAGCGCGGGGCGGCGCCTTCCGGCCCACCTGCCCGGCCGCCCGCGATCTTCCTGAAGCTGCGCCAGCAGCCTGGCAGCCCGTGGCGGAGGTCTCCGCTGCATTCGAGCAGCGATGCATCCCGCCTGACGGCGTTGTTCGTCGGTTGCGTATGCCCAATATGCGCCCTCCTCACGCCTTGTCAGGCGGGCGCCTCGCCGCTCTCGGCGCGACGCGGGATTCCACCACGGGCTGCTGGCGCGCGCCGCCGCCGCGTCCGGCGCCGGCCGCGGCGTCTCGCGGCATGCGCGCACGAGGTCGGCCAGCCCTTGCTGCAGGGTCCGGCGGCGCTCGGCGCAGGCCGGGCAGTCGCGCAGGTGGCGGCGCACGCGGGCCAGCCGGCGGCGCGTCAGCTCGCCTTCGTCCAGCAGGAGCAGGTCCTCGTCCGACGCGTGCGATCGGGTCCAGCGTCTCGGCCGCATCTCGTCACGCTCCGTCCGCCCGGCGCAGCCGCGTGACGGCGCGCGCCAGCGAACTCGCCACCGTTCCCACGGAGACCCCGAGCGCCCCCGCGATCTCGCGGTAGCGCAGCCCTTCGGCCCGCAGCCGGAGGCACTGCCGGTCGCGGTCGGGCAGGGCGCGCACCACCGCCTGAAGCTGCGCGCGACGCTGTCCGGCCAGCATCCGCTCCTCGGGGTTCGACGCCGGGTCTATCCGCTCCCGGTCCGCGTCGCCGGCGTGGACGACGCGCGCCGACCAGCTACGCCCGGCCCGCCGCTTGAGCGCCTGGTTGCGTGCGACGCGGAACACCCACCCGCGCAGGTTCGACCGGTCGCCGCCGCGCAGCAGGCGCCGATGCAGCGCCAGGAACGTTTCCTGCACGACGTCCTCGCATTCGCCGGTCCGAAGGCCGAGCGCGCGCACGTAACGGCGCACGCCGTCCCGACACTCGTCGAACAGCTCCAGGACCTCGACGCGGCTGTCGGCCGGGACCGGGACCGGCGCCGGCCGCGGGACGGGCAGCGTCAGGTCGAGGGTCGCGTCGCGCCGGATGGAAGCCATGCCGCGCCGCTGGAAAGTGTACATCGCCGAAATTTATCCTGAACAGGATCGCCCCGTACGGAATAACCCCGGAAAGATCACGTCAACGCGATGTCGAACGACGCACGATATGGAGCCGCTGCGGCGGCGCGCCGTCTCGCGGCGGGCCTCCTGCTGGCGGCGCTCGCCTCGGTCGAGGCCCGGGCGCAGACAGCGACGATCGCGGGCCGGGTGACCGACGCCCGGGGCGCGGCCGTCGCCGGGGCGGAGGTGACGGCGACGGCGCCGGGGGCCGCGCCGGCCGTCGCGGCGACCGGGACCGACGGCGCGTACCGGCTCCCCGCGCTGGCGCCCGGGACGTACGCCGTCACGGTCGCGACGGCCGGGTTTCGCACCGCGCGGCGCACCGGCGTGGCGGTGGCGGCCGGGGAGGCGCGGACGGTCGACGTGCAGCTTGCCGTGGCGCCGTTCGCGCAGCGGGTCGACGTGGTCGGCGTCGCGCCGGTGGGCGACGGGGTCAGCCGGGAACGGATTCCGGCCACCGTTTCGGTCCTGACCGCCGGCGAGATCATGGACCGGCAGGCGTCGTCGCTCGCTGACACGCTCCACGAGCGGCTCGGCGCGGTGACGCTGGAGGGGACGACCACCAACCTGTTCCAGCCGACGCTGCGGTTTCGCGGCTTCACGGCGTCGCCGCTCCTGGGGCTCCCGCAGGGGGTGGCCGTCCACCAGCACGGGGTCCGGATCAACGAGCCGTTCGGCGACACGGTGCAGTTCGACCTGATTCCGCAGTTCGCGATCGACGAGGCGCAGCTCAGCGCCGGCGCCGAGCCGGCCTTCGGCCTGAACGCCCTGGGGGGGACGCTGGCGCTGCGCCTGAAGAACGGTTTCGACCACGCCGGACTGCGCGCCGAGCTGTCGGGCGGCTCGTTCGACCGGTTCTCCGGTACGGCCGAGTGGGGGGGGAGCCGGGGACCGTGGGCGGCGTACGTCGGGGCGACGCGGTTCGACGAGACCGGCTGGCGCGCAGCGTCGCCGTCCGAGGTGACGCAGGCGTTCGCCGACGTGGCGTTCCGGGACGAGCGGATCGACGCGGGGGTCAGCTTCACGTACGCCGACTCGCGCCTGAACGGGAACGGGCCGGCGCCGGTCGAGCTGCTGGCGGTCGACCGGAGCGCGGTCTTCACCTATCCCGACACCACCGAGAACCGGTTGGCGTTCGTCCAGGGGCGGTACGAGATCGCGGCAGCGCCGGCCTGGGCGGTGCAGGTGACCGGCTACTACCGCGACCTGGACCGCCGCACGCTGAACGGCGACGAAGCGGAGTTCGGCGTGTGCGACGACGACGCGCTCCCCCCGGGCGCGCCGGCGGCGACGCTCTGCGCCGGCGGCGGCGGCGGCGACGACGATGACGACGCAGAAGAAGCGCATCCGCTCGTCGACGTCCGGACCGGCCGCTTCGTCACCGAAGACGACACGGAGGGGGACGCGGCGTTCAACCGGACCGCAACCCGGTCGAAGGGGTACGGCGCCACGGTGCAGGCCGTCGCGTCGTCCGACCTCGGCGGGCGCGAGAACGTCCTGACGTTCGGACTGTCCGCCGACTTGGCGGACGTCGACTTCTCGTCGAACAGCGAGATCGGCGCGCTGACCGCCGACCGGACGGTGAGCGGCTCCGGACTGCTGGCCGGCGTCTTCGGCGCCGCGCCGGACGACCGGTTCAACACCGGGATCGAGACGGCGAACCGCGCCGTCGGCCTCTATTTCAGCGACACGCTGTCGATCACCGGCCGCACCCATCTCACCGTGTCGGGCCGGTTCAACCATGCGCGGATCGCGATCGCCGACCGGCTGGGAACGGCGCTCGACGGCGAGCACGCGTTCTCGCGGCTGAACGTCGGGGTGGGCGCCGTCCACCAGACAGGCGACGCCGTCTCGGTCTTCGGCCGCTACGCGGAGTCGAACCGGGCGCCGACCGCGGCCGAACTGAGCTGCGCGGACCCGGCCGAGCCGTGCCGCGTGCCGAACGCGTTCATCTCCGACCCGCCGCTGGAGCAGACGGTGGCGCGGTCGGTCGAAGGCGGTCTGCGCGGCCGCGCAACGTTCGGCGCGGCGGGGAGCGTCGACTGGTCGGTGGCGGTCTACCGCACCGCGATCGGCGACGACATCCTGTTCGTCGCCTCGCCGGAGCTGATCGGGACCGGCTACTTCCGGAACGCGGGCGACACGCGCCGAGTCGGGGTCGACGCCGAGGTGAACGGGCGGGCGGGCCGGCTCGGCTGGTACGCCGGCTACGGACTGGTCCACGCCACGTTCGAGTCGCGGCTCGAACTGCCGGGCGATGCGGAGGTCAACGCCGCGGCCACCGCCGAGGGCGCGCTGCGGGTGGAGCCGGGCGACCGGTTGCCGGGCGTGCCGCGCCACAGCTTCAAGGGGGGCGTCCGCTTCACGGTGACCGACCCGTGGGACGTGATGCTGGAGACGGTCGCCGCGTCGAGCCGCGTCTTCGTCGGAGACGAGGGGAACGATCAGGCGCCGCTCGACGGCTACGGGATCGCCAATCTCCGGTCGGTCTACCGCGCCGGCGGCCACGTGGAGCTGTTCGTCCGGATCGACAACCTGTTCGGGACCGACTACGCGACGTTCGGCGCGCTGGCCGAGCTGGAGGTCTTCCTGCGGGAAGCGCCGGACGCCCGGGACCCGCGCTTCGTGGGGCCGGGCGCGCCCAGGAGCGGATTCGCCGGGATACGGCTGCGGTTCTGAGCGGATGAGCGGATAATGGGCGGGTGTCCGACGCCGGGCTGCTCCTCGACCTCCTGATTCTCGTCGGCCTCGCCATCCCGATCGTCGCCCTGGCGCACCGGCTGAACGCGCCGCCGCTCGTCGGCTTCCTCGCCGCCGGGGTGATCGTCGGCCCGCACGGCGTCGGACTGATCGCCGGTCCCGACGCAATCGAGACGCTGGCCGAGCTCGGCGTCGCGCTGCTGCTGTTCGCGGTCGGCCTGGAGCTGTCGCTCTCGCACGTCCGGCGGTGGGCGCGCGCGGTCTTCGCGGGGGGCGGCCTCCAGGTCGCCGGCACGCTGGCGGCGGCGGGCGGCCTCGCCCTCGCGCTGGGGGCGCCGCCCGGCCAGGCGGTCTTCTACGGCGCGCTCGCGGCGATGTCGTCCACCGCCATCGTGACCCGGGCGTACGCCGACCGCGGCGAGCTCGACTCGCGCCACGGCCGGTCGGTCATCGCGATCCTGCTGTTCCAGGACCTCTGCATCCTGCCGATCATGCTGCTGCTGCCGCTGCTCGCCCGCGCCGCCGACGGGGCGGCGGCCGCCGCCGCGGCGGGGCAGTTGGCGCGCGGCGTCGCGATGATGGCCGCGCTGGTGATCGGCGGGCGGCTGCTCGCCACCTGGACGCTCGACCGGGTGGTGCTGTTCCGCGACCGCGATCTGTTCACGCTCTGCGTCAGTTTTTTCGGCATCGGAGCGGCGCTGGTCACGTCGGCGGCCGGTTTCTCCATCGCGATCGGCGCCTTCATCGCCGGTCTGATCATCTCGGAGTCGGAGTACGGGCTGCAGGCGCTCTCCGACGTCCTGCCGTTCCGCGCCCTCTTCAGCGGGATCTTCTTCACGTCGATAGGGATGCTGCTCGACGTCCCGGCCGTGCTCGACCAGTTCGCGCTGACGGCCGCGCTGACCGGAGGGCTGATCGTCCTCAAGACGGCGCTCGCCGCCGGCGCGGTGCTCGCGTCCGGCGGGGTGGCGGCGACCGCGCTGGCCAGCGGACTCAGCCTGGCCCAGATCGGGGAGTTCTCCGTCCTGCTCGCCGCCGCCGGACTGCCGCTCGGGCTGTTCCGGGAGGGCGACTACCAGCTCTTCCTGAGCGTCGCCGTCCTCTCCATGATGGCGGCGCCGCTGCTGATCCGCCTGGCGCGTCCGGCGGCGGACTGGGCGGCGGACCGGTTCGGGCTGGCCCGCCCGGCCGACCGCTCGCCGGCGCCGGGCCGCCTGGACGCGCTCACTGGTCACACGATCGTCGTCGGATACGGCCTGGCCGGCCGGTATCTGGCGCGGGTGCTCCGCGCGGCCGGCATCGCCTGCGTCGTGGTGGACCAGAACGCCGAGCTGGTGGCGCGGGCGCGCGACGACGGGTTCGCCGTCGTCTTCGGCGATGGCGCCCAGCCCGCGGTGCTCGAGCACGTGCGGATCGGCCGGGCCCGGGTGGTCGTCTTCGCCATCTCGTCGCCGGCCGACGAGCGGCGCGGCGTGGCGCTGGCGCGCGACCTCAACCGCTCGGCGCGGATCGTCGTGCGCACCCGCTACGTGCTGGCGATAGAGGAGCTCCGCAAGCTGGGGGCGAACGACGTGGTGGTGGAGGAGTTCGAGGCGTCGATCGAGCTGTTCGCGATGGCGCTCGGCAGCTACGCGATCCCGATCAACCGGATCCGGCGGGAGGTCGAGTCGATCCGGACCGAGCATTACGCCCTGCTGCGCGGCAAGGCCGCGCCCGACCTGCGGCTGGACGCCTTGCGGCATCTCGGCGTCCACGACGCCCTGGAGCTGGTCGAGGTGGAGGAGGGCGCCCCGGCGATCGGCGGCAGCGCCACGAGCCTGGCGCTGCGGCGCAGGACCGGCGCGGTGCAGGTGGCGGTGGTCCGCGACGGCCGGCCGATCTACCGGCGCGCGCCCGACTTCCGCTACCGCGCCGGCGACACCGTCGTCCTGGTCGGCGACCCCGACAGCCTGGCCGAGGCGATGGCGCTCTTCCGCGCCGCCGCCGGCGGCTGACCCGGCCGGCCGGCGCCGAACGCGGCGGTATAATCCCGGCGCGCCGCGGGCTGACGCGGACCTGACGAGGAGGTGGACGATGGGGCGATTCGACGGCAAGGCGGCGCTGGTCACGGGGGGCGGCACCGGCATCGGCCGGGCGGTGGCGACCGGGATAGCCCGCGAGGGCGGCCGGGCGGTGGTGGTGGGCCGCCGGCGGGAGCCGCTCGAAGCGCTCGCCCGGGAGCTGCCGGGCCAGATTTACTTCACCCAGGCCGACGTGTCGAAAACCGGCGACGTGAAGCGTGCGGTGGCGTTCGCCGTCGAGCGGTTCGGCGGCCTCGACGTGCTGGTCAACAACGCCGGGGTGACCCGCATGGGGCCGCTCTCGGACCTGACCGACGACGCCATCCGGGAGATGGTGGAAGTCAACTACGTCGGGCCGCTGGCGGCGATGCGCGAGGCGCTGCCGCATCTCGTCGAGCGGCGGGGCGCCATCGTCAACGTCACCTCCATCACCGGCCAGTCGGCGTCGCCGGGGATGACGGTCTACGGGGGAACGAAGGCGGCGCTCGATCACGCCACGCGGGCGCTGGCGGTCGAGCTCGGGCCGTCCGGGGTGCGCGTCAACGTCGTGGCGCCCGGCCTGACCATGACCGACATGGCGACCAGGTTCCTCGACGAAGCCGGCATCGAGCAGGCGGCGAAACGGACGCCGCTCCGCCGGGCGGGAACGCCGGAAGACGTCACGGAGGCGGTGCTGTTCCTCGCCAGCGGCGACGCGGCTTGGATCACCGGGCAGGTGGTGCAGAGCAGCGGCGGTCTGGCGTTGTGACAGATTGCGGTTCCGGCCCCGGTTCCCGGGCTGCCGTGCGCTTGCCGGGAGTCATGCCTGCTCCGCGAGACGCTGGTAGTAGTCCCGGATCAATTCGTTCCGGATGATCGCGCCGGCGCCGAACTCCCGGTAGGTGACGTCCCAGGGCGTATCCGGCTTGTGCGCCAGGGCGGACAACTGCAAGGCCGTGAAGTCGATGTCGCGCTGCTCGTCGTCGAACGCGTCGGATCGGTCCACCCGCTCCGTGGTGATCGGGTCACCGCGGAACGACTTGTAACGGCGGTAGATGCTGGACACCGCCGGACCGTACCGCCACGCTTCGGCCGGCTCGTTGATGAGCGATCGCCCATACAGCCCGAGCATCCATCCGTGGCTGATGTACACGAGCTTCAGGACGTGCATCAGCGTCGTTTCCGTGTCGCGCCGGAGCCAGAGAATCTGCTCGGCGACCACCCGCGGCTCCTTGCTCGTTGCTGCAGTCGTCATGGCAAGGTCCATGCATCCTCCCGGACCCGCGACGCGGGCGCAAATTCTTCCATCGACATCGTGTCGGTGCGCCGCTATATGTGCGATGCGCTGCGCATCGACCGTTCGGCCCGCGGCCCGAAGACGCCGCTCTGCAGCGCGAGCGCCTGCCGCAGGCGCCTTCACGCTGGTATCTTACGGGATTTCTCGTCCCCGCCGACCGTCGGACTCGGAAGGCACGCTCGGCGGCCTCGCACCGTGAACGATTTCGATGCGCCGGGCGACCTGGACCACGGCGCAACGTCACTCGACGATCCGGATTGGGACCTGCTGATCTCCGACCTGCACCGGGAATCCCAGCACGACGGCGGCGAGATCACCGACTATTTCGTCAACGAGTTCAACGAGATCGCAAAGCTCGCCAGGCCCATTCTCGACGACGTCGAGAGAATCCCCGGTTCCCGAGGCGCGTAGCGCGCTGCACGCACGCCGTTGTGATAGATTGCGGGTCCAGCCTTGGAGGGTCGATGCATCGACAGGTTCACGTTCGACCGGCGCGGATCGCGGCGCTCGCGGCCATTGCGCTCGCGCTTTTCCAGACGCCGGCGGCCGCCCAGACCGCGCAGCGGGCGACCGCCCATCGCGGCGTGCCGGCCCTGCCGCCGCCCGACCGGCCGGTGGTGCTGCACACCGCCGAGCAGCCCCGGATCCGGGTGATTCCGGTGGCCGGCGGGCTCTCCCATCCGTGGAGTTTCGCCTTCCGCAGCAACGGCGACATCCTGGTGACCGAGCGCAACGCCGGGGCGTTGCGGGTGATCCGCAACGGCCGGCTCGACGAGCGGCCGATTCCGGGCGTGCCCGAGGCGTACACCGGCGTGCGGCTGGCCGGGCTGATGGACGTGGCGGTCCATCCGGACGACGACCGCCTCGTCTACCTCACCTACTCCAAGGCGCGCGAACGCGACGGCCGGGCCGGGTCGACGGTGGCGCTGGCCCGCGGCCGGCTCGACGGGGGCGCCCTCACCGAAGTGCGCGACCTCTTCGTCGCCGACGGGTGGGGCGGCGGAATCGCCGCCTCGCGGATCACGTTCGGGCCGGACGGCAAGCTGTACATGACGGTGGGGGGCGCGTTCCAGTTCGACCGGACCGGTCAGTACGCCCAGGACCCCGGCGTCCACTTCGGCAAGGTGCTCCGGCTGAACGACGACGGCTCGGCGCCGGCCGACAACCCGTTCGCGGGCGAGGACGGCTACCTGCCGGAGATCTGGTCGATGGGGCACCGGAACCAGATCGGCCTCGTCTTCAACCCCGCCAACGGCGACCTGTGGGCGACCGAGAACGGGCCGCAGGGGGGCGACGAGGCGAACGTCATCACCCCCGGCGCCAACTACGGCTGGCCGGTCGCGTCGTACAGCCGCCAGTACTCCGGCCTCCCGGTGACCGACACCCCCTGGGTGGAGGAGTTCACCGGGCCGGAGATCGTCTGGTGGCCGTCGGTGGCGCCGTCCGGGCTGACGTTCTACACCGGCGAGCATTTCCCCGCCTGGCGGGGCAACCTGTTCGTCGGCGCGATGATGGTGGGCCGGATGGAGCACACCGGACACCTGGAGCGGATCGTCTTCAACCGGCGGGGCCAGGAGATCCGGCGCGAGTGGCTGCTCACCGAACTGCGGCAGCGGATCCGCGACGTCCGCCAGGGGCCGGACGGCTACCTGTACGTGCTGACCGAGGAGGACGACGCCGTGCTGCTCCGGATCGAGCCGGCGCGCGCCATCACCGGACCGCCCGGCAGCATCGTCCCCGCGCGCCGGTTGCGCGAGCCGCGCGTCGCGCCGCTGCCCGAGGCGGAGTGGACCGCCGAGCACCGCGCGCTGGCGGCGAAGTACGCGCCGGACGGAAGTCCCGGAGGCGCCCTCCGGACGCTGCTGCGGGTCCCGGCGCTGGCCGACCGGGTCTTCCCGATGCTGCGCTACGTGTCGAACGACTCCACCCTCTCCCCCCGCCACCGGACGCTGCTGATCCTGCGCGCCGCCTGGCTGACCCAGAACGCCGCCCTCTGGGCGACGCACGCCAGCCGCGCCGCCGCGGCCGGGCTGACCGAGCAGGAGACGCTGCGCGTCGCGCAAGGCCCCAGGGCGGCGAACGCCGTGGCGTGGAGCCCGTTCGAGGAGGCGCTGATCGGGATGGCGGACCAGCTCTTCCGGAACTCGTCGGTGACCGACCTGACGTGGGAGCTGCTGTCCGAGGAGTACGACGTGCGGAACATGATGGACGCCGTCCTCACGGTGAGCGAGATCACCGCGCAGTCGATCCTGTTCAACACGCTCGGCGTCCAGCCGGACGACGACGCGCCCGCCCGCATCCCGACCAACGACGTCGGCTACACCGTGGTGGTCCCCGACCGCGAGCCGCCGCTGACCGCGCCGCGGATCGACCCGGTGGACGGCGACGGCCTCCGCGTCCGGCGGACGCTGCAGCGCCACCCCGCGATTGCGGAGAAGTGGAACGAGAACCCGCGGTACGTGCTCGACCCGGAGCGGTCGCGGCTGACCCCGCACGACCGCGAGCTGCTGATCCTGCGCACCGGCTGGAACACGCAGGCGGTGTACGAGTGGGCGAAGCACGTCGGCAGCGTCGGCCGCGCCCGCGACCACGGCCTCGATCCGCTCCGGATCGCCCAGGGCGGCGACGCCTCGGAGGAGTGGAGCGAGAACGAGATGGCGCTGATCGACGCCGCGAACGAGATGCACCGCGACTCGATCATCTCGCCCGCGACGTGGGACAGGCTGGCGGCGCGGTACGACACGCACCAGCTGATCAGCATCGCCGCGACCGCCTCCCGGTACCGGAAGGTGTCGATGCTCCTGAACGCCTTCGGCGTCCAGCCGCTCCCGGACGACGAGCGGTTCCCGGTGCTGGAGGGGTACTGAGGGTCGCGCGCAGTCTCGGAAGCCCGATGTGCGCTGCCGACGAGTCGGTGTGGAAACTTCGCTCGCCGATCCGTGATTCCTACCGCTCCACCGGCCGGAAGTAGTCGGGCAGGCCGGGCCTGGTGTCGAGCAGGATCTCGACGATCGCCCGGCGGTCGGCGCGGGAGAGCCGGTCGTACGGGGGGCCGGCTTCGGCGCCCGAGAGCACCGACCACAGGCGCCGGTGGATTGCGCTTTTCGCCGGCGCGGGCAGGGCGTCGAACGCCTTCGAGTAGATCAGGAAGCTGCACGGATGGCGCATCAGGCGGCGGTCGAGGTCGAGATCGCGCAGCGTCCGCCCCCGGCGGTCGTGCGGTCCCCGCGCCGCGAACGCTTCGGCGAACCCGGACGCGCCCCGGATCGGGCGGGGCAGCGGCGCTTCGTCGACGAACAGCAGGTAGTCGACCAGGTCCACGGCGGCCTGGCGCATCCGCTCCGCCGACTCGTCGCCGGCCGCGGCCGCTCCGTGCGCCTCCCGATACGCGCTCCGCCGCGCCTCCCAGCCGATCCGGGTGATCAGGTTGGTCATGTGCGCCTGGTGCTCCAGGACCATCAGGGCGGCGGCGTCGCTGTGGGGCGTCAGGTAGCCGGTCAGGTCGAACAGACCTTCCAGCGACGGGAGCTGCGGCCGCGCCCGGCCGATCGCGGCGTCCGGGTCGTCCACGTTGGTCACCTCCACGTTCCCCATGTGGGCGAACGGCTCGTGCCGCCCGGTGACGTACCAGCCGCCCCACCGGTCCTCCAGCCGGGCCCGGTGGTCGGAGACGAAGCCGGTGGCGTACGCGTTCGGGTCGGAGGTGAGCGGGAACGTGCTGAGCGCCTGGAGTCCCGGCACGCCCAGGGTGTCCCAGGTCAGGTGGCAGGCGAGGCACTGGTCGTCGCGCACGAGCCGCGGCGCGCGGTCCGGCGTCTGGGCCAGCGTGTAGAAGACCGTCCCCTGCTGCGCGTCGTGCGCCGCCACCTCCAGCGTGTCGGCGCCCCGCACCCAGGCGACGGCGGCGTCGTCCCGGAAGTAGATGACGCGGGGGTTGTCCGACCGGATCAGGTTCGCCTGGTTGCTCGTCGGCGAGAAGACGGCGACCTGCGACTCGACCGGGACGTCGAGCGCGTCGAGCAACGACCGCAGGTAGCCGGAGTGTTCGTCGAACGCAAGGCGCACGTCGCCGTCCCGGAGCGCCCGGTCGAGCGCCGCCGCGGCGTTCTCGACCGGGCCGGTCGAATAGGCTATCGCCGGGTGGTCGCGCGACCCGCGGAACGCGTCGCCGCGCTGGCCGCGCACGGTGGCGGCGCCGGCGATCGCCAGCGCGGCGGCGGCGGCGGCGAGCGCGGGCAGGGGGCGCATGGCGCTGCTATTCGCCCTCCTCACGCCTTGTCAGCCGGGCGCCTCGCCGCTCTCGGCGCCCCGCGGGATTCCACCACGGGCTGCGCGGCCTCCGGGTGCGGGAAGAGGATGAACATCAGCCAGAGCAGCCCGGCGACGATCAGCGCCAGCATCGTCCACCGCATGGCGCCCGCGAGCAGCGCGAGGTCGAACGCCGGCCACGCCGGCTCGAACGAGAACCGGCTCAGCCGGGCGGCGCGGTCGCTCATCCAGTGCCAGCTCGTGTGCGCCACGAGCGCCGACAGCAGGACGACGCCCAGCTTCTCCGCGACGACGTGCCGGAACAGCAGACCCAGGGCGGGGACGAGCGCCGCCAGCACCAGCAGTTGTCCGAGCTCGACGCCGAGGTTGAACGCGAGGAGCGACGTCAGCAGGTGCGACCCGGCGAACTGGAGCGTCTCGCGCAGCGCGAACGAGAAGCCGAATCCGTGCACCAGCCCGAACCCGAACGTGACCAGCCACCGGCGCCGCAGCCGGACGCCCACGATGTTCTCGAACGCCATCCAGACGATAGACGCCGCGATCAGCGTTTCGACGAGGGGGGGGAACCAGAGGGCGTCGGGCGCCAGATCGAACGCCGACGCGATCAGCGTCACCGAATGGGCCGCCGTGAACGACGTCACGATGGCCGCGAGGGGAAGGAGCCGCCGGAACGGGATCACCAGGCAGGCGAGGAACAGCAGGTGGTCCGTACCGTCCAGGATGTGCTCGAAGCCGAGGGCGACGAACCGGAGGGCGGCCTGGAGCCACCGCGGGTCGAGCCGGACCAGCCCAGGGTTTCCGGAGTACTCGAACGCACGGACGGCGCCGTCCGGCAGCACGAACCGCAGCACGGTGATCGTCCGGATGCCGAGCCGCCCGAGCGTCGGATCGATCGAGAACTGCGACCGGTCGGAGCGGATCGGGTACTCGAACAGCGCGTCGAGCATCGCCTGTTGCCAGAAGATCTCGGTCTCGGCGGGCAGCGGCGGGCCGGTCACGTGGGCCAGCGCCTCCGCGTAGCTCGCGAACGACCGGTCGGACGGCAGCGAGACGCGCACCGCCCGAAGCTGCTGGCCGCCCAGCCGCCGGTCGTCCTCGTACAGCTCCAGCTCATCGCCCACCCAGACCATGACCGCGTCGCGCAGCACGGCGTCCGCCGCCGCGAGATCGAGGTAGCCGGGGCCGCGCTGCGGGAAGAGGAAGTCGCGCATGGCGCCGAGCGGCGCGCGCACCAGCAGGCGCAGCCGCTGGCCCTCCGGCGCCACTATCGCCTGCACCGTGACGTCGCCGGGGACGTCGTGCGCCGCCGGACGGGCCGGCGCGGCGAACGCGAGAGCCGCCGCCAGCGCCGCCGCGGCGCCGACCGTTCTTCGCCCGCAGCGTCCATGCATGACGTAGCCGGGTCAGATCGCCTTGAGCACGACCAGCGTGCGGTCGTCCTGGCGGGCGACCGACCCGTGCCGCCGGACGTCCCGCATCACGGCGTTGCAGATCTCCCGGGCGCTCGCGTCGCGCGACCGCTGGAGCATCGCCACGAAGCGGTCGAGGCCGTACGGCGCGTCGTCGGCGTCCGCCGTCTCGACGATCCCGTCGGTGTAGAGCGCCAGGAGGTCGCCGTCCGCCAGCGAGACGTGCCCCTCCACGAACCGCGGCGCATCGAACAGGCCGAGCGGCACTCCGCCCTCGTCGAGCTGCTCCACCGCGCCCCCGGCGCGCAGCAGGAGGGGCGGCAGGTGGCCCGCGTTCGAGTAGAGCAGCCGGCGGTCCAGGACGTCCACGAAGGCGAAGAAGAGGGTGACGTACCGGCCTTCCTCCACCGACTCGTGGAAAAACCGGTTCGCGCGGCGCATGATGGCGCGCACCGCCAGCTCGTGCCCGACCAGCGAGGCGATCGACGCCCGGATGGCCGCCGCCAGCAGCGCCGCCGCTATCCCTTTTCCGACGACGTCGGCGATCACCATGCTCCACCGGTCGTCGCCGATCGGGATGAACTCGTAATAGTCGCCGCCGACCTCCAGGGACGTCTCGTGGGCGCCGGCGACGTCGAATCCGGGCCAGGTCGGCGTGGCGTGCGGCAGCAGTCCGTGCATCACCTGCCGCGCGAGGACCAGTTCGCCGTCGAGCCGGCGTTTGTCGACCATCGCCGCCTGCAGTCGGGCGCTTTCTATCGTGCCGGCGACGGCGAGGCCGTAGACGGCCAGCAGCTCCGCCGTCTCGTCGTCGTAGCCGCGGGGGTCGTCGGACCAGACGTCCAGCACGCCCAGCACGCGGTTCGTCGCGTTCAGAATCGGAACCAGCAGCCGCGACCGGGCGCACGGCCGCCCTTCGGACGCTTCCGGCGACGCGTCGGCGGTGACGCGGACCGGCCGGCCGGCCGCCAGGACCTTGCCGATGACCCCTTTCCCCTCGAACGGGGCCTTCAGCTGGGCGACCGGGAGGTCGCAGCCGCGCGTCAGCGTGTGGCGGAGCGTCCGGTCGCGCGGGTCGACCACGTAGATACCCGCCGCGTCCGGGCGGACGAGCGCGTCGAGCCCGTCGAGAATCCCGTTCAGGATCGCCGAGCGGTCGCGCGCCAGGGCGGGCAGGCGGAACGCGTCGACCATGACGCGGGCGGCCTGCACGGCGTCGGCGCCGATTCCGCCGGCGGGCGGCCGGCGGGCGGCCGGCGAGTCGGGCGCGGCGCGGTCGGGCATCCGTCCGTATTGTACCGCGCGGGTGCGGTCCGGCCGGCGGATGCGCCGCCGCGTTATAATCACCGGCGAGGAAGGCGCGGCATGGCCGCGGAGTGGATTGGCTGGGCGTCGGGCGACGCCGCCTGACCGCGACTGCATGGTGAGTGTAGCTCAAGGGCAGAGCGCCGGACTGTGGCTCCGGATGTTGGGGGTTCGAATCCCCTCACTCACCCCAACCGTTCGGCCGGCGCTCGCCGGGGACCTGCCGGCGATGCCTGTGATGCCGAGGAAGAAGATGATTCGGACCGTGGCCCCGGCCGCCGCCGCTCTGATCGTCGTCGTCGCGGCGCCGGCCGGCACGGGGCGCGCGCAGGGCGGCGAGGCGTCGTGGCGCCAGTTCGGCGGCCCGGACCGTAACTTCCGCATCGACGCCGCCGCGACAGCGCCCGCGTGGGGCGAGGACGGTCCCGCCCGGCTCTGGAGCCGTCCGCTCGGCGAAGGGTACTCGTCGATCCTGGCCGACGGCCCGCTGCTGGTCACGATGCACCGCGAGGGCGACGACGAGGTGATCGTCGCCCTCGACGCCGCGACCGGGGCCACCCGCTGGCGCCATGCGTACCCCGCGCCCCTCGCCCGCAACGGCTACTTCGACGTCTGGCTGAACTCCGCCGGTCCGGGACCCTATTCCACGCCGCTCATCGCGGGCGACGCCGTCTTCGCCGTCGGCGTCGACGGCCGGTTTCATGCGCTCGACAAGCGGACGGGCGCGGTGCGCTGGACCCGCGACCTGGTCGAGACGTTCGACGTCGACGAGTACAACGCGTTCGCGTCGAGTCCTGTCGCCTTCGGCGACACCGTCATCCTCCCGCTGGGCGGGAGCGGGCGCGGCGTGGCGGCGTTCGACCGGGAGACGGGCGCGGAGGCGTGGCGGAGCTCGGAGTTCGATCTGGCGCCCGGCTCCCCGGTGCTGATCGCCGTGGACGGCCAGGAGCAGCTCGTGGCGCTCGGCCAGCAGGAAGTGGTCGGCCTCCGCCCGGCGGACGGACGCCGGCTGTGGAGCCATCCGCACCCGAACGAGCTCGGCCTCAACGTCAGCATGCCGGTCTGGGGTCCCGGCGACACTCTGTTCGTATCGTCCGCCTACGACGGCGGCAGCCGGCTGATCCGGCTGTCGCAGGCCGACGGGCGCACGACGCCCGAGGAGCTCTGGTTCAACAACCGGATGCGCGTGCATTTCGGCAACGCCCTGCGGATCGGCGATCTGATCGTGGGGAGCACCGGAGACTTCGGGCCGGCGTTCGTCACGGCGGTCGACGCCGCCACCGGCGCGGAGCTCTGGCGGGACCGGCGCTTCGCCCGGGCGCACCTCCTGCAGGCGGGCGGCCGGATCGTCCTCGTCGACGAGGACGGGGAGGTCGCTCTGGCGTCGGTCACCCGCGACGGCCTCGAGGTGCACGCGCGCCATGCCGTGCTGACCGCGAACGCCTGGACCCCGCCGACGCTGGTCGGCGACGTCCTGTACCTCCGCGACCGGCGCGACGTCGTCGCCCTCGACCTGGGCGGCCGGTAGCCCCCCCCCCCCCCCCCGGCCCTCTCTGCGCAGCCCGCCTGTGCGTCGCAGCAGCCTGCGGTGGAGCCCGGCGTCAGTCGAGCAGGTCGAACAGGTGACTGTACTTCAGCGTCAGGCTGCGGCCGGCGCCCGAGGGGACGACATCGCCTATCCCCTCCGTCTCGTTGTACACCACGAACAGCCCGGCGCCTGCGTCCTGCAGCCAGCCGAAGCGGAAGTTCACCGACCAGAGCGCGTCGCTGTCGTTGTACTGCACCAGGCTCTGCGCGAACAGCCTCGGCGAGAAGTTGTACGCCGCCCGCGCGCCGACCAGGTTCGTGACGACGCTCCCGGCCGGCAGGTCGATGGCGTTGCGGGTCCAGACCAGCGACAGGTTGAACGTCTCGGCGTACCGGAGGTTCAGCGACGGGCGGGCCGACAGGATCGCGCCGCCGAAGAAGCCGCCGAACACCAGGCGGACCCCGGCGTTCACCGGCGCCGCGCGGTTGTAGATGAACCAGACGTTTCCCTCGTTCCAGTCGTAGCGGTCCGGGGCGACCGGAATACCCGAGACGGTGAACGCCTCCTTCACCCCTTCGCCCCGGACGTTCCACGCCGTGATCAGGGTGGAGCTGTCCTCGAACTCCCACCGGTTGTCGATGTGGAGCAGCGACGTCTCCATGAAGCCGTCGAAGTCCCAGAACCGGTTGAACGTGACGTGGGGGCGGAGTTCGAACGAGTTGAGGAAGTTTTCCGGGCGCCAGGTGTGGAAGACGCCGGCGTCGACCTTGCGGAAGCCGACCCGCCGAGTGAACCCGACCTCCGGGTTGAAGTCGTCGCCGCTCTCCATGAAGCCGCCCTGCAGGCGCCAGGTCTGCGACTCCCAGTTCACGCCGAGGTTGTAGGCGTGGTCCCGCCCCCGGCGCCCCGGCGTCTCGGTGCGGCCGACGAATCCCTGGACGTCGCCGTTGCGCCCGAACCCCATCCGGCCGTCGACGGCGTACGTCCGGTTGTAGTCGCCGGCGCCGGCCAGGCGCCCGGTGGCCTGCCGGTTGACGAACAGGCCGCCGAGGCTCGACCGGTTGGGGAGGTCCCGCCGCACCCGGGCGACGGTGAAGTTGTTGGCCGGCGTCAACCCTTCGACCGCTTCGGTCTGCATGTTGAGCAGGCCGATCGTGACCGCGTTCGACACCTTGCCGGACAACCGCGCGCCGGCCAGGATCGGCGCCGGCCGGCCCTGCTCGATCCCGATCCGGCGGCTGAAGAACAGCTCGGTCTGCGCCGGGTCGCCCTGCACGGCGCCGCCGGCGTTCGTCACCGTGAAGACGCCGGCGTTCTCGAGGAAGAACGGCCGCTTCTCCGGGAAGAACAGGTTGAACCGGTCGAGGTTGATCTGCTGCTCGTCCACCTCCACCTGCGCGAAGTCGGTGTTGTAGGTGGCGTCGAGCGTCAGACCCGAGGTGACGCTGTACTTCAGGTCGGCTCCGAAGTCGCCGGTCGAAACCGTCCCGCTCACCGGCGCTGCGTCGAGGCGCGACGCCTCGCCGATCACGTACGGCGTCAGCTTCAGATTGTTCGTGGCTCCCTCGGGGACGGTCAGGCCGGTCAGCCGTCCCGCCTCCGAGACGCGGAACAGGTTGTACTGGAGCGTCAGCGGCGCCCAGTACGCCGACTCGTTCCGCCGGCGGATGGTGCGCTGGAAGTTCACCCCCCAGGTCTGGCGCCGGCCGCCGGGATACCGGACGGTGCGGAACGGGATGGCGAACTCGGCGCTCCAGCCGACCTCGGAGATCCGGGTCCGGACCTCCCATGCCCCGTCCCAGTTCAGGTTGAACCCGCCGCCCCCGCCGACGCTCGCGCCGCCGCGGCCCATCCCGGAGCCGCCCACCCCTTCGTCGATCACCTGTCCGTCGTACTCCTGTCCGGCGGGGCTGGCGCCGAAGACGAACCCGTTCCGCCCGTCGAGGAACGTGTCGAGAATCAACTGGAAGTTGTCGCTGTCGGACAACGACGAGTCGCGGCGGCTGTCGGAGACGATGATGCCGTCCGGGTCGCGGTCGCGGCAGACGACGCCGAAGTAGAGCGTGTCCTCCGTGAAGACGACCCGCACTTCGGTCCGCTCCGTCGCCGGGCTGCCCTCGTCGGGCGAGGTCTGCCGGAAGCCGGTGGCGGCCGGGACGCCGGCCCAGGCCGGATCGCCGAGGACGTTCCCGTCGACGACCGGCGGATCGACCGCCGACGCCGCCGCGAGCGTGGGCCGTCCCGGCGCTGCGGCCGGTTGCGCCCGCGCCGGCGGCGGCGACGTTCCGATCAGCAGTGCGACGCCAAGCGCGAGGACGGAGAGGCGTGACGCCATCGGTCCGCAAGGATAGCTTGTACAATCGTCGGCGCGTGTGGAGGCGCAAGAGATGAACCCGATGCGCGCGGCCGGAGCGTCCATCGCGAAGACGTCGGTCAATCTTTGCCTGCTGCTGGCGTCTTGCGCGGCCGGCCTCTTCCTGTGCGAACTCTCCCTGCGGCTCTTCTATCCGAAATATCACGATCTGGCCGACGCCCCGTTCCGCCGGGACGCGTCGCGGATCTGGGCCCGCATGCCGAATGCGCGAAATTGGTGGCCCCACCCGGACACCCGCTTGTCTCACGCCCTGCATCACAACAATTTCGCGCTCCGGCAACACCGGAATTTCAGTGCGGCCGACCTGGCCTCCGCGATCAACGTCGGCGTCTTCGGCGATTCCTTCGTCGAAAACGTCCGCATGGACGCTCCGTACTCCTTCACGGAGCCGCTGGACTGGCTGTTGAATCAGGGCCCGCGGAGATTCAACGTCCTGAATTTCGGCGTGGAGGGCTACGGGCCGGGGCAGTCGTTTCTGCATCATGAGCATTTCCGCCACGCCGATGACCTCGACTACGTCTTTTTCATGTTCTACCACAATGATCTGGAGAACATCCATGAAACGGGACTGTTCGATCTTGACGAGGCGGGGCGATTGGCGCGGAACGAGGCGATGCGGTCGTCCTGGTGGACCCGATTCATTTCCGAACTGCATGTTTCCTACTTGCTGCTGGATGTGAGCGGACAATCGTTTTTTCGTAATCCTGAGACTGCTGAACCCTGGATTCGAAGCGCGGGCGGATTTCCTGACGATGACGTCCAGTACTCGAATACTTTGACCATTTTTCAACGGCTGATGCGCCGCTGGAAGCAGGCGGTTGAAAGGAACGGGGGTGGATTCGTCATCGTTCTGCCGCCGGATTCTCCAGCGGATCCTCGCATCACGACCCTCCTTGAAGAAGAGGATGTCGAAATGATCGACCTGTACGATTGCTTTGGAGTGAATAATGAGGAATGGGAACGGTTGTACAGGTTCAAGCGTGACTACCACTGGAACGAAAACGGGAACCGGTTGGCCGCGGTCTGCCTGTACCGGTTTCTTGAAGAGAAAATGAGATTTTCTGACGTGTCCGAGGACGCGCTTCGGGAGACGCTCCACCAGTATTATTCGGCTTTCGGAGGATGGACGCCTCCGGCGCCGCCCCAGGGCGGGGCGTCTCCTCGGACGGCGGCCGGCGTCCGGGATAAATATCAGGCGCTGGGCGAGGCTGATCTGGCCGAGGTAAGGAAGGAAGTCGAAAAGTTGATTCAAGCGCCGGAGAAGCGAATCATTCGTTCGGTCTTCGACGTGTACCTCGATGGAAGGGAGCTCGTCTACGTGAAGGATGATTGCAGCGAGACGGACGTGCGGAGACGTTTGTTCCTGAAGCGGGCGTCGGTTGACGGAGAGAACTTTTTCAGAGAAGCGGAAGTAGGCAGGTATTGTTGCCGTTTTATGTCCTCGGCTGTGATGATCGACGAGGCGTTGTGTGCGGCGAAGAGAAGTTTGCCCGACTATCCTGTTCCTTATATCGTGACCGGTCAGCTTCACGAAGTCGGGCGCCCCGCCTGGCAAGCGGAGGCCGTCATCGACCGAGACGCCTTCAGAAAAGCGCTGGAGAAAATCAGAAAAGCGGCGGAGCAGGAGGTCGCGCCGGAAAAACTGGTCATCCGTTCGGACTTCGACGTGTATCTCGACGGCAAGGCGCTGACCTACGTCAAGGACGTTTGCAGTCCGCCTGATCTGCGCAGGAGGTTCTTCCTGCACGTCACCCCGGCCGACGAAAGGAATCTCCCCGAAGGGGAAGCATATGACAATCGGGACTTCAACCAGGCGGGCGTTCACGTCGACGCACTCGGGTGCGTCGTCAGGCGACGGCTGCCCGGCTACGCCGTCCGCCACGTCCGAACCGGGCAGACCGTTCGGGTCGAAGGGAACTGGGAGCCCGTCTGGGAGGGTGAATTTTCCGTCAGCCGCGCCGCGGACGTCGAACGCCGTTCGGTGAATTGAAACCGGCGGAAGGCGCTTGCGCCGGCGGCGCGCGTGTGACACCATTCGGACCATGAAGACCCTGCTGTGGAACCGCAAGTTGTGTATCGGCGCCGCGGGCGTCGTCGTGATCGTCGCGCTCGGCTTCGGGCAGGCGGCGGTCGAGCGGTCGGCCGCCGCCCAGGACGGGGTGGTCTGGGGGCCGATCTTCGAGGTCGATCCGCTCTGGCCGAAGCCGCTGCCCAACAACTGGGTGATCGGGGCGGCCATCGGGGTGTCGGTCGACGACCGCGACCACGTCTGGATCGTGCATCGGGCGGCGACCCTCAACCCCGGCGAGATCGAAGCCGAGGCCGACCCGCAGGTGGCTGTCGACTGCTGCGTGGCGGCGCCGCCGGTGCTCGAATTCGATCCCGAGGGGAACGTCGTCCGCCACTGGGGCGGTCCCGGCGAGGGGTACGAGTGGCCGAAGTCGAACCACGGCATCACGGTCGACTACAAGGGGAACGTCTGGATCGGGGGGAACGACCGGGAGGACGCCCACGTGCTGAAGTTCACCCGGTATGGCGACTTCCTGCTGCAGGTCGGCCGGGCCGGGGCCAGCCGGGGCAGCAACGACATGGAGAACTTCAGCCGGGTGGCGGAGGTCTCGGTCGACCCGCTCGAGAACGAGGCGTACGTCTCGGACGGCTACGGCAACCGGCGGGTGGTGGTGATCGACGCCGACACCGGCGAGTTCAAGCGGTACTGGGGGGCGTACGGCAACGTGCCGGACGACGCGGACCTCGGACGCTACGACCCGCGGTCGCCGCCGGCGCAGCAGTTCCGCACGCCGGTGCACTGCGCCGAGATGTCGCACGACCGGCTGCTGTACGTCTGCGACCGGGTGAACGACCGGATCCAGGTCTTCAACCCCGACGGCACGTTCGTCAAGGAGATGTTCATCGAGAGGGAGACGCTGGGCGCCGGGTCGGTGTGGGACATCGCGTTCTCGGCCGATGGCGAGCAGACCTACCTGTACGTCGCCGACGGCGTCAACGAGAAGGTGTACATCGTGGAGCGCAAGACGCTCACCCTGATCTCCAGCTTCGGCAATGGCGGCCGGCAGCCGGGCCAGTTCTACGGGACGCACAACGTCGCCGTCGACTCGCACGGCAACCTGTACACGACCGAGACGTTCGAGGGGAAGCGGCTCCAGAAGTTCGTCTACAAGGGGATGGGGCCGATCCGGGCGCCGCACCAGGGCGTGCTCTGGCCGAGCGGCGGCTAGCGGTCGGCGGCTACAGCGCCATGAAGGCGTAGACGCCGGCGATCGCCGCCGACCCGGCAAGCAGCAGCAGGTTCGCTCGTCCGCCTCCGGCGGCGGCTCGCGCCTCGTCCCGGCCGGGCCGCCTGGCCGCGGCGACGGCGGACAGCACGACCGCCGCCAGCGCCATCGCCAGAAGCGCGGCCATCTCTATCTCCGCGAGCAGGACGACGGCGTTCTCGTGCACGCCGCCGGCCAGGTTCCAGGAGGCGATCCACAGCGCCAGATTGAGCAGCGGCGGCGCCAGCAGCAGCAGCGCCGCGAGCGACGTCGTCCTGAGCGTGATCATGACCGCCGGGCAGCGTATCACATGCGGGCTGTATACTACGTTTCCCGCCGGTCGATCGGCGGTCGGTGGATCGATGAAGGGAGCCGAACGATGAAGACGCACGTGAGAGGCGCGTCGCTCCTGGCCGCGGCGCTGCTGACTGCGGGCGCGCCGGCGGCGTCGGCGCAGTCCTCGTGGGCGGCCGAAGGTCCGGTGGTCTACGGGCACCATCATCTGAACGTCACCGACCGGGCGGCCCACGAACGGTTCTGGGGCGACACGCTCGGCGGGGTCCCGACGCCGTGGCGCGACGTCCGGATTTTCAAGTTCCCCCACGCGCTCGTCTTCCTGACCGACCGGGAGCCGACCGGCGGAACCATCGGATCGGTCGTGAACCACGTCGGGTTCTGGGTGCCCGACACCCGCGCCGCGCTCGCCAGGGTGCGGGCCGCCGGTTATCCGGTCATCACCGCCCAGGAGCTTCCCCACCGCGACGTCCCGGAGGACGGCATCGTCTGTTCCGAGAGTCAGAACACCTGCATCGCCTACGTGCTGGCGCCCGACGACGTGAAGGTGGAGCTGGTCGAGAACCGGTCGCAGACGATCCCGATCCGGAACCACCACGTCCACTTCCACACGCAGGACGTCGACGCGACGCGCGACTGGTACGTCAAGACGTTCGGCGCCGTGCCGGGGATGAACGGGTCGTTCAAGGTGGCCGACCTGCCGGGCGTCAACATGCGGTTCTCCGAGTCGGACGGGCCGATGGCCGGGACCGAGGGGCGGAGCTTCGACCACGTCGGCTTCGAGATCGACGGACTGGAGGCGTTCTGCAAGCGGCTCGAGGCGCAGGGGATCACGTTCGATCGGCCGTACCGGCGGATCGACGAGCTGGACATCGCGATCGCGTTCTTCACCGATCCGTTCGGCACGTACGTCGAGCTGACGGAGGGCCTGGACAACTACTAGCCGCCCGAGCCGTCGTGCGCCCGTCGACGCTACGGAGGAGCGAGATGACCTGCGCCAGAGGAGTCGCCGCCGTCGCCGCGCTGCTGTGCCTGACCGCCGTCCCGCTGGCGGCCCAGCAGCCGATTCCGAACGTCAACGACGGCAACGCGCTGCAGCGCGAGTGCGGCGCGGCGATCGCGCAGGCCGACGACGGCCCGATCACCAACCCCGACGACGTCGAGCGGGGGAGCGACATGGGGCAATGCCTCGGCCTGGTGACCGGGGTCTGGCACACCCACATGGTGATGGTGGACGACTTCGGCAGCCGCGAGGCGTTCTGCGCCACCGAGACGATCAGCGCCGGCCAGATGGCCCGGATCGTCGACGCCTACCTCAAGGAGCATCCCGCCGAGCTGACGACGTGGGACACGGTGCTGATCCTCCGCGCCTTCGTCAACGCGTTCCCTTGCAGCTAGCCTTTCCGTCTAACCGCTGACCTGCGACGGGATCCGCAGGCGTTCGCCGATCCGGATGCCCGTGCGGCGGCCCATCCTGTTGGCGGTCTGGATGGCGTGGATGCTGGTGCCGTACCGCCGGGCCAGCGCCGTCAGCGTGTCGCCCCGCGCCACGCGGTGCGTGCGGTAGGCCGGCGCGTTCGCCGACGCCGCGACCTTCAGGACCGCGCCCGGCTCGAGCGGCTCGTCCAGCAGCAGTCCGTTGTCGCGCATGACGCGCCACGGCGTCGAGCCGTACTGCGCGGCGATCGTCTCGAAGTCGTCCTCCGGCGCGACCGGGTGCTCGTGGCGCCGCTGCTTCCCCTTCCTGTCCTTTTCCGGGCGCGCGAGCGGAATGCGCAGGACCTGTCCGGGCGGAAGGGTCTGCAGGCGCCAGAGTCCGTTGACGTCCCGGAACAGATCGCGGTCCACTTCCAGCACGAACGCGAGATGCAGGTAGTTGTCGCCGTGCCGGGTCCGGTACGTCAGGCCGCCGTCCGTCCGGACGAGCAGGTCGGTCCGCGGCGCCGGCGGATAGGCCATGAGCTGCCCGGTCCGCAGCGTCCGCGTCGCCAGGAACGGGTTGTGCATCCGCAATTGCAGCACCGAGACGCCGACCCGCTGGGAGATCGACCACCAACTGTCGCCTTCGCGGATCGTTTCAAGGCCGATCTGCAGCGCGTGGTGGCGGATGGAGCGCTCGTGGAGCTTCAGCACGTTCCGGTAGTGGCCGACGGCCAGGACGTACTGGAGCGTCTCCAGCGGCGGCCGGCCGCGCCGCACCCGGCCCGGGCCGGCGTTGTAGGCGGCCACCGCATAGTCCTCGCGGCCGAACTGCCGCATCATCTGCGACAGGTACTTCATTCCGGCTTCGATGTTGGTCCTGACGCGCAACGACCGGAACGTCGCCGGCATCACCTGGAAGTATCCTTGGGCGCCCGCTCCCGAGCGCAGGTTCCGGTTGCCGCCCGATTCGTGGAGGCAGACGGCGCGCGCGAGGTCGAACGGCACGTCGTACCGGACAGCGTGCGTCCGGATGTCGTCCTCGATCTCCATCATCTTCCGGAACATGCCGAGCAGTCCGGGCGAGAGATGCGTGAGCGGGAGGAGCTGGCCGGCGTCGGCCGTCTCCACCGGCGCGCCGGCGGCCGGCGGAGGCGGCGCGGCGATCAGGACGAGTGCGGCGATCAGGATGGAACGAAACATGCGGTCACCCCTTCCGACGATGTTTTCCTTCCCGGCATATCGGCCGGAGGCGCGCGGCGCGTTATGACCCGGCTCCGCGCCGTTTCGGTGGGGACCGTGCGGACTATAATGACGCCGGCTCCCGCACGTCCCTCCCGCCGATGCCGCACGCCGTCCGCCGCCTCCTCCCGTACGTGGCGCGCCACCGCCGCCGCTTCGCGGCCGGGTTCGTGTTCCTCGTGCTCGCCACCGCCTTCCAGTTGCTCGCGCCCTGGGTGCTCAAGCACGCCGTCGACGACCTGACGGCCGGCGCGACGCGCGCCCGGCTCGGGCTGCATGCGGGGCTGATCGTCGGGGTGGCCGCGCTGGGCGGCGTCT
Organism: Vicinamibacterales bacterium; assembly: GCA_965203565.1. Lineage (GTDB taxonomy): Bacteria > Acidobacteriota > Vicinamibacteria > Vicinamibacterales > UBA8438 > JAAXGX01. Next base: position 3,419,996 of record OZ241896.1, on the reverse strand, counting down.
GCCGCTTCCGCATGCGGCGCATCATCATCGGGGCGTCCCGCCGGATCGAGTACGACCTGTGCAACGACTTCTTCGCGCACTTGCAGAAGCTGCCCCTGTCCTGGTACCAGACCCGCCGCACCGGCGACCTGATGTCGCGCGCGACGAACGATCTCGGCGCGGTCCGCATGATGGTCGGGCCGTCGATCATGTACGCCTCGACCACCCTGATCGTCTTCGTCGTCGCCGTCGGGATGATGGTTTCCCTCTCACCCTGGCTGACCCTGTTCCTGCTCGCGCCGCTGCCGCTCGTCTCGTTCGCCGTCCAGCGGTTCGGGAGCGCCGTCCACCGCGGGTCGGAGCGGATCCAGGCGCAGCTCGCGCAACTGAGCGCCGTCGCGCAGGAGGCGATGGCGGGCGTGCGCGTAGTGCGGGCGTACGGGCGCGAGCCGGTCGAGATGGCGCGGTTCCGGGAGGCGAACCGCGAGTACGTCGCGCGCAGCCGGGCGGTGATCCGGCTGCAGGCGCTGTTCTATCCGGCGATGGCGCTGCTGCTCGGGCTGTCGGCGCTGGCCGTGCTCTGGCTCGGCACGCGGCAGGTGGTCGAGGGACGGATGAGCGTCGGCGACTTCGTGGCGTTCAACGCCTATCTCGCCATGCTGACCTGGCCGATGATCGCGTTCGGGTGGGTGACGAACATCCTGCAGCGCGGGATGGCGGCTTGGCGCCGGATGCTGGAGGTGCTCGAAACCGAGCCGGACGTGCGGGACCCCGCGCCCGGCCGCACGGAAACCCTGACGCACGGCGTCCGAGGCCGGGTCGAGCTGCGCGACCTCTCGTTCGCGTACGGCGGCCGTCCGGTGCTCGCGCACGTGTCGGCGACGGTCGAGCCGGGGCGGATGCTCGCCCTGGTCGGTCCGACCGGCGCCGGCAAGTCGACCCTGGTCAACCTGATCCCGCGCCTGTTCGATCCGCCGGAGGGCGCCGTCTTCGTCGACGGCGTCGACGTCCGCCGGTTGCCGCTGGCGGTGCTGCGGCGCGCGATCGGCTACGCCGGCCAGGAGCCGCTGCTGTTCTCCGACACCGTCGCGGGGAACGCGGCGTTCGGCGCGCCGGACGGCGGCCGCTCGGCGCGGGCCGTGGCCGACGCCGTCGCAGCGGCCTGTCTCGACCGGGACGTCGACGAATTTCCCGAGGGGCTCGAGACCGAGGTCGGCGAGCAGGGGATCACCCTGTCGGGCGGTCAGAAGCAGCGCCTGGCGATCGCCCGGGCGCTGATGACGGACCCGCGCATCCTGATCCTCGACGACGCGCTGTCGGCGGTCGATACGCGGACGGAGGACGCACTCCTCGCCCGACTGCGCGGCATCCTGCGGCAGCGGACCTCGATAGTCGTCTCGCATCGAATCTCCACCGTGAAGGACGCCGACCTGATCCTGGTCCTCGACGCCGGGCGGGTCGTCGAGCGCGGGACGCACCACGAGCTGCTTGGCCGCGCGGGGTTGTACGCCCGCATGCACCGCCGGCAGCTTCTGGAAGCCGAACTGGAGGGTGCGTAGACGGTGGCCGAGCACGCCGACGACGTCCTCGGCAAGGCGTACGACGCGCGACTGATGCGCCGGCTGCTGCGGCGCCTCCGCCCGCATCGCGCGGCCGCCACCGTGGCGCTCGCCGCCATCGTCGGCCACTCGCTGATGCAGCTGGCCCTGCCGTACCTCACGAAGCTGGCGATCGATCGACACGTCGTGACCGGGGACCTCGCCGGGCTGTGGGAGATCGCGGCGGCCTTCCTGCTGATCCTGGCCGGGTCGTTCGCGCTCGAGTACGTCGAGACGTACGCCATGGGGATGACCGGGCAGCGGATCATGTTCGACCTCCGGATGGAGATCTACGAGCACCTGCAGCGGCTCGACGTCGCCTTCTACGACCGCAACCCGGTCGGGCGGCTGATGACGCGGGTGACGACCGACGTCGACGCGATCAACGACCTGTTCGCGTCGGGCGTGATCTCGGTCGTCCGGGACGTCTTCATGCTGGCGGGGATCATGGTCGTGCTGCTGTGGATGGACTGGCGGCTCGCGGCGGTGACGTTCGCCGTTCTGCCGCTGATCGCGCTCGTCACGCAGTGGTTCCGCACGAACGCCCGCGCGTCGTACCGCGAGGTGCGCGGGTGGATCGCCCGGATCAACGCGTTCCTCCAGGAGCAGATCACCGGAATGTCGACGGTGCAGCTCTTCCGCCGCGAGGCCCGCAGCTTCGCCGCGTTCGACCGGCTCAACCGCCGGCGCCGCGACGCCAACCTCGATTCGATCTTCTACTACGCGACGTTCTACCCGACCGTCGAGCTGCTCGGCGCCCTCGCGACGGCGGCGATCATCCGGGCCGGCGGCGGCTGGGCGCTCGACGGGACGCTGACGCTCGGCGCGCTCGTCGCGTTCCTCCAGTATTCGCAGCGGTTCTTCCGGCCGATCAGCGACCTGTCGGAGAAGTTCAACATCCTCCAGGCGGCGATGGCGTCGTCGGAGCGGATCTTCGGGCTGCTCGACACCCCCGTCCGCCTCACGAGTCCGGCGCGCGGCCGGGTCCCGAGCGGCCCCGGACGGCTCGCGTTCGAGCACGTCTGGTTCGCCTATCGCGGGGAGGACCACGTCCTGCGCGACGTCTCGCTCGCCGTCGAGCCGGGGGAGCGCGTCGGGATCGTCGGCGCCACCGGATCGGGCAAGACGACGCTGATCAACCTGCTCCTGCGGTTCTACGACGTCGGCAGCGGCCGGGTCACGATCGACGGGGTCGACGTCCGGGAGATCCCGCTCGACCGGCTGCGCCGCCGCTTCGGGCTGGCGCTGCAGGACGTCTTCCTCTTCTCCGGGACGATCCGCGACAACATCGCCTTCGGGCAGGCCGCGATTTCCGACGCGGAGATCCGGGCGGCGGCGGCCGGCGCGCACGCCGACCGGTTCATCGCCCGGCTGCCGGACGGGTTCGACAGCGAGGTGGCCGAGCGCGGCGCCACGCTCTCGGCCGGACAGCGGCAGCTGCTGTCGTTCGCCCGCGCCCTGGCGTTCGCGCCCGACGTCCTGATCCTCGACGAAGCGACGTCGAGCGTCGACACCGACACCGAAGCGTCGATCCGCGACGCGCTGCGCCGGCTGATGACCGGCCGCACGACGATCGCGATCGCCCACCGGCTCTCGACCGTGCAGGACATGGACCGGATATTCGTGCTCCACAAGGGCGAGCTCCGCGAATCCGGCACGCACCAGGAGCTGATCGCCCGGCGCGGCATCTACCACACCCTCCACCAGTTGCAGTACAAGGACAAGGAGCAGGAACGGCCGGCGCCGGCCGCGGCGCCGTCAGACTGACGGCGGGACGCGGAACCGGGGGGAGACCAGCGCGCCGTCGCCTATCGGGAGGCCCACCTGCACGACGCGCGGGGGCCGGGCGCCGGCCGTCGCCACCCACTTCCAGAGGGCGCCGTCGGCGGCGCGCGGGGCGATCGGACGCTCGGCGACGCGCTGCGAGCTGTCCGGGAGCAGGTCGGCCGGGGCGCCGCCGGCCTCGCCCGGCGCCGGCAGGCCGGTGTAGACGGCGCCGACATCCGGCGCCGCGACGTGGAGCTCGCCGATGACGGTCGAGTGCACTATGCGCCGCAGCCTGCCGTCGATCTCCGCCGCCGGCCAACCGGCTTCTTCGGCGCAGGCCGTGAAACGGTCCGTGAGCGCGGCCTGGACGATCATCTGCGGACCGAGGATCGCCTCGAAGACGTCCCGGATCTCGGCCAGCCGGTCGGTGCGGGCGTTGCTCAGCAGATCGGGCTCGCCGAACGCCGCCATCACCGCGGTCATGACCGGCGAGGTGTAGGCGTTGCTGAACAGCGCCTGCTCCTCGAAGGCGAGCGCGCTGCCGACCTGGACGATCCGCGGCCGGTCGACGCCGCTGACGCCGACGTACTTGTAGATCTCGTAGTCGATCTCCCGCACCCGCGCCCGCTGCGCGATCAGGGCGTCGCTTTCGACGGGGGAGGCGAGCAGCGCGTGGAACTCCGAGGCCTGCGGCTGGACCGCGGGATCGGGATCGAACCGGAACGGCCTCGGCGCGCCGGTTTCGTCCCGGACGTTGGTGATGCAGGCGACGCCCTGCTCGTCGGTGACCCAGACCTCGTCGAGCGCCGTGCTCGCCGCGACGTCGTCGAACGTCGCGACCACGCGCGCCGCGTCATGCCCGGCCGCTTCGGCGGCGGCCACGAGGTGCGCGGCGATCCGCGCCTGCGCCGCCATCTGGTCGCCCAGCATCGCATCGAGCGCGCGCGCGATCTCCGCCAGCGAGATGCCGCTCATCTCCGATCGCCTCCGAGCGTCCAAGTGTTACGCATATCGCGGCCGGCGGCAACCGTCAGGCGAAATGCTCGAACCCCGCCGGCAGCGGCTCGTCCGCGCCGTTCCGGTGGAGCCGCGCCTCGCGCTCCTTCGTCATCACGCCGACGGCGGTGATCGGCAGGCCGCGGATCGCCCGCCGCACGTGCCGCAGCCGCCCGCGGAACGCCGGCGGAGCAGTGAACGCCAACTCGTAATCTTCGCCCCCCGCCAGCGCCGCGACGATCGGATCGGTCCCGGCCGCGTCGAACCAGGCCCGCGCCTGCGGGTCGATCGGCAGCGCGTCCGCCTCGATCCGCGCGCCGACGCCGCTGGCCGCCGCAAGCTGCCGCACGGCGTCGGCGAGGCCGTCGCTCAGGTCGATGCAGGCGCGCGCCGCCCGGTTGCGGCCGAGCGCCATGCCGAGCCTGACGCGCGGCTCCGGGCGGCGGCGCCGCGCCAGACAGCCGTCCGGCGCGGGCGGGCCGCCGCCGCGTTCGCCGCGCAGGGCGGCGAGGCCGGCCGCGGCGGCGCCGATCCGGCCGCTCACGTACAGCACGTCGCCCGGCCGCGCGCCGCCGCGCGTGAGCACGCGCCGGCGGCCGACGCTCCCGACCGCCGTCACGCCGACGACGAGCGGCCCGGGCGACAGGGTGACGTTGCCGCCGATCAGCGCGGTCCGGCAGCGTCCCGCCAGCGCGAGGAGCGACTCCAGCATCGCGTCGACGTCCGGCGCCGGGCAGGCGGCGGGGAGCGCGAGCGAAAGCAGCGCGTGGCGGGGCTGCGCCCCCATCGCAGCCAGATCGCTCAGGTTGACGGCGAGCGCCTTGTGGCCGACGTCGGCGGGCGAGCACCACGCCCGATCGAAGTGGACCCGTTCGACGAGCGCGTCCGTCGTCGCGACGGTCAACTTGCCGCGGTCCGGCTCGACGACCGCCGCGTCGTCGCCGACGCCGACGACGACCGCCGCCGGCGCCGGCGGGACGACCGCCGTGATGCGGGCGATCAGACCGCGCTCGCCGAGGTCGGCGACCGTCCGGTTCGAGGAGGCGGGCACGGGCTGCTACCGGGCGTAGTCGATGGCGCGGGTTTCGCGGATGACCGTGACCTTGATCTGCCCCGGATACTCCAGCTCGTTCTCGATCCGCTTCGCGATGTCCTTCGAGAGCCAGACCGCCGCCTCGTCCGAGATCGCCTCGCTCTCGACCATGACGCGGATCTCCCGGCCGGCCTGGAGCGCGAACGCCTTGTTGACCCCCTCGAACGAGTCGGCGATCCCTTCGAGCTGCTCCAGCCGCTTCACGTACGACTCGAGGATGTCGCGGCGGGCGCCGGGGCGCGCGGCGGAGACGGCGTCCGCCGCCTGCACGATCATCGCCTCCAGCGACGGCCAGTCGATGTCCATGTGGTGGGCCGCCATGGCGTCGACCACCGCGTCGCGCTCGCCGTGCTGGCGGAGGAACGCGATGCCGATCTCCAGGTGCGTGCCCTCGATCTCACGGTCCATCGCCTTCCCGACGTCGTGCAGGAACGCCGCCCGGACCGAGACGTGGGCGTCCAGCCCGACCTCGCGCGCCATCACGCCGGCCAGGTAGGCGACCTCCTTCGAGTGCGCCAGCATGTTCTGCCCGTAGCTGGTCCGGAACCTGAGGCGTCCCATCATCCGGTGGATCTCCGGATGCAGGTCGTGCAGTCCGAGCTCGAAGGCGGCTTCCTCGCCTTCCTTCAGCGTGGCGTCGTCGATCTCGGTCCTGACCTTCTCGACCACTTCCTCGATCCGGGCCGGGTGGATCCGGCCGTCGGCGACCAGTTGCTCTATCGCCTGCTTGGCGATCGCGCGCCGGTAGGCGTCGAAGCTCGACAGGATGATCGCGCCGGGCGTGTCGTCGACGATCAGCTCGACGCCGGTCGCGGTTTCGAGCGCCCGGATGTTGCGTCCTTCCCGGCCGATGATCCGCCCCTTGAGGTCGTCGCTCGGGAGGTCGACCACCGAAACGGTCGTCTCGATCGTCTGCTCGGCCGCGCTCCGCTGGATCGCCTGGGTGATGATGTGCCGGGCCTTCTCCGCCGCGGTCTCCCGCGCCTCGTGATCGAGGCGCTTGACCAGGTTCGCGGCGTCGCGCCGGGCGTCCGACTCGATCCGCCGCAGCAGGACGTCCTTCGCCTCGTCGGCCGTCATGCCGGAGACCCGCTGCAGCTCGCGCTGGTGGTCGGCCGCCAACTGTTCGCATCGAGCCGACCGGGCGGCGACGTCTTCCTCCTGCTGCCGGAGCTTTCGTTCCCGGGCGGCGAGGTCCTGCTCGAGCCTTTCGGCCGCCGCGGTCCGGTCGGCCAGCGCACGGCCCTGGCCGGCCAGCGTCGTTTCCAGCGCGGAGGCTTCCTCCTGCCGCTTGCGGGCTTCGTCTTCGGCGTTGCGCAGCAGGGTGTGCGCTTCCTCCCGGGCGGCGAGGACGAGTTCCTTCCGCCGGGCGTCGGCGTCGCGTCGGGCGTCGCGCAGGGTGCGGCCGGCCTCTTCCCGCGCCCGGCCGACCGTCCGGGCCGCCAACCGCTTCCGGGTTGCGAACCAGACGAGGAAGATCGCGCCGCCCGTCAGGAGGGCGAGGACGACAGCAACGGCATTCGACAGGAACTGGCTCATGCGCGTCGTCCGGGCGGACCGACGGCCAGTTCCCCGAACCCGGAGCGCAGCGCGGCGTCAGCCGGCGCTCGACGCGCGTAACCGGGGGCGCTGAAATGCCCCGCGTTGCCGTGTGGGGAGGTCGTATGAACCTGCCCGCGGCAGGGTGGAGCCGCTACGGAACCGTCGCTTCAGGCTTCCTCGCTCGAAGGCATGCACACCGCACGGCATCGCGGCTCACATCGATGTAGCGTTGACTCAAACGAGCCCCCAGACCATCACGCACAAAGCAGGGTAAATCCACGCATACGGGCCGCCGACGATCGGCTGCGCGGCCGTCGCCGGCGGTCATCGTACTCACCGTCGTCCGTCTGGCCTCATCTTAGAACGAACCCGGACGAGTGGCAAGGAGTCTTCCAGGCGGACTTGCGATCGGTTCCGGGCCCGGTGTCTAATGCATCGCCCGGCGGCGCGGCTGCCGGAGGAGAAGGAGAAACCGCATGGCGCGTGAAGTCGTCGTGCTCAGCGGAGCACGCACGCCGATCGGCGGATACGGCGGCAGCCTGAAGGACGTCCCGACCACCGAGCTCGCGGCGCACTGCGTGCGCGAGTCGGTCCGCCGCGCCGGCATCGAGACGGGCGACGTCGGCCACGTGGTGTTCGGCAGCGTCATCCACACCGACCCGCGCGACCACTACCTGGCGCGGGTGGCGGGAATCGGCGGCGGGCTGCCGCACGAGACGCCCGCCATCACGGTGAACCGGCTGTGCGGGAGCGGCCTGCAGGCGATAGTCACCGCCGCGCAGACGATCCTGCTCGGCGACGCCGACGCGGCGGTGGCGGGCGGCGCGGAGAGCATGAGCCGGAGCCCGTACGTCTCGAACGCGCTGCGCTGGGGCGCCCGGATGAACGACACGACGCTGGTCGACATGCTGGTCGGGGCGCTCAGCGACCCGTTCGACGACTGCCACATGGGCGTGACCGCCGAGAACGTGGCCGACCGCTACGGCGTCTCGCGCGCGGACCAGGACGCGCTGGCGGCGGAGAGCCACCGCCGCGCGGGGCGCGCGATAGCCGAGGGGTTCTTCCGGGAGCAGATCGCGCCGGTGGAGGTGCGCGTCAAGCGCGACGCGGTGCTGTTCGACACCGACGAGACGGTGCGCGACGACAGCACGGTCGAGAAGCTCGGCAAGCTGCGCCCCGTGTTCCGGAAGGACGGCAGCGTCACCGCCGGCAACGCGTCGAGCATCAACGACGGGGCGGCCGCCGTCGTCCTGATGGAGCGCGAGCTGGCCGAACGCCGCGGCCTGAAGCCGCTCGGCCGGCTGATGGCGTACAGCTTCGCCGGAGTGGACCCGAAGTACATGGGGATCGGCCCGGTCCCGGCGGTGCGGAAGCTGCTGGAGAAGACCGGGCTCGGGGTGGACGACTTCGACGTCTTCGAAGTGAACGAGGCGTTCGCCGCGCAGGCGCTCGCCGTCTGCCGCGACCTCGGGCTGCCGCCCGACCGCACCAACCCGAACGGCAGCGGCATCTCGCTCGGCCATCCGGTCGGGGCGACCGGCGCCATCCTGACGGTCAAGGCGCTGTACGAGCTGCGGCGCACCGGCGGGACGCGCGCGCTCGTCACGATGTGCATCGGCGGCGGCCAGGGGATAGCCGCCGTCTTCGAGCGCTGTTGAACCCTGTCAGGCGGACGCCTCGCCGCTCTCGGCGCGACGCGGGGTTCACCACGGGCCGCTAGACCGACAGGTTCCGGAGTCGCCCGGTGCTGTCGCCGAACTCCTCCACCGGGAACCCCATCTTCTCCAGGATCGTCACGTACAGGTTCGCCAGCGGCGTCCCCTGCGGGTAGCGGACGTACCGGCCGGCGGTGACGCCGGTCGCCTTCCCGGCGATCAGCGCGATCGGCAGGTCGTCGTGGAAGTGGGTGTTGCTGTCGCTGATCCCGGTCCCGTACAGGAAGAGCGTCGAGTCGAGCAGCGTGCCGTCCCCTTCGGGCGTTTCGGCCATCCTCTTCACGAGGCGCGCGAACTGCCGGAAGTGGTGCTCGTTGACCCGGTGCAGCCGCTCCAGGTTGGCCGGCTTGTCCTGGTGGTGCGACAGCGGATGGTGCGAATCCGAGACGCCGATCTCCGGATAGGCGAGCGCGCTCACCTCGCGGGCCAGCATGAACGTGCTGACGCGGGTCAGGTCGGTCTGGTAGGCCAGCGCCAGCAGGTCCATCATCAGCGCGGCGTGCTCGGCGTAGCCGCTCGGCTTGCCGACCGGCTGGTCGACCACCGGGAGCTCGCGCGTGTTCTGGCGCTCGGCCATCGCGATTCGCCGCTCGGCGTCCCGCACCGCCGCCAGGTACTCGTCGAGCTTCAGCCGATCGCCCGGCCCGATGTCGCGCTCCAGGTTGCCGAGGTCGTCGCTCACCGCGTCGAGGACGCTGCGGTCCTTCCGCATCCGCGCCAGCCGCGCCGCCGGGTCGGTGCTGCCGCTCGTCCCGAACAGCCGCTCGAAGACGGCGCGCGGGTCGTTCTCGATCGGCAGCGGGGTGGTCGGCGTGCGCCACGCCACCGTGTTGGTGTAGGCGCAACTCGCGCCGGCGTCGCACGAGCCGAGCATGGCGTTCGACTCGATCCCGAGCTCCAGCGACGCCAGCTGGGTTTCGTTCGACAGCTCCCGCGCGGCGATCTGGTCCATCGACACCGACGCGTACACGTCGGCGCCGGTGGTCAGCTTGAACGGCACGCAGGTCAGGAAGGTGCCGGCCGAGCGGGCGTGATCGCCGCCGCCGGTCACCAGGTTCGCAGCTTCGTCGTCGAGTCCGCCGCACATCAGCACCCGGTCCTCGAACCCGGCGAGCGATCGCAGCGTCGGCGGGAGCTCCGCGAGCGGCCCCTCCTCTGGCGGCGACCAGTACGGCATCGACATTCCGTTCGGCACGTAGAACACGCCGAGCCGCCGCACGGGCGCCGCAGCGGTCTTGCTCAGCGCGGTCAGCGCCGGCGCCATGCTGTCGAGCAGCGGCAGCGCCAGCGTCGCGCCCAGACCGCGCAACACGGTCCGCCGGGGCAGATGCGCCTTGCGTATGAACATGGGCCGGTCTCCCTGATCTGCGAGATTTTACGCGCCGCGCCGCCGCCGCATCCCGGCATCCTACGACACCGGACGGCCGGGCGCAACCTTCTTTCCGGCCCGACTGACGCGCGGCGCACCCGCCGGTCGCCGCGCTTGACAGCCCGTGGTGAAAGTCCCTGCTGCATTCGAGCAGCGATGCATCCCGCCTGACGGCGTTGTTCGTCGGTTGCGTATGCCCAATATGCGCCCTCCTCACGCCTTGTCAGGCGGGCGCCTCGCCGCTCTCGGTGCGACGCGGGATTCCACCACGGGCTGTTGAGGCTGGGGGCGGCCCGCCAGCGATTCCGACGCTTCCCGCACGCGCGCGGCCAGCGCGGGCCGGTCGAGGAGCGCACGGCATCATAAATCAAGGATTATTGCGCCCGTCGCGCCGCCGCCATCCGCTCGTAGTCGTCGTCGGTGATGAAGATGATCTGGCTGTTCGAATGCGCCATCTCGTCGACCGTGCGCGGGCCGTAGGCCACCCACTGCCGGGGGTCGGGGTTGTTCCGGTTGGCGGCGGTGTTGTCGTGCCACGCCGTGATCTGGAGCACCGTCCCCCGCGGGAGCAGCGGCGCGGCGTCCGGATGGTAGACGTAGCTCACGTGCCAGTCGTTGCTGAACCGGTCGGCGTGATTGAGTAGCTCCCGCCGGCCGTCCGGATAGATCGCCTCCATCGAGAACGCGCTGCCGCGGTAATGCATGTGGGGCTGGAAGTTGTGCAGGATGCCGGGCGCCGGCAGCGTGTACGACCCCTGATGGACGGTGACCGAGTGGGGCGGGATGTGAAGCGGCTTGTTGTTCTGCGTGCCGACCGAGACGTACGTCACGCTGTACTTCGGCGTCACGCCTTGCGGGTGGAGCCAGAGACCGAGCTCGAGCTGGTCGGTGATCTCCTCCCCGACGGCGTGGTAGTGGATCTGGACCTCGAACCGGGCGCCCGGACGGATGAGCTTCCCGGTTCCGTCCGGGTAGATCTCCCCGCCCTTCCCCTGCGCCCACTCGGTGAACATCTCGCGCGTGTCGATCGAATCGCCGCCGCTGCGGGCGCGGGCCGCCGCGAGCACCGCGGCCGCCGCCGCCTGACCGCCGAGCAGCTCACGCTCCGCCTCCAGGAACGCCGCGCTCTCCGGCTGGTGCAGGTAGGCCGACGCGTGGTGGGCGATCCGCCGGCCCTGCCTGCCGGCCGGCTTCGTCTCGGCCGCCCGGACCCACCGCGGCTCGGTCAGGCCGGCGTCGGCGAACGGCCGGAAGAACGTGTCCTGCGCCACCGGCGGCATGGTGAACGGCTCGAACCGGACGACGTGGTCCGGCGGCCCCAGTTCGTCCTCCAGCCGGAACCGGTCGCCGTCCGGCCACTCCCTCGGCGGCGGCAGCGCGTCCAGGTCCCCCGGCGGCGCGCCGGCGTCGACCCACCGCACGACGGTGTCGATCTCCGCGTCGCTCAGCGAGACGTCGTTGATGAACCGCTGGATCCCGATCGTCCTGTCGAGGAACCACGGCGGCATCTCGCGCGCCGCGACGCGCGCCCTGATCGACCGCGCCCACGGCCGGGCGTCCTGGTAGGTCAGCAGCGGCATCGGCGCCATGCTGCCCGGCCGGTGGCACTCCTGGCAGGCGCGCCGGAAGATCGGCGCGACGTCCTCGGCGAACGTCGGCGCCTCGGCCACGCCGCCCGCCGCCTGCGCGTGGACGGCGCCCGGCAAGGCCGCCAGTCCTCCGGCGGACGCCAGAACGGCCGCGGTCAGGCCGCCGCCCAGCCTGCCGAGACCCGCGCGCCGCCGTCCCCGCCGCCCGCCGGTCCGTCGCATGCAGAACATGCCCCCATCATACAACCCGCCTGCCGCACGCGCGCCCGGACGCACCCGTTCGTCCAGCAGCATCCGTTCATGCCGGACCCGTTCAGCAGCGCGTGAGTCAGGAGGGCGCGGCGACGTGAGATTCCAGCAGGAACGAGCGCGCGTTGCGCTCGCCGGCGCCCTTGAGACGATGGAACGCGATGGAGATCGCCAAAGACGCCCTGACGCGCCAAGGCGCTCGCCGGCTCAGGAGACGCCGGCGTTCCTCCGCCGGCAACTCGGCGACACGTTCCAGATACATGTCTATGCAGTTCTCGAGCGTCGCAACGACCGCCGGCGAAGATTCGCCGTCTACGGCGATGTCGAGATCTACGCAAATGGCGCGCCACCGCTGGCCACGTCTGTAGGCGTAACACTGCAAGGCGGTCATGCGGGCTCCGCGGGCTGAGGTGCGGCGCCCCCTGCTCGGCAGATTAACACACTCGTGTTTCGAACTGCGCAAGGACGCGATCGGAAGAAGCGGCCGGAAGAAGACGACGCCCGCGCCCGACGCTACGACGCTGCGCCCCATCCCGCAGCGCCGGCGACAGATACCGGTACGCCCGGCTCCGCAGCAGCGCCGCGCCGACGTCCGTCAGATGGAACGCCGCCGAGATCGCGCCGGACGCCGCCGCCCGGAAGTCGCGCGGCCAGCCGTAGTAGGCGTGCGTCGAGCCTCGGAACGTCGGCGAGATCGGCTCGGACTGGTGGTCGGTGTCGACGCGCACCTCGTTCGGCTGGTCGTTGATCGCCTTGACCAGCCGCGCCGGATCGGGGACCCGCTACTTGCGCCCGTCGAGCGTCGGCAGCAGGCCGGCGGCGTCCGGCGCCGGGAGAACCACCGCGCGCGGGGCGTTGGCGTCTGCGTCAGCCGGCGCCGCCAGCGGCGGTTGGAACATCGCCAGCTCCGTGCGGCAGCGGCCCGCATCGTTCATGCAGATGACGCTACAAGGTTTTCGGTGCAGAGTTTGGGCCAAATGTGATAGAGTGCCTTCCGTCCCGTCCAACTCCAGGAAAGACGCCTCGCCGGGCCTGGACCTAACAAGCGTGTAGCGGGTCAGGGGCGCCCGCGGCGGGACAAACGGCAAGGCCGCGTCTGACGTTAGTCGACGCGGCCTTTGCTTTTCTTGAGCGTCTGATAGTGGACGCTGACCACCTCCGACGGGCGGCCGTCCGCCACGTCCACCACCACCCGGACGATCCGGCCCGGGCGCTGGGGCAGATCGAACAGCCACCGATCAGCCCGGTCGCCATGGCTCAGCTCGCCGGCATCCAGCGCAGCCTGCACCAACGCGTATACCGAGCCGTCCATTTCCGGGTGATGGCGTTGAGGTTGCCCCGATTCTGCGGACAGGTCAACGCTTTCGGGTTCAGCTCATGCCGTGGTTTTCCGTGTGAGTAAATCCACAATGAAGCGCTGTGGACCTGTGGGAATCTCGCGGCCTCGGCGCCGGTCCCATCACCGCATTCACGCCGGCAGAGGCGGCGGCCCGTCCGACGCGGCCCCGGTCGGACTCGCGCGCGGACGCCACAGCACGCGCATCGCCCAGCCGAGATCCAGCCGCTCGCCGGTCCACGCCGGCGTCGCCGCACCTGGCCCGATCGCGATCCCCGCCGCCGCCAGCCGCGCGTCCACCGGCGCCAGCGCCGCACCGGTCCAGCGCGGCGGTTCCGGAACCTCCGGCAGCGGCCGGCCATCCGCCCGCGTGAAGCGGACCGCGCCTGCGTCGTCGAGCGTCACCTGCAATCCGCCTTCGTGCACGGCCCGGTGATGCCGCCGGCAAAACTGCACCAGGTTGTCGAGCCGGGTCGCGCCGCCGTGCGCCCAGTGCCGGACGTGGTGCGCATCGCACCGCCGGGCCGTGCAGCCCGGGAAGCGGCAACGGCGGTCCCGCGCGGCGAGCGCGCGGCGCAGCGCCGGCGGGATCGTGCGCGTCTTGCGGCCGACGCCGAGCACCTGCCCGGCGTCGCTGTGGGTCATGACGACCCGTCCGGCGTCGCACGCCAGCCGGCGCGCCGTTTCCGCGGAGACGCGCAGCCCGCCGGCGTCCTCCAGGACGGCCTGACCATGCGCGGCGTGAGCAGCGTCGCCGAGACCTGACCCGTCGGAGCCTCCCGTCGGCCGGCGCGTTCCCGCGGGAACGTGCTCTCCTCCGGTCGATGCGATGCGCGTCGACTCCAAGTCAACCGAGTCGCCGGCCGCACCCTGCGGGTCGCCGAAGTTTGCCGCGGCGTCGCTTCCCGGCTGGCGGATTGCCTCGGCGCGACCGGCTGCTGTGGGTCGGACGACCGAAGACGTTCCCGCGGGAACGCACGTCGGGTGATCCGCTTCCTGCGCCGCCGCCGCATCGTGCGCCAGCGTCGCGGCATCCACGTGCAGTACTACCTGATACCGATCGCCCGCCGTCCCCGGGTCCAGCTGCGCCGACAGCGCCGCTTCCGCCACCCGGCCGAGCGCATCCGCCCGCCGCTGCTCCGACGACGCCTCGAGCGCGCCTTCCTCCGGAGCGTCCGCCGCCTCCGTCCGCAACTGTTCGCTCGCCGCGTCGAGCGCCCGCAGCACCGCCGCTCCGACCTCCGGCGCGAGCCGTCCCCGAATCACCACCATCCCGTCGTCGTCCACCCAGGCCCGCAGCTCCCGGTGCGCGTGTCGCCGTCCGTCTTCGGCGATCTCCGCCGCCCGGTCCACCCGCCGCCACGCCCGCGTCACCTGCTCAACGTGCACCGCCGTCCCGGCGAGCGCGACGTCGAGCAGCGCCGCTTCGTTCTCCGGCGTCGCCACGCGGGTCAGCGCCCGCACCTTCGAGTAGGAGACCCGCCCGCGCTGCATCGCGGCGCCGATGAGCGGCAACTTGGCCAGGGCGTGGGCGACGCGCACCTTCTCGCGGGCGGCGCCGGGGGCGAGGCCGGTGCGCCAGCTCAGCCAGTGGGCGCAGGAGGAGAAGCCGCCCGCCCGCCAGCCGCCCTGCTCGTCGAACTGCCGGATGAGGACGAGCAGAGCATAGGTGGCGGCCTGGATGCGGGCGGAGAGTTCGGCGATCCGGTCGGCCAATCGGTTGAGATCGGCATCGGGTTGGTCCGGAATGGAAGCGGTGCGCGCCGTCGGAGGAAGGACAGGGCGGACGGAAGGCGAAAACGGGGCCGGAACCGGTGCGGTTTCGAGGGGCATGCGCCTATGATAACCCCTTGTTTTTCAGCCGCTTGTACGGCTCTCAGGCGGCCGTTCCCGGTCCGCTCGATGCTTTTCGACCTTCCGGTGGGCGTACGGCTCTCAGAGGGCGGATGAGGCCGCCATAGGGGCATGCTGAGGGCTGTTCCGAAGAGCCGGCAGGGGACGACAAAAATCCTGTCAAGTACTTTCTGCGAAAAAAGTGAAAGGCCCGCACCACCCGCAGCGTGCTTGTGCGCAGCGGTGTGAACGCCTGCCGTCGCCGGACGCGGTGGGCGCCGCCGCGAAGCGGAACCGCAGGCCGGCCGCCGGCAAGGAGGGAGCCCGCTTCCAGTCGCCATTTCCACTGCAGGACGCGATCGGAAGAAGCAACCGGAAGAAGACGAGACCCGCGCCCGGCGCTACGACGCTGCGCCGCATCCTGCGCCCGCCACCGCCTCCGCCATGGCGGCCAGGGAGAAGAACACGAAGTCGGTGGCCGGCAAGGTCTCCACCCGCTCCGTCGCGCCCCAGCCGCCGCCCGCCGACAGCCGCTGCCGGTCGATCCAGGCGTTGGCCAATCCGAACCGGTTCGCCGGGGCGTGGTCGTGGCGCAGGCTCTGCGCGGTGTGCAGGACGTCGGACCGCTCCAGACCCAGGTCGGACTTCAGGTGGGCGAGGAGATATTCGAAGTTGGCGTCGGCCGGCTTGTAGGAGCCGACGTCTTCCGCGGTGTAGACGGCGTCGAATTCGACCCCGATCTTGCGGTTGGAGGCGGCGATGCCCGCGCGGTCGACGTTCGACAGGATGACCAGCCGGTAGCGGCGCTTCAGTGCGCGCAACGCGTCGGCGGTGCCGGGGAACGCCGGCCACCGGGGCACGGACGCGCCGAACGCCTCGTCGAGCGCGGCGTCCGTCCGCATGCCGAGGTTCTCGGCGAGGCCCCGGTGCACGTGGCAGCCCGTGGCGAAAGTCCCCGCTGCATTCGAGCGGCGATGCATCCCGCCTGACTGCGTTGTTCGTCGGTTGCGTATGCCCAATATGCGCCCTCCTCACGCCTTGTCAGCCGGGCGCCTCACCGCTCTCGGCGCCCCGCGGGGATTCCACCACGGGCTGGTGGGCCAGCAGCGTGGGATAGCGCAGGCCGGGCGTCGTCCGCTGCTGCCGGCTCTCGCACCGCGCGAAGGCCCGGAGCGCGGCGGCGCGGGTGACGCCGGCGTCGGCGTTGCGCATGATCAACGGCTGCAGCGCGTCCCAGATCCCGGTCTCCCAGTCGATTCAGGGCGCCGTAGCAGTCGAACGTCAGAACGCGGAAGTCAATCAGTCAAGACATCGTGATCAACGACAATTATTTTGGCCGGTCGTCGAGAGGGCGGTCGGCACGGTGCTGGATGGCGCTGGCGACGTGTGAGACTGCCCGTTTTCCTCTGGGAGGACGGGTTGGTCACGGACGCGCAGGTTCGGCGTTTACGCGAGAAGCGGATGGCAGGCAAGACGCTGACGGCGGCGGCGGCGGCGGCCGGGATGAGCGAGCGGACGGCTCGCCGCTGGCAGGAGGGGGCGTTGCCGTCGGCTGCGAAGGCGCCGCGGCCGTGGCGCACGCGGGAGGACCCGTTCGCCGACGTGTGGGCGTCGGAGGTTGTGCCGCAGTTGGCGGCCGACACCGCCGGGCGGCTGCAGGTGCTGACGCTGTTCACGGCGTTGCGCCGGCGGCATCCTGGCCGCTTTCAGCCTGGGCAGCTACGGACGTTGCAGCGTCGGGTCCGTGCGTGGCGGGTGGAGCACGGCCCCGCCCGGGAGGTGTACTTCGAGCAGGCGGCGGTTCCGGGTCGGGAGGCGGCGTTCGACTTCACCGACGCGGGCGGGCTGGGAGTGACGCTTCAGGGCGTTCGGTTCCCGCACTTGCTGTTCGAGTGGGTGCTGAGCTACAGCCGGTGGACGTATGTGGGGCTGGCGCTGAGCGAGACGTTCGAGGCGCTGGTGGCGGGTCTGCAGGACGCGCTGTGGACGCTGGGCGCGGCGCCGGCGGTGCTGCGGCATGACAACCTGTCGGCGGCGACGCACGAGTTGCGGCGCAGCGGCGGGCGTGAGTTGACGGTGCGGTTCCGGCAGGTGCTGGAGCACTACGGGCTGCGCTCGTCGCGGATTCAGCCCGGAAAGCCGCACGAGAACGGCGTGGCCGAGCAATGCCACTTCCGGACGAAGACGGCGATCGAGCAGGCGCTGCTGTTGCGGGGCGGCCGGGACTTCGACGACGCGTCGGCGTATCTGGCGTTCGTGCGGGCGGTCGTCGGCCGGGAGCGGAATGCGCGGGCGGCGTCTCGTCCGGCCGAGGAACGGGCGTATCTGCGGCCGTTGCCGCCGGCCCGGATTCCGGCGTACACGACGTTGCAGTGCCGGGTGAGGAAGTGGAGCACGATTCGGGTCGGTGGCCGGATCTATTCGGTTCCGTCGCGGTTGATCGGCCACACGGTCGAGGCGCGTCAGCATCCGTCGGCGGTCGAGGTCGTCTACGGCGGCCGGGTGCTGTGCACGATGCCGCGTCTGCGGGGCGCGGCGGGTCACCGGATCGACTACCGGCACATCATCGGGAGTCTGGTGCGGAAGCCGGGCGCCTTCGCGCGGTATCGCTTCCGGGAGGAGTTGTTCCCGTCGCTGACGTTCCGGGCGGCGTATGACGCGCTCGGCCGTACGCACGGCGCGCGGGCCGACGTGGAGTACGTGCGCCTGTTGCACCTGGCGGCCACGACCGGCGAGCGGCGGGTCGAGGCGGCGCTTCGCGCCCGGCTCGACGCCGGCGTCCCCTGCGATTACGCCAGCGTTCAGGCCGAGGTGCGTCCGGCGGTTCCGGCGCTCCCCGCGGTGCACGTTCCCCGCCCGGACCTGGCGCAGTACGACGCGCTGCTGAGCGGAGGTCCGCCCGGATGACGGCGTCGAGCACGCAGGTGACGACGCTGCTGACACGGTTCGGCCTGACGACGGCGGCCGAGGAACTCGTCCCCCGGCTGACGCAGGCCGGCCACCATGCGGCGTTGCCGGCGCTGCTCGAGGTGTTCGAGGCGGAAGCCGACGCACGCCGTCAGCGCCGGATCGCGCGGTTGCGCCGCGCGGCGCGGCTGCCGCCCGGCAAGACGTTCGCGACGCTCGACACCGGCCGCCTGCCGGGGCCGGTCGTGCAGCAACTCGAGACGCTGGCCGCCGGGGCGTTCCTCGAGACGGCGACGAACGTGCTGGCGTTCGGTCTGCCGGGCGTGGGCAAGAGCCACGCGCTGTGCGCCGTCGGGCATGCCCTGGTCGAGGCCGGCCGCAGCGTGCTGTGCGCGCCCGCCTATCAGCCCGTGGCGAAAGTCCCCGCTGCATTCGAGCGGCGATGCATCCCGCCTGACGGCGTTGTTCGTCGGTTGCGTATGCCCAATATGCGCCCTCCTCACGCCTTGTCAGGCGGGCGCCTCACCGCTCTCGGTGCGACGCGGGGATTCCACCACGGGCTGCTATGCCCTGGTCCAGGAACTGCTCGGCGCGAAACGCGACCTCGACCTGCCCCGCGCCCTCCGCAAGCTCGACCTCTTCGAGGTCATCCTGCTCGACGACCTCGGCTACGTACAGCAGAGCTCGGACGAGGCCGAGGTGTTGTTCACCCTGCTGGCCGAGCGGTACGAACGCCGCTCGGTGATGGTGACCAGCAACCTGGTCTTCAGCCAGTGGGACCGGATCTTCCGCGACCAGATGGCCACGGCCGCAGCGATCGACCGTCTGGCGCACCACGCCGTCGTGCTCGAGTTCGACGTGCCGAGCTTCCGAACGGACCGGTCCGGCCGCAAGACGCCGCCGCCGACCGTGCCCCGCGGACGCGCCCCCGGCCCGCTGCTGCCCCGAAACCGCCGCCGCCCGGCCGCGTGAACGCCCCGGACGGTGTCCGCGAGCCGAGCAGCCTGTGGACCGCGCCAGCGGCATGGAAAACGCGCGCGGGCCGTCGTGCCGGGTTGCGTCGCCGGGACAGCGCGTTTCCCACCCCGCTTTGGACGGCGCAAGCGCCGCCCACACGGTCCACAGGCGCTACTGCTGTTGATCGCGATCCATGTCGATCTGAACCGGCCAAAATAATTGTCGCCAAGCGGCCAAAGTAGTTGACGCTGAACACATCGCGATGGGGCGCCTACCGCACGCGCGCCCGGACGTACCCGTTCGTCCAGCAGCATCCGTTCATGCCGGACCCGTCGGATGCGAGCGCCCGCAGCACGTACTCGCCCGGGTCCGCGAAGACTACCGTCGTGCGCGCCGCGCCGTTCTCTATCGGGGGCGACGGATCGGCGAAACGCACCTCGCCGGCGCCCCGGTGCTTGCTCCACGTCACCGAGAGCCGCCGCCCCCGCCGCTGCCGCTGGCCGCTCTGCAACGACCGCACGATCAGCGGGGACAGGTCTCCCGGCAGCCCGTCGTCCGAGACCCGGACGTCGAGCGGCGCGGCGGCGCCGGCCGAGGTTTCGATCACGCCGGGCATCGTCAGGCCGTACGGCCCCTGCGCCGAAGCCTCCTCGCCTCGGAAACGCAGCACCGGCGGCGTGTTCCCGGGGAACGGGCCGCCGCTCGTCACCAATCCTTCCACCTGGTAGAGGGGGCCGAGGTTCGACGGGATAGAGGTCGTCCGCCCCCGGATGCGGAGCGTCCAGGTGATCTCCGCAGGCGGCCGGTCCGGCGGCAGCCGCACGGCGAAGACCCCCTTGTGATGTCCCGGCAGGAAGTGCGTCGGCTGGCCCCGGTCGGCGGGGCCGGGCGCCACCGCGTTGTCGGGTCCTGTCGGGACGTCGAGCTTCTCTTCGAGGTTCAGGTTGACGTAGCCGAAGCTGGCGTGCATCCGGCCGGCGGCGTCCTCGTACCACCCTTCGTAGATCGGGACGACGGCCTGGCCCCGGGCGTGCCGCAACTGGCTGTCGATGAT
This sequence comes from Vicinamibacterales bacterium, assembly GCA_965203565.1. Taxonomy (GTDB): domain Bacteria; phylum Acidobacteriota; class Vicinamibacteria; order Vicinamibacterales; family UBA8438; genus JAAXGX01. The sequence continues at coordinate 3,400,012 of OZ241896.1, read as the reverse complement.
CGGCGGCCCGGCCTGCGCCGAGAGCAGCGCGCCGGCCGCGAGGAGCGCGCCCGCGCCGCCGGCTCGCACGGTGGTCACGATCGGCCGGCCCCGCGTCCTGCTTCGATCAGCGCTCCGCCGCCTTCGCCTCGTCCGCGCGGGCGCCGCTCAGGATGTTGAACATGCCGTAGTTCGCTTCGTGGCAGGCGTACTCGAAGATCTGCCAGTAGCTCGGATCGTGCTTGCCGTGCGCCACCACCGTCCAGTCGCCGGTCCAGGTCGACGGATCGCTGACCGTGAACTCGACCCGGACCGTCTCCTCGTCGATTCGCGTGAACCGCTCGACGAGATGCAGGCCGGCCGTCGAGCCCCGGAAGTTGACGTCCTCGCCGAAGTTGGTCGTCTCGACCACCAGGGCGTCGCCCTCCCAGCGCCCGCGCGAGTCGCCGAACCACTGGCGGACGGACGACGGGAGATGCGGGCGTCCGTCGAGCGGGATCAGACGGTGCTCGTGGAGCCGTTCGTAGAGGATCGCCACGTGCTCCGGGTGCTGCACTATCTGGAAGCCGTTGTTGTAGGCGCTCGGGAAGTAGGTGTTCGGCAGTCCGCGCGTGATGCACCGGTCGCGCAGGTCGAGATCCTCCGGGCCGTTGAACGGCCCGCCGCCGCCGCTCCCGCGGTTGCGGTTCTCCCACCGCCGCCGGCCGGCGGCGGTGAACGGGGGGATCCGGCCGTTCGGCGGGTCCACGATGAACGACGTCCGGGTGGACGCGTCCGCGGCCGCCTCGTACCAGTGCGGGGGACCGTCGCCGGTCTGTCCCGATCCACGCACGAGGCCCGCCTCCCGGGTCGCGGTCCGGGAGGCGATCTCCTCCTCGGTCAGTGTCGCCCGCTCACCCAGATCCTCGGGCCGCTCGACCGGCACCGAGATCTCGTCGTCGGTCGTCCAGACCCCCTGAAGGTCCGGATGGCCCCACGGCGTCCGCGGGACGGACCAGTCGTTCGCCGCGCCGCCCGACCCGCCGGCCGCGGGCGCCTGGCCGGCCGCCGGCGCGGCCGCGAGCCACGCGAGCGCCGCCGCGGCGGCGCCGGCGCGGAGTCCGTGCGCAATCGCTCGACAACCCATCTGCGTCCTCCTCGTCAGATCCGCTCCGTGCGGGCATTATAGCCAGCTTGCTACCGCAGGCCGCGGAAGAACTTCCGCACCTCGTCGAGGTAGAGCTCGGGCTCCTCCAGCGCGGCGAAATGCCCGCCCCGCGGCAGGAGGCTGAAGCGGGTCACGTTGTAGATCGCCTCGTTCCACCGGCGCGGCGTGAACCCGACGTCCTCCGGGTACGACGCGCAGCCGGTCGGGACCTCGATACGCCCGGCGGCGCCCCCGCCGGCCGCGCGCCGGAGCGGGCTTTCGTAGTAGAGACGGGACGACGACGCGGCGGTCTGCGTCACCCAGTAGATCATGACGTTGGTCAGCAGCTCGTCCTTCGTGAACTTGCTTTCCACGTCGCCGTCCACATCGCTCCAGGCGCGGAACTTCTCGACGATCCAGGCCGCCTGCCCGACGGGGGAGTCGTTGAGGGCGTAGCCGAGCGTCTGCGGCTTCGAGCTCTGGATGGCGATGTACCCGCGTTCCTCGTCCGAGAAGAACGCCTGCCGGCCGCGCATCCGCTCGATCTCCTCGGGCGGGACGCCCGCCGTCGGGTCCTCGACGCCTTCGGGCGGACCCGCGCGGCACGTCTCGGTGTGCATCCCGACGACGCGCCCGGCGTCGGCTCGGGCCATGTGGGCGATGATCGGCGCGCCCCAGTCGCCCCCCTGCACGCCGTATTCGGCATAACCCAGCCGCGCCATCAGCTTGATGAAGACGTCGCCCATCTGCGCCGGGCCGTACCCGCGCTCGCGCGGCTTGTCCGAGAACCCGTACCCCGGAATCGACGGCGCGACCAGGTGGAACGCGTCCTCCGCCCGGCCGCCGTGGGCCGCCGGGTCGGTCAGCGGCTCGATCACCTTGTGGAACTGCATGAACGAGCTGGGCCAGCCGTGGACGACGATCAGGGGAAGGGCGTCGGGCTGCGCCGCGCGCTGATGGACGAAGTGGACGTCCAAGCCGTCGATCTCGGTGACGTACTGGTCGAACCGGTTGAGCCGCCGCTCCTGCTCCCGCCAGTCGAACTCGTCGCGCCAATACGCGGCCAGCTCCTGCAGGTAGCTGCGCGGGACGCCGTACGTCCATCCCGAACCTGCGATCTCGTCCGGATACCGCGCCCGCGACAGGCGGCGATGCAGGTCGTCGAGCACGGCGTCGGGCACGGCGATGGTGAAGGGCTCTATCGCTGCGCCGGCCGCGCGTTCCGGGCTTCCCGGCTCGGCGGAGCCGCCGCACGCGCCGGCCGCCGCCAGCGCCGCGAACGCGGCGGCGCGCCAAGCCGCCTCGATCGTTCGGCGTCCCGTCGTTCGGCGTCCCGGCCCGGCGACCTGCCCGTTCATCCCGCGTCTCTCAGCGACGATGCCATCCCGCGCTCCAGACGACCCGGCAGCCCGTGGTGGAACCCCGCGGGGCGCCGAGCGCGGTGAGGCGCCCGGCTGACAAGGCGTGAGGAGGGCGCATATTGGGCATACGCAACCGACGAACAACGCCGTCAGGCGGGATGCATCGCCGCTCGAATGCAGCGGGGACCTCCGCCACGGGCCGCCAAGCGGCGCCGGCGGCGACGCCTGGATCCATCATAGCGCGGGTTGCGCGGAGGCGGCGAAGGTGGTAGAGTCGCTGCAATCACTTGGCGGCTGGGGTGGGGCCCAATAGCCGCGGTGTGTCCTGGAGGGCGGCCCCTCACGCCCTTGTCTTTTTCCCTTCACTCCTTCGCGTACAACCAACGCGCCTCGTCGTACGTGCTCGTCGCCGCCGCCGCCGCCGGGCCGCCGCCGCGGACCGATACCGCTATCATAGGCCGGATGGCCGGGAGACAGCCACCCGCTGCGCGTATTGCGGCGGCCGCGCGTATCGTCGCGGGCGCCGCCTGCCTCGCCGCGGCGTCCGGCTGCGCGCCGGACGGTCCCGCTCCGGCGACTTCCGCGGACCAGGCGGCCGATCCACCGGCGCCGGCTATGCAGGAAACGCCGGCGGTGCAGCCGGTCGCGCTGCCCGACCTGTCCCGGCGCACCGAGTCCGAGACGGTACGAGCGCAGATCCGCACGCAGTACGCCGCGTCGATGGCGGTGGCGGACGACCCGGCCGCCGCGCCCCGCGCGCGCGGCGAGGCGTACGGCGCGCTGGGGATGCTGCTGCTGGCCGCCGGGTACGCCGACGAAGCGGAGGCGTCGCTGCGCAACGCCCGGGCGCTGGCGCCGCGCGACCGGCGGTGGCCGTACTACCTCGGGCACGCCGCCCGGGCCCGCGGCGCGCCGGACGAAGCGGCGGCGCGGTTCGAGCAGGCCCGCAAGCTGCGGCCGGACGACGCGCCGACGCTGATCTGGCTGGCCGAGATGCATCTGGAGACCGGCGACCCCGCCGCCGCCCGGCCGCTCCTGGAATATGCGCTGGCGCTGAAGCCCGACTCGCTGGCCGCCACGTTCGCCCTCGGCCGCGTCGCGCTGGCGCGGGACGACTACTTCCGTGCGGTGAGCCACCTGGAGGCGGCGCGGGAGCTCAACCCCGACGCCGCGGCGGTCCACGCGGCGCTCGAAGCGGCGTACCGGCGCCTCGGCGACGCCGAGCGGGCCGATGCGAGCTTCCGGATCCTGCAGCTGGCCGGCCGCGGCGCCGCGGACGCCGGCGCGGCCATCCAGCCGGTCGATCCGTTGATGGAGCGGGTCGAACGGCTGGTGCGCAGCGCGGCGGCGTACGAGCGCCGCGGCGCCCGCGCGTTCGGCCGCGGCGACTACGCGCGCGCGGCCGGACATTTTCGGGACGGGGTCGACCTGCGGCCCGACGATCCGGCGCTGCGCCATCGGCTGGCCGCGGCGCTCGCCCTCGCGGGCGACCGGGACGGGAGCCGGGCGCAGCTCCAGGAGATCGTGCGGCGGTCGCCGGAGTTCGCCCCGGCGCATTACCGTCTCGGCCTCCTGCTGGAGGAGGACGGCCGGCCGCTTCAGGCGCTGGCCCGGTACACGTCCGCCGTGCGGCGCGACGCGGACCACATCGAGGCGCGTCTCCGGCTGGCCCGGCTCCTGCGGCTGGCCGGCCGCACCGACGACGCCGTCGCGCAGTACGAGCGGATCATGACGATCGATCCGGACAGGTTCGAGGCGCCGTTCGGTTACGCGATGGTCCTCGTCGCGCTCGGACGCTGGGCGGAGGCCCGCGACCGGCTGGCCGGCGGGATGGAGCGGCATCCCGGCGCGCCGGGGTTCCCGCTCGCCCTGGCCCGCGTGCTGGCGGCGGCGCCGGACGGCCGGGCGCGCGACGGCGACCGGGCGATGGCGGTGCTGGACCGGCTCACGGACCAGCAGCAGCGCATCGACCTGGGCGAGACCCTGGCGATGACGCTCGCCGAGATCGGACGCCACGAGGAAGCCGCCGCCGTGCAGCGCGAGGCGATCGCCGCGGCGCCGCCGGAGCTCGCGAAACGGATGGCCGCGAACCTCCGGCTGTACGAGGCGGGCGAGCCGTGCCGGACGCCGTGGCGCGAGGGTGAACTGCCGTGACCTGCCCGCCCCCGCGGGCTGACGCGCCGGACGGCGGACGGCGCGGCCGGACCGGGCGCGCGGCGCGCCGGCGTCCCGGGTTCGGGAGGGGACGCCGCGCCGGGATCGGGCTGGCCGCGTTCGCCGCCGCGCTCGCGGCGCTCGCCGTCGCCGCGCCGCGCGCCCGTCAGGCGGAGCCGTCGCCCGCCGCCAACCAGCCCGCCGGCCACCAGCGGATGCTGGCGGCGCTTCGGCAGGTGGCGGACCGGGCGCCCGATGCGCATCCGTACATCGGCGAAGGTCCGGTCCGGCGGCTCCGCGCGGCGCTGGAGACGCTGCCCGCTTCGGCCGCCGCATCCGACCGGTGGCGGCTGACGATGCGGCTGGCTGAAGAAGAGCTGCGCCTCGGCGACGAGGCCGCCGCGATCCGCCTGTTCCGGCAGGCGCGCGCCCTCGTCTCCCGGCGGGAGCAGGACGATCCGCGGCGCGTCCACACCCTCTACCGCCTCGGCGTCGCCTACCTGCGGCTCGGCGAGACGCAGAACTGCGCCCGGCATCCCACGGCGGCGAACAGCTGCATCCTGCCGCTGCGGGCCGACGGCCTCCACCGCCGGCGGGACCCTTCCCGGCAGGCGGCGGACGCCTTCCTGCAGGTGGTCGAGAGCACGCCGGAGCCGAAGCCGGAGCACCTGACGGCCGGGGTGCGGGCGCGGAACCTGGCCGTGCGGGCCGCGCCGCAGGCCGCGCAGGCGGAAGCGGCGTCGATCCACCTGGCGGCGCGGTGGCTGCTCAACCTCGCCCACATGACGCTCGGGAGCTACCCGGATCAGGTGCCGGAGGCGCACCGGATCCCGCCCGGGACGTTCGAGTCGGCCGAACCGACGCCCCGCTTCGAGAACGTCGCGCCGGCGCTCGGCCTCGACACGTTCGACCTGTGCGGCGGGGCGGTCGCCGACGACTTCGACAACGACGGCTATCTCGACGTCATGGTCTCCACCTGGGACACGGAGGGGCAGCTCCGGCTGTTCCGGAACGATCGGGACGGGACGTTCACCGAGCGCACGGACGAGGCGGGGCTGACCGGCCTCTACGGCGGCCTGAACCTCGTCCAGGCCGACTACGACAACGACGGCGCCGTCGACGTCTTCGTGCTGCGCGGCGCCTGGCTCCACGAGCGCGGGCGACATCCGAACTCGCTGCTGCGGAACAACGGGGACGGGACGTTCACCGACGTGACGTTCGACGCCGGCCTCGGCGACGTCCATTATCCGACCCAGACCGCCTCCTGGGCCGACTACGACAACGACGGCGACCTCGACCTGTACGTCGGCAACGAGACCTCGCCGACGCTGACCGCGCCCAACCAGCTGTTCCGGAACGACGGGGACGGGACGTTCACGGACGTCGCCGCCAGCGCCGGCGTGATGAACCACGCGTACGCGAAGGCGGTGATCTGGGGCGACTACGACGGCGACCGCCTGCCCGACCTGTACGTCTCGAACAGCGGCGGCCGGAACCGCCTGTACCGGAACGCCGGCGACGGGAGGTTCGTCGACGAGGCGCGGCGCCTCGGCGTCACGCGGCCGATCGAGAGCTTCCCCGCCTGGTTCTGGGACGTCGACAACGACGGCGCGCTCGACCTGTACGTCGCCGCCTACAACGCCGGCGTCGAGCATCTGGCCGCCGGCGCGCTCGGCTTCCCGCTCGACGTGGAGCTGGCGCGGCTGTACCGCGGCGTCGGCGGCGGCCGGTTCGAGGAGGCGTCGGAGCGGTTCGGGCTGGCGCAGCCGAACGCCCCGATGGGCGCCAACTTCGGCGACCTCGACAACGACGGCTACCCCGACTTCTACCTCGGCACCGGCTACCCGCCGTACCACAGCCTGATGCCGAGCGTGCTGTACCGCAACCGGGGCGGCCGGCGTTTCTCGGACGTGACGTACGCGGCCGGAATGGGTCATCTCCAGAAAGGCCACGGCGTGCTGTTCGCCGACCTCGACCACGACGGCGACCAGGACGTCTTCGCGCAGATGGGGGGCGCCTTCCCGGGCGACCGGTTCGGCAACGCGCTGTACGAGAACCCGGGGTTCGGAAACCACTGGATCACGGTGAAGCTGGTCGGCGTGCGGTCGAACCGATCGGCGATCGGGGCGCGCATCCGCGCCGAGGTCGTCGAGGACGGCGCGCGGCGGTCGATCCACCGCCACGTGAACAGCGGCGGCGCGTTCGGGGCGAACCCGCTGCGCCAGACGATCGGGCTGGGGAAGGCGCAGCGGATCGATCGGCTCGAAATCTTCTGGCCGACGACCGGCCTGACGCAGACGTTCTCCGACCTGCCGGTCGATCGGATCATCCGGATCGTCGAGGGCGAGGCGTCGTACTCGACGCTGGATCTGAAGACGCTGGCGTTCCGAAAAGACTGATTTATACCCCTCTCCAAAATACTCATGAGTAATTTATCCTGTAGTGAAAAATACTGATATCCTTGCGGCATGGCCGGCCGCCGCCGCTACCTTGACGCCCAGGTCAGGCGTGACCTCGCGCGGAAGATGGTCTTCGTGGCCGGGGCGCGGCAGGTCGGCAAGACGACGCTGGCCCGGATGCTGCCCGGCGCCCGGCGCGGCTACCTGAACTGGGACGCCGCCGCCGACCGCGAGCGCATCCTGCGCCGCGAGCTGCCGCCAGCCAGTCTCTGGGTCTTCGACGAGATCCACAAGTATCGGGGCTGGCGCAACTACCTCAAGGGGCTGTACGACTCACGCCCGCGCGGCACGCGCATGCTGGTCACCGGCAGCGGCCGGCTGGAGGCGTACCGCTTCGGCGGCGACTCGCTGCAGGGCCGCCACCATCTCCTGCGCCTGCATCCGCTGTCGGCCGCCGAGCTCCGTCTCGGGTCGGCGGACGAGCTCATGGACCTGCTGACGCTCGGCGGCTTCCCGGAACCGTTCTTCGGCGGGTCGCAAGTCGAGGCGCGCCGGTGGTCGCGCGACTACCGGACGCTGCTGGTCCGGGAGGAAGTCGTCAGCCTGGAGCGCGTCCAGGACCTCGGCGCGCTCGAGCTGCTCATGCTCCGCCTCCCGGCTCTGGTCGGCTCACCCCTCTCGATCAACGCCCTCCGCGAGGATCTGCAGGTCAGCCACAAGACCGCCGCGGCCTGGCTCCAGGTGTTCGAGCGGCTGCACGCGATCTTCCGCCTGCCGCCGTTCGGCGCGCCGGCCGTCCGCGCGGTCCGGAAGGAGCAGAAGCACTATCACGCGGACTGGTCCATCGTCCCGGACCAGGCCGCCCGGTTCGAGAACCTGGTCGCCTGCCACCTGCTGAAGTGGGTCCAGTACCGGCAGGACGCGCACGGACAGGACGTGGAGCTGCGGTACTTCCGGGACACCGACGGCCGCGAGGTCGATTTCGTGATCGTCGACCGCGGGCGGCCGGTCCGCTGCGTCGAATGCAAGTGGGCCGACGCCCCGGTCGACAAGGGCCTGCGCTACTTCAAGGTCCGGTTCCCCGACTGCGACGCCTGGCAGATCTCGGCCGCCGGCGTCAAGGATTACGTCAACCCCGGCGGCGTCCGCGCGGCGCCCGCGCTGACGCTGCTGAAGACGCTGATCTGACGGCGGCCACCGGCCGTTGCGCTCTCCTCAGCAGCCCGTGGTGGAATCCCCGCGTCGCACCGAGAGCGGTGAGGCGCCCGCCTGACAAGGCGTGAGGAGGGCGCATATTGGGCATACGCAACCGACGAACAACGCCGTCAGGCGGGATGCATCGCCGCTCGAATGCAGCGGGGACTTTCGCCACGGGCTGTCAGCGCAGGACGCAGGCGTCGAAGACCTGCGCCAGCGCCGCGAACACCACGAAGGCGAGCCCGAGCGCGCCGCGGATGTTCTCCTTGCGTTCAGAGCGCCGGTCCGTCGAACCGGCGCCTTCCTGCCCTGTCATCTCTTTGTCCATACAGCCTCATCCATCCGGCGTGTGTTGCTGCAGCGCTTCAGCGCTGCGTTCACGTTCGCGAGCGCTGCGCAGATCCTGTTCCTCGAACAACGGCCGGTGCGACCGCGCCAGCTCCTCCAGCCCCGGCAGGTGTTCGGGCAGCAGGTAGCCTTTCGACACGAGCGCGTCGGCCGCCGCCCGATACCGCGCGAGGTAGTCGTCGAAGTCCCGGTACCGCTCCGTGACCGCCCGGCGCGGGTCGCCCGCCGCCGCGCGCGCCGCCGCGGTCCGCGGAAACGGGACGTAGCCGCCGGTCAGCCGCAGCAGCTCGTCGGGGGCGCCGATCTCCGGACTCCTGAGGTTCCAGCCGGTGAACGTCGCCACCGGCGCGGCGACCGACGGCATGTTCAGAAGCCCCCGTTCGTTGTTGTCCTGATCGAGGGCGGGCACGAGCACCCGGTACTCCTTCCCGGTGCGGACCGGCGGGTGGCGGTCGATGCGGCGGCGCTCCCGGAACGACGGCCCGTAGTCGAGGAGTTCGGGCTGCTGGATGACGGCCGGGTAGCGGACGCCCGGAAGCGGCGTCCAGCCGGCCTGGCCGGCCCGCCATCCGACCAGCGTACCGTCGGCTATCCGCGGGCGCACGCTGGGCGGCGGCGGCTCCCCGTTCGCGATCCAGCGGTCCAGCGCCAGCAGCAGCGCCTCCTGGAACGGCCGGTAGTCCGTGGGGCTCGGCGGAAGCTGCCCGCGGCCGGCCGGCCCGGAGGCGGGGCTGTGCTGCGTCCCGCCGAACACGTACACCCGCACTTCGGGCGGGAGCGTGCTGTCGCGCTCCCCGAGCGGATCGGTCACCACCAGCGAGCCGCTGCGGTGCCAGTACTCCGAGGCGCTGTCGAGATGCATCACCTTGGGGACGACGCCGTCCGCCCGCGCCCGGCGCAGGATGCCGTCGCGCCGGCCGGTGAACGGATCGGTCTCGTCCCCGTAGGTGAATGGGAAGACGTCGGCGGGATAGAGATGTCCGCTGTGCTGCGTGTTCGTGCGGGTCGGCGACGCGAAGCGGTGGTTGAAGAACCCCTGGCCGCCGCCGGCGATGGTCGGCATCACGCCGTCGAACACCTGACGCCCCTGCTCGTCGGCGTTGAACCCCTCGTGGAGGAACGTCCGGATCGCCCGGCCGCTCTGCGACAGCCCCTGGGCGATGACCCGCTCGGCCAGCGGGCGTCCGTCCGCGCCGCGCAGCGGGTTCATCGCCGACGCGTCGTGCTTGAGGAACGAGACGAGGTCGCGGATGGCGGCGAAGCCGGCCCCCTGCACTACCGAACCCCGCGCGTCGTAGATCAGCTCGTAGATCACTCCCGGCTCGAACCCGCCGTCGAGCTCGGCCTGCACCTCGACCAGGCCGCTCCCTTCCTCGCGCGGCCCCGGTCCCGGCGCGACCGCCAGGCGCCACCGGTCGCGCGCGATCGGCTGCGGGGCGTCCCGTTCCCGCCAGCGCCGGCTCAACGTCGCGTCCGCCACCCGGCTGGCGACCGGTTCGTAACTGAGCTGGTTGGAGATCGGCAGGCGGCCCGCCGGCCGGTCGGTCACGAACTCGGCCCGCACCGTCCCGACCACGTTCACCCCGTCGTCGTCGTTGGCGATCGGCGCCTCCAGCCGCAGCAGTCCCGGCGCGAACGGAACCTCCGCAATCCACCCGCTCGAGACCGTGACGTACCCGCGGCCGAGCAGGAACGGGTCGCCGCCCCACGTCCGGCGCCCCCGGTTGTTGACGACGTACAGGACCGTCGGCTGCGCCCGGCGCCGGTCGGCCGGGACGATGATTTCAAGGTCGGCGTAGAACTCGACCCGCCCGTCCTCGTTCGGCGCCGCCGCCGCCAGATCGACGATGCCGCGGTTCGCGTCGTGTCCGGGGTCGAGCGCGTAGACGACCCGTCCGCGCAGCCGCTCGTACGGCCCGATCCTGCCGGCCACGTCCTCGGCGAACGGCTCGCGCGAGTCAATCCGGATCCGGGTGACCTCGGCGGACGCGGGCGGCGCCGGCGCCAGGGCGAGCAGCAGAACGGCGGCGGCGGGACGGAGGCCGGTCATGGCTTTGACGGCAGTCACTTCGCCGGCACGTACAGCGCGCGGCGCGCGCGGAACTCGGCCGACTTCTCGTCGAGGCCGGCCTGGACCGCCTCCTGCTCGCCGAGGCCGCGCTCGGCGGCGAAGTCGCGGATCTGCCGGGTGATCTCCATGCTGCAGAACTTCGGGCCGCACATCGAGCAGAAGTGGGCGACCTTGGCGCCGTCGGCCGGCAGCGTCTCGTCGTGGCAGGCGCGGGCGGTCACCGGGTCGAGCGCCAGGTTGAACTGGTCCTCCCACCGGAACTCGAAGCGCGCCTTCGAGAGGGCGTCGTCCCACGCCTGGGCGCGCGGGTGGCCCTTGGCGAGGTCGGCGGCGTGGGCCGCGATCCTGTAGGCGACGACGCCGGCCTTGACGTCGTCGCGGTTCGGCAGGCCGAGATGCTCCTTCGGGGTGACGTAGCAGAGCATGGCGGTTCCGTACCAGCCGATCATCGCGGCGCCGATGGCGGAGGTGACGTGGTCGTACCCCGGCGCGACGTCGGTGGTCAGCGGCCCGAGGGTGTAGAACGGCGCCTCGCCGCACCAGTCGAGCTGCTTCTCCATGTTCTCGCGGATCAGGTGCATCGGGACGTGCCCCGGCCCCTCGTTCATCACCTGCACGTCGTGCTCCCGGGCGATGCGGGTCAGCTCGCCCTGGGTGCGGAGCTCGGCGAACTGCGCCTCGTCGTTGGCGTCGGCGATCGAGCCGGGGCGGAGGCCGTCGCCGAGCGAGAACGCGACGTCGTACCGCCGCAGGATCTCGCAGATCTCGCGGAAGCGGGTGTAGGCGAAGTTCTCCCGGTGGTGCGCCAGACACCACCGGGCGTGGATCGACCCGCCGCGCGAGACGATGCCGGTGAGGCGCCGGGCGGTCATCGGGACGTACCGGAGCAGCACCCCGGCATGGACGGTGAAGTAGTCGACCCCCTGCTCCGCCTGCTCGATCAGCGTGTCGCGGTAGATCTCCCAGGTCAGATCCTCCGGCCGCCCCCCCGCCTTCTCCAGCGCCTGGTAGATCGGCACGGTCCCGACCGGAACCGGGGCGTTGCGGACGATCCACTCGCGCGTCTCGTGGATGTCCGGGCCGGTCGACAGGTCCATGATCGTGTCGGCGCCCCACAGGGTGGCCCACCGGAGCTTCTCGACCTCCTCGTCTATCGACGAGCTGACGGCGGAGTTGCCGATGTTCGCGTTGATCTTCACCAGGAAGTGGCGGCCGATCGCCATCGGCTCGAGCTCCGGATGGTTGACGTTGGCGGGGATGATCGCCCGGCCGCGGGCCACTTCCGCCCGGACGAACTCCGCGTCGAACCCTTCGCGGAGGGCGACGAACTCCATCTCGGGGGTCACCTCGCCCCGCCGCGCGTAATGCAGTTGCGTGACCGGCCCCGCGCCGCGCACGACCGGCCGGCGGAGCGACGCCGGGATCTGCGCCGAGCCGCGGGCGCGGCCGGCGGGCGCGGTCTCGGCGGCGTCGCCGCGCGCGGCGATCCACGGACCGCGCAGCGGCGGCAGCCCGGCCCGGACGTCGGCGTCGTGCGGGCCGCTGGTGTCGTAGACGCGGAGCGGCGGCTCGCCGCCGGAGAGCGCGATCTCGCGCATCGGGACGCGCACGCGCCCGCCGGCGCCTTCGACGTACACCTTGCGGGAGTTCGGAAAGGCGGCGGCGAAGCGCGATCCGGCGGACGGCATCGACGCGATGGAGGCGACGGGCGCAGCAGGACTCGCCATGGCGCGGCTCCTTCCCCGTGAGGGAATGCGCACAGAATATAGCACGCGCCCGCCGCGCGCCCGCCGCGCGCCCGCCGCGCGGCGGCGCCCTCTTCCGGTAGAATCCGGCCATGCGGATCGCGTTGGGCGCCGACCACGCCGGCGTCGGACTCAAGGCGCACGTCCGGCGGCTGCTCGACCGGCGCAGCCTCGCATTCGAAGACCTCGGACCGGAGACCGACGACTCGGTCGACTACCCCGACTACGCGCTCGGCGTGGCGCGGCGGGTCGCCTCCGGCGCGTGCCGCCGCGGCATCCTGATCTGCGGCAGCGGCGTCGGGATGGCGATCGCCGCGAACAAGGTGCGGGGAATCCGGGCGGCGGCGGTGGCCACCGCCGCCGCGGCGCGGCTGGCGCGCCGGCACAACGACGTCAACGTGCTGGCGCTGGGCGCGCGCAGCCTCTCGGTCGACGACGCGCTCGACGTCGTCGACGCCTTCCTGACGACGCCGTTCGACGGCGGACGCCACCAGCGCCGGGTCGACAAGATCGCCGCCGCCGAGCAGGATCGCCTCGCACCGGCGGAGGAGACCGCAGCGGTCCGCGGGAGGACCTCCGCAGGCGCTCCCGTCCCCGAGAGCGTTCGATGACGAGCACGCCGGAAGCCGCGGCCGCGGACCGCCGGCAGGGAGTCGCCGAAGTCGACGGCGAGATCGCGCAGGCGATCCGCGCGGAGATCCGCCGCCAGAACACCGGCCTGGAGCTGATCGCGTCCGAGAACTTCGTCAGCGCGGCGGTGCTCGAGGCGGCGGGGTCGGTGCTGACGAACAAGTACGCCGAAGGGTATCCCGGCCGCCGGTACTACGGCGGCTGCGAGTGCGTCGACGCGGCGGAGACTCTCGCGATCGACCGCGCGAAGGCGCTGTTCGGCGCCGAACACGCCAACGTCCAGCCGCACTCGGGCGCCCAGGCGAACATGGCGGCGTACTTCGCGCTGCTGAAGCCGGGCGACGCCGTCCTGGGGATGGACCTCGCGCACGGCGGCCACCTGACGCACGGCCACCCGCTGAACTTCTCCGGGCAGCTCTACGACGTCGTGCCGTACGGCGTGCGGAGGGACGACGAGCGGATCGACTACGACCAGCTCGACCGGCTGGCCCGGGAGCGCCGGCCGCGGATGATCATGGTCGGGGCGAGCGCCTACCCGCGGACGATCGACTTCGCGCGGATCGGCGAGACCGCGCGGGAGGTCGGCGCCGCGATGGTCACCGACATGGCGCACGTCGCGGGACTGGTCGCGGCCGGCGCGCACCCGAGTCCCGTGCCGCACTCCGACGTCGTCACCACCACCACCCACAAGACGCTCCGGGGACCGCGCGGCGGCATGGTGCTCTGCCGCGAGACCCATGCGAAGAGCGTGAACCGGGCGCTCTTCCCGGGCGTGCAGGGCGGACCGCTGATGCACGTCGTCGCGGCCAAGGCGGTCTGCTTCAAGGAGGCGTCCGAGCCGGCGTTCGCCGACTACCAGCGGCGGGTGGTGGCGAACGCCGGGCGTCTGGCGGCGGCGCTCGCGGCCGTCGGCTTCCGGCTGGTCAGCGGGGGAACCGACAACCACCTGGTCCTGGTCGACGTCGTCTCGCGGGGACTGACCGGCAAGCTGGCCGAAGCGGCGCTCGGCCGCGCCGGGATCACGGTGAACAAGAACACGATTCCGTTCGACGAGAAGCCGCCGATGGTGGCGAGCGGAATCCGCCTGGGAACGCCGGCGCTCACCACCCGCGGCATGGGCGAGATCGAGATGGACCGGATCGGCGAGCTGATCGGCCGGGTGCTGGCCTCCCCCGAGGACGAACGGGCCGCCGCCCTGGTGCGCGCCGAAGTCGAGGAGCTGTGCCGGAGGTTTCCCCTGTACCCCGAGCCGGCGCGCTGAACCCGGATCTCGATACGCTCGGCGCGCGGGTGGCCGACGCGTTCGCCGACGAGGGTCCGCTTGCGCGCGCGCTCCCGGCGTTCGAGCCGCGTCCGGGCCAGCGCGAGATGGCGGCGGCGGCGGGCGACGTGCTCGCCGCCGGCGGCGTGCTGCTCGTCGAAGCGGGCACCGGCGCCGGCAAGACGTTCGCGTACCTGACGCCCGCCATCCTCTCCGGCCGGCGCGTGCTGGTCTCGACCGGCACGAAGAACCTGCAGGACCAGATCTACTACAAGGACCTCCCGGCGCTCCGCGACGCGCTCGGCGTACCGTTCACCGCCGCGTACATGAAGGGGCGCGGCAACTACCTCTGCCTCCACCGATTCGAGGCGCTCGGGCAGGACGGCGGCCTGCTCGAACCGGCCGGCGCGCCGCATCTCGACCTGCTCCGGGAGTGGGCCGGGCAGACCGAGACGGGAGACCGCGCGGAGATCGAGGACCTGCCCGACGACTTCCCGCTCTGGGGCGAGATCGCCGCCACGTCGGAGAACTGCATCGGCGCGGAGTGCCCGCGGTACGACGACTGCTTCATCACCCGGATGCGGCGGCAGGCGAGCGAAGCCGACCTCGTCATCGTCAACCACCACCTGCTCTGCGCCGACGCCGCCGTCCGGCGGAGCGCGTACGGCGAGGTGATCCCGTCGTGCGCCTGCACCGTGATCGACGAAGCGCACCAGCTCGAGGACGTGGCGACGCAGTACTTCGGCGTCTCGGTCAGCAACCGCCGGCTGGACGACCTCGTCCGGGACGGGCTCCGGCTCCTCGGCGCGGACGGGGCGGTCGGCGCCGGCGCCGCGGAGGACGTGCGCGGCCTGCTCGGCCGCGCGCACGAGGACGGCCGGGCGCTGTTCAACCTGCTGGCGCTCGCAGGCGCCGGCGCGGACCGGACCCGGGTGAACGGCGAGAAGCTCGCGCCGGCCGCCGACGCGGGCCGGCGTCTCCTGCGGAGCCTCGCCGATCTCGAACGCGGCCTGTCCGCACTCGGCGGCGCGTCGGAAGACCTGACGGCGCTGGCGCGGCGTGCGGGCGAGCTGCGCGACCAGACCGCCTTCCTGATCGACGCCGCCGACCCCGACTACGTCTACTTCCTGGAGCGGCGCGGGAAGGGCGTCTTCCTGCGCGCCGCGCCGATCGACGTATCGGGCGTCGTCGCCTCGCAGATCCTCGAACGGAGCGACGCCGCCATCCTGACGTCGGCGACGCTGACCGTGGACGGCGCGTTCGACTACGTCCGCGGGCGGCTCGGCATCGTCGACGCGTTCGAGATCCGGCTGCCGTCGGAGTTCGACTATGCGGAGCAGGCGATGCTGTTCCTCCCCCGGCGGATGCCGGACCCCCGGAGCGGGCAGTTCACGGCCGCCGTGGCGCGCGAGCTGGCCGATCTGCTCCGCGCCACCGCAGGCCGGGCGTTCGTCCTGTTCACCAGCTACGCCAACCTGCGGGACGTCCACCGCCGGCTGGAGGAGGCGACGCCGTACCCCCTGCTCGTGCAGGGCTCCGCGCCGCGCACCGTGCTGCTGCGCGAGTTCCGCGCCACCCCCGGAGCGGTCCTCCTGGCGACCTCCAGCTTCTGGCAGGGGGTCGACGTGGCGGGCGAGGCGCTGAGCTGCGTCGTCATCGACAAGCTGCCGTTCGCCTCTATCTCCGACCCGATCACCGCCGCCCGGATGGAGGCGATCGAAGCCGCCGGCGGCAGCGCGTTCGCCGACTACCAGATGCCGCTGGCGATCCTGACGCTGCTCCAGGGGTTCGGCCGCCTGATCCGGCGCCGGCGGGACCGCGGCGTGCTGGCGCTGTTCGACGCGCGGGTCCGCACGAAGGGGTACGGGCCGCGGTTCCTGGCCAGCCTGCCGCCGGCCCCGGTCACGCACGACGTCGAGGAGGTGCGGCGGTTCCTGGCGCAGGGGGCGGAGCCGGGCGCGGAATCCGGCGGCCGGGAGCGGCGGCCGTGACGCACTCGTCAACCGGGCGCCTCGCCCGTCTCGGCGCGGCGCGGGGCTCCGCCGCGGGCTGCGCGGCGGCGGCCGTTCCGATGCCGCTCCTGGCCCTCGCGTGTCTTCTCGGCGCGGCGGCCTCAACGGCCGCGGCCGGTGCGGCGCAGGACGCCGCCGGCGGCGTCGTCCGCGGCCGGGTGACCGATGCGGACGGGCGCCCGGCGTCGGGCGCGCAGGTGACGGTGCGCCGGCTCGGCGGCGGCGACTCCGCCGGGCGCGAGACGGCGGCCGACGGCACGTACGCGCTGCGGGACGTCGCGCCGGGGCTGTACGCCGTCACCGCCGGCAAGGGCGAGCTGCGCAGCGGCCTGTTCCGGATCCGGGTCCGCGCCGGGCGCCGGGTCGACGTCAACCTGCAGCTCGCCGCCGGCCGGCGGGACGGGGCGTGGATCGCGGAGCTGGGCGACCGCGAAGCGGCGTCGAGGGCGTTCGCGGCCGGCCTGGCCGCGAGCCGCGCCGCCGACCACGCCGCCGCCGTCGAGCAGTTCACCCGCGCCGTCGAGCGGCGGCCCGACTGCACCGAGTGCCACTACAACCTCGCCATCGCCCATTCGGACCTCGAACAGCTCGCCGGGGCCGAAGCGGCCTTCCGGCGGGTGATCGCGCTGACGCCCGAGCATCCGGCCGCCTACTACGGCCTCGCGAGCGTCTACACGCGGCAGGGACGCGAGACCGACGCGGCCGCGGCGCGGCTCGAAGCGACCCGCGTCGCCCGCGCCAGCCTGGCGGAACGGCGCCGGCGGCTCCAGGACGCCCTCGGCCGCGCCGTCGCCAGGCTGGACGCCGGCGACGCGGCCGGGGCGCGTTCCGACCTCGAGGCGATCCTGCAGCAGGACTCCGGCTTCGCCCCGGTCCACTACTGGCTGGCCGTCAGCCTCGTGCAGGCCGGCGATCCGGATCGCGGCGGCGCGGCGGCGGCGCTCCGGCGGTACCTCCGGCTGGCCGGCGACGGAGAGCACGCCGGCCCGGCCCGCCAGCTGCTCGGGACCCTGGAGCGGCGGCGGCCATGACCGACGCCGACCTTGCGGCGGCCATCGCCCGGAACGTCCGGCGCGTGCGGGAACGGATTGCGCGCGCGTGCGGCCGCGCCGGACGCGACCCGGCCGCGGTCCGCCTGGTCGGCGTCTCGAAGACGCTGCCGACGGCCCACGTGCGCGCGGCGGCGGCGGCCGGGCTGACCGACTTCGGCGAGAACCGGGTGCAGGAGGCGCTCGGCAAGATCGCGCAGTCGGCCGACCTCCCGCACCTCGTCTGGCATCTCGTCGGCCATCTCCAGTCGAACAAGGCGCGCCGGGCGGCCTCGGCGATGGCGTGGATCCACTCGGTGGACAGCGTGGAGCTGCTCCGCCGCCTCGAACGGGTGGCCGGCGAGCAGCGCACGACGGTGGAGGCGCTGGCGCAGGTAGACCTCGCGGGGGAGTCCACGAAGTCGGGCGCGCCGATCGAGGCGGTGCGCGCGATTCTGGAAGCCGGGGCGGACTGCCGGGCCGTCACGCTGCGCGGCCTGATGACGCTCCCGCCCTGGTCCGCCGATCCGGAGCGCGCCCGGCCGTACTTCCGGCGGCTCCGGGCGCTGCGGGACGAGCTGCTCGACGCCGGCGTCCCCGCGCCGCGGCTCGGCCAGTTGTCGATCGGCATGAGCAACGACTTCGAGGTCGCCGTCGAGGAAGGCGCCACCATCGTCCGCGTCGGCACGGCGATCTTCGGCCGGCGCGCCGGCGCGGGGCGCAGCGGGACGGGCTGACCGATGAGGCTGTCGTGGAACGAGATCCGGTCGCGCGCGGCCGAGTTCGCGCGCGAGTGGGCGGACGCCGTCTACGAGAAGGGAGAGACGCACAGCTTCTACAACGACTTCTTCGAGATCTTCGGCGTCCGGCGCCGGACGGTCGCGCGGTACGAGGAGCACGTCCGGCGGCTCGACCGCGCCGGCGGCTACATCGACCTGTTCTGGCCGGGGGTGCTGCTGGTCGAGCAGAAGAGCGCCGGGCGCGGCCTCGCCGCCGCGCGTGAGCAGGCGGGCGAGTACTTCGACGCCCTCCCCGAGCGCGACCGCCCCCGCTACCAGCTGCTGTGCGACTTCCGGACGTTCGAGCTGCTCGACCGGGACGAGCGGGAGGAGACCCGGTTCGCGCTCGCCGACCTGCCGGCGCACGTCGAGCAGTTCGGCTTCATCCTCGGCGTGCAGCGCCGGACGTTCCGCGACCAGGACCCGGTCAACGTCGAGGCGTCCGAACTCGTCGCGCGGCTGCACGACGCGCTCAAGGCGTCCGGCTACGGCGGCCACGACCTCGAGCTGCTGCTGGTCCGGACCGTCTTCTGCCTGTTCGCCGACGACACCGGCATCTTCGAACCGCGGGACGTCTTCCTCCAGTTCATCGAGGAGCGGACCGCGGCGGACGGCTCCGACCTCGGCCCCTGGCTGGCCCGGCTGTTCCAGGTGCTCGACACGCCGGAAGACCGCCGGCAGGCGAAGCTGGACGAGGATCTGGCCCGCTTCCCATACGTCGACGGCGACCTGTTCGCCGGGCCGATCCGGATACCCGACTTCGACGCCCCGATGCGGCGGGCGCTGCTCGACGCGGGCCGGTTCGACTGGACGGCGATCTCGCCGGCGATCTTCGGCGCGCTGTTCCAGTCGGTGATGGAGCCGGCCGAACGCCGCGCCGCCGGCGCGCACTACACCACCGAGAAGAACATCCTGAAGGTGATAGAGCCGCTGTTCCTCGACGACCTGCGGGCGGAGTTCGCGCGGCTGAGGGCGCGGCGCGACAGCCGGGCGGTCCCCGAGCTGCACAGGTTCCAGCAGAAGCTGGGCGGGCTGCGGCTGTTCGACCCGGCGTGCGGCTGCGGCAACTTCCTGATCATCGCCTACCGCGAGCTGCGGGCGCTGGAGATCGAGGTGCTGCGGGCGCTGCGGCCCCACGGCCAGTTCGACCTGCTCGCCGACGCGCTGTCGGTGGTCAACGTCGATCAGTTCCACGGGATCGAGATCGGCGAGTTCGCCGCCCGGATCGCGTCGACGGCGCTCTGGATGATGGACCAGATCATGAACAGCCGGCTGAGCCTGGAGTTCGGCCTGACCTACACGCGGATTCCGATAGAACGGTCGCCGAACGTCCGCCACGCCGACGCGCTGGAGATCGACTGGGCGGAGGTGCTGCCGCCGGCGGAGTGCTCGTACGTCTTCGGGAACCCGCCGTTCGGCGGGGCGAAATACCAATCCACGGAGCAACGGGCGCAGGTGCGCCGGGAGGCGGGTCTGGGCGGCGCGGGCGGGACGCTCGACTACGTGGCGGCCTGGTTCATCCGCGCCGGCGAGTACGTCCGGCGCGCGCCGCGGGGAAGCATCCCTCCCCGCATCGGCTTCGTGGCCACCAACTCGATCACGCAGGGCGAACAGGCGGCGCAACTCTGGCCGGTCCTGTTCGCCCGCCATGGCCTGGAGATCGCCTTCGCCCACCGCACCTTCGCCTGGGGCTCGGACGCCCGGGGCATGGCGCACGTCCACGTGACGATCATCGGCCTCGACGCCGCGGAGCAGGCGCCGGCCGACCGGCGGCTGTTCGCCTACGACGACGTGAAGAGCGAGCCGCTCGAAAGCCGCCACGCCGTGATCACGCCGTACCTGTTCGACGGCGGCGGACTGGCCGACTCGCACCTGGTGGTGCGGGAGGAAGGACGACCGATCAACGGGCTGCCGCGGCTGGTCATCGGGTCGAAGCCGATAGACGGCGGGCACTACATTTTCAACGCCGAGGAGCGGTCTGCGTTGCTGGACGCCGAGCCGGACGCCGCGCCGCTGCTGCGCCCCTTCGTCGGCGCCCGCGAGTACTTGCAGGGCGGCGCGCGCTGGATCCTCGCCCTGCACGACGCCTCTCCCGGCGCACTGGCCCGGCTGCCGCGCGTCCGCGAGCGCATCGCCGCGGTCCGCGCCTACCGGCAAGCCAGCAGGAGCAAACCTACGCTGAAGCTGGCTGACACGCCCACGCTCTACCATGTGAACGTCGTTCCCGACGCGCCGTTCCTGGCTGTTCCCAAGGTCAGTTCGGAGCGTCGGGAATACGTGCCGATAGGCTGGCTGGAGCCGCCCACCGTTCCCAGCGACCTCCTGTTCGTCCTCGAAGGCGCGACGAAGCCGACGTTCGCCCTGCTGACCTCCGCCATGCAGATGGCGTGGCTGCGGCACATCGGCGGCCGGCTGAAGAGCGACTACCGGTACTCCATCGGCCTCGTCTACAACACCTTCCCGCTTCCGGCCGTCCCGGAAGCGGACCTTGCCGCGCTGACGCCCCGCGCCGACGCCGCGCTCGCCGCCCGCGCCGTTCACCCGGACTCCACGCTGGCCGACCTGTACGACCCCGACCTGACGCCGCCCGACCTCCGCCGGGCGCATCAGAAGCTCGACCGGGCGGTGGACCGCCTCTACCGCCGCGCGCCCTTCGCCACCGAACGGGAGCGCGTCGAGCACCTGTTCGCGCGCTACGAGCGGCTCCAGGCGCCGCTGGCCGCGGAGGCGGCCGTCAAGCCGCGATCGCGGCGTCGGGCGCGCCGTTCCCGTTAGCCGGAGACGCTGACCGAGCCGGATGCCTGTGGTAGGCTCACGTGGGATGACGATAGCCGATACCGCGAAGCTCCGGCGCCGGCAAGAGCGAGCGCGCAGCAGTCATCGCCTCGGGCGCGCGAAATCCAAAAGGTCGGTTGGCTCCCCGATCGCCGCTCCCAACGCGTCAATCGGCTCGCGTATGATGTTTCCGGTGTTCGGAGAATGACGATGAAATTGACAGAGGCGCGCGTTGAGAATTTCAAGTGCGTCGACGATTCGACGCCCTTCAAGATCGGTCCGATTACTTGCCTGGTCGGCAAGAACGAGGCTGGAAAAACCGCTCTGCTGGAAGCTCTTCACCGCCTCAACCCGATAGTGGAAGCGGACGCGCATTTCGCAAGTCTGGAATACCCGCGCCGCCGGTGGTCGGAGTACAAGGAACGCGCAGCCGACAATCCGGACAATGTCCTCACGACGACTTGGGCTGTCGAAGATGCGGACCGAGCGGCCGTTGAAGACATTCTTGGACCGGGCGCATTCACCCAGAAGACCGTGGAAATTACAAAAGGATACAGTAACGCTTGCCGCTGGCCGGATCTTGTCATAAACGAGGCTCGGGTAGTAAAACAGCTCATCAGAAGCGCGGACCTTCATACTGAAGAGGCAAAGCGTCTTCAGTCCGCGCAGGTTGTGCAACAATTGCTGAAGCGCCTCAAGGAGATCGAAAATCCATCTGAACGCGAGGAAGCGTTCACGGCGCATATCGAGTTCATACTGCTGGATGAACCCGGCCTCTCGCTGCATGGAAGAGCGCAGCGTGACCTGTTGCGATATTTCAACGA
Organism: Vicinamibacterales bacterium; assembly: GCA_965203565.1. Taxonomy (GTDB): domain Bacteria; phylum Acidobacteriota; class Vicinamibacteria; order Vicinamibacterales; family UBA8438; genus JAAXGX01. The sequence goes on along the minus strand of OZ241896.1, from coordinate 3,378,323 downwards.
ACGCATCGTGCTGCAATCACCACTAATTTACACGACGCACTCGCCTTTCATGATAGACCCCGAGAATATCCTTTCAGTCCGCACAGTAGAGGACGTTGTAGAAGAAGACGACCCCAGAGGCGCTAAAGTCGGTAGTGAAATTCTAAGCACGGACCATGACGCCATATTTCCGCTTCAGGCCGCATTATGCTATGACGTCAGCCAGACCCTTTTCATCGGCGAGTATCCGCTTCTCGTCGAGGGCCCTTCCGATTTGCTTTATCTGAAATGGTTTTCGCGTCAATTGCGTCTACGCGGCCGAACGCACCTCGACTCCAGATGGACAATTTCCGTTGCCGGCGGAATCGACAAAATGACAAGCTTCGTGACGCTTTTCAGCGGCAAGGGGCTGAACACGGCAGTTTTTTCTGACTTCCACGTCGGCGACAAGAAGAAATTGGAACGGCTTCGGGCGCTGAAGATTTTCGACGAGGGGCGCGTGCTTACAGCCAGCTCGTACGCGGGCGGCGCGGAGGCTCATTGCCGCCGGACTTACCGCAGTTCGATCACTTGGACCAGCGGTCTACTTGACAGAAAACATCGTGGAGCCCGGCGTCGTTGATGCGCTTCCGGGCATGGACGCCGCACTCGAAAAATTTGAGCGGCTTTTTGAGAAACTGAACTCGCTGTGACGGACATTTTGTGCAACGCGCCAGGAGTGCAGGAAGTGGACAAAATCCATTTCCGACTCCATGGTGAGAGGTGGAGGCCTGCCGGCGTTCTGCCGGCGGTTTGACGAAGCTCATGGCGAAGCCGTTCGAAGTCGTTTTCGAGGTGACCGAAGCAGTCGAAGGCGGTTACGACGCCAGGGCGCTTGGCTACAGCATCTTCACGCAGGGAGATGACTGGGAGCATCTGAAGACGATGGTGAAGGATGCCGTGCTATGCCACTTCGGTGACGATTGCGCCGTCAGGACAATTCGACTGCGCCTCGTCAAGGATGAAGCCATTGCCGTATGAAATTGCCGCGCGACCTGTCCGGTGATGACGTGGCTCGGTTGCTATGCCGTTGCTATGGCTATCGGATTGCGCGTCAACGTGGCAGCCACATGATGCTGACCGTCGTTGTCCGAAACGCCGAACTTCAGATCACCGTCCCGCGGCATCGCTACGTACGCATCGGCGCTTTGGGTTCCATCGTGGCCGACGTTGCGGACCAACTCGGAGTGACCCGAGAAGAGGTTCGCCGTCGTCTATTTGGACGCTGAACTGCGCTGTTCGAACAGGGTCGATATGCTTCCTCCTCACGCCTTACCAGCCAGGCTCCCCGGCTGTCTCGGTGCGACACGGTTTTCCGCCACGGGTTGCATCAGCGGCCGGACCTTCGCAGCTTTCATCAGGATCACCACCACCCCGTTCAACAGGTCGCATCGGAGCGGACGAAAGCCGGCGCCTTTCTTGCTTCCTGAGAGTCGAGACGAGCGCGCGCTTCGCAGCGGCGCGGGCTGACAGGATACCGACGTGGACTGGGTGATGATCGGCGGGTTCGTCGCGCTGGCGACGAAAATCTGCGTAACGCCGTCAGGCGGGATGCATCGCCGCTCGAATGCAGCGGGGATCTCCCCACGGGCTGGTAACATGGAGAGCGTCGTTCGTCGCCGGTGTTGCGGCCGGGCGGAGTCAGGCGGAAAGAGAGGTCATTCCATGCGCTCGAACCTTGTCGGTCGTTTCCTCGCGGCGCTCGTCGCGTCGGCGCTCGCGCCCGGACTTGCCCACGGCCAGTTGTCGGAGTCGGCGGAGTGGGCGATCGAGGCGGGCCGGCAGTTCCGAACCGTTCCGAACGTGACGTACCTGACGGCCGGACAATGGGAAGGGAAGCTCGACCTGTACGTGCCGCGGGGCGAATCGGCGGGCCCGCATCCGGCGTTCATCCACTTCCACGGCGGCGCGCACGTCTTCGGCAGCAAGGAGGGGAGCCTGCTCAGTCTGCTGCCCTATCTGGAGATGGGATGGGCGGTCGTCAACGTCGAGTACCGTCTGGCGCGCGCGGCGCATGCGCCGGCGGCGGTGGAGGACTGTCTCTGCGCCGTCCGCTGGGTGATCGAGCATGCGGACGAGTACGGGCTGGACGCGGATCGGCTGGTGGTGACGGGCGCTTCGGCCGGCAGCCATCTGGCGCTGACCTCCGCGATGATTCCCCCCTCCGCGGGGCTCGACAGGCAATGTCCCGGCGCGCCGATCGAGGTGGCCGGGGTGGTCAACTGGTACGGCATCACCGACGTGCTGGAGCGGCTGGAAGGGCCGCATTCGAAGCCGGGGACGGTCCAGTGGTTCGGGAGCAACCCGGATCGGCGGGAGCTTGCGCGGTTGCTCTCGCCGCTGGAGTACGTGCGCGAAGGGCTGCCGCCGATCATCACGATCCACGGCGACCGGGACTCCCGGATACCCCACAGTCAGGCGGTGCGGTTGCACGAGCGGCTGGACCGGGCCGGCGTGCCGAACCGGCTGGTGACCATTCCGGGCGGCGGCCACGGCCGGTTCGCGCCGGACGAGATGCGCCGCAGCCACGAGGCGATCCGCGCCTTTCTCGCGAAGCACGTGGCCGGGAAGCGGAAGCAGCGGAGCTGAACCCGCCGGCGCGGCGCGTGGGCGGCCCGCCTCGGCTACGGCCGGGGAGCAGCCGTCAAGCTCGCGATGCTCGACGCATCGGGACGGTCCCGCGCGATCCGCATCTCAGGATCGTCTTCCAGCATCTTCCAGAAAAATACCGCTCCGAAGAACAGAAAGCTGATTCCGTAATCCATCCACCGAAGCGGCTCCGAAACGCCGCCGAGCCAAGCCAGCGCGACGAAGCAGCACACGGGAAAAGCCTGGACCACGGCAATGACGCCGAGCGGAGTCACGCATCGATCGTCCACGCGCAGGAAGACGGCCATGGCCAACGCAATCCCGCCGGTGGCCGCCACGACGAACGGCGGAGCCAGGCTCCAGGCCGATTCCATAGTGGACAGTATGCCGATCGTGTGCAGCGGCGAGAATCCTTCGCGGTCGAACAGGTAGAACGGCATCGTGATTGCGGCCAGCGCGGCCAGTGCAGTCGCCGTGCGTCCGACGGCGGTCTTCAGGCCTCTCGTTCGCGCCAGCGCCGAGAACACGGCAGGCAGCACGTAGAAGTAGTTGAAGCGCGACGAAAGGGCTGCGCCCAGAAAAACGCACGCCGCCATGCCTGTCAGCGGGCGGGCTGCGGACGAATCGGCCGTCTTCATGACCAGGAGCGCCGCCACAAGCACGTAGATGCTGTTGGCGAGCTGATCATTGCCGGTCACTATCGCATATTGGACGATGGGGCTTGACGCCAGCACCAGCAGCATCATCGCAAGGGCCGAGCGTCCACTTGAAAAATACGACTTCAGAACGACGAACAGGATGCACAGCCAGAAGAAATTCTGATAGGCGCTGTTTCCGATGATGACGAATGGAGCGGCGAGAAACATGGCTCCGGGCATCGGCGTGACGGGATTTCCCAGGTACGTCCGTGCATGGTAAGGATAGCGGCCCTGCATCAACTCGTGGACGATGAGATTCAACGCGTCGTCAGCGTCCGATCCGCCGCGGAAGCTTGTCGGGTCGTCGGCTATCGGATACACGACCGTGAACACGCCGACAGCGGCCGCCAGCGCTGCGACAGCGAGCATCGCCACTTGTCTGTCGCTGACTCTGGGCAGCACTCTCGGTGCGACGTACACGCGAACGACCACGAAAAAGGCGAAGCAAATGACCAGGTAGACTACGGCGACGGATGGACCGGCGTACTTCGCGACTTGTCCGATGGACGGCAGCGCGATGCACAGGACGAAGCCCAGGCACAATCCCAGGGTTCGGCGACCGGGTAGATTCCCCAATCCGGACCACCTGCGACAGCGTCCTTCATGCGCTCGAGCGATTCGGCGCCGACCGCCGTCGGATCCTCGACGAGCTGGTCAACCGCATCCGCGCGATCGGCTGCTATGCCTGCTGCGCGTAACCTGCGCGGCGCGGTTGCGGACGATTCGCTACTCGTGCGCCATGAGCGGGACCGACGCCGACATCCGGCCCCAGTCGAACTTGAACGTGTCGTCCGTCACCGAGAGGGTCAACTGGTCGGCGGGCGGGTCGAGGTCCGCCACGTCCATCGCGACGTGGGCCACGTCGTGGCTGGAGTCGTACTGCGTGCCCCACTGACCGGTCTGGCTGTTGACTATCAGGTGGAATTCGTCGCCCATGTGCGCCGCCCAGAGCGTGTACTCGCCGGCCGGCACGTGGGTGTCGCGGATCATGAGGTCCTTGTCGGTGACCAGCGTCGTCGCTTCGTCGGCGCCGAGCCGCCAGACCTGATCTCCCATCGGCTCGACGGTGTCGCCGACCACCCGCCCCTTCAGGTACGGCCGGCCGTAGGTGATCGAGACGTTGGCGTCGCCCACCATCCAGTCGACCTTGACGTGGGGGCTGCCCCCCTGGCCCGGATGCACTTCCATCGCCTTCCCGCCGCCGAGCATCTCCGGGGTCGAGGACGCCTGCTCGGCGACCGGCTCCGGTTCCGGTTCGGGCATCGGATCGGCGGCCGGTTCTTCGGTCATGCCGCCGCCGCACGCGGCGACGAGCGCGAACGCGGAAAGCAGCGTCAGCAGCGAAAGATATCTGCGGATCATGGGTAGGCTCCTGTCTGAGTGGTTCGGCAGTCCAATGGCTCGGTAATCGTGACTTGCAGGCGCCCCGGCGCCGTTCCGCCAATATAGCACGCAACGGCGCGTGGCGCGCAACGGCGCGCATCAGGGCCGGGCGCGATCGCCGGCGCGGCCGGCGGTTCATCCGGCGCCGCTCGCGGCCCGGCCGGCCGCCCGGCCCTGCGCGACGCAATCGGGAATGCCGACGCCGCGCAGCCCCGCCCCGACCATCTGGAGGCCCGGCAGCCGTTCGAGCCGGTCGTCGATGGCGGCCATCCGCGCCAGATGGCCGACCACGTATTGTGGACTGAGCCGCGGCCACCGGTGGACGCGCGCCGCCACCGGCTCTGCTGTGACGCCCAGCAAGTCGGTGAAATCGCGGTGGACGCCGGCGATCAACTCGGCGTCGGTCCGGTCGATCGCCGCGCGCGCCGCATCGTCGCGCGCGCCGCCGACGAAGCCGCGGAGCAGGACGCGGCCGGCGGGGGCGCGGTCCGGCCACTTGGAGGAGACCCACGAGCAGGCCGTCAGCGACACGCCGCGCTCGATGCGCGGGACGACGAAGCCGGTCCCGCGGAGCGCGTGGCGGACGGCCGGCCGGGCGTAGCCGAGCGAGACGGTGGCGGTCGAGGCGTATGGGATCCCGCGGCACAGTTCGGCCAGCTCCGGGTCGATCGGATGCACCAGCTCGGCGGCGGCGTAAGCCGGCGCCGCCAGCACCACCTGCCGCGCCGTGACCGCTTGGCCGGTGGCCAGCGCCAGCGTGTACGGGCCGCGGCCCCGCAGGCGCTCGACGCCGACGCCGGTCCGGACCGCGTCGCCCGCCAGCGCGCCGGCCAGCGTCGCCGTCATCTCGCCGATCCCGCCCGGCAGCGCGCGGAAGACGCCGCCGGCCGCCGGGCGGGCGTCCCGCCGGGAGAAACCCCGGATGACGCTGCCGTGCCGCCGCTCCGCTTCGACCAGCCGGGGGAAGAGCGCCTGCACCGACAGCCGGTCGACGTCGCCCGCGTGAATGCCGGCCAGCAGCGGCTCGGCGACGTAGTCGACCGCTTCCCGGCCGAACCGCCGGCCGAAGAACGCCGCGATCGATTCGTCGTCCCGATCGCGTGCTCCACTGCGGGCCGTTCGACCGGGGACGAACCGCTCGAGCGCCATCCGCGCCCGGCCGCGCGCCGAAAGCAGCCGGGTCGCCGCCAGCGCGCGCAGCCGGGTCGGAACGCCCAGCACCGAGGGCGCCGGCAGGGGGTGCAGCCGGCCGGACCGCAGGACGAAGGCGGTCCCGGGCGGCAGCGTCGGAACCAGGCGTCCGCCGAGGCCGAGTTCGCGGCACAGCTCGATCGCAGCCGGCTTCTGCGTCAGCAGTGCGTCGGGACCGCCGTCGATGGTGAACCCGCCGACCCGTTCCGACAGGACGACGCCGCCGAGTCGGGGCGACCGCTCGAACAGCACGTACGGCGTGCGGCGCGCGTGCAGCTCGTACGCCGCCGACAGCCCGCTGACGCCGCCCCCGACGATGGCGACCTCGACGTCGGCGTCAGCAGGCACTGCGGGAATGGACGAACCGGGCGAGCGCCTGAACGTGTTCGACCGGCGTCCGGGGCAGGATGCCGTGGCCGAGGTTGAAGACGTGCCCCGGCCGGCCGCCGGCCTGCCGGAGGACCAGATCGGCGCCGGCCAGCATCCGCTCGACCGGTCCGAGAAGAAGGGTGGGGTCGAGGTTGCCCTGCACCGCCTTGCCGCCGCCGATCCGCGCCCACGCCTCGTCGAGCGGAATGCGCCAGTCGACGCCGATTACGTCGCCTCCCGCCTCCGCCATCGCTTCGAGCAGCATGGCGGCGCCGACGCCGAAATGGATGACCGGCGCGCCCGACGCCTGCGCCGCGTCCAGGATCCGTTTCGTGTACGGGAGCGCGAACTCGCGGTAGTCGCGCACCGAGAGGGCGCCGACCCAGGAGTCGAACACCTGCACCGCCTGCGCCCCGGCTTCGACCTGGGCGGTCAGGTAATCGCCGATCGCAGCGGCGAACGTCTCGCAAAGCTCGCGCCAGACCGCCGGTTCGCCGTACATCAGCGCCTTCGTGAGCGCGTAGTTCCGCGACGGTCCCCCTTCGATGGCGTACGACGCCAGGGTGAACGGCGCTCCGGCGAACCCGATCAGCGGGACCCGTCCGTCCAGCTCGCGCCGGACGATCCGGATCGTCTCCAGGACGTGCCCCAACGCCTCCCGGGGGTCGAACCGCCGGAGGCGGCGGACGTCGTCGGCGGACCGGACCGGCCGTTCGATGGCGGGACCTTCGCCCTGGACGAAGTCGAACGGGATCCCGAGCGGCTCGAACGGGAGCAGCAGGTCCGAGAACAGGATGGCGGCGTCGACTTCTATCCGCTCGACCGGTTGCAGCGTCACCTCGGCGGCCAGCTCCGGCCTCCGGCAGATCTCCAGCAGCGTGTGGCGCGCCCGGATCGCCCGGTATTCCGCCATGTAACGTCCGGCCTGGCGCATGAACCAGACCGGCGTCGCGTCGACCGGCTCCCGGCGGCACGCCCGCAGGAAGTTGTCGTTCGCACTCGTCACGTCGTCGTTCACGCCGGTAATGGTACTATTCCTCCGGATGCCGTATCTGCGGTTCTCGCGCACCAGGCAGGGCTACGAGCACACCTACGTCCTCCACACGTTCCGCAGCGAGGGGCGGTCGCGGCCCCGTCTGCTGTACTGGTTCCGCACGCCGCCCGGCGTCCGGGTGGGCCGCCGCCCGCTCGACGAGGAGGCGATCCGCGCAATAGAGGAGGGGAACCCGAACCTGACGTTCGACTGGAGCCGGATGCTCAAGGTGCGTCCGGCGCCGCGGCCGGAACCTGCGGCGCGCGGGGCCAAGTCCCGGCCGGCCGGCCGCGGCCGCCGCGGTGGACGGACCGGGAAAGGCGTTCCTGCGGTGGCGGCCCCGGGCGGGACGGCGGCATCCGCCGCCCCGCCGGCCGAACCGGCGGCCTCGGCCGACCAGGCCGATCGGGGGGAGCCGACCGGCGCGTCGGCTGGGGATCCGCCGGCGGAGGAGGAACTCGACGCGCCGGATCGCTCGGAGCCGTGGCGGCACCCGGTCGTGACGCTGCTGGGCGACGAGATGCTCGAGCGGCTGCGCGCCCGCTACGCGGAGATGCTGGTCCGGATCGGCGAGAAGCGGCTCGACCCCGCGGCGCGCGCTGCGATCCGGGCGAAGGTCGAGGCGCTCAATCCGGACGGCTGGCGGACGGTGGAGGCGGCGGTCCACGGCATCGAGCGATTCGAAGCGGAGGCCGACGCCGTCCGGCGACTGCTCGGCCGGCGCCCGCCGCGGGCGCAGCGGGAACGCCGCGCCGTGAGTTCCGGCGGCGCTTTGCTATAATGCCGGTCACCATGCGTACCAGCAGCCGATTCTGGGCGCGCACGGCGGCGGCCTTGGCGCCCGCAATCGTCGCGATCGGCGGCGTCGCGGCCGCGCAGTCGCCGGAGAACCGCCAGTCGCTCGGGCCGGAAAGCGTCGGACAGATCCGGACCGGCGGCCAGCCGCCGATCTTCCGCTCCGGCGTCACCCTCGTCACCACCGACGTGATCCCCCGCGACAGCAGCGGCCTGTTCATCCCCGACCTGACCCAGGACGAGATCACCGTCTACGAGGACGGCCAGCCGCAGGAGATCGCGTCGCTGGTGCTCGTGCACGGGGGGCGCGTCTACAACCAGTTGCTCCCGCCGGCGCCGGCGCAGGAAGGGATCGTGCTGCCGCCGGCGCGGCCGTTGAACGACACCGCCGGGCGGATCTTCGTGATCTTCGTCGACGATCTCCATCTCCAGACCGGCCTGACCCCGAAGGTCCGGCAGGTGTTCGAGACGATCGCCGACACGCTGATCCACGAGGGCGACCTGTTCGGCATCGTGTCGTCCGGCCCGTCCGCCATCAACGTCCAGATGACGTACGACCGGTCGCTGCTGTACTCGGCGATGGGCCGGATCACCGGCGACGGCTTCTCCAACCAGGAGATCATCGAGCAGTTGGCGGGCGGCCCCGGCGGGCCGACCGAGCTGCGCTGGCGGGCGCACAAGGCGTTCAAGCTCGCGCGCGACATCGTCCGGAACCTTGAAGAGGTGGAGAACCGGCGGAAGGCGTTCATCTACCTGAGCAGCGGGTACGACTTCAACCCGTTCGAGTACGAGCGGTTCCGGAACAGCGCGGTCGGCCGGGCGATGGAGGACGTGCGGGGAGCGACCGGCGATCGGAACGACTCGTTCTACCGGGGGATCAGCGACCGCGACGTCGACATGTTCAACGTCAACGAGCGGCAGGGGACGGTGTTCGCGGACACCGACCTGGCGCTCGAGCTCAAGCAGCTCACCCTGGCGGCCAACCGCGCGAACGCGTCGTTCTACACCGTCGACCCGCGCGGACTGGTGGCCGGGCCGGACATCGGATACGACGTGCCGCTGCGCGAATGGCGCGACCATCTCTTCCAGACGCAGAACTCGCTCCGGCTGCTGGCCGAGCTGACGGGCGGGATGGCGGTCGTCAACCGGAACGACTTCGACGACGCGATGCAGGAGATCGACGCCGAGACGAGCGACTACTACGTGCTCGGGTTCTATTCGAGCAACCCGGACCCGACGGTCCGGACGCGCCGGTTGCGGGTGGAGGTCGACCGCGAAGGCGTGACGCTGCGGCATCGCACCCATTACTCGCTCCCGCGCCCGCAAGAGGAGCCGGTCGTCACGAGCGCAGGGCGCTAGCAGCCCGTGGCGAGTCCTCCCGCGCCCGCGAAGCCGCACCGGCCGCCGCCCGCGGCGCCGCGTCTCCTGCGCGCGCGGCGGGGCCTGCAGCTTGCCGGCGTCGCCGCGTTCCTGCTCTGTTTCGGCGCCGTCGGCTGGGCGCCCCACGCCGGGCCGGCCGCCGCCGTCTCGCCGCCGCTTCCACGGCCCGATCCGGTCAACGATCCGCCGCGGCTGGCGGACGTCGGCGATCTGCCGTCGCCGCGCATCCGGGCGCGCGCCGCCATCGTCTACAACCCGGCGACCCACGAGATCGTGTGGGAGTCGAACAGCTTCGAGCGGCGGTCGATCGCCAGCATCACGAAGGTGATGACCGCGCTCGTCTTCCTGCGGAGCCGTCCCGATCTGGACGCCGACGTCGTCGTGTCGCGCCGTGACGTGCGCCGCGTGTCGGTCACGTACCTCCGGCGCGGCGAACGGGTGTCGCTGTACGACCTGCTGCACCTGACGCTGATTGCGTCGGACAACGGCGCGGCCCGCCTCCTCGCGCGCGTCTCGCACGGGGGGACCGCCGGCTTCGTCGAGCGGATGAACGCCGCGGCGGCCGATCTCGGTCTCCGCCGGACGACGTTCACCGACCCGTCCGGGCTCGACCGCGGCAACGTCTCGACGGCGTACGATCTGGCGCGGCTGATGGCGCACGCCACCACGCGCCCGATCGTCTCGACCATCATGCGCAAGACGTCGCACCGGGTGCGGACGAGCCGGCGCCAACTGACGATCGGGAACACGAACAAGCTCCTGTACGGGCGTCTGTTCGTCCACGCCGGCAAGACCGGCTACATCGACGCGTCCGGCTACTGTCTGGCGGCCGTCGTCAAGCTGCCCGGCCACGCCCCGCTGTCGGTGGTGGTGCTCGGCGCCGGCTCGGAGTCGCGCCGGTTCAGCGAGGTGCAGCGGCTCGCGCGCTGGGTGTCCGAGCACGGCGGCGCACTGGCCGCGCCGGTCGGCCGGCAGGCCGACTGAGGCTCCCGTGCGCGACGTGATCATCATCGGCTCCGGCCCCGCGGGCCTGACCGCCGCGCTGTACGCGGCGCGGGCCAACCTGAAGCCGCTGCTGATCGAGGGGCTGGAATCGGGCGGTCAGCTCATGCTGACCACCGCCGTCGAGAACTATCCCGGGTTCCGCGACGGCGTCATGGGGCCGGACCTGATGGCCGCGATGCGCGAACAGGCGCAGCGGTTCGGGGCCGAATACGTCGCCGGGGACGTCACCCGCGTCGACCTGTCGGCGCCCCCGTTCACTGTCACGACGACGGATGAGACGCACCGGACCCGCGCGCTGATCATCGCCACCGGCGCTTCCGCCCGGCTGCTGGGGCTGCCGTCCGAGAGGGCCCTGATGGGGCGCGGCGTCTCGACCTGCGCCACCTGCGACGGCTTCTTCTTCCGGGACAAGCCGATCGTCGTGGTCGGGGGCGGCGACTCGGCGATGGAGGAAGCGATCTTCCTGACGAAGTTCGCTTCGCACGTCACCGTGGTGCACCGGCGCAAGTCGCTGCGGGCGTCGAAGATCATGCAGGAGAAGGCGTTCGGCAACCCGAAGATCTCGTTCGAGTGGAGCGCCGTCGTCGAGGAGGTGGCCGACCCGGAGAAGGGCGTGGTCACCGGCGTCGCGCTGCGCAACGTCGACACCGGCGAACGGAAGATGCTCCACGTCGACGGCCTGTTCGTCGCCATCGGCCACACCCCCAACACCGGCCTGTTCAAGGAGCAGATCGATCTCGACGACGCCGGCTACGTCGCGCCGCAGGGCGGGGCGCGCACCAGCGTCCCCGGCGTGTTCGCCGCCGGCGACGTGCAGGACCGCGTATACCGCCAGGCCGTCACCGCCGCCGGATCCGGCTGCATGGCGGCGATCGACGCCGAGCGCTACCTGGAGAGCCTGCCGTCCGGCGGGTGATCGTTCCGGCCGGCGGCGTGGTCACTCCGGTTCAACAGCCCGTCAGTCGATCCAGCCGCCGCCCAGCACCGTCTCGCCCTGGTGGAAGACCACCGCCTGACCCGGCGTGATCGCCGTCTGCGGCTCGTCGAACGCGACGCGCGCCGCATCGTTCTCCAGGACTTCGACGGTCGCCGCCGCTTCCGGGTGGCGGCGCCGGATCCGCGCGGTCACCCGCACACGGTCCGCGGGCGGGCGGCCGGCGATCCAGTTGACCGACGACGCGCGCAGCGTCGATCGCTCGAGGGCGCGGCGCGGCCCGACGGTGACTTCGCCCGATGCGGCGTCCAGCGCGGTGACGTACAGCGGGACGTGGCTGGAGAGGCCGAGACCCTTCCGCTGACCGACCGTGAACCGGTGGACGCCCGCGTGGCGCCCGAGCGTCCGGCCCGCCGCGTCCACGATCCGGCCGGGACGGGCGGCGTCCGGCGCGCGGCGCTCCACGAACGCGGCGTAGCCGCCGTCCGGGACGAAGCAGATCTCGTGGCTGTCCGGCTTGCGGGCGACCGGCAGGGCCCGGGCCTCGGCATAGGCCCGAATCTCCGGCTTGCGCCGCGCGCCCAGCGGAAACCGTGCGCAGGCAAGCTGCTCCTGGGTCAGCGTGAACAGGAAGTACGACTGGTCCTTCTCCGCGTCCACCCCGCGCTTGAGCAGGTACGCGCCGTCGTTCGACCGCTCGACCCGGGCGTAGTGCCCGGTGGCGACCGCGGGCGCGTCGAGACCGCGGGCGCGGTCGAGCAGGGCGGAGAATTTCAGGTCGCCGTTGCAGCGGACGCACGGGATCGGCGTGCGGCCGGCCGTGTAGTCGCCGACGAAGTTCGACACCACATGCGCGTCGAACTGCCGCTCGAAATTGACGACGTAGTGCGGAATGCCGAGCAGGGACGCGACCCGCCGCGCGTCGTGGAGGTCGTCTGTCGTGCAGCAGCTTCCGAACTGCGCGCCGCCGCCGCGCTGGTCGTACAACTGCATCGACAGCCCGACCACGTCGTGGCCTTCGTCGGCCAGCAGCGCCGCCGCCACCGACGAGTCGACCCCGCCGGACATCGCCGCCACGATGCGCATGCTGTCTACGCCGCTCCGGCCGGCTGCCCCGGCCGCGAGAGCGTCCGGAGCTTCTCGACGACCCGCGGCAGGACCGCGACGACCCGGTCGACCTGCTCCGCCGTGTTGCCGAGGCCGAGACTGAAGCGGATGGAGTTCTGCGTGCGGTGGGACGGCAGCCCCATGGCCCGCAGGACGTGGGACGGCTCCAGCGTTCCGGAGGAGCAGGCGGACCCGGTGGAGACGGCTATCCCCTCGAGGTCGAGCGCGATCAGCAGCGATTCGGCCTCCACCCGGTCGAAGCTGACGTTCGTCGTGTTGGGCACGCGGCGTCCGGGGTCGCCGTTGACGGCTGCGCCCGGCACGTTCGCCAGGATGCCCGCTTCGAGACGGTCCCGCAGGGCGGCGACCTCGTTCCCGCCCGCCGCGAGCTTCCGCATGGCGACCCGGGCCGCCGCGCCGAAGCCGGCGATGCCGGCGACGTTCTCGGTGCCGGCGCGCCGCCGGCGCTCCTGTCCGCCCCCCGTCGCGGTCGCGACGAGCCGCCGGCCGCGGCCCACCCAGAGCGCCCCGATCCCCTTCGGGCCGTTGAACTTGTGCGCCGAGAGCGACAGGAGATCGACGTCAAGGCGGCCCACGTCCACCGGGATCTTGCCGACCGACTGCACGGCGTCGGCGTGCAGCAGGGCGCCGCGGCGGTGGGCGATCTCGGCCAGCTCGGCGATCGGCTGGATCGTGCCGATCTCGTTGTTGGCGTGCATCACCGACACGAGGGCGGTCCGGTCGGTGACGGCCGCTTCGAGCGCTTCGGGCGACACGACGCCGCTCCGGTCGACCGGCAGCAGCGTCGTCGTCCATCCCCGCTTGCCCAGCGCCTTCAACGTGTCGAGCACCGCCTCGTGCTCGATCGCGCTGGCGACCAGATGGCGGCGCGGGCCGGCCGCGGCCGCTTCGGCGACGCCGCGTACGGCCAGGTTGTCCGATTCCGTGCCGCCGCTCGTGAAGACGATCTCCTGGGGACGCGCCCCTATCAGCTCCGCGACGGCGGTGCGCGCGCCGTCGATCCGGGACTTCGCCGCCTGTCCGAACCGGTGCACGCTCGACGCGTTGCCGAAATCGCCGCGCAGCACGGTGACGACCGTCTCCAGCACCTCCGGGTCGAGCGGCGTCGTGGCGTTGTGATCGAAGTACGCGTGCATCGTCTCGATTCTATCACCGCGGCTTCGCCCGCCGTTCGCCGCCGCAGATGGGGCGGATGACCGCGCCCATTGGACAGAATCGCAGGAATCGCCGTATACTGCCCGTTATCGTGATGGCTGCAGTCGGAGGAGGCGCGATGTGGAAGCGTGAAGAGTCTGGTGGTTTCGCCGAATCGAGCACCCATCGGGGTCCCGGCCCCGGGCCTCCGTCGAGCGGCGGCGCGGCGCAGCATGCGAACAAGGCGGGTAGAAGTGAACATCGGTCGTCCGGCGCGGGATTGGATGCCGTGAGCATAGGCAAGTCGGTCATCGTGAAGGGTGAGTTGAGCGGTAACGAGGACATGACGATCGAGGGGCGGATCGAAGGGAAGGTCGATCTGCACCAGCACGTCCTGACGATCGGTCCGAACGCGAAGCTCAATGCGCAGATAGCCGCCAAGACGGTGGTGGTGATCGGAGAAGTCAAGGGGAACATCACCGCTTCCGACAAGATCACCATCCGCGAGCAGGGTTCGGTCGACGGCGACGTTTCGGCTCCGCGGGTCGCGATCGCCGAGGGGGCGCACTTCCGCGGCAGCATCGACATGCAGCAGCGTACGCGTCCCGCCGCCGCCGCCAAGCCGGTGGACGCTGCGGGCGCCGCCAAGGGCGTGGCGCCGCCGCGCGTGGCCGCCGCGGCGCCTGTGGCCGGTCCGGTGGCGGGCGTCCCGAAGCAGTAGGCCGGGCGTCGCCTCTGCTCTGGCTGGCGCCTCCGAGCCGGCGCGCTTCGCGAGGAGGGCAATGAACCTGGACGTGTCGATACGCGCCATGGGCGCGTTCATGTCAAGGTTGGGGCCGCGTGCGCAGCATTCGGCCGGTGTCGCAACGGCGGATTCGGTTGTCGCCCACAGGAACGTCCACTCGACACGCGTGTTCTCCGACTTCGTCACGGCGCTTCGGGTTCGCTCGGCGCCGGTCGTCGTCGATCTCGGGCCGGTCGTCGGAGCGAACGTCGCCTTCCTGGGCGAGCAGCTTGCGTGCAAGCTGCTCATCGAAGACCTGCTCGACAAGCTGCCGCCGCCGTCCGACGGCGCGCACGACGACCGTTCGCTGCCGCCGCTGTCGCACCAGGACGGCAGCGTCGACGGCATCCTGTGCTGGGACAGCTTCGACTATCTCGGCCCGGGCGCGAGCCGGGCGCTCGCCGCCGACCTGGTCCGCATGCTGCGGCCGTCCGGCGTGGTGCTGCTGTGCTACGGCACGAAGAACCTGCCCGACCCGAGGCGCATCAAGTACGAGATCGTCGATCAGGGGAGCCTGCGCTGCCGGTTCAGCGATGACGTCGTGCCGCGCCCGCGCCGGGACCTCCGGGGGCGCGAGGTGGGCAGCATCTTCGGTCCGTTGACCATCGCCAGTTCCGTCCTGCTGAAAAGCCAGGTGCGGGAAGTGCTGTTGCGGAAGCCTCCCGGAGCGGCCGGCGGTCATTGATCCATCGACGCGAGCGAGCGCATTGCGGAAGAGCAGGGGTGAGAGCGAATGGCGCGACCTGTCGTCGCCTTGTTGAGCGACTTCGGAAGCCGGGACCATTACGTGGGCGCCATGAAGGGCGTCATCCTCGGCATCTGCCCCGACGCCACCCTGGTCGACATCTCCCACGACGTTCCGACGCACGACGTCCTCACCGCGGGCCTGGAGCTGGCCGCCGCCTACCGATATTTTCCGGCCGGCAGCGTCTTCCTGGTCGTCGTCGACCCCGGCGTCGGCTCGGACCGCCGCGGAGTCGCGGCGGACACGGGAGACTACCGGTTCGTCGCCCCGGACAACGGCGTGCTGACCCCGGTGCTGGACGAGACGCCGCCCCGGCGCGTCGTCGAGCTGACCGAGCGCCGCTACGCCAGGCCGACGGTGAGCCGGACGTTCGAGGGCCGCGACCGCTTCGCGCCGGCGGCCGCCTGGGTCGCCAAGGGCGTGCAGCTTTCGGCGCTGGGCCGCCCGATGACGGACTACCGGAA
Source organism: Vicinamibacterales bacterium (assembly GCA_965203565.1). GTDB lineage: Bacteria > Acidobacteriota > Vicinamibacteria > Vicinamibacterales > UBA8438 > JAAXGX01. The sequence continues at coordinate 3,362,673 of OZ241896.1, read as the reverse complement.
GCTCGACCTGCCCGCGCCGGAGCTGGCCGACGGCCGCATCGAGGGACAGGTCCTGCGGGTCGACCGGTTCGGGAACCTCGTGTCGAACATCGACCGGAAGACGTTCGACCGGCTGGCCCGGAACGGCGCCATCCAGGTGGAGGTCGGCGGCCACGGCATCGGCCGCCTGGTCGAGACTTACGCCGACATCGGCGAGAACGAGGTGTGCGCGCTGTTCGGCAGCACGGAGCATCTGGAGTTCGCCGCCAACTCGACGAGCGCCGTCGAACGGTTGAGGGTCGATCGGGGCGCCGCCGTCGTCGTGCGGCAGGAGCCCGGATGATCGAACTGGAGCTGACTGACGAACAGCGCCTGCTGCAGCAGACCGTCCGCGAATGGGCCGCCCGCGAGGTCGCTCCCCGCATTCGCGATCTCGACCGGCGGCATCGGTTCGATTCCGGCATCCTGCCCGCGATGGCGATCGGGAGAAGATGCGGCGCCGTGACGCGCCCGGCGTCAGCTCGGGCGGTTCCACCGCAACTGCAAGGGGGCGGTCATCTACGAGGGTGCGCGGGAGATCCACAAGCTGATGCAGGCCGGCTACGTGCTGGGGCGCCGCACCGATCGGGACGCCCGCTGCACGCTGCCGGCCTGTGACGAAGCGCAGCGGGCGGCCGGCGCGTAGGGACACGCCGCGAGGGAGCGAGATGCTGGCGGATCTTTCATCGGCGTTTCTGGACGTCGTCGAGCAGGCGGCGGTGGCGTGCGCCCACACCATGGGCCAGGGCGACCGCCACCGGTCGGATCGGGTGGCGGTGGAGGCGATGCGTGAACGGCTCAACCAGGCGCCGATCGACGGCAGGGTGGTGATCGGAGAGGGCGAGCGCGACGAGGCGCCGATGCTTTACATCGGCGAGCGCGTCGGCCGCGGCGCGGCGGACGGCGAGAATGCGCCGCAGGTGGACATCGCCGTCGACCCGCTGGAAGGCACCAACCTGTGCGCCACCGGCGCCCCGCGCGCCATCGCGGTGCTGGCCGCTTCCGAGCGCGGCGGCCTGCTGCATGCGCCGGACGTCTACATGCAGAAGCTGGTCGTCGGCGCGCAGTCGAAGCGCTCGGTCGATCTCGACGCGCCGGTCGCCCACAACCTGCAGCAGATCGCCAAGAGCCTCGACCGGGATGTGTCGGACCTCGTCGTCGTCGTGCTCGATCGGGAGCGGCATCAGTCGTTGATAACCGAGATCAGGGCTGCCGGCGCGCGCATTCGCCTGATCGGCGACGGCGACCTGACGGCGGCGATCAGCGCGGCGGTGGTCGGCAGCGGCGTCCATGCGGTGATGGGCAGCGGCGGCGCGCCGGAAGGCGTGATCGCGGCGGCGGCGATGCGCTGCCTGGGCGGCGAGATCTTCGCGCGGCTGATCCTGGACACGCCCGAGAAGGAGGCGCGCGCCCGGTCGATGGGGATCGAGGATTTCGGGAAGGTCTACACCGCGGCGGACATGGCGCCCGGCGAGCAGATCATCTTCGCCGCCACGGGAGTCACCGAAGGTTCGCTGATGAAGGGGGTGCGGTTCTTCGGCGAAGGACGCCGGACGAGCTCCGTGGTCATGCAGACCCGCCCGCACCGCGTCCAGTTCATCGACACGATTCACGTCAAGGAGCAGGCGAGCCGGCGGGGCATCCGGTTCTGACCGGGCGGCGCGGCCGCCCGTTTCCGATGCTTGCGGCGCCGGAACGGCCGCTTGGTCTTGTCTTCGTGCGCGCCGCCGCGCCGCCGGGGCAGGGGCGCGCGCGGCAGGCGCCGCTTCCCGGGCGCCTTGCGCCGAGCGAACGTCGCCATGCTTGATCCTACGTTGATTCGGTCGGCGGTCCGCGCCCTCCGGAGCGGCCGGCTCGTCGCCTATCCCACCGACACGCTGTACGGACTCGGCGCCGACCCGCGGCGGCCGGACGCGGTCGAACGGCTGTTCCGGGCCAAGGGCCGGCCGGCCGAGATGGCGGCGCCGATCATCGCCGGCGACGTCGAGCAGGTCGAACGTCACGCCGGGCGGCTGACGCCGCTGGCCCGCCGGCTGGCCCGACGGTTCTGGCCGGGCCCGCTCACCCTCGTCATCGCGGCGGCGCCGGCCCTCAGCCGCCGGCTGCTCGGAGGGGGAGACACCGTGGCGGTGCGCGTTCCCGATCATCCGGTCGCGCGGGCGCTGGCGTTGCAGTTGGGATGCCCGGTGACGGCGACCAGCGCCAACCGTTCCGGCGCGCCGCCGCCGACGACGGCCTCGGCGGTCGTTGCGGCGCTCGGGCCGGGCGTGGCGCTCGTCCTCGACGGCGGCCCGAGTGCGTCGCCCGCGCCATCCACGATCGTCGACGCGCGCGGCGAGACGCCGGTGCTGATCCGGCGCGGGGCGGTCGCGTGGGACCGCGTGCTAGAATCGCGTCAGTGACGCGCAGTCAGCCTGCAGAGCGGCGCTCCCGTATGTCGGAACGCGCCGCGGTCGTCGGGTTGGCGTGCGGCGCCCGCCGTCGTCACGTCGTCGAATCGTCCCTGGACGAGCTGACCGGTCTGGCGGTCACCGCCGGCGCCGAGGTGGTCCTCCGGTCGATCCAGGAACTTCCGAAACCGTCGCCGGCGCTGTTCGTCGGCCGCGGCAAGGCGGCCGGACTGGCCGCCGCCTGCGCCGAGACCCGGGTCGATCTCGTCGTTTTCGACGACGAGTTGACGCCGGTGCAATTGCGGAACCTGGAAGACACGCTCGGGCGCCGCGTCGTCGACCGCACGCAGCTCATCCTGGACATCTTCGCCGCCCGGGCTCGCACGAGCGAAGGCAAGCTGCAAGTCGAGCTGGCCCAACTGAAGTATCTGCTGCCCCGGTTGGCGGGAGCGGGGACCGCGATGTCGAGGCTCGGCGGCGGCATCGGCACGCGCGGACCGGGCGAGACGAAGCTCGAGAGCGACCGGAGACGTATCCGCCGCCGCATCGCCCGGCTGACGCGCGAGCTGGACACGGTGCGCCGCCGGCGGGCGCGGTCCCGCGACCGCCGGCGCAAGGACGAGGCGCCGACCGTCGCGCTCGTCGGGTACACCAACGCCGGCAAGACGTCGCTGTTCAACCGCCTGACCCGCAACGCGGCCCCGGCGTCGGACGCACTCTTCGCCACGCTCGATCCCCTGGTGCGGCCGGTGAGGCTGCCGGATCGGCGGACCGTGCTGGTTTCCGACACCGTCGGCTTCATCGACCGGCTTCCGCACACGCTGGTGGCGGCGTTCCGCGCCACGCTCGAGGAAGTGACCGGCGCCGATCTGCTCCTGCACGTCGTTGACGCCGGTTGTCCGGCCCGCGACGATCGAATCGCCGCGGTCGACCGCGTCCTCGACGAGGCGGGAGGCGGATCGCTGCCGCAGCTGCTCGTGTTCAACCAGTGCGACCGGGTCGACGAGGCCGATCTGGCGCGCATCCGGCGGATGCACCGGGACGCGGTCTGCGTCTCGGCGCGCACCGGCTTCGGGATCGACGCGCTCGTGCCGGTCGTCACACGCGCCGTCGCCGCGCAGACCAGCCGCGTGACGTTCTGCCTGGACCAGACGGCGCCGGTCGATCGCCGGCGCCTTGCCGCGATCTATCGCTACGGCCGGGTCGTGCGGCAGACCGCCGCGGACGGCCGAGTGTCGGTCGAAGCCGAGGTGCCCCGGCGCCTCGCCGCGCAGTGGGGCGGGCGGTCGATCGGCTCCGGGGGCGCCGGAGAGGAGGCCGCCCGGCCGTGAAGCGCATTGCGCTCGCCGTGGCCCTGCTCGCGGCCGGATGCGTGAGCCGCACCGCGGTGGCGCCCTCGCCCGTCTATCCCGCCTACCTCTTCCCGGCCGTGCCGGACGAGTTCGCCGACTCGTCCGATGCGCGGCGTCACGAAGAAGCGTGGGCAATCTTCCAGGTCGGCGACCTGCGCGGCGCGGAGCGGCGGTACGAGGCGCTGCTGGAGTCCAGCCCGGCGTTCTATCCGGCGGAGGCGGGACTCGGCTGGCTCTACCTCGCGCGCGGCGATGCGACGCGGGCCGCCGCTTGCTTCGGCCGCGCCGTCGCGGCCGCATCGGCTTATGCGCCGGCATGGGTCGGCCGCGGGGAGTCGATGCTCGCCCTCGACGAGACGGAAGAGGCGCTCCGATCGTTCGAGGCGGCGCTGGCTGCCGACGCCGGCCTGCCGGACGTCGCACGCACGGTCGCCGAGCTGCGTTTCACCGTCGTCAGCGAGGAGATCGCCCGAGCGCGGGCGAGCGCGGCGGCCGGACGGCTCGACGAGGCGCGAGCGGCCTACGAGCGGGTGCTGGCGGCGTCGCCCGATAGCGCGTTCCTGCACGTCGAGCTCGGGCGCGTCGAGCTCGAGCGGGGCGATCGGGAGCGCGCGATGCAGCACGCCCGCGCGGCGGCGGCGCTCGATCCGACCGATGCCGCGGCGTTCGTCCTCGAAGGCGATCTGCACGAGGCGGCGGCCGACCTCGACGCGGCGGTGGCGGCGCTCGACCGCGCGCACCGCCTCGACCCGGCCGAGGAGACCGGGCGGCGGCTCGATCGGCTCCGCGATCGGCGGCGGCAGGCTGCGCTTCCCCCCGAGATACTCGCGATCCCTTCGAGCCCGGCCGTCACGAGAGGGGAGCTCGCGGCGCTGATCGGCGTCCGGTTCCCGGACCTGCTGCAGACGGCGGCGGCGGGACGCGCCGTCATCATCACCGACACGCGCGACCACTGGGGCAATGGCTGGATTCTCGACGTCATCCGTGCCGGCGTGATGGAGATCGACGCAGGGCATCGGTTCGATCCGGCCCGCGCCGTCCGCCGCAGCGAGCTGGCGGAGGTGGTCGGCGACCTGCTCGATCTGCTGGCCGCCGGCGACCCGGCCGCGGCGTCCCGGTGGAACGGCCGCGGCCGGCGCTTCAGCGACATGCGTCCCGGACACCTGAGCTATCCCGCGGCGTCGCGGGCGGTCGCCGCCGGCGTGCTGGAAGTCCTTGACGGCGGTGCGTTCCAGCCGACGCGGCCGGTCGGCGGCCGCGAAGCGGTGCGGGCGGTCGACCGGCTCGCCGTCCTGGCGGAGCGCGAGCTCCGGTAGGACCGCCCGGCGGCTCGCGGCGCCATGCCCATCCTCACGCTTGCCAACCAGTTGACGCTGGGGCGTCTGCTGCTCGTGCCGGTCCTCGTGATCCTCGTGATCTACGGATACGACGGCTGGGCGCTGATCACGTTCGTCGTCGCGGGGATCACCGACGGACTCGACGGGCTCGTCGCCCGGCGCGCCGGGCAGCGCACCAGCCTCGGGGCGCTGCTCGACCCGATGGCCGACAAGCTACTCCTGGTTTCGACGTTCGTGGTGTTGACGATGCCGGGGCTGGAGCTGACGAACCGGATGCCGATCTGGTTGACCGTACTGGTTCTCAGCCGCGACGTCATCATCGTGCTGACGGTGGCGGTCGTGAACCTGGCTTTCGAACGGTTCACGTTTCAACCGTCGACGCTCGGCAAGGCCGCGACGTTCGTCTACATCCTCACCGGCAGCATCCTGCTGTTCTTCAACTACCTCGACCGGACGTCCGTCCTGGTGGACGCGGCCATCTGGGGATCGCTGGCGGTGACACTGGTTTCCGGCTTCCACTACATCGTGCACGCCGCGCGGGCGGTCAATCAGGCGTCGCCGCCGCGAGCGAACGGGTCCGCGACCGGAAATAGTCGATCGTAGCAGCCAGCCCGTCATCGAATGCGACGCGCGGTTCCCAACCGAGCAGTTCGCGCGCGCGGGAGATGTCCGGCCGGCGCACCTTCGGATCGTCGACAGGAAGCGGCCGGTGGACGATCGTCGACCGCGATCCGGTCGCCTCGATGATCCGGCGGGCGATCTGCGTGATGGACAGCTCGTCGGGGTTGCCGACGTTGACCGGTTCGGCCGCTTCCGAATGCATCAGCCGGACGATCCCCTCGACGGTGTCGCTGATGTAGCAGAGGCTGCGCGTCTGCTCGCCGCTGCCGTACACGGTCACGTCTTCTCCCCGCAGAGCCTGGGCGATGAAGTTCGGGACCGCCCGGCCGTCATCGAACCGCATCCGCGGCCCGTACGTGTTGAAGATCCGGGCGATCCTGGTGTCGAGCCCGTGGTACCGGCGGTAGGCCGTCGTCATCGCTTCCGCGAACCGCTTGGCTTCGTCGTAGACGCCGCGCGGCCCGACCGGGTTGACGTTGCCCCAGTACGTTTCCGGCTGCGGATGCTCCAGCGGGTCGCCGTACACCTCGGAAGTGGAGGCCAGCACGAACGTCGCCCGCTTCGCGAGTGCGAGGCCCAGGGCGTTGTGCGTGCCGAGGGCGCCGACCTTGAGCGTCGGGATCGGAAGGTTCAGGTAGTCGGCCGGGCTCGCCGGGCTGGCCCAGTGCAGCACGTAGTCGACCGAGCCGTCGAGGTTGACGTAGTTCGTGACGTCATGCTTGACGAAGCGAAAGTCCTGTCCCGTCAGATGGGCGACGTTCGCCAGGTCGCCCGTCAGCAGGTTGTCGATGCCGACGACCGCGTAGCCGCGCGCCAGCAGCGCGTCGCTCAGATGCGACCCGATGAAGCCGGCGGCGCCGGTGATGACGACGGTCCGCTTCACGATGCATCAGTAGGCGTGCCGGTGGAAGAAGATGCGGACCACCGTCAGCCAGAGGATCTTGAAGTCGAGTCCCACCGACCAGTTCTCGATGTAGTACAGGTCGTGCTCGATCCGCTTCTCGATGGAGGTGTCGCCCCGCCAGCCGTTGACCTGGGCCCAGCCCGTGAGGCCGGACTTCACCTTGTGGCGAAGCATGTACTGCGGCACGCGGTCCCTGAACCGCTCGACGAAGAACGGCCGCTCCGGCCTCGGTCCGACGAGCGACATCTCGCCGCGGAGGACGTTCCAGAGCTGCGGCAGCTCGTCGAGGCTGAACCGGCGCAGCACCCGGCCGACCGGCGTGCGCCGCGGGTCGTTGTCCCGGGTCCAGACCGGCCCGGTGTCGCGCTCCGCGTCGGCGTGCATCGACCGGAACTTGAGCACGAAGAACGGCCGCCGGTCGAGACCCATCCGTTCCTGCCGGTAGAAGACCGGTCCGGGCGACGTGAGTCTGATGATCGCCGATATGACGGCGAACGGAACGGCCAGAACGGCCAGCGCCGCCGTCGCCGCCGCGACGTCTATCGCGCGCTTGACCAGGTTGTTGAATCCCTGGAGCGGCACGTCGTTGATGTTGATGATCGGCACGCCGTCCAGATCTTCGAGCCGGGCCCGCAAGGCGATGACGTGCAGCAGGTCGGGCGCCACCTTCACTTCGATGCCGTCCCGGTTGGCCGTTTCGATCAGGTCGAGCATCTTGACGTGCCGGTCGAGGGGCAGTGCGACGTAGAGCTGATCGATCCGTTCCTGGCGGATCAGCTCCCCGGCGTCGTCGATCCGTCCGAGCAACGGAAGCCCGCGGTATCCTATCGTGTCGCCGCCCGCCGCGTCGTCGACGAACCCCACGATCTCGTAGCCGAACTCGCGGTGCTGGAGGATCTTGTCCGCGACCTGCCTCGCCAGCTCGCCGGCGCCCGCCACCAGCACCCGCTTGACGCCCAGGCCGGCCCGGATGCGCCGCCGTATCACGAGGCGGACGGTCTCGCGCGACGCGCAGGTCAGGCCGACGCTCAGCGCCAGGTACAACGTCCATACGAGCCGTGAGACTTCGTACGCTCCCGCCGCCTGCGCCGCCGGGCCGGCGACGTAGACCTGGAAGTACAGCGTGCCCAGCAGGCCGACCACGACCACGATGACGTTGCCGACCAGGGCCGAGAAGAAGTCGTCCACCCGCGTCCGGGTTCGGCTCAGGCGGTACGCGCCCTGCAGGTTGAACGCCAGCGGGACCAGGATCCCGATGAACGGGAGCAGAACGAGGTACTGCCCGAACGGAGGCTGGCCCTTGGGGGCGGCGATCAGCCCGGTCTCGAATCGGACGGCGTACGCCAGCCCGAACGCGGCCATGCCCAGGACCGCGTCCGAGATCGCGTGGAAAACGACGAGGAAGCGGGTCAACCGGGTCATCGCGGCGCCTCGCCTCCGGGCGTCGCGGCGGCGTCCTCGATCCGGCCGCGCATTTCGCCGTAAAACCGTTCGAGTGAAAATCTCAGCGCCTGACGGCGGATCTGCGCGGGGTCGAACGCAGTCGCCGCGGCGCGGGCGATCCCCGCGGCGAACGCTTCAGGAGTCGCTTCGTCGACCAGCACGCCGGTGACGCCGTCCGACACGGTCTCCGCCGCTCCGCCTCTCGACAGCCCGATCACCGGCCGGCCGCAGGCCATCGCCTCGACGGGGGCTATCCCGAAGTCTTCCTCTCCGGTCAGCAACATCGCCTGCGCTCCCCGGTACAGCTCGCGGACTTCGCCGTCCGAGCACGCGCCCACGAACTCGACGTCCGGCCCGGCCAACGACTGCAACCGCTTGCGCTCCGGCCCGTCGCCGGCGATCCGCAACGGGACGCCGGCCAAGCGGCATGCCGCTATCGCCACGTCGACCCGTTTGTACGGCGCCAGCGCCGAGACGACCACGCAATACGAACTTGGCGTCGACCCGTTCGGGCAGTAGAACGTCGTGTCGACGGGAGGATACACGACCGCGGCCTCCCGATTGTAGTATCGGCGGATCCGGGCCGCGACGTGCTGCGAAATAGCGACGTACCGGTCGACCCGCCCCGCCGTCGCCGCGTCCCATCGGGCCAGGCGGTCGAACGCCGCCCGGTACAGCCGGTGGCGCAGCGGCCCGACGCGCCGGCGGCCGAAGTACGCGTCGAACTGGTCCCAGGCGTATCGCATCGGCGTGAAGCAGTAGCACAGGTGATGCGCGCGCTGCGGCGTGACGACCGATTTCGCCGCGCAGTGGCTGGCGCTGATCACGAGATCGAACTCGTCGAGGTCGAACTGCTCGATCGCCGTCGGGAAGAGGCCGACGTATCGCCGGTAATGACGCCGGGCTCCGGGCAGGAGCTGGATGAACGAGCGCCGCGGGCGCGTCGCCTCGATCCGCGGCGAGACCGCGCCCGGGACGTGGAGCAGCGTGAACACGGCGGCGTTGGGCGCAAGATGGGTCAGCGCTTCGAGCACCTTCTCGCCGCCGCGCATTCCGGTGAGCCAGTCGTGCACCAGCGCGACGCGCGTCTCCCCGACGTCGGCAGGCGCCACCGGCGGCTTCGGGCGCCGGTCGTCGCCTGCGGCGTCGCCGGTCGTCGCTGACGTCATTCTGCGGCCAGCTCCTCGTAGATTCGCCTGATTCGCGCGGCCGACGCCGGCCAGGAGAACGACCGCGCCCGCGCGAGGCCGCGTGCGCGCAGGTCACTGCGCAACGTCCGGTCGGTCAGCACCTTGCGAATGCCGTCGGCGATCGAACGGGGATCGTACGGGTTGACCAGAACCCCGGCGTCGCCCACCACTTCCGGGAGCGACGACACGTTCGACACGACCACCGGCGTTCCGGCCGCCATCGCCTCGAGCGGCGGCAGGCCGAACCCTTCGTACAGCGACGGAAAGACGAAGACGTCAGCCAGCCGGTAGAGCGCCGCCAGGGTGTCCTCCGACTGGTAGCCGAGAAACCGCACGCGCCTGCGCAGATTGTACCGGTGCACCGTCCGCCGAAGCGCGGAGTAGCGAGAGACCTCGCTTCCGGTGACGAGTAGCTGCAGATCGTCGAGGCCGTCCTGACGGAGGAGCACGAACGCCCGGATCAGCCGTTCAAGGTTCTTGTGCGGCTTCACGTTTCCGGCGTACATCAGGAACCGATCGTGCAACTGGTAACGCTCGCGCACCCGCAGCATCTCCTCTTCCGGCGGTCGCCGGTGGAGCCGCTCGTCGATCGCGTTGTATATGACGGAGATTTTCGTTTCAGGCACTTCGAAGAATCGGAGGATGTCGCGTTTAGAAGCTTCGGAGACGGTCAGGATCCGGCTTGCGCGATGCACGGCCGTCCAGAACATGGCGCGAGCGCAGGCGTACGCCATGCGGTTGCGCAGGTACTGCGGGAAGATCAGGTGGATGCAGTCGTGTATCGTGACGATGGAGCGGCAGGGGGTCAGCACGGGCAGGACGTAGTGCGGAGTATGGAACAGGTTCGGCGACGCGCGTCCGAGCTTGAACGGGATCGAGAGCTGCTCGCCGACCGAGTACTGGCCGGACGATTCCGCGACCAGGCGAAAGTTCTCTCCCAGTTCGCCGGCGAAGCCGTCGTCGCCGGGCCGGCCCAGCAGCACGTACTCGGTGTCGTGATCCAGCCGCGAGAGCTGGCGCAGCAGGTTGCGCACGTACGTGCCGATCCCGAAGTCGTGCAGTTTGCGAACGTCGATGGCGATGCGCACGAGCGCCTCACTATAGCAGCGGCGTCGCCGGCGGCAGCGCGCGTCTGGCGCGCAGATAGAGGCGGAGCGTCGGGACCCAGGCCGGGTGGTGCTTCTCGTAGAAGGCGAGCTGGCTGCGGCGGTAGGCGGCGCGCGCGAGGGGCGACGCGCGAACGCCGGAGCGCCCGCCGTGGTGCACCGCTTCCGCTTCGGGAGTGAACAGCACCTTGCGGCCGAGCCGGCGGAGCGAGGCGCAGAAATCGACGTCCTCGAAGTACAGGAAGAACCGTTCGTCGAGCAGTCCGGCGGCCTCCGCATCGACGCGCCGCACCAGCAGGCAGGCGCCGCTGACCCAGTCGACCAGCCGCGGACGCGATGCGGCGCGCGCGATCCAGGTGGACAGCACCGGCGCCCCGTGCGCCAGCAGCGCGTCCCGGAGCTTCCGCCGCGCCTCGTTCCACGGGTTGAGCATCGGGCCGAACGAGATTTCGACGGCGCCGCCGGCGTCGGTCAGCCGCGGTCCCGCCGCCGCCGCGCCGGGGTGCGCGCGCAACCGATCGACCAGGCGATCGACCGCGCCGGGCCGGACCTCCGCATCGCTGTTGAGGAGCAGGATCAGATCGCTTTCGGTCGCCCGGATGGCCGCGTTGTTCGCCTTCGCGTAGCCGACGTTTCCGCCCGACTCGATGATCCGGACGGACGGCCAGTTCCTGCGGACCCGATCGACGCCGCCGTCCTGCGACCCGTTGTCCACCACGACGACTGCGTGGCTGCACCGCGGGGGCGGCGCGTGGAGCGCGCCCAGGCACCGCTCCAGATACGCCCGCGCGTTGTAGGCGACGATGACGATGGTCAGGTCGTTCATGGACCGCCGCGGGCCGCCTGTTCGAGCACCGCCAGCGTGTCGCGGGCGGCGCGTTCCCACGAGAACGTGCGGACGAGCGCCGCAGCGCGGCCGCGGGCCTGCGCGCGGCGCGCGTCGTCGCGGAGGAGCGCGACGACAGCCTCGGCGATGGCCGGGACGTCGTGGTGCGGCACGAACGTCGCGGCCTCCCCGTAGATCTCGCGGGCGACCGGCGTATCGGCCACGACGGCCGGCACGCCCGCCGCGAGCGCCTCCAGCGGGGGCAGGCCGAACCCTTCGTACTCGGAGAGGAAGGCGAAGACCCGCGCCCGGCGGTACAGCGCGGCGAGATCGGCTTCCGGCGCGTAGGCGTGCAGTGTGACGCGGCCGCCCACGCCGGCGCCGTCGGCCGTCGCCGCGAGGTCCTGCCGCGGCCAGGTCCGGTCGGCCCCGACGATGGCCAGCTCGGCGTCGGGAACCTCCCGAGCGACCCTGGCGAACGCGCGGATCAGCGTCGGCAGGTGGCGCCGGTTGAAGATGGAGCCGACGTACAGCACCAGGGGGCGTTCCCGGCGCCGTTCCGGCCGCACGGCCGCGGCGTCGATCCCGTGCCGGACCACCCGGATCCGATCCGGGGGAACGTCGAACCAGCGCACGATCTCGGTCCGGGAGAACTCCGAAACGGTGATCACGGCGCTCGCCCGACGCATCGTGCGGTCCGCCAGCCACCGGCGCCGCAGGCCCTCGCGCCAGCGGAACCATTCCGGATGCGCGGCGAAGGAGACGTCGTGCATCGTCACGACGGACGGCGCCGTCAGCCGCAGGGGCGCCGAGTACGCCGGCGCGAAGAAGACGTCGAGCGCGTCCTGGTTGGCGGGCGGCGGCAGCCTGATCTGCTCCCACCACGTCCCGGCCGCGCCGGGGACCGGCCGGGGGCGGAAGGCGTCCGGGCGGGCGCCGGCCAGCGGCGGTCCGAGCGCGTCGAAGCCGCCGGCCGCCGCCGGATAGTAGACCAGGAAGTCGTGTCGGCCCGCGGGATGCTTCATCCATTCGGCGCAGAGCGCCGCCAGCACCCGGCCGGCGCCGGTCCGCGGTTCCAGCAGCTCGCGTCCGTCGATCCCGATGCGCATCGCGTCCGCCGGCGAGTCGGCGATCAGGTCGGTCGATCCGGCTCTCGGCCGGTTCTTGCAGCCAGGGCGTCCGCATACGCGCCCAGCAGCCGCGCGGCCGAGGCCCGCCAACTGTAGCGCGCGGCGCGGGCGGGCCCCGCCGCCGCGCAGGCGCCCGCCAGCGCCTCGTCGTCGAGCATCCGTTCGATCGCCGCCGCCAGGCTCCCGGCGTCGACGGGATCGACCAGCAGCCCGGCGTCGGCGACGACTTCGGGCAACGCGCCGCGGTTCGACGCCACCACGGGCACGCCGAGCGCCATCGCTTCGAGCGCCGGCAGCCCGAACCCTTCGTTGAACGACGGCAGGACCAGCATGCGCGCCGCCTCGTAGCACCGCTTCAGGGCCGCCCGGTCCAGATAGCCCGCACATTGCACGCGGCCGGCCAGCGGCGGCCGCCCGATCCGGTTGCGCCAGGCGTCGGCTTCGGGACCGGGCGGGCCGGCGAGCACCAGCGGCGGCAGGTCCGGCCGACGGCCGAGCAGATCGGCGTACGCGTCGAGCAGCCCCCCGACGTTCTTGCGGGGAGCGAGGGCGCCGACGAACAGGATGTGTCCGTCGGCCGGCTCGTGCGGGCGAGGCGGCCACGCCGGCGCTCCGTTGGGGCAGACGGCGATCCGGCCGGCGGACACGCCGAGACGTTGCTCGACCTCGGAAGCGGTGTGACGCGACGGCACCACGACCCGGGCGGCGCGCCGCGCGTGCCGCCGCGCCAGTTCGGGGTAGTCGCGCCGCACCTCGGCGTCGGCGCGCGCCGGATGGTCGAGAAAGTCGAGGTCGTGGATCGTGACCACCTGGGCGGCGGACCGGGACGGAATCAGAAGCGGGTGCGGCGAGTGCACGACGTCGAAGCGGGCGCCCGCCACCGCTTCGATCGGCGGCCACTCGAGCCGGTGCCAGCAATAGTTGAGGACCCGCACCGGAATCCGTCGGTCGATCCGTGCGACGGCGGGCGGCAGCGGCGGACGCAGCCGGTCGCGCCACGAGCTGCTGAAGACCGTGAGCGGCGCGCCGCCGGGGTCGCGAACCTGCTCGGCCATCGCCGCCACCAGGGAGTGAACCCACTCGCCGACTCCTGTGCGGGCCCGCACCGCCGGCCGATAATCGATCAGGACACGCACATGCGGTTGCGGGGGATGGTAGCACAGCGTCTGCGGCTCCCCGTTCGCGCGCCGGGCGGCGGCCGGCCGGCTGAAGAGGACGCGCCGCGGCGGGGCAGGCGATCCGAATCCGGCGCGTGCTATCGTTAAGGATTTTGCGCCGGAGCTGGGGGGACGTTGAAGATTGCAGTGGTCGGCGCCGGCTACGTCGGGCTGGTCGTCGGCGCATGTTTCGCGGAAAGCGGCAACGACGTCATCTGCGTCGACAACGACGCGGCCAAGCTCCGCGCGCTCCGGCGCGGCCGGGTCCCGATCTACGAGCCGGGGCTCGCCGAACTCGTCACCAGGAACCGGGCGACGAAGCGGCTGGCGTTCACGTCGATGCTCGCTCGCGCGGTCCGGGCGTCCGACGTCGTCTTCATTGCGGTCGGCACGCCGCCGGGCGAGGACGGATCGGCCGATCTCCGCCACGTGATCGACGTGGCCCGGGCGATCGCGCGCGCGCAGAACGGCTACAAGGTCATCGTCACGAAGAGCACCGTGCCTCCGGGCACGGCGGTCCGACTCCGCGCCGTCATCGGCCGCGAGACCTCCCATCCGTTCAGCATCGTCAGCAATCCGGAGTTCTTGAAGCAGGGCGCGGCGATAGAAGACTTCATGCGGCCCGACCGGGTCGTCGTCGGCGCGGACGACCCGCGCGCGATCGAGACGATGTGCGCGCTGTATGCGCCGTTCACGCGGACGGGCGCTCCCGTTCTGGTGATGGACTGCGTGAGCGCCGAGCTGAGCAAGTACGCGGCCAACGCGATGCTGGCCGCGCGTGTGTCGTTCATGAACGAGATGGCCAACGTCTGCGAGCGGTTCTCGGGCGACGTCGAACAGGTCCGCCGCACGATGGCGGCCGACCGCCGCATAGGGCCGGCGTTTCTCTTTCCGGGGGTGGGGTACGGCGGAAGCTGTTTCCCCAAGGACGTCAGAGCGATCGTCGAATTCGCTCGGGGGAGCGGGTACCGGTGCCGGATCCTCGAGGCGGTGGAGGCGGTCAACGCGTCGCAGAAGCGCCGCCTGGTCGAGAAGATGACCACGCATTTCACCTCGCTGCGCGGCAGGACCATCGCGCTGTGGGGGCTGGCGTTCAAGCCGAAGACCGACGACATGCGCGAAGCCCCGTCGATCGCGATCGCGCACGGCGTGCTGGAGCAGGGCGCGCGCGTCGTCGCCTACGACCCCCAGGCGGAGGAGGCGGCCCGCACGGTGATGGACCCGCGCGTCGTCTATGCGAAGAGCGCCTACGACGCGCTGAAGGGGGTCGACGCGCTGGTGATCGTCACCGAGTGGAGCGAGTTCCGGGAGCCGGACTACGAACGGATGCGCGCCCTGATGCGCACGCCGACGATCTTCGACGGCCGCAACCTGTTCAAGGCGGACCGGCTTCGCGCTGCGGGCTTCACCTACGTGTCGATAGGGAGGTGATGGGCGCCGTCCTGGTGACCGGCGGGGCCGGGTACATCGGCAGCCATGCGGTGAAGGCGCTGCGCGAGGCCGGCCGCGAGGTGGTCGTCATCGACAACCTGCTGGCCGGTCACCGGCAGGCGGTGGACGGCGCGCCGCTGGTGACGGCCGACGTCGCCGACGCCGAAGCGGTGCGCGGCGCGGTCCGCCGCTACGGGGTGACGTCGGCGATCCACTTCGCCGCGCTCGCGTCGGTCAGCGGGTCGGTCCGCGACCCCGCGCGCTACTATGCGGCCAACGTCGTCGGGACGCTGGCGCTGGTCGACGCGCTGGTCGGCGCGTCGGTCGAGCATCTGGTGTTCTCGTCGACCGCCGCGGTCTACGGCAAGCCGGTCGAGACGCCGATCACGGAAGACCATCCCGCGCGGCCGATCAATCCGTACGGCGAAACGAAACTGGCGATCGAACGGGCCCTGCCGCACTACGAGCAGGCGTACGGCCTGCGGTCGATGAGCCTGCGGTACTTCAACGCCGCCGGCGCCGATCCCGGCGGGCGGCTCGGTGAACATCACGAGCCGGAGGAGCACCTGATCCCGCTGGCGCTGGCGGCGGCGTCCGGCGGGCCGCCGCTCGTTGTCTTCGGCGGCGACTACCCGACCGGGGACGGCACGTGCCGGCGGGACTACGTCCACGTCTCCGATCTGGCGGCGGCGCACCTGCTGGCGCTCTCCGCGCTCGAAGCGGGCGGCGCGTCCGGCGTCTGCAACGTCGGGAACGGACGGGCGTACTCGGTGCGCGAGGTCGTCGCGGCCGTCGAGCAGGTCACCGGAATGCGCGTACCCCACGAGATGGGCGCGCGGCGGCCGGGCGACCCGGCGGTGCTGCTGGCCTCGATCGCGCGGGCGCGGTCGAGGCTCGGGTGGGAGCCGGTCTACGACGAAATCGAGACCATCGTGGAGACGGCGTGGCGCTGGCAGCGGTCGCATCCCCGCGGGTACGCGTCGTGAACCCGATCCGCCGGCTCTACCGCTACGGACGTCCTCACCGCCGCCTCTTTCTGGGCGCGGCGGCCGCCATGACCTTCTACGCAGCGGCCTCGGGCGCGCTCGCCTACCTGTTCAAGCCGATCTTCGACGACGTTCTCCCCAGCCGGACCGGCTTCGCGCCGGTCGTGTCAGCCATCGTCGGCCTCGGCGTGTGCAAGGGGATCGCCGCGTACTTCTCGGCGTACCTGATGACCGACGTCGGGCAGCGGCTGGTCCGCGATCTGCGAAGCGATCTGTTCGGCCACGTCCTGAAGCAGTCGGCGGGGTTCTTCGCGCGGCGCACCACGGGCGGACTGATGTCCCGGATCATGCACGACGTCGCCCGGATCCAGCAGGCGGTGGCGGAGACTCTGGGCGACCTGCTGCGCGAGTCGGTCACCTTGCTGGCGTACGCCGGGCTTCTCCTGTACTACGACGCGGGGCTGGCGCTCGTCTGCATGACCGGCGCGCCGATCGTCGTCTATCCGCTGGCGCGGCTGGGCCAGCGCGTCCGGCGCGCCACCCGCCGCGGTCAGGAGGAGCTCGAGCGCCTCTCGCACATCACGGCGGAGGCGTTCTCCGGCCACCGAATCGTGAAGGCGTTCGCCGGCGAGCCGTACGAGCGGAAGCGTTTCGATCGAGCGGCCGACCGGTTGTACCGGACGAACATGAAGATCACCAGCTCGGTGTCGGCGCTGCCGCCGCTGATGGAGTGGCTCGGGACGTTCGGAATCGTCGGAGTGCTCTGGTACGGCAGCCGTCAGATCGCCGCCGGCGATCTGACGACGGGCGAGTTCACGTCGTTCGTCGCGGCCATGCTCCTGACGTACGGACCGGTCAAGAAGCTCAGCCGCGTGAACGCCAACGTGCAGCAGGCGCTCGCGGCGGCCGAACGGGTGTTCGAGACGCTCGACACCCGCAGCGAAGCGGCCGACCGGCCCGGCGCGAAGCCGCTCGCCCCGCTCGCGCGGTCGATCGAGTTCCGGGACGTCAGCTTCACGTACGGCGACGGGGCCGGCGGGAACGTGCTCGACCGGGTGTCGTTCGAGGTCGAAGCCGGCCAGGTGGTCGCCATCGTCGGCTTGAGCGGCGCGGGCAAGACGACGCTCGTGAATCTCGTGCCGCGCTTCTACGACGTGACCGCCGGGGCGATCACGATGGACGGCGTCGACGTCCGCGACGTGACGATCGGCTCGCTCCGGTCCCAAATCGGCATCGTCACGCAGGACACCGTACTGTTCGACGACACGATCGGCAACAACATCGCCTACGCGCTGCCGTCCGCCACGCGCGAGCTGGTCGAAGCGGCGGCCCGCGCGGCGCACGCCCACGAGTTCATCGAGACGCTTTCCGGCGGATACGACGCGCTGATCGGCGAACGCGGGCAGCGGTTGTCCGGCGGGCAGCGGCAGCGGCTGGCGATCGCCCGGGCGCTGCTCAGGAACTCCCCGATCCTGATCCTGGACGAAGCCACGTCGTCACTCGACGCCGAGTCGGAGCTGCTCGTTCAGGACGCGCTGGCGAAGCTGGTGCTGAACCGGACCGCATTCGTGATCGCGCATCGCCTGTCCACTGTGCGCCGCGCCGACCGGATCGTGGTGCTCGACCGGGGCCGCGTGCGGGAGATCGGCCGTCACGAGGAGTTGCTCGCCGCGCCGGACAGCCTGTACGCCAAGCTGTATTCGTTGCAGTTCTTCGACCGGAGCGGCGTCGACGGCGCCGCCCCGGCCGCGGACGACGCGCTCCCGGCGCCGGAATACGGGGTCGGACGCGCGGCGTCGGAGCCTGATCGAGCCGCCGGATGATCAAGTCGATGACCGGGTTCGCGGCGATCGAGCGCGACGACGGCCGCGTCAGCCTCGCCGTCACGGTGCGGAGCGTCAACCACCGCTATCTGGACGTGCAGGTGCGCCTGCCGCCGGCGCTCGCCGAGATCGAGTCCGCGCTCCGCGCCCTCGTCCAGCGGCGCGTGGCGCGCGGCCGGGTGGAGCTGACGCTGACCGCGCGGCTCAAGGTCGAGGCGCCGGTCGAGATCGAGCTGAACGAGACGGTGGCCGTCGCGCTGGCCGCCGCGGGCGAACGGGCCCGTCTGAGAGGCTGGACGGAGTCGGGGCTGACGGCAGGCGATCTGCTGCGGTTTCCGCAAGCGGTCACGGTCCGCGAGATGCCGGTCGACGAGCAGGAGCGCCAGGCGCTCCGCGCGTGCGTGTCCGAAGCGGTCGGCGAGGCGATCGAAGCGCTGGACGGCATGCGGCGCCGCGAAGGCGAGGCGCTCCATGCCGACGTCGTCGCGCGCGCTGCGCAGGTCGGCGATCTCGTGGGCCGCCTGGCGGCGGCGTCCGCCGCGGGCGACGCCGCGCTCCGCGAGCGGTTGGCGGCCCGGATCGAGGAGATCGGAGAGATCGCAGGCGCCGACCCGGCGGTCGTCGCGCAGGAGATCGTCAAGTGGGTGGCGCGGTCGGACGTCCACGAGGAGGTGGCGCGGCTGCGCGGCCACCTGGAGCATCTGACCGGCCTGGCGGCGGCTTCCGGTCCCTGCGGACGGAAGCTCGATTTCCTCGTGCAGGAGATGAACCGCGAGGTCAACACGATCGGGTCGAAGGCGGAGGGCCGCGAGACCGGCGCGCTGGCCGTGGCGGCGAAGGCGGAGATCGAGAAGCTCCGCGAGCAGATCCAGAACGTGGAATAGCGCATGCGGCGGGGAGGTCTGTTCGTCGTGTCGGCGCCGTCCGGGACCGGGAAGACGACCCTGGCGGCGCGGCTCGTGCGGACCGCGTCCGGCCTGGTGAAGTCGCGGTCGTACACGTCACGGCCGCCGCGGCCGGGCGAGACCGACGGCGTCGACTATCATTTCGTCGATGACGCCCGGTTCGGGGCGATGGTCGACGCCGGCGGTTTTCTCGAATGGGCGACCGTGTTCGGCCACCGTTACGGCACCGGCGCCGAGGAGACGGAGCGGCATCGCCGCGCCGGAACGGACGTGGTGCTCGTCATCGACGTCCAGGGCGCGCAGCAGGTGCGCGCGCGTTGCGCCGACGCCGTCACCATCTTCGTGCTCCCGCCGTCGCCGCGGGAACTGGAGCGGCGCCTCCGGCGGCGGAGCGGCGCGGACGCGAGCGAGCGGCGCCTCCGGCGCCGGCTCGACGCAGCCCGCCGAGAGGTGACCGCCTGCAATCGTTACGACTACGTCGCCGTGAACGATGACGTCGATCGCTGCGCCGCGCTGCTCCGGAGCATCGTGATGGCGGAGCGCGCCCGGCCGGCGGCGGCGAACGACGCCGTAGCCGGCATCCTGGCGGCGTTCCGCGCGCCGAACGCATAGCAGCCCGTGGCAAAATCCCCGCTGCATTCGACGGGCGCTGCATCCCGGCTGAACTGCGTTGTTCGTCGGTCGAATATGGCCAATATGCTCCCTCCTCACGCCTTGTCAGCCGGGCGCCCCGCCCGTCTCGGCGCGACGCGGGGTTTTACCACGGGCTGATAGAATGACAGCGCATGGCATCGGTCGCGCTGGGCGTCACCGGCGGCGTCAGCGCCTACAAGTCGGTCGACTTGGCGCGGCGCCTGCAGCAGGCGGGCCACGACGTGACGGCGGTGATGACCGAGGCCGCCTGCCGTTTCGTCGGTCCGCTGACGTTCGAGGCGATCACGCGACGGCCGGTCGTCACCGATCAGTTCGCGCCGGGCGCGAACGCCGACATCGAGCATGTCTCGCTGGCGTCGACCATCGACCTGCTCGTCGTCGCCCCGGCGACCGCCAACGTCATCGGCAAGTTCGCGCACGGCATCGCCGACGACTTCCTGTCCTCCCTCTACCTGGCGACCCGGGCGCCGGTGCTCGTCGCGCCGGCGATGAACAGTCAGATGCTGGCGCACGCGGCGGTCGAGCGGAACCTGAGGACGCTCGGCGCGCGGGGCGTGCGGATCGTGGCGCCGGGCGAGGGATACCTGGCGTGCGGGTGGATCGGCAAGGGGCGGCTGGCCGAGCCTGAGGAGATCGCGGCGGCGGCCGGGCGTCTGCTCCGTCCCGAGGGAAAGCTCGCCGGGCGTTCGGTGCTCGTGACGGCGGGACCGACGTACGAAGACCTGGACCCGGTGCGCTACCTGGGCAACCGATCGACCGGCCGCATGGGGTTCGCCGTCGCCGCCGAGGCGATGGCGCGCGGGGCGCGCGTGCTGCTCGTGGCCGGGCCGACTCCGCTCGAGCCGCCCGCCGGGGCCGAGGTCGCGCGCGTGCGGGGCGCGCGCGAGATGCGCGACGCGGTCGTGGCGCGCGCCGCCGAAGCGGATGCGGTGGTGATGGCCGCGGCGGTGTCCGACTACGCGCCGGCGGCGGGCGCGCAGCCGGGCAAGGTTCCGAAAGAGGAAAGCGACCTTCTGGTGAGCCTGACGCGCACGCCCGACATACTGGCCGAGCTCGGCCGCGGGCGGCGCGGCGCGACGCCGGTGCTCGTCGGTTTCGCGGCCGAGACCGGGAACCTGGTCGATCGGGCGCGCCGGAAGCTGGAAGAGAAGCAGGTGGATCTGATCGTGGCCAACGACGTGTCCCGGCCGGACCGCGGGTTCGCGGTCGACGCCAACGCCGCCACGCTCGTCGCCGCCGACGGAACGGCCGACGTACCGCTCGGCGCGAAGCGGACGCTTGCCGCGGCGATTCTCGATCGGGTGGAGCTCCTGCTCGACGCGGCGGCCGGGCGCGGCCGGTCGCCCGTGGTGGAGTCCCGTGCGGCGCCGGGCGCGGCGAGGCGCCCGCCTGACAAGGCGTGAGGGCGCACGTTGAGCATAGGCGACCGGCCGACGACGCAGTCAGGCGGGATGCGCATCGCCGCTCGAATGCAGCGGGGATTTTCCTGCGCGGGCCGCCGGACGGTCCGATGAAGCGCTCCGATCAGCTGGCGGAGCATCTGGCGTACTTCGCGGAACTGGGTGCGCCCGGCGTCAGCCGGGATCCGGTCTGGCGCGCGCGCCCGGTCGAGGCGGCCGCCGAACCGCCGCAGCCCGTCCACGATCCGCCGGAGGATGCGACGCCCCGTGCGCCGGAAGCGGCGGTTCCGGCGACGGTCCCGGCGCCGTCGGGTCAGCCGTTCGGGATTTCGATGTTCGACCACGTGGCCGTCCCTGATGCCGCATCGGCCGCCGACCGCCTGCGCCTGATCCGGGAGGATCTGGGAGACTGCACCCGCTGCAAGCTCCACGGGGGCCGAACGACGCTGGTCTTCGGCGTCGGCAGTCCCGACGCGGACCTGATGTTCGTGGGCGAAGCCCCGGGCCGCGACGAGGACCTCCAGGGGATCCCGTTCGTCGGCCGGGCGGGCCAGCTTCTCACCAGGATCATCGAATCGATCGACCTCCGCCGGGAGGACGTGTACATCGCCAACGTCATCAAGTGCCGTCCGCCCGACAACCGGAATCCGGCCCCGGACGAGGTCCGTACGTGCGAGCCGTTCCTGTTCGCTCAGGTCGACGCCATCCGGCCGCGCATCATCGTGGCCCTCGGATCGTTCGCGGCCCGCGCGCTGCTGAGGACCGAGGACGCCATCTCGAAGCTGCGCGGCCGCGTCTACGACTACCGCGGGGCGAAGTTGATCCCGACCTTCCACCCGGCCTTCCTGCTGCGGAGTCCCGAGCGCAAGCGCGACGTGTGGGAGGACATGAAGAAGATCCGGTCCATGCTGCGGGCGGGATAGCGGCCCGATGGCCCGGCTCGTCTCGGTCGCCGTTCCGGTTCCGCTGCTGCCGCCGCTGACCTATCGCGTTCCCCCCGGAGTCGCCCCGCCCGCGCCGGGCGCGCGCGTGCGCGCGCCGCTCGGCGCGCGGGTGGTCACCGGATGCGTGCTGGGGGGCGGCGGCCCCGAAGTTTCCGGCGAGACCAGGGATCTGGTCGAGTGTCTCGATCCGGAGCCTCTGCTGCCGCCGGAAGTGATCGATCTCGCCCTCTGGGTGGCCGAATATTACGGGTGCGGCCCGGGTGACGCGGTGGGCGCGGCGATGCCGCCGTACGCCTGGACCCGGCCGGCCGCCGGCGCCCCCCGCGCCTCGGCGTTCAAGACGGTGCAGGCGGTCCACCTGACGGACGAGGGACGCCGCCCGCCGGAGGGCGCGGCGCCGGCCGCGCTCGGCGCGCGGCAGCGCGAGGCGCTCGCGCTGCTCGCGGCGGCGCCGGCCGGTCTCACGGCGGCGCAGTTGGCCGGCCGGGGAATCGCCGGCGGCGCGCTGCGCCGGCTGGCGGCGCGCCGGCTGATCGAGTTTCGGCGGCGGCAGGTCGATCGCGACCCGTTCGAGGATGCGGAGTGGCCGCTCCCGGCGGACCTGGAGGGGCCGTTCGATCTCACCGGGGAGCAGCGTGCGGCGGTCGACCGCCTGGCCGGGTGGGCGGCGGCCGGCCGGTTCCGCGTCGCCCTGCTGCACGGCGTCACCGGCAGCGGCAAGACGGCGGTCTATCTGGCGCTTGCCCGCCGCGTGCTCCGCCAGGGCCGGCGCGTGCTCGTGCTCGTGCCCGAGATCGCGCTGACCCCGGCCGTGGCCGGCGCGTTCCGGGCCGCAGGCGACGGCCGCGTGGCCGTCCAGCACAGCGGACTGTCCGCCGGCGCGCGGCACGACCAGTGGCATCGGATCCGCCGGGGCGAGGTCGACGTCGTGGTCGGGACGCGGTCGGCCGTGTTCGCGCCGCTGGGCGACCTCGGGCTCGTCATCGTCGACGAAGAGCAGGACGCGTCGTACAAGCAGGAGGAGATCCCCCGGTACCACGGCCGCGACGTCGCCGTGATCCGCGGGCGGCAGGCGGGGGCGCTGGTCGTGCTCGGGTCGGCGACCCCGTCGCTGGAGAGCTACCACAACGCGGCGCGCGGGCGGTACGGGCGGGTGGTGCTCGGCCGGCGCGTGCTCGACCGGCCGCTCGCCGCCGTTTCGGTCGTCGACATGCGCCGGGAGGTCGCCGAGCACGGACCGGACGTCGTGCTGAGCGCCGCGCTGCAGTCGGCGCTGGAGCTCCGTCTGCGCCGCCGCGAGCAGGCGCTCGTCCTGCTGAACCGCCGCGGATACGCGGCGGCGATCCTCTGCCGGCAGTGCGGCCGGACGCTGGAATGCCCGAACTGCAGCGTCTCGCTGACGCTGCATCGGGCCGCGGGCCGCGGGCGTTGCCACTATTGCGGCTACTCCGTCTCCCGGCCTCCCGTCTGCCCGCACTGCGCCGGTCCGTTCCTCGAGACCGTCGGGTTCGGGACGGAACGGATCGAGGCGGAGATCGCCGGCCTGTTCCCGGAAGCTTCGGTCGCGCGGCTCGATCGGGACACCGTCCGGCGGCGCGGCAGCGCGCAGCGCCTGCTGAGCCGCTTCGCGCAGCAGGAGATCGACGTGCTCGTCGGCACCCAGATGGTGGCGAAGGGCCACGATTTTCCGGCGGTCACGCTCGTCGGGGTCGTGTCGGCCGACGTGGGGCTCGGGCATGCCGACTTCCGGGCCGCGGAGCGAACGTTCCAGTTGCTGACGCAGGTGGCGGGCCGGGCCGGCCGCGGCGATCGGCCGGGTGAGGCGGTCGTGCAGACGTTCCATCCCGACCACTACAGCATCGGCCATGCCCGCCGCCAGGCGTACGAGCCGTTCTTCGAGGCGGAGATGCGCTATCGGCGCGCGATGCGCTATCCGCCGGTCGTGGCGATGGTCAACGTCGTCGTGCGGGCGGGCACGCCGGCCGGAGCCCGGCGCGCCGCCGCCGAGCTGGCCGGCGATCTGCGCGCGGCGTCGGGCGCCTACCAGGTGCTCGGACCGGCGCCGGCGCCGATGACCCGGTTGCGGGGCGAGCACCGGGTGCAGATCTTCCTGAAAGGACGCCGGCGCCGCCCGATGCGGGAGGCGGTCCAGGCCGCGATCGCCCGCCGTCCGGCGCTCCGCCGGCGCGTCACCGTCGACGTGGACCCGCTGACCGTGCTGTGAAGCAGCCAGGTCCTGTTCCCGGGAGCAGACGCCGCTCGCATGCGGCGGGACTTTCCTGCGCGGGCTGTTACGGCTCCGCCGCGAGGTCGAGCATCTCGATCGGCGCGGGCGTGAAGCAGAGGACGAAGATCGCCGCCGTCGCCAGAGCCGCCCGTTGACGGGTGCGGTCGAGCGGGACGTCCTCGTCGGCGGTGCGCGGATGGCGGGGTCCGAAGAAGAAGAGCATCGCGGCGATCAGCCCCGCCCAGAAGATCCAGCTCGCCGAAAAGAAGGCGAGGCCGAGGACGGCGGCGGCCGCGGCGACGGTGACGCCGGTCGACCGGCGGCCGAGCGCGGCGTACGCGATGTGCCCGCCGTCGAGCTGGCCGATCGGGAACAGGTTGAGCGCCGTGACGAGCAGCCCCAGCCAGGCCGCCAGGCCCATCGGGTGGAGGTTGATCGAATGGCCGCTCGGCACGTCGCCCCACACCAGCCAGGCCGCCAGTTGAAAGAGCGGCGGTTCGCCCAGCTCCATGCCGGCGAAGTCGTCCGGCAGGGGGGCGACGCGGGACAGCTTCAGTCCGACGAAGAGCGCCGGCGCGGCGGCCGCGAAGCCGGCGATCGGACCCGCCGCGCCGATGTCGAACAGCATCCGCTTGGTCGGGATCGGCTCGCGGATGCGGATGACCGCCCCCGCTGTGCCGGTCAGCAGCGGCGCCGGGAGGAAGTACGGCAGCGAGGCGGCGATGCCGTAATGGCGGCAGGCGAAGTAATGGCCGAACTCGTGGCAGCCGAGGATGAAGAGGATGGTCGCGCTGTACCAGGCGCCGTGGATGAACTGCCGGCGCGGAAGCGTCGGAACTTCAGCGAAGTCGGCGAGGAACCCGGCGTAGTGGCCGATCCCTGCGTACGTCGTCGTCGCGACAGTGGCCAGGAAGAGCAGCAGGTGGATCACGATCCCCCGATCGCCTGCAGCTCCTTGCCCGGCTTGAACCGGATGGTTCGGCCCGGCGGGATGCGGACTTCCTTGCCCGTGCGCGGGTTCCGGCCGATCCCCCGCTTGCGCGGCTTCACCTGGAACACCCCGAAGCCGCGGAGCTCGATCCGATCGCCCCGCTGCATCGACGTCCGCATGGCGTCGAAGACGGCGTCCACGGCCATTTCCGCCTTGACCTTCGTGATGTCCGCCGCCGTCGATACCTCGTTGACGATGTCGACCTTGATCATGGCGGGCGGGACCTGGAAATTCCTAACCATCATAGGTACTATAATTTACGGGTGTCAAGGGGCGCGCGACCCCTTGCGCGACGCCGACATGCCGCCCGCCGCCCGCCACCGCCGCTCCGTCGTCCTCGCCGGACGCCCGAACGTCGGAAAGTCGACCCTGTTCAACCGGATCTGCGGATCCCGCCGCGCCATCGTGACCCCGGTCGCCGGCACGACGCGCGACGTCATCCGCGCGCCGGCCGAGTGGCTGGGCGCGACGTTCGAGCTGGTGGACACCGGTGGACTGTTCGGGGCGAGCGCCGACCCGCTGCAGCCGTCGGTGTCGGCGCGTGGCCTCGCCGCGCTCGACGCCGCCGATCTCGTCGTCCTGCTGGTGGACGGCCGCGACGGCCCGGCGCCCGCCGACCGGCAGGTCGCCGACCGTGCGCGGCGCGCGGGCGCGCCGGTGGTGCTCGCCGTCAACAAGGTGGACGATCGCGCCGCGGCGGCGCGGGTCGACGAGTTCCACGCGCTGGGCGTCGCGCCGCTCTTCGCCGTCGCCGCCGAGCACGGCCTGGGCGTCGGCGACCTGCTCGACGCCGTGGTCAGCCGCCTGCCCGCGGCGTCAGGCGCGTCCCCGCCGGAGGCCGCGGGCCGTTCCGACGAGATCGGCGTCGCGATCATCGGCCGTCCGAACGTGGGCAAGTCGTCGCTCGTCAACCTTCTGGCGCGTACGGACCGGGTGCTCGTCAGCGCCGCCGCCGGCGTCACGCGCGATGCGATCGACGCCGTCGTCACCTGGCATGGCCGCCGGGTGCGGCTGGTCGACACCGCGGGCATCCGCCGCCCCGGACGCGCGGCGCGCGCGGGGCGGATCGAGGCGGCCAGCGCGGCGGTCGCCAGGCGGGCGATCGGGCGGGCCGACGTCGCGGTGGTCGTGGTCGATGCGTCCGGGGCGGCGGCCCGGCAGGATGCGGCGATCGCCGGCGAAGCGGAGCGCGCAGGGTGCGGGATCGTGATCGCGGCGAACAAGTGGGACCTGGTGGAGCGGAGCGGCGACTTCGCCAAGCGGTTCGACGCCGCGCTGCGGGACGCGTTGAAGTTCGCCGAGTTCGCGCCGATCGTGCACGTGTCGGCCCGCACCGGCGTCCGGGCGTCGAAACTCGTGGAAACGGTCCTCGAAGTCGCCCGGGCCCGCGCAGCGCACGTGGCCACGGCCGACGTCAACCGGTTGATCGATCGGGCCACGAAGCGCAACCCGCCGCGAAGCCCCGGCCGGCGCGCCGTGAAGATCTACTACGGCGCCCAGGTGTCGACCGGCCCGCCCCGGTTCCTGCTGTTCACGAACACCGCCGCCCGGTTGCACTTCTCGTACGAGCGCTTCCTGAAGAACCGGCTGCGCGAGGCGTTCGGCTTTCTCGGGACGCCGATCCGCCTGCAGGTGCGGGCGAGACGGCCCCCGCGCGCGTGACCGTCGCTGTCAGCCCGCGGGCTGTTATACTGAACGCGCTTCCCGGACGATGGGCCTTGCCGAGATTCCGAAGCGCACGTTTTTCAGGGCTTCCGAGGTCTGCGCCATTGCCGGCGTTCAGCCTTACGTGCTCAAGTCCTGGGAGACCGAGTTCCCGTCGCTCGCCGGCGCGAAGCGGGAGAAGGGTGTCCGGGTGTACGCGCGCTCCGAGGTCGAGCTGGTGCTGCGCATCAAGGAGCTGGTGTTCGGCGAGGGGCTGACCCTCGGCGCCGCGCGCAAGCAGCTGGAGGCGGAAGGCGAAGACGACGCGACAGCGCAGGAGTTGCCGCTTGACGAGTTGCTCGAAGCCGACGTCCGGGAGAAGCTGGACGCCGTCAAGCAGGGTCTGCGCGCGGTGGTCAAGATGTTGTCGTAAGCAAGAAGCGCGTCGGGATGTGGCGCAGTCTGGTAGCGCACCTGACTGGGGGTCAGGGGGTCGCTGGTTCGAATCCAGTCATCCCGACCATTTTCGCGCCCTGACGTGACGCCGCCGCCGCGCGGCGTACGTCAGAACAGGAAGTCCGCGGCGTCCACGTCGGCGAGGCCGATCCGTTCGAGGAGGATCACGCCTCCACCGTGGGCGGAAAGGTCTATCGTCGTCCCCCGATCGGTCGCGGCCACGTCCAGGTCGGAGAATCCCGACAGCTCGAACGCCCGGAGGTCGATCCGGTCGTCTCCGTCGGTGAAGCGGGCGACGGCGTCGTCCCCGTGCCCGGGCCCGAAGACGAACAGGTCCTCGCCGGCGCCGCCTTCGATCTCGTCGTCGCCCGTCCCGCCTTCGATTCTATCGTCGCCGGCGCCGCCCCAGAGCAGGTCCTCGCCGGCGCCGCCGGCCAGCGTGTCGTCGCCGCCGGCGCCGATCAGGTGGTCGTCGCCGCCGCCGCCCTGAAGCGTGTCGTTCCCGCCGCCGCCCCGAAGGGTGTCGTCGCCGGCGCCGCCGGTGAGCCGGTTGCCGGCGCCGTCCCCGGTGATCCGGTCGTCGTGCGCCGACCCGATGACGTCCTCGATGCGGCTGATCCGGTCGCCCTGCGCGTCTCCGCCGGAGGCCGCGCCCGTCGAGAGATCCACGGCGACTCCTGCGTCCGACCCGCCGTAATCCAGGGTGTCCCGGCCCGCGCCGCCGACGATCCGGTCGTCGCCGGGCCCGCCGACGATCCGGTCGTCATCGCCGCCGCCCCAGAAGACGTCGTCGCCGGCGCCGCCGGCCAGCGTGTCGTCGCCGGTGTTGCCGACGAGTCTGTCGTTGCCGTCGCCGCCGGCGAGGGCGTCCTCGCCGGCGCCGCCGGTGAGGGTGTCGCCGCCGCCGCCGCCGGTGAGGGCGTCGCCGCCGCCGCCGCCGGTGAGGGCGTCGTCGCCGGCGCCGCCGGTGAGCCGGTTGCCGGCGCCGTCCCCGGTGATCCGGTCGTCGTGCGCCGACCCGACGACGTCCTCGATGCGGCTGATCCGGTCGCCCTGCGCATCCCCGCCGGAGGCGGCGCCGGTGGCGAGGTTCACCGTTATTCCCGCGTCCGATCTGCTGTAATCCAACGTGTCCCGGCCCGTTCCGCCGATGATCCGGTCGTCGCCGGGCCCGCCGACGATCCGGTCGTCGTCGGCGCCGCCCCAGAGGACGTCGTCGCCGGCGCCGCCGGCCAGCGTGTCGTCGCCGGTGTTGCCGACGAGCATGTCGTCGCCGTCGCCGCCGGCCAGGACGTCGCCGCCGCCGCCGCCCCGAAGCGTGTCGTCACCGCCGCCGCCGGTGAGCCGGTCGTGGCCGGCGCGGCCCTCCAGCCGGTTCGCGGCGGTGTTGCCGGTCACCGTGTCGTCGCCCGACCCGGCGACGAAGTGCTCGATCGTCGTGCCGCGGGCGATGGCGAGGTTGCCGGCCAGTCCCAGGACGTCCGAGATCGCTTCCGGGCGCAGATCGACCCGCTGGTCCCCGGCGTCGGTGCGCAGATCGATGGTGTCGACGCCGCCGGTGTCGAAAATGGTGAACGCTATCGGCTCGCCGACGTAGACGTCGGGGTCCTGCCGCTCGCCGGTCAGGTTCGCGAAGAGCCGGCCGAGGTAGCCGCCGACGTTGGAGCCGGCCCCGTAGACGGTGTCGCCCGCGTTTGCGGCGGCGGGCGCGCCGTACAGGTTCCGGATCGCGATGACGTCCGCGATCATCGGCGTCACCGGCAGGGCCAGGTCGGCGTCGATCCAGGTGTTGTCGGCTTGGCTGAAGTACGACATCACCGTCGTCTGCCAGGAGTCGTTCAGGAACCGGTTGTCGATGCCGTACTCGGCGATGAAATTGTAGTTTCCGGCATGCGCGAGACCGAGCGCATGGCCGATCTCGTGGAGGTAGGCGTTGAAGGAGAAGCTGTCTATCGACGCGCCGAACAGGTCGATCCAGTCCGCCGAAACGTTGACGTGCGCGCCGGAGAACCGGCCGTCGTCGTACTGGGGCATCGAGAACGCCCCGTCCTCGTCGTCGCCGAACGTGATCCGGGCGCCGCCGCCCACGAACCGGAAGTCGACGCCGATCACGCTGGCCCAGGCTTCGAGCGCCCAGCGGGCCAACTGTTGACCCTCGCCGTTCAGGGCGGTCACGTCGACGGTCAGCTCGCCGCCGGGCGCGACGTCGAAGGCGTGCCGCGACAGGCCCACCCATTCCCATCCGTCGTCGGTGAGCTGCCGGGCGATCTCGTCGTAGCTGGCGGCGTAAGCGGGGACGTCGCGAGGATCGGTCACCCGGAGCTCGTAGCCGCCCGTGTCGAAGCCGGATACGGCGATGTAATAAGCGCCGGACGCCGGCGCGGTGAACGTGAGGCGCGCGTCCCGGCCGCCGCCGAAGGGATCGACGTCGTCGTTGAAGGCGACGGATTCGCCGGCGGCGTCGTACAGCAGCAGGATGGGGTCTTCGACCTCCGCGCTCCCGCGGCCGGCCAGGTCGATCCGGTAGGTCGTCCCGGCGTCCATGTCGATCCGGACCACGTCGCCGGCGAAGTGGTCCGCTTCGATGAAGAGGTCGCCGTCGGTCAGCGCGCCCCGGAACGTGTCCCCGACCTCCACTTCGTACGGAGTGTCGAGGCCGGACGGCGCGTCACGCGTCTCGTTGATGATCGCCATGCGCTGCTGCGCGTCGGCAGGGAAGCTATTCGACGGCCAGGGCGACCAGCTCGCCTTCGTGGTCCCGGTCGCTCACGGCGACGACGACGTACTGCCTGCCGTCATGCAGGTACGTCATCGGCGCGCCGGACGCGCCGGCGGGCAGCTCCGTCTGCCACAGCACGCGGCCGGTCGCCTTGTCGTAGGCGCGGAACATCCGCCCGCCGCCGTGGGGCGGCACGACCTGCATCGACGGCGACCCGTCGCCGAGGAAGAGGAGCGTCTTCGTCAGGAGCGGCGCGGCCCGCCCCGGCGCGCCCAGCCATGGGAGCGCCAGATCCTGGAGCGCGACGTGGTCGCGCGGTCCGGGGCCGTTCGGCGTCATCCAGACGTGCTCGCCGGTGTTGAGGTCTATCGCCGTGATCCGGCCCCACGGCGGCTTGACGAGCGGCAGCCCCCGCGGGCCGTCGATCCAGACGTTGGTCGAACCCTGGACGTACCGGAACGGCGACACGTCCGGGTCCGCCTCGCGGAGCCAGATCCGGATCGGGGCGGTGACCGACGGCACGTAGAGGATCTGCGTCTCGGGGTCGTACGCCGCGCCGTTCCAGTTGGCGCCGCCGACCCAGCCGGGCAACTGGAGCGTGCCCAGCGTGCCGCCCGGCGACTCGTCGCGCAGCGACGGGGGGGTGAAGATCGGTCCCGAGCGGTATCGGTTGAAGATCTCGACCGCTTCGGCGCGCAGCTCCGGCGTGAAGTCGATCAGATCGTCCACCGTGAACCCCTGCCGGTCGAACGGGGCCGGCCGGGTCGGAAACGGCTGCGTCGGCGACGTCCGCTCGCCCGGGACGTCCGACTGCGGCACGGGGCGTTCCTCTATCGGCCAGACCGGCTCGCCCGTGACCCGGTCGAAGACGAACGTGAACGCCTGCTTGGTCACCTGCGCGACCGCCTTGATCGGGCGGCCGTCCACCGTGACGTCGGCCAGGATCGGCGTGGAGGCGGTGTCGTAGTCCCAGACGCCGTGATGGACGAGCTGGTAGTGCCAGACGCGGCGTCCGGTCTCGCAGTCGAGACAGACCAGGCTCTCGGCGAACAGGTTGTCGCCCGGCCGGCGCCCGCCGTACCAGTTGTGCGTCGGCGTGGCGGTCGGCAGGTACGCGTAGCCGAGCTCCTCGTCGGCGCTCATCACCGTCCAGACGTTGCCGGCGCCCGTGTGCTCCCACGATCCGTCCTCCCACGTCTCGTGGCCCGGCTCGCCCGGCTGCGGCACCGGGTTGAAGCGCCACTTCAGCCGGCCGGTCACCGCGTCGAACCCCCGAACGTAGCCCGGCGCCTGCTCCAGTTGCTCGAAACGGTCCAGGGTGAAGACGCCGACGATGATCGTGTCGCGGCAGATCAGCGGGGCCGCGGTCCAGCGGTACTCGTCGAGGCGCGGCACGCCCCGGCGCAGGTCGACCTTGCCGCCTTCGCCGAACTCGCGGAGCGGATCGCCGGTCTTCGCGTCGAGCGCCACGAGATGCTCGCCGCTCACGACGAAGATCCGCTCGTCGCCGCGCGCCGGGTCGGCCCAGTAGCCGACTCCGCGCGTCGCGCCGCCGCGCGGCCGGCCGGCGCCGTCGTCCAGCGCGCGATAGACCCAGACCGTCTCGCCCGTGGCGGGATCGACGGCGGCGGCCTGCCCGAGGTTCGTGCTCATGAACAGCCGGCCGCCGACCATCAGCGGCGTGGCGAGCAGCGTCGGATTGAACTGCAGGTCGGGGTCCTCCGCCGTCAGGTCGTAGTCGACCGACTTCCACCGCCATGCGATCCGGAGGTCGTGCACGTTGTCCGGACCGATCCGGTCGAGCGGCGAGTACTTCGCGCCGTCCGCCGCTCCGGTGTAGCTGCGCCACTCGCCGTCCGCCGCCCCCTGCTGCGCCGCCGCCGGCGCCGCGGCGGCCAGACAGACCGCGCCGAGGACGCGCGCGCCGGCGGCCGACGTCCGAAATTTCCGCATTGCCGTCTCCTTGCCAGCGCAATCATAATCGTCCGCCGGCGTGACTGCGCCGCCGCCGGCGCACGATTTTACTGCCGCCGCCTGCGTAGCATATGATGTTGCGCGCGTCGGCAGGCCCGACCGCCTGCCGGGCGCCTGACAGGAGAGGAATGCATGGGCGATCTACCGGCCGACGAGCTGCGCTTCATCTTCAATACGTTCTCGTTCCTCGTCTGGGGCGCGCTGGTGATGTGGATGTGCGCCGGCTTCACGATGCTGGAGTCCGGGTCGGTGCGCACCAAGAACGCGTCCGTCATCTGTCTGAAGAACATCGGCCTGTACGCGATAGCCGGCATCGCCTACTACCTCATCGGCTACAACCTGATGTACGTCGACGTCGGAAGCCTGTTCGGATCGTTCCGCTTCCTGTACGGGCCGTCGGCCGACGAGCTCGCCCTGCTGGCCGGCGACGAAACGGCGCGGGCGGCGGTGATCGCGACCGACTACGCCGTCATGTCGGACTGGTTCTTCCAGATGGTCTTCGTGGCGACCGCCGCCTCTATCGTCTCCGGCGCGCTGGCGGAGCGGGTCAAGCTGTGGTCGTTCTTCGTCTTCACCCTGCTGCTGACCGGGCTGGTCTATCCGATCGTCGGCGCCTGGACGTGGGGCGGGGGCTGGCTGGACGCGCTCGGGTTCCAGGACTTCGCCGGATCGACGATCGTGCACGGCGTCGGCGGCTGGGCGGCGCTGGCGGGCGCGCTGGTGATCGGGCCGCGGCACGGCAAGTTCCGCCGCGACGGCACGGTGACGTCCACGCCGCCGTCCAACGTTCCGGGGGTGACCCTGGGCGTCTTCATCCTCTGGTTCGGCTGGTTCGGGTTCAACGGCGGGTCGCAGCTCGCGTTGGCGAGCGCGCTCGACGTGGTGGCGATGAGCAACGTCCTGGTCAACACCAACCTCGCGGCGGCGGCCGGCGTCGTCGTGGCGATCGCCGTTTCGAGGCCGATCCTCGGGCGGATCGATCTGCTCGCCGGCCTGAACGGCGCCATCGCCGGACTCGTCGCCATCACCGCGGGGCCGGACGTCACCGGTCATTACTGGGCGCTTCTGATTGGCGCGGTCGGCGCCGTCGTCTGCACCGCCGGGACGAAACTGCTGGAGAAGCTCCAGGTCGACGACGTCGTGGGGGCGGTGCCCGCCCACCTGTTCGCGGGGATCTGGGGGACGCTGGCGACGGCCATCGCGGCCGGCGCGAACGTCGGCGTGCAGCTTCTCGGGGTGGTTTCGGTCGGCGCGTTCGTGTTCGCGGCGGCGTGGCTGATCTGGCGGGGGCTCGATGCGACGCTCGGCGTGCGGGTGTCGCGGTCGGTCGAGCGGCTCGGACAGGACGCCGGCGAGCTCGGGATCGAAGCGTATCCCGAGTTCGTGCTGATGCCGGAGCAGGATGCGGATGCCTGATCCGGCGCCGAATTCGGGGACGGACGCGCCGGCGGGAAGCGCCGATCGGGTGGCGGCGGAGCGCGCGCCGGTTCGGGAGCCCGGCGACGGGAAACGGATCTGCGTCTATCTCGGCGGCAACCTCGGACACCGGCCGGAGTACGTCGAGCAGGCCCGGATCCTGGGCCGCCTGATGGCGCAGGACGGCGTCGAGCTGGTGTACGGCGGGGCGCGCGTCGGGCTGATGGGGACCCTGGCCGAGGCGGTCCTGACCCACGGCGGCGCCGTCACCGGCGTGGTGCCGCTGCATCTCAAGTACCAGGAGCTCTCCCACGGCGGACTGACCCACCTGTACGAGGTCGACACCATGCACGAGCGGAAGCACAAGATGCAGTCGCTCGCGCACGCGTGCCTCGCCCTGCCCGGCGGCTTCGGCACGCTGGAGGAGATGTTCGAAGCGCTCACGTGGGCGCAGCGGCCCCTCGAGCTGCACGAGAAGCCGTGCGTCTTCCTGAACATCGACGGCTATTACGACCATCTGTTCAAGTTCCTCGATCACGCGGCCGAGCACGGACTGCTGCTCGCAGAGAATCGGGCGCTGGCCAGACAGGCGCCGACGGCCGAGTCGGCGCTCCGGCTGATCCAGTCGGTCTGGGCCGAAGAGGAGCAGGCGCTGCTCAGGACGATGCAGTCGTACCAGGCCTGACGCGCCCGGGTCCGGCGCGCAGGTTGGGCCGGGCGGGTCAGGCGGACGACGCTTCGAGCGCCGCCGCGCGCGAGTCCTTGATCGGGATGATCCGGTCGAAGCCGCTGATCCGGAAGACCTCCTCGATATGGTTCTTCATGGCGCAGAGGACGATCTTCCCGTCGCCGGCTTGCAGCGTCTTGGCGGCGATCAGCAGCACCCGAAGGCCGGAGCTGCTGATGAAGTCGAGGCGGCTGAAATCGACGACCAGACGGCGTTCGCCGTTGTTGATCCGCTCCATGATGATGGATTCGAACGA
Organism: Vicinamibacterales bacterium; assembly: GCA_965203565.1. Taxonomy (GTDB): domain Bacteria; phylum Acidobacteriota; class Vicinamibacteria; order Vicinamibacterales; family UBA8438; genus JAAXGX01. The sequence goes on along the minus strand of OZ241896.1, from coordinate 3,328,646 downwards.
ACGGGCGTTCCCGCTGTCCAGCCGTCCGACGGGCAACAGCACCAACGCGTCGTCGTCTCGTTCTTCTGCGACTTCAATGTCCATGATAGAGATCCACTCTCAAGCGCCGCCGGCGTCACGCCGCCGACGGCTTCAGATCGTGCTCCAGCACCAGCCGGTTCTTGCCGTCCGCGAACTCGTAACTCACCCGATCGGCGAACGACTTGACGAGGTGCAGCCCCAGGCCGCCGACGGACCGGTCCTCGACCGATGACGACACGTCCGGGTTCGTGTCCTGCGTCGGATCGAACTTCGTCCCGTTGTCCTCCATCTCCAGGACCAGCTTCGTCGCGCTGACCCGCAGCGTGATCCCGATCTTCGGGTGGGCGACGCCGCCGAAGCCGTAGCTCACCGAATTGGTGATCAGCTCGTCGAGCGCCAGGTTGACCATGTAGATCTTCGGCTCCGGCACGTTGTTGGCGTCGCCGAACTCCTCGACCATCTGGGACAGACCGCGGACCGCGGAAAGCCGCGGCGAGAGCGCGATGTGCAGCTCATCCTTGCGGGACATGTATTCTCGTTCCGGACGCCGACGGTAACTGTAGCAACGTAACGGCCGCAGGGCAAGGCGCCGGCGCGGGATAATGGCTGGTCAGGCCCGGCGCAGGACCAGGCAGGTCATGTCGTCGGCGGCGGTGGCGCCGGTGGAGAAGCTGCCGATCTCGCTCCAGACGTGGTCCACGATCTCCGACGGCGATCGCGCGGCCGCCCCGTCGAGCGTCGCCTCCAGCCGATCCTTGCCGAACAGCTCGCCGTCAGGGTTCACCGCGTCGGTGAGGCCGTCCGTGTACACGAAGAGCGTCTCGCCCGGCTGCAGGAGCTCCCGGCGGCTCTCGTAGGCGAGGCCGTCCATCACCCCCATCGCCAGGCCGCCGGTCATCGGCAGCGGCCTGCGAACGCCGTCCGGCCCGACCAGGATCGCCGGCTCGTGGCCGGCGCAGACGTATTCCACCGAACCGTCGTCGACGTCGACCACGGCCAGCACGCCGGTCACGAACAACCCGACCGGGTTCCGCCGGCAGAGCCGTTCGTTCGTTGCGGTCGCCACCGCCGAGAGGTCCGGGCATTCGGTGAACGCGGCCCGGACGGCCGCGTGCGAGGCGGCCATGAACAGCGCCGCCGCCACTCCCTTGCCCGAGACGTCGGCCAGCACGAAGTAGAACTTGTTGCCGTTCGCCGGCTCGAGCACGTCGACGAAGTCGCCTCCGAGCTGCTGCGCCGGCGTCATCTTCGCGCAGGCGGTGAAGTCGCCGATGTCGGCGACCCCTTCGCGCACCAGCGCCGCCTGCACGACGTTCGCCACGTGCAGGTCCTGCTCGATCGCGTCGTGGGCCACCCGCAACTGCTGGTTGCTCGTCTGCAGCTCCTTCGTGCGGGCGGAGACCAGCGTCTCGAGCTGCTCCTCGCGGTTGAAGACCTGGACCGTCATGTCGGAGAAGACCCTCGCCAGATCCCCGATCTCGTCGGTCCGCTGGGTGACGGTCAGCATCGCGCCGCCGTCCGGCTTCCGGCCCGACTCCACGTCCCGGGCGGCGGCGGCGATCGTCTCGATCGGGCGGGTCAGCCACCGCGTGCCCCCGAACGCCGCGACGGCGGTCAGGCCGAGCAGCACGAACGCGATGATCGTGGTGCGCTGCGCCTGGCCGAACACCGTCAGGGCGATGTCGTCCAGGCTGACGGCTATCGCCAGTCCGCCGATCTGGATCCCGCCGGTGTTGATGATCGGCGAGGCGACCCAGATCCCCCGGGCGTCGGGATCGAGCAGGCTCAGGCTCGCCTCGCTCACGGTGTGCCCGGCCGACATGGCGTTTTCCACGACGGCGTCGGCCCGGCGCTCGAACAGGCGCGCCGCATCCACCGTCTCCTCGCTCGCGTCGCCGGCCTGCGCGGCGCCGCGCGGAGCGGCCACCACCAGCTCGTGCTCCGGGTTGACCACCCAGAGCGCCTCCAGGTTCCGGGACCGGACCAGCACGTCCGCTTCGCGCTGGTAGACGGCGTAGAGCAGGTTGCCCGCGCTGCTCTCGATCGGGATGCCGATCTGCACCAGGCGGGACGGGTCGCCGCCGGCGACCGTGACGTACTTGTAGACCGCGCCGTCCGAGGCCCGCGGCGCGGTCGGATGCTCCACCAGCCGCGTCGACCCGCCGCGCAGCGCGGCCAGCTCGCCTTCGTGCGGCAGCGGTCCGGCGTCGCCGCCCGCCGCCGGCAGGCTGGAGTAGAGGGTGGCGCCGCTCGCGTCGGCCACGCGGATCTCGCCGATGGCGGTCGAGGCGGCGACCCGCGCCAGCCGCCGGTCGATCTCGCCCGGCGTCCAGCCGGGCGCCCCGGCGGCGATGGCCGCTTCGGCCGCAGCGGCGAACCGATCGACCATGACCGCCTCCACCGCCATCTGCTGGCCGAGGATCCCCTCGATGACCGCCGAGACGTCGGCCCGCTGCGAAGCGTAGACGTTGGTGAGGATCTCCTGCTCGCCGAAGACGAGCTCGTTGCCGATCTGCACGATCCGCGGCTTGTCGACGCCGCCGACGCCGACGTACTTGTAGACCTGCTGATCGATCTCCCGGACCTGGGCCGGCTGCGTGATGACCTCGTCGCCGTCGAGCGGCGCGGCGAGCAGGACGTAGAACTTGGACGCCTGCGGCTGCACGGCCGGGTCGGGATCGAACCGGAACGGCACCAGCTCCCCCGTCTCGTCCCGCACGTTGGTGAGGTACGAAAAGCCGACCTCGTCCGTGATCCAGAACTCGTCAAGCACCGTTTCCGCGGTGATGCTCTCCAGGATGCCGATGATGCGGGGCGGGTTGTAACCGGCCGCCTCGGCCGCCGCGGTGAGGTGAGCCGCGATGCGCGCCTGCGCCGTCATCTGGCCGTCGAGCGTCGCGTCGAGGGTGCGCGCGACGTTGGCGAGCGAGATCTCGCCCGATTCCGCGAAGCTCGCCGCCAGCAGCTCCGCGAGATGCGTCGCGGCGGCCTCCGCCTCGTCGCGCAGGGCGATGGCGGAGTTGTAGAGCATCGTGGCCGACGTCGTGGTGATCGTCACGGCGAGCAGCACCGCCAGCGCGAGGAAGCCTCGCACCGCGAGCCGCATCGACCCGAAGTCGCCGGACCGGATGGCCGCCGCGCCGGAAGCGGTGTCGTTCATGCGAGAGCCCCGGAATCAGAGCCGCCAGATCACGAGCGCCTGGACGACGTTGTCGTCCTGGCCGCTGACGCCCAGCTTGTTCGACCAGTACTGGTACTCGATGCCGACGAAGAGCTGGTTGCCGACCCCGTTGATCGCCTTGCTCACGTCCCAGACGAGCTGGGGCTGGGCGAGGATCCATCCCTTCAGGTCGTTGCCGAGTTCGTCCGTGACGCCGCCGATGTACTCGGCGTGGCCGGTGAACAGGAACGACTGCGCGCCGGCGTCGAACGGCGCGCCCCAGCTGACGTCGAACATGAAGCTGTCGCCGGTCTTCGGCGCGCCGCCGCGCTCGACGCCGCTGCTGGCGTCGATGAAGGCGGTCACGTCGGTGTTCAGGAACAGGAAGCCGGGCGCCGACCACGACATCCGCACGCCGGGGAGGTACTTGAAGACGTTGGCGTCGATGTCGAAGTTGATCCCCCCGATCACCGCGACGTCGCGGAGCGGTCCGGCCTGGATGCTCCGGCCGGCCAGCTTGCCGATGCTCAGGGTGGGGTACCACTCGCCGTACGCGTTCTTTTCGTTGAAGCCGTCGCCGCCGCCGTCGTTCAGCAGGTCGACGAAGAAGAAGCTGTCGCCGTGCGACCACTGCCCGGCGTGCTGCAGCGTCAGGATCGACGTGTAGGTGCTCTCGCCAGAGAACGGACCGGTGAGCTTGCCGTACTGGTAGTGAAACTCCATCTGGGCCGAGGCGGCGGCCGGCGCGGCCAGCACCAGCGCCGCCGCCGCGGCCGCGAGTCGGAGCGAATCCCGAAGACGTGTGACTGACATCGTTTCTCGTTTCCTCCGATCTCGTTTCCCCGGCGCGCGTCCGGCGTTGCGGCACCGCGTCGGCGCGCAGCGTGGAATATAGCACGTAACCGCGCGCCGCCGGCGCCGCGTCCGCGTGCGGCGTCACGCCGCGCGGGGTTCGTAGTAGCGCCGGTACATCCCGCGGCGGAACAGGAGGCCCCCGAGCGGGCCGAGCCAGCGGAGCACGTGGCGCACGTAGCCGAGGTCCATCAGCTCGATCAGGTTCCCGTCCGGGTCCTTCGCGAAGAAGAACGTGTGGCCGCGCGGCGAACGCTCGGGGGCGCTGACGCACTCCACCCCCCTGCCGACCAGGTAGTCGTGCCATCGCCGGGTGTTCCGCACGTTGAACGAGACGTGGGTCAGTCCGACGCGGTTCCACGGCGTGTCGATCGGCGGCCGGTGCGGCGCGAACTCGAAGATCTCCAGCACCGCGCCGCCGGGAACGCGGATCCAGCCGATCTTGCAGCGCGGCGCTTCGGCGTCGACGCCGAAGAAGGCGCGCACCCGCTCGGACGGGGTGTCCGCCACCCCCACCAGGGGGCAGCCGAACACCTCCCAGTAGAACTGCACGGCGGCGTGGAAGTCGGAGACGGTGATGCCGGCGTGGCTGAACGATCGAACTTTCACGGCGTGCTCCTCAGTTCGGCGGCGATGACGTGATCGGCGACCCGCAGCGCCTGCGCCGCGATGGTCAGACCCGGGTTGACGGCGGCCGACGACGGGAAGAACGACGCGTCGACGACGAACAGGTTCTCGACGTCGTGCGCCCGGCACCACGGATCGAGGACCGACGTACGCGGATCGGTCCCGAAGCGGAGGGTGCCGCACTGGTGGGTCGTGTTGCGGGCGCCGTGCGAGTACGTCACCACCACCGGGAACCCGATCCGCCGGAGGATCCGCTTCATCTCGGCGACCAGCCCGGCGTGGGCCGCGCGGTTGTTCGGCCGGTAGCGCAGCCGGATGCGCCCGTCGGGCGCGACGGCGACCCGGTTGTCGTCCCGAGGCAGGTCTTCGGTCAGCGCCAGCCAGTCCATGCCGCGGGCGACCCAGGCATTGTACGCCCGGAGCGGGACCCACGGCGCGACGGTCTGCGCCATGACGCCGTGGGTGCGGCCCTGCGACTGGATCTGTCCGAGCGGGCGGCCGCCGTCCGGTCCGCGCAGGTAGAAGTCGTTGATCGCCACCGTCTTCTGGAACACGGCGCGGTTCTTGCGCCGGGGACGCACCCCCTGCATCATCGTCGCCAGGTGCGCCATGTAGCCGGCGCCCACGAGGCCGGACGAGTTCGCCAGGCCGCCGGGCCGCCGGCCGGCGGCCGATCGCAGCAGGAGCGCCGCCGAGTTGACCGCGCCGCAGGAGACCACCACCACCGGCGCCCGGACGCGGACCGTCGCGCCGCCGCGCTCGACCTCCACCGCCTCGACGCGCCGGCCGGCCGGATCGGTCAGCAGGCGCCGGGCGAACGCGCCGGTCCAGAGCGTCACGTCGCCGCGCGCCAGAAGCGGCCGGATGCAGCAGGTTTCCGCCTCGCTCTTGGCGTGAAGCCGACACGGGAACGAATTGCAGGTGTCGCACAGGATGCAGCCGTCCGGCTCGCCCGGGCTCCGCAGGCCGAGCGGCAGCGGCGATGGATGGAGACCCTCCTCCCGCAGCCGGCCGATCGCCTCCGCAACCTCGTCCGCGTGCGGGATCGGCGGATGGGGGAACGGGCCGCGCGGGGGTTCGGTCGGATCGACGCCGCTCTCGCCGTGCACCTCGTAGAGCCGCTCGGCGCGGTCGTAGTACGGCTCGAGGTCCGCGTAGTCGATCGGCCAGGCGGGCGACACCCCGTCGGCGTGCTCGGTCGCCTCGAAGTCCTCCTTCCGGAGCCGGTACAGCACGCTCCCCCAGAACTTCGTGTTCCCGCCCACGCAGTAGTGCGCGTACGGCCGGAACTCCCGGCCGGCGCCGTCCATCCACCGCTCCGTCGTGCGGTAGCGCAGCTCCTTCCAGACCGCCGCCGGATCCCAGTTGGCCGGCTCCTGCGGCACGAAGCCGCCCCGTTCGAGGATCAGGATGCGGGCGGAGGTCCGGGCCAGCGCGTGCGCCAGCGTGCCGCCGCCGGCGCCCGACCCGATGACGACGACGTCGCAGGCGTGATCCGTCATGGCGTCTGCGCGTGCGCGTCGGCCGTCGCGCGGATCCGTTCCATGAGGCGCTGGTCCGCCATGGCGGCCTCGATGCTCGTCTCGGGCGCCCGGCCGGTCCGGACCGCGGCGACGAAGTCGCGGTACATCGCCCGGTAGCCGCGGACGTCGCGCAGGCCCGGCAGCAGCAGCCGCGGCCGCCCCCGGCCCCGCGCCAGCACGAAGGCGCCGTTCGACTCGAAGGTGATGACGCCGTCGCGGCCGAACAGCTTCGAGAGGCGCAGCCCGCGCAGCAGCGACGGCACTTCGCGCGAGTAGAGCAGCGATCCGACCGCGCCGTTGTCGTACCGGAAGGCGGCCAGCATGCTCTTGGCGCGCCGGTCGGGGCCGCGCCCGTCCGGCCGCGGCCGGTAGCCGCGGGCCGACGTCATCACCGGCCCGAGGCTGTTCGCCAGATGCAGCCAGTGGATCCCCTCCTCGAAGAACGCGTCGCCGCCGGCCAGCGCCTCGTCGTTCCGCCAGTCGCCGGCCGGCTTGAGCCTGCGGGCCAGCGTGGTGAACTGCGCGAACACCATCTCGCCGATCGCCCGCTCGCGCAGGAGCCGCCGCAGGCAGACGGCCAGCGGCTTGTAATGGTCGTTCTCGGCGACCTGCACCACGCGTCCGGCCCGGTCACGCGCGGCGCGCGCCGTCTCGTAGTCGCCGAGCGCGAGGTACGCCGGCTTCTCGACCAGGACGTGCTTGCCGGCCTCGAGCGCGCGCAGCGTGAGATCGAGATGGAAGCGGGGCGGCACGGCGACGACGACCGCGTCGGTCTCCGCGTCCTCGATCGCCGAGCCGTAGTCGCCGTAGGCGCGGCGCCCGGCGTACCGCCGGCGGAACGCTTCGGCCCTCGCCCCGTCGCGGCTGGCGTAGCTCGGCAGCACGTCGGAGCGGCATCGGCGCAGGCGCCGGCTGTGGACGCCGGTGATGAAGCCGCACCCGAGGAAGACGACGCGCACCGGCTCCGCCACCCGGTCATTATCAGGCATTGCCGGATCATGCGTTCGGCGGTGCGATCGCGGTTGCGCCGGGCGGCGTTCCCCGGCCATACTGGTGCGCGGGTCGGCGGGTTCGTTTCACGCAGAGGAGGTCTTGGCATGAACGGCGGATATCGTGCGGGTCTGGCGGCGGCGGCGATAGCGGTCGTGGCGCCGGCGCACGCGGCGGCGCAGTCGGAGGCGGGCGGCGCCTGGACGGCGCCCCGAACGGCGGACGGCCAGCCGGATCTGCAAGGGATCTGGGCGAACAACAGCGCCACCCCGATGCAGCGCCCCGAGGCGCTGGCGGGCAAGACCGAGCTGACCGAGGAGGAGCTGGCGCAGTTGCAGCAGCAGGTGCGGGCGTTCCGCGACGCCGAGCAGGCCGGCGACCTGCTCGGCGACCGCCTGTTCCAGCAGGCGCTCGGCAACTCGACCTACCAGGACTTCGACGTGGTCACCGGCAACTACAACGCGTTCTGGCTGGTCGAGCGCGAGCTCGACCGGCGGACGTCGCTGATCGTCGACCCGCCGAACGGCCGGTTCCCGCCGCTGACGCCGGCGGCCCGGGCGCGGGCGGCGGCGCGGCGGGCGCACCTGCGCGAGCACCCGTCGGACGGTCCGGAGGACCGGACCCTGAGCGACCGGTGCCTGCATTTCGGCGCGCCGCGGCTCGGCGCCGGCTACAACAGCTACTTCCAGATCCTGCAGGCGCCGGGGCAGGTGGCGATTCTCCAGGAGATGGGGTACGAGGCGCGTGTGATCCCGCTCGACGGCCGCCCGCACGCCGATGGCCGGCTCCGCCTGTGGAACGGGAACGCGCGCGGCCGGTGGGAGGGCGAGACGCTGGTGGTCGAGACGGCCAACTTCTCGCCGAAGAGCCGGTTCCAGCAGGCGAGCGAGCACCTGCGGATGGTCGAGCGGTTCACGCGGGTCGCCCCCGACACGATCCGGCACGAGGTGACGTTCGACGATCCGACCACCTGGACCCGGCCGTGGACGGTCATGATTCTGCTCAAGGCGACCTCCGAGCCGCTGTTCGAGTACGCCTGTCACGAAGGGAACTACGCGATGGCCGGCATCCTCGCCGGGGCGCGCGCTGAAGAAGCCGAAGCCGAAACCGAAGCCGCGCGAGCCGGCGCCGAATAGGACCGGCCGGGACCGCCGGCGCGCGCGGGGTTTCGCGGCGGGCTGCTACGGCAGCGCCAGCGCGATCATCTCGGGCGGATTGCCGCCGACGGCCAGGGCGACGTACTGCTTGCCGTCCGCCACGTAGGTCATCGGCGCGCCGAGCGCCCCGCTCGGCAGATCGACCGACGCCAGCTCGTCGCCGGTCGCCTTGTCGTACGCCGCGAGGCGCGGCCCGCCGCCGCTCCCGCCCGCCGACAGCGCGACGATCAGCAGCGTGCGGGTCAGCAGCGGCCCGCTCCGCCCCCAGTCGCCGCCCAGCGGCGGGAGGTCGAGGTCGCGGAGCATCGGATGGTTGCGGATCCGGTCGCCGTCGCCGAGCGGGATCATCCAGGCGTGGTCGCCGGTGTTCATGTCTATCGCCGTCATGCGGGTGTACGGCGGCTTGAACAGCGGCAGCCCCTGCGGCATCTGCGGCAGGTCGCGCCCGCCGCCGCCGGCGAGCATCACGTCCTCGGGCGCCCCGTGGGTGTACCGCAGGTTCCCGCCCTGGCCCTCCGGGCTGTAGAACCGGACCACGGTCGAATGGTTCGTCGACGGCACGTACAGGAGGCCGGTCTCCGGATCGACCGCCGCGCCCGACCAGCTGGCCGCTCCGGAGCCGGGCGGCCGGAACAGCGTGCCGCGCGTCACGCCGGGGACCGCGCGGTCGGGCGGCGTGAAGAGCGGTCCGAGCCGGAACCCCTCGACCGCCCGGACCGCCATCTCGCGGATCTCCGGCGTGAAGTCGACCAGATCGTCGATCGTCACGCCCTGGTACTCGAACGGCGCCGGCCGGGTCGGGAACGGCTGGGTCGGCGACGGGACCTCGCCGGGCATGTTCGTCTCCGTGGGGACCGGGCGCTCCTCTATCGGCCAGATCGGCTCGCCCGTCACCCGGTCGAAGGCGTACAGGAACCCCTGCTTGCTGACCTGCGCCAGCGCCCGGATCGGACGGCCGTCGACCTCCACGTCGAGCAGGTTCGGGGCGGCGGGGAAGTCGTAGTCCCAGAGTCCGTGATGCACCGCCTGGAAGTGCCAGACCTTGCGCCCGGTCTCGACGTCGACGCAGACGATGCTCTCGGCGAACAGGTTGTCGCCCGGCCGGTGCCCCCCGTAGTAGTCGTTCGTCGGGGTGCCGGTCGGCAGGTAGACGTAGCCCAGCGCGTCGTCGCCGCTCAGCATCGTCCAGACGTTGGCGTTCCCCGAGTACCGCCACGAGTCGTTCAGCCAGGTCTCGACCCCCTCCTCGCCCTCCTGCGGCACGGTGTGGAAGTCCCACCGGTGCTCGCCGGTCCGGACGTCCCAGGCGCGGACCCATCCGGGGACCGCCTCCTTCATGATCCGGCGGTCCGCGACGGACGAGCCGTGGATCACCACGTCGCGCACCACCACCGGCGGCGACTGCACCGAGTAGAGCATCGCGTTCAGATAGTCGCGCTCGTTGCGGCCGGCGCGCGGCAGGCCGACGGTGAGGTCGACCCGGCCGCCGTCGCCGAAGCCGGAGCAGGGGAGCCCGGTCTTCGCGTCCGCGCAGATCAGATAACCGTTTCCGGTCCCCCAGAAGATCCGCTCGTCGGCGCCGTCGGTCCAGTACGCCACCCCCCGCTGCCGCCAGGTGACGGTCATCGTCGTGGTGCCTTCCTCGTAACTCTTCGGGTTGTGGACCCAGAGGGTCTCGCCGGTCCGCGCATCGACCGCGACCCCCTGCGACAGCGCGGTGTTGAAGTACAGCACGCCGCCGACCATCAGCGGGGTGGCCTGCATGGCGGAGATGCGCGGCGAGTTCCCCTTCCGGTACAGGTTCGGGTTCCGCGATTCGAGGTGTTCGACGACGTTCTCCAGGCTGGACCACCACTCGCCGCCGTCGTCGGTCGTCGTGCTCACGTACGCGTCGGCCGACTTCCACCGCCAGGCCACTGCGAGATCGCCGAAGTTGCTCCGATCGATCTGGTCGAGCGGCGAGTACTTCGTGCTGCCGGCGTCAGCCGCGTAGCTGCGCCACTCGCCGCCGGCCGCGCCGTGCTGGGCGGCGGCCGGGCCGGCCCCGACGCCGAAGCCGATGAAGAAGGCGATCGCCGTGACGGCGCGGAGCTTCCGTTTCATCCGTGTCTCCCGCGGTCGTGGGTCCGGATCTGCTGACCGCTCATTGTCGCCAATTCCGCACGATCCCGGCAAGGCCGCGCGCCGCCGCCGGTTCACCGGGGAAGCCGGAGCGCGCCGCCGGCCGTTTCAGGGGACTTTTCCGCCCGGCTCGAACGCCCACAGGCGCTCGGGCAGCAGCGCGCCCCAGGTCTCGTCGTACGGATGGACCTCTTCGACGCGCGCGCCGTCCCGGTGGACGGGGCGTCCCTCGCCGGCCCACCGGAAGAGGGAGCCTTCCAGATTGACGACGTTGGCGTGGCCGCGGGCGCGGAGGCGGGAGGCCAGCGCCGCCGAGCGGTAGCCGACCGAGCAGTAGGCGACGACGACGGCTTCCGGGTCCGCCGCGGCCAGGCGGCCGGCCTCGGCGTCCGACGCCGCGTGGACGGCGCCCGGGAGGCGGCTCACCCGAAACTCGTCCACCTCCCGGGCGTCGAGCAGCACCACCTTGCGCGCTCCGTCCGCGAGCAGCGCCGCCAGCTCGGCCGTGGTCAGGCTCGGGACGTCCGGGAACTCCGCTGCGATCAGGCGGCCGACCGTCTCCCAGTCGAGCGTGCGGGAGGACGGCGCGCACGCAGCCAGCAGGCCGGCCAGGACGGCCGCGGCGGCCCGTACGCGCCGGGGCCTCACGGCGTCCCTCCGTCCGCCGCATCGTCCGCGTCCGCCGCGCCCGCGGCCTCCCGCGCCACGCGGTCGAAGAAGCCGGCGCCCACCTTCAGCGCCTGTTCGTCGACGTCGAAGAGCGGGCTGTGCAGGGGGACGTAGCCGCCGCCGTCGGGGCGGCTGCCGAAGCGGACGTAACAGCCGGGGATCTCGCGCAGGTAGTACGAAAAGTCCTCGGCGCCCATGCTCGGGTGGTCCTGCTCGACCACCGCCGCGGCGCCGACGACCGCCTGCGCCGCCCGGCGGGCGATGGCGGTCTCGCGGCCGGTGTTGACGACGGGCGGCGCGGTCTCGCCCATGGTGATCGTGATCTCGGCGCCGTGCAGGTCGCCGAGCGCGCCCGCCATCCGGCGCAGGCCGTCCAGGATCCGCCGGCGGGCGTCGTCGCGCGTCGTGCGGATCGTGCCGTCGAGGACGGCGTCCTCGGCGATGACGTTCGGAGCGCTGCCGGCGCGGACCGACCCGATCGTGACGACCGACGGGTGCACCGGGTCGGTCTCGCGGGAGACCAGCGTCTGGACGGCGGTGATCAGGGTGCCGGTGACGACCACGGCGTCGACCGCCTCGTGGGGGCGCGCCCCGTGTCCGCCCTTGCCGCGCACGCGCAGGGTGAACCGGTCGGCCCGCGCCGTGATCGCCCCGCGCGAGACCATGATCTCGCCGACGGGGTACTGGTGCGTGACGTGGCCGGCGAAGATCGCCGTCACGCCGTCGAGCATGCCCGATCGCATCATCGCGCACGAGCCGTTGCCGCGCTCTTCCGCCGGCTGGAACACCAGCAGCACGGCGCCGGGCGGCGGGGCCGCGCGCAAGGTGGCGGCGGCCCCGAGCAGCATGGCCATGTGGGCGTCGTGGCCGCAGGCGTGCATCCGGTCCGGAATCGCCGACGCGAACGGCAGCCCGGTCCGCTCGACGCAGGGCAGGGCGTCCATCTCGGCGCGCAGCGCGACGGTCGGTCCGCCCCCGCCTCCGTCCAGGCGCCCGACCACGCCGCCGCCCGGTCCGCCGTACTCGTACGGGATCGCCAGGCGGTCGAGCTCGGCCATGACGGCGCGGGCCGTCTCGACCTCTTCGAACGACAGTTCGGGATGCTGGTGGAAGCGGCGGCGCAGCGTCACCATGCGCCGGAACGTTTCGTCCGGGAGGTCGGGAATCGTCACGCGTCCATTTTCTCCTGTCGTCACAACCCGAGCAGGCGCGGCAGATCGGCCAGCAGCGCCTGCTCGGCTTCGGCCTGCGTCGCGCCGAGCGCGATGACGTCGAGTTTTCCGCATGCGGCCAGCGGACCGACGTTGTAGAAGAGGTAGCGTCCCTGTTGCGTATCGACGTCGAAGGCGTCGCCGCCGATCTGGTCGAGCAGCTCGCCGAACGACGCCGACCGCAGCCGCTCGTGCATGAAGTCCTGCGCCCGATACGGCGGACGGGGGCCGGTCACGACGCGGTCGACGAGGTGCATCGGGGTGCTGGCGCCGCCCCACCTCCCGTTGCATTCCGTGAACCGGACGGTGAAATCGCCTTCCGGCTCGCCGAGCACCAGGTGGTCGAACGAGCAGCGCCCCACGTAGCCGAGCGTCTGCAGCGCCTCGGCGACCCGGCGGCCGGCGCCGGTCAGCGTCCGGTTGACCCGGCCGGGGAGCGTCGAAGGCCGGCTCCCCACGAACACGCGCCGCGGTCCTTCGAGGATCTGCTCGCAGATCCCGTCGAGCCGCGGCGGTCCGTCGGCCGGCGGCGGAATCCACCACTGGGTCGAGGGGGACGCCGCCGCCGGCTCCCACGCGACCGCGAGGACCGGCTCGCCGGCGAGCCCCCCGGTGCGGGCGAGGAACTTGCGCACCGAGGCTTCGGTCTCGGCGGGCGTCTGCGCGCGGAGGCGCGCCGCGTCGAAGACGACGTTGCCGACGCCGGACGCGCAGCGCGTGCGCTTGAGCCCGACCTGCGCGTGCCGTCCGGCGAGCCGGCGCAGCAGGTCCGCGCACTCCCGCGGGGTCGCCGCCGCGCAGGTTTCCGGCGTCCAGCCGGGGCCGAGCACGCGCTCGACCAGATCCGTGAAGCAGGCCTTGTCGTTCGCGGCCCAGGTCACGGGCGGCGGCGGTCCCAGCACCGTCACCGGCGCCGCGGCGTCCTCGGCCAGGCGTGCGGCCAGGTCCCACACGTCGTCAATCGACATGTAGGGGTGGATGGCCAGCCCGTCCGACGTCCGGGCGGCGTCGGCGAGCCGGGCGAACGCGCCGGCCGCGCCGCATCCGCGCGCCACGGCGAGGGGGTTCTCTTCCCCGGCCGCGTCGAGCCGGCGGACGTCGCCGAAACCCAGGCGCTTCCGGCAGTACGTTTCGTAGTCGGGATCGGGCGGCGTCGCCGTGGCGTACAGGTCACCGGTCCGCGCCCGCACGCGCGCCCGGTGCTGGTACTCCTCGACGCCCGCGATCTCGGTAAGCAGCGGTATGGCGGAGACGTCCTCGAGGTGAAGGACGGGGCGTCGCGGCCCGCCCGCCCGCCAGCGCCGGTCCGCGAACGGCTCGAGCCGCCCGTCGAGGTTCAGGCGGTCCGCGAACGCGCGCACGGCGTCGGAGGCAGGCACGCGGCCGCGGGTCAGGAAGGAGCGCCCTCCTCGTGCTCCTTGAGGCGGTGGCGCTGGACCGCGATGGCGGTGTCGGTCAGCTCCGGATCGACGCTCCCGTTGAACACGGCGCCGTCGTCGACGGCGAGCCGAGGCGCGACGAGGCGTCCGTCCACCTGCCCGTCGGCCAGGATCTTCACGCACTCGGTCGCCGTCAGGTTTCCCTTGACGGTCCCGCGGACGGTGATGGCCCGGGCGAAGACGTCGGAGGTGAGTTCGCCGTGCTCGCAGATCGCCACGCTGTGGTCCGGCGCCATGATCTGGCCGTCGACGCGGCCTTCGATGACGAGATGCTCGGCCGCGCTGAGTTCGCCCCGGATCACGACGCTCCGGCCGATCACCGCGACGCCGGCGGGGAGGTCCAGCTCGGATCGCACCGCCGGATCGTCGGCCAGCAGTTCGCTCACCAGCGTGTCGTCGCTGCTCACGGGAATCTTCATCTGCGCCATGGTCGAATCGCCGGCCGGACCCCGGACGGGTGCAGTCTACCCGGCGGCGCGACGCCACGCAACCCGGCGGCCGCGCCGCCTCGCGGGTTCGGACCCTGGCCTAGCAGCCCGTGGTGAAAGTCCCCGCTGCATTCGAGCGGCGATGCATCCCGCCTGACTGCGTTGTTCGTCGGTTGCGTATGCCCAATATGCGCCCTCCTCACGCCTTGTCAGCCGGGCGCCTCACCGCTCTCGGTGCGACGCGGGGTTCCACCACGGGCTGCTAGGCGCGGGACACGGCGCGCCGCATGACGGCTGTGTTACGTTTGGGTTCCGACTGAGCGATGCGGACGAGGAAGTTCGACGCGGACCCGGTGGTCGAAGCGTACAAGCGCCACGTCGACCGAACCCTGCTGCGGCAGAACCTTCGGCGATCGGTGGCGGAGCGGGTCGCGAATCTGATCGCGCTGCAGCGGCTCGCGGCGGAAGCGCGGCGGGCAGGCCGCGGCCGGGAGCGCGGCAGGTGACCGACTTCGAGCAGGTCATCCGGGTCTTCAGCGATGCCGGAATCGAAAGCGTGATCGTCGGCGGTCTCGCCGCGACCATACACGGGTCGGCCCGTCTCACACAGGACGTGGACTTCGTCTACGCGAGAAACCGTGCGAACGTCAGGCGTCTCGTCACCGCGCTGGCGCCCTGTTCCCCGTACCTGCGGGGCGCGCCGCCGGGTCTGCCGTTCGAGTGGAGCGAGGCCGCGGTCGAGCGCGGACTCAACTTCACCTTGACGACCACCATCGGCGACATCGATCTGCTGGGCGAAATCACCGGCGTCGGAGATTACCACGCGCTTCTTCCCCACAGCATGGAAGTCGATCTGTTCGGGAGCCGGTGTCGATGTCTGGACCTGCCGGAACTGATCCGCGCGAAGCGCGCGGCGGGGCGTCCGAAGGACCTCGAGGCGCTTGCGGAACTGGAGGCGCTCCTGGCGGAGCGCGGCGACTCGCCCGCCTGAGCGGCGACGCGTTCGCCGGTCTGCGGGCTGTTGAAGGGACGCACGGGCGTCGGCTATCGTGATGGCTGTCGTGCAGGACGTCGCGCGGGGCGCGTTGCGCCTGATCGGCTGGAACGCGGCAGGGCTCGTCGCGGGATTGATTCTGATCGCGGCCGCCGGAGAGATCTGGTTTCGGCTGACGACGCCTTTCGCGACGAACAGTCTCCCCTCGCAGTTCATCCCGGGAACGGGAAGAATCAGGAAACCTTTCGCGGAGATGCGCACGACGAACGCCGTTGATTTCTGGACCGTTTCCCGAACCAACAGTTGGGGGTTCCTGGATCGCGAGCCGATCGGTCGGCGGCGGGCTTCCGCAAGCTGCCACGTCGCCATGATCGGCGATTCCTTCGTGGAGGGCCGGGAGGTCGCCATCCCCGACAAGTTTCACGTCCAGCTCGAAGCGCTGGCCGCCCGGGAGCGACCCGACTGGAACGTCACGACCTCGGCGTTCGGGATGTCGGCCACCGAACAGATGGGTCAACTGGGGTACTACGACGCATTCGCGCGGCGCCTGCGCCCGAAGCTGGTCGTGCTGGTCTTCGCTCGGAATGACTTCGCTGACAATGCTGACCATGCGGTCCATGCGAGCCGCCACGCAAGGGCCGGTTCCGATCGATGGGGAAGGGCTGTCCGCCGCCGCTACCGCCGCTATTCTGGCTGGTTCTGGTCGTCGGCAGGAAGGTCCTATTTCGCGCAGTGGCTGCACACCAAGGCCGTGCGGCGGTGGGACGTTCGGCAAGAGGATCAAATATCAACGCACGATTTTCGATTCACGGCCCTTGCGCTGGATCGGTTCAGGCAACGCACCGACCGCGACGGCGCCGGGCTGGCGATCCTGACGTCCCACACCGTCAGGCTCGCCGGGGATCGCCTGTTCAATCAGCTCGTTGACGCCGCCGGGGCGCGCGGCGTTCCCGTCGTCGACCAGTTCGACTACATCATCCGCAGGGGCCACAGGATCGAGGATGCGCACTGGGCGCACGATCTGCACTGGAACCCGGCCGGCCACCGGTGGGCCGCGGAAGCCCTGCTGGAGCACCTCAAGCTGCATCCGGAGACGTGCGGCGGAACAGCCCGTGGTGGGCGCAGTGAACCCCGAAAAACCGGACAGCGCCGTGACTCGCCATGACCGGGAATCCGCCGTACACGATCACGCCTGACGTTCTTTCCCGCGTCGAGCGGATCGGTGAAGCGATCGGCCGGGCGGAAGCGTCGGGCGTCACGCGGGATCTCCAGTTGCGGCGACTCGCTCGCGTACGCGCCATCCGCGGGTCGTTGGCCATCGAAGGCAACGTTCTCAGCGAAGCCCAGGTCGCCACGATTCTCGACGGCAAGCCGGTCACCGCGCCGCCGCGCGACGTGCAGGAGGCCCGCAACGCCATCCGCGCCTACGAACGGTGTCCGGAATGGGATCCCGCCAGCGAGTCGGACCTTCTGCGCGCGCACGAGATCCTGACGACCGGGCTGCTCGACGCGCCGGGGCGCTATCGGCGCACGGGCGTCCGCGTCATCGGTGGCGGCAAGGTCCACCACGTCGGCCCGCCTGCCGCACGCGTGCCGCAACTCGTGGCCGGCCTCCTGGCCTGGATCGGCGGCGCCGAGGAGCATCCGCTGGTCGCCAGCTCGGTCTTCCATTACGAGTTCGAGTTCATCCACCCCTTCGAAGACGGCAACGGGCGGATGGGACGGCTCTGGCAGACGCTGATCCTCTCCCGCTGGAAACCGCTGTTCGCGTACGTCCCGGTGGAGAGTCTGATCCATGCCCGCCAGAGCGATTACTACGACGCCATCCGCCGGAGCTCGGCCGCTGGCGAGAGCACGCCGTTCGTCTCGTTCATGCTGGAAGTCATCCTGGAGTCGCTTCGAACGCCGGCGCCCACCGACCAGGAAGACGACCAGGCAACCGATCAGGTAACCGATCAGGTCGCACGCCTGCTGAACGCCTTGCGGACGGGTCCGAAGTCCGCCGCCGAGCTGATGGCCGACCTCCGCCTGTCGCACCGGCCCACGTTCCGCCGGAACTATCTCCACCCCGCGATGTCCGCGGGGCTTGTGGAGATGACCCGGCCGGCGTCACCGTCGGCGAAGAACCAGAAATACCGGCTGACGGTTGAGAAACGCCGCGACAGCATGCTTCCGGACTGTGAGACCGTTCGGTCACGATCACGGCGCCTCGGGCTGAGGTGGTCCCGGTTGTTTGGACAATTCGAGGGCTTCATTAAGGTGTATTCCGGTTGCGAATCATGCCCTCGTGTTCTTCGTCTGAGGTTGCCCCGATTCTGCGGACAGATTGACGCTTTCGGGTTCAGATCATGCCGTGGTTTTCCGTGGGAGTAAATCCACAATGAAGCGCTGTGGAACTGTGGGAATCTCGCGGCCTCGGCGCCGGCCCGATCGCCCGCGGTCGCCCGCGAGATTTCCAACGGACTGTGGGCGCCCGTGTCCCCGATCTGCGGATGCAGCCCGTTGCGGACCGGGCGTCCACAGTCCGGGCAGGTCCACAGCGCCCGGCGGCGATACGCTGCGCCCTCCGATCCGGCCGGGGCCGCAGCCACGCCCCGCGGCGCCGAGGGAAGTCCCACGGCACGGCAGGCCCGCGTTCGTCTGCGCGTCGCACCGGCAGCGCCAGCCCGGGACGCGAGCCGCAACACCCTGCACGGCAACGGCCGTTCGAACCCCGCCGCCGGCAAGACAGGCGCCCGGCAGCCGACGCCCGCAGCTCCCTGTCTCGCTGTTCGGCGGGTCATGCCGCCCGCTCCGCGCCATACACTTCGGCCGGCGTGCGTCCGCCCAACGCCGAGTGCGGACGCACGTGGCTGTAGAACCGCATCCACTCCGCAATCACCCGCTCGGCTGCGAACCCGTCGCGCAACTCGTGAAGATACACCGCTTCGTACTTCAGCGACCGCCACAGCCGCTCGATGAAGACGTTGTCCAGACACCGCCCCCGGCCGTCCATCGAGCACCGCGCACCGGCCGCGAGCACCCGCCCGGTGAACGCCGCGCTCGTGAACTGCGCCCCCTGGTCCGTGTTGAAGATGCCCGGCGTAGCGGTCCGAAGCGCCGCCTCCAGCGCTTCGAGGCAGAAGTCGATGTCCAGCGTGTTCGACAACCGCCATGCCAGCACGTGCCGGCTCGCCCAGTCCATGACGGCGACCAGATACAGGAAGCCGGCTGCCAGCGGAATATAGGTGATGTCCGCGCACCAGACTTGGTCCGGGCGGTCGATCGTCAGGCCGCCGAGCAGGTACGGATAGACGGCATGGTCCGGCTGCCGTAGAACGGATGCCGCAGCGACAGCGCGTCCATGCGGCGCATCAACGCCAGATGCTCCGCGCTTGCCCCCCGCGGCCGGTAGTACACCGACGAGCGGCTGATCCGCAACAAGGCGCATTGGCGGCTGACGCTCAACGCGCCGGCGCGGTCGAGCAGCTCCAGACGCGCGGCGCGGCTCAGCGTGGGAACCCGCGCAGAAAAAATCCCGCTCCACCGTCAACTCGCCGATCTTTGCGTGCAGATCCCGAATCGTCGTCGCGTGCTCCGACTGCCGGGACGCCCTGCGGTCGGCGAAGACCTCCCCCAACCCGTCGACCGCCTGGCGCTTCCAGAGGCTCACCTGGTTCGGATGCACCTCGTGCCGGGCCGCGATCTGCTGCACCGTGCGGTCGCCCCGCAACGCTGCGAGCGCCACCCGCTTCTTGAACTCCGCCGTGAACCGCCGCCGGCGTCTCGTCGTCATCCCAGCGCCTCCACAAGGCTCTGGAATACACCTTAACCGCAATACTGTTGCTTTAGCGTTCTGATGCAACAATGTGCGGCGTCCAGTCCCACTTGCGGCGGGACACCGGGCCAGGGCGGCGGAGCGGGTAGCCGCTCATCTTCCGCTTGACGCAGCGCGGTTTCTTCTGACCGCGACTGGAGACCGCTCGCTCTTCCAGAATCTCCTCCAGCACGCGGTCGTGGAGCTGCTCATGCGCCGAGGGGGGAAACGCCGGGGTGCTCGACACGGCGGCGCAAGACCCGCACGGCGTGGACGAACGAAAGACGGTCCGGGTCCTCGTCCACCCTGCGGGCCGCCTTGTGGATCAGGCGCCGCACCGCGTAATGCGCCAGCATCAGACCGTGCACTTCCTGCAGCACCAGGTCCGGCGTCTTGCTGCGCAGGATGGCGCCGGGACCCAGGATGTGCGTCTTGACCTCATCATAGGTAGTTTCCACTTCCCAACGCTCATGGTACAGGGCGGCCATCTCGGCCGCCGGCGCAACGGCCGGGTCGAGCAGAGTGGTGGCCAGGCGGTAGACCTCGCCGCTGGCGCCGTCCAGCGTGTACTCGACGACCCGCACGGGGCAGACGCCCCGACTGCGCCGGCGATCCTGTCCGCTGCCCCGGAGCATGCTCCGGTAGGAACCGTCGGCGAAGCGTTCCAGCACCGGCAGGCGCAGATTCGCCTTCATGCGCCACAGCAGGTCGGCGCCGGTGTCCGACGCCCGCCGCCAGAGTGGGAAGCCACAATAGCCCCGGTCCGCCAGCACCAGCATCCCCGCCGACAACCACGGCAGCAGCGTCTCGACCTGCGTCTCCTCCGACTCGCCATACGCCCCCGCCCGCCAGGCGAACGCCGCCCGCGTCCCCAACTCCACCAGCGCCGTCAAGCGCACCTGCGGGAAAGCGGCACGGCCCCGTGACGCCCCGGGCGCCCCGAACGTCTCCCGGTTCCCCGCCTCGTCCGGCACGTTCAACGCCGACCCGTCGAACGCTACCAGGCGACGGTTGCGATACCACGCCCCGCGCGTCGCCGGATCCGCCAGCGGCTTGACCCGCACCGCGCGCAACGCCTCGAACGGTTCCGGTCCCAAGCGCGCACGCGCACGCGAAATCGACGACTTTCCCGACACCCGCAACGCCGCCGAGTCCGACGACACCCAACGCAGTCCCTCCAGCAAGCAGCGCAGCACCTCCCGCGCCGACACCGACCGGAACAGCCCCAGAGCCACGACGTAATACACCATCGCTTCGGCCGGCAGATCTCGCTGCCGACCGCTTGCCCGACCACACGAAGCCAACGCCGCGCGCACCGACGTGATCGGGTACACTTGCGCGAGCACCCCGATGCTCAAATAGTCCGACAGCCGAGGACCACCAAGCAGAACCGCTTGTGTTCGGGACATCCACCCCTCCGCGTTTCCCGCCTTTTCGGGACAGCATACAGGAGGCGTGAGTCTTAAAGCAACAGTATTGGGGCTAACGGATTGTCCAAAAATGCGGGACCACCTCAGTCCGCAAAACCGGGTCAACTCCAGACAGATGCCAGGCGCGCGCACGGAGGGCGCGCGTGGCCGGGCCGGACAGCGTGCCGTGCAGCGCGTCGGTCTCGGCCAGCAACCCGACGTCGGCGCGGGTGTAGCGGCGGGCGAACGGCCGGCGCGGAGCGCCGCGCCGGTCGGTGATCGCGCCGGTGGTCCGGTGTTGGCGCAGCAGGCGGGTGACCTGCGCCCGTGACAGACCGGTCGCCTTGCACAGAAAGCGGCGCAGCAGGCCCTTGTCGGCCTTCCCACACAGGGCGTAGTCGAACCGTTGCAGGGTCGTGGCCACCAGCGCGCAGGCGTCGGCGCGGCGTTGCGGTTGCAGGTTGCAGGCGGTGCGTGCTTCAGGCTCATTTGTCGTTGGAAGAGACTGTCCGTTGACGGGACGCACAGGCTTCGGCTATCGTAGCGGCGGGATGGCGGCAGGAGGTCTTGTGCACGCCGCGGCTGGCCGGAGCCGTTCCGGCTGGCGTGTAGCGATCGCCGCCCTGGCGATCGCGCTGATCGGCGCTGCGTCCGCCGCGGCCGGCTGGCACGAGGCGCACGCCGGCGAGCAGGACTGCACCGTCTGCCATTTCGGATGTCAGCCTGCCGCTGACCTCGCAGACTCGATCTCGGTCGGCCCGGCCTCGCGGCCGGCGGTGTTCGCGCCGGAGCTCCGCGCCGGCTGGAGCGCGCCCGGCCGTTTCTCTCGCCTTCCCGCTCGCGGCCCGCCCGTCTGATTCCCGTCACGTTGCCTCCGTCGGTCGTGCAGCGACAGCCGGTGTGCTGATCGCCTGCTCGTCGCCGCTCGACCTTGGTCGGACGCATTGCAGCGCCAACGGTTGGAGAGGGGAATCATGCATCGACTGTCCGTAAGCAGTATCGGGAAGGCCGCCGCAGCGATCGTCGTCGTCACTTTTCTGTTTCCGGGAGCCGCAACGCCCGCGCGGGCGCAGGAGACCGGCGCCGTGCGCGGCGCGGTGACGCTGGTGGAGGGGGGCGATCCGGTCCACGGCGCCACGATCCTGGTGATCGGGGCGGGGAGGTTCGCGCTGACCGACGAGCGGGGGGCGTTCGAGGTCGGCGGTTTGCCGCCCGGCGAGTACGAAGTCCTGGCCCAGCGGGAGCATCTCACCGCGGAGCGCCAGATGGTCACCGTAGCCGCGGGCGAGACGGCGGTTGTCGACTTCGCGCTCGAATTGTCGCTGGCGCACCACGAGAACATGGCGGTGACCGCCACGGTGAGCGGGGCCGAAACGGCGTTCGAGGCGTTCAACGCCGTGACCACGCTCGACTCGTTCGATCTGATCGGGGAGTCGGCCGTCGGCCTCGGCGACGCGTTGCAGCACGAACCCGGGGTGGCGAGCCGCAGCTTCGGCCCCGGGACGAGCCGGCCGATCATCCGGGGGTTCGACAACGACCGGGTGCTGATCCTGGAGGACGGCGTCCGTACGGGCGACCTGTCCAGCCAATCGGGCGATCACGGCGTCTCCATCGATCCGAACGGCGCCGAGCGGATCGAGGTCGTCCGCGGGCCGGCGACGCTGCTCTACGGCTCGAACGCCGTCGGAGGTGTCGTCAACGTCATCACGCCGCACGAAAGCTACCGCGAGTCGCCGTTCGACGGGACGCGGGCGCAGTTCAGCGCCGACGCCGGGAGCGCGAACCGGCAGGCGGGGACGAACGCCAGCTTGCAGCACGCGCTCGGCGCCGCCGTTTTCTGGGGAAGCGGGAGCGTACGCCGCACCGGCGACTACGAGACGCCGGAGGGAACGGTCGAGAACTCGAGGACCGAACTGACGAACGTGCGGGCCGGGCTCGGCTGGTTCGGTGACCGGCTGTTCGCCAGCGGCGGCGTGACCGCCGAGGACGGCCGGTACGGCGTCCCGTTCGCAGGCATGTTCCACGACCACGGGCACGGCGAGGACCACGACGACGATCACGGCGATCACGACGAGGACGCGCATGCGGACGATGCGGAGGACGTCGACATCGACCTCGACTTCCGCCGCCGCGCAGGCCGGTTCGACGTCGGCCTCCGCAACCTGGACAACCGGGTGGTGGAGGGGGTGCGCGTCAGCCTGAACGTCATCGACTGGAGCCACGACGAAATCGAGATCGATCACGGCGTCGAGAACGTCGGCACCCGGTTCATGAACCGGGCGTGGGTGGTGCGGGCCGACGTCGATCAGCAGCAGGTGAACCGGTTGTCCGGCCGGTTCGGCGCCTGGATGCAGTTTCGTGACTTCGAGGCGGTCGGCGTCGAGGCGCTG
This sequence comes from Vicinamibacterales bacterium, assembly GCA_965203565.1. Classification (GTDB taxonomy): domain Bacteria; phylum Acidobacteriota; class Vicinamibacteria; order Vicinamibacterales; family UBA8438; genus JAAXGX01. The sequence continues at coordinate 3,305,859 of OZ241896.1, read as the reverse complement.
GCGCCGCCGACCGATCAGACCGCGTTCGCCGCCTTCGCCTACGAGGAGCTGAACTTCGGCCGCTACCGCGTGCAGTTCGGCGGCCGGATCGAGCAGAACGACTACCGGACCACCGCGCGCGTCGGCGGCGGGCATGCGCACGACGCGGACCACGACGACGATCACGACGCGGACCACGACGACGACCACGACATGGACCACGACGACGACCACGACATGGACCACGACGACGACCACGACGCGGACCACGACGACGACCACGACATGGACCACGACGACGACCACGACATGGACCACGACGACGACCACGACATGGACCACGACGACGACCACGACATGGACCACGACGACGACCACGGCGCGGACCACGACGACGACCACGGCGCGGACCACGACGACGACCACGGCGCGGACCACGACGACGACCACGGCGCGGACCACGACGACGACCACGGCGCGGAAGCGCGCCCGGCGCCCGATCCCCGTGACCGGCAGTTCCGCGGCGCGTCAGCCTCCGTCGGCCTGCGCGCCGACCTCGGGGCCGGCAGCGCCTTCGTCGCCAACTTCACCCGTTCGCACCGCGCGCCGGCGGTCGAAGAGCTGTACAACTTCGGTCCGCACGGCGGGAGCCTCTCCTTCGACATCGGCAATCCGAATCTCGACGCCGAGACGACGCTCGGCCTCGACCTGAGCTTCCGCCACCGGACCGCCCGGGTCCGCGGCGACTTCAACTTCTACGTCTACGGCATCGACAACTTCATCTACGGCGACCGGACCGGGGAGGTGCGAGACAGCCTGCAGGTCCTGGACTTCGTCCAGGGCGACAGCCGGTTCGTCGGCTTCGACGCGACGGGAAGCGTGCGGCTGGGCGGCCGGGCATGGGCGACGCTCGGCCTCGGCCTCGTGGAGGCGACCCTGACGCCGACGGGGGAGCCGCTGCCGTTCATCCCGCCGCTGCGGGGGACGCTGAGCCTCGATCTGCCGTACGGCGGGTTCACGGTCAGCCCGCGGCTGAGTTTCGCGGCCCGGCAGGACGACGTCCACCGGAGCGAGACGGAGACGGCCGGCTACGCCGTCGTCGACCTGCGCGCGTCGTACGTCTGGCCGGGTCAGCACACGGCGCACGTCCTGACGCTGACCGGTTACAACCTGACGAACGCGCTCTACCGGAACCACACGTCGTTCATCAAGGACTTCGCGCCGGAGAGCGGCCGCGGGGTCCGGGTCGGCTACTCGCTGCGGTTCTTCTGATGCGGCGCGTCCTTCCGGGGAGGGTCGCGCACGGCGGCGAGCAGGCGGGTGCAGAGATCGGCGACGTATTCAAGGTTGCTCGCCGCGCGGTCGGCGTCCGCCTGATCGAACAGATCCTGGGGCCCGAGATGCTGGCGTTCGTCGCCGTAGAACGCGATGCCGCGGTCGCCCGCCATCTCGGTCGAGATGGTCGCCAACCGATCGATCTCCGCGCGAAACCAGCCCGGAAAGCGCTCGGCTTCCAGGCGCATCACCTCGGCGACGTCGTGCGTGCGCGCGGGCTCGACGGCGACCAGCCGCAGGGAGCCTTTCAGGAACAGCTCGACGCATTCCTGCGCTTCCCGGACGACGGTGGCCCACAGCCCGCGCTCGGCGGCGAGGCGCACCAGCTCCCTGCGGCTTGCAGCCTCCTCGACGTACCGGCGTCCCATGGCGGCGCTGGTCATATCTCCACGACGTCGCCGAATCGGAAGTCCGGCTTCAGATTCCAGTACCAACGCCCGTCGTCGAGAAACACCCGCCGGCTGCCGAGCGCCTGCATGCGCGCGCGCATGGCGTCGAGGACGGCCTGGAAGAAGCCGCCGCGGTCGAGGAGGATCACGCCGTCCTCGACCATGTCGAGGTAGAGCGGGCTGCGGACCTGCGCCTCCTCCGGCGATTTCGTCACGAGGCTCCACTCGACCGAGGGCAGCGCCCGTCGCTCCCGCAGGCCGGACCACGCTGCGAGGAGGGGTCGCCGGCGCTCGGCCAGACTTCTGGGGAATCCGTCGGCGACCACCAGCAGGTCGACGTCCGATCGGGCGGCGGTTCGGCCCCGGGCTGTCGATCCGAACAGCACGAGGGAGCGGAGCCGGGGGTCGCCGAGCGCGCTCCAGGCCTCCGCGGCTGCGGCGATGGCCGTCCGGTGCGGCTCCGGCACGTGCGTCGGGAGGCGTTCCGCCGCGCTGGCGGGCAGGGTCACGCCGCGGATTCTACAGGAGGGGCGGCGGCGCCGTTCAGTCGCAGCGGTACGGCCGGCCGGCCCGGTCCATGGCGGCGTTGTACTCCCGCAGAATCCGCACCACTCGCGCGTTGCGCGGGCTCTCGGCGGCGATCTCGTCCCAGAAGTCGCGCGCCGCGGCCTCGACCGTCGCCCACTCCTCGTCCGGGACCGACGTGAGCGCGAGCTTCGCGCCGTCCACCCGCAGCTTCGCCTCGCCGCCCCAGTACCAGTGCTGGCGGTAGTAGTGCGAGCTGTCGATGCAGAGCCGGAACAGCGCTTTCAGGCGCCCGGGCAGGGCGTCCCATCTCTCGGCGTTGGCGAAGTACGAGCCGCACCACGCGCCCGAGAGGCTGTTGGTCAGGAAATAGTTCGTGACGTCGGCCCACCCCACGGTGTAGTCCTCGGTGATGCCCGACCAGGCGATTCCGTCGAGGTCGCCGCTGCGCACCGCGGCGGCCACCTCGCCCACGGGCAGGGTGACCGGGACCACGCCGAAACGCGACAGGAAGCGGCCCGCGGTCGGGAAGGTGAACACGCGCAGGCCGTCGAGGTCCGCGAGGCGGCGGATCGGGGCGACGGTCGTGAAGTGGCACGGGTCCCAGGCGCCCGCGCTCAGCCACGTGACCCCCTCGACCTCGCCGTACGCTTCCGACCAGATCTCGTCCAGCCCCCACTGGTGGAACAGCACCGGGACGTCGAGGCTGTGACGGCAGGCGAACGGGAAGTAGCCGCCGAACACCGAGACGTCGACCGGCGCGGAGATCGAATCGTCGTCCGACTGCGCCGCGTCGACGTCGCCGCGCTGCAGGGCCCGGAACAACTCACCGGTCGGGACGAGTTCGTCGGCGTAGTGGAGCGCGATCTCCATCTCGCCGTTCGCCGCCCGGTTGAACGCGTCGATCGACGGTTCGATCACGTGTTCGGCCAGCGCCGGACCGGCGTAGGTCTGCAGCCGCCAGGCGATCTTCGTCCGCGGCTGCGCATGCACCGCGGGGGCGGCGACGGCGGCTGCGCCCGCGGCGCCGGCCGCACCGGCGGTTCTCAGAAAGTTGCGCCGGCTCGTGATGGCTCCGGCTTCGTGCGTCGGCATGTCTCGATGCTCCTCCCGCTCCTCACCGGCCGGCGCGTTCCGCGCGCCGCGGCCGTCCCGCCGGCCGGCGCCAGCTAGAACCAGCTAGAAAGCGTACTCCAATCCGACGTATCCGGTCCGTCCGGCTTCGGCTATCCGCTGTCCGGTGAACGGATCGAGCGAGTTCAGGTGGTGGACGTAGAACGCGTCGGTCAGGTTGCGCACCCCCGCCCGGATCGTCACGCCGCCGGGCAGCCGGGCGCCGGCCGCCAGATCGACCGTCGTCCAGCCGGGCGTCGGCGACTCGAACCGCGCCGCCGCCACCCGGTCCTGCGCGGCGGCGCTGGTCACCTGGAGCTCGACCCAGCGGGTCCTCGATCGGTTGTGGACGTCGACGGCGTACCGCTGCTCGAACGGCGGGACGCCGAACAGCGGCTCGTCGAACAGCCGATCGGTCGCCCGCACGTACGACCAGCCGCCGCGCAGGCTCAGCCACGGCCCGGCCGCCGATTCGGCGCGCGCGTCGACGCCGGCGAAGCGGGCCGCGTCCGCCTGCACGTAGCGAAACACCTGCGCCGGGCTGAGCGGGAGCCGCGGCGTCAGGTTCGGGTCGAGCGCCACGGTGACGTAGTCGTCGATGGAGCGCCAGAAGACGTCGGCCTCCAGCGTCGCCTGAGCGATCCGCAGCGTCGTCCCGGCGTTCAGCTCCAGACTTTTTTCGGGCGCGAGCGCCGGGTTGCCGACGAACTCCGCCGCAGTCTGGAACTTGACCGCCGGGAACCGATCGGCGTACCGCTCCAGGACCGACGGACTGCGGACCGCCCGGCCGGCGCCCAGGTTGACCAGCCAGGCGTCGGTCAGGCGCAGGCTGGCGTTGGCGGCGGCGCTGACGTGGGTGTTCGTCTGCGCGAACCGATCGCCGGAGACGAGCGCCGCGGCGTCCTGTCCCATCGCGTGGCCGCCGCCGCGATGCGCCGCGCGCCCGGCGCCGGACTCGATGGCGGGGCCGTCGTGCGGCCCGTGCGCGGGCAGGGCGGCGCCGGCGAAGAAGGCGGTGACCTGCCCCACCTGCGCCCGCTCCCGGTCGACCCGCACCGTCGCGCCGAACGTGTTGCGCCCCCGGTCGATGACCACCTGCGCGTATCCGCCGGCGTTGGTCAGTTCGGCGTCCGGCCAGACGGGATGCCTGTCGTGGTGGACCTGTCCGGTGTCGCGGTCGGCTAGGGTCTGCGTCGCGTTCCGCCGGAGCCGGTAGGCGTCGAATCCCAGCTTGTATCGGACCGCGCCGGTCTCCAGCGCCACGTGGAGCCGTCCGCCGATCGTGTCGGACGAGGCGGGCAGGCGAACGTCGATCGGGAACGGCGGCGTGCGGCGGGGGTCCCGCAACGCCGTCGGCTTGCCGTCGTTGTTCATCGCGTGGCGCTTGAGGTTCACGTACGCCTGGCCGGCGATCTCGCTGACCACGCCGGCGGCGCGGACGTGCGACAGATCGAGGGCGTGCGACTCGGTCTCGAACAGCGTCGCGTCGAGGATCCGGCCCGGATAGTCGATGTCGTTCTGCCGCTGGTGGCCGCCGCTGTATTCGAGGAGCGTCCGGCCGGTCAGCCGCCCGCCGAGACTCCAGCGGGTGTCGAACGACTCGTAGTCGCCGGGGACCGCCGCGCCGCCGCCGTCCGTGTAGTCGCCGCCGGTCCGGGTATTGTGCTGGAAGGTGAACCGCGTCCGGCCGGAGCTGCCGTACAGGCTCGCGTGCGCGTCGCTGGCCCGCCCGTTCGATCCGTAGTTGTACCCGGCGCGGCCGCCGGCCGAGAAGCCGCCGCCCGAGAACGCCGGCTTGAACGTCTCGACCCGGATGGCGCTGAGGGCGCCGGCGCCCCACGTGAGCGCGTACGGTCCCCGGACCACCCGCAACGATTGCAGCGCGTGCGGGCTGACGTGGCTGAGTCCGGAATCCATCCGGGCCGGTCCGGCCGCGAACGTCCGGGTCCCGTCGACGAAGACGCCGATCTGCTCGGCGTACAACCCCCGCACCGAGGGATCGAGGTTGATGGCGCCGCGCCGCAGGGCGGTCACCCCGGCGTGGTCGCGCAGCGACTGCGCCAGATCCTGCGCGACGCGCCGCTCCACCTCCGCCGCGGCGATGACCAGTTCGGTCGCCAACTCCGGCATCGACGCCGAGACGGTCACCTCCTGCGTGAACGCGCCGACTTCGAGCGTCAGCGACACGGCGGCGCCGCCCGCATCGACGGCGATCGTCTGCTCGCGGGTCGCGAAGCCGAGCAGCGCAGCGGTGAGCACGTAGCTGCCGGCCGCGACGTCCGGCAGGGTGAACGCGCCGGTCCGGTCGGTCGTCGCCGAGGCGACGAAACCGCCGCCGCGCGCGGCGAGGACTACCGCCACGCCCGGCAGCGGGAGGTTCTGGGCGTCGGTCACCGCGCCGGTGACCTGCGCCCCGTCCTGCGCCAGGACGCCGGCGCCGGGCAGGGCGGCGAGCGCGAGCGTGACGAACATGGCCGGGGCCCGCACGGCCAAGCCCCGGACGCACCGTGCATGCATGGTTGAACGCCCTCCCTGCGTGGAGCAGGGCGGCCTCGCGGAATGAGGCGGCATTATAGACCACGCAGCTGCGGTAGGATCGGGCCATGCCTTCCGTCTACGAAGAGACGTACCGGCGCGCGCAGGACGATCCGGAGGCGTTCTGGGCCGCCGCCGCGCAGCCGCTGGTCTGGAGCCGCCGATGGGACGCGGTGTGCGACGATTCGCGCCCGCCGCTGCGCCGGTGGTTCGCCGGCGGCGCGCTGAACACCTGCTACAACTGCCTGGACCGTCACGTCGAGCGCGGCCGGGGCAAGCAGCTCGCGCTCGTCTACGACAGTCCCGTCACCGACACCGTGCGCCGCTTCACGTACGACGAGCTGCGCGACGAAACAGCCCGGATGGCGGGGGCCGTCGCCGCCCAGGGCGTCACGGCGGGCGACCGGGTGATCCTCTATATGCCGATGACGCCCGAAGCGGTGATCGGGATGCTGGCGTGCGCCCGGATCGGCGCGGTCCACTCGGTCGTCTTCGGCGGGTTCGCGCCGAAGGAGCTGGCCGCCCGGATCGACGACGCGCAGCCGAAGCTGATCCTGTCGGCGTCGTGCGGCATCGAGGGCGGCCGGGTGATTCCGTACAAGCCGCTCCTCGACGCAGCGCTCGCGTTGTCGCGCCACAAGCCGGAGCGCACGTTCATCCTCCAGCGGCCGCAGGCCGAGGCGACGCTCACCGCAGGCCGCGACCTCGACTGGCGGGCGGCGTGCGACGGCGCCGAACCCGCGGACTGCGTACCGGTGGCGGCGACCGACCCGCTCTACGTCCTGTACACCTCCGGGACGACCGGCGTTCCGAAAGGGGTGGTGCGCGACAACGGCGGCCATGCCGTCGCCCTCCACTGGAGCATGGAGAACGTCTACGGCGTCGGCGCCGGCGAGGTGTACTGGGCCGCGTCCGACATCGGCTGGGTGGTCGGGCACTCGTACATCGTCTACGGACCGCTGCTGCGCGGCGCGACCACCGTCCTGTACGAGGGCAAGCCGGTCGGGACGCCCGATCCGGGCGCGTTCTGGCGCGTGGTGGAGCAGCACGGGGTCAACGTCCTGTTCACGGCGCCGACGGCGTTCCGGGCGATCAGGAAGGAAGACCCTGAAGGAAAGTTCATCCGGAAGCACGACCTGTCGAAGTTCCGGACGCTCTTCCTCGCCGGCGAGCGGTGCGACCCGGACACGCTGACGTGGGCGCGCGACCGGCTCGGCGTCCCGGTGATCGACCACTGGTGGCAGACGGAGACCGGGTGGGCGATCGCGGCGAACTGCGTCGGGTTGGGGATGCTGCCGGTCAAGCCGGGTTCGCCGACCAGGACCGTGCCCGGATTCGACGTCCGCGTTCTGGGCGAGGACGGCCGCGAGATGCCGCCGGGCGGGATCGGGGCGATCGTGCTGAAGCTGCCGCTGCCGCCCGGCTGCCTGCCGACGCTCTGGCGCAACGACGAGGGGTTCCGGCAGTCGTACCTGTCGCGCTACCCCGGCCATTACCTGACGGGCGACGCCGGCTACCAGGACGACGACGGCTACCTCTACGTCATGAGCCGGGTGGACGACGTCATCAACGTCGCCGGGCACCGGCTCTCGACCGGGGCGATGGAGGAGGCGCTCGCCTTCCATCCCGACGTCGCGGAGTGCGCCGTCGTGGGCGTCGCCGACCCCCTCAAGGGCGAAGTCCCGATCGGCCTGGTGGTGACGAAGGACGGCGTGACCCGCGGCGAGAGCGCGATCGTCGCCGAACTGGTCCAGCGGGTCCGCGACTCGATCGGCCCGGTGGCGGCGTTCAAGGTCGCCGCGGTCGTGCCGCGCCTTCCGAAGACGCGCTCGGGGAAGATCCTGCGCGGCACGGTCAAGAAGATCGCCGACGGCCAGCCCTGGACGATGCCGGCCACCATCGACGACCCCGCGATCCTCGGCGAGATCGCCGAGGCGCTCGGACGGCTCGGCTACCCGAAGCAGGCCGGCGGCTGACAGCCCGTGGCGGAGGTCCCCGCTGCATTCCTCGCCGCTCTCGATGCGACACGGGGCTCCACCGCGGGCTGCTGAGGGAGGAAGCTGGAGCGGGAGACGGGGGTCGAACCCGCGACCTTCAGCTTGGGAAGCTGACACTCTACCACTGAGTTACTCCCGCCCGCGTCCGGGCGCCGACCGGCCCATTCTACCAGACGCCGCCGCGAGCCGGGTCCGCCGCTGACGCCGTCTTCGAGCGAACGGCCACGTCGACTTCGCAGTCGAGAACCTGCAGCAGCGCCACGACTAGCGCCGGCCCCGGATGAACGCCAGCACTTCGTCCCGCTTCTCGGCCATCCGGCCGGGGGCGTCGGCCTCCAGGTTGAGGCGGAGGAGCGGCTCGGTGTTCGACGGGCGGACGTTGAAGCGCCAGGCCGGGTAGTCGACCGACACGCCGTCCATCCGGTGGACGCGGCCGTCGCGGTAACGGTCGGCGAGGGCGTCCATCGTCGCCTGCACGGCGGACGCGTCGGCCATCGCGGTGTTGATCTCGCCCGACAGGCAGTACTTCTCGCGCAGGGGGGCGATCAGCTCGCCGAGCGTCCGCCCCTTCACCGACATCAGCTCCAGGATCAGCAGGGCCGGGATGAACCCGTTGTCGGCGAAGAAGTTGTCCCGGAAATAGTAGTGGCCGGTCACCTCGCCGCCGAACGCGGCGTTCTCCGCGCGCATCCGCTGCTTGAAGAACGCGTGGCCCACCCGGTTCATCAGCGCGGCGCCGCCCGCCGCCTCGACGACGTCCTGCACGGCGCGGCTGGCGCGCACGTCGTAGACGATCGCCGCGCCCGGCTCCTTCCGGAGCAGCGCCTCGGCCAGGAGCGCGGTGATGAAGTCGCCGGCGACGAACGCGCCGCCGCCGTCCACGAAGAAGCAGCGGTCCGCGTCGCCGTCCCAGGCGACGCCGGCGTCGGCCCGGTCCGAGACGACCCGCTCGACCAGGTCCCGCCGGTTCTCTTCGAGGAGCGGATTCGCCTGGTGGTTCGGGAACGCGCCGTCGATCTCGAAGCAGAGACGGGTGGTCCGGCAGGGCAGCCGGTCGAACAGCGGCGGCGCGACCAGCCCCGCCATCCCGCTGCCGGCGTCGAGGACCAGGTGGAACGGCCGGATCGCCGACGGGTCGATGAACGACAGGACGTGGTCGACGTAATCGTCGAGCAGCCGGGCCTCGGTGCGCCGGCCGCGCGGCCCGCCCGCCGGGATCCGGTCCTCCAGGATCATCGCGCGGACGTCGGAGATCCCGGCGTCGCCGCTCAGCGGCGCCGCCTGGCGCCCCACCAGCTTCATCCCGTTGTACTGCTTCGGGTTGTGCGAGGCGGTGATCTGCGCGCCGCCGTCGAGGTCGTCGCGGGCGACCGCGTAGTACAGCATGTCGGTGCCGAGCATGCCGAAGTCGACGACGTCGGCTCCCTGCGCGAGCGCGCCGTCGATGAACGCGGCGGCGAGCGCCGGCGAGGAGAGGCGCATGTCGCGCGACACCGCGATCCGTCCGGCGCCCAGGTAGGCCACGAACGCCCGCCCGACCTGCCGGGCGACGTCCTCGTCGATCTGGCCGGGGTGGACCCCCCGGACGTCGTACGCCTTGAAGATCCCCGGATCGACGTTCGCCATCACACCTTGCTGAACGCGGTGACGACCGAGTCGTCGCCGAGAACCGCGCCGGGGCCGACGACGGCGTTCGCCTCGACGCGGACCCGCCGGCCGAGGATCGCGCCGCGCACCTGCGCGCCGGCCTCCACCACGCTGTCCGGCCAGAGCAGGGCGCCGTCGATGACGGCGCCCGCGCCGACCGCGGCGCCCGCGCCGACCACGCTCTCCGCCAGGACGGCGGCGCCGGCCGCCACCCGGGCCCCGGCGCCGACGAAGCACGGCGCTTCGACCTGCGCGCCGCCGTCGACCGCGGCGGTCGGGTCGATCACCGCCGCGCCGGCCGGGCGTCCGGCGGACGGCGCCGCCGCGCACCGGCCGCGCAGGACGTCGCGATGCGCCTGCAGGTACTTCTCGCAGGTCCCGATGTCGAGCCAGTAGCCGCGCTCGACGTACGCGACGAACGTCTCGCCCCGCTCGACGAGCGACGGGAAGTAGCTCCGCTCGATCGAATAGTTCGTGTCGGGCGGAATCCGGTCGAACGTCGCCGGCTCCAGCACGTAGACGCCGGCGTTGATCGTGTCGCACGTGATCTTGCGCGGGTCCGGCTTCTCCCGGAAGGCGCGGACGTTGCCGTCGGCGTCGGTCTCCACCAGTCCGTAGGCGGCGGGGCTGTCGACCGGCGTCAGCACGATCGTGGCCTGCGCGCCGCGCGCGCGGTGCAGGTCGACGACGGCCCGGAGATCGAGGGCGGTCAGAACGTCGCCGTTCAGGACGACGACCGAACCGTCAAGATGCGGCTCGGCGAACTTGATCGCTCCGCCGGTGCCCAGCGGCCTGGGCTCCACCACGCACCGGACGCGCGGGCCGGTCCCGTCCAGCCCGGCGATGGCGCGCTCGATCGGGTCCGGCTGGTGGTTGAGGCTCAGGATCACTTCGTCGATCTCCGGGACCTGCTTCAGGAGGTCGAGTTGACAGGCAAGAAAAGGACGGTCGCAGATCGGCACGATCGGCTTCGGCGTGTGGAGGGTCAGGGGCCGGAGCCGGGAGCCGAGCCCGCCGGCCAGGAGAATCGCCTTCACGCGATCAGGGTACAATACGCCCGCCGCCGCCGCCGCCAGCCGCGCGGAGCCCGCGATGAACCTCCCCAACACGCTCACCCTCGCCCGGATCTTCCTCGTTCCCCTGCTGGTCGTCGTGCTGCTCACCCGGTTCGAGGCGCAGCTGGTCTTCGGGGCGCCGAAGGAGCTGATCGGCGCGGCGATCTTCGGCGTGGCGGCGCTGACCGACTGGCTCGACGGCTACCTCGCCCGCCGCCGGCGACAGGTCACGGCCCTCGGGCAACTGATGGACCCGCTGGCCGACAAGCTGCTGATCACGGCGGCGTTCGTCTCGCTGGTCCAGATGGGGCTGGCGCCGGCCTGGATGGTCGCCGTGATACTCGGCCGGGAACTGGGCGTGACGGTGCTGCGCAGCCTCGTGCACACGCGGGGGGTGACCATCCCGGCGTCCCGGCTGGGCAAAGTCAAGATGGTGTCGCAGGTGGCGGCGATCCTGCTGCTCATCCTGGGAAGCCGGGCGTGGCCGCTGCTGGTCCTCGGCCAGATCGCGCTGTGGGCGGTGCTGGCGACCTCGCTCTGGTCGGCGGCCGACTACTACCGCCGGTACAGCCGCGTCCTGACGAGCTCGAAGGTGGCCGACTTCGAGCAGGCGCGGCGCCGGGCGGCGGCGAAGCGGGCCGGCGTCGGCTGACTTGACAGCCCGTGGCGGAGGTCCCCGCTGCATTCGAGCAGCGATGCATCCCTCCTGACGGCGTTGTTCGTCGGTTGCGTATGCCCAATATGCGCCCTCCTCACGCCTTGTCAGGCGGGCGCCTCGCCGCTCTCGGCGCGACGCGGGATTCCACCACGGGCTGTTGAGACTACGGATCGGCGTCGGCCCGGTCCCGCAGCTGCTCGACCCGCTCCCGCGCGTCGTCGGCGTACTCCGATTCGGGGAACTCCTCCACCAGCCGCTCGAACATCGGGAGCGCCTCGTCCGCCCGCTGCGTGCGCCGGAGCGAATCGGCGAGGTGGAAGTAGACCGCGTCGCGTCCGGTGTAGCCGGGGTCTTCCTTCAGGATCGTCTCGAGCCGCTCTATCGCCCCCGGATACCACTTCCGCCGATAGTAGTACCGGCCGACGAGGTAATGGTTCTCCGCCAGCCGGTCCCGCGCCTCGCGGAGCCGCTCCTGCACCTCGCCCGTCAGCGGGCTGTCCGGATACCGCTCCAGGAGCAGGTCGAACTCGATCACCGCGTTGCGCGTTTCGGACTGATCGCGCTCGGGCCGGCGCATCTGGCGGAAGTAGATCATCCCGAGCTTGTACTGGGCGTACCAGGCCCGCTCGTGGGTGGGGTAGAGGGCGAGGAAGTCCCGGAACTCCGACAGCGCGGAGATGTACGACTCGATCGTGCCTTCCTCCTCCAGCGTGTCGCCGAGCCCCAGCCGGGCGTCGGCCCGCAGAGGACTCTGCGGATAGTTGTCGCGGAGCTGCAGGAAGTACTCCCGGGCCCGGCGCCAGTCGCCTTCCTCCAGCGCCGCCGCGCCGCGCTCGTACAGCAGCCGGTCGGCGCCGACCGTCGCCAGCGGGATTTCCGGCCCCCGGTCGCCGCAGGCGCCCGCGAGCAGGGACAAGGCGACCAGCCCGAGGCGGACATGCCGCAAACCGCGGCCGGCGCCGCCGCGCCGATCAGCCGCCGCGCCGGTCAGCCGCGCGCCGGTGTTGCGGACAGCCATGCGTACTCGGCCTCGATCCCCTGCTCCAGCGTAACAGACGGCGCAAACGCCAGATCGCGCCGCGCGAGGGCGGTGTCCGCGAACGTGTCGCGCACGTCCCCTTTCTGCGGCTCCTCCCGGAGGACGACCGGATCGCGTCCGGCGCATCGGGCCATCAGGGTCACCACCTCGTTCATCGACGCCCGCGCGCCGCCGCCGACGTTGTAGACCTGTCCCGGCTGGCCGCGGCGGCCGGCCGCCGCGGCCGCATCCACGGCGTCCTCGACGAACGTGAAGTCGCGCGTCTGGGCGCCGTCGCCGTACAGCCGAACCGGCTCGCCGTCGCGGATCGCCGCCAGGAACCGGTTGAACGCCATGTCGGGCCGCTGGCGGGGGCCGTAGACGGTGAAGTAGCGCAGCGACACGGTCGGCAGGCCGTAGTTCGCCCAGTACAGGTGGCACAGGTGCTCGGCGGCCAGCTTGGTGACGCCGTACGGCGACACCGGCTGAAGCCGCGCGTCCTCCCGCGTCGGCAACTCGGCCGCGTCGCCGTAGACCGACGAGCTGGAGGCGTAGACGATCCGCTCCAGCGCCGCCGGCCGGCACGCCTCCAGCAGCGTCTGCGTCGCTTCGACGTTGCACGCCGCATACACGCCGAAGTCGGTCCCCCAGCTGCTGCGGACTCCCGCCTGGGCCGCAAGATGGAAGACGTGGGTGACGCCGGTGAGCAGCGCCGGCCAGTCGGCCGCCTGGATCGACGTCTCCACGAACCGGAAGTTGCGGCGCGGTCTGAGCGCGGCGAGGTTCGCTTCCTTGAGCGCGCGCGCGTAGTAGTCGGTGAAGCAGTCGAGACCGGTGACCGCAGCGCCCTCCCGCAGCAGCCGTTCGGCGAGATGCGATCCGATGAAGCCGGCGGCGCCGGTCACGAGGGCGTGCACGTCAGCGTCTGCGACGGCCGGGCCGCTTCCCGGAGCCGGCGCGTGGCGCCGGCCGGGTCGTCCGTCCCGAAGATGGCCGAGGCGGCGACCAGGATGCCGGCGCCGGCTTCCGCCACCTCCGCCGCGTTGCCGGGCTGGACCCCGCCGTCCACCTCGATCGGCGCCGAGCTGCCCGCGCGGTCGAGCAGGCCGCGCACGGCGCGGACCTTCGCCGGCGTGCGCGCGATGAACCGCTGGCCGGCGAAGCCGGGGTTGACCGACATGACCAGGACGAAGTCGAGCAGATCGGCCACCGGCCCGACCGTCTCGGCCGGGGTCGCAGGGTTCAGGGCGACGCCTGCCTCCACGTCCAGGGCCTTGATGGCGGACAGCGTGCGGTCGAGGCGGGGCGACGCCTCGGCGTGGGCCGAGATCATCGAGGCGCCGGCTCGGGCGAACGCGTCGACGTGGCGCTCCGGCTCGACGATCATCAGGTGGACGTCGAGCGGGAGGCGGGTCACGCGGGCGAGCGCCTCCACCACCGGGACGCCGATGGTGAGGTTCGGCACGAACCGGCCGTCCATGACGTCGACGTGGATCAGGTCGGCGCCGCCCGCTTCGACCGCCGCGACGGCGTCCGCCAGATGCGCGAAGTCGGCGGACAGGATGGAGGGGGCGATCCGGAGGCTCACCGGCTGACCTCCAGCGAGATCGGCTCTCCCGGCGCGATCTGGAACCCGGCCTGCGGCGACTGCCGCAGCACGACGCCGGCCGGAACGCCGGGGTACGGGTGGTCGCCGACGACCGTCACGCGGAAGCCCCGCGTCCGGAGGATCTCGGAAGCCGCGGCGGCGGCCACGCCGATCAGGTCGGGCATGACGTACGTCCGGCCGCGCTCGCCCCGGTTGACCAGCAGCCGGACCGCCGGCCCGGCGCCGCCGGGCGGCGGCTCCTGCGCCACGACCGCGTCGGTCGGATAACGGCTGGAGCGGATCTCCGACAGCCCCCGCAGGGCGAAGGCGGACTCTTCGAGTCGCCGCCGCGCCGCCCGTTCGGATGCGCCGACCAGAGTCGGCGCCGAGCCCGGGGTCCGGCCCGAGCTCAGCCAGATCTTCACGTTCCGGCCGCGCCGGGTCGTCACCGACCGGTTCGGATCCTGCTCCACCACGCGTCCGGCGCCGACCGTCCGGTGCACCCTGCGGATCGGCTCGATGCGCAGCGCCAGATCCATCCCGGCGAGGGCCTGCCGGGCCTCGTCCGGCGTCAGGTCCCGCAGGTCCGGAACGGACACCTCGCGGGTCTTGAGGGCGATCTGGAGGCCGGCCACCGCGGACAGTCCGAAGATCAGCGGCAGGGCGCCCAGCACGGCGATCCCCCGGACGATCTTCATGCCCACCGCAGGGACGCCTCTGCGCGCCATCGGCCGTCCAGTGTACCGCATGTCACGCGCGCCCGCGGTCCCGCCGCAGGACGGCGGCGAAGAACGCTTCGAGCCGGTCGCGATGCGGCAGCGTGCGCACGCACCCGGCGGCGTCGACGACCGGCTTCAACCGCCGCGCGGCGGGACGTTCGACGGTGAACTCCTCCCGGCGGGCGAGCAGCGACTCGACGACCTGCTCGTTCTCCTCCGGCTCGCCGGAGCAGGTGACGTACGCCAGCCGGCCGCCCGGCGCCACGACGGCCGCCGCGGCGTCGAGCAGCGCCGACTGGGTCGCCGCCAGCGCCGCCAGATCGTCCGGTCCGCGCCGCCACTTGACGTCGGGGTCGCGCCGCAGCGTCCCCAGGCCGGAGCACGGCGCATCGACGAGGACCCAGTCGAACACCGGCGGGAACGGGAGCGGGCGCCGGCCGTCGAGACGGACGATGCGCGTGTTCCGGCAGCCGCAGCGCGCCGCCGCGGCCGCCAGGAGCGACAGCCGCGCCGGCCGGAGGTCGCCGGCGACCAGCAGGCCCCGGTTCGCCATGGCGCCGGCGATGGCGACCGTCTTGCCGCCCGGCGCCGCGCAGACGTCGAGCACGCGGTCGCCGGGCCGGGCCCGCACCAGCTCGGCCGCCAGTTGCGACGCTTCGTCCTGGACCAGGAACAGGCCGCGGTCGGCCAGTCCGGTCGCCAGCGGGTTGCCGCGCGTCACGATCAGCGTCAGGGACGACCAGCGGCCGGCCTCGGCGGCGACGCCGCGCTCTGCGAGCTGCGCGGCGAGGTCCGGCCGCGACGTCCGGAGCGCGTTGACGCGGAGCATGATCGGGGCGGGGGCGTTGTTGAACGACGCCCATCCCTCGGCGGCGTCGAAGCCGTGCCGGTCGAGCCAGCGCTCGACGAGCCAGCGCGGGTGGGAGAGCGTGTCGCCGAGGTACGCGAGCGCCTGCTCCCGGTCGAAGCCGTCCGCCGCGCGGTCCGTCACCGCCGGTCTGGCCGGGAGGGCCGCGGCCTGCGGCCGCGCCGCCAGCGCGCGGAGCACCGCGTTGACGAAGCCGGCGGCGCGGGCGTTCGCCGCCGTGCGGGTCAACGCCACGGCGTCGGCGACGACGGCGTGCGCCGGGACCCGGTCGAGGCGGCGCAACTGGTACGCCGCGGCGCGCAGGACGTCGAGCACCGCCGGCTCGACGGCGTCCAGCGGGCGCGACGAGATCTGCGACAGCAGATGGTCGAGCGCGGCGCGCCACCGGAGCGTGCCGATGGCGATCTCGGCGGCGAGGGCGTGGTCCCGCGGGTCGCGGAGCGCCCGCCGCGCGCGCGCCTGCGCCCGCGGCAGGTCGGCCCGGCCGGTATGGACGTCGCGGAGCACGCGGTGCGCGGCGGCGCGCGCCGGGGCCGTCATCCGGTGGCGGAGAAGATCGCGCCCGGCCCGATCGGACGGCCCGCCAGGAACGCGCGGACCGGCAGCGGGCGGCGGCCCTCGGACTGGATTTCGCGGATCGCCACGGCCGTGCCGGCCCCGGCGGCGACCACGAGGCGGTCCCCCTCGGCCGCGATCACCCGGCCGGGCGCGCCTGCGGAGGCCGCGCCGCCCGCGTCGATAACGGCGGTCCGGTGGATCAGGTACCGGGCGCCGTTCCAATGGGTGTGGGCGCGCGGCCACGGATGCAGCCCGCGGACCTGGTCGTGCACCTCGCGGGCCGGCCGGGTCCAGTCGATCGCGCCGTCCGCCCGGGTGAGCCGCGGGGCGAACGTGGCTCCGGCATGGTCCTGCGGCGTTTCCGACGACCGGCCGCGCTCGAGGTCGTCGATGGCCCGCAGCAGCGTCGCCGCGCCGAGATCGGCCAGCTCGCGCTCCAGCGCTTCGGCCGTTTCGTCCGGTCCGATCGGCAGTACGGCCCGCCGCAGCATCGGCCCGGCGTCCATCTCGCGCACGAGCCGGATGATGGTGACGCCGGTCTCGGTCTCGCCCGCCATCACCGCCCGGTGAACCGGCGCGGCGCCCCGGTATTTCGGGAGGAGCGACGGGTGGACGTTGATCGTTCCCAGCCGCGGCAGCGCCAGCAGCTCGTCGGGCAGGATACGCCCGTAGGCGGCGACCGCGCCGAGGTCGGGCGCCAGCGCCGCCAGCGCGTCCAGCAGCGGCCGGTCCCGCAACCGATCGGGCTGGAGGACCGGAACGCCCCGGGCCGCGGCGAGCCGCTTGACGGGCGGCTCGGAGACGACGTGGCCCCGGCCGCGCGGCCGGTCGGGCCGGGTTATGACCGCGGCGACCTCGTGCGGCGACGCGAGCAGCCGTTCCAGCGCCGGCGCCGCGAACGCCGGCGTGCCGAAGAAGACGACCTTCACCACTTGCCGGTCCGGCGGAGCTTCCGGATCCGCCGGACGATCAGCTCGCGCCGGACGCCCCGGAGCCGGTCGGGGAAGAGCGCGCCGTCGAGGTGGTCGAGCTCGTGCTGGATCGCGCGCGCCGCGAGCCCGGCCCCTGCCGCCTCGCGGATGCGGCCGTCGCGGCCGAGGCCGCGCACGACGGCGCGCTCGGGCCGGGGAACGGGCGCCTCGAATCCGGGCAGGCTCAGGCATCCTTCCTCGAGGCGCTGGACGCCCTCGGCGGCCACCAGCTCCGGATTGACCATGACGATCAGATCGTCCGGGTTCCGCCCGGAGGAGACGTCCGCCACGAAGATGCGGAGTCCCACCCCGATCTGCGGCGCCGCCAGGCCGATCCCCGGCGCGGCGTACATCGTCTCGATCATGTCGTCGATGAGCGCCGCGACCTCCGGCGTCACGGCGTCCACGTGAGCCGCCCGCGCGTGGAGCACCGCGTCGCCGTACCGGACGATCGGGCGGATCACGGCGGCGTTCTCATTCGTCGGCGAGCGGCGGGACCCGGCGCACGTCCAATGCTACCGCTCCCCGATCCGTCCGGGCAACCGGCCCGCGCGCCGCTATAATGCGGCCGGGGAAGGGGAGCGGAAGTCATGATGATCACGATGCTCGGAAAGCGGAACGCGCTGCTCGGCGCCTGCGCGGCGGCGGCGGGCGTGGCCGCCTGCTCGGCGCCGCAGGTGGACGACGCAGGCCCGGCGGACGGCGTGGCGGCGGTCGACGGCGGACGGATCGCCGGCGCGCCGGCGGGGGCGGCCGGCGGCGTGCGGCGGTACGCCGGCGTGCCGTACGCCGCGCCGCCGGTCGGCGCGCTGCGCTGGCGTCCGCCGCAGCCGGTCGAGCCCTGGACGGGCGTCCGTCAGGCGACCGAGTTGCCGCCGGGGTGCCCGCAACCGGCTCGCCCGACGCCGCCGGGCGAGCAGCCGTTCTTCGGCCCCGGCGCCGCCCGGCTGGAGGAGGACTGTCTCTATCTGAACGTCTGGTCCGCCGCCGAGCCGGACGATCGCGCGCCCGTGCTGGTCTGGATCCACGGCGGCGGCCTCGTCGTCGGCGACGGCTCCGAGACGGCGTACGACGGCGCGGCGCTGGCCGGCCGGGGCGCGGTCGTGGTGACGTTCAACTACCGGCTCGGGGCGCTCGGCTACCTGGCCCATCCGCTGCTGCGCGAGGAGTCGGAGCACGACGCGTCCGGGAACTACGGGCTCCTCGACCAGATCGCGGCGCTCGAATGGGTCCGGCGGAACGTCGCGGCGTTCGGAGGCGATCCGGACCGGGTCGCCATCTTCGGAGAATCGGCGGGATCGTGGAGCGTCAACTACCTGATGGCGACGCCGCTGGCGGCGGGGCTGTTCGCCGGCGCCGTCGGGCAGAGCGGCGGCGCCTTCGGACCGATCGCCAGCCCCCTGCCGCGGGACGCCGCGGAGTCGGCCGGGATCCGGTTCGCCGAGACGCTGCTCGGTCCGGAGACGGAGGCGTCGCTCGACGCGCTGCGGTCGGCGCCGGTCGACGCGGTGCTCGCCGCGGGCGGCGCGACGGCCCGTCCGAACGTCGACGGCCGGGTGCTGACCGGGAGCGTCCACGACGTCTTCCATGCCGGCCGGCAGCACGACGTTCCGGTCATCGTCGGCGCGAACGCCGACGAGGGGACGGCGCTGCGCGCGCTGATCGGCGGACAGGCAGTGACGACGGTGGAGCAGTACCGCGACTGGGCGCGCGGCGAGCACGGCGATTTCGCCGAGGCGTTCCTGGCCGCGTATCCCGCCGCCGGCGACGCCGACGTCGCCGCGCAGCGCACCGCCAGCCTCGGCGACGGCAGCTTCGTGTGGGAGATGCGGACCTGGGCGCGGATGATGGAGACGGTGTCGTCGCCGGCCTACTTCTATTTCTTCACCCGGACGCCGCCGGCCGCCGACGCCGGGCGCTACGGCGCGTACCACACCGCGGAGATCCCGTACGTGTTCAACAACCTCGGCGGCGGCAGCCGGTACTGGTTCGCGAACCGGGACTACGACCAGACGGATCGGCGGCTGTCCGACCTGATGGCGTCCTACTGGATCAACTTCGCGGCCACCGGCGACCCGAACGGCGTGGGTCTGCCGGAATGGCCCGCCTACACGCGCGAAAGCGATCTGGCGCTGGAGCTGGGCGACGCCGTCACGGTGCGGCAGGGGGTGCGGACCGAACGCCTGGACTTCTTCGACCGGCGCCATGCGGCGCTGCGCGGCGCGTCGAACTGACCGCGCCGCCGGGCCGGTTCCGCGCCGTGGAGAAACTCGCACGCCCGCGGCGGCGCCGCCGCGGAGAAATTTCCGATCCCTCGGTCCATTGACCGGCCCGGCGTCGCGCCGCCGGCGTTCGCGCACGGAGAAGCGCGGCCGGGCCGGGTTCTTGCACTTCGCCGCGCGTGGCCTCGACGACTCCGCTCGTTCGGGCGCAGGGCGACGACGAGCGGGTAGTGCGCGCCCGCGCCCGCATCGCCGACGCGTCGGCGGTGGCCCGGCGCGGCCGTTACGCCTCCGCGGAGCGGATGCTGCGCGACGCGCTCGGCGTGCTCGAACGCCGCCGCCGATACGCGGGCGCCGCCCGGGCCGCGGCGACGCTGGGGAGTCTGCTGCGCGAACGCGGACAGGGCGAACGGGCCGGGGCGGTGATGCGCCAGGCGCAGCTCCTGTTCGAGTCGGCCCACTCGGTCCGCACCGGCAACGGAAGCGCCCCCGGCGTCGATCTGGCGGGCGCGGAGCGCGAGGACTACTTCGAGGCGCAGGCGCTGCTGCGGCGGCCGTCCGCGCCGCCGCGCCCTGCGCCGCCGCCGAACGGCCGTCCGGGCGCTGCGCTGGAGGAGTTCGCCGGCGATCTGGTGGCGCTGCTCCGCGCGAGCGAGCCGACGGCCGACCAGGGGACCCTGGAGCGGATCTGCGGCGCGCTGCGGCGCCGGCTCGACGCGAAGGCGGTTGCGGTCTATCGGCTCGGCCGTCCGGCCGCGCTCCTGGCGTCGGCCGGCGACGTCGAGCGTCAGGTCCACGAGACGATCCGGGACGTCGTCGGCCGCGGCGCGATCGCTCCGCTGGCGCCGGGCGGCCGCGACTACCGGACCGCGGTCCCGATCCGCGGCGGCGACGGCGCGGCCGGCGCGCTGGTCGTCCGGTGGGCGCGCGCGCCGGACGACCTCGACCGGCTGGTCGCGCTGGCGCGGGTCGCATCGGCGATCTGCGAGTCGGACGTGCGCGAACGCCTGAGGCGCGAGCACGAAGTCGAGACCTTGCGCGCGCACGGTTCGCTGCTCGGGCGCAGCCCGGAGATGGCGGTTCTGCGCGAGACGATCGCGCGCGTCGCCGCCGCGCCCTACCCGATCCTGATCGAGGGGGAGACCGGCGCCGGCAAGGAGCTGGTGGCCCGGGACCTCCATCGGCAGGGACCGCGGCGGGTGCGGGCGTTCTGCGCGGTCAACTGCGCGGCGCTGACCGACGATCTGTTCGAGGCGGAGCTGTTCGGACACAGCCGCGGCGCGTTCACCGGCGCCGTGACCGAGCGCGCCGGGCTGTTCGAGGCGGCGGACCGCGGCACGCTGTTCCTCGACGAGGTGGGGGAGCTGTCGCCGCGCGCCCAGGCGAAGCTGCTGCGGGTGATTCAGGAGGGCGAGATCCGCCGGGTCGGGGAGAACGCCGTGCGGCGGGTCGACGTGCAGCTGATCGCCGCCACCAACCGATCCCTGGAGGCCGAGGCGGCGGCGGGGCGCTTCCGTCAGGACCTGCTGTTCCGGCTGGCCGTCGTCAGCCTGCGCGTGCCCCCGCTGCGCGACCGGCCGGGCGACGTCGAGCTGCTGGCGCGCCACTTCTGGGCCGGGGAGTCGGCCCGCGCCGGCAAGCGCGCGACGCTCGGCGCGGCGACCGTCGAGGCGATGGTCCGGTACGCCTGGCCCGGCAACGTCCGGGAGCTGCAGAACGTCGTGGCGAGGCTGGCGGTCGATGCGCCGCGCCGCGGGCCGGTCGGTCCCGGCGCCCTTCCGGATGCGGTCCGCGGCGGCGGCGGCGCGGCGGCGGCGACTCTGCTCGACGCGCGGCAGGCTTTCGATCGCCGCTTCGTGCGGGCGGCGCTCGGCCGCACCGGCGGGCGTCCGGTCATCGCCGCCCGCGAGCTCGGC
The DNA here is from genome assembly GCA_965203565.1 of Vicinamibacterales bacterium. GTDB lineage: Bacteria > Acidobacteriota > Vicinamibacteria > Vicinamibacterales > UBA8438 > JAAXGX01. The sequence goes on along the minus strand of OZ241896.1, from coordinate 3,284,766 downwards.
ATCTCGCGCCAGGGGCTGGCCAAGCTGGTGAAACGGCTCGGCCTCGACGGAGCGCCCTGACAGCCGATCGTGCGTGTGAGGGCCGCCGGCCGCTACTGGTCGCCGCCGGCCGCGCCGTCCGCGGTGAACACGCGCTCCTGGAACCGCCAGCCGGCCGGCGTCTTCACGAGCTTGTCCGCGTAGATGCCGGCGACCGTGATGCCGACCGGCTGCGTGCGGGTGTCGACGAGCAGCAGGTAGCAGCCGCCGTCGGCGCCGGCCGCCGTCGGCGTGATGATCACCTGGCTGTTCCAGTGGCGGGCGGCGCCGTCGAAGTTGCTGAAGAACCCTTCGGCGAACGTCTTGAGCTCCGCGTGGCCGGCCGACTCGCCGAAGACGCCGTCGGGCGTGAACGTGTCGGCCCAGCCCTCCGCGTCGCCGAGGTCGAGCGTCTGGGCGTACTGCGCGTAAAGCTGATGGATTTCGACGTAATCCTGCGCGGTCAGGGCGCCGCTCTGGGCGGCGCCGGCCGACGCGATCGACAGGAGGCCCGCGGCGACGGCGACGATGCTCACTGCACGCTGCATGGGTCGGCTTCCCTCTCTCTGCGTGCGCGGCATGCACACGGCACTGCGCATCTTACAGCGGCGCCGCGGCCGGTTCAACGCCGCGGCGCGCCCGCGGCGCCGGCGCGTGTACAATCGCCGTTCCGGCGCGCGCCGGAACGGAGACGGCATGCAGGCGACGGGGTGGGGGAGACTGGCGCTGACCGTGGGGCTGGCCGCCGCCGGCGCGGCCGCGCCGGCCGCCGCGGCCGCCCAGGAGACGCGCGTGGACGCGCCGCGTCCGCACGCCCGCGGCCAGAGCGTGACGCCGTCGTACGAGGGCTGGTACGAGAATCCGGACGGCGGCTTCAGCATGGTGTTCGGATATTTCAACCGGAACCACGAGGAGCGTCTCGACGTTCCGGTCGGGCCGGACAACCGGATGGAGCCGGGTCCGGCGGACCGCGGGCAGCCGACCCACTTCCTGCCCCGGCGTCAGACCGGCGTCTTCGCCGTCGTCGTTCCCGCGGACTTCGGGACGCGGGAGCTGACCTGGTCGCTGACCGCGCACGGCGAGACGACAACCATCCCCGGCCACCTGCGTCCGGAGTGGCGGATCGACGCGCTCGAGGACGTGACGAACGGCAACACGCCCCCGGTGCTGCGTTTCGCTCCCGGCGGGCAGACGGGACAGGGCCCGGGCGGCGTCGCGACGCGGCTGCGCGCGGCGCCGTCGCAGCCGGTGACGCTGACCGTCCGGGCGACCGACGACGGGATCCCGCGCGCGAGGGGAGGCGCACGGTCGCAGCCGGGGGTGGCCTGGAGCAAGTACCGCGGGCCGGGCCGGGTGACGTTCAGCGACGCCCGGCCGCCGCTCGACGCGTCGGGCCGGGCGGTGACGCGCGCGACGTTCGCCGAGCCGGGCGAGTACGTGCTGCGCGTCCTGGCGTGGGACGAGTCGGGGGAGCAGCGCGCGGTGATGGCCGGCGGGTTCTTCTGCTGCTGGACGAACGGGTTCGCCACGGTGGACGTGCGGTAGACTGGTGGCCGTTGCGGGAGAGCGGGGGGAGAGAGTTCGGGAGATGGGGGAGAGGGTGATGAGCAGCGCGATCCGTCGTCGGATGGTCGGGACCTGCGTCGCCGGCGGCCTGCTGGCGGCTGCGCCGGCGGGCGCGCGCGCCCAGGCGGGGCCGACGTTCGCCCGGGACGTCGCGCCGATCCTTCAGCAGCGGTGCCAGACCTGCCACCGGGACGGCCAGATGGCCCCGATGGCGCTGGTGACGTACGAGGACGTTCGTCCCTGGGCCCGCGCGATCCGGACGAAGGTGGCCGAGCGGTCGATGCCGCCGTGGCACATCGACCGGACGATCGGCATCCAGGCGTTCGAGAACGACATCTCCCTGAGCGACGCCGAGATAGACGTCATCGTCCGGTGGGTCGACGCCGGCGCGCCGCGCGGCGACGACGCCGACCTGCCGCCGCCGGTCGAATGGCCGGCCGGCGACGTCTGGCGCCTCGAGGATCGGTACGGGCGCCCGCCCGACCTGGTCGTGAGTTCGCCGCCGTGGACCCAGAGCGCGGAGGGGCAGGACCAGTGGTGGCAGCCGGTCGTGGAGACCGGCCTCACCGAAGATCGGTGGGTGACCGGGATCGAGATACGGCCGACGATTGAGGCGCGCCGCGTGACCCATCACTCCAACGTGTACGTGCTGCAGGACGAGGCGCCGGGCGACCATGCGGCCGCCGTCGACGTGACCCCGCGCGGCAGCTACTTCAGCGAGTTCGCCATCGGGAAGATCGGCGACGTGTTCCGCGAGAACACCGGCAAGCTGCTGAAGGCCGGCGCCCGGTTCACGTTCGACAACCATTACCATTCGGTCGGCGAGGCGGTGACGGCGCAGACCGACGTCGGCGTCTGGTTCCATCCCCGGGGCTTCGCCCCCAAGTACCGCGTCTACGGGCAGGCGATGGGCGCGCGGCAGTCCCAGGAGACGATGGACCTGCCGCCCGGGAAGGTGACCGTCCACCACGCCTACGTCCCGCTGCCGGCGCCGGCCCGTCTGGAGAACTACCAGCCGCACATGCACATCCGGGGCAAGGCGATGTCGATGGAGGCGATCCACCCCGACGGCCGGGTGGAGATGCTGAACCACGTCGACAAGTTCGACTTCAACTGGCACGTCAACTACGTCTACACGGACGACTCGGCGCCGGTGCTGCCGAAGGGGACGGTCATCCACCTGACCGCGTGGCACGACAACACGGCGGCCAACCGCGCCAACCCCGATCCGCGGCAGTGGGTCGGGTGGGGGCAACGCAGCTTCGACGACATGTACCACGCGCACGTCAACGTGACGTACCTGACGCAGGAGGACTACGAGCGGATCGTGGCCGAGCGCCGGGCGAGGCGGCGGGCGAACGATCAGCAGTAGCAGCCCGTGGTGGGACCCCGCGGGGCGCCGAGACGGGCGGGGCGCCCGGCTGACAAGGCGTGAGGAGGGCGCATATTGCGCATACGCAACTGACGAACAACGCAGTTCAGCCGGGATGCAGCGCCCGTCGAATGCAGCGGGGCTTCCACCACGGGCTGACAGACGGGACGGGAGGAAATCCGATGCGGATCCTGGGACTATCGAGTCTGGCGGCGGCGTTCGTGGTGGCGGCGGGGGCGGCGGCCGAGGCGCAGGACCGGCCGGCGAGCCCGCGCGGCCGGGCGTCGACGCAGGTCGGCGGGTCGTGGACGGCCGGCGAGGCGCGCGGCGTGGCCGGCGGGCAGACTTACGAAGGCGGGAAGTGGATTGACGTCGAGTACGGCCGGCCGATTCTGCGGGGCCGCGAGAACCTGTTCGGGTCGGGCGCGGACTACGGTCAGGCGTTCCTGCTGGGCGCGCCGGTCTGGCGCGTCGGGGCGAACCAGTCGACCCGCTTCACGACCGAGGCGGACCTGACGTTCGGCGGCGAGCGTCTCCCGGCGGGCGAGTACACGATGTTCGCCGAGCTGGCCGAATCGGGGTGGACGCTGATCTTCTCGGACTACGGCGTCAAGGAGTCGTTCCGGGAGGAGACGCCGAACGCCCTGTGGGGGTCGTACGGCTATACGCCGGAGCAGGACGTCCTGCGGACGCCGATGCGGGTGACGACCAGCCCGGCCGCCGCCGACCAGTTGACGATCCTGTTCACCGACGTGACGCAGCAGGGCGGCGCCCTCGTCATCTGGTGGGACGACCAGATGGCCACGGCCGCGTTCACCGTGGCCCCGTAGCCGCCGCCCGCGGGCGCCGCGCGGAAGCCGGCGGCGCGAGGGCGCCCCGCGGGGCTCCGCCACGGGCTGTGTATAGTGCGGCATGCGGACGACGCCGCGCCTGCTCCTGATCTTCGCGCATCCGGACGACGAGAGCTTCATCGCCGCCGGGCTGGCGCGCCGTGTCGCCGAGCAGGGCGGGACGACGACGCTGATCACGGCGACGCGCGGCGACGCCGGCCGGGTGGGAGATCCGCCGCTCTGCCGCCGGGAGGACCTGCCGGCGGTCCGCGAGGCGGAGTTGCGCCGGGCCGCGGCGATCCTCGGAATAGCCGACCTGCGCCTGCTGGACTACCGGGACAGGCAGGTCTCCGGCGCCCCGGTCGACGCCGTGCGCGAAGCGCTCGTCCGGCTCATCCGGCGGCGCCGGCCGCACGTGGTGGTCACCTTCGATCCGAACGGGATGAACGGGCATCCCGACCACGTGGCGATCGGCCGGTTCGCCCTCGACGCCGCCGCGGCCGCCGCCGACCCGCGGTGGGCGGCGGAAGGGGAGGCGCCCCACCGCGTGCCGCGCCTGCTCTGGAACGCGCCCGTGCCGCCGTGGGAAGTGGCGCGCTCCGCCGAGCCGGGGCGGGAGCCGGGCGTCGATTTCCTGATCGACGTGACGCCGCATCGGGCCGCGCGGGCCGACGCCCTGCGCGCCCACCGCACGCAGCGCGTTTCTATCGACCGGTGCTTCTTCAGCAAGCCCGACGTCGACCGGATCCTGAGCGTCGAGGCGTTCCGGCAGGCGTGGGGGCCGGTCCTGCCGCGCGTGCCCGCGGACGACGTCCTGACCGGCCTCGACCTGTCGGCGTGATCGTGCTTCCGGGCGGCCGCGTCCGCCGCCGCGCGCGTGCGCCGCGGCCGGGCGGATGCAGCACGCCCGTTCCGCTCTGCATGCGCGTTTCGGCGAATGATGGTTGCCGGGCTCGCCTTCGAGATCCATACTGAGCCGGGAGCGGTTGCTCGGAGGCGAATGGGGAGGAACGCAATGACCCGAACGATGCTCGCGGCGGCGGGGGCCGTGTTGCTGCTGGCGCCCGGGGCGGCGGCGGCGCAGGCGGCCGGCGGCGGCGCCCAGGCCGGGCGGACGCCGTGGGGAGACCCGGATCTGCAGGGCGTGTGGACGAACACGACGACGACGCCGATGGAGCGGCCCGACGAGTACGCGGGCCGGTCGGCGCTGACCGACGAGGAGCGGGCCGAGCTCGACGCGCTGGCCGAGAGCTACCGCGACCGGAAGCCGCCGCCCGGCAGCACCGGCGCCTACAACAGCTTCTGGGTCGACCGGGGGACGCGGTCGGCGCAGACTTCGCTCGTCGTCGACCCGCCCGACGGCCGGCTGCCGGCGCTGACCGCCCGCGTCCGGGAGCGGGACGCCGCGGTCGCCGCGTCGCGCAACGCCGCGCCCGACTCGTTCACCGACCTGAACCTGTACGACCGGTGCATCACGCGCGGCCTGCCCGGCGCGATGATCCCCGGCTTCTACAACCACAACTACCAGATCCTGCAGACGCCCGACTACGTCGTGATCCTGGTCGAGATGATCCACGACGCGCGGATCGTCCCGCTGGACGGCCGGGCGCGCCTGCCGCCGTCCGTCGGCCAGTGGCTCGGCGACTCCCGGGGCCGGTGGGAGGGCGACACGCTGGTGGTCGAGACGACAGGCTTCAGCCCGAAGGCGGACGAGCGGGCGGTCAGCGGGCCGCTCCACCTGGTGATGGCGCCGGGCGAGAACCTGCGCCTCGTCGAGCGGTTCACGCGCGTCGACGCGGAGACGATCGACTACCGGTTCACCGTCACGGATCGGTCGACCTACGAGCGGCCGTGGACCGCGTCGACCCCGATGAGCCGGATCGAGGGGCCGCTGTTCGAGTACGCCTGCCACGAAGGGAACTACGGGCTGGCGAACATCCTGCGCGGCGCGCGCAACGCCGAGCGGACAGCCGCCGCCTCGAAGTAGGCGCGCCGCGTCCCATCGGCCATCATGCGCCTGCTGCCGCTGGCGGCGTTCCTGCTGCTCGCCCCGGTCCGGGGAGAGGCGCAACCGGCGGAGGCCGCCGGCCCGCCGCGCACGCCGTGGGGCCGGCCGGCCCTGGGCGGCGTCTGGACGAACTCGACCCTCACGCCGCTGGAGCGTCCCGACGAGTTCGGCGACCGGGAGTTCCATACCGAGGCGGAGGTGGCGGAGCTGCAGCGCACGGCGGTCCGGCGGCGGATCGACGCCCTGCCGGAGCCGGAGGCCACGCTGGCGGTCGAGTTCAGCCCGGTCTGGATGGAGGCCGGACCGCTGAGCGGGCGGACGTCGCTCGTCACCGGGACGACCGGGAAGATCCCGCCGCTCACGCCCGAGGCGCAGGAGCGGCTGGCCGACGGCCTCCGGCAGCCGCTTACCCCGCGGGCCGACTCTCACGACGATCGGGGGTACAGCGAGCGATGCCTGCGCTTCGTCACCGGCGGGCCGCCGATGATGGCGTTTCCGTTCGCGCCGGTCCACCAGATTTTCCAGACGCCGGACCACGTGGTCTTCCTCCACGAGGAGAACCACGAGGTTCGGGTCGTTCCGCTCGACGGCCGGCCGGGCATCGACCCGCGGATCCGGCTCTGGCGCGGCGACTCGCGGGGCCGCTGGGAGGGCGGCGCGCTGGTCATCGAGACGGCGAACTTCAACGGGTTGGGCGGGTTCCGGGGATCCGGCCCGGGGCTGCGCCTGACCGAACGGCTGACCCGGGTCGATGCGGACACCATCCGGTACGAGTTCACGGTCGCCGATCCCGCGACCTGGGCCGAGCCGTGGACGGCCGAGATGCCGCTGCGGGCGTCGCCGGCGCCGCTGTACGAGCATGCCTGCCACGAAGGGAACTACACCCTGCCGCTCGTCCTGAACGGCGCCCGGGCGCAGGAGCGCGCCGCCGCGGAAGGATTGCGGTAACAGCCCGTGGCGGAGGTCCCCGCTGCATTCGATCGGCGATGCATCCCGCCTGACGGCGTTGTTCGTCGGTTGCGTATGCCCAATATGCGCCCTCCTCACGCCTTGTCAGCCGGGCGCCTCACCGCTCTCGGCGCCCCGCGGGGTTCCACCACGGGCTGGTAAGCAGTCCGGGTCCGGACGCGCCGGGCGGCGCGCGGCCGCGGTCAGGCGATGCGCACCGTCCGCGCGAACTGCGCGTGGTTCTCCAGGCCGGTCTGCTTGTATTCGAGCTCCGCCGGAGTCGGCTGCACCGCGCCGTGCGCGTCGGTGGCGCGCGACACGAGCGTGTGCTCGCCGGGGGTTGCGCCGGCCCAGTCGTAGCGGAACAGCTTCCAGGAGTAGGCGTCGGCGGCGGTCGCCGGGTCGAGGACGGCCGGCTCCCACGGACCGTCGTCGATGCGGACCTCGACCGACCGGAGCGGGGCGCCGTCGTGGAGCACGAAGCCGTGGACCGCGTGGCGGCCGCCCGAGCGGGTGACGCGCGCGATGACCGACTTCACGCGCATCCGGCTGATCTCGGTCTCGTGGAAGCTCACCTCGCCGTCGATCTCCTCGGCCCACAGCGTCCGGTACCAGCGCGCCTGCCACTTGCCGAGGAACCGGTCCGCCTGCGCGCGGATCCGGGTCAGCCACTTGACGTTGGCGACGCCGTACCAGCCCGGCGCGACGAGCCGCAACGGGAACCCCTGCCGGCGGCTGAGCGGCTCGCCGTTGAGGGCGTACGCCAGCAGCGGGTCGGGCGCGAGGGCGTCGCCGCGCGGCATGCTGCGCGCGAACGGCTGGTCCACCACGTGCGCCTGTCCCCGGAAGTCGACGCTCTCTTCGCCGTGGTCGGCGCCGAAGAAGACGATCTCGCGCGCGCGGTCCTGCAGGCCGGCCCGCTCCAGCACCGCCCGCAGCGGGACGCCGGTCCAGCGCCCGTTGCTGGCCAGCCCCTGGATCATCCGGGGGCCGTTGCCGGAGCATTCGTAGCCGGCGACCAGCTCCGCGCCGCCCATCGCGCGCAGGTCGCCGAGCGACAGCTCCGCCGGCCGGTCCACGAGCCCGCCGACCCGCAGGCGGAACGCGTCCGGGTCGAGGTCGGGCTGGTCGAAGTGCTGGATCGTGTAGAAGTCGTCCCGGCCGGTCAGCGGACCGGTGACGGTGCGGATGTCGAGCACCCGCCGGGTCGGTCCGAGCGCCGCGGGACCGAAGCCGTCCGGGACGTCGGTGAACGGCGCGACCTCCTCGCCCTGCGCCAGCGCCGGCAGCATCCATTCCGGCAGCCCGAGCACGCCCATGCCCGCAGCAGCGAGACCCCCTTTCAGGATCGCTCGACGGCTGGCGCTGTTCGACATCGTTCCCCTCCTCCGTTGAGGCCGCCGCGGCATCGCCGGTCAGGTTACCACAGTCCGAACGACGATCCGGAAGATGGCGCATAATGGCGTTCAGCCCACCTCGTGAACGGAGAGATGCAAGGAGGGATGCAGTGGGAGCGACGCACGTCACCGTCACCATCCGGAACCCCGCCGACCCGGACCGGGCGTGGGAGGGGTTGTTCCTGGTCGATACCGGAGCCACCGACTCGCTCGTTCCCGGACAGCATCTGGAGGCGATCGGTCTCCGGCCCAAGGGCCGGCGGGTATATGAACTGGCGGACGGCAAGGAGATCACGGTGAAGGTTACGACGGCGGACATCGAATTCATGGGCGAGACCGTCGGCGGAACGGTGCTCTTCGGTGAGGCCGGCGCCGAGCCGCTGCTCGGCGTGACCGCCCTGGAGTCGGTGGGGATAGAGGTCGACCCGACCACTCAGCGGCTCAAGCGGTTGCCCGCGGTGCGGCTGAAGCGACTCCGGTAACGGGAAGTCTGACGGCTTGCGCGATGCGTTTCTTCAACACCACCGGTCCGGTCGTGGCGGCCGACCACTACTGCGTGCCGCCCCTCGCCCGCCTGGACCCGGACGAGCTGCTGCGGCTGGTCCGCGACAAGCGCTACTTCGTGCTGCACGCGCCGCGGCAGACGGGGAAGACGTCGGCGCTGCTGGCGCTGCGGGATCTGCTGCGGGCCGAGGGTTTCCGGTGCGTGTACGCCAACGTCGAGGGAGGCCAGACGGCCCGCGAGGACGCGGAGCGGGCGATGCGTGTCGTGCTGGGCGCGCTGGCCTCATGGGCGGTCGAAGCGGGCGACGGGTTCCTGGACCGGGTCTGGTCCGACCTGCTGGCGCGATACGGTCCGGACGGCGCGTTGCACGAGGCGCTGTCGCGCTGGGCGGCGGCCGACCCGCGCCCGTTGGTGCTGCTGATCGACGAGATCGACGCGCTGGTGGGCGACTCGCTGTTGTCGGTGTTGCGGCAGTTGCGGGCCGGCTACGTCCGGCGTCCGGCGGGATTTCCGCAGAGCGTGGTGCTATGCGGGGTGCGGGACGTGCGGGACTACCGCATCCATTCCGGGTCGGCGAACGCGATCGTCACCGGGGGCAGCGCGTTCAACGTGAAGGCGGAGTCGTTGCGGCTGGGAAATTTCTCGCGGGACGAGGCGCTGGCGCTGCTCGGCCAGCACACGGCGGAGACCGGGCAGGCGTTCACGGCCGGGGTGCTGGACTTGGTGTGGGAGCGGACGCAGGGGCAGCCGTGGCTGGTGAACGCGCTGGCGTACGACGCCTGCTTCCGGACCAAGGCGAATCGGGACCGGTCGCGGCCGATCGACGCGGAGGCGATTCTGGCGGCTCAGGAGCGGCTGATCCTGCGGCGGGAGACGCACCTGGACCAGTTGGCGGACAAGCTGCAGGAGGAGCGGGTGCGGCGGGTGGTCGAGCCGCTCCTGAGCGGCGGCGCCGAGAGCGGCTTTTCGGCCCGCGACCTGGAGTACGTGCGCGACCTCGGCCTCGTCGCCCGGGACGACCCGCTCCGCCTCGCCAACCCGATCTACGCGGAAGTCGTCCCGCGCGAGCTGACCTGGGCGGTCCAGGCGGGGCTGACGGAGGAGATGGCGTGGTACGTCGACGCGGACGGCGGCCTGAACGTGCGGAAGCTGCTGGCGGCGTTTCAGACGTTCTTCCGCGAGCATTCCGAGCACTGGGTCGGGCGGTTCGACTATCGGGAGGCCGGCCCGCAGCTACTGCTGCAGGCGTTCCTGCAGCGGGTCGTCAACGGCGGCGGGCGGATCGAGCGCGAGTACGGCCTGGGCCGGGGACGCACCGACCTGCTGATCGTCTGGCCGCACGGAGGGCGCACGCGCCGGTTCGTCGTCGAGTGCAAGCTGTTGCGCCGGAGCCTGGAGCGGACCATCCGCGACGGCCTGGAGCAGACCGCCGCCTACGTGGACCGCTGCGGCGCGGAAGCCGGCCACCTGGTGATCTTCGACCGCGCCGCGGACCGCAATTGGGACGAGAAGGTCTTCCGTCGCCGGGAGACGGGCGGGGGCGTGGAGATTGAGGTGTGGGGGATGTGACGCGCGGTGCGCCGTGGTACTGTTCAAGGCGGGCGCCCGTTCCGCGTCGGTGGAGGGGCGTCCTTCCGGTTCGATGTCGACTATGGCGTTGACCAACGCCGAATTCGCCGCGATCCTGGAGGATGCGTCGAAGCGCATCCCGGGCTGCATCGTGTCGAAAGAAGACGAAGATCGCTTGCTCCGAGCCGAGGTTTTGGAATGTCGGATATATCAATAAATCGAAGTAATCCACCGGCTTTCTGTCAGTATGCTGACGGTGAATGCGACCAGTCATTCACCAAACAAAATCGTCAGGCCGGTGTTTTTCTTTACCCCTCCGAGCCCACTCAAATCGCCGAAACGATAGAGACCGCGGCTCAAAAACTCAAGGCCAGCAACCCTGGTAAAGGTTGGCTTACCTGGAAGGACTTCAGGACGGCCGGTCAGGTAATTTTTTGTGCGATTTGCAAAAGCTGCCGCTTCGCTGACCATGTCATTGCCGACGTCACGACTTTGAATTTCAATCTCATGTTTGAAATCGGGTTCAGCTTGGGCTTGGGATTGCCGGTGGTTCCGATTCGCGACACCACCTTTGTTCGCGACCGGAGAGTCTTTGATCAACTTGGTTTTTTGAAGTAAACGGAGGGTGAGGTTCGCTTGATGTCGGCCTTGAAGAAAAGCGCTCTCAATTTCAAGGCTTACGATCCGTTGGAGTCTCATCGCCTGTCGCTACAAGAAGCTAGAAAGGCGGTAGGAGAATGCTTTAGCCTGGTTGGCCACCTTCTCAGTCCAGACAGAGAGGGAGCGAAGGCGCACAACGCCAGATGCTCTTTGGTCGCCGGCATGGCGGTCGCAAGGGGAAGAAATGTATTGTTGCTGCAAGAAGGCGAAATTGCACAACCAATCGACTATCGCCAAATAGTAAAAAGCTATGGGCGGGCTAGCGAAATATCGCAGAAACTTGAGCCATTGCTTCGCGGGACGCTAGGGCCTGTTAACACTATTTAGCCTGATCGTGCTACAATTACTGAATGGAACTCACGGAAGCACAGTACGCACACATCGCGCCCTATCTGCCGCGGCAACGAGGCAATGTCCGCCTGTCGAATCTGCAAGTCCTCAACGCCATCCTGTACGTGGCCGAGCAGGGTTGCAAGTGGCGGGGATTACCGAAACGGTTCGGGAACTGGCACACGATTTATACTCGTATGAATCGCTGGTCGAAGAGCGGAGTGCTCGACCGTGTCTTCGAACAGTTGCAACGCGCGCAGTTGATCCGCCTCAAGCTGGAGGCGGTGTCGCTGGACAGCACCAGCGTGAAGGTGCACCCCGATGGGACAGGCGCCCTAAAAAAAACGGTCCCCAAGCCATCGGCAAGTCCCGAGGCGGCTGGAGCACGAAGATTCATCTGGTTGCCGCGGATGCTCGAACAGCGATGACGTTTTCTCTTTCGCCCGGTCAAGCCCACGACGCCCCGGAAGGGCGCAAGCTTCTCGCCCGCATGGGGCCGCTCGACACACGACCCGCCCTGGTGATGGACCGGGCCTACGAGGGCAATGAAACCCGGCAACTGGCGCTTGAACTCGGGTTCACTCCCGTGGCGCCGCCCCGCAAGATCCGGACGGATCCGTGGCAGTACGACCGAACGCTCTACAAGCGGCGGAACGAAGTCGAGCGCCTGTTCCGTCGCTTGAAAGGCTATCGTCGGATCTTCTCGCGCTTCGAGAAACTGGATGCACTTTTCATCGGTTTCATCCACTTCGTACTCATTTTCGATGCGTTGCGTTAGTGTTAACAGGCCCTAATCGAGTCGCTGGCGCCGTCCGGTGTCGCCGTCACGGTCGACGCACAGCAGGATGACCTGCACCCTGCCGCCGTAGCGGGCGACGATTTCGGCGACGCGTTCGGTCTTCAACGCCTCGCCGACGCCGCCCAGCAGCGGATCCTGACAGACTCGCACCGTCGCGCGCCGCTTGCCCAGTGATGCAAGAAGTTTCGAGAGAAGAGGTTTCAGGATGAACTGATCTCGACGGAAATCCTCGGGAACGACGAGCACCGTCACGCGTTCTCGTCTCCGGCGTTCTTCGTGAACGCGATCATGTCTTCCATCCAGCCGCTCATCAGCAGCCGGCCCAGGCCCTGGGACGTTCGCAGTTTCTCCGCATCGGGCAATTCGGCCACCGGTCGGATGATCGCGTCGGTCGCATCCTCGGGACGGCAGACGACGGAGGTGTTCTTGAACGTCAAGTCGTTGACGGAAGTCAGCAGTCCGGGCGAATGGGTAGTGGTGACGACCTGAATGGCGCCCTTGGCGGTCTGTTTCTCGATCAGTTCCAGCAACAGCCACTGCCGCGCGGGATGGATGCCGTTGTCGATTTCCTCGAAGAAGTAAAAATTCGTCGGGTCGTCCGCGAGCAGCACCGCGAGCATGGCCAGGAAACGCAGCGTGCCGTCGGAGACGCTGTGCGCGGAACAGGCCCTGCCGCCTTTTTCGAGTATGACGAGTTGAACCAGGCCGGTGACCCGGTCGACCGGAAACTCGAAATCGTCGACGTCCATCGGCGTGAGGGCGCGAACCCAGTCGATCATCGTCGTCCGCCGCTTCGGATCGGCGCAGATCTCTCGCAGCACGGTCGGCAGGTTCTCGCCGCCGTCACCCAGAATCGTCTGGCCGGGAAAGGAGGGCTGCCGCAGCCGGTCCGGGATCGGGTCCAGAAAACGCATGCTCGCAAAGGCGTCGATCACTCGTTGCGCGTTGTCCTTGTGGGATTTGGCCAGCCACCGGTGCTCCCGGATCTGCGTCAACGCCGGCTGGCTCGACCGGACCGCGGCCGAATGGCCAAGTTTTCTCTGGGAACCGGTCTTCGCCATGCGAAGCGTGAGGTGCGCGCCGGCGTACTGGACAAGCGGATCTCCGTAGCCCGGATGGCTGGTGTAGACGGGTTCCCAACCTCCGGTCGAAAGTTTTTCACGGGTGACGCGAAATCCGCCCGAATCTCCGGGGCCGCGAGACACTTCGATGCAATAGTTTCCGCGAAAGCCGTCAAGTCGCAGTTCCGCTTCCAGAGTGAAACGGACCACGGGGTCGGCGGCGGCCACACGGGCGACTTCGTTGGGCGCGCCGCGGACCGGCCGCCACTCGGCCTGACCGCCCGGTCTCCACCTGCCGCCGAGAATCTCCGCCAGCGTGTAGCCGCGGCCGACGCCGTGCAGGAACCGGAAGGCGTCTCGGATGTTGCTCTTGCCGCTGGCGTTCGCACCCACGATCACGGTGAACGGACCGACGCGGAGCGTCTCGCCGGCGAAGTTCTTGAAGTCGACGAGACGAAGTGAGGTGATCATGCTCGATCCGCCGCGGCCCGCGCGCCGGCGCCTGCTACTCCAGCAGCGTCTCGGTCAGCTCCAGGAGGGGGAGCGGGCGGGATTCGCGGTCGTCGAAGTAGAAGCGGTCCTTGCCGAACGCGGGGCGGAGGTCGTCGAACCAGGAGGCGTCGTCGTCGAACTCGGCGAAGAACGGTTTCCGGACCCAGTCCGGGTTGCGCGCCTGGATGAAGTCGCAGACCAGAATCGGCTGGTCCGGGTCGCCGAGCGGATGGAAGCCGACCGCCTCGCGCATGACGTCGAGCACGTGGGGTTCGGTCAGATCCCGCAGCCGCTGCACGCCGAGGATGCGCACCTTGCCCGGGAACGCCGACATCGACGGGCCGCGGACCGAGCGGGCCAGGCCCGAGACGCTGGCGTAGGCGTCCTTGAAGATCCGGAAGCAGCGGGCCAGCGGCACCTCGAAGTAGTTCCGGGCGCCGGTGTCGCGCTCCACGAACATGTAGTAGGGGACGAGGCCGAGCTGGACGCCGGTGCGCCACAGGTCGGCCCAGGCGGCCGGGTGGTCGTTGACGCGCCTGATGAGCGGCGCCTGCATCCGGATCTGGGCGCCGGTGGCCCGGATGCGCCGCACCGCCGCGCGCGCCATCTCCGGCTCGAGCTCGGCGGCGTGCGAATAGTGTCCCATGACGGCGAGGTGGCGGCCGGCGGCGGCGACTTCCTCGAACAGCCGCAGCAGGTCGTCGGCGTCGGCGTCCGAGACGAACCGCTGCGGCCAGTACGCCACCGCCTTCGTCCCGATCCGGATGTTCCGGACGTGCTGGAGGTCCGGCGCGAGCAGCGGCTCGACGTAGCGGCGCAGCACGCTCGTCCGCATGATCAGCGGGTCGCCGCCGGTGATGAGCACGTCGGAGACGTCCGGGTTCGCCTTCAGGTAGGCGACGAGGTCGTCCGTCCCCCGCGCCTGGAACTTCAGGTCCTCCATCCCCACGAACTGCGCCCACCGGAAGCAGTACGTGCAGTAGGCGTGGCAGGTCTGGCCCGGCGCGGGGAAGAACAGGACCGTCTCGCGGTACTTGTGCTGGAGGCCCGGTAGCCGCCGGCCGGCGAGCTCGGGAACGTTGTGGGTGAGCTGCCCCGCCGGATGGGGGTTCAGGTTCAGGCGGATCCGCATCACTTCGTCGGCCAGCGCCGCGCCGCCGCCGGCGGTCAGCGCGCGGCGCACCGACGCGAAGTCGTCGTCGCTCAGCATCTCCCGCTGCGGGAAGACGAGCTGGAACAGCGGGTCGTCCGGCGCGTTCGACCAGTCGATCAGCTCCTCCATCACGTACCGGTTCGTCCGGAACGGCAGCACCTCGCCGACGACGCGGACGGCGTCCCGCAGGTCGGGATGGAGCAGGCTCCACTGCGGCGACTCGTCCACGTTCCGCAGATCGACGGCCTGGTACCGGGTGGTGTCGTAGCGCACAGTCATCCCGTACTCGGGTTCCGGGGAACCGTTTTTATACAGGAGCGGGACCGGTCACGGCAAACGCGCGCCGTCGCCGGTCACGGCCGGGCCGCTCCCGCGGCCGGCGCAGGCGCGGGCGCCGTCGGGCGGAACGGCCGCTGCATCGGCGCAGCCGGATCCGGCCCCGCGGCGGCGGGGGACGCGCCGACCTCGAACGGCCGCCCCACCCGGTTGCCGGCCGTGTCTTCGAGCGCCGGGAGCGCCGTCAGACGATGCTCGCCGCGCTCCCACGGCGCGTGCGGCGTGAAGACCCACTCGGTCTCCGCCGCCCGGACGTCGACGTCGCCCGGCACGCGCCCGCCCGCCGGCGACGCCACCAGGAGCGCCCGGCGCAGGAGGGCATGGTCGAGCGGCCGGTCGAACACGACCACGAGCGGGTCGCGCCCGCCGGCGGCGGGCGGGCGGAGCCGCCAGTCGGCCAAGTCGAGCGCGCGCTCCTCCGGCGGGCCGGCCGTGAACGACCGGCGGAACGGCTCGGCCAGCGGCAGGCCGTCGGCGTCGCGCCACGCGCTGTCGACCGCCAGCGTGAAGCGCCGCCCTTCCGCGAGCGGGCGTCCGCGCCGCACGTTCGGCAGGATGCCGCGCTTGACGCGGCCCGGGTCGAACAGCAGCGTGCAGCGGGTCCGGCCGGCGTTCCACAGGGCGAGGTCGAGCGGCAGGAATGCGTCGTCCACCACCTGCCCCTCGGCGTCGATCAGCCGGACGTGATCGCTCCCCCCTTCCAACCCCATCGGCGCGGAGAAATGGACGTAGAAGCGCAACTGGTTCTCCGGCACGACGTCGGCCGTCGGGTAGACGCGCACGACGCGCGTGGACGGCGCGCGGCGCGCCGCCGGCTCGCCGACCACCGCCTCCAGCGGGCGCTCCCGCCACGGTGCGGCCGCGCCGCCGCCGTCCGCCGGGGGGCGCGCCGGGAGGCGCTGCGGGGAGAACACCACCCGGTAGCGCCGGCCCGGATCGAACGGGTAGCGGGGACTGAACCGGACGGCGTCGTCCGTGACGGCGTAGTCGCCCAGAACGGCCGGCAGGTCCGGCGCGTCCGCCGCCGTCCCGCCGCCCGCCACCGTCACGCGCAGCAGGGCCTCCCACTCGCTCCGGGTGAACCGGGCGGCGCGCACCGCGGCCAGATCGGCCGCCGGGAGGCCGCGGACGTCGACCGCGCCGCCGCCGGTTCCGCGGGCGCCGCCGGGACCGGGGTCGGGCGCGCGGGTCAGACGAATCTCCGGACGGCTTTCGCCGCCGCCCGGCGCGGCGACGCCCGCGCATCCCGGTCCGGCCGCCGGAACCGCCGCGGCCAGCAGCACGACCGCCGGGACCGGCAGCGCGCACGCCGCGGCAGGACGAGGCCCGCGCATCACTGCGTCACGGCGCGCGGCGGTCAGGGCAGCGCCACGGCGCCGAGGTCGAGCGGCCCCTCCTCCGACCGGCGGGCCAGCACCAGGGCGCGCTCTTCGTCGAGCAGGTCGAGCTGCTCCACTCCTGCGAACGCCGCCACCTGCTCGAACGGCACGCCGGCGGTCCCGCCGTCCGGCACGATTCCGGTCAGCGGCTCGGCCGTCTCGAAGCCGGCGGTCGGGATCTTCATCACGCCGTGCCGGTTGTTCGACATCAGCAGGAAGTCCTCGCCGTCCTTCTCGTAGACGATCATGTCGAGCGGCCGATTCCCGCTGCCGAACTCCGCGATGGTGACGCCGCGCACGTCGGCTCCCGGCCGGAGGCTCGCCACCGGGAACTTCACGAGCGGCGTGCAGAGGTACGACGCGATCAGGTGCGGCTCGCCGCCGACGTCGTACGGCACGAAGGTGTAGACCGGCGACCGGGTCTCGAACTGATCGTGCGGCGCGTGCCAGATCTCGACGCTGGTCCCCTCGTCCACGCCGGTGAACGGATAGGCGATAGACCGGAGCTTCGAAGCGAACTCCTCGTTCGACAGGCCGGCCACGTACAGGCGCCCGTCCGAGTACGCCAAGTCGGTGATCGTCTGCACGCCGAACAGGTTCAGCGGATATTCGGCCGCCTGGTTGCTCGGATAGTTCGGGATCGGAATCTCCTGCCCGCTCTTGAGCGGCATCCCGGTCAGCTCGCCGGGCGGGTTCGGCAGCCGGACCCGCGTGTACGGGACCTCTTCCAGGGGCACTGCCGTGATCTCGCCCGCGCCGTCCACCCGCAGCAGCACCGGCCGGGCGCCGTCGCCCCGGCCGCGCACCACCGAGATGAACGCGTTGCGCGTCTCGTGATGCACCGCCAGGTCGGTGACGGCGAGGCTTGCGGCGTCGGTGCCGAGCATGGCGGCGATCCGGCCGTCGATGGCCGGCACGTCGCCGACGCCCGGCGCGCCCCCGGCCAAGTGGCCGCTCAGGTCGAGCGCGTAGACGAACACCTCCTGCGCGTCGGCCGCGAACAGCACGCCGTCGGGACCGAACGTCATCGGTCCGAGGTGCCGGAGCGGCGGGCCGACGCCCGACGAGACGGCCGAACTCTGCGCGGCCGGCGAACCGGCCGCGGCGACCGCCAGCATCAGCACGAACAGCAGTTTCCCTGGACAGCAGCAGCGCATGGTCGATCCTCCCTCTCTCCCTCTCCCGCGTCTCTCCGGATGCGACGGCAGGGTACCGGCTGCGCCGCGGCGGGTCAAGCCGGCCGGCCGGCGGGGTTTGCTATCATGCGGCGCCATGCCGCCGCGCCGCCCGCGCCGCGCCCCGCGGACCGTCGAGATCCTGGACACCACGCTCCGGGACGGCGAGCAGTCCGAAGGGGTCTCCATCGTCCCCGCCGAGAAGCTGACCATCGCGCGGCGGCTGATCGAGAAGGTGAAGGTGGACCGGATAGAGGTCGCCTCGGGGCGCACCAGCGCGGGCGAGCGCGACGCCGTCGGCGGCGTCATGCGCTGGGCCGAGGCGGCCGGCGCGGCCGACCGGATCGAGGTGCTCGGGTTCGTCGACGGGAAGGCGTCGGTCGACTGGACCCGGGCGGTCGGCGGCCGGGTGGTCAACCTGCTGACGAAAGGGTCGCTCAGGCACTGCCGGGAGCAGCTCCGCCGCACCCCGCGGCAGCATCTCGACGACGTCCGGCGGACGATCGACTACGGGGACGCGCGCGGCGTCGCGTTCAACGCCTACCTCGAAGACTGGTCGAGCGGCGCGCGCGAGTCGCCGGACTACGTGGCGCGGCACGTCGAGGCGCTGGCCGGGATGCCGGTGCGGCGCATCATGCTGTGCGACACGCTCGGCATCCTGAGCCCGGCCGAGGTCCGGACGTTCGTCGGCGACGCGGTCGCCGCCTTCCCGCAGGTCCGGTTCGACTTCCACGGCCACAACGACTACGGGCTGGCCACCGCCAACACGCTGGAGGCGGCGCGCGCCGGCGCCCACGGCGTCCACTGCACGGTGAACGGCATGGGCGAGCGGGCCGGCAACACCCCGCTCGACGAGGTGGCGGTCGCGTTGCGCGACCACGGGCGGACCGACCGCGAGGAGCTCCGCACGCGCGTCAACGAACGGGCCCTCGCGGAGGCCAGCCACCTGGTGGAGGTGTTCACCGGGCGCCGCATCGCCGTCAACAAGCCGATAGTTGGCGAGCACGTCTTCACCCAGGCGGCCGGCGTGCACGCCGACGGCGACCGGAAGGGCCGGCTCTACGAGAGCCGGCTCCGCCCCGCCCGGTTCGGCCGCCGCCGGTCGTACGCCATGGGGAAGCTGATGGGGAAGGCGAGCCTCGAGTTCAACCTCGAGCGCCTCAACGTCACGCTGACCGGCGAGCAGAAGCGGCAGCTCCTTGACCGGATAGTGGAGCTCGGCGACCAGAAGCGCCACGTCACCACGGCCGACCTCCCGTTCCTGATCACCGAGCTGCTCCAGGCGCCGGAGCTGCGGGTGTTCGAGGTGAAGGACTTCTCGGTGGTCAGCAACCTCGGCCTCAAGCCGGCGGCCACCATCCTGGTCCGCCGCGGCGACGCCGAGATTCAGGCCGCCGCCACCGGCGACGGCGGCTACGACGCGTTCATGCAGGCGCTCCGGAGCGTCGAGGGCCGGCTCGGCATCCGGGTCCCGAAGCTGCTCGACTACCAGGTGCGCATCCCGCCCGGCGGCAAGACCGACGCCCTCGTCGAGACGACGATCACGTGGGAGGACGGCCTGACGACGGTGGGCGTCAACACCGATCAGCTCGCCGCCGCCATCCAGGCCACCGAGCACGCGGTGAACGCCATCGCCCTCCGCCCGGCGCCCGCCGGGCGGCAACCCCGCTCCCGCCGGCGCTGACGGCGCGAGGCTGTACGTGCAATGACTTCGCGCCCTCCGAGGATTCGGGAGCGCATCAGGAGCGATCCGTCCCCAGCGGTCGAGCACCGCGCCGCAGGCCGTTCAGGGTATAGAATCGCGCGATCCACAGACAAGGAGTCGCTGATGCTTCGCATGCTTGCGCCCGTCGTCGCAGCCGCGTGGCTGGTCGCCGGCGACGGTCTCGCTCAGTCCGGCGGCGGCGAGCCGTCGTCGCCTCTCACCCCATGGGGCGACCCGGACCTGCAGGGCGTGTGGGACTTCGGAACGATGACCCCCCTGCAGCGGCCCGAGGATCAGGCCGACAAGGCGTTCCTCACCGAGGAGGAGGCCGCCGCCGCCGAGGCCGCCGTCTCCGCGCGGATCGACAGGGAGCTGGAGCCGAGCGCCGTCGGGCGGGCCAGGCCGGCGGTGGGCGACGCCAACGCGGCGGGGCGGTACAACGAGTTCTGGATGGAGCGTCCTGCGAACGTGGTCGAAGACCGGCGGACGTCCCTCATCGTCGATCCCCCCGACGGCCGGCTGCCGCCGCTGACCCCCAGGGGTGAAGCGACGCAACAACTCGGCTCTTACTGGGAGGACCTTCCTCTCGGGCGTCCGGTGCGGGTGAGAGGCGCCGGCATCGGAGTCGACAACCCCGAGGACAGAGGCCTGGCCGAACGCTGTCTCATCGGATTCAACACCGGCCCGCCGATGGCGCCGGCCCTCTACAACAACCACGTGCAGCTATTCCAGACGCCGGACACCGTCGTCATCTTCAACGAGATGGTGCACGACGCGCGCATCGTTCCGCTGGACGGACGCCCGCATCTGCCGCACGAGATCCGTCAGTGGATGGGCGACGCGCGCGGCCACTGGGACGGCGACACGCTCGTCGTCGAGACGACCAACTTCACGGACAAGACCGGCAGCTTCGACACGACCTACGTGACCACGGTCGGCGACGGCCTGACCCTGCATCTCACCGAACGTTTCCGCCGGCTGGACGAGGACACGCTGCACTACGAGTACACCGTCGACGACCCGATGCACTTCACGCGGACCTTCACCGCCGTCCTCCCGATGCGCCGGTCGGACGCGCCGATGTTCGAATATGCGTGCCACGAAGGGAACCGGGGGCTGGAGGTGATCCTCAGCGGCGGACGCGCCGCCCGCGAACGCGCCCGCGAGGAAACGCAGCCCCGAGAGGAAAGCGAACGATGACGCGGCGTCTCGCAGTCGTGCTTGCAGGCGTCGTCGGCCTTGCCGCCTGCGGAGGCGGCGGAGACGGCGCCGGCCGGGGGCGGCCGGCGTCGCCGACCGAGGCGGCCGACGCCCCGCCGGTCGAAGTCCCCGCCTACGTCCGCGACCCGTTCTGGCCTCGGGGCGTCCCCGACGGCTGGGTCCTGGGCGCGCCGACCTCCGTGGCGGTCGACTCGCGGGACCACGTCTGGGTCCTGCACCGCCCGCGGACCGCGCCCGCCGACCAGAGCGAGACCGCCGCGCCCCCGGTGCTGGAGTTCGACGCGGCCGGAGCGTTCGTGCAGGCCTGGGGCGGCCCCGCCGACGGGTACGACTGGCCCGACACGGAGCACGGGATCGCCGTCGACCCCGAGGACAACGTCTGGATAACCGGCATCAACCCCCGGGCCGGCGACGCGGTGTCGGGCCGTTCCGACGACATGCTGCTCAAGTTCGCGCCCGACGGGGAATTCCTGCTCCAGGTCGGCGGGCGCGACGTGAGCGGCGGCAACGCCGACCAGCGGAATCCGAGGCAGCCGGCCGACGTGGCGTTCCACGCCGCGACGGGCGAGGCGTTCGTGGCGGACGGGTACGGCAACCGCCGGGTCTGGGTGCTCGACGCCGCAACCGGAGCGGCCCGGCGGCAATGGGGCGCATTCGGGAACGAGCCGGCCGACGTTCATCCGATCGGGCTGGCGCGGCCGGCGCCCCCTGACGCCGACGCGCCGCTGGAGACCGAGGGACCCGGACCGGACCAATGGGGCGTCGTGCACGGCATCGGCGTTTCGGACGACGGGCTGGTGTACGTCGCCGACCGGAACAACCGCCGCATCCAGGTGTTCACGACAGACGGCGAGTTCGTGCGGCAGGCGTTCGTGAATCGGGAAGGACCGGCGGCCATGGGGGTCGCGCGCATCGCCTTTTCGGCCGACGCCGACCAGCGCCTTCTGTTCGCCAACGACGCCGGCAACGGAAAGGTCTGGATCCTCGACCGCCAGTCTCTCGACGTCGTCGGCGAGATCGGGTCTCCGGGCGCCGCGCCCGGCCAGTTCGCGGGCCTGCACCACGTCGCCGTCGATTCGCTGAACAACGTCTACGCTGCGGAGGTTGGAAACCGCCGCGTGCAGAAGTTCATCGCCTGGCGGACGGCGAGCACCATGGTCAACCCGTACCGGATGGTGGAGGACTGGCCGACGCTTCGTCCGGGCATGGAGTGGGGCGCGGTCATCGGATTCATCCCGGACGGCGCCGGCGGCACGTGGATGCTGTTCCGGTCTTCGCCGCCCATCAACTACGTCAACGCCGAGGGAGAGATCACGAAGAGCTTCGGCGAGGGGATCATCGACACGGCGCACGGGTTCTGCATGGACGGCGACGGCGCCATTTGGGCCGGCGACAGCGGGCCGTTCCGGGTCGACCCGTCGAGCGCCGGGCGCGGCTTCCAGCTCCACAAGTTCAGCCCGGACGGCGAGCTGCTGATGAGCCTCGGGCGGGCGGGCGTCTCCGCCGCCGGCGAGGACACGTTCATCGGCCCGACCGCCTGCGCGCTCGCGCCCAACGGCAACCTCATCGTCGCCGACGGCCACTGGCCGCGGCCCTCCACCGCCCAGCAGGACGGCGACCGGCTCGTCGAGATCACCACCGCCGGCGAGTTCGTGCGGTCCGTGGGCCGGTTCGGTTCGAACCAGGGCGAGTTCATGGGACCTCACGCGCTGGCGTTCGACTCCGAGGGCCGGCTGTTCGTCGCGGACCGGTCGAACAACCGGATCCAGATCCTGGACCAGGACCTGAAGTTCGTCGACGAGTGGCGCCATTTCGGCCGGCCCAGCGGCATCACCATCCTCGCCGACGACACGATGATCGTGGGCGACTCCGAGTCGGGCTTCGCGGTCGGAGGACCGCCGGCGGCGCCCGAAGGCCCGGGCCGGCCGCGCCGCAACCCCGGCTGGCAGCCCGGCATCCGGATCGGGAGCGCCCGCGACGGCTCGCTGCGGCAGTTCATACCGGGCCCGACGCCGGAGGGAATGGCCGCCGACGAGCAGGGGAACATCTTCGCCGGCCTGACCAGCGGATGCGGCCTCAGCCCGTCCGGAGGCTGCCTGCAGAAATGGGTGAAGCAGTGATGTCCATCGAAGGACAAACGCAGTGGACGTGAAGCAAGCCGCAAAGGTCGCCAAGGAGAACCGGCGTCCCTTCACCGGAGACGATGCGGGGGAGTTGCTCCACCGGACGCTGCTTCGCCACGGCCTCGCCCGCGGGGATTACCGCGCGGCGGCCGACGACGGGCTCACGCTTGTCGGCTGTCGGATCACCAACGCGGTGCGCTGCGTCCCTCCCGGGAACAAGCCGACCGGGGCCGAAGTCGCGTCCTGCCGCCGCTTCCTCCGCGCCGAGATCGACGAACTGCCCCGACTCGCGGCGATTCTTGCGCTCGGAGGGAAGGCGCACGGCGCAACGCTGGCGGCGCTTGACGCGAAACGTTCGCGCTTCCCGTTCGCCCACGGAGCGGTCCACGATCTGAGCGCGGGGCTGGCGCTGTTCGACAGCCGCCATTGCTCGCGCTACAACGTGAGAACCCGCCGCCTGACCGTCGCCATGTTTGACGACGTGGTTGGGCGCGTGCGCGGCTGTCTGGACAGCCCGTGGTGAAAGACCCCGCTGCATTCGAGCAGCGATGCATCCCGCCTGACTGCGTTGTTCGTCGGTTGCGTATGCCCAATATGCGCCCTCCTCACGCCTTGTCAGGCGGGCGCTTCGCCGCTCTCGGTGCGACGCGGGGTTTCCACCACGGGCTGTGGAATCCGCGCCGGCTGCATCTTGACAGCCGCCTGTCAGGTGGCTACCGTGGGTTGCAACGCCATGGCTGCGGCAGCCTCCTCCCTCGACTCCGAATCCCTGGTGGCTCGCATCATCGCCGAGTTGAGGGCTGACCCCGACGCCCAGACTCTGTTGCTGCGGGCCTTGCTGACCAACGAATGGCTCGGCATGCCCATCCGCCTGGAGCGCATAGAGGCCGACGTCGCCGAACTGAAGACTCGGATGACGCGCGTGGAGGCCGACGTCGCCGTGCTCAAGGGCGACAATCTGGAAGCGAAGCTCCATCGGCGGATTCGGCCGCTGCTCAGCCGGCGGCTGGGCCTGCGCCGAACGCAGGTTCTGCAGAGTCCGGTCCAGGACACCCATCCTGAACTGCTGGAGCCGGTGGAAAAGGCTTTCGATGCGGGAGACATTGACGACGAGCAGGAAACTCGCATCAACGCAACTGACTTCATTGTCCGGGCGCAGCGCAAGGCGGACCGCGCGCCGGTGTGGGTGGCCGTCGAGGCGTCCAACGCCATCAGCCGGCGCGACCTGGATCGGGCGCGGCGGACGGCCGACGCCCTGAGCGCGGTCTTCTCGCAGGACACGCTGGCGGTCGTGGCCGGCTATCGCATCCAGCCGCAAGAACGGCGGCGAGGAGACGAAGCCGGGGTGCACGCCCTCCTCGTCGACGATGAAAAGTGAGCTGTCTTTCACTGGTCGCAGGCGCGCTTCGACGACGAGCCACGTTATTTTCGACGCCGGTAAACATACCCTTTTGGCGCACTTTGCTCCGGCCGGCCTCGACGTCAAGACTACGGACGCTCGGCGCCGCGCGGACCTCCGCCACGGACCGATAGACAATGGCCACGTCGCCCTTCGACTCGATCATCCATCGCGAGCTGCTGTACGACGAGGACGTCGGCGGCCTGTTCAGCGACGCCGCCGTCGTCGAGGCGATGATGCGGGTCGAGGGGGCGCTGGCGAAGGCGCAGGGCAAGCTGGGTCTGCTTCCCGAGGCGAGCGCCGGGGCGATCGAGCGCGCGATGCGGGAGGTGCGGATCGACCCGGCGCGCCTCGCCGCCGGCGCGCGCGAGGCCGGCGTGCCGGCGCCGGCGCTGGTCGAGGCGCTGCGCGACGCGATGCAGGCGCCCGAGCACGCGCAATACCTGCATTGGGGCGCGACATCGCAGGACGTCATGGACACCGGCCTGGTGCTGCGGCTGCGCGAGGTCTGCAACGTCGTCGAGCGGCGCCTCACCGAACTCCTGCGGGCGCTCGCGCGGCAGGCGGAGGCGCACGCCGAGCTGCCGCTGGCCGCGCGCACGCGGGCGCAGACGGCGACGCCGACCAGCTTCGGCGCGGTGGTCGCGGCCTGGGGAGCGCCGCTGCTGGCGCACCTCGAGGCGCTGGCGCAACTGCGGCCCCGCCTGCTGCGGGTCAGTCTGGCCGGCGCGGCGGGCAATTCCGCGGCGCTCGGCGAGCAGGCGGACGCGCTGCGGGCGGAACTGGCGGCCGAGCTCGCGCTTGGCGACAGCCCGCTGGCCTGGCACAGCGACCGCGCGGCGCTGGCCGAGTTCGCCGGGCTGCTGACCCGCATCGGCGGCGGCTTGGCGAAGCTGGGCGAAGACTGCATCGTCGCCTGCCGCACGGAAGCGGGCGAGTTGCAACTGGGGCGGGGCGGCGGTTCTTCGACCATGCCGCACAAGCAGAACCCGGTCGTCGCCGAGACGATCGTCAGCCTGTCGCGCGTCGGCGCGGCGATGCACGCCCTGATGCTGGAGGCGCTGGCGCACCGCGAGCAACGCGACGGCGTCGCCTGGGCGCTGGAGGGGCACGCGCTGCCGACGATCTGCATGGCGAGCGCGCGGGCGCTGGCGCTGGCGACGTCGCTGGCGCAGGAGCTGCGGCCGGACCCGGACGCGATGTTGGCGAACCTGCGCGGCGGCGGGCAACTGGCGTTCGCCGAGGCGATCAGCTTCGAGCTGGCCAGGACGATGCCGCGCCCGCAGGCGCAGGCGGAGGTCAAGCGTCTTTGCGCCGAGGTCCGCGGCGGGGGCGGCTCGCTGGTGGAGCTGGTCGAGCGGCGCTATCCGCACGTCGACTGGCGCGCCGCGACGACCCCCGCGGCGCAGCTCGGCGACGCGCCGCGGCAGGCGGCGGCGTTCGTCGCGCGCGTCGCCAGGCTGTGACGGCTGTCAGGCCGGCAACGGAGCCGTGCGTGATATCATGCCCGTTCGCCGAATGGTTTCAACGACAACGACGGCAGCGGCCGGAAGCTCGGCTGCGTCCGCTGACAGCCCGTGGTGGAGCCCCGTGACGCGCCGCGGCGGGCTGGGCGCCCGGCTGGCGAGGCGGATCGTCCTGCTCGCCTCCTGCCTCGCGGCGGCGTTCGTCACGGACCTCTCGGCGCAGCAGGACGTCCGTCTGGTGAGCGCCGCCCGGGCGCAGGACGCCGCTCGCATGCGGGAACTGCTCGGCGCCGGCGTCGACGTCAACGCCGCGCGCGCGGACGGCGTCACCGCGCTGCTGTGGGCGGCGCACTGGGATCACCTGGAGGCCGCCGACCTGCTGCTGGCGGCGGGCGCGGACCCGGACGCCGCGGAAGATCAGGGGGTGACGCCGCTGGCGCGCGCGGCCGAGAACGCGAGCGTCGCGATGGCGGCGAAGCTGCTGGCGGCGGGCGCGGACCCGAACCGGGCGCAGACGAACGGTCTGACGCCGCTGATCACGGCGGCGGGCGCCGGGGGCGCGCCGGTCGTCGCCGCGCTGCTCTCGGCCGGGGCTGAGGTCGATTCCCGGACCGGGGAGACCGGCCAGACGGCGCTGATGTGGGCGACGGCGAACGCGCATCACGACGTCATGCGGATGCTGCTGGCGGCGGGCGCCGAGGCGCAGGCGCAGTCGGCGCTCGGATTCACGCCGCTGCTGTTCGCCACCCGGAACGACGACGTCGAGGCGGCCCGCATCCTGCTCGCGGCGGGCGCCGACGTGAACCACCCGGGCTCGGACGGAACCTTTCCGGTGGCCCTCGCGGTCGTGAGCGGTCACGGCGGCTTCGTCCGGTTCCTGCTGGCGCAGGGCGCCGATCCGAACGGCGCGATGCACGGCGCGAGCGCGCTGCACGCCGCCGCCGGCAACGTCGACGTCTGGATCCGGGACTGGCTGCGCACCCGGTACGTCGGGGTCGGACTCGCGGGACGCAAGACCCGGGGACTGCCGGCGGACGATCGGCTCGGCGTCGTCGAGGCGCTGCTCGAAGCCGGCGCCGACCCGAACGCCCGCATCGACGTCTTCACCACCATGGAGGCGTGGGTCTCCGGGAAGAACGGCGCGCGCGACCCCCAGGCGATCGGCACGGGGAACCTGCGAGGGGCGACGCCGCTGTGGGTCGCCGCCTTCCGCGCCAACCGGGAGGAGTTGATGTACATCAACAACGGCCGGCTGCCTCCCCCGGAAGAGGCGTTGCAGAGTGAGCCGGAGGAGGCCCGGATCGTCCGCGCGCTCCTCGCGGCCGGCGCCGACCCCGCCCTGGCGACCGCCGACGGCACTACGCCGCTGATGGTGGCCGCCGGCCTCGGGCACTCGACGTTCCTGAAGGCCCCGCAGAGTCCGCCGTCGCAGTCGGCCGAAGCGGCCGTGCGAATGCTGGTCGAGGCGGGCGCCGACGTGAACCGCGCGAACGAGGCCGGCTTCACCGCGCTCCACGGCGCCGCGTTCCGCGGCCTCACCGAGGTGGCCGAGTATCTGGTGGCCCAGGGGGCGGACATCGACGCGCAGGACTTCCGTCAACGCACCCCGTACTCCATCGCCCAGGGCGCCGCGCAAGGGTTCTACGTCCAGGAATGGCCCGGCCTGGCGGCGCGCCTGCTCGACCTCGGCGCCGACCCGGCGCTGGGACCGGGCGGACGAGCGTTCGAGCGGGAGCTCGGACGGCGCCTCGCCGAAGACTCCGGCGCGCCCTGACCGGGCGCGTCCGAACCGACGACGGACATGGGCGCCCTGAGCCGTAACAGCCCGCGGTGGAGCCCCGCGTCGCTCGCCGCCATCTTCGCGGCCGGGCTTGCCTCGGGCGGCGTCCACGCCCAGCAGCGGCCGGCGCCCGTCGACCGCGCGCTGCTCGATCGCTACTGCGTCACGTGTCACAACGGCCGGCTGCGGACCGGCGGTCTTGCGCTCGACGCTCTCGACGTGACCGACGTGGCCGCCCACGCGGAAACCCTCGAAAAGGTGGTGCGGAAGCTCCGGGCGGGACAGATGCCGCCGCCCGGCCGCCCGCGGCCGGAGCCGGCCGCCGCGGGCGCTTTCGCCGCAGCGCTCGAAGCGGCCCTCGACGGCGCGGCGGCGGCGGCGCCGAACCCGGGGCGCGTCTCGGTCCACCGGATGAACCGCTTCGAATACGTGAACGTCATCGACGACCTGCTGGCGCTGGAGATCGATCCGTCGATGCTGCCGGTCGACGACGCGGGCATCGGCTTCGACAACAACGCCGACGTGCTGTCGGTCACGCCGGCGCTGATGGCCCGCTACCTGTCGGCCGCCACGAAGATCAGCCGGCTCGCGCTCGGCAATCCCCGGGCGATCCGGCCTGCGGTCCAGGTGCGCCGCGCCTCGGAGTTCGCCTTCCAGGACGATCGGGCGGGCGAGGAGATGCCGTTCGGGACCCACGGCGGTCTCGCCGTGCGCCACGTCTTCCCGCTCGACGGCGTCTACGCGTTCAAGGTACGGCTCCAGCGGAACGGCGTCGGCGACACCATCCGGGGGATCGACTACGAGCACGACGTCCAGGTCCGCGTCGACCATGCGCTCGTGCGGACGTTCTCGGTCGGGGGGAAGTATCCGGGTCCCGATCCGGGACAGCACAACGCGATACCGGAGGACGACGTCGAGAGCCAGCGGCTGCACACCTATCGGCTGACCGCCGACGACCACCTGGAGTTCAGGATGCCGGTCAAGGCCGGCGTGCGTCTGGTCACCGCCGCGTTCACCGACCGGCGGCCGCGGGCGCCTGAAAGCGTCCCGCTCGTGCCGGTGTCCCGGCCCCATTCGGTCTTCGTCGACGACGCCGGGACGCCGGGCATCGACACGCTGCAGATATCGGGGCCGTTCGACGGGCAGCCGCCGGAGCACACGCCGAGCCGCGCGCGGATCTTCTCGTGCCGGCCGGCCTCCGACGAGGACCACGAGCGCTGCGCCCGGGAGATTCTCCGGACCCTGGGACGCCGGGCCTATCGCCGGCCGCTGGCCGAAGCGGACGTCGACGAGCTGATGCGGCTGTTCGCGGCCGGCGGCGGGGGAGGGAGCTTCGACGACGGCGTCGAGCTGGCGCTCGAGGGCCTGCTGTCGTCCCCGTCGTTCCTGTTCCGCGTGGAGCACGACCCGGAGCCCGCCGAGGCCGGCGCCGTGCACCGGCTGTCCGATCTCGAACTGGCGTCCCGTCTGTCGTTCTTCCTGTGGAAGAGCATCCCGGACGAAGAGCTGCTCGCGCTCGCCGAACAGGGGCGGCTGAGCGATCCGGACGTGCTGGCGCGGCAGACGGATCGCCTGCTGGCCGATCCGAAGGCGACGCGGTGGATGGACGACTTCATGGCGCAGTGGCTCACCGTGCGCAACCTCGGGAGCCACGCGCCGAATCCGGAGCTCTTCCTCGACTTCGACGACAACCTGCGCGAGGCGATGCGGCAGGAGACCGAGCTGTTCTTCCGGTCGCAGGTGCGGGACGACCGGAGCGTCCTGGACCTCCTGCGCGCGGACTACACCTTCCTCAATGCGCGGCTCGCGCGGCACTACGGGATTCCCGGCGTCTACGGGAGCCACTTCCGCCGCGTGGCGATGGCCGACCCGGTCCGCCGGGGACTGCTGGGGCACGGCAGCATCCTGACCGTCACGTCGTACGCCGACCGCACGTCGGTCGTGCTGCGCGGCAAGTGGGTGCTCGAGACGCTGCTGGGCGCGCCGCCGCCGCCGCCGCCGCCCAACGTGCCCGAGCTGGAGGAGAACGCCCCCGGCGCGGCGCCGGCGTCGCTGCGCGAGCGGATGGAGCAGCACCGGGCGAACCCGGTCTGCGCGGCCTGTCACGCGCCGATGGACCCGATCGGCTTCGTGCTCGAGAACTTCGACGCCACGGGGAAGTGGCGCGAGACGGACGGCGGCGCGCCGATAGACGCGACGGCGACGCTGCCGGACGGCGGCGCGCTCGGCGGTCCGGAGGAGCTGCGGGCGCATCTGCTCGGCCGGGAGAACGAGTTCGTTCGGACGGTGCTCGAGAAGCTGCTGTCGTACGCCCTGGGCCGCGGGCTGGAGCATTACGACGCGCCGACGGTCCGCCGGCTCATCCGCGGGGCGGCGGAGGCCGGCTATCGATGGTCGGCCGTGGTCCACGGCGTCGTCAGAAGCCTCCCGTTCCAGATGCGGCGCGCCACCGGTCCGGACGACGACCTGCCCGCGGCGGCGGCGAGGCGATGATCATCACGAAGAAGGCGTTGTCCCGCCGCACGGTCCTCCGGGGGCTCGGCGTGACGCTGGCGCTCCCGTGGCTGGAGAGCATGGCGCCGGCCCTGACGGCGCTCTCCCGGAGCGCGGCGGCTCCCGCCCGCCGGTTCGGTGTGTTCTACGTCCCGAACGGCATGTCGATGGGGTACTGGTCGCCTCGGTCCGAGGGGGCTATCGACCAGCTTCCGCCGACGCTCCGGACGCTGCAGGCGCACAAGGACCGGGTGCTGATGCTGGGCGGCCTCAACCAGGCGGCGTCCACCCAGGTGGTGCGGGCCGGGGCGCATGCGCGCTCTTCGGGCGTCTTCCTGACCTGCGTGCCGTTCACCGGTTCGGAAGCGACGGTCGTGGCCGCCACCACCATGGACCAGTTGGCGGCCGGCCGGTTCGGCCAGCAGACGCAGATCGCCTCGCTGGAGCTGGGCATCGAGTCGCCGGCGCTCCTCGGCGCATGCGACGCCGTGAGCTGCGCCCTGACCAACACCATCTCGTGGAGTTCCCCCACCACCGCGCTGCCGATCGACAACGACCCCCGGTCGGTGTTCGAGCGCCTGTTCGGCCTGAGCGGGAGCACCGACCCCGAAGCCCGCATGGCCCGCCTCCGGCGCGACCGGAGCATTCTCGACGTGCTGACGGAGCACACCGCGCGGCTCAGCGCGCGGCTCGGACCCCGCGACCGGGCGAAGTTCGAGGAGTATCTCGACTCGGTCCGGGACGTCGAACGGCGCATCCGGATGGCGGAGGCGCAGAACTCGCGGGAGCTCCCGGTCGTCGACCAGCCGGCCGGGATACCGACCCACTACGCGGAGCACGCGGAACTGATGACGGACCTCCTCCTGCTGGCCTATCAGACCGATCTGACGCGGGTCAGCACGTTCATGCTCGGACGGGAGGTCAGCAGCCGGGCCTACCCCGAGATCGGAGTGGCCGACTCCCATCATCCGCTGTCACACCACTCGAACGACCTGCCCAAGCTGGAGCGGCTGCACCAGGTCAACGCATACCACTTCCGGCAGTTCGCGCGGCTCATCGACAAGCTGTCGGCGACAGCCGAGGGCGACGGCTCGATGCTGGACCACTCGCTGTTCCTGTACGGCTCCGGCATCAGCGACAGCAACACGCACTTCTTCGACGACCTGCCGATAGCGGTCGTGGCGGGCAAGGAGACGGGGATCAGGGGCGGGCGCTACGTGCGCTACCCGCAGGGAACGCCGCTCGCCAACCTGCACCTGACGCTGCTCGACAGGCTGGGCGTGCCCCTCGACAGCTTCGGCGACAGCACCGGCCCGTTGACGGACCTCGGCGACCACACCCTGTCGGGGGTCTGACTACGGCTGGCCGGGCGCGCCGGTCCCGGACGAGCCGACGTAGAACTGCGAGCCGTCCGGCAGCGTGATGTCGCGGGCGTTGGCGGTGTTCGAGCCGTCCTTGGCGCCGAACCCGTCGACCACCAGCTCGGTCCCGGCCGGGATCGAGTTCTTGTTCAGGCCGCGCCGGATCAGGGCGTTGGGCGCGCCGCACTCTATCGCCCAGCTCTCGACGTCGCCGTCCTCGTTCTCCACGTCGATGTGGATCCAGGAGTGGGGGTTGATCCACTCGGTCCTGGTGACGGTGCCGTGCAGCTGCAGCGGCCGGTCGGCGTCGAATTCGGCCGAGAACGCATGATGGGCGACCGCGGGCGCGGCGGCGGCCAGCACGCCCAGACCGAAGATTGCAACAAGGGCCGTAGTACGCATCGCTCTTAGTCCTCCTGCTTCCCTACCTTCACGACGTGTCCGAGCGCCACCCTCGCGTCGGCGTCGGCGCCGGTCATCAACTTGAGGTTGCGCGCGTTCCCTTCGTGGCACGCGTACTCGTACAGGATGTGGCCTTCCTCCGCGCGCATGAAGGCGTTGTACGAGATGGTCCACGGCCGGGTGAACACCTTCGGGTCGGTGATGGTCGCTTCGTAGTGGATCGTGTCGTCGTCGATCGGCGTGAACCGTTCGACGACGCGCAGCTCGTCGCTGTGGAACACGCCGTGGCCGGAGGTGAACGAGCTGGCCGGCGCGTTCTCCGGCGGCGCCCCGTGCCCCACCACCCAGGTGTTGTCCGTGAAGTTGGTCACCTCGACCACCAGCGTGTCGCCCTCCCACCGCCCGCGCGAGTCGCCCATCCCCAGGCGGACGTCGGCCTCGACGTGCGGGCGGCCGTCCAGCGGAACGTAGCGGAACAGATGGTTCCACTCGTAGAGCAGAAGGACGGCGTCCGGGGTCTGCAGGAACTGGTAGGTGTTGTAGCCGACCGGGAGGTTGCCGCGCGGGACGGCGGCCGGCAGGCACTTGACGCGCGGGTCGAGGAACGCGATGTCGTCCCGCTTCGCCATGATCTCCTCCCGCTTCTCGGCCGCCCACGGCTGGAGCGGAATCTTGCCGTCCGGCGGGTCCACCACCATCGGCCGTTCCTGCCGCGTGATGTCGGGCGCGTCGGAATGGCCGGGGAAGAACCGGAACCGGGGGCCGAGCTCGCGCTCTTCCTCGGGACGGACCCAGGCCGCGCCGCTGCTCGGCGTCTCCATCGGCGCGGCGGTGCCCGGCAGCCAGTGGCCGCGCAGGTCGGGGTCGCCCCACGGGGTGCGCTTCGGAGCGTACGCGCCGTCCTGACCCGCCGCCGCGGCCGGCGCCGACAGCGCCAGCACGGCGACGGCGAGCATGCGGACGGGTACGGCGGTTCTCGCGATCATGGTTCAGCCTCCCGCGTTGCCGTCAATGGACGCCGCCCCCAGTAAATACCGGCCGCCGAACGATGTCAATCGCCGGCCGTGTGACGGCGGAGCAGCTCGACCTGGGCGTCGACCTCGGGATCGTCCGGCAGCTTCTCCACCGGATGGTAGCCGCCGTCGGTCGCCAGCTCGGTGGCCCGGCTGTTGTCGGCCAGCAGCGTCTCCAGCACGTTCCGGCGGAGCGCGTTCCGCAAGGCGGGATCGCGGACGAAGCAGAGGACCTCCACCCGGCGGTCGAGGTTGCGCTCCATCAGGTCCGCGCTGCCGAACAGCAACTCCGGATTCCCCCCGTTCTCGAAACAGTAGAGGCGGGAGTGCTCCAGGAAACGCCCGACGATGGAGCGGACCCGGATGTTGTCGCTCACGCCTGGAATGCCCGGCCGCAGGCAGCAGACGCCCCGCACGATCAGGTCGATCCGCACTCCGGCCCGCGACGCGCGGTACAGCGCCCGGATCATGTCGGGGTCGGCGACCGAGTTGTTCTTGACAACGATCCGCGCCGGCCGGCCGGCGCGCGCGTGCTCGGCCTCCCGGTCGATCATCGCCGTGAACGCCGTGCGCAGGTTGAGCGGGGCTACGAGCAGCTCGCGGTAGTCCTGCTTGTTCGAGTAGCCGGTGAGGTAGTTGAACACCTCGCTGACCTCGTCGACCACGGCCGGGTTGGCCGTGAACAGGCCGAAGTCGGTGTACACCTGTGCGGTCGCCCCGTTGTAGTTGCCGGTGCCGACGTGCGCGTACCGCACGATGCCGGCGCCCTTCTTGCGCACCACGAGGCACAGCTTGCAGTGGGTCTTCAGGTTGACCAGGCCGTACACCACGTGGATGCCGGCCGACTCCATCCGGTGCGCCCAGACGATGTTGTTCCGCTCGTCGAATCGGGCTTTCAGCTCGACGAGCACCGCCACCTGCTTTCCCGCTTCGGCGGCGGCGATCAGGAGGTCGACGAGCGGGGAGTTCGATCCGATGCGGTAGAGCGTCATCTTGATGGCGATGACGTGCGGGTCCTCCACCGCCGCCCGCACGAACGCTTCGACGGACGCGAACGAGTCGTACGGATGGTGCACGAGCCGGTCGCGCTCGCCCACCTCGTCGAAGATCGACTCGACGTCGGCGTCCGACCAGAGCCGGCTCGGCAGGAACGGGGCGTCCTTCAGCTTGGGGCGGTGCAGGCGGGTCAGGCTCAGCCAGTGGCCGTACCCCATCCGCGACGACGTCCGATCCACCACGCTCTCGTCGATCTCGAAGTTCTCGAGCAGGATGTCGAGCACGCGCGCCGGCATGCTCGCCTCGACGACGAGTTGCGACGGCGCGCCGTAGCGCAGCTCCTTCAGCGTCCGGCCGACCGACTCCAGCAGGTCGTCCGCCTCGTCCTCCTGAATCACCATGTCGGTGTCGCGCACCACGCGGAACAGATGGGCGTCCTGCAAGGTGGCGCCCGGAAACAGCGTGCCTATCTGCTCCTTGACCACGTCCTCCAGGAAGACGAACGCGTCCTTCGGACGGCCCGAGATCCGCGGGGGCAGCGGGATGAACCGCGGCAGCACGTCCGGGAGCTTGACGCGCGCGAACCGGGTGCGCCCGCCGTGGCGCACCACGACGGCGAGGTTCATGCTCAGATTGGAGATGTACGGGAACGGGTGCCCGGGGTCGAACGCCAGCGGCGTCAGCACCGGGTGGACGTTCCGGCGGAAACAGGTCCGCAGCCAGGCGCGGATCGCGTCCGTGTAGTCGGACCGGTCGAGGAACCGGATCTCCTGCTCGGCCAGCGCCGGCTGGAGCACCGTCGTCCAGCAGCTCGACATGTCGCGCATCATCTGCGACGCGCGCTCGCGGATGGCGACGAGCTGCTGCTCCGTGTCGAGTCCGTCGGGCGAGACGTCGGCGGAGTCGGCCCGGAACTTCCGCAGCAGCGTGGCCACGCGCACCATGAAGAACTCGTCGAGGTTGGTGGCGACGATCGACAGGAACTTGACGCGCTCGAGGAGCGGGTGCGCCTCGTCGAGCGCCTGCAGCAGGACGCGCTGGTTGAATTCGAGCCAGCTCAGCTCGCGGTTGATGTAGAAGTGCGGGTCGGCGAGGTCCGGGGCGGCGTCACGCTGCGCGTCCGCGACGCGCACCGGCTGCGGAGCCTGCTCGATCTCGCCCGCGCCCATGCTCATCGCCCGATCATATATCGCAGCCCGCTCTTGTTGTCGGCCGCTCGCGCGGCGTTGAGCACCGGGAGATCGCAGTACAATGACGCGGCGCCGGTCGGCGCCCAGGAACGTGACGGACCCGATCGCAAAGCTGGAGAAGCCGTCGAGCGAGTGGCGGAAGCTGCTGCCGGACGACGTCTACGCGGTGCTGTTCAAGCAGGCCACCGAACCGCCGGGGACCAGCCCGCTCAACGACGAGAAGCGGGAGGGCGTGTTCGTCTGCGCCGCCTGCCGCCTGCCGCTGTTCGAGTCGTCGGCGAAGTACGAGAGCGGCACCGGCTGGCCCAGCTTCTTTCAGTCGATCGAGGGCCGAATCGGAACCAGGACCGACTACAGGATGATCCTGCCGCGCACCGAGTACCACTGCATCCGGTGCGGCGGCCACCAGGGCCACGTCTTCAAGGACGGCCCGCCTCCCACCGGCCGGCGCTACTGCAACAACGGGGCGGCGCTCACCTTCGTCCCCGCCGGCGAACCGCCGCCTCCGCTGCGGACGTAGACGTGCGGCGGCGGGCTACCCCGGCAGGCGGAACGCCATCAGCTCGGGGTCGTGGCCGCCGCCGCCTATCGCCACCACGACGTACTGCGCGCCGTCGATCACGTAGGTCATCGGCGTGCCGGTCTGCGGGGCGGGCATGAAGACGGCGCCCACTTCGCTCCCGTTCGTCTTGTCGTAGGCGCGGAGCCGGGCGCCGGTCACGCCCTCCGGGGTCGTGAAGACCCCGCCGTCGCCGGCCACCACGAGCGTCTTCGTCACCAGAGTCCCGATGCGGCCTCTCCAGCCGGTCCGGGGGACGTCGATCCCTTGCAGCTTCGGATGGTTCCGCACGTGGTCCGGCGTCTCGCCGTGCGGAACCTGCCAGACGATCTCGCCCCTGTTCAGGTCGACCGCCGTGATCCGCCCCCAGGGCGGCTTGACGAGCGGCAGACCCTCCACCATCAGGGAGAGGTCGGCCGGGCTGACGCCGGGGATCCGCCGGCTGCTGACGTAATCCATGTCCGACAGCTCCGGGTCGTTGATCATCCGGAGCGCGGTGACCTGGGTCTTCGTGTACTGG
Source organism: Vicinamibacterales bacterium (assembly GCA_965203565.1). GTDB lineage: Bacteria > Acidobacteriota > Vicinamibacteria > Vicinamibacterales > UBA8438 > JAAXGX01. Next base: position 3,248,940 of record OZ241896.1, on the reverse strand, counting down.
TAGAGGATGCCGGTCTCGGGGTCGAGCCCGCCGCCGGGCCAGTTCACGCCGCCGGTGGCGGCCGGCACGATCAGGGTCCCCAGGTTCCCGGTCCCTTGCGGGTCGGCGACGGTCGGGGGGGTGTAGATCGGGCCGAGCGTGTAACGGCCGGCGATCTCCTCCGCCGCCGCGCGCAGCTCCGGGGTGAAGTCGATCAGGTCGTCGACGCCGATCCCCTGCCGGTCGATCGCGGGCGGCTTCGTCGGGAACGGCTGGGTGGGCGACAGGATCTCGCCCGGCACCTCGGACGCCGCCACCGGGCGCTCCTCGATCGGCCAGACCGGTTCGCCCGTCTCGCGGTCGAAGACGAAGATCCAGGCCTGCTTGGTCGGCAGCGCCACCGCCTTGATCGGCCGGCCGTCGACGGTGACGTCGGCCAGGATCGGGGCGGCCGGCAGATCCCAGTCCCACACTTCGTGGTGCGAGATCTGGAAGTGCCAGACCCGCTCGCCGGTGTCGAGATCGACCGCCACCAGGCTGTTCGCGAACAGGTTGTCGCCGATCCGGTGCCCGCCGTAATAGTCGCCGGTCGGCGTCTCGGTCGGCAGGTACGCCATGTTCAGCTCCGGATCGATGCTGATCTGCGCCCAGACGCCGGTGTTGCCGGTGTACTGCCACGAGTCGTTCAGCCAGGTGTCGTTGCCGAACTCGTCGGCGTCGGGGATGGTGTGGAAGATCCACCGCCGCGCCCCGGTGCGGGTGTCGTAGCCGCGCACGTGCCCCTTGACGTTCGCCTTCGACTTCGGCGCCGTCCCCGGCAGGTGGGCCGCGCCGATGACTATCGTATTGCCGGACACCACCGGGGCGGCGTGGAGTCCGACCTCGCCGGTGACCAGATCGATCTCCTGATCGAACTCCCGCTTCAGGTCGACGACGCCGTCCGCGCCGAAGCTCTCCACCCGGCGCCCGGTCGCGGCGTCGAGGGCGATGAGGCGGTACCCCGGCGTCACGTAGAAGATCTGTCCTTCGTCGCCGTCGTCCCACCAGGCGAGCCCCCGCCCGGAGAGGCGGCGCGGAGCCGCTTCGCCCCGTTCGCCTTCGTCGATGCGGTGCATCCAGAGCAGCTCGCCGGTGGCGGCGTCGAGCGCGACCACGTCGCGCCGGCTGCCGACGGTGCTGTACAGCACCCCGCCGATCATCAGCGGCGTCGACTGGAGGACCGCCTCGGGCCTCGGACCGAAGTTGCGGGTCGAGAAACGCCACGCGACCTCCAGGTCGTCGAAGTTGCCGGCGTCGATCTGGTCGGCCGGCGAATAGAAGGTGCTGGCGAGGTCGGCGGCGTACGACCGCCACTCGACGGTCCCGCCCTCCTGCGCCGCCGGCCCGGTTGCGCCGCCGGCGAGCGCCAGCGTCAGGCACGACGCGAAACGGAACGTATTGCGCGGCATCGGATGCAATCCTCCCGAAGCAGTCTGCGACAAGCGAACGCCAGCATACTGCAATCCCGGCGCCGGCGACCACCACGGGCTGGTATAGAATCATGGGCCAGAGATTTGAACGAGCCTGCCGACGTCCAGCCCCGCGAGAGTTCCGAGTTGCCGGAGCTCGCCCTCGCCGGTCTGCCCGAGTCGTTGCGCCGCGGCGCCGCCCGAGCCGGGTGGACCGACCTGATGCCGGTCCAGGCCCGGACGATCCCGTACCTGCTGGCCGGCCGCGAGATGATGATCCAGGCCCGGACCGGCAGCGGGAAGACCGGGGCGTTCGTGCTGCCGATGCTGGAGCGGCTCGACCCCGGCAAGGCGCGCTGCCAGGCGCTGGTGCTGGCGCCGACCCGCGAGCTGGCCAAACAGGTCTGCGGCGTCGCCGAGACGCTGTGCGCCGACACCGGCCTGCGGACGGTCGCCATCTACGGCGGGGTGGGCTACGGCCCGCAGATCGACGGGCTAAACGCCGGGGCGCAGATCGTCGTCGGGACGCCGGGGCGCATCCTCGACCACCTGCTGCGCGGCACGCTGTCGCTCGACCGGCTGCGGATGCGCGTCTTCGACGAGGCCGACCGGATGCTCTCGATGGGCTTCTACCCGGACATGCGGGAGGTCCAGCGGCACGTGCCGGAGCCGGTCCGCCGCACTCTCCACAACAGCATGTTCTCGGCCACCTTCCCGGAGTTCGTGCTGCGCACGGCGAAGGAGTTCCTCCGGGCGCCCGAGTTCCTGTCGCTCAGCGGCGGCCAGGTGCACGTCGCCGACACGGAGCACGTCTTCTACGTCGTGCCGGCGATGGACAAGGACCGGGGCCTGGTCCGGATCATCGAGGTCGAGAACCCGTCGTCGGCCATCATCTTCTGCAACACGAAGACGAACGTGCATTACGTCACCGTGGTGCTGCAGCGGTTCGGCTACGATGCGGACGAGCTCAGCGCGGACCGCTCGCAGGCCGACCGCGAGCGGATCCTCGAGCGGGTCCGGCGGGGGACGCTCCGGTTCCTGGTGGCCACCGACGTCGCGGCGCGCGGCCTCGACATCCCGCAGCTCTCCCACGTCATCCAGTACGAGCCGCCGGAGGACCCGGAGGGTTACGTTCACCGGGCCGGCCGGACGGGGCGCGCGGGGGCGGCCGGCGTGGCCCTGTCGCTGGTGACCGAAGCGGAGACGCTGACGCTCGACGGGATCGCCAAGCGGTACTCGATCGACTTCCAGCAGCGCGACGCGCCGACCGACGCCGTCGTCCAGGGAGTGGTCGCCGAGCGGGTCACCACGCTGCTCGAAGCGCGGCTGCGGGCGCGCGACCGGCTCAAGACGGAGCGGAGCGAGCGGTTCGTCCCGCTGGCGCGCAGCCTGGCCGAGAACGAGGACGAGTCCGCGCTGATCGCCATGCTGGTCGACGACTATTACCAGGAGACGCTGCACGCGCCGCCGGCGATGGTCCGGGAGACCGCCGCCGCCGCGCCTGCCGCGCCGGCCGAGCCGGCGGGCGGACCGCGCGACAGGTTCGCGAAGCGCCGCCGGCCCCCGCGCCGGCCGCGGCGCGGCGTGCGCTGAGATACGCCGAGAGGGGACCCGCATGAGTGTCGCGGCCGTCGAGAAGACGCACCCGTTCGAAGAAGCCGCCCGCGCCGGCCGGCTTCCCTGCAAGGTGGCGGACTTCGCCGCCGCCGCGCACGGCCGGCGCGAGATCGCGCTGGCCGAGCAGGAGATGCCCGGCCTGATGACGCTGCGCCGCCGGCATGCCGGCGAGCGCCCGCTGGCGGGCGCCCGGGTGACGGGCAGCCTGCACATGACGGTGCAGACCGCCGTGCTGATCGAGACGCTGGTCGATCTCGGCGCCGATGTGCGCTGGGCGTCTTGCAACATCTTCTCCACGCAGGACCACGCGGCGGCGGCGGTGGCGGCCGGCCGGGAGGGAGGCGGCGAGCCGCGCGGCGTGCCGGTCTTCGCGTGGAAGGGCGAGACGCTCCCCGAGTACTGGTGGTGCGCCAACGAAGCGCTGGTCTGGCCCGACGGCGGCGGCCCCGACCTGATCGTCGACGACGGCGGGGACGCCACGCTGCTCGTGCACAAGGGGTACGAGTTCGAGTGCGCCGGCGACGTGCCGGCGTTCGACCCGGACCGCGACCCGGAGGAGTGGGCGGTGGTGCTCGACCTGCTCCGCGACGTCCGGCGGCGCGACCCGGGACAGTGGCGGCGGATCGGCCCGGCCATCCGGGGCGTCAGCGAGGAGACGACCACCGGCGTCCACCGCCTGTACGAGATGATGCGCGCCGGAACGCTGCTGTTCCCGGCGATCAACGTCAACGACTCGGTCACGAAGAGCAAGTTCGACAACGTGTACGGCTGCCGCCACTCGCTGCCGGACGGGCTCGCCCGCGCCACCGACGTGATGCTGGGCGGGAAGGTCGCGGTGGTCTGCGGTTACGGCGAGGTCGGCAAGGGGTGCGCGCAGGCGCTCCGCGGCCAGGGATGCCGGGTGGTCGTCACCGAGATCGACCCGATCTGCGCGCTGCAGGCGGCGATGGAGGGGTTCGAGGTCAACACCCTCGACAACTTGGTCGAGACCGCCGACGTCTTCGTCACCGCCACCGGCAACCGGGACGTCATCACCGCGGAGCAGATGGGGCGGATGAAGGACAAGGCGATCGTCGGGAACATCGGCCACTTCGACAACGAGATCGACGTGGCCGGCCTGAAGAAGGTCCCCGGGATCGAGCGGCTCCCCGTCAAGCCGCAGTACGACGAGTGGCGGTTCCCCGACGGCCACGGCGTGCTGGTCCTCGCGGAGGGCCGGCTGCTGAACCTCGGCTGCGCCACCGGGCATCCGAGCTTCGTCATGTCGACCTCGTTCACGAACCAGGTGCTGGCGCAGCTCGCCCTGCACCGCAACGCCGGCGAGTACGAGAAGAAGGTCTACATGCTGCCGAAGCAGCTCGACGAAGAGGTCGCGCGCCTGCACCTCGGCCGCCTCGGAGTGCGGCTGACCATGCTCACGCCGGAGCAGGCCGACTACGCCGGCGTGCCGATCGACGGGCCGTACAAGCCCGGCCACTACCGCTACTAGAACACCGCCAGCGGATTGATCGCCGCGCCGGCGCCGTTCGGCACGCCGTGCGGCAGAGCGCGTCGAGGTGCGAGACGCCGCCCTGCCTGCGTCCGCCGCCGTCACGACGGCAGCGTGAACGCTATCAGCTCCGGCACGCGCCCGCCGACCGTGAGCGCCACGTACTGCCGGCCGTCGAGCATGTAGGTCATCGGCGTCCCGAGCGCGCCGCCCGGCAGATCGACCGACCCGACCATCGCGCCGGTCGCCTTGTCGTACGCCACCAGCCGGGGGCCGCCGTCGCCGCCGCCGGCGGTCAGCGCGTTGATCAGCAGCGTCCGGGTCAGCAGCGGCCCGCCCCGCCCGTCGCCGCCGAGCGGCGGCAGGTCCAGGTCGCGCAGCATCGGCAGGTTGCGGATTCGGTCGCCGTCGCCGAGCGGCGTCATCCAGACGTGCTCCCCCCGGCGCATGTCGATCGCCGTCATCCGCGAGTACGGCGGCTTCCACAGCGGCAACCCCTGCGGCATCGTCGGGCCGCCGCCCCCCTGCCCCCACCGCCAGACGTAGCGCATCGTGGCCGGACTGTCCGGGTCGACGTCGGTGAACGGAATCACCGAGTGGGTGTTGATCGACGGCACGTACAGCAGGCCGGTCTCCGGGTCGACCGCCGCTCCGGACCAGTTCGCTCCGCCGCCGACGCTCGGCCGGATCAGCGTCCCCTGCGTCGAATTCGGCGTGTAGAGCGGCCCCAGACGGTATCCCTCGACCGCCTCGATCGCCAGGCGCCGGATCTCGGGGGTGAAGTCGACCAGATCGTCGATCGACGTGCCCTGGTGCTCGAACGGCGGCGGCTTGGTCGGAAACGGCTGCGTCGGCGACGGGACCTCCCCGGCCAGATCGGTGTCGGTCGGGACCGGCCGCTCCTCGATCGGCCAGACCGGTTCGCCGGTCACCCGGTCGAAGGTGTAGACGAACCCCTGCTTGCTCGGCTGGGCCACCGCCCTGATCGGCCGGCCGTCCACCTCGACGTCGAGCAGGTTCGGCGCCGACGCGAAGTCGTAGTCCCACAGGCCGTGGTGCACCGCCTGAAAATGCCAGATCCGCTGGCCGGTCTCGACGTCGACGCAGATCAGGCTCTCGGCGAACAGGTTGTCGCCCGGCCGGTGCCCGCCGTAATAGTCGCCGGTCGGCGTCCCGGTCGGCAGGTAGGCGTAGCCGAGCTCCGCATCGCCGCTCATCAGCGACCAGACGTTGGCGGCGCCGGAGTAGCGCCACGACTGGTTCAACCAGGTGTCGGCGCCGTACTCGTCGGCGCTCTGCGGGATGGTGTGGAAGTCCCACCGGTGGCGGCCGGTCCGGGCGTCGTAGGCGCGGACCCAGCCGGGCGGCATCTCCTTCGTTATGACCATGTCGGTCATCGAAGATCCGATCAGAATGGTGTCGCCGATCACCAGCGGCGGCGACTGCGACGAGAGGGCCAGCAGGTTCTGGACCGTCCGCGCCTCGCGGCTGGCGCGCGGGACGCCGTCCATCAGGTCGACCCGCCCCCCGTCGCCGAAGTCGGCGGCCGGCCGGCCGGTCTTCGCGTCGACCGCAATCAGGTAGCCGTCGCCCGTCGCCCAGACGATGCGCGCCGCGCCGTCCCGCTCCCAGTACGCCACGCCGCGGTGGCGCCACGGGATGACCGCCGGCGTGCCCGACTCGTACGCCTTCGGGTCGTACGCCCAGAGCGTCTCGCCGGTCCGGGCGTCGACCGCCGCCGCCTGGTAGAGCGGCGTGCTCAGGTACAGCACGCCGTCGACCATCAGCGGCGTCGCGATCAGCAGCGACACGCCGGGCCGCGGGCTGTAGAGGCCGGTCTCCCAGCGCTCCGGATCTTCCTGCGCCAGGACCTCGAACACCTCCCGCGCCGGCCCGATCCACGCGCCGCCCCCCTCGCTCCGGGCCAGGTGCGTGTCGACCGACCGCCACCGCCAGGCGATCTCCAGCTCCTCGAAGTTGTCGCGGGTGATCTGGTCGAGCGGCGAGTACTTGGTGCTGCCGAGGTCGCCGCCGTAGCTGCGCCACTCGCCGTTCGCCGCGCCGTACTGCGCCGCCGCGGGCGCCGGAAACGGCCCGGGCGCCGTCAGGACCGCCGCCAGCAGCAGCGCGTGGCGGAGCCGGGGGCGCCGTCCGCCGGACGCCGCCGGACGAAGATCCTCGAACCCGGCGCGCATGAACCGACAGCACATGAACCGGTAGATTGTTCCATCCGCCGATCGGCGCGTCAACCTGTCCCCGTCGGGCCGCGGTGTGGTCACTGACGCGCGCGCGCGTGGCCCGCCGAGGCGTCGCCGTCACCGGCCGCCGAGCGCGGCGAGCTCGCGGCGGGCCGCCGCGTGGCCGGCGTCGAGGCGCAGCACCTGCTCGTAGCTCTCGCGCGCCGCCGCCGCCGCGCCCAGGCCGCGGCGCGCGCGCGCCTGGCCGAGCCAGGCCGCCGCCGAGCGCGGGTCGGCCCGGACCGCGCGGCCGAAGGCGTCCGCGGCGAGCGGCAACCGCCCGGCCTCCAGCGCCGCCGCGCCCAGCTGGACGAGCAGATCGCGATCGTCGCCGAGGACTTCCATCGCCGCCTGGAAGTCGTCTATCGCCCGGTCCGCCCGGCCCGCCCGCAGGCGCGCCAAGCCCGCCCGGAAACGGTCCGCCGCCCGCCGCCGGCGGGGCGCCTGGCCGATCTGGTCGAGCCGGGTCGGCTCAATCGCCGCCAGCCGGCCGTAGAACTCGCCCGCCCGGTCCCAGTCGCCCGCGCGGAAATACGTCTCGGCCAGCAGCCGCAGCGTCTCTTCGCTGACCCCTTCGTCGCGGAGCGACGCCAGCAGCCCGTCCAGCTCGCCTTCGGCGACCGCGCCGCGGAACAGCCGCCGCAGCCGGCCGTCCCGATCGAAGACGAACGTGGCGGGCAGGGCGGCCTCGCCGTCGTCGCCGAAGAACCGCCGCATCACCTGCTCGTCGGCAAGGAACTGCGGATACGGGATCCCGAAGCGGTCGATCGTCGCCCGGACCGACTCCAGATCGTCGAGCTCGACGCTGACCCCCGCGAAGTCGACCTCGCCGCGGCGCCGGTCGGCCAGCTCGACGAGCGCCGGCAGCTCGACGTTGCACGGCGCGCACCACGGCGCCCAGAAGTTGATCACCGCCGGCCGGCCGCCGGCCAGCGGGCCGCGCCCGCCGTCGAGCGCCCGCGCGACGACCGACGGCGACGGCGACCCGGCCGTCGTCGGACGCGACCCGTCGGGCCATCGCGGCAGCGGCCGGGCGTCGACGGCGCCGGCGCGCCGGTCCACGACGAGGAGCCGATCGACCGGCAGGTCGCGCCAGACGTCCACTTCGCCTGACGGCCACCGCACCTCCAGCGACTCGATCGACGCCGCGTCGCCGAGTCCGAAGTGGAGATCCGAGGGAGCCTGCGTCCTGAACCCCTCGGTCAGCTTGAGGAAGTCGCGCCGGGTCACCCCGCCGGCGCGCAGCGCCACCTCCGCGCCGAGCGCCTGCGCCTCCGATCCGGGCGGCGCCAGCCGGACGCGCGCGAAGCGGCGCGGCGGCGAGGTGTTCTCCAGCAGCTTGAGGCCCCGGAGCGTCAGCAGCGCCAGATCGAGGTCGCCGTCGCCGTCGACGTCGACCGGGGCCGCCGCCCGCCCGTCATGGTCGTCGTCGAGGCCGAGCACGTACGCCGCCGGAACGAACCGCCCGGCCGCGTCGTCCGGGTTGTAGAACAGCCGGTCCCGCTCGTACCCGCTGAACGAGCCGCGGAAGCCGGCCGCCTGCTCCGCCAGCACCGGCCGGGGCGGCTCCCGCCGCTCGACCGCTTCGGCGTCGGCGACCACCTGCCGCCAGAAGAACGTTCAGAAGTCGGGCGCCTCCGGGTCCGCATGGCTCGTGTTGCCGTTGGTGACGAAGATCTCCTTGTCGCCGTCGTTGTCGAGGTCCCAGAACAGCGAGGCCCACGCCCACCCCGCCTCGTTGACGCCGAGCGGCGCGGCGCGCTCGGTCCACGTCCCGCCGCCGCCGTCCGGCCGCTGCGTGAAGAGCTGGTTGCCGCGCGCGAGCGCCTCCAGCCGGGCGCGCATCGCGTCGCCGACCGACGCCGTCAGCCGCACCACGCGGCTGCCCGCGTGCGAGTACATGTTGGAGAGGTGGACGCTCCACGCCCCGGTGTTGTCCCAGTCGGCCACCGTGACGCCCATCGTGTTGCCGGCGTCGCGCGTCAGCGGGTGGTCGTCGAGGGCGCGGAAGAGGCCGGCGCCCCGGTTGTCCCAGACCACGTTCCGGCCGAAGTCGTTCCCCTCGAACAGGTCGAGGTCGCCGTCGCCGTCGAAGTCGAACAGCTGCGCCACGTAGGTGTACCGGGTCCCGGCGATCCCGCGGGCGTCCGACTCCTCCGTGAAGCGCAGCCCGCCCCGGTTGACGAAGAGGAGGTTGTCGGCGCCGTCGCCGGCGTCCACCCGGTTGAAGACGTCCGGGCTGCCCGACCGGTTGGTCTGGTACCCCCCGACGAACAGGTCGATCCGCCCGTCGCCGTTCACGTCCCCGGCGGCCAGCAGCTGCGCCTCGCTCCGCCTGACGCCGGGCGGGTTGTCGAACTCCAGAGCGCGCGGCAGGAAGACCCACTCGCCGTCCCGGCGGGTCTGGATCCCCATCCACGCCCGCCCGCCGTCGTACGTCATCCGGCTGCCGACGATCTCCTCCAGGCCGTCGCCGTCGAGGTCCACGAACAGAACCTGGCTCGGAATGAGGACCTGCCGCGGCGTCGGCAGCGTCTCGCGCACGAAACCGCCCCGGCCGTCGTTGAGGAACAGGACGGCGTGGCCGGCCGCCTCCGTCGCCGCGAGGTCCCAGTGCCCGTCCCGGTTCCAGTCGACCACGTTCAGCGCCGAGTCGATCAGGCTCGTCCCGGTGTCGGCGACCTCCTGCCGGAGCGCGGCGTTCGCAGCCGACCGGTTGAAATGGAGGCCGACGGCGTCGGTCACGTCCCGGAACGGGGGACGCGGGTTGTCCACGCGGACCGCATCGACCACGTCCAGGCGGCGGATCCGCCACGGCTCGCCGCCGCCGCCGGCGAACTCCGCCGCGACGGTCGCCTCCATCGCCGACCGCCCCCCGGACCGGCCCGGACCGGCCAGCCGCACATGGGCCCGGGCGAACGCCCGGTCCCGCTCCGGCGCCAGGAGGAACTCGAACGCCTGCCACGACGCGCGGTCGACCGACGTCCACCCGTCCACGTGCGCGCGCAGCGCCGCCAGCAGGCCGGGGCCGTCGAGCGCCGGCAGCCCCTCCGGCGCGTAGCGGCGGATCTCCAGCAGGTCGTCGCCGACCGGCCGGCCCTGCGCCGGGAACGGGAAACGTCCGCGGAAGTCGTCGGTCAGCGCGGCCGCCGCCCGGCGCCAGTCGAAACGGCGGACGCCCGCGATCAGGGTCGCCTGCACACTGCCTTGAACGTCCGACTGAGCCGTTTCGGAGACATCGACGTCGGTGACGTAGCGCACAGGCGGCGCGAGCGGGAACGCCGGGCCGGCCGGCGCCTGCGCCGCGGCCGGACGCCCCCCGCACAGGACGATCAACCCGGCCGCCGCCACCGCGCATCCGCAGGAAGCGGGCGCGCGCATCCCCCTACTGGGCCGGCCACGCATCGGTCCGCATCATCTCCGCGAGCCGATGCGCGCGAGACGGCGCCTCCCGCGCCCAGGCCGAATCGAGCATCGCGTCCGCCGCATCGTCCCACCGCCCGCCGGAGATGGCCGCGATGGCGCCGCGGAACCCTGCGAACCCGTGCGTCCCCAACTGGAACGCCATGTCGGTCACCACGGCCTGACGGACCGGCGAGAGCCGCGCGAACCAAGCGTAACGCGCCAGATCCGCCTGCGCCGCGCGCAGGTCGTTGGTCAGCAGCAGCTCCGCCTCGTCGGCCCGGATTCCGTCGTCGGAAAGGTTCCGCCCGTAGCCGATCGTCCACTTCCCGCGCGTGTCGACGTACGGCTTCAGCCGGAGGCCTTCGTGCCGCTCGACGAGCGTGCGAACGTTCGCGGCGAACGGCTCCGGTCCGCGGGGCGCCATTGCGGAAACCGGCTACGCCCGCCCGCCGCCCGCGCCGCTGGCGTGCGCGCGCAGCCTGTTCGCGGCGTCGCTCGCCGCGTCGAGCGACGTCCGGTAGCGATCCATCGCCTCGACGGCGGCGCCGCGGAGCAGCGACAGCGCGGCCTGCTTGCTGTCGTCGGAGTGCGCCGAATCTCCCGCCACCTTCTCGGCCTGGTTCAGCGCGTCCGCGGCGGTGTCCAGCGCATGCTGCGCCTTCGCGTGATGCTCGGTCAGCGCGCTCGCCAGCGTCAACCCTAGCTGGATCTCGGACAGCAGGTCCATGTCGCCTCTCCCTTCGACGGTTCGCGGTCCGCCGCCCATCATAGACAGCGGCGCCGGCGCCGGCAAGCCGTCGCGACGCCTTGCAGCCCGCGGTGAACCCCGGGATGCGGCGCCCGGCGAATGCGGCGGGGATTTCGCCGCGGGCTGTTGACATTCCCGCGCCGGCTCGATACCTTCACGGCGCGCGGCGGGGTCGCTCTCGGCCGCCGGCGGCATCCTGAAATGTCGGCGATCGCACTGCTGCAGGAACGGTTGGCGGGGCTGACGAATCCGGCCAGCATCGTGGCGGGGCCGTTGCCCTCGAGTCCGGCGGCCGCCGTGGCGATGCGCCGCGCGCCCGGCGAGCCCCCGTTGCGGCGTTTCGGCGGAAGCGGCGCGGACCGGGTGCGCGAGTGGCGCGACCACGTGCTGTTCCAGTCGCGGGCGGCGGTCGGCTCCGACGCCGCGGCCGTCACGGCGCTGGAGAACATCCGCGACAACCTGGCGCAGATCACCGGGCCGTCCGTGTTCACGCCGAGCCGGACGACCGGGGCGGTCGTGCGGTTCGTCGACGTGGTGGACGGTCCGTCGTTCCACGAGCAGGACGCCTCGAACCGGCCCATCTACCGGCTCATGGTGCGGGTCCGGTGGGAGCCGTCGTCATAGCGCGCGCAGCGAACCGGCAGGCGCGGCGCAGGACGGGCGGGACGGGAAGGAAGCGATGGCGAATTACGGTCCGGCCACCGTCGAATACGATCTCGACAGCGCGGACGGCGCGCTGCGGCGCATCACGCGGTCGGTGCGGAACGCGCCGGCGCTCACCCGCCGCAACGCCGTGGTCAAGTCCGGGCCGTTCGATGCGTCGGCGGACGAGTACGGGTACCTCGGCCGCCACGGCTTCGACGAATTCACCCTCGAGTGCGAGGACGACGACGCGGCGCTGGCCGCCAGCCCGAGCCACTCCGGGATCGCCAGGGTCGTGCCGTTCGACGCGAGCTACGGCGCCGGGACGGGTCCGCGGACGTTCCGGTGGACTTTCAAGACCGGCGGCACGGTCTCGGTCGAGTGCCTGATCACCAGCGTGGCGCTCGTGCCGGCGACGGACGACCTGACCGTGCGGCGGATCACGCTCCAGCCGACGGGCGAAGCGACCGTCACCGGGCTGTAGCGCCGCAGCTCTCCACCTGCGCGCGCCGGGCGCTGGAAAGCCGTTTCTGGCGTGCGCCGGCCGCGTTCCTGCTGCTGGCGGTCCTCCACACCTGGCCTCTCGCGACCGGACTGGGGTCCCGGTCGCGGGTCCACGACGACGCGTGGCTCAACGCGTGGGCCGCGGCGTGGGTCGCCCGGCAGGTCTTCCGCGATCCGCTGCGCCTGTTCGACGCGAACATGTTCCATCCGCACGGCGGCGCGCTGGCCTACACCGAACCGCTCATCGTGCCCGGACTGCTCGCGGCGCCGGTCCGCTGGTTCGGCGGATCCGCGCTCCTCGCTCACAACCTGCTCGTGCTGCTCGGATTCACCTTCACGGCGCTCGCCACGTACGCGCTCGTCAGGACCTGGACCGGCGACCGGCGCGCCGGCCTGCTGTCGGGCGCGCTGTTCGCGTTCAGCACCGTGCTGCTGACGCGCGTGGCGCACGTTCAGGCGCTTCACGCGTACTGGCTGCCGCTGGCGCTGCTCGCGCTCCACCGGCTGCTGACGCGGCGGCGCACGCGCGACGCGGCGGGGCTCGGGCTGTGCGTGATCGGCGCGGCCCTGACGTCGGGATATCTGGTGGTGTTCGTCTGCTTCGCGCTCGGCGCCGCCGCGCTGGCGCGCGCCGGGGAGTTCCGGGGCCGGGACGGCGTCCGGCTCCTGCTGCGGCTCGCGGGCGCGGCGGCGGCGAGCCTCGCCCTCCTCCTCGTCGTGCTGCGGCCCCACGTGGAGGCTCGCCACCAGCGGCCGCCCGTCGCGGAGACGACCGAAGTGACGACGGCGCTCGGCAGCTTCCTGTCGTCCGCCGCAAGGCTCCATTATGCGAGCTGGAGCGGAGACTGGTACCACGCCGCGCCGGGCGCGCTCTTCCCGGGCCTGGTCGCGCTGGCGCTGGCCGGCGCCGCCCTGCTCCGCCGGCGGTCCGCCGCGCCGCGCGGGACCCGCCGGATGCTCGTCGCCGTCGCCGTCGCCGGGTGCGTCATGGCGCTCGGCGCCCTCACGCCGGTGTACGCCTGGGCGTACGATCTGGTTCCGCCGCTGCAGGGGCTCCGCGCGGTCCACCGTTTCGGCATCCTCGTGACGCTCGCCCTCGCGGCGCTGGCGGGCGTCGGCTTCAGCGGACTGACGCAGGCCGCGGGCGCCCGCCGGCGGACCCTCACCCTGATCGCCCTGCTGGCGCTGGCGACCGCGGAGAGTTTCCACGGGGTCGGTTCGTATCCGCGGATCGACCAGGCGGGGCGCGTGCATCGGTACCTGGCGGCGTTCCCGCAGTCCGGCGCCGTCCTGGAGCTGCCGATCTTCCAGCGCCACGAGTTCCACCGGAACGCGCGGTACCTCCTGGCGTCGACGGTCCACTGGCGCCCGCTGGTGAACGGCTTCGGCGGATTCACGCCGCCCGGCTTCGACGCCGCGGCGCGTCTGGCCGGCGCGTTCCCGTCGCCTCCGACGGTGGCGTGGCTGCAGGAGATCGGGGTCGGGCACGTCGTCGTGCACACCGATCGATATCCCGATCCCGACCGTTTCCGGCAAGCCCTGGACCGGATCGACGGCCGGCGCAGGGACTTCGCGCTGGAAGCCGCGGACGGGGCGACCCGGCTGTACCGGATTCTCGGCGCGCAGTCGCAGGCCGTCGCCGCGCTGACGCCCGCGCCGGTCTTTTCGGAGCTCCGTTTCGTGGACGGACCCGCCGACGACAGCGTCCTGCGGGCCGCCGCCGGCGCGAGCCGGGCGTTCGGCTTCCAGTCGCGGGAGCGCTTCATCGCGTATCTGGAGCCGACCGCGCCGGCGGCGCACGTTCTGCTGCGGCTGCCCGCGGCGATGTCGGGCCGGTTCCTGGACGCGGCGACCGGGACGGCGCTGGAGGAAGTCGCCGTCCCGGCCGGCAAGGCCCCGAAGCCACCGACGCCGGTCTACGCACCGGCCGGGCGCGCGGCGGTCCTGCTCGACCTGCAGGCTGCGCCATGACAGCCCGCGGCGGAACCCCGCGCGGCGCCGGGACGGGCGGCGCGCCCGCTTGACCAGTTCAGCGTTTCTCCGCCAGCAGGTCGAAGTCCCGGCCGGCGGCCAGCGCCGACGCGAGCGCGGCGTCGAGCCGCTTCGTCAGCCGGCGGTAATGATGGTACGGCCGCCAGGACCGCACGCGGCGATGCCGTTCGGCGATCTTCGCGTCGATGCGGGCGGCGCGCGCTTCGTACGTCTGATCCGGTCCTGCTGAGCCGGCCCGGCCGCCGCGGCCGCCGGCGGCCGGCGGGACGTCCGGCGCCGGCGCCGTCAGCGGCGCCCGGGCGCGCCATCCGGGCACGGCGCCGAGGGCGCGCAGGCCGCGCCGCCAGCCGATCCGCCGGCAGCGGAGCACCCGGAAGCCGGCGTCCTCGACCAGACGCAGCAGTTGCGGGCGGGAGAAGAACGACAGGTGCCCCTGCCCCAGCGCCGGAAGCTCGCCCGGCCGGGCGGCGGCGGCGGCCCGCCGCAACGGGCGGACGTCGGCCGCGCCGTTCGGCGTGATCACCCGCATCCGGGCGCCGCGCCGCATGATCCGGCAGGTCTCCTCCAGATGCCGCCGCGGGTGGGTGACGTGCTCCAGCAGGTCCTTCTGCAGCACGTAGTCGAACCGTTCCGGCGGAAAGCGTGCGGTTTCCATCGTTCCCCGGCGCACGGTGACGCCGAACCGGCTGCGCGCGTACCAGGCGCCGAACGCCGACGCCTCGACCCCCTCGACCTCCCACCGGGTGCTGCGCGACAACGCGTCGAGCAGGAAGCCGAGGGCGCTGCCGACCTCCAGGAACCGGCCCGACGCGCCGAGCGCTTCGAGCTCCCGAGCCAGAAAAAACGCGTCCCGCTCGTACCGCTGGCGCTGGCGCGCGTACTCGGCGAACCCGTGCAACGCCGCCGAATCGAAGTAGTCGGCGTCGTACAGCGCCTCTGTCGCCTCCGGCGACGGCCGCGGCCGCACCTGCCGGAACCCGCAGGCGGCGCACCGGTGAATGCGAACCTTGCCCAGACCGGCCAACGCGGCGTCGACCAGAGGGGTCATCGACCCGGCCGCGCCGCACACGTCACAGGGATCGGTCATTACGATCGGCCTTCTCCGCAGGGCAGGCTCGGCGCAAGCCGATTGCGCGCCCTGCCGCAGGTGCGACGGCCGGGGGGAGGCTATCATGAGGGACCAGCCATGAAGACCTGGACCGATCGGACAGGCGGCGTCGCGGCCCCGTACATCCAGCTTCGGGCGCGCCGGAAGCTGTGAGCCGCGCGCATGGAAGTCGAACGTGACGATCGCGGCAGCGGCGCCGCGGCGGGCCGGCGCGCGCGCCACGCTGCTCGTTCTGATCGCGAGCGCCGCGGCGCTGTTCGCCGCCGGCATGTCCACCCTGAGCCTCCCGTCGCTGGACGACGCCTTCTTCGCGCGCGAGGGGGTGGAGATGGCGCGCGCGGGCGGCTCGTTCACCGTCACGTGGCGGGGCCAGCCCGACTTTCAGAAACCGCCGCTGCAGTTCTGGCTCCTGGCGATCTCGTTCGGGCTCCTCGGCGAGAACGACGCCGCCGCCAGGCTGCCGTCGCTCCTGATGGGATGCGCCACGCTGCTGCTGATCTTTCGCCTCGGGGCGCGGCTGCTCGACGAGCGCGCCGCGCTGACCGCCGTGGCGCTGCTGGTCCTGACGCCGCTCTTCGTGGACCACGCGCGCCGCTCGATGCTCGACCTGCCGCTCCTGTTCTGGATCACCGTTTCGATGGCGCTGTTCGTCGAGGGCCGGCGGCGGCCCTGGCTCCATCTGCCGATCGCGCTGCCGCTCGCCGCCGGCATCCTGACCAAGAGCGTGCTGGGACTGTTGCCGGCCGCGATCATGGCGGCGCTCTGCCTGCATCCGCACTGGCGGCCGCGGCGCATCCTCCCCATCGCCCTCGGCGCGGTCCTCGGACTCGGCCTCGGGGCGACGTGGACGATCGATCAGTGGCTCCGGTTCGGACCGGACTTCGTCTTCGCGCACTACTGGGGCGAGATCGGCGCCCGCGCCGCGAGGGAGTTCGACGTCGCGGCGATCGCGATCGCCTACCCGCTGCTCCTCCTCGAGCACTACCAGCCGATCGTCATCCCCGGCCTGCTGGGCGTGGCCGGCCTGATCCGGAACCGGCGGCGGGCGACGCCGGGCGAGATCCTGCTGGCCGTCTGGGTGCTGCTTCCAATCGTCCTCTACAGCCCGTCGGCGCAGTCGCACCGATACGTCTATCCGATCCTGCCGCCGCTGGCGCTCTGCGCGAGCCTCTGGCTCCGCCGGGCGCTGCCGGCCGTCGAACGGCGTCTCGCCGCCCGCATCGCGCCCGCCGCGGCGCTGGCGGCGGCCGCGGTCTTCGTCTTCTCCCCGGCGACCCTCACGCGCGACCTGAACGGCGCCTTCAAGCAGAACGCCCGGCTCATCCAGGACCGGGCGCCGAGCGGCCTGCCGATTCCGTACTACGGGGACCGCTACTGGCAGGTCGCCAATCCGCTGGCGTACTACGCGGAACGGGTCCTTGCGGCGCCGGCCGCGGCGGGAGAGGGGCCGCGCGCCGCGGTCGACGCCGCTCTGGCGCATCCGGGCCGCCTGCTGCTGTGCGACCGGGATCGCCTCGCGGAGATTGCGGCGGCCGGCCGGCCGGTGCGGACGGTGGCCGAAGGCGCCCGCTGGGCGCTGCTGGAGATCCCGCAGTAGCAGCCCGTGGTGGAATCCCGCGTCGCATCGAGAGCGGTGAGGCGCCCGGCTGACAAGGCGTGAGGAGGGACCGGCCGTGAAGACCTGGACTGCGCGGGCCGCGCGGATCTTCCGAGCGGGCGCGGACAGGACCTGGACCTGGCCCGGCCTGCTGCTGCTGACGCTCCTCGCGATCTACCTGCCGGGAATCGGCCGCGGGTTCATCAAGGACGACTTCGTCTGGATCGCGCAGAACAGGATGACCCGCCCGGCCGACCTTCTCGTCCCGTTCACGCACGCGCCGGACTTCTACCGGCCGATCGTCGCGCTCAGCTTCGCCGCCGACTGGCGGCTGTTCGGAGCCGAGCCGCTCGGCTACGGACTGACGAACCTGGCGCTGCTGCTGGCGTCGGCCGTCGCCCTCGGACGGCTGGCGATCGCGATCGGGCTCCCGCGGAGCGGCGCGTTCGCCGCCGCCGCCGTCTGGAGCCTCAACTTCCACGGGATCAACATGGCGCTGCTCTGGATCTGCGGGCGCACCTCGCTGCTGGCCACGCTGTTCGCGCTGCTGGCGGCGGGCGCGTTCGTCCGGCGGCGTCCGTGGGCGGCGGGCTGGGCGCTCCTGGCGATGCTCTCCAAGGAGGAGGCGGCGCTGCTGCCGTTCGTCCTGCTCGCCTGGGCGGCGCTGCCCGCGCCGGACGGCGCCGGCCCGCGCCCGCGCCGGATCGATCCGCGGCGCGCCGTGCGCCGGACCTGGCCGCTGCTGGCCGTGCTGGCGATCTATCTGGCCGCCCGGACGGCCGCCGGCGGCATGACGCCCTGGACCGCCCCGGTCTTCTACCGGTTCGCCCTCGAACCCGCCTCGATCGGCCGGAACGCGATCGAGTATCTCGACCGGGCCGCCACGCTGCCGGCGGCGGCGGTCCTGATCCTGGCGCTGGCGGCGGGCGCGGCGCCGCGGCCGAACGCCGTCCAGCGGCGGCAGGTCGTGATGGGGATTCTCTGGATGGTCGGCGGATACGGCCTGGCCGTCCTGCTCCCGGGCCGTTCGAGCCTCCACGCCGTCGGTCCGGCGGCCGGCGCGGCGATCGCGTGCGCCGCCCTGCTGACCGCGGTCCGGGACCGCGCCGCACCGCGCGCGCAGGTCCGGATGGCGGCGGCGGCGGCGCTCGCCGCGGCGATCGCCGTGCCGATCCACTGGTCGCGCAACGACCGGTGGGTGACGTGGGCCGAGCTGTCCACCCACGTCCTGGACACCATCGCGCCGGCCGTCGCCGCCCTGCCGCCGGACGGCGTCATCCGGCTCGACGACGAGCGGGAGGCGCGCGCGAACCTCGACTCGGCGTTCGGGACGCTGATCGAGACCGCCGTGCTGGTCCGCACCGGACTCCGGCGGCAGGTCTGGGTGGAGCCGCCGGCGATCGACTGGCGCCTGGCCGGACTCGTCCCCCCGGACGAGGCGGACGTCGCCGCCCGGTTCCGGCTGCGCGACGGTGTGCTGACGCGGGTGACCGGCGGCGGCGAGACCCTCCATGAAGACCGGACGCCCTTCTGATGCCGCACGTTCTGGTGACGCTCTCCGTGGTCGGACTCGGCGGGCTGCTGTATCCGGTCGCCGCTCCGCCGGCGGTCGCCGGGCTGGTCGGGCTGCTCGTTCTGCTGAACGTGCTGGTCCGGCGGCGGCCCGCGGCGCTCGCCCGGCTCGCGGCGGCGCCGTGGACGCGGAGCCTGCTGCTGGCCACCCTGCCGGCGGTCGTCCTGTTCGGCTGGATCGAGGCGCTCGCGCAGGTGCTGACCCGCAACGATCTGCTGCCGTACCGCGTCCCGATGCGGACGATGCTCCCGGGAGGGATGGAGGACTGGCGGCTGGCGCACATCACCGCGGACCGGTTTCGCGAGCCGGACCCGGTGCTGCTCTGGCGTCCGGCGCCGCGCGCGCCGTACAACGCGCACCGGCTGAAGGGGCCCGAACCGGCCGAACCGAAGCCGCCGGACGTCTTCCGGGTGCTCGCCTGCGGCGACTCGAACACCGACGGCCCGGATGCGGGCGGCTGGACGGAACGGCTGCAGGACGCGCTCGCCGCCCGGCGCGGGGCGGGCGATCCCCGGATCGAGGTGCTGAACGCGGGCGTCGTCGGATACAGCTCGCATCAGGGCTTGAAGCGGTTCGAGGCGCAGGCCGCGCGCTACGAACCGGACGTGGTGCTGGTCTCGTTCGGATGGAACGACGCCGCCCCTTCAGCCGGTCCGCCCGACCGCCTCTACCAGCCGCCGCCGCTCGCGGGACTGCTCCGCCTGGCGAACCGGTACCGCGCCTTCCTGGTGGCCAGCTACGCCGCCGGCCCGCAGGAGCCGCCGCCGGCCGCGGCCGAAACCGTCCGGCCCAGGGTCTCGCTGGACGAGTATGCGGACAACCTGGAGCGGTTCATCGCGCTGGCGCGGCTGACGGGCGCCCGGCCGGTCCTGCTGACGCGCCCGCACGAGTTGGCCGTCGAGCGGCTGCGGCAGGCTCCGGGCTGGCGGCGGACGGTCCCGGCGTACAACCGCGCGCTGCTCGACGTCGCCGCGGAGCAGGGCGTCGCCGCGGTCGACGTCCGCCGGTGGGCGCACGGCCGCGAACCCGCCCCGTTCGCCGACGAGTCGCACTTCACGCTGGAAGGGCACGAAGCGTTCGGGAACTATCTGGCGCAGGAGCTCTTCCGCCTGGGCGTCGTCGGCGCATCCGACTCCGGCTGACGATTGCGGCCCCGCTGCAACGACGGCCAACCGGCCGTCCGCCGCAGCCGGCTACACGAGGCCTTGCAGGAACGGGAGCGCCGGCTGCACGCGGATGCCGTCCGGAGTCCGGTAGTCGTCGGCGCCGACGGCGCTGATCTGGGTCGCCGCGGCGTCCGGAAAGCGGGCGTGCAGGTAGCGCAGGCTCCGGTCCACCGGACGGTCGCTCCACTTGACTTCGACGAGCTGCACGGGGGCGTAGCGGTCGGTCACCACGAAGTCGACCTCGCGGCCGTCGACGTCCCGGAAGTACCGCAGGTCGAGGTCGAGGCCGCGCACGTCCTGCTGGTGATGCACCCACTTCAGCAGATGCATCGCCACCAGGTTCTCGAAGCGGGCCGCACGGTCCGGGATCTGGATCCAGTCGTAGTGGTAATGCTTCTGCGCCTTCCTGACCGCCCGGATCGCCGGCGCGCCGAACGGCGCCACGCGGACGATGACGTACAGCCGTTCGAGCACGTCGAGCCATCGGGCGACGGCGCCGTGGCTGACCTGCAGGTCCTCGCGCAGCGCGTTGACCGAAAGGGGCGAGCCGACCAGATCGGTCAGGCGGATCGCCAGCCGCTCTATCGCGCTCAGGTCGGCGACCCGCTCCAGGTCGCGGATCTCCGCCTCGACCAGGCGGACGCGGTAGGCGCGGGACCAGCGCCGGGCGGCGTCCGGCGAACCGCTCGTCCACGGCTCGGGAAAGCCGCCGAGGTCGAGCAGCCGCATCAGCCCCGCCGCGTCGGCGACGCCGAGCTCGGCGACCGACAGCGGGTGCAGCCGCAGCAGGTGGTGGCGGCCCTGCAGCGAGTCTCCGCCGTAGCGGTAGTAGTCGAGCCGGCCGCTGCCGGTGACCAGGACGCGGGGTCCGTCCCCTCGGTCGTGGAGCCCCTTCAGCAGCCCGCGCCATCCGCGGAACTTGTGCAGCTCGTCGAAGACGAGCACCGGCGCGTCCGGCAGCCGGCCACGCAGGATGGCGTCCCGGTGCTCCGGGACGTCCCAGTTCAGATAGCCGGCCGGGTCCGGCAGCAGGCTGCGCGCCAGGGTCGTCTTGCCCACCTGCCGCGGACCGGAGACAAGCACCATCTTCCGCTCCAGATCGGCCCGGATCCGGCCGGCCAGATAGCGCGGAAGGATCGCCGCCACGATCGCGATGCTACCATTTTCACGCCCACAGGAAAAAAGTCGCTTCGTTTTTCCATACGGGATGAAAATCTTCGTCTCCGCGCGCAGGGGAACAATCCAACGTTCCGAAGATCTCCAAATAATTGGACGATGGCGGCGGCGCGCGGCCCCGGGCCGACCGCGCGGAATCAACGGTTTCCCCCGGATCGCGGCGTTGGCGTGTAATTTGCTTTACAAGGCGGAAACTACCACGTCGCGCGTCCGGCGGGGATGCATTTTCCGCCAGGGCGCGCCGGTTCGGATTCGGTTCGGGAGAGGAGCAACGATGCAAACGGTTCGTTTCATGCGCAGCGGGTTGGCGGGACTCGCCTGCATGCTGCTGACGACGACGGGCGCGCTCGCGCAGACCGGCGCCATCGCCGGCAGCGTGGCGGACGAGACGGGCGGGGTGCTGCCCGGCGTGACGGTCGAGGCGGCCAGCCCGGCCCTGATCGAGGGGGTCCGCTCGACGGTGACGGACGGGGCGGGCCTCTACACGATCGAGGCGCTGCGGCCGGGGACGTACACGGTGACGTTCACGCTGCCCGGCTTCAGCACGTTCGTCCGCGAGGGGATCGAGCTGACGTCCGACTTCACGGCGAACGTCGACGCGCAGATGAGCGTCGGCTCGATTGAAGAGACGATCACCGTTTCGGGCGCCAGCCCGGTGATCGACGTGCAGAACGTCGTGAGCCAGGAGACCCTGTCGCGCGAGCGGATCGACACGCTGCCGACCTCGAAGACGTACTTCGGCCTGGCGGCGCTCACCCCCGGCATGTCGGCCAGCATCGCCGGCGGCGGCCACGACGTGGGCGGCTCGACCGGCGACATCTGGGGTTACGTGACGATCCACGGCAGCTCGGACCAGGACGGACAGGTGCTGTGGGACGGGATGAGCATCAACAACAACATCACCGCCGGGGGCGGCTCGTCGAAGGAGTTCTTCCTGAACCAGGCCGCCATCCAGGAGATGGTCATCTCGACCAGCGACATGAACGCCGAGGCGGCGTTCGGCGGCGTGCTGACGAACGCCATCCCGAAGGAGGGGGGGAACACGTTCAGCTACTACGTGAACGTGGGCGGCACGAACGGCGACCTGCAGGCCGACAACGTGGACGCCGATCTCGAGGCGCGCGGCGCGTCGCCGCTGGCGAAGAACAAGAAGATCTGGGACTACGGCGTCGGCGTCGGCGGGCCGATCGTGAACGACCGGATCTGGTTCTACACGGCCCACCGCTGGTGGGGGGCGCAGAACTTCCAGCCGAAGGGGAACTTCAACCTGACCCCGCACTCGCCGGTCTACACCCCGGATCCGGATCGGCCGGCCTGGACCGACTTCTACAACCAGGACAACAGCATCCGGTTCACCATCCAGGCGAGCGAGCGGCACAAGGTGACGTTCTCGCAGGCGTTCCAGAACAACTGCGCCTGCCACTACTGGACGCAGTGGGGCTACGTGGACATGGACGCGGCGGTCGACTACACGTATCACCCGATCAACCTGACGCAGGCGTCGTGGACGTTCCCGGCCAGCAACCGGCTGCTGTTCGAGGCGGGCGTCTCGTTCCTCCGGAACGACAGCGCGCCGGAGCGGCAGGAGCAGGTGCGGGCGGCCGACGTCGCGCACGTCAACTGGAGCGAGCTGTTCAACTGGCAGGCGTTCGGGTTCTGCACGTCGCCCCCCTGCCTGTACGGCACCGGCCACAACTTCCCGACGAAGGTGTACCGGGCGTCGATGTCGTACGTCACCGGGTCGCACAACTTCAAGACCGGCATCGACGGACGGTGGGCCGACGAGAACCACGCGCTGGCGACGCTGAACAACGAGCCGCTCCGGTACGAGTTCGTCTCGATCCCGGGCATCCCGCAGTTCCCGTTCCGGGTCTCCCAGTTCGCCCTGCCGCGGGTGTCGAACCAGTCGTCGTTCGACCTCGGGATCTACGCCCAGGACCAGTGGACGATCGATCAATTGACGCTGAACCTCGGCGTGCGCTACGACCACGTCAACTCGTGGGTGTCGGAGCAGCAGGGCATCGACACCCGGTTCGTCCCCGGTTTCGACGTCGCCCGGATCGACGACATCCCGAGCTACCACGACGTCACGCCGCGGCTCGGCGCGTCGTACGACCTGTTCGGCGACGGCCGGACGGCGATCAAGGCGACTTGGGGCAAGTACATCATGGCGGTCGCCACCTCGATGGCCCAGAACATCAACCCGATGGAGGCCATCCAGGCCGCCACCTACCGCTCGTGGGCCGACCTGCCGTTCCAGGGAGGGAACGGGAACCTGGTCCCCGACTGCGACTTCGACAACTTCGCGGCGAACGGCGAGTGCGGACCGGTCGTCAACCCCGAGTTCGGCACGCTGCAGCTCGTCCGCAGCTTCGATCCCGACCTGCGCACCGGCTGGGGCAAGCGTCCCTACAACTGGCAGAACTCGGTCTCCGTCCAGCACGAGCTGTTCGAAGGCTGGTCGCTCGAGGTCGGGTGGTTCCGGACGGCGTACGGCAACTTCCGGGTGGCCGACAACGAGAACATCGGCCCGGGAGACTTCTCCGAGTTCAGCATCAACACGCCGAACGACGACCGGTTGGGCGCGTTCGCCGGCCAGCAGATCACCGGCCTGTACACCATCACCCCCGAAGGGCTGGCGAAGGGGACGCGCGAAGTGATCAAGCTCGCCTCCGACTTCGGCGACATGTCGCAGGTGTACAACGGGATCGACGTCAACATCAACGGCGCGCTCGACAACGGGATCACGATCGGCGGCGGGCTGAGCACCGGGTCGATCAAGTTCGACGAGTGCCTCACCGTCGACAACCCGACCCAGGAGAACCAGGCGGTGATGGGCCAGCGCTACTGTGAAGTGACCCAGCCGTGGGGAGCCGGGACGCAGCTCAAGCTGAACGGCTCGGTGCCGCTGCCGTGGGACACGCAGTTCTCGTTCGTCTTCCAGAACATCGCCGGCCAGCCCTGGGAGTCGCGCTACGAGGCGGGCGCCAGCCCGGCCGAGCGCGCGGCGATAGAAGGACAGATCGGGCATTCGCTGGTGGCCGGCTCCGAGCAGATCCAGCTCTTCCCGGCCGGCCAGGGGATCGGCACGCTGACCGACCTCGGAGCCGGCATCCTCGGCACGACGTCCTTCTTCGTCGGCTCCGAGCTGTACGAACCGCGGCTGACGCAGCTCGACATCCGGTTCACGAAGATCCTGAACATCGGCCAGGCGCGGATCCGCGCCTGGGTCGACCTGTTCAACATCTTCAACGCCAACAGCGTCAGCAGCGTCGCGAACCGGTACAACCCGGGTATCTACCCGGTCGTCACCGGCGTGATGGGCGGCCGCCTGCTGAAATTCGGCGGCCAGTTCGACTTCTAGGCGCGGGCTGATCGGCGCGCCCGCGCGGGCGCGCCGCACGGTCGTTTCTTCTGCGGGCGGGGCCTCCGGGTCCCGCCCGTTTTCTTTTGCGCTTCAACCGTTTCAATCGGTGAAGAACCGGGACCGCAACTCGGCGTCCGGAATGAAACGCCTGGCCCGCCTGTACGTCGCGTGCGCCATGCCGAGGGCCAGACGTCGATGCGCCGGAACGGTGAGAACCTGCCGCTCCCCGGAGGCCGCCGTCCGGACCAGCGTGGCGTGACTTCCCCGGGTCCTGGCCACCCGGAACCCGAATGCGTGGAGGATGCCCGGCACTTCCCGCCCGGTCAGGCGCCGCAGGCGGGCCATCAGAACTTGACGGGCGCCGTTTCGTAGCTGACGACCAGCTTCGGTTCGCAGGTCAGACCGAATTCGGCGGGGTCTTCGCCTTCCAGGTGCAGCGCCAGCGCTTCGTGGAGATTCGCGACCACCTCGTCCAGCGAGCGTCCCTGGGTGAGGACGGCCACCTCCAGGCACTCGGCGACGTACGCCCCCTCGCTCTCGGTCACCACGGCGTGAACCGTCGATTGCACGGCGACCGGCCTGGCGGCGTAGACCGGCGCGGCCTCGGCGACCCGCGTCGCGGGCGCGGACTCCCGAACGGCGGCCGGACGGCGAAACTCCGGCTCGATCCGGTAGACGCCGCGGCGGACGCGGCGGAAGTACGGCCAGCGGTGCGCATGATTGCTCGGCGCGTCGACGCAGCATCGGCTGGAGACGTGCGTTCGTACGGACCGCGCGTTCAGGTGCGGGAGCGCGCGCACGACGCTTGACCTGCCGAAACCGGTCTCGTACGCTGATGATCATGCACCCGGAAGGCGCGGTCCGCGAGCGGAGCGGCGAGAAGGTCCGGACGCCGAGACTGTACCGCGTCGTGCTGCTGAACGACGACTACACAACGATGGAGTTCGTTGTGGCCGTGCTCGAAGAGGTGTTCCGGAAGAGCCCCGCCGAGGCGTACCGCCTGATGATGCAGATCCACACGCAGGGACGCGCCGTGTGCGGCGCGTACACGTACGAGGTGGCCGAGACGAAGGTGGGCGCGGTCCGGGAGCTGGCGGCGCAGGCCGGGTTTCCGCTCCAGGCCAGCCTCGAAGAGGGGTGACTCGAAGAGGGGTGAGATGTTCAGCGCGTCGCTCGAGATCATCCTCAACGTCGCCTACCGGGAGGCCGCCGCGCGGCGTCACACCCACCTGACGCTGGAGCATCTGCTGTACACCCTCGCGCACGATCCGGAGGGGGAGCGGATTCTGGCCGCGTGCGGCGCCGACCTGACGGCGCTGCGCCGGACGCTTGACGAGTTCCTCGGCTCGCTCGAAGCGTTCGAACGCGGCGAACGGGCCCGCGAGCCGGCGCAGACGCTCGGTTTCCGGCGGGCGCTCCAGACTGCGGTGCTGCACGTCCAGAGCGCGGGCCGGGAGGAGGTCCGGTCGGGCGACGTGCTGGCCGCCATCCTCCAGCAGCCGAAGGCGTACGCCGCCCAGCTGCTGGAAGCGCAGGACGTCACGCGGCTCGACGTGCTGAACTTCATCTCGCACGGCATCTCGAAGACGCCCGCCCCGGCGAGCGGCGGCGAGTCGCCCGCCGGCGGCGACGCCGAGGCCGGCGCCGGGCCGGAGGGGCGGGCCGCCGCGCGCGACCCGCTCGCGGCCTACACGGTGAATCTGACCGCCGAGGCGCGGGCCGGGCGGCTCGACCCGCTGATCGGCCGCACGGCCGAGCTGCGCCGGACGATGGAGATCCTGTGCCGCCGCCGGAAGAACAACCCGGTCTTCGTCGGGGACGCCGGCGTCGGCAAGACCGCGCTCGCCGAAGGGCTGGCGCTGCGGCTCGCCGGCGACGACGCCCCGGCGCGCCTGGAGGGGGCCGAGGTGTTCGCGCTCGACACGGCGGCGCTGCTGGCCGGCGCCCGGTTCCGCGGCGACTTCGAGGAGCGGTTCAAGGCGGTCGTCGAGGGACTGGCCGGCCATCCGATGCCGATCCTGTTCATCGACGAGGTGCACGCCACCGTCGGCGCCGGCGCGGCGACGGGCGGCGCGATGGACCTGGCCACGCTCATCAAGCCGGTGCTGACCGCCGGCGCGCTGCGCGTCGTCGGCTCGACGACGTTCGAGGAGTTCAAGCAGGTGGAGAAGGACCGCGCCCTGGCGCGGCGGCTCCAGAAGGTGGTGGTCGACGAGCCGACCGTCGCGGAGACGACCCGGATTCTCGAAGGGCTCCGCTCGCGCTACGAGGCGCACCACGCCGTGCGGTACGGCGACGACGCCATCGGCGGCGTCGCGCAGCTCGCGAGCCGGCACCTCCGCGACTCCCGCCTGCCCGACAGCGCGATAGACGTGGTGGACGAAGCCGGCGCCGCGCTCGCGCTCCGGCTCTCCGAACCCGGATCGCAGTCCGGGTCCGGCGCCGGGGCCGAGGCCGCGTCGGCGTCCGCACCGGCGGACCGTCCCGATCCGCCGGTGGTGACGCTCGCCGAGATCGAGAAGGTCGTCGCCCGGATGGCGCGGATCCCGGAGAAGCAGGCGTCGTCGTCGGACCGGGAGCGGCTGCGGACGCTGGAGGAGTCGCTCCAGCGCGTCGTCTTCGGCCAGCCCGAGGCGGTGCGGCTGGTGACCGCCGCCATCAAGCGGTCCCGCGCCGGGCTGGGCCAGCCCGACCGTCCCGCCGGGGCGTTCCTGTTCACTGGACCGACCGGCGTCGGCAAGACCGAGCTGGCGAAGCAGCTGGCCATCCACCTCGGCAACGAGTTCATCCGGTACGACATGAGCGAGTACATGGAGAAGCACGCCGTGGCCCGGCTGATCGGCGCGCCGCCCGGCTACGTCGGGTTCGAGCAGGGCGGGCTGCTGGTCGACGCCGTCCGCGCGCATCCGTACTGCGTCGTGCTGCTCGACGAGATGGAGAAGGCGCACCCGGACGTCTGCAACGTCCTGCTCCAGGTGATGGACCACGCGACGCTGACCGACAACGGCGGCCGGCGCGCCGACTTCCGCCACGCCGTCGTCATCATGACCTCGAACGCGGGGTCGCGGGAGGCGAGCGCGCCGCCGATCGGCTTCGGCGACGACCGCCCCGCGGCGGCGCAGGGGCGGATGGCGTCGGCGGTGGAGCGCGTGTTCAGCCCCGAGTTCCGGAACCGGCTCGACGCGGTGGTGGCGTTCGATCGGCTGACGCCGGACGTGATGGAGACGATCGTCGAGAAGTTCATCCTCCAGCTCGAGGCGCAGCTCTCGGAGCGCCGGGTGGCGATCTCCCTGCAGCCGGCCGCCCGCGCGTGGCTGGCCGTCCAGGGGTACGACGAGACGTACGGCGCGCGTCCCCTCGCGCGCGTGGTGCAGACGGAGGTCCGGAACCCGCTCACTGACGAGATCCTGTTCGGCCGGCTGCAGCACGGCGGCACGGTCCGGATCGGCCTCCGCAAGGACGCGCTGACGTTCCGGTACGAGGCCGCCGCGCCGGCGGCGCAGCCGGCGCCGGAGCCGGTGAAGGAAACGGCCGGCGACTGACCGGCCCTTCGCTCATCTCCGGGTCACGATCGACGGCCCGTCAGACATCGTTGGCCAGCCGCGCGCTCACCAGCCGGTTCAGGCTGACACCCTCCTCTGCGGCCCGCATCGCCAGGGCGCGGTGCGTTTCCGGCGGCACACGCACCATGAACCGCCCGCTGTAGGCGCGGCCGGCCAGCGGCTGCGGCAACGGATCGCCGTTGGCCTGCATGTCCGCGACGCAGTCGGCCACCAGGCGCCGGATGCCCGAAAACGCGGCTTCGGGAGCAGACTCCAGCCAGCTCAGCAACGGAAACTCCACGCACAGGCCGACGTATTCGCCATCCTCGACGGACCATGTAACGCGGTACGTGTAGTGATCAGTCATCTCCCCCTTCTGCAAGTTTTTCCAAAGCTTTCATGACTTGTCGAACCTGATAAGGTTTCGCCATGCCCTTTTTGTTCTGAATGTTCACACGCGGATCACCTTGCCAAGGAGTTTTATAGACATGATGGCTTGTGCTTCGTTTTCGAGGCTCCCCGAAATATCGGTTGCATATGCGCACGAGCTCCGTGAACCGAACTCCGGAAGGATTATTCCCAAGAAAGTCTATGGTTTCCGAAATTTCCATCTGTCTTCCTCGCTCACGTCGCCGATCTTCCTCAAAATATCTGGTGGCATATGCGCACCTCCCTGTAACAGATATAGTATCTTTATTGATACTGTTCATGTCAAGCCCCTGTGACCCGATCGACGATCGCGGCGGGACCGTCCCGCTGAGCGCGTGCGCTTCACCCGGGCCGGACGGACGGCGAGCGGGAGACGAGTAAGTCATTGAAATCTGTGTGAACACCGCTCATAATTCAAGGCCATGGAGGTCCGGCGGCGGCGCCATCTGCGCCGGCTGACGCTGCTTCTGCGGGAATCCCCCGTCGTCGCCCTGCTCGGCGCCCGGCAGATCGGCAAGTCCACCCTCGCCCGCCAGCTCGTGGCCGCGCGCCGTGGCCCGACCACCTGGTTCGACCTCGAGAATCCGGTGGACCTCGCCCGGTTGGCCGACCCCGGCCTCGAGTTGCGGCCGTTGCGCGGCCTTGTCGTCCTCGACGAGATCCAGCGGCTGCCCGAGGTGTTCCCGCTGTTGCGCGCGCTGGTCGACCGACCGCGAACCCCGGCCCGGTTTCTGGTGCTCGGCAGCGCCTCGCCGGAGCTGCTCCGCCAGACCTCCGAAACGCTCGCCGGACGCGTGGAGTTCCACGAGCTCGACGGCTTCGACCTGCGCGAGGTCTCCGACCTCGATCGGCTCTGGCTCCACGGCGCCTTCCCGCGCTCCTGCCTCGCCCGATCGGCCGCCGCCAGCCGCCGCTGGCGCGACGACTTCGTCCGGACCTTTCTCGAGCGCGACCTTGCCGCCCTGGGAAGCAGCGTGCCGTCAACCACGCTGCGCCGATTCTGGACGATGCTCGCCCACTGGCACGGCCAGATCTGGAACGGCTCGGAGTTCGCCAGGGCGTTCGGCGTCGCCCACACGACGGTGCGGCGCCACCTCGATCTCCTGACGTCGGTGTTCGTCGTGCAGCAGCTTCAGCCGTGGCATGAGAACGTCGCCAAACGGCAGGTGCGGGCGCCGAAGGTCTACGTGGCCGACTCGGGGATTCTCCACGCGCTGCTGGGGCTGAACACCCGCGAGGCGCTGGTGTCGCATCCGAAGGTGGGCGCGTCCTGGGAGGGGTTCGCCGTCCGGCAGATCATCCAGCTGCTCGAGGCGCGTTCCGACCGGTGCTTTCACTGGTCGACGCACTCCGGCGCCGAGCTCGACCTGCTCGTCGTGGCCGGCCGCCGGCGTTACGGCTTCGAGGTCAAACGGACGGAAGCCCCGCGGCTGACCGCGTCGATGCGTTCCGCGGTGGAAACGCTCGATCTGCAGCGCCTCGACGTAGTGCACGCGGGGCAGCGCCTGTACAAGCTGGCGCCGCGCGTCCGGGCCCTGCCCGCGGCGCGGCTATCGACGGAGCTCCGTCCCTTGCGCGGGTAGACCGACGACGTCCTCGCGTCCCTGGCGGGAGAGGTCCAGCCGCGGCCGGCGGGCGGCGTCGCGCCCCGACACCCGCAGGTCGAACGGGAAGCAGGAGGGCGCCCGCAGCAGATCGCCGAGGGGGACGGCGCAGCGGCCGGTGCTCACGAGACCGGCCTCGAGGAGCCACGGGCCGATCTCCGCGCCGGAGGCCGCGATCTGTGGCGCAGGGGCGAAAACGCCCCGCGCGCCGGTCTCTTCGAGAACGCCCCAGTCGACGAACGACCGGACGATGCGCGGCGCGGCGCGCGTCACGCTGGTGCGCGCGCCCCAGGTTTCCGTCACGCGCCGGACGACCCGGTCGAGTGAGGCGGTGCGCTGCAGCGCCAGCAGCCGGCCGGTGGCGGCGGCCACGTCCCGGAAGAACGGATAGCCGGCGAGACACAGGCCCCAGTGCAGCGGCAGGCGGTCCCGCCCGGAACGGCCGGGCAGCAGGGCGAGGGCGTCGTCCCGGAGCGGGACCAGGGCCGCGGGGACGCGCGCCCAGACGCGGACCAGCACCGTCGCCGTCTTGCCGCGCGCGTGGTGCGGCGTGTCGCCGCCGGTCACCTCGCCCTCCAGCCGCCGGACGAGTTGCGACCGCACTTCGGCGGGGGGCAGGCCCGCCGCCGTCCGGTCGGCCGCCGCGTCCAGCCACTCCAGCCGGATCCGCCGGTCGAAACCGATGATCCGGCGCGCCTCGGCGGTCACGGGCGGTCGATCTCCACGAACGGCACGATCACTTCCTCCAGGGCGGCGCCGCCGTGCGACACCGGACGTTCCGACGCGGGGACGAACGCCGAGCGGCCGGGGGCGATCAGGGCGAGGTAGTCGCCGGGCAGGCCGGCCGGCGGCCACGCGATCGCGCCCGGCGCCCGCGCCGCCACCCGCGCGCGCAGCGCCGGATCGGTGAAGACGCGCACCCGCTGTCCCCGCAGTTCCGCCAGCGCGCCCTCCGCGATCCGGCCGATGCCCCGCGTCTCGACGTTGCCGTGGTCCGCGGTCAGGAAGACGTGGAACCCGGCGTCGAGCAGCAGGTCGAGCAGCGCCGCCGGGAACCCCTCCGCCGTCCACTGGCGGACCTGCCCGTGCATCCCGGCGCCCCCGAGGACCATGCCGTGCATGATCCGGTCCACCGTGTCCACCACCAGGCCGATCGCGCGCATCCGGGGGTCCGATGCGAGCCGCGCCACGCGGGGCAGGTCCGATGCGCCGCGCAGGTTCTTCGCGTAGCCGACCGCGGCCGGTTCGAGCCCTTCGTCGCCCCAGAACCGCCGCCACGCCGCCGGCTCGCGATCGGTGGTATGGATGTCCGAAGGAAAGTAGAAGGGCGCGCGGCCCGCGAAGCACGCCTGCCGCGACACCATCGTCAGCGTCGGGATCCAGGCGAACAGCGCGCCTTCGCGGCAGCGCAGGCCCGGCCGTTGCGCCGCCAGCCCTTCGCGGACCGTCACCCACTGGTCGAGCGACAGGCCGTCCGCCACCACCAGCGCCGCCTTCGCGCCGGCCGCCGCCGCGAGGCGCCGCGCCAGCAGGCGGGGCACGTGGTGGACCATCACCGGCGGCGCCGGCGGCTGGTTGTGCAGCGTCGAGAAGCGCCGGCCGAGCCACGCCGTGAACGCCCCGTCCACCTGGTCCTGGACGCCGCGGTACCGCGCGTCGTTCTCCGGGGACGCAGGACCGGCGCCGGCGAAGCGCAGCGCGTTCAGCGTCGCCCACACCCGCGCGAACGCCAGCCAGTCGCGGTGGCCGGCCGCGTCGTCCGGCAGCGACGCCTCGGCCCGGTCCAGCAGGCGGGCGATCCGCCGCCGCCGGTCGCCCGCGGCGTCCATGCGTACGCCGGTGGCCGCCCACGACCCCGCCAGCGTGCGCGCGGCGGGATGCTCGACCGGCCGCAGCAGACCTTCCAGGAACAGGGTGTCCACGTAGACGCGCACGTCGTCGTGGCCGAATGGGAGATCCGCCGGCCCGGGGAACGCCAATCCGTACGCCTCGGCCGGCTCGCCGAGCGACTCCGCCCTGCCGGAACCGCGGAGCGCGCCGCCGCCGGCCGCGCAGCGGTTCAGGAAGACCGGCCACCGTTCCTGAAGAAAGCCGAAGAACGCCTCGCGGTCCGGGACGATCCGCGCCAGCGGCCAGTCCGCGAAACGCCCGCGGAGGGCCCGCACGAGGTGACCGTCCAGGTCCGGCGGCACGCGATGGTCCCGGTAGTGGCGCTCCAGCAGGAGGCGGAGCAGCGCCGGCGCGCCGGTGACCGCCTCGGGCGCGATCCCGAAGACGTGCCGCAACACGAACGCGCGGGTCCGGGCCGCGCCCAGCGGCCGATCCGGCGCCTCCCGCGCCTGCGTGGCGTACAGCGCGTCGAGTTCGTCCCGCTCCAGCGCTTCGACCACCGGCGCGCTCAGGCGCGGGAACAGGTCCGCGAGGCCGAACGCCAGCCGCCGCCCCGCCCGCAGCAGGTCGTGGGGAAGCGCGGCCAAGTCCGACTGCGCGCCCCGCAGAAGGACGATCAGGCCCGCCGCCTCGCCGCCGTCCTCCCGATCCCGGTACCGGGATTCGTACGCGAAGCGGAAGGCGACCGGGTCGTCGAACGGAAGCAGCTCGAACCCGCGCTCCTCCAGCGCCGCCAGCAGCCCCGCGTCGAGCAGCAGACCGTCCGGGTCCGCGACCAGCGTCAGCCGCGCGGCGCCCGGCGTGAATTCCCGGAGGATCGCTTCGCGCCAGCCGTGCGCCGCGCCGCCTCGTTCCGGCACGGCGTCATTCCTTCTCGCTGCGCGTCAGGGCCTGGTCGTACCACATCAGCAGCTTCGGGTCTTCCTGCAGCACCGTCTCCGGGACCTTCTCCGCGACCGCGATGATCGTCGCGTAGTCGCGTTCCTGCCACGCGCGCCGGAAGCCGGCGCGGACCGCCTCGAGGCGGAACACCTTGAGGCGGCGGCGGGCGGCGTCCCGGTATTCGTCGAACTCGCGGAGGAGCGTGCGGTCGCGGAGTGTTTCGAGGTCGGCGGCCTTGTGGGGATCGGGCACGTACCAGCGGTCCTTCGCCGCCGCGCGGAGAGCCGGGTCGCCGCTCTCCAGGTTGCGGAGGTGGCCGAAGGCGCCGGACAGGTAGCCGCGCACCTGCTCGGGGACCTCGCCCCGGCCGCCGCAGCAGAGGAAGTTCTGTGCGAGCAGGTCGGAGAGCTCGATCATGCGCTCGTGCTTCATCCAGCCGCCGAGCTCCCGGATGAACCGCGGGTGGATCTGCTGGAAGGTTTGCGGCTCCTTCTCGAGCTGCTGCTTCAGCCACCGGATCGCCGTCTCCTCGTTCCGGACGAACAGGTCGAGCTGGACGATATCCTGCGCCGACAACCGCTTGCGGTCGTACTCCGCCACCTGCTCGGGCAGGAAGAACATGCCGTCCCGCGCGGGGAAGCGTTGCGCAAGCCCCTCGTGGAACTCGGCGGCGGAGAGCGGGACCGTCACGCCGCGCAGGACGTGGAAGGCGACCATGCGGTCGAACAGCAGATAGCCCTGGCGCTCGGCGATCACCTCGGCCCGCTCGTCCCGGGAGACGAAGACCGGCAGTTGGCGGAAGTGGGTCCGCACGAAGTCCCAGACGCCGTCCGCGGTTCCCGCCGCCAGCCTGAAACGCTCTTCGAGGCCGTGGTTCGGCTTGTAGGCGGAGATGACGAGGTCCTGCTTGACCGCGGTGCTCGTCACCTGCCGGTACGACCCCTGCCGCTTGTCGAGGGTGCGGACGTCGGCGACCACGAAGCCGGCCGCGAGCATCGCCTCCTGGATGGCGTTCCACACCGCGCTCCGGGAGTTGTGGAAGACGACGGTCATCCAGCGTCCCGGCTTCAGGACGCGGCGGTACTCCGCGAAGCACCGTTGCATCAGGCGCTGGTAGTCGATCAGCGCCTTGTCCTTCTTGCGGTCGACGATCGCCTCCGGCGCGGTCTGCGTGAACGTCCGGTGCCAGGATTCGACCAGGAAGTTCAGGTCGGCGTAGTAGATGTTCTCGCCGAACGGGGGGTCGGTGAAGACGTAGTCCATGGACTCACCTGGAATGGTGAACGTGGCGCAGTCATTCGTAGTGACGGCGGAAACTCCCGGCTGGTTCGGCAGGGGATTGAATGACTTGCGCAAACGGTCGAGTTTCCCGTCCAGGATATACCAGGGAGGCACTTCGGCATGCTGTGACGCTACGTAATACACGCCGCTGAGATTACGGTTCACCTGCGAAAAATGCGAGGGCCCATATCGATTGAGAACCGACATCCCGACGATAGCCTGTTCGACGAAGAACAGCAGCATGTTCCGCAGCCGGGGGTCCTCGTGCGCGGCGGCCCGCCGCCACAGCGCGGCCAGCGCGTGCGCCGCGCGGGGCAGGAACAGGTAGTGGACGTGCGTGAACCCCTTCGGGGCGAGACGCGAGCCGTGGTACATCGCGTCGATGGGGAAGGCGTCCGTCGGGACCTCCGAAGGCAGCGGCAGGCCGCCGATGCGGTCGAGCGTCGCCCGATCCGCGGCGTCCGGCTTCTTCCGGCGCCGCGAATCGCCGACGGTGTAGACGATCGAGACCGGCCGCAGCCGGATGCGGCGCCACGGCGCGCCGGACGCGGGGTCGGCGAGCGTCTCGAACGACCGTTCGAGGGTCTTCTTGGTCAGCGCGGCGCCGCAGCGCGGGCAGGGGAACCCGCTCCGCGTCCGGCCGGTCCCCTCGTCGAGCGCCTCGTCGATGAAGACGATCTCGCCGGCGCACTCCGGGCACGCGAACACCTCGCTCCACACCGTGTAGTCGATCCGCCCGCGGGTCGTCCCGTCGGCGTGGAGCGTCTCGTACATCCAGCCGACCTCCGCCGCCGCATCGTCGAGGAGCGTCCGGGCGGCGCGGGCGAAGGCGTCGGCGTCGAAGGGCAGGTTGTAGTTGCCGGCGATGAAGGCGGCGGCCGGCGAGAGGTCGCCCAGAACCGCGCGGCGGGCGCCCCACGCCGGCGCGGCCCGGCCCTCCGCCGCCCACTGCCGTTCCAGCGTCCGGCGGTACGCGGGCGGCGCGGTCCCGCACCACTGCGCGGCGACGCCGGTCATCCCCGACCCGCAGAAGCCGTCCAGCACGAGGTCGCCCGGCCGCGTGTAGTGCAGGATGGACGGGACGATCGCCAGGTGCGGCACCTTGGTGTGGTAGCCGTGCGCCCGGTAGAGGGGCTCGGTCTTGCCGACGCTGACGTCGACCGCGAACGGCTCGCGGTGGTACGGCTGCCCGGCGTCGTACGGCCGGCCGTGGCGTTCGACGAACTCGGCCAGGAACGGGTTGGGGCAGGCGGTGTAGTACGGCGGGTCCGACAGCCGGAGGATGTCCGCGTCCGTCCCCGCCGGGAAGTCGGGCCGCCGCCGCAGCGCGGGGAGCATCGCCCGCAGCCGTTCGAGGAAGTGCGCGCGCCGCGCCGCGTCCGACTCGAAGGTCCGGCCGAGGCACTCGACCGGCCCGGCCGCCGCGGCGTCCGCGTCGTCCCGCAGCAGCTTCGGCGCCGGGTCACGCCCGGCCACGGCGCTCGTCCTCCCGGTCCCTGCCGCGGCGGGCCGCCTTGAGCGCGGCGCCGGCTTCCGTCAGGACGTAGCGCTGGCCGGACGCCCGCGGGTTGGCGGGGTTGGTCATGGCGACGAGTCCCGCCCGAATCAGCGGATCGAGGTGCCGTTTCTTGAAGTAGCCGCGATGGGCGACGCCGAGCGCGTCCATGAGCTCGGCCAGCCGCCGGGGCGCGTCGCAGCGCTCGACGATCCGCCATTGGAAGGCCGACGGTTCGGTCAGCGGCTCGTCCCGCCGAGCGTCCGACGCCCCGCGGCCATGCGCAGTGGACATGTCGCCGGACCCGGGTGCGACATGCGCATGTGCAGTGGACATGTGGCCGGACCCGCGTGCGACATGTGCAGTGGACATGCCGCCCGCTTCCGGTTCGACTTGGTCGGTGACCATGCCACCGGTCCCGGACCCGACTTGGTCAGTGACCCTGTCGCCCGTGCCGCCGGAGCCTTGGTCCGTGACCAACTCTTCCGAATCACCGCCGACCTGGCCGCCGGACGACCGGCCGGGCGCCCGGATGTCGAGTCGGCCGGCAAGATGCTCGGCGATGCCGTACCGGACGCCCCCTTCGAGCGGGCGCAAGAGTTTCTGGACGGCGAGCGCGTCCAGCACCGTCCGGGCCGCGGGTCCGGTCCGCCCCGTGACCGCCTTCGCGTCCGTGAGCGAGACGCCGCCCTGTCGGCAGGCAAGGGCGAAGAGCCGCGCCTGCGCCTCGTCCAGCCGGACGCCGAGCTGCGCCTGGAACAGCCGTTGCTCCTCACCGAGCAATTCCTCGCGCAGGAGGCGCAACTCGAACGCCTTCCTCGCCTTGTCGTTCCCGATCACCGGCGGAACGTGGCCGAGATTCTGCCAGTTCCGAAAAATCGCGCGCACGCCGGTCCCCGCCTGCTCGCTCAGCCCGATACGCCGGAACGCGGCGACGAGGGCCGGATTGCGCACGTCCTT
Source organism: Vicinamibacterales bacterium (assembly GCA_965203565.1). Lineage (GTDB taxonomy): Bacteria > Acidobacteriota > Vicinamibacteria > Vicinamibacterales > UBA8438 > JAAXGX01. Next base: position 3,212,809 of record OZ241896.1, on the reverse strand, counting down.
CTCGGTCGGGTTCAGGAGCTCGTCGGTGGCGGCGAAGGCGTCGCCCGGGTTCCAGAACAGGGTCCGGTCCCGGAAGAACCGGATCGACGCCTTCCGGCCGGGGTCGCCGTAGTCCTGGTGGATCAGCAGGTTGATGGCCGCTTCCCGGAACGAGACGTAGTCGGGCGGGTCGTCGTCCCGCCGAAGCGTCGCCGGGTCCAGCCGGAAGGGGTGTTCGGCGTGTTTCACGTAGCGTTCGGACAGAATGAGCCACGCCTGGATCAGGTTCTCCTCGACCACCACGCGGTCGATCCAGCGCCGGTCCGTCGTCCAGGAGTCGTACGCGGCGTCGATGAACTGGCAATCGACCACGGGCCGGCCGAGCGTCCGGCGCAGGTGGCGCGGGCGGCCGAAGAGGAGGACGGCCGCACGGGTCGGCGCGAGACCGCCGCCGTGCTCGACGACGAAGCCCCACTCGTGCAGGAACTCGGGGTCGGACGCCGCCTGGGTCCTGCCGGGGTTGCGGTCGCCGAACACGCGCCGGTACCAGCGGACGGAATCAGGATCGAAGAACTCCCCGGCGTCCAGCCCGTCGAGCGGCTGGTCGTCGTACCGGTCCCGCGCGGCGTCCCGCAGGAACCGCCCGATTTCCTCCGGCGTGCAGCGCTCGTCGCATCCGCCGCGCCGAATGAACGACCGCCGGAGGTCGCCGTCCAGGTAAACCGGCTTTTCGTGCCGGGGGGATTCCGGCACGTGGAAGACCAGCAACGTCTTGCCGTCGGTCTCGACCAGGTCCTCGGCGACGCTGACCGTGCGGCTCACCTTGCCGCCCGACCGCAGCGTGCTCAGGAACTCGCCCTGCACCTTGTTCACCTCGACGACGCCGACGACCTCGAACGCGCCGCCGTGGTCGCGGACGCCGAACACCAGCCACCCGCCCGCCGTGTTGGCGAACGCCGACACCGTCTCGTACGCCGCCTTCGGCGCGGCGGTGCGGGCTTCCTTGAACTCGACGTCGGACCACTCGTACCGCGTCAAACGGTTGACGAGCTCGTCGCGATCCATCGTCGTGTCCATCGAACGCACACTCAGCGCGACTCCTGCACCAAGCCGAAAGTCAGCACCGTCTCGGTTCGCATCCTGGAGTCAAGCGCCGTCCGACCCTCTCCGGGCGGCGGCAGGTATCGCCGCCGCGCGGGAATCTCCCTGACGTCCCGGTTGTCGAGTCGAAAGCCAGCGTCCCGCGCAAGCGCCTCCACGAGTCCCGCGTTGTCGACCGTCGCGCCTCGAATGAACGAATTCCCCAGAACCATCACCACGCGGCCGGTCCGCTTGACGACTCGCCGGAGTTGTCGAAGAACGGAATCCATGTCCGACGCGTAGCGCCGGACCCAACCGCGATGCCGGGAAGCCAGGGTCGAGCCTTCCCTTTCTGCGACGAAGGGAGAAACGTCGGTCGGCGCTTCCGCATCCGCCACGCCTCTCTCGGCCCCGACGCTTTCCGCTCTCGTCTCTCTCAACGTTCCGATTCCGTGCCCCATCCACACGAGAGAGAACTTGTGGCCGCGCAGGTAGTCGATGGCGTTCAGGTACGGCGGGGACGTCAGCGCGAGGTCGAAACTTTCGTCGTCGAGATCGTCCAGCAGCCGGGCGTCGCCTTCGCGAACGTCGGCCGTCCCCCGGATCGAATCCGGATCGAGCCGCGACGCCACGAGCCGCGACGACCGCAGAAAACCCGCATGGACGTCGAAGTCGTTGGATTCGGCGACCTTGTGCGGCCGGCTGTGGGACGTGTCGCGGGCAAGGGACGCGACCATTTCCTTCGATATGATGATGCGGCTCAACGCGACCGACAGCGCGCCCCTCGTCGGCTCGTGCGACCGGCGCAGCGCCGTGGCCAGGCGTGCGATATCGTCCCTCTGCCGTGACGCGAACCAGTACGCCACGAAACGTTCGGTTTCCGGGTCGGCAATCCGCTCCACCGCCTGCGCCGGCAGCTTCCGGGCGGTCCGCACGAGCTCTTCGGCGTCCGATCGGATGCGGCGCGGATCGACACGCGTGGTCCACACCCGCGACATCAATACCGCCAGCGGGTCGATGTCGACCCCCGTGCACCGATGGCCCGCCTCGATGGCCGCGCGAACGACCGTGCCCGAACCGCACATCGGATCCAGCACCCTCCCGTCCCTGGGCACGGCAGCGAGCGAACGCCGGGCGATCTCCGGCGCCATTCGCGCCGGAAACGGGTGAATGGGCGGCAACGGCATCAGTCCGCCTCCCCGTACAGTTCGTTGAAACAATCTTCAAATCGCGCCAGAAGTTGATCCGCGGTGTGGTGCATGAGCACGTCATATGAGGTTGTGTCCACGTCTATCCACCTCGGATCAAGAATCGTCTCGACCGCCTTCAACCGGGCGATCAAACGCTCCGGCTCGAACTTCTTCAGCTCCGGATGCTTCGACCGAACCACCTTGACGTTGGGAACGGCCTTGCGGTCGCTCTTCTCGCTCTCCAATTCCTCAAGCAGCACACGAAGAGGGACTACCTGTTCGTGAAGCGCTTGTTCGCGCTCCTCGATCCAGTCGTCCACCTCCCGAACGGTATGCGCCTTCTCGAACAACGATCGAAGCTCGGTGAGAGTCACGCCGAATTTGTAGTGCAGCCAGACAAGACGACGCAAATGTTCGATCTTGAGCAACGTCGTAAGACAAGGCGTTACCCCTTCTATGCGCCGGTTGAGCGCGCCGTCGGGCTCCATTTCGGAAGCGTACGCAGTCGCGATGAAAAAACCGAAATCCGCTTGCTCGGTCCTGCGAAAATCTTCGAGACTGGCGAAGTCGATCTTGTCCGCCGGAACAGCCGGCTCGCGCGTCTGCTTGGCGTCGTAAACCACCTTGTAGTCTGCAAGCGCCTTGTGACGCCCCAGCCGGGCGAAGAGTATTCCGTCCGGTCCCGACGCCGCGCCGCCCCGCCGTTCGTATTTGAATCCGAGAACTCGAAAAGCGACGCCTGTCGCCCGTTCGAGGGCGTTTCTGTCTTGATTGGCGGCCTGCAGCAACCGAAGCACTTCGGCCGCGGTGTGCGGAGCGTCGCCCGCCGTCAGGCGCAAGACTTCGTCGCGATCCCTGAGAACGTCGGCGACCGTGCCGCGATCGATGCCCTGGTCCTGAAGCTGACACTCGAGCAGCACTTCGGATGAAGCGAACAACGTCGCCGGATTCCGATGCTTGTCGCCGCCGGTGAGCTTGTCCACGAAAGGATGATCACGGTTCACGACGAGACGACGGGTCGAAGGATCGTAGCGAATGGCCGGCGCGTGCGGCCCGTCCGACAGGAACTCCGTCCTGTCGAATGGTTTTTCCGAAGCCTCGTCCTCGTACGCCGCCAACCACTCCAATATATTCTCGTCGTCCACTCCTTTCGGCGCTTTGATGTAGAAGGACTCCGATCCGGTCTCCACCGTCTTCCGGACGCCGCGAAGAAGCGGTTCGGTCACGCGCGGACTCGGGTCGTCCGAGAGCAGGGAAATCAGGTCCATCTGGTCGTTCTGCGATCTGTCCCATTCGTCGTACGCGGCCCGGCACCGGTTGAATGTTTTTTGGAGATACTGCCTGAACTCGCCGATTTCCTCGGAATCTCTCACTCCTTCGCGTGAAGAGAGCAAGTGATCCCGGAGACCGTCAGCATTGATTTTGAGTGCGAACCGCGACCACGCGGCATGGTTGAGCGCCTCCACGCCGAACAGTTCGTCTTCCAGGTTGATGACGCGGCCGCGGACGCGGATGAAGAAACCGTGGCTGCGGCCAGCCTGCTCGGATTTCCCTTTCGTAAGCTGCTTCTGGAAGATGCGTGCGGTTCCGATGATTTTCCCGATTCCGGGGAGTTCGTCGTCCAGCACGATGGACTTTATTTCGGGTAGTCTTTCCTTGCTTGACGCCACCCGTTCCCCATTGAGCCGGATCTTGAAGTCGCCGTGCAGTGGGAGTCCGGTGCTCAGGACCCATCGCAAGGTTCCGGTCGACAGCTTGCCGTAGAGATCCTTGAAGTCGGACATTCCGGCGGCGGTCCACGTGCGACTTCGTTCTCGGCCACCGAACATCAGCTTCCATGCCGACGAGTCGCGGTGCTCTATTTCAGCCAGGCACTGTCTGGCCGCGGCTTCGTCCACTCGCCGCAGGGATATCCCAACCGGGTGGTTGCCTTCCGCCTGACGTCCGGTAACGGCGCGGAAATCCATGACCGTAAGCAGCAGCTTGCCGTCGACGCGGCTCAGGTGCGTGAGTTTCCAGGCGAGTACGTACGCCGCCAGTTTCCCGATGCCGAACTGGCCGATCGGAAGGCGTCCGTTCGAGGCGGACGAATCGTTCTTGTTCGATTCGGCGACACGCCAGAGCTGCCGGAACCCCTCGGCGTCCATGCCGTGGCCGTCGTCGATTACCCACAGAGGCGCCAACGCGGCCGTCGGATCGTCCGGTTGCTCCGGCAGGAGGACGTGAACCCGGCGCGCTTCGGCGTCGTACGCGTTGCTCACGAGTTCTTCGATGGCCTTGTGCGGACTTCGGTACAGACCCTCGGAGAACAGTCGAATGATGTCGAAGTTGATGTGAACGGGAATACTTTCGATCTCGCCGCCCGCCCGAGCCAGGTTGTCGATGCCGCTGGACATTTCAATCGTTCCCTGAATCTCATGAAGCGAGACGCGCACGGAGGAGGTCAACTGTGAGTCATTCTACTCCAGCACGATCCGCACCTTCTCCGGGTCCCGCCCCTGCGCCAGCGCGTCGAGATGGTCGGCGAAGCGCCGCTTCATCTCCGCCGGCGTGGCCGGCGAGCCTCCGGCGAGGAGCGCGGCGCGGAGGTCCTCGGCCGTGACGGTCACCCTGGCGAGGCCGGAGAGCGCCTCGGCGACGGCGCGGACGAAGGCGTCGCCGGGCGGGTCGGGCAGCGTGCGCGCGTCGAGGAACGCCTGCACGGCGGCCCGCGGCTCCGGCTGAAGCAACGCCGACTGCTCGCGGGTGGCCGGGGCGTCGAGGTTCTCCAGCAGGGTGGCGGTCCATTCGGCGAGCAGGGCGTCGATGCGGTCGTCGATGGCGATGAGCGTCTGCTCGGCGGACGCGCCGGTCACCGGCTCTGCGGCGGGACGAAAGGCGCAGTGCGGACACTCCGGCGCCGCGGCCAACTCGTCCTTGGTCAGCGCGAAGCAGGTGGCCAGGGCCGTCAGGCGGTCGCGGAGCTCGGTCAGGCGGCGGCGCGGCAGCAGGTCGACGGCGGCCAGCGCGTCGAGCGCCTTCAAGCGTCCGTCGGCGAGGAGGCGCGCCTTGCGGCGGTCGGCGTCGACGCCCAGGCGGGCGCGGGCATGGCTGCCGACGTAGGCGCGGACGTATGCCTGCTTCAGGCCCTCCAGTTCGTGCAGCGCCCGCCGGCGGAAGTCGGGCGCGGTCCGCTGTTCGGGGTCGCGGAGCCGGGCGCGCAACCCGTCGCGCGCCCGCCGCATCTCGGCGGCCTTGCCGTCGTCCGCCGGCAGGACCGCGGCCGCCGTCGAAAGGTACGACGCGGCGCCTTCGAGGTCCCGCAGCAGGGCGAGGAGCGCCTCCGTGTCGCGGAGCGCGGCCAGTCCCGGCCTCCGGCGCGCCACGTCGTCGGCGCCGTACCGGAAGTTCTTCAGCTTGCCGGGCGACGAGAACGTCTGGAGCGACTCGACGAACTCCTTGGCCGCCGCCAGCGCCGCATGCCGCTCGCCGCGCTCCGCGTCGTCGAGCAGGTTCGCGCCCCAGAAAGGGAGACCCGCCCGGACCGCCTGCTGCGCGGCGACGATGCGGGCGGCATGGCCGGTCACCGCGGCCTGAAGCGCCTGCACCGGTTCGTCCCGGTCCTGCGCGACGAGCCGCGCCTGCCCCGGACCCAGTTCCAGCAACTCGAACAGCGCCGTCAGGGCCGGCAGGTCCCACTCCTTCGGGCGCTCGACGTGCTTCAGGTTCACGAGGTCGTCGAGCGGGGCGTCGGCGAGGTCGGCGACGCCGGTGGCGTCGAAGCGGCGGCCGGGAAGGACGAGCACCACGTCCCCCGCGTGGACCAGGGCGGCGAGCAGGACGACGCCCCACTCCGGCTCCAGCCGGGACCGGTCCGGGTCCAGGTACTCGACGTCGTGGACGGCGCTTACGAACTCGGCCCGGTTCAACACCTGCCCGGCGCCTTTCGCGCGCAGCCGTTCGACGAGACGCCGCGCGTACGGCGAGCCGCGCGGGTCGAGGCGGTCGCCGTCGAGCAGGCCCAGCGCGGCGAGCACCTGCGCGCCCTGCCGCGTCTTCGACCGGCCGGCGATCCGGCGGAGGGCGTCCCGGACGGCCTGCGGCCGGCTGGCCCGCGTCCAGTACGCCGGGAAGGTCGGATGTTCGGGAGCCTGATCTTCGAAGTGGGCGGCGAGCGCCGCCGCGCCCGCCGCGTTCACGAGGTCGCGCACGTTGACCTGCTCGTCGTCCGCCGCCGGCGTGACGTCCAGCCAGTCCGCGAGCGATTTCGTCCGCCCCTGGCAGGTGACCCGGAACGCGGTCGCCATGCGCCCTCGAAGCCACGCGGTCAGGTCGCGGAGGGCGCCGTCCGCCCGGGTCCGGTAGACGTCTGCCGCACGGCCGGAGGTACGCGATGCGAGGTCGAGCGCGGCGGCGCAGGTCCGCAACGCCTGCCGGAACGCGTCGTCCCGGCCCTCGAGCCGGAAGAACACCTCGTCCGCCTTCTTCTCGTCCTGGAAGGGGGGCGGCTCGTGCGGCTGGAGGAAGTAGAGGTAGAAGTCGCGCGGCGGCGCCGCCGTCGACCGTTCGTTCGGCGCGCCGAAGAAGAGATAGCCGAGCCGCGACGCCCGCCGTTCGCGCCACTCCAGCTCGTGCTCCCAGATCCGGTAGCCGGTGACGTAGGTGGCGTCGGCGCACTCCAGGACGCGCCGGAGCGCCGCGTAGTACCAGCGGTCGAGCTCCGCGTCGTCGAGGGTTTCGGCGCGGCGTTCGATCAGGGCGTCGAAGTCTTCCGTCTTCTTCAGGTCCAGGTAGTACTGGCGGTTGTCCCGGTTGGCGGAGACGAACTGGCCGTTGACCGTCCGGTGGATCTCGCGCAGCACCGTCTCCACCTGCGAGAGCAGGTCGTCGGCCGGGTCGCCGCCGAGGTCTTCGACGCCCGGCTGGTAGAGGCAGAGGCCGTCCCGCAACTCCTCCGGCGTCGCGCCGAGCGGCGCGTACACGTCGTGGTGGGTCAGACGGTGGACCGACAGGCCGTGCACGATCCGGAGGGCCATTTCCTCGTAGGCGGGACGGGTGAACGCCTGCCGGATGCGCGCCTCCAGCACCCGGCTGCAGTCGATTACCTCCCGGACCTCCGGCACCGCGCGGACCGAGGGGTTCCCGCGCAGCGTGTCCCAGTAGTCGTCGTACGCGATCAGGCCGGGGCGGTCGGCGGGCAGCTCCCGGTCGAGCCGGCGCGTCATGGCGCGCGAGAGCGTCTTCAGCACTTCGCGCTTCTCGACAGCCGCGATGCGCTCGAACGTGTCGACGTAGTCGGGGTGGACGGGGAAGAGCCGGACGAACTCGTCCAGCCGTTCCTGCATGCCGCCGTAGCACCGGGTGAAGGGCGCGAGGTAGTCCCGGACCTGCGCCTGCTGCCCGGCCGTCTTGCGGAGCAGCCGCTCGGCGACGACGTGCTTGACGTCGGTCCGGGCGATCGGGACCTGCTCGAAGCGGTCCTGCACCCGCCGCACGCTGTCCGCCACGTGGGCGAAGCGGTGGCTGTCGAAGATCGCCTCCTGCACGCCGGCGACGAAACGGAAGCGGAGGTCCTTGCAGACTTCGCCGATCTCGCGCAGGAAATTCAGGTCGAGGACCAGCTCCTGATCCCGGCGGCTCTTGAGGTAGTCGAGCAGCTCGTCGACCACCAGCAGCAGGCCGCGGTCGGGATGCCGCGCGTGGAACGCGGCCATCATCTCCTCGAACGCCTGCTTGTGGTTCGGGATCGCGTCCCGCGCCGGGAAACGGTAGTCGACGCCCCAGCCGGCCAGCGCCTCCTCGAGCTGCGAGCAGACGAACGTCCGCAGGTCCATCGTGGTGGCGCCCAGCTCCGTCCGCGCCACCTGGAACCGCCCGGCGATCCGGCGCGCGGCGTCCGCCAGCCCCGGATGCGTCACCGCGTCGCAGAGCGCCGCCCGCTCGGCGACGGCCGAGACGACCGACATCAGGTGCGACTTGCCGGTCCCGTAGTGGCCGACGACCAGCACCCCCTTGTTGTCCGCCGGCCGGTCGAACTGCAACTGCGGGATCAGGACGGACGCGAGCTTGTCGGCCATCGCGCCGCTCACGACGTAGGTGGCGACGAGCCGCCGCGCCGCCGCTTCCCCGTCGGCGTCCCGGAGCTGGACCACCGTTTCGATCGGATCGAACCGGATCAGGTCGCCGTAGGTCATCGGCGTTCCCGCGGCGCGCGGCCCGGGGCGGCGTCGCCGCGCCCGGCGCCGCGGAGACGCCCCCCGACCCGCGCAGCGTGCGGGCGCCCGGCGGCGCCGGCCAAGCCGACGATCGGCAGATCGCCGCTCGGGTAACGCCGGTGTTCGGGGTGATCCGGCGCGGCGTAGCTCAGGCAGCCTGTTTCCATCGTTCCCGGCCAAGCGGCGACCACCGTCCGGTCGCGCGACACCCCTTGCAGCAAGCGGAGCGGGTCCTGTTCCAGGGCCGGGTCGAACAGGATCTCGAAGTGGTCGAGCAGCACGAGCGGACCTTCGTTTCGTGCGATCTCCTCCAGTACGCCGGGCAACTGCAGCGCCCGCCGGCGTACGGTGAGGTCAAGCATCCGGCGCGAGATTTCCAGGTTGAGATTCAGGACGCGCGCGCCCGTCCGCGCCGCAACTTCGCGCAGCGCCGGCGTTCTCCCGGGTCCGTCCGACGCGACGATCACCAGCCGGTGGTAGAGCGTCTCCGCCTTTCGCACGCCGGCAAGCACCTGCTCGGCGAAGGATTCCGACGTCACCGCGTCAAGTGTACGCCAGTTGGCCAGCGATCCCGCCCGTCTACCACCGCACGGGCAGGCTGCCGTCGGTCCAGCCGGCGGGCAGCGACAGCAGGCCGTGCGCGGCGGTCAGGTTGCCCAGGACGAGGACCGGCCAGCGCCACCGGCCGCGGCGGGGCAGCACGACGTTGAAGGCGAACGTCATCGGCAGCAGGATGCGGGCCGCGGCGGGAGGGCGGCCTTCCCACAGCGCCGGTCCCAGGACGGCCGCCAGCGCCAGCGCGGCAGCGGGCTGGCGCCGCACGTCCGGGCCCTGCCCGCGGCGCGGCTATCGACGGAGCTCCGTCCCTTGCGCGGGTAGACCGACGACGTCCTCCGCCTCCGCCCACCCGGAGACCGGCCAGGCCGACGGGCCGCCTGCCGACAGGCATGTGCTATGCTGCGGTTTCCTTGTGAAACCCTCTCGCGTCGGTCCGATCGCCCTGCTCGTTGCGGCGCTGGTTGGCGCCGGTTTCGGCGGGTTGCGCGCCGCGCCGCAGCCGCCGGACGAAGACTTCCGGAAGCTGCTCGACCGGCGCCGCCCGTCGCTCAAGAGTCCCGGCGGGCCGCGCGAGTTCTACTTCACGCGCGGCATCTACTCGTCGAACTGGCGGTGGAACGCCTGGGCCACCGACTTCCCGAAGGCGGACCGCCAGTTCATGGCGGCGGTCAACAGCTTCATCGACATCAGCGCGGCCGAGCACGAGAACACCGTGCGCCTGAACGATCCCGACATCCGGCGGTTCCCGTTCCTGTACGCCCTCGAGGTGGGGAACATGGCGCTGTCGGCGTCCGAAGCGCAGGGGCTGCGCGACTACCTGCTCGCCGGCGGCTTCCTCGTGATCGACGACTTCTGGGGGTCGTGGGAGTGGGCGAACTTCGAGCGGGAGATCCGGCGGGTGCTGCCGGGACACCGGATCCGGGAGTTGCCGCTCGACCACCCGATCTTCAACGCCGTCTACCGGATCGACGAGATCGTGCAGGTGCCGGCGATCGGCAACCACTGGTACGGGCGCACCTGGGAGCGGGACGGCTACGTGGCGCACGCCCGCGGCATCTTCGATCAGGACGGCCGGCTGATGGTGATCATCAACTGGAACACCGACCTCGGAGACGCCTGGGAATGGTTCGAGCGGCCGGAGTACCCGCTCAGCTACTCGAGCTTCGCCGTCCGGATGGGGATCAACTTCATCGTCTACGCGATGAGCCACTGATGGCCGGCTCCGCGGCGGCGGAAACATCGTGTTCGAGTCACTGTTCGAACTCCTGTTCAAGTACCGGCCGCTGATCTTCGATCAGGGCGCGTTCGCCCTGCGGGCGTCGTGGGCCGGGTACCTGGCGGCGGCGGCTGCGGCGGGCGCGGCGTGCCTGACGCTCCACACCTATCTCGCGGTGCGCGGGACCAGCCGGCCGCGGGACCGCGCCGTCCTCGCCGGCCTGCGGATCGCCGCGCTGGCGGCGCTGGCCTTCTGCCTGCTCCGGCCGGTCCTGGTCCTCTCGTCCGTGGCGCCCCAGGAGAACTTCCTCGGGATCCTGATCGACGACTCGCGCAGCATGCAGATCGCCGACCGCGGCGGGACGCCGCGGCGCGCGTTCGTGCAGGAGGCGTTCGGCGCGCCGGAGAGCGCGTTGCGGGCCGCGCTGGCGGACCGGTTCGCCCTCCGGTTCTTCCGGTTCGCGTCGGACGCCGACCGGGTGGCTGCGCCGGGCGAGCTGACGTACGACGGGACGCGGACCGGGATCGGGCAGGCGCTCGAGCGCGCCCACGACGAGCTGTCCGGCGTCCCGCTCTCCGGCCTCGTGGTGGTGAGCGACGGCGCGGACAACGCGGAGGGCGGCCTCGGCGAGTCGCTGCTCCCGCTGCAGGCGTCCGGCGTCCCGGTCTTCACCGTCGGGCTGGGACGGGAGACGTTCGACCGCGACGTCGAGATCGGCCGGGTCGACACGCCGCGCCGCGTGCTGAAGGGGGCGTCGCTCGTCGTCGAGCTCGTGATCACCCAGCGCGGCTACCGCGGCGAGACGGTGACGGTGCAGGTGGAGGACGAAGGGCGGATCGTCGGTACGCAGGAGGTGGAGCTGCCGGCCGACGGCGAGCCGCTGACGGCGCCGATGCGGTTCACCGCCGCCGAGGCCGGCCCCCGGCTGTTCAGCTTCAGCGTGGCGCAGCAGCCGGGGGAGATGGTCGCCCGGAACAACGTCCGCCGGGCGCTGATCGTCGTCGAGGACCGGAGCGAGCGGATCCTGTACTTCGAGGGGGAGCCGCGCTGGGAGGTCAAGTTCCTCCTGCGCGGGGTGGAGGACGACGAGAACCTCCACGTCACGCTGCTGCAGCGCACCGCCGAGAACAAGTTCTTCCGCCGCGGCGTCGAAGGGCCGGACGAGCTGCCGGGCGGCTTCCCGACCCGGCGCGCCGACCTGTTCCGGTACAGCGGCCTGATCCTCGGCAGCATCGAGGCGAGCTACTTCACCCCCGACCAGCTCCGGATGATCGCCGACTTCGTCAACCGGCGCGGCGGCGGCCTGCTGATGCTCGGGAGCCACCGCTCGTTCGCCGAAGGCGGATACGCGGGAACGCCGGTGGCCGACGTGCTGCCGGTGGCGCTGGACCCGGTGGCGCCCGACGCCGAGGAGAGCTTCTTCGCCGAGGTCCGGGTGGAGACGACCCGCGCCGGGACCGGCCACGCCGCCACGCAGATCGCCGACACCGAGCAGGCGTCGGCCGAGCGCTGGAGCACGCTGCCGCCGGTGACGGTGGTCAACCCGATCGCCGAAGCGAAACCGGGCGCCACGGTGCTGCTCAGCTCGGCGCCCCACGACCTGGTCGTCCTGGCGTTCCAGCGGTACGGCGCCGGGAAGTCGCTGGCCCTGCCGATCCAGGACTCGTGGATGTGGCAGATGCACGCCGACGTCCCGGTGGAGGACATGACGCACGAGACGTTCTGGCGCCGCCTGCTCCGCTGGGTGGTCGACGGCGCGCCGGACCAGGTGGTGGCCGAGCTGCCCCGCGACCGGGTGGAGCCGGGCGAGACCGTCACCGTGCTGGCCGAGGTGGTCGACCCGAGCTTCGAGGAGCTGAACGACAGCGTCGTCGCCGCTGTCGTGACCGGCCCGGACGACGCGCTGATCGAACGCCGGATGGAGTGGACGGCGGAGAAGGACGGCGAGTACCGGACGACGTTCACCGCCGGCCGGGAGGGGTTCTACGAGGTCCGGGTCGAGGCGTCGACCGACGGCGAGCTGCTCGGCGAGGACGTCGTCTACGTGGAGGCCGCGCCGAGCGACGACGAGTTCTACGACTCGACGATGCGGGCGCCGCTGCTGCGGCGGATCGCCGACGAGACCGGCGGCCGGTTCTACACCGCCGACGCCGCGGCGGCGCTCGCCGACGACGTTCAGTACGTCGGCGGCGGCGTCACGGTGGTCGAGGAGCGGGACCTGTGGGACATGCCGGCGCTGCTCTTCCTGCTGGTCGCGCTGGTGCTCGGCGAGTGGGGGTACCGGCGGTTCAGGGGGCTGGCGTGAGGCGGCGCGGACGCCGATTCGCGGCGGCGATCGGGCTCGGGTGGGGGCTGGCCGCGCCCGCCGCGGCGCAGCAGACCCACCTGCTGGTGGTGGCCGGCCTGGGCGGCGAGCCGGCCTACACCGAGCAGTTCCACGCCTGGGCGACCACGCTGCTCGACGCGGCGGCCACCCGGTACGAGGTGCCCGCCGCCAACCTGACCTATCTGGGCGAGCAGCCGTCGCTCGCGCCGGAGGCCATCGCCGGCCGGTCGTCGCGCGAGGCGGTCGAGGCCGCCATCGACGCGATCGCGGCGCGGGCCGAGCCGGGCGACCACGTGGTGATCGTGCTGTTCGGCCACGGCAGCTTCACCGACGCGGCCCGCATCAACCTGCCGGGCCGGGATCTGTCGGCCGACGACTTCGCGGCGCTCCTCGACCGCCTGGACGTCGGGCACGTCACGTTCGTGAACACCGCCAGCGCCAGCGGACCGTTCGTGGAGAAGCTGTCCGGCGCGGGCCGGGTGGTGATGACCGCCACCCGATCCGGCGGCCAGCGGAACGCGTCGGTCTTCGGCGGCTACTTCGTCGAGGCGTTCGCCGGCGGGGAGGCGGACGCCGACCGGAACAAGGACGAGCGCGTGTCGATGCTCGAAGCGTTCCAGTACGCCCGCCACCAGGTCGAGCAGAGCTACGAGGCGGACGGCCGGCTGGTCACCGAGCAGGCGCTGCTCGACGACGACGGCGACGGCGCCGGAACGGGCGAACCGGACCCGCTGGAGGGGGACGGGGCGGTGGCGCGGACGCTGTTCTTCACGAGCGGCGCCGGGCTGCGCGCGGCGGCGGCGTTTCCGGACGACCCGGAACTGCGCGCGCTGTACGACGAACGTCAGGCGCTCGAATCGCGCGTGGACGATCTGCGGCGGCTCCGGGGCGGCGCGTCGCCGGAGCAGTACGAGCAGGAGCTCGAGCGGCTGCTGATCGAGCTGGCGCTCAAGAGCCGCGAGATCCGGCGGCGGGAGGAGGCGCGGCGGCGATGACGCCGGGGCGCCGGCGCCGGTTGATCGCCGCGGCCGCCCTCCTCGCGGCGGGCGCCGCCGCCGGACTCGCCCCGCACGCCGGGCGCGCAGCGGGGGCGCGGCCCGCGGCGGGAGCGGCGGACACCGGCGAGTTCGGCAACACGGCGTACGACGGCCGTTTCGTCTTCGTGCGCCTGCGTTACGAGATGGGGCTCCGGAGCGGCCGGTTCCTCCGCGGCGACCTCCCCTGGGCGCACGACTATCCGCGGGCCGAGCGCAACCTGTCGAAGATCCTCGACGAGGTGACCAGCGTCAGTCCGTTCGTGGGGCCGAACGGCGGCAACGTCCTGACGCTCGACGACCCGGGGCTGCACCGGTTCCCGTTCGCGTACATGTCGGAGCCGGGCTTCTGGACGATGAACGACGCCGAGGCGCGCGGGCTGCGGTCGTGGCTGCGGAAGGGCGGCTTCCTGATCTTCGACGACTTCCAGGGCGAGCACTGGTGGAACTTCGAGCAGCAGCTTCGGCGCGTGCTGCCCGGCGCGCGGCTCGTCGAGCTGGACGTCTCCCACCCGATCTTCCACGCGTTCTTCGAGATCGACACGCTGGAGATGCCCGAGGTGTACGGCCTGCCGACGCGGTTCTTCGGCGTGCACGAGAACAACGATCCGGACGCGCGGCTGATGATCGTGGTCAACTACAACAACGACATCGGCGAGTACTGGGAATTTTCGGAGACCGGCTGGTATCCGATCGAGCTGACGAACGAGTCGTACAAGTTCGGCGTGAACTACGTCCTGTACGCACTGACGCACTGAAGGGAGCAGCCCCCTTGGACATCGACATTCGCCCTGACGCGCCCGCCGACCTCGAAGCGCCGGACGACGTGGCGCTCGCCGACAGGCTCAAGGCCGGACGGGAGCAGATACTCGCCGAGCTGCGCAAGCAGATCATCGGCCAGCAGGAGGTGATCGAGCAGGCGCTGCTCACGCTGTTCGTGGGCGGCAACAGCATCATCGTCGGCGTCCCCGGCCTGGCCAAGACGCTGCTCATCCAGACGATGGCGCAGGTCCTCGACCTCAAGTTCGCCCGGATTCAGTTCACCCCCGACCTGATGCCGTCCGACATCACCGGCACCGACATCATCCAGGAGGACGCCGGGACCGGCGGCCGGAAGATGGTGTTCGCGCCGGGACCGGTCTTCACGAACGTCCTCCTCGCGGACGAGATCAACCGGACGCCGCCGAAGACCCAGTCGGCGCTCCTCGAGGCGATGCAGGAGCACCGGGTCACCGTGCAGGGCCGCACCTACCCGCTCGACGAGCCGTTCTTCGTCTTCGCGACGCAGAACCCGATCGAGCTCGAAGGGACCTACCCGCTGCCGGAAGCCCAGCTCGACCGGTTCATGTTCCACGTCGTCATCGACCATCCGCCGGAGGACGAGGAGCTCCAGGTGGTGCGGACCACCACCGTGGCGCAGCGGCCCGAGTTCCGGCATGCGGTGACCGGCGCCGACCTGGTGGCGTTCCAGGAGCTGATCCGCAAGGTGCCGGTGTCGGAGGCGGTGCTGCGGTACGCCCTGAACCTCGTCCGCACCAGCCGGACGAAGGCGGACGACGCGCCGGAGTTCGTGAAGAAGTGGGTGGCGTACGGGGCGAGCGTCCGCGCCGCGCAGTACCTCGTCCTCGCGGGCAAGGCGCGCGCCGTGACCGAGGGGCGGTACCACGTCAGCTTCGACGACGTCCGGGCGCTGGCGCACCCGGTGCTGCGCCACCGCGTGCTGCTCAACTTCCACGCCGAGTCGGAGGGGATCACGACGGACCGGATAGTCGACCAGCTGCTCGAAGCCGTGCCGGTCCCCGCTTCCCGGATGTGACGAAAGGCCGTGGAGACATCCCAGGCCGCCCCCGGCGCCCGCTTCGTCGACCCGAAGGTTCTGGCGCGCATCGGCAACCTCAACCTGCTGGCGCGCACGGTGGTGGACGGGTTCATCAACGGGCTGCACAAGGCGCCGTACCTCGGCGTGTCGATCGACTTCGCCGAGCACCGGGGCTACATGCCGGGCGACGACGTCCGGTTCATCGACTGGCGCGTCTTCGCGCGCACCGACCGGTTCTACGTCAAGCAGTTCGAGGCGGACACCAACGCCAACTTCTCGGTGATGTTCGACGTCTCGCGCTCGATGCAGTTCGGCGACAAGGGGATCACGAAGCTCGACTACGGCCGGCGCCTGGCCGCCTGCCTGACCTACTTCTGCACGAAGCAGCGCGACCGGGTCGGGCTGGTGACGTTCGACTCCGACGTCGTCACCCGGATCCCGCCGTCGGCGAAGCACCTCGACGTCGTCCTGCACGCGCTCGACCGGATCGAGGCGGGGCGGCCCGGATCGCTGGCGCATCCGATGTTCCGGGCGGCCGAGTTCTTCAAGCGGCGCGGCATCGTCGTGCTGATCTCCGACTTCTACGAAGACCCGCAGACGGTGGTCGACGCGATCAAGCCGCTCCGGTACGGCGGGACCGACCTGATCGTGTTCCACCTGCTCGACCCGGCCGAAATCGAGTTCCCGTACGACGAGGCGGCCAGCTTCCAGGACCTGGAGACCGGCCGGAAGATGCCGGTCGTCCCGGAGAAGTTGCGGGAGCAGTACCGCCTGCTCGTGCAGGAGCACGTCGCCGCCCTGGCGAAGTCGTGCGGTGAGAACCGGATCGACTACGCGCTGTTCAACACGGCGACGCCGCTCGACCACGCGCTGTTCAAGTTCCTCGCGACGCGGGCGAAGCTGAGCCGGGTGCGCTGATGGCCTTCCTGGCGCCGCTCTTCCTGATCGGGCTCGGGGCGCTCGCCGCGCCGATCGTCATCCACATGATCCAGCGCGAGCGGAAGGAGGTGGTCGAGTTCCCCTCGCTGATGTTCGTGCGCCGGATCCCGTTCCACTCGTTCCGCCGGCAGCGGATCCGCCACTGGTTCCTGCTGCTGCTGCGGTGCCTCGCGCTCGCCCTGCTGATCGCCGCGTTCGCGCGGCCGTTCTTCCGGTCGCCGGCCGCCGCCGCCGTGACGTCCGGGGCGCGGGAGGTGGTGATTCTGCTCGACCGGTCGTACAGCCTGGCGTACGCCGACCGCTGGGACCGGGCGAAGGCGGCGGCCGTCGACGTCATCGACGGACTGGCCGCCGCCGACCGGGCCACCCTGATCCTGTTCGACAGCGGCGCCGAGGTCGGGCCCCGATCGATGTCGGACCGCGGCGGGTTGCGCGCGCTCGTCGACGCGGCGGCGCTCGGCGCCGGCGCGACGCGGTACGGGCCGGCCCTCAAGCTGGCCGAAGGGATCTTCGAAGATTCGAGCCTGCCCCGGCTGGAGGCGGTGCTGATCAGCGACTTCCAGCGGTCGGGCGTGGAGAGCGCCGCCGGCATCCGGTTCCCGCAGGGGACGGCGCTGACGCCGGTGATGGTGGGCGGCGGCGAGGAGGCGAACGTCAGCGTGGCCGGCGTGCTGTTCCAGCGCGAGTACTTCTCGGGGCGCGAGCGCGTCGCGGTGGCGGCGCGCGTGACGAACCGCGGCGGCCGGCCGGTCCCGGACCTCGACGTGACGCTGGAGCTCGACGGACGCGAGGTCGAGCGCCGGACCGCCGACCTGCCGGCGAGCGGCTCGTCCACCGTCGACTACGCGCCGGTCACCCTCGGCGACGCGCCGACGGCCGGGGCGGTGCGCATCCGGGGCGACGCCCTGCCGACCGACGACGTCTTCCACTTCGTCGTCGCGCCGGGCCAGGTCGTCCGGGTGCTGCTGGTGGGGCGCGGCCGCGCGGCGCCGGAGGCCGACCTGCACCTGCGGCGCGCCCTCGGCATCGGCTCGGCGCCGTCGTTCGACGTGACGGTCACGACGCCGGCCGGCTTCGACGCCGCCGACCTCGACGGACGCGACGTCGTCGTGCTCAGCGACGTCCCGGCGCCGGCGGGCGCGCCCGCGGAGGCGCTGCGGCGGTTCGTCGAGCGCGGCGGCGGACTGCTGGTGGTGGCGGGCGAGAGGAGCGACTGGCCGCCCGACGGCGAGCTGACCGCCGCGCTGCTGCCGGGCGCGCTCGGCCGCCCGGACGACCGGCCGGGACGCGGCGGGTCGATCGGGTACCTCGACTACAGCCATCCGGTCTTCGAGCTGTTCAGCACGCCGCGGAGCGGCGACGTGACCACCGCCCGGTTCTTCCGGCGCCGGCCGGTCGAGCCGCACGAGTCGGCGGCGGTGCTCGCCCGGTACGACGACGGCGTCCCGGCCCTCGCGGAGCGCCGGGTCGGCGACGGCGTCGTGCTGCTCTGGTCCTCGACGCTCGACAGCTTCTGGAACGACCTGGCCCTCAAGCCGGTCTACCTGCCGCTGGTCCACCGGGTGGTCCAGCACCTCGCCCGCTACGCCCCGCCCACCCCCTGGCGCTACGCCGGACAGGTGCTGAACCTGGCCGAGCAGAGCGGCGCGCTGGCGGCGGCCGGGCTGGCCGGCGCCGAGCTGGTGGCGGTCTCGCCGTCCGGGCGGCGTCTGCCGGTCAGCGCGGGAGCGCGCGCCGGCTTCCTGGCGCTCGACGAGCAGGGGATCTACGAAGTCCGCGATGCGGCGGCCCCCGGCGGCCGGCCGCTGACGCTGGCGGTCAACGTCGATCTGGCGGAGGCGGACCTGACGGCGGTCGATCCGGACGAGCTGGCCGGCGCCGTCACCGGGCGGGCGGGCGGCGACCGCGCGGCGGCCGACGCGCCGGCCCGCACGTTCGCCCCGCAGGACCTGGAGCGGCGCCAGGGCGTCTGGTGGTATCTGCTCGCCGCCGCGTTCGTCCTGTTCGTCGGCGAGACGGCCGTCTCGAACCGGCTGTCGCGGCGGGCTGTCGACAGCCCGTAGTGGAACCCCGCATCGCATCGAGAGCGGTGAGGCGCCCGGCTGACAAGGCGTGAGGAGGGCGCATATTGGGCATACGCAACCGACGAACAACGCCGTCAGGCGGGATGCATCGCCGCTCGAATGCAGCGGGGCTTTCACTACGGGCTGTCGACGTCGGGTAAGATGGCGGGCAAGAGCGAAAGGACGATCGGATGACGCTTGGCGAACCCCGGTTCACGGGCGGCGGCGACGAACTGCTCCGGGCCATCCGGCACGTGCGGGGGCGGTGGCGCCTCCGGGTCGCCGTCCGGGGGGTCTCGGTCCTCGTCGCGGCGGCGCTCGGCACGCTGCTCGCCTCGTCGTACGGCCTCGAGATCTTCCGGTTCAGTCCGACCGCGATCGTCGTCTTCCGCATCGTGACGTACGTGGCGCTGATCGGCGCCGGCTGGTGGCTGTTCGTCCGGCCGGTGTCGCGCCGCGTCTCGGACGAGCGGGTCGCGCTCTACCTCGAGGAGCACGAACCGTCGCTGCAGGCGGCGGTGCTGAGCGCCGTCGAGGAGAGCCGGAAGGGGGAGCGCGAGGCGCGGCCCGACCATTCCCCCGTCATCGTGCGCCGCCTGATCGAGTCGGCGGCGGCGAAGGTCCGCGCCATCGACATGGGGCGGGCGGTCGAACGCCGGCGGTTGACGGCGTCGTCCGGGTGGCTGGGCGCCGCCGCCGCGGGCGCCGCGCTGCTCCTGGCGTTCGGTCCCGACTATCTCCGGCACGGCATCGCCGCGCTCCTGACGCCGGCCGGCAACGTCGAGGCGGCCAGTCCGTACCGGATCGAGGTGCTGCCGGGCGACGCCACGGTGGCCCGCGGCGCCGACCAGACGGTCACGGCCCGGCTCGTCGGGTTCGACGCCGAGAACGTGAACCTGTTCCTGCGCGGCGGCGAGGACGAGTCGTTCGAGCGGCTCCCGCTCGCGCCGGACGAGGCGGCGCAGCGGTTCGAGGCGCTGCTGTTCGACCTGCAGGCGCGCACCGATTACTTCGTCGAGGCGTCCGGCGTGCAGTCGCCCCGCTTCACCCTCGACGTCGTCGACCTGCCGTACGCCGAGCGGATCGCACTCGAGTACGTCTTCCCGCCCTACACCGGTCTCGACCCGCGCACGATAGAAAACGGCGGCGACATCGCGGTGCTCAAGGAAACCGAGGTCCGGCTGCGGGTCGTCTCCACCCTGGCGACCGGCGGCGGGGAGCTGGTGCTGGACGAGGAGAACCGGACGCCGCTCCGCGTCGAGCCGGACGGAACCCTGACGGCGAGCTTCGTCGTCGAGCAGGACGGGTTCTACCGGATCGACCTGCAGGCGCCCGACGGCCGGCTCGTCACCGCGTCGCCGCAGTACACCATCGACGTCCTGACCGACCAGCCGCCGGCGGTGATGTTCATCGAACCGGGGCGCGACACGACCGCGAGCGCCATCGAGGAGGTGTTCGTCGAGGCGCGCGCCGACGACGACTTCGGACTCCTCTCGTTGCAGCTCGTCTATTCGATCAACGGCGGCCCGGAGCGGACGGTCGGCCTGTTCGACGGCCGGGACAGCGCGTTGCGGGAGATGTCGGCCGGGCACACCTTCTTCCTGGAGGAGCTCGGCCTCGAACCGGGCGACTTCGTCTCGTACCACGCCCGCGCCACCGACCGCAACCTCGCGCAGCAGGGCAAGGACGTCAGGAGCGACCTGTACTTCGTGCAGATCCGCGCCTTCAGCCGCGACTTCCGGGCGGCGCAGTCGCAGGGCGGGTTGGGCGGGGCCGGGGGCGGCGGCGACCCGCGCGCGCTGTCGGAGGCGCAGCGGGAGATAGTGGCCGGCACGTTCAACGTCATCCGGGACCGCGACGACCAGACCGACGAGGAGTACCGCGAGAACCTCGTCTTCCTCACCCTGGCCCAGGGCGGCCTTCGCGAGCAGGTCGAGACGCTGCTCCGCCGGATGAACAGCCGCGTGATGCCGGCCGACCCCGAGTTCCGCTCGATCGCCGAGCTGCTGCCGCAGGCGGCCGAGGCGATGCAGGAGGCGGAGACCGCGCTGCAGGGGCAGGACGCCGACGGCGCCCTGCCGCCCGAGCAGCGCGCGCTCCAGCACCTGCAGCGCGCCGAGGAGGCGTACGAAGAGGTGCTGGTGTCGATGGGCGCCGGGGGCGGGGGGGGCGGCGCCGGCCGGAACCAGGCCGCGGAAGATCTGGCCGACCTGTTCGAGCTGGAGCTCGACAAGCTGCAGAACCAGTACGAGACGATGCAGCGCGGCCAGCAGCAGCAGGCCGACGACACGATAGACGAGATGATGGAGCGGCTCCGCGAGCTGGCGCGGCGGCAGGAGCGGGAGGCCGAGCGGCAGCGCCGGCTCGCGCGCGGCCAGCAGTCGGCGCAGGGCGGCGGCGCCGGGCAGCGGGCGCTGGCCGAAGAGGCGGAGGAGGCTGCGCGCCGGCTCGAGCGGCTCGCGCGCGAGATGAACTCGCCGCAGATGATGGACGCCTCGCGGCGGCTGCAGGAGGCGGCGGACGCCATGCGCCGCGCCGCCGCCAACAGCGACAACCTGGGGTTCGCCGAGGCCGGGACCGCGCTCGACCGGCTGCGCGAGGTGCAGGAGCGGTTGCAGACCGAGCAGACCGGGCGGCTGGAGCGCGACATCGACGACGCGCTGCGGCGGGCGAACCGGCTCGCCGACGAGGAGCGCGAGGTCGCGGCGACCGTCGAGGGACTCGCCGGCCTGGGCGACACGCAGCGTGCGGCGCGGCTGCAAGGGCTGATGGAGCGGAAGGACGCGATGGAGGCGGAGGTCGCCGACCTGGAGCGCTCCATCGACTCCACGTCGGCGGAGTTCCGCCGCGAGGAGCGCGACGCGGCCCGCCGGCTGGCCGAGGCGGCGAACAGCATCCGCGACAACAAGCTGAAGGAGAAGATCCGGTACTCCAAGGGGCTGGTCCGGAGCCGCGCGCCGGAGACCGCCCAGGCGTTCGAGGCGGAGATCGGCAGCGATATCGGCGACCTGCGCGACAAGCTGCAGGCGGCCGCCGAGGCGGTCGGGCAGTCGGAGGCCGACGCGATGACGCAGGCGCTCGACCAGACGCGCGACCTGATGCGGGGCCTCGAATCGCTCGACTACCGGATGTGGCGCCAGGGCGACGAAACGGCGGACGGCGAGCCGTCCGATGGCGAACGGCCCTCCGGCGAGCCGTCCGAGGGACAGCCGGCGGACGGACGGACGGGCGGCGGCCGGGACGCGGACGGTCAGCCGTCCGACGCCGGGGTCGCCGACGGCCGGCCCGGCGACGGCGACACGTTCGGCGGTCCGTTCGGCGCCGGCGGCTGGGGCGACCGGCGCGCGCGCGCGTTCGACCCGGACGACGTCCGGCAGTGGCGGCGGGAGTTCCGGGAGCGGCTCGGCGACGCGCAGGAGATCCGGCGGCTGCTGGAGCCGGAGCACTTCTCCGCCGACGAACTGGACGAGATCATCCGGCGCCTGCAGGAGCTCGACGACGGCCGCGTCTACCAGGACGCGGCGGTGCTCGCGGGCCTCCAGACCCTCCTCCTGGAGAACCTCAAGCGGTTCGAGTACCGGCTGCGCCGCGAGGTCGACTCGGAGAACGAGGAGCTGTTCCTCGCGTCGTCCGACGACGCGCCGGCCGGATTCCGCGACCTGATCGAGGAGTACTTCCGGTCGCTGTCGCAGGACCAATAGGCGGCCGCCGGACCGCAGACCGGGTGAACGACCAGCAGGACGAAGACCTCTGCCGCAAACGCCGCAACTTGAAACGCTCGAAGTCGAACCGGACGGCCCGGCCGGCGCCGCCGTCATCTGGATGCACGGCCTCGGCGCCGACGCGCACGACTTCCACGGCATCCCGCCGCAGCTCGGCCTGCCGGCCGGCCTCGGGGTCCGCTACGTCTTCCCGAACGCGCCGCGGATACCGGTGACGATCAACATGGGCCTGATCATGCGCGCCTGGTACGACGTGACCGGGTTCGACACGCGGGACCAGGACGAACGGCGGATCCGCGAGTCGGCGGGATGGATCGACGAGCTGATCGCCCGCGAGGTCGAACGGGGCGTGCCGGCGCAGCGCGTCGTGCTCGCCGGCTTCTCCCAGGGGGGCGCGATGGCGCTGTTCGCCGGCCTCCGCCATCCGGCGAAGCTGGCCGGCGTCGTCTGCCTGTCCGGGTATCTCCTGCTCCCCGCCGCGCTGGACGCCGAAGCCGCCGCCGCGAACCGGACCGTCCCGATCTTCCAGGCGCACGGCGCGGCCGACGGCATGGTGCCGCCGGCGCTGGGCCGCGGGGCGCGCGACCGGCTCGCGCAGGCGGGCTACGAAGTCGATTACCACGAGTACCCGATGGCGCACTCGGTCTGCCCGGAGGAGGTGCGCGACGTCGGCGACTGGCTCACCGGCGTGCTGGCGTGAGCAGCGCGACCCGCGCCCATCCGGAAATGGAAGGCGCGAAATGCGGCGCCGGTTTCGCCTTCATTCTTGCGCTCCCGCTGCTCGTTGGCGGGGCGGCGTGCGCCACGCGCATCCAGTCTTACGAGTTCGATATGAAGAGAGTATCCGTTGACGCTCCGGCGGCGATTACTCCCTGCAGGTGGTCAAATGTCAAAGCCGTAACTCCCGGCGCCGAGATTGAAGTACGTCTGAATGACGCCGCTGCGCTTCCGGACAAACGGATCGTCAGGGGCCGTCTCCATGCCGTCACCGCTGATGCTCTTGTGTTGACGCTGCTTGACGGATCCGAACGCATTCTGGAGCGACAAGCGGTGCATGTGATTCGCGCTCGACGACCCTTCTGGACACGAAGCCCAGGATGGATCGCTTTAGCTCTTGGAGCCGGGTTAGTGACCGCATTGTTTCCGCCAGGTGGAGATCTGTCGTGGTCGTACTTGCCAGTCATGTTGGCGTACACATCTTTTCCCGCATCGCTTCCTTTCTTCTTCGCTTCGGCGATGCAGACCGTCTACACGGCGCCGCCCGCCGACAGTGAGCTCCGTGAAACCGACTGGACGGTATCTCCGCGGACCTGCGGCCGGTAGGGGATACGGGCTACTGCTTCGCCAGTCCGAATTTCTCGATCCGATACCGGATCTGGTCGCGGTTGAGGCCGAGCAGCGCCGCGGCCCGGGTCTGGTTCCAGCCGGTCCGGTCGAGCGCCTGCGCCACCAAGCTGCGCTCCATCGCTTCGAGGTTCGTCCCGCCGGGCGGCAGCGTGACTTCCGCGGAGGCGCTCCCGCGCGGCGCATGCAGGGGAAAATCGTCCACCGTCAGCCGGCCGTCCTCGCCGAGCAGGACGGCGCGTTCGACCGCGTTGCGCAGTTCGCGCACGTTGCCCGGCCACGCGTGGCCTTGCAGGGCTTCCATCGCCTCGGGAGCGATCTCCCGCACGCTCTTCCGGAATTCGCGGTTGAAGCCGTCGGCGAAGAACCTGGCCAGCAACGGAACGTCCTCCGCCCGGTCGCGCAGCGGCGGGAGCCGTATCGGCAGCACGTTCAGCCGATAGAACAGGTCCTCCCGGAACGAGCCGCCGCGCACGTCGTCCTCCAGGTTGCGGTTGGTCGCGGCGATCACCCGGACGTCGACGTGGACGTCCTCGGCGCCGCCGACCCGCTTGAACGTCTTCTCTTCGAGGAAACGCAGGAGCTTCGCTTGCAGCGCCAGGGCCATCTCGCCGATCTCGTCGAGGAACACCGTGCCGCCGGCGGCCGACTCGAGCAGCCCGCGCTTCCGCTCCCGCGCGTCGGTGAACGCGCCCCGTTCGTGGCCGAACAGTTCGCTTTCGAGCAGCGTCTCGGTCAGCGCCGAGCAGGTGACGTTCATGAACGGCCGGGCGGCGCGCGCGCTCGTGTCGTGAATCACCCGGGCGGCGAGGTCCTTGCCCGTTCCGCTCTCGCCCGTCAGCAACACGGTCGACGCCGGACTCGACGCGACCTTCCCGAGCAGATCCCTGGTCGCCGCAGCGGCCGGGGAGTCGCCGATGATCCGGTCCAGGGTGTACGGCCCTTGCTGACGCGCCCGCAGCGCGCGCACTTCCCGCCGCAGCCGGGTGGTTTCGAGCGCCTTCTCCACCAGCAGCACGATCTCGTCGAGGTTGAACGGTTTCGTGGCGTAGTGGTACGCCCCCTGTTTCATCACCTCGACCGCATTGCCGAGGCTGGAGAACGCGGTGAAGAAAATGATCAGGACGTCAGGGTCGCGCCGGCGGAGCGCCTTGAGAACCTCCAGACCGTCGAGGTCGCCGAGGCGGTAGTCGAGCAGCACCAGATCGACGGCGGCGCCGAACCGGGCCAGCGCTTCCTGGCCGGATTCGGCCTCGAGGGTCTCGTATCCCTCGGCGGACAGACGCTCGACGAGAGACCAGCGGATCAGACGCTCGTCGTCAACGATCAGAATGGTCGCCTTCGGCATGTCGGCCATTGCGGTCACGTCTCCCGGGGTCGGCCGGCGTCGCAGGAGTCGCCACGGCGCCCGCGCCGCAGGCGCGACCGCCGTGCGGCCCGTTGCCGTCAACGCGGCGCTCGGCTAGCATAAGCCCGCCCTGAGTACTATCAAAACTCGTGCCATTGACGGCGGCCGGTCCACGCCGCCGGCGGCGGCAGGCGAACGGTCAGAAGATCAGCGCCGGCTGCTCAACAGCCCGTGGTAAAAGTCGGCATTTTCGGGATCGACACGCCGGCTCTTCTGCTTTACACTGGCTGGCATGTCGATGGGCACTACGCGTGACGACGGTTCGCAGCAATCGCTGTTGGTGTCGGCGGCGGACTTGCCGCGGGGCGCGGGGCATCCGTTCTACGAGCGGTTGAACCGGATTCTCGAGACGGCGGGCTTCGACGCGTTCGTCGAGAAGGTGTGCGCCCGGTTCTACACGACGATGGGTCGGCCGAGTCTGGCTCCTGGGCGCTACTTCCGGTTGCTGCTGCTCGGGTACTTCGAAGGGCTGGATTCGGAGCGCGCCATCGCGTGGCGTGCGTCCGATTCCCTGAGCGTGCGGGCGTTTCTGCGCTTGGCGCTGCCGGCGTCGCCGCCGGACCATTCGACGATCTCGCGAACGCGGCGTCTGTTTTCGGTCGAGGCGCATCAGGCGGTCTTCCGGTGGGTGTTGAAGCAGTTGGCGGAGTCGAGTCTGGTTACGGGGAAGACGCTGGGCATCGACGCGACGACGCTGGAGGCGAACGCGGCTTTGCGGAGCATCGTGCGGCGTGACACGGGGGAGGACTACACGGCGTTCCTGACCCGGTTGGCGCAGGCGTCGGGCGTCGAGACGCTGACGGCGGAGGAGTTGGCGCGGTTTGATCGGGAACGGAAGAAAAAGAAGACGGCGAAGACGTCGAACCGGGACTGGACTCACCCGCACGACCCGGACGCGAAGGTCGCGAAGATGAAGGACGGCAGCACCCACCTGGCGCACAAGGTGGAGCATGCGGTGGACCTGGAGACGGGTGCGGTGGTGGGCGTGACGGTTCAGGGGGCGGACCAGGGGGATACGACGACGCTGGTCGAGACGCTGGTCACGTCGGCGGAGCAGGTCGAAGCGGTGTTGCCGGATGCGGCGGGGGTTGCGGAGGTGGTGGCGGACAAGGGCTATCACAGCAACGCGACGCTGGTGGGTCTGGCGGCGGCGGGCGTTCGGAGTTACATTGCGGAGCCGGAGCGGGGCCGTCGGAACTGGAAGGGCCGGCAGGAGGCTCGGGCGGCGGTGTATGGGAACCGGCGCCGGCTGCGCGGCCAGCGGGGGCGGCGGTTGCAGCGGCGGCGCGGCGAGCGTGTGGAGCGGCCGTTTGCGCATCTGTATGAGACGGGGGGGATGCGACGGGTGCACTTGCGCGGGCATCCGAACATCCTCAAACGCCTGCTGGTGCACGTCGCAGGTCTCAACCTCGGGCTGCTGCTGCGTCAGCAGATCGGCGTTGGCACGCCCCGCAGCCTGCAGGGCCGGGCCGTAGCCGGCGTCTGGGCGCTGATCGGGCTGCTGGTGGGCCTGTGGAGCGGTCTGAGACGGCTCTGGACGCGATGTCGGCCCCATGCGGCGCGGATCGCCGCGCTATCGCGCCGCCGGCCCCTTCAACCAGCCATCTGAACACCGAGGACTTCTACCTCGGACTGTCAAGGAGCTCGCCGACGTGAAGTTCGCGCTGGACCAGTCGGCGATCGTCGCCACCACCGACGTCACCGGCGTCATCACGTCGGTCAACGACAAGTTCTGCGAGATCTCGCAGTACTCCCGCGAGGAGCTGATTGGCCGGGACCACCGCATCATCAATTCGGGACGCCACGGGAAGCGATTCTTCCGGGGCCTGTGGACCACGATCGGCAAGGGCCGGATCTGGCGGGGCGAGATCTGCAACCGCGCCAAGGACGGCTCCCTCTACTGGGTCGACACCACCATCGTGCCGTTCCTCGACGGCCGGGGAAAACCGTACCAGTACATGGCGATCCGCTACGACGTCACGCAGCGGCGGGAGGTCGAGTCGCGCGCGCGGCAGCAGGAAGCCCTCGCGCGGATCGGGGAGATGACGGCCGTGATCGCGCATGAAGTCAGGAACCCGCTGGCCGGGATCAGCGGAGTGCTCCAGGTGGTCGGCTCACGGCTGCCGGCCGACAGCCGCGACCGCGCGATTCTCGGCGACGTACAGGACCGCATCGCGGCGCTGAACCGGCTGCTCCGGAACCTGCTCGTCTTCTCGCGGCCGAGACAGCCGACGCGCACGCTGATTTCGGTCCGCGCCGTCGTCAACGAGGCGGTGAGCGACATCCGCCACGACCCCGCGCTGTCGAGCGTCACGATCTCGGTCACCGGAAGCGATCCGTCGGCGGCGCTCGACCGGGAGCAGATGCATATCGTCTTTCTGGACGTGCTGCTCAACGCCGCCGACGCGATGCGCCGCCGCGGACGGATCGACGTGACCATTTCAGCCGCGGAAACGCAGTGCCAGGTCGCCGTCGCCGACCGCGGTCCGGGCGCGCCGCCCGACGTTTTCGCAAAAATGTTCCAGCCGTTCTTCACCACGAAGCGTCAGGGAACCGGTCTCGGCCTCCCGACGGCGCGCCGCATCGTGGCGGCCCACGGCGGCGCGCTGGACGCCCGTCCGCGGGACGGCGGCGGCTTGATCATGACCGTGACGCTGCCGATGCCGGAGGCGACGGACTGAACGTCACCGACGCGGGTCGTCGCGCAAGATCACCGTCATCGATCGCCGGGCGGACGTGACGCCGGAAATCTTGGAAATATTCCGTTTCCTGCATCGAGCTGGCGAATCGTGAAAAATTTCAATGCCGAATGGGAAAATTTCCGCGCTCACTTTACGCGTGGAACTCACGCGTCCCAAACGGACCGAGCCATCAGTCCGTAGTGGAATCCCGCGTCACACCGAGAGCGGCGACTTTCACGGCGGGATGCCAAACTGTCCGGCACTCTAGTGGCACAGAAATTGCTTTCAGCTTATGCGTGAGAGGGTCAAGCAATGCTGAAAATACGAGGTTGGCGGTGGGCGATCCTGACGTCAGTGCTAGCGGTCACTCTTGCCATTCCTCATGTGGCGAGAAGTCAGTTCACACCGCCGGCTCCTTCATGCTACTGCACAATCGAATTCTACAACAGGAATCGATGGGTGACCGGACCGGTCAACAGAGAGTGCGACGACAGGTTTATCCCGTTTCAGTGGCACAGTCCTCCGTGGGGTAATTGGGGGGTGGATTCGAACTACGGCCGGCGACGTGACGGCTTCCAATTCCCCGGTTGGCACGCCGCCGACGGCTGGTTGCAGTGGAATTCCTGCACGACGCGACGTGCGAAATTTCGAGCGCCAAACAGGCGATACTACAATCAACCAACAAGCGGGCCTCGCGCCTTCACGAAGCAGCAGACCACCCTGCTGTCCAGGGGGTCGCGCTATGCCGCCACCTCATGGCCGATCTTGTTCCCGGACTCGTCCGGAGTCACATGCACCAACATGCCCGCAACTGTCAACACCTTCAGAAACTCGTACATGGAGCTTTATGAGCTGGATGTAGAGGGCGATGACAGGGTAGCTCGACTCAATTACCCTGAATTCAATGTCAGAGTCGCGTGCTCTTCGGGAAGATGCTTTGGATATTCGGCGTGGCAAAGCCCTACTTCTGGAACTTATTATGCCACAGCAGAGATCCAGGTCAGAATCGCCATCAGATAGAGGCGTCGGAAATCGGGCTAAGTGAGGTATGAGATGTCTGCATCCAACGCAACCGAAGGCAGCCGCCGCAAGAAACTCAGAAAAACTGCTCTCGGGGGAGCTCTGGCGGCTGGTGCTCTGCTCGGTGTGGTCCTGGCTGCGCAAACTGGTCGGAAAGTGAGCGGCTCGGTGGTGGCGGCGGCGAGCGGACGACCCGTAGTGAATGCTGAAGTGAGGTATGAAGATCACGATGGCGCCGCGCAGTCAACCGTATCGGACGAGAAAGGATATTTCGAGTTTCCGTCCGGGCGCAGTGGCGTTGTGACGGTCACTGGACGAGGCTTCGGAACCGCTCGTCGAGCATGGCCGCCTAGAAATGGCCAAACGCTGCGAATCGGTCTCGTCCCGCCGGCCGCAGTGCAAGGCTCCCTTACGGATGGAGTGACTTCGCAACGTCTTGTTGGCGTGGTCACGACGCTTGTGCAACATCCGAACAACTATGTTTCGTCGACGGCGCTGGTCGAAGACGGAACGTTCCGCTTCGAGGATCTCCCGCCGGGACCTGCAGTCATCCTGGCGTACGCAGATGGCTACGCCCCTACGCTCAGCAAATTCACGGCAATGGCTGGTAAAGACCAGAATGTGCAGATAGGCTTGAAAACGGAGGCGAAGATCGCCGGACGCGTGTTGGCGGCTAATGCCGCGGCCAGTGGTGCGCGCCTTCGTGTCACCTATATGAACACGTTGCCTGGCGCCCGCATGTTGGCAGGGCTGGTTGGCGGGCATGACGTAACAGAAGCAGACGGTACATTCATACTCACGGGGCTGGCGCCGGACACACCGGTGACCGTACATGCAGAAGACACCGTCGGCCGAACCGCCAGTGCGACCAACACGATCAGTGCGGGCGTGACCTGGAGTGACGTTGTGCTCAGGTTGCAATGAGACAGCAGGCGGTTCGCGGGAAGACTGCAAGGTGGCATGACTGTCATCCGCCACGGTATTCGTCGCGCCACGGCGATCGGCCTCATGCCGTTGCTGCTGGCGAGCGGGCCGTCATGCGTCGCGCGGTCTCGGTTGTTTGAACCCAATCCGCGATCGATACGGCCGGAAGGTCCGTCCGCGACTGGATTCCGATCCGGTTGGGGGGCCGTGATGGCCGTTGAACCGGGCGCCGGGATTGAAGTGCATTTGCGCAACGATTCCGATCAGATTGGCGGCAGGGTGACCACTGGCGCCTTCCGCTCGGCGGATGCTGACGCCATCACGTTGACGTTGGCGGACGGACAGGTGCGGACACTGGAGCGTCAGGCGGTGCGTCGCGTGCGAGCCAGACGCCCATTCTTCAACCGCCCTGCCGGCTGGCGCGCCTATCTGATCATCACCGGCGTCATGACCGGCTTACTTGCATGGGCTTCGACAGAGGATAACATCCCTCCCTCCAGCTATCCCCTTATGGCCGCCGCAATGTTTCCTGCAGCGCTTCCTTTTTTTGCGGCGACGCCGATGGGGACGATTTACGAGGCGCAGCCGATCGGTTTCATCACGACGGTCGATGTCAATACGGCGGAAGGCGCCGTGGTTCCGCCAGGCCATGTGGTGATGGTTTCGGTGGAGCATTCGATTCGGTCGCGGCGGCCCGGCGGCCGGCGGATCGGCATTACGGCTTGTCTTTCCTCAGATCGAGAACGGTGCACTGGCGCAATCGCGCGTAATGAAGGACGCGCCGCTGAACTGCCCAGTCCCTTCACGGCTCGTTTTCGAGTTGGGGACCTGTTCCCGTTTGCCACGCCCCTGCCGATGTACGTGCATGTCGTCATCGTGGGCGGTTCAAGCTGGCGGCCGGTTGGTGATATGCGCGTTCCCCGATCGGGTGATCGCGGTGTCCTGGACGCGGTGACGGTGACGCGCCGCGTCACCGTGGTCGAACGGTGAGTGGATGGACCAGCGCCTCGAGATGATGTCGTGTTTCTGGTCCGGTGAACCTGTCGGCGGCCGGCCGCGGCGTGGCGGCGCGCCGTTTCTGCTCGCCGCCGCCATGGCCATGGCCCTGGCGCTCGCGCATCCGTGCGCGGCGCAGTCGTACGACAGGGTGGAAATACAGATCGGCGGCGGGTACGTGGGAGGAGGCGGCGTGTCGCTGCCCACGTACGAGCTCGGCGCAGCCTTCTGGCTGACCGAACGGTGGGGCGTCGCCGTCCGGCGCGTGGGGGCCCCCGGCGACGATCTGCGCGACCCGGCAGGCCGATTCGACGGCGCCCTTGCGGTCGACGCCGGAGCCGGAGACCTCCGCTACGCCACTGTCACGGCGCGTTACCGCCGGTTTCTGGACAGCGGACTAGAGGTCAATCTCGGCGTCGGCGTGGGAACGAACAGGTCGATGGAGCGCGTCGAATTCCTGATCGAATCAGGGCGCCCGCCGCTGCCGCAACGTCGAACGGTGAGTCAGCGGATGGGGCTGGCGCTCGAATTACTCGTCGGCCGCAAGCTGTCTCGGCGCTTCGGCGTCAAGGGCGGCGTCACCCACGCCTTCGGCGCTCACCTCGACTCGGCGGGCTACACGCATGCGGTGGGACTTGGCGTGATCGGTTTCTGAACCGCTTGGAGTTTACGATACATGACCGTGAATCCGCCTGCTCTGGATTGCGGCGCGGGCAGCCACGTTCGGCGCGTCAGCGGCGCCGCCGCCGTGGGCCTTCTGCTCGCGCTGGTCGCTGGCGCGCCGGCCTGCGCCGTGCGCACCTGGTCGCATAGCTCCAGCCCACGCCCGATTTCGCCGGAAGCGCAGGAAGCGTCCTCCGAATCCGGGTCCGAGTGGGAGGCGGTGGAAGCGATCGCCGCCGGCGCCCATCTCGAGGTGCGCCTGCGAGCAGCCGCGCCGCCGGACGACAGGACCGTCGAGGCGCCGGCCAGGCTCGCCCTTCGTCCACTCCGCAGGCGGGCAGCCGCCCTGCAGGACACGCTGCAGGACAGCAGGATCGTCAAGGGCCGTTTTCATGCGGCCGCCGCGGACACTCTCACGCTGGCGTTGGAGGACGGATGCCGACATCAGTGGAATCGCCGGGCGGTGCGCCAAGTGAAGATCCGACGCCCGTTCCTCGCTCGACCGGCGGGGTGGATCGCCTTCGGGATCGGGACCGCGATCGTGCTCCCATTGCTGTTTCCACTGGAAGATCTGAGCGGGGGCGCCGTCCCGCTCATATTGTCCTATACGGCCTTTCCGGCGTCGCTTCCTTTCTTCTTCGTTTCGTCGATGAAGACCGTCTACACGGCTCCGCCCGCCGGCCGCGGGCATGGTGAAATCGACTTGACGGCGGCGCGGACCTGCGACTGACCGCCGGCGGCGGAAGTGGTGAAATGATTCGAGGCAGGCGCCGTAGCGGCATGCGCGTCACGGCGGCCATCCTTCCGCCGTTGCTGCTGGCCGGCGGACCGGGATGCGCCGCGAGCTCCTGGTCGCGCCGGGCCGAGACGCCGACGGGGTTGCAGGCGGCGGATCGCGGCCGGCCCGGGTGGTCGCGCCTGCAGGCCGTGGCGCCCGGCGCCGAGATCGAAGTGCAGATGTACGGCGAGGCGGAGGTGGTCGAGGGACGTTTCGAGTCGGTCTCCGCCGAGACCCTGACGCTCCTGCTTCCGGACCGGAGCGTGCGGGTGCTGGAGAGCGGCGCAGTGCATCGGGTGCGGGTCCGGCGCCCGCTGGCGGAGCGCCACTGGGGATGGATCGCTTTCGGAGCGACGGCGGCGGCCGTATCCTTGCTGACGTCGGGATCGACGCTCGACCTGACGAACAAGGCGCAACTGACCGTCGGCCTGCTCGCCGCGGCGCCGGTGTCCGTGGCGGCTTTTCGGGCGCAACGCATGCAGCTCCTGTACGAGGCGGCGCCGGCGGCTTCGCAGCTCGTCACCCGGATAGCCGTCAGCGTCTCCGACGGCGGCCCGATTCCGCGCGGAGAGGAGCTGGCGGTGTCCGTCCACCACGCCGCCGGCGTCGGACGGCCGGCCGGCGAGCCGATAGGGGTGACGGTGTGCCTTTCGTCACGCCGGCGGCGCTGCGCCGGCGGCGGCAGCGCCCGGTACGAAGGGCCGGTGCGGGATTTGCCGAACCCCTTCACGGCCCGCCTCGCGACCGGCGGGCAGTTTCCGTCAGGCGCCTCCGTGCCGCTCTACGTGCACGTGGTCGTGACGGCGGGACCGAGTTGGCGGCCATCCGGCGGGCGGCCGGTTCCCGCGCCGGGGGACGACGGGGTCCTGGACGTGGAGATGGCGGTCCGGTCCGTCAGGGTGGTCGAACCTTCGTGACGACGCGCGTTGGGCGCTACGGCCCCCCGGGTGCCGTGACCGCCGACGTCCATGCCGCCGCCGCGGACCTCTTGAGCGCCTCCCCGTCCTCGGGCAGCAGGCTCCGCTCGGCGACCAGCGCGTCCGCCGCCTGCCCGTACGCGGCCACGTACTGCGCCTGACCACCGGGATACCGCTCTTCGATGGAGAGGCGCGGGTCGCCCCGCGCCAGCCGCTCGGCCTTCGTGCGGGGAAACGCGAGCGTCGCGCCGTTCACCCCGCACAGGTCGCCCTCGGCGAAGCCCGGCCCCCGAATCGCCTTGCCCACGGTGGCGAGCGGGACGGCCACCTCCGGCACGATGATCCCGGCCGCCGGGTTGCCGTCGCCGTCGAGGCTCGGCACGAACAGCGGATACTGCTCGGCGCTTTCGGTCGGCGGCAGGACCGAGAAGTCGCGCACGCCGAGCGTGCTGATCACGGCGCTGTACGGACGGTCCGGGATGGCCGGATACTGCTCGCCCTGCCGGGCGACGGTGACGGCCGTGCCGTCGGCGACCGACGGCGCGCGGGTCGGGGGCGGCGCCTCGCCGTCGCGCACCCACCGCACCATCGCGTCGAACGCCGCCCGGTAGTACGGATAGGGCGAGACCGGGTTCCCGGGGTCGCGGCATCCGGCGTCGCCCTGCAGGTGCGCCGTGGTCAGCATCCAGTACCGCACGTTCGGCGGCAGCTCCACCGGCTGGCCGGCCGGGTCGGTCATGATGAGCGACGCGTGGGCGCCGTAATACTCGGAGTCGGCGTCCACCTGGATGACGTTCGGACAGGTGTCCGACGCCGAGCACGCGGCGAGCAGGCCGTCGGTCCGCCCCGTCAGCGGATCGGTGGTCGTCGCGAACGTGAACGGGAACTCGTCCATCGGAAAGAAATGGTCTTCGTGCTGGCGCGTGTACCGGCCGGGCTGGGCGAACCGCGCGTTGACGAACGTCCGGCGCGCGCCGGCGACGAACGGGGTCATCCCGTCGAAGACGCGGCGGCCGTCCGCATCTTCGTTGAACCCCTGGTGGAGGAAGTCCCGGGCCAGCCGGCCGCTCTGTGACGCCCCGACGGCCACCGCATGCCGCAGCACCGGCTGGCCGTCCACGAAGAGCGGGTTCGGGTTGCCCGCGTCGTCGGCGGGGCTGCGCCGCGCGAACGACACGAAGTCGCGGATGGCGGCGAAGCCGAGGCCCATGACTATCGGACCGCTCGCCTCGTACACGAACTCGTAGATCGTCCCCGCGTCGGCGCCTTCCGGCGGCGTGACGGCGACCGTCGTCTCGTCGACGTACGACCAGGCGGAGGACGGCAGTTTCCGCCGCGGGTCGGCCTGAAGCTGGCGATGCGTCAGCGCGGCGGCGGACGGGTCGAGCGTGGCCGCCGGATACGTGAGCCGCCCGAACGACGGGCTGGCGGGGTCCTGCCACTCCTCCATCGACAGGCCGGTGATCGTCCGGCCGCCGTCGGTCGCGGGCGGCAGGAACGCCCGGACGGGCGCGGGCGTCCCGGCGCCGGGCAGGCCGTGCATCCAGCCGCTCGACACGTAGGTGACGCCCCGGTTCATGAGGAAGCCGCTGCCGGCGTGCTCGGCGTCGTACCCCCGGCCGGCCCCGTTGAAGTAGTCGAAGACGATGTTGCGCCCGCGGTTGTTGATCTCGTAGACCAGGACGCCGTTTCCCTTCGCGGCGTCGGCCGGCTTGAGGATCTGCACCTCGTACCGGTATTCGACCAGCCCCGCCGCGTTGCGCGGCGCGAGCGCCAGATCGACGATGCCGGCGTTCTGCGCGGCGTGCGGGTCGGCCACCGCCGCAGCCGTGCCGAGGAGGATCTCGTACGTCCCGGCGTCGCCGAACGACCGGCCGCCGAACGCCGGCCGCCGGCTGGTGATCTCGAGCCGCGTGACGCGCGAATGCGCCGCCCCCTGCTCCGGCGGAGATCCGGCGCCGGCGGAGTCGCCGCCGCCCAGGCATCCGCTCGCGCAAACCCCGAGAATCACGGCGATCGGCCGGTGTCGAAACCGCATCAGTGCACCTCCGGTCCGGCATCGTACGACACCGCGGGATGGAGCGCAACGCGCCGCCGCGGGTCACTGACCGACAGGCGGGGCCGGAGCCGCCGGGTCGGATCGATCGAAAAGATGAAAGGCGACGCCGTGATCCGTCGTCTGCGCCAACTTGGCGTCGCAGGTGACGATCCGCGCACCGAGCAGTTCCGCCAGGGCTACGTATGCGGCGTCGTACATGGTCAGGTTGTGTCTCAACCGCCACATGGCGGGGCGCAGAATTTCGTGGTCGTAGCGCGTAATCGCCAGATCGCCCAGATCGTCGAGCATCTGTTCGGACCGACGGGCGGTCACGCGTTTCGTCCGATCGAGCCTGCGCAGCACGTGCAGCACTTCAACGTCCAGGAGATGCGGCGCGGCTACGATTTCGCCGCCGGCGAACAGATGCTCCTCTATCGCCAGCCCGTCCGGCGTCGCCATCAGGAGCTCCACGATCGCGGAGGCGTCCGCCACCAGCACGGCAAGTCTCCGGAGCGAAAGCTAGGGCCTGTTAACACTAACGCAGCGCATCGAAAATGAGTACGAAGTGGAAGGACTTGCAGATTCGACACGCGGACATTGCCTCGCTGCCGCGGCAGATAGGGCGCAATGTGTGCGTACTGTGCTTCCGTGAGTTCCATTCAGCAATTGTAGCACTATCAGGACAAATAGTGTTAACAGGCCCTAGCTGCCCGGCGGCGCTGAACCGGTCCGGCGGTTACGCGACGTCCTGCAGCGCGTTCGCCAGGCCGTGACCCGCCGTCGCCGGGGGGAGCGGCTTGCCGTCGAGACGGTACAGGTCCAGGGTTTCCTCCACAATCATGCACAGCTCCTCGAAAACCTTGCGCTCGTCGGCGCCGTGGCAACCGCCGAGAAAAAGGCCGGGACAGCTTCCCACGTAGCAGCCGTCCTCGTCCGACCATTCCACGATCTTGACGTAGCGCGTGCTTGCTTTCATGACTGCGCAGAATCTTCGTTCCTGTAGAGTAACTGATTCCGGCGCGGCGGGGCGCCCCGACGATGATCGAGCTCGACCGCCTCGTGAAACGGTACGGCTCGGACGAGGTGGTGCGCGACCTCACGCTCGCCGTCGCCGCCGGGGAGCTGCTGGCCCTGCTCGGCGGCTCCGGGTGCGGCAAGACGACGACGCTGAAGATGATCAACCGGCTGGTCGAGCCGACCGCCGGGACGGTTCGGCTCGACGGCGAGGACACCGCCGCCATGCCGCGCCACGAGCTCCGGCGCCGGATCGGCTTCGTGGTCCAGCAGGGGGGCCTCTTCCCGCACATGACGGTCGCCGAGAACGTCGGGGTGACGCCGTCGCTCCTGGGGTGGCCGCCGGCGCGGATCCGCGCCCGGACCGACGAACTGCTGGAGCTGGTGGAGCTCGACCCGGCGGCGGTGCGGGACCGGCGCCCGGCCGACCTGTCGGGCGGCCAGCAGCAACGGGTCGGCGTGGCGCGGGCGCTGGCGGCCCGCCCGGCGTTCATGCTGCTCGACGAGCCGTTCGGCGCGCTCGACCCGCTCACGCGGGGACGGCTGCAGGAATCGCTGCAAGGCATCCGGCGGGAGATCGGGCTGACGGCGGTCTTCGTCACCCACGACATGGTCGAAGCGCTGATGCTCGGCGACCGGATCGCGGTGATGGATGAGGGACGCCTGGTGCAGGTCGGGACGCCCGCGGAGCTGATGACCCGGCCGGCCACCGGCTACGTGCGCGCGCTGATGAACGCACCGCGCCGGCAGGCCGCCGTCGTGGACCGGCTGTCCGGGCCGGAAGGATGAGCGAGCAACTGGCCCTGCTGCCGGAGTATCTGACCGGCCACCTGCAGTTGACGCTGCTCGCCCTGGCGCTGAGCGCCGCCGTCAGCCTGCCGCTCGGCGTGGCCGCCGCCCGCGTCCGGTGGCTGGAGCCGCCGGCGCTGGCGGTCGCCGCGACGATCCAGACCGTCCCCGGCCTGGCGCTGCTGGCGGCGATGGTCCCGCTGCTGGCCGCCCTCGAACTGCGGAGCATCGGATTTCTCCCCGCCATCGCCGGCCTGACGCTCTACGGCGCGTTCCCGATCCTCCGCAACACCGTCACCGGCATCGGCGGCGTCGACCCGGCGGTCCGGGAAGCGGCCCGGGGCGTCGGGATGACCCCGTTCCAGCAGTTGGCGCGGGTGGAGCTCCCGCTCGCCCTTCCGGTCATCGTCGCCGGGCTGCGCACGGCGGCGGTCTGGCTGGTCGGCGCCGCCACGCTCTCGACGCCGGTGGGCGCCACGAGCCTCGGCAACTACATCTTCAGCGGTTTGCAGACGCGGAACCACGCGGCGGTGCTCACGGGCTGCGTCGCGGCGGCGGGCCTGGCGCTGGTGCTCGACGCCGCCATCCGGGCCGTCGAAACGGGGGTCCGCGGCCGCCGCCGCGGGCGGGCGCTCGCAGCGGCGGCCGTCCTGGCCGGCCTCGGAGCGTTCGTCGCCGTCACGCTCGCGGCGCCGCTGCCGGCCGGACGGCCGAGGCCGGTGGCGATCGGGTCGAAGCCGTTCACCGAGCAGTACGTGCTGAGCGCGATCCTCGCGCAATGGATCGAGCAGGCGACCGGCCGGTCCGCGACGCTGGTCCAGTCGCTCGGCTCCAGCGTGGCGTTCGACGCGCTCGCGGCCGGCGACGTCGACCTGTACGTCGACTACACCGGGACGCTGTGGGTCAACGAGATGAACGGCCGCGGCCGTCCGGCGCCGCGGGACGAGCTGCTCGCGGCGGTGCGGCGGCATCTCGGCCGCGAGCACGGCATTACGGTGGCGGCGGCGCTCGGCTTCGAGAACCAGTACGCTCTGGCGGTGCGCGCGGGCGACGCGGCCAGGCTGGACCTGCGCCGGATCGGCGATCTGGCGCCGCACGCGCCGGCGCTCGCCATCGGGGGCGACTACGAGTTCTTCGCCCGGCCGGAATGGACGGCGCTCCGCCGCGGGTACGGCCTGCGCTTCCGCGAGACCCGCACGATGGACTCGACGCTGCTGTACCAGGCGGCGGCCCGTTCGAACGTGGACGTCATCGCCGCGTACTCGTCCGACGGCCGGATCCGGGCGTACGATCTGACGGTGCTCGACGACGACCGCGGGGTGATCCCGCCGTACGACGCGCTGGTGCTGGCCGGCGCCCGGCTGGCCCGCCGCCGGCCGGACGTGCTGGCCGCCGTCGCCCGGCTCGACGGGACGATCGGCGTCGAGCGGATGCGCGAGATGAACCGGGCCGTCGACGAGGCGGGCGAGTCGCCGGCGGCGGTCGCCGGGCGGTTCGTCCGTTCGTTGCCGAGGTGACGGGAGGAGGGCGCGCGATGTCGTTGTTCAGGCTGCTCGGGTTCGAACAGGCGGCGGACGGCGACGCTCCGGCGCGCCGCGCCGTCGGCGGCGCGGACGAGGACACCCGGACGATGCGGCGCATCGCCGCCGAGCTCGAAGCGCTGCCCGAGTCGCGGGCGCGCTACCTGGCGGCGTTCGCCTACGTCCTCGGCCGGGCCGCGCACGCCGACCTGGCGATCAGCGAAGAGGAGACGGAGAAGATGCGGGAGATCGTCCAGGTGCTCGGCCACCTGCCGGAGGCGCAGGCGGTGCTGGTCGTGGAGATCGCCAAGCACCAGGTCCGGCTGTTCGGCGGCACGGAGAATTTCCTCGTCTCGCGCCGGTTCCGGGAGATGTCGACCGCCGCCCAGCGGATCGAGCTGCTCGACTGCGTCTTTGCGGTGTCGGCGGCGGACGAGTCGATCACGGCGGTCGAGGACGGCCAGGCGCGGCAGATCTCGAAGGAGCTCGGCCTCACCCACGAGGAGTTCGTCGCCGCGCGGGCGGGATACGTGGAGCACGTCGAGGCGCTCAAGGCGCTGCGCCGGCGGCGGCGGGACGGCGGCGGGACGGCGGCTCCCGAAGCGGCCGGCGGCTGACCGGCCGGCCGCTACCCGGCCCGGGGCGGCGGCAGCGCGCCGGGGTTGGCGTCGAGCATCACCGCCACCCACCGGTAGTCGCGGGTGTTCTCGAGGGCGATCTTGATCACCATCGTGAGCGGCACCGAGAACAGCATGCCGACCGGCCCCCACACCCACCCCCAGAAGACGAGCGAGACGAACACCACCAGCGTCGACAGGCCGAGCCGCCGCCCCATCAGCATCGGCTCGACGACGTTGCCGAAGACGACGTTGACGCCGACGTAGCCGAGCGCGATCATCCCGGCGCGCGCGAGACCGAACTGCAAGGTGGCCAGGAGCACCGCCGGCGCCGCGGCGATGATCGATCCGAGCGTGGGGATGAAGTTCAGGATGAACGCCAGCAGTCCGAGCAGCAGCGCGAAGTCGAGGCCCCAGGCGGCGACCCAGAGGCCGATTATCAGCCCGGTCACGGCGCTGATCGACGACTTGATCACCAGGTAGCGCTGCACCTGCGCGGTCATCCGGTCGAGCGGTCCGACCAGCGCCCGGTCGCCGAACGCCGTCCGCAGCTTGGCGCTGAACCCGACCGCCTCCATCAGGATGAACACGACCGTCAGCAGCACCAGGAAGGTGTTCGACGCGAACGACGTGATGGCGCCCAGCGTTCCGCCGAGCAGGTCGAACGCGTCGCCGACCGGCAGCAGGTCGAGCGATCGCCACTCCTGGATCGGCAGGCCGGCGTCGCCGATCAGCTGCAGGCCGGACTCCAGCAGGGCTTGCAGCCGGGCCTGGTAGCGGGGCGCGACGTCGCCGAACTCGGTGACGGCGCGGCTCGCCACCAGACCCAGCACGCCGACGACGCCGGCCGCGGTCAGGATGGTGCAGACGATCGCGAGCGGCCGCGGCACGCGCCACCGCTGGAGCCATCCCATCAGCGGGATGCTGATGACCGCCAGGAAGACCGCCACGAGGAACGGCAGGACGAGCGGCGCGGCGGCCCGCAGCCCCGCCACGACGACGACCAGGCAGGCCGCCGCGACCAGGAACCGGATGCCGGCGTCGGCGTACGGATGCTGATCGTCGCTCATGACTCGCGTTCGAACAGGGTCAGGGCGAAACGGGATTCCGGCTCGATCCACTGCGCCCGGCGCGCGAAGCCGGCGCGCGCGCCCATGGCGACGATCCCGTCCGGATCGTACTTGTGGACGCTCTCGGTCCAGATCCGCTCCCCCGCGTCGAAGGTGACGCAGCATCCCGCGCCCCGGACGCAGACGAGCTGCTCGGCGAGGCTTTCGAGGTGAACCTCGATGCGCGAAGCCGGGGCGTTCCACAGCACCCGGTGCTCGAACAGGCCCAGGTCGAAGTCGGCGTCGAGCTCGCGGTTCAGGCGCGCCAGCAGGTTCTTGTTGAACGCCGCGGTGACGCCGACCGGATCGTCGTACGCCAGCAGGAGGGCCGGCTCCGGCTTGACGAGGTCCGCGCCGAGGAGCAGCCGGTCGCCGGGCCGGCACTGGTCCCGGACCTCCCGCAGGAACCGGTCGGCCTCCTCGGGCGAGAGGTTGCCGACGTTCGAGCCGAGCAGCAGCACGAGCGCGCGCCCCGGGGCGCCGGACCGCAACGCCTTCCGGAGGCCGGCCTCGTAGGTGGACCGGTGCGGGAAGAGCGTCGCGCGGCGGTGGCGGGCCAGCGTCTGCGCCGACTGCGCCAGCGCCGCCGCCGAGACGTCGACGAGATGGACGTCGGTGGCGCGCCCGTCCGTCGCCGACAGCAGCACGGAGAGCTTCGCCCCGCTCCCGCAGCCCAGCTCCACGATGGCGCCGCAGCCCCCGGCGCCCGACATGATGGCGTCGGCGTGGGCCGCCAGCAGCGCGTGCTCGCTGCGCGTGATGGTGTACCACGGCAGTTCGCAGATCGCCTCGAACAGGCGGGACCCGAGCGCGTCGTACAGGTATTTCGCCGGAAGCTGCTTGGGGCTGCGCGCCAGGCCGTCGGCCACGTCCTGCGCGAATTCTGTCGTCGGATCGACGTCGAGCGCCGCCGCAGGGCTCGGGGATTCCGGCATCCGGCTCAGTGGACGCTGCGCGCGCACCGGAACGCGGCGTATATGTACGGGTAGTGCGGCCGGAACCAGTTCCGGAAGCTGCGCCGGATCAGGCCGCGGCCGGTCGCCGGCGACGCGCCCTTGACCACCACGTGGTCGTCGTCGAAGAAGTCGGCCGAATACTCCGGATACGACGCCATCGCCCGGAAGCCGGGGAACCCGCGGAACGGGGTCGACGTCCACTCCCATCCGTTGCCGACCAGGTCGTGCACCCCCCACGCGCTGGCGCCGGCCGGATACGACCCGGCCGGGACCGGGTCCCAATGCCGGAAGTCGAAGTTGCCGCGGGTCTCGTCGGGCTCGGCTTCGCCCCACGGATGCGCCCGCTCCGCGCCGCCGGGCGCGCCGTACGCCGCCCGGTGGAACTCCGCCTCGGTCGGCAGGCGCAGCCCTTTCCAGGCCGCGTAGGCCGCCGCCTCGTCGTGCGTCACCCAGACCGGCCAGGCCATCGGAAGCGGGATCGACTCGAACGTCCCGCGCCAGAACCACCGGCCGTCCCGCCGCTCCCAGAACAGCGGATGCCGGCGGTCCGCCTCCTGCCGCCGCCGCCACGCGCCGGGCGTCCAGAGGCCGCGGTCCGCGTAACCGCCCGCTTCGACGAACGCCAGGTAGTCCTGGTTCGTGACGTTGTGGAGCTCGATCTCGAACGCCGGGACCTCGTCGACGACGCAGGCGGGGAACTCGTTGTCCCATCCGAACGGGATCTCGTCGATCCCGCTGCCCAGCGTGGCGCGTCCGGCCGGCACGCGCGCCATGGTCCGCTCCGGGACGGCTCCGTCCACCACCGGGTCGGCGTCCGCGGGACGGCGCTTCCGCTCGGCCGGCAGGCGCCGCCACATGTACAGCAGCGTCTCCTGGTGCATCACCTCGTGCTCGATCATCGTGAAGACGCCCTGTCCGCGGCGGAGCACCGGGTTGGCGTCGCCGGCGATGACCGCGGTCTCCAGCGCGTCGAGGATCGCCGCGTCGGCGGCGCGCGCGTACCGCCGCACCGCGGCGCGGTCCGGCCAGGCGTCGAGGGCGTCGCCGGCCGCCGCCTGCAGGTCGTCCGGATCGATGCCGCGGGCGAACAGCCGCTCCAGGCCGGCGTCGATGCCGGGCCGGCCGAGCCCCTTCTTGAGGAAGCAGTTGACGCTGAACGCGGGGATGTGCCCTTCGTAGAAGACGGCGGGGCGCCGGAGCGGGATCGGCCGCTCGTAGTACGCGTCGGCGTCGATCAGCGCGAACAGCGCCGCGGTGCGGGCGCGGTTCTCGCGGTACGCGCGGATGACGGCGGCGCGGTCCACGCCGCCGCCGTCGCCGGTCTGCGGATCGTCCATGGACGGCG
Organism: Vicinamibacterales bacterium; assembly: GCA_965203565.1. Lineage (GTDB taxonomy): Bacteria > Acidobacteriota > Vicinamibacteria > Vicinamibacterales > UBA8438 > JAAXGX01. Next base: position 3,170,570 of record OZ241896.1, on the reverse strand, counting down.
ATCATGGTACAGGAAGTCGCGGCCGGCAGGTGTGCTAGGGTTACAGGCGCCGCGTCGCGGACGCCGCGAAAGTGGCGGAACTGGCAGACGCGCCGGATTTAGGATCCGGTGGCCGCAGGGCCTTGGGGGTTCGAATCCCCCCTTTCGCACCAGCATCTCCATGAAAGCGGAGTTCACCGACCTCGGCGCCACCCGCAAGAGCGTCGCCGTCGAGGTGCCCTCCGCCGACGTCGATCTCGAAATCGAGCGGCTGTCGCAGCGTTACCGGCGGTCGGTCCGCGTGCCGGGGTTCCGGCCGGGGAAGGCGCCGGTTCGGCTGGTCCGGCAGCGGATGCGCGGGCGCCTCCTGGAGGAGGCCGCGCAGGCGCTGGTCGAGAAGGCGGTCGCCGAGGCGTTGCGCGAGCGCGGCGTCGAGCCGCTCGACGCGCCGGCCGTCCGCGACGTCGAGATAGACGAAGGACGCCCGCTCACGTTCACGGCGACGTTCGAGACGCTGCCGCCGGTCGGCGTGATCGAGTACCGCGGGTTGACCGTGCGCCGCACGCCGATCCACGTCACCGACGTGGACGTGTCGGACGCCCTCGACCGGCTGCGTCAGCGCGCGGCGCGATCCGAACCGGTCGAAGGCCGCGGCGCGGCGGCGGGCGACGTCGTGACCGTGGACCTGACGCGCCGCATCGCGCCGCCGCCCGGCGCGTCCGGGCCGTCCCCCGCGCCGGACCGGCGCGCCGGCGTACGGATCGAGATCGGCGCCGCCGCGAATCCGCCCGGTTTCGACGAGCACGTGGCCGGACTCGGCGTCGGCGGAACGGCCACGTTCCGCGCCGCCCGCCCGGCCGGCGGCGAAGCGCCGGAGCCGGCGGGCGCGGAGGTCGAGTACGACGTGCGCGTGACCGGCGTTCACCAGCGCGTGCCGCCCGCCCTCGACGACGCGTTCGCGCGCGGCGTGAGCGGCTGCGACACGCTCGACGCGCTGCGGGAACGGGTGGCCGAGGAGCTGCGGGCCGACGCCGCGCGCGAGACCGGCCGCCGGATGCGGGACGACCTGCTGAAGCAGCTTGCGTCGCGGATGCCGGACGAGGTTCCCGAGACGCTGGTGGCCCGCGAGCTCGACCGCCGGGCCGAGAGCCTCGCCGCCCAGCTCGCCGCGCAGCGGATCGATCCGCGGCGCGCCGGTCTCGACTGGGAGGCGTTCCGCGACACGCAGCGCGAGCCGGCGGCCGGCGCGGTGAAGAGCACCCTGGCGCTCGACGAGATCGCGCGGCTGGAGCGGATCGAGGCGGCCGGAGACGAGATCGATCGACGGATCGCGCGGCTGGCCGAACGCGACGGGCGCAGCGCGGCGGCCATGCGCGCCCTGATCGAGAAGGAGGGAGGCGTCGCGGCGCTGGCCGCCGGGATACGGCGGGAGAAGGCGATTGACTTCGTGCTGGCGCATGCTACGATCGTCACCGCGTGATCGCGAGCCCCCGCCGCCCTGACGCTCCTCCAGCAGCCCGTGGTGGAACCCCGCGTCGCGCCGAGAGCGGCGAGGCGCCCGGCTGACAAGGCGTGAGGAGGGCGCTAGGCGCGCCACGGCCGCCGTGACCCTGCAGGCTCGCGCGTCGGCGGCCGAAACCGGGATCGAGATGCCCCGTTCGCAGATGCAGCTCGTTCCGATGGTGGTCGAGCAGACCAACCGGGGAGAGCGCGCGTACGACATCTTCTCGCGGCTGCTCAAGGACAGCATCGTCTTCATCGGCTCGCCGATCGACGACGGGCTGGCCAATCTGGTGATCGCGCAGATGCTGTTCCTGGAGGCGGAGGACCCGGACCGCGACATCCTGCTGTACCTGAACAGCCCCGGCGGATCGATCTCCGCCGGGTTCGCCATCTACGACACCATGCAGTTCATCAAGCCGGACGTGCAGACGTACTGCATCGGCCAGGCGGCGTCGATGGCCGCGGTGCTGCTGGGCGCGGGCGCGAAGGGGAAGCGGTTCTCGCTCCCCAACTCCCGCATCGTCATCCACCAGCCGCTCATGACCGGCCTCGGAGGCCAGGCGACCGACATCGACATCCACGCGAAGGAGATCCTGCGGATGCGCGCGCGGCTGAACGGGATCCTCGCGTCGCACACCGGGCAGCCGCTCGAGCGGATCGCGGAGGACACCGAGCGCGACTACATCATGAGCGCGGAGCAGAGCCGCGAATACGGTATCATTGACCAGGTGATCGAGCGGCGCGGATAGCGCGGCGGTTCGTACATGGCGAAAAAGAACGGCGACGGCGACGTGCTGCGGTGCTCGTTCTGCAACAAGGACCAGAACGACGTCCGGAAGCTGATCGCCGGCCCGACCGTATTCATCTGCGACGAGTGCGTCGACGTCTGCAACGACATCATCGCCGACGACAACCGGTCGGAGGCGAAGTCCGGACTGCGGTCGACGCTCCCCGTGCCGCAGGAGGTCAAGAAGTTCCTCGACCAGTACGTGATCGGCCAGGAGCGCACCAAGAAGAAGCTCGCGGTCGCCGTCTACAACCACTACAAGCGGTTCGAGATCCAGAAGCAGTCGAGGAGCCGCAACGACCCGGAGCTGACCAAGTCGAACGTCATGCTGATCGGGCCGACCGGCACCGGCAAGACGCTCCTCGCCCAGACGCTCGCCCGCCTGCTCGCCGTCCCGTTCACCATCGTCGACGCGACCACGCTGACCGAAGCGGGCTACGTCGGCGAGGACGTCGAGAACATCATCCTCAAGCTGCTGCAGGCGGCCGGCGGCGACATCGAGAAGGCGCAGCAGGGGATCATCTACATCGACGAGATCGACAAGATCTGCCGCAAGGACGAGAACCCGTCGATCACCCGCGACGTGTCGGGCGAGGGGGTGCAGCAGGCGCTGCTCAAGATCATCGAGGGGACCGTCGCCAACGTGCCGCCGCACGGCGGCCGCAAGCATCCCCACCAGGAGTTCTTCCAGGTCGACACGACCAACGTGCTGTTCATCTGCGGCGGCGCCTTCGTGGGGCTCGACAAGCTGATCCAGCGGCGGCGCGGCCGGAAGACCCTCGGTTTCCAGGCCGAGATCCGGTCGGCGAAGCAGTCCGGCTTCGGATCGCCGATCGAGCACGTGGAGCCCGAGGACCTGATCCAGTACGGCCTGATCCCGGAGTTCGTCGGGCGGCTGCCGGTGATCGGCGCCTTGCACGAGCTCGACAAGGCCGCGCTGATCCGGATCCTCACGACGCCGCGCAACGCCATCACCCGGCAGTACCAGAAGCTGTTCGAGTACGAGGGCGTGACGCTCCGCTTCACCGACGGCGGACTCGACGCGATCGCCGAGTCGGCCCTCGAGCGGAACATCGGCGCGCGCGGCCTGCGGATGATCATCGAAGACCTGATGCTGGACCTGATGTACGAGCTGCCGGGACAGAAGAAGCTGAAGGAGTGCGTCATCACGCGCGAGGCGGTGCTGGCGAAGAGCGTTCCGCTCGCGCTTGTAGAAAAGGCCGGATAAAGTGGACGTTTACGAAACGCTGCCGATAGTGCCCCTGCGGGACGTCGTCGTCTTTCCGCACATGATGATGCCGTTCGTCATCGGGCGTCCCTCGTCGACCCGCGCGCTCGAGCACGCGCTGGCCAAGGACAAGCGGATCTTCCTGGCGGCCCAGAAGGACGCCGCCAAGGACGACCCGAGCCCGGGCGACATCTACACCATGGGATGCGTCGCCGCCATCGTGCAGAGCCTCAAGCTGCCGGACGGCAACGTCAAGGTGCTGGTGGAGGGCGTCGGCCGCGCGCGCACGGTCGAGTGGAAGGAGGACAAGGGCTTCTACCGGGTGGTCGCCAAGGTGCTGGCGCGGCCGACCGACGACGGCGACGTCGAGAGCGCGATGAGCCGCGTCGTCTCGCTGTTCGAGCAGTACGCCAAGCTGTCGAACACGCTGCAGTACGACGCGATGAGCGCCGCCGTGCGGGTGGACGATCCGGACAAGCTGGCCGACACCATCGCCGCCCATCTGGTGGTCGGCGTCGAGGAGAAGCAGAACCTGCTGGAGATCATCTCCCCGCTCGAGCGGCTCGTCCGGATCGCGAGCATCCTCGAGACCGAAGTGGACAAGCTCCAGGTCGACCGCCGCATCCAGTCTCGCGTGAAGAAGCAGATGGAGAAGGCGCAGAAGGAGTACTACCTCAACGAGAAGATGAAGGCGATCCAGAAGGAGCTGGGCCGCAAGGAGGACCGCGGCAGCGAGATCGACGAGCTCCGGAAGAAGATCGCGGAAAGCGGGATGCCTCGCGACGTCGAGGAAAAGGCGGTGCAGGAGCTCAAGCGGCTCGAAGCGATGCCGCCGATGTCGGCCGAGGCGACCGTGTCGCGCAACTACCTCGACTGGCTGATCGCCGTCCCCTGGCGCAAGCGGAGCCGGGAGGGCCGCGACCTCGAGCGCGCGCAGCGGATCCTCAACGAGGACCATTACGGCCTGGAGAAGATCAAGGATCGGATCCTCGAGTTCCTGGCGGTCCGCACGCTCGTCCGGAAGCCGCGCAGCACCATCCTGACCCTGACCGGACCGCCCGGCGTCGGCAAGACATCGCTGGCCAAGTCGATCGCGCGGGCGACCAACCGGAAGTTCGTCCGGCTGTCGCTCGGCGGCGTGCGCGACGAGGCGGAGATCCGCGGCCACCGCCGAACCTACATCGGCGCGTTTCCGGGGCAGATTCTCCAGATGATGAAGAAGGCCGGCACTCTGAATCCGGTCTTCCTCCTCGACGAAGTCGACAAGATGTCGATGGACTTTCGCGGGGACCCTTCGGCGGCCCTGCTCGAGGTGCTCGACCCGGAGCAGAACCACACGTTCCTGGACCATTACCTGGACGTGGAGTACGACCTGTCGCACGTCATGTTCATCTGCACGGCGAACGTGCTCCACACCGTCCCGCAGGCGTTGCGCGACCGGATGGAGGTCCTCCAGCTCGCCGGCTACACCGAGCTGGAGAAGATGGAGATCGCCAAGCGGTTCCTCCTGCAGAAGACCCTGAAGGCGAACGGGCTGACGGCGCAGCAGGTCGAATTCGCCGACGACGCCTACGAGACGATCATCCGGCGGTACACGCGCGAAGCGGGCGTCAGGAGCCTGGAGCGGGAGATCGCCTCGATCTGCCGGAAGGTGGCGCGGAAGGTGGTCGCCAACGGGAAGAGCTTCCAGGAAACGATAGCCTCGGAGCAGATCACCGAGTATCTCGGCGTCCCGAAGTACCGGCCGATGCTCGCCGAGCAGGAGAACGAGGTCGGGATAGCCACCGGGCTGGCCTGGACCGAAGCCGGCGGCGAGCTGCTGCTCACCGAGGCGACGCTGATGCCCGGAAAGGGGCAGCTCACGCTGACGGGCAAGCTCGGCGACGTGATGCAGGAGTCGGCGCAGGCGGCGATGAGCTACGTCCGCGCCAAGGCGCAGGAGTTCGGCATCCCGAAGAAGTTCAACCGGACCACCGACGTGCACGTGCACGTGCCCGAGGGGGCGATCCCGAAGGACGGTCCGTCGGCCGGCATCACGATCACCACCGCGCTGGTCTCCACGCTGGCCGGGATCCCGACGCGGCGCGACGTCGCCATGACCGGCGAGATCACGCTGCGCGGCAAGGTGCTCGCGGTGGGCGGCGTCAAGGAAAAGGTGCTCGCCGCGCACCGCGCCGGACTGAAGACGATCCTGCTGCCGAAGGACAACGAGAAGGACCTGGCCGACATCCCGAAGCCGGTGCTCGACTCCCTCGAGCTGTACATGGTCGATACGATGGACGAAGTGCTGGGCGTCGCGCTCGCCGAGCCGATGCGTCCGAGCCTGCCGGCCGAAGGCGAGCCGGCGGACGCGCCGCAGTCCGAAGACCGGATCACCCACTAGCCGCCAACCCGGGCGGCGCGCAGCGGTCCGGCGTCCCGCGCGCACGGGCGCGTCGTGAAGGTCCTCAGCGGAGAGTTCGTCACCAGCGTCGCCGCCGGCGGCGCGCTTCCGGCCGGCGGCGGCGACGCGATAGTGCTCGCCGGGCGCTCCAACGTCGGCAAGTCGAGTCTCGTCAACGCCCTGCTGCGGCGGCGGGCCGCGCGCGCCGGCGCGAAACCCGGCACGACGCGCCTGATCAACGTGTACCGCGCCCGCGTCGCCGCCGGCGCGCGCGGCGCCGTGAATGCCGCCTTCCTCGACCTGCCGGGGTACGGGTACGCGCGGGGCGGCGACCGGGCGCGGCGCGAGTTCGGCGAGCTGACCGGCAGGCTGTTCGCGGCGCTGGCCGAGCCGGCGCGATCGCCGCCACGCGCCGGCGGGTGGCGGCTGGCCGGCGCGCTGCTGGTGGTGGACGTCCGACACCCGGGCCTGCCGCTCGATCGAGCGGCGGCGGCATGGCTGGCCGAGCGCTGCCGTCTGATCGTCGCGGCGGCCAAGGGGGACCGGATCTCGCGGGCGGCGCGCCGGCAGGCCCTGCGCGACCACGCGGCGGCGATCGGGCGCGAGGTCCTGCCGGTGTCGAGCCGGACGGGCGACGGGGTCGACGCGCTCCGGGCGGCGCTCGTCGGGCTTCTGCATTGACAGAAACGCCGCGTCGTCACGATAATCGCCCCTCCCGTCGTCTGTCGATGCTCCGCCAATCGATGCGTCCGTTGCTCACGTGGTCCGCCGCGGCGGCGCTGGCGGCGGGCGCGCCGGGGCGCGCCGGGGCGGCGCCGGCGGCGCAGGAGCACGGCGTGGAGTATGCGCGGGCCGACGTCGAGCGCGGCGCGCAGCTCTACGGCGAGTTCTGCTCGGGCTGCCACGGCTCGGACGGCGACGGCGTCGCCGGCGTCAACCTGAAGAGCGGGCAGCTCCGGCGGGCGTCGACCGACCAGAACTTCCGGCGCATCCTGACGCAGGGCGTCCCCGGCACGGCGATGCCGCCCGGCGACTACGCCGACGCCGACCTGGTCGCCCTGATCGCGTACGTCCGGAACATGCGCGACTACGACGGCGGCGTCGTCACCCTGGGCGACGCCGCGCGCGGCCGGGCGATCTTCGAGGGCAAGGGCGACTGCGCGCGCTGTCACCGGGTGGCGGGACGCGGCTCGCGGCTGGGGCCCGATCTGACGTCGATCGGCGCCGTCCGCGGCGCCGGGTCGCTCCGGGAGACGCTGCTCGATCCGACCGGCTCGATGCTGCCGTCGAACCGTCCGATGCGGGCGGTGACGCGGGACGGCGAGACGATCACCGGCCGGCGTCTGAACGAGGACACCTACACGGTCCAGATCTTCGATGCGCGGGAGCGGCTCGTCTCGCTGGACAAGGCGAACCTGCGGGAGCTGACCGTGCTGGAGACGTCGCCGATGCCGTCGTACGCCGAGACGCTCGGCGCGGACGAGCTGGCCGACCTGCTGGCGTATCTCGTGACGCTGAAGGGACTGGTGGCGCAATGACCCGACGACTGATCGCCTCCGCCGCGCTCGTCTGTCTCGCGTCCGCTCCTGTCCGTGGGCAGGTCACCGCGGAGCGGCTGGTCAACGCCGCCGCCGAGCCGCACAACTGGCTGACCTACTCCGGGACCTACGCGAGCCGGCGCCACAGCGCGCTCGACCGGATCGGCCCGGACAACGTCGGCGACCTGGAGATGAAGTGGGTGTTCCAGTCCCGGACGGCGCACTACTTCCAGGCGACGCCGCTGGTGGTCGACGGGATCATGTACCTCACCCAGCCGCCCAACGACGTCGTGGCGCTCGACGCCCGGACCGGGCGCGTGTTCTGGGTGTACGAGCACGCGCCGTCGCCCGAGGCGCGGCCGTGCTGCGGATTCAGCAACCGCGGTCTGGCCATCGCCGGCGACACGTTGATCATGGGGACGGTCGATGCGATGGTCGTGGCGGTCGACGCGAAGAGCGGCGGTCCGCTCTGGAAGGCCCAGGCGGCGGACCCGTCCTACGGATACGCGATCACCCACGCGCCGCTCGTGGCGGGCGGCAAGGCGATCGTCGGCACGTCGGGCGGCGACATGGGAATTCGCGGCTTCATCGCCGCCTACGACGTGCGGACCGGCGAGGAGGTCTGGCGCTTCCACACCATCCCGGCGCCCGGCGAGCCGGGGCACGAGACGTGGGAGCCGTGCGCGCCCGAGATGGAGCACTGCGACCCGGACGCCTGGAAGACCGGGGGCGCCGCGGTCTGGCTGACCGGCTCGTACGATCCGGAGACGAACCTGACGTTCTGGGGCGTCGGCAACCCGGGCCCCGACTATGCGTACTACCAGCGGCCGGGCGACAACCTGTACGCCAGCTCGGTCGTGGCGCTCGACGCCGACACCGGCGAGCTCGACTGGCACTTCCAGTTCACGCCGGGTGACCGGTACGACTACGACGCGGTCCAGATTCCGGTTCTCGCCGACCTCGACGTCGGCGGCGCGACCGTCAAGGCGATGCTCTGGGCCAACCGCAACGGCTTCTTCTACGTGCTCGACCGGGTGACCGGCCGGTTCCTGGCCGGGCATCCGTTCGTGCGGATCAACTGGGCGAGCGGGCTCGACGACAGCGGCGGCCCGATCCAGACGCCCCAGGGGCCGGGCGTTCCGACCTACCCCGGCAAGCAGGGCGGGACGAACTGGTACTCGCCGTCGTACAGCCCCCGGACCGGCCTGATGTACTTCTCGACGTGGGAGGGGTACGCCACCGTCTTCGACTCCGCGCCGGTGGAGTACGCCCCCGGCCAGTTGTACACCGGCAGCCGGAACCGCAGCCCGATCAAGGGCGTGCCGGAGCCGCCGCCGGTCGGCCGCGGGCACGTCAACACCTGGACCGAAGCGGTCGGCCACGGCTCGGTGCTGGCGTTCAACCCGATCACCGGCGAGAAGGCGTGGCAGTGGAAGACGTACGACGTGATGAACAGCGGCATCCTGACCACCGCCTCCGACCTGCTGTTCGTCGGGGGCCGGGAAGGGTACTTCCAGGCGCTCGACGCGCGCACCGGCGAGCTGCTGTGGCGGGCGGTCACCGGCGGCAACACGCTCGCCGCGCCGATCACGTACGAGACCGGCGGCGACCAGTACGTCGCCATCGCCTCGGGCCATTCCCTCTTCGTCTTCGGCCTGCGCGACTGAGCGCCGGGCATTCTGCGGCGCCGCTTTTCGTATAAGCTGTTCCTGGCTCGGTTCGTGCTTCGACTTCTCCGTGGCGGCCGCCATTGCGCCGCGGGGAGGGGCGTCGATGAAGGAATTCGACAAGTTGTCGGCGGCGGATGCGTTGACAGCCCGTGGTGGAATCCCCGCGTCGCACCGAGAGCGGTGAGGCGCCCGCCTGACAAGGCGTGAGGAGGGCGCATATTGGGCATACGCAACCGACGAACAACGCCGTCAGGCGGGATGCATCGCCGCTCGAATGCAGCGGGGACTTTCGCCACGGGCTGTTGAAGGCGGCCGGGCTGCCGGCGCAGCAGGCGCGAGCGGTGGTCGAGACCGTGGGTGCGGCGTTGTCGGATATAGCGGTCACGAAAGCGGACGTCCAGCGGGTGGACGAGCGGTTCGACCGGATGGACGAGCGGTTCAACGAGCTCGAACGGCGGATGGATCTGCGGTTCAAGGCGCTGGAGGCGCGGTTGGAGACCCGTTTCGCCGCAATGGAAGCGCGGTTCGCCGGTCTGGAAGCGCGAATGACTTGGCGGCTGGTCGGCGTGCTGACGGTGCTGCTGGCGTCGCACGCGCTCACGGTCGCGATATTGTTGCAAGTGCTGGCGTAGCGGCGCTGCCGGCGGTCCGCAGAATCTGCAATGCGCTGCGGAGGGGGCGGTCCTCGCTACAGGCGGAACAGCCGGTTGATCTTGACGACGACCCCCCGGCTGCGGAGGACGGTCGATCGGTCGGGGCGCAGCGCCGTCGTGTCGCGCTCCTCCGTGTAGACGACGAACAGCTCGCTCCCCGGGCTGTACTCCCACCGGAACCGCAGGTTCGCTCCCACCGTGTCGTTGCTCGAGTTGTACTGGACCAGCCCGGCGAAGAACATCCGGGGCGTGAACGTGTAGTTGACGCGCGCCAGGGCGAGGTCGGTGCGGAACGACCCCTGGGGGAGGTCGATCCAGTTGAACGAGACGCTCGGCTCGATGGAAAGTTGCGGGGTGACCTCCACGTATCCGCTCCGGAAGTCGAGCGCGGTGATCTCGCCGTCGAAATAGCCGCCGGCGCGCAGCGACAGCTCGCCGTTGGCGCGGTGCTGCTGCCCCAGCCGGTACGACACCGTCAGATCGGTGAAGTCGTACCCGCCGATCGGGATCGTCCAGCCTCCGCCGGGAACGAACGGCTCCTCGATCAGCTCGTGGTTGTCGTTCAGGACGAACGAGAGGCGGTCGCTGTTCTCGAACTCGGCCTCGACGCCGAGCTGCACGGTCCGCGTCTCCAGCCGCGACGTGTCGGCCGTCAGGGCGTAGTCCAGGGTCCCCCCCAACAGCAACTGCCGCACCAGCTCGACGGCCGGCCGCGGGCTGTACCGCACGGTGACGAACGTCCGGCGGAAGTTGTCGCGCCGGACGAACCCGACGTCCGGGATGAAGTGGTCCTCGACGAGCAGATGGTTGAACCGGAAGCCGTACGTGTCGCCCGTGTAGTCGAACTTTCCCTGGTAGCTGAGGTTCCGGTCGCCGTGGCCCGGCGTGTCGGTCCGGGCGACGTACCCGAGCAGGTGGACGTTGTCGTGGAAGCTGAACGTGCCGTCGATTCCGTACGTCCGGCCGGCCCCGGCGCCGAGCGTCGAGACCGAGCGGTTGGTGAAGATGGCGCCGACGCTGCTCTTGCGGAGCAGGTCGCGCTTGACCCGGACGACGGTGAAGTCGGTGGCGTCGGCTCCCGCGTCCGGCGCCTCGCCGGTCCGGATGTTCAGCGCGCCGACATCGAACCGGCCGACCTTGCCGGTCAGCCGGCCGCCCCCGACGATCGGCGCCGCCTCCACGCCGCCGTCGGACGTCTCCTGCAGGCCGATGCGGCGGCTGTAGAACAGGATAGGCGCGTTCGGGTCGCGGAAGCCGCCCGGCCCGCCGACCGCGGCCCCGGCGGCGAACTCGAAGATGCCGCGTCCTTCCAGGAAGAACTCGCGCTTCTCGGGGAAGAACAGCTTGAACCGGGTCAGGTTCACCTGCTGCTCGTCGACCTCGACCTGGGCGAAGTCGGTGTTGTACGTGAAGTCGGCGGTGAGGTTCTGCGTCACGCCGTACTTGAAATCGAGGCCGGCGTTCCCGTCGGCCGCGTTCTCCCGGATCGGGCCGGCGTCGAGGTCGGTGAAGACGCCGCCGATCGCATACGGCTTGATCTCGATCGTACGCCCGCCCTGCGGCGCTTCGAGGCCGACCAGCGTGGCCGCCTCCGACACGCGGAAGATGCCGCCGATCGCCCCGCCGCGCACCGCCGAGATCGGCAGCGGGGTCAGATAGGCGCCTTCGTTCTTGCGCCGGATCACGCGGCGCATCTGGAACCCCCACACCTGCGCGGCGCCGGGCCGGTACCGGAGCGACTTGAACGGGATCTCCATCTCGACGGTCCATCCGCCGTCGAACCGGCCGGTGCGCACGTCCCAGACCGGGTTCCAGTCGCTGTTCGGGTTCCCTTCGTTGGTGATGGCGAAGTCGGCGCGCGCGCCGAGCGGGTTGGTGTAGAACGCCACCCCGTTCCGCCGGTCGTGGAACGTGTCGAAGATCACGGCGACGGTGTCGTTCTGCCTCAGTTGCGGCGTGTCGCGGCGCATGTCGTTGGCGACCCATTCCCGCGGGGGGGCGGAGTCGTGGCACCGGACGCCGACGTAGATGTTCGCGTCGTCGAACAGGAGCCACGCTTCGGTCCGCTCGCTCGCGGGCGCCCCTGCGTCCGGGATCTGCTGGATGAAGCCGGAGATCGGCTGCACGGCTCGGTAGACCGGCTCGTCCAGCCGGCCGTCCAGGCGGACCCGCTCGGTCACCCGGACGGCGCGGACGGTGGCGCGGCCCCGGTCGTCCCGCGCGATCACCGCGGGCGGGACCGGCGGCGGCGGTCCATCTATCTCGGCTGCCGCGGCGGGCGCCTCGCCGCCGGCCGCGCGGTCCTGCGCCGCCGCCGGCGTCGCGGCCAGCAGGGCGGCGCAGGCGATCGGGGCGCAGCGGACCAGCGTCACGATCCCGCCGCCTTCGGATCAGGCGCTTCCGGGCATCGCATCACCTGTCGTCCCTGTTCCAGGTGGGCGCCGGGCGGTCTCCGGGTCGGCGCCGTGCGGCCATCCGCCCATTGTACCGTCGCCGCCGCGCGGCGGAGGTCCGGCCGTATAATCGGGGGCGCGAGATCGAGCAGCCCGCAGCGAACCGCCCGCAAGCGCAGGGAGGTCGTTGCCGCGGGCTGCTGGACAGGAGGCGCCGGATGCCGGTCTACGTCGTCGCGCAGGGGCGGATCGAAGACAGGGAGACGTTGAACCGGTACGTCGAGAAGGCGCTGCCGACGATCGGCGCGCACGGCGGCCGAGTGGTGGCGTTCGACGAGACGCCGGAGGTGGTCGAGGGGACGGTCGGTTTTCCCCGCACGGTCATCGTCGAGTTCCCGGACCGCGAGGCGTTCCGCGGATGGTACGACTCGCCGGAGTACCAGGCGATCCTGCCGCTGCGTCTCGACTCGACGCCCGGTACGTTGATCGTGGCGAAAGGGGTGACGGCATGAGGTTCCTGTCGAGACTGCGCCGGCCGGCGTTCCGGCCGACGGCGGCGCTCGCCGCCGTCGCGCTGGCCGCGTCGTGCATGGCCGCCGCGCCGGCGCCGGCCGAAGCGCAGGAGGAGGCCCGCTGGGTCGGGACCTGGGCGACCGGGCCCGTGTCGCTGCCCGCGTCGGCTACGGCCGGCGCCGATCAGGACGACTCGCCGCCGCGCATCGACGGACGGACGGTGCGGCAGGTGGTCCGCGCCAGCATCGGCGGCTCGCGCGTGCGCGTCCTGCTGAGCAACCAGTACGGGACCGAACCGCTGGAGATCGGCGCCGCGCACGTCGCGCTCCACGCGGCGGACGGCGCGATCGACGCCGCGTCCGGCCGTCCGCTGACGTTCGACGGCGAGCCGTCAGCCGCCATCGCCCGGGGCGCGGTCCTGCTGACCGACCCGGTGGACCTGGTCCTGCCGCCGCTGAGCGACCTGGTGATAGACCTCTACCTGCCGGACGACGCATCGGACCCGCCGTCGCCGGCCACGACCCACCGGAACGGATTGTCGACCACGTACCTGTCCCGTCCGGGCGACCACGCCGGGGCCGCCGAACTGCCGGTCGACTCGACGGTCGAGTCGTGGTTCTTCCTGTCGCGCGTCGAGGTCGCCACCCGCACGGCGCGCGGGGCGATCGTGACGCTCGGCGACTCGATCACCGACGGCACGGCGTCCACCCCCGACACCAACAGCCGTTGGCCCGACTTCCTCGCCCGCCGGCTGGCGGCGGCGCACGGCGCCGCCGCGCCGGGCGTGCTCAACGTCGGAATCGCCGGCAACCGGGTGCTGAGCGACAACGGGGGAATGGAGGCGATCCTGCGCCGCGGCGCGCCGCCGGGTCCCGGCGAGGCGACGCCCGACCCGAACGCATTCTTCGGCCCGTCCGCGCTCTCGCGGTTCGACCGCGACGTGCTGCTGCAGCCGGGGGTCACCCACGTCGTCGTGCTCGAATCGATCAACGACGTCGGGTTCGCCTTCGACAACCCGTGGCCGGCGGTCGAAGACCTGATCGCCGCCCACACCGCGCTGGTGCAGCGGGCGCACGCCCGCGGTCTGCGGATCTACGGCGGCACGCTCATGCCGTTCGAGGGGGCGATCACCTATTCGGAGACCGGGGAGGCGAAGCGGCAGGCGCTGAACGCGTGGCTCCGGACCCGGAGCCCGTACGACGCGATCATCGATTTCGACGCCGCCATCCGCGACCCGGACCATCCGACCCGGATCCTGCCGGCGTACGATCCGGGCGACGCCATCCACTGCAACGACGAGGGGTACCGCGCCATGGCCGAGGCGGTCGACCTGACGCTGTTCGACTGATGCAGAACGTCCGATTCAGAACGTCGCCACCGGGTTCAGGGGCGATCCCATCCCCCCTTCGATCCGGAGCGGCGCCGCCGTGAACAGGAATGCGTACCGGTCCAGGCGACGCGCCACCTCGACCGCCCGCTCGAAGTCGAGGTTGTCGAAGATGCCGACCCCCATGGCGACCAGCGCCAGATAGTGGAGCGGCAGGCGCACCTCGTCGGAAAACTCGTGCGGCTCGACGTCGTTCGACATGTCGTGGCCGATGAACGAGACGCCGCGCTCCTTGAGGAAGTACGCCACGTCCGCATGATAGCCGGCCACCCCGGCCTCCGATCCGACCCAGGGGCCGACGGCGGCGCGCCGCTTCCAGCGTCCGGTGTAGAGCAGGATCACGTCGCCCTCCGAGACGCGGACGCCGTGCAGCTGCTCGAGCGCCTCCAGGTCGGCCCACCGGACCGGCGTCCCCGGCTCCAGCCACCCTTCGGGCGTCGCCTTGCCCGGAAGCTGCGTCGCGTCGAACAGGACGCCGCGCGTGACGACGCCGTCCTTCAGCGCGTTGATGCTTCCCTGCGGGCAGGCGCCCGCCGCCTCGATATCCTCCATCCGGTAGCCGTTGTACCCCTTGCCCTCCCACATGATGTGGCAGGCGATCGAGTCGAGATGGCTGTGGATGGTTCCGTGGTAGCTGCCGGTGTACGCCAGCCGGTCGTAGCCGCGCGTCGGGCTGATGCCGTACGCCACGCGCTCCAGGATCGACTGGGCGTCGATCGCCTCGACCTGGATTACGTCGTGCGCGAGCGAGACGCTGATCCCCTCGGTGACCAGCGCCGCCGCCGCCCGCCGCTTGGCGGGCGTGATCAGGTTGGCCGCGCCGAGCTCGTCGTCGTCGCCCCACCGGCCCCAGTTCGACAGCTCGTCCATCGCGCGCAGGAAGTCGGCGCGGCTCGTCATGGCCGGCCGGTCCTGGGTCTCGACGCCCGGGACGGCCAGACCGGCCGTGACCGCGATCGCCGCGCCGCACGCCGCCGCTCGCATCCGCTGCCTCGTCATGACCGGTCACCTGCCGCTTTCGATCTCTTCGACGATCACCTGGACGTTGCGCCGTACGCTGGCCGCGTTGGGCGGATCGTAGCCGGCGTATCGCGCCGGCGGCGTCCAGGCGGCCGCCATCTCGTCGACCGACCTGCCCTCGGCGTGGCCGGTCCGGACCATCGTCAGGAAGTCGCGGTTGAAGGCGGCCCACTCGTTCAGGTCGGCCCAGGTCATCTGCGTGCTGTGGCCGGTGATGATGGTGTCGATGCCGCGGATGGCGTCGTGGGCCTTCTGCAGCGTGTCGGGGATGGCGACGCCGCTCCCGCCGTTGGCGGCGTCGAGGAACGGAACCCGCTTGCCCAGGAAGATGTCGCCGGCGTGGAGCGTCCGCAGCGCCGGGAACGCCACCCAGGCGTCGCCGCCGGTGTGGCCGCGGCCGAAGTAGTACAGATCGACCCGATCGGCGCCGCTTCCCAGCGACATCCGGTCGGTGAAGGTGCGCGTCGGCAGCCCCCGGCCGTTCGAGTCGGCGAACACGTTCACCGGCGGCTCGGTCCGTCCGGTGTAGGGGCGCATCGCCTCCATGTTGGCCTTCGTGTTCTCGTGGGTCACGATCTCGACCGCAGCCGGAAAGGCGACGTTTCCGCTCACGTGGTCGTGATGGCTGTGGGTGTTGACGAGCGTCGTGACCGGGTTGTCGGTCAGCGTCGCGATCCGATCGAGGATCGGCTGCCCCCACCCCGGGTTCTTCGAGTCGACGACGACCACCCCGTCCGTGGTGACGAACACGGCGGTGTTCCCGCCGCCGCCCTCGCCCCGCAGCACGTACAGGTTGTCTTCGAGCTGCTCGACCTCGATCTCCCGGGGGCCGTCCTGCGCGGCGACGGCCGCCAGCGAGACCGCGCCGGCTCCGATCAGCAGGGCGAGAACGATGCTCCGTCGCATGTGCGCCTCCGTCTTCCGAGTCCCGCGCAGTATATCAACCTGAGCAGCCCGTGGTGGAACCCCGCGGGGCGCCGAGAGCGGCGAGGCGCCCGGCTGACAAGGCGTGAGGAGGGCGCATATTGGGCATACGCAACCGACGAACAACGCCGTCAGGCGGGATGCATCGCCGCTCGAATGCAGCGGGGACCTCCGCCACGGGCTGTCAGGGACAGGACCCGCCGGGAGGTCGGCTATTCTTGACCGGCGATGCGGGACGCGGATCTCCGGGCGGTCTTCGACCGCTCGGTGCGGAGGCTGGCGCGCGGCGTGCCGATCCGGAAGACGATCGCCGGGATCTGGACGCCGTCGCCGGTGTCGGTGATCGTGCAGGTCGCCGCGCTGTTGCGCGAGATGGGCCTGGTCGGCGCCGCGGCCGCGCCGGGGCCGGTCGTCGATGCGGGGACGGGCGACGGCCGGGTGGCCGCGGTGCTCTCCCGGCTGGAGCCGTCGCGGCCGGTCTACGGGATAGAGAAGGACCCGGCGCTCTGCGTTCAGGCCGCAGCGAACCTGCGGGCGCTGCGGGCGCGGGGGGAAGTGCATCTGGTCGAGGGCGACTACTGCGACGTCGCCGCCTACGAGTCGTGCGGCCTCGATCGGCGCGCGATCGCGGTCGTCGTCAACTACCCGGACGGCAACCAGCGGCGTCTGGCGCGCTTCGTCGCCGAGCATGCCGGACCCGACGCCCGCCTGTGCCTGTTCACGCACGACCGGTCGGTGGAGGTGGACGAACTCGCGCTGCAAGCGCGGCGCGACGCGCCGGTGGACGACGGGCCCGACTGGCGGCTCTCGGTCTATGCGGCCCGTGGCGGCGCCCCGCGGGGCGACGAGAGCGGTGAGGCGCTTCGCCGCGGCTGCGTCCCCGCGCGGCGGTCCCACCGGCTCGTTGCGCCTTCGGGCTTGCGTCCGACCGGCTTCGTGGGCGACCATTGCGGCGTAGCGGCCTGTTCGAGACGCTGACGGGCCGCAGGGAGGATTGCCGATGACCCGCCGACGCCGCGCCGCGCCGCCTGTCGTCGTGACGCTTGCCTGCCTCGTTCCCGGCCTGGCCGCCGGCCAGATAGAAACGGAGCCGCGGTCCGGCTGGACGCCGCCCGTGACGTCCGAGGGCGCGCCCGACCTTCAGGGAGTGTTCACGTTCCGCACCATCACGCCGATGCAGCGCCCCGATCAGCTGGAGGGGAAGGTGACGCTGTCGGCCGAAGAGGCCGCGGCGTTCGAGGCGACGGAGAACCGGCGGCTCAACCGTGACCTGTTCGATCCGATCAAGGGGGCGCCGAGCGCCGGGTACGCGCCGCGGTCGGAGGGCGGCGTCCTGTCGTACAACGAGTTCTGGTACGAGCGCGGGGTCGAGCTGACGCGCGACAAGCGGACCGCGCTGATCGTGGACCCTCCGGACGGACGGATCCCGTACACCGACGCGGCGCGCGAGAAGAACCGGCTCACGCGCGCCAACCTGTCCGCCGGGTTCGCGGACTCGTACACCGACCGGAGCCTCGCCGACCGGTGCATCCTCGGATTCAACTCCGGTCCGCCGATGACGCCGAGCGCCTACAACAACAACGTCATGATCCTCCAGTCGCCGGGGCTGGTGGTCATCTACAACGAGATGGTCCACAACGCCCGGATCATCCCCACCGACGGCCGTCCGCACGGCGCGCTGCGCCAGTGGACGGGCGACTCCCGCGGGCGCTGGGAGGGGGACGCGCTGGTGATCGAGACGGCGAACTTCCTGCGCGAGACCGCCTTCCGGGGATCTTCGGCCGACACCCGGCTGGTCGAGCGTTTGTGGCGGGTCGATCCCGATACCGTGCTCTACGAGTTCACGGTCGAGGATCCGCATGCGTTCACGCGCCCCTGGACGGCGCTGTTCCCCCTGCGGCGGACCGACGGCCCGCTCTTCGAGTACGCCTGCCACGAGGGGAACTACGGCCTGGAGGGGATTCTGGCCGGCGCGCGGAACAAGAACACCCGGGCCGTCGAAGGATCGCGGTAGCTGCAAAGGAGCGCCATGCGACGAATCCTGGTCCCGGCGGTCGTCGTCGTCCTGCTCGCCCCGGCCGCGCCGGCGGCGCAGGGGCCGGCGGTCGAGCCGTTCAAGGTCGGCACGTTCGACGTCCGCGGCGCGCCCCGCGTGGGGCTCGTGCTGCGCGACAGCCTGATCATCGACGTCGAGGAGGCGAACCGCGCGCTCGAGTCGCATCCCGAGTACGTCCGGGTCCCGATGCCGGAGGACATGCTGGAGCTGATCGGCCGGTGGGACTACGGCCTGAAGCGCCGGCTGCAGGAGATCGTCAACCACGTGGTCGCCGGCGGACGGCTTGCCGGCCGGGACCGGGCGGGCTACGTCCACGACGTGAGCGGCGTCCGGACGCGCCCGCCGATCCTGTACCCGGGCAAGATCCTCAACGCCGCGGTCAACTTCTACAGCCACGTGAACGAGGGCGCCACCCCCGAGGAGCGGGCGGCGGAGATGCGCCGGCGCCGCGAGGAGCGGGGCGTGCCGTACCTGTTCCAGAAGCCGAGCCGCGGGGCGGTGATCGGGAACGGCGACGCCATCGTCATCCCGTACGGCCGGGACCGGACCGACTGGGAGGTCGAGCTCGGGGCGGTGATCGGCCGCACGGCGAAGTACGTGTCGGCGGACGACGCGCAGGACTACGTCTTCGGCTACATGGTGTCGATCGACGTCTCCGACCGCGGCGGCCGGCCGCCGGGCGGCGCCCCGTTCGGCTCCGACTGGTTCGTCGGCAAGGGGCACGACACGTTCGCCCCGCAGGGGCCGTGGATCGCGCCGAAGGAGTTCTACGGCGACCCGATGGCGAACCTCCGGCAGACGCTCAGCGTCGGCGACCGGACCTTGCAGGACGCCCGCGCCGGCGACATGATCCACTCGCTCTGGGAGATCATCGAGTACGCCTCGTCGATCATCACCCTCTATCCGGGCGACGTGATCAACAACGGCACCTCCGGCGGGACCGCGGCGGGCGCCGCGCGGACCCGCGGCGAGGACGACCGCTACCTGAAGCCGGGCGAGGTGGTCGAGGCGACCATCGACGGGATCGGCACGCTGCGGATGCCGGTCGTGGCCGGCGAGCGGCCGACCGGGCTGACCGGGGCGGAGCTCCCGCCGGTCAGTTCCTGCCGCGAGTGAAACGGTTCCGGCGGGCGCGCTCCCGCTGGCGGCTCGTCGGCCGCCGGGCTACGGCCTCGGCGACGCCGAGGCCCGCCGCGGCGGCCGACGATCCGCGCTCCGCGCCGTGGAGCAGCGTCCAGCCCCACCCGGTCACCAGGCGTTCCAGTTCGCCCGGCTCCAGCACGTACCCGTGTCCTGGCCCGCCGCCGGGCGCCGGCAGGTGGAGCGCCGCGACGAACAGTCCGCCCGGCCGGACGCCCCTGCGGATCCGGGCGAACAGCGGGCGGTGGAGGAAGCAGCAGTCGACGATCAGGTCGTACGCGCCCGCCGCAATCTCGAACGCCGGCGGATCGACTTCCAGATCGGCGACGTGCGGCGTGATGCGCGCGCGACAGCCGGCCCGTTCTGCGCGCGCGAGCAGCAGTTCGATGGCGGTCGCCGACCCGTCGACGGCGTCGACCCGCCAGCCCCGCTCCGCCAGCCAGACGGCATGCCGGCCGGTCCCGCACGCCAGATCCAGGGCGCGTCCCGGCGCCGCGCCGCCGGCCGCGGTCCGGAGCAGCGGCGACGCCTCCGCTCCCGGCGCCCTGTCGCCTCCGGCGTAGCGCGCGTCCCACTTCGCGATCCGCGGATTGCCCATCGGCTGGTAGTATTGCCCATTGCCGGCGTCGCCGGACGACGCCGGGATGCGGCACGATCCTTCACGCAGCCCGGCGGAGGGAGAACGGGTTCGATCCATGACGACGCAGATCGGAAAGCAGCTCGGAAAACGGATCGGCGGGAAGACCGGGACGACGCTCACGGCTTCACTGCTTGCGACGGCGGCGCTTCTGACGGCGGCGACCGGGCTGAACCGGGCGGCGGCGGCCGAGTCCGGCAACTGGCCGCAGTTCCGCGGTCCCGGCGGCCGGTCGATAGCGCCGGACGATCCGCACCTTCCCGAGACGTGGAGCGCCACCGACAACGTGGCGTGGCGGGCGCCGATCCCCGGCCTCGGGTGGTCGAGTCCGATCGTCTGGGGCGGCCGGGTGTTCGTCACGTCGGTCGTCGCCGACGAGGATTACGAAAGCCCGCGGCCCGGCCTGTACGTGCCGGACACCGGCGTCGACATCCCGCCCGGCCTCCAGCCGGGAACCCACTACTGGATGGTGTTCTGCCTCGACCTCGCGACCGGCCGGGCGCTGTGGGAGCGGACCGCGCACGAGGGGCCGGCGGCGTCGAGCATCCATCCGAAGAATTCGTTCGCCTCGGCCACGCCGGTGACCGACGGCGAGCGGGTCTACGCGCTGTTCGGCGACGTGGGCCTCTACGCCTACGACTTCGACGGCGGCCTCGTCTGGTCGCGCGCGATCGAGCGTCTGCCCGACCGGTGGGGCTGGGGGCCCGGCGCGTCGCCGGCGCTCCTCGACGATCAGGTCCTGGTGATGCACGACAACGACCGGGAGTCGTATCTGGCGTCGTTCGACGCGGCGACGGGAGAGCGGAACTGGCGGGTGGCGCGGGACGAGCCGAGCGCCTGGTCCACCCCGGTCGTCTGGCGGAACGACCTGCGCACCGAGATCGTCACCGTCGGCAAGAACCAAGTCCGGTCGTACGACCCGGCGGGCAACCTGCTCTGGCGCTTCTCCGGGCGGATGACCGACGTGACGGTGCCGACCCCGATCCCGGGCGACGGCGTCATCTACGTCAGCTCCGGCTACCTCGGCGACGACCACCATCCGGTCTACGCGGTGCTCCCCGGCGCCGAAGGGGACATCACGCTCGCCCCCGGCCAGCGCGCCAACGAGTACATCCGCTGGTACGACCCGAAGATCGCGTCGTACAACCCGTCGCCGCTGCTGTACCGCGGCCTCTACTACACGCTGCACGACCGCGGCTTCCTGACGGCCCACGACGCGCGCACCGGGCGCGCCGTCTACGACCGCGTGCGGATCCGGACCGGCGCGACGTTCACGTCGTCGCCCTGGGCGTACAACGGCAGGATCTTCGCGCTGAGCGAGGACGGCGACACGTACGTCATCGCCGCCGGACCGGACTACGCGCTGCTCGGGACCAACCCGATCGGCGAGATGGCGCTCGCCACCCCCGCCGTCGCCGGCCGGACGCTGCTGCTCCGGACGGCCGCGCACCTGTACGCCATCCGGCGGTAGCCGGCGTGCATGCGCGCTTGACGAGCCGATGCAGCTCAGCCCGCTTTCCGCTCCGAACCGCCGGGCCGAGCAGCCCGTGGTGAAAGCCCCGCTGCATTCAACGGGCGCTGCATCCCGGCTGAGCTGCGTTGCTCGTCGGTCGAATATCGCCAATATGCTCCCTCCTCGCGCCTTGTCAGCCGGGCGCCCCGCCCGTCTCGGTGCGACGCGGGGTTCCACCACGGGCTGCGAGGTGATGCAGTGACGCAGGTCACCGGTGACCTCCTCGACCGGATGGTTCGGGCGATCGTCGACGAAGTCGATCCCGAACAGGTCATTCTGTTCGGATCGCGCGGGCGCGGCGATCACCGGGACGACTCGGACGTCGATCTGATCGTCGTGGAGGCCGAACCGTTCGGTCCGGAGCGGAGCCGCCGCGAGGAGATGGTCAGGCTCTACCACACGGTCGCGAAATTTCCCGTCTCGACCGACCTGCTCGTCTACTCCCGGATCGACGTCGACTACTGGCGCGACTCCCTCAACCACGTGCTGGCGCGGGCGTTGAGGGAGGGAACGGTGCTCTATGAGCGACGGTAAGTGCGCGCGGATGCTCCTGGATGCGGCCGAGCGAGACGCCGCCGCGCTTCGGGGGATGTGCGAGCCAAGCGGATTCTCCGACGAGATCTTCGGTTTCCACGTGCAGCAGGCTGCCGAAAAGGCGTTCAAGGCTTGGCTCGCGTTGCTCGGCGAGACGTATCCGCTTACCCACAACCTCGAATCGCTGCTCGACCGCTTGACGGCCTGCGGCGCCACGACGCGCCCTTTCCGGGCGCTGATCGGGTACACGCCGTATGCCGTGCAGTTCCGCTACGAAGGCGTCAATCTCGACACCGCGCCGATCGATCGCCAGGATGCGCTCGCTCTCGTGGAAGCGCTGCTGGAGCAGGTTCGGCGGCGGTCGGCGGGTTCACAAGGCGCTTGACAGCCCGTGGCGAAAGTCCCCGCTGCATTCGAGCGGCGATGCATCCCGCCTGACGGCGTTGTTCGTCGGTTGCGTATGCCCAATATGCGCCCTCCTCACGCCTTGTCAGCCGGGCGCCTCGCCGCGCTCGGTGCGACGCGGGGTTCCACCACGGGCTGTTGACGGGCGTCCTGCGCGATCAGACCCGCTGATGGTCCGGCCGCCAGGACTGGATCGCTTCCTTGATCGGCTTCTGCTTCTCGATCTTCTCGTCGAGGACCTTGCGCGCCAGGCCGGGCAGCTCGGCGTCGCCGGCGAAGCGAAGGGCGATGAGCTGGTCGGTGGTGAACTCCTCGATCCGCGGCTTGAGGTCGTCGGGCAGGATGGCCTGCATCCGCAGGCGCTCCTCCAGGCGGATGACCCGGTCCTGCGCCTTGAGCGCGAAGGTGCGCGAGAAGAAGAAGACGAGCATCAGTCCGACGGCGAGGAGCAGCCCGATCGCGGTGTCGGCCGAGAAGCCGGCCGCCGCCCGGTAGCCGGCCCAGGCGAAGTTCAGCAGGAAGATCGGCGCCGCCACGAAGTGGTACGGCGGGACCCACCGGGTGTGGTTCGCGTACGCCTGCGGCTTCGGTTCGGCCATCGGAGTCCTCCTCGTCGAGTCGGCGTCGGGCCGCCAGTATACGCCAGCGACGGGTCTGCGCGCGGAGCGGTATGCTTGATCCGACGACGAGCGGAAGGAGCGGACCATGAACGAACTGGCGGCGAAGCAGTGCGTGCCGTGCCGGGGCGGGGTTCCCCCGCTGGAGGGAGCCGAGCTGGAGGCGCTGCACGAGAGGCTCGGGCGCGACTGGCGGGTGGTGGACGGCCATCACCTGGAGCGGACGTACCGGTTCGACGACTTCCGGCAGGCGCTCGACTTCACGGTGCGGGTCGGCGAGCTGGCCGAGGAGCAGGACCATCACCCGGACGTCGGTCTGGCGTGGGGCAGGGTGACGGTCACGATCTGGACGCACAAGATCGACGGATTGACCGAGAGCGACTTCGTCTTCGCGGCGAAGGCGGACGCCCTGCTGTAGCCGGATCGCTACGTCTCGGTCCGTTGGCGTGGTTCGGCGTCCACCCACCGGACGGGATCGCCGACCGCGATCTCGCCGTCGTCGAGCGCCTCGCCGCAGGCGCCGCCGGCCCAGGGCGGTTCGAGCGCGGCCCGGAGGCCGGGATGCGCCTCGTCCATCCGTTCGCAGGGGCGGGTCTCGCCGACGATCCGGATGCGGCACGCCCCGACGGCCAGCACCCGGTTCACGCTCCGCTCCAGATCGACGCCCGAAACGAGCAGGTTCGCGCGCCGCAGCGCCGGGTCGAGCCGGACGCCGAGCGCCGCCGCGACCTGCTTCCAGCGCTCCTCGGACAGGAGGGTGACCTGGCGCCGGCCGCCGACGTCGGCGCTGCCGTCGAGGCCGCGGCCGGCGCGGAGCGATGCGCGGGAGACCGGGTCCATCGGCCCGCGCCGGAACCGCTTCCGCCACACCTGCACGAGCCGTCCGGGCATCCGCGCATAGTGTAAGATCCGGGGCTGATGAGCACGCAAACGGCCGGCGCGGAGCCGGGCGCTCCGTCCGTGCGCGCCGCGCTCGACGCCTGGGTGCGCGAGGTGGTCGAGTGGCATTTCGACCCCGCCACCGGTTGTCCGTACTGGCTCGACTGGGCCGCCCGGGCCGGTTGGGATCCGCGGGCCGAGGTTCGGGGGTTCGACGACCTGGCCAGGTTCGGCCACTTCGAGGACGAGGCCCTGCGCGGCGGCCCGGTGCGCCGGTGGGCGCCGAAGGCGTACGCCGACAGGCCGATCTACGTGTTCGAGACGGGCGGCACCACCGGCGTTCCGAAGAGCCGCATCGCCATCGACGACTTCCGCACCGACTACGAGTTGTTCTCGGCGACCCTTCCCGACGAGCATTTTCCCCGGGGATCGAACTGGCTGATGCTCGGTCCGAGCGGGCCGCGCCGGCTGCGCCTCGCGGTGGAGCATCTGGCGCAGTTCCGCGGCGGGATCTGCTTCTGCGTCGATCTCGATCCGCGCTGGGTGATCAAGCTGATCAGGAAAGGGTGGATGGACCACCTGAAGGCGTACCAGGAGCACGTCATCGACCAGGCGGTCACCGTGCTGTCTGCCGGCCACGAGATCAGGTGCCTGTTCTCGACGCCGAAGCTGATCGAGGCGCTGGCGAACCGGCTGGAGGCGGACGGGTCGAGCATCCGGGAGGCCGGCGTCACCGGCATCTTCGCGGGGGGGACCGAGTTCACGCCGCAGTGGCACCGGTTCGCCAGGGAGGAGCTACTCGACGGGGTCTACATGACGCCGACGTACGGCAACACGCTGATGGGGCTGGCGGCCAGCCCCCCCTCCGGGCCGGAGGAAGGGTACAAGATCACCTACTACGCGCCGCAGCCGCGCGCCGTGCTGCAAGTGGTCGATCCGGACGACGCCGACCGCGTGGTGGGGTACGGCGAGACCGGCCGCGTGATGCTGACCACCCTGACGAAGGAGTTCTTCGTCCCGCGCTTCCTGGAGCGTGACGAAGGCGAGCGGGAGCCGCCCTGCGGCCTGTATCCCTGGGACGGGGTGAGCGGCGTGCGGCCGTTCAGCCGGATCGCGGCCGGCGCCACGGTCGGGGTGTACTAGCCAAACAACGAAAGGGAATCATGATACGTGAAGTCCGAACCGGAATGACGACGTACGGCTGGCTGGCGCTCGCGCCGCTCGCCGCCGCGGCGTGCGGCGGCGGGAGCATGCCGGAGCCGGAGCCCGAGCCGGCGATGGAGTCGGCGCCGGCCGCCGCCGATCCGATGCCGGCGAGCACAGGGCCGCGCGTGTTCTTCGTCGCGCCGGAGGACGGCGGGACGTACCCGGCCGGCTCCCCGGTGACGTTCGAGTTCGGTCTCGAGGATTACGAACTCGGCGCAGTGCCCGAAGCCGTCGATCAGCCGCGGGCCGGCCTCGGACACCACCATCTCGGCCTCAACACCGACTGTCTGCCGCCCGGCGAGGTGATCCCCCAGGGCGAGCCCGAGTGGATCCATTTCGGCGACGCGACCGCCACCATCGACATGATGCTGGAGCCGGGCGAGCATTCGTTCGTGCTGCAGCTCGGCGACGACGAGCACCGGACGCAGGCGGATGAAGGTCTTTGCGCGAGCGTGACGATCCGGGTGGAGGAAGGCGCCTGAAGTGATCCACTTCCCGATACTCCGGTGGGGCGGCCCGTACCGGAGCCTGGAGGTCGACAAGGTCGTTCATTTCGCCACCGGCGAGCCGGTGGCCGAGGTGAGCCAGGCGAACCCGGGGATCGTCGCGCGCGACATGCGGAAGGCGGCGCGCGCCCGCGAGGTGTTGCGGGAGGTCCCGGCGGCCGATCTCGCGGCGATGGTGAAGCGGGCGGCCGAGCTGTTCGCCGCAGCGGAGCTGCCGCTCGGCGACGGCGGCCAGTCGCCGGACGAGTTCGTGCGGCAGCAGTCGGCGACCACCGGACTTCCGGAGCAGATGTGCCGCATGAACATGGAGAAGCTGCGGTACGTCCTCGAGCACGTCGACGAGATCCTCCTGTCGCTGACCCGCCGGCTCGATCCGGGGATCCTGTCGCGCGGCTACGGCGAGGAGGACGGCGTGATGCGCAGCTTCCAGGCGACGACGCCGGTGCTGGGGATGGTCCTGCCGTCGAACTCGCCCGGCGTGCACAGCCTGTGGCTGCCGATCGTCCCGCTCCAGATCGGGCTGGTGCTCAAGCCGGGTCCGCAGGAGCCGTGGACGCCGTGGCGGATGACGCAGGCGCTGTTCGAAGCGGGCGTCCCGCGTGAGGCGGTGTCGCTCTACCCCGGCCTCGGCGAGGTCGGCGCCGCGGTGCTCAGCAACGCGCCGCGCAGCCTGATCTTCGGCGGTGCGGCGACGGTCGAGCAGTACGCCGGCAACCCGAACGTGCAGGTGCACGGTCCCGGCTTCAGCAAGATCCTGATCGGCGACGACGAGGCGGACGACTGGGAGCGGCATCTCGACCTGATGGTCGACAGCGTGCTGATCAACAGCGGCCGAGGCTGCATCAACTGCTCGGGCGTCTGGGCGTCCCGGCATACCCGGGAGATCGCCGAGGCGATCGCCGAGCGGATCGGCCCGATTGCGCCGCTGCCGCCCGACGACCCGGCGGCGGCGCTGGCCGCCTTCACCGTCCCCGGACAGGCGGCGGCGATCTCGGCCGACATCGACGCGGCGGCGGCCGAGGCGGGCGTCACCGAGGTCACGGCGCGGTTCCACGGCGGGCGCCGGCTCGATGCCCGGGAGCGGTGCGACTACCTCCGGCCGACGGTGATCCACGCCGAGTCGCCGGATGCGGCGGTGGTGAAGAAGGAGTACATGTTTCCGTTCGTCACCGTCGTCGAATGTCCCCAGGACCGGATGCTGTCGTCGATCGGCCCGACGCTGGTGGCCACGGCGCTCACGAAGGACGAGACGTTCCGGCGGGCGCTGCTCGACGCCCGGAACATCGACCGGCTGAACATCGGTCCGATCCCCACGATCAAGCTGGACTGGCTGCAGCCGCACGAAGGCAACATCGTCGATTTCCTGTTCCGGCCGCGCGCGTTCCAGATGGCGTCCTGACGGTCCCTCGTCGGGCGTGCAGGGTGTGCCCGGTGCTCGCAGTCAAGAATCTCGGCAAGGAGTACCCCACGGCCCGGGGGGCGCTGTCGATTCTCGAAGACGTCAGCTTCACCCTGGAGCGCGGCGACTCCGCCTCGATCGTCGGGCCGTCGGGGAGCGGGAAGAGCACGCTGCTGTACCTGCTCGGCGCCCTCGAGTCGCCGAGCGCCGGCAGCGTGACGCTCGACGGCGGCAGCCCGTTCGACCTTGACGACCGGGAGATCGCGGCGTTCCGCAACACGCGCGTCGGCTTCGTTTTCCAGGACCACCTGCTGCTGCCGCAGTGCACGGTTCTCGAGAACGTGCTGACGCCGACGCTGGTCGGCGACCCGGACGCGGCGGCGACCGAGCGGGCGGTCAGGCTGATCGACCAAGTGGGGCTGCGCGACCGCGTCGACCACCGCCCGGCGGAGCTGTCGGGCGGCGAGCGGCAGCGGGTGGCGCTGGCGCGGGCGCTGATCCGGCAGCCCCCGCTGCTGCTGTGCGACGAGCCGACCGGCAACCTCGACCAGGAGTCGGCGGCGGCGGTGGCGTCGCTTCTCTTCACGCTGCACCGGCGGCAAGAGACGATCCTGGTGATCGTGAGTCACAACGCCGCCCTGGCCGAACGCTGCTCCATACGGTTCCGCCTGGCCAACCGGAAACTGGAGCGGATCGAGCCGCGCCGGCCGGCGGCGACGTGAACCGGCGATGAAGCTCCTCACCCTGGTCCGACGCAGCTTCGTCCACTTCTGGAAGACCAACCTGGCGGTGGTGGCCGGGGTGTCGGTGTCGGTCGCGGTCCTGGCCGGCGCCCTGCTGGTCGGATCGTCCGTCCGGATCAGCCTGCGCGGCCTGGCGCTCGAAAGGCTCGGGGCGGTCGACCAGGTGGTGACGAGCGCCGGTTTCGTCCGGGAGGATCTGGCCGCCGACCTGCTCGCGGCGCCTGGGATGCCGGAGGCGTTCGCCGAGGCGATCCCGATCGTCGCGGTCGAGGGGTTCGTGACCCACCAGCCGAGCGGACGCCGCGCGTCGGCGGTCCAGGTGTACGGCGTGGACGACCGGTTCTGGGCCTTTCACGGCCTCGCCGGCCAGGTCCGGACGCCGGACCGCAACCGGGCGCTGATCAGCGGCGGACTGGCCCGCGAGCTGGCGGCGGAGATCGACGAAGCGATCCTCGTCCGGGTCGAGAAGCCGTCCGACGCGCCGATCAGCTCGCTGCACGGGCGGCGGGACGACGTCGGCCGGACGCTGCGGCTCGGCGTGGCGCAGGCGCTCCGGCCGGACGAGCTGGGCGAGTTCTCGTTCCGGCCGCAGCAGGGGCTCGCCCGCTCGGTCTTCGTCTCGCTGGCGCGCCTGCAGCAGGCGCTCGAACAGGACAGGCGGGCGAACACGGTCCTGCTGCGCGCGTCGGCCGGCGCCGCGGACGCCGCGCCGGAAGCCGCCCGGCGGCTGGCGGCGGCGGAAGCGGCGGCGCGCGAGGCCACCGCGCTGGACGACCTCGGACTGCGGGTCGTCCCGATCGAGGAGCGGGGCGCCGTGTCGGTCGAGTCGGCCGCCGGCCTGATCGACGACCGCGCCGCCGCCGCCGTCACCGAGACCGCCGCCGAGCTGGATCTGCGGGCGCAGCCGATCCTGACCTACTTGGCGAACCGGCTGAGCGCCGGTGAGCGCGCGACGCCGTACTCGCTGGTCACCGCCATCGACCTGGACGCGATAGCGCCCGGCCTGCCGTCGTCCGCGCCGGCGGGCGGCGCCGCGCCGGTCGTCCTGAACCGCTGGGCCGCCGACGACCTCGGCGTCGAGCCGGGCGAGCGGATCGAGATCGAGTATTACGTCTGGGAGGACGAGGGACGGCTGGCCACCCGGCGGGACCGGCTGCAGGTGGCCGGCGTGACGCCGATAGCGGGCGCCGCGGACGATCGCCGGCTCGCCCCCGACTATCCGGGGATCACCGAAGCGAACGACGTCACCGGGTGGGACCCGCCGTTCGAGATCGACCTGGGGCTGATTCGTCCGAAGGACGAGGCGTACTGGGACGAGCATCGGACCACGCCGAAGGCGTTCATCCCGCTGGAGACCGGGCAGCGGCTCTGGGCGTCGCGCTGGGGGCGACTGACCTCGGTGCGGCTGCTGTCCGGGACGGGGGAAGGCGCGCCCGACGCCGGCCGGGTCGCCGCCGCGCTGCGCGCGAAGCTCGACCCGCTCGCCCTCGGCCTCGTCGTCTACCCGGCCCGCGCCCTCGCGCTGGAGGCGTCGGCCGGGGTGACCGACTTCGGCCTGTACTTCTTCTACTTCAGCTTCTTCCTGGTCGTCTCGGCGCTGCTGCTGGCCAGCCTGTTCTTCCGGCTCGGCGTCGAGCAGCGCCTCCGGGAGATCGGACTGCTGAAGGCGGCCGGGTTCCCGCCGTCCGCCATTCGCAGGTTGTTCTGGTGCGAGGCGCTCGCGCTGTCGGCCGCCGGCAGCCTGCTCGGCGCGGCGGGCGCCGTCGCCTACGGCGAGGCGATCATGTTCGGCCTGCGGACCTGGTGGGTGGACGCGGTCGGCACCACCCGGTTGACGCTGCACGTGTCGCCCTCCGACCTGGCCGCCGGCGCGGCCGGCGGGATCCTCGCGGCGTTCGGCTCCATCGCGTGGACGTTGCGGTCGATCAATCCGGCGTCGCCCCGAAGCCTGCTGTCGGGCGCGCTGACCGAAGCGGCGCAGGCGGGGCGGGTTGCCGCGGCGGCCGGGACGCGGCGGACCACCGGCGCCCTGTACGCCGCCGCGGCGCTGGCCGTCTCCGGCCTGGCGTGCGTAGCCGGGGCGTCGGCGGATCTGCTGAGCGAAACGGCCGGTTTCTTCGCCGGGGGGCTGCTGCTGCTCGGCGCGATGCTGGCGTTCGCGGCGTCGTGGCTGTACGACCGGCCGCGGCGCCATACGCGGGGGCCGTGGTCGGTCTCGCAGCTCGGCTTCCGCAACGCCACCTGCCGCCCCGGCCGCAGCGTCCTCTGCATCGCCCTGATCGCGCTGGCCGCGTTCATCATCGTCGCCGTCGATGCGTTCCGCCGGGTCGAGGTCGGCGCCGGCGCCGACCTCGACCCGGCGTCGGGGACCGGCGGGTTCACGCTGCTGGCCGACACGCTGCTGCCGATCGCGCACGACCCGTCGAGCGCCGCCGGCCGCGACGCGCTCGGCGTCGCCGACCTGCACGCGGCGGGCGGACCGCTCGACGGCGTGACGCTCCGGCGGTTCCGGGTGCGGCCCGGCGAGGATGCGAGCTGCCTGAACCTGTACCAGGCGAAGGACCCCCGGATCCTGGCGCCGACCGCGGCGTTCGTGGCGGAAGGGCGGTTCCGGTTCGGCGCCAGCCTCGCGGAGTCGGAGGCGGAGGCCGCGAACCCGTGGCTGCTGCTCGACCGGGAGTTCGACGACGGCGCGATCCCGGCGATCGCCGACGCGACGTCGCTGGCCTACGCCCTCCACCTCTCGGTGGGCGACGACTTCGTGCTCAACCGCGACACCGGCCGCCCCGTCCGCCTGCGGATCGTCGCCGCGCTGTCGGACAGCATCTTCCAGCGGGAGCTGCTGATCGGCGAACGCCACTTCGAGCGGCTGTTCCCCGACCGCGACGGCTACCGGTTCTTCCTGATCGACGCTCCCCCGGCGCGGATGGACGCGGCGGCGGCGGCGTTCGAGGACCGGCTGGCCGACTTCGGTTTCGACGCCGCCTCGACCGGCGAACGGCTGGCCGCCTTCCACCGGGTCGAGAACACCTACCTCGCGACGTTCCAGACGCTGGGCGGACTGGGCCTCGTCCTCGGCACGTTCGGCCTCGGCGCCGTGCTGCTGCGGAACGTCCTGGAGCGGCAGCGCGAGATGGCGCTGCTCCGCGCCGTCGGCTACAACAGCGGCCACGTCTCGCTGATGGTGCTGGCCGAGAACGCGTTCCTGCTGTTCGCCGGCGTGCTGGCCGGCGCGGCCTCCGCCCTGGTCGCCATCGCTCCGGCCTGGGTCGAGCGCGGCGTGGGCCTGCCGATGCTGTCGCTGGGCGCGCTGCTCGCCGTGGTGGTGGCGACCGGCCTGACCGCCTCGCTGGCCGCGACGTTCGCCGTCCTCCGCGTCCCTCTCCTCGGCGCCCTCCGCACGGAGTGACGCGGCAGGCGTGGCGACAGCCCGCGCAGGAAGCGTTCAGGGGTCGGACTGCGGCGACATGACGACGCTGTCCTGATGCTCGTTTCCCGCCCGTCGAAGAAGCGGCTGGATGCCTATGGTGTTCAAGAACAAGACGAGGAGCGCCGAGAGCGGCAGCATCGCCGCTCCCAGAGCCGCTCCAACGATGATCGGACTCGGCCTTGTGCTTTTCGACGCAACTGCAGGCGCTCCTATGCGCACCACCGACTGAGCGCCGGCGGACGTCAATTGCAGTTCGACCACTTCGTTCTGAAGCGTCTCCAGATTGGAGTAAGCCAGATCCCGCCGCTGAGTCAGGAGCTTCGTCCTTGAAGCGACGTTCTCCAATTGCACTCCAAGAGTCTGAATCTCCATTTCAATGGAGCCAATGACTTCTATATACGAATTCCGGCTCGAAAAAACAGACTCGGTAAGTGGCTCAAAATATGACAAGGAAAATTCGGGATCGGTTTCCGGTAATCTGGCCTGTAATGAGCTTAAATGCGCTGCCTGTCTGGTCACGCCATCCATCTGATCTTGAATGGCTTCATTGACACGATCCAGATGCGCTTGCACCGCTTCATGCAGCGAATTGACGTCACGAAGCAGTGAAGCCTCATCTCTGTGCACCGGGCTATTATTTTCCAAGCTAATCTCCAGGCCCGTCTCGTTCAAGCTGTAGAGCTGAAGCTTGAGCAGCTGGACAGCCAGAGAACTCGACAGGACGGTCGCATCACCCCCAATCTCGACATGCTGCAAAAGTGATGTGATGTTGTCCTCTATGGTCTCCAGCTTTCGCCGAATGGAGTGACGTTCGCTCAGTAACGCCGCCTGTTGCGTCGTACGGGCGTCGATCTGCATGCCCAGGAGAGTGTTTCGGGCTTCCTGCATTTTCACGAGATCTTCGCGCATCAAATCCGCGCGCCGCTGGAGCTGTTCGGCATTGTTCCGGGTCAAGTGCTTCTCCAACTCCACCTGAGCCTGCAAGTAAGCATTCTCGGCTTCTTCAACTCTTTGTTGAACGTTGGTGACTACGCCCGGCGTCACCGGCGTGAACACGTGATTCGCCTCCGCCACGTACTGCGTAGCCCAAGCATTGGCGCCAAGCACGGCCTGTTCAGGAGAATCGGCTTCCAACGTGATGCGCAGTAGATCGCTCTGATTCCTGTCCGTCACGGTTCCGATAGTGACAAGCTCAGCGGACACCGAATCGAGCAAAACACTCAATTTCACCGGGTCTCCCGCATCCAGCCAATCCATGCTCCTGGCCACGGCTTCGGCTACGTTGCCGCTCTTGACCAACCCCAGGAGCGCGGCGCGTCGGGCAAGGTAAGCTTGATTGAAGTTTCCCCGTCGCTGCAGGAACACACTCTCGGCCGCCTGGAACGACTCGTCCAACGAAACGGTCGTTCTCGTGTCGATTACCGCCACATCGGCGGACGCTGAGTATTCAGGAGCGAGAACCTCGACCAGAAGGGCCAACGCGCCGCCCGCCACTGCGGCAAGTACGGCGCCGAGAGCAATCTCGCGCCGCCATGAGGCCGCCACAAGCACGTAGCTCGCGAGCGGCACGTACTCGTCGTTCCGATTCGAAAATTGCAAAGGACCGCCTCTCGCTTTTGACGCTCCCGTCAGGGTATCATAAAAAAGCGGCAGGCATTATGTCTTTCGACAAAAAAAAGTCGATGCCCGGCCCGGCCACTCTGGGATTCTGGTGGCTCGCGCTCGCGACGCAGGTGAACCTCAACCATTTTTTCAACATGACTGTCGGTACGGGTTGGTTCATCACTGTTGGAATCACGTTTTGCTGCGTCTTGCTGCTTCTGACCGTTCGCGGCCCGCTTCGGCGGAGCTTGGGAGCAGCCGGTTGCCTGTATGTGGCCGCAATGACTTCCTACTTGACAATCGGCTGGTGCGCGGCGATCGTCACCGGCGCCGAGTCGCGCATTAATCCCTTTCACATTTACTACATGACTTTTCATTCCATCCTGGCCATTCTGTTGGTCACAGCGGCGGCGTTGACCGCAGCGATGGCGTTGCGGCGGATCGGAGTCGAAAAGTTGTTGGCGGGGGTTCTGGCGATTCAGACGGCGACCTGCATCGCGATAATCTTCACGCCGGTGCTGCTGAATACTGTCTATGCCGAGGCTCAGGTAGGGATTTACAGGGCGATCGCCCTCTATCGGGCTATAGGCACTTACGCCGATCCCAACCTGGCCGCCGTTCTGGCCTGCCAGACGGTTGTTCTGGCGTTGGCGTTGACGGCTTCCCGCCGATACCGCAAGTTCGCGATGCTGGCGGCGGTGTTCGCCATCTCCGCGGCGTACTTGACGCAGTCGAGGACGGCGATGGTGATACTGGTCGTCATTGGCGTTTTTTTCTTGCTTTTCCGGTGGCCTTCCAGGACTCGGGGCCGCGTGCGCGCGTCGTATGCCGCCGTTTTGCTCATGGGAGTGGTGCTGCTCGCCATTGTCCGGATGACGGCGCCGGTCATCGGCTACGTGGACGACGTTGGCGGACCGACGGACCGATTTTATTTCGCCCGTGACCTGACGATTGAAGCTTTTTATTCCATTCCCCGGATTAGAATTTGGCCTGCGGCGATGTCGCTCATCGCCGAGTCGCCGATTATCGGCAATGGGCTGACCCAGTCCCTCGAGTTGAAAGGAGCCGCAGGGATTCCTTGCGGCGCCGGACTTCACAGGGAGAGCCGGGCGTGCGGAGCGCACAATACGTACCTGATGTTTTGGGGAGAGTCAGGCGTCGCGCCGCTGATTCTGTTGCTGCTGTTTCTAGGGTCTCTGATCGGGATGCATCTGAAGGCGCCGCGGTCGATAGCCACCGACGCCGGCGTGGGCTGGGCCATCGTTCTGGCCGTGTCTGCAATGGCCTTTGACCGAGCGTTTTCCCACCCCGGTAACGTTTTCATCATAGGGTTGACTTGCGCCATGGCGGAGTACTCGATTCGAGAGACGCGCGCCGACGGCGCCCGGCGGACGCGTTCCGTAGCCGAATGACGTTCCTGCTCACGTGTCACCCATACATCCTGAGACGCAGCGTCGTGGGCCCGACAGGCCGTCGGCGCGCCTGATCGTCCGGACCCTGGGCGGAGCCGTCTGGTCGTATCTGACGACCGCCATCAGGATACCCTTGACGTTGCTGGTGCTGGCGATCCTCTCCCGGTTGCTGACGCCGGAGGACTTCGGACTGTTCGGCATTGCCTGGATTTTCCTGGACTTGGGCAGGAGGCTGGCCCAGATCAGCATCGGGCACGCCGTCATCCAGCAGCATGAGTTGACCGGCCGTCAGATCAGCGCCGGGTTCGTTCTGTCGACCGCAATCGGATTTGTCGTCGCGGCGATGCTTTGGTTGCTTGCGCCGGCCGTCGGCCGACTGTTCGACGAGCCAGCGGCGCCGCAGATCGTTCAGGCGCTGTCCGCCGTGTTCGTCATCGGCGGCGTCGGAGTGGTCTCGGAGCATTTGCTGCGTCGTGACCTTCGGTTCAGAGATTTGGCGGCTCCCGATCTTCTGTCTTACGCGCTCGGCAACGGGCTCACGGCGTGCGGCCTTGCCGCCTGCGGGGTCGGCGTCTGGGCGCTGGTCTGGGGTGAGATCGTCCGCACGTCGATCCGCACAGCAGCGGTGATTGCCTACGCGCCGCCGCGCCCACGGCTTCGCGTGAAGGCGCGCGCCGCGGCCGATCTCGTGTTTCGGGGCGCCGGGTTTTCAGTCATTCAGATGTCCGACTTCGTCGCGAAGGCAGGCGGGTACTTCGCCGTCGGGCGCTGGTTGGGAGTCGCGTCGTTAGGCTACTACACCCGTGCGGACCGGTTGGCGTCGCTCTTGGTCGAGTACGTCGGCGGCAACTTGTTCGAGGTGGCGTTTCCTGCGATGGCGCGGCGGCAGCAGCGCGTCGATCGGCTGCACGCCGTCTATCGCAGCAGTATCGAAGCGCTGTCGTTGATGATGCTTCCGGCCAGCGTGTTGATGCTCGTGGCGGCGCCGGAGGTCGTTTTCGTTCTTTTGGGAGGGCAGTGGGACGCGGCGGTTACAGCGTTTCGAATCCTTTCGCTCACGATCCCGTTCCGACTGTGCGGTATTCTCGACGTCGCGGTCGTGCGCGCCATGGGGGGAGTCTATTCGGAGTCGTGGCGGCAGGCGACGCACGCCGCGCTCGTGGTCCTCGGCGCGTGGATCGGAAGCCGCCGGGGCTTGAGCGGCGTAGCCATCGGGATCGTTGGCGCCCAGATTGTCGCGTCTCTGCTCATGGCGCAAGCCGCATTGTCGCAGCTAGGCGTCCGTTGGGGGGATCTGCTTCGACGTCATCTGCCGGCATTGTGGGTTGGTTCATGGGCAGTTCTTGCCGTGGGAGCGACGGCTGGGGGGCTGCGAGCTTTGACGGCGTCGGCCGGGGCGGTGCTCGCCGGCGAGATTCTGGTCTGGGCTCTGGCGGTAGTCGCGGCCGTCCGCCTTGCGCCTTCCGCTACGCGCCCCGAGTGCATCCCCTGGGCGCTGGCGCGCTTGCCGTTCGACATTTTCGGAACGCTGGGACATTACACGCGAAGCGGACTGGAGTGGTTGACGGCGCCGCATGGCTGGCGTCGGCCTTCGTGAGGCCATACAGCCCGTGGTGAAAGTCCCCGCTGCATTCGAGCAGCGATGCATCCCGCCTCGGCGAGCGGCGCCAATATGGTGCGGTGGCGCAGTGGGCGTCAAACGTCGCCGCGGTGCGGCGTGAGGTCGCCACGGGCTGATAAGATTCGCCGTCGCATGGAGTACCATGTCCGCCAGTACGACCTGCAGCAGGGCGCGCTCGAAATCGAGTACATCGAGAAGTTCTTCGGTGAGTTCCCGCGCCGGAAGACGTCGGCGGAGGTCGCCGAGCGGCTCGCCGACCGCGATCACCAGATCCTGATGGCCGAAGCGCCGCTGCCGGACGATCCGTCGACCGTCGTCCCGGTGGCGTACAAGGTGTCGCACGAGTTGCGGGGGCGGGAGTCCGACCCGAAGCTCGCCGATCTGGTCGCGCGGCTGGGCGGCTGCGTGGTGTTCGACGACCGGAAGGTGCTCTACGGCTGGATCGGCGGCACGCGCCGGGACTGGCGCGGGCAGGGGTTCTTCCGCGCGCTGACCGAGGAGCAGGAGGCGTGGGCGCTCGACAACGGGTTCAACGAGATCGTCGTCAAGACGAAGAACCGTTTCTACGACATGCGCGGGACGCTGGACCACCTGGAGTTCAACGTGATCAAGTTCGAGCCGGACGTCGGCGACAACCGCGAGTCGAAGGTGTATCTGAGCAAGCGGCTCGGCATCGAGGTGATCGACCGGCGCCGCAGCCGCCGGTCGGTGGTCCACTCGACGTAGCGCGGCCGCTCGACGCCGCCCTTCAGAACACGGCGATCGCGTTGAGCGGCGAGCCGGTGCCGCCGGTCACCGGGAGCGGGCCGGCCGTCAGCAGGAACTCCCAGCGGTTCTCGCGGGCGGCGGTCTCCGCGAGCGCTTCGAGGTCCATGTTGTCGAACAGGTTCATCCCCATCGCCGTCACCAGCAGGGTGTGGACCGGCAGGGCGACCCCTTCGACGAGCGACGGCTGCACGTCGGTCGCCGCGTCGCTGCCGACGTACGCGACATCCCGCTCCTTTATCCAGCGCACCACCGACGCGTGGATTCCGGCGGAGCTGCCCGCGAGCCGCCACGGTCCCTCGGCGTCGCGCCGCGCCCACCGGCCGGTCCGGAAGAAGACGGCGTCGCCGGCGGAGACGGTGATCCCCGCCTCCGCCTCCCACGCTTCGATCTCCTCCGTGTAGATCGGCGTTTCCGGCTCCAGGTACGGCGCGTCCCTCAGGCGCGGGACGTCGATCAGGACGCCGCGCGTCACGATCCCGTGCTTCAGGTGCTCGATCCCCAGCCGGCCGCAGCCGTCGGGCGTGTTCAGCGACTTCGGCACGTCGTTGTAGAACCGGTCGTTGTAGGTGATGTGGCAGAGCGCGTCGATGTGGCTGACGCCGTACCCGTGATACGTGAACCGGAACGTGTCGGTCTGAAGGTTGTCGCTCATGACGTGCTCGAACGCGGTCGCCGGGTTGTCCGGCGCCTCGGCGGTCATCGGGTTGCGCGCGAGCGAAACGCTGACGCCGCTCCGGACCAGCGCCGCCGCTTCGAGCCGCTTGCCGGGCGTGATCAGGTTGAACGTGCCGAGCTGGTCGTCCGCGCCCCAGCGCCCCCAGTTCGAAACCTCGTGGAACAGGGCGTCGAACTCGGCCGCGTTGCGGGGAAAGTCCCGGTCCTCCTGCGTCTCCGCGCCCGAGCACGCCGCCGCGAACACCGCCATGACCGCCGCCGATGCCAACCGTCTTGCGCGCAGGGTCATCGAAGCCGTCCTCCCCCGCTGAAGTCATCCCGCCGGACGCTGCACGGCGCGATGACGGAAGCAGTCGACGAGGTGATCGTTCACCATGCCGGTCGCCTGCATGTGGGCGTAGCAGATCGTCGAGCCGACGAACGAGAAGCCGCGGGCCTTCAGATCCTTGCTCATCGCGTCCGACAGCGCCGTCCGCGCCGGCAGCTCCTCCAGCGTCGTCCAGGCGTTCCGCACCGGCCGCCCGTCGACGAACCGCCAGACGTACCGGTCGAAGCTGCCGAACTCCTCCTGCACTTTCAGGAACGCCCGCGCGTTCGTCACCGCCGACCGGATCTTCAGCCGGTTCCGGATGACGCCGTCGTCGGCGAGCAGCCGCGCGACGTCGCCGGCGCCGTAGCGCGCCACCTTCCGCGGGTCGAACCGGTCGAAGGCGCGCCGGTACCCCTCCCGCCGCTTGAGAATCGTCAGCCAGCTCAGCCCGGCCTGCGCGCCTTCGAGCACCAGCATCTCGAACAGCCTGCGGTCGTCGTGCAGCGGGACGCCCCATTCCTCGTCGTGGTACGCGACGTAGATCGGGTCGGTTCCGCTCCACGGGCATCGGATGCGCGGCATCGGCTCACTCCGACGCCGGCGGGTCGCCGCGGGCGAGCCGGGCCCGGGCCTCCTCCACCTCGCGGTGGAACACGAACAGGGCGTCGGCGTTCTCTTCGCGGTCGGTGAAGTTGTAGGTCCGCCCGTCCCGGACCTTCAGGCGAAGGTTGTGCTCCAGGTAATCGACGGCGAACTCGTCGAGGGCGTCGAGGGCGACGTGGAACGCGTCGTCGTCGTCGGTCCGGTACGTGATCCCGCCCGTGTCGGCGACCAGATCGCCTTCGCAGTCGCCGAACCGGTGCTTGTGGACCACCGCGACGCGCTGGTCCAGGCGAACCTCCCGGAACCGGACCGCGACTGTCGTCGGCTCGCCCGTGATCTCCACCTCTTCCGCGTGGCCGTCGTACCCCGGCGCCGAGACGTTGATGCGGCGGCGGCCGGGTTCGACGTCGGACGACTCGAACGGCGTGGTCCCGGCGTAGCGGCGGTCGATGAACACTTCCGCGCCGTCGACGTCGCTGGTCACGCGCAGCACGACGGCGGGGGGCGCCGGAGGATCCGCGGGCGGGTCGGGCGCCGCCGGTTCGGCCCGCGGCTCCGGAGCGGCGGCGTCCGCGCGGCCGGCCGTCGGCGCCGGGGACGGCGCGTTCTCCGGACCGGCCGGCGCAGCGAGGTCCGCAGGCGGCGGCTCGACCGGGGCGGGACGCTCGACGTCGGGGGCCGGACCGGGCCTCGTCAGGAGGAAGTACGCGCCGCCGGCCGCCAGCAGGAGCGCGATCGGCCCGTACCGCCGCCAGCGGCGCGCGGGCGCGGGAGCTTCAGGTTCGCTCAGCAGCGCCATGGGTCAATGTTACCAGCCCGCGCCTGCGCCGCCGCCGAGTCGTGCTACCATCGCGGCGAGGTCGGATTCGGCGCCGTTTCGAGGGAGGGCCATCGTGTCACCGGAGCTCATCGCCATCCTGGCCGTCGGCGTCGGCCTCGCCGGTTTGCTGATCACGTTGATGCAGCAGACGCGCGACGACCTCCAGCAGTTGCGGGGCGACCTCCAGCAGTTGCGGTCCGAGGTGCGCGCTCTCGAAACGCGTGTGGCCGCGGTGGAGCAGGGGCAGGCGCGGCTCGAAGGATTGATCGACGGCCTGCGCGAGGCGATTACGGGCCGCGGTCAGCCCGCCGCCTGAAACACGCATGTCACCGGAGCTCATCGCCATCCTGGCCGTCGGCGTCGGCCTCGCCGGTTTGCTGATCACGTTGATGCAGCAGATGCGGGGCGGCCTCCAGCAGTTGCGGTCCGAGGTGCGCGCTCTCGAAACGCGCGTGGCCGCGGTGGAGCAGGGGCAGGCGCGGCTCGAAGGATTGATCGACGGCCTGCGCGAGGCGATTTCCGGGCGCGGTCAGCCCGCCGCCTGAGAAAGCCCCGACACTCCGTCGCACGAAGGCGCTCTCGCCTGCCGACGATCACGCCGCCAGCAGCTCGCGCGCCAGCTTCTCGTACAGATCGACCGCCCGGACCAGCTCGTTCATGGCGACGTGCTCGTCGCCGGTGTGCGCGTCGTGGATCGAGCCGGGGCCGAGCAGCAGCGGCCGGCCCCACGCGGTGAGGAACGGGAGGTCGGTGGCGAACGAGAAGACGGCGGTGTCGAAGCCGGGCACGGTGGTCAGCCGCGTCGGGGGGACGGTCATCACCTCCTCGACGGCGACGCCGCCGGGCAGGTCGTTCAGGCGTGCGCGGACGTCGGCCGCCGGGCCGACGATGCGGAAGTTGACGTCCGCCGCCGCCGCCGCCGGCACGACGTTGGGGGCGACGCCGCCCGAGATCAGGCCGACCGTATAGGACGTCCGGCCCAGGTCGGAGTCGGACGGCAGGTCGAGTCCGCGCAACGCCTGCAGCGCGTCGATCAGCTTCTCTATCGCCGAGTCGCCGAGTTCCGGATAAGCGGAGTGGGCGGCGCGGCCGGACGCCGCGAGGCGGACGCGGTAGACGCCGCGCAGGGCGGCGCCGAGGCGGTTGCCGGTCGGCTCGCCGTCGATCAGGTAGCGGCAGCGGTTCGCGATCCGGTTGGCCGCGCGCGCGCCGTGACTGCCCCGCTCCTCGCCGACGACCACGAGCAGACCGGCCCGCTTCTCGCCCGCGGCGCGCAGCCGATCGAGCGCCGCGATCTCCGCCGCCAGGATCCCCTTGGCGTCGCACGCGCCCCGGCCGTACAGGACGTTCCCTTCGACGCGGCTCGGAAAGAACGGCGGCACGCAGTCGATGTGCGTCGAGAAGACGAGCTCCGGTTCGTGCAGTCCGACGGTCGCGATCAGGTTGATCCGGTCGCCCTCGACCGGCTGCTCGACGACATGGTAGCCCCGCTCGCGCAGCCGCGCCGCCAGCCAGCCGGTCGCTTCGGCCTCCCGGCCGCTCGTCGAGTCGATGTCGATCAGGCCTCGCGCCAACTCGACGACTTCCGCCGCTATCGGATCCATGCTTCAAGCTCCGTGCGGGTATCGGTCCGCTCGTCGCGGTACTTGACGATGACCGGCGTGGCGAGCGACAGGCCCCACTCGGGACCGGGTCCGGCCGTCACGGCCCGCGCGCCGGGAACCACCACGGCGCCTTCCGGCGCCACCGTCGGCTCGCCGGGCGCCGGCTTGAGAATCCGGCGCCGCGGCAGGTCGTAGATCGGCGTCGAGCCGGTCAGCACCACTCCGGCCCCGATCACCGCCCGCCGCTTGATCACCGCGCCTTCGTACAGG
Source organism: Vicinamibacterales bacterium (assembly GCA_965203565.1). Lineage (GTDB taxonomy): Bacteria > Acidobacteriota > Vicinamibacteria > Vicinamibacterales > UBA8438 > JAAXGX01. Next base: position 3,129,842 of record OZ241896.1, on the reverse strand, counting down.
CCGGTGTTACCCCCGACCAGCGCGTCGTCCTCCACGATGACCGGCAGCGCGCCGACCGGCTCCAGCACACCGCCTATCTGCGCCCCGGCGCTGACGTGCACACGGCGTCCGATCTGGGCGCACGATCCGACCAGGGCGTGCGAATCGATCAGGCTGCCGTCGCCGACGTACGCGCCGACGTTGACGTACATCGGCGGCATGCAGATCACCCCGCTCCCGAGATACGCCCCGTCGCGCACCGACGACCCGCCGGGGACCAGGCGCACCCGCGACGCAGCCGAGAGCGGCCGAAGCGGCAGCGTGTCCTTGTCGAGGAACGGCGCTTCGGCGTTCACCGAGGCGAACGGCACGACGTCGCCCCACCGGAAGCCGATCAGGATCCCCTGCTTCACCCAGGCGTTGACGCGCCAGCCGGTCGGGGCCGCGTCATCCGGCTCGGCCGCCCGCACCCGGCCGGCCGACAGTTCCGAACGCAGCTCCGCGAACGCGGCCCGCGCCTCGTCGCGGTCAGCGTCGTCGGACTGCACGTGGAGTCGCCGGATCCGGCGGGCGAGGTCTGTCGGCATCGTGTCGGGTTCCGGGCGTGGAACTGATCATAAAGCACGGATCCCGCTGTCAGCACGGCGGGGTCGAGCGGCGCCGCGCATGGTATCCTGCCGATCCATGGCGAACAGGCGATACACCATACGGGCCGTGCCGGACGCGATAGACAGCGCCGTCCGGCGGCGGGCCGGCGACGAGCGGAAGAGCCGGAACGCGATCGTTCTCGAAGCGCTCGCCCGCGGCCTGAAGCCGGATGCCGCACCGGCGGCTTCCGGACATCCCGCCGGCGCGCCGCAGAAGCCGCCGGCGTCCGATCGCGCCGCCCGGCGCATCGAGGACGCCCTGAAGAAGAAGTTCAGGAGGCTGGACGCCGAACTGCGGAAATCGAACGAAGACCACCCGCTTCGGCGGCGCCTTCGCCAGGCGCTGGCCTGGCTGGGCCGCGCGAACGCTCCTGCAACCGATCCCGCCGTCCGGTATCTCCTGCTCCGGATGGCGTTCAGTGCGGCCTGCGCGGACGGCCGGGGCGCCGGAGACGGTTCCGGGAAGCGGCTGCGCTGCAAGCGGTGCTTCGACCGGTTGACGAAGTGCGACGAAGGCCGCCGCATCGCCGACCTGCTTCGGGGCGAGTTGTCGGAGCCGATCCTCGAGCTCGTGGAAAACGGGCGGACGCCCGGTAAAGAGCGCCGTCAGTTGCGGAAGCGGCTCGCCGCGGGCGAGGGGAGCGGCTCCGGGCGCCGCAAGGATACGGTCTACGTGCTGAGAAAGCTCTTCGAACGACTCGACGCGCTGGGCGGCCAGATCGTCCACGGCGCCGCCCCCGGCCAGCTCGCCCGGACAGGCCGCGGCGTCCAGGTGCTCGCGGCGCTCGTGCCGGCGCTGCTGGACGTCATGATGGACCATCCCTTCGACGCATCCGCCTGAACCGGATGACGTCAGGCGCCCGCAAAACCCGGGCAACTCCAGCCGCCCGCTACAGCGCCGATTCGATGGCGTCCGCCAGACCGCAGTCGTCGTGGCCGGCGGTCGTCGGCCAGCCGAACGCCTTGAGCGGCTCGACGGCGTTTCCCATGACCACGGGCCGGCCGGCGAACGCCAGCATCTCACGGTCGTTCAGGTTGTCGCCCACCGCCATCACCTCCGCGGGGTCGAGCGCGAGCCGCCGGGCCCAGGCGGCCAGCGCGGCCCCTTTCGACCAGCCGGCCGCGATGACGTCGAGCAGCGAGAAGTCGCGCGCGGCGTACTCCGTCAGGGTGATGGTGACGCCGGCGGCCTGCGGCAGGCGGCGGACGGCGCGGGCCAGCGCGCGCATCTCTTCGACGGCGCCGGTGAACGCCACCTGCGCCGGGTCTTCGGTCAGCGACTCCTCGATCGGCTCCACCCGCCGGATGAAGGCGCGGTTCCGCGCGTAGTACCAGGCCCGTTGGGGATGGCTCCAGTCGATCCCCTCGTACACGTACTGGCGGTCGTCCGGCCGGTCGAAGACGAGCGCCACGCCGCGATGCTTCGGCCGCACGGCGGTCACGATGGCTCGCGCCGTTTCGCTCGGGAGGAGCCGGCGGTCCAGGGTCGCGCCGTCGGCGCGCTTGGTCAGCGCGCCGTTGCTGACGATCAGGACGAGCCGGCCGGACAGCGCGCGGGCGACCGGCGTCGCGTGGTGGAAGGCGCGGCCGGTGGCCAGGGCGACGTGCACGCCGCGCGCGATCGCCCGGCGCACGGCGGCGCGGTTGCGCAAGGGCAGCTTGCCGCGGCTGTCGAGCAGGGTGCCGTCGATGTCAGCGGCGATCAGGCGGATAGGCACAGCAGCCCGTGGTGGAACCCCGCGGGGCGCCGAGAGCGGTGAGGCGCCCGGCTGACAAGGCGTGAGGAGGGCGCATATTGGGCATACGCAACCGACGAACAACGCCGTCAGGCGGGATGCATCGCCGCTCGAATGCAGCGGGGACTTTCACCACGGGCTGACAGGCGCTACGCCGGCGTGGACCGGCGCGCATAGGTCGTCTCGACGTACTCGTCCACGAGCCGGCGGAACGCCTCGGCGAGCTCCTCGTACGAGCCGCGGAGCGTATGCGCGTGGCGTCCGTCGATGTAAACCGGGCAGCTCGGCGACTCCCCGGTCCCCGGCAGGCTGATGCCGATGTCGGCCGCCTTCGATTCGCCGGGACCGTTCACCACGCATCCCATGACGGCCACCTTCATCTCCTCGACGCCGGCGTAGGTCGTCTTCCACTCCGGCATCCGGCTCCGGACGTACTCCTGGATCCGCTCGGTCAGCTCCTGGAACGTCGTGCTCGTCGTCCGGCCGCACCCCGGGCAGGCGGTGACGCTCGGGGCGAACGAGCGGAGGCCCAGCGCCTGCAGCAGCTCGCACGCCGCGACCACCTCGTCCCGCCGGTCGCCGCCGGGCCGGGGCGTCAGCGAGACCCGGATGGTGTCGCCGATCCCCTCGTGCAGCAGGATCCCCATCGCCGACGCCGACCAGACCATCCCCTTGATCCCCATGCCGGCCTCGGTCAGGCCGAGGTGCAGCGGCTGGGCGGTCTGCTCGGCCAGCGTCCGGTAGACCGTGATCAGGTCGGCGGGGCGCGAGACCTTGCAGGAGATGACGATCCGGTCCTCGCCCAGTCCGGCGTCCAGGGCGAGCGCGGTCGACTCGATCGCGGAGATCACCATGCACTCGTTGACGATCTCCTCCGACGTCCTCCCGAGGTCCCGGTCGGTGTTCTCCTGCATCTTCGCCACGACGAGATCCTGGTTCAGCGAGCCGCCGTTGACGCCTATCCGCACCGGCTTGCCCTGGTCGCGCGCCACGCGGCAGATGGTCGAGAACCGCTCGTCCCGGCGCCGCCCGGCGCCGACGTTGCCGGGGTTGATCCGGTACTTGTCGAGGGCGGCGGCGCAGGCCGGGAACTCGGTCAGCAGGCGGTGGCCGTTGTAATGGAAGTCGCCGATGAGCGGCGCCGCGCAGCCGGCGTCGAGCATCCGCCGCCTGATCTCCGGGACGGCGCGCGCGGCGTCCGGCTGGTTGACCGTCACGCGCACCAGCTCGGACCCGGCGGCGGCGAGGTCGAGGCACTGCGCCGCCGTCGCTTCGGCGTCGGCGGTGTCGGTCATCGTCATCGACTGGACGGCGACCGGCGCGCCGCCGCCGATCCGGACGTCGCCGACGCGGACCTGGGCCGTGCGGCGCCTGCGGGTGCGGGAGATGGGCGGGGACACGCTGACTGCCGGCTCTGCGGGCCGCGCGCGGGCGGCGCTACGGCCGCATCATAGCATTCAGGTCCGACAGCGCCCCGCGGGCGGCCCGGACCGCGCGATCGACGTCGCGCTCGGCATGCGCCGCCGACAGGAACCACGCCTCGAACTGCGACGGCGGGGGGTAGACGCCGCGCGCCAGCATCCCCCGGAAGAACGCCGCGTACGCCTTCGTGTCGGCGGCGGTCGCCGAGGCGTAGTCGGTGACCGGCCGGTCGATGAAGAACGGGGTCAGCATCGATCCGACGCGGTTGACCCGCAGCGGGACCCCGGCCGCCTGCGCGGCCTCCCGCAGGCCGGCCGCCAGACGCTCGCCGAGCGCCGCGAGCCGCCGGTAGAGGACGGCCGTGAGCCGTTCGAGCGCCCACGCGCCGGCGGTCATCGCCAGCGGATTGCCGGACAGCGTGCCGGCCTGGTAGACGGGGCCGGCCGGCGCCACCTGGTCCATCAGGTCGCGCCGCCCGCCGTAGGCGCCGACCGGCAACCCGCCGCCGATGATCTTCCCCAGGCAGGTCAGGTCGGGCCGGACGCCGTACAGCGCCTGGGCGCCCCCCTTGCCGGCCCGGAACCCGGAGATCACCTCGTCGAAGACCAGCACTATCCCGTCCCGGTCGCAGAGCGCGCGCAGCTCCTCCAGGAAGCCGGGCGCCGGCGGGACGACCCCCATGTTGCCGGCGACAGGTTCGACGACGACGGCGGCTGTCGCCCGCCGGTGCTTCCGGAGCAGCCGCTCGACCGATGCGGCGTCGTTGTAGCGCGCGATCAGCGTGTCGGCCGCCGCCGCGCGCGGGACGCCGGGGCTGGTCGGGACGCCGAGCGTCGTGGCGCCGGAGCCGGCCTGCACCAGGAACGGGTCGGCGTGCCCGTGATAGCAGCCGGCGAACTTGACGATCCGGTCCCGTCCGGTGGCCGCCCGCGCGACGCGGAGCGCGCTCATCGCCGCCTCGGTTCCCGAGTTGACGAAGCGGACCTTCTCGACCGACGGGACGAGCCGGCGGACGAGCCGTCCGAGATCGACTTCGGCCGGCGTCGGCGCGCCGAAGCTCGTGCCGGCGCGCGCCGTCCGCGCCAGCGCGCGGGTCAGCTCGCGGGGGGCGTGCCCGTGGATCAACGGGCCCCACGACATCACGAAGTCGACGTAGCGGCGGCCGTCGACGTCCTCGATCGTGGCCCCGCGGGCCCGCCGGATGAACGGCGGCGCGCCGCCGACGGCGCCGAACGCGCGCACCGGGCTGTCGACGCCGCCGGGAAGCACGGCTCTGGCCCGCGCGAACAGCCTGTCCGATTCCGAGCGGGGAGAACGCGGCATGCGCGACGGAACGATACCACGGCGGTTGATCCGCGGCATTCGCGGCGGTAAAGTGAAGGAGACTGGACGGTTCTGATGGACCTTCATTCGGCAGGAGTCTTGCTCGATTGAATCAGCATGCGATCGACCGTCGCGCGGCCGGCGGACAGATGCGGGGGAGGTTCTCATGAAGACCAGCAGGCGGAGCACGCGGCAGACCCGCGGGGCGGCGGACGGATCGCGGCGCGACTTCATGCGTCAGGCCGTGCTCGGCGGGGCGGGCGCCACGGCGGCGGCGCTCGGGACCGGCGCCGCCGCCGCCCTCGCCGCCGAGGCCGACGACAGGCCGATCACCATTCCGAAGGAGTTCGCCGAGGCGGAGCAGACGCCCCGGCCGCCGGTCGACTTCCCGATGATCGGCGCGCAGGTGTTCGCCCGCGCGTGCAAGGAGGAAGGGGTCTCGGCGCTGTTCTGCTGTCCGGGGAACTACCTGGTGGTCCACGCGATGGCGGAGGCCGGCATCCCGACCTACTCGGGCCGCCACGAAGGGTCGCTCTGCCATGCGGCCGACGCGTTCTGCCGCGCCACCGGCGAGATCGCCGCCACGTCGGGCACCGAGGGCCCCGGCTTCACCGACATGATCTGCGGCATCGCCGCCGCCAACGCCGCGCGCTCCCCGATTCTGGTGCTGGCGAGCAACACCACCCTCCTGTCGGACGACACCGAGCGCGGCATCCAGGACTGCTACCAGCAGCCGACCACCGAAGGGTTGCGCAAGTACGGCAAGCGGCTCATCACTCCGGAGCGCACCTGGGAGTACGCCGGCTACGCGTTCCGGCAGCTCAAGACCGGGGTGCCGAAGCCGGTGCACCTCGACTTTCCGGGTGAGGTGGCCGGCGCGCGGTTCGCCGACGCCAGCGAGCTGGAGTACTTCTACGACAAGACCCGGTACCGGACCGAGTCGAAGCCGTACCCCGATCCGAAGGCGGTCGACGCCGCCGCCGGTCTGCTGCGTGGCGCGGCGCGGCCGATCATCGTGTCGAGCAACGGCGTCTTCTATCACAAGGCGTGGGACGCGCTCCGGCGGCTGGCCGAGAAGGCGCAGATCCCGGTAGTCGAGTCTGGCGCGACGAAGGGGCAGTTTCCCGCCGACCACGAGCTGTCGGCGGACGCGGCCCCGGACGCGCTCGCGAGCGCGGACGTCGTGCTGCTGGTCGGCCAGTACTGCATGCCGACCGTCGGCGAGTTCGCCTTCGGCCCCGACGCCCGGTACATCCGCATCGACCCGGCGGCGGAGGACATCGGGCGCAACCTGCCGACCGAGGTCGGGATGGTCGCCGACGAACGGGCGGCGCTCGAAGCGCTGGCCGACGCCGTGCCGAGCCGGCGGCGCGGCGCGTGGGTGGCGGAAGTGGCCGCCGCGCGGCAGGCGTTCGAGGCGGAGAACGAGCAGTTTTACCAGACCGGGCTGGGGTACGCCGATGCGGTTCACCCGGCGGTCGTCGGCCAGGAGGTCGCCGACTTCCTCTACCGCGGCGACCTGCCGAAGGACCGCACCACGGTGGTCCAGGGCGGCTACGGCGTCGCCCGCTACACGCGGCGCTACCTGCGCGGATTCCGGCCCGGGCAGGTGATCAACGGCGCGTACCAGTACGGCGCCATCGGCCCGGACGTCGGCTACGCGCTCGGCGCGGCGGTGGCCGTCCGGCAGGGAGCCGGCGCGCAGGCCGGTTTCCGGGGGCATCCGGTGGTGGCGATCACGGGCGACGGCGGCATGGGGTACTCGGGGATGGAGATGGAGACGCTCGCCAAGTACCGGCTGCCGGTCGTCGTCATCGTCTACAACAACAACGCGTGGGGCACCTGGACCGGCCAGCGGAACAACCCGGTCGGCCTGCCGATCCACCTGTTCCAGGAGAACGTGCGGTACGACAAGGTGGGCGAGGCGCTCGGCGCCCACGGCGAGTACGTCACGCAGCCGCAGGACTTCCGGCCGGCGCTGGAGCGGGCGTACGAGGTGGCGGTCCGCGACAGCCGCCCCTCGGTCGTCAACGTGCAGGGGAAGAAGGAGTTCTGGCTGCGCGACCGGTATCCGCCGGGATTTCTCGGCAAGGTCGAGCCGGGCGTCATGTCGTACAACCACTGACGGCGCGCGCATGGCGTCGGCCGGCAGCGATCTGGCGGCGGTGCGCAGGCGCCTGCAGGCGTACGCGGACCGCGGCGTGTTCCGGGGATACACGGAGCGGCCCGCCCGGGCCGGCCGCCACTACTTCCGCTTCCTCTGGCTGGCGCGCGAACCGTTCGCCCTGACGTACGAACCGGCCTCGGGGACGCTGACGTTCACCAACGCGCTGCCGCACGTTCCGGTGCGGTCGGCCCTGTACGCCGACCTCGCGCGTTTCGTCGAAGGGCGCTCGTCCCGGCGGCTGCCGGCGCACCGGCGCATCGATTCCCGGCGCGCGCGGCCGGGCTGCTCCGGCCGGCGGGGAGCGATGCTGATCCACGTGGTGGCCAGGCCCGGCCACCACGCCTACGGCGTCACGAAGGCGGTCAACCTGGTGCACGAGATCTTCCTGCGCCTCCACGCCTGTTTTCCCGAATATCTGTGGGAGCACCATGATGTCGCCCAGGAGTAGACCCCCCGCCGTGTCCGAAGCCGCCGCCTGCCGGATGATGAAGCCGGACGACGCCGGGCCGATCTCGGCTCTGGTGCGCGCGTCGTTCGACGAGTTCATCGCGCCCCAGTACACCGAGGAAGGGGTTGCGGAGTTCCTGCGCTACGCCGCCGCGGAGGCGTTCCGCGAGCGGGTCGGACGCGGCCATTTCGTGATGGTCGCCGAGGCGGACGGCGTCCTTGCGGGGATGATCGAGATGCGCGACCGCAACCACGTGGCGCTGCTGTTCGTGGGGAAGGAGTTCCACCGGCGGGGGATCGCCCGCCTGCTGCTCGGCCGCGCCCTGGCCGAGGCGCGCCGGCTGCGGCCCGGCCTCGAGCGGGTGACGATCAACTCGTCCCGGCACGGCGTGCCGGCCTACGAGCGGATGGGTTTCCGGCAGACCGGCCCCGAGCGGGCCGTAAGCGGCATCGTCTTCATCCCGATGGCGATGCGCCTGGCGTGACGCGGGTGCACACTGATTGACATGGTTGTCCACGCCCCGGATGTCTTGCCCTTGGAGCGGCTTGCGAACGCCTGTTCGACGTCTTCCGCCGGCAGCGCGAAGAGGGGGTGCAGCCGGTCGGGAAGGGAGACGTGCAGGAGATGCTGCGCCGGCGCTTCTTCGAGCCGGAGTGTCTCCGCGACCCCGAGGCGTTCCGCCCGCACGTCATCGGGGTGGTGCGCGAGCTGGCGAAGCTGGACGAGACCGTCGCCAAGTCGCGCGCCGCGGCCGAGGAGCGGTTCCTCGCCAGCTTCCCGTTCCATCCCGACCTGACCGACGTCTTCTACGGCCGCTGGACGCAGCTCGCAGGGTTCCAGCGGACGCGCGGCATCCTGCGCACCCTGGCCACGGCGCTGCGCGCGGCGGAGCGGTGGGACGCCGCGCCGCTCGTCGGCCCGTCGGCGCTGCTGGCCGCCCCCGGCGCGCCGGGCGTCTCCGAGGCGGTGCGCGAGCTGGCCGGCGTCGCCACGTCGGAGGCGGCCGAGGGCGCGCGGACCGACTGGACGACGCTGCTGGAGGCGGAGCTCGACAAGGCGCGGCAGATCCAGGACGAGCTGCCGGCGCTCGGCGGCGGCCGGTCGGCGGAGCAGGCGGTGGTGGCGGTCTTCCTGCACTCGCAGCCGATCGGGCGCAAGGCGTACACGCCGGAGCTGGTCCGGATGGCGGGGAGCGTCGCGCCCGACGCCATCGAGCTGGAGAAGGGGCTGCGGCGCTGGCGCGAGGTCTCGTGGTTCCTCGACGACGAGGACGCCGGCCTGGGCGAGCCGGACGCGGCGCTGCCGAAGTCGTGGCGGCTCGGCAACCGCCCCAACCTCCGGCAGATGCACGACGAGGCGTGCCGGCAGCGGGTGAGCGGGGAAGAGGTCGAGGCGCGGCTGGAGGAGACCGTCCGGGCCGCGAAGCCGCTGACCGACGGCGCCAAGGCGGCCGGGGCCGCCGTGCATCTCCTGCCGGCCTCGCCGCGGGACGTCGGCGACGACGGGAGCTTCCGGTACGGGGCGCCGGGCGCCTCCGCCGCGTCGGAGTCGGACAAGCCGAGCGCGGCGGCGGTCCGCATCCTCGACCGGACGTTGTTCCACGCCGTCGCGATGCAGTGCTTGCTGCGCATGGCCGAATCTTGCTGCGACGTGCGCCGGTTCACGCCGGCGCCGCGTCGCCGGCCTTGGACGAAGCCATGCCCCCGCAGAGGGCCACGTCCGTTTGCGACGCCTCCAGGAACCGCCTGATGCGGCGGTGGAGCCGCTGCGTTCCGATCTGGCATTCCCACACCGTCAGCACCCGCCAGCCCAGTCGCCGCAGACGGCGCCGGTTCCTGGCGTCGCGCTGGACGTTCCGATCCAGCTTCGCTTCCCAGTACGCGCGATTGGCCCGAGGCCGCCTGTCGCCTCGTCGACATCGGTGTTGATGCCAGAAGCAGCCGTGCACGAAGATGACCGTCCGGTGTCTGGACAACACGAGATCAGGCGTTCCGGGCAGGTCCCGCCGGTGGAGCCGGAACCGGTAGCCCAGTCGGTGGACCAGCCGCCGTACGGCGATCTCGGGCGCGGTGTCGGCCGATTTCACTTGCGCCATCACGGCGCTGCGTTCCGCGGGCGTGAACCTTTCAGGCAGATCTGCTCCGCCTCCTCATCTCCGCCGATCGCCGCGAGCTTCCGCAGAATCGCGTCGACGTCATGCGGCGCGCGCGGCGTTCGACTCTCGCCAACGGCCGGCCAGCGGCGACAGGAGGTGACGGGTCAGCCAGCGCACGACCGGAACGGCGACCGCATCGCCCATCGCCCGGTACCCGTCGTTGTAGGAACCGGGAACCTGGTACCAATCGGGAGCGCCCATCAGCCGCGCGCACTCTCGGACCGTCATGAGCCGGGTGCGCACCTCGCCGTCTTCGACGATCAGCACCAACTGCCGGCTGCTGCCGCCCCCCGGCGTCCTCAGGCAGCCTGCAACGCCGTCGAAACGCACTTCGAGGCGCTGGCGCTTCCGCCCCGACTCGTCCGGCCGCGTGCGGCGGTACCCCGTGCCGACGATGCATCGGCCGGACTGCATCTGCTCCTGGAGCTTGCGCCGACTGCCGGCCGACAGGATCGCCCGCCACACCGCCGACTGCGCGGCGCTGTCGCACGGCGCATCCCGTTCGCACAGATCGCCGAACGTTCCGGCCGCCCGCGCCGGCTCCGGCATCGACCACCAGACCCACTCCGCGTCGCGGACGGCGGCAGCGGCGGCGAGAACCGGCTCAGGATGGAAGGCGCCCGGTCCGATCTGGGCGAGATCCGAGACGTCCAACCTGGAATCGACGGCGATCACGAATGCGCGCGGGCGACTCTGAGGCACGAAGAGGCGGGCGTCCATCATGACGGCGCCGACCAGGTACCCGCGATCCCGCAACGCGCGATAGGCCTGCTCGAAGTACGCGCCGTCCTTGCCGATCAGGAATCCGACCACGTTCTCGGCGACCAGAAGCGGCGGACGCCGTTCGTTCAACTCGTCGAGCACTCGCAGCCATTCCCAGAACAACCCCGATCGGGTGCCTCTCCTGATGCCGTTCAGGTTTCCGGCGAGAGAAAGGTCCTGGCACGGGAACGACGCCCACGCCAGCTCGGCCCGGGGCAGGTCGGCGCCCCGAACGTCGACGACGGACTGGACGCGAATCGGGTGATGCGGGCAGTTGGCGTCGTAAACGGCGGCCTTCCTCGGGCAGAAGTCGTTCGCCCACACCGTCTGAAATTCGGGCGCCAGGCCGAGGCGGACGAGGCCGCTGCCGGCGAAGAAATCGAGAGCGCGAGCGTTCGTCATCCAACCATGCAGGCGCCGCGCCGACCCGGCGTCACAGCGCCGCCCGCCGGAGCCGGAGCGCGTTGCCGATCACCGACAGCGAGCTGAGCGTCATCGCCGCGCTGGCCCAGATCGGGCTGATCAGCAGGCCGGTGAGCGGGTACAGCGCGCCGGCGGCGACCGGGACGCCGACCGCGTTGTAGACGAACGCCAGCAGCAGGTTCTGGCGGACGTTCCGCATGGTGGCGCGGCTGAGGCGGCGCGCCCGGACGATGGCGCGCAGGTCGCCCTTGACCAGCGTCACGCCGGCGCTCTCCATCGCCACGTCCGCGCCGGTTCCCATGGCGATCCCGACCGCCGCCTCGGCCAGCGCCGGCGCGTCGTTGATCCCGTCGCCCGCCATCGCCGCGGCGCGGCCGGCGGCCTGCCGCTCGGCGACTATCCGCCGCTTGTCGGCCGGGAGCGCGCCGGCGTGCACGTCCTCGGGCGGTATCCCGACCTCGGCCGCGACCGACAGGGCGGTGGGCCGGCCGTCCCCGGTGGCCATCACCACGCGCAGCCCGTCGGCCCGGAGGCGGCGGAGCGCGTCGGGCGTGGTCGGCTTCACCGGATCGACGATTCCGATCAGCCCCGCCGGCGCGCCGTCCAGGCCGACGTGGACCACCGTCTCGCCGCGCGCGGCCAGCTCGGCGGCCCGCTCGTCCAGCGCCCCGGAGGCGGCGGCCCCGCCTGCGGCGAACGCCGCGGTCCCGACGGCGACCCGCCGGCCGCCGACCGTTCCCGCGACCCCCCGGCCGGTGTCGGAAGCGAAGTCGCCGGCCGGCTCCGCCGGCAGGTTGCGCCGCTCCGCTTCGGCCACGATGGCGGCGGCCAACGGATGCTCGCTCGCGCGCTCCGCGCCGGCCGCCAGCCGCACCACGTCGTCCGCGCTCCACCCCGCGGCCGGCGCGACCGTACGGACGCGGGGGCGGCCTTCGGTCAGCGTGCCGGTCTTGTCGACGATCAGCGTGTCCACGCGCTCCAGCGTCTCCAGCGCCTCGGCGTGGCGGAACAGCACGCCGTCGGACGCGCCGCGGCCGGTCCCCACCATGATCGCCATCGGCGTGGCCAGCCCGAGGGCGCACGGGCAGGCGATGATCAGCACGGCGACCGCGCTGACCAGCGCCGAGGCGAGCCGCGGCTCGGGGCCGGCCAGGCTCCAGCCCGCGAACGCGGCGACGGCGACCGCGACGACGGCCGGAACGAACCAGGCCGCCACCCGGTCCGCGGTCCGCTGGATCGGCGCCCGGCTCCGCTGCGCCTCGCCGACCATCTGCACGATCCGGGCGAGCAGCGTCTCGCCGCCGACCCGCTCCGCGCGCAGGGTCAGACTGCCGGTCCCGTTGACCGCGCCGCCGACCACCGGGGCGCCGCTCGTCTTTTCGACCGGGATCGGCTCGCCGCTGATCATCGACTCGTCGACCGTGCTGCGCCCGTCGACGACGACGCCGTCGACCGGGATCCGCTCGCCGGGCCGCACCCGGAGCAGGTCGCCGACCCGGACGCCGGCGAGCGGCGTGTCCTCCTCCCGCCCGTCCGTGACGCGGTGGGCGACGGCCGGCGCCAGACGGAGCAGCGCGCGCAGGGCGGCGCCGGTGCGCCGCCGCGCCCGCAGCTCGAGCGTCTGCCCCAGCAGGACCAGCACGAGGATGACGACGGCGGTGTCGAAGTACGGCTCCACGCCGCCGTCCATCCGGAAGCCGGCCGGAAACCGCCCGGGGACGACGGTGGCCGCCACGCTGTAGAGGAAGGCGGCGCCGACGCCGAGCGTGATCAGCGTGAACATGTTCGGGCTGCGGTTGACGACCGACGCCCAGCCGCGCTCGAAGAACGGACGCCCCGCCCAGAGGACGACCGGCGCGGCGCAGGCGAGCTGGACCCAGTTCGAGACGGTCCGGCCGAACGGCGCGGCGGCGGGCCCGGCCAGCATCTCGATCATCGCCAGCGCGAAGACCGGCAGTCCGATCAGGGCGGCGACTCGGAACCGCCGCGTCATGTCGGCGAGCTCCGGGTTCGGCGCCTCGTCCGCCGCCGCCGCGCGCGGCTCGAGCGCCATGCCGCACGACGGGCAGGCGCCCGGCTCCTCCCGCACGACCTCGGGGTGCATCGGGCAGGCGTACCTGACGGCGGGCGGCGCAAGGGCGGGCGTCTCGGGTTCGAGCGCCATCCCGCACCGCGGGCACGGGACCGGCTCGGTCTCGCGCACGCCGGGGCACATCGGGCAGACCCAGGCGGACGCTGCGGCGGGTTCGGCCGCCGCGCCGGAGTCCGGATCGCGCCGGGCGGACGGGCCGTCGCCGGCGGCGGCGCGCAGGAACGCGCCGGGGTCCTGACGAAACGCCGCCTGACACCCGCCGCAGCAGAAGTAGTACGTCGCGCCGGCGTGCTCGAGCGCATGCCGGGCCGTCGCCGGGTCGACGCGCATGCCGCAGACCGGATCGCGGGCTTCGGCGGGAGCCGCGGGCGGGGCGGCGTCCGGCGTCAGGTCCGGCGTCATCTCGACAGCCCGTCCGTCATCCTTCAGCTACCCGCGCCGGAACCGCCGGCGCCGGCGTCACCGCCGCCGCCGGGAGCCGCCGCACCGAGTTGCAGCGCCTCCCGGACGAACGCCTCTTCCGGCTGGCTCCCCAGGATCTCGATCCGGTCGTCGACCACCGTCTTCGGCACGCCCGAGACCCGGTGCGCCTGGACCAGATCGGGGAACTCCGTCGCCTCGATGACCGACGTCGTGACGTGGGGCGAGGCCGCGGCCAGCCGGTACGCCAGGCCGGCCGTTTGCGGACAGAGCGTGCAGGCGGCGGTGACGAACACCTTGACGTCCACCGGCCGGTCGAGCGCCGCCAGCGCCGCCAGGCTCTCCGGCGCAAGCCGGCCGCCGCCGGCTCCGCCCGCCAGCGCGACCGCGTCGACGATCGACGCGATCTCGTGCCCCGCGGGAGCGCCGTAGTACCGCAGCCCGAGGTCGCGCGGACCGACGACGGCGGTCCCCGGCGCGCGGTCGATCCCGAACTCGGCCGCCTTCTCCCTGTCGAGCACGAGGTTGTACTCCTCCACCGCGACCCGATCCGACAGCTCCGCGATGTGGTCGACCGCCTGCCGGGCCTGGAGGCAGGTGTCGCAGCCGAACGTCTGGGTGAAGAAGACCAGGCGGACCGGGTCGGGCAAGGCGCCGAGCAGCCGCCGGCCTTCTTCGAGGTTCATCCGCATGCGGGCGTCACTTGAACAGGTCGTCGAACGCCTGGCGGGCGTTTCGGGGACCGGCCGAGTGGGTCTCCCGCTCGACCGTGACGCGGGCCTCGAAGAACGTGCAGGCGTTCCGGCTCTGCTTCGGGGAGACGCGGGCCGGGATCGGCCGGCCGCACTCGAAGCGGCTGGCCGTGTCGAACCAGGTGCACTGGGCGCAGCTATGCAGGTCGCTCCCGCACTGGCGGCAGGCGCTGTCGGGGGCGATCGGCGCGCCGATCGGGGCGCCGCACCGCGCGCACTTCGACACGTCGCGGAAGCCGGGCATGTTGACCGCAGGCGGCTCGCGCGGGCCGTACCCGCGGCGCGGGCCGCGCTCGCGCGACTCCTCCCGCGGCGGCGCGGCGGGACGGTCGTCGTCCTGGTAACCCCGCTGGCGGTACTTTCGGGCCATTGATGACGAAGGGCGGGCGCGCTTCCGCCTGATCTACAGCAACAGCGGGCGCCTTGTCCAGCAGCCCGCGCAGGAAAGCGCCGCGTTCCGGCCGCCTGCGGCGCTCTCGACCGAGCGCGGTTGACAGCCTGTCGGAACATGCACGATCCTGTACAACCACGGTCACGGCGGCGGCTCGCATCCGGCGCGCAGGCGCCTCACGCCTTCCGGTGAAAGGACGTTGAATGGCAGTACGCAAGGTCGGTACGGTCACCTGCAAGCAGGACCTCTCATCCATCCTGACCATCTTCAGGCTGATGCCGGAGGCGGGCGGCGCGTTTCCGCCGTCGAAGGCGGGACAGTACATCGCGCTCCGGCGCGACGACTGCAAGCTGACCAGGAAGGTCGGCGTCGGCGACGACGGGGCGGCGGTCTACGGGCCGCACCTCGACGAGGCCGGCGGCCAGAAGATCGGCCCGGTCACCCACTCCTACTCGATCGCCTCGGCGCCGTGGGAGCAGGAGGAGCGCGGCTACCTCGAGTTCTACGTCGTCCTGGAGGTGATCAGGCAGGGGGAGTTCGGACGACTGAGCTCGGTCTTCATGAACCTGGACCCGGAGACGAACAACCGGATCACCTACTTCGACCGGATCACCGGCAACTTCACGCTCGATCACCGGGCCGACGGCTGCGACAGCGTCCTGATGGTCGGCACCGGCACCGGCCTCGCGCCGTTCATCGCCATGGCCAAGCAGCTACACCACGAGGCGTCGAACGGCCGCGGCGACGGCCGCAGGTACACCCTCCTGCACACCAACCGGACGTACGAGGAGCTGGCGTACCACCAGGAGCTGCTCGACATGGAGCGGGCGGGCGCGTTCGACTTCGTCTACGTGCCGACGGTGAGCCGGCCGACGCAGCGCGACCTCGACGACGCCGGCCTGGGCGCAGGCCGGGCGAACAACGTCCTGCGGCGCATCTTCGATCTTCCGATGAAGGAGGAGGAGACGCTCGCCGCCGCCAAGGCCGGCCAGGGCGACCTCGCCCGCGCCGAGGCCGGGATGCGGCGCACGCCGAAGCCGGAGCTGCCGAAGCGGCTGTCGGCGCAGGCGCTCCGCGACCGGCTCGACCCGGCCCGCTCGGTCATCATGACGTGCGGCAACCCCTGGTCGATGGCCGACATCGAGGAGACCGCGAAACGCAGCAACATCCGGTTCGAAATGGAAGAGTGGTGAGCGCCGCGGCGCCGGCGCGGCGGAGCGCCGGGCGCCCGCCGCGGGGCTTTCGCCGCGGGCTGCTGGCGGCCGCGCTGCTCGTGCTGGCGCCCGCGGCCGGCCGGGCGCAGGAGGCCGGCCGGTTCGAGGTCTCCGGCGGGTACTCCTTCCTGGGCAGCTCCGCGATCGTCGACGGCGCCGGCGCCGGCTGGGCGGCCGGGGGCGCCTGGAACGCCGCGCCCTGGCTCGCGTTGACGGTCGAAGCGGGCTGGAACGCGCAGCGGCAGGACGTCGGATTGTTCGTGGCGGAGGCCGGCTTCCTGAGCCTTTTCGCCGGCCCGCGGTTCTCCTGGAGCTCCTTCCGGATGCGTCCGTTCGTCCAGGCGCTCGCCGGCCGGACCGACGTCAACCTCCGGGTGACCTCCGACTTCCCGGTTCCGAGCACGGGCGACGCGGCCGATTCGAGTCCCGCCCTGCAGATCGGCGGCGGCGTCGACGTCCCGGCCCACGGCGGCCTCGCCGTCCGGATAGCTCTCGACTACCGGCGCGTCTTCGCGCCGGAGCCGTTCACCCAGCGGCGCGCCCTGACGGCGGTCGTCTACTCCTTTCCGCGCCGCCCG
The DNA here is from genome assembly GCA_965203565.1 of Vicinamibacterales bacterium. GTDB lineage: Bacteria > Acidobacteriota > Vicinamibacteria > Vicinamibacterales > UBA8438 > JAAXGX01. Next base: position 3,113,333 of record OZ241896.1, on the reverse strand, counting down.
CGGCCGCCGGCTACAGCAGGCGCGCGAGCAGCTCCTTGAGCCGGTTCAACCGGTAGCGCCCGTCCCGCGGATTGTGGTAGCCGACCGCCCGCTCCGCCGGGGTCAGGGCCGCGGCGTCCTTCATCGGCTCGAACGACGTCCCTTCGTGCCACTCGTTGAACGACGTTATGTAGGTGATGAAGAACCCGGCCCGGGCGCTGCTGAACCAGGGGTGCGTCTGGAGCAGCACGCTCATCTGCAAGGTGTCGCGAATACGCTGTTCGGCGAGCCGGCGCGCCAGCTCGCGGTCGGCCGGCGCCGACCAGTCGAGGGGGCGCGTGCGGGGATGGAACGGCCGCGGCTCGTAGCACGAGTCCGGCTCGACGTGACGTTGCTCGATCTCGTCCCAACCGGGACTGACGGCGAACGAGAAGACGCCTCCGGCCTGCGTGGCGGCCAGCGCCTGCCCGGGCCAGCGCTCCGGCGGCGTGGTCGCCGAGTAGTCCGCCGTCCCGTCGAACCCCGACCTGCGCACGCGCTCGGGGTCGCCGCCGGACGACAGCAGCGTGGCCGCGGCGAACCGCCCGCGGAGGCGCTCGCGCACCTGGTCCGTGACGCGCCGCCAGGCGCCGTCCGGCACGTAGCCGGGGAAGTCGCTCACCACGCCGCGGCAATCGGTCCGCCGCTCGGGCAGGGTCGTGTCGAACAGCTTGAACACCGGTCCCTCGGCGCCGTCCGCCCCCCGGTGCAGGAAGAAGCAGTCCCACCGCCGGCGCTCGCCGTACTCCCGCAGCAGGAATTCGACGTCGGCGGGCAGTCGCTCGGCGCGCTCGGGGGCGTACGGCTCCAGATGGAAGGTGACCCGGATGTCGTGGGCGGCCATGACGTCCATCACCCTCGACACCGCGCGGTCGCTGAAGCTGCCCGGACCCCACCAGCTGAGGTCGACGACGCCGACTCCGCTCTCGGCGATCCAGCGGGCGTGCTGCTCGATGACCGGCGTCGACCGGGAGTCGTACGCGCCCAGCAGCGGTACGGTGTTCGAGGCGAGATCGATCGGCGGGTTGCGGCCCCACTGGTCCCAGTGGCGGACCGGCGCGGTCGAGTACCACGGATAGTACTCGAAGACGAAATGCCGCCGCAGGTCGGGAAACCGGCCGTGCAGCCGGCGGCGCACGGCCTCCCACGGAAACCAGTCCTCCGGATTGGTCCGCGTCGACTGGCCCGCGGCGGCCGGGGCGCCGGCGGCGGCCAGGCAGGCGGTCAGGAACGAACGCCGCGTCCACTGCATGCTGGCGATCCGCACAGCATAACCTATGCGCCCTCCTCACGCCTTGTCAGCCGGGCGCCTCACCGCTCTCGGCGCGACGCGGGGATTCCACCACGGGCTGTATACTCTCCGAGAGGAAGCGAGGCGCTCATGCCCAAGAGATTCATCCTCGCGATCATCGTTCTGCTGCTGGTGATCGCGCTGCCGTCGTTCGCGCAGATCTACACCGAATGGCTCTGGTTCGGCGAGACCGGGCATCAGCCGGTCTTTCTCAAGAGCATCACCTCGCGGGGCCTGCTGGGCGCGGGCGTCTTCGCGGCGGCGTTCACGGTCCTGCTGGTGAACCTCCGGATCGCCGTCCGCGGCGCGAACCGTCCGTCGGTGGTCTTCCCGGGCGGCGGCGACATCCCGCCGATCGTCCTCGAGCCGCGGCATCTGCGCCTGCTCGCGGCGGCGGCGGCCGGGCTGGGCGGACTGTTCATCGCCGGCGTCGCCTCCGGCCGGTGGCTCATGGTGCTCCAGTACCTGCACGCCACGCCGTTCGGCGAAGCCGACCCGCTGTTCGCGCGCGACGCGGGATTCTACATCTTCACCCTGCCGCTGCTCGACGCGGTCCGGTACCTCCTGATCGCCGTCGTCGGCCTGTCGCTCGTCGGCGCGGGGGCGCTGTACGTGGCGCGCGGGCAGCTCGGGCTGACCCCGCGGGGCCTGCAGGCCGATTCGCTCCCGCGGCGGCATCTCGCCGCCCTGATCGCCGCCGGCTTCCTGCTGCTGGCGGCCGGCGCGTACCTCGACATGCCGCGGATGCTGACGACGCCGGCGGGGATCATCCACGGGGCGTCGTACGTCGACGTGGAGGTGCGGCTCCCGGCGCTGCAAGTGCTGATGGTCGTCGCGGGCCTCGGCGCGGCGGCCTCGGCCTATGCGGCCTTCTCGGCGACGATCTGGCCGGTCGCGGCCGCGGCCGGCGGCTATCTGGTGGTGTCGATCGGCGGCGCCGGACTGGCCGCGGCGGTGCAGCAACTGATCGTGACGCCGGACGAGCAGCGGAAGGAGGCGCCGTACATCGCGCGGAACATCGCCGCTACGCGGGCCGCGTTCGACCTCGACGAGGTGGAGGAGCGGCAGGTCTCCGGCGACGCCTCCCTGACGCTCGACGACATCGCCGCCAACGCGGAGACGATCAACAACGTCCGGCTGTGGGACCACCAGCCGCTGCTCGACACGTTCGGCCAGATCCAGGAGATCCGGACGTACTACGAGTTCGCGTCGGTCGACAACGACCGGTACGTCGTGGACGGCGAATACCGGCAGACGATGGTGTCGAGCCGCGAGCTCAACTCGGACAGCCTGCCGAACCGGTCGTGGATCAACGAGCGCCTGCAGTACACGCACGGGTTCGGCGTGGCGCTCGGTCCGGTGAACCAGGTGACGCAGGAAGGGCTGCCGGTTCTCTTCATCCAGGACATTCCCCCGCGGTCGGACACCGACCTCACGGTGAACCAGCCGAGCATCTACTTCGGCGAGCTGTCGAACGACTACGTGCTGGTCAACACGCGGACCGACGAGTTCCACTACCCGGAAGGGGAAGACAACGTGTCGGTCCGGTACGACGGGGAGGGCGGCGTCCCGCTCGGGAACCTCTTCCGGCGGCTGCTGTTCAGTCTGCGGTTCCGGGCGTACGAGATCCTGGTCAGCGGCCAGCTCGGCGCCGAAAGCCGCGTGATCTTCCACCGCAACATCTCGGACCGGGTGGCGACGATCGCGCCGTTCCTGCGATACGACTCCGACCCGTACCTGGTCATCGCCGACGGCGGGCTGTACTGGATCCGCGACGCGTACACGGCGTCCGGCGCCTACCCGTACGCGACGCCGGTGACCGACCGGATCAACTACATCCGGAACTCGGTCAAGGTGGTGATAGACGCCTACCACGGCACGACCACGTTCTATCTGGCGCAGCCGGACGATCCGATCGCCGCGACGCTCGGCGCGGTCTTCCCCGGCCTGCTGCAGCCGCTCGACGCGATGCCGGACGCGCTCAAGAGCCACATCCGGTACCCGGAAGGGATCTTCGCCCTCCAGACCGCCGTGTACTCCACCTACCACATGACCAACCCGGCCGTCTTCTACAACCGGGAGGACGAGTGGGAAGTGCCGGTGATCGACAGCGAGCAGATGGAGCCGTACTACACCATCATGAAGCTGCCGGGCGAGGAGCGCGCCGAGTTCATCCAGATGCTGCCGTTCACGCCGCGCGGGAAGAACAATCTGGCGGCCTGGATGGTGGCGCGCAGCGACGGAGAGCATTACGGCAAGATGCTCGTCTTCCAGTTCCCCAAGCAGAAGGTGGTGTTCGGACCGTCGCAGATCGTGGCCCGGATCAACCAGGACCAGGAGATCTCGCCGCAGATCACGCTGTGGAACCAGCAGGGGTCGGAGGTGATCCAGGGCACGCTGCTCGTGATCCCGATCGAGGAGGCGCTGCTCTACATCCGGCCGCTCTACCTGCGGGCGTCCGGCGGACGCATCCCGGAGCTCAAGCGGGTGATCGTGGCGTACCAGAACCGGATCGTGATGGAGGAGACGCTGGACGAGGCCCTGGCCCGACTGTTCGGGACGCCGCCGCCGCCGGAGCCGTCCGATGCGCCGGCCGCCGTCCTCGCCTCGTCCGCCGGCGCCGCGGCGGACACGGCCGCGGCGCCGGCTCCGGCGCCGCCGGCGGGCGCCCGCGGCCTGGCGCAGCAGGCGCAGGAGCACTATTCGCGCGCCATGCAGGCGCAGCGCCAGGGCGACTGGGCGGCGTACGGCGCGGCGATCGAGCGGCTGGGCGACGTGCTCTCGCAGCTCGAGAACACGCCCAGCCAGAATTAGCGCATGGCCTTTCGCCTCGCCGCCGCAGCCCTGTTCGGCGCCGTCTTCCCGGGCTGCGCCGCGACGGCGCCCGAGCCGGTCGAGCCGACGCCGGGGCTGCTGGCGTTCACCGGGGCGCGGCTCGTCATCGGTGACGGCGGCGTGGTCGAGCGGGGCGTCCTCGTCGTCCGGGACGGTCGGATAGAGGCGGTCGGCGCCGTCGGCGAGGTCGCCGCGCCGGGCGACGCCGCGACGGTCGACCTGTCCGGGAAGACGGTCACGCCGGGGCTGGTCAACGCCCACGGGCACGTCACCGACGTGCGCGGCCTCGACGCCGACCCGGCGTTCTACACCGAAGCGCACGTCGCCGATCAGCTCGCCCGGTACGCCCGCTACGGGGTGACGACCGTCGCCAGCCTGGGCGGCGGCGGGCCGGCGGGGGTGGCGGTGCGCGGGCGCGAGGGGCCCGATCTGACGCACGCGCGCCTGCGCCTCGCCGGGCCGGTGGTCACCGCGGAGTCGCCGGCCGAAGCGGCGGAGCGGGTGAACGAGGTCGCCGGCCTCGGCGTCGACTTCATCAAGATCCGGGTCGACGACAACCTCGGCCGCACCCGGAAGATGCCGCCGGACGTCTACGGAGCCGCAGTCGAGGCGGCGCACGCCCGCGGCCTGCCGCTGACGGCGCACCTCTATTACCTCGACGACGCCAAGGGTCTCGTCGCCGCCGGCGCCGACCTGCTCGCCCACAGCGTCCGCGACCGGCCGGTGGACGATGAACTGATCGCCCTGCTCACCGGCCGCGAGGTCTGCTACTGCCCGACCCTGATGCGGGAAGTCTCGACGTTCGTCTACGAGGAGCGGCCGGAGTGGTTCGACGACCCGTTCTTCCTCAAGGACGCGGACCCGGCGGTGGTGCGGGCGCTCGAAGCGCCGGACTATCAGGAGCGGATCCGGACCAGCCCGAGCGCGCAGACCTACAAGGCCGCCCTGGAGCAGGCGAAGGCGAACCTGAAGGCGCTGGCCGACGCCGGCGTCCGGATCGCCATGGGGACCGACACCGGCCCGCCCGCGCGGTTTCAGGGGTACTTCGAGCACGGCGAGCTCGCCCTGATGGTGGAGTCCGGCCTGACGCCGATGCAGGCGATCGTCGCCGCCACCGGCGACGCCGCGGCCTGCCTCGGCATCGACGGCGTCGGCATGCTGGCGGCCGGCGCCTGGGCCGACTTCGTCGTCTACGGCGCCAACCCCCTGGACGACGTCGCCAACAGCCGTACGATCGAATCGGTCCGGATCGCCGGCAACGAAGTGCCGGACGTGTGACGGCGCCGACCGGGCGGCTGGCTACCCGCCAGCGGCGCCGCGCTTGCGCCAGTAGCGGGCGAGGCCGAGCCAGCACTGCTCGATCGGCGCCGCCCGGCCGTACAGGTCGGCCTCGTGCGCGGGGACGTGTCGCGCCAGGTGGACGCGCATCTCGTCCACGAACCGGCGCATCCTGTCGGCGTCATCGCCGTCCGACTCGATGCAGTCCCGGGCGATCTTCACCGCCGCCGCGAGGTGCTCCAGCAGGGCGTCGAGGTGCGCGTCCGGGTCCTCGTGCGGGCCGAAGTGGGTGACCAGCAGCGTGGACGGCCGCCAGCGCCGCACGAGCGCGACGCTGGCGGTCCACGCCTCGACGTCGACGTCGGGCGGCGGCGTCGGCGGCATCACGAACAGCGCCTTGCCGGTCCGCACGCCGGCGACGTCCCCGACGAACGCCACGCCGGTGTCGCGCTCCAGGAAGCTGACGTGGTGCGACGCGTGGCCCGGCGTGTACGCCACGTCGAACGCCCGCCCGGCCGCTTCGATCCGCTCGCCGCCGCGCAGCGCGCGCACGCTCGCTTCCGGCACGGGCAGGAACGGTCCCCACAGGCTGTCCATCGCGTCGCCGTAGAGCCGCTGCGCGCTGGCGAGCAGCTTCGACGGGTCGACCATGTGCGGGGCGCCCCGCTCGTGGACGTAGACCGCGATGTCCGGATTCTCCTGCAACAGCGACCCGGCGGCGCCGGCATGGTCGAGATGGATGTGGGTCAGCAGCAGCGCCCGCACGTCGGCGACGGCGATCCCTGCGCCGGCCAGCGTCGATCGGAGCGTGTCGAGGCACGACGCCGGCCCCGGATCGATCAGCGCGACGCCGGCGGGGCTCCGCACCACGGCGGCCGCGATGACGCGCGGGCGTCCGCAGTGCATCAGGTCGGCGTACGCCATGCCGGGCGCGAGCGTCTCCATTTCACTCATCCTGCCGTCGCGTTTCTCCGAAGCGCGGGGGTTCCGAGAACGATGGAACGCATTCGGCGTCTGGCGGCCCGCCGGAGCCCGATTGCAACCTCCCGGGCGTCCATCTCGGAGTCGCGGAACTCCGAGAAGAACCGTTTTGGAATGCGGGGGTTGTTCAGCGTAGCTCCCCGCGCGTTCAAGTACTTTGCCCGCAGCCGTAGTATTTCCAGCATTCTGCTTGGACTGTATCCGGCCGTGACGTCCATCTCGGACTCGTACCTGGCTTCCGGCCACTGCCGCTTATGCAATAGCCGCGCATCGCGCCGGCTGTACACAGGCTTCTCGCCGCAGATGATGTGGAGGTCATCCAGCGTGAGGCGTTCCGCGGCCCGTTCCCCAATCAGGAAATCCGGGGCGATGTACTGTTCGATCCGAGCGATCCAGCCTTCCATGTCGTCCGGGCCCAGGATCAGCAGGCTCTCAATGGTCGCGCCCGACGAATCATAGAATCCGAATATCCACATGCGCGATCGCCACTTCCGAATGTGGGCAGGGCCAACGTCGCGGGCTGTCGAGACGGTTCTGTTCGTTGTGGACTTCAGCTCCACGGGTGCTGAATAGCGCCTGTTTCCATCCGAAAAATCGAAGTAGGCATCCACTCCGGAGCGGGTATCGCCAGCTCTCAGTCCAATGAGATCGCGCACCTCCACTTCGCGCCTGTCATCTTGAACGGCCATTTTCGAGTTCCCGTCGGCGGAGCCTTGGGGGCTTCTCAAGCAGGGCGCCCGACGTCCAGCGCTTGCGCCACTGACTTCGCGAGGGCGTAGCCTACCGGAGGACACACGGAGTTTCCGATCTGTCCGATTACCTGGTATGCCGCTCCCTCGAAGCGCCAGTCTTCCGGAAAGCCCTGAAGCACGGCGCAGTCCTGCACGGACAAGCGGAAGTGTCCGTTCTCGGGAGGAAACCTCGCTGCGGCGTCACGGTTTCTCTGCACCCCGTTGGGCCAGATGCGCAGCCGCTTCCATATCGTCTGGCTGGCTTTGCTGTTCAGGATGCTGGTGGACTTTCGTGGTCCCGTGAAGCCGGAGCGAAGCGTTGGCGCGAAGCTGTCGAAGCCGAGATCCGGCAGTCCCAGCGCCGCGCGGGCGCCGAGGGTTTCATAGCCGGGCGATAACAAGTCGCCGCACCTGCCGTGCGTCGGCGAAGGCGCACGAAAGGCGCGGGCGGCATTCCTGGATTGGAAGCCGACAAAGAAGACCCGCTTGCGCACTTGGGGAACCCCGAAGTCCGACGCCGAAAGCCGGAGCTTGACGATGTGATATCGGGACGCCAGCGGCTGGAGAATCACGTTGCTGACGTAGGCGTTGAATTTCGCGTCGAGCAAGCCGGTGACGTTCTCGGCCACGAAAGCGCACGGCTTGAGCTTCAGTACCGCCGCCGTGAAATCGGGCCACATGTCACGATCGTCTTCGCCGCCTTTCCGTTGTCCAGCGATGGAGAAAGGCTGGCAGGGAGGGCCTCCGTGAACGATTTCCACGCCGCCCTTGAACGAGGTCCAGTCTACTTGGCGAACGTCGCCCGCCGGACCGCTGAACACCCGCCACCCGGGACGGCTTCGCTGCAAAGTCGCACCGCAGATGTCCAGGATGTCAAAACTGGCGACATGCTCGAATCCGGCGCGTTCGAAGGCCAAGTCAAGTCCGCCGCCGCCGGAGAACAACGACAGCGCGCGCAAGCCATGCGGCTCCTGTTGCGGCATCAGGCGTGCGGGGTCGAGGTTCGGAACGTTGACGTCCTTCACGCCCGCCGCGAGCTTTCCGCAGTTCGCCGCCTGCTTGCGCATCCGCGACCACGCCGAGACAAGACGGTACCACTCGCGTTTCTGATCGGACAGTTCGTAAGGCATTGCTGATCGGTAGTAGTTCAGAGTGCAGATTTTCAACAGCCCGTCGAATCCAGCGGGGCTTTCACCGCGGGCCGCTACCCCGGCGGCCAGGTCATCGGCCGGCCGCCGAGCAGATGCAGGTGGATGTGGAAGACCGTCTGGCCGCCGTCGGCGTTGCAGTTGAACACCGTGCGGTAGCCGGACTCGGCGTGGCCCCGCTGTCCGGCGATGGCCGCGGCGCACCGGATTATCCGGCCGGCGAGGTCGTGGTCGTCCGCCGTCAGGTCGTTGAGCGTGGCGACGTGGCGCCGGGGGACGATCAGGACGTGCGTGGGCGCCCGCGGCGCGATGTCCTCGAACGCCACGAGATGATCGTCCTCGTGGACCAGCTTCGCCGGGACGTCTCCGGCGACGATCTTGCAAAACAGGCAGTCGGACATCGTTTTCACGCGGCGGCGGCGCGCCGCCGGATCACGAACGTGCGGGCGATCCCCTGAAGGTCGCGGCGGACCTTCGCGACGGCCAGCCGCCGCCGGGCGGCGACCGCGCCGCGGACCGCCGCGGCCTGGCCGGCCCCGATCTCCATGACGAGCCATCCGCCCGGGACCAGTCGGCGGGCCGCGGCGTCGAGCAGCTCGCGGACGACGCCGAGTCCGTCGCGCCCGCCGGCCAGCGCCGCCCGCGGCTCGAACGCACGCACCTCCGGCGGCAGGCCGGCGATCTCGCCGTCCGGGACGTACGGGGGGTTGGCCGCGATGATCTCCGGGGCGCCGGACACCCCGTCCAGGCCGGAGGTGCGCACCCAGGCGATCCGGCGGCCGACGCCGTGGCGCACGGCGTTGCGGCGCGCCACGGTCAGGGCGGCATGGGAGACGTCCGTGGCGACGATCCGCGCGCCGGGAAGCTCCGACGCCAGCGCGACGGCGATGCAGCCGGAACCGGTCCCGACGTCGGCGATCCGGGGCGTGCGGCTCGCGCCGCGGCCGACGAGGCCAAGCGCCTCCTCCACGATCGCTTCTGTCTCGGGACGCGGCGTGAGCACCGCCGGCGAGACCTCGAACTCCAGCCCCCGGAACTCGCGCCGGCCGACGATCGACGCGACCGGCTCGCGGCGCGCCCGGCGGACCACGGCGGCGGCGTAACGGGCCGCGAACGCCGGCGGGGCCGCGTCCCGGCCGTCGCACAGGTAGGCGGCCTGGTCCCACCCGAGGACGTGGCGGGCCAGAACCCCCGCGTCGACCGCGGCGGCGTCCGGCGGCAGGCCGGCGGCGCGCAGCCGGCCCGCGGCCGCCCCGACGTGATCGAAGACCGTCACGACGCCGCCTCCGCCGCCCGGAGCTGCTCGGACTGAAAGTGGGTCGCGAGCGCGTCGATCATCGCGTCGAGGTCGCCGTTCAGCATCTCCGTCAGCCGGTGGAACGTGGCCCCCACCCGGTGGTCGGTGATCCGGTTCTGCGGGAAGTTGTAGGTCCGGATCTTCTCGGACCGCTCGCCGGCGCCGACCTGGCTGCGCCGGTCCTGCGCGATCTCCTCCTGCCGCCGCGTGCGCTCCATCTCGTAGAGGCGCGACCGCAGCACCTTCATCGCCTTCGCCTTGTTCTTGATCTGCGACTTCTCGTCCTGCTGCGAGACGACCAGTCCGGTCGGGAGGTGGGTGATCCGGACCGCGGAGTACGTCGTGTTGACGCTCTGGCCGCCCGGACCGCTGGAGCAGAAGGTGTCGATCCGGAGGTCCTTCGGGTCGATGGCGACGTCGACCTCCTCCGCCTCCGGCAGCACGGCGACCGTCGCGGTCGAGGTATGGATCCGTCCGCTCGCCTCCGTCGCCGGCACCCGCTGCACGCGGTGCACGCCGCTCTCGTGCTTCAGCCGGCTGTACGCGCCGCGTCCTGCGATCAGCGCGGCGATCTCCTTGACGGCGCCGACGCCGGTTTCGTGGAGCGACAGCACCTCGACCCGCCAGCCCCGGGCCTCCGCGAACCGCGAGTACATCCGGAACAGGTCGGCCGCGAACAGCCCCGCTTCGTCGCCGCCCGTCCCGGCGCGGATCTCGAGTACGACGCTGCGCTCGTCGTTCGGGTCGTTCGGCAGCAGGAGCACCCTGATCTCCGCCCGCAACGCGTCGAGGCGCCCGCCCAGGTCGCGCAGCTCCTGCGCCGCCAGCTCCCGCATCTCCGGGTCGTCGGCTTCGGCCAGTTCCCGGGCCTGCTCGGCCTCCCGTTCGACCGCCCGGTACTGGCGGAACTTGTCGACGAGCGGCTGCATGTCGGCAAGCGCCTTGGCGTGGGTGCGGTATTCCGCCGGGTCCGCCTGCACGGCGGCGTCGCTGACGAGTCCCATCAGCGTCTCGTACCGCTCCTCCACCGCTCTCAGCTTGTCGTACATCGCTGCGCTCCGGGCGCCCGCGCGGGCCGCCGGCGCCGACTCCGCGTCATCCCCCCGACACGGGGGGCAGGAACGCCACCTCGTCGCCGTCCGCCAGCCGCCGGTTCATCGGCGCGTACTCGGCGTTGACCGCGGTCGACACCGCGTCGCGATAGGCGTCGAGCCCGGCGTGCTCGCTCGCCAGCGCGTCCCACAGCAGGCGCGCCGTCGCGCCCTCCGGCAGGTCGCGCTCGAGCCGGCCGGCGCCGGCGACGTCCCGCAGCCGGGCGAACAGCCGCACGGTCACGCGCATGCCCGCCGGTACGCGTCCTCGCGCGCCTTGCGGTCGTCGGGGTCGGCGCGCGCCCCTTCGATCCAGACGTGGCCGCCGTCGAAGAACTCGTGCTTCCAGATCGGCGCGATCTGCTTGACCCGCTCGATGGCGTAGCGGCACGCCGCGAACGCCTCGGCGCGGTGCGGCGCGGCGGCGGCGATCGCCACGCTCGCCTCGCCGACCGAGAGCGCGCCGACCCGGTGATGCAGCGCCAACCGCGCCGCCGGCCAGCGCTCCGCCGCCTCGGCCGCGATCCGCTCGAACGCCTTGACCGCCAGCGGCTCGTACGCCTCGTACTCGATCCGCGCGACCTGCTTCCCCAGGTTCTCGCGCCGCACCACGCCGAGGAACGACGTGACGGCGCCGGCGGTCGCTTCGGATGCGCCGCCGCCGCCCACCGCGCGGATCGCCTCTTCGAGGCGCAACGGCCGGTCGGTGACGGCGAACCGCGAAACCGACATTTTTTGGAGTATACAGCCCGTGGTGAAATCCCCGCTGCATTCGAGCAGCGATGCATCCCGCCTGACGGCGTTGTTCGTCGGTTGCGTATGCCCAATATGCGCCCTCCTCACGCCTTGTCAGGCGGGCGCCTCGCCGCTCTCGGCGCGACGCGGTGTTCCACCACGGGCTGTATGGCCAAAGCGGGCGTCATTCTCGCCTGAAATGATCGATAGGTCCGCGGCCGCGGCCGATCCGCGGCGCGCGCCGCAACCCCCGCTCCACGTACCGCTTCGCCGCCTGCGCCGCCTCGGGCAGCGTGCGGCCGAGCGCGAGCGCGGCGGCGACGGCGGCGGCGAACGTGCATCCCGTGCCGTGACGGTGGACCGTGTCGATGCGCGCGCCCCGGAGCTCGATCAGGTCGCGTCCGTCGAACAGAACGTCCACGACCTCGCCGCCGGGCAGGTGCCCCCCCGTGACGATGACGGCGGCCGGGCCCATGTCGTGAATCCGCCGCGCGGCGTCCCGCGCCTCCGCCGCGGAGGCGATCGGGCGTCCCGTCAGGACCTCGGCCTCCCGCCGGTTCGGTGTCACGACGCGCGCGCGCGGCAGCAGCGCGGTCCTGACCGTCGCCACCGCATCGTCCGCGAGCAGCTTGCCGCCGCTTTCGGCGGCCATGACCGGGTCGACGACCAGGTTGGGCAGGTCGAGCGCGCCGGCGCGATCCGCCACCGCTTCGACGATCTCGGCGTTGACGAGCATGCCGGTCTTGACCGCGCCCGCGCCGAAGTCGGTGACCACCGCTTCGATCTGCGCGGCCACGACGTCGGCGGGCACGAGGTGGACCGCGGCCACGCCGAGGCTGTTCTGGGCGGTCACCGCCGTCACGGCGGTCAGCCCGAACACGCCGTGCGCCGCGAACGTCTTCAGGTCGGCCTGAACGCCGGCGCCGCCGCCGGAGTCGCTGCCGGCGATGGTCAGGGCGGTCGTCATGCGCCGCCGGGCGCGAAGACGAGCAGGTACTGGTAGCGCAGGAACCGCTCGTGGGCGAGCAGGCGCAGTCCCGCCCGTTCGGCGTCGTCGATGACCCGGCGCGGCTCGATCCGTTCGTCGATCGGAGGTCCCGGACCGCCGCCTTCCAGCGTGAAGTCGACGATGCCGAGGCGGCCGTCCGGCTTCAGGACGGCCGCCACGTTGGCGAGGAGGGTGACCGGATCGGCGATCTCCGGGTACGTGCCGACGATCAGGACCGCGTCGAGGCCGGCGGGCAGCTTCGGATCGTCCGCCGCGCCGAGAATCGTGCGCACGTTCGTGAGCGCCTCGCGGCTGACGCGGCGCGAGATCGACTCGATCATCCGCGGCTGGATGTCCTGGGCGTAGACCAGTCCGTCCGGGCCGACGCGCCGCGCGAGCCGGACGGTGAACCATCCGCCGCCGGCGCCGAGGTCAGCCACCGCCGCGCCGGCGGCGATGCCGAGCGCGTCCATGACCTGGTTCGGCTTCTGCCACGCGTCGCGGTCGGGCCCTTCGAGAATGCCGAGGTCCTCCGGCGGGAAGAGCCGGCGGTGGGGGACGCGGTCCTGGGCGGCGCCGGCGAGGAGGGAGATCGCGACGAGCGCCGCGCCGACCCCGGCCTTCGACAGCCCGTGGTGGAGCCTCGCGCGGAGTTTTCGCTGACGAGCCGTCATGCAGTCGATCATGCGGCTCCGACTTCCGGCATCGGCGGACGCGCATAGCCCCGTTCGGCCGCGCCGGCGTCGAGGTCGCTCGACGCCAGGTCCTCCACCGGCAGCAGCTCGAACGGCGTCGGTCCGTCCACGGTCACCCGTTTCAGATATCCCCGGCACGTCCGGCACAGCTCGACGATCCGGTCCCGCCGCCCGTTCGCCGCGGACGCGGCCAGCAGCGCCTCCCCGTCCTCGCCGCAGTAGATGCACCGGCGGGCGGCCTGTCCCCACGCGGCGCCGCAGAACGAGCAGCGCAGGCGCCGGTCGCCGGCGACGACCTCGGCCAGCGCCGGCCACGATCCGCACGCCGGACAGTTGCCCCGGTCCCAGGCGTCGAGCGCGGCGCGGAGCGTCCCGCCGGCGTCCGCGCCGGTCACGTGCCGGCGTTGCAGCCGGTGCGCCAGCGGCGCCGCGCCGAGCTCGGCCGTCAGCCACAGCAGGTCCGGAGCGATCCCGGCGTGCAGCGCAGCCGTCCGGATGTCCTGCTGGCGGCGCATCAGGGAGGCGGCGAGCAACGAGCCGAGGTCGATCTCGCGCCGCTCGATCACGCCGCGGACGCGCGCCGCCGGCCGGCCGGCGCCTCCCCGGGCCAGGTCGTCGCAGAAGGCCAGCACGAACGGCTCGAACCGGGCGGCCTCGATCTCGACGGCGCTCTCCGGCAGCGCCGGCCGCTTCGCCTTCAGCCTCGAAGCGGCTTCCGCCGGCGCCAGCGCGAGCCGGGCGGGCGCGTGCTCGTCGAGCATCGCTCCGAGGTCGAAGCTGCGCGCGACCAGGAGCCGCTGCAGGGCGACGGCGGCGGCGATCTCGGGGCGCTCGGCCTCGATCGCGCGCCACCGCCGGTCCGCCGCGCCGAGCAGTCGATCGAAATCGGGCATTCACCTCCGCACGCCGCGCGGTATAATAACCGCCTTATGCTTGAAACCAGCACCGGTAACGGCGTCGAGGATCCGGCCGCCGCGGACGTCGCCGAAGTCCCGGTCCACGTGACCGAGGCGGCGGCCGGCAAGATCGTGCAGTTGCTGGCCGAGGAGAAGAAGGCGGAGGCCGGCCTCCGCGTGTTCGTGCAGGGCGGAGGGTGCTCCGGGTTCCAGTACGGCCTGATGATCGAGGAGGGCGCGGGAGACCCGGACGCGGACCGCGTCTTCGAGTCGAGCGGCGTCAAGCTCTTCGTCGATCCGATCAGCATTCGCTATCTCGCCGGCGCCGAGGTCGACTTCGTCGACAACCTGATGGGCGGCGGCTTCACGATCCGGAACCCGAACGCCAGGACGACCTGCGGCTGCGGTCAGTCGTTCGGCGTCTAGCTAGCCAGCGGATCCCGCGCCTTGGCGGTGCGGCGCGAGGCGGTTCAGCCAGATCCATGCCGGTCGATACGCCGCGTCCCGCCGGGTCGGCCGCGATGGAGCCGCCGTCGGCCTATGTCGATCGCCTGCGTCCGCCGGGGGGGCGCCGCTCCGGCAAGCGCGAGCTGATCGTCAGCACCTTCCTGCGCCAGGAAGGGCATCTGAGCGCCGACGATCTGGTCGCCCTGATGCGGTCCGAAGACCACCGGATCAGCCGCGCCACCGTATATCGGGCGCTCGGGTGGATGGTGGAGGCGGGCATCGCCCGGAAGGTCGATTTCGGCGAGGGCCGGTTCCGCTTCGAACGCGCTTACCGCCATCCGCGCCACTTCCATCTCGTCTGCAAGTCCTGCAACCGGTCGTACGAGTTCCTCAGCTCGGACATCGAGGGCCTGATAGAGGAGATCACCGCGGCGCGCGGGTTCGCCGCCCGGCAGAGCGTCGTGCAGATCCACGGCGAGTGCGAGGAGTGCCGGACCGGCCGCCGGCCGCCGGAGGGAGCGGTCGCCACCGAGCTGCTCTTCGCCCGGGACGCGCTGCGCATCGCCATCGCCACCGAGCGCAGCGGGCTGGAGTTCTACTCCCGGGCCGCGCGCCTGACGAAGGACGCGCGCGGCCGGCGCGTCTTCGAGCGTCTGGCCGGGGAGGAGGAGGAGCATCTCGGCAAGCTCGAAGCTCGATACCAGGAGCTCCTCGCCGAAGACCCGCAGCTCGAGTCCCGGCCCACCTTCCTGTTCTTCAAGGGGGCGGCGAACGGCCTGTTCGCCGCCGGCGCCGACCAGTTGGCGAAGGGGGTGGACGATCGGCAGGCGCTCCTGATCGGCATTCGCTGCGAGCGCGGGTCGCACCGTTTCTTCAAGCGTTACGGCGAGCGGTTCGAGGACTCCGAGGGGAAGCGGATCTTCCTGGAGTTCGCCGACGAGGAGCGTGAGCATCTCGACCTGCTCATCCGCGAGTACCGGTCGCTGGCGCGCCGTCAGGCGGCGCCTGCGAAGCGCCGCCGGCGCCCGCCGCGGCGCCCGCGCGCCAGCGCCTGACCAGGCGCGCGGCGAAAGCCCCGCTGCATTCGACGGGCGCGGTGAAGCTGCGTGACCATGCATGATCGTTCTCACGAAGCGGCGCCGTACGACTGCACCGCATCGAACCTTCCGGAGCGCCTCGATGCCGATCGCCCGACGCGGCGTGCGGAGCTGGGGCAGTTCTTCACCCCGGCCGGCGTCGCCCGTTTCATGGCTTCCATGCTGCAGGCGCGAGAGATGCCCGCGGACTGCAAGGTCCTCGACCCCGGCGGCGGCGGCGGCGTTCTGACGGCCGCGGCGGTCGCGGAACTCTGCGGCCGGCCGGAACGCAGCAGGCCCGCCGCCCTGCACGCCACCGTCTGGGAGCTCGACGCCCGGTTCGCCGACGATCTGGACCGCACCTTCGAGCGCTGCCAGGCGGTATGCGCAAAGGCCGGCGTCGCCTTCCGCGGCGAGCATCGCCGGGGAAACTTCGTCCTCGACGCGGCCGCCTGGGCCGACGACCGGAACCTGCTGGACCCCGAACGCCGCCCGCGATTCCACGTGGCGATCATGAACCCTCCTTACCGCAAGCTCAGAACCGACAGCGCGGAGCGCGCCCGCCTGAGCGCCGCGGGCATCGAAACCAGCAATCTCTACTCGGCCTTCGTCTGGCTCGCACTCAAGCTCCTCGCCGCCGGCGGCGAGCTCGTGGCGATCACGCCGCGCAGCTTCATGAACGGGCCCTACTTCCGGTCCTTCCGGCAGGCCCTCTCGCGCGAGCTCGCCTTTCGCCGGATTCACGTCTACGACGCCCGCGACGCCGCCTTCGCCGATGACGGCGTGTTGCAGGAGAACGTGATCTTTCACGGCATCCGCGGCGCCGGACCGGACGCGATCAGGATCACCACGTCGTTCGGGCCAACCGACGACGGCCTCCTGGAGCGCACCGTGGAGGCGGCGGATCTGATGCTCCCGCACGACCCGGAACGTGTCCTGCACATAGTGCCGGACGAGACCGACGCGAAGATCGCGGCGAGCATGCGGAAACTGCCCCATACGCTCGCCGGGCTCGGCGTGCTCGTTTCGACCGGCCGCGTGGTCGGGTTCCGGGCGAAGGATCGCCTGCGCGCTCATGCGGCGCCGGGAGACGCCCCCCTGATCCTCCCCGCACATTGCGCCCCCGGGTTCGTGGCCTGGCCCAGGGCGTCGGGAACGAAGCCGAACGCCCTGGCCGCCGCCGGCCCCGGCGACGACCTCCTGCTTCCTGCCGGCTGGTACGTCCTGGTCAACCGCTTCAGCGCGAAGGAAGACCGGCGCCGTGTGGTCGCCGCGCTCTACGACCCGGCGCGCATCGGCGCGGACAGCGTCGCATTCGACAACAAGCTGAACGTCCTGCACCAGGGGAACGTCGGGCTTCCCGAACGTCTGGCCAAGGGTCTCGCGGTGTTCCTCAACAGCACGGCGGTCGATGCGTACTTCCGCCAGTTCAGCGGCCACACTCAGGTCAACGCCGGCGATCTCCGGTCGTTGCGCTTTCCGCCTGCCGGCGTGCTCGAACGGCTGGGCCGGAGGGTGGGCGGGGCGATGCCCGCGCAGGAGGAGATCGACCGCCTGGTCAGGCAAGAGGTTTTCAAGATGCGCGAAGGGGACGATCCGATCGCGGTGAAGGAGAGAATCGATGCGGCCAGGACCGTCCTGAAGGCCCTCAAGGCGCCGAAGGCGCAGCGCAACGACCGCTCGGCGCTTACCCTTCTCGGTTTGCTCGACCTCGGCCCCGCGGCCCTCTGGCGCGACGCGGGCGCGCCGCTGCGCGGAGTGACCGAGCTCATGGACTGGATGGCTTCAAACTACGGGAAGCGGTATGCCCCCAACACACGGGAGACGATCCGGCGCTTCACCCTGCACCAGTTCGTGCAGATGGGGCTCGTCCTTCTCAACCCGGACGATCCCTCCCGGCCGACCAACAGCCCGAAGAGCGTCTACCGCGTCGAGCCGGGCGTCCTCGCGCTTCTACGGCGCTACGGGACCGACGAATGGGCCGGAGCGCTCGCGGCCTGGCTGGCGTCCGTTGAGGGGAACAACCGGCTCGCGGAGCAGGCGCGCGCCATGGAGCGCATTCCGGTCACTCTTCCGGACGGACGGCGATTCGAGCTCACGCCGGGCGGACAGAACGTGCTTGTCAGGGAGATCGTCGAGGAGTTCGCGCCACGCTTCACGCCGGGCGGTTACGTGGTCTACGTCGGGGATGCGGGCAGGAAACATTTGGTGTACGACGAGCAGTACATGAAGAAGCTCGGCGTCGAGATCGACCCTCACGGCAAGATGCCGGACGTGGTCATCCACCATACCGAGCGCAACTGGCTGGTCCTGGTCGAAGCCGTCACGTCGCACGGCCCGGTCAACGTGCTGCGTCACAACCAGCTCAAGGATCTCTTCGCGGGCGCCGCTGCGGGCTTGGTCTTCGTGACGGCGTTTCTCCATCGCGCGGCCATGCGCGGATACCTGCCGGAGATCGCATGGGAAACCGAAGTCTGGCTCGCCGACGCGCCCGAACATCTCATCCACTTCAACGGCGAGCGCTTTCTCGGTCCCTACGAAGAGCGGAAATAGCGGGACGACCGCATCCAGATCCAACACGGCGCAACGGGTTCGCGCGCTGGGCCGCGCCGTGCGCCGCCGCTCACGTCTCCACGGGAAACGTCGCGTCGAGCAGCGCCGCCGCCGCTCGCCGGTCGAGCAGACTCGCGGCGAACTGGGTATCGGCCGTCAGCAGACAGCCGTGGCACGCACGATCGCAATCGTCGTTCCTGCAATCGAGAATCTTCCGAGCAAGTCCGGCGATTCGACCGAGCTCGTGCTGCAGGATGGCGGTGTAGCCAGTGCCGGCGGACGACGCATCGAACAGGAAACCCGAGCGCGTCACTTGGTCCTCGCCGGTCCTGCTCTGCGCAGCGGCGACGCCCATCTCCCGTTCGTCCACGCCGAGCAATCGAGTCGCCCCGCCGCGCAACGCCACCGCCAGCGAATAGATCGCAGCCTGCGACGGGTTGCCGCAGATTTGCAGCTCGAAGACGTCCGTGCGGCTGGAGCAGCCCAGATTGGCGTTTCTCTTCACGGCCCACGGCTGGTCGCTCCCCTCACAGATCGATGTCCCGGTCCGTTTGCGTCCGCCGCGCAGACGCGAATGGCTGTCGCCCAGGGGATTGTCAGGTCCGAACTCCGGCGCAGCCCGACCGCAGCGCAGACAAACGGCGTAGCCCTTCCCGCCCGGGCCGCCGTTGCCGTGGAAGATGTGCCCGTCCTCCGTGTAGCGGAAGCGCCCGCGGGTCGGATCCGGTAACGACGCCCAGTGGCTCGTCGGGCAGCTCACCCAAGGTTCGTTCACCGGCAGGTAGGTCGCCGTCGTCACGTCGTTGTGTGGCTGGCGCTGGAAGTCCACCGCGAATCCAGCCGGCTCGATGAACATGTACGTCTCGACGTTGTCCGCTCCGCACACGTCACATCCTGCCTGCGAGCCCGCGCGGTCACCGGTAGCGCCACAGCGGCGGCAACGCCACGCAGAGCGGATCGACTGGATCTCGCGGACGCCGTCCGCGTCGGCGGGCAGGCGCCAGTTGAGCGTCACGCCGTCCGACCGGTGGACGCGTCCATCGACGACCACGTCGGCGCCCGGCGCATAGTCCCGAATGGCGCCCGGCGCCTCGCGGGTGGGGAAACCGGCCCGCTGTCCGAAGGCTTCGTCCCGCGTCGGGGCTTCCCGTTCCCGCCGGCGCAAGTCCGCTTTCGACGTCGTCACGAAACTGACGATTCCGGTGGGGAAACCGTGGCCGGGCAGTACTCCTCTGCGCACCAGTTCGCCCAGGAGATACTCGCCGCGGTGCCGGTCGATCTGCCTGCTCACGGCGAGGAACGCCGGGTTCGTCCCGTGACTCGGCGCACTCTCGAACCACGCGGCATCGGCCTTGAGGGCATCGAGCTCTTTCGTCCACTCGGTCCCGGCCTTCTCGACCGCGGTCGCCGCGTCTTGCAGCAACCTGCCGATCTCCTCGCCAGCGAGGGCGGTGCGCGCCACGAGACGGCCGAGCCCGCGGGCGACGTCCCCATCGCCGGACGCCGCCGTCAGGCACCATACCCGGAACCGGACCGCTGGCGCTTGCGCGGCGCCCTCCGACTCGAAGAACCATCCCGCTTCCAGACGATGGGCGTTGGAGCTGTCGAGGAAGCGCCCCAGCAAGAGCGCGTTGACGTGCCGCTGGACCAGCCGCCGGCTGTCGAGCCCGACGCGCGGCGGGCTGATCGAAGCATCGAACGGCCAGCGCGGGTTCTTGAAGACTTCCACGCCGTGCGGCGTGTTCCTGCAAAGCGTCAGCGCGAGGGAGCTGCCTTCGCCGCGTCGCCCGGCGCGCCCCGCCCGCTGGCGGTAGTTCGCGGCGTGCGGCGGAGGATTGCTCATCATCACGGCGGTCAGACCGCCGATGTCGATGCCCATCTCCATCGTCGTGGAACAACTCAGGACGTTCATCGCTCCGTGTTTGAACAGCCCCTCCTGCTGTCTCAGGCGCTGACCGCTGATCTGCGCCGAATGCTCGCCGACAGCGAAGTATGGACTCATGGCCACCGCGCGGTCGTTCAGGTTGGACCACAGCCCCCGGGCGCGGGCGTCTCTGACGTCAGGGTCGTCGTTCAGCCATTCGATCACGGTCGCCGCGGAGAGCGAGCCGCCCTTCTCGTCCCGCCAGAAGGGATACGGCAACCGCGGCATGCGGATCTCCTCGCAACGGTCGTCGTCGCCGCGGAGCGGCGTGTAGGGCGACCGGCCGGCGAGCGTCGTGTCGAGCATGCGCCGCGTGAAGGGACACACGCGCAGATCCCGCGCCTCCTCCAGCACGCAGGCGTCAGCCAGGCGAAAGAGGTAGCCGCGCTCGACCTGCCGCAGATGCGGCAACACGACTGTCCATGCCGAGCGCAGACACAGCTCGACCGCATCACGGTGCACAGCGTCCTTCAGATCCAGCCCGAAGGCGCGACAGAGCACGTCCAGTACGACCGCACGGTTGCCCCCGGCGCGTGCGCGCGGCCACAACGTCTGTCCTCGCGCGAGCCGGTCCCGGAAATCCGGCCCCTGCACGTAGCGTCGGTACGTCCGGGTGCCCATCCACTGGAGATACTCTTCCGGTATGTCGGTGGCGCCCCGCGCGCGCAGCACGAAGTCGACCAGGAGCTTGACGAACCTCGGCCACTCGTCCGGCGGAGCACCGAGGGGACCGGTCCACGCCGCCGGCGTCAGGTCGGCCGCCCGCTTCTCGATGTCGGGGTACCGCAAAGCAACCAGACCGAGCGTCTCGGCCGAGTTCATCCGCTTGGGCCGGCGGAAGAACTCGCGGAACAGGCAGAACTCCGCGTACTCCGTCGCCGGAATTTCCACACCGCTCAGGCGCTCGTACTCGGCGCGCATCCTTCCGATGTTGCCGTTGGCGAGTTGTGACACTGCGTCCTGCCAGGAGAGGCGTCCCAACGGCGCGTCCAACGATTCCGCCTTCGCCGCCTCCAGGCTGTTTTTCTTCTCTTCCAGGATGGCCTGGAGGGTCGGCCGACCCGATGCGACCTTCTCAAGCTCGGCCACCTCGCGCGCAAGCTGTTGAACGTCGTGCTCCGACGCGCCAGCGCGTCTTCGCGCCGCCGCGATGCCGTGCAGCAGTTGGCTGCGTACGTAGTTCCGCTCCGATTCCTGCTGGAGCCTGACCGCCAGCCGCGCCGACCCCTGCCGGGAATCGCTGAATGCGAGCAGTCGCCGACCGCCGAACGGAACGTCGTTCGACTGCTCCGCCGGAGGCGTGTGCTCGAGCACCGTCGGGGTGACGGTCGACAGAAGAAACGGTGCCCCCATCCGCAATGGCCAAAACAGAGGATCCCTCCTCGACTCGCGTTCGCCGCAGCGCCGACACCGCAATGGACCGGCCTCGTCTTCCGGCGCAGCGATCGAGACGCAGGCGGGCGCCGACGAGAACGAGACATCCCAGGTGTTGGCGCCCAACGCCACGCTCTCGGTGTCGACGCCGATACCCGTGATCAAGCGGCGCTCGGCGGGCTGGACCATCGGCGCTTCGTCGCTCGCTTCTCCGGCGCCGTCTTCGGTTTCCGGCGCATCGACCTCGAGCTGGAACTCATCGACCGCCGACTGCGCCGCGCGCGGCCGCAGCGTCGTCACGTCCGTATCCGGGTCGTAGCGTTCGTCCGCCGCCAGATACACCTCCCCACAGGCGCGGCACTGCACGACCTCATAGACCGGGTGCTCGCAGTGGCGGCAGAAGTCCCGGGGGACCGTGTGAATGGCGCCGAACGCCCACTCGCCGCCCAGGCCCCGCGGGCAGGCCGGATTCGCGCATGCCCACAGACCGACCTGTGTGCGGCAGAACAGATGCCCGCGAAGCGGCAGAAAGACCTGGTCGCCGCGCCGCGCCGTCGTGCACAGGTCGATCAGCCGCAGGAGCCTGTCGACCGTCGCTTCGGAACGCCACCGGCGGCGGACGTCGGAAAGCGCGGCCACGTTGTCGGGTGACGAGACGAACAAGCCGCGGAGCCGTCTCGCCTCGCGGCTGGCGACGAGACGCGAAAACCTCTCATCGGGTGACAGCGCCCGGAGATCGTCGACGTCGAGCGGCGCCGTGTCCGTCGCCGCGGGTAGGTCCGGTACGACGCGCGCGCCGGCGACGACGTGCACGCTCGACGGCGGCGCGCCCGACACGTCGCACAAAAAACGGTGCAGCGCCTCGCGTTCGTCCCGGCCTCCCAGCGTGGCCGACGTGGCGACGAACCGCACGTCGCGCGGCTCGACCCCGAACCGGTGCAGGACGCGCCGGATGAGCAGCGCCATCTCCGCGGCGCGTGAACCGATGTAGGTGTGCGCCTCGTCCAGCACGATCCAGCGCAGTGTCCCCGGCGACCCGGCGATGATCGGCGCATCGGCGTCGCGAACCAGCATGTACTCGAGCATCGTCGCATTGGTGACGAGGACGGGCGCTGGATCCTCACGCAACGCCTGCCGCGTGCGTTGCTCCGCCGGGGACGAATCGCGCAGTTTGTGAGCAGGCAGCGTGTCCGGCGTCTCGCCGTTGTACAGGCAGAACCGGATGTCGCCGCCGAACGCCGACGACCACGCGCGCAGGCGTTCGCGCTGACTGTTGATCAGCGCGTTCAACGGGTACAGAAACAGGGCGCGTACTCCGGTGAGACGCCCGCGGTCGGTGCACTCACGGACGAGCTGATCGAGTATCGGCACGAGGAAGCACTCGGTCTTCCCCGACCCGGTACCGCTCGTCACCAGTACCGACTGGGCGGACGCCTGGCCGAGCAACCGCCAGCAGCGCAGTTGGTGTTCGTACGGGCGCCAGTCGCGGCCGAAGCGGTAGTCGGCGCAGTCCGGGGGCGGGCTGTCCATCGCCCCCACGAGCCGTGACGTGAGCATGCCGGATTCGGCGAGGTCGGCCATCGTTTCCCGCGCAAGGCGCCAGCCGAACGTCGCCTCGAAGATCGGGTCGGCGAGCAGCGCGCCGTCGCTGCCCGCGGGCGCCTCGAACGTGTCGATCAGGAAGCGCCGGAGCTCCGGCGACCGCACGGCCAGTTGGCTCGACAGCGCACGCGAGGAACGCTGCGAGAGATCGCGAACGACATCGGCGAACGAGAGCGGTTGTTCAGTCATGGTTCGGGACGTCGAGGTCGACACCGAGGATTCGGCCGAGGGCGGCGACGTACGCGGCGTCGAACCACTCGGGCGCGTGTGACCGGAGCAGTTTCGTCGCATGAACCAGCCGGCGCGGCACGCGAGCGCCCTCCGACGCCGCGAACGCAGCACCGATCGGGGCGTCCGTGAGTGGACGCCGGAATCCAACGCGCTGGCAGTCTGCCCAGACCGCGTCCTTCTCTGGCGATTCCCGCAACAGCGCAATCTCGGCAGCCCATTCGTCCCGGTCCGGCCCTTTGGGCCAACGGAAATCACTGTCCCTCAACAGGGCCTGATACGGACCTTCGGCTCCATACAATCCGTCGAACGCCTCGCGTAGCGAAGGGGTTGTAGACGCCTGATGGGCGACATGGCGGTCGGAGATTGCTTCTTCAGCGAAGTACTCCAACGGGATCAGGCCCTGACAGAAGCGCGTCGCCTCCGCCGCCACTTGACGGAGGCGCTCATCAGCCCGCTGCCGCACCTCGTCCGCAGCGAAGACAGCGACCCCCTCCAGTTCGGTGCGAATCGCCCGGTGCGTGGCAGTCATTTCCTCGCGCCACACCCGAACCGGAACGAGCAGCCACGTGAACGGCAACTCGTGCTCGAGCCGCCAGATCCTGGCGCGCGCCTCTTCCTCCGGGGTCCGCAGCAGCAACCGGACCAGCGCCGCCGGATTGCCCGACAGACAGTCCAACGCATCGAACGTCGTGGCCGGCAACCCGCGACTCACGTCGAGAAGGTCCGCCAGGTACTCCCAGTTCTCGTCGCCGTCGCCTTCGACCATTTCTTGCAGGATCCGTTTCATGGCGGCGATTCGAACCTCCATGTCCGGGACCGACGACGCGTCTGCGAGAGAGCGGGCTTCCGTGGCGTCGAGCGGCGCCCGGTCGCTCGGGTCGATGAAGGGTCGGGCGAAGTAGGGTCGGGCGAAGTACTGATCGCTGGATCGCGCAAGCACGATCCGGGTCTGCTGTCGCAACGCCGACTCCGGGATTTTCCAGCCTCCCTCCGCGCCGTCGTCCTCGGCAGGTTCGAGCGGCGTCCGCCCAAGACCGGGAGTCTCCAGACTGAACGTCTCGAACGTCACGGGTGCGCCTTCTGGCACGCAACGGGCCGGAACCGAACAGATCGACGTGTCGGAAACCTTGACGTCGCAAGCGAATCTGCGTACGACTGTTCGCTCTTCGGCGAAACCGCCAGAAGTCAGTTCAAGATGGATCCGGGCATCGAGCAACTTCGTGGCTGCGAACAGCGATTCGAGCGCATCGTGGACCTGGACCAGCGGTAACTCCGAAACGCCGTCGCTGATCTTCGGCAGTGCGACTTCGAAGTGGGCCGCGGCCTGCATCTGCTCATCGAGATCGCTGGCGCGCAACTCCCCGACGAGGCGAAAGGTGTCGATCGCCTTCGGCGAAATCGCCAGCGCCCGCCACCCGTACAGCGATTCCACCGCCAGCGCACGACGGCGGTCGGCATCCTCGTGTTCAGGGTGTACGAACCGGGCGCCGCGGCCTGGAAACGGCACGGTCACGGGCAGGGTCGAGCCGTTCGGCCAACGCGTGGCCAGTACCATGTGTGAAGGCGGGCCCGTCCGCCCGTCCCCTGCGACGGCGACGCGGTCCAGTACGAAGCGCACGGTGACGCGCAAGTGATCGGCCTGCCTCTTGCTTTCGACGTCGATGTGCGGGTGCTCACAGGCGACATCGAGTGACGCGCCTCTGATGTCCACGAAACCGCGAGTCGATTCCCGTCCTGGCACCACCTTCGCGCCGAAGTCCGCGCCGGCCCAGCAGAGTTTCGACAGAAACACGGTCTCGCCGTCGACCTCTCGCCGGACCCGCCATACTCCTGGGCTGTCGGGATTCCGAAGCCATGCATCACCGCGCGCCGCGCGCCACGAGACCTGGACGGCAGGAACCCGACGCCACGTGCCGTTGGGCTCGATGTAAGACAGTGGCGGCGGGTGGTGGTACACGGGCACCGGCGTCTCGAAATCGAAACAGCGCGCGCCAGTGAGACGATGCTCGAACTGTCTCTCTTGCTCCTGCGCCGTGCGTATTCTGCAGGTTCCGGCCGGCGTATCGAGCCTGACGTCTCCTTCGACATCGAACATCACCCGTCCGGTGATCGGTTGCGTCTCCCAACGGCGGCAGTCGGGACGCCGGAGAAGCTCTGGAGCCAGCTCGTCGCGGCACGCAACCGCGACGCGTGGGAAGCGGGTGCGGACCGAGCCTTCGGCATAGAGATCGAACCGGATTTCGTCATCGTCCGTGGCGGTGAACACCCAAGGCAGATCGTCGGCAGGAGCCGTGCTTCCCCGAGGCGCGAAGCTGTCCCCGATCCGGCGTCCGGCCTGGAGGAACCAGCGTATCTCCCGGTCGGCGACAGCCGCCAGCTCCTCGGGCTCGGCAAGCACGCCGGAGAACACGACATCGTCACCTGCGACCCTCCCGTTGGCTATCGGCATGGGATGGCTGTCATCGATGCGCAGTTGGAATCGGGCCGGCAGGTCCTCCTGGGCGACACGGACCAGCCGCGCCACGCCCGCCGCGGACATGCGTTGTGGTACGCGCGGTTCGACGACGAACTTTCGCCCCGCAGCAGTGTCGGTGATGTAGCGGATCACCTGGAACTCTCCCGTCTCCGTGCTAGCCGCCGTGGCGGCGTCGCGCAGCAGCGAGTCGATCAATCTTCGCGCCTGCCCGTCCCCCAGGTCGATCGGCATCCGCGATCGCCATCCGGGAGTCTGCCTGTCCAGGACCGCAACCGGATCGTCCTGCGATCCGACGTCCCGCAGATCCCAGATCTGATCCATGACCTCCGCACAGAGGCGGTAGACCGGCTCCTGACGTAGCGAGCGCGGCAGGTGCGAGCGGAGCGGTTCCGCGAGTGCGTAGCCGTCTTCGACTCGACGAAAGAGGCGGTACTCCCGCAGCAGTGCCCGTAGAAAACGGCGTACGTTCGAGTGCGGGCTCGATACGAAGTGGAGCGGAAGCCCACCCTGACAAGCGCAAGTGCCGAGGTAGCGGACGCTCGCACCGAGGACGACGGGTCTGACACGCCACCAGCGCCAAGCGTTCCGCAGTGGCTCGTAGAGTTCCGGAAACGGCGCCTCGCAGCGGATGGAGTCGAGCAGCGGCTGCCATGCCCAGGGACCACCGTCGTAGCGCCGCCGCCACCACTCGGCGGCATAGACGGCGAAGACCCGGCCGCCCGCGCCGGGATCGCTCTGGGGGCGCCACCCGGCAAGCACGTCACGCGCCTCCTCGAAGCGTTCGGTCGAACACCGGTACGCATAGAGAGGCCGCGCGTCGGGATCGGAGAGTCCGACGGCTCCCAACAGACTCGACAACCAATAACGGGGTGTGACAGTCATGTTCCTTTCCAGCCCGCAGTGCGAGCCTGCGCGCCGGCAACCTCAGACCGAGTCGCTTCTTGCCGATGGCGTCGCTCGGTGACACAAGGGTAGTTGATTTTCGGGTTGCGGTCGGTCCATTCTGGGATTGCATGGCCCGCGCTTTCGCTCTCCTGCACAACCCAGCCGTTGACGCCGCCGACCGGCGGCCGGCTCAGGTGCGGCGCGCCTCACCGCTCTCCGCGCGGCGGCGTTCTCCCGCTGATATGATCGCCGCGTGTCGGCCGCGCTCATCACCGCCGCGTTCGTCGGCGTCGCGGCGCTCGGCTACGCCGCGATACTCGGCTTCACCATCGCCGGCGCCGCCGATCTCATGCGTCACACGTCGCTCGGCATCTTCGCGACGCTGGTCACGCTCCTCGCGCACTCGATGACGATGTTCTACCTGATCGGGAAGGGGAAGGCGGTCCGCGAGGCGGTCACGGAGGGGCGGCTGCCGCCGGAGCTGTACCGCACCGTGGCGCAGGTGCGCCGGCCGGTGTTCTCTGTCGCCACGCTCGCCATGGGGCTCACCATGGCCGCCGCGATCGTCGGCGGCGGCGTCGACACGGGCGCGGTCCCGTCCCTGCTCCACTCCGTCCTCGCGGTGGCGGCCGTCGCCGTCAACTTGGCGGCGCTGCGCTCCGAGGTCATCGCCATGCAGTCGAGCGCGCGGGTCGTCGCCGAGGTCGACCGGCTGCTCGAGGGGCGGTAGTGGCGCGGCGCGGACGCACGGACCGGCCGGCGACGCTCATCCTGTTCGACGTCGACGGCACCCTGCTGCTGTCGGGAGGAGCCGGGAAGCGCGCGTTGAACCGGGCGTTCCAGGAGTTGTTCGGCGTGGCCGGCGGCTTCGACGGGATTCCGGTCGCCGGCCGCACGGACCGGCTGATCTTCGACGACGCGCTCGAACGCGCCGGGGCGGCCGCCGGACCCGCCATGCGGGACCGGTTCCACGCCCGGTACTGCGATCTGCTCGCGGAGGAGATCGTCCGGCCCGGCCCGCGCAAGGGGCTGATGCCGGGGGTGCGCGCGCTGCTCGACCGGCTGAGCGGCCGGGCGGATCTCACCGTCGCGCTGCTGACCGGCAACTTCGCCCGGGCCGCGCGGATCAAGCTGGAGCATTTCGGTCTCTGGCATCATTTCGCTTGCGGCGCCTACGGCGACGACGCGCCGGAACGGGACGACCTGGCGCCGATAGCGGTGGACCGCGCGCGCCGCGGCGGGAGCGCCGTGCCGTCCGCCGCGCACGTCGTGGTCGTCGGCGACACGCCGCTCGACATCCGGTGCGCCAGGGCGTACGGGGCGCGGTCGGTGGCGGTGGCGACCGGCTCGTTCGACGAAGCGCTGCTCAGGCGGCACGGCGCGGACCGCGTCCTGCCGGATCTCGCCGACGCCGGGGCGTTCATCGATTTCCTCGACACCATGGGCGGGGATGCTTCGCGGGAGGATTGGCGCCGTGGATCGATTCAAGGCGTACCGGATATTTGAAGAAGCCGGCGGGGTGCGGGGGCGTCTCGTCGACGTCGGCCTGGAGGAGCTTGCCGCCGGCGACGTCGTCGCCCGGGTGGCGTACTCCGGCGTGAACTACAAGGACGCCCTGGCGGCCACGGGCGCCGGCAGGATCATCCGCCGGTTCCCGCTCGTGGGCGGAATCGACTTCTCGGGAACCGTGGTGGAGAGCGGCGACCCGCGGCTTGCCGCCGGCGACCGGATCCTCGTCACCGGGTACGGCCTGGGCGAGAGCCATGACGGGGGGTTCGCCGAGTACGCCCGCGTGCCGGCCGACTGGGCGGTGCGTCTGCCGCACGGCCTCGGCCTGCGCGAGGCGATGGCGATCGGGACCGCCGGCTTCACGGCGGCGCTGAGCGTCGTCGAGATGGAGCGGAACGGACTCGGTCCGTCGAACGGGCCGGTCATCGTCACCGGGGCGACCGGCGGGGTGGGAAGCCTGGCCGTGCAGTGCCTCGCCGCCGGCGGCTACCGGGTCACGGCGCTGACCCGGAAGGACGACGCGCACGATTTCCTGCGGTCGCTGGGCGCGGCCGAGGTCCTGGCGGCCGGCGGCGTGCAGAGGGGCGCGCGGCCGCTCGAGAAGGCGACCTGGGCGGGGGCGGTCGATCCGGTCGGCGGCGACGTTCTGGCGTGGCTGACGCGGACGATGGCGCGCGGCGGCTGCATCGCGAGCTCCGGCCTGACCGGCGGCGTGGAGCTGCGCACGACGGTCATGCCGTTCATTCTTCGCGGCGTCAAGCTGCTCGGAATCGACTCGGCGACGTGTCCCATGGACCGCCGGCAGGAAGCCTGGGACCGGCTCGCCGCGGACAGCAGGCCCGCGCATCTGGACGCTGTCGCGCAGGAGATCGCGCTCGAGGAGCTGCCGGCTGCGTTCACGACGCTGCTGCAGGGCGCGGCGCGCGGCCGGTACGTCGTGCGGATCGGCGGCGACTGATCCCGCCGCCCCGGCGGGTCGGCGGCGCGCGGCGTGGCGGAAGCGCCTGGGAGTCGAACCCAGCCCCCCCGCGTTGGCGGGGAGCGACCGATTTTGAAGACCGGGAGGGCCACCGGGCCCCGTTCGCTTCCAGGCGGCGGGACGAACGTCGGACCAGGACGAACCGGGATGGAAAGGGGAGACGCCCTGCCGCTGCCGCCGGCGGGCGTCGGGCGCTAGCCTTCGATGAGTCGGACGTCGCCGGCGCGCGGGCCTTTCTGCGACTCCTCGGGCGTGAAGTCGACGCGCTGCCCCTCGCGCAGCAGCTCGAACACGGCGCCGCGAACCGCGCTGCGGTGGAAGAAATGCTCGATTCCGCCCTCGTCGCGGATGAACCCGAACCCCTTGTCGATCAGAAGACGCGCTATCGTGCCGGTTGGCATACCGTCCCTCCGAAGCCAGCGGCTCCGTCCCTCGCGAGGCCGGAGCCATGTTCCTTCAAGCCTCCAAGCAAGGCGCCCGCCGCCGGTCGCCGGCGGCTAAACCCGCCCTGCACAGCATCTTGCGAGCGCTGCGCCGAGCGAACGGGACACACCTGCTCCACTTGAAGGCAGTTAGTCTAGTGAGGCGCCTACCCGAAGTCAAGCGAAACGTGCGGCGCCGTCACGCCGGGGGCGGGGCAGGCTTCGGCGGCTTCGGGGGAGGGTAGGTCGTCCAGAAATGCCGCCCGCAATCGGGGCATTCCCAGAACTGCTGCGGAGGCCACGGCGCGCCCGGACCCGGGTCCCGCAACGCCATCTGCGCTCCGCAGCGCTGGCAGCGAATCTGGATCTGGACGTCGGCCATGGGCAGGATTCTATCATTGGAGCCGCGCGACGGAGAACCGGATGAGGCGCATCGTGCCGGGCGTCGTCCTGGCCGCCGGCCGTTCGAGCCGCATGGGCCGGCCGAAGGCGTTGCTGCCGGTCGGGCCGGCCGGCGAGACGTTCGCGGCCCGCACGGTCCGGACGCTGCGCGCGGGCGGAGTGGACGAGGTCGTCGTGGTCGTCGCCGACCCCGAGTCGCCGGCCGCCCGGGCGGTGCTGGAGGCGCATCCGCCGCTCCGCCTCGTCGTCAACCCGGCGCCCGAGCGCGGGCAGTTCTCGTCGCTCCAGGCGGGGCTGCGCGCCATCGACCGCCCGGGCGTGGCCGGCATGCTGGTCACGCTGGTCGATCTGCCGCTCGTGTCGGCGGCCGCGGTGAAGGCGCTGCTCGACGTTCACGGCGCGACGCGCGCTCCGGTCGTGCGCCCCGTGCGGGGAGACGGACGGCATGGGCATCCGGTCGTCTTCGACCGGTCGGTCTTCGACGCGATCCGGCGCGCCCCGATCGGGTCGAGCGCGAAGGCGATCGTCAGGGCGCATGCGCGCGACGCGATTGACGTGCCGATCGCGGAGGAGGGGCCGTTCCGAGACATCGACACGCCGTCCGACTACGAACAGGCGTTCGGCCGGCCGCCCGCGCCCGGCGGACGCCGTTGATCGGCCGCCGCGCAGGGCTGTTACAATGCATCGGGAAGTGGGCCAGTGGCGCAGTTGGGAGCGCGCGTGAATGGCATTCACGAGGTCACGGGTTCGACCCCCGTCTGGTCCACCACTTTCCTGACCCGACGCCGGGCCGCAGGACCGCCCGTTCAGTACTCCTCGAACATGCGCTGAATCTCGCGCCGGTCGCGCGTGCGGGTCAGCGCGAGCATCAGCAGGATGCGCGCCTTGACGGGGGAGAGGTCCTCCCCCATGACGGGCCGCGCCGCAGGCGGCGGGTCCGCCGCCGCCCCGTCCGCCTGGTCCTGCCGCGCCACCCGCCCGCCGCCGGTGCGGCTGGTCACGACGACGGCGACGCCCCGGTCGAGCACGCTGCCGACCGCGTCCCGCTGCGGCCGGCTCATCGAGCCGGCGCCGGTCCCGGCCACGACCAGCCCTGCCGCGCCCCGCGCCGCCGACGCCAGCACGAGGTCCCCCGGCGCGTCCTGGTAGGCCAGCAGGACGTCCACCCGCGGGAGGGCGGTGACGGTCGAGACGTCGAACTCGCTCCGCGACGTGTGGCGGCGTTCGACGCGGCGATGGTAGACGACCCGGTCGGCGTCGACCGCGCCGAGCAGCCCGTACTCGCGGCTGCCGAAGGCGTCGAGCCGCCGGGCGTGCATCTTCGCGGCCTCGCGGGCCGAGTGGATCGCGCCGCCCAGCACGACGAGCGTCCCGCGCGCCGCCGACGCGGGCGCGGCGGCCACCCGGAACGCGTCCACCAGGTTGGCGGCGCCGTCGTACCCGGCCGCCCCGGGCGGGCGCATCGACCCGGCGACGACGACGGGCCGGTCGTGTCGGACCGTCAGATGGAGGAAGTAGGCGACCTCCTCCAGCGTGTCGGTGCCGCAACTCACGACGACGCCGGCGAGCGCCGGCCGCTGGTCGAACAGCCGGTCGATCCGGCGCGCGAGCGCCAGCCAGTCGGCCGTCGTCAGATCGCTGCTCGGAACGTTCGAGAACTGCTCGGTTTCTACTCGGGCGTACCGGCCGATCGACGCCGCCAGCGCCGCCAGCTCGCCGGCGGTCAACCGGCCGGCCGGCCGGCTGGAGATGGTGCCGCCGGTGGCGATGAGCCGGACCGCGGGCAGCTCCGCGGGCTGGGCCGCTTCGGCGGCCCGCGGACCCAGAGCGAGGCAGACGCACAACGCGGTCCGCAGCGCCGGCAACTTGGTCAATCTTTCGCGACGCGGTGCGCCCGGGCGAGCCAGTTCGCGAGCTGCCGCGCCGCTTCGTCGGGGGTGCGGCCGTAGAACGGCATGAGCGCGGCCGGGCCGTCGCTCATCCGCACGAGGTCGGCCCGCCAGCGGTCGGGCCTGACGGCCAGCACCTCGATCTCGTACCCCTGGCCGTTGATGGTTTCCTCGAAGCGGCGTGTCGTCATGAGGCTTGCGGGATGGAATTCTAACGGCCCCCGAGCCTCCGTCAAGCGAAGCCGGACGCGAATGTCGCGTCCACAGATCGCATCGCGGCTCATCGCTGCGCGGGAACGGCGCACAAAAAATTTTCCTGTCGCGCCTTTCACAGCCGGCGCACAGTTTTTCAACAGTTTTTACACATGCCCGCGGCGCCCGGGCGGCGCTTGACGCTGAACGGCGTCCGCAACTACGCTCCACGGCATGGGGAGGCGGCGGCTGCGCAGGCTCGGCGCGCCGGCGGCGGCCGGCATGCTGCTCGTCTGCGCCCCCTCCGAGGCCGCGGCGGAAGCGGCTCCGGCGCCGTTCTCCCGCATCTTCCTCGAGCACGGCGAAGATCTCGTCGCGTACGGCGACTACGCGCGCGTGGGCGGCCGGGTCGTCTTCTCGTTGCCGCTCACCGCGGAGCCGGCCGCGGGGGGCGCGCAGCTCGTCGGCATTCCGGCGGGAACGGTCGACTGGGAGACCACCGAGCGCTACGCGGAGTCGGTGCGGGACGCCCGCCATGCGGCCGCGCGCGGCGACGCCGTGCAGGTCGTCGCGCTGCTCGACGACGCCGGCGCGGCCGACACGGCGGACGCCGCCGGCGACGGCGTTCGGCTCAGCCTGGTCGCCGCGGCTGCGCGCAGCCGGCCGATGCCGCTGCTGCCTCCTCCGAGCCTGCAGGAGATCATCGCCCGGGCGTTGACCGTCGCGCGGCTGACCCGGGTGCCGGAGGAGCGGATCGCGATTCTGCGCGGCGCGGTCGCGGCGCTCGGCGACTCCCGCAGCGCCGTGGACGCCGAATGGCGCGCGGCGACGCGCGCCGCGGCCGTTCGCGATCTCGATGCGGAGCTGCGCAGCGAAGCCGGCTATCTGCAGCTGGGACGGACGGCGCTCGACGACGCCGCGGCGTACGCGCAGCGCGCGGACGTGCGCGGCGTCCGATCGGTGGTCGACGCGGTGCTGGAGCGCGACGGCGCGCTGGGCCGCCGGCGTCCCGACTACCTTTCGTCGCTGCTCGCGGCGCTCGACGGCCATCTTGCGGACGCCCGCGCGCAGCGCCTCGAGCGCGACCGGCGGCAGCTTCGGGCGGAGGAGGGCCGGCGGTACGGCGACGCGATCTCGGAGGCGCTCCGACAGCTCGCCGGGTCGCGCGCGCTGCTCGACGACGTTCGTCTGCTGGCCGGGCCGGACGCCGGCGCCCTTCCGGCGCTGAGCGGCCGGTTCGCCGAGACCGCCGGCGCGCTCAGGGTGCGTGCGCCGGCGGCGGAGGCCGGTCCGGCGCACGATCTGCTGCGGCAGGCGTTCACCCTGGCGGCCCGCGCCGCGCGGGGGCGGTACGAGGCGGTTCGGGACGGCGATCTGCGCGCGGCCTGGGACGCGGCGGCGTCCGCCGCGGGGGCGCTCATGCTGTTCGACCGCGCCGCCGCCGAGTTCGATCGCGCGCTGCGCGAGCCGCAACTTCCTTGTTGATCACGCCCCGCCGCACGCGCCTGATCCGGTCCGGCGGCCTCTGGAGCTTCCAGGCGTCGATCGCTGAGCAGACGCGCACCCGCGACCCTTGGCGGGCGCGGCGGACGGCGGTCCTCGTGCCGACCCGCGCCGCCGCCGAGCAGCTTCGGCGGACGCTGGAAGATCTGGCGCTCGTCGGCGCGCGGCCTGCGCCGGTGCTTGCGCCGCCGGAGATCCTGACGCGGGACGGCTGGTACGCCGCGCTGGCGGAGCGGACCGCCCCGCCGTCGGCGCGGCTGTCGCCGGTCGAGCGGTACGTCTGCATGCTGGCGGCGGCCCGCGAGGCGGTCCGGGACGGCGCCGCGCCCCCGTTCGACCTGCGGTCGGGGCTGGTCCCGGCCATCCTGAGCTTCTACGACGACCTGATCCGGCATCGGCGTGACGTCGACGGCTTCGAGCGCCTGGTCGTCGCTGACCTCGAGCCGAGCGCGGAGATCGACCGCGGCGCGCGGCGGCTGCTGCGCCAGACGCGCTTTCTCGCCGCCGCCTTTCGCGCATTCCGGCGCCGTCTCGACGCCGTCGGCCGCCTGGACGAGCACGGCGTCCGGCGGCGCGTGCTGGACGAAGGGCTCGCGAAGCCGCTGGTCCACGTGGTCGTCGCGGTCGCCGACCATGCGGCCGATCCGGACGGGCTGTGGCCGGCCGACTTCGACCTGCTGGCGCGCCTCCCGGCGCTGGAGCGGATCGACGTGGCGGCCACCGACGCCGTGCTTGCGGCCGGTTTTCACGAGCGGCTGGCTGACCTGCTGCCGGGCATCGAGGAGGAGCGGTTCGAGGGCGCCGCCGCGCGCGCGCCGGTGCTCGTCGCCCCCGCCGGCGCTGACGGCCCTTGCTTCACCTGGCGCGACCGCGAAGACGAGCTGCTGGCGGTCGTGCGCCGGATCAAGTCGCGCGCCGTCCCGCCGGGTCCGGGCGGATCGGGGGCCGCCGCCGCGGGCGGAGCACGGGATGCAACCTCGGACGGCGTCGTGAAGGGCGCCCCGGACCGGGCGGCTGCGGCCGGCGCACTGGACGAAACGGCGGTCGTGTTCCAGCGCCCGCTGCCGTACCTGTACCTCGCGCGCCGGTCGTTCGCGCAGGCCGGCGTACCGTTCGAGGCGCGCGACGCGTTGCCGCTGGCGGCCGAGCCGTACGCCGCCGCGCTCGATCTGGTCGTCGAGTGCGTCACGTCGGACTGCAGCCGGGCGGCCGTCGTCGGGCTGCTGCGGTCGCCGCACTTTGCCTTCGCGCACGCCGGCCGACCGCTGCGCGCGCGCGAGACGGACGCGCTGGACCGCGCGCTGCACGAGGCGCGCTACGCCGGCGGACGCGAAGAGTTGACCCGGCTGGCCGACGCGTGGACCGGCGCCGGGAAGAACGGCGCCCAGCCGCGCGGCCCGCAGGCCGACGCGGCCGCCGCGGCGACCGTCGCGGCGGCGGTCGCCGCCGCGCTCGGGCGGATCGAGGACCCCGGCCCGCCGTCGGCCCAGCTCGACCTCGTGGCGTCGTTCCTGCGCCGCCGTCCGCCGCGCGGCCCGGCTCCGCCGGCCGACCCGCAGCGCGAGTCGCGCGCCCGGGCCGCCGTCCTGGAGGGGCTCGCAGAGCTGTCGCGCGCCCACCGCGCGTTCGACGACACGCCGACCGGGTTCGCCGAAGCGGCGGCGTCCGTGCGGCGCTGGCTCGAGACCCGGACGTTCGCGCCGGCCGCCGGCGCCGCCGGCGTGCAGCTGCTCGATGCGCGCGCCGCGCGCTACGGGCGGTTCCGGGACGTCCACGTCGTCGGCCTGGTCGACGGCGAGTGGCCCGAACGGCCGCCGCGGTCGATCCTGTACCCGGCGTCGGTGCTCGGAAGCCTGGGATGGCCCCGCGAACGTGACCGGCTCCACGCCGAACGCGGCCGGTTCGTCGATCTCGTCCGGCTCGCGCACGAGCGGTCGGCGCTGTCGACGTTCTCGCTGGAGGACGACGCGGTCGTCTCGCCCTCCGCACTGCTCGAGCAGGCGGCCGGCGCCGGGCTGGAGACGGCGCGGGAGCCGGCGGTCAGGGAGCCGTGCGTCACGGCGGAGGAGGCGCTGGTCCGGGGGAGCGTCGCGCCCGGCGGCCTGTCCGAGCCGGCCGCGTCGTGGCTGGCCCTGCGGCGCCGGCGGCCGGGCCGGGAGGAGCGGCGCCCCGGCATGGCGGGACGGAGCCGCGCCGGCACGTACGCCGTCAGCGCGCTGGAGCAGTACCTCGACTGTCCGTTCCGCTACTTCGCCGCCCGCGAACTCGCCCTGGAGGAGGAGCCGGCCGACGAGCCGGTCCTCACCCCCCGGGACCGCGGCCGGCTCCTGCATCGCCTGCTGGAGACGTTCTTCTCCCGGTGGCAGGCGGACGGCCATCGGACGATCACGCTGGCGAACGTTGACCTGGCGCTCCGCCGCTTCCGGGCGCTGGTCGACGAGGCGGCGGCCGGCCTGCCGCCGGTCGATCGCCCGGTCGTGCGCACGTGGCTGCTCGGGTCGGCCGCCGCGTCCGGCCTCGCGGAGCAGCTCTTCCTGTCGGAGGTCGGCGAGCCGGTCGACGTGGAGGAGCGCCTCGTCGAGCTGCGCGTCCGGGACGCCTTTCGTCTGGATGGAGGGCAAGGCGGGGAGCGCGCGAACGGCCCGGACGGTTCGGACGGCGGCCGGACGGTGGAGGTCCGGGGGACGGCCGATCGGGTCGACCTGTTGTCGGACGGCACGTTCCGGATCTTCGACTACAAGACGAACCGGGCGCCGCCGCGGGACCGCGCGCTGCAGCTCCCGGTCTATGCGCGCTGCGCCGAGCGGGAGCTGGCCGGCCGCCGCGGGCGCGTCTGGCGGGCGGGGGCCGCGGCGTACGTGGCGTTCGGCGATCCCCGGCTGCACGCGCCGCTGGCGAGAAGCGCGCGCGATCTCGATCGGGCGCTGGCGGAAGGCGAAGCCCGCGCCGTCGATGCGCTGGAGCGGATCGGCCGCGGCGAGTATCCGGCGCGTCCGGCCGAGCGGCGCCTCTGCGCCCACTGCCCCTATCCCACCGTCTGCCGGAAGGATTACGTCGCCGAATGAGCAGCCGGCCCGCCGACGCCGCCGCACGCGACTTCGCCACCGATCCGGCCCGCAACGTCGTGCTGGAGGCGTCGGCCGGCACCGGCAAGACGACGGTGCTCGTCGAGCGGTACCTCCGGCTGCTGCGCGCCGGCGTCGCCCCGGCCAACGTCCTGGCGATCACGTTCACCCGCCAGGCGGCGGCCGAGATGCGGGAGCGGATCGTCGGCGCGCTGCGCCGCGGGGCGGCCGACTCGGCGGCGGAGCGCGCGCGGTGGAGCGCGCTGCGCGACCGGCTCGGGGAGGTCGCCGTCAGCACCGTCGACGCCTTCTGCCTGGCGCTGCTCCGCGAGTTTCCGCTCGAGGCCGACCTCGACCCCGGATTCGGGGTGGCCGACGAGACCGAGATCCCCGGCCTGATCGACGAGGCGGTCGACAGGGCGTGGACCGCCGCGTCGCATCTCGCCGGCCGCGACCCCGGCGTGGCGATGCTGCTCGCGCGGCTCGGTCCGCAGCGGACCCGCAGCGCGCTCCGAAGCCTGCTGACGCACCGCCTCGTCACGCCCGGCGCCCTGCGCCGGTTCCTCCGCGGGACGCCGGCCGACCTGACCGGCGAGCGCGCCTGCCGGACCGCGGCGGCGAAGCTGGCGGACCGCCTGTCCGGCCTGCGGCGCGAGGTCGAGACGCTGACCGAGGCCGACGTCGTCGACGACGTGCGGGCGGCGATCGTGGCGCGCGACCTGCGCCGCCTGCCGGAGATGGCCGAGGCCGACGCGCCGGCTATCCGGGCCTGGTTCGAGCGGTTGGGGGAGACGTTTCTGACCCGGGCCGGAACCCCCCGCAAGCAGTTCGCCTGGCGCACGCGGGCGTCCGGTCCGGCGGCGCGTCGGCGCCGCGAGGCCGCCGCCGCGGTGGCGCCGCACGTGAGTGAGGCGCTCCAAGCGTTCGAGCGGGACGTCAACGTGGTGGCGGTCCGCGCAGTCCGCCGGGTGTTCGCCGTCGCCGCCGCGGAGTACCGGCGCGCGCTGCGGTCGCGCGCGCTGCTCGACTTCTCGGACCTGCTGGAGCGGGCGGTCCGCCTGCTCCGGCGCATGGACGAGTTCGCGCAGTCGCGGTTCAGGCTGGAGTCGCGCTACCACCACGTGCTGGTCGACGAGTTCCAGGACACGAACCGGGCGCAGTGGGAGCTGGTGTCGCTGCTGGTGCAGTCGTGGGGCGAAGGGAGCGGCCTGGTGGAGGAGGCGCCGCTGCGGCCGACGATCTTCGTCGTCGGCGACCGGAAGCAGTCGATCTACCGGTTTCGCGGAGCCGACGTGGCGACGTTCCGCGAGGCGACGCGGGAGATCGCCGGCCTGCGCGCCGACGGCGACGTGCGCCGTTCGATCAGCCGCAGCTTCCGCGCGGCGCCCCCGCTGCTCGCCTTCGTCAACGACCTGTTCGCCGAGATCGGCGGCGGCGAGGACGGCCGCGGCGCCGGGGGCCGCGACCGGTTCCGGTTCGAAGCCGACGACGCATTCCCGATCGAGCGCGCCCCGGCGCCGGACCCGGCGGAGGCCGCCGATGCGCTCGGCGTCGTCGCGGCGCAGGACGTCGAGACGTGCGCCGAGGCGGTGGCCGCCGAGATCGCGCGGCTGCTCGACGCCGGGCAGGTGCGGCCGAAGGGCGGTTCGGCCCCCCGCGCCGTCCGGCCGGAGGACGTCGCCATCCTGTTCCGCACCCGCGAGAGCCACCGGGAGTTCGAGCGGGCGCTCGGCCGCCGATCGATCCGGACGCACGTGCACAGCGGGATGGGGTTCTTCGACGCCGACGAGATCAAGGACGTCCGGGCGCTCGTCCGGTTCCTTGCGCGCCCGTCGTCGGAGCTCCGCGCGGCGGCGCTGCTCCGCTCGCGCTTCGCCGGCGTCTCGGACGCCGGGCTGCTGACGCTCGCCGGCGCCCTCTCCGATGCGCTCGCCGCGCCCGGCCTGCCCGCGTCGGCGGCGGCGCTCGGCGAGGACGACCGCCGCGTCCTCGATCTCGCCCGGCGGGCCCTCGCCGGCTGGATCGGACTGGTCGACCGCCTGCCCCCTGCGGAAGTGCTGGACCGCGCGCTGCAGGAGGCCGCGTACGCGTTCGAGCTGCGCGGGCCGCAGGCGGAGCAGGCGCAGGCGAACCTCCGGCGGCTGCGCGGCCTCGTGCGGCGGATCCAGAACCGGGGGTACGCCACCCTGGCGCGCGTGGCCGACCAGATCGACCGCCTGTCGTCCGGCATGCCGAACGCGGCGGTCGAGGCGTTCGACGCCGTCGCCCTGATGACCGCGCACGCCGCCAAGGGGCTGGAGTTTCCGATCGTCTTCCTGGTCGACCTCGGCCGCGGCACGCAGACGCATCAACCGCCGGTGCGGGTGATCCCCGACCGCGGCGACGGACGGCCGTCGGTGACGGTCTGGCCGCACCGCGACGAGGCCGACGCGGAGGAAAGACGGCGGGAAGTCGAGGAGACGAAGCGGTTGCTCTACGTGGCGGCGACGCGGCCTCGGGACCGCCTGTACCTCTCCGCCGTGGTCGAGGACGGCGTTCCGAAGTTCAACCCGGGCAGCTTCGGCCGCGTCCTGCCGCCGCAGTGCGCATCGGCGCTCGCGACGGCCGCGGGCGCGCCGGCGGGAGGGAGCGTCGAATGGCGGGGCCGGAGCGGGGCGCGCCACGCTTTCCGGGTCTGCGGATCTCCTGCCGAGATCGGCGCCGGCTCCGGACCGGCGGCGGCGTTCGACTCCGTTCCGGCTGCGGACGCCGGCCCGGTCCCGGCGCCGCCGCCGACGCTGCTCGCGCCGCTGCGCGTGCGGCCGGCGGTGGAGCGGATCGCGGTCACCGATGCTTCGCCGAAGACGCTCGCCGCGTGCGGCGCGCGGGCCGATGCGGCGGCCGGCGCGCGGCGCGGTCAGGAGAGCGGCGCGCCGCCGCTGACCGGCGGGCATAGCGGGCGGGAAGACGCGGCGCCCGAACGGCGGACGCGGCAGGTCGGCCGGCTCGTGCACCGCCTGCTGCGGCGGTACGAAGGCGCCCCGGTCGCTCCCGACGCGCTGGAGCAGGCGGCCCGCGAGCTGGCGGCCGACGTCGAGGCAGACGATCCGGCGGCGGACGACGAAGCGGCCGGCTTCGCGGCGGACGACGTCGCCGCGGCCGGCGGCGCGGCGCCCGAACGCACGGCCGGCGACGAGCGGGCCGCATCGGCGGCGCGGTTGTACGCGCGGTTCGCCGCGCAGGAAGAGGTTGCGGCGCTCGCCGGCCGCGACGCGCTGTGGGAGGTTCCGTTTTCGCTCCGCCTCCCCGACGCCGCGTCGCCGGCGGCCGGCCGTCCGGCCGTGCTCCGGGGCGCGATCGACTGCCTGGCGCGCGACCCGGACGGCCGCATCACCGTCCTGGAGTTCAAGACCGGGGCGCCGCACCCCGACCACCGGCGGCAACTCGACGCGTACGTCGCCGCCGCGCGCGCCATGTTTCCCGAGGCGGCGGTGGTCGGCCGGCTCGTCTACGCCTGATCGGAGGAGGCGGCGGGTTCGGGCGAGTCGGAGCCGTCGTCGCCGGCGTCTTGCGGCGCGCGCAGCAGGCGTGGATCGTCGTCGAGACGCTCGCCCCAGCTCCGGGCGTTCGCCTCGGCTTCTTCCTGCGTCCGGCCGACGAGGATCGCCGCGCCCGCCGGCTTCACGTCGCCGCCGGCGGTGACCCAGGCGACCCAGTGGCCGCCGCTCGGCCGGCTGTGGACCCGGAACCCGGTGCTGGTCGCGCTCATCGAAGCGGCGTTTATCCTACATCAGGGTGCGAGACCGGTAAAGTAGGAGGACCATGTTCGACACCAGCGCCCTCGACGCGGCGTTGCGCGCCCGCCGGCGGCGGCCGGCGGCGGAGCAGGCCGGAGTACTGGACCGCGTCCGCCGCGCCCTGCTGGATCTGCGGGAGCCGCTGGGCGTCGAGAGCGCGTACGTCGTGGGTTCGCTGCGGTCGCCCGCCCGCTGGCGTGAGTCGTCGGACGTAGACGTGGCGGTGAGCGGCTGCTCGCACGCGGTGCTCGACGTCATGAAGGCGCTGGAGGACGCGACCGGCCGGCCGGTCGACGTGATCGATCTCGACCGCCGCCCGGACCCCGACGCCTTCGTTCGATCCGGAATCAAGGTTTATGGATGATCGGGCGTTCCCGGGGACCGCGCCGTTCGAGAATTTCCACGTCGGCGAGATCCTTCGTCCGGCCGGTTGCGCGCTTGTTGGAGATCAGCGCGTCCCGTCCCAGGAACGGCACGTCGATTTCGCCGACGCGGTGCACGCTCCGGCTCGACCACGCGTCGTCGAAGGCAACCCCGGTGATGGCGGTCAGCACGTCGATGCGCCGGGGCGGCGCGCCCAGTTGGAACACCAGGCCGGGCGCCGCCAGATCGGCGGGCGGCAAGCCGAGCGCTTCCGCCGGAGCGCCGAAATCGAGCAGCGCCTCCCGGACCCGCCGGGCGTTCTCCGGGTCGGGCTGAATCCAGACGTCGAGATCGCCCGTTGCGCGCGGCACGCCGTGCGCAGCCAGAGCATGCGCGCCGACCACCAGGAACCGGGTTTTGGCCCGCACGAGGGCGGCGAGCAGGTCGAGGAAGTCAGGGTTCACCGTTCGAGCGCCGCGGCCTGCGGACGACGCGCATCGGGATCCGCTCCCGCGAGTAGGTGGGGAGGCGCCGGCCGGCGGCGGTCCAGGCGTCGACCGCGAGCGGCCACATCGCTGCAATGCGGTCCTCGGGCGACGTTTCGCCGCTCAGGTCGTCGCCGGGCTCTTCGCCCAGTCGAAACACCCGGACCGGCCACGATCCGCGCGCGCGCCGTCTCGCCTCTGCGGAGCCTGGATGCGGCATCGCGTTCGATCATACCGGTCTTGCCGCCGCGTGATTGACTCGCCCGCACGATGCGCCGATACGGTGGCGGCCGCTGATCCCGCGCCAGCCGCGATCCGATGCAGCCGCCGGCGCGAAAGCGGCCGGCAACTCACGTTGCAGTGCGCAGTCGCCGGCCGGCCCGTGCTCCCGGCCGTCACGTCGCCGCACGCCGGCGAGACCGCTCTCGGCGATCCGGTTTCAGAAAATCGGCGCAGGCGGCGCAATGCTCGCTCAATCGGAATCGCGGCGCATTGCCGCATCCGAAGGCTGCGCCTAAAATGAGGATGTTTGTCGCGGAGACTGACGAGATGACGAGCAGGTCAACCGGATCCGCCAGTAGCGCCCCGGGATCGAACAGCCCGTGGTGGAACCCCGCGTCGCGCCGAGAGCGGCGAGGCGCCCGGCTGACAAGGCGTGAGGAGGGCGCATATTGGGCATATGCAACCGACGAACAACGCCGTCAGGCGGGATGCATCGCTGCTCGAATGCAGGGGGGACCTCCGCCACGGGCTGTGAAGGAGAGCGTGTGAACGGCGACAGCAACCTGGCGGTTTTCTGCGATTTCGAGAACATCGCGCTCGGCGTCCGGGACGCCAAGCTGAAGAAGCTCGACGTCCGGCCGATCGTCGAGCGGCTGCTCCTCAAGGGGAGCATCGTGGCCAAGAAGGCGTACTGCGACTGGGACCGGTACAAGGAATACAAGCCGACGATGCACGAGGCGGCGTTCGAGCTGATCGAGATCCCCCACGCGCGGCTGTCGGGCAAGAACTCGGCCGACATCCGGATGGTGGTCGACGCCCTCGACCTCTGCTACACGAAGGAGCACATCGACACGTTCGTCATCGTGTCGGGCGACTCCGACTTCTCGCCGCTGGTGAGCAAGCTGCGCGAGAACGCGAAGTCGGTGATCGGCGTCGGCGTCAAGAGCTCCACGTCCGACCTGCTGATGAACAACTGCGACGAGTTCATCTTCTACGACGATCTGGTGGCCGAGCGGCGTCCGTCCCGCCGGCGGCCGCGGAGTCGGGCGCGGGGCCGGGGGGGCGCGCCGGCCGGGGACGCGGCGGCCGGAAAGACGCCGGCGCCGGTCCCGCCGGACGACCCGGCCCAGAAGGGGCTCGATCTGGTGGTGGAGACCGCCGAAGAGATCTACGCCGAGCGCGGCGACCGGGCGAAGCTGTGGGGGTCGATGATCAAGCAGACGCTGAAGCGCCGCCGCCCCGGCTTCAACGAGTCGTCGTGCGGGTTCG
The DNA here is from genome assembly GCA_965203565.1 of Vicinamibacterales bacterium. Taxonomy (GTDB): domain Bacteria; phylum Acidobacteriota; class Vicinamibacteria; order Vicinamibacterales; family UBA8438; genus JAAXGX01. Next base: position 3,070,705 of record OZ241896.1, on the reverse strand, counting down.
GGTCGTTCAACGACCTGCTCGAAGAGGCGCAGGCCCGAGGCATGCTGGAGCTCGACCGCGACGAGCGCTCGGGCGGCTACGTGATCACGGGCATCACCCGCGAGTAGCGTGACGGCGCCGCGCACGACCTCGTCCGCGGCCCGGCTTTTGCCCTCGCCGTCGATCCGGTGCGCCGGACGTCAGGAAGTCCCCTCCGCATGCCATGCAAGGTGCAGTAGAATGGCCTGACGCTGACGCCAGACACGATTCTCGGTGATCCTCATGCGAACCGATTACCTCTTCGCAATGCCGTCGTTCCTGACGGGAGTCGCCCGCCTGCTTGACCTGTCCGGCCGGTTCGACGTCTACAACGACAGTTCCGACGAGGCCATCGCCGACGCGCGGGCGATCTACAGCGACTGGCGCATGGTCGGCCAGGACCTCGCCGGCGCGATGACGGTTGTGGAGCGTAAGGTCACCACGCCGCGAGACGCGCCATCCCCGGATGCCCGCCGAAAAGCCTGAACCGGCCAAGCCGGAGAAGGCAGCCGAAGAGACCGTCGAGCTCTCCGTTCAGAGCGTTCAGCATTTTCAGGGGCCGCTTCCCCCACCGCAGGCCTTGGTGCAATACGAGGCCGCACTTCCCGGCTGCGCGGAGCGGATCGTGTCAATGGCCGAAGAACAGGCGGCTCATCGACGGGCGCTCGAATCCCGGGTCATCACGGAGAATCTCGCCGCCGAACGCCGGGGAAGATTTTCGCTTTCGCTCTGGTTCTGGTCGCGATCGCCGTCGGTGCTCTGCTGATTTACCTGGGAAGGGACGCCAGCGGGCTGACGGCGATCATCGGTGCGCTCGCGAGCCTGGTGGCCGTCTTCGTGTACGGGCGCCACAAGGATGCAGAGGAGCGGCGGCGGAAGCGCGCCGACTTCGCGTCGCCGCAACTCCGGCTTCAGTACGATGACGGGGCTTCGGAATCGGACCGCTCGTCCCGCCCGAACGACCACGAGTCACGATAGAGCGCCGGCAAGCCTGGAAATGGCGACTGAAAAAGGGACCCCTGTGGCAACGTGAAAAGAGACCCCTCAGTTTTCGTCAATCGGTCAATCGATGGCCTCCTTGGATGAAGAGCACTCACGAACGACAGGCGGTCCAGAATTCCCAGATTCGCCGAACGGCGCCGACCGTTCCGTCGTCGACCGACAACTTCTTGTAGGCGGCGAGTATCCACCGGCGCCGCTGGCGATCGAGCGCGCATCCAGCCTCGGATTCGGACAGCAGATGCAAGAAGACGAGCACGACCGATTCCGGATCTTTTCCGCCGTCGATCAGGGTCGCGAGCCTGTCGCGGACCTCGCCAGGGAGTCGCGCGGCCAGATAGTCGAACGTCGGCGTCGGCGGCATCGGCCGTTCGTTCAGTGCCGCAACGAGCTCGGCCGGGGTGGCGGCAGCCGGGTCGTGGCCAGATTCCGCCGAACTCCAGGCGGCGCCCTGGGAACCGCCGGCCTGCGGCCCGCTCGGCAAGGGCGCGTTCTGGTAACCCGCCCGTCTCTCGAAGACGGGCGCTTCGGCAGCATGCACGGTTCCGATCCCGTGCCAGCCGGCGGCCAGCACCTGCGGGACCTTGACCAGGTCGGGAAGCCCGGTCGCCTTGTCGGCCGCCTCCCGTTCGTGGACCACCAAGTAGTTGGTCCACTCGCTCATGAGCTGATAGCGGACGGCGAGCGCCGTCGCCTGCGCTTGGTCGTTATCAACGGTGGCGAGACGCCGTGCCGCGCCCAGGCGCGCCAGGTTGGACTGCGCCGCGGGCTGGCTCTTTGCGCCGGCGGTCTCGGCCGGCGCCGCGGTGATCTCCATCCGCTGGCTGACGGTGCGCCCGTCGGCCAGCTCCATTTCCAGCACGACGGCGCCGCGCGGCCGCTTCGTGAACGACCCGAACAGATGCATGGTGTCACCGGGGAACGGCGGCGGCGGCGGGTCCGGGACCATGTGCTGCACCGGCGCCGGCCAGCTCAGGCGCGCCGCCCGGACTGGCGCGGCGACGATGCGCTGGAAGTGACGGTGAATGCGCTCGCCCATGTCGGCGCGCGGCGCCACCAGCTCGCACGCGCCGCCGGTCGCCACTGCCAGGGCGCGGACGAACGGCTCGGCGACGCTGCTGCCGACGCCGACCGTGAAGATGCGGTGACCGGAGCCGCGCGCCTTCTCTATCGCGGCGTCGCCGTTCCACACCTCACCGTCAGTAATCAGAAGTAGATCACGCCGCATCCCGCCTTCGCCGGCGATGCCGTACGCAGCCGCCAGCGCCGCTTCCATCTCGGTGCCGCCCATGTCGGCGTCGAGGCTGCGGACGAAGCGCCGCGCCCGCGCCACGTTGGCGGTCGTCGCCGGCGTCTCGCGGCCGAACAGCATGCGCTGGTCACTGCCGAACGCCACGAAGTCGAACAGATCCACCGGCCGCAGGTCATCCAGGATGCGCTCGCCCGCGATTCGTACCTGCGCGATGGAATCGCCGGTCATCGATCCGGAGCAGTCCACTACGATCTTGACGTTGCGGCGCTGCGGCTCCGTGTTCAGGTCAGGAATCTCGGGGCGGAAGCTCGCCAGCACTACCCAGCCGTCATCATCGCGGGCAAGCAGCGCCTGCGATGCAGAGGCCGCTGTCGAATGCGCCTCCAGCACGAGATCGCGGTCCATGGACGCCGGGCGGACGAGCGCTATCATCGTTTGCTGCACTCCCGGCGTGACGGAGACCTCATGCGACGGCGATGCCCAGGACGCGTTCCACAATACGCCCCGCACCAGAACCTTCACGCTGAACGACCGTTCGGCGGCGATGGCGTGCGCCGGCTCCTGATGCGGAGCCAGACCCCCGGATGACGGATCCCCGTACCGCGGCGCGATGGTCGTGGGCATCATGAGGCTGACCCTGTCGGCGTTCCAGCGCAGCAGCAGTCCATAGCGGAATCGGACAGTCGCCGTCTCGCCCGGCGCGAGGTTGCCCACGCTCGCCGTGTAGAGCCCCGGCTGCGGCTGCTCGAGAAGCACCGCTGCGTCGCCGTCGGTGACGGCGTCCTCATAAAGCCGCGCGGCGGCGGAGCGTTCGACTACGAAGCCGGACAGTCGCCGATCTCCCAACTCGACCTGAAAGTCCAGCAGGACTCCTTCCAGCGGCAACGGGAAGGTGTAGACCGCCTCGACGTGCGTCCCGCCGCGATTGCGATACCGCTGGCGCACGTTCACGATGGCCATGAGGTCGTCGATCTCGGCGTCGATGCCGACGTCCTCCAATGTGGCGGCCTCAGTTGGAATGACTTCCAGGCTCTCTGAGTGGATCGATGTCATGGCTCCTCCATCTGTTGATTGACGATGGACGTCGCTAGACGTACGAGCGTCCGCACCGCTTCGGCGCTCAGGCCCGCCTGCCGCGGATCGATGACCAACTCGACGCCCGGCGCGAGCGTGACGTGCGTGCAGAGCGCCACGTCGCCCGATCGCCGCGGCCGGGGCGGCGGAGAACTGGCGCCGGGTTCGGCGACCCGTTCGCGGATCTGCTCCAGGCTCAGGCCGGCGCGCCGCCAGGTGCGGATCGTCATCAACTGCTCCAGGTGGCGCCTGGTGTAGTAAGCACCCCGCTTGGCCCCGGCAGGCCGGTCGATGAGTCCTTCCTGGATGTAGTAGCGGACCGTGCGCCGGGGCAGATCCACCAGGGCGCACAACTCGTCCATCGCGAAGCGCTCGCTGTCGTCCGACGTCATTGAGCCAATAATATACACCATAAATGTCAAAAACAAGTGTAAAATTTTTATGCGGTTCGGTCTCGTGCGAAAGCGCAGTAATACGCCAGTAAAACCTAATTTTAATGCCTTTATCCGTCATGATGCGGCGTGGCGCTGCTGAAATAATGTGACAGTATACTGAGAAAATGAGGTTGGCGTTACCGGTCGTTGCAACTCCGTGAAGGTCGGAACGCGACCGGATCGGTCATGCGCGACGAGCAGGGACGTATACGTTGACCTGCGCGCCTCCGCCCCGTCTTGACAACGACCGGGACGGAACCTATCGTACATCCGCGATGGCGGTGCGGTGCACGCAGGTGGAGCGGGAGAGCCGCGGCGTCGGCGGCTGGCTGGCCGACGAGGTCGTCGTCGATTTTCCGGCGATCGACGGGGCGGTCGAGCGGATGCGCCGGGCGTTCTTCGGGCCGGACCACGAGCGCGGGGCGACCCACACCGCCGAGGTGGCGCTGACGCCGAAGGAGGCGGGGGAGGGGACCCGCGTGCCGCTCGACCTGCCGGTGCGGCAGACCTGCCCGATCTGCGGCGGCCGGGGCGAGGTGTGGAGCGAGCCGTGCGGGCTGTGCGCCGGCGCCGGGTGCGGTCTGCTCTCCCACCAGCTCGACCTGCGCGTCCCCCAGGGCGTGCGCGACGGCGCGCGGCTGCGGTTCCGCGTGCAGCCGCCGTTCGCGCCCGAGACGCGCGTCGAGGTCCGCATCGCCGTTCCGTGACCGTTCCCGTGCCTGCCCTCACCGAGTCGGCCGTCCTCGACGCCCTCAAGGCGGTCACCGATCCCGATCTGGGCCGCGACGTCGTCAGCCTCGGCTTCGTCAAGGACCTGACGATTTCCGGGGGCGAGGTCTCGTTCACCCTCGAGCTGACCACGCCGGCCTGCCCCGTCAAGGACCAGATGCGCGATCAGGCGCAGGCGGCGGTGGCCGCGCTGGAGGGGGTCGCCGGCGTCCAGGTGGAGATGACCGCCAGCGTCCGCTCCGCGGCGTCGGCCGCGCCCGGCCGCGCGCCGATTCCGGGGGTCCGGAACGTGATCGCGATCGGCGCGGGGAAGGGGGGGGTCGGCAAGACGACCGTCGCGGTCAACGTGGCGGTGGCGCTGGCGCGCTGCGGCGGACGGGTCGGGATGATCGACGGCGACGTGTACGGCCCGAACCTGCCGATCATGCTCGGGATCGACGCGAAGCTGACGACCGACGGGAAGAAGATCGCGCCGGCCGAGAAGCACGGCCTGAAGGTCGTCTCGATGGGGTTCCTGGCCGACGGGACGGCGCCGATCATCTGGCGCGGCCCGATGCTGCACGGCGTGGTGCGGCAGTTCTTCCAGGACGTGCGGTGGGGCGAGCTCGACTACCTCGTGGTCGACATGCCGCCCGGCACCGGCGACGTGGCGCTCAGCCTCACCCAGACCGTGCCGGTCTCGGGCGCCATCGTGGTGACGACGCCGCAGACGGTGTCGCTCGCCGACAGCCGGCGGGCGGTCGGGATGTACCGGAAGCTCGACGTCCCGACGCTCGGCGTCATCGAGAACATGTCGTACTTCGCCTGTCCCGGCTGCGGCCACGAAAGCGACGTCTTCGGGCGGGGCGGGGGCGCGGCCGTCGCCGAGGAGCTCGGCGTGCCGCTGCTGGGACAGATCCCGCTGTACGAGCCGATCCGGATCGGCGGCGACGCCGGCGCGCCTATCGTCACCGCCGAGCCGGACTCGCCGGCGGCGCGCGCCTTCGCGCAGGTGGCGGAACGGGCCGCCGCGCAGGTCTCCATCGCCAGCTTCGGCAGCGCCGACGCGCCGGCTTCGGCGCCGGCGCCCGCGGCCGCCCCCGCAAGCTGACCGCCTGCATCGCCCCCCTGTTCCGGCGCCCCCTGTTCCATCGCCTCCGGTTCCGGCGCTCACCGCTGTTCGGCTTCGCCGGTCATCGGCACGAACCGCACGGGGAGCGCCCGCTCGGTGACCGGTCCGTCGGCGGTCCGCGTCACGATCCGGATCTCCTGCGCGAGCCGTCCCACCGGGATCACCAGGCGCGCGCCGACCGCAAGCTGCTCCACCAGGGCGGGCGGGACGTGGTCGGGCGCGGCGGTGACCATTATCCCGTCGAACGGCGCGGCCTCCGGCCACCCGCGGTAGCCGTCGCCGGTGCGGAGACGGACGTTGTCGTACCCCAGGTCGGCCAGCACGCGCGCGGAGCGCTCGGCCAGCTCCGGGACTATCTCGATGCTGCGCACCGTGCGGGCGATCTCCGCGAGCACCGCCGCCTGGTAGCCCGACCCGGTCCCGATCTCCAGCACGGCGGCGTCGGGCGGCAGCTTGAGCGCCTCGGTCATGTAGGCGACGACGTACGGCTGCGAGATCGTCTGACGGAGGCCGATCGGCAGCGGCGCGGCGTCGTACGCCCGGTCCTGGAGCGGCGGCGGGACGAACCGGTGGCGCGGGACGGCGCGCATCGCCTCGAGGACTCGCGGGTCCCGGACGCCGCGCGCGCGGATCTGGCGCTCGACCATCCGCTCCCGCTCGGCCGACCTGTCGGCCCGGCCGGGCGCGGCCTGGGCGGCAGCGGGCGCCGTTTCGGCCGGGCGCGGCCGCTCCGCCGCCGGACCGCTGGCGCAGGCGGCGATCATGCCGAGCGTCGTCAGGCCGATCGCGATCAGGACGTGCGCCGTCAGCCTCCACCGCGGCCGCGGCCGTTCCGCGCGGCGGCGCCCGCGATTTCCCCCGATCCGCATCATCTCGGCCTCCTGCTATGCTGCGCCCGATGTTCTTCCTGTTCGTCGCGGCCGGTTTCGGCCTGCTGTCGCTGGCGCATCTGGCGCCGTTCCCGTTTCTGCTCGACGCCGCCGCGCCGGCGGAGGCGCTCTGGCGCATGCCGGCGAGCCCGGACGCGCCCGCCGTCTATCTTACGTTCGACGACGGCCCGAACCCGACGGCGACCCCCGATCTGCTCGACGTCCTGCGGCGGGAGCGGGCCGCCGCCACGTTCTTCGTGATAGACCGCCACCTGAACCGGGAGACCGCCCCGATCGTCCGGCGGGCGTTCGACGAGGGACACGCGGTGGGCCTCCATACGCACACCCGCCGGCTGATGACGATGACGCCGGACGAAGTGGCGCAGGCGCTGACCGCGCAGGCGGAGCGGATCGAGCGCCTGGCCGGCCGCCGGCCCTGCCGCGTGTTCCGGCCGCACGGCGGCTGGCGGAGCGGGCGGATGTACGAGGGGCTGGCCCGGATCGACCATGCGCTGGTCGGGTGGGGCCTGGGGCTGTGGGACTTCAACTGGTACCGCCGTCCCGACCCGGCGGCGCTGGCCGAGCGGCTGGCCCGGCGAGCGTCCGACGGCGACATCGTCGTGATGCACGACGGCCACCACGAAGACCCGCGGGCCGACCGGCGGTACGCCGTCGAGGCGGCGGCGCGGCTCGTGCCGGCGCTGCGCGCGCGCGGCTTCCGGTTCGGCGCGATCTGCCGGTAAGTTTTCAGGCGGCCTCCCGGGCGAGCGCGTCGGCGGCCATCGCCGCTCCGAGCAGCGCGGCGTCCGGTTCGAGGATGACGGCGATCGGCATCGCGTCGACGAGCGCCTGCATCGGCGCCTTCGCGCGGAAAGCTTCGACGAACGCGCCGGTCCGCAGCGCCGGCAGGATCTTCGGCGGGATGCCGCCCCCCACGTACACCCCGGCCGTCGCCACCGAGCGGAGGCCGAGGTTGCCCGCCTCGGCGCCGAGCGCGCCGACGAACAGGTCGAGCGTCTCCCGGCAGCCGGGGCAGCGTCGTGCGAGTCCGGCCCGGGAGATCAATGCCGGCCGGTCCGGTTCCGGCGCATCGGGCGGGACCTCGCGGCAGGCCGCGCCGCCGTGCGCGAACCGGTGGACGTTGACCAGCCCCGGGCCGGAGAGGACCTGCTCGTACGACGCGCGGCCGAAACGGGCGGTCAGCTCGCGCGCCAGCTCGGCTTCCCGGCCGGTCCGGGCGGCGAAGTCGGCGTGGCCGGCCTCGGACGGGGCCGGTACGAACCGTCCGCCGACGTTGTGCAGCAGCGCTTCGCCGAGACCGGTCCCCGGCGCGATCAGCGCCGCGTTCCCGTGCGCGTCCCGGTCGCCGCGGCGGATCACCGCGAGCTGATCGCCGGTCAGGGCCGGGACCGCGTGCGCCGTCGCGGCCAGATCGTTCAGCAGGGAGACCCGCTCTATCGCGAACCGGCCTGCGACGCTGCGCGCGTCGACCAGCCACGGGACGTTCGTGAGCCGACAGGCCTGCCCGCGCACCGGTCCGGCGACGCCGAAGCAGGCGGCGTCGAGCGGCCCGGTCCAGTCGGCGCCGTCCAGGAACGCGTCGACGATCTCCGCCAGGCCGCCGAAGTCGAGCGTCGGGAAGCGGCGCACGCCGCGCAGCCGGAGCGGCGGCGCGCCGCCGGAGCAGAGTCCGAGCGCCGTCTTCGTGCCGCCGACGTCGCCGGCCAGGAGCATCGCGGCTTGACTTTACGACGATTCTCGTTCATCGTTCCAGCGCGCGGCAGGCGCATCGATTTCGCGACATGACGCTGGCGGTTCCGCCGCAGGAACGGATCGCTCCGGGCGCCGAACTCGCTGGCCGTCTCTCCGGATTCTCCCGCAAACGGCGTATCCGCAAGCTCTACCCGCTGGTGCACGGCGCGCGGCTGCGCCGCCTGCACGCGCGGGGGCTGCTGCGCCCCGCCGCCCGCACGGACCGCGACACCTGGTACGCCCTGCCGGACGTCGCCCTGATCAAGCAGATCAACGACGGCCTGCGGCAGGGCGGCTCGTTCCGCGGGATCGTGCGGCGGCAGCTCGCGGCGCGCGACGGACAGTTGACGCTGAACTTCGGCGCCCGCGGCGACGCGCGGCCGGCGAAGGTGGTGGCTCTCCGCCGCCGTGCGACGCACAAGATCGCCCCGCGCGACGACCACCCGTCGTGGCCCGAGCTCGACAACCCGCAGACGGCCGTCGCGGCCCGCTTCTTCCTCGAGGGATCGGAGCTCGACGAGGGGAGTGACGCCGACCGGGAGCGGGCCCGGACGGCCTACCGCAAGGCGCTGCTGCTCGACCCGACGCTGATCCCCGCCATCGTCAACCTGGCGAACATCCATTACGCCCGCGACGAGCTGGTCGAGGCGCAGGCGCTCTACGCCTGGGCGCTGAGCCTCGACGAGGACTGCTTCGAGGCCCACTTCAACCTCGGCAACGTCCACCACGACCTCGGGCGCCACGAGGAGGCGGTGACGCGCTACTCCGACGCGATCCGCCTGAACCCGACGTACGCCGACGCCCACTTCTACCTGGCGGTGACGCTCGAGAAGATGGGCCGGCCGCGGGAGTCGAAGGCGCACTGGCGCGCCTACCGGCGGCTGGCGCCCGACGGCGAGTGGGTGGACCTGGCGAAGCAGTTCAGCGAGTAGCCGCGCGGCCCCGCCCATCCGCGCGCCGCCGTCGCCGCCCTATACTGTTCGAGAAGGCCCGAGGAGCATCCATGAACGACGTCGTCGATTTCATCAACGCCAACCGCGACCGGTACGTCGACGAGCTCAAGCGCTATCTGGCGATCCCGAGCATCAGCGCGTTGCCCGATCATGCGGCCGACGTGCGGGCGTGCGCCGAGTGGACCGCCGCCGAGATGCGGCGCATCGGCCTGGAGAACGTCCGCCTCGTCGCCACGTCCGGCAACCCGGTGGTCTGCGGCGACTGGCTCCACGCCGAAGGCGCGCCGACCATCCTGTTCTACGGCCATTACGACGTGCAGCCGGTCGACCCGCTCGACCTGTGGGAGTCGCCGCCGTTCGAGGCGGCCGTCCGGCAGGGGGAGATCTACGCGCGCGGGGCGGCCGACGACAAGGGCCAGGTGTTCATGCACTTCAAGGCGGTCGAGGCCTGCCTGCGGCGGACCGGCCGGCTGCCGGTCAACATCCGGTTCGTGATCGAGGGGGAGGAGGAGATCGGGAGCGTCAACCTCGACGCGTTCGTGCGGGACCACCGGGACGAGCTGGCCGCCGACGTCGTCGTGATCTCCGACTCGCCGATGTTCGACCGGGGCGTGCCGTCGATCTGCTACGGCCTGCGCGGCCTGACCTACCTGCAGATCGACCTGCGCGGATCGAACAGCGACCTGCACTCCGGGTCGTTCGGCGGCGCCGTCGCCAACCCGGCCTTCGTGCTTGCGCAGGTCCTCACCCGGATGAAGGACCGCAGCGGGCGGGTCACCGTGCCCGGCTTCTACGACGACGTGCGGCCGCTCCGCGCGGAGGAGCGCGCCGAGTTCGCGCAGCTGCCGTTCAGCGAGCGCCGGTACCGCAACGAGCTGGGCGCGCCGAAGCTGTTCGGCGAGCGCGGCTACACGACGCTGGAGCGGCTGTGGGGCCGTCCCACGTTCGAGGTCAACGGCCTGCTGTCCGGGTTCACCGGGGCCGGCGCCAAGACGGTCATCCCGGCCGTCGCGATGGCGAAGGTGAGCATGCGGCTCGTGCCGGACCAGGACCCCGGCCGGGTCGCCGACCTGTTCGAAGCGCATCTCCGGAAGGTGACGCCTCCGACCGTCGCGTTGACCGTGACGCGGATGCACGGCGGCCGGCCGTGGATGACCGATTTCGACAACCCGTTCGTGCAGGCGGCCGGCCGCGCCATCGAGCAGGGGTTCGGCCGGCGGCCGGTGTTCAACCGCGAGGGCGGCTCCATACCGGTCGTGGCGACGTTCCAGGAGGTGCTCGGCCTGCCGTCGGTCCTGTTCGGCGTCGGGCTGCCCGACGAGAACGCGCACGCCCCGAACGAGAAGCTCGACCTGGGCAACTTCCACAACGGGATCGTGGCCTCGGCCGCCCTCTACGGAGAGATCGGCGCCGGCTGCAAGGGGTGACGGGGCCGCCGTTCGTGATCGGCGAGCTGGTCGTCATCGCGCTGGTCATCGCCTTTCCCGCCATCGCCCTGTGGCTGCGCAGTGGATGCAATAGAATTTCCAGGCTTTCCCAACGAGGTGCGCGCATGCGGAAAATCAACCTGCTCGCGGCCGTTCTGGTCGCCGCGCCCGTCACCGGCGGCGGCGAGGCGTTCGGCCAGGCGCTGCCGAACAAGTATCGACTCGTGGACGACTGGGCGAAGCTGCCCGGCGGACGGACGATGGGCGCGGTGGGCGGCGTGGAGATCGACGTCGACGGACGGCACGTGTGGGCGGTGATCCGCTGCGACGCGACCGAGCCGGAGCGGTTCGGCAGCGAATGCCTCGACTCCGACCTCGACCCGGTGCTCAAGTTCGACCCGGACGGCAACGTCGTCGAGAGCTTCGGCGGCGGCATGTTCATCTGGCCGCACGGAATAGACGTGGACAACGCCGGGAACGTGTGGGTGACGGACGGGTTCTTCCTGGGTCCGACCCCTCCCGGAACCCGCGGCCACCAGGTGGTCAAGTTCAGTCCGGCCGGCGACGTGCTGATGGTCCTCGGAACTCCCGGCAAGGCCGGTTCGGGGCCGAACGCCTTCAACGCCCCTTCGGACGTCGTGGTCGCCGGCAACGGCGACGTCTTCGTCGCCGACGGCCACAGCCACGAAGGGAACAACCGCGTCGTCAAGTTCTCGAAAGACGGAGCCTATCTGAAGGAGTGGGGCGGGACCGGATACGGGCCGGGCGAGTTCAGGGCGCTTCACGCCATCGCGATCGACGACGACGGACGGATCTTCGTCGGCGACCGGTCGAACAACCGCATCCAGATCTTCGACCAGGAGGGGACGTTCATCGCCCAGTGGACCCAGTTCGGCCGGCCGAGCGGGATCTTCTTCGACCGCAACGGCCGGATCTACGTCGCCGATTCGGAATCGGACGACGTCCAGAACCCGGGCTGGGAGATGGGCATTCGGATCGGCGACGCCCGGACGGGGTGGGTGGACGAGTTCATCCTGTACGCCTGGGGCGACCCGCGCGTCACCGCCGGCGACGGCGCCGAGTTCGTGGCCGTGGACCGGGACGGCAACGTCTACGGCGGCGAACCCCGGCCGCGCAGGCTTCAGAAGTACGTCCGCGTCCGGCCGTAGCCGGCTACGGCGTGTAGCTGAGATCGGGCCGATAGCGCCAGAACTTGCTCGTCAGCCACTCGACCGATTCGCCGAAGCCGGCGATCCACGCCTCGAGCCCCGCCTCTCCGAACGTGGCGGTCATCGCTTCGTACGAGCTCCGCGCTCCCGGCGCCATCGACGCCCAGTTCGCACGCGGCACGATCCGCGTGAACGTGCGCGCCGCGGCGCCGCCGTGCGGCTTGACGAACCAGAGATACGCGGCGTCGAAACCGGTCGCGTCGACCGCTTCGCCGAACTGCGCGAGGTTCCGCTCGAACACGGCCCGCTTTCCCGGTCTGACGCCGTAGTCGATGATCTGGATCAGGGGGAAGGGGGGAGGGGTGTCCGGCGGGCGGCTGAAATCGCGTATCTCGTTCCAGAACCCGCTGCGTATCGACTCGGTGTGCGGGCCGAGCCTCGACGACACGTCGGCCGCGTGCTCCCGCTCCGGCACGTCGGGCGCATCGAAGTCCGCCCAGGCATGGTCGGCGCTCATCGTGAGGTACTGTCCGAGCCGGTCGCCGCTCACGATCACGTAGGTGCGCCAGGTCCACGTATCGCCTTGCCGGCGATGCCAGTCGACGTGCCGCCTGAACGCCTCTTCCCACTGCAGGTCGTGGCCGGTCCTGACCGTGGCGAGGCGCCACCGGGTGACCGCGCCGGGTTCGTCCTGCGCGCCGGCCGGCGCGGCCGGCGGCAGGACGAACAGACCGGCGACCACCGCCGCCGTGCGCGTCGTCGTGGACGTGATCGACGTGCGTCCTGCAAGGTGTCGGCGCATGCCTGCCTACCGCCCTGTCTCGAGCCACTCCAGGATGCGCGGCGTCACGAACTCCGGCGCCTCGGTATGCGGCCCGTGGTCCACGCCCGGAAGTATCTGCAAGGTCAGCGGACCCTCCACCCAGTCCCACATGTCGTTCAGCGTCGGGTTCAGGAAGAACCGCTCGTCCTTCCCGTAGATGAACAGCGTCGGCGCCCGGACGGGCGGGAACTCGCCGTACCTGAACCCGAACGACTTCGTCTCCATCGTGGTCGGCGACGTCGGCCAGTTCGTCTTGTAGAAGGCGGCGATAGACGCGGTGCTCATGCACGCGTTGGCCTCTTTCCGCAACCGGGCCAGGTTCGCCGGTTCGTCCTCGTCCCTGGGCGCGCTCCGGATCGCCTCGCCGAAGTTCCTGGCCGCGTCCGGGTTCTCCTGCATGTCCCGCTGGAACCGGTTCGCCTCCTGCTGGGCGGGGTTGTCGATCAGCTCGCGGAGCAGCCCCGCGGGGTGCACCGACCCCAGCGAGACGAGCCGCTCGGTCTGCTCGGGGCGCGTCATCGCGAAATACCACGCGTGGAGCCCTCCGCTGTCCTGCCCGACCAGCGTCGCCTTCTCCTCGCCGAAATGCTCGATGAGGGCGCTGACGTCGTCCGCGATCCGCTCCGGGGCGTAATGTTCGTCCCCGACCGGCTTGCCGCTCATCTCCGTTCCGCGCCTCGACATCGCGACGACGCGGTATTTTTCGGAGAGCATCGGGATCTGGTTCCTGTAGTCGTGCCACGGGGTGACGGCGCCGTGGATGAAGATGACGAGCGGACCTTCGCCGGCGGTGTGGTACTGAATCCTGACCCCGTTCGAGTCGACGAATCCCTCGGTCGCGACTACGGACCGTCCTCGCCAATCGGTGACGAGGACCTCGGGCGAGCTCACGCATGCCCGCTTTCTCAACCACATCGTTCCGGCGTTCGTGAACTCGCCTTCGTCGACCGAAATCTCGTGGCTGACGCGGTAGGCTTCGGGCGAGACGTAGTAGGAGCGGCCCCGGAGCACGAAGGTATGCGCGTCGTGCTCTATCGCGGGCGTCTCCCAGAACGTGCTGTAGTACCCGCCGAGGTCCCCGCCGACGGGGCCCGATTGCAGGATCGCGAACCCCGCGTCGTACACGACGTACCGGACGACCGACTGACCGCCCAGTCCGAACTCGTAGAAGATCATCCCCTCGCCGGTGATCGTGGTCCCCTCCTCGCTCCGCAGATGGACCTCGACCTTCAGGAACCGGCTGTCGACGTGCGTGACCCTTTCCGTGCCCGTCAGCGGCCCCGGCGGGAACAGGCCGGTGTCGGGCGGACTCCACTCGACCTCCCACACGCCGAGGTAATAGCGCGGGTCGAACGGCGCCGTCATCTCCTCGCCGGAGGTCGGTCCGTCCTGGGCGGCGGCCTGTCCCGGCGCCGCGCCGACTGCAACGGCGACCAGCCCTGCCGCAAACGCCGTTCTCTTCAAAGTCTGCGCCCTCACGTCCGCCGCGCGCCGCGTCCCGGCCGCGCCGGGGCGCGCGGCGTCAAAGCATCGAAGTATAACAGCCCGTGGCGGAGGCCCCCGCTGCATCCGAGCGGCGATGCATCCCGCCTGACGGCGTTGTTCGTCGGTTGCGTATGCCCAATATGCGCCCTCCTCACGCCTTGTCAGCCGGGCGCCTCGCCGCTCTCGGCGCGACGCGGGGTTCCACCACGGGCTGATAAGATACCGGCCACGTGTTGAAAACAGCCGACAGCGGCGGCGTGCAGGTCCTGCGCTTCACCGCGATGGCGGCGCTCGCGTCCGCATGCGGTCAGCCGGGCGTCGAAATCCTCGACCCGGACGTTCCCGTGACCGTTACGGGCGGAGACGTCCTGGGCGCGCCCGCCGGCGGCCACCCGGACGTCGTCGTCTTCAAGAGCGTGCCGTACGCCGCCCCGCCGGTCGGCGACCTCCGCTGGAAGCCGCCGCAACCGGCCGTCGCATGGGACGGCGTCCGGGACGCCGCGGCGGCGGGCCCGATCTGCATGCAGACCGGGCCCGCCTGGGTGCGCGCGCCGACGGCCGGCGAGGACGACCCGGAGAGTGAAGACTGCCTGTTCCTCAACGTCTGGGCGCCCCGCAAGGCCCGGGAGCCGCTCCCGGTGATGGTGTGGATTCACGGCGGCGGCTTCTTCAGCGGCGCGGGGTCGCTCCCGATCTACGACGGCGCCCGGCTCGCGGCGCACGGCGTCGTTCTGGTCACCGTCAACTACCGGCTCAACGTCTTCGGCTTCTTCGCGCATCCGGCCCTGTCCGCCGAATCGCCGCACGGCGCATCGGGCAACTACGGCCTGATGGACGTGGTGGCCGCGCTCGAATGGGTGCGGGACAACGTCGCAGCGTTCGGCGGCGACCCGCACCGGGTCACCCTCTTCGGGGAGTCGGCCGGCGGCGGCGCGGTGATGTCGATGATGCTGGCCCCGCAGGCCGAAGGTCTGTTCCACCGGGCCATTTCCGAAAGCACGTGGGTCTACGGCTGGGACCGGCAGCTGCGCGAGCCGGTTGGGGACCTGGCGGCGGCGGAAGCCCAGGGCGTGCGGATCGCGGAATGGCTGGGCGCGTCCGGCGACGCGGCGCTCGACACGCTGCGGGCCGCCACCTCCGAGGAGGTCCGGGCGGCGGCCAACGCCGACCCCGGCAACCTGCTCGAACGGACGGGGTACGTCTGGGCGCCGAACGTCGATGGCTGGATCGTTCCGAGCGACCCGCTCGGCATGTACGACGCCGGGCTCCAGCATGACGCGCCGCTCATCACCGGCATGAACGCGGACGAAGGAGCCTCCATCGCCCTCCGCTCGGACGTCGAGGACGCCGAGACGTTCGAGGCGCACGTGCGAAAGGTCTATCCGGGCTTCGCGGACGAGATGATCGCCCACTACGGCGTCACCGCTCCGGAGACGGCCAGGTCGCAGATCGCCCGTCTCGTGCACGATCTGTACTTTGCGGGCCCGGTGCGCGTGCAGGCCGCTGCGCATGCGCAGGTCCCGTCGCCGGTCTGGTTGTACCGATTCAGCCGCGCGCCGCCGACCGCCCTGGGCGCCGCGGTGGGCGCCGCCTACCACGGGGCCGAGCTCGTCTACGTGTTCGGCACGATGGCCGCCGGGCCGGGGCCGCCGGGAGGACGGCCCCACCCGATGACGCTCCACGGCGACTGGACCGGAACCGACCGGCGGTTGTCGGAGACGATGATGGCCTACTGGACGCAGTTCGCCGCCACCGGCAATCCGAATGACGGCGATCTGCCGGCGTGGCCCGCATTCGATCCCTCCACCGACAGGCATCTCGACCTCGGCGACGCCGTGACCGGCGGCGAGGGGTTGCATCGGGCGGGCGAACGACTGTTCAGGCGCTTCGAGAAAAGCCGGCGCGGAACGGCCACCGCGCCTGGCGCAATCGTTGAATCCGATCCAAGCTTGACACGATAGACGGCTTGGGAAAGGATGGCGACGTGGACGCGACGATCCAGACGGTGACGATCATCGGCAGCGTGGCGGGCCTGATGGCGGTCGGCGTCAGTGTGATGCTGTTCGCCATGAACCAGTTCGGCAAGCGGTTCGACGACGCCAACCGGCGGTTCGATGACGCCAATCGGCGGTTCGACGACGCCAACCGGCGGTTCGACGACTTCCGGGGTGAGGTCAATGCGCGGTTCGACGAATTGGGCGGCCAGATGCGCGAAATCCGCGGCGAAATCTGCGCGGTCCATAGCGAAATTCGTGCGGTGCGAGACGAAGTCCGCGGCGAAATTGCCGAAGTCCGCGCCGAAGTGCGCGAGCTTCGCGGCGCGATCGGCGAGAAAGGATCGCCTTCCTGAGGCGCCAAGCCGGCTTCAGTCGGACGGCTGGAGTTCAGTCCAGCGACCGCAGGCGAACCGGCGCCGGCCGACGCTTCCCTTCGCAGAAGTACAACGCCTTGAAGCGGTCCATCTGCTTGATCCGGTCGATCAGCATCCGCTCCTGCTGAGCCGTCGCAACGTTGCGCACGAGCGCCTTGGCGTCCGTCTCGGTCAGCCGCAGGACGAGGTAGTTCGCGATGGCCGAAAACACCGACGGGTGGAAGTCCCGCGCCTCCTGCGACGCCAGCACGAGCGATATGCCGTACTTGCGGCACTCCTTCGCCATCGTCGGGATCAGCTTGAGGCCCGCCGCCCGATGCGCTTCGTCGAAGATCAGCGCATGGGTGATCCGGTCCTGAATGCCCCGCCGGAACATGTTCTTGTACAGGCCGTAGAACACGAGCGCCGCGAACGCACGCTGCAACGTATCGTTCTGGGTGGCGTGGATGCGGATGACCACCGGCCGATCGCTCTCCCACAGACTCTCGCGCGCCTCCCCGACCTCGAAGAAGCCGTAGTCATCGAGCTCTCCGAGGCGCGCCAGCAACGTCTTCAGCCCTCGATCGGGCTTCGGGTCGCTGTGCAGGATCTCCACGAAACGCTTGAACTTCGGCTCCGCGCGATCGGAGCCGGGCCACCCGGCTTCGACGAAACTTTCCTTGATCGCGCTCCGGACCCGTTCGCACTGGAGGTCTCCGAGCTCCGGAAAGATGGCGGAGAAGACGTCGCGCAGCTTGCCGGCGACGTCGAGATGGGCCGTCGCGGACTCCCGCTGCATCACGCGCAGCGGATTGAATCCGAGTCCGTCGAAGTCGATGAATCGAACCGCGTCGATCAGGCCGCTCAGCCGTTCGTCGATGTCCTGGTGGTAGGAAAAGACGATGGGCCGCACGCCGGCCTCGACCATCTGCCGGCACAGGTTGAGAAGACAGGCCGTCTTTCCCATGCCGGGCAACCCCGCCGTCAGGAGATGGGGATTGCCCTTGACGGTCAGAGGCCAGTGGACGTCGGCGTTGGCGTGGAGGTCGGTTCCCAAGCGGATTGACGGCGGGACGTCCGAACCGGCGCGGCCGGTCGTGATTCCCCCCGACGCCGCCCGGTCAACGATTCCCGCCGCCTGCTCGTCCTCCCGGTTCCCGTCGCCCGAGCCGTGCGACGGGGAGCCAGAAAAGCCCCCGGCAGGCCGATCCTTCCGATCCGGCGCGGGTTCGGGGTGAAGCTCGGAATCCGGCAGGACGTCCGGCCCGAACAGGAAGATCCGCGTGCTCCATCCGCTCGGAGAGATCTCCTGGGAACGGATTCCGGCATATTCCGGACAGAAGATCCACCCGAGATCGCCGGCTTCCGGTTCCGGAAAGACGTAATCGCCTCCCCTCTCGATCATGCGGTCGATCTCCGACACGAGTTCCTCATGCCGGGCGGGCGGCAAGTGATGCCTGCGCGCCTTGTCCGCGTAAAACCGCAGCACGCGGGCGAGCTTGGCGCGCCGGACGGCTCGGAACGACGAACATGCTGCATGGGAGTACCACTCGCGCCAGCTTAGACGGAGCGTGCTCGTCTGCTCCTCCATCTTTCTGAGCAGTTCCGGCGCGCGCGCCGTGCGCAGATGCCGCCGGTACTTGACTTCGTGGAAGGAGGCCATCGGGTTCGACGTCGTGGACCCTTCGGCGCTACGCCCGCCGCATGACAACGACGCTCACAGCGAGGCGCCGCCGCCGGAAATGGTATCAACAACCACAGCGACGTGCAGCGCGACAGGCGCAGGACTGGCGCGATCGTTGCACTCGATCCCAGCCGATCCGAGCTTGACACGATGGACGGCTTGGGAAAGGATGGCGACGTGGACGCGACGATCCAGACGGTGACGATCATCGGCAGCGTGGCGGGCCTGATGGCGATTGGCGTCAGCGTGATGCTGTTCGCCATGAACCAGTTCGGCAAGCGGATCGACGACACCAACCGGCGATTCGACGAATTGGGCGGCCAGGTGCGCGAAATCCGCGGCGAAATCTGCGCGGTCCGTAGCGAAATTCGTGCAGTGCGAGACGAACTCCGCGGCGAAATTGCCGAAGTCCGCGCCGAAGTGCGCGAGCTTCGCGGTGTGATCGGCGTGAACGGCTCGCCTTCCTGAGGCGCCAAGCCGCTGCAATCGGACGGCTGGAGTTTCAGTCGAGCGACCGCAGGCGAACCGGCGCCGGCCGACGCTTTCCTTCGCAGAAGTACAGCGCCTTGACAGCCCGTGGCGAAAGTCCCCGCTGCATTCGAGCGGCGATGCATCCCGCCTGACGGCGTTGTTCGTCGGTTGCGTATGCTCAATATGCGCCCTCCTCACGCCTTGTCAGGCGGGCGCCTCACCGCTCTCGGTGCGACGCGGGGATTCCACCACGGGCTGTTGAAGCGGTCCATCTGCTTGATCCAGTCGATCAGCATCCGCTCCTGCTGAGCCGTCGCAACGTTGCGCACGAGCGCCTTGGCGTCCGTATCGGTCAACCGCAGGACGAGGTAGTTCGCGATGGCCGAAAACACCGACGGGTGGAAATCCCGCGCCTCCTGCGACGCCAGCACGAGCGATATGCCGTACTTGCGGCACTCCTTCGCCATCGCCGGGATCAGCTTGAGGCCCGCCGCCCGATGCGCTTCGTCGAAGATCAGCGCATGGGTGATCCGGTCCTGAATGCCCCGCCGGAACATGTCCTTGCGCAGGATCTCCACGAAACGCTTGAACTTCGGCTCCGCGCGATCGGAGCCGGGCCAACCGGCCTCGACGAAACTTTCCTTGATCGTGCTCCGGACCCGTTCGCACTGGAGGTCTCCGAGCTCCGGAAAGATGGTGGAGAACCGGCCTCGACCATCTGCCGGCACAGGTTGAGAAGACAGGTCGTCTTCCCCATGCCGGGCAACCCCGCCGTCAGGAGATGGGGATTGCCCTTGACGGTCAGCGGCCAGTGGACGTCGGCGTTGGCGTGGAGGTCGGTTCCCATTCCGGAAAGACGTAATCGTCTCCCCTCTCGATCATGCGGTATCGACAACCACAGTGACGTGCAGCGCGACAGGCGCAGGACTGGCGCGATCGTTGCACCCGATCCGAGCTTGACACGGCGGACGGCTTGGGGAAAGGATGGCGACGTGGACGCGACGATTCAGACGGTGACGATCATCGGCAGCGTGGCGGGCTTGATGGCGATTGGCGTCAGTGTGATGCTGTTCGCCATGAACCAGTTCGGCAAGCGGATCGACGACACCAACCGGCGGATCGATGATTTCCGGAGCGAGACCAACGCGCGGTTCGATGACTTCCGGGGCGAGATCCACGCACGGTTCGACGACTTCCGGAACGAGATCCACGCACGGTTCGATGACTTCCGGGGCGAGATCAACGCTCAGCTCGATGACTTCCGGAACGAGATCAACGCCCAGCTCGATAACTTCCGGGGCGAGATCAACGCCCAGCTCGATAATTTCCGGGGCAAAGTCAACGCTCAGCTTGATAACTTCCGGGGCGAAGTCAGCACTCAGTTAGACGAGCTGCGCGGAGAAATTCGCGAGCTTCGCGGCGAAATATGCTCAGTGAGCAACGAAGTCCGCAGCAGAATCCGCGGTGAGATCGGCGAAAAAGGATTGCCTTCCTGAACAGCCCGTGGTGGAGCCCCGCGAGGCGCCCGCCTGACAAGGCGTGAGGAGGGGGCCCCGCGTCCGCGCGATCGCGGACGAGCCGGGCGCCCCTGGGAAGTTCACGCAGGTCCTACCACTCGAAGAGCACGGCCGGCTTGAAGATCCGTCCGAAGAGGATCTGGTTCGGTCGGAGCCAGTTCGGCCCGTACGCATCGGTGACGTCGAGGATGGTGTTCTCGTTGAGCAGGTTCGCGACGTCCAGCATCACGCGAACCCCCATGCCGCCGGTGAACCGGTAGGGAGACCACGAGAACCGGACGTCGACCTGATGCAGCCGGTCGCCGTACATCGTCCCGGGGTGCACCAGGGGGATTTCGACCGTCGGACCGCTGAACCCGACGCGCGCCGGGTCGAGGAAGCGGACGGTCCCCGCGGCGACGTCCGCGTTCGTCACCGTCCAGTTGGCCAGAATCTCCGGCCCGGGGATGCCCTGGTACACCACCGACGCGTCTATCCCGTACGGCAGCCCGAACGAACCCAGCAGCTTGACCGTGTTTTGCCACGGCGGGCTGACGTCGCACTGGTGCATGGCCTGGGGCGAATCGACGACGAAGCAGGTGTTGCGCCCGTTCCCCTGCGTGCCGCTGCTCAGTCCCCCGGTCACCGTGACGTTCCCCGTGCGGAGGCTCAGCGTCGCGTCCAGCCCCCGCCAGCTCTCCTTCTGCGTGCCGAAGTTCGTGTCGCGCGTCCGCAGCGTTTCGCTCAGCCCGAACTGCGCCGGATTGAGGTCGAACAGGCCGCACACCTCGCTGCCGCTGACGCCGCCCAGGCGCACGTCGGTCGGCGCGGTCACGCAGTACTCCGAGTAGTTCGACGGTCCGACGTGCACCAGATCGTCGACGATGAAGTTCCGGTACAGGCGCTGGACGTACATCACCTCGACCGACAGCCCGTCCGTGAGCTGGTGCTGCACGCCGCCCGTGAACTCCCAGTTGTACTGCCGCGTGAACCAGCCTTCGCGGATCGCGTCGTCGGCGGCGACGTTCGTCGCGGCGGTGGCGAAGTTCCGGTTGCTGCCCGGGAACCCGAGCAGCTCGTCGTCGTCAGGGTACCGGTCGCCGTTGAGGTCCCTCCATCCGACGGTCGTCGTCTGGTTGAAGAGCAGCGGGTTGAGGGACGCGGCGAAAGCCGACACCTCGTTGACGACGTACCGGCTGGCCGAGAACTTCAGCGCCGTCCGGGCGTCGCCGAACAGATCGTAGGCGACGCCGAGCCGCGGGGAGACGTCCTTCCAGTTCGGCGCGTCGTCTATCTGAGGCCACTGCTGGTACGGCGCGAACCGGTTCGGCCCGCTGAAGTTGTGCTCGGCCGGCACGGAGCCGACGTGCGCGTCGTAGCGGATCCCCGCGTTGACGGTGAGCCGGTCTATCGTCCACTGGTCCTGGGCGTACAGGCCGATCTGCCGGTAGTTCTCCCGTTCGTTCCAGGGGCCGTTCTCCAGCTGCGCGCCGACCGGAAAGCCGTTCGCCAGGAACATCACGACCTGCCCGTTGAACGACCGGTCTTCGAAGCCGCCCCAACCCCAGTTCAGGTCGACGCCGAACCTGGCGGTGTGCGACCCGGTGACGTACGACACGCTGAACGCTCCCTGGTGGTGGGAGCCGACTGCGACGCCGTACCCGATGAACGGGTTCGCGCGGAACAACGTCCCGTTGACGACGTCGATCGCCCCGAGGATCCGGTCGTTGTGAGTGAGCTCTTCCCGCGTCGCGTGCAGACGGCCTTCAGCGCGGTCCCAGCCGTACGTCGCCTGCAGGAGCAGCCGGTTGGTCAGCGGCGCGGTCCACTTCCCCTGCGCCAGGACCTGCGCCGGGAAGTTCGTCCGCCAGATCGCCTCGTACGCGAAGTTCGCCAGGGCCGGAAAGCCGTCCTGGACCCACCGGTGATCCGACAGGTAGAACGAGAGCTTGTTCCGCTCGGTCGCCTGCCACGTGAGGCGGCCGCTGTAGTACTCGTGGCCCAGATCGTCTATCGTCGGGCGGCTCTCGTCGACGTTGCCCGCCGCGCCGAGCCGCGGGTTCCATACGAAGCCCAGCGGGTCGATCGAGTGGAAGCTCCCCGGCGCCTCCTTCTCGGCCCCTTCGAACCGCGTCGACGCGAACCACCAGAGCCTGCCCGTCCGGATCGGCCCCCCGCCGGACAGGTTGAGGTCGCGCAGCTCCTTGAGCGTCGGGGCCGCGGGCAGGCCCGCATCGATCAGATCCTGGCTCGTGTTGTCGCTGTTCATGCTGTCGTTGGCGTACGTCGTGAAGAACGATCCGGAGAAGGTGTCGCCCCCCTCCTTGGGGATCAGGTTCACCCGCACGCCCCCCGACTGGGTCTCGGCCGAGATCGCGCTCGTTTCGTACTGGAACTCCGCAATCTCGCCCGGGTCGACGTTGCGGATGCCCTGCACGCCCGTCGGGCCGTAGGTCTGGTTGTGCCCGTCGAACTGCTGCATCGAGTCCACGGCGCGGCTGCCGTGAATCTGGGTGTTGCCGCGGTTGAGCCGGTTGCCCCCGACGTCGTGCGCCGTGGCGCCGCCGCCGTCGCCGACGGTCATGCCCGGAATGAGCTCGGCCATCTGCAGGATGTTCCGTCCGGTGGGAAGGTTGTTCCGGACTGCTTCATCGAGCGTGGTCTCCTGCACCACGTTCCGGATGTCGACGTCGGGCGCCCGCCCCGTCACCGTGAGCGTCTCCTCCACTCCGCCCACCGGCAGCTCCGCGTTCACCGTGACGAGCACCACGCCGCTCAGCACCACCCCTTCCCGCACCACGGTCCTGAACCCGGGGAGGGTGAACGTCACGGTGTACTCGCCCGGGCGCAGGGCGGTTATCGTGTACAGGCCCTCGCCGTCGGTGACGGCGCTCCGCGCGCCCTCGATCAGGGCCGGGCTGCTGGCTTCGACCAGCGTCCCGGGCAACGCCGCGCCGGTCTCGTCCGTCGCGCGCCCGGTGACGCCCACGTTCTGCGCCGAGGCGCCGTGGGCGAAGCCGATGAGGATGATGACCGCCGCGACGCTCTTCAGTAGATTGCTGCGCACGCCTTGGACTCCTTTTGACTGCGTTTATCGTCTCCGGCCGGTGAAGCGAAGCCCCGCTCGCCGGCTGCGCGAAGGGCCCCGCTCGCGAGCGGAGGCTACTCCTCCAGGCGGAGGTCGTGCTTGTCAACCGTGTACTTCGTGAAGATGAAGAACATCTCGTCCCAGCTCTGCTCCCCCCAGTAGACTTCCCGGTCGGGGCTGGGATTGTACCGGTTCCTCAAGCTGTTGTCGAAGTGCCCTATCGTCTTGATCGTGCTGCCCGCCGGCACCTTCAACGGTTCGACGAAGTCGTACTCCAACTGCCAGTTGAAGTCGTAGTTCGGGACGCTCAGCACCGTCTTCTCGGCGCCGTCCGGATAGCTGACGACGTAGGTCATGTCCTTGCCGCGGAAATGCATGTGCGGCCACACGCCGTAGATCGTCACGTCGTCGACCACCGGCCAGATCCCCGTGACCTTGAAGTCGCCCTCGTGCGGAGGAATGTTCGGCGTCTTCGCGAAGCCGGCTCCCACCGCGAGCTCGAGCTGCTCGACGTCCTCGACGATGCGCACCGGACCGGTCCCGCCGTGCTCCCCGGCGCCGACCGTGAGCACCTGGTGGCGGGGCTTCTCCTGCGAGTACCAGAAACCGGCGTACGAGCGGTCGGTCTCCGGACGGCCCGTCAACGCGTAGTGCATCTGGAACATGAAGTGCCGATCGCCGTACACCCGTTTCGCCGTCCCTTCCGGAAACCGGTTGTACCCTCCCCCCGGCCGGTAGAAGATCAGTTGCGCGTCGCGGGGAAAGCCGTTCATGGCGGCCTCCCGCCTCGCCAGCTTGACCGCGGGATCTTCGTTCGGATCGATCGGAACCGGCTGCGGAATGAACTGCCCGCCGGGGATCAGCTGCTCCTCGCCCAGCCGGGTTCCCGGAGGCAGGGTCCGCGTGAAGATTCCGGCGTGATGCACCACCGCCGGGTTGCCCGGACGCATCTGGACCGCTTCCAGATAGACGTCCTCCTTCCGGGGATTCTCCATCCAGACTTCCATGTACGGGATCTCGCCCTGGGCGGGGAGCTCGACGTCGAGCGGCATCTCGACCACGTAGTCCGGCGGGCGATCGTGCAGCCATGCGCCGGCGAACGCCGGAGCCTCGGGCGCCGGACCTGCGCCCTCCGGCGCGCCGCCGTCCACCCACGCGGAGATCGTGTCGATCTCGGCCTGACTCAGCGCCGGAACGTCCTTGAACTCCCCGTAGCGCGGGTCGGCGAACCAGGGCGGCATCTCCCGGTCGACCACCTTCGTCCGGATCGCGCGCGCCCACGGCCGCACCTCCTGGTAGGAGGTCAGCGGCATCGGCGCCACCTGGCCGTCCCGGTGACAGTTCGCGCAGTTCTCGTACAGGATCGGCGCCACGTCCGCGTTGAAGGTCGGCGGCGCCGCGGCGTTCCCGCCGGCCGACGCCTGTGCGAACCCTCCAGCCGCGAAGAGGGCCGCGCCCACCGTCGCCGTCACACGGCCTGCGGTCATCGCGATCTCCTTGCGGGCCACTATCGGCCCGTCTCCAGCCACTCCATCATGCGCCGCGTCACCAGCTCCGGCACCTCCCGATGCGGCCCGTGGCCCACGCCCGGCAGCACGTGAATCGTCAGCGGCGCGTCGACCCACTCCCACAGGTCGTTCAGCGTCGCGTTCAGGAAGAACGGCGAGTCTTTCCCGTACATCAGCAGCGTCGGCGCCT
Source organism: Vicinamibacterales bacterium (assembly GCA_965203565.1). Taxonomy (GTDB): domain Bacteria; phylum Acidobacteriota; class Vicinamibacteria; order Vicinamibacterales; family UBA8438; genus JAAXGX01. The sequence continues at coordinate 3,045,823 of OZ241896.1, read as the reverse complement.
GGACGGGCGGAAACTCGCCGTACCGGAACCCGAACGCCGCCGTGTCCATCGTCACCGGCCGCGCCGGCCAGTTCGTCCTGTAGAAGCCGACGACCGACTCGGCGTCGATGCTCGCGTTCGCCTCCATGCGCAGCCGGGCCAGGTGCGCCGGCTCGTTCGGGTCCGCCGGCGCGTTGCGCAGCGTCTCGGCGAAGTCGCCGCCCGCGTCCGGGTTCTCCATCATGCCCCACTGGAACGCGCTCCCCTTCTGCTGGTCGGCATTGTCGATCAGCTCGCGGAGCAGCCCCGCCGGGTGCACCGAGCCCAACGCAATCAACCGCTCGGTCTGCTCGGGGCGCGTCATCGCGAAATGCCACGCGTGAAGCCCGCCGCTGTCCTGCCCGACGATCGTCGCCCGCTCCTCGCCGAGATGCTCGATGAGGGCGCTGACGTCGCCGGCGATCCGGGCCGTGGCGTAATGCTCGTGCCCGGCCGGCCGGCCGCTCCCCTGGGTCCCGCGGGTCGACATCACGGCGACGCGGCGGCGTTCGGAGAGCATCACGATCTGATGCCGGTAATCGAACCACGGGCTGGCGATGCCGTGCAGGAAGATCAGGAGAGGCCCCTCGCCGGCCACGTGGTACTGAATCGTGACCCCGTCCGAATCGACCGAGCCCTCCGCAAAGGCGGCCGACGCCCCTCGCCAGTCGGTGACGGTGACCTGCGCGCCTGCGGCCGACGGCGCCAGGCACACCAGTCCGGCGAACACGAGTGAACTGGCGGATCGCAAAATGCTCCTCCCCCACGCCGCGCCGAGACGCGCGACGGCAGGAAAGTATAAGACCACCGTGCACTTCCTGGAAACAGCCTCGATCATTTTCCGGGACAGCATCGCGCGATCCGGGAACTTCCGCCGGGTTGATCTCGTATCGATTTCATACGTATGCTTAAAACGGTCGTTTGATTTTCGTGGCTGATGGAGACGAGGTGAATGGCCGAAGAAACGAAGGAACGGATTCTCGACGCCGCGGAGCGGCTGTTCGCCGATTCCGGATTCTCGGCGACGTCGCTGCGGGACATCACCGGGGAAGCCGGCGTGAATCTTGCCTCCGTGAACTACCACTTCGGCTCGAAGGAGGCGCTGCTGAGCGCCATCCTCGATCGGCGGTTCCGGCCGATCAACGACCGGCGGCTCGCGGTGCTCGACGCGCTGGAGACGGCGGCGGGCGAGGGGGGGCCGGCGGTGGAGGAGATCGTCGCGGCCCTGGTCGGGCCGCCGTTCGAGTCGCTGGCCGAGCTGGAGCATTGCGGCGCGAAGTTCCTGAAGCTGGTCGGCCAGATCCACTCGCGGGCGAGCGAGGAGATCCGCGTCACGTTCCTGCGTCAGTTCGACCGGGTGCTGGCCCGGTTCACGGCTGCGTTCCAGCGCGCGCTGCCCGATCTCGACCCGGACGAAGTCGCGACGCGGGTGGCGTTCGTCGTCGGGGCGATGGCGCACGCGATGACGTGGGGGGGGCAAATCCCGTTCGCGTCGCGGGCGGCGCGCCCCGCCGGAGACTCCGCCCGTCTTCTCGAGTCGCTGACCCGGTTCGCCGCCGCCGGGATGGCGGCGCCCCGCCGCGATCCGATCGCCGATCCGATTCCCGCGCCGGCTCCCGCGCACGTCCCGGCGCCGGCCGCCGCCGCCGGAGGGAGCCCATGATCCGCCGCGGCCTTGCCGCGGCGGCGCTGAGCGTCGCCGTCGCCGGGTGCTCCTCGGCGCCGCCGGTGGCCACGCCGTCGCTCGACGTGCCCGTGCCCGAGACGTGGACCGCCGGGAACGTCTCCGGCGAGCTGGTGCCGCTCGACTGGTGGACCGACTTCGACGACGCCGGGCTCTCGGCGGCCGTCGAGACGGCGCTGCAACGAAACTGGAACCTGCAGGCCGCCGCCGCCCGGCTGGAGCTCGCCGCCGCGGACGCGCGGATCGCCGCGGCCGAGCTGCGGCCGACCGTGGACGGGCGGTACGACGGCTCCCGCCGCAAGCAGAACTTCGTCGGGCTGCCGATTCCGGGCGCGGAAGACCAGGTGCTGAGCACGCTCTCGACGAACCACGGCGTGTCGCTCGACGTCTCGTGGGAGATCGATCTGTGGGGCCGCCTGCGGGCGGGCGCGCAGGCGGCGCTGGCCGACCTGCAGGCCGAAGCGGCGGACCTCCGGGGCGCGCAGTTGTCTATCGCCGGCCAGACCGCCAAGGCCTGGTTCGCGGTGGCGGAGGCGCAGCAGCAGATCGATCTGTCGGAGGCGACGGTCGAGACGTACCGCGAATCGGCCGAGCAGGTCCGCGAACGGTTCGAGCGCGGCATCCGGCCGGCGCTCGACCTGCGGCTGGCGCTGCTGAACCTCTCGAACGCCGAGGCGCTGCTGCAGGATCGCCGCCGGCAGTTCGACGCCGCCGCCCGGCAGCTCAAGGTGCTGCTCAGCGAGTACGCCGACGACTCTATCGGCCGGCCGCTCGCGCTCCCGCCGCTCACCCCGGACGTGCCGGGCGGGCTGCCGGCCGACCTGGTGGGGCGGCGGCCGGACCTGGTCGCCGCGGAGCGCGCGCTGGCCGCGGCGGAGGCGCGCGTCGGCGTCGCGCGGAAGAACCGGCTTCCCCGCATCACGTTGACCGGCTCGACCGGAACCGCCACCGACGCGCTTCGGTCGCTGGTCAACGGCGACTTCAGCGTCTGGAGCCTCGTGGCGAACGTCGCCGCGCCGCTGTGGCAGGGCGGCCGGCTGAGCGCGGAAGTGACCCGCGCCGAGGCGCGGAGCGCCGAAGCGCTCGCCAACTTCGCCAGCGCCGCCCTGACCGCGTACGCGGAGGTCGAGACCGCGCTGGCGGCCGACGCGTTCCTCGACGCGCGCGAGCGGAGCCTCATGACGTCGGTGGAGCAGGCGCGCGCGGCGGAGCGGCTGGCCGAGGAGCGGTACATGGCCGGCCTCGAAACGTACATCACCGTACTCGACTCGCAGCGTTCGGCCGTGCAGGCCGAGGCGGAGCTGATCGCGGCGAAACGGTCGCGCCTGGAGAACCGGGTCGACCTCTATCTGGCCCTCGGCGGCGGCTTCGACCGACTCCTGTCGCCGTTCAGCCTGGGCGATCCGGCCGCCGACGTTGATTGACGTCCGGATGCAACGACGATGCGCATTCTGATCCGCATGCTGCAAGGCATCCTCCCGCTGGCCCTGCTCGGCCTCGCGGGGTGGGGCGCCGTCACCATGATCCGCAACCGTCCGGTCGTCGAGACGCAACCGGCGCAGATCGCGCCGCCGGGGGTGCGCGTGCACGTCGTGACGCTGGAGGACGTGGACCTGGCGGTGTTCAGCGAGGGGACCGTGCGGCCCCGGACCGAGAGCCAGCTGGTGCCGGAGATCTCCGGCCGCATCATGTCGGTCGCGCCGTCGTTCGCCGAAGGCGGCTTCTTCGAGGCGGGCGACGTCCTGGTGACGATAGACCCGTTCGACTACGAGCAGGCGGTCATCAGCGCGCGCGCGCAGCTCGCCCAGAGCCGGCTGAGACTGGCCGAGGAAGAGGCCGAGGCCGAGGTCGCGGGGCGCGAGTGGGAACAGCTCGGACGGGGCGACCCGCGCGAGCTGACGCTGCGCACGCCGCATCTCGAAGACGCGCGCGCCGCCGTGGCGGCGGCCGAGGCGAACCTGGTCCGCGCCGAGCGCGACCTCGAGCGCGCGGAGATCAAGGCGCCGTACGCCGGACGCGTCCGCCGGAAGAACGTCGACGTCGGCCAGTTCGTGACGGTTGGCGCCGCGATAGCGACGATCTATGCGGTCGACGTGGCGGAGATCCGGCTGCCGCTTCCGGACGAGGAGCTCGCCTACCTGAACCTCCCCCTCGCGTACCGCGGCGGCGCGAACCGGCCGGGACCGCGCGTCACCGTCCGGACGACGTTCGCGGGCAGGACGTACGCCTGGAACGGCCGGATCGTGCGGACGGAGAGCGAGATCGATCCGGTCAGCAGGATGGTGCACGTCGTGGCGGAGGTCCCGAACCCGTACCGCCCCGGACCCGGCCCCGATCAACCGCCGCTGGCGGTCGGGATGTACGTGGACGCCGAGATCGAAGGCCGCCGGTTCGAGCGGATCGCCTCCGTCCCGCGCGCGGCGCTGCGGGGGCGCGATCAGGTGATGGTGGTCGACGAGGACGACCGTCTGCGGTTCCGGACGATCGACGTCCTCCGGATGACCGCCGCTTCGATCCACGTGCGCGAGGGGCTTTCCTCCGGCGATCGCGTGGTCGTCTCGACCGTCGACAGTCCGACCGAAGGGATGCTGGTGCAGGTGGCGAATCCCGGCGCGGCGCCCGGCGCCGATGCCGACGCCGGATCGGAAACAGACCCCGGGACGGCCGACGCGCCCGATGCGGGGAATGCCGCGGGGAACGCCGCGGGGAACGCCGCGGTGGAAGCCGCCGCTGTCGGGAACGCCGCGGCGGACGCGCGCCCGAGCGAACCGGCGCCCGAGCGGGCCCGAGCCGAGCGGACCGCGAACGCGCCGCAACCGGCCGCCGCAACGCCTGCAAGCGCGCCTGCGCCGGCGGGCGCACCCGCTCCGGACCTTCCCGCCGCCGCGACGCCCGCGCCGGCGGCGACCGATCCGCGCGCAGTCGCGGTGCTGCCGTTCACGAACATCAGCGATGCGGCGGCGGCCAGCGGCCTGGGCGACGCGCTGGCGCAGGGGGTGTGGGAGCGGCTCGGAGCGATGGACACCGTCACGGTGGTGCCCGCCGCCGCCAGCGCCCGGTGGGTGATCGGCGGCGCGGTGCGGCAGGACGACGACGCGGTGCAGGTCACGGCCCGCATCGTCGAGACGGGCGCAGGCGCGGTGGTGCAGACGGTCCAGATGGACGGCGCCGCGAGCGAGCTGCCGCGCCTCCGGGAAGCGGTCAACACCGCGGTCGCCGCGCGTCTGGCCGATGCGATGGGCACGGTGACGGCGGCGGCCTCACCCCCGCCGGCCCCGGCCCCACCGGCCCCGACCCCGCCGCCCCTGGTCCCGGCGGTCCCGCCCCCGGCCCCGGCGGCTCCGGCCCCGGCGGCGCAGGCGCCGCCGCCGGCCGCTTCCGGAGCGACGGTCGCCGTGCGGCCGTTCGCCAACCTGAGCCGCGACCCGGCCGACGACGACCTGGCGTCCGGCATCGGGCAGGCCGTGGCCGCCCATCTCGCGGGGACCGGGACGTTCACCGTCGCGGCGGCCGAGGACGGCGCGCGGTGGGTGGTGGCGGGCGGCATCCAGCGGGTCGGCGACCAGATACGGATCACGGCGCGCCTCCTCGAGGCGCAGGCGGGAACGGTCGTCCGGTCGGTCAAGGTCGACGGGCCGGTCGGCGACCTGCCGCGCCTCCGGGACGAGATCGCCGCGACGTTGACCGGCGGCCTGCAGGAGATGCTGGACGCCGCCGCGGCGAACGCCGCCTGACCCTTCCAGTCCGCTCACTCCGGCGACAGGATCACGACCATGAACCGGATGATCGGGTGGTTCGCGCAGAACCCGGTGGCCGCCAACCTGCTGATGATCTTCCTGGTCGTCGGCGGCCTGATCGCGGCGTTCAACGTGCGGGCCGAGGTCTTTCCCGAGATCGCCCTCGACCGGATCGTGGTCGAAGTGCCGTACCTGGGCGCAGCGCCCGAAGAGGTCGAGGAGGCGGTCTGCGTCCGGATCGAGGAGTCGATCCAGGGGATAGACGGGATCAAGGAGATCGTCTCGACCGCGTCCGAAGGGGTCGGGACCGTGACGATCGAGCTCGACTTCGGGGCCGACGCGCGCCGGGTTCTCGATGACGTCAAGGGCCAGATCGACGCGATCGACACGTTCCCCGAAGAGACCGAGAAGCCGATCATCCGCGAGCTGATCGCGCGGGACCCGGTGATCGACGTCGCCGTCTCGGGCCGGGCGGACGAGTACGCGCTGAAGGCGGCGGCCGAACGGGTCCGCGACGATCTGTCGGCGCTGCCCGAGATCTCCCACGTCGAGATGCTGAGCGCGCGCCCGTACGAGATCTCGATCGAGGTGTCGGAATCGGCGCTCCGCCGGCACGGCCTGACGTTCGACGCAGTGGCCGGCGCCGTGCGCCGGTCGTCGCTCGACCTGCCCGGCGGGTCGGTCCGGAGCGGCCGCGGCGAGATCCTGCTCCGCACGATCGGCCAGGCGTACCGCGGCGACGAGTACGAACGTCTCGTCCTGCTCACGCGGGCGGACGGCACGCGGCTCCTGCTCGGCGAGGTGGCGACGGTGGTCGACGGGTTCGCCGAAACCGATCAGTACTCGTGGTTCGACGGCGAGCCGGCGATCCTGATCTCGGTCTTCCGGACCGGCGAGCAGAACGCGCTCGACATCGCCGCCGGGGTCCACGACTACGTGGCGCGCGCGCGGCCGGCGCTGCCGGAGGGGATCTCGCTCACCGTCTGGCAGGACCAGGCGCTGATGCTCAGCACGCGGCTCGAGACGATGCTGCGCACCGGGCTCGCCGGATTCGCGCTGGTCTTCCTGGTGCTCACCCTGTTCCTGGAGCTGCGGCTCGCGTTCTGGGTCAGCCTGGGGATACCGATCTCGTTCATGGGCGCCGTCATGCTGATGCCGGGACTCGGCGCGACGGTGAACGTGCTGTCGCTGTTCGCGTTCATCCTGGTGCTGGGCATCGTGGTCGACGACGCCATCATCGTCGGCGAGAACATCTACGCGCAGCGGGAGAAGCGCCGCAACGGGCTGGATGCGGCGACCGAGGGCGCCCGGGAGATCGCCACGCCGGTCGTCTTCGCCGTGCTGACGACGGTGGCGGCGTTCATGCCGCTGATGTTCGTGCCGGGGATGATGGGCAAGTTCTTCCGGATCATCCCGCTGGTCGTCGTCCCCTCCCTGCTGTTCTCGCTGGTCGAGTCGCTGAACATCCTGCCGGCCCACCTCTCGCACCTCCCGCAGCGCACGCGCCGCGGCCCCGTGCGCCGGGTCCAGCGCCTGTTCGCGGACGGCCTGATCTGGTTCGCGCGGAACGTGTACGCGCGGATCCTGGGAGTGGCGCTCCGGTGGCGGTACCTGACGGCCGCGGTCGGCGTCTCGACGCTGGTGCTGACCGGCGGGATGGTGCTCGGCGGATGGACGAGCTTCCATTTCTTCCCGTCGATAGAGGCCGACTTCATGGCCGGCTCGGTCACCCTGCCGCAGGGCGCGCCGGTCTCGGCCACCGCCGAGGCGGTGCGCCAGCTCGAAGCGGGCGCGGAGCGGCTGCGGCGCGAGCTGCGGGAGGAGACCGGTGACGACTACTTCCGGCACGTCCTGGCGGCGGTCGGCGAACAGCCGACGGCGGCGCGGGAGAGCGGACCGCCCGGCACCGGCGGGACGCTGGCGGCGCCGCACCTCGGCGAGGTCACGATAGAGCTGCTGCCGGCCGAGGAGCGCGTGTTCACGAGCGAGCAGATCGCCGCCCGCTGGCGCGAGCTGACCGGGCCGATCCCGGAAGCGGTCGACCTCGCCTTCACCGCCTCGCTGATGGAGGCCGGTGAAGACATCGACGTCATGCTGGTCGGTCCCGACATCGACCGGCTCCGCGCGGCGGCCGAGGACGTCAAGGCGGAGCTGGCCGGCTACACCGGCGTGTACGGCATCGCCGACTCGTTCCGGGCGGGCAAGCGGGAGATGAAGCTGGGGATCAAGCCGGCGGCGGAGACGCTCGGCCTGACCCTCCAGGACCTCGGGCGGCAGGTGCGCCAGGCGTTCTACGGCGAGGAGGCCCAGCGCGTGCAGCGCGGCCGGGACGACGTCCGCGTCATGGTGCGCTACCCGGCCGACCAGCGGCGGTCGCTCGGCAACCTGGAGAGCATGCGGATCCGGACGCCGGACGGCGGCGAGGCGCCGTTCCGGCAGGTCGCGGAGGTCGATCCCGGACGCGGGTTCGCCTCGATCAAGCGGGTCGACCGCAACCGCGCCGTCAACGTCACCGCGGCGGTCGACGAGGCGCTCACCACCAGCGGGGCGGTCATCGGCGACCTCGAGGCGCGCATCCTGCCGGACGTGCTGGCGCGGCGCCCCGGCGTCCGCTACGTCTTCGAAGGGGTCCAGGCGGAGGCGGACGAAGCGACGGCCGGGCTGCAGACCGGCTTCGCCGTCGCGCTGCTGGTGATCTTCGCCCTGCTCGCCATCCCGCTCAAGTCGTACCTCCAGCCGCTGATCATCATGAGCGCCATCCCGTTCGGACTCGTCGGGGCGGTCTGGGGCCACGTCATCATGGACATGCACGTCTCGCTCATGTCGATGTTCGGCCTCGTCGCGCTGGCCGGCGTCGTGGTGAACGACAGCCTGGTGCTGGTGACGTTCATCAACCGGAAACGCGAAGCGCACGCCGACCTGGCGGCCGCGGTTCGGGAGGCGGGGATCGCGCGCTTCCGGCCGATCCTGCTGACGTCGCTCACCACGTTCTTCGGGCTCGCCCCGCTCATGGTCGAGCGGAGCTTCGACGCGGCGTTCCTGCAGCCGATGGCGGTGTCGCTCGCCTTCGGCGTCATCTTCGCCACCTTCATCACCCTGGTGCTGGTCCCGACGTCGTACCTCATCACCGAAGACCTCCGGCGGCTCGCGCGGCTGGCCGCTTTCCGCCGGGACGAACCGCCGGCCGGCGGAACGCCGCCGTACGTCTCGACCTCCGTCGCCTTGCCGTAACGCCGGCGCCCTTCGAGTCGATACCGGACGGATTTCGCGGCCGGCGCGCGTGCGGGACGGTGCGAAGCGAAGTGGCGCGCCCTGCAGGATTCGAACCTGCGGCCTCCTGGTTCGTAGCCAGACGCTCTATCCAGCTGAGCTAAGGGCGCGAAGCAGCGTCTGATTATAGCAACAGCTATAATCCTGCGCGTGAGCCATCTCGCTCACCGCGCCGAGGCGCCGGCGTCGACACGCTGCGCCGTCGTGACGATCAGCGACACGCGGACCGCGGAGACCGACGCCGGCGGGGACGCGATAGCGGCGCTCCTCGCCGAGGCGGGGCACGAAGTCGCGTTCCGGACGATCGTCCGGGAAGATCCGGACCGCGTGCGGGACGCCCTTCGGCGCGGGATCGGAGCGGCCGAGGTCGACGTCGTGATCGCGACCGGCGGCACCGGCATCACCCGACGCGACGGCTCCTGCGAGGTGGTCGCCGGCCTGCTGGAGAAGCGGATCGACGGTTTCGGCGAGCTGTTCCGCGCGCTGAGCTTCCAGGAGATCGGACCGGCGGCCATGCTGAGCCGGGCCTGCGCCGGCCTCGCCGGAGGGACGATCGTCGTCAGCCTGCCCGGCTCGGAGCACGCCGTCCGCCTGGCGATGACGAAGCTGATCCTGCCCGAGATCGGCCACATGGTCCGCGAGGCGCGGCGGTGACCGGCTCCGCCGAAGGCGCGGCGATGCGCCCGATCCGGAAGACGATTCCGCTCGACGACGCCATCGCCCTGGTCATCGGCGCCGCCCGGCCGATGGAACGCACCGTGCGGGCGCCGCTCGCCGACGCGGCCGGCCGGGTGCTGGCGGCCGACGTCGTGGCCGCCGCCGACGTCCCCCCGTTCGACCGCGCCGCCATGGACGGGTTCGCCGTGGTCGCCGAAGACACGTTCGGCGCCGGCCGCGAGTCGCAGCGCGCCTTGCGGCGCATCGAGACCGTCCACACCGGCTCGGTCCCGACGCAGCGCGTCGAGCGGGGCGCGTGCGTGCAGATCGCCACCGGCGCCCCGATGCCCGACGGCGCCGACGCGGTGGTCATGGTCGAGCACACGGACGGCGGCGCGACCGGCGCCGTCGGCGTCCACACGCCGGTCTATCCCGGTCAACACGTCGGCCGGCGGGCGGCCGACGTCGCGGCCGGCGAGGTCGCGGTCCCGCGCGGCGACCTGCTGACGCCGAGCCGCCTCGGTGCGATCGCCGCGCTCGGCGTCGCCGACGTGGACGTCTTCGACCGGCCGTCGGTGGCGATCCTCTCCACCGGCGACGAGATCGTCGAACCGGGGCGTCCGCTCGGTCCGGGTCAGATCCACGACGTCAACCGGTTCACGATAGGCGCCGTCGTCGCGGAGCACGGCGGCCGGGCGGCCCCGCGCCCGGCCGCGGCCGACACGATGGAAGCGCTCGAAGCGGCCATCGACGCCTGCCGGGACGCCGACGTGCTCGTCTTTTCGGGCGGAAGCTCCGTCGGCGAACGCGACCTGATGCTGGACCTGCTGGCCCGGCGCGGCGAAGTGCTGTTCCACGGCGTCGCCGTCAAGCCGGGGAAGCCGACCGCGTTCGGGCGGATCGGCGGGACGCCGGTCTTCGGGATGCCCGGATATCCCACGTCGTGCCTCTCGAACGCCTACCTGCTGCTGGTCCCGCTGCTCCGGCGGATGGCGCGCCTGCCCCCCCACCGCCCGCGGACCGTCTCCGTCCCGATCGCCCGGCGCGTCGTCTCGACCGCCGGCCGGCGCCAGCTCTACACGGTGCGGGTGGTCGATGGCCAGGCCGTGCCGGCTTTCAAGGCGTCGGGCGACATCACCAGCATGTCGCGCGCCGACGGCTACGTCGAGATCCCGGACCGGACCGACGTCGTGGAGCAGGGCGAGGTGGTCGAGGTGAAGCTGTTCTGAAGGCTGGTTGAACAGCCCGTGGTGAAAGTCCCCGCTGCATTCGCGGGCTGCTAGAATCGACGCCGCCATGAACGCCGAGGCGTACGCCTGTCCGCCGCGCCGCGCGAAACTGGCGATATACGTTCCCGATCTGGCGGCGGGCGGCGTGTCGCGCGTCGCCGTCGATCTGGCCGCGGCCCTGTCCGGGCGGGGCCATCAGGTCGATCTGGTGCTCTGCCGGGCCGCGGGACCGTTGCTCGGCGATGCGCCGGACGCCGTCAACCTCGTCGAACTGCGGCGCAGCCGGTTGTTTCCGGCTTACCTCCTGGCGGCCGCGCCGGCGTCCCTCCTCCCGCTGTTGAGCCTGTACGTGCGCCGGCCGCGCCGGACGCTTCCGAACCTCCGCTATCTCCCGGCGTTGACGCGCTATCTGCGGCGCCGGCGTCCTGACGCCCTGCTCGCCGCCAAGACGATGTCGAACCTGCTGGCGCTGTGGGCGGCGCGGCTCGCCGGCGTCCCGACGCGCGTCGTGATCTCGGAGCACACCCACCTGTCGTCGGAGGCGCGTCGCGAGGGCTGGCGCTGCCTGCTGCCGTCGATCCGGCGGACGTACCGGCGGGCGGCCGCCCGGGTGGCGGTCTCCGACGGGGTGGCCGCCGACCTGTCGCAGCTCGCCCGCATTCCCCGCCGCGAGGTCGCCACCATCTACGCGGCGCTCGGCCCCCGGCGGTCCGAGCAGTCGGGGACGCCCCCCGACCACGCGTGGTTCCGGCCGGCCGGGCCGCCGGTGATCCTGGCCGCCGGCCGGCTGACGGCGCAGAAGGATTTCGCCACCCTGCTCCGGGCGTTCGCCGGCGTCCGTCGCCGGCGCCCGGCGCGGCTGATGATTCTGGGCGAAGGCGCGCTGCGCGCCGAACTGGAGCGGCTGGCCGGTGCGCTGGGCGTCGCGTCCGACGTGGCGATGCCGGGGTGGGCGCCGAGGCCTCACGCCTACATGGCGCGGGCAGCGGTCTTCGTCCTGTCGTCCGTGTGGGAGGGGCTGCCCCTGGTCGTCGTCGAAGCGCTGGCGGCGGGCTGTCCGGTGGTGAGCACCGACTGCCCCAGCGGTCCGGCGGAGATTCTCGGCGGGGGCGCCTACGGCAGACTCGTGCCGGTGGGAGACGCCGCCGCCCTGGCCGAAGCGGTCGTCGCCGCGCTGGACGAACCCCCGCCCCGGGATCGCCTGCGGCGCCGGGCGCGGCATTTCTCCACGGACCGCGCGGCGGACCGGTATCTCGACGTCCTGCTCGCGGGAGCGCCATGACGATCGTCTCGCACCGGCGCCGGTTCATCTTCGTCAAGCCGCGCAAGACCGCCGGCTCGAGCGTGCAGATCGCGCTGGCGCCCTGGTGCGGCGAAGGCGACGTGCTGTCCGACGGCGGCCTCGTCTTCCGGCCCGGCGTGGACACGGACGACTTTCGCGCACCGCCGGTGCGGCACGCGGGCTGGAACGATCGGTACGGCCACGTGGCCCAGCACGCCCTTCCCGACGTCGTCCGTGCGAAGGTCGGCGCCCGGGTCTGGGACGACTACTTCAAGTTCACCGTGGCGAGGAACCCGTGGGACCTGTTCGTCTCGATGTACCACCACGACCTCCGCGTCATCCTGCCGGAGATCGAAGCCTGGACGGGCCGGCGCCTGCGCGGCCTGCTCGGCCGCCGCGGACGGGCCCGGTCGCTCCGGACGCTGCGGCGGGCGCTCGGCCCCGAGCGCGGGCGGCTGCGGCATTCCGCGCGGCTGCGGCGGCTGTCCGCCTCCCTGCCCGAGCTGTTCTGGCGGTCCCGACTGGTGCGCGACCTGGAGGACGGACGCCGCAAGGAGGGCGTCGAGTTCGCGTTGCGGACCGGCTGCTTCGCCCGGCACGTGGCCGAGATCCCGCAGTTCTACTTCTGCGGCGGGCGGGCGTACGCGGACTACGTCGTCCGTTTCGAGCACCTGCAGCAGGACTTCGACGAGCTGCGCGGGCGGCTGGGGATTCCCGGCGCCCGGCTGCCGCGGACCAGGAGCGAGGTCCGCCCCGGGGCGGACGACTACCGCACTTATTACACCGACTGGTCCAGGACGCACGTCGCCCGGCGGTGCCGCCCGATGATCGACGCGTTCGGCTATCGCTTCGACGAACCGCCGGCCGCCTGAACGATTTCAGAAACGGTGCGTCCGACGATGCGCGCAGCGGCGTTCAGGACCTGGAAGACGGGCCGGTTCCCGCGCCTGGCCGTCGTCGGCTGCGGCGCGGTCGCCACGTACGGCCACCTGCCGGCGCTCGGCCGCCTCGGGTGGCGGCCGCAGGCGCTGATCGATCCGTGCATCGAACGGGCGGAGCGGCTGGCCGATCGCTGGAAAGTTCCGAAGGCGGTCCGGGACGTTTCGGATCTCGCGGCGGGGGAGATCGAGGCGGCGATCGTCGCCGCGCCTCCGACCTTGCACGCGCGGATCGGCCTGCCGCTGCTCGACGCCGGCGTGCACCTCCTGATCGAGAAGCCGCTTGCGACGACCGCCGCGGACGCCCGGGCGCTGGCGGAGGCCGCCGCCCGGACCGGGACCTGCCTGGCGGTCGGCCACACCTGCCGCTTCGTGCGCGTCAACCGCTGGATCAAAACGGCGCTGGACGCCGGCGCGCTGGGGGAGGTCGAGCGTGTGGACGTCCGCGAGGGAACGAGCTGCCACACGCGCCGGCCGGACGCGGGCGTCGAGGGCGCCGGGTGGAACTCGCCCGCCCACTGGGACGCGGCGCTGTGCGGCGGCGGCGTGCTGATGGACGCCGGTCCCCACGTGCTGGACCTGCTGCTGTGGTGGCTCGGCCCGGTGGACGAGGTCACGTACCGCGACGACGCGGCGGGCGGCGTGGAGGCCGACGCGCGGCTCGATCTGACGTTCGCCTGCGGCGCGGCGGGAACGGTCGAGCTGAGCCGCCTCCGCACGTTGCCGAACACCATCGTCGTCGCCGGCAGCCGGGGGCGGATCGAAGCGTCCGGGCATCGCGGCGCGCCCGGGCGCCGCAACGCGCTGCTGCGCGTCGAGCCCCGGGCGCTGCGCCGGTTCGCGCGCGGCGGGCGCGCGTCGCGGCGGGACGACGAGATGTGGGGGGCGGGCGGGCCGGGTCAACGAGAGCTCGGCGACTGGCTGCGCGCCCTCCGCGCCGGCGGCCCGGCGTTCGCGTCCGGGGCGTCGGCCGCGCCGGTGGTCGAGCTGATCGAGCGCTGTTATGCGAGCCGCCGGCCGCTGGCCGTCCCGTGGCGGGCGCCGTCCCGCGCCGCCGCGGAGCGGACGCCGGCCGCCCGGTCCCTGTCCGGCAAGACCGTGCTGGTCACCGGCGCCGCCGGTTTCCTCGGCGGGCGGCTGGTCGAACGCCTCGCCGAGCAGGGGGCGTCGGTTCGGGCGTCGGTGCGCGGATTTCGGAACGCGGAGCGGCTGGCCCGCTTCGCGCCGGCGGCGGTCGAGTTGCGGGCGTTCGACATGGGCGCGGCGGACGCGCCGGCGGCGGACGCGCTGGTCGCGGGGTGCGACACGGTGTTCCACCTGGCGGTCGACTACGCGGCGCTCGACGCCAACCTCCGGGGAATCCGTCTGCTCGGGGCAGCCTGCCGGCGGCGGGGCGTCCGCCGTCTGGTGTTCGCCAGCTCGGCGTCGGTCTACTGGCCGTGGCCGGACGGTCCCCTGGACGAGACCCGCCCGATCGTCGGAAGACCCGGGAATCCGAACGTCGCGTGCCAGCGCGAGCTGATGCGGATGGTCCGCGAGGACGGCCTCGAGGCGGTCGTGGTTCAGCCGGCGCACGTGTACGGTCCGTTCGGCGGAGACTGGACCGAGCGTCAGGTCGAGCGGCTGATCGCCGGGACGGTGGTGTTGCCCGCGCCCGGTGACGGCGTCTGCAACGCGGTCTACGTCGACGACGTGGTCCGCGCGCTCGTCCTCGCCGCCGTCCGCGGCGAAGCGGCCGGAGAGGCGCTGCTGATCTCCGGCGCGGAGCACCCGACCTGGCGCGAATTCCACGACCGCTACGCGCGGGCGGTCGGCCGCGCCGGCGGGATTCGCCTGCGCTCGCGCGAGCAGATCCGGGCGCGCGAGATGCGAACCGTTCGGGGGGCGATCGGCGTGCTGGCGCGCGGCGCGGCGCGGCGTCCCCGCCTGCGCGCGACGCTCCGATCGATCGAACAGGCGGCGCGCCGGAGTCTGCGCCCGGTCGAACCGCTGGCGCGCGCGGCGGTCCGCGGCGTCGCCGCGCGGCGCGCGGCGCAGGCGTCCGGCGGGCGCGTCGCCGCGCGGGAGATCCTGCCGAGCGCCGCCGATCTCGACCTGTTCGCGTCCCGGTGCACGGTGCAGATCGCCAAGGCCCGCCGCCTGCTCGGCTACGAGCCGGCGTTCGACCTCGATCGCGGCATGGAGCTGACGGCCGCGTGGGTCCGGTGGGCGTACGGTCATCGATGCCCCGCAGCCCGCGGTGAAACCCCGCGTGGCCAGACGAGCGGGGACGTCCGGTGACCGGCTCGACCGGCGACCCGGCGATGATGACCGGCGATGATGTTACATTCATGGCCGCATGACGCACGACGTCGGCTCTGCGGTGAACCGTTCGCTTCGGCGCCTCGCACGCGGCGAGGGGTGGCGGAAGGCGGCGTTCGTCGCCCGCAGGCTCTGCCGCCAGATCCCGTGGCGTCTGGCGCGGCGTTTCGGGTGGGAGCGGGTTCCCTTCCTGCCGGCCCGGCTCGACGTCGAGCCGATCGACGTCTGCAACTTCGCCTGCGGCCATTGCCAGGTGACGCACTGGAAGCGGCCGGCGACGCGCCTGACGCCGGAGCGGCTCCGGGCGATTCTCGATCAGTTTCCCCGACTGCTGAACGTCCACTTGCAGGGGATGGGCGAACCGCTGCTGAACCGGCGCCTCGTCGACATGCTGGAAGAGTGCGAGCGCCGCGGCGTCGCCCCGACGATAGTGAGCAACGGTTCGGTCCTCACGGCTGACTCCGCCTCGCGATTGACATCCCTGCGCAGGACCACCCTCGTCTTCAGCATCGACGGCGCGACCGCGGAGACGTTCGAAGCGATTCGCGCGGGCGGCAGGTTCGATGCGGTCGTCGCCAACGTCGACGCTCTGGTGCGCCGCCGCGGCGGCGGCGCCTGGCCGCGGATCGAGATCCGGACGGTCGCCACCCTCCGCAACGCGCACGAGCTTTCCGGCATCGTCCGGCTGGCGAGACGGCTGAACGTGGACAAGCTGACGATATCGACCTTCCTGACCGACTGGGGCAAGACGGAGATGCGGAGCGCCGTCGAGCCGATAGACGCCGCCCGCAACGGCGCCCGGACGGAGCAGTTGCTGCAAGAAGCGGCGGCGGCGGCGGCGGCGCTCGACGTGCCGCTGGACGTGCAGCGCGGCGCGGAGGAATTCTCCGCCTCCGGTCGTTGCCCGTGGCCCTGGAGGAGCGCCTACGTCGCCGCGAACGGCGACGTCGTCCCGTGCTGCCGAGTCGCCGACGCGCGCGTGGCGAAAATGGGCAACGTGCGCGAGGAGCCGTTTTCGAAGATATGGAACAACGGGAAATACCGGGAGCTGCGGCGGAAGATCGCAAGCGGCGACGTCCCGCACTACTGCCGCAGGTGCTACGCCGGAGTCGAGACGATTCGGCTCGGTTCGTGACCATGCGTTCCGTTTCCCGCGTGTCCTGTCGGACGTGGGCCGTCGCGACGCTCGTCCTTTTCGCCGTCGCGGGCGCCGCCGTCGTGGACGACTACGGCGTCTCGCCGGACGCGAACCGCCAGCGACGAACCGCTGCGGCGAACCTGGAGCATGTCCTGGGCGGCGACGACGCACTGTCCGCCCGCAATCTCCCCGCGGCCCACAACCGGTACTACGGCGTGGCGTTCCAGGCGCCGCTGCTCCTCGCCGAGCGGGCGCTCGGTCTCGACGACAGCCGCACGGTGTATCTGCTGCGTCACGGCGTCACCCACCTGTTCTGGCTGGGCGGCGGCTTCGCCTGCTTCCTGCTCGCCCGACGGCTGTTCGACAGCGGGCCGATCGCTCTCCTGGCGATGCTGCTGTTCCTGCTCCATCCCCGCCTGTACGCCCATGCGTTCTTCAATGGCAAGGACGTCCCTTTCCTGTCGATGTTCATGATCGCGCTGTACCTGGTCCACCGGGCGTTCGAGAAGGACACGGTCCGCGCGTTCGTGATCCTGGGGATGGGGGCGGCGGTGCTGACGAACCTGCGCATCATGGGCGTGATGCTCGTCGCCGCCGTGCTGGGCATGCGGGCGCTGGACCTGCTCCATGCTGCGCAGCGGAGCGGGCGCAGGCGCGTTCTGAAGACGACCGCGGCGTTCGGGGCGGCGTGCGCTGCGACGCTGTACGCGATCAGCCCGTACCTGTGGAGCGACCCGCGGGAGTTCGCCGAGGCGCTCCGGGTGCTCTCCGAACATCCGCATTCCGGATGGCAACTTTTCCAGGGACGATTGATCCGTCCGCACGATCTGCCGTGGCGTTACGTTCCGACGTGGATGGCGATCACGACGCCGCCGTTCACGCTGCTGCTGGGCTGCGTCGGGGTCGTCGGCGCTGCGTGGCGCGTCGCCGCGCGTCCCGGCTTGGCGCTTCGCAACACGCCGCTGCGGTTCGGACTTCTGCTGACCGCCTGTCTGACGGCGCCGCCGCTCGCCGTGGCGGCGCTGGGCGCGCACGCCTACGACGGGTGGCGGCAACTGTATTTCCTGCACGCGCCGCTCGCGCTGCTGGCGGCGTCCGGGCTGCGCCTGCTGGCGTCACGCGACGCGGCTGTGCGCCGAGGAACGTATGCGGCGGCGGGCGTCGCGGCGGCGGGCATCCTGATCGCCATGGCGCGCATGCATCCGCATCAGAACGTCTACTTCAATTTCCTCGTCGACAGGACGACGCCGGAGCATCTTCGCAAGCAGTACGACGTGAATTACTGGGGGACGACGGGCCTCGGCGCGCTGCGTCATCTGGCGCAGACCTGGCCGTCGACCAGCTTGTGCGTGATCGGAGTGAGCAGTCATCGGCGGCTTCTTCCCGAAATGCAGAAAAGGAGAATCCGCTCCGGGCGAGCGTGCCGCGGCCGTCACGCCGATTTCGTCGTCGCCGCTCATCGGCGGCATGCGCGTACGCCGGAGACGTACGCGCCGGAAGTTCGGGTCAGAAAGGCGTACGGCAACACGATCGCCAGCGTGTACGGCGTCAACCCGGCGCTCCTGGACGACTCCCGCGCGCGTCTTCACCTGGGCCGCTTCCGCGAAACGTACCGGTCGTTGACGCAGGGCGCGCCGGCGGCGCGCTCGCACTACGACGTGTACTTCGACGCCGGACGCAGCGCCCTGGCGTACGTCAGGGCGCCATGCGCCCCGGCCGATTCGCTCGCGCGTTTCTTCCTGCACGTCGTTCCCGTGGACGCGGACGACCTGCCTGACGACCAGGTTCGGCACGGTTTCGACCACCTGGATTTCAACCCGCCCGCGCAGGCGCTGTTCGACGGGAAATGCCTCGTGACGATTCGGTTGCCGGAGTACGCCGTCGATCACGTCAGGACCGGACAGACCGAGAAGAACGGCGACGTCTGGACCGCCCTGTGGGAGAAGACGATCCGGCTCGGTTCGTGACCCATGCGCTCCGCCTCCCGCATCTCCTTTCGGACGTGGGCCGTTGCGGTGCTCGCTCTCTTCGCCGCCGCGGGCGCCGCCGTCGTCGACGACTACGGCTCCTGGGGGGACAGCCACGGCCAGCGGCGAACCGCCGCGGCGAACCTGGATTACGTCCTGGGGAGCGACGACACACTGTCGATTCGCGGTCTGCCGTACCACAACAGATATTACGGCATGGCGCTCGAGGCGCCGCTGCTCCTCGCCGAGCGGGCGCTCGGCCTCGACGACAGCCGCACGACGTACCTGTTCCGCCACGGCGCCACCCACCTGTTCTGGCTGTGCGGCGGCTTCGCCTGCTTCCTGCTCGCCCGCCGGCTGTTCGGCGACGGGCCCCTCGCTCTCCTGGCGATGCTGCTGTTCCTGCTCCACCCCCGCCTGTACGCCCACGCGTTCTTCAACAGCAAGGACGTCCCCTTCCTGTCGACGTTCATGATTGCGCTGTACCTGATCCACCGGGCGTTCGAGAAGGACACGGTCCGCGCGTTCGTGGTTCTGGGAGCGGCGGCGGCGGTGCTGACGAACCTGCGCATCATGGGCGTGATGCTCGTCGCCGCCGTGCTGGGCATGCGGGCGTGCGACCTGCTCTGCGCTGCGCGGTGGAGCGAGCGCCGACGCGTTCTGAAGACGGCCGGGGCGTTCGCTGCGGCGGGCGCCGCGACGCTGTACGCGATCAGTCCGTACCTGTGGAGCGACCCGCGTGAGTTCGCCGAGGCGCTCCGGGTGCTCTCCGAACACCCGACTCCTGCATGGCAACTCTTTCAGGGACGACTGGTTCGTGCGGACGATCTGCCGTGGCGTTACGTTCCGACGTGGATGGCGGTCACGACGCCGCCGTTCACGCTGCTGCTGGGTTGCGTCGGGGTCGTCGGCGCTGCATGGCGCGGCGCCGCGCGTCCCGGCCGGGCGCTTCGCAACACGCCGCTGCGGTTCGGACTTCTGCTGACCGCCTGTCTGACGGCGCCGCCGCTCGTCGTGGCGGCGCTGGGCGCGCACGTCTACAGTGGATGGCGGCACCTGTATTTCCTGCACGCGCCGCTCTGCCTGCTGGCGGCGTCCGGGTTGCGCCTGCTGGCGCCGCGCGACGCGGCCTGGGCGCGCCGAGGGACGTATGCGGCGGCGGGCGTCGCGGCGGCGGGCATCCTGATTTCCATGGCGCGCATTCATCCGCATCAGAACGTCTACTTCAATTTCCTCGTCGACAGAGCGACGCCGGAGCGTCTTCGAATGCAGTACGACATGGATTACACCGGACTGGGCGGCCTCGGCGCGCTGCGTCATCTGGCGCAGACCTACCCGTCACGGACAACCGTATGCCTGGCGGGAGGAGGGAGCAACCGGAGCAGCCGGCGGCTCCTTCCCGAAGCGCAAAGAAACAGGATCCGCCGGGGAAGAGGGTGCGGGGGGCGTCCCGTCGATTTCGCCGTCAGCTCTCACAATGATCGCACCGGGATCCACAAGCCCGAGACGTATGCGCCGGAAGTCTGGGCCAGGAGGGCGTACGGCAGCACGATCGCCAGCGTATACGGCCTTCATCCCGGTCTTCTGAACGAGCGCCACGCAGACCTCCACCTGGCTCGCTTTCGCGAGAGGCATCGGTCCCTGACGCAGGGCGCGCCGGCGGTTCGCGCGCACTACGACGTATACTTCGACGCCGGCCGCGGCTCCCTGACGTACGCCAGAGCGCCGTGCGCCCCGGCCGACGTGGCCGCGCGTCTCTTCCTGCACGTCGTTCCCGCGGACGCGGGCGACCTGCTCTACGACCTCGATCGGAGCGGTTTCGACCATCTGGATTTCGACCTGCCCGCGCAGGCGCGGTTCGACGGGAAATGCCTCGTGACGATCCGGTTGCCGGAGTACGCCGTCGATCACGTCAGGACCGGACAGGCCGAGAAGAAGAACGACGTCTGGACCGCCCTGTGGGAGGAGACGATCCGGATCGAGCAGCGGGCCATTCGATGAACAACCCCTTGCAGTCCGCGCCGGTCTCCGTGAACGATCGGCGCGGCTCCGCCGCCGCCGATCGCAGCCAGCCGTGGAGCGTCCTGGCCGCGGGACACGTTCATCGCACGCCCGCCCGACGGCGCCCGTCGCCGAAGCGGTAACCGAAAGCGTCGATCATCGGACGGCAGAGGTCGGCGACGTACTCTCTGGAAAAGTCCGTGTAGTAGTCTCGGTAGTCCGTGTTCTTCGGCCTCTGCCTGGTGTTGGTTCTCGGCAGGCTCTGCGGCGGCAGTCCCAGCCGCCGGCGGACTTCGTCGTAACCCTGCTGCAGGTTCTCGAAGCGGATGACGTAATCCGCGTAGGCTTGGCCCCGGCTGAAGTAGAATTGCGGTATCTGCTCGATCTTTCCGAACAGGCCTTCCCGCAATATGGCTTCGACGCTTTCCTTCCGGCGCCCGCGGGCAAGCGCGCGCCGCAACCGGAGCAGGCGCAGCGCCCTCGGCGCGTTGCGGACGAAAGCGGCCGGGCGCCGCCGTAACCAGACGTTGCGCCAGTAGTGGGGGCCGAGCCTGTCATGGAGGTAGGACACGACAAGGTCCCACGGGTTTCTGGCCACCGTGAACTTGAAGTACGTGGCCCACACGCTTTCCCCGACCTTCCTGCGGATCTCGTCAGGCAGATCGTGATCGCCATACGACGTCCCCGATCCGTCTCTGTACCGCGCGGGAACGGCGCCGAAATCGTTATCGTCCGTATGGCGGTCGAAACTCCGCACCGAATGGGCGCCGAAGCTCACCACGTCGTCCGCTCCCAACCAGCGGGACAATGAAACCTGCAGGCTGACTCCCGCGGTCTTGCGGACGTGAACGAAGATGAACTTGCGGCTGTGCGATATGATGGCCAAGGTTCACACCCTCAAGAAATGAAACGTACGGTTTCCTCCTCCTCGCCGTCGAACAGCGAAGGGAAGTTGCGGTAAGGCTCCGCCGGCCCCCTGAAGAGGATCCGCTGGCGCGGCGTCAGCTCCACGCGGGCGGGCGGCCTTACGCGCGTGGCTCGCCAAGCCGTATGCGCCACACAGTACTTGTAGACGAGAACTCGCCGCCGGTGCGCGCCCGCCCAGGCCGACGCCCCGTGCGTCAGCGCCTCCGTGAACAGCACGGCGGAGCCGGCGGGGGCGTGGGGAGTGACGACGTGGGGCGAGTCCTCCGGCGCGTCGAACATCCTTCTGGGCAACCTGTAGTTGCTCTTGTGGCTGCCGGGAATGCAGCACCATCCGCCATGGTCCGGCCCCGCATCCGTGAGGTTCCACATGACGACCATGAACCCGTCGGTGATCTCGCGCCTTGCGAAGTGGAAGTACTCGCCGGGAGTCGATCGGGCGATGGGCGACGTGGCACCGTAATCGGCGTGCAGGTCTCTCCGCGGCCACGGTCCCTCCACGTGCAGACCGTAGAGACGGTCCAGGCGAAAGCAGTCGCCCAGCCTGAAGCGGAGAACCGGCATGATCAGAGGGTGATCCAGCAGATCGCAGAAAGGCTTGCCGTAGTCGAGGAAGCCCGAGCCGTCCGGCGCCGAGCCGAATCGGGGGCTTTCTCCGGGAGCGGGCGGGGCGAGCTCCCGCCGGTCGAGCAATGCGTTGAACGTCGCGACTTCGTCGGGGTCAAGGGCGTTCTCGATCACGGCGTATCCCTGCAGGTCGAGCAGGTACCGCTGCATTTCAATCTTCTCCATCATCTGTTCCCGCCTTCTGAAGATTCTGCGTCGCAAGCGGTTCGCGGCCTTGCGCAGTCCGGCCCGGTTCGCGTGCCTTGCGCAGCGGCCCGCGAATTGCCGAAGCCCGGAACCGGGGCGGCCGGGAGACACGTTCAGCGCCCGTCGTCGAAGCGGTATCCGAAAGCGGCGATCATCGGGCGGCAGAGATCGGCGACGTACTCTCTGGAAAAATCCGTGTAGTAGTCCCGGTAGTCGTCGCCCGCCGGCCTCAGCCGCGAGTGGGTTCTGGGCAGGCTTTGCAGCGGCAGGCCCAGGCGGCGGCAGGCCTCGTCGTAGCCCTGCTGCAGGTTCTCGAAGCGGATGACGTAATCCATGCAGGCTTCGCCCCGGCTGAAGTAGAACCACGGTATCCGCTTGATCTGTCTGTGGTACCAGCCTTCCTGCAATATGGCTTCGACGCTCTCCTTCCAGCGCCCGCGGGCGAATTCCCGCCGCAACTGCAACGTGCGGAACGCTCTGGGCAGATTGCCGACGGCGTCACGCAGGCTCCGCTTCCTGCCTATCCAGACGTCGCGCCAGTAGCGGGAGCTGTGCCTGAAGTAGAGCAGGGATACGAGCAGGCTCCACGGGTTTCTGGCCACCGTGAACTTGAAGTACGAGGCCCACACGGTCTCGCCGACTTTCCGGCGGATCTCGTCAGGCAGGTCGTGGGGGTCATAACTGCAGCCCGTGCGGTCGGCGCGTCGCTGGCGGACGCCGCCGAAATCGTCGGTGTCCGTGCGCCGGTTGAACGCCTTCGTCCTCTTGTGTGAAGTGATGGATACGACGTCGTCTTCTCCCAGCCAGCGGGACAATGAGATCTGCAGGCTGGTTCCCGCGGTCTTGTGGGCATGGACGAAGATGAACTTGCGCCTGTGCGATATGAGGGTCAAGCTACGCGTCTCCGATAGCCGGTCACTTTCCGCCCTGCCGCGGCGGCCGCCCGCTTCGCGAACGACCCTGCCTGTGACGGGCTGCGGACGTCCCGCACCCGGTCACGCAGGCGGTCCCACTTGTCGGCCCAGCCCGCCATCTCCCGTGCGGCGGCGCGCTCACGAGTTTTCAACGCCCTGGCCGAAATCATTCGCGCCTCGCCGAAATCGGATGGGGCTTTCCCCGTGCGGCGCGCCCGGTGGAGCGCCCACGCCCGAGTGATGGACGCCTGGGCCTCGTCGGGGAGGGGGGGGGGGAGGGACGCGGTGACCGCGTCTCCCAGTTCGGCGCGCAGACGATGCACCGGACTTCCGCGGAATCGGTGGGCGGAAAGCGTGACGTGGAACGGCGACGCCGGAAACTCGTCGAGGGCGGAGCGTGCGGGAGCGATGCGCACCCGCGGGTCCTGACCGAACTCGTCGCGGAGCTGAGCCAGACGGTCGCCGTCGCCGCTCTCGCCCGCTTCGATCCTGACCACCAGATCGTCGCACACCCGGTCGGCCAGGACGTTCACGGCCGCGCCGATGATCCGGTCGATGGGGCGGCGCCGCCCGTCGATGGTCACGACGCACTCCGGCACGGTGAAGATCCTGCCGGGCTGGCGGCGACGGACCGAAGGGTGGGCGATCAAGTGGGCCGCCTTGCCGAGACTGCGCATGCGACTGCGACGCTTGGCGTCCCGGCCCTCGTCCCAACGGCCCTGGTGCCATCCGAGGGGTTCCCGAACGGGCGCCAGCAATCCTCCGCGCACGAAGGCGCGGTAACCGAACTCCTTGTCTCCGAATCCCCAGCGCACGAACGACTCGTCGAACCCGCCGATCAGCTCGTAGAAGCCCTTGCCGATCCCGAAGATCCCCCCGACCATCACCTGGAACGGGTCGCCGGCCCGCGACGTCGGATCGCCGGCTCTGGCCAGGTGGTCTGCAACGTCATCCTTGGGCGGGTCTTTCGGACGGTCCGAAAACAGTTCTTCCAGGGACCCCGATCGGCGCCGGATGGTCTCGGCGTCGACGCCGTTCGTCGCCACGTGGGCGCGACGCCCCAGGGTCAGGACGTCGGATACGACGTGATGCCACCGGGCGTGGGCCGCCATCCAGCTACGCTCCACCAGCATGTCGCTGTCGAGAAAGAGCAGGATGTCGTGGGCGGCCGCGCGGGCCCCGGTGTTCCGCGCCCTGTTGAGTCCGAATCCGCGGCGCTCCTGGCGCACCACCTTGACGTCGAGCGGCGTCGAGGGAGACCGCAGCGGCGGCTCCGACCCGTCGTCCACGATCACCACCTCGAACAGGTCCCGCGGGTAGGTCTGGCCTTCCAGCGTCGCCAGGGTCATCGCCAGCGTCTCGGGGGGCGTCCGCCAGGACGGCATCACCACGCTGACCGGCAGGGTGGGCGTGAACGTCTCCAGCGGCTCCACGTCCACCTGGCGCCAGTCGTTGCATCGCACGGTCGTCGGCTTCACGTCTTTCTCACGAGTTCCTGTCGAACATTGTATTATTCCGTACCGTTTCCGGCATCTGCAACAAGGCTTCGACGGGAGTGCGCCGGGCGGCGAAAGACCCCGAAAGGACCGCTCCGTTGATGCGCGTCGCATCGTGGGCGGCGCGCCGCCTGGTCCGGCTCCTGCTCGTGACGGCGCTTCGCGTGCGCTCCCTCGCCGACTGCGCGATGGGAAGTCCCGGGCCCGGAGCAGAACGCCGCGGAACGGGGCCGGACGACGCCCGGGACGACGCCCCGGCAGGCCGGCCGGCGCGGAAGGTCGCGCTGTTCGTGCAGGCGCTTCGGGCGGGCGGCGGGGCCGCCTGCCTGCTGATGGTCGCGAAGGGTCTGGCCGCGCGCGGCGTCCGGGTCGATCTGCTCGTCCTGCACGCCGGCGAAGCGGATTGTTTGCGATTGGCGGCGGCGGGCGTCCGCGTGACCGACTTCGGTCGCCGGGAATCGATGGCGGCCCTTCCGCAGTTGCTCCGCTACCTGAAGCGCGAGCGTCCGGACGTGCTGCTCGCGAACAATCCGTATCCCGGCGTGGCGGCGCTGGTCGCGAAGGCGCTCTTCGTGCGCGACCTTCGACTGGTGTTCCGGTACGCGAACACGTTCTCGCGGCAGCCGCCGACGCACGATTCGATGCTGCTCCCGCACTTCCTGCCGTTCGCGGACGCGATCGTCACCATCTCCCGGGGCGCCACGGACGACTTCAAGCGGTCGTTTCCCGGCGTGTCCCATCGGGTCCGGTACGTGCCGAACGCCGCTGTTCCGCCCGACGTCGCCGATCAGGCCGCACGGCCGGTCGCCCATCCCTGGTTCGACGACCCGGCCGAGCCGGTCGTCCTGTCGGTCGGCCGCCTGCATCCGCAGAAGGACCAGGCGACGCTGCTCCGGGCCTTTGCCCGGGTGGCGCGGTCGCGGGCGGCGCGTCTGGTGGTGCTCGGCGAAGGCCCGGAGCGCGCGCGGCTCGCCGAGCTGTCCCGGGAGCTGAAGGTCTCGCAGCAGGTTCAGTTTCCGGGAGACGTCCGTCCGGCCTTCCCCTGGATGGCCAGGGCGAGCGTCTTCGTGCTCTCGTCCGCCTGGGAGGGGCTGTCGATGTCTTTACTCGAGGCGATGGCGTGCGGGACCCCGGTCGTCGCCACCGATTGCCCCCACGGGCCGGGCGAGATACTGGAGGGGGGCAAGTGGGGGCGCCTCGCGCCGCCGGGCGACTGGCGGGCGCTGGCCGACGCCATCCTGGCGACGCTGGACGATCCGGTCGCTCCGGAGCTGTTGATCGCGAGGGCGAGCAGGTGGGACGCGGAATCGGGCGTGGACGCTTACTGGGAGGCGCTGAACGCCGCGCCGTGAACCGGCTCCGGCGGCGCGTCACGCGGCGGCCGAAAGCCGCCGCTCCAGACCGGCTTGCGGCTCCCCCGCCGATATTGATATTGCCCGGTGCGGACCTCGGCGATCCCGTACTCCGGCAACCTCCGCACCACGTGGCACTTGCCGCCGTTCCGCCAGGACATCTCGCCCAGGTCGAAGTCCAGATTGTCATAGCCGTGACGCCGGCGGGGCAGGGGAAGGTCGTCCGCGTACAGAGGGACCACGTGGAGGAAGAACACGGACCGCGGGTCGAAGGCGCATCCCCGGCGGCCGACGTACAGCAGTGCGTCGCCGGTGAAGTAGACGTCGTAGTGGCCGGTCGCGATGACCGGCCTGTGGTCTTGCGGGAGCCGCTCGTACGGGGCCCGGGCGGCGGCGAGGCCCGCGAAGTACGGCGCCGGGCGGTACAGGAACAGCCGGCGGTTGCCGGGAGTGAGGGAGGAGACGCCGCCGATGCGCGGCGCGACGACGACGTCGGCGAGACGCCGGTCGTCCTCCCGGACGAAGACCCGGCCATGCAGGTACCACGCCCTGTAGTGGCGCCACGGGTTCAAGTTCACCGTCGCCTTCGGGAAGTAGACCGTTTTCCCCGCCGTCAGCCTGCGGATGGCGGCGAGGTCGGCCGACGCCTCCGCGGCGGCGGCGGCGTCCGCCGGGTCGTAGTCGAACCGGGCCGCGAGGAGGCTCGACAGGACGAAAACCGGCAGCGCGGCCACGGCGGCCCTTCGGGCGATCCGGCCTCTGCGCGCTCCGCGCAGGCGCGTCAGCGCCAGGGCGACGAGCGCCAGGGGGACGCCGACGTGAAACATGCCTTCGAACTCGGAGACCAGGGCGTTGTGTCGCACGAACGACGCCCAGCAGAAGCCGGCCAGGGCGAGCGCCGCCAGCGCCGCGCGGCAGCGCGGGGCGCCGGCGGCCAAGCCGACGGCGAGCGCCGTCGCGGCGGCGCCCAGCGACGCCCACAGAGAGAGACTCCACAGGTCGCGGATGGAGGCGTCCCAGATCAGGGGGTCGAGCCCGCCGGCCAGCGCCCAGGGGACCGTCGCCAGGCCCGCGCGCGCAAGCTGCTGCGCCAGAAAGTAGGCCCAGCTCGGTTCGGTGAAGCTCCAGAGCGGCCAGGGCCGGAGCCCCGCCAGGCCGGTGCGATACAGCATCGATCGGACCGACGGCATTTCCAGCATGCTCTCGCCGCCGAGCGCGAAGTGCTCCCTGGCGAAGTTGGAGGCCAGCACGGCGACGCCGAACAGCAGGGCGGCGCCGCCGAGCGTCAGGCAGGAGCGCAGGCGTTCCCGCGACCGGGCGCGGACCGCGCCCGCCAGCCCCAGGACGACGAACGGCGCCAGCAGCGCGTAGACGTGCCAGCCGAGGAGGAGCGCGGCGCAACTCTTCGCCGCGAGCTGCGCGAAGCGGCCGGTCGTTCCGAACACCGCCATGCCGTGAAACGTCAGCATCACGGCGAACAGGTCGACGACGCCTTCCGTGGCCACCATGCCGCCGTGATACAGGACGCGGAAGGAGGAGAACGCCGCCAGCGTCGCCGTCAACGCGGTCCAGGGGCAGGAGGTGATCAGGGTCATCGCCCGCCAGGCCAGCGCCGCCGCGCCGGCGAAGAACGCCAGCATGAGCAGTTGGGCGGCGTACGTCTGCGCCGCCAGGTCGTCGGGAAAGGGCAGCATGACGAGCTTGACGAGCGCATAGCCCAGCACCGGAAAACGGTTGTACGGGTGGTAGGAGACGTCGCCGCCGGCGTTCAGATCCCGCCAGTAGAACCCGAGGAAGCGGTGCTCGGCGGAGAGGTTCGCCGCCACCGTCAGGTGGTTGGCCGTTATGTGGCCGCGGAGCGGCCGGTCGCCCGAGATCCACCCGCGGCCGTCGTCGAACAGGAGAACGGCGGCCAGCGCCGCCAGCAGCAGCAGCGCCGCCGGTTTCGTTCCGGGTCGATCGTCCGTCATCCGGCGTGCGCGACGGCCGGCGAACCGGCGGCGTCGCGATTCCGGCGCCGCAGCAGCCAGCGGACCAGCAGCAGGCCGCACAGCGCCTCGAACGTCCACATGACGGCGGAGTAGCGCAGAGTGGTCACCCCGAACACCGCGTTCACCAGGAAGTATCCGTGCACCATGACCGCCGCCGACGCGGCGGCGGCGAGATCGGCGTCGGGCGCCCGCCCGCCTCTCCCGAGCCGTCGCCGCACGGCGAGCCCGGCCGCCAGCACCGAGGCGAGAAACGCGGCGGCGGTCGCCAGACGGTTCAGCGCCACGATCGCCGGCGGGAGCGGCCCTCTCGAAGGCAGGACGTCATGCGTGCGGGTCGGGGCCGTGACGTCCCGCCCGTCGGTGTAGGCGGCGTAACGGCGGGCCAGATCCGCGCCGTGAATGGAATGGTGCAGCCAGAGGCCTCGGTAATGCATCCAGGCGTTCGCCATCCATTCCCCCGGCGCCGCGAGCAGCGCCGTCCGGCCGATCTCGCCCAGCAGGAGGTTGACGCTGGTTCCGCGGCGCTCGGCCACTGCTTCGACCCGTCGCCGAAACGACGGACTGCGCCGGCCGGCGATCTTGTGTCCCCCATTCTCGAAGAATCTCGCCAGGAGCGTTCGCGTCTGCCAATCCGGCGCGTTCATGGCAAGTTCGCGCCGCGGCCGCCATGCCCGTCTGGCCTCGGCCGCCAGCGCCGCCAGTTCGCCGTCCTGCAGGGCCGGTTCCGATTCGATCATCAGCGCCTTGGCGAACAGATGGTGGTTGACGCGGTTGGGGCGGCCGTCCGGCGCGCCGTGCACGCTGCGCCAGACCACGCTCTCCGTCGCCCAGACGAGCGTCAGAGGCACGGCCGCCGCCGCCGCCAGCTTCCAGGGTCCGCCCGCGCATCGGTCCCGGACGAGCCACAGGAGGAACGGCCAGACCGCCAGCACGCCCAGTCCCGCCGGCCTGACGGCGATGGCCAGGCCGCACGCGAGCGCCGCCGCGGCCGCCAGCCGGACCGCAGGCCGCGCCGCCAGCATCACCAGCAGGCCCATCATGATGCACAGCAACGGCAGGAACAGCGCTTCCGACAGTACGTAGGCATGGAACCGGGTCACCGCGCATACCGCAAGCAGCGCCGCGGTCAGGACCGGCGCGAAGCATGGCGCCCGGAAGGTCCGCTGCACGCTCCAGCCCAGCAGCCAGATCGCCGCCGCCAGCAGAACGAGCTGCGTGCGGGGCACGGCCTGCAGATCGCCGAACGCCCCAGCGACGAGGTTCAGGAAAACGGGATAGCCGGCCGTCCGATCCGGGCTGAAGGCGATGTATTCGGGGCTGTCCACGTGCATCATCCTGCCGCCGAGAGGCGCCGCCAGGCCGCTTCCGATCGGACTGCTCCAGAAGCAGGCGACGTAACCGGCGGCCTGGCAGCCCGTGGCGAAAGTCCCCGCTGCATTCGAGCGGCGATGCATCCCGCCTGACGGCGTTGTTCGTCGGTTGCGTATGCCCAATATGCGCCCTCCTCACGCCTTGTCAGCCGGGCGCCTCGCCGCTCTCGGCGCGACGCGGGGTTCCACCACGGGCTGCATGGCCGCCGGCGACCATCGGGCGAGCTTT
Source organism: Vicinamibacterales bacterium (assembly GCA_965203565.1). Lineage (GTDB taxonomy): Bacteria > Acidobacteriota > Vicinamibacteria > Vicinamibacterales > UBA8438 > JAAXGX01. The sequence continues at coordinate 3,016,512 of OZ241896.1, read as the reverse complement.
TCGCCGACGATGGTCACCGGATTCCCGAATTCCGCCAACCGCCCCGGCGTTGGAGCAGCCAGCGGACCAGCAGCAGGCCGCACAGCGCTTCGAAAGTCCACATGGTGGAGGAATAGCGCAGGGCGGTCGAGCCGAACGCCGCACTCACCAGGAAGTACCCGTGCACCATGACGGCGGCCGCCGCGGCGACAACCAGATCGGCGTCGGGCGCCCGCCCGCCTCTCCCGGCCCGTTGCCGCACCGCGAGCCCGACCGCCGACACGGAGGCGAGAAACGCCGCAACGGTCGCCAGTCGGTTCAGCGCCACGATCGCCGGCGGGAGCGGTCCTCTCGCAGGCAGGACGGGACGCCTGGAGCCGGCGGTGACGTCCCGCCCGTCGGTGTAGGCGGCGTAACGGCGGGTGAGGGCCGCGTCGTGAATCCCATGGTGGAGCCAGAGGCCCTGATAATGCAGCCAGGCGTTCGCCATCCATTCCTCGGGCGCTGCGAGCAGCGCCGACCAACCCATCTTTCCCAGCAGGAGGCCGGGGCTGGTTCCGCGGCGCTCGGCCACCGCTTCGACCCGTCGCCTGAACGGCGAATTGCGTCGTGCGATGACGTTGTGCCCTCTGTCCTCGAAGAATTTCGTCAGGAACGTGCGTAGCTGCCAATCCGGCGCGGCCGCGGCGAGCTCGCGCCGCGGCCGCCATGCCTGTCTGGCCTCGGCCGCCAGCGCCGCCAGTTCGCCGTCCTGCAAGGCCGGCTCCGATTCGATCATCAGCGCCTTGGCGAACAGATGGTAGTTGACGCGGTTGGGACGGCCGTCCGGCGCGCCGTGCGCGCTGCGCCAGACCACGCTCTCCGCCGCCCAGGCGAGCGTCAGGGGCGCGGCCGCCGCCGCCGCCAGCTTCCAGGGCCTGCCCGCGTATCGGTCCCGGACGAGCCACAGGAGGACCGGCCAGACCGCCAGCATGCCGAGTCCCGCCGGCCTGACGGCGATGGCCAGGCCGCACGCGAGCGCCGCCGCGGCCGCCAGCCGGACCGCAGGCCGCGCCGCCAGCATCACCAGCAAGCCCGTCATGACGCACAGCAACGACAGGAACAACGCTTCCGTCATCACGTAGGCATGGAACCGGGTCACCGCGCATACGGCAAGCAGCGCCGCGGTCAGCATCGGTGCGAAGCAGGACGCCCGGAAGGTCCGCTGCACGCTTCGGCCCAGAAACCAGATCGCCGCGGCCAGCAGGACGAGCTGCACCCGAGGCGCGGCCTTCACGTCGCCGAAGGTCGAGACGACGAGACGCAGGAAAACGGGATAGCCGACCGTCCGCTGCGGGTCGAAGGCTACGTAGGAGGGACTGTCGTCGCCCATCATGCCGTCGCCGAGAGGCGACCACCGGCCGTCCCCGATAGGACTGCTCCAGAAGCAGACGACGTAGGCGGCGGCCATCGCGGCCAGCGGCCACGACGCGAACCTCCTGCCGACGACGGTCACCTGGCGTCCCTGCGGAGGGAAAGCCTGAGCGCGAGAATCGCCCGCAAGTTCTGCCAGCCGCCTCGAAACGGCTTCAGCTTGGATCGTCCCTTTCGAGGGTGATAGGTTATCGGCATCTCCGCTATCCTGAGACGCGCCATCGCCGCCTTGGCGATCATCTCAGACGCGAAATCCCACCTGGTCGTTCGCAGCGCCATCGTTCGCCAGGCTTCACGCGTGAAGGCCCGCATCCCGCTGTGCGCGTCGGAAACGCGCGCGCCGAACAGCAGGTTCAGGACCTTGGTCAGGAACAAGCCCCCGCACCGGTGCATGCCGGGCATCGCTCCGGGAAGGATTTCCCCACGATACCGCGACCCTATCACGAGGTCGTGTCCTTCCCGCAGCAGATCGAGAAACTGGTCGATCCGGGAATAGTCGTACGAACCGTCCGCGTCGCCCATGACGACGAGATCGCCCCGGGCGTGGTCGATGCCTGCGAGACACGCCGCGCCGTAGCCGCCGATCGGCTGGTGAACGACGCGCGCACCCCGATCTCCGGCGATCGCCGCCGAACGATCCGTCGAGCCGTTGTCCGCGACGATGATCTCGCCTTCCACGCCGGCTGCGGCAAGGGCCGCCGCCGCCGCTTCGACGCAGGAGCCGACAGAGGCTTCCTCGTTCAGGCAGGGCATCACCACCGACACCTCGATCCGGCCGGCGCGGCTCGCCGCCGACGTGGAACGGATCATCGACCGCTTCCGGATGGGCGGCGCCGGCGGAACGGCGCCCCGAGCCCCGGCAGCGACTGCGCCATGCCGAGCCACGAGAAACGCGCCGGCGCGAACGGCGAGAAAACCAGCAACAGACCGACGACGAGCACGTGATTGCCGAACCGGACGTTCATCAGCCAGTCGTTGCCGCAGTGAAAAAGGATCAGGGCTGTTCCCCACGGCCGATGCAGGTGCGGCCTGAACAGGACCAGAATCGACAAGAATAGCACGCAGACCGCGCCGAGGAGAAGCAGTTGCGCGAGCTGCTCGCGCCCGGCCATGAACGGGAGCAGCGGCGGCGGCGGCGCTGCGTCCTCCATCATGCGGTCCAGGAGGATCCGGATCATGCCGTCGGAGGCCAGGAGATCAAGACCGCTGCCCCATATCTTCCAGAAGCCGGACAGGGAGTAGGCCAGCAGCGGGATGCTTTGCGCGAACCAGAACGTCATGACGCAGGCCATCGCATCCTTCCGCGACATCCGCTCCGGCCGGCCGGCCCCGGACGGCAGCAGCAGCAGCGCGAAGCTGACGTACAGGAGGAAATGCCATCCATGGTTGACGGATCCGTACGAGTTGCGCAACGCGACGAACAGCAGGAGGTGGAGAAAGACCCCGAGGCGGCAGATCAGGGCGCCGGGGAAGAGCGCCGCGGACAGCCCGACGGCCGCGCCGGCGACCGGAATGAAGGGCAGCCCGTGCGTCCGCTCCGCCCACTCCGCGCCCGCGAAGCGGTTCAGCAGCGCCACCGGCCACAACGGATCCGTGGGCGGTCCGTTCTCGATGACCTGGGAGAAACGGCCGGTATGGATCAGGAAAAGGATGAACAGGTAATGGAAGCGAGCCAGCCGGACCACTTCGACCGCGGCCCGGCGGAAGTCGCGGGGCGCGCGGCGCGGGCCGGGGTCGAACTGCAGGAAGAGGCGCGCCCGCCGCAGGGCCTGGCAGACGTGCACGTCATTCTCCCGGTGTTCGCCCGCCCGGCGTCGTCCAGCGGCCGACGATGCTGACCGGCCGGAAGTGGTCGGTCTTTTCCGACCTTCCGGCCGCAAGGTTCGCGACGTCCTTCCGGACTTCGCGCAGGTCGACGCGGGCGATGACGACGCTGAAGTCGACCCGGTCGCCGCGCGTCACCGCCGTCACGATCGGATGCAGCAGCCGGGCCACGGCCGCATCGCAACCGTCGGGGCGCATGCGGCATTCCCTGACGGCCCGGTGCAGCACCTTCAGGTGGCCGATGTTTCTGCGGGGAATGACGTAGCGCGCGCCGCCGGCCGACTCGCCGTCGACCGGCTCGCCGTCGACCGAATGCACGATGACGGCCGACAGGGTCTTGCGCCACTCGGGCGTGCGCGGAAACAGCGTCCAGGCGAAGAACGGGAAGATCTCGGTCGACCGGTCTCCGAAAACCAGATGCATCCCGGCGACGAGAAGGTAACCGGCCAGGAAGAGAGGAATGCCGTATTTCCCCAACCGGTAGCGGCTCGTCCGGAGAGTCATGGAGCTTGTCGCCTGTGTCGCCGGTCGTCTCCCGCGCCGGCGAAGCTCATTTCGTTCGCCCCGGCGAATTCACCAGCGAGCTCCCCCCCCCCCCCCCGAAAACCCTGACCTCGCCCGTTCCGTCCAGCGCCGGATACGGCAGGACCGGTTTTTCGATGCCGGCGACGTCCGTACGCCAGCCCGGGTAGACGCGGTCGGCTTCCGCGAGGAAATGCTGATCGGCCACGTCCCAGGTATGGCCGCCGCCGTGACGCACCATCATGTAGCCGGCGCCGTGCGTCCGGTAGATCGGCCGGCCGGTCCGGACGAAAGCTCCTATCAGGGCTGCGTCGACGCCCCACGCCCGCCGTGGCCAGCCGCCGATCCGGTCGAGTTCGCGGCGTGCGACGAGCATGGCGCCTCCGGTCACGTTTCCCTGCCAGTCTTCGTTGCGGCGGCGGCCGCACCAGACGGTCCGGTCCGATCCGAGCAGGTAGACGAACTCCGTGTGCTTTCCGACCAGCGGCGCCCGCGAGTACTCGTGGGCGAGCACGAGATCCCGGACGTGTTCCGGACCGTACAGGTCGTCGTCGTCCATCTTGGCCAACAGGTCGCCGCTTGCCGCCGCCGTGGCGGCATTGAGCACGGCGCCGAGCGGCGCGCCGGCGGGCGCCCGCACGAGCTTCACCGGATGCCGGATTTCGGCGATGCGGCGCTCGACGCCGGTGAAGGGACCGCCGTGCAGGGCCAGCACCAGCTCCAGTTTTGGGTAGGTCTGCCCCGCCGCCGCCGCGAGGAGCCAAGGCAGGAACCGCGGCCGCGTCGTCGCCAGGATGATCGACACCAGAGGAGGCTCAGCCGGGTCCCGCAGCGCCGCACGCCGCATCCGGATGCTGAGCAACTCGCGCGCCAGCTCGTCGGCGTCGCGCACGTCGGTGGTCATCAGATGATGGAGCTCGTCACCGAGCAACGCCTTGAGCCGTCCTTTCGCGATGGAGGCAATCCTCGCGGCGGCCGCGGGACCCTGACCGCCGTCCGCCAGATGCGCCACGACCCCGGCGGCGGCCAGGCGGACCAGCGTGGCGGCCCGCGTGGCGGTGTCGGCGTGGAACGCTTGCACGTCCTCCACGTGATGCGCCCGCCGCAACCGCGGCACGTCGTCCCGCCGCACGACGCAGTGGGCTTCGACGCCGGGCGGCAACAGGTCCAGCGGTCCCAGCGCCGCCACCTCCCTTCCGGCGGCGCGCCGCCATCCGATCGGGCTGTGGAGCCGCCGATCGAAACCCTTCGGGGGTTCTGCGGCGTTTGGCCCGCACCCGAGGTCATACGACAAGCGCCGCAGGCGCAAACCGATCCGCCGGCGCTGGTTGGCCGCTCCCCACCACGCCAGACAGGCCGACCACTTCAGCAGCGCCCACGCGTCACCCGGGCCGCGAACGCCCCGCGCCCAATCGAGCAGTTCGGGCCAGGTCCCGGGCCAGCCCGCGTCCGGCGCCGAACGGGTCCCGTTCGAGCGCCCGACCCGGTCGACGCTCCTGAGGCCCAGCTTCGAAGCGGACAGTTGGCGCACCTTGCCGACGGTCCTGAAACAGGCTTCCGCGCCTCGCCCGCGATGGAGCAACCATGTCCTGGCTATCAGCGCCCGCGTGCCGTCGGGCAGAAACGCCTCCGCGGCCGCCTGGTCTCCCAGCCCGTCGCGCAGACGATGCAGGAGGCTTCCGGAGAACGCGACGCCAGCGGGCAGCGCGACGTGGAACGCCGCTTCGATGAACGCGTCGGCGTCCGTCATCGCGGGAGCGATGCGCACCTGCGGGTCGTCGCCGAGCACGCTCCGGAGCGGCGCAGTTCGATCATCGTCGGCAGGGATCTGGATCACCACGACCCGATCTTGCAACCGCTCGGCCAGCACCTGCTCGGCGACCTGGATGATCTGCTCCACCGGTTGACGCCCGGCATGAATGGTGACGGCGTATCGCAACATCGCTGAAAATTCTATGCGGAAGTTCCATCCGAGGCGCCAACCGCGTTGTCACGGGGGGGGGGGGGGGGGGGTACGGTGGACAGAGGCCGGGGCGAACCGGGCCAGCCGCCGCCGAGTCAGCCACCACCGTGACGCGCCGGCCAGCTGCTCCAGGAGCTGCCAGGCTTGCCGGGGCGTGCGGATCCGACCTGTCCGGACGCGCGCCTGCTCCGTCCAGACGCGCAGGTCCCGCAGCCGCCGGCGAAGCTCCTGGCCGCGGGCGCCGTCCGGACGCGCGCTCCCGATGCGCAGTCTCCGGGCCGGGATGGTCACGGCGTCTCCGAACTCCGCGACGTCCCGCCCCGTACGGCGCGCGCGGTGGAGCGCCCAAGCCCTGACGATGGAGACCCGGGACCCGTCCGGGAGGACCGCCGCCGCGGCCGCCGCGGCGCCGATCTCGCCGCGCAGCCGGCGCACCAGACCGCGGGCGAACACGGCGCCGGACGGGACCGTGACGTGGAACGGCGCGGCGGGAAACTCGTCGAGCGCCGGCAGCGCGGGAGCGACGCGCACCCGCGGGTCCGGCTCGAACTGGCGCCGGAGCCCCGGCAGGCGCGCATCACCTTCCGGCAGATCGATCCGCACCACCAGATCGTGCACGCGGTCGGCCAGGATCGCCTCGGTCAAACCCACTACCCGGTTCTCCGGCAGGCCGGCCGGCTCGATCGTCACCACGTACTGGGGCACCTGGAAGATCCGTCCGGGCCGGGCGTCGCGAAACTCGTGGTGCGCGACGAGGTGAGCGATCTTCGCCCGCTGGAGGCGAACGAGCGCGTCCTTCCGCTCCCGGTCGTCCGCCCATCGGCCCTGGTGCCACGCGAACGCCTCCCGGGCCGGGATCAGCACGGCGCCGCGGGTGTAGACGCGATAGGCGAACTCGATGTCTTCCGAGCCGTAACTCGTGAACGATTCGTCGAAACCGCCCGCCGCCTCGTACAGCTCGCGGCGAATCCCGAAGTTCGCTCCCACCATGACCCGAAACAGATCGTCGGCCTTCGACGTCAGGTCGCGGGTCCTGGCCAGGTGGGGTTCCGCGAGCGAAGGGTCGGCCGGCCGGCCCGCGAACAGCTCTTGCAGCGACCCCGGCCGGTCCCGAATCGTCTCCGGACGCACGCCGTCCATGCCGACGTAGGCGCGGAAGCCGAGCGTCAGGACGTCGGAGGCTGCGTGGTGCCACCGGGCGTGCGCGGCGACCCAGCCGGCTTCGGGAAGCATGTCGCCGTCCAGGAACAGGAGAATGTCGTGGGCCGCCGTCCGGGCCCCCGTGTTGCGCGCCCTGGCCAGCGCGAAACCGCGGCGCTCCTGACGCGCCACGGTCACCGACAGGGGAGTCGCCGGGCGCTCCAGCGGCGCGGCCGACCCGTCGTCGACGATGACCACCTCGAACAGCTCCCGCGGCCAAGTCTGGACCTCGAGCGCGGCCAGCGTCAGCGCCAGCGCCCGCGGCGCTTCGTGGTAGGGGACGATCACGCTGACCGGGAACGCGGGCCGGAACCGGTCGGGAGACGCCGGTTCTATCCGGTGCCAGTCGTTGTACCGCACGCACGCAGGAGGTGGCGTCATCACATGCTCCCCTCCTCACACCTCGTCAGCCGGGCGCCTCACCGTTCTCGATGCAATGGGGAAGTTTCTCGCCAACGCCGCCGGGCGCGCTGCGCCTCTCCCAGGCTCCGGTACTTGAACACGCCGCGCGGGTAGACGCGCGGGGAGATTTCCCGGTGCCGCGCACAGTGCCGGATGAACCGCTCGAACCCGTCCGACGATCGCCGAGGCGTGGACGCCGCGGACATCTCTTCGACAGACCGGAAACGTTCGACAGCCACTTTCACGCATCCTCCGGCAGGTCGAAGCGCTCCCGGAGCGCGGCGGCGTCCTGCCGATCGATCGCTCGGAGCGTTCCCTTCTTCAGACGATGCAGCGCCGCCGGCGTGGCCACCCGCACCCGAACGCCGCCGGTTTCCTTGATTTCGGCTTCGATGGAATCGAAGTCCTCCATTTCGCCGAGCCGGGTCATCAGGTCGAAATACAGGTCGCCGGTGGGCGGGAAGTACCGCACCGCCGGATAGTCGCCCAGCAAATCGTCAGTCCGAATTTCGTCCACGGTGGGGTCGTCCGCGTACGCCGACCGCAGAGCGCTGCGAATCCGGTCGATGTTTTCCGCAGCGGCGCGGACGATCATGCGGACGATCATGTCGACGTCCTCAGTAGCGCGTGTCACGCCATGAAACCCCATCGCCGTCGCGCCGATCAGGACGTAGTCGACGCCCGCCGCCTCGAAGGCGCGCAGCACGGCCCGCAACTCGTCACCGTCCACCCGACAAGACTACCACCAACAACAGCCCGTGGTGGAACCCCGCGGGGCGCCGAGAGCGGCGAGGCGCCCGGCTGACCAGGCGTGAGGAGGGCGCATATTGGGCATACGCAACCGACGAACAACGCAGTCAGGCGGGATGCATCGCCGCTCGAATGCAGCGGGGACTTTCACCACGGGCTGATGAGCCGTCGCCGTCAGCCCCTGCGCGCAGCGCCGCGGCCTCGGCGGTTCAGCGTTCGTCGAACCGCACCCAGCGTGTAGAGTGGGACCGACGGATGGACGCCACGACGCAGGAGTTCATCGCCCACGCCGCCGCGCGCGCCGCGCCGCCCGGGCCGGACGGCGCTCCGGCGTGGGATCGTCTGGCGGCGCTGGCCGAAGAGCGGTGGTTCGAGGCCGGGCGCGTGCTGACGCGGCAGTTCGAGCCGGCCGCCGATCTGTTCCTGGTGGCCGAAGGCGCCGTGCGGTTCCAGAACCGGATAGAGGAGGGGAACGAGGAGATCGACGTCGGCGGGAGCCGGGCGGCCTGGACGCCGGTCGGCTGGTCGGGGCTCGTCGAGCCCCGGCGGTACGCGACGACGGTGGTGTGCGAAAGCGCCTGCCGGACGCTGCGGTTCGGCCATCGGGCGCTCGACGCGCTGTGCGCCGACGATCCCGCGCTCGGCGCCCGGTTCCTCGAAACGGTGCTCGGCGGCTGCCTGGATGTGCTGGCGGCGGCGCGGGCGCGGATCGTGCGCCACTCCCGAACGCCGGTCAACTTCGGCCAGTCGCTCGACGAGAAGGGCGAGGAGGAGGCCTACAACCGGGCGCCGCCGCCGGTGATCGAGCTGTTCCAGAGGTCGCCGTTCTTCGAGGTGCTGGAGGAGGCGCAGTTGCGCCGGTTGGCGGAGGCGGTCGAGAGCCGCTACTTCTGTCGGGGCGAGCCGGTGGTCGAGCAGGGGAGCTGCGACCCGGGCATCTGGGTGCTGGCGACCGGCCGCGTGGCGCTGAACTACCGCCCCGCGGGGGCGAAGGAGGCGTTCGCGCTCCGGACGATCGCCAGTCCCGGCGCGGTGGTGGCGGTGGCCGGCGTCGCCGGCGTCGAAGCCGTCCAGACCTCGGTCCGCGCGATGCGCGACTGCACCGTCTACCGTATCGACCCGTCCCGGTTCGACCCGCCGCCCGGACGCGACCCGCGGCTGGCGCTGGCGCTGGTCCGCCGCCTGCTGTGGCTCGCCGCGGGTCTGCTGCGCGCGTCCCGCGCAATCTTCATCTCCCGGCGATTCGCCCAGGAACGGCTGGCGATCCGAAACCTGATCGAGCAGAGCTGCACGCAGCTCGCCGTGAACTCTCCGCTCCACCGGCTGCCGCACCTGCTCGACAGCCACCTGACGCTGGGCGACGCGTTCGCGTCGCTCGACCGGATGGAGGAGAGCCCCGACGCGCTCGAACGGTCGCTGGCGCAGCTTTGCCGGGACCTGCTCGGCGAGGTGCAGCGCGAGCACGAGTTCTTCGAAGCGCTCCGGCAGGTCTATCACGCCGTCGTCACCGCGCCGCCGGAGATGCCGGCGGCGGAGGTGCGCAAGCTGTGCGCCCGCGGGTTCCAGGAGGCGTTCAGCCGGATACGGTACGTCATCGAAGGGGAGCGCCACCTGCCGGACGCGCCCGGACAGATCTTCGTCTTCAACCACCTGAAGAACCACGAGTACAACACGCTGCCGAACAACTTCCAGCTCACGCTCGACTCCCACTTCGTCAGCGCGATGATCCTCGACCCGCGCTACGGCGACAGCGGCATCCGAGTGGTGCGCCACAGCCGCGGCGCCGAGTATGGGCACCAGGCGTACTACGACCGGCTGGGACACGTCGCCGTCTACACGCACGAGTCGGACCGGATCGCGGAGACGGAGCAGCAGCGCCGGACGCGGCGCAGCCGATTCTTCGACGTGGCGGGCCGGCGCCTCCAGGCCGGCGCCAACCTGATCCTCAGTCCCGAGGGAACCAGCTTCTGGACCGAGGATTCGCCGGGTCCGTTCAAGCCGGGCGCGTTCCGCCTGGCGGCGAGCATGAGGCCGGAGCCGTGGATAGTCCCTATAGCGGTCGCCAACTTCGACCGGCGCGTCCATTCGACGGTCTGCGCCGCCGTAGTCAAGCCGCCCTTCAAGGTGTCCGACGCGCTGCCGGATCCGAACGACCGCGACCGGCTGACGCGCTTCCTGATCCGCGTGCGGGAGACGTTCGCCTCGTACGTGGAGGAGGCCCGCCGGCTGGCCCGCGCCGCCGAGCAGCGCGCGCGCCGCCGGTAGCCGGGCCGTGTGGAAAGGAGCCGACGTGACGAAAGGTGCGCCGAAGAGCGCGTTCGAGCTGGCGATGGAGAAGCTGAAGCGCCGGGACGAGGAGGCCGGCGTCGAGACGGCTGCGCTGACCGACGCGCAGCGCGAAGCGATTACGGACGTCCGGCGCGCGTACGACGCGCAGGTCGCCGAGCGCCGCATACTGCGCCAGTCGGCGCTGGCGAAGACGCTGGAGCCGGAAGCGCGGCAGGAGCTCGAAGCGAACCACCGGCGCGACCTCGGGCGGTTCGCCGCCGACCGCGACCGGAAGATAGCGCGGATCCGCGAAGGCGCCGCAGAACCCGCGCGGCGCGCGCCTTCATGAATAATCCGGTCAGCCGTCCCGGAGGAAACGGTTGACCTGCGCCGCCACCTGCTCGACCGCCACCGCGTCGAGGCACGGCGGGCGGCCGTCCGCCGTCGGCGGCGACGGGCACTCGTCGAAGAAGCGCTCCCGGCAGGGCGAGCAAGCGAAAGCGGCCGACACGGCCGCGTGCCGGGCTCCGGCCGCGCCCCGCGGCGAGGTGCGGTTCGGGCTCGACGGTCCGTAGACGCCGACGGTGGACGTCCCGAGCGCCGCCGCGACGTGCATCGGACCGCTGTCGTTTCCCACATACAACCGGCAGCGCTCGATCACCGCGCCGAGCTCGACCAGCGAGGCGCCGCGCACGACCCGGATCGACGGCCGGCCGGGCCACCCCTCCGGCAGGTCGAACGGCGGATGGCAGTGGACGAGCACCGGAACGCCCGCGTGCTGGTCCGCGATCGTCTCGGCCAGCCGCCGGAACCGGTCCGCGGACCACGCCCGGGGCGTCTTGGCCGCCGCGGGGTTGATCAGCACCGGCCGATCCCGGCTCGTCAGGCCGTTCTCCTCGAACAACCGATCCGCATACCGCCGCTCCGCCGGCTGAAAGCGGAAGGGGATCTGCGGCGGCGCCGGCCGGGCGCCGAGCGCGCCCGCCAACGCCAGGAACCCGTCGGTCCGGTGCTGCCGCGCCGCCGCTTCGATTCGGTGGCTGAGCAGCAGCGCGCGGCGGTCGGCCGCATGACCGATGCGGATCGGAATCCCCGCGGCCCGGGCGGTCAAAGCGCTCTCGAACGACGGCGCCATGACGACCGCGGCGTCAAGCCGCGCCGCGCGCAGGGCGCGCACCGCCCGCCACCATGCCCGCGGACGGCCGGACCCGGAGGGAGGCGGCGCCGGCATCACCTGATCGAACGCGGGAATGCGGCGGACCAGCTCCACGTGCTGCGGGCGCGCCATGGCCACGAGGCGGGCGTCCGGCCGGTGGGCGCGCAGGGCCTGTGCGGCCGGCAGCGCCATCACGACGTCCCCGACCCAGTTCGGCAGCCGTATCAGGATCTTCGAGACGGACGAGCCGCCGCGGACGACGCGCACCGGAGCATTCTACCGATCGGCCGGTCTGTACAATGCCCCGGATGGGCGGCGACGTCGTGCTGGCGCTGTCGGGCGTCGACCTGATCCGCGACGGCCGCGCCATCCTCCGCCGGATCGACTGGCGCGTCCGGCGCGGCGAACGCTGGGTCGTGCTCGGACCGAACGGATCGGGCAAGACCACGCTGTGCCGGATCGCCAGCCTGTACGTCCATCCGTCCCGCGGCGCGGTCGAGGTGCTCGGCGAGCGGCTGGGCCGCGCCGACGTCCGCGATCTCCGGCGGCGGCTCGGCGTCACCGGCGCGGCGGTGGCCGACATGCTGCAGCCGTCGCTCCGGGTCGAGGACGTCGTCGTCACCGGCCGGTACGCGGCCCTGACCCCATGGTGGCATGACTACACGGCCGACGACCGGGAGAGAGCCTGCGCCTTGCTCGATCGCTTCGGATGCCGGCCGCTGGCCGGGGCCGCATTCGGCGCGCTCTCGTCGGGCGAGCGCCAGCGCGTCCTGCTCGCGCGGACCCTGATGAACGACCCGGCGCTGTGGCTGCTGGACGAGCCGACGGCCGGGCTCGACTTGGGCGGGCGCGAGCGGCTGGTGGGACTGCTCGGCGCGGCGGCGTCCGAACCGGACGCCCCGGCGACGGTGCTGGTGACCCATCACGTCGACGAGATCCCGCGGGGTTTCACGCATGCGCTGCTGCTGGAGGGCGGACGCGTGCGCGCCGCGGGGCCGATCGACGAAACGCTGACGGCGGAGAGCCTCTCCGCCTGTTTCGGCGTCCGCCTCGAGCTGGAGCGCCGGAACGGACGCTGGCTCGCCTGGAGCGGCGCGGCGAACCACCAGCCCGTGCAGCCCGTGGTGGAACCCCGCGGGGCGCCGCTCGAATGCAGCGGGGACCTCCGCCGCGGGCTGCGTGGCTAGCAGCTCGGCTGAACCGATTCCCGGAACTCCCGGACCAGACTCTCCACGACCGCGGTGAACCGGCCCGTCTCCTCGTACAACCGGAGTTGCCGGCGGTAGCTCGGCCCGTCGCGCAGAATCGCGCCCACGCGATCGAGCTCGCGGCGCGAACCGAGCCGGTCGGCCACCGGCCCGAGCGACTCGAGCAGCGCCTCGACCGCATCGGACAGCCGCTCGAGCCGGCCGTCCTCGTCGACGATGACGTCGGCGTCGATCGACCAGCGGGCGGCGCGCCACTTGTTCTCCCGCACGATCCAGTAGCGCTGGACCGGCAGGTAGCTCCCTTCGTCATACTGCTCGCCGAGCCAGACGACCAGCGCCTGGATCATCGCCGTCATCGCCACCACGTCGTCCAGCGTCGGCAACCCGTCGCAGATGCGCACCTCCACGGTGCCGAAGTCGGGATGCGGACGGACGTCCCACCAGACCTCCCGGATCGACTCGATCGCCCTGGCGTTCACCAGCGTCGTCATCAGCCGCTGGAACTCGCCCCAGTTGAGGAGGCGGTACGGCAGCCCCGCCGTCGGCAGGCTCTCGAACAGCTTGACCCGGCACGACGTCAGTCCGGTGTCGAGGCCGCTGAAGAACGGCGAGCTGGCCGACAGCGCCAGCAGGTGCGGCAGATAGGTGGTGAGCGCGTTGAACACCGCAAGCGCCTTCTCCCCGCTCGCCACCCCGACGTGGACGTGCAGGCCGAAGATCATCAGGCGGCGCGCCGGCCACTGACACCGGTCGACCAGCATCGTGTAGCGCTCCCTGGCGGTGACGCGCTGCTCCGACCACTCCGCGAACGGATGCGTGCCGGCCGACGCCACTTCGTATCCCAGCTCGTCGCAGAGCGCGAGCAGCCGGCCGACCCGGCCGTTCAGATCGCGGCGCACCGCGGCCACGTCCGGACAGACGCCGGTGTTGATCTCGATGGTCGACTCGATCAGCTCCGGCTTGACGTGGCCATCGCCCTCCGTCCGTTCCAGGATGCGCGGGGCGCCCGACACGAGGTTCTTCGTCTCCGGATCGAGCAACTGCAACTCCAGCTCGACGCCGAGCGTCGGATCCGGCGAACCGTTGAACGTGATCTTCACGGCGCTTCCCCCGGCCATACGATATATCAGCCTCGTCAGCCGGACCCGCGGGCTTGTGTATAGTTTTTGCCGGACAGCGGATCGAACGCCGTGCGGACACGACATCCGGCATTCTGGCGGTACACCGCGTTCCAGACGCCGGGGTGGATCCTGGCCGGCGGCGCGGGCTGGTGGCTGCACCGATCTCTCGACGCGCCGCTGTGGATCGCGGCCGGGCTCCCGGCGGCGTGGGTCATCAAGGACTACGCGATGTACCCGGCGCTCCGCTTCGCGTACGAGGCGGACCGCCGGAGACGCGTCGAGCATCTGATCGGCGTGGTCGGCACGGCCGTCGAACCGCTCGCCCCGACCGGTTACGTGCGCGTGCGGGGGGAGCTGTGGCGGGCGACCGCCGGCGGCGGGGAACGGATCGATTCGCACGCCGCGGTCGAGGTGGTGGGCGGCCGCGGCCTGACGCTGTCGGTGCGCCGAAGGCGGGCCGGAGCGCAGGATTCCGCCGCAGCGCGGCCGTAAGCCGAATTCTGTGCCGGCGCCGGGCGCGATCGCTCGCGCCCGGCGCCGGTGACGACCATTCATCTGGCCCGGCCATCTCTGGCCGGGTCGAGCGACCTACCCGGAGGCTTCGGGCGGACCACCCTCGAGCGCCTCCCTATTCGGTCTTGCTCCGTGCGGGGTTTGGCCTGCCGCCAGCCTTGCGGCCGGCGCGGTGCGCTCTTACCGCACCTTTTCACCCTTGCCCGCCGCGGTCCACGGACCGCGGCGGGCGGTATGTTTTCTGCGCCACTTTCCTTCAGGTCACCCTGACCGGGCGTTACCCGGCGCACCGTCCTTCGGAGTTCGGACTTTCCTCCCCGCGCGCACGCCGCAACGCGCGCGCGCAGCGGTCGTCCGGCCGGCTGCGGCGGAATGTCAAAGAACGGCGGACGGAGAGGTCACCCCTCCGTCTCCTGCCGGATATTGTACCGCTCCAGCTTCCTGTAGAGGTTGCTGCGCGGCGTCTCTATCGCTTCGGCCGTCTTCGAAACGTTCCATCCGAACTCGCGGAGCTTGCGGACGAGGAAGGCGCGCTCGCTCGCCCCCTTGAACTCGCGCAGCGTCCGGGCGCCGCGCCACGTCGCGTCGGCGCCGCTTGGCGGGACGCCGTCCGCGAGCACGATCCGGACGTCCCCGGCGTCGACCCGGGGGGCCGCCGTCATCACCATCAGCCGCTCGACGCCGTTGCGGAGCTCGCGGACGTTGCCGCGCCAGCTCCGCCCGGCCAGCGCGTCGAGCGCCGCGCCGGTGAACGTCTTCGGCCGGAAGTTGTTCTCGCGGGCGAACAGCGCCGCGAAATGCTCGACGAGCCGCGGCACGTCCTCGCGCCGCTCCCGCAGCGGCGGCACCCGTATCGGAATGACGCTGAGTCGGAAGAAGAGGTCTTCGCGGAACTGCCCGCCCTCTATCGCCTGTTCAAGGTCCTTGTTCGTGGCGGCGAGCACCCGCACGTCGACCTGCATCGTCCGTGACGAGCCGAGGCGCTCCACCTCGCCCTCCTGCAGGACGCGCAGCACCTTGGCCTGGGTCCTCAGGCTCATGTCCCCGACTTCGTCCAGGAAGATCGTGCCCCGGTCGGCCAGCTCGAACTTGCCGATCTGCTTCTCCGTCGCGCCGGTGAACGCGCCCTTCTCGTGCCCGAACAGCTCCGACTCGATCAGGTCGTCCGGAATCGCCGCGCAGTTGACCTGCACGAACCGCTCCTTCGCCCGCGGGCTGTTGCGGTGGATCGCGCGCGCCACCAGCTCCTTGCCGACCCCGCTCTCGCCCTGCACGAGCACGGCGCTGCGCACCGGCGCGGCGCGCCGAATCGCCTCGGTGACCGCCCCGAGCGCCGGGCTTTCGCCGATCATTTCGCGCTCCGCCGGCGCGGCGCGCCGCAGCCGGCGGTTCTCGGTCCGCAGGCGCTGCTGGTCGAGCGCGTTCCGGATGGTGACCTTGACGCGCTCGGTGGAGAGCGGCTTCTCCAGGAAGTCGAACGCGCCGAGCCGGGTCGCCTCGACCGCCGTCTCCACCGTCGCATGACCCGAGATCATGACCACGGCCGGCGCCGGGTCGAGCCCGCGGATGCGCCGCAGCGCCTCGATGCCGTCCATCCCGGGCATCTTGACGTCGAGGAAGACCAGGTCGGGGTTGTCGATCTCGATCTGCGCGACGCCGTCCCGGCCGCTCGGCGCCAGCCGGCAGTCACAGCCGTCGTACTCGAGGATCATCTTGAGCGACTCGCGGACGGCGGCCTCGTCGTCCACCACCAGGATGCGGGGCTTCATGACGGTGCGTCGTCAGGCAGCAGGGCGAGGAGGCCGGCTTCGTCGACGACGGCGACGCCCAACTGCCCGGCCTTGCGCAGCTTCGAGCCGGGATCGGCGCCGGCCACGACGTAGTCGGTCCTGCCGCTGACGGCGCCGGCGACCCTGCCGCCGGCGGCCCGGATGCGCGCCTCGGCCGCTTCGCGGGTCAGACCCGGCAACGTTCCCGTCAGGACGAACGTCTTTCCGGCGGCGCCGGACGACGCCGCACGGCCCGACGCCGCCGGGGCGTCGTCCTCCATCCGCAGGCCGGCGGCGCGCAGCCGCTCGACGAGTCTCCGGTTCCGGCCGGACGCGAAGAACGTCCGGACCGACTCGGCGATGCGCGGCCCGATGTCCTCCAACTCCTCAAGTTCCTCGGGAGACGCCGTCCCGATCGCGTCCAGACTCCGGAAATGCGCAGCGAGCGCCGCCGCGGTCCGGTCTCCGACGTGGCGAACGCCCAGACCGAACAGCAGCCGGTCCAACGGAGCCGTCCTGGAGCGTTCCAGACCCTCGATGATCCGGGCGGCGGCCTTCTCCCCCAGCCTGATCGCCACCGGCATCGACGCCACGTCTTCCGCCCTGAGCGCGCGCAAGTCCGCGGGGCGGCGCACCAGGCCGCGATCGACCAGTCCGGCGGCCAGATCCGCGCCGACGCCCGGCGCCGACGCCATCCACTGCTTCAGAAACGGCGCCAGCGCCTCCTCGGGCGCCTCCGGAACGCCCGGCGGCGGGACCCGGCCGACGCCCCCCGCCGGCGCGAACGGCGGCCCGAACCTCGGCAGGGATTCCACCAGCGCCCGGTTCGCGGGCGCCGAGAAGAAGGCCCGGATCGATCCGGCGTCGCGCCGGCCGATCCCCTGCGTCTCGCGGAGATCCGCCTCGGACGCTTCGGCCACTTCGGCCAGGGTCCGGAAGCGCTGCGCCAGCGCCGCCGCCTTTCCTGCGCCGACGCCCGGCACGCCCAGCGCGCCCAGCGCCTGCGGCAGACCGGCCGGGCGCATCGACCCGGCGATGCCGGCGACCGCCCTGGCCGCCTTCCTCGGGCCGACCGTCGTCATCTTTTCGAGGTCCGCCAGATCCGCCGTCTCCAGCCTGTACAGGTCGGCCAGATCGCGCACCAGACCGCGCTCGACCAGCGCATCGACCAGCCATTCGCCGACGCCGTCGACGTTCAACGCGGCCCTTCCCGCGAAGTGCAGGATCGACTCCTTCAGGCGGGCCGGACAACTGACGTTGACGCACCGCGCCACCGCCTCGCCCTCCTCCCGGACCACCGCCGCGCCGCACGCCGGGCAGGCGGCCGGCATCCGGAACGGCCGGCGGGCGGCGCCCGGGGCGATCACCCGCACCACCTTCGGGATCACGTCGCCGCTGCGCTCGACCAGCACCCGGTCGCCGATCTGCAAGTCCAGACGGGCGATCTCGTCCTCGTTGTGCAGCGTCGCCCGCGAGACCGTCACGCCGCCGACCCGGACCGGCCGGAACCGGGCGCGCGGCGTCACCGCCCCGGTGCGGCCGACCTGAACCTCGATCCCCGCTACGATCGTTTCGGCCCGCTGCGCGACCGGCTTCGAAGCGATCGCCCAGCGGGGCGACCTCGACGTCGCGCCGAGCCGGCGCTGCAGATCGGTCGAGTCGACCTTGAACACCACGCCGTCGACCTCGCAAGGGAGCGCCTCCCGCCGCGCCATGCAGGCGTCGCGGAACGCCAGCAGGGCGTCGACGCCGCGCAGCCGCTCCCGGTTCGGGCTGACCTTGAAGCCGAGCGTCTTCAACGCCTCCAGCGCCGCCCAGTGGGAGGGGAAGACGGCCTCGCCGGCGGCCAGGATCTGGTACGGGTGGAAATCGAGGCGGCGGGAGGCGGTGACCGCCGCATCGAGCATGCGGAGCGAGCCGGCGGCGGCGTTCCGCGGATTCGCGAACAACGGCTTCTCGCGCCTGCCGGCGGCGGCGCGCGCCGCGTTTTCCTCTCGCTGCCGCCCGATCAGGTCGGCGAACGCCCGCTTCGGCATGACGACCTCGCCGCGCACCTCGAAGTCGGCCGGCGCCCCGGCGGCGGCCAGCACGGCCCGTTCGAACGCCAGCGGCAGCGTCCGCAGCGTCCGGGCGTTCGGCGTGATCACCTCGCCCTGCTCACCGTCGCCGCGCGTCAGCGCCAGATCCATCCGGCCGGCGACGAACCGCACCGCCATCGAGACGCCGTCGAGCTTGAGCTCGCCGACGTAGTCGAGCAGGTCCGTCCCGGCCAGCTTGCGCGCCCGGCGGTCGAAGTCGCGCAGCTCCGCGTCGTCGAACGCGTTCTCCAGGCTCAGCATCGCCGACGAATGGGCGGCCTTCTCGACGCCGTCGCGCGGCGCGCCGCCGACGCGCCGCGACGGCGAGTCGGGCGACGCCAAGCCGGGATGCCGCGCTTCGAGCGCCCGGAGCTCCCGCATCAGGGCGTCGAACTCGCCATCGGTGATCTCCGGCCGGTCCAGGACGTAGTAGCGGTGCTCGTGGCGCCGGATCTCGGCGCGCAGGCCGTCGATCCGTTCCCGCGCCTCGTCGAGCGTGGCGGCCGACGTGGCATTCACCGGTCGCGGGCGAGCACGTAGTCCGGCAGCGACTCCAGCGCATCGCGCTCGGGGGAGGGCGGGAAGACGGTCAGACGCCGCCGGGCGGCCGAGGCGTGCTCGACCGCCCGATCGTACGCGTCGTCGATCGCCCGATGCTCGCGGAGCAGCGCCGACAGCTCGCGCCACGACTCCGGCGGAACGTCGCGGTCGCGGATGGCCGCGTCCACCAGCTCGCGCGCCCGGCCGCCGTCCCGCTGCAGCAGCAGGATGACCGGCAGCGTCACCTTCCCCTCGCGCAGGTCGCCGCCCACCGGCTTGCCGAGCGCGGCCTGATCGGCCGTGAAGTCGAGCAGGTCGTCGACGAGCTGGAACGCCACCCCCAGGTTGAACCCGTACTCCCGCAACGCCTCCCGCCGCTCCTGCGAAACGCCGCCGAGCATCCCGCCGATCTCGGCGCACCCGCCGAACAGGCAGGCGGTCTTGCGCCGGATGATCTCGAAATGCTCCTCTTCGGCGATGTCGGCGTCGCCGGTCTTGGTGAGCTGGTAGATCTCGCCCTCGATCATCCGCAGCGTCACGTCGCACAGCAGGCGGACGACGTCCAGCGAGTCGTAGGCGAGCGCCATCCCCATCGACTTGATGTAGAGGTAGTCGCCCAGCAGCACGGTGACGTCGTTCCCCCAGCGCGAGTGGACGGCCATCCGGCCGCGCCGCAGGTCGGAGTCGTCGATGATGTCGTCGTGCACCAGCGTGGCGGTGTGGATGAACTCGACGACCGAGGCGTAGTTGACGGCCCGGTCGCCCCGGTAGCCGCCGAGCCGCGCGGCCATCAGCAGGAGCGCCGGCCGCACCCGCTTGCCGCCGCTGGTCTGGAGGTAGCGGCCGATCTGCGGAATGAGCTCGACCCGCGACTTGACGTGGCTGGCGTAGGCCGCCTCCACCGCTTCGAGATCATCGCGTATCGGCTCGAAGATCCGGGCGAGATCGGCGGACGCGGACGCTGGCGGCGCGGTAGGCATTCCAGCATCCGGATCAGACCATACCTGCCGAAGAAGTGTCAACGCAGCGGACGCCCGGCAGGCCGCGCACCGGCGGCCGTGGTGGAGCCCCGCGGGGCGCCGGGCCGGGTGGGGCGCGAGCGCCTGCCGCGCGGAGGCGTCAGGTTGCGGCCCGCGTCAACGGGCCGAACCGAACAGGCCGGCGAACGCGGCGGCGGTCGCATCCGCCATCTCGCGGACCGGCCGGGCGCGCAGGTCGGCCAGCGCCTCGACGACGCGCGCCACCCATGCGGGTTCGTTGCGCTTGCCCCTGTACGGGACGGGCGCGAGGTACGGCGCGTCGGTCTCGGCCAGCAGCCGGTCGTCCGGCGCGAACCGCGCGGCGTCCCGGACGGTCTCGGCGCCCCGAAACGTCACGATGCCGGAGAACGAGAGATGGAATCCCAGATCCAGCGCCTGCCGCGCAAGCCGCCGGCCGCCGGTGAAGCAGTGGAAGACGCCGCGCACCTCCCCGCGGCCTTCTGCGCGCAGGATCCGCACGGTGTCGTCGTCCGCCTCGCGCGTGTGGATGACGACCGGCCGCGCCAGATCGCGCGCCAGCCCGACCTGCCGCCGGAAGACCGCCTGCTGCGTCTCCCGCGGGGCGGCGTCGTAATGGTAGTCGAGACCGATCTCCCCGATGGCGCGCACCCCCGGAGCGGTCTCGGCCGCCCGCCGCACCACCGGTTCAACGTCGTCGATGCGGCCGGCGAACGCCCCCGCCTGATGGGGATGCACGCCGACCGCCGACCCGACCGCCGGCCAGAGCCGGCGCACCCGCCGCAGGCGCTCGGCCTCCTCCGGCCGGACCGCGTCGACGATGCACAGCGCCCCGGACAATCCCGCCGCCCGCGCCCGGCCGACGACCGCCTCGAGGTCGGGAACGAACGCGTCGTCGGCGAGGTGGCAGTGCGAGTCGACCATCGCAGCCTTGCCTCCACTTCGGCAGGGGGCGCATGGCGGCGGATCGAGCCCTCACGCCGCAGTCGAGGGTCCCGCCCGCGGCGTCACGCGGTGGAGACTTCGTTCAGCCGGCCGGTGGCGCAGTCGTAGACGAAGCCGCGCACCTGGTCCTTGTGCGGGATGAACGGGCTCGACCGGATGCGGGCGATCGATTGCCGCACGTCCCGTTCGAGGTCGCCGAACGCTTCGAGCGCGAACGCAGGCCGCAGACCGGTGTCGGCCTCGATGGCGTCCTTGACCTCGTCGTCGCGGAACGTCAGCATGCCGCAGTCGGTATGGTGGATCAGAGCGATCTCCCGCGTGCCGAGCAGGCGCTGCGAGATCACGACCGACCGGATCGCGTCGTCGCTGACCACCCCGCCGGCGTTGCGGATCACGTGGGCATCGCCTTCACCCAGGCCCATGATCCGATGGACGTCCAGACGCGCGTCCATGCAGGCCACCACCGTCAGCTTGCGCGCGGGCGGGAGCGGCAGACTCTCCTTGTCGAACGAGTCGGCGTAGCGGGCGTTGCTTGCGAGCGCGTCATCTATCGCAGTCATCCAGGCTCCTTTCGTCAGGTCGCCGCGATGGCGCCGAGCGGGTCGACGTCGCCGGCGCCAGACCATACTTGACCGGCGTCGCGAGCGTCAACGAACCGATCGGCCCATCGACGAAATACTCCTTCCAGTACGGCGGACAACCAACAGCCCGTGGTGGAGCCCCGTGCGCGCCGAGAGCGGTGGGGCGCCCTAACTCACCTTCGAGCCCGGCGGCGCGGCGTCCGGCGCATCGACGGTCAGCAGCACCGGCTTGCCGTCCGGGGCGACGGCGGCCAGCACCATGCCGTCCGACTCGACGCCCGCCAGCGTCGCCGGCCGGAGGTTGGCGATGAACACCACCGTCCGGCCGACCAGCGCCTCCGGGTCGTACGCGCCGGCGAGGCCGGCGACCACCTGGCGCTCGTCCGTCCCGGCGTCGAGCACCAGCCTGATCAGTTTGCGCGACTTCGGCGCCGGCTCGGCGGCGACGACGCGTCCGGTCCGCAGATCGATCTTCGCGAAATCGTCGATGGCGATGCGCGGGTTCTCCGCGTTCTCCATGGCGGCCTTCTCCTTCCCCATCCCGGTTCCGGTCCCTGCCCCGGCGGTCACGGGCGCCGGGGCAGGGTCGTCCCGGCCGGGCGCCAGCCGGGGCCAGAGCGGGTCGCCCCGGGCGACGACGCGCGCCCGGCCGGTCGTCCAGGCCGCGTCCGCGTCCAGCCTGAGAGCGGACGCGCCGCGCGTCTCCCCCACCCGCGCGAGGACCTCGGCGCACGAGGCCGGCATGACCGGCAGCAGCAGGAGCGCGGCGATCCGCACCGCCTCGCCGACGTCGTGGAGGAGCCCGTCGAGCTCGGCCGCGCGCGACGGGTCCTTCGCGACCGCCCACGGCTGGACGGCGGCGATGAACTCGTTCGCCGCGTCGATCAGGTCGAACGCCGCCGCGGTGCCCTGGTGGAGGGCGAGCCGGTCCATCGCCGCGCGGTGCCGTCCGACCGCGGCGTCGGCCCGGGCGGCGAGCGGTCCGGGCGCCCGTTCCGACGGAGCCAGGCGGCCCCGCCGGTACCGGTGGACCATCGAGCTGAACCGGCTGACCAGGTTTCCGAAGTTGTTCGCCAGGTCGACGTTGTACCGGTCCTCGAACCGCTCCCACGTGAAGTCGCCGTCCTGGCCGTACCCGATCTCCTTCGTCAGATAGAGACGCAGCGGATCGGGCCCGAGCCGGTCGGCCGCCTCGATCGGATCGAGAACCGCGCCGAGCGACTTGCTCAGCTTCCGGCCCTTCCAGTGCACCCAGCCGTGTCCGAACACCTGCCGGGGCAGCTCCAGGCCGGCGCTCATCAGCATCGCCGGCCAGATCACGCAGTGGAAGCGCGTGATGTCCTTGCCGACGACGTGCAGGCCGGCCGGCCACCACGCCTCGAACAGCGCGTCGTCCGTGCCGTAACCGACGGCCGAGACGTAGTTGATCAGCGCATCGACCCAGACGTAGACGACGCTGCCGGGATCGAACGGCAGCGGGATCCCCCACGCCTGCCCGGTCCGGCTGATCGAGATGTCCTCCGGACCGGCCTCCAGGAACTGGAGGATCTCGTTGCGGCGGATCTCCGGCTCCAGGAACTCCGGGTGCGCGGCGTAATGGTCGAGCAGCGGCCGGCGGTACTTCGACAGGCGGAAGAAGTGGTTCCTTTCAGTGATCCACTGCGGCGCCTTCCGGTGCGTCGGGCAGGCGCCGTCGACCAGGTCCTTCTCCTGCTTGAACGCCTCGCACGACACGCAGTACCACCCCTCGTACGAACCGGCGTACAGATCGCCGGCGTCGGCCATCCGCCGGACGAGGGCGGTGACGCCGGCGCGGTGGCGCGGCTC
This sequence comes from Vicinamibacterales bacterium, assembly GCA_965203565.1. Taxonomy (GTDB): domain Bacteria; phylum Acidobacteriota; class Vicinamibacteria; order Vicinamibacterales; family UBA8438; genus JAAXGX01. The sequence goes on along the minus strand of OZ241896.1, from coordinate 2,993,455 downwards.
GGTCGTCCGGATGAAGTCGTCGTACGAGACGTCGAGACGCCGCCAGACCTCGCGGAAGGCGGTCTCCATCCGGTCGCAGAACGCCAGCGGATCGAGCCCCTGCTCGCGCGCCCGCTGGTGCACGTTCTGCGAATGCTCGTCGTTCCCCATCACGAAACGGGTCTCGACGCCGGCGAGCCGCTTGTAGCGCGCGATGACGTCGGCGGTCACCTTCTCGTACGCCGTCCCCAGGTGCGGCCGGCTGTTGACGTAGTCGATCGCCGTCGTGAGGTAGAAGCGGGACATCGTCGTTCCCGTTATCGCTCCAGGTACGCCTTCGTGGCCATCGCCTGCACGGTCTTCACGGACACGTCGCGCCGCTCGGCGATCCGCACGCAGTCGTCGAACTCGGGCGCCGCATTCACCACGTCGCCGCCGCGGCGGGCCACCTTGAACCGGACCGGCCCGAGCGGCGTCTCGACCTGCACCTGCTCGCGCTCCAGCCGCTCCCGGTCCATCTCCGTGAACCGGACGCCGATGGTCGTCGTCTCGCGGAACAGCCGGCCGGCGAGCGCCTCGCGGCGGTCCGGAGGCGCGACCACCGAGACCAGCGTCCCCGGCCGGTTCTTCTTCATCTGGATCGGGGCATAGAAGACGTCGAGCGCGCCCTCCGCGTGGAGCCGGTCCATCAGGAGGCCGAAGATCTGCGGGTTCATGTCGTCGATCTCGCACTCGATGACGACGACGCGCTCGAAGGCGCCCGACGCGCCGTCGTCTCCGACGACGACCCGGAGCACGTTCGGCGCACCGGACAGATCCCGGTCGCCGGCGCCGTACCCGACCTCCCGGATCCGCAGCGCCGGCATCGGCCCGTACTCCGACGCGTAGTCGGTCACCAGCAGCGCCCCGGTCGGCGTGAGCAGCTCGGCCTCGACGCCGGTCGAGTAGATCGGCGCCCCGGCGACCAGCCGCGTCGTCGCCGGCGCCGGCGTCGGCAGCACGCCGTGCTCGCACGTCACCGTGCCCGATCCCACGTTGAGCGGCGAGGCGACGATACGGTCGGCGCCCACCCACTCCAGGCCGAAGACCGCCCCGGCGACGTCGATGATCGAGTCGACCGCTCCTACCTCGTGCAGCGTAATCTCCTCGACCGGTTTCCGGTGGATGGCCGCTTCCGTCTCCGCCAGACGGCGAAACAGCCGCCCGGCCCGCTCCTTCGCCGCGTCGGACAGCGCCGACCGGTTCACCATCGCGCAGATCTCGCTCAGCTTTCGATGGCCGCGGCGGTGGTGGTGACCGTGATCATGGCGGTGGTGATCGTGATGATGGTCATGGCCGGGGGCGCCGCCACGATCGTGGACGCGGAACTTCGTGGCGCCGATCCCGGACCGATCGACCTGCTCGGCGTCTATCGTCACGCCGTCGAGCGCGAGGCTGCCGAGGGCGGCGCGGAGCTCGTCGAGCGGCAGCCCGGCGTCGAGCAGGGCGCCGAGCACCATGTCGCCCGACGCGCCGGAGAAACAGTCGAAGTAGAGGACCTTCGCCATCGAACCCGCTCGATCCGGGCCTGGACCCGCGCCTAGATCCGCCCGCTCTCCTTGAAGCTGAAGTACCGCACGTCACCGAGCACCACGTGATCGATCACGTCGATTCCCATCAGCGTCCCCGCCTGCACCATCCGGTCGGTCAGCATCACGTCGTCCTCGCTCGGCGTCGGGTCGCCCGACGGATGGTTGTGGAACAGCACCAGCGCGGCGGCGCCCCCGGCCGCCGCCGCCCGGAACACCTCCCGCGGATGGACCAGGCTGGCGTCCAGCGTCCCGACCGAGAGTACGGTCGCCCGTATCACCCGGTGCTTGGCGTCGAGCATCACGACGCCGAACTGCTCGACCGAGCCGGCCCCGTACCGCGGCAGCAGATAGGTTGCGACCTCCCGCGGGCTGCGCAGCAGCGCGCGCTCCGGGGGCGACCGCGCCAGCGTCCGCCGGCCGAGCTCGACCGCGGCCAGGATCTGCGCCGCCTTGGCCGGCCCGACGCCGCGCACCCGGCGCAACTGCCCCTCCGACAACCGCGACAGCCCGTGCAGCCCGTCCGACGCGTCCAGCACCCGGTTCGCGATGTCGAGGGCGCTGGCGCGGCGGTATCCGTGGCCGAGGATGACGGCGAGCAGCTCGTTGTCGCCCAGAACCCGCGAACCGTACCGGTCGAGCTTCTCGCGGGGGCGGTCGTGCAGTGCGAGCGACCTCATGCCTCCCGCACCTTCAAGCCGTGTGCCGCCGGGCCATCGTACTACAGAGCGGCGCGTCGCCGTCCGACTCCCCGGCGCGGCGTGCGCCGGCGGAGGCCGCGCGTCTCCCGGATGCGGCAAGGAACGTGACGCGAACGGGCCGCGAGGTACGCGAAAGCTACACAGCCCGTGGTGAAACCCCCGCGGGGCGCCGAGAGCGGTGAGGCGCCCGCCTGACAAGGCGTGAGGAGGGCGCATATCGGGCATACGCAACCGACGAACAACGCCGTCAGGCGGGATGCATCGCCGCTCGAATGCAGCGGGGAGTTTCACCACGGGCTGTACAGCCTCGGCGGCGCCGTCCAGACGCCTCGCGCGACGATCTCGGCCCACCCGGTGAGGTGGATGCCGTCGGCCGTCCACTCGACCTGCTGGGAGCCGCCGGGCGAAACGACCTCCACGGCGCGCGCCGCCCCGCCGAACGCGGCGGCGGCCACCGCCGCGGCGCACGCCCCGGTGCCGGACGCGCTGGTCGGCCCGACGCCGCGCTCCCAGATCCGGATGCGAACCCGGCCGGGACGCTCGACGGCGGCGAACTCGACGTTCGTCCCGTCCGGAAACGCCTCGTGCGCCGCCAGCGCCGGCGCCAGCCGCTCGAACCGCGCATCGTCGAACGTATCGGCCAGCACCACGCACTGCGGGTTCCCGACCGAGAGGACGACCGCGTCGACCTCCTCCCCGGCCGCCCGCAACCGGCGGCGCTCCAGCCCGGCCGGCTCCCCCATCTGCGCCCGGAACGTGCGCCGCGGCGGATCCGCCTCGAGGAGGCGCAGCGTCCTGGCGCCGGCGGCGGTGTCGATCACGACGTCCGCATCTTCCCGGCCGGCCGGCCGGCCGCCGGCGACGATGGCGGCCAGGCAGCGCACGCCGTTGCCGGACACCTCCGCCGCCGACCCGTCGGCGTTGAACAGCTGCATCGCCGCACCGGCCGGCGTGCGGCGGTACAGGGCGAGGCCGTCCGCCCCGACGCCGCGATGACGGTCGCAGGCGGCGCGCGCCCACCGGGCGCCCTGTCCGCCGGCGACCGCGCGCTCTTCGATGAAGAGGAAGTCGTTGCCGTAGGCGTGCGCCTTGATGAATTCGGCGGATGCGACCCGCATGGAACGCTGTCGGCTGTCAGGGCGTGACCGGCCCGCGGAACACCCAGGTGAAGCCGGCGGTCACGCCGGCCGTCGCGTCCAGGTCGGTCAGCCCGCTGATCGCGGCGGCGTCGAACCGGATCGGGCCGAACGTGTACCGCACGCCCGCCCGGATCTCCCCCGAGTCGCCGGTGCCGGGCGGGGGCGAACCCCGGCGCGTGTTGGCCCGGCCGGTCACCTCGGCGACGATCTCGGCCCCCGCGCTCATCGCGCGCGCCATCGACACGCCGTACACGATCAGGTCGTTCTGCCGGTCGCCGCGCGTCGGATCGCTCAGAATCCCCAGGCCGACGTTGCCGACGATGCGCACGGACCGGATCGTCTTTCCCACCAGCACCGTGTTGTAGAACTCGAACGCGTCGCGCCCGAGCCCGCTCTCGTTCCCGGCGTTCGGCAGCTTCGTCGCGAACCGCAGCCCCACCGACGGCCGGAGGGTGGACTCCGACGCCAGGCGGACCTTCGCCCCGACGACGAAGTCGTCCATGTCCTGCGTCGCATCGCCGGCGACCTTCAGCAGCGCCGACAGCGGTCCGGCGGCCCGTTCGCGGATCTCGAGCCGCTGCCAGGATATCCCGTCGATCTGGATCTCGGCGATCGAACTGACGCCGACGCTGACGCCGAGCGTCGGCGCGCGCCAGCGACGGCCGCGCAGTCCGGAGAGCGGGTACGGCTGGTCGCGGACGTAGTCGAATCCGCCTTCGATCATCACCAGGCCGGCGCCGATAGATTCGGGATCCTCGGTGACCAGCGGCCGTTGCTGCGCCGCCGCGGGCGCGGCCACGGCGGCGAGCAGCAGGGCGGCCAGCGCGCGCGGCCCCGGGCGGCTATGCATCGCGCCCTCTCAGGCAGCCGCTGTCGAGCAGCAGCGTCACCGGACCGTCGTTGACCAGCTCGACGCGCATCATCGCCTGGAACTCGCCGGTGCGCACCGGCAGGCCGGCCGCGCGCAGCGCCTCCACGAGCTGCTCGTACACCGGGCGCGCCGCCGGCGGCGGGGCCGCGCGGTCGAACGACGGGCGCCGTCCCTTGCGGCAGTCGCCGTACAGCGTGAACTGCGACACGATCAGCAGTTCGCCGCCGACGTCGGCCAGCGAGCGGTTCATCCGGCCGTCGTCGTCCTCGAAGACCCGGAGGTTCCGGATCCTGCCGGCGACGTACTCGACGTCCGCCGCGCCGTCGCCGCGCCCGACGCCGACCAGCGCGAGCAGACCGCGCCGGATCCGTCCAAGCCGGCGGTCGCCGGCGGTCACGCACGCGGAGCTGACGCGCTGCAGCACGACCCGCATGCGCGTCACGACGCCCCGCACTCGGCCCGGACGCGCAGAAGCGCTTCGAGGTCGATGCGGCGGCGGCAGGCCATCGGTCCCGGAGTGTACAACAGCCGGCAGGGAGCTACGCGATCACCAGCCGGTCGAGCGCGCGCTCCCACGTGATCGCGTCGACGTCGCGGCGCGCGGCGGCGCCGAGCCGCTCGGCGAGGCCGCGGTCCGCGGCCAGCGCGGCCAGCGCCCCTGCGAGCGCCGGCGGGTCCGGAGCCGCCACCAGGCCGTTCTCGCCGTGCCGGACCAGCTCGGCCGGGCCGCCGCTGTCGGCGCACGTGACCACCGGCCGGGCCGACGCGAACGCCTCGACCGTCACCAGCCCGAAATCTTCCCGGTGCGCCGGGAAGCAGACCGCCCGGCAGCGGGCCAGCGCGTCGAGCAGCGCCGGTTCATCCACCGCGCCGAGGAACGTGACGCGCCGGTCGAGCCCGCGCTCGGCCGCCCGCCGGCGCAGCCGGGCGGCGTCCGCCCCGTCGCCGGCGACGGTGCAGCGCACCCCGGCGGCCTCCGGCTCGGCGAGCGCGTCGAGCACCAGGCCGACCCGCTTGTGCGCTTCCAGCCGCGACACGACGAGGATGTCGTCGCCGTACGCTTCCGAGCGATAGCCGCGCGGCGGCGGCGGCGGGTACACGACTTCCGACTCGATGCCGCCCCACCGCCGCAGGCGGGCCTGCACGGTGCGCGACTGGGCGAACACCCGGGTCACGTTCCGCGTGAGCAGGCGCCGGTCGGCCGCGTGCACCAGGCGGCGGCGCGCCCGCTCCTTGAGCCGGGCGCCGCGCGGCAGCGAACGGCTGAAGACAGGCCACCGATCGTAGTACTCCCGCATCCGGTGGTTCAGCCAGCAGACGTGCGCCGGGTGCCGGACGGCGTAGCTGGGGAAGCGCATGCTGATCACCTGGTCGATCCGCCGGCCGTCGTGCGCCGCGCCGACGTCGGTCAGCCAGTTGGCGAGGTACGCGCTTCCCTGGCGGCCGAACCGGTTCTGGGGAGTGAGCAGCACTCCGGCCTCGTGACCGGCGGCCCGGAGGGCCGACGCCAGCGCCTCGGCGATCACGAGATGACCGCCCTGCGCCAGCGGCGGATGCGAAGTCACCACCGCTATCCGGGCCACGTCGTCACCGGCCGCGCGCCACCGTCCCGTCGCCGGCCGTCCCGGCCTCCAGCGTGACGGCGACCCCGAGGTGACGGCTGTCGCCCGAGTTCGGATTGAGCAGGCGGGGCACGAAACCGTCCTCCGTCCGCACCGCGAGCAGGTAGGCCCAGCTACGCCGCGCGTAGACCCCTTCCGGCTCGGAGAACACCAGCTCCTGCGGCCGCTGCCCGGCGAGGCGCGCCGTCCGCGACGCGCCGCCCAGCTCGACGGTGACGGTGTTGGCGACCGGGGTGCTGAGGAAGACGCGCATCTCCGACAACTGGTCGTAACTCCGGACGATCAGCTCGCTCCGGGCGCGGCCCGCGATCCAGATTCCCGGGGCGTCGGGCAGGTGCGCGTTGTGGTCCAGGAAGTAGAGGTGCAGCAGCGGGTCGGACCCGTACGGGACGTGCGAGCGCCGCGGGTCGATCATGATCGGCAGGTCGGTCACCATCGTCATCTCGATCGGCAGCGCGCGGAGCGCCCCGCGCTCGACGCTGAGGTGCGGGCGCTTCGCCGACGCGAACGGGTTGATCAGAATGTGGGCGGTGAACAGGGCGCCGCCCAGCCACGCCGTCACGGCCGGCGCGATCGTGGCGAGAGGCGGCGTCACGAACAGCAGCACCGGGTAGATGCTGAGGAAGTACCGGTTGCCCGACGGCCCGCCGCCGCCCGACCAGGTGTACGGCATGTAGACGACGAGCGCCACCGCGGACAGCGCCGCCGCGCCCAGGACGGCCCACTGCCACCGGCGGCGCGGCGACGACCGCCGGAGGAACAGCGCGACGGCGACGACGCCCGGAAAGAAGAACGGCACGAACCCGAAGTGGCGGCCGACCAGGAAATAGCCGAGGTTGGTCCCCAGCAGCTTCAGGAACGCCGCCGGCCCCAACGGCTCCTCGACGACGATCTCGTTCGTGGTCATGCCGATCCCCAGCGCGTCGAACCGGTCGGCCGGCGTCTCGAACGGGAACCGGCCGTAGAACGTCTTCCGGTCGCCCCCCTGATAGTTGAACTCGCCGGTGATGGCCGCGTTGATCGCGAACCCCGCCGTCACCACGCCGCCGAAGACGGCCGCCGCCGCCAACCCCCTTCCGAAGCGCCGCCGCGCCAGGGCGACGGCGACCGGAGGCAGGATCAGGAGCAGGTGCGACGGCTTGGAGTAGGTCGCCGCTCCGAGCAGCGCCGCCGCCGCGAAGTCCGACCACGGACTCCGCGCCCAGCGGCCGAGGCGGGTCGCCGCCGCCGGCGCGGCCTCCTTGTGGAACCAGAGGAAGTACGCCGTGAAGACGCAGGCGACGTTGAAGATCTCCGGGCTCAGCGAGACGGCGTAGAGCGGGACGATCGAGACGCCGAAGAAGCCGAGCACGTAGCCGGCCGCCAGCCTGCGGGGCGACCGCGCGGCCACGAACCGGTAGCCCAGCAGCAGGACCCCCGACAGCAGCAGGACGTGGAACAGGAGCAGCCCGTTCAATCCGGCGAGGCGGACGAACGGCGCGGCGGCCACCGGATAGACGTACGCCTTGCCGAAGTACAGCCGGTCGGCGCGGGTGTCGGGCCGGGTCTCGCGGCGGACGAACGGAAAGGCGTCGTCGAGACGGTACCGCGCGTGCGAGCCGCGCTTGAGGAAGATCCCTTCCGGCCCGGAGTCGTACGTCTCGTAGAACCGCTCTATGTCGCGCGCCTCGTAGACCAGGTCGCCGTCGTACGCCGCGCTGAGCGCCATGGCGACGTACGTCCCCTCGTCTCCCTTCACTCCGAATCCGGTCCGGACCACGTCGACCGACAGCGCGGCGTACGACCCGATCAGCAGCAGCACCGCCGCGCCGACCAAGCCGGGGTCGAGCCGGCGCGCAGCGCCCGCCCCCTCCCCGCCGGCGCCGCCGAACCGGGGTCCGATCCGTGATTGCGTCCGCATCGGGTGCTTCAGGTTACGCAGGATGCGCCGTTTCCGACAAGAACGACAGGTCGGCCGCGGCCACCCCGGCCCGGCCGGTCCGGCGCGACAGCTCGTGCATCAGGACGTACAGCCGCTCCATCTTCCGGACGAACGCGCCGATGTCGTACGCGGCGCCGGTGGTCCGCGCCGCCGACCCGAGCGCCTCCCGGCGCGCCGGGTCCCGGAGCAGGCTGACGATCGCTGCGGCCAGCGCGCCGGCGTCCCCTTTGGGCACGACCACCGCGTCCCGCCCCGGGCGCAGGACGTCCACGAGGCCGTCGGCGTCGGACGCCACGATCGGCCGGCCGGCCGCCAGCGCCTCGAACGCGGTCAGCGGCGTCCCCTCCCACAGCGACGGGAAGACGACCAGGTCGAACGCCGCGAACGCGCCGGCGACGTCCCGCACGAAGCCCGGCAGGCGCAGGCGGTCCTGCAGGTCCAGCTCCCGCGCCTGCCGGCCGAGCTCCGCTTCGAGCTCGCCTTCGCCCGCGATGCAGAAATGGGCGTCCACGCCGCGGGCCAGCACCTGCCGCGCCGCCTCGACCAGATACCGGTTCCCCTTCGACGGCATCAGGCGCGTCACCGTTCCGACCACGAGACCGTCGGGCGGGAGCCCCAACCGCCGGCGGACGGCGCGCACCTCCTCCGGCGCCGGCCGGCGGGCGAACTCGTCCACCGGCGCCCCGAGATAGACGACGCGCGTCCGCTCGGGCGGGACCAGCCGGGCGCCGGTCACGAAGCCGGCCGTCGATCGGGAAACGGCGATCGCCAGGTCGGTGTACGGCGCCAGCAGGCGGTCGAAGACCTTCTGGAACCAGGGGGTGTCGGTCAGGTTCGCATGCTCGTGCAGCAGCGCCGGCAGCCCCCGCCGCGCGGCGGCCAGCCGCCCGAACGTCGTCGCCCCGTACCCGTGCAGGTGCACGACGTCCGCCCGCCGGCGGTCGAGCTCCCGCAGCAGCGCCGGCAGCGTCATCGGATCGAACTTCGACCGGCTCAGGTAGGTCACGTCGATCCCGTGCGCTTCGAGGGTGTCTTCCGAGACGTCCGGCGCGCGCAGGCTGATCAGCGACACGTCGAACCGGTCCGGATCGAAACGGGGAATCATCCAGGCGAACAGCCGCTTGACGCCGTGCATCCTCGAGCCGGGCCAGCCGAGGTGGTCGCAGACCTGGACCACGTTGAGCCGCGGGCGATCCGCCGCGGTCACAGCCACCCCTGTTCCCGGTACCAGGCGGCGGTCATGTGGATCCCCGCCCGCAGATCGACTTTCGGCGCGTACCCCAGCTCGGCCCGCGCGCGCGTCGTGTCGAACGCGCGGCTCTTGGTGAAGAAGTCGACGCGCCGGCGGTGGAGGGGCGGCTCGATCCGCAGCGGCGCGCAGACCGCCTCGCAGAGCGCGCCGGCCGCCCGGACGGGCCAGACCGGCAGACGCCACCGCGGCGCGGGCGCGTCGAGCTCACCGGCGACAGCTTCGACCAGCTCGTTGAGCGTGGTGTACGTCGGGCCGGCCAGCAGATAGGTCCGCCCCGCCGCCCCCGGCGTTTCGCCGCACAGCCGGAATCCCTCGACCAGATCGTCGATGTACGTCAGGTGGTACAGCGCCTCGCCGGAGCCGACCATCGGGAACCACCGGCGGGCGATGCCGCGAAACATCTTGAGCAGCCGCGTGTCGCCCGGCCCGTAGATCCCGATCGGCCGCGCCACGACGACCTCCAGCGGCGTGCGATCGCCGGTGTCGCGCGCCAGCCGCTCGGCTTCCAGCTTGCTGGCCTGGTAGACGTCGCCGGGGGCCAGCGGCGCGTCCTCCGTCGCCGGGGGGCGCTCGACGTGGCCGTGCACGCCGCCGGTGCTGCAATGGACGAACCGGCGCACGCCGGCGCCGAGCGCGGCCTGCAGCAGGTTGCCGGTCCCTTCCACGTTGATCTCCCGGTACGTGCGATCGGGCTGGCCGGCGGTGCGGTAGATGGCCGCAATGTGGTAGACCGTGTCGACGCCGCGGCAGGCGGCGGCGAGCGACTCGCGGTCGCGCAGGTCGCCGGCCACCGGCTCCACGCCGGCGGACGCCAGCCGGCCGGCCCGCTCCAGGCTCGCCGGGCGCGCCAGCCCGCGGACCTGCGCCCCTCGGCCCGCCAGAAACGTCGCCAGACGCCTTCCCGTGAATCCGGTCACCCCTGTTACCAGTATGGTCATGACAACAGAAGCTCGTAGGCTTCAGCAGTTCGGGCGACGTACGCGTCCGGGCTGTAACGCGCGTCGGCCAGCGCCCGCGCCGCCCGCGCCAGCCGCGCGCGTTCGTCCGGACGGTCTATCAGCCGCCGGATAGCGGCGGCGAACGCCTCCGGCTCGGGCTCCACCAGCGCCGCGGTCTCGCGATCGAGCACCTGCGTGTGCGTCCGCAGGTCCGTCGCGACGATCGGCCGTCCCGACCGCAGGTACGAGTAGATCTTGAGCGGCGTGTTGGTGCCGGCGGTCCGCGGCGAGGCCAGGATGTCGCAGGCGGCGACGAAGCGCGGGATCTCCTCCGGGGGGCGCCGCCCGGCGAAGACGACCGCACCGTCGGCGGCGGTCCGGCGCTGCGCGTCGGTGACCTGCGCCGCGTCGCCTCCCGCCACCAGCACCCGCGCGTCCGGATGCGTGGCGCGGACCCGCGCCGCCGCCTCGAACAGCAGGTCGAGCCCCTGGTACGGCTCGAACGTGCCGGTATAGAGGACGAGCGGCTGATCGGGACCGATCCCGAACTCGGCGCGCACGTCCGAACCGCCGTTCGTCCCTCCGCCGCTCGCGCCGACGTCGCCGCCCATCACGTTCTCGATCAGGAACGCGCGGTCCCCGGCGCCCGCGGCCACCGCCGCGTCCTGCAGCGCCGGGCAGATGGTGATCACCACGCGCGAGCCGCCGATCATCGCGGACTCGACCCGCTCGAACAGCTTCCGCAGCAGGCGCGTCCGCGCGCGGCGGAAGTTGGCAAGCTGCTGCGGCAGGCTGGAGTGCATGTCGTAGAGATGGGGAATCCCCCGCCAGCGCGCGATCCAGACCCCCAGCAGGCCGGCTTCCTCGTGCGAGTGGACGGCGTCGTACCGCACCGCCGCCGCCCGGCGCACCGCGGTGGCGGCCAGCGCCACGTCGAGCAGCGCCTTCGCGACGGACGGCCCTATCCGGATCCGCCGCAGCAGCGGCGGCCGGGCGCACCGGAAGATCCGCAGGTTCGGCAGCTCGACGTCGCGGCCGAACGGGTACGTCACCAGATCGACCTGGTGCCCGAGGGACCCGATCGTCTTGATCCGGTGGTATTCGCTGAACGGCGTCCCCCGAGGCTCGAAGAACGGCTCGGGAGCCAGCATCAGTATCCGTGCGGGGCTGGTCACGCTCGGGCGACCGGATTATAGCAGCCGACGCGCACGACGCCGGCCGGGCGGCGTCAGGGCGTCAGAACCGGAGCCGCACGCCGGCCCCCGCCTGGGGGCCGCCGACGTCGACCTTGGCGGCGCCGCCGTCGACCCCGAGCGGCAGGTCGAACGACCCGCCGGCGAACCGGCCGAAGACGCCGACGCCGACGTTCCGGTGGAGCAGGCAGCTCAGATCGACCCCGCCGTTGAAGCCGACCTTCGACTGGCTGAACTGCGCGCCGGCGGTCGTGATCGCCACCGCCACCGCATCGCCTTGCGGCAACGCCCCGACGCGCTCCGGAACCGCCTTCAGGACGTCTTCCCGGACGTTGCGCAGCACGTCCTGATCTAGCTGAATCCGCGACGGCCCGCCGGTCAGCGTCAGTTCCCATCGCTCGTTGATCGGCAGCCGGAACACCAGCATGAAATGCGTCATCCGGGTCGTGTAGGGCAGCGTGAGCGGCGAGGGCGCGAACCGCCGGGAACGGTCGACGAACAGCGGGTGGGGCGCCGCGCCGGTCACTTCCGCCGACACGTCGCCGGACGCCTGCGAGTACCCGATCGCCACGCCGAGTCGCCGCCAGACCAGGACGCCGCCGCTGACGTCGAGCAGCGCCCCCGCACGATCGAGATCGTAGGCGGCCACTATCGTCCCGTCCTCGCCGTACCGCTGGAAGGTCGACTCGTCCACGAAGCGCTCGGACGCGTACTGGTATCCGCCGTTCACGTTCACGAAGTACCGGTAGCCGGCGCCGTCCCCCGGCGCGCCGATCAACTGCGCCTCTGCGCCCCCCGCCGCGCCCAACGTCGCCAGCGCCGCCCCGAACACCCGTTTCCAGTGCATCATGCCTGCTGTTCCGCCTGTGGAGAGGTTCGCCGTGCGGCGCCGGCCCCGCCGGCCGGGTCGCGGCATCCTAACATACCGGACATGACCGACCATACCGGCTCGGCGCCGCTCATGCGACTCATGCGATTAGACGCCGCCCGCGCCAATCCGTATAATGGGCGGGCGTGGCCGTCAATCGTCGCCCGATCGCAGCGTGACCGCCAGCGCGAGAAAGACACGCACGGGCGCCGCGGCGGCGGCGGCGGCCGCGTTGCTCGCCTGTGGCGACGGCCTGTCGAATCCCGCCGCTCCCAGCGCTCCCGGCGCCGCGGCGGGCGGCGGCGGCGTGGCGGCCGCCGCCGACCCCGGGTTGCCCCAGGGCGACGTTCTGCTCAAGGCGACGGCGCCCGGCCTGATCGCGCCCGCGGACGGGGCGACGGTGGCCGAGCCGACCGTCCAGCTAGCGGTCGGACGGGCGGGAGCCGATTTCGTCGATCAGGCGCTTCCCGTCCGTCTCCGCATCGAGGTCTGGGTTCAGCCGTACCGGTCCGGCGCGGCGCCCCGGCACGTTCACGAGGCGCTCCAGACGGCGGCCGGGGCCCGCCATACCCTGCCGGAAGGCGTGCTGGCGGACCGGACCGGTTACCTCTGGCGCGCGCAGGCGGTGTTCGAAGGCGTGAGGGGACCGTGGTCCGAGGTCCGCGCGTTCCGCACCGAGTTCCCGAAGATCGGCGCGCCGGACCTGCGCACGCCGGCCGACGGGACGCAGCTCGCCACGCGCCGCCCCACCCTGACCGTGATCAACCCGCAGGTGACCGGCGCCGTCGGCGCCGTCTTCATCGAGGCGCAGGTCGCCCGCGACCGGAACTTCACCGACGCGGTCAGGTCGCTCCGCGCGCCGATGCGCGACACCGGCGACACCGCCCTGGCGATCGGGGAGGAACTCGCTTCCGCGGCGCAGTACTTCTGGCGGGCGCGCGGCGTCTCCGACCGGGTCGAGGGAAGCTGGTCCGCCGTCCGGAGCTTCCGCACCCCGGCCGTGAGGTTCGGCGCGCCGGCGCCCGTCACGCCGTACGACGGCCAGACGGTAGACGGGCTCCGGCCGATCTTCCGGGTCGACAACCCGGCGGCGGGCGCCGGCGGCGACACCGTGTTCATCGAACTGCAGATCGCCCGCAACCGGGAGTTCGCGCCGGTCGACCACGCCGTCCGGGAGCCTGCGCGCCCGCGGGGGAACACCGACCTGCAGCCGCCGCGCGACCTGGAAGGCGGGACGTTGTACTTCTGGCGATCGCGCGGGGTGGCGGGCTCCCGAACCGGCGACTGGTCCGTGGCGCGGAGCTTCCGGACGCGCGGGTCGGGCGGTGGATCGCCCGGGTCGGGCGGCGGCGCGCCCGGCGCCGGCGGCAGCCCGAACGCGCCGTTCACCACCGCCGGCGGGAGGCCCCCCGACCTGCGGCGCGTCGTCGAGCAGGTCGCGCGCGAGCACCCGGGCGACCTCGCCAACTCGTGTCCGGACGAAGGCGGCTCCTGGAGCTTCCTCGACCGGGTGGTCGAGCGGCTCCGGGCGATCGACGGGCGCTGGGGGTACAACTGCAAGCGAGGCGACTGCCGCCAGGTCTCGGCCGACGTGGTCGACTACTACCGCGGCCGGGGCGGCAGCCGCAGCGACGCCCAGCACAGCACGGACGTCGCCATCATCGACATCATCTCCCGCGCCTGCGGCCCCGGCGCGAACCCGCGGGCGGCCTGGACCGATCAGACCCGGGCGACCGCGGACGCCGGGACGATCGGCCGCTGGAAGTACCCGAGGTAGCGAGACGATCCCCATGATGCGTCCCCGCGGACTGCCGGCCGTCTTCGGCGCGGTCCTGCTGCTGGCCCCGCCGGCGGCCGGGCAGACGCTCAAGGCGAGCGCGCCGGAGCCGTCCAGCCCCGCCCACGGCGCGCAGGCCGGCTCGCGCAATCCGGCGCTCACGGTCCGCAATGCGCAGGGCCTCTGGGCGCCGGCGGCGTTCAGCTACCGGTTCGAGATCGCCGCCGGGGACGATCCGGCGACGCTGGCCGCGTCCGGGATCGTCCCGCAAGGCGTCGACGTCACCACGTTCACACCGCCGGCCGCGCTCGACTACGGCCGGACGTACTGGTGGCGCGCGCGCGCGGAACTCGACGGCGCGTTCGGGCCCTGGTCTCCGACCCGATCGTTCACGACGCCCGCCCGGCCCCGGTCGGGCGGACGGCTGGCGTTCAGCGACGTTTCGGCCGCCAGCGGCGTGTCGAACCCGACCCTCGGCGGCCACGGCGTGATGTTCGCCGATGCGACGGCGGACCGCCGGCCCGACCTGTACGTGACGATGAACTTCAACGACCCGGTCGCCGACCAGTTCTTCGTCAACCGGGGCGGCGGCAGGTTCGCGGAGGAGGGCGCCGCGCGCGGCGCGGCCGACTTCGACGTCGGGTCGCACGGGGCGGCGTTCGCCGACCTCGACAACGACGGCGACTACGACCTGATCAACGGCGCCACCGGCGAAAGCGGGGCGCCGAACAACCTGTTCCGCAACGACGGCTTCGGCCGGTTCACCGACGCCACCCCGCAGAGCATGGCGAACCGCCGGGAGCCGACGCGCGCCATGCTCGCCTTCGACATGGACCGCGACGGCGACCTCGACCTGTTCGGCGTGTCGGGCTGGAAAGGGTCCGGCGACCCGGCGGGGGAGCGGAACGAGGTGTACCGCAACGACGGCGGCGCGTGGCGAGCCGTCACGGCCGGCGCGCTGTACGACGCGCCGGCCGGACAGGGCGCGACCGATACCGACTTCGATGGCGACGGCGACGTCGACGTGATCGCCGCGAACCGGGACGGCGACCTGAACCTGCTCCGGAACGACGGCTCCGGGACGTTCAGCGCCGTCGACCCGGACGCCGTCGGGATCGGACGGGACGCGTACAGCGGCGTCACCGCCGCCGACGTCGACAGCGACGGCGACGTCGACCTGCTGCTCGTCGGTCTGGCCGGCGGCGACACCGTCGGGTACCTGTACCGGAACCTCGGCCGCGGCCGGTTCGCCTTCGCCCGAACGTTCACCGGCATCGACGGGTACATGGGCGGATTCGCCGACCTCGACCACGACGGCGACCTCGACCTGGTCTTCGCCGGCGACGACGTGTCGTACCTCAACGACGGCCGGGGCGGCTTCCGGCGCGGACCGGAGATCCCGACGGCCGGCATCAACGACCCGCGGGCCGTCGCGTTCGCGGACGTCGACGGCGACGGCGACCTCGACTTCGCGGTCGGCGCGAAACGGAGTCCGAACCGGCTGTTCCGGAACGACAACGGGTCCGGGAACTGGCTGAAGGTCCGGCTCGTCACGCGCCAGGGGCAGGCCGGCGCATTCGGCGCGAAGGTGTCGATCTATCCGGCCGGCGCCGCGGGCAGCGCCCCCTTGGGCATCCGGGAAAGCCGCAGCAGCAACGGGTACCTCGGGCAGGACGATCCGGTCCTCCATTTCGGCCTGGGCGACCACCGGACGGTCACCGTGATGGTGACGTTCCTGGACGGCGCGATGCGCGTCCTGGCGGGCGTGCCGGCCAACCGGACGGTCACCGTCGACGGCGCGGCCGGCGGCGCGAGCGCGATGTTCGTCGAGCAGCACCGCTGACCGCTGACGCCGGGGAGACGGAAAGATCGTTGACGCGATGCGGATGAAGCGCTTCGCCGCACTGCCGGCGCCGGGGCTGCTGGCGGCGGCGCTGGCGTGCGGCGCGGACCAGGGTCCGTCGTCGCCGATCAGCCCGTCGGCGACGCCGGCGGTCAGACTCGGCGCGGGGGGCGGCGGACTCCCGGCCGCCGCGCCGCCGTGCAAGCCCGACGACGCAGCGGCGCTGAAGCTCTGCGCGCCGACGCCGCTCTCTCCCGCGAACGGCGCGATCGCCGCCCAGCGGCCGGTGATGCTGGAGGTCGCCAACCCGCGGGCGCGGTTCGTTGAAGTCCCCGCCGCGCTGGGCGGCGCGGCGTTCCGGATCACGTTCGAGGTTTCGGCGCCGTCCGGACCGCCGAGGACGGAGACGGTCGCCGCCGGCGCCGAAACGACGCGCTACGAGGTCCCGGACGACTTCTGGCGGCGCGACACCGCCTACCGGTGGCGCGCGCGGGCGGCGCTGGGCGACGAAGCGGGCCCCTGGTCGCCGACCTTCCGCTTCTCCACGCCGGCCGGCTTCCTGCCGGGGAGCAGCCGGAACGCGCCGTTCACCACGCCGGGAGGCGACCCCGGCGACCTGCGGCGCGTCGTGCGCCAGGCGGCGCACGAGCACCCCGGCGATCTCGCCAACGCCTGCCCGGAGGAAGGGGGCAGCTGGACCTTCCTCGACCGGGTGGTCGAGCGGCTCCGGGCGATCGACGGGCGCTGGGGATACAACTGCAAGCGGGGCGACTGCCGCCACGTCTCGGTCGACGTCGTCGACTATTACCGCGGCCCGGGAACCGGCTTGGCCGACGCCCAGGGCAGCACCGACGTCGCGATCTTCGACGTCATCCTCAAGGTGTGCGGGTACGGCGCCGACCCGCAGCCGACCTGGATCGACCAGACCGAATCCACCCGGAAGGCCGGCGCGGTCGGGCGCTGGAAATATCCGCGCGAGTAGGAACGGCCCGCGCCGCAGCCCGGTACGAAGGACAGCGCCCGTTGGAAACGCACCCCGCGTCGTTCTACCGGTGGTTCTCCCAGCGGCGTCTGACGAAATTCGGCGCCGCGCGGCGCGATCGGACCGAGCGGGCGCGGCTCGCGCTGCTGCACGGCCACCGCCCCCCGCCCGGCGACCTGCTCGAAATCGGTCCGGGCCACGGGTCGCTCGCGGCGCACGCCGCCGCCGCCGGGTGGCGGTACCGCGGGATCGAGGCCAGCCCGGCGCTGGCCGAGACGCTCCGCAACCGGGGCTTCGACGTCACCGAGGCGTGGGCGCCGCCGATCGCCGCCCCGGACGCCAGTTGCGACGTCCTGTACGCGGACCAGGTGCTGGAGCACATGTCCGGCATCGACGCTGCGCGCGAGTTCGTGGCGGAGTCGCGGCGGGCGCTCCGGCCGGGCGGGGTTCTGTTCGTCGTCGTGCCGGACTACCTGAAGGAGCGGACGTTCTTCTGGGACGTCGACTACACCCACAACTTCGTGACGACCGAACGGCGGGTCCGCCAACTGCTGTTCGACGGCGGGTTCGAGGTGGCGCACGTGGTCCGCAGCATCGGCGCCGCCACCGGCTGGCGCCGGGACGTGCTGGCCGGAGGCGCGCTGCTCGTCAACGCGCCCGGCATCGACGCCCTCTCGCGGCGCGCGCGCGCCGAAGACCTCCTGTTCCGGATCCGCAAGAACCTGTTCGAAACCCTCACGTTCGTCTCGCGCAAGCCCGGCGCATGAGGCGAACTCCTTCCGGCTCGCTGGCGCTCCGGCTGATCGTCACCGCCGCCGTGCTCGGCTGGCTGGTCTCCGGCATCGATCCGGGCGACGCCGTCACGGCCGTGGGGCGGATAGACCTGTCGACCTGGGGGCTGATCGCACTGGTCCTCGCCGTCGATCGCGGCCTGTCGGCCGGCCGGTGGATCGCGCTGGTGCGCGCCAGCGGGGTGCGCCTCCCCTGGAAGCCCGGCCTGCGCCTCTACCTCGTGTCGTCGTTCGTCGGCAGCTTCCTGCCGGCCGGGATCGGCGGAGACGTCGCGCGCACCTGGGAGCTGAGCCGACGCACGGCGCAGGGCCGCGAGGCGGTCGCCGCCGCCGCCGCCGACCGGGGGCTCGGACTGGCCGCGGTCGCGGTCGTGGGCGCCGCCGGACTGGCGGCCTGGCCGGGCGCGGTCGACCCGCGCGCGGCGCTCGCCCTGCACGGTCTGCTCCTGGCGGCGCTGCTCGGCGGGGTCGCCGGCGTCTTCGCCGACCGGTGGGTCGGGCGCCTGCTTCCGGCGGCCTGGGCCGGGCGCCGCGTCTCGGCCGGCGCCGCCCGGCTCGCATCGGTCGCCGGACAGCTACGCGCAAGCTGGCCCGGCGTGGCGGCGGCCGGCGCGGCGTCCCTCCTGCTGCAGACCGTCCGGATCGTGCTGGCCTGGATCATCGGCCGGGGGATGGGGATCGAGGCGCCGCTCGCCTACTACTTCGTCGTCATGCCGATCGGGATCGTCCTGATCCTGCTGCCGATCTCGATCGGCGGCTTCGGACCGGCGCAAGGGGCCGTCGTCTGGATGTTCAGACCGCTGCAGACGCCGGACGCCCTCTCGTTCGCCATGTCGACCGTGTTCGTCGTTCTCGGCTACGCGGCGAACCTGCCGGGCGCGCTGCTCTACCTCGCACGCCGATGAGCCTGCTCGCCGCCGTCCGCCGCGCCGTGGTCCACGAGCTCAGGACGCTGCGCGGCGCGTTCTACCGGCGGATCGCTTCCGGCCGGAAGGCCGAGCGTTCGGCGGTGGACGCGTTCCACCGGCTGTACTTCGACGCGCGGGCGTACAACATGACGTGGCGCAACACCTGGTTCCTGGGCCACGCCGTCCTGAAGTGCCCGCTCGACCTCTGGCTCTACCAGGAGATCCTGCACGCCGTGCGGCCGGCGGCGATCGTCGAGACGGGAACGGCGTTCGGCGGCAGCGCCCTGTACTTCGCGTCGCTCTGCGACCTGCTGGGCGCCGGGCGCGTCGTCACGGTCGACGTCGATCCGCGGCCGGGCCGCCCGCGCCATCCGCGCATCACGTACGTCGAGGGCTCGTCGGTCGCCCCGGACGTCGTCGCGCAGGTCGGCGCGGCGATCGGCGGCGACGCCCCTGTCCTGGTCGTGCTCGACTCGGACCACCGCCGCGACCACGTCCTGGCGGAGCTCGAAGCGTACGCCCCGCTGGTGACGGCGGGGAGCTATATCGTCGTCGAGGACACCAACCTGAACGGGCATCCGGTGGAGCCGGACCACGGCCCGGGCCCGATGGAGGCGGTCGAGGCGTTCCTGGACGGCCACCCGGAATTCGCGCACGACGCCGCGATGGACAAGTTCCTGCTGACGTTCAATCCGCGCGGCTACTTGAAGCGCCAACGATGAGTCGAGTAGAATTTCCCCTTTAATGGCACAAGTTTATGCGGCCCGCTACCTCGCGAAGGCCGCCGCCGGCGCGCCCCGCGACCTTCTCAACACCTGCGTCGCCCGGTTCACGCCGATCCGCCCCACCGTCCTGATCTTCCATTGCACGTTCGTCTGCGACGCCCGCTGCGAGATGTGCAACAACTGGACGCGCGGCGACCGCAAGTCCGACCTGACGCTGGACGAGATCGACCGGCTGTTCGACTCCGGCCTGTGGAGGAAGGTGGAGAACGCGAACGTCTCCGGCGGCGAGCCGACGACGCGCAACGATCTGGTGGACGTCTGCCGGATCATGCTCGACAAGCTGCCGCGGCTGCGGAAGTTCGGGATGAACACCACCGGGCTGACCCCGCACCGGGCGATCCCGATGCTGACCGGCATCGTCGAGGCGACGCGCGACAGGGGGGTCATCTTCAGCGCGCGCGTGTCGATCGACGGGGTGGGCGACGTCCACGACACGGTGCGCAAGGTCAACCGCGGGTTCGACAAGGCGAACGAGACGATCCGCGCCATGCAGGCGCTGCAGAAGCGCCACCCCCACTTCAACTTCGGGATCTCGACCACGATCTTTTCGCAGAACCTCGACGACGCCGGGAACATCCTGTCGTGGGCGCGCGAGAACGACCTCGACGTCGTGTTCAACATGGTCCGGTTCACCGACCCGATGCTCGGGAACGCCGACCTCGCCGGCAAGTGCCGGCCGATCGGCCCGGACGAGGCGCGGATGCGGGAGTTCTTCCTCGACCGGGTCCGGATCGATCCGCTCCTCGACGGCCAGAACTACATCTACCTGCATTACGCCGACATGATCGCCAACGGCTACCACCGCCTGGCCCCCTGTCCATTCCAGACCCAGGGGATCATGCTGAATCCGGACGGCGGGCTGTTCTTCTGCGAGAACAGCGCAGTGGTGGGGAACGTGCGGGACGAGGACCCGGAAACGATCTACTTCCGCGCCTCCAGTCAGGCCCACCGCGAGTCGATCCGGCGCGAGCAGTGTCCCACCTGCCTGAGCCCCTGCCAGATGAACGTCTCGGCGATCAAGCAGATCGGCCCCTACGCCCGCTTCCTCGTCCGCGCCGCGCGCGAGAAGCGGAAGAGCCGCGCGCCGGCGGTCACGCCCGCCGGCGCGTAGCAGCCCGTGGCGAAATCCCCGCTGCATTCGACGGACGCCGTCATGAGAATCGATCCCTCGTTGCGGATCGCGCTGCTGCTTGCAGCCGGTGCGGCCGCCGCCTGCCTGCCGGCCGCGGACCCGGCGCCGAACGCTCGCCAGCCGGAGACGGCCGCGGCGGAAGCGCTCCCGGCGACCCCGGCCGCTGCGGCCCTGGCCGAATCGACCACCGAACCGGCGATACGGGTGGCCTGGACGCGGGACGTCGGCGACGGGACGGACGTCCTCAGTTTCGGCGACCGGCTGATCCTGATGGCGCTCGACACGCGCGACGGCCGGGGGGAACGGATTCTGCTCGACCGGCCCGCCGGTTATGCGAGGCCGCTCGTCACTCCGTCCGGCGCGGAGGTCGTCTTCTCGGTCCGCGAGGAAGGCGCCGTGTACGCGATCGGCTGGGACGGCGCGGGACTGCGGCGAGTCGCCGACGGGTTCGGGCTCGCGGTATGGCGGGAGCCGGGCGGCGGCGCGGAGTGGGTGTACGTCGGCGCGGACGAGGTGAAGTCCGATCCGCCGGCCTACCGCACCGTGCGCCGCCACCGGCTGGCCGATCCGGGACCGGGCGAGCTGATCTGGAACGCGCAGCGGATCAGCGCCGACAGCTTCCAGTTGTCAGCCGACGGCCGGTACGCCGGCGGTCTGTTTCCCTGGCCGAATGCGGGGGTGGCGGACCTGGCGGCCGGCAGCCTGGAGCTCCTGGGAGAGGGCTGCTGGACGGCGCTCGCCAGCGACGACAGCCGGATTTTCTGGTACTTCGACGGCCTGCACCGCAACGTGACGATGGTCGACACGGTCGCCGGGCGGCGCTGGCAGGTCAACGTCAACGGCGCGCCGGGGATCGACGGGTACGAGGTGTGGCACCCTCGGTGGACGAACGATCCGCGCCACCTCGTGCTGACCGGCCCGTACACCGTCGGCGGCCGCGACAACAGGATCCGCGGCGGCGGCGCCCAGGTGGAGATCTTCGTCGGGCGGTTCAGCGCCGACCTGCGGCGCGTCGAGCAGTGGTGGAAGGTGACGGACAACGATGCGCCCGACTTCTACCCCGACGCCTGGATCGGCCCCGACAGCCGCGCTGCTCCCCCCGTCCTCGCCTCGTCCGACGCTTCCGCCCTTTCCGCCGCCGGCGGCGCGGATCGTGCGGCGGACCGGCCGGCCGGCCGACTCGTCGTCGAGGCGCGCGTCGCGCAGGACGTCCCGGTCCCGACGCCGCAGTCGATCGCGCCGTACCGGGACGGCCTGCTGGCGATGGAGTACGAGGTCGCGCAGGTGATCGAGGGGGAGTACGCCGCCGCCACGATCGTGGCGGCGCACTGGGTGATCCGTGACGGCGCGGTGCTCGACGGGGCGCGGCGCGCGCCGGACGAATCGTTCCGCATGACGCTGGAGCCGTACGACGCGCGCCCCGAACTCGAAGGCCGGCGCCTGGTCATGGACGTCGTCGACTTTTCGCTCCCGCTCTACTACGACGCCGGCTCGGCGCGCTCCACCGGCGGCTGATTGATTAACGCGAGCGGTCCGCCAGCTGCGCCTTCAGCGCTTCGACCTCGGCCTGCAGCCGCTTCAGATCCTCCGCCATCTTCGGGAGACGGCTGACGTGCGCCACCTGGACCTTGACGTCCTTGAGCGGGCGGGCCGGCGTCCCCCAGTAGATTTCTCCGGCCGGCACCCGCTTCCGGCTCGGCACGCCGCCTTGCGCGCCGATCAGGGCATGGTCGTCGATGCGGCAGTGGTCCCCTATCCCGACCTGCCCGGCGACCGTCGCGTGGCCGCCGACGTGCGAGCTTCCGGCGATGCCGGCCTGCGACGCGACGATCGCGTGGGGTCCGATCCGGACGTTGTGCGCGATCTGGCAGAGGTTGTCGAGCTTGGCGCCCTCGCGGACGACGGTCTCGTCCAGCGTTCCCCGGTCCACGCAGGTGTTCGCGCCGATCTCGACGTCGGAGCCGATTTTCACGTCGCCGACCTGGGGGATCTTGACGTGCCGTTCGCCGTCGAAGACGAAGCCGAAGCCGTCCGCGCCCAGCACCGCGCCGGCGTGCACGATCACCCGATCGCCGAGCTCCATGCCTGGATAAAGCACCGCGTGCGGGTAGAGGATGCAACCTGCGCCGATCCGGCACCCGCTCCCCACGTAGCAGCCGGGATGGACGACGGTTCCGGCGCCCACCTGGGCGCCGCGATCGATCACCGCGCATGCGCCGACGGCGGCGTCGGGCGCCAGTACGGCCTCGTCGTGGACCGCCGCCTCGGGGTGCACGCCGCGAAACGGCGCTTCGGCCGGAGCGATCCATTGCGCGGCGCGCGCGAAAGCCACCCGCGGGTTGTCGACCAGGATCACCGTGCGTCCCGGGAAATCGCCGTCGGGCACGAGGACGCACGCGGCGCCGGTCCGGGCCACGCCGTCGAGATGGCCGGCGTCGGCGTACGCCAGCGCGCCGGCGCCCGCATGCTCCAGGCTGCCGACGCCGTGAATCCGCCGTTCCGCGTCGCCCCGGAGTGTGCCGCCGACGAAATCCGCGATCTCCCGAGTCGTCTTCATGACGCGCTCCCGTGCGGATCATACAGCCCGTGGCGGCGCTCCGCGTCGCGCCGAGAGCGGCGAGGCGCCCGTCTGAGGAGGCGTGAGGAGGGCGCGCCGCGGCCGTTTGCGGCACAATAGGCGCGGCATGGCCGACCAGCATGCGAGCGGCGGCGGACTTTCGGTCGTCATCCCCGTGTACAACGAGGCGTCGACGATCGAATCGATCGTCTCGCGCGTGCGCGCCGTTTCGATCGACAAGGAGATCATCATCGTCGACGACGGCTCCACGGACGGCACGCGCAGCGCGATCGAACGCCTCGAACGCACGGACGACGTGCGGGTGATCCGCCACGAGAGCAATCGGGGAAAGGGCGCTGCGTTGCGGAGCGGGCTCCGCTACGCAGCCCGCGACGTCGTCATCGTGCAGGACGCGGATCTCGAGTACGACCCGCAGGACTACCGCCAGGTCGTCCAGCCGATTCTCGACGACGACGCGGACGTCGTCTACGGGTCCCGTTTCGCGAACGACCACTCCCGCCGCGGGATGCGCTTCTGGAGCTTTGTCGGCAACCGCTTCCTGACGTGGCTCACCAACGCCGTGACCGGCCTCGATCTGACCGACATGGAGACCTGCTACAAGGCGTTCCGGCGCGACGTGATCCAGCGGGTCCGGATCGAGGAGGAGAGGTTCGGGTTCGAGCCGGAGGTCACGGTCAAGATAGCCGGGCTGCCCGGCGTCCGCATCCGTGAGGTCGCCATCTCCTACGCCGGGCGCACCCACGGAGAGGGGAAGAAGATCGGCTGGCGGGACGGCCTCCGCGCCGTCTGGTGCATCTTCAAGTACCACTACGCGCGCAGGTCGTAGCAGAGCAGGCGAGGATCGGTTCCGTCGAAGACGCCGCGGGCGTTCTGCACGACGTAGAGCAGCCCGCGGCTCAGGACCGGGAGCGTCCACGACTCGCGCGCCTTCACGAGCCAGGTCCGCGACACCTCCGCGTATCCCTCGGGCGTCAGGTCGAGCCACAGCAGGTGGCCCAGCTCGCCCAGGCAGAGGAACTGCCCGTCGGCGGCCAGCAGCGAGCCCCGGTAGGTGCTCATCAGACGCGGTTCGCTCCGGCCGTTCCGATGAATCTCGTCCCGCCATTCCGGGACCGCCCGCCAGACGACGGCGCCGGTTGCGGCGTCGATGCAGACCAGCGAAGCGTCGCCCGGATTGCGTCCGTCGAATCCGTACAGATGCCCGCGGCGGTGGATCGGCGTGTTGAAGTGCATCCCGACCTCCGGCGTCGTCCAGGCGACGCGATGCGTGAAGTCGGGCCGGATCTCGACCAGCGCGCTGCCGGTCCGGTAGCTGGACGTGACGAACGCCTTGTCGTCGAAGGCGATCGGGGTGACGGCGTTGGCCGATTCGTACGTGCGGCTCCGGAACGGGAACTCGAAGTCGACGGCGCCGCTGGACGGGTCGATCGACAGCAGGCCGCCCGTCGGCGGATTCGACTCGCCGCCGGCGAAGACCAGGACGCGCCGCCGGCCGTGAACGACGGCCGGCGCCGGGGAGGCGTAGCTCGGGCCCCACCGGGTTCCGGCGCGCCACTTCTCGCGCCCGGTCGCCGCGTCGAAGGCGGCGACGCACGGACCGCCCGGCGCCCCGATGTTGACCACGAGCAGCCCGCCGATGGCGAGCGGGGTCGAGGCCGTGCCGAAGAAGTCCTGCGGCACGCCGTACTCGGCGCGCAGGTCGCGCGTCCACGCGACCTCTCCCGACGCGAGCGTCAGGCAGTGGATCAGCCCTGCCGCCCCGACCGTGTACACCCGTCCGCCGTCGATCACGGGACTCGACCGCGGGCCGTCGTTGTAGCCGTACCGATCCCGGAACGTGGTGGGATATCGGTGTCGCCACAGCGCCGCGCCCGTCTCCGGGTCGAGGCACTCGACGATCTCCTCGCCGCCCAGCCGGTGGATGAAGACGAGCCGCCGCCCGGCGATCGCCGGCGACGCGTAGCCGGTCCCTTTCGGCAGCTCCCAGACGAGCGGCGGCGGGAGCTCCCGGCTGAGGGGGGTCTCGGTCGAGACCGCGTCGTGCGTCGGTCCGAGGAACGCCGGCCAGTCGTGGGTGACGGCGCCGGGCGACAGCGGCTTCGGCGCGCGGCGCAGGCGGGCCTGTCCGGACGTGGCGCGGGCCGCCAGCGTCTGCGCGGCGAACGCTTGCAGCATCGTCCGGCGCGAGATCGCGGGCATCCCGGCGCATGATAGCCGACGTTCCGCGGACCGGTCCTTGCGGCGCGCAGTGAATCTCCTGTAGCGTAACCGCCTGCGGAACAGGGAGGAGCCATGTGGAGCTGGAAGGTGCTTGGTGAACGCCGCGTCGTCCTGGCGGCCGTCGTCCTGTGCGGACTGTCGCTGACCGCGGCCGCGTCGCAGCAGGAGCTGCCGCCCATGCCCGAGATCGAGGAGATCGCGGACAACCTTTACCTGCTCGCGGCGTCCGATCCGTCGGACCGTCCCAACTGGACCGGAGGGAACACCGCCGTCTTCGTGACCGGGTCCGGCGTGGTCCTCGTCGACACGAAGCTCCCGGGTTACGGTCAGGACTTTCTGGACCGGGTGGCCGAGGTCACCGACAAGCCGGTCACGACGATCATCAACACCCACACCCACTTCGACCATTCGGGGAGCAACAACGAGCTGCCGGAGACGGTGACGGTGGTGGCGCACGAGAACACCCGGGCGCACATGGCCCGGGCGTCGTGCGACCCGGTGACGAACTGCGCGGCGTTCCAGGGCGAGAACGCGAAGTACCTGCCGAAGCGGACCTACACCGGGCGGATGTCGCTCTTCAGCGGCCCCGAGCGGATCGACCTGCGCCACTTCGGGCCGGGACATACCGACGGCGACACGTTCGTCGTCTTCACCGCCGCGCGCATGATGCACACCGGCGACATGTTCCAGAGGATGAACATGCCGTTCATCGACTTCGAGAACAGCGGCGGCGACGCGACCGAGTTCGCCGCCACGCTGTCGAAGGCGGTCGCCGGCGTCGAAGGCGTCGACACGATCATCGCCGGCCACTCGGACACCCTGCTGACGTGGAGCGACTTCGAGCGGTACACGGCGTTCATGAACGATTTCCTGACCGCGTCACAGGAAGGGATGCAGGCCGGGACGAGCGTGGACGACGCCGCGAATGCGTTCCTCGCCCGCGATCACTCGGGGTTCGAGGTGGATCCGCAGATGCTGCGCAGGAACATGCAGGCGATCTACGACGGGCGCTAGCTGGCCGTGGCGGCCCGCGGACCTGCCGGGCCGGAGCGGAAGATCGAAAGGGAAATGGCGTCCCCAACGGGATTCGAACCCGTGTCTTAGCCTTGAAAGGGCTAGATCCTAGGCCTCTGGACGATGGGGACGACGAGTCCCCAGTATACCGCACCCGCCGAACCTGACAGCCCTTCCCGCACGACGTGGCTCGAATCCGGAAACGCCTCGTGGTCTGCTGCGACGGGACGTGGAACAGTCCCGAGAAGCGGCACGTGACGAACGTGGCGCATACGGCGCGGGCGGTGCGGCCGGTCGGCCGGGACGGCGCGCACCAGATCGTCTTCTACGACTGGGGCGTCGGATCGGACGGCCGGAAGCTGGCGGGCGGGATGCTCGGCGCCGGGATCGACAAGAACATCCAGGACGCCTACCGGTTCCTCGTGCACAATTACGCCCGCGGCGACGCGATCTACCTGTTCGGCTTCAGCCGCGGCGCGTACACGGCCCGGAGCCTGGCCGGGCTGATCCGCAACGCCGGGCTGCTCGCGAAGGTCCACGCCCACCGGATCCCGGAAGCCTACCGGCTGTACCGGACCCGCGCCGGGCCGGACGCTCCGGCGGCGGCGGCGTTCCGGCGCGCGCATTCCCGGCAGGCGCGCATCGCGTTCGTCGGCGTCTGGGACACGGTGGGAGCGCTCGGCGTTCCGAGCCGGATTCTGTCGGCCATCGCCGGACGCCGCCGCTACGCGTTCCACGACACGTCGCTCAGCACGATCATCCGGCGCGCCTGCCACGCGGTGGCCATCGACGAGAAGCGGATCGACTTCGCGCCGACGTTGTGGAAGCGGGCGCCCGGCTCGCGCCAGACGATCGAGCAGCAATGGTTCGCCGGCGTGCACGGCGACGTCGGCGGGGGGTACGAAGAGACCGGGCTGTCCGACGTCGCCCTCGACTGGATCTGGTCGCGGGCCGAAAGGCTGGGGTTGGCGTTCGACCGGGGGTACCGCCGGAAGTTCGTCCGGCCCGATCCGCTCGGCCGTCTCCACCGGTCGTGGACCGGGATGTACCGGATCAAGGGACGCCACGATCGCCCGATCGGGGCGCTGCCGCCCGCCCTGGAGCGCATTCACCCGTCCGTCCGGCAGCGGTACGCGGCGCTCGGCGGCTACCGTCCCCGGAAGCTGGTGGAGTTCCTCCGGGCCGCGCCGCAACCGGATTGGCCGGTGGACGGGCCGCCTGCCCGCCGCCGGCCGCGCCGCCCGTCGCCGAGCGCCGCCGCGGCGCTCGGCCGGCGGATCGGACGGCGCCCGTGACGTGCGCCGGTTCGGGTCCGGCCGCCCGCGGCGAAAGCTGCGCGGCATGCGCGCGGCGCTGCGTCCGGGCGGCAGGTGCGTGATGCTGTCGAGCGCCCACGCCGCCCGTCTCGCCGCCGCGCTCGTCCTCTGTGCGGGCGGGTGCGGCGCGCCGGCCGAGGCCCCCCCAGCCGCAGGTCTCCCGGCCGACGTCATCTTCGTCGGCCGCCGGATCGTCACGATGGATCCCGAGCTGCCGCAGGTCGAGGCGGTGGCGGTCCGGGACGGAACGATCACCGCCGCCGGCGCGGCGGATGCAGTGACGGCGCAGCGCGGGGCGGCGACGCGCGTCGTCGAGCTCGGCGACCGCGCCCTGCTGCCCGGCTTCATCGACGCGCACGGCCACCTCCTGGCGGTGGGGCGGGCGGCGGAGATGCTGTCGCTCCACCCGCCGCCGGTGGGGGACGTCGAAGACATGAGCGACGTCGTCCGGAAGATCCGGGCGTGGATCGCCGAGAAGGAGATCCCGCCGGGCGGACTCGTCCTCGGCGGCGGCTACGACGATTCGCTGCTGGCGGAGCGCCGCCATCCGACGCGCGACGACCTCGACCGGGCCTCGACCGACCGCCGGATCGTGCTGACGCACGTCTCGGGCCACCTCCGCGCCGCCAACTCCGCCGCGCTCGCCGCCGCCGGCGTCACCGCCGAGACGCCCGATCCGTCCGGCGGGCGCATTCGGCGCAGGCCCGGATCGATGGAGCCGGACGGCGTCCTCGAGGAGCGCGCCGGCGGCCTGGTCGCCGGCGCCAGGCCGCCGGCGACGCCGGACGAGACGGCGGCGCTCGCCCGGCGCGCGATAGCCGTCCACGCCAGTTTCGGAACGACCACGGTGCAGGACGGGGCGATCGGCCCGGAAGCGGCCGACGCACTGCGCGCCGCCGCCGAACGCGAGCCGTTCGCCGCGGACGTAGCGGCGTTCGCATGGTTCCGGACGATGGCGGACGCCGAGCGCGCGGAGCATGAGCCGGACTACCGGGGCGGATTCCGCCTGGCCGGCGTCAAGTTCTCCCTCGACGGATCGCCCCAGGGGCGCACCGCCTGGGTGACCGAGCCGTATCACGAACGGCCGCCGGGGAAGCCGCCCGGCTACCGCGCCTACGGCACGCTGGCGCCGGCGCTCTACAAGGCGGGCGCCGCGCATCTCATCGCGCGCGGCGTTCCGATCCTCGTGCACGCCAACGGCGACGCGGCGATCGATCTGATGCTGGACGGCGTCGAGGAGGCGACGGCCGGCCTCGATCCGATGCCGGACCACCGGTCGGTGATCATCCATGCCCAGCTCATGCGCGCCGACCAGCTCGACCGCGCCGCCAAGCTGCGCGCCGTGCCGTCGTTCTTCTCGGCCCACGCCTTCTTCTGGGGCGACTGGCACCGGCGCAGTTTCGGCGCGGCGCGCGCCGGGAGCATCAGCCCGGCGCGCTGGGCGATCGATCGCGGCGTCCCGTTCACCATCCACAACGACGCGCCGATCGTCCCGCCGGACGTTCTGCGGCTGGTCTCGATTGCGGTGAACCGGAAGACCCGCAGCGGCCGGGTGCTCGGCCCCGAGCAGCGGACCACGGTGCGGGAGGCGCTGCACGCGGTGACGCTCGGCGCGGCGTACCAGTACTTCGAGGAGGACGTGAAAGGATCGATCACGGCCGGGAAGCAGGCCGACCTGGTGATCCTCGACCGGAACCCGCTGACGGCCGATCCGGCGGAGATCGAGGAGATCCGGGTGCTCGAAACGTTCTCTCGGGGGCGATCCGTCCACACCTTGATCGACTGACGCGGTTGCGCGGCGGCGGCGAACGATCTAGAGTCTGTGCGCTTGCGGCGCGGGCGGTCCGCGCCGCGCGGACACGGTTTCGACACGCAGGAGGAACGATGCAGAGTACGGCGTCGGCCGTCTGGAAGGGCGGCCTGAAGGACGGCAGGGGATCGCTGTCGAGCAGCAGCGGGGCGCTGTCGGAAACCCCGTACACGTTCAGTACACGGTTCGAGGGGAGCGCCGGCGCGAACCCGGAGGAGCTCGTCGCCGCCGCGCACGCCGGCTGCTTCTCGATGGCGCTCTCGGCGCAGCTGGGCGAGGCCGGCCTGACCGCGGAACGGATCGCCACCACGGCGACGGTGACCCTGGAGAAGACCGACGCCGGGTTCGCCGTCACGAAAGTCCATCTCGACCTGTCGGCGAAGGTCCCCGGCGCCGGCCGCGCCGCGTTCGATACGGCGGCGAACAACGCGAAGACCGGCTGTCCGATCTCGAAACTGCTCAACGCCGAAATCTCGCTGAGCGCCGTCCTGGAGCCGTAGCGGCGGCCCGCCCGTTCCCGCTACGGCCCGCCCGGCGGCGAGGGCGAGATCGTCCCGTACATCATCCCGCCGTACTCGCCGTGGCTCCACGTCCCGGCGTACCGGTCGTCGTGGAAGATGACGCGCGCGCCGAACTCGTCGCCGAGGCCGGGGATGGCGAAGTCGGTGATGCTGACCATCGGCGTGTCGCCGGCCCAGACGACCGGCAACGCGATCGGCAGGGTGGCGTCGACGCTGCCGTACGTGAGGTGGACGTCGAACCGCCATTGGCCGTTGTCCAGCTTCGTCACGTCGCGGATCGTGTAGCGTTCGGGCTGGCCGTCGCGGCGTTCGCGTCCCTCGATGGTGAAATGGCCTGCGAGCACCACGTTCCGCATCCGCTCGGCGAAGGCGCGCTCGAGGTCGGTGAGCGAAGCCGGGTCGGCGGCGCGGCCGGTCCCGGACGTGGCGGTCAGCCATCCGAGACCGAAGACGGCGAGCAGGACGGCGGCGGCGGCGAGCGCCTTCAGCAGCATCTTCATCGGCGGCGGCCTCCTCTGTATCGATGACGACGGCGACGGTCGCGAACTTGCCCGGTTGCGTGATTATAGGCGGCCCGGCCGCCCCGCGGACGCCGTTCCGCGCGCCGCTCCGCAACGCCGGGACGCCACGGTCGATCGGTGTCGCGCCGCCCGCCCGGCGGCGCCGCCGACGCCCGCCGCCGACGACCCGGTGATACGATCGGCCGGTGGTCCCCGGCCGACCCGGCGGCATCGGGGCGGCCGCGGCCTCGTCGATCCGAGGCGGTCAATCATGGAAACCTACTACCATCCTCCCGATCTGGCGAAGTTCCCCGACCTCGGCGCCGAGGCGCCGGAGCTCTGGAGGAAGTTCTCCGAGTGGTACGGCGCGGTGTTCGCCGAAGGCGCGCTGACCGAGCGCGAGAAGGCGCTGATGGGACTGGCGGCGGCGCACGCCGTGCAGTGCGCGTACTGCATCGACGCGTTCACGACGGCGTCGCTGGAGAAGGGGGCGAATCCCGACCAGATGACCGAAGCGGTGCACGTCGCGGCGGCGGTCCGCGGCGGCGCGTCGCTCGTCCACGGGGTGCAGATGCGCAACCGGCTCGCGAAGCTGTCGATGTAGCCGTGGTCGGGATCCGGCCGAGGGCGCCATGCCGCTGCCGACGCTGCTGAACACGCGCTCGCCGCTCGCCGCGCCGTCCGCGCAGCGTGCGCGGCTGGCGGCGGCGCCGCTCGCCCGCGCCTTCGAGGAGGCCGCCGCCGCCGCGGGCCATGCGCCGCTCCGGCCGGCGGCCGCGACGACGCTGCAGATCAACGTCGGCCGGCGGTGCAATCAGGCCTGCCGCCACTGCCACGTCGACGCCGGTCCGGACCGCCGCGAGGTGATGCCGGACGAGGTGATCGAGGCGTGCTTCGCGCTCCTGGAGGCGACCAGCATCGAGACGGTCGACGTCACGGGGGGCGCTCCGGAGCTTCACCCGCGGTTCCGGGAGATCGTCCGGCGGGCGGCGGCGCTCGGCCGGCGCGTCATCGACCGCTGCAACCTGACGATCCTGACCCTGCCGGCGTACGGCGGCCTGCCGGAGTTCCTGGCCGCGCACGGCGCGGCGGTCGTCGCGTCGCTGCCGTCCTATGCGGGCTCGATGACCGATCGCCAGCGAGGCGGCGGCGTGTTCGACAGGTCGGTGCAGGCGCTTCGGCGTCTGAACGCGGTCGGGTACGGGATGCCCGATTCCGGCCTGGAGCTCGACCTGGTGACGAACCCGGTCGGCGCGTTCCTGCCGGCCAATCAGGCGGCGCTGGAGCGCGACTGGAAACGGGAGCTCCAGCGGTGCCACGGCATCCGCTTCAACCGGCTGCTGACAATCACCAACATGCCGATCAGCCGGTACCTCGACTGGCTGGAGCGGTCCGGCAACCTGGAGGGTTACCTGGAGCGGCTGGTGCAGGCGTTCAACCCCGCCGCCGTCGACGGCCTGATGTGCCGGCGCACGCTGAGCGTCGGTTGGGACGGCCGCCTCCACGACTGCGACTTCAACCAGATGCTCGATCTGGCGGTGGAGCCGTCCGCGCCGCAGACGGTGATGGCGCTGGCGGCCGACGTCGCCGCCGGCGCCGCTGCGTCCGCTGGAGGATCGGGATCCGAAGCGCCGGCGCTGGCCGGCCTGCGCGGCCGCCGCATCGTCACCGGCCCGCACTGCTTCGGCTGCACCGCCGGCGCCGGCAGTTCGTGCGTCGGCGCCACCACCACGGCGCAGGCGAGCCGGACGTCGTCGAACCGCCGCTGCTAGTGCGAAGCGAAATGCGTGACGGAGCCGTCCTCGTCGAACGCCAGCACGTCGTACGGCTGCGGGTTCGGACCCTCCATGCCGGGCGATCCGATCGGCATGCCGGGGACCGCGATCCCGGTGACGTCGGGCCTGTCGGCCAGCAGCCGCTCGATGTCTTCCGCCGGTACGTGACCTTCCACGACGTAGCCGTCGACGCGCGCGGTGTGGCAGGAGGCGAGCGCCCGCGGCACGCCGGCCTGCCGCTTGACCGGCGCCATGCTGCGGACGTCGGTCGACTGCACGCGGAACCCGTGCCGCTCCAGGTGTGAGACCCACACCGCGCAGCAGCCTCAGGTGGGCGACTTGTACACCTCGACCACCGGTTTCGGTTGCGCCGCGCGCTCCTGGGCGCCGCCGCCGGCCAGCGCCGCGCCCGAGACGATCGGAAAGAGGGCGGCCGCGAGCAGCGTCAGACTCCTGCGCATCTTTTCGTGCATGGCGCCTCCGGACAGAAGGGTGCGGGTCATCGTCGAGTGGGCCGCGCTGGGATCGAACCAGCGACACCCTGATTAAAAGTCAGGTGCTCTACCACTGAGCTAGCGGCCCGGCGATGATCATACAGCCGCCGGCGGCCCGGGACGAACTCCGCAGGGGCGCCAGGCGTGGCGGACGCCCGGTCGACAAGGCATGACGGTGGAGCGCGGTCGGCCCTTCTCCGTTTGTCCATCATGGACATCCTGGATGACGTCCGAACCACCATGCAGGCGGCCGGACCGGTTGACGTTCGACCGACGACGCGCTGGCCGCCCGCAACGCCGCGACGTAGCGCCGCACCGTCCGCGCCGGAACCCTGCCACTCAAACAGCTCGATAACCAGCGATTCCATGGGCGCCCGACTGCACTGCAATGGCCGCGCCGGCAGGACGCCCGGTCAGGCGGGAGGCCGTTCGACCGGGTCGCCGAAGCCGAGACCGGCGAGCGAGTCGAGCACGTCGGGCCGGGAGCCGACCACGACGGCGGTCAGGTCGTCCGGGCGCAGGCAGCGGGCCGCCGCCTGCAGGACGTCGTCGCCGCCGACCGCCTGAATTCTCGGGACGAACTGCGTGTAGTCGTCGTCCGGCAGGTCGTGCAGCGCAAGCTGGACGCCGGCGCGCGCGATGCGGGCGGCGGTCTCGAAGCTGCGCGGGAACCCCCGCGTCAGAGCCGCCTTGGCCGTCTCCAGTTCGCGGGCGGAGGGCGGGCGCGGACCCCGGATCTCCGCGATCTCGCGCGCCGCTTCGCGGACGGCGTCGGCGGTGGCCGAGGTCTGCACGCCGGCCTGCAGGCGGAACGGGCCGGATCCCACCCGCCAGTCGAACGACGTCCGGGCGCCGTAGGTGTACCCCTTCGTCTCGCGCAGGTTGAGGTTGACGCGGCTGACGAACTGGCCGCCCAGGACCATGTTCAGGACGCACGCCGCGTGGTAGTCCGGCGCGCGCCGGGACGGACCGGCGTGGCCCAGCCGGATTTCCGACTGCACGGCGCCTTCGCGCGGCACGAAGACCATCCGGTCCCGGACGGACGGCGGATCGGGCGGCGTCGCTGCGTCGGGCGTCCGGTCGCCGGACGTCCCGCCACCGCCGGCCGCGGCGTCCGCGCACGCCCGTTCGGCGTCGGCGATCAGCTCCTCGGGCGGAACGTCGCCCACCGCCACGAGCGTCCAGGGCGGCGACAGGAGCCGGCGCCGATGGAACGCCGCCACGTCGTCCGGACCCGCCGCCTTCAGTCCCGCTTCGGTCCCCAGGGCGGGATGTCCGTACGGATGCGATCGGTAGAGGGTCTCGAGGAACACCCGGTCGGCCACCGCCCCGGCCGAGCGCCGCAACTGGCGGATCCGGTTGAGCCGGAGGTCGCGCACCCGCGCGACGTCGGCCGGATCGAACCGCGGGCGCGCGACGACCTCGATCAGCAGCCGCAACCCGTCCCGCGCATGGCGGGACAGCGTCGTGAGCCCGACGATGGCGGCGTCGCTCGACACCTCCGCGTCCAGCCGTCCCCCGATCCGCAGCAGCGCCCGGTGCAGCTCGACGCCCGATCGGTCGACGGTTCCCTCGTCGAGGAGATCGGCCGTCAGTCCCGCTAGGCCGGGCGCGGCGGCCGGGTCCGCGGCCGATCCGGCCGGCAGGAGGAGCAGGAACGTGACGACCGGCGCGCGGCGATGCTCGGCCGCCCGGACGCTCCCGCCGCCGGGCAGCGCCGACCGGTGGAACTCCGGCAGGCGGTACGGCGGATCGACGCCGGCGGGCGGCAGGCGGCTGCGGTCGACGGCCGGCGTCGTCGGGGAATTCACCGGGGACTCACCGGGACGGAGCCGGGCAGCGCCGCCGATCGATCGCCGGCCGGCGCGACGCTGAGGGCGACCCGCCCGCCGGCGCGCCGGCAGGCGTCGGCGGCGCGCCGGACCGTCTCCGGCGTCGCGTCGGCGTACCGCGCGCGGTCGGCGGCGCCGAACCCGGGGTCGCCCGTGTAGACGTTGTACGCGTTCAACTGGTCGGAGCGGCCGCCGAACCCGCCGACGGTCTGGAGACGGTAGACGTAATCGGCGTCGAGGCGGGCCCGGCATCGCGCCAGCTCGTCGTCGGACGGCCCGTCCGCGCCGAGAGCGGCCAGCTCGTCGGTGACGGCCGCCTCGATCTCGGCCAGATCGCGGCCCGGCGCCGCGGTGGCCACCACGGCGAAGCTGCTCGTCAGCTCCCGCGAGTGCTGACCCACGCCGACGTCGGTCGCGATCCGCCGCTCGTGCACGAGCCGCCGGTGCAGCCGGGACGACTTGCCGCCGCCCAGCATCTCCGCCAGCAGGTCGAACTCGGCGTCGCCCGGCGCATGCAGCGCCGGCGACTCCCAGCAGAGGTACAGACGCGGCAGCTCCACGCGGTCCTCCAGCAGCAGGCGCCGGTCGCCGGCCGGCCCGGACGCGGGCGGCGTCGCCGGCCGCGCGGGCGGCGGCCCGGCCGGGATCTCGCCGAAGTACCGGCGGACGGCGGCGAAGGCGTCCCCGGTCCGCACGTCGCCGGCGATCGCAAGCGACGCGTTGGCCGGGTGGTACCAGGCGGCGAAGAACTCCTTCACCTCGTCCAGCCCGGCGGCGCGCAGGTCGTCCGGGTCGCCGATCGTCAGCCAGTGGTACGGGTGTCCCGGCGGATGGAGCGCCGCCATCAGCGCGGCCGGCGCGAGGCCGTACGGCCGGTTCTCGTACTGCTGGCGGCGCTCGTTCAGCACCACCTTGCGCTGGGTCTCGAACTTCTCCCGGGTCAGGGCCGGCAGGAGGAACCCCATCCGGTCCGACTCCATCCAGAGCGCGCGCTCGAACGCGCTCGACGGCGTCACTTCCCAGTAGTTCGTGCGGTCGGCGCTCGTCGACCCGTTCAGCGCCCCGCCGACCTCCTGCAGCGGCGCGAAGTACCCGCGGTCGTGATGCTCCGAACCCTCGAACATCAGGTGCTCGAACAGGTGGGCGAACCCGGTGCGGCCCGGCTTCTCGTCCTTCGACCCGACGTGGTACCAGAGGTTGACGGCGACGATCGGGCAGCCATGGTCCTCGTGGACGATCACGTCGAGTCCGTTGTCGAGCGTTTCCTTCTCGTATGCGACGTGCATGGCCGTGCCGGCGGCCGCGCGCGGGCGGCGAAGCACGTCATTGTAGCAGCCCGCCGGCGCCGGCCCGGAGACGCGGCGCGGAGGGATGATAGGATCACTGGTCGTGTCGGTGAAGATTCGCCCGCTGGCCGCCGCGCTCGGCGCCGCGCCGTTCGCTCTGGCGCTCGCCGCGGGCGGCGCAGCCGCCCAGCCGCCGCTCCGGTTCGACCCGCCGGCCGACTGGATCGCGGCCGCGCCGTCGTCGCCGATGCGGATCGCACAGTTCACGGCGCCGCGCGTCGAGGGAGACCCGGAGGACGCCGAGTGCGCGGTGTTCCACTTCGATGGCGCGGGCGGCGCGGTGGAGGCGAACCTCGACCGGTGGACGAACCAGATGCTGCAGCCTGACGGCCGCCGGTCCGCGGACGTCGCGACGACCACCAGCTTCGAGGTCGCGGGCCTGCGGGTGACGACGCTCGACGTGCCGGGGATCTACGCCGCCGAGGTGCTGCCGGGCTCGAAGGTGCGGCACTACAAGCGGGATTTCCGGCTGAAGGCGGCGGTCGTCGAGACCCCGATCGGCCCGTTCTTCTTCAAGCTGACCGGGCCGGACCGGACGGTGGCCCACTGGGAGCCGGCCTTCACCGCCCTGATCGATTCGGTGGAGTTTCCGTCATGAGCCTGACCGACGTCTTCACCCGGTTCCCGGACCACGAAGCGTGCATCGCCCATCTGGAGGCGATCCGCTGGGGCGACCGGCCGGCGTGCCCGCACTGCGGCTCGCCGAGCGTCGCGCGGAAGGCGGACGGGACGCGGGTCGGCAGGTGGAACTGCCACGACTGCCGTTCGAGCTTCAACGTCCTGCACGGGACGATCTTCCAGAAGACCAAGATTCCGCTCCAGAAGTGGTTTCTCGCCATCGGCATCCTGGCGAAGGGCGGGACGAACGTGTCGAGCGGCCGGCTCGCCCGCGAAGTCGACCTGAACCAGAAGTCGGCCTGGTTCCTGGCGCTGCGCGTGCGCGCGGCGCTGGCGAGCGACACGACCGGCCTGCTGAGCGGCATCGCCGACGCCGGCGAAGGCGGGCCGGGCGCCAGCGGCGGGAGCGGGCTTCTCACGCGGAGCGATCTCGAGGCGATCCGCCGCGCAGCCGGCGGAGACGCGGAATCGATCCACTCGCAACTGCTCGCGTCGCTGAACGCGGGCGCCGCGCTGCTGCCGGTCCTGCTGCCGCGGGCGACGCCGCGCCAGGACGCGGTGCGCCGGCCGCGTCCGCGCCGGTGGCGCTGCGACCCCGCCGCATGACGGGGTCGCAACGGCTCCCGGAGCGCACTGCGCGCTGCGCGGCGGTTGCGGTACGGCCGGCGTTTTGCTAGGGTCAGCCCTTAACTACTGGAGCAGTCTGGAGCACCTGGAGTAATCATGAACTACCTCTTACGTCCCTCGTTGATCGTTTCGGTCATCATCACCGCCTGCCTGCTGGCGTGGCCGCCCTCGGCCGCCGCCCAGGACGGCGAAGTGTCGGGAACGGTCAGCGACACCACCGGCGGCGTGCTGCCCGGCGTGACCGTGGAAGCGCTCGGACCCGCCGGCGAGTTCAGCGTGGCCGTCACCGACGGCGAGGGGCGGTACTCCCTCACCGCGCTGGCGCCGGGAGCCTACACCGTCAGCTTCTCGCTGCCGGGGTTCGAGCGGGTGGAGCGCCCCGGCGTGGAAGTGACCGGATCGACGCCCGCCACGGTCGATGCGGTCCTCCAGATAGGCGGCCTGTTCGAGCAGGTGACGGTGGCGGTGACCGGCACGGCTATCGACGCGCCGGCCATCAACATGCCGGCCGCGGTCACCCTCGTCAGCCGGCAGACGCTGGAGCAGCAGGGTTCGACCCAGCTCGTCGACCTGTTCAAGAACCTGAGCCAGAGCCACGGCGTCATCGGCGAGCGGAATAGCTGGTACAACTCGAACCAGCCGGCGACGCTGACCGAGAACGTGGCGAACGTCAACCTGCGCGGCCTCGGCGCCTCGCGGACGCTGGTGCTGATCAACGGCCGCCGCCACGTCCCGGTCCCCGCCCGGCTGATCGGCGGGCGGTTCGTCGACGTCAACACCATCCCGGCGATTGCGGTCGGCCGGCTCGAGGTCCTCAAGGAGGGCGCGTCGGCCACGTACGGCTCCGACGCGGTCGCCGGCGTCGCCAACTTCGTGACGCGGAACGACTTCCGGGGATTCGAGGTGAACGTCTCGCACGACTACTTCGCCGACGCGGGCGACACCACCGTGGCCGGCATCTGGGGCGGACGGATCGGCGCCTCCAGTCTGGTGCTGTCCGCGGAACGGGTCGGCCGGCAGGACCTGCAGATGACGGAGCGCCCCTGGCTCCTCGACCGCCAGACCCCGTTCCTGCCGGGCAGCCGCTCCGGCTGGTCGAGCCTGGGCAACCCCGGCACGTTCGCGGTCGGCCGGCCGGCGGCGTTCACGTCCGACGTCTTCGATCCCCGGTGCGCGGAGCTCGGCGGCCAGCCCGACCCCGATCCGAGCGTGGGCGTTCCCTGGACCTGCCGGTTCCGCTACTCGCCGTACGACAACCTGATCGAGGCGCAGCAGCAGACCCGGGCGTTCGTCGAGCTGAACGGCCCGATCAACGACCGGACCAACTACCACGTCGAGGGGCTGTTCGCCAACGCGACGATCCCCGACTGGTACACGACGCCGTCGTATCCGCCGTTCCCGGTGACCAACACCACCATCCAGCAGGTGGCGCCCGACCATCCCGGCCGGCTGGCGTTCTGCGGTCAGTACGCCGGCGACGCCCTGGCGGACCCGAACGGGGCGTGCGCGGGGAGCGACAACTGGTACTTCAACGGCCGGCCGTTCGGGAACTCGGGACCGGCGCGCACGCTGAACCGGGCGTCCCGCACCTTCCGGCTCGCCGGATCGGTCGACGGCGACTTCCGGATCGGCGAGCGGAACGCCAACTGGGACGTGGGCCTCACCTACTCCCGCGCCCGCGGCAACCTGAGCCTGCCGGCGGTCTACACCGACCGGATCTTCCGCGCCTTCCGCGGCTACGGCGGCCCGAACTGCGGCGTCGGCGTCGTGGCCGACCCGTCGTCGCCGGCGGGGATGGCGCTCGGCCCGCTGGGCGGGGCGCAGGCGGGGGTCGGCGACTGCATGTACTACAACCCGTTCAGCAACGCCGTCCAGTACGCCGATCAGCAGTTGGGCGCGGCGCTGCTCAGCACGCCGAACCCCGACTTCGTACCCGGCCTGGCGAACCAGGAAGCGCTCAGGACGTGGCTGAACGAGGAAGTCGACCTGGTCAGCACGACCGACCTGTTCGTGGCCGACGCCATCGTGAGCGGCAACATCGTGGAGAACGTGGCCGACTTCGCCGTCGGCTACCAGTTCCGCCAGATGCGCGCCGACGGCGACCCGAACGGCCCCGGCGACTTCACCGTCAACCCGTGCCCGGTGGCGGGCGACACGGGCTGCTCCGCCGGCGACCGGTTCGGCCCGTACCTGTTCACCAACGTCCACAATCCGTACGAGGCTGACCAGCGGGTCCAGCGGCTGTTCGGCGAGCTGGCGCTCAGCGTCGGCTCCCGGCTCGACACGCAGATCGCCGCGAACTACGAGTTCTACAACGTGGCGGGCCGCACCGTGAACAGCTTCGACCCGAAGATCGGCGGGCGGCTCCAGCTCGCGGAGAACCTGCACTACTCGCTGGCGCTGCGCGGCTCGGCGCAGACGACGTTCCGGACGCCGTCGCTCGACGACCTGAACACCAGCCCGCTGACCACCCTGGAGTGGATTCCGCAGACCGGCGCGTACCAGGCGGTCGACCGCTACGGAAGCCCGGACCTGCTCCCGGAGCGGGCGTTCACCTACAACGCGGGGGTCATCCTGTTCCTCGAGTCGGGGATAGAAGCGACGGTTGACTACTGGAGCTACGACTTCGAGAACGTGATCGGCTCGATGCCGTACGACGCCATCACCAGCATCTACGACACGGGCGCACAGGCCGACCGGAACGCCGTTTCGCGGTTCATCATCTGTCCGGACGGGCGGGCCTCGGATCTGGCGCCCGCCGCCCGGTGCGCCGCATCCGCCCTGGAGCGGGTCCAGATCGATCTCGTGAACTGGCCGGGGCTGACCACGTCCGGGATCGACACCCACGTCGCCGCCCGGACCGACGTCGGACCGGGACAGCTGTCGGCGAGCTGGGACAGCACCTACACCGTCAGCTACGAGACGAAGGCGCTGACGCTGGAGGGGACCAGCCTGGAGCTCTACCGCCAGCGGGAGGGCGCCGGTTATCTGAACTTCGCCAGCCCGATCGCGGTGCCGCTGCCCCGGTGGAAGAGCCGGTGGTCGGGCACCTACTCGTGGGACGACTACACGCTGGCCAGCTACGTGAACTACATCGGGTCCTACAAGGACCGGGCCGGGACGAGGGAGGAGCCGACGGCGAGCTGCGCCAACTATCATGCCGCGGGAAGCATCGGGCCGTGCGTCATCGACTCGTTCCTGACCTGGGACGCAAGCTTCCTGTGGCGCTTCCCCGGCGCGGGGATAGACGTCAGCATCTACGGGCTGAACCTGACCGGCGCGCGTCCCCCGTGGGTCAACGTGGAGCAGGCGTACGACGGCTTCACCCACGACCCGAAGGGCCGCCGCCTGAAGCTCGGCGTCACCTACCGGTTCGGGAGGTGAGCGCCGCACGGGCGTCCGGACGGCGATGGGCGGCGTCGATGCGTCAGTGCGTCAGGGCTGAGCGCCCGCGGTCGCTCAGCAGGTGCTCGATCGTCCGGGCGTAGTAGCGGAGGACCGCGCGCTCCCGGATCCGGTAGCGGTCGCCCTCGACGACCAGGACGCCTCGCGTCGCCATCGGCTCGGTCGCCGCGTCGAGCACTTCCCGGCCGGTCTGCAGATCGAGGTTCGCGTCGGTGGAGCGGAGGATCTCGACGAGCTGGTCGATCCGCTCCTCCAGCGCCGGGCGCTCGATGGAC
The DNA here is from genome assembly GCA_965203565.1 of Vicinamibacterales bacterium. GTDB lineage: Bacteria > Acidobacteriota > Vicinamibacteria > Vicinamibacterales > UBA8438 > JAAXGX01. The sequence goes on along the minus strand of OZ241896.1, from coordinate 2,952,854 downwards.
GGCCGCATCGCGGCGGCGACCAGCGCCGTCGGCGTCACCTTGTAGAGCCGCCCGATCGCGGTCCGGATGCGGCGGGAAAGCCGGACCATGCCGCGCCGCTCGTCCGGGTCGTAGCCGCCGAGCTGGATCGGCGCGCCGAAGGTGACGATGGCGCGGCTCTGGTACCCGACGGCGTACCGGATCATCTCGGCCACCTCGCGCGCGAACGGCCGCTGGCGCCGCTTGACCCGCTGGCGGGCGAGGACCGCGTCCTCGAGCACGAAGTCGTACGCAACCGCCACCGGCACGACGACGGCGTCCGCCCGGCGCGCCTGCACCGCCGCGTGCAGCAGGCCGGTCTTGAACGGCTTGATCTCGCCGCTGTAGCTGCGTCCGCCCTCCAGATACAGGAAGAGGTCCTGCTGCCGGAGCACCTCGGCCACGTACGCCTTCAGGGTGGCGAGGTACGCCGGGTCGCGCATGTCGCGCCGGATCGGGATGGCGCCGGTGACGTGCCGGTGGATCAGCCCGAGCGCCCCGCCGAACAGGTTGATGCCGGCGGCGATCACCGGCGGACGCACCCCGTGGTCGTCGAGGATCAGCGGCTCTACGAGGTAGTCGATGTGGCTCTTGTGGTTCGAGGCGTAGATGACCCGGCCGGCGCGGGCCGCCGCCTGCGCCACCGCGACCTGCTCCTGCCGGCGGTCGATCTTGCGGAGGATCGGGTAGAGGGGATGTTGCAGCGCGCGGTACATCCGGTACCGCTGCGTCGTGCGCAGCTCCTCGAGGTAGCCGTGGACCCGCTGCGCCGCCTGACCAGCCGATCCGCCCTCGCCCTGGAGGTAGCGCACGACCTCCTGGCGCGAGAGCACCGCTTCGGTGATCTCGTCCTGCCGCACGGCCGAATTATAGCGCGTCGATCCGGCGCGCCGGGCGCCGGCCGCGCCGTTCCGCGCTACCATGGGGCATGTCCGATCCGCCCGCCGGCGAGTCCGCCGTCCACTATTCGTACCGGTACGCCGCGGCCGGCGCGGCCGCCGGGCTGGCCGTGTCGCTCGGGATGATCCCGGCCGACGGCGGCCTGCTCGTCCGCGCCGGGATCGGCGTCCGGTTCGCGGCGATCGGCGCCCTGTTCGCGGCATGGGTCGTCTTCTGGCTGAACCGGTGCGGCGCGGCCCCGCGCCAGCGGATCGTCCGGAAGGTCCTGCTCGGACTGAGTCCGCTGCTGGCGCTCGGCGTCCTGGCCGGCGGCCTGATCGGCACGGCCGGCGTCTTCGTCAACCTGTTCGTCCCGGTGTTCGTGGTGCTGCCGCCGCTGGTGTACGGCGTGCGCCGGGAGTGGTGGGCGTGCGCCGCCGCGCTGGCCGCCGTCGCCGTCCTGACGCCGGTCATCGTCTGGAGCGTCCTGCGCGAGTCTCCGGAGGAGACCGAGAGGCGGCGCCGGTTCTGCGCCGAGTGGTACGACGCCGACGAAGCGGTCTGGGACGCCGCCGCCCGCGTCTGCGAACGGACCCTCGCCGGCGAGCTGCGCGACCGGCTCGAAGGGGCGACGGTGCGCGCGCCCGGCCCGGACGGCGGGATGCCGGTGACGCTGCGCCCCGAGTACGACGACCGCCGCCGGGAGCGGTTCGCGCGCGGCGCGGCCCCGCCGGACGCCGCCGACGGCGACGCGGACGTCGTCGTCACCATCCGCCGATCCGACCGGATCACGGTGGCGGCGGACGAACCGTCCCTGTTCCTCGCGCCGTTCCACGTCACCAGGCCGCGCGGCGGCGGAGGCGGCGATTCCGCTGCGTATCTCGGCGTGTTCCGGGCGCCGGGCGGCCTCGGCCGCGCCGCCGAGCACGTCGGCTCGGAGCCTCTCGCCGCCGGCGCGCGGGTGGCGCGCGTGTCCGCCACGCTGATCGACGCCGGAACGCGCACCTGGGAGGCCCGCGTCCGCTACGCCGGCGGCCGTCCCGACGACGCCTTCACCTTCACGGCGGACGGCCGGGCTCCTCGGCCGGGGCGGGCGCTTCGGACGACGCCGCCCTGATCGTCGACGACGCATCCTGGAGCTGCCGGGAATTCCCGGGGACCGAGCGGGTCGGCGGCTGGTAATATGGCCTGTCGCCGCTCCGGGCCGCGGCGGCCATGCTCATCATGCCTCCCCGTCCGGCGCGCGTCGAGTACAACGACTGGCGGCAGGTCGAGCTGCCGGCGGCGGCGGCGTTCGAGCCGACCCTGCCGGTCAGCGTGATCATCCCCTGCTGGAACTTGGCCGCCGGGACGCTGGCGATGACGCTGGCCGCCCTCGAAGGCCAGACGTGGCCGCGCAGCCTCTTCGAGGTGGTCATCGTCGACGACGGCTCCGAGCCGGCTCTGGAGCCGCCCCGGACGACGCTGGACGTGCGGGTGGTGCGCCAGGAGCGCCGCGGGTTCGGGACCAACCGGGCGCGCAACGCCGGGGCGCGGGCGGCCCGCCACGGGATTCTCCTCTTTCTCGACGGCGACGCGCTCGTCGAGCGGAACTGGATCGCGGCGCACGCCCGCTGGCACCACGTCGTCTCCGACGTCCTGACCATCGGGTTCCGCGCCTGCGCGGCGATGGACGATCTCGACGCCGCAGCGGTCCGGTCCCGCCCCGGATCGCTGGCGGAGCTGCTGTCGGACCGTCCGGTGGATCCGCCCTGGATCGAAGGCGCCATGCTCAGGACCGGCGATCTGACGTCGCGGGCCGACGATGCGTTCAGGGCGGCGGAAGGCGGCAACGTCGGCGTCACCCGGCGGTTCTACGACCTCGTGGGCGGCTTCGACGAATCGTGGACGCGGCCGGGCATGGACGACACCGAGTTCTTCTACCGGGTCCATGCCCGCGGCGCGCTGCTGGCGCCCGTGCGCGACGCCCTGGCCTGGCACCAGGGGCGCTGGGCCGTGGACCGGGACGCCAAGAACCGCAGCCTGCGGCTCCAGCGGCGGAAAGCGGCCCATCTGATCGCGCACCCCGGGTTTCGCGGCGATCATCCCGGCCGCATCTACGCCGTGCCGCAGTACGTGGTGACCATTGACGACCCGGGCCGGCTCCCGACCGATCGGCTGATTGAGGCGGTCGAGAACCTCCTGGCGGACCGCGTGCACGATCTGGTGGTGCGCGTCGACGCCCGCGCGCCCGACGACGGCGAGCGCGAGCGGGCGACGCAGCTTCGAGAAGCGTTCGGGCCGGACCCGCGGGTGCGCATCGGCGACGGCCGGTCCGCTCTCGACGAGTTTCCGGTGTCCCGGTTCCACGTCACGCTCCCCGCGGCCGTCTTCGCCCGGGGCCTCGTACGCCGTCTGAGCGCGCGGCTGGGAACGGCGGTCACGCTGTCCGGCGCGCTGCCCGGCGGCGCGCGCGTGACGATGACGCGGACGTGGGCGCTCCATCGGGCGCGCCGCGGCGGCGGGGTCCCGGCGGACTTCGGCGAGGCGCGGACGATCGCCGCACGGCGCCTGAAGCTCGTCACGCCCGCCTCGGTCCGCTCCGCCGGGCGCCCGGCGCAGGACCCGTTCTCCGGATGGGCGCGGCTGCGCCGCGCGTGGGGCGACGTCCGCGCCGTCACGGACGCGGCGCGGCTGGTGCGGTGGCTGGGCTACGAAGCGCGCCGCGCGCTGGGCGGCGGGAGGGTGACGGCGGGAATCCGGGGGGGGGGGGGGGTGATCGCCGGAACGGCGCACGCCCCTTCCTCCCCCCTTTTTTCCGGAAGTGAAGCGTATGTCGCCGACGGCGGCGCCGCACGCCGCGGTGCGCGAACAGGCCGGCGCACGGACTGCCGGGCCCGGCGGTAGCCTCGTCGGCACGTACCGTCCGCGCGCGCTGGCGCTCCCGCCGCGTCTGGGGCTGGCGCGGGACGTCGCGCCGGGCGAAGACGCGGGCATCCGCGATCTCCGCTACGACTTCGATACGCTGTTCTACGACGTCTTCCGGAGCCCCGACCGCCGGACCATCGTCGCGGTGGGGCCGCCGTTGCGCAACCTCGCCGCCGCGCTGCTGCCGTTGCGCGTCCGGTGCGCCGGGCGGGTGCTGCCGTCGGCTTCCAGACCGTTCCATCCCGAGGACTCCGTCCACGTCCTGGAGATCGACGCCGGTGAGGACCTGCTCGCCCGGGACGGGCCGCTGGAGCTGACGTTCGAGTGGCGGGCTTTCACGCAGCGGGTCGTCGTGCCGCCGAGCCCCCTGGCGGCGGCGCCGCCTGTCGACCTGACCCTGGTGACGCTGCAGAAGGACAACCCTCCGGAATGGATCCGGAACTGGTGCCTCCACCATCACCGGGTCCACGGGGTCGCCCGCGTCGTGATCTACGACAACGGCTCCGCCGACCTCCGGTCGCTGACGGCGCGCCTCGCGGATCTGGACCCGGCGCTGGACGTTCGGCTGGTGCGCTGGCAGTTTCCGTACGGCGACGAGCGCAACCCGTTCTGCCAGCACGGCGCCCTGAACCACTGCGCGCACGCGTTCGGCGCCCGTTCGGCGTTCTATCTGAACCTCGACGTGGACGAATACCTCGTCAACGGCTCGGGATCGTCCCTGGCGGCGTATCTGCGGCGGCGCCTCGCCGGCGGAGTGTCGCTGTCGCTGGCCCAGATTGTCGTTCCCGCCCGCGGGGCCGCCGCCTTGAGCCGGACCGGCGCGTCGGCGGCTGCGCCGGTCGCGTCGCCGGTGCACGATCGACGGAAGACCATCTTCCGCCACCAGGGGATGCGGGGCGTGTTCACCCACCACGTCTCCGTCCAGGCGCCGGCCTGGTGGTTCGGCGGCCGCACGGCGTGGGACCTGCTGCAATGGCTGCATCGCTGGTGCGGTTTCCGAATCCCGTTGTCATGGGCGCCGGACCTGGGTCTCGAGCGGCACGCCCGCCCGCGCGAGCTCTGTTTCCGGCATTACGAGGGCCTGTTCACGGACTGGAAGTCGGTGGAGCGCAGTTGGCGCACCGGCGTGCGCCCGCGCCGGGACGCATGAGATCTCCCCCTCCCCTGCCCGGCGGGACGCCCCGAACCATCTGGACGTTCTGGCGCCAGGGCTGGAGCTGCGCGCCGGAGCTGGTGCGGCGGTGCCTGCGATCCTGGGCGCACCACAACCCCGGCTGGACCCTCCGCGCGCTGGACCGCGACAGCCTGCCGGCGTACGCCGGGATCGACGAAGCCGTCCCGCTCCTGTCCGACGTGAGGTCCATCATGACCGCGTCCGACCTGGCGCGCCTCGATCTGCTGCGCGCCCATGGCGGGGTGTGGGTCGACGCGACCTGTTTCTGCCGGCGCCCCCTGGACGAATGGCTCCCCGATCATCTGGACAGCGGGTTCTTCTCTTTCGAGCGGCACGGATGGCCGACGTACTGGTTCATGGCCGCGGCGCCCGGCAACCGACTGATCGAGACGTGGCGGCGCGAATCCCGGGCCTGGTGGACGGGCGGCCCGTCACGGCGGTTGCAGGCGTCGTTGGCGAATCGCGGCCTGATCGACAAGGCGCTGGAGCTGGCCCGCCTGCTGGACCATGGCCGGCGGCGTCCGCGCCGCGTCGTCGACCATGCCCTGCGCCCTCTCGGAGCGTTCATGCGGCGTCACCCCGGATTCCGGCTGTCCTGGCTGTTCAGGAACGTGCTCGGCGTCGCATCGCTCTACTGGATGGTGCTGCTGTTCGAACGAAGCTGTCAGCGGCACGCGCATTTCCGGGAGATCTGGGACGCCACCCCGAAGGTCGGCGCGACCGGCGGCGTCGAGCTGGGCGAACTGGAGGGGCTGGCCGCGCCGCTGTCCGACCGGGCGCGCCGGGACGTCGACTTGGCCCGCACGCCGGTGTACAAGCTGAACCGGCGGATCGACCCGGCGCGGGTCGCCCCCGGCGCCTTCCTCCACTACCTGCTGGCGACGATTCCGGACGGACCGTCGTGACGGGCGGCCGGGCTGTTGCTTACGCGCCACGACCGAACGCCGGCCGGCGGCCGCGCAACAATCGCCTGCAGGCGTTGCCGATGCCGTATCTGCGGACCTTTCCGGGCAGCGCCGGCAGATGCCGCCGCACGTACAGATGGATCAGGCGGCGCCGGGGCAGGGGCGCGGCGCCGCCGGCCCGGAGCTGCATGCAGAGATCGGCATAGCGCGCGACCAGCGTCTTCCAGCAGCAGTGCTCGAGGCCGTAGGCGCGTATCTGTGCGCGGCGCCGCAGCGAGACGGCGCGGTTGCGCGCGACCTCCGCCGCGACGTAGTCCAGGTCGTCGAGTTTCCCGTCCGGGACCACGCTCACCCACGGCAGCGAGGTGTCCAGACTGGCGGCGCACGCCGCGCCGACGACCACGCCCAGCCCGCACACCATCGCTTCCGCCACCGCCAGCGGCATGCCTTCCGCCTCGCTCAGCAGCACGAGGTTCGCGTAGTCGGTGAGGTGCGCGTACACGTGATCGATCGGCCACGCGCCCAGGTAGTTCTTCCGGGCGGCGTCGAAAGGATTGCCGTCGTTCCGGTACGGGCCGGCGAAGTCGATCGAATCGATCGTCTGATAGCGCCACTGCCGCTTCCTGGCGCAGACCCTCGCCAGATAGATGCTGCGCTCCGCGTGCACCGGGTCGGCGCTGAACCGGAACCGCTCGTGATCGGCGCCGTTCGGCGTCACGAAGACGTCCGCCGGACTGCACCCGCTGGCGACGAACTTGCGCGCCTGGGCCTGCGACAACACGCAGTACCGAAAGCCGCTGCGCAGCAGCGGGAACAGGTTGAGCCGCTCGTACGGATTCCAGCGCCGGTCGAGCAGCCACGGGTCGTGGGAGGTGACGATCTTCACCGGAACGCCGGTGGCGGCCACGGCCGCCGCCAGATCCTCGCGATGGACGTGCACGACGTCGGGCCGGCAGCGGCCGATCGCTTCGACGACGGCTCGCCTGTCCGTGGTGTTGACGACGACGGCCTCGTGTCCGAGCGCCTCCAGGCGGAGCTTGTAGTCCCAGATCAGCTTCTCGACGGCGCCCCATCCGTCGGGCGGGATCGACTTGACGCCCTGCCCGACCAGCGCCCAGGTCAGGGGACGTCGAGCCGCCGCGCCGCGCGGCGGCGTCACGTCTCGTTCATGCGCCGTCACGGCCGGCCGGATTGGCGCGATGAGGCTCCCACAGTCCCAGGCCCAGCGCGCCGATCAGGACCGACGACCACCCGCCGGCGTCCAGTCGCCGGCGGAGGCGCCGCAGGACGGGGCCGAACGGCGTTCTCGAAAGAAATCGCCAGGGGCGCGCGAAGGCGGCCCTGAGCGCCTTCCCGGTCTGCGCGGGCAACTGGCGCCGGAAGTACAGGCGGACGATGCGGGGGCGGAACGCCGCGCGCCGTCCGCCGGCGCGGCGGCGGAGCGCCGCGCATCGGTCGGCGTAGCGCGCGACCAGCGTCTCGTACGAGAAGTGCTCGACGCCGTACGCACGGATGTCCCGGCGGCGGCGCAGCGACACCTCGCGGTTGCGGGCGATGGCGGCCTCGACGTAGTCCAGGTCGTCGAGCCGGCCGTCCGGGATCACCGTGATCCACGGCAGGGACAGGTCCAGGTTCACCGTGCAGGCGGGGCTGATCACCACGCCCAGCCCGCACACCAGAGCTTCCCGAACCACCAGGGGCGCGACCTCCCCTTCGCTCAGCAGCACGAGGTTCGCGTAGTCGGTGAGATGCGCGTAGAGATGATCGCGCAACCACTCTCCCAGATAGTTCCCGCGGGTCCGGTCGAACGCATGGCCGTCGTTCTTGATCGGGCCGACGAAGTCGATTGCGTCTATCGTCTGGTACCAGTCCTGTCGCTTGTTGCGCGTGACGTTGGCCAGGTAGATGCTGCGGCCGGGGCGGGCCGGCGCGTCGGAGAATCGGAACCTCTCGAACGCCACGCCGGTCGCGGTCGTGAAGACCCGCGACGCGTCGCATCCGTACGCGACGTACTTCTTCGCCTGGACGGCGGACAGGCAGCAGAAGAAGAAATCCGCCTTCAGCATCTTGAACAGGCCGTAGCGGTGGTAGGGATTGACGTACCGCAACGGAAAATGGGGGTCGTGGGAGGTGAAGATCTTGACGGGCGCGCCGGTCCCGGCGACCGCGGGCGCGAGCCTCTGGTGGTGGACGTGCACGACGTCCGGCCGGCAGCGGCCGATGGCGTCGGCGCACTCCCGTTCGTCCGCGGTGTTGACGACGACGGCCCGGTGTCCGAGCGCCTGCAGCCGGTCCCGGTAGTCCCGGATCAGGTTCTCCACGCCGCCCCACCCCGGAGGAGGGATGGGGCGGGCGCCCGGCCCGACCAGCGCCCAGGTGAGGGGGCTTCCCGCCGCTGCGGGCGCCGCCGGAGGCTCATCAGCCCGTGGCGCCGTCATGGCGGACAGCATGCACGCCGCGGCCGTCCATCGTCAACCCGCGTTCGACGCATGGCCAGCGCCGTCCTGCCCGCCATCCTCGCGGCAGACGTCCGGGTTCCGCTTCAGGTGCTCCAGCAGGGCTTCGGCGGCCCACTGGTGGCCGGCGGCGTTCCAGTGGCTGTCGTGCGCCCATTGCGCATCCTCGATACTCCCGCCCGAGCGAACGATCTGGTCGTACTGGTCTATGACGGGAATGCTCCGCGCCCTGGCCATTGCGTCCACCCGATCGAACAGGCGGCTCCCGTAACGTCTCATTCGGTGCGTCGCCAGGATCACCAGCGAGGCGCCGTCCCGCTCCGCGCGCTCCTTGAATAGATCCAGAGCGAAGGCCGTGAAGTGCAGGGCTTCCTCGAAAACAGGCGGCAGGTTCTCGTTTCCGAACATCCGGGGCATTTCGCCTATCGTCGCCGGCCGCCAGCCGTCGAGCACCGACGCGCCGCCGGGCAACGACGCATAGCCGGGACGTCGCCGGCTCAGCAGCTCGAGCCGCCCGCGCAGGTCGCCTCTCCGGTAGTAGAGGGTGAGCAACGGGCGAATCTCCTGGTGCAGCCGGTTCACAAGGTACGACCGCTTGGCCTTCGTCCAGAGGAGACCGAAAACAGGCGTCCGGGGCAAGGGCGTCCAGGACATGAGATGGTCCACGTGTGCGGGCTCCGGCGGGCGCAGTTTCATCGTTCCGTCCGCGCTTCTGACCGCGGAGGTCCACGGATGCCGATCCGGATCCCACCCGCTCTGCGCCGCCTGCAGAACCACGGAATTGTCCACGAGGTCGTTGGGAACGAAGACGAGCGCCAGGAGATCGGGGCGCAGACGCCGGGCGTATTCGTCATAGAACGGCAGTTGGTTGATCTGTCCGGTGCTCCGTATTCCGAACGCCGAGGTCGTGACGTCCAGGCGGGGCAGCCGCCGGGCCGCGAGCTCCTCCAGCCGGACGTGAAACTTGTCGGCGATGGGAACTTCCCTCGCCGCCACGACGGAATCGCCGATCACGGCGACGTGGCAGCTTGCCGCGGCGCGCTCGGGACTCGGGGGTTCGCGGTCCAGGAAACCCAGGCTGTTCGTCCGGGAGATGGTCCAGTAATCGAGCCCGTTCGTATGACGCACCTCGGCGTTGGGCGCCAGAAGGCGCCCCACCCCGGGAACGAAGCGCCGGGGATTGTTGCCGGCCGTGAACGGCCGCGACTGCGTCAGGCGGAGGTACGCTTCCCCGGCAATGCCGATCAGCGTCATGCCCGCGATGACGAGCAGCAGGTTCCAGCCGGTCAGCCGCAGCGCGCGAAGGAGTTTCCCGGAAGGAGAGGAATGGATGGGGAGCTGCCGCACGCCGCGCCTCCTGGCGAGTCTCTCTTTCCAACGATAGCCGCATGAGCGGCGATCGTCAATACGCAACCGAACGAACGATTCAGTCAGACAGGATGCATCGCCGCTCGCATGCAGCGGGGACTTTCTGCGCGGGCTGTTGACGTCATCTCGACCCGTCGCCGACGCGGCGCGGAGCGCGATGATATAGTGATGGCCATGGCGATCGGCGTCAGTCGGCCCCTCGGGAGACGCCGGCCGTCGACGCGGCTGGCTGGCGTCGAGGTCGGACCGCCGCCGCTTTCCCTCTGCATGTGATCGGGAAGAGAAATGACTTTGAAAGCATCGCCGCGTAAACGAGACGTAGTGCAGGTGAGGAATCCCAGGAGCGGGCGCTATCAGCCCGTGGTAAAACCCCGCGTCGCACCGAGACGGGCGGGGCGCCCGGCTGACAAGGCGTGAGGAGGGAGCATATTGGCCATATTCGACCGACGAACAACGCAGTTCAGCCGGGATGCAGCGCCCGTCGAATGCAGCGGGGATTTTGCCACGGGCTGCTATGTGAAGATCGACCGAAGCGCCGGCAGAATCGTCTCCCACAAGAAGTCCCCGGGGCCCTACCAGGGCGTTCCCATAGCCAGAACCAACAAGAAGAGACGATGATCATCTACAGCCCCCTGGACGGAGACGCTCTGACGATCGCGGTACGGAGCAGGCCCAGCAGCCCGTGGCGAAAGTCCCCGCTGCATTCGAGCGGCGATGCATCCCGCCTGACGGCGTTGTTCGTCGGTTGCGTATGCCCAATATGCGCCCTCCTCACGCCTTGTCAGGCAGGCGCCTCACCGCTCTCGGCGCCCCGCGGGGATTCCACCACGGGCTGCCAGGCAATGTCTCCTGATGACGCGGCTCGGCGGCGGCGTCCCTGATGACGTCGAAGGCATGCGCAACGCCGTGACCCGGCTCCGCCGGAATGTGGACTACCAGGTCATCGACGCGCGCGCCGAAACCTCTGGTGGTCAAGTCTCCCGGCGCCAGTACGCCAAGCGACTTCGTCAGAACGGAACACGTCGAATTCAACGACGACTTCGACGCGAATTTCATGAGATACCTGGAATCGTTGCAGAAACAGGCCGACCACTACGAACTGGTCGCCGATCAGCTCGAGAAAGACCCCGTTCTCGCAATCGATTACCTGAAGCGGGCGTTTCTGATATCCGGTGACGACCGACTCCGCGGAAAGGCGGAATCGCTGGTAAGGGAAGAGGGGCTGAGCGGGCGGGCGAGAAACAGCGTCGAACTGCTTGCGGCCGCGTTCTGATCTGCAGGTCCATGGCGCCCGGCGGCGATACGGGGCGCGGTGCGGACCGGCGGCCGGCCGGCGGTCGCAGCACCCGGTCTGCTGGTCCTCTCATGCAGCCGGATCGAGGGAGCGAAGCAGCCGCTCGCGCGCTTGGTTGAGTGCGCGCGTGCGGCCTCGTTGTCGCTGCGGGCCGCCAGGCGATTGGTCGCTGGAAGAGACTTTCGCCGGACGGGGGCGCCGACCTGCGCTATAATCCGGATTTCACGGACGCCGGGAGGAGCGACGCGTGAAGCAGGGAATCCATCCGCAGTACCAGGAGGTCGACGTGCGGTGCGCGTGCGGAGCGACGTGGCGCACCCGATCCACCAAGGACGAATTGCACCTGGAGATCTGCTCGAGCTGCCACCCCTTCTTCACCGGCCGCCAGAAGCTGGTCGACACCGAGGGCCGCGTCGAGCGCTTCACCAAGAAGTACGGCCAGGTGACCGTGGCCGAACGCCGGCGTCAGGAAGCCGAGCGCCGGAAGAAGGTCGCTCAGCGCGCCGCGCTCTCCTGATCGGCCGCCCGAATCCCGTAATGCGGACGGCCACGCCGCCCGTGGTGAAACCCCGCGTCGCGCCGAGACGGGCGGGGCGCCCGGTTGACAAGGCGTGAGGAGGGAGCATATTGGCCATATTCGACCGACGAACAACGCAGTTCAGCCGGGATGCAGCGCCCGTCGAATGCAGCGGGGCTTTCGCCACGGGCTGCCCAGCCGCCCTGGTCGCCGCCGGCGCGATGAGCCTCGCGGGCGCGTCCGGATGCGCTCCCGGCGGCGAGCCCGCTCCCGCGGCGCAGGAGACCGCCTCGCAACAGGTTTCGATCGCCGACCTGTACGCCGGGTCGCCGTACCTCCGCGAACTGCGCGACTCGGTCGTCTACGGCGAAATCTGGGAGCGCCCCTACCTCTCCAAGCGTGACCGGAGCCTGATCACCATCGCCGTCCTGCAGGCGCTGGTCCGCGACGAACTGGCCATCCACATCCCGCGGGGCCTCGACAACGGACTGACTCCGGAGGAGATCTCCGAGATCATCCTCCACGTGACGTTCTACGCCGGCTGGCCGACCGGCGTGCAGGCGTCGCTGACGGCGGCCGAGGCGTTCGAGCAGCGCGGCGTCACGCTCGGCGACCTGCCGCGCGCGCCGGCGGCCGGCGACGTCTCGACCCCGAGCGCGCTCAGTCGCGTCTACGCATCGGTTCCGAGGCTGGGAGAGCTGCGCAACAGCCTGCTGTACGGCGACGTCTGGGAACGCCCGCTGCTGTCCAGGCGCGACCGGAGCCTCGTCACCGTGGCGGTCAGCCAGGCGTTGTACGTCACCAACGAACTGCGGCTGCACATCGACCGCGCGCTCGATCAGAACGGCGTCACGCCGCAGGAGATCTCCGAAGTGATCCTGCACGTGACGTTCTACGCCGGCTGGCCGGCCGCCGTGAACGCCGGCCGGTTGGCCACCGAAGCGTTCGAGGCGCGCGGCGTGTCGTTCGGCGACCTTCGGTAGCGGCCGGCGGAGCGTTTCACTCCAGGAAACGGTCCCGATAGTCCGAGTCCGGAATCACGCACGCCGGGTAGCGGCCGAACAGCCGGTAGCGGCGCGCCGCCACCGAGTCGTAGATCCGATCCGCCAAGCCGGGCGGCAGGACGCGAAAGACGGCCGCCAGGCTCCACGGCCGTCCGAGCTGCTCCAGAACGAACAGCACCGCCGCCGCGCGCGCCAGCAGCCGGGGCGGCTCCGACCCGTAGTCGACGGCGACGCGGATCGTCTCCAGACCTTTCGATTCCTCGCCGTGCGCCGCAAGGACGCTTCGGCCGCAGGCGCTCTGGACCGACGCGAACAGGAAGCGGCGCCTTCGGTCGCGGGCCAGCACGAACCGGACGAACCGGTGGCACAGGCCGCATGCGCCGTCGTAGAGAATCAGGCGGCGCTCGCCGGCGCTGCCCGCCTCGACGCCGCGCGAACGCCGCGAGGCTCTCGTCACGGGCCGTCAGAACTGGGCGCGCGACTGGCAGCCGTCCACGACGATGGCGGCGCCGCTGATCCAGCTCGCGCGCGGGGACGCCAGGAACGCCACGACGTCGCCGACCTCCTCGGCCCGGCCGAACCGGCCGAACGGCAGGTTCCGCCTCACGAACTCCGCCATGCCGTCCGGGTCTTCCTGCTGACGGCGATGCCACGAGCCGCCCGGGAACGCGATGGAGCCGGGCGCCACGCTGTTCACCCGGACGTTGTCGCCGGCCAGCTGCTGCGCGAGCGCCTTGGCGAGGCTGATCTCGGCCGCCTTGACCGCATTGTAGGTCATGCGTCCGCCCGACTCGCGCCCCCAGATGGAGGCGATCATGACGATGGCGCCGCCGCCGGCGCGCCGCATGTGGGGCACGGCGAGGCGTGACGCCCGGATGGCCGGGTAGAGCGTGTCGTCGAACGCCCGCCGCCAGTCGTCGTCCGTAGCCTCCAGCAGCCCGCCGCCCCCGGCCCGGCCGACGTTGTTGACCAGCACGTCGAGGCGGCCGAAGGCGTCTGCGGTCCGGCTCACCACCTCCGCCACGCCGGCGGGATCGGTCAGGTCGGCCCGGATCGCCAGCACGCGCCCCCGGCCGCCGGCGCGCTGCTCGACCTCGGCCGCCGCCCGGGCCAGCCGCTCCTCCCCCCGGGCGCAGATGCAGACCCGGCACCCTTCGCCCGCGAGCGCCAGCGCGCTGGCGAGGCCGAGGCCCCGGCTCGACCCGGTGACGACAGCCGTCTTGTCCCGCAACTCCAGGTCCATGGGCGCCTCTATCCGGTCCGCCCGCGGCGCGTTCCAGCCGTGTCCGTTCCGGCCGCCACGCACGTCACGGCCGCCGGTCCTTCAGATCGTTCAGACGCCAGTCGAACGCCTGATAGCGGAGCGTGAACCGGTTCTCCTCCAGGAACGCGCGTTCCCGCGGGAGCAGGGCCGGCTCGATCAGCGTCAGGATGGCGCGCTCGATCGGCGCGCGGCCGGAATCGCGCCAGCCGCGGCCGGCGTACGCGGCGACCAGTTCCGGCTCGCGCCAGCCGAAGATGGCGCTGACCCGCACCTCTTCGGCCAGCCGGTCCAGCGTCACGTGCCGCGGGTCGCCGGCGAAGTCGCGGACAGCGGCGTCAAGCTGCGCGTCCAGGCGGCCGGCGGCGTACGCTCCGCTCCGCAGGCGGCCGCTGCCGACCGCGCCCCGGCCGAGCGCCAGCAGCAGGCGGGGGTCGCCGAAGGCGGGCAGCGTTTCGGTCTCGATGGCGTCGAGCGTCATCCGCCGCCCCCCGACACGATGTCTCCGCCCGTCGAAAGCGCCCGGGATCTGGCGAATGCTGTCCGCCGGATAGTTCGACGCGCGGCCGCGGATCGGGTAGTGGTCGATGACGGTGCGGAGGACGAGCGCGTTGTACGCGTTCAGCCAGAACGCCTTGCGGGCGTCCGCCGTCCAGCCCTCGAACCCGGCCGGCTCGGCGGCGATCGAGGCGACGAACCGGTCGAGCGGCGCGCGGTCCGTCTTCAGTGCGGCGTAGGCGACGAGCCCGTCGCGCACGTACAGATCGAGGAGCCGGTCGAGCGGCGCGCGGTCCACCGACTCCGCACCGCCGGCGACGGCGTCCGCCGCCCCGGCCGCGCCCAGCAGCCAGGCCGCGATCGACAGACCGGCCAGCGCGCTCCTCACGACCACCCCCCGCCGGCTGCTGGACTGGCCCGCGCCGACCGGGCATGATACAACGCGGACGGAGAACGGACGACGTGCTCAGCATGGCCGCGCTCGGAATGGCGTGCTACGGCCTCTATTCGATCGTTGCCGGCGTCGCCGATCTGCTCGGCGCCGGACCGCTCGAATGGTGGGCCGACCTGTGGCTCATCGTCGCCGGCGCGATGCTGGTCGGGGGCGCGATCTTCGTCCGGGCGTCGATGCCCGGCGGCTTGGCGCTCGCCGTCGCCGGCTTGCTGGCGCTCCAGTCGATCAGCCTGCACAACGCCGGCCACCTGCACGGCTACGTCGCCGCCGGTCCGCAGTTGGCGCGGATGCTGTTCGCCGGCGCGCTGACCGCCCTCGCCTGGTTCGGTTGGGACCCGGTTGAAGAGGACTAGCTAGAGCCGCACGCCGGCGTCTTCATTCACTCTCGCGGTCCGGCCGCGCGCCAGAGCGCCGCGGCCAAGCTGCCGATCAGCGAGTGGAACAGCGCCGAGAGCGCGCAGGGAAGCGCGACGAGCGGGCTGGCGAAGTTCTGCTGCGCCAGCACCACGCCGAGGCCGGAGTTCTGCATTCCCACTTCTATCGCCACGGTGCGTGACGCGATCTCCCGCCGGAGCAGCAGCCGCCCCGCGGCGTACCCGAGCACGAAACCGCCGGCGTGGAGGCAGAAGACGGCCAGCAGGAGCCGGAGGCCGGCGTCGATCACCTGCTGGCGTCCCGCGCCGATCACCGACCCGACGATCAGCGTGATGGCGACGACGGCCACCAGCGGCGCGACGGGGAGGAGGCGGCGGCTCGCGCCGGGGAAGCGCCACTTCAGCAGCGCGCCGGCGGCGACCGGGAGGATGACCACCTGCGCCGTGTCGAGCAGGAGGTCCGCGGTCGGCACGTCGACGCGCCGGCCGGCCAGCGCGGCGGTCAGGGCCGGCGTCATGACCACGGCGAGCAGGGTGGACCCGGCCGTCATCGTGACCGACAGCGCCACGTCGGCGCGGGCGAGGAAGGCGATGACGTTCGAGGCCGTGCCGCCCGGGCAGCACGAGACGAGGATCAGACCGGCCGCGAGCGGCGGCGGGAGGTCGAACGCCGCTCCGAGCGCCCACCCGAGGCCGGGCATCAGCGTATATTGGAGCGCGACGCCGGGGAGGACGCGGCGCCGCTGCCGGAGGATCCGGCGGAAGTCGTCGAAGCCGATCGTCATCCCCATGCTGAGCATGATGACCGCGAGGCCGATCGGGATCAGCGATCCGCCGAACCAGGTCAGCAGCTCGGGGCGGGCCAGCGCGAGCGCGCCGGCGGCGAGCACCCAGAGCGGAAACGCGGCGGTCAGCGCGGCGAGGACGTTCAACCTGCGGGAATTCTACAAGGGGAGCAGGCGATGGTCTTTCGGCCGGATCTGCTGAAAGGAAGGACGGCGCTGGTCACCGGCGGCGGCACCGGCATCTGCCGCGGGATCGCGCTGCGGCTGGCCGAGCACGGCTGCGACGTGGCGATCGTCAGCCGCCGGCGCGAGCATCTGGAGCCGGCTGCGGACGCGATCCGGGCAAAGGGGGTCCAGGCGGCGGCGATCCCGGCCGACGTGCGCGACCCGGCGGCGGTCGAGGCCGCGGTCGGCCGGGCGGCCGAGCTGTCGGGGCGTCTCGATCTGCTGGTGAACGGCGCGGCCGGCAACTTCCTCTGCCGGGCGGAAGACCTGTCGCCGAACGGATTCGGCGCGGTGGTCGACATCGACCTGAAGGGCGCGTTCCACCTGTCGAAGGCGGCGCTCCCGCACCTGAAGGCGCAGGGCGGGGCGGTGCTCAACGTCAGCTCGACGCTCCACTATTACGGCACGGCGGCGCAGTTGCACGTCTCGGCGGCGAAGGCCGGCGTGGACGCGCTGACCCGGGTGCTGGCGGTCGAATGGGGCCGGTACGGCATCCGGGTCAACGGGATCGCGCCGGGTCCGATCGCCGACACCGAGGGGGTGCGCCGGCTGCTCGTCGGCCCGGCGCGGGCGCGGGCGGTGGGGGAGACGCCGCTCGGCCGCCTCGGGACGATCCGGGACGTGTGCGACGCCGCGCTCTTCCTCTGCTCCGACGCCGCCTCGTTCGTCACCGGCGTCACCCTGGTGGTCGACGGCGGGCTGTGGCTGGCGTCGAACGGGATGGCCGCGGCGTGGAGGGAAAGCCTGCCGGCGCCGGAGTGACGGCGGCAGGCGTCTGTGGTACGCTCGCGTCGTGACGACCGCCGACCGCCTGACCCTCGCCGGCATCGGCTCCGCCGTCGTCCTCGCCATCGCCGGCGGTTCGTGCTCGACGAACGCCCGCGTCGATGACCTGCGCGCGGACATGAACGCCCGCTTCGGGGATCTGAACGCCCGCTTCGGCGACGTGAACGCCCGCTTCGGCGACGTGAACGCCCGCATCGACGAGGTGAACACCCGCATCGACGAGGTGAACGCCCGTATCGAGGAGGTGAGCGCCCGCATCGACGTCACCAATGCGGACCGCCGAAACGAGCACGCCGAAATCCGCACCGAGATACGCCGCATCGACGATCGCCTGCGCGCCGTCGAACGGGCCGTGAGGCCCGATCAGCCGGCCGAACAGTGACGCCGGCCCGCCGGACCGAGTGATCGCCGGCCGTCCGCCGCCCCTGCGGGTGCGCCGGCCGCAGCGCCTATAATCGGTCCCGTCAGGGCTCCCCCGCCGGCGATGCTGATCGAATGGACCGAGTTCGGCGACTTTCTGCGGGCCCGCGTCCGGGAGCTTGCCGACACCGATCTCGATCAGGTCCGGTACGGGGACGTCGGTCTGGCCTTCCTGCTGGCGGCCGTCGTCGCGGCGGCGCTGGCGCTGACCGTCTCCCGCATCGCGTTCCGGCGGCGCAGCCACTCCCGCCACCATTCCGGCCATCGCATCGACCGGCGGCTTCGGCGCGGCCCGGTGGCGCGCGCGCTTTACCACCTCCCGAAGCTGCCGCTGATCCTGGCCGTCGCAGCGCTGCTGGCCGCCGTCTCCGATCCGTTTCTGACCGCCACCGAGGAAGTGATGGGCGACGTGGAGTCGCGGGTGCGGATCGACCTCGTCGACACGTCGCTGTCGATGGCCTGGGAGTTCCCGGACACCGGCAAGTCGCGGGCCGAGGTGGCGCGCGAGGCGCACCTGGAGTTCCTGGAGATGCGCCGGGAGAAGAACGACCGGGTGTCGCTCTGGCTGTTCTCGTCCTATCCCTACATGGTGGACGACTTCATCCTCGACGACGAGATGTACTACTTCCAGGTGGTCGAGGCGCCGTACGTCACCGTCCGGCTGCTCGCGCCGCAGTTCCGGACGACGCGCGCCCAGATCCACGTGCCGCCGGACAAGGTGCGGATCATCCCGACCGAGGGGAACACCAACCTCGTGCGGGCGTTGCAGTCGGTCGTGAAGCACTTCGACAGCGACGAGGCGAGCGCCGGCGCCGCGGCGAACCAGCACCGCGCCGTGCTGATCATCACCGACGCCGACGTGGACGAGGTCCCGACGGCCGAGCTCGACGCGCTGAACCGGCGCAACATCGCGCCGTACATGATCTACATCAACATCCGCGAGACGGCCGGCGGCGTCGCGGAGGCGTCCGAAACCCCGCCGCTGGTCGAGACGATCCGCGCGTTCGGCGGCGATTACTTCGACGTGACCGACCAGGACAGCCTGTCGCGCGCGTACGCGGCGATCGACGAGCTCGAGGCGGTCCGCTTCGATCTGACGCACCGCGCCGTCAAGACGCCGATCTACCCCCGCTTCCTGCTCGTCAGCCTCGCGCTGCTCGTGGTCGGCATCCCGGCCGGCCTGCTGGCCGAGCTGCTCTGGGGCACGCACCCGTAACAGTCCGCGCCGGCCGTGCGCCGGCGAGGGTTGCGCGCGCGGGACGTCCTGATCGATCATGGGGCGGGACGCCGGCAGGCGCGGAGGTAGCGGATGAGCAGCAGGAGGATGGCGGCGGCCGTCGCGGCGGCGGGATTGATCGGATTGACGGGACTGGCGGCGCTGACGGCCGCCGGCGCTCGCGCGCTCGCGCACCATATCGAGGTCAACGAGTTCGATCGAAGCCGGCCGGTCACGCTGACCGGCGAGGTCGTCAAGGTGGAGTGGATCAACCCGCACCCCTGGATCCACCTCGACGTCGCCGGGCCGGACGGTGGCGTCCGCGCATGGATGGTCGAAGCCGCGGCGCCGAACAACCTGCTGCGCCGCGGCTTTTCCCCCGATTCGATCCCGCCCGGCGCGCGCGTCACCATCGAGGGTTACCAGGCCCGGGACGGAGCGCGCCGCGCGAACGGCAAGACCCTGACCTACGCCGATGGCCGGCAGTTCTTCATCGGCTACCTCGGCCTCCTGGGCACGGCCGCGGCGGACGAGTGACGTGACGCGGATGCGCCGCCTTCCGCTGGCCGCGGCGGCCGGGTTGCTGGCGGCGGCCCCTGCCGCGCCGGCCGCGCAGGGCGGGCGCGGCGCGCCGGACGGCGAGTGGCGGACGTACGGCGGCGACCTCGCGAGCACACGGTACGCCGACCTCGACCAGATCGACGCGGCCAACTTCGACGACCTCGAAGTGGCGTGGCGATTCGGGACGGACAACCTCGGCCCCCGCCCGGAGTTCTACTTCCAGGCGACCCCGCTGGCGGCGGGCGGGGTCCTGTACTCCACCGGCGGCTCGCGGCGGGCGGCGTTCGCCCTCGACGCGGCGACCGGCGAGCTGCTCTGGGTCCACCGGCTCGACGAGGGCGCGCGCGGGGCGGCGTCGCCCCGGCGCCTGTCCGGCCGCGGCCTCGCGTACTGGACCGACGGCGTCGAGGAGCGGATCGTGTACGTCACCCCCGGCTACCGGATGGTGGCGCTCGACGCCGCCACCGGCCGGCCGGTCCCCGGGTTCGGCCGCGGCGGGATCGTCGACCTCCGGGAGGAGAACGATCAGGAGATCGATCCGGTCGAGGCCGACGTCGGCCTGCAGGCGGCGCCGATCGTCGTCGGCGACGTCGTCGTCGTCGGGGCGGCGCACAGCGCGAACAACCCCGCCGCCGGCGTGATCACGAAGAGCCGGCGCAACGTGAAAGGGTACGTGCGCGGCTACGACGTCCGGACGGGGGAGCGGCTCTGGATCTTCCACACCGTCCCGACCGCGGACGAGTTCGGCGCCGAGACGTGGCTGGGCGATTCGTGGTCGTACACCGGCAACACCGGCGCCTGGGCGCAGATGTCGGCCGATCCGGAGCTCGGGCACGTCTACGTCCCGACCGAAACGCCGACCAACGACTTCTACGGCGGGCACCGTCCCGGCGACAACCTGTTCGCGAACAGCCTCGTCGCCCTCGACGTCCGGACCGGCGAGCGGGTCTGGCACTTCCAGTTCACCCACCACGAGATCTGGGACTACGACCTGCCGTGCGCCCCGATCCTGGCCGACGTCGTCGTCGACGGCCGGCCGGTCAAGGCGCTGGCCCAACCGACGAAGCAGGGGTGGGTGTACGTGCTCGACCGGACCGACGGCCGGCCGGTCTGGCCGATCGAGGAACGGCCGGTCCCGCAGGGCGACGTGCCGGGCGAGCAGTACTCGCCGACGCAGCCCGTGCCGACCCGGCCGCCGGCGTTCGAGCGGCAGGGGATCGGAATCGACGACCTGATCGACTTCACGCCGGAGCTGCGCGCCGAAGCGGTCGAGCTGGTCTCCGCCTACCGGCTCGGACCGATCTTCACGCCGCCGGTGGTCAGCCGCTGGGAAGGGCCGCGCGCCACGTTGATGGTCCCGGGGCCGGCCGGCGGCGCGAACTGGCCGGGCGGGTCGCTCGACCCGGAAACCGGCATTCTGTACCTCTTTTCGAACACCGGCGTCTTCGCGCTCGGGCTGGGGAGCGATCCGGCGCTGTCGGACATGGACTACTTCGGCTCGGTCCTGGCGCGCGACCCGGCCGCGTCCGCGCCGGGATGGGACGGCGCCGGAACGTTGACCGTCCGGGGCCTCCCGCTGCTGAAGCCGCCGTGGGGCCGGATCACGGCGATCGACCTCGGCCGCGGCGAGATCGTCTGGCGGATCCCGCACGGCGCCACGTCCGACCACGTGCGCAACCACCCGGCGCTGGAAGGGGTGGAGATTCCGCGCACGGGCCGTTCGGGCCAGGTCGGCACGCTGGTCACCCGCACGCTGCTGATAGCGGGCGACGGCGGGGCGACGACCGGCCCCGACGGCCGGCGGGGCGCGATGCTGCGGGCGTACGACAAGGCGACCGGCCGCGAGGTCGGCGCGGTGCGCATGCCGGCGCGCCAGACCGGCTCGCCGATGACCTACCTGCAAGGCGGCCGTCAGTACGTCGTCGTCGCGATCAGCGGCGGCGGACACGCCGGCGAGCTGCGCGCCTTCCGGCTGCCCGGCTGACGGGGCGCCCACCTTGCGCCGCAGCGCTTCGTAGCTGCCGCCGGCCCGGAAACGGGGCGATCCGCCGCACTCGCCTATCGCCTATAATGGCGCGACACGTCCGGCGCGCCGGGCAATCCGCGCATCGTCGCGGGCATCAGAGGTCACCAGATGTCGGAACCTGAAATCGTTGTCGGCGTCGGCGGCGCGGCCGGAGACGGCGTCGCGTCGGCCGGCAACACACTGGTCCTGTCGCTCGCCCGCCAGGGGATCGCCGCCTACAGCTACAACAGCTACCAGTCGGTCATCCGCGGGGGACACTCCTGGCTCCGGCTCCGGTTCTCGGCCCGCAAGCCGCTCAGTCACGGCGATCAGGTCGACGCCGTCGTCGCGCTGAACCAGGACACGCTCGACCGCCACCTGCAAGAGCTGCAGCCGGGCGGCCTCGTCCTGTACAACGGCGCGAAGTTCAGCCCGAGCTACGACCCGCCGGCCGGCGTCCAGCTCTGCCCGCTGCCGGTTCCGGATCTCGCGCCCGGGGCGGCGCGGCTGCCGGTGATGCAGAACACGGTGGCGGTCGGCGCGCTGATGCGCCTGATGGGCCTGGAGATCGGCGGCCTCGAATCGGTGCTCCGGACGACGTTCGCGAAGAAGCCGGCGGTGGTGGCGTCGAACATCGAGGCGGCCCAGGCCGGCTACGACTACGCGGCGGCCAACTTCACCTCTCTCGCCACCCGACTTCGGCCGACCGATCAGCAGTGGGCGCAGGCGTCCGGCAACCACCTGTTCGCGATGGGCGCCGCCCTCGCCGGCTGCAAGTTCTACGTCGCGTACCCGATGAGCCCGGCCACCCACATCCTGGAGTGGTTCGCGGCGCACGCGCAGCGGCTGGGCATCTGCGTGCGGCAGGTCGAGGACGAGATCTCGGTCATCAACATGGCGATCGGCGCGGGCCACATGGGGGTCCGGAGCATGTGCGCGACGTCGGGCGGCGGGTTCGCGCTGATGACCGAGGCGATCGGGATGGCCGGCATCATCGAGACGCCGGTGGTCGCCATCAACGTGATGCGGGCCGGGCCGTCCACCGGCGTGCCGACGAAGACCGAGCAGGCCGACCTCAACCAGGCGTTCGGGGCGAGCCAGGGCGACTTCCCGCGCGTGATCATCGCCCCGACCAGCATGACCGACTGCTTCAACACGCCGGCGCAGGCGTTCAACGTGGCCGAGCGGTACCAGATCCCGGTCGTCATCCTCTCGGACCTGCTGATGAGCGAGGGGAGCGAAACGGTCGACGCCGCGCTGCTGGACGTCGACTTCCCGATCGACCGCGGGGAGATCGTCACCGAGGCGGACGGCGGCGGCGAGCCGTACCTCCGGTACAAGGACACCGCGTCCGGGATCTCGCCGCGCGCCCTGCCGGGCGTCCCGGACCACCTCTACGTGTCGGGCACCGACGAGCACGACGAGGACGGCGTGCTGCTGAGCGACGTCTACACCGACCCGGTCCGGCGCAAGAAGATGGTCGACAAGCGGGTCCGCAAGATGGAGACGGTCACCCGGTACCTGCCGGCCCCGACGCTCGACGGCCCGGCCGACGCCGAGGCGACCCTCGTCGGCTGGGGCTCGACGTGGGGCGCCATCGTCGAAGCGGCCGATAGGCTCCGGCAGGAGGGGATCTCCGTCAACCACCTGCAGGTCAAGTTCCTCGTCCCGCTGCACGTCGACGAGATCTCCGCCATCCTCGGCGCGAGCAGGCGCGTCATCGTGGTGGAGAACAACCAGAGCGGGCAGTTCGCCCGCCACCTGCGCGCCGAGACCGGCATCGCGGCGGACGGCCACGTCCGCAAGTACGACGGCGAGCCGTTCGAGCCGAAACACGTCGTAGCCGGCGTGAAGGAGGTGCTCGGCGGCGCGCCGGTCGTCGACGTGCTCTCCGCCGAGCCGGGCTGGCGGACCGACCACCCGACCGGCACGACCGGGCCGTGGCCGGGCCTGCGGATCGAAGACGAACCGAAGGCGCTCGCCTGATCGGCGCCCGGGACGAACCCAGGAGACGAAACAGATGGCAATGGCGGCTCCCGTACTCGAAGCGAAGGACTACAAGCCGGAGGTCCCGCCCGACTGGTGTCCGGGGTGCGGCGACTTCGGCGTGCTCAACGGCATGTTCCAGGCGTGCGCCGACCTGGCGCTCGACCCGGCGCGGATACTCGTGGTCTCCGGCATCGGCTGCTCGTCGAACCTGCCCGGGTTCTTCCGGTCGTACGGCGTGCACAGCCTGCACGGGCGGGCGCTGCCGTTCGCCACCGGCGCGAAGCTGGCCAACACGTCGATGACGGTGATCGCGACCGGCGGCGACGGCGACGGCTACGGCATCGGCCTGAACCATTTCATCCAGGCGATGCGCCGCAACATCGACCTGACGTACATCGTCATGAACAACGAGATCTACGGCCTGACGACCGGCCAGGTCTCACCCACGAGCGAAACCGGGATGAAGACCAAGACGACGCCGCTCGGCAACCTCGAAGGGATGCTCAACCCGCTCGCCCTCGCCCTCGCCTCGGGGTGCGGCTTCGTCGCCCGCGGCTTCAGCGGCCAGCCGAAGCACCTCACGGAGCTGTACAAGCAGGGGATGGAGCACAAGGGGTTTGCGCTGATCGACGTGTTCAGCCCGTGCGTCACCTTCAACAAGGTCAACACCTACCCCTGGTTCCGCGAGCGGGTCTACAAGGTGGAGGAGACCGGCCACGACCCGGCGAATTTTCACGGCGCCATGAACCGGGCGCTCGAGTGGGGCGAGCGGATCCCGATCGGGCTGATCTACCGGAATCCGGACCCGCGGCCGTCGATAGACGCTCTCGACCCGGCGCTGCAGGGTGACGCGCTGGTCGATCAGAGCTACGCGATCGACCCCGAGACTCGCCGGGACCTGATCCGCGAGTTCATGTAGGGGGCATGGGCGGCGACAAGCGGCCGGCGGTACTGGGCGGCTTGCGCCGCGCGATCGCCGCCGGCCGGCTGCCGCGCCGCACCGTCCGGCGGGAGCTCCGCGACAACCTGATCGCGAAGCTGCGCCGGGGCGAGGCCCTGTTCCCGGGAATCATCGGCTACGACGAGTCGGTCGTCCCGCAGATCGCGAACGCCATCCTCTCCGGACACCACTTCATCATCCTGGGGCTGCGCGGCCAGGCGAAGACGCGGATGCTGCGCGGCCTGGTCGAGTTGCTGGACGACGAGGCGCCGGTGGTGGACGGGTGCGAGATCAACGACGACCCGCTCGCGCCGCTCTGCGCCGCCTGCCGCGAGCGCGCGCGCCGCGAGGGGGACGACCTGCCGGTCGCCTGGCTCCCGCGGGAGCGGCGGTTCGTCGAGAAGCTCGCCACGCCCGACGTCACGATCGCCGACGTGATCGGCGACGTCGACCCGATCAAGGCGGCGCAGGGCGGACGGCGGCTGTCGGACGAACTGACCGTCCATTACGGCCTGCTGCCGCGCGCCCACCGCGGAATCTTCGCCGTCAACGAGCTCCCGGACCTCGCCGGCAAGATCCAGGTCGGCCTGTTCAACATCCTGCAGGAAGGGGACGTCCAGATAAAGGGCTACCCGGTGCGGCTGCAGCTCGACGTGATGATGGCGTTCACCGCCAATCCCGAGGACTACACGGCGCGGGGGAAGATCATCACGCCGCTCAAGGACCGGATCGGTTCGGAGATCCGCACCCACTACCCGCAGACCCGCCGCGACGCGATCGCCATCACGCGGCAGGAGGCGTGGGTCGAACGCGGCGCGGACGCGGCGTCGGCGGACGGCGGTCCGATCCTGCCGTTCGTCCGCGAGATCGTCGAGGAGATCGCGTTCGAGGCCCGGTCCGACCGGAAGATCGACCACCGGTCGGGCGTGAGCCAGCGGCTCCCGATCACCTGCCTGGAGAACGTGGTCTCGAACGCCGAGCGGCGGGCGCTCGCGGCCGGCGAGCAGCCGGTGACGGCGCGCGTCACCGACGTCTACGCCGCCCTGTCGTCGATCACCGGCAAGTTCGAGCTGGAGTACGAAGGCGAGCTCCGCGGCGCCGATCAGGTGGCCCGCGACCTCGTTCGGGCGGCCGTGCGGCGGGTGTTCGACGGGTGGTTCGACGGCGTCGACAGCAGCACGGTGGTCGAGTGGTTCGAGATGGGCGGGTCGCTCCGGATCAGCGACACGACGCCGGCCGACGACCTGCTCCGGCAGGTCGAGGAGATCCAGGGACTCCGCGAGATGGCCGGGCGCGCCGGCGTCGAGCCGGGCGCGCCGGCGCCGATGATGGCCGCCGCCGTCGATTTCGTGCTCGAAGGGCTGTACGCGCAGAAGAAGATCTCGCGGACCGACGAGCGCGAATACCGGGCGGCCGAGCCGGCGCGCCGCGCCGCGCGGACCGGCGAGCGGTTCGTCGAGCCGGCCGCGCCGGCGCCGGGGGCGGGGCCGGACAGGAAGAAGTACTACAACTGAACTCTGCGGCCGACGATCCGCCGCCGGCGCCATGCGATACCGGTACACACGCTACACGGGCGACGACCTCGAGGGGATCGACGTCGAGGAGCTGGTCTCGAAGCTGTCCGACCTGCTGCTGTCGAGCGGGTTCGCCGACCCGTACGGCGATCCGGCGGCGCCGGAGGAGGGCGGCGACCGCACCGTGCAGTCGCTCCACGACGCGATCCTCGACGCGCTGCTCCGCGGCGGCGTGCTCTCCGGCGAGGCGCTGGCGCGGCTCCTGGGCGACCCGGCGGACGCCGACCAGGACGCCGACCCGCCGCCGCTCGATCAGCTGATCCGCGAGGTCATCGAACGGATGGCGCGGCAGGGATACGTCACGGTGCGGCCGGGCACGGACCTGGCCGGCGGCGGCGCGGGGTTCGAACCGGACGGCGACGTCCCGCCGGCGACGTTCGAGGTGACGGACAAGAGCCTCGACCTGCTCGGCTACCGCGCGCTGCGCGACCTGATGGGCCCGGCCGGCCGCGACAGCGTGGGCCGGCACGACACCCGCGACGTCTCGACCGGCGTCGAGGCCAGCGGGGCTTCGAAGCCGTACGCGTTCGGCGACACGCTGAACCTCGACGCCAGCGGCACGATCCTCAACGCGGTGCGCCGCGGCGGACTGGCGCCGGCGGCGCCCGGCGCCCCGATCGACGTGCAGTACGCCGACCTGATGGTGACGCAGGGCGAGTACCGGAGCTCGTGCGCCACGGTGCTGATGCTCGACTGCAGCCACAGCATGATCCTGTACGGCGAGGACCGGTTCACGCCGGCCAAGCAGGTGGCGCTGGCGCTCGCCACGCTGATCCGGCGCCAGTACCCGGGCGACGCCCTGCACGTCGTCCTGTTCCACGACTCGGCCGAGGAGATCCCGCTCGGGCGCCTGGCGCGCGTGCGGGTGGGGCCGTACTACACCAACACCCGCGAAGGGCTCCGGCTCGCCCGGCGGATCCTGGAGCGCCAGCGGAAGGACATGCGGCAGATCGTGATGATCACCGACGGCAAGCCGTCGGCGCTCACGCAGCCGGACGGCCGGATCTACAGGAACGCGTTCGGCCTCGACCCGCAGATCGTCGCTGCGACGTTCGCCGAGGTCGCCACCTGCCGGAAGGCCGGGATCATGATCAACACGTTCATGCTCGCCCGCAGCTACGAGCTGGTGAGCTTCGTCCGGCGGGTGGCGTCGATCTGCCGCGGGAAGGCGTACTTCACGACGCCGTACACCCTCGGCCGGTACGTCCTGATGGACTACATGGACAAGAAGACGCGGACGGTCCACTGACGGCAGGCGCGGCCCGATGGTGATTCCGATCTTCCCGCTCCCGAACGCCGTGCTGTTCCCGAACGCCTTCCTGCCGCTTCACGTCTTCGAGCCCCGCTACCGCGAGATGGTCCGCGACGCGCTGGCCGGCGGCCGGATCATCGGCATGACGCTGCTGCGGAGCGGCGGCGGCGCGAACGGCCTCCCTGCTCCGCCGATCTATCCGATCGGCTGCGCCGGCCGGATCGCGCGCTGCGAGCGTCTGCGCGACGGCCGGTACAACGTCGTGCTGCGCGGGCTCCACAAGTTCCGCGTCCTCGACGAGGACCTCTCGCGAAGCTATCGCCTGGCGCGGGTCGAGACGATCCCGGAGCCGGACGTCGCCGAAGGGCTCGGGGCGGCGCGCCGGCGGCTGGAGCGGTTCCTCGAACGCCGGTTCGCACTCCCGGGATCGCACGCGAAGCTGCCGGCCGGCGTGCGGGACGCTGACCTCGTCAACGCCCTGTCGCAGTACCTCGATTTCGACCCGCTCGAAAAGCAGGCGTTGCTCGAACGCGACGGCCTGATCGAGCGTTGCCGCGCGCTGGGCGACCTGCTGGAGATGCGGTCGCTCGCCGAGAACGGCAATTTCCGGCCCGCCCCCGCGCACTAGCAGCCCGTGGCGAAAGTCCCCGCTGCATTCGAGCAGCGATGCATCCCGCCTGACGGCGCTACTGCATCCCGCCCCTCGACCGCCTTGACCTCCCGGACGTTCTCGGACTCGTGCGCGACAAGCGTCACGGGCCGCCGGCGGGAAAGATCTTCCCCGGGTTGAGTATCCCCTGGGGGTCGAAGGCGTGCTTCAGGCGTTTCATCAGGGCGATGACGTCGTCCGACAGCTCGATGCCGAGGTAGGCCGACTTCGACAGACCTATTCCGTGCTCGCCGCTGATCGAGCCTTCCAGCCGCACCACCTCCTCGAACAGGCGGCGCTCGGCGGCGCGGGCGCGTTGCAGCGCCGCGGCGTCGTTCGGGTCCACCAGGACGTTGACGTGGATGTTGCCGTCGCCGACGTGGCCGAAGCAGGCGGTCCGCAGCCGGTGCGCCCGGCGGAGGGCGTCGACGGCCTCGAACAGTTCGGGGATCCGCCTCATCGGCACGACCACGTCGTGGTTGATCTTGAGCGGGGCCTGCGCGCGGAGCGCGGCGGAGGTCTCGCGGCGCAACCGCCAGAGCCGGTCGCGCTCGGCGTCGGTTTCGGTCTGGCGCACGCCGGACGCCTGCTGCGATTCGCACGCGCGCCGGGCGCGCGCGGCTTCGGCGGCGGCGGCCTCCGGCGTCCCGTCGACCTCCATCAGCAGCAGCGCGCCGGCGCCCGGCTCGGTCATCCGGCGCCCGGTCTCGGCCGCCAGGGCGTCGAGGCAGTCGCGGTCGAGCAGCTCCAGCGCGGCCGGGACTATCCCCTCGGCCACCATCCGGCCGACCGCGGCGACGGCGTCCGCCACGCCGCCGAACGCCGCGCAGAGGGTCGCCCGCGCCGGCGGTTTCGGCGTCAGCCGCAGGATGATCCGGGTGATGACGGCGAGGGTGCCTTCGGAGCCGACCAGCAGGCGGGTCAGATCGTAGCCGACCACGTTCTTGACCGCCTTGCCGCCGGTCTCGATGATCTCGCCGGTCGGCAGCACCGCCTCCAGCCCGAGCACGTACCGTCCGGTCGTCCCGTACTTGAACGCCCGCGGGCCGCCGGCGCACTCGGCCACGTTCCCGCCGATCGCCGACCGGTTCAGGCTGGCCGGATCGGGCGGGTAGAACAGTCCAACCGCCTCGACCGCCTGCTGGAGGCGGGCGGTGACGACGTTCGGCTCGACGATCGCCAGCAGGCTGCGCTCGTCGATCTCGAGGATCCGGTCCAGCCGCTCGAGCGCCAGCACCACGCCGCCCGCCGCCGGCACGGCGCCGCCCGTATACCCCGTGCCCGCGCCGCGCGGCGTCAGCGGCGTCCTCTCGCGGCCACAGAGGCGCACGATCTCGGAGACCTCGGCCGCCGACGCCGGAAGGGCCACGACATCGGCGGGGCGGCCCCGCCCGAGCGCGTCCACGCCGTACTCGCGGCGACTCGCCTCGTCGCACCGAACGTAGTCCGGGCCGACGATCCGTTCGAGGGCCCGGATGAAGTGGGAAGACAGCATCGATTCTGCCAGGCCGGCTCGTCAGGCCGACGCCGTGGGCGTCGAGGCCCGATCGCGCGGCGGCGCGGCGGCGAACGCGATCAGACGTTCGATCCCTTCCTGCAAGCGTTCGGGCGCCGCGGCGTACGACAGCCGCAGGAACCCCGGCGCGTCGAACGCCTCCCCCGGCGTCACCGCGACGCGGGCTTCGCGCAGCAAGGCTTGCGCGAGCTCCAGCGACGTCCGCGGGCCGTCCGGCGACAGCAGCTCCGACACGTCCGGAAACAGGTAGAACGCGCCGCCGGGCCGCACGCACCGGATGCGGCGCTCCCGCCCGAGCCAGGCCAGCGCCCGGTCCCGGCGCGCGCGGTACGCCTCCCGCATCGCGGTCACGCAGTCCTGCGGCCCGGTGAGCGCCGCAATCCCCGCGCGCTGCGCAATCGACGACACGTTCGACGTGGCGTGGCTCTGAACGACGTTGCACGCCGCGACGACCGGCGCGGGGCCGACTGCCCAGCCGCACCGCCATCCGGTCATGGCGTAGCTCTTCGACAGGCTGCCGACGAGCACGTGCCGGTCCGGCGACCGCTCCTGCAGCACGCGCGGCAGGTTGTGGGGCGCGTCCGCGTAGACGAGCCGCTCGTAGCAGAGATCGAGCACCATCCAGACGTCCCGGGCGCGGGCCGCCTCGGCGATCTCCGCCAGATCGCCTTCGGTGACGAGCGCCCCGGTCGGATTGCCCGGCGAGTTGACGACGACCGCCCGCGTGCGCGGCGTCATCGCCTCGATCACGGCGCCGGCGTGCAGCCGGAATCCGTCCTCCGGATGCGTGCGGACCACGACCGGCTCGGCGTCCGCCAGCTTCACCTGATCGATGAGGCTGGGCCAGCCGGGCGCATGGGTGATCACCTGGTCGCCCGGCCCGTAGAGCGCCAGCGCCGCATTGAAGAGCGCCTGCTTGCCGCCGGCCGTCACGATGACGTCCGCGGGACTGTACGCGACGGCGTAGTCGTCGCGGTACCGGGCGCAGATCGCCTCCCGCAGCTCCCGCACGCCGGCGTTCGGCGTGTACCGGGTGAAGTCGTCCGCAATGGCGGCGGTCCCCGCCGCCTTGACGTGATCGGGCGTGGGGAAGTCCGGCTCGCCGGCGCCGAGGTCGATGACGTCGACCCCTTCCCGCCGCAGCCGCGCCACGTCGAGCGTGACCTGCTGCGTCGCGGAAGCCGAGACGCGGCGCGTGCGGCGGGAGGTCATGCGCAGCCGACGCGGATCAGGCGCCCGCGGCCTTCCGGCCGCACCGGGCGGCGAGGCGGCCTGCGACGACCTCGGGCACCAGCCCCGCGATCGACCCGCCGAGGGCGCACACTTCCTTGACCAGCCGGGAGCTGACGTAGGTGTACGGCTCGGCCGGCATCATGAAGACGGTTTCGATCTCGCCGCTCAGCCGGCGGTTCATGAGCGCCATCTGCATCTCGTACTCGAAGTCCGAGATCGCCCGCAGGCCGCGGACGATCACGCTCGCGCGCCGGCGGCGGGCGTACTCCACCAGCAGTCCGTCGAACGTGTCGACCTCCACGTTGGCCCGGCCCCGGAAGACCTCGCGGGCGATCCCGGCCCGTTCGGCGACCGGGAAGAGCGACGACTTGTCCGGATTGACCAGCAGCGCGATCACGATCCGGTCGAACAGCCGGGCGCCCCGCTCGATGATGTCCACGTGGCCGTTGGTGAGCGGGTCGAACGACCCGGGATAGACGGCCAGACGCAGCGCAGGGTCTCGCGGCATGCCGGTCATCGCCGTTCGTAGAAGTCCAGGGCGCTGTCGCCCGCGGCGATCCGCCGCACGGCCCGGAGACCGGGCGCGATCGGGCGGTCCGAACGCCGCGCGCGCTCCAGCGTCAGGACGCCGCCTTCGGCCAGCCGAGCCGTCACCGCGGACAGTATGGCGCCAATCTCCGGGTCGTCATAGGGCGGATCGATCAGGATCACGTCGAAGCGGCCGGGCAACCGCCGGTCGCCGGCGGCCTCGGGGAGCGGCCCCCGGACGATCCGGCACCGGTCCGCCACGCCGAAGCGGGCCGCATGGTCGGCGATCAGCGCGGCGGCGCGCCGGTCCTTCTCCACGAACGCGGCCGACCGCGCCCCGCGGCTGATCGCCTCGAACCCGAGCGCGCCCGTGCCGGCGCAGGCGTCGAGCACCGCGGCCTCCCGCACGCGGTCGCCCAGCACGTCGAACAGCGTCTCCCGCAGGCGCTCCGACGTCGGCCGCAGGCCGGCCCAGCGCGGCGAGCGCAGCCGGCGCCCCTTGAGCGAGCCGGCGACGATGCGCATCGAGCTACCCGACTCCCACCAGGCCGAACCGTTCGGACCAGCCCTCGACCGCCGTGTCCAGGGCGGGCTGCGCCGGTTCCCGCTCCAGCCAGCCGTGGGCCGCCCGGCGCGCTTCCTCCATGATCCGGTGATCGCGCACCAGGCTCCCGACCCGGAGAATCGGCAGTCCCGACTGCCGCGTCCCGAAGAAATCGCCGGGACCGCGGATCTCGAGGTCGCGCTCGGCGATTTCGAACCCGTCGTTCGTCGCCGCGACGGCGCCGAGCCGGGCCCGGGCGGCGTCCGACAACTGCTCCTGGTGGAGCAGGATGCAGTGCGCCCGGTGCGGACCGCGCCCGACCCGGCCGCGCAACTGGTGCAGCTGCGCCAGTCCGAACCGTTCGGCATGCTCGATCGCCATCACCGAGGCGTTGGCGACGTCGACGCCGACTTCGATCACGGTGGTGGCCACCAGCAGGTCGATCTCCCCCGCCTCGAACGCGCGCATGACCGCGGCGCGCTCGTCCGGCTTCATCCGGCCGTGCGCCAGTCCGACCCGGAAGTCCGGAAAGACTTCCGATTCGAGGCGCCGAGCCATCTCGGTCGCGGCCTTGAGGTCGACCTTCTCCGACTCTTCGACCAGCGGGTACACGACGTACCCCTGGCGTCCCTCGAGTAGCTGGCCGCGCACGAACCGGTATGCTTCGGCGCGGCGGCGTTCCGGCTCCAGGCGCGTCGCGATCGGGTGGCGGCCCGGCGGCGGCTCCCGAATCAGCGACACGTCCAGATCGCCGTAGGCGGTGAGGGCCAGCGTGCGGGGAATCGGCGTGGCGGTCATCACCAGCACGTCCGGCCGCATCCCCTTGCGGCGGAGCGTGGCCCGCTGGACCACGCCGAAACGGTGCTGCTCGTCGATGATCACGAAGCCGAGCTCCCGGAAGCGCACCGCGTCCTGCATCAGCGCGTGGGTCCCGACGGCGAGATGCGCGCTTCCCGCCGCAAGACGGTCCCAGGCCTCGCGGCGGGCCCGGGCCGGCATCGTCCCGGTCAGCAGCACCGGCTCGAACCGGGACGGCGCCAGCAGACGCGCCACGTTGAGGAAGTGCTGCTCGGCCAGGATCTCGGTGGGCGCCATCACCGCCGCCTGGAAACCGTTCTCCATCACCACGAGCGCGGCCAGCAGGGCGACTATCGTCTTCCCCGAACCGACGTCGCCCTGCAGCAGCCGGTTCATCGGCTGGGCGCGCGTCAGATCGCCCACGATCTCCCGCAGGGCCTGCTTCTGATCGCCGGTGAGCCGGAACGGCAGCACGTCGAGGGCGGCGCGGCGGACCCGCTCGTCCACCCCCACCGTCCGCGGCTTCCGTTCGGCGTCCGCCGTCCGCCGCTTCAGCGCCAGACCGAGCTGAAAGAGGAAGAACTCTTCGAAGACGAGACGCCGCTGGGCCGGCGTCCGGCATCGGTCGAGGTCGTCCAGCGACGTCCCCGGCGCCGGAAAGTGCGCGTCGGCCAGCGCCGGGCGCCGGTCGATCAGTCCCCACCGCCGCCGGATCTCCGCCGGCAGCGGGTCGTCCAACTCCGGAGGCAGCAGGTCGAGGCCGGCGCGCACGATCCGCCGCGCCATCTTCGACGTCACGCCGCCCGCCTTCTCGTACACCGGCACGATCCGGCCGGTATGGATCTGCAGGTCGTCGCCGCCGCCGGCTTCGTCCGCCAGCAGCTCGTAGTCCGGATTCGTCAACTGCAGGCCGCCGGCGCGCCGGCGCTCGACCTTGCCGAACAACGCCACCTTCCGGTGCGGCGCCAGTACGTCGGTCAGGAACGGCTGGTTGAAGAAGACCGCCCGGATGCGGCTCGACGCGTCGCCGACGACCGTCTCGACGACGCGGAACCCCGGCCGCCGGGTCGAGCGCACGCCGCACGCGAGCACCTCGCCGACGACCGCCGTCAGGTCGCCGGCTCTCAGCCGCGCGATCGGTTGCACGCGGTCGCGGTCCTCGTACCGGATCGGCAGCCGCAACAGCAGATCTTCGAGGACGTGGAATCCGGCGTTCGCGAGGTCGGCGGCCCGGCGGGGACCGACCCCCTTGACGTACTGCAGCGGCGTGCGGAGCTCGTCGCTCACTGCACGATGACCGCCTCGCCGACCTCGATCGATATGGCGCGAATGCGGTAGGGCAGCTCGAACGGCTCCGCGAGGTCGATCCCCTTGGGACTCGTCTCGCTGCGCAAGTAGAAACGCGCCAGGTCGTAGAAGACGGACGCGGGCACGGGCGCGCCGGCGACGGTGGTCGATTCGACCTCGAACGCGCCGCGGCCGTCCGCGGCGGTGAGAACCCCGCGCGCCGACACCGGCAGACGTCCTCGCAGCAGGTAGCGCAGCGGGTCGAGGACGCCGCGCCGCCGGCTCCCGGCCACTGCGTCCAGGTCGACGGTCGCCCGGACCGACACCCGGCCGCCGCCCGCGAGGGCGACGTGCGGGTCGACGACGCCGGACGGGAACTCCGCCGCCCGAGCGCGCAGGTAGGCGTTCACCTCGCGCTCGGACAGCACCACCCTCCGCTCCGCGGTCTCCTCCCGAGCCGCGTGGTCGACGATGCCGGCAAGCTTCTCGGCCGCGCGCCGGCCGTCGTCGCCGGCCGGCGGCTCCTGCTGCGCCGGCGCGGCCGACAGGCACGCCGCCACGAGCGCGAGCGTCAGCGCCGGTCGGTGCACGGGGGCGAGTCTAGCAGGTTCGCGAACGTCTTGATGTTCGCCTTTTGTTTGCGTATAGTCGCCTTGTGCGCGCACCCGGCCACCCGCTCACCAGGCGCCAGCGAGAGATTCTCGACTTTCTGGGAGAATTCATCGAGCAGTACGGCTACGCTCCGAGCCTGGAGGAGATCGGCCGGCGGTTCGGCCTGTCGTCGCTGGCGACGGTGCACAAGCATCTGACCAACCTTCAGGACAAGGGGTTCATCCGGCGTGCCTGGAACCGCAGCCGCTCCGTGGAGCTGATCCCGGCGCGCGTCGAGGCGCGGGCCGTGGACCTGCCGCTGCTCGGCTCCGTCGCCGCAGGGGCGCCGATCGAGGCGGTGGTCGGTACGGAGACGGTGGCCGTGCCGGAGGACTTCATCGGCGCGCGGGACACGTACGCGCTGCGCGTGCGCGGCGACTCGATGATCGACGAGCAGATCCGCGACGGCGACCTGGTCATCGTGGAGGATCGCAAGACCGCGAACGACGGCGAGATGGTGATCGCGCTGCTGAACGGCTCCGAGGCGACCCTGAAGAAGCTCCACCGGCTCGACGGGCAGGTCCGCCTCCAGCCGGCCAACCCGGCGGTGCAGCCGCTGGTCGTCGACGCCCGCCGGGTTCAGATCCAGGGCGTGGTGGTCGGCGTCCTGCGGCGCTACTGACGACGACGAGGAGGTTCATGACCGAGCGAAAGCAGATCAACTTCACGATCGTGCCGGACGAGTCGACCGACGTCCCGCGGACGTACGCCAACTTCTGCGCGATCTCGCACACGCCGTTCGACTTCACGCTGACGTTCTGCGAAGTCCTGCCGCCGTCCGAGGAGGACGTGCGGGAAACCGACGCCCAGCGCGTGCTGCACGCGCCGGTCCGCGCCCGCATCGTCGTGCCGATACAGTTCGTGCCCAACCTGATCGGCGCGCTGCAGGAGCACCTGCGGACGTTCGGAGAGGGAACGCTCAAGATCGGGCCGTCCCCGGAGCAGGATCCGGTGCACTAGCCGGCGGGGCCGGCTCCTGCGCTTCGACCGTGGCCAGAGGCGAACGCGCCGCGCCGCCGCGCCCGGCGGCGGACGTGATCCGGATTCTGGACCTGTTGTCGCAACAGCATCCGCACGCGACGACCGAGCTGCGGTTCCGGAACGCCTACGAGCTCCTCGTCGCCACGATCCTGTCGGCCCAGTGCGCCGACGAACGGGTCAACCGCGTGACCCCGGCGCTGTTCGAACGGTACCCTGACGCCGCCGCGCTCGCCCGCGCCCGGCCGGAGGAGCTGGAGCCGCAGATCCGGACGACCGGTTTCTTCCGGTCCAAGGCGCGGGCGCTCGCCGGCATGGCCAAGGCGGTCGCCGAGCGCCACGGCGGCCGGATCCCCGCGCGCCTCGACCGGCTCGTCGAGCTGCCGGGCGTGGGGCGGAAGACCGCCAACGTCGTGCTGGGACATGCGCTCGGCGTTCCGGGGCTGCCGGTCGACCGGCACGTGCTGCGCGTCGCGAACCGTCTGGGCATCGCCCGGAGCGCCGATCCGGCCGTCGTCGAAGACCATCTCGGGAGCGTCCTGCCGCCCGAACGGTGGACCTCCGCATCCGATACGCTGATCCTCCACGGGCGCCGCATCTGCAAGCCGCGGCCGCTCTGCGGCCGCTGCGCCGCGAACGCGGATTGCGAGTTCCGGCCCGCTCCGGCGGCGCCCGCACGGGGAGCGCGCCGACGGCGGACGCAGCGCTCGGCTCGATGACGCCCCGCGCCAGACGCCGCCGCCTCGCCCAGCATTTCCTGGAGCCGGCATGGGTCGAGAAGCTCGTGGAGGCGATCCACCCGGCGCGCGGGGAGGCGTTCCTCGAAATCGGCTCCGGATTCGGCGCGCTGACGCTGGCCCTGGCCGCCCGGGGCGCCCGGGTGACCGCCGTCGAGATAGACGCCGATCTTGCCGCCGGCCTCGCCGCCCGGGCCGCGCCGCGCGTATCGGTCGTCACCGCCGATTTTCTGAAACTCGACCTCCGCAGCCTGGGGCTCCCTGCGCCGGTCCGCGCGGTGGGCAACCTGCCGTACAACGTCTCCGCGAAGATCCTGATCCGGCTGCTGCGCTTCGGCGCGCACGGCGCGGGCCTGACTGACGCGACGCTGATGCTGCAGAGCGAAGTCGCGGATCGCGTCACGGCCGCGCCCGGCTCCCGCGACTGGGGTCCGCTGGCGATCGCCACCGGGCTGCACGCCGCGGCGCGGCGCCTGATGACGCTTCCGCCCGGCGCGTTCCGCCCGATGCCTCGGGTGCGCTCCGCGGTCGTCGGTCTCCGCTTTCAGCCGCCGCCGGTCCGTCTCGGCGACGCCGCCCTGTTCGACGCGCTGGTCCGCGCCGTCTTCCTGCGGCGCCGGAAGACGGCGCTCAACGCGGTGCGGCCGTTCGCGTCCCGTCACACCGCCGTCCCCGCCGCCGAACTGCTGGCGCGCGCCGGGATCGATCCGGCGCGACGCCCCGAGCAGCTCGGGCTGGCGGAACTCGCTGCACTGGCGGAGGTTCTGGCCGCCTCCCGCGGCCGGCGTGATATACTGCCTCGTCCTTCCCAGGCAGGCGACCCCAGCAGCCTGCAACGCCGGGCGCCCATCCCGGAAAACGACATCGACGCATAGCAGCCCGTGGTGAAACCCCGCGGGGCGCCGAGACGGGCGGGGCGCCCGGCTGACAAGGCGTGAGGCGGGAGCATATTGGCCCTATTCGACCGACGAACAACGCAGTTCAGCCGGGATGCAGCGCCCGTCGAATGCAGCGGGGATTTCGCCGCGGGCTGATAGTGTCTTCGCCGCAGGAATCGGCGCGAGAGCCGTCCGTGGAAGTCGTCCCGCTCGGCGGGGTCGGCGAATTCGGCATGAACACGATGGCCGTAACGGCGTCCGGCGCGACGTTGCTGCTCGACGCGGGCGCCATGTTTCCGGCGCCGGATCATTTCGGCGTCGACCGGATCGTCCCCGACCTGGCGCTGCTGCGGCGGTCGGACCGCCGCCTGTCGGCGCTCGTCCTGACGCACGGGCACGAGGACCACATCGGCGCTGTCCCCTACGTGTGGGACCTGCTGGACGGTCCGGTCTACGGCACGCCCCTGACGCTCGCGCTCCTCGAGCCGAAGCTTGAGGAGCACGCGATCGACGCGGCGGATCGACTCGTCCCGGTCGCGCCGCGCGAGCGGGTGACGGTCGGGCCGGTGGAGGTGGAGTTCATCCGGGTCACCCACAGCATGCCGGACTGCGTCGCGCTCGCGCTCCATACGCCGGCCGGCACGCTCGTCCACACCGGCGACTTCAAGTGCGATCCGACGCCGATCGACGGCGAGCATCTCGACGTGCACCGGCTGGCCGAGCTCGGGACCGAAGGCGTGCTCGCCCTGTTCGCCGACAGCACGAACGTCGCCCACCCGGGGCGCGCGGGGTCGGAGCGCGACGTCATCGGCGCCTTCGAGGAGATAGGCGCCGGAACCCGCGGCAAGCTGATCGTCGCGACGTTCTCGTCGAGCATCCACCGCGTGCAGGTGCTGGCCGATCTGGCCGCCCGGATCGGGCGCAAGGTCGCGCTCGTCGGCCGGAGCCTGCAGCGCAACGCCGAGATCGCCATGCGGCTGGGCCGTCTCGCCCTCCCCGCCGGCGTGCAGATCGCGGAGCAGGACGTCGACCGATATCCGCCGGACCAAGTCATGTGCATCGTCACCGGCTCGCAGGGCGAGCCGTTCGCCGCACTCGCGCGCATCGCGGTCGATGCGCACCGGTTCGTGAAACTGGCGCCGGGCGACGTGGTGGTCTTCTCGACCCGGGCCATTCCCGGCAACCAGCGGGCCATCGGCCGCCTGCAGGACCACGTCGCGCGGCGCGGCGCGGAAGTCGTCGACGACAGCATGAAAGCGGTGCACGTGTCGGGCCACGCCGGCGCGGAAGAGCTCGAATGGATGCTCTCGCTGGTCAAGCCTCGCTATTTCGTGCCGATACATGGGGAGTACCGCTTTCTCGCCCGGCACGCGGCCGCGGCGGAGCAGGTGACGAACGGACGCTCGGAGGTGCTGCTGGTGGAGAACGGCGCGCGGATCGGCTTCGACGCCGGCCGGGGATGGGTGGCGGGCGCGGCGCCCGCCGGGCGCATGCTGATCGACGGCGCGCGCGCCGGCGCGATCGCCGACGAGGTGCTGCGCGACCGGCGGAGCCTCGCCGCGGACGGCGTCGTGGCGCTCGTCGTCGCCGTCGATCCGCACGACGGCGCGGTCGCCGGAGACCCGACCGTCGCCACGCGCGGGTTCGTCGTCGACGACCGGTCGGAGGCGGCCCTTCGGGAGGCGCCGGCGTTCGTCCGATCGCTCATGGAGGCGGCGAGCGCGGAAGAACGGGCCGACCACGACGTCGTGCGGGAGCAGGTCCGGATCGGTCTGCAACGCTTCTTCCGCCGGCAGTCGGGCCGGCGTCCGCTCGTGCTCCCGATCGTACTGGAGATCTGACGTGCCGCCGAACGCGCTGCCCCGCCTCGTCAGCGAATTCCTGGGCGTGGCGCTCTTCGCGCTCGCGCTGGTCTGGCTGATCGCGCTGGCGACCTACGATCCGGGCGACGCCGTCTGGTTCTTCAACACCGGCGGGAACTCGCCGCCGGCGAACCTCGTCGGGCTCGCCGGCGCGTTCCTGGCGGAGGTTTCGTACCAGATCTTCGGGCTCGCGGCGTACCTCGCGCCGGTGCTGCTCGTCGCGGCCGGATGGAGCTATTTCTGGCGCCGGCGGATCGAGGCGGTCTACACGAAGGCGGTCGGGTTCGCGCTGCTGCTCGGGTGCGCGGCGGCGCTGCTGAGCCTGGCGTTCGACACGCTCGGCGTCCTCGGCAAGACGTTCCGGGCGGGCGGGTACGTCGGCGAAGTCCTGGCCGGACTCTTCGCGGCGTACCTGAACTACACCGGCTCGATCATCGTCCTGCTGACGCTGCTCTGCCTGTCGGTGATCCTGGCCACGCAGTTCTCGTTCGGAAAGCTGTTCGCCCGCGCCGGCCGGCGCGCCGGACGGACGGCCGCCCGCGCCGCGGGCGCGGTCCGCGAGTGGTGGGCGGCGCGGCGCCGCGACCGCCAGCGGGAGGGCGTCGTCCGCAAGCACCTGGAGAAGACCGGCGCCTCGACGGCGCGCACCGAAGTGCTGGCCAGGAGCCAGCCGCTCGAACCCCGGCGGCCGCGCAGGAAACCGGCGCCGCCGCCCGAGCCGGAAGACCACGACAATCCGGCCGGCGAGACGCAGATGCTCCCGCTTCCGGAGCTCCCGCTCAAGGCCCCGGTCGAGCAGCGCGACGGGTCGTTCCTCCACCCGCCGCTGGCCCTGCTCGACTCGCCGAAGGCGGTCCAGAAGTTCGACGAGCAGGCGCTCGTGGACGGCGCGGCGCATCTCGAGGAGAAGTGCCACGAGTTCTCCGTCGCGGGGGCGGTCGCCCAGTTCCACCCCGGGCCGGTCGTGACGACGTTCGAGTTCAAGCCGGACGCCGGCGTCAAGTACAGCAAGGTGACCCGGCTCGCCGACGACCTGTGTCTCGCCATGCAGGCCGAGTCGGTGCTGATCGAACGGATCCCGGGCAAGTCGACGGTCGGGATCCAGATTCCGAACCCGATCCGGGACGAGATCTCGATCCGCGAAATGCTGGAGTCGGAAGCGTACCAGCGTTCGCCTTCCAGGCTGACGCTCGTGCTGGGCAAGTCGATCCACGGCGAGCCGGTCGTCGCCGACCTCGCGAAGATGCCCCACCTGCTGATCGCCGGCTCGACCGGCTCCGGAAAGTCGGTGGCGCTCAACGCCATGCTCACCAGCATCCTGTACCGGGCCGCGCCGGACGACGTGCGCTTCATCATGATCGACCCGAAGCGGCTGGAGCTCGGCATGTACGAGGATCTGCCCCACCTGCTGACGCCGGTGGTCGTCGATCCGAAGCGGGCCACGAACGCGCTGCGCTGGACCGTCCGGGAGATGGAGAACCGCTACAAGCTGCTGGCCACGGAAGGGGTGCGCAACATCGAGCAGTACAACCGCAACGTCGCCGCGCGCCTGCGCGAGCCGCCGGACGAGGCGAAGGCGCCCGAAGGTCCGGAGACCCCGGCCGCCGGCGGCGAGCCGAAACGGCTGCCGTACATCGTCGTGGCCCTCGACGAGCTGGCGGACCTGATGATGGTGGCCGGCAACGACGTCGAGGAGTCGATCGCGCGGCTGGCGCAGATGGCCCGCGCGGTCGGCATCCATCTGATCGTGGCCACGCAGCGCCCGTCGGTCGACGTCATCACCGGACTGATCAAGGCCAACTTCCCGGCGCGCATCGCCTTCCGCGTCTCGTCGAAGGTCGACTCGCGCACGATCCTCGACGCGAACGGCGCCGAGCAGCTTCTCGGCAAGGGCGACATGCTGTACGCGCCGCCGGCCTCCTCCCGCACCGTGCGGCTGCACGGCCCGTACATCTCCGAGCAGGAGACCGCGCGGCTGTGCAGCTTCCTGCGCAAGCAGGGCAAGCCGGGCTACGACGAGAGCATCACCGAAGACGAGGGGCAGCCGGGCGGCCCGGCCGACGCCGAGCGCGACGAGCTGTTCGATCAGGCGGCCCGCATCGTGGTGTCGAGCGGGCAGGCGTCGATCTCCTACCTGCAGCGGCGGCTCCGGATCGGCTTCAGCCGCGCCGCGCGGCTGGTCGACATGATGGAGGCCGACGGGCTGGTGTCGGCCGGCGCTTCCGGCAGGACGCGTGAAGTCCTCGTCAAGCCGGACTACTTCGAGCAGGTCGACCTGCAGCCGCGCTGACAGCCCGCTCTCGGCGCGCCGCGGGGCTCCACCCACGGGCCTGCTAGCATTGCTCCGCGTGCCGAGAATCTTCGACAACATCGACCAGGACCTGCTCCCCGCGCTGGCCGAGACTCTCCGCGTCTCCGAACGCGCGGACTTCTGCGTCGGCTATTTCAACCTGCGGGGCTGGCGCGCCATCGACGAGCACGTGGAGCGCTGGCCCGGCGGCGCAGGCCGCTGCTGCCGCGTCCTCGTCGGCATGCAGCGGCCGCCGCACGAGGAGTTGCGGGCGGCCCGGAGCCTGTCGGCCGGCCGGCCGGCGCTCGACAACCAGACGGCGTTGCGGCTCAGGAAGAAGCTGGCCGAGGAATTCCGGGAGCAACTGACGTTCGGCGCCCCGACGAACCAGGACGAGGCGGGCCTGCGGAGGCTGGCGCGGCAGATACGGGCGCGGAAGGTCGTGGTGAAACTGTTTCTCCGGCATCCGCTGCACGCCAAGCTCCACCTGCTGTTCCGGTCCGACCCGACGAATCCGGCGGTGGGGTATCTGGGCAGCAGCAACCTCACGCAGTCCGGGCTGTCCCGCCAGGGCGAGCTCAACGTCGACGTGCTCGACCACGACGCGTGCGAAAAGCTCGCGGCCTGGTTTGAGGA
The DNA here is from genome assembly GCA_965203565.1 of Vicinamibacterales bacterium. Lineage (GTDB taxonomy): Bacteria > Acidobacteriota > Vicinamibacteria > Vicinamibacterales > UBA8438 > JAAXGX01. The sequence goes on along the minus strand of OZ241896.1, from coordinate 2,911,405 downwards.
GCGCTGGAGCGACCGCTGGTGCGTCGACGTATCGGACGAGCTGGCCGCGATCGTCGGGCGGAGCTGGGCGCGGGAGGAATCGATTCCGCCGCATCACGTCTACGTCAAGATGGCGTACCACCTGTCGCAGGAGGCGCGGGCCGGGCTGTCCGAGTTCCGCATCCCCCGGGACTTCGGAAACCGGCTTCTCGACTTCCAGACCGCCGCCGTGAAGATCGCCGCGCACCACCTGAACCGGCGGGGCGGCGTGATCATCGGCGACGTCGTCGGCCTGGCAGCCCGTGGCGGAGGTCCCCGCTGCATTCGAGCAGCGATGCATCCCGCCTGACGGCGTTGTTCGTCGGTTGCGTATGCCCAATATGCGCCCTCCTCACGCCTTGTCAGGCGGGCGCCTCGCCGCTCTCGGTGCGACGCGGGATTCCACCACGGGCTGCTGGGCAAGACCCTCATGGCCACCGCACTGGCGCGGGTGTTCGAGGACGACCACGGGCTGGAGACGCTGATCCTCTGCCCCCGGAACCTCGTCCCGATGTGGGAGGACCACCGCGAACGCTACCGGATGCGCGCCCGCGTCCTGTCGATGAGCCGGGTGCTCCGGGAACTGCCCGACCTGCGCCGCTACCGCCTGGTGCTGATCGACGAGAGCCACAACCTGCGGAACCGGCAGGGCCGGCGCTACCGCGCGATCCAGGAGTACGTCCGGGAGAACGACAGCAGGTGCATCCTGCTGTCGGCGACCCCCTACAACAAGACGTATCTGGACCTGTCGAGCCAGCTTCGCCTGTTCGTGCGCGAGGACGACGACATCGGCGTTCGCCCCGAACGCCTGCTGCGGGAGATGGGCGAGACCGAGTTCATGCGCCGCCACCAGGCGCCGGTGCGGTCGCTGGCCGCCTTCGAGAAGTCGGAGCACGCCGACGACTGGTCGTCGCCCTGCGGGACGAAGACCGGCTCTGCATCGCGCACGAAGACGACGAACCGCGGGAACCGGCCATCATCTGTTCGCTGGGCCTCGCGCCGACCCGGACTTGATCTTTTCGCCTTACCTAATCAGGATATCCAGTAAGGAGGAAGCGGATGATCGTCAAGGTCACTTCCAAGCGTCAGGTCACTTTCCCGGCGCGGGTGCTGGAGGCCCTGGGAGTCGGACCGGGCGACCGGATCGAACTGGAAGAGGGTCCGGACGGCTTCGTCCTGCGGCCCAGACGCATCGACCGTTCCCGCCTCGGGACGTTGCGCGGCAAGATCCCGCCCGGACGTCCGCCGTTCGATCTCCAGGTCTTCCGGGGGCAGCGCCATGACCCGTCGCTTCGGGATTGACACCTCGGTCCTCGTGCGGTTGCTGACCGGAGACCCGCAACAGGATTTCGAGTACTGCGTCGGCAGGCTTCGCGCGCTGACCGACGGGCAGGGCGGCGAGGTCTTCGTCTCGAACCAGGTCGTCGGCGAGACCTACGTCGCCGTGCAGCACCACTACGGGGTCTCGAAGGCCGACGCCCGCGCCGCCCTGCTCGACGCCCTCCGCAGCGGTCTGGTCTCTCCCCTGAACGGGCGCTCGGTCATCGCCGCCCTGGAGGCGGGTGGCGGGCCGGGTCTGTTCGACCGTCTCATCGTGGACGAGTACGCCCGCGCCGGTCTGGAAGTGCTTACTCTGGACCGGAAGATGGCGATCCTGCCCGACACGCGGCGGCTGTAGACGGGCAGGCAGCGCTTCATGCAGACCCGACTCGACAGGCAGACCGTCAGAAGCCGTCTGGAGAGCTTCGACCTGCGCGGGCTGTTCATCGACGAGCTCGGCTGGGACCACGGCGGCGCGGACGTCGAAGCCACGGTCGCGGGCCGCGCGTTCGTTCTCGAAGCCGTCGCCCACAAGCGCGGGATGGTGGCCTACCAGTACGCCGCGGACTCGGAAGCAGCCTTCCCGGACCATCCCACCCGCCAGAAGATCGAGAAGGCCGTCGCCCGGACCGTCCGCGAGCACGTCGTCGTGTACGCCGCGCCCGGCCGCGGCGCGCAGCACTGGCGGTGGGTCAAGCGCGAGCCGGGACGCCCCGACCGGACCCGCACCCACCTCTGGAGCCGGGATCAGCCGGGCGAGGCGCTGATCCAGAAGCTCGAGCAGCTCGTCTTCACCCTGGACGAAGAAGAAGACCTGACCATCGTCGACGTGTCGGGGCGGGTGCGCGCCGCCTTCGACGTGGAGAAGGTGACCCGGCGGTTCTACGACCGCTTCCGGGAGGAGCACCGCGCGTTCCTGGACTTCGTCGAAGCGGTCGCGGCGGCGGCCGACCGGGAATGGTACGCCTCGCTGATGCTCAACCGGATGATGTTCATCTACTTCATCCAGAAGCGCGGCTTCCTCGACGGCGACCCGGACTACCTGCGCAACCGCCTGGAGCGCGTGCGCGGGGCGGCCGGCGGCGCCGGCAGGTTCCACGGCTTCTACCGGCTGTTTCTGCTGCGGCTGTTCCACGAGGGCCTGGGCCGGCCCGAGGCCGAGCGCGCCCCCGAACTGGCGGCGCTGCTCGGCCGGGTCCCCTACCTCAACGGCGGCCTGTTCGACGTGCACGACCTGGAGCGCGACAACCCCGAAATCCGCATCCCCGACGAAGCCTTCGAGCGGATCTTCGCGTTCTTCGACGCCTACCAGTGGCATCTCGACGACCGGCCGCTGCGCGACGACAACGAGATCAACCCCGACGTGCTCGGCTACATCTTCGAGAAGTACGTCAACCAGAAGCAGATGGGGCCTACTACACGAAGGAGGACATCACCGGGTACATCAGCCGCAACACGATCATCCCGTTCCTGTTCGACCGGGCGCGGAAGGAATGCGCCATCGCGTTCAACAGCCCGTGGTGGAATCCCCGCGGGGCGCCGAGAGCGGTGAGGCGCCCGCCTGACAAGGCGTGAGGAGGGCGCATATTGGGCATACGCAACCGACGAACAACGCCGTCAGGCGGGATGCATCGCCGCTCGAATGCAGCGGGGACTTTCGCCACGGGCTGTCAAGCCCGGCGGCGGGGTGTGGCGGCTGCTGGCCGACGACCCGGACCGCTACTTCCACGACGCGGTGCGCCACGGCGTCACCTGCGACGTCAACGAGCGGGAGACCCTGGCCGAAAAGCGCGAGCTGCCGCCGGAGATCGCCGCCGGCGTGCGCGACGCGGCGCAGCGCAGCGGCTGGAACCGGCCCGCGCCGCCCGCCTGGGGACTGCCCACCGAGACGTGGCGCGAGCACGTCGCCCGCCGCCGGCGCTACGAGGAGGTCCGCGCCCGGCTCGCCGCGGGCGAGGTCGCGTCCGTCAACAACCTCGTCACGTACAACCTGGACGTCGAGCAGTTCGCCCGGGACGTGATCGCCGGCAGCGAAGGGCCGGAGCTGGTCCGCGCCTTCTGGAAGGCGCTCCGCGAGGTCTCGGTCCTCGACCCGACGTGCGGCTCCGGCGCGTTCCTCTTCGCCGCGCTCCACGTTCTGGAGCCGCTGTACAACGCCTGCCTCGACGCCATGCGCGGTTTCCTCGACGACCTCGAACGTTCGCAGCGCAGGCGCCGCCCGGAGAAGCTGCGCGACTTCCGCGCCGCGCTGGAACAGGTCGCAGGGCACGCCAGCGAACGCTATTTCGTCCTCAAGTCGATCGTCATCGACAACCTGTACGGCGTCGACGTCATGGAAGAGGCGGTCGAGATCTGCAAGCTGCGCCTGTTCCTCAAGCTGGTGGCGCAACTCGACGATTACGACCAGATCGAGCCGCTGCCCGACGTCGACTTCAACGTCCGCGCCGGCAACACGCTGGTCGGCTTCACGTCGCGCGAGGAGGTGCGGCGGACGCTGAGCGCGGACCTGCTGAAACAACTGTCGCTGCCGCAGATCGAAGAGCGCGCGGAGATCGCCGACCGGGCCTTCCGCCAGTTCCGCGCCATGCAGACCGAGCGCGGCATGGACGCCGGACGCTTCGCCGACACGAAGCTGGAACTGCGCCGGCGGCTCGACGAGCTGCGGGACGAGCTGGACGAGTACCTGGCCGGCGACTACGGCGTGAAGGTCAAGAGCCGGCGGGCGTACCGGCAATGGCGCGACAGCCACCAGCCGTTCCACTGGTTCGTGGAGTTCTACGGGATCATGCGCCGCGGCGGGTTCGACGTGATCATCGGCAATCCGCCCTGGAGAGAAATATCCGCGGTCAAAGATTACGACGTGCGGGGATATGAAACAGAGCGGTGCGGAAATCTTCACGGACTCTGCACGGAAAGAAGCCTGAACCTGACGACGGCGGGAGGGCGGTTCAGCTTCATCGTCCAGCTTCCGATGGCGAGTTCTTCGCGCATGGTTTCGTTGCGCGACGTCCTGATGAAGAACACGGAGGAATTGTACGTTTCCCCGTTCGACGATCGTCCAGGGAAACTCTTCGAGGGACTGCAACATTGCCGAAGCGTCATCTTCATCGCCGTGAACAAATCCAGGACGTCACGCCGCGTGTCCAACCTTCGCACTTCCCGGTACCAAAGGTGGTACGCGGACACGCGCAACCAGCTCTTTCAGGCAATCCAGTACTCCGCGCCCGGAAGCGACTCCTTCGGTCTGAAGATATTTCCAAAATATGGCCATCTCGAAAGACGAATATTCACGCGGATGGAAACGGCAGCGGATTGCCAAGTGTCTTGCTGGCTCGTCGAGCGTAGAACCAGGAATTTTCTTTTTTACCAGGAAGCGACTCAATATTGGACAAAGGTGACGCTTGGCCTGCCCTATTTCAAGAAGAATGGCGTCGTCGGCCCTCCGGCGCATGGCCGGTATGTCTATTTCCCTGATTCGCGAACGGCTCACGTCGTTTGCGCGATCCTGAACAGTTCCATATTCTATGCCTATTTTATCGCTCATGGAGATTGTTTCCATCTCAGTGACAAGCTGGTGGGCAATTTTCCGGTTATGGGGAACATGGTCCGGGACGCGGCCCTGGTCCGGCTGAACAAGAAATTGATGCGCGATCTGCGGGCGGAAGCCTGCGACAAGACAATCCAGACTCGAGGCGGCGACAGGATTACATATGCAGAATACCAGGCGTACAAATCCAAATCGATCATGGATGAAATCGATTCGACGTTGGCCCGGCACTACGGCTTCACGGACGAGGAACTGGACTTCATCATCAACTACGACATCAAGTACCGCATGGGACGCGAGACCTTCGGTCAGGGGCGCGAGGACTGAAGGCCATACAGAGGAAAAACGGTCTGCATCGACGACGCGGAGACGAAGCCGGTGATACGAAGCTTCTGCGCCCGTCACGGGCGCGCCGGTCCCGAAATCCGCACGCCGCGGGAACTCATGGGGGGGCTTGGAAGATGTCCGATGAAATCATCGAGGAGCTGTGGCGGATCAAGGACGGCGTCGCGCGGGAGCATGGACACGACGTCGAGCGCCTCGCCGCCGGTCTCCGGAGCCGGGAACCGGCGCCCGGCCGGCGGGTCGTGGACCTGCGCGCCGTGCGGGAGGCCCGCGAGCGAGGCGCGTCCGCCGAACCGCGGTCCGGGGACGGCGAATCGTCGGCGCAACCGCCGTCCCGTCGTTCGCCGTCCGGTGGTGCGTCAGGGGGCGCGTAGCAGGCCGTGGGTGGAACCCGTGCTATACCCCCGGTAACTCTTTGCGAGATTGGAATCCTTTCAAGTTTGCAAAGAGTTGCCTCGACCATGCATCTGACGGACTGTTCACGTATTCCCAGAGCTCTTTCGGCAACCATCCCTGGACGGCGTCGCTTCTGAGTTCCGTCACCATGAACCACACACCCGGTAGCCGATCCCGAAGAACGGCGGCGATGTCGTTCACGTCGAGACGGGAAACGAGAATGGCCGCGTACGGAAACGGGGTCACCCATGTCTCGACGGCCTGGGTGTCGTTGAGCAACCGTTGCACCTGCGGAGGCGCGCACGCTTGGCTCTACGCAAGAAGATGGGCCTTCATGGGAACCGTTCTCCACCCTTCGTCGACTCCGCTTCCTTACTCTTCACGTGCTCTTCCGGATTCTCTGCCGGATCCGCCAGCGGGAGACTTTCAGCGGGCATCGGATGCTCCAAATCCTTGGCAGCGATCATTTGCATCCGTTGCGTCTCGTATCTGTATTTCTCGGATTGCAGCCGGTCCGGATCGTGTTTCGCAAATGACGCGTACTGACGAAGGTAGTAGAAAACGATCACCAGCGGCGCCAGCGCGAACAAAGCGCTGAAGAGCGGCGCCCCGGCGACCACCGCCACGGACTTGAACAGCCAGGCAGCCCCGATAAAGACCGGAACCAGCAGCAGCAAGGGAACCAGCGGTCCCATCGCCGTGCCTCTCTTGATCAGCAGGCCACCGATGTCCTGAACGGCAGCCAGACCGTTGCGGAAAAGCGACATGCCAATCTCGTGCTTCACGCCCTGTCTTCCGGCCGGCGCCCGGTCAGACACCGCGATCACGTTCAGGGGCGAGCCGGCGCCGCCGGTCACCGGGATCGACGCGTCCGCGATCAGGAACTCCCAGCGTCCCTCCTCGGCGGCGAGCGCCTTGAGGTCCATGTTCGTGTCCTACTCAATCCTCGAGATCCGCGATCGAGCCCGACCCTCCATGCTCGGATTGTAGGCGAAAATGGGCGTAGCCGGTAGTGCCGCCGGCGGCGGACCGGAAGAACCGGCGGCGGCTCAAAGGCCGGCAGGGCGTTGCGGCGGCATCGACGTGATCCCCCGCACCGGACGTAGCGGAGCGCTGAAGGAAGGCAGACGGCATGAGCCGGAGAAGGATTCTTCCAGGACAGCGGGGGAGCGGTCGGCGGGTCGCGGCGGTGACTCCTGCCGCGGACGCGATGGAAGCTGCGCGCCGAAGGCGGGTGGGGCCGGATTCACCCGACTATCCGGCGGCGTTGCGGGGGTGTTCGCGGGCCGGCCGGCCGATTCCGGTCACCGTCCGCGGCGACCTCGGCGCGCTGGACGGGCGGTTGCTCGGCTTCTTCTGCTCGGTGCGCGCCCCCGGCGACGCGCTGCTCAAGACCTACGACTTGGCGCGGGCGCTGCGAAGCGCGGCGGTGACGCTCATCGGCGGGTTCCAGTCGCCGATGGAGAAGGAGTTTCTGGACCTGCTGCTGCGCGGCTCGGCCCGAGTCGTCGTCTGTCCGGCGCGCGGGCTCGGCGTCATGCGGATTCCGAAAGCCTGGAAGGCGCCGCTCGCCGCCGGCCGCCTGCTGATCCTGTCGTTCTTCGACGACGCGCTCCGTCGCCCGACGGCGGCCGTCGCCGCCGAACGCAACGCCTGCGTCGCCGCCCTCGCCGATCGGCTTCTGGCCGCGCACGCCGAACCGGGCGGCAAGACCGAGCGGCTGTGCCGGGACGCCCTGGCCGGCGGCAAGCCGGTGTTCACCCTGGAGTCGCCGGACAACGCCCACCTCGTGGCGCTCGGCGCCGCGCCGGTGTCGGCGAACGATCCGGCGCCGCTCCTGGCGGGTGGAGACGGATCGTCCGCATGATCTCCGTATCTCCGGGTTGTATTCTTGGTGACGGGGCAGCCGGCGCGAATCCGTGCTTCGACGGCGGGGAACCGCCGGGGCGCAAATGCGGGGGCGGAATCCGGGACTGTGCAATGCGAGAGAGTCATGACAGGAGATGATCCAGTGGCGCTGGAGCACGTAGCGACCGGCCAGGAGCCGAGGGGAGACGATGACGCCGAGCCCGACGTCAAGGATGCCGCGGCATTGGAGGACGAAGCTGCGTCAACCGAGATCCGGTATCGGATCTCGAACTACGGGGCGGATTATCCGGTCGATGGACTGGTCAAGCGTCTGCGGCAAGGGGACATCGACGTGCCCACGTTCCAGCGGGAGTTCGCCTGGCCGCTGCCGCAGGCGTCGCGGTTCATCGAATCGCTCCTGCTCGGGCTCCCCGTGCCGTCCATTTTTCTCTCGAAGGACAGCGAGACGCAGAGGTTGATGGTGATCGACGGCCAGCAGCGGTTGAAGTCGTTGCGGTTCTTCTACGACGGGCTCCTGCATGGAAAGGAGTTCCGGCTTCGCGGGGTCACGAAAGAGTTCGAGAATCTGACCTACCGGACTCTGGAGGACGAGGACCGGCGCCGCCTCGACGATTCGATTCTCCATGCGATCGTCATCAGGCAGGAAGATCCCGGGAACGACGACAGCAGCGTCTACATGGTCTTCGAACGTCTCAACACGACCAGCACCGCGCTGAGCCCGCAGGAGATCCGGGCGTGCGTCTACCATGGCTCGTTCAACGAATACCTGGCGGAGGCGAACCGGAACCGGGACTGGCGGACCATCTTCGGGAAACCGAGCGCAAGGCAGAAAGACCGCGAGCTGCTGCTGCGGTTCTTTGCGCTGTTCTACAAGCTCGATTCGTACAAGCGGCCGATGAAGCTGTTTCTGAACGGATTCATGTACGAGAACCGGCATCTGAAGCGTCATGACGAATCCACGCTGAACGGCGTGCTGGAGCCGACCATGGCGCTCGTCAACGAGACGCTCGGCCGCGAGGCGTTCCGTCCGCAGCATGCGCTCAATGCCTCGGTGACGGACGCGATACTGGTGGGGGTCGCGCAACGGCTGCGGGACGGGCCGGTCACGGATCGGAACGGGTTCAAGGCGGCGATAGACCCGGTTCTGCGCGACGAGGGTTTCGCGGACCTCCATACCGTCGGAACGACGGAGCCGGACAAGGTCCGCGCGCGGATCGACAGGGTCGCCCGCGCGCTGCGTCCCGTGGGCTGAACCATGTTCGCGTTGTCCCAGCAGTTGCAGGTGAGGATCGACCGGTTGATGCAGGCTGGACCAGCGATTCGGCTGATGGTTGCCTTTCTTCGGATGCGTTGATCGTCCGTGACAGCCTGCGGCAAGGCGCGCGCCTCACCGCGGTCAAAAAGGCAGTCAGGTTCATCGAGAAACGTTCACGGCGTTGACGAGGCTCCGATGCTCACCAAGCTGATCATCCGCAACTTCAAGCGGTTCCGCGAGGTCGAGATTGCACTCGGCAACCCGGTCGCCTTCATCGGTCCGAACAACTCCGGCAAGACGTCGGCCATGCAGGCGATCGCGCTCTGGGACGCCGGACTGCGGCGCTGGAACGAGAAGCGGTCGGGCCGGCCGGCGCCCGAACGGCGGCCGGGCGTCACCGTCAACCGGCGGGACGTCGTCGCCGTGCCCGTCCCGAACGCCAACCTGCTGTGGCGAGGACGCCATACCCGGAACGTGCTGCGAACCGGCGGCGCGCAGAAGACGGAGAACGTGCGGATCGACGTCGTGGTCGAAGGCGTGACCGCCGGGAAGGCGTGGGTTTGCGGCCTGGAGTTCGACTACGCGAACGATGAGTCGTTCTACTGCCGTCCGCTGCGGACCGGCGCGGGCGGGTCGTCCGGCCGGATGCCGACGCCCGCCGCCGCCGCGGCGATACGGGTCGCCTTCCTGCCGCCGATGTCGGGCCTGGCGGCCACCGAGACCCGGCTCGACGAGGGCGCCGTGAACGTGCGCGTCGGCGAGGGCCGCACCGCCGAGGTGCTGCGCAACCTCTGCTTCCGCGTTTCCACGGAGCACCCCGAACGGTGGTGGACGGTGGTGGAGACGATAGAGGGGCTGTTCGGCGCCAGGCTGAACGAGCCGCGCTACGTGCGCGAGCGCGGCGAAGTGGCGATGGACTACGCGGAAGACGACGTGCGCCTCGACCTGTCGTCGAGCGGACGGGGGTTGCAGCAGACCCTGCTGATCCTCGCCTACCTGCACGCGAATCCCGGCGCGGTCGTGCTGCTCGACGAACCGGACGCGCACCTGGAGATCCTGCGGCAGCGCGAGATCTACCGCCTGCTGACCGACACGGCGTCACGGTGCGGCAGCCAGATCATCGCCGCCAGCCATTCGGAGGTGATCCTGAACGAAGCCGCCGGCAAGCACCTCGCCATCGCGTTCGTCGGCAAGCCCCACCCGATCGACGGCGGCCGGAGCCAGGTGCGCAAGGCGCTTGCCGAGATCGGCTTCGAGCAGTACGTGCAGGCCGAGCAGAACGGCTGGGTCCTGTACCTCGAAGGCTCGACCGATCTGGCGATCTTGCAGGCGTTCGCGCGCCGGCTCGGCCACCGGGCGGCCGGAGGGCTGGAGCGGCCGTTCGTCCATTACGTGGGGAACCAGCCGGTGAAAGCGGAGCGGCACTATTTCGCCCTCCGCGAAGCGCTGCCCGAGCTGCGCGGCGTGGCGCTGTTCGATCGGCTGGAAACCAAGGCGCCGGAGGGCGGACCGATCGAGTTTCTTGCGTGGCGCCGGCGGGAGATCGAAAACTACGTCTGCACCGAGGCGACGCTCGAAGCGTATGCGGCCGCCCATGAGGACAGCCCGCTGCCGCTCTTCGACCGCGGCGACGCCGGACGTCGCGTCGAGGCGATGCGGGCGGCCATCGCCGAGATCGCGGACGCCCTGCGGACCTTGGGCAAGGGGTCGCCGTGGGGTCCGGACGTCAAGGCGAGCGACGACTTCCTGGCGCCGCTGTTCGATGCGTACTTCGGGCGTCTCGACCTGCCGAACCTGATGACCAAGAACCGTTTCCACACGCTCGCGGAGCACGTGCCGGCGACGGAGATCGACCCGGAGATCGCGGAGAAGCTGGACGTAATCGCCGATGCGGTCGCCGGTGCGGCGCGCGGCTCCCTGCCGTGATCGGAGAACGCGTGCAGCGCGTGTAGAATGAGGAGCGAGGTCGGACGGCGCCGGGCGCAAGGAGAGCACCGGCATGCACCAGAACGCTGCTACTCTGCTCGGCTTCGGCGCCATCGTCGCCACCATCGCCGTGGGCACTTGTTCAACGAATGCCCGCTTCGATGACCTCAACGCCCGCTTTGACGACCTCAATGGACGCTTCGATGACGTCAACGCCCGCATTGATCGCATCGAAGTCCGCATCGATCGCGTCGACGCCAGACTGGTCGCGATTGACGATCGGTTGCGGGCGGTCGAAGTCGGATTCGGCAAGGTCGATCAGCGGCTGCTGACGCTGGAGCGGGTCATCCTGCCCGCCCCTGAAGACGACTGAAGCGGCTCGCGGAGACGCGACCGACGAACCACGCGGTCAGGCGGGATGCAGCGCCCGTCGAATGCAGCGGGGACTTCACCACGGGCTGTAAGGCGGCGGCGGCGTTCGGTCGATAGATCTCACGCGATGCGTGAGCCTTCACCGTTCGTTGCGGCCTGTTCCGTCGTCGTTTCGATGGCGGTCGCCGCCGCCTGGTCAGCGCCGGCCCTGCGCGCCGCGGGCGACTCTCCCGCCGGGGCGTACCAGGAGGCGCTCGCCCACGAACGGCGCGTTCGGGAGCCGGGCGCGCGGCCGGCGCTCGACGAAATCCGCAGCGTCATCGCGGCGTACGAGTCGATCGAGCAGCGCTTTCCGTCGAGCGGCTACGGCGACCGCGCGATCTGGCAGGCGGCCGGCCTGGCCGTCGAGGCGTACGACCGGCGCCGCGACGGCCGGGACTTCGAAACCGGAGTCCGCTTGCTGCGCCGGCTCGAACGGCGCCACGGCGACAGCCCGCTGGCGCGCCGCGCGGCGGAGCGGCGCAGCCAGTTGGACGCCCTCGCCCGAATCGCGCAGGTGACGGCCATCGAACGGGAGATCCGGGACGACGTCGTGCGGGTGCTGATCGGGCTGGACCGCGACGTCGCGTTCCGTTCGGAGCGTCTTGACGACCCGGGCCGACTGTTCTTCGACTTCCCGGAGACCGACGCCCTCGATCCGTTCCGCAACGCCGCCATGGCGTTCGAGGACGGCGACGGCGTCGCGGAATCGATCCGGCTCGGCCGTCACCCCGACCGGACGACCCGCGTCGTCATCGATACGGCGGACGCCGACGACTGCCGGGTCTTCACGTTGTACGAACCGTACCGGGTCGTCGTGGACTGCGACCGTCCCCCGCCGCCGCTCCCGGCCGCGCCGATGCCGCCGGCGCCGGACGCCGCGTCACTGGCGATGGCGCGTGCGCTGATGGACGAGGCGCACGGCGGTCTCCTGCGCGCGCTGCGCGTGGCCGACGGACCGACGCCTCTCGCCGCGCCGGCGGACCGGCGGGCGGCGTGGCCCGCCATCGGCGGCGGCGAGCTGTCCGTGGCGCGCCAGCTCGGGTTGCAGGTGTCGCGCATCGTGATCGACCCGGGCCACGGCGGGCACGATCCCGGCGCGCAGTCGCACGGGATGGACGAGGCGCGGCTCGTGCTCGACGTCGCGTACCGCCTCGAGCAACGGCTGCTGGCGCAGCCCGGCGTCGAAGTGATCCTGACGCGGCGCGACGACGCCTACGTCCCGCTCGAAGCGCGCACCGAGATGGCGAACCGCGCGCAGGCCGACCTGTTCCTGTCGATCCACGCGAACGCGAGCCGCAACGTCCAGGCGCGCGGCGTCGAGACCTACCACCTGAACTTCTCGCCCGACCCGGCGGCCGAGCGGATCGCCGCGCGCGAGAACGCGGCCGGCGGCGGGACGATGAAGAATCTGGACACGCTGCTCCAGACGATAGCCGCCAACAGCAAGGTGAACGAGTCGCGCGACTTCGCCGCCGCCATCCAGCGGTCGATGGTCGCCGCGCTCCGGCGGATCGACCCCGGCCTGCCCGACCTCGGCGTCAAGCAGGCGCCGTTCATCGTCCTGATCGGAGCGCGGATGCCCAGCGTGCTGGCGGAGATCTCGTTCCTGACGAACCGCCAGGACGCCGCGCTGCTGTCGGACGACGACTACCGCGACCGGATCGCCGACGCCCTGCTCGACGGCATCCTCCGGTACCGGCGCAGTCTGGAGCCGGTCGTGCAGCTTGCGCAGCAGGACTGACGGCGCGCAGACCGCGCAGTCAGCCGCCGAGCCCCAGCCGGACGCCCTGGCGCCTCCCGCCGCCCAGCTCGTCCCGGCCGCGCAGGCGGCGGATCCCGATCATCCCGGCGGCGCAGGCGAGCCCGAGCGCCAGGGCGACAGCCGCCACCGCGCCGGCGACGGCCAGCGATCCGAAGACGACGTCGAGGACGGTGGTCTGCTCGGTGGTCGGTTCGACCATTTCGTAGAGGAACGGGGTGAGCGGCTGGAGCAGCATGGTCCGGTCCAGCAGACCGCCGGCTACCAGTCTTCCCGGCCGCGCGCCAGCGCCGTCAGCGTGCGCACCATGACGCCGGTCGCTCCCTTCGGACACGACGGACGCGCCTTCTCGGCCCAGGCGGCGCCCGCGATGTCGAGATGGGCCCACGCGGCGTCCCCCGCGAACGCCTGGAGGAACGCCGCCGCGGTGCAGGCCCCGGCCTCCCGGCCGCCGACGTTCATGAGATCGGCGGTCTCCGAACGCAGCTGCTCGGCGTAATCCTCGTACAGCGGCAGCGGCCAGACCCGCTCGCCCGCGCGATCCGCGGCCCGCTCGACGGCCGCCGCCCAGGTCCGCGGCGCGCCGAACAGTCCGCTCGCCGCGTTGCCCAGCGCGATGACGCAGGCGCCGGTCAGCGTGGCGACGTCGACCAGGTGGGTCGCGCCGAGCCGCCGCGCGTACCAGAGCGCGTCGGCGAGGATGAGGCGGCCTTCCGCATCGGTGTTGATCACCTCCACCGTCGTGCCGCCCGCGCCGGTCAGCACGTCGCCCGGCCGGATCGCCCGCCCCCCCGGCATGTTCTCCGCCGCCGGCACGACGCCGATCACCCGGGTCGGAACGCCGAGCGCGCCGATCGCCCGCATGGCGCACACGACCGCGGCGCCGCCCGCCATGTCGTTGCGCATCCACTCCATTCCGGCGGCCGGCTTCAGCGAGATCCCGCCGGCGTCGAACGTGACGCCCTTTCCCACCAGACCGAGGACCGGCTTGGCCGGCGCGTCAGCCGGCTCGTGCCGCATGACGATCAGCCGCGGCGGCTCGGCGCTGCCGCGGGCGACGCCGAGCAGCAGCCCCATCCCGAGCCTCTCGATCGCCGTTTCGTCCAGCACTTCTACCGCGACGCCGGCGTCCGCCGCCAGCTCGCGGGCCCGGTCGGCGAACGCGCGGGGGGGGAGCAGGTTGCCGGGCGCGTTCGCCAGTTCGCGGGCGCGGTTCACGGCGTCGCCCAGCGTCCGCCCGATCGCGGCGGCCCGCTCCGCGGCGGCCGTCGCCCCGGCCGGGGCGACGATGCGGCACCGCCGCACGGGCGGCGCCGCCGCCGCATCGTCCGACTTGAACCGCCGGTCGTCGAAGTTTCCGAGCAGCGCCCCTTCGGCGACCGCCTGAGCCGCGCGCGGCGCCTCGACGCCGCCGCGCAGGAGGATCGCCGCCGTCTCCACCCGCCGCTGCCGCGCGGCGCGCAGCGCGACCGCGGCGGCCGTGCACAGGCGCGCCGCGGCCTCCCCGTCCGCGGCGTCGGCGCCGGCGCCGACCAGCGCGACGCGGGCCGTCCGCCACACCCCGGCGGCGCGGGTGACGAACAGCTCGTTCGGCTTCGGCCTGAACTCTCCGGAAGTCCGCGCGCGGCCGACTTCCCCGCCGGTCGCTGCGTCCAGCCCGTCGAGGTCGTCCAGCGGATCGTCCTCGAAGACCGGGACGATCAACAGATCGCCCTCGACGTCGGCCGGCGCAGCGGCGACGACCTCGAGGGCGGGTTCGGGGGAGAGATCGGGCATCCGCCCATTATAGCGAGCCGCCCGCCGCGTTCCGAAAGTCATTTCCAGTTCAGAAACGAGCCTGAATCCGGGCGGTGAGTCGAGCCTGTCAGGCGACCGAACCGACGGGTCGAAAAGGGGTTCGCTTGTCGTTGGAAGAGACTGACGGTTGCGGGCGCCGTCGCCGCTGTCTATGATCGCCCGGCGGACCGCGAACCGCCCAAGGGAGAGACGACATGGACCTGCTGTCCAAGATCCAGTTGGGGTCGATGCGGGTGTGGCCGGCCCGGTAGGGGGATGCGCGCGCCCGCTTCCTGCGGATGCGCGGTGGCGGCGGCCGGGTTGATCGTCCTGTGCGGGGGGCGTCCGGCCGCGGCGCAGGCGCCGGCGCCGGCCGGCCCGGCGTTCCCGCTCGCGCCGCCTGTGCGCTACGTCACCGACGTCGATGTCTCCGAAACGGCTCAGTCGGACGTTCAAGGCAGTGTGCAGGCGACCCTGATCGCGGGCGTCCGCCGTTTCGACTGGCGCCGGGCGGCGGCCGCGCTGACCGACGACTTCCGCGGACGTTTCCCGTTCCCGGCGCAGGGCCGGCCGGTCGGCGACGACCTGCTGGAGATCCGCCGCTACGCGCCGGAGGGGCTGCCGGCGCTCGACGGCCCCGGCCTGCTGGCGGCGCTGCGCGCGCACGTGGACGGGTGGACGTCGGTCGACCGCGCGTCGTGGCAGGCGTTCGAGTTCCTCCTGGCGCCGGAGCGGGACCGGGCGTTCGCCCGGGCCCACGTGCGGCTGGCCGGTCCGGGCCGGTCCGGGGGGCGGTCGGCGATGGAGGCGACCGTCGCGGCGGAGTTCGCCGGCGGCGGCGGCGAACCGTGGCGGATCCGCCGCCTGGACGTGGTCGATGCGGTCCGCGTGGACAACCCGCGTCCCCCGTTCCGGGACGTGACCGACGCCGTCGGCCTCCATTTCAACCGGTCGGCTGCGAACGCCGCGCTCCGGCAGGAGGTCGCCGACACCGGGACGAGCCTGATCGACTCGGCGCTGAACGTGGTCGACTGGAACCGGGACGGGCACTGGGACCTCGCGGCGACGGAGGCGGCCGGCCACGCCGTCCTGTTCCTCAACGACGGCCGGGGCGGTTTCGTGCGCGAGGCGCTGCCGACGCCGCGGCAGGTCCTCATTCCGAGCCAAGTCCTGTTCGTGGACCTCGACGGCGACGGCCTGGAGGAGATCGTCGGCAGCCGGATGACGTACGACGGCGGGCGGGCGTGGATGGGGATCCAGACCCGCCGGGACGGCGAGTGGGTCTTCCTGCCGCGCGCTCTGGAGTTCGACAACCCGCCCGGCGTCAGGCGGAGCGAGGCGCAGCTGCTGGCCGCCGGGGACGTGAACGGCGACGGGCGGATCGACCTGTTCGTCGGGGGGTACCAGACCAACCGGTCGGGCAGCCCGGACGTCTTCAACCGGGTGGACGCCGGCGACGGCGCCGACAACCTCCTCTTCGTCAACCGGGGCGGGCTGCGCTTCACGGAGGAGTCGGACGCCCGCGGGATCGCCGGGACCCGGTACACCTACGTGGCGCAGCTGTTCGACTTCGACGGCGACGGCGACCTCGACCTGTTCGAGGGGAACGACTTCGGCCGGAACGTGGTCTGGGACAACCGGGGCGCCGGCCTCTTCCGCGCCCTCGACGACCACCCGCTGACGCGCGACGCCGGCAACACGATGGGCGTCACGGTGGCCGACTGGGACAACACCGGGGCGTGGAGCGTCCACCTCTCCAACATGTACTCGCACGCGGGCAGCCGCGTGGTGCGGCTGACGGCGTCGGTCGGCGACGCGATGCGCGCCCGGCTGGAGGCGCTCGCGCGCGGCAACCAGCTCTTCACGCAGCGGCCGGACGGCGCCGGCGGGACGTGGACCGAGCGCGCCGCGCCGCTCGGCGTCAACGAGGCGGGGTGGGCGTGGGCCTCGCTGTTCTGGGACCTCGACAACGACGGCGACAAGGAGATCTTCGTCACCAACGGCAACACGAGCCATGCGGACCCGGAGGCGCCCGACTTCTGAACGTTCTTCTGGCGGCAGGTGGTCGCCGACGCCGAAGCGGTCGAGCGGCGGGAGCCGCCCCGGCCGGTGCTGGCGGAGCAGGCGGCCGGCTTCCGCGGCTCGTTCAGCGGGTACGAGCGGGACCGGCTGTTCTACAACCCGGACGACGCGGCCGGGCGGTTCGTTCCGGCGGCGTACGTGCTCGGCCTCGACGACGACCATGACGGGCGGGCGGCGGCCCCGGTCGACGTCGACGGCGACGGCGACCTCGATCTGGCGCTGCTGACGCTCCGGGGCCTCAAGCTGCTGGAGAACACCTCGCCGCCGCGCCGCTTCGCGCGCGTCCGGCTGGCGCCGCCCGGATCGGAGGCGCAGGCGCTCGGCGCGGAGGTGGCGCTGCGCGCCGGCGGGGTGACCCGGCGCGACTTCCTCAAGCTGACCGAGGGGTTCAGGACGCAGGCTCCCTCGGATCTCCACTTCGGACTCGGCGACGCGGCGTCGATCGAGTCGCTGGAGGTGCGGTGGCCGTCAGGCGAAGTGGACGTCTGGCGCGACCTGCCGGTCGATCGGCTCCTCGTCGTGGACCGGCGCGCCGGCGCCGTCGACGCCCGGCCGCTGCCGCGATGGCCCGACGGGTCGCGTCCGACGACGGCCGGGTCGCCGTCGCCGTCGGTCGTCGCGCGGGCGCTCGACGGCGGGCGCGGCCCGCTGGCCGGCGGCCGGCCGGCGGTGATCAACTTCTGGGCGCCGTGGTGCGCGCCGTGCAACGTCGAGCTGCCGGCGCTCGTCGAGCTGGCCGACCGGCGCCGCGGCGAGGTCGACTTCGTGGGGGTCAGCGTCGAGCTCGACGATCTGGAGTCGGTCCGGGCGACGATCGACCGCTTCGGGATTCCGTATCCGCAGTTCCTCGCCGACGAGCAGGTGATGCGGCGGTTCTTCGGCGACGACGGCGAGGCCGCCCTGCCCGCCACGTTCGTCTTCGATCGGGACGGCCGGCTGCGGCGGCTGTTCCGCGGCGCGGTCGCCGAAGGCGAGCTGGACGGGCTGCTGGCGTCGCTCCGCGACGAAGGGGTCAGCGAAGAGACGCTGCGGCTGCTGGCCGAGACGTATTTCCGCGCGGGCGACTGGGACCGGGCGGGCGAGTTCTACGGCCGGCTGGCGGCGATTGAGCCGACCCGGCTCGACCAGATCGGCCAGGCGCCCCGCCGGCGGCGGGCGGCGGACCGTTTCCGGGCGGGCTTGGCGCGCCTGCGGGCGGGCCGGGCGGACCGGGCGATAGACGACTTCCAGGCGGCGATGGAAGTCCTCGGCGACGATCGCGATCTGCTCGTCCAGCTGGGCGCGGCGGCGCTGGAGGCCGGGCGGTTGCCGCTCGCCGCGGACGCCTTCGGCCGCGCGGTCCGGGCCGACCCGCGCTCGGCGGCGGCCTGGCTCGGCCAGGCGCGCGCGCGCCGCGGCCTGGGCGCGGCGGCGGCGGCGCGCGAGAGCTACGAGCAGGTGCTGCGCCTCGACGCCGGCCACGCGGCGGCCCGCCGCGAGCTCGCCGCGCTCGGCGGCCGGTGACGGCGACGCCTCGGCGGGCCACGCGCGCGCGCGTCAGTGACCACACCGCGGCCCGACGGGGACAGGTTGACGCGCCGATCGGCGGATGGAACAATCTACCGGTTCATGTGCTGTCGGTTCATGCGCGCCGGGTTCGAGGATCTTCGTCCGGCGGCGTCCGGCGGACGGCGCCCCCGGCTCCGCCACGCGCTGCTGCTGGCGGCGGTCCTGACGGCGCCCGGGCCGTTTCCGGCGCCCGCGGCGGCGCAGTACGGCGCGGCGAACGGCGAGTGGCGCAGCTACGGCGGCGACCTCGGCAGCACCAAGTACTCGCCGCTCGACCAGATCACCCGCGACAACTTCGAGGAGCTGGAGATCGCCTGGCGGTGGCGGTCGGTCGACACGCACCTGGCCCGGAGCGAGGGGGGCGGCGCGTGGATCGGGCCGGCGCGGGAGGTGTTCGAGGTCCTGGCGCAGGAAGATCCGGAGCGCTGGGAGACCGGCCTCTACAGCCCGCGGCCCGGCGTGTCGCTGCTGATCGCGACGCCGCTGATGGTCGACGGCGTGCTGTACCTGAGCACGCCGCTCTACCAGGCGGCGGCGGTCGACGCCCGGACCGGCGAGACGCTCTGGGCGTACGACCCGAAGGCGTACGAGTCGGGCACGCCGGCGGTCATCCCGTGGCGCCACCGCGGCGTGGCGTACTGGGAGCGGGACGGCGCGGCGCGCATCGTCTGGGCGACGGGCGACGGCTACCTGATTGCGGTCGACGCGAAGACCGGCCGGCCGGCCGCCGACTTCGGCGACGGGGGGCGGGTCGACCTGATGGACGGCGTCCCGCGCGCCAGCCGCGAGGCGCGGACGGTCCAGAACCTGCTGGCCCTCTCGTCGCAGTCGCCGCCGCTGGTGATCGGCGACACCATTCTGATCGGATCTTCGATGACCGACATGGTCATAACGAAGGAGATGCCGCCCGGCTGGGTCCGCGCCTACGACGCCCGGACCGGCCGCCACCGGTGGGACTTCCACACCATCCCGCAGAGCGCCGACGAGTACGGCGCCGACACCTGGTTGAACCAGTCGTGGCGCTACTCCGGCGCCGCCAACGTCTGGTCGCTGATGAGCGGCGATGCGGAGCTCGGCTACGCCTACCTGCCGACCGGGACGCCGACCGGCGACTATTACGGCGGGCACCGGCCGGGCGACAACCTGTTCGCCGAGAGCCTGATCTGCGTCGACGTCGAGACCGGCCAGCGGATCTGGCATTTTCAGGCGGTGCACCACGGCCTGTGGGACTACGACTTCGCGTCGGCGCCGAACCTGCTCGACGTCGAGGTGGACGGCCGGCCGATCAGGGCGGTGGCCCAGCCGAGCAAGCAGGGGTTCGTCTACACCTTCGACCGGGTGACCGGCGAACCGGTCTGGCCGATCGAGGAGCGGCCGGTCCCGACCGACACCGATCTGGCCGGGGAGGTCCCGTCGCCGACGCAGCCGTTTCCGACCAAGCCGCCGCCGTTCGAGCACCAGGGCACGTCGATCGACGATCTGGTCGACTTCACCCCCGAGATCCGGCGCCTGGCGATCGAGGCGGTCGAGGGATACCGTCTGGGGCCGCTCTACACGCCGAATTCGACGCAGGGGACGCTGATCCGGCCGAGCGTCGGCGGCGGAGCGAACTGGTCCGGAGCGGCGGTCGACCCGGAGACCGGCCTGCTGTACGTGCCGTCGATCAACACCCACTCGGTGATTCCGTTCACCGACGTCGACCCGGACAGTCCGGCCACGATGCGCTACGTCTGGCGGTGGGGGCAGGGGGGCGGCGGCCCGACGATGCCGCAGGGGTTGCCGCTGTGGAAGCCGCCGTACTCGCGGATGACGGCGATCGACATGCGCCGGGGGGAGCACGTCTGGATGACGCCGCTCGGCGACGGCGACCGAATCCGCAACCTGCCGATGCTGCGCGACCTGGACCTGCCGCCGCTCGGCGGCGACGGGCGGGGCGGGCCGCTGCTGACCCGGACGCTGCTGATCAACGCGCTGACCGCCGGCGGCGGCGACGGCGGCCCCCGGCTGGTGGCGTACGACAAGGCGACCGGCGCGATGGTCGGGTCGGTCGATCTGCCGGGCGGCGCGCTCGGGACGCCGATGACCTACATGCTCGACGGCCGGCAGTACGTGGCGCTCACGGTCGGCGGGCGCGTGCCGGAGCTGATAGCGTTCACGCTGCCGTCGTGACGGCGGCGGACGCAGGCAGGGCGGCGGGGAGGACGAGATGCGGCTGATCGGAGTGACGGGCGGCCTGACGGCGGCGGCGATCGCGGCGTTCGGGGCGTGCGCGGGCGGCGGGGCCCAGGGCGAGCCGGGCGGCGAGGTGACGCAGGAGCAGTTCGACGTCTGGATGACCGAGCTGTCGAACTGGGGCCGGTGGGGCGAGGACGACCAGCTCGGGGCGCTCAACCTGATCACGCCGGCGAAGCGGGTGGCGGCCGCGCGGCTGGTCGAGTCGGGACGCACCGTCTCGATGGCGCGGGCGATGACGATAGAGCCGCTGGAGAACCCGGACGCGGCCAGCGCCAACCGGCCGCCGGTGCTGGCCGGGTCGGTCCGCAACGTCTTCGACATCGACCTCGACAACGGGTATTTCTGGGAGCGGTACGAGATCGAGTACCACGGCGGCGCCGTCTCGCACCTCGACGCGCTCTGCCACGTGGCGTACCAGGGGAAGGTGTACAACGGCCGCGACTTCGCCGACGTGGCGTCGAAGGAGGACGGCTGCACCGCCATGGGCGTCATCAACATGCGGGACGGCTTGGTCACCCGGGGCGTCCTGCTCGACATGCCGGGCCAGGCGGTGCGCCGGCGGGATATCGAGCAGTGGGAGTCGGAGACCGGCGTCACGATCGGCCCGGGCGACGCACTGTTCCTCCGCACCGGCCGTGACGTCGGGCAGACGGGCGGCTACCACCCGTCGCTGATCCCGTTCCTCAAGGAGCGGGACGTCGCGCTGCTCGGCGCCGACGTCCCGCAGGAAGGGGGACAGGTCGAGGGGATCTCGATCCCGATCCACTTCTTCACGCTGGTCGCGCTCGGCGTCCACCTGTTCGACAACCTCGGTCTCGAAGAGCTGTCCCAGACCGCCAACGAGCTGAACCGGTGGGAGTTCCTGTTCATGGCCTCGCCGCACGGCGTGCCGAACGGCGCCGGCACGGCGATCAATCCGCTGGCGGTGTTCTAGACCTCCGGGCCCGATGTCCGGAGGCAAGGAGGGGAGTCCGATGCGACGACTGGCTGCGTGCGTGTTCACGGGACTGTTGCTGCCGGCCGGCGCGGCGCCGGCGTCCGCCCAGCTGGCGACCGAGGGACCGGTGGTCTACGGGCACCACCATTTCTACGTCAGCAGCATCGAGGTCCAGAAGCGGTTCTGGGTCGATGCGCTCGGCGGCGTCGACGCCGGGAACCTGGGGCCGGTCCCGGTGGCGGTCATCCGGTTCCCCAACGTCCACGTGCTGCTGAGCGAGCGGGTGCCGACGGGCGGGACGCGGGGCACCTCGGTCAACCACGTCGGCTTCCAGGTCCCGGACCTGCGGGCGGCGGTCGACCGGGTCCGGGAGGCCGGCTACCCGATCGTCAGCCGGGAGGACCTGCCGCCGGCGGTCGAGGTGGACGAGCACGGCCTCGGCCACATCCCGAACCAGAACACGTACGTGGCGTTCGTCATGGCGCCCGACGGCATCAAGGTCGAGCTGTTCGAGAACCGGTCGATGCGCGGCGCGATCGCCCTGCACCACGTCCATTTCGCGACCCCCGACGTCGCGGCGATGCAGGCGTGGTACGCGCGGGCGTTCGGCGCCGCGCCGGGGATGCGCGGCTCGTTCCAGGCCGCCGACCTGCCGGGAGTGAACCTGACGTTCTCGCCGTCCGCCGCGCCGGTCAAGCCGACCCGGCTGAAGGCGCTCGACCACATCGGCTTCGAGATCCGGAACCTCGAGCAGTTCTGCAAGGAGCTCGAAGCGAAAGGGATCGCCCTCGACGAAGGCGGCTACCGGTACGCCGAGGCGCTGAAGCTCGGCGTGGCGTTCGTCACCGACCCGTGGGGCACGCGGATCGAGCTGACCGAAGGTCTCGGCGCGTACTGATCGCCGCCGGTGCGCCGCCGGTTGTGCTTCTCCCTCACAACAGGTCAACTCCAGGCCATCACAGTGTTCTACTCACATTCTGGCCGCTAATTGCAATACTGTTGCTTTAGCGTTCTGATGCAACAATGTGCGGCGTCCAGTCCCACTTGCGGCGGGACACCGGGCCAGGGCGGCGGAGCGGGTAGCCGCTCATCTTCCGCTTGACGCAGCGCGGTTTCTTCTGACCGCGACTGGAGACCGCTCGCTCTTCCAGAATCTCCTCCAGCACGCGGTCGTGGAGCTGCTCATGCGCCGAGGGGGGAAACGCCGGGGTGCTCGACACGGCGGCGCAAGACCCGCACGGCGTGGACGAACGAAAGACGGTCCGGGTCCTCGTCCACCCTGCGGGCCGCCTTGTGGATCAGGCGCCGCACCGCGTAATGCGCCAGCATCAGACCGTGCACTTCCTGCAGCACCAGGTCCGGCGTCTTGCTGCGCAGGATGGCGCCGGGACCCAGGATGTGCGTCTTGACCTCATCATAGGTAGTTTCCACTTCCCAACGCTCATGGTACAGGGCGGCCATCTCGGCCGCCGGCGCAACGGCCGGGTCGAGCAGAGTGGTGGCCAGGCGGTAGACCTCGCCGCTGGCGCCGTCCAGCGTGTACTCGACGACCCGCACGGGGCAGACGCCCCGACTGCGCCGGCGATCCTGTCCGCTGCCCCGGAGCATGCTCCGGTAGGAACCGTCGGCGAAGCGTTCCAGTACCGGCAGGCGCAGGTTCGCCTTCATGCGCCACAGCAGGTCGGCGCCGGTGTCCGACGCCCGCCGCCAGAGTGGGAAGCCACAATAGCCCCGGTCCGCCAGCACCAGCATCCCCGCCGACAACCACGGCAGCAGCGTCTCGACCTGCGTCTCCTCCGACTCGCCATACGCCCCCGCCCGCCAGGCGAACGCCGCCCGCGTCCCCAACTCCACCAGCGCCGTCAAGCGCACCTGCGGGAAAGCGGCACGGCCCCGTGACGCCCCGGGCGCCCCGAACGTCTCCCGGTTCCCCGCCTCGTCCGGCACGTTCAACGCCGACCCGTCGAACGCTACCAGGCGACGGTTGCGATACCACGCCCCGCGCGTCGCCGGATCCGCCAGCGGCTTGACCCGCACCGCGCGCAACGCCTCGAACGGTTCCGGTCCCAAGCGCGCACGCGCACGCGAAATCGACGACTTTCCCGACACCCGCAACGCCGCCGAGTCCGACGACACCCAACGCAGTCCCTCCAGCAAGCAGCGCAGCACCTCCCGCGCCGACACCGACCGGAACAGCCCCAGAGCCACGACGTAATACACCATCGCTTCGGCCGGCAGATCTCGCTGCCGACGGCTTGCCCGACCACACGAAGCCAACGCCGCGCGCACCGACGTGATCGGGTACACTTGCGCGAGCACCCCGATGCTCAAATAGTCCGACAGCCGAGGACCACCAGGCAGAACCGCTTGTGTTCGGGACATCCACCCCTCCGCGTTTCCCGCCTTTTCGGGACAGCATACAGGAGGCGTGAGTCTTAAAGCAACAGTATTGCCGCTAATTGAATGCATCGGATGTTCGTCGGGATGATGTTGCCCATAGAAACTCGTCTTCCAAATTCGATGCAATCACTCCCACCATGTTGAAACACCCTGCACAATAGCGCGTCGCTGACGAGTCTCCAATATCATCCCGTCACTATTCGCGTATACGCGCCGGATGGGATCCCTCGAAACGACGCCGCCCATATATCGACCGTCCTCACGGAACCAGCGCAGGCGCTTCTGCTCAAGCAGTCCGAAGGCAGTTTGCGCAACGAATAAGTCGCCTCCATCCGTGGTGTCCACAACGGCGTGCAGTTCGTCATCGTGAAGCACGTAGAGCCGAGTGTTCGTCAGCAAGTAGAGATAATCGCCGGTGTCCACAATCTTATGCGGCACGCTGCCAACGTCGTACACCCGCACGCCCTCTCCATTCTCGTCGACAAGAACAACGCGCCCAGAGTAACCAGCGAGATAGACCGCATCGGACGCCGCCGCAAACCCCGCAGCATAAACCCAGTCCGCGGCGTGAAGTTCATCGACTTCCATACCGATGCTCACGGTAAATCCGACCCCGTCCTTATCAAAATCCATGCGCTTCAACTCGCGTACGAAAGTCGCACCGGTGTAATGCGGAAGGGCGCTTGCCTCGATCCCGGTCAATATCCCCGTCGCCACCGTGAGCTCTTTCATTTTTTCATTCGCTTTGGGGTCGTCGGGGTGAAGGTCAGGATGCCACCGCTTGGCAAGTTCCCGATAACGTCGTTTCAAATTCTCCGGAGTAATTGGGAGCGACAAACCCAACAGGTCAAGCGCACGGTCCACATCGGCGCTCGTCCCAAATTCGCTACTCGGTGTGGCGACCCGCGCCCAGCCGTCTTTAAGCGGCAACTTAGTGCCCCATAGCCCTCTGCCACTCATATCCACACACCACGCCTCATCCACTGCCGTGAAGAGATAGCGGCTCGCATCCCTCGACAGCGCGACACAGCGAACGTGGTTCTTGAGTTGGTCATCTGGGATTTCGAACCGCTTTCTCAGCGCCAATATCTCGGGCGCGGCCATGAGAGGCGTCTCCAGAGTGGGATCGAGATGATCGTCGTAGACATGAACAACACAATCCCGCGACATGGCGATCAGGCCACGGCCAAAAGGATGAACTCCGAGACGATAGACACCGTGTTTGAGCGCCTTCTTCGCCGCCAATTTCCCTGTTCTATCGTAGCGCAAAGCGGCTGCATCGAGCTGGCCAAGTCCGTCAGCTTTACCAAGATCATCGATCATTATTAGCCCCGAATCGGTCGGGTGCATCTGGCGAAAGGCAGTATCGGGACGCTGCGCCAACGGTATCTTGTCGACTGCTTCGATCTTCCAGTCTGCGTCACGGACTTCGAATAGGTCCACCGTTTCGAGAGCCGTAGCCTGTTTGCGGTTAGCATGAACGTCATCCCATCGTCTTGGCGCACGAGGCAACGGCACGTAGTCGAGTGCTGATACGTCAATCTCGCGTAGCTTCGCTGGCTCTCGGTCGGTCCGGTGCGACCGAATGATGCGCTTTGGTGCGGGCTTTGGAATTTCGGGCGAATCCGGCGGCAGGATCCTGTACGTGCGGCCTGACTTTACGCGTGCGATCTTTCCGGCTTTATCGAGATACGAAATTAGATTCGCTACTTTACGACCATCGTCGACACCAATAAATCCCTTGACCTCGGTTTGCAGACAATTCGGCCGATCGGTGACCAGCTTCAAGATGACTTCGAACAGCCGCCTGTCGAGTTGATGCTGTTCGACCTCCTTGACCCACTGCTCAAGCTCCGGCGTGGATGAGACGACCTCGCGCATCTGTTCGAGCCCTTCGTCGTCGCCGACGAGAGCGAGCACCGTTCCTCCCTGCTGCAGAGCCGGAACCGAGGAAATATCGAAGGAATCATAATCGTGACAGGTTTCCTTCACCCAGTCAGGAATGCATTGAAGGTTTTCGCGCACCAGGCGGGCGGCCTCCTCGAATTCCTGACGGGAGATTGCTTTCTGCATCCGGGACATAGTCTCAAAATAGGCGTCGCTGACGCGACTCTTTCGGGAGTCAGACGAGTAGTCGACCGCCGGTTTGGCCGCGTCTTCGAGTCGGCTAGCGCGCGTAGTAGCGTTGTTCTTGAACAGATTTCTGATAAAGCGCAGCATCGGAACACCTCTCAACACTACTTCGGCGCCGGAAATTCGGCGGCATGGAACGCCCCCAGCGGATCGATAGCGTCGAACGGAGCCACGGTATGGAAAGTCTCGTACCGAGGCGCCGATCGGGCCGCTGAGCACCGTCGTGACCGCGGGCGGCGAGGTTCAGGTTTCCGGCGCAGTGCATCCGCCCCTCTGTCTTGCGTCGCGCAAGCCCAATATACCCGCTTTCCTCCCTCGACGCGTGGAAATGGACACGTGAAAAGGGACCCCCCAGTTTCCGTCAACCGGTCAATCGATGTCCTCCTTCTTGGATGAAGAGTGTTTTCGGGTTGTCGGACGTGATCTGGCTGTGACCGTGTGCTCGCCGGCGAGCACACGGTCACGCTGCCGGGGCCGACAGCGCGGGTCGTCGTCGCCCGCGTTGGGCATTCGCCGCGCGCGATCCGGAGCCATCAGCGGGCTCCCTTCTTGCCGGCGGCCGGCCTGCGGTTCCGCTTTGGAGTTGACCCGGTTTTGCGGACACCTGATCCTGTTGGGAGTGAGGAGGTGTTCGCGATGGCGAAATCGAGACCGCCGTATGCGGCGGAGTTCCGGAAGCAGATGGTCGATCTGGTCCGGTCGGGGCGCGCGCCGGAGGACTTGGCTCGGGAGTTCGAGCCGTCGGCCCAGGCGATCCGGAACTGGGTGGCGCAGGCCGGCCGCGATGCCGGCGAGCGCACCGACGGTCTGCGCACCGAAGAGCGTGAAGAGATGCGCCGGCTGCGTCGGGAGAACCGTCGGCTGCGGGAAGAACGGGAAATATTGGCAAAAGCCACGGCTTGGTTCGCACGGGAGACCGGACCCGGGAGGTCTACCGGTTCATGAGTGCGCATCAGGCTCGCTTCCGCATCGCCACCATGGCCCGCGTGCTCGGTGTCTCCACGAGCGGGTACTATGCGTGGCGTCAGCGGCGTCCGTCCACCCGCGTGCAGGCCGACGCGGACCTGACGGCCCGCGTGCGGGCGATTCACGTCCACAGCCGCGGGACGTATGGCGCGCCCCGGATTCACGCGGAACTGTCCGCCGCCGGAGCCGCAGTGAGCCGCAAGCGGGTGGCGCGGGTGATGCGCTCGGCGGGCATTGCGGGCGTGAGCCGTCGCCGCGGGCCGCGAACGACGCGCCGAGCGCTGCGGGTCCGGCCGGCCCCGGACCGGGTCGATCGCCGTTTCGAGGCAGTGGCGCCGAACCGTCTGTGGGTCGCCGACATCACCTACGTTCCGACACAGGCCGGCTTGCTCTACCTGGCCGTCGTCGTGGACGTGTTCAGCCGGCGGGTCGTGGGCTGGGCGCTGGCGGCGCACCTGCGCACGGCGCTGGTGACCGAGGCGCTGGAGATGGCCGTGCAGCAGCGCCGGCCGTCGGCGGTGATCCACCATTCCGATCCAGGTTGCCAGTACACGTCGCTGGCCTTCGGCGCCCGCTGTCAGCGATGGGGCGTGTAGCTGTCGATGGGTTCGGTCGGCGACTGTTTCGACAACGCGCTGGCCGAGAGCTTCTTCGCGACGCTCGAGTGCGAGTTGCTCGCCCGCACGCGGTGGGCGACGCACGCCGAGGCGCGGACGGCCGTGTTCGCGTTCATCGAAGGGTGGTGCAACACGCGGCGGCGTCATTCCTCGCTGGGCTACCTCTCGCCGCTCGCCTTCGAACGTCTCCACGAGACGGCGGCCGCGGACCGGTCCGGCAAGGCGCTCGCACCCCCGAGCCGGTTCGCGGCCGACACGCCGACGCCGGCCGGCGTCGTCACCGGCGTTGCTGCGGGGAACACCGGGAGGGCATGATGGCGATGATGGCGCACAGGCGCCGCATCGCATCGGCTCCGCCGGCATCGTGGTCGCCCGCCTGTCGGCGCCGTGCCCCGTATCGCCGCCGGGCGCTGTGGACCTGCCCGGCCTATGGACGCCCGGTCCGCAACGGGCTGCATCCGCAGAGCGGGGACACGGGCGCCCACAGTCCGTTGGAAATCTCGCGGGCGGCCGCTGGCGATCGGGCCGGCGCCGAGGCCGCGAGATTCCCACAGGTCCACAGCGCTTCATTGTGGATTTACTCACACGGAAAACCACGGCATGACCTGAACCCGAAAGCGTTAACCTGTCCGCAGAATCGGGGCAACCTCAAGGTAGAGCAAGCCGGCCTGCGTCGGGACGTAGGTGATGTCGGCGACCCACAGACGGTTCGGCGCCACTGCCTCGAAACGGCGATCGACCCGATCCGGAGCCGGCCGGACCCGCAGCGCCCGGCGCGTCGTTCGCGGCCCGCGGCGACGGCTCACGCCCGCAATGCCCGCCGAGCGCATCACCCGCGCCACCCGCTTGCGGCTCACTGCGGCTCCGGCGGCGGACAGTTCCGCGTGAATCCGGGGCGCGTCATACGTCCCGCGGCTGTGGACGTGAATCGCCCGCACGCGGGCCGTCAGGTCCGCGTCGGCCTGCACGCGGGTGGACGGACGCCGCTGACGCCACGCATAGTACCCGCTCGTGGAGACACCGAGCACGCGGGCCATGGTGGCGATGCGGAAGCGGGCCTGATGCGCACTCATGAACCGGTAGACCTCCCGGGTCCGGTCTCCCGTGCGAACCAGGCCGTGGCTTTTGCCAATATTTCCCGTTCTTCCCGCAGCCGACGGTTCTCCCGACGCAGCCGGCGCATCTCTTCACGCTCTTCGGTGCGCAGACCGTCGGTGCGCTCGCCGGCATCGCGGCCGGCCTGCGCCACCCAGTTCCGGATCGCCTGGGCCGACGGCTCGAACTCCCGAGCCAAGTCCTCCGGCGCGCGCCCCGACCGGACCAGATCGACCATCTGCTTCCGGAACTCCGCCGCATACGGCGGTCTCGATTTCGCCATCGCAAACACCTCCTCACTCCCAACAGGATCAGGTGTCCGCAAAACCGGGTCAACTCCATCGGCGTATCTGGCGTTCGTGCGGACGGTCGTCGGCCGGGAGCGGAATGCGCGTGCGGCGTCTCGTCTGGCCGAGGAACGGGCGTATCTGCGGCCGTTGCCGCCGGCCCGGATTCCGGCGTACACGACGTTGCAGTGCCGGGTGAGGAAGTGGAGCACGATTCGGGTCGGCGGCCGGATCTATTCGGTTCCGTCGCGGTTGATCGGCCACACGGTCGAGGCGCGTCAGCATCCGTCGGCGGTCGAGGTCGTCTACGGCGGCCGGGTGCTGTGCACGATGCCGCGTCTGCGGGGCGCGGCGGGTCACCGGATCGACTACCGGCACATCATCGGGAGTCTGGTGCGGAAGCCGGGCGCCTTCGCGCGGTATCGCTTCCGGGAGGAGTTGTTCCCGTCGCTGACGTTCCGTCCCCTGCGATTACGCCAGCGTTCAGGCCGAGGTGCGTCCGGCGGTTCCGGCGCTCCCTGCGGTGCACGTTCCCCGCCCGGACCTGGCGCAGTACGACGCGCTGCTGAGCGGAGGTCCGCCCGGATGACGGCGTCGAGCACGCAGGTGACGACGCTGCTGACACGGTTCGGCCTGACGACAGCGGCCGAGCAACTCGTCCCCCGGCTGACGCAGGCCGGCCACCACGCGGCGTTGCCGGCGCTGCTCGAGGTGTTCGAGGCGGAAGCCGACGCACGCCGTCAGCGCCGGATCGCGCGGTTGCGCCGCGCGGCGCGGCTGCCGCCCGGCAAGACGTTCGCGACGCTCGACACCGGCCGCCTGCCGGGGCCGGTCGTGCAGCAACTCGAGACGCTGGCCGCCGGGGCGTTCCTCGAGACGGCGACGAACGTGCTGGCGTTCGGTCTGCCGGGCGTGGGCAAGAGCCACGCGCTGTGCGCCGTCGGGCATGCCCTGGTCGAGGCCGGCCGCAGCGTGCTGTGCGCGCCCGCCTATGCCCTGGTCCAGGAACTGCTCGGCGCGAAACGCGACCTCGACCTGCCCCGCGCCCTCCGCAAGCTCGACCTCTTCGAGGTCATCCTGCTCGACGACCTCGGCTACGTACAGCAGAGCTCGGACGAGGCCGAGGTGTTGTTCACCCTGCTGGCCGAGCGGTACGAGCGCCGCTCGGTGATGGTGACCAGCAACTTGGTCTTCAGCCAGTGGGACCGGATCTTCCGCGACCAGATGGCCACGGCCGCAGCGATCGATCGTCTGGTGCACCACGCCGTCGTGCTCGAGTTCGACGTGCCGAGCTTCCGAACGGACCGGTCCGGCCGCAAGGCGCCGCCGCCGACTGTGCCCCGCGGACGCGCCCCCGGCCCGCTGCTGCCCCGAAACCGCCGCCGACCGGCCGCGTGAACGCCCCGGACGGTGTCCGCGAGCCGAGCAGCCTGTGGACCGCGCCAGCGGCATGGAAAACGCGCGCGGACCGTCGTGCCGGGTTGCGCCGCCGGGACAGCGCGTTTCCCACCCCGCTTTGGACGGCGCCGAGCGCCGCCCACACGGTCCACAGGCGCTACTGCTGTTGATCGCGATCCATGTCGATCTGAACCGGCCAAAATAATTGTCGCCAAGCGACCAAAGTAGTTGACGCTGAACAGACCCGGCCGCTCGACCAGACCACGGCGGAGAGCGCCAGCATCAGGAAGGCGTCCAGCTCCATGTCGAACCGGGCGCCGAAGGCGGTCGCGCCGCCGGTGCGGCGCGCGACCCACCCATCGACCCCGTCCAGATCAGCGCCGCCGTCGCCACCGCGATGATCCACCAGCACGCCGCCGCGTCCGGACGGTCGAGGTGGAGCGCCAGCGGCGCGATGGAGAGCGCCAGCGCCGCGCGCGCCAGCGTCACGCGGTTCGCCGCGCCCAGTCCCCGGCCGGGCAGGCCCGCCGGCGCGGCGTGCGCGACGCACGCCGCGAGCGGCGCGTACAACGCCGCGGACTGGAGCAGATAGGCCGCCGGCAGGTCGAGTCGCCGCCAGGCGGCGGCGGCGGCGGCCGTCAGCACCAGCAGCCCGGCGGCGAGATCGAGGCCGGCCCCAGCCCGGCCCGTCACGTTCGATCGGCGTCCGGTCACTCCGGATCCATTATCCAACGAGTTCGTGCGATACTCGCAACGAGGAGGCATGCCGATGGGGCGCGTGAAGACGATTGGCGCGGGGTGTCTGCTGGCCGCCCTGTGCGCGCCGCTGGCCGAGGCGCGCGTGGTGCGGTTCGTCGTCGAGCAGCGGCGCGCCTTCGCCGGCGGGATGGAGTTCGGGGAGGTCGGCCCGTACGAACGGCTCGACGGCATGGCGCACATGGAGGTCGACCCGGACGATCCGCTCAACGCCGTCATCGTGAACCTCGACCGCGCGCCGCGCAACGCCCGCGGCCTGGTCGAGTTCAGCACGACGTTCTTCATCCTCAAGCCGGTGGAGATGCGCCGCGGCAACGGCAAGGTCTTCTACGGCGTCAACAACCGGGGGCGGAAGCTCGAAAGCGGGCTGCGCTGGCACCACGTCCCGCCGAGCAACGACCCGCTCACGGCCGAGCATGCCGGCGACGGGTTCCTGATGCGGCTCG
This sequence comes from Vicinamibacterales bacterium, assembly GCA_965203565.1. Classification (GTDB taxonomy): domain Bacteria; phylum Acidobacteriota; class Vicinamibacteria; order Vicinamibacterales; family UBA8438; genus JAAXGX01. The sequence continues at coordinate 2,879,880 of OZ241896.1, read as the reverse complement.
GGTACACCGTGGTGGACGCCGGCTGGCAGGGCGACGTCGCCGCGGGGGACGGCCTCCTCTTCCCGCAGCTACCGGTGGCGGCCGGCCCCGACGGGCGCCCGATCGCTGCGCCGGTCCGGGTCGAGTTCTCGGATCGGTCGATTCCGGCGGAGGGCGCGTTCACCCTGCCGCTCAAGGGCAGCGCGCGGTTTCGGCCGTACCCCGCCGCCGGCCTCGACCCGGCCGCCGCGTCGCTCACCGTCCGGGAGACGCTGACCGGCCCCGGCGTCCCGATCCCGGCCGACGCCTGGGCGTTCGGGCGCTGCCCGCTGGGACCGGACAGCCTGGAGCCGTCGGAGACCGACGTCTGCCTGTTCGAGGGGTTCCGGGCCGACCGGCTGTACGAGCTGATCTACCCGGCCCGGGAGCCGATGGTGATGGGGCTCGGCTACGCCGTCACCCGCGACCTGGCGTCGTTCCTGCGCTACGCCGCGCGCGACGACGACGGGACGCCCAACCCGCTGGCGCTGGAGACCGGCGAGGTCGCCGTCCGGCGCGCGTACGCCTCCGGCTCTTCCTCCACCGGGATGTACCTGCGCGACTTCCTCTATCTCGGGTTCAACGAGGACGAGGCGCACCGGCGGGTGTTCGACGCCGTCAACGTTCACATCCCCGGGTCGCACCGGCTGTTCGCCAACGTGGCGTTCGCCGACCCGAACACCTACTCGCGGCAGGACGACCGGCGCCACTTCCTGTCGACGTCGTACCCGCCGATGCAGTACGCGGTGGTCACCGACCCGCTCTCCGGGATCCGCGACGGGATCCTGAAGCGGCCGGCGACCGATCCGGTGGTGATCCAGACCGACAGCGAGAACGAGTTCTACACGATGAAGGCGTCGCTGAACGTGCACGACGGCCTCGGGCGGCCGGTGTTCGTGCCGGACAACGTGCGGTTGTACCTGTTCTCGAACTTCCAGCACAGCGGCGGCGATCCGACCGCGGAAGTGCCCGGAACGGACGACCTGTGCGCCCATCCGACCAACCCGAACTACCACGGCCCGACGCACCGCGCCCTGCTGACGGCGCTCGACGCCTGGGCTGACCGCGGCGTGGAGCCGCCGCCGAGCCGGTATCCGCGGGTGGAGGACGGCACGCTGGTCCCGCTCGACGAGTACGTGGAGCGGTTCCCGCGGATTCCCGGCGCGGGGATGGTGCAGGGCCTCAGCGGGGTGTCGCTGCTCGACTTCGGGCCCGGGTTCGGCTCGACCGGCGGCTACCTGACGCGGCTGCCGCCCGGCATCGGACCCGCCTACGCCGTGCTGGTCCCCTCGGCCGATGCGGACGGGCTCAACCACGCCGGCGTCCGGCCGCTGGAGGTGCGCGTCCCGCTCGGCACCAACCTGGGATGGAACGTGCGGGCGGAGGGCCGGCGCGCGGGGAACCTCTGCGGCCTGACCGGCTCGTTCCTGCCGTTCGCCCGGACCCGGGCGGAGCGCGAGGCGGCGGGCGACCCCCGGCCGTCGCTCGAAGAGCGGTACGGCGACCACGCCGGGTACGTGGAGGCGGTCCGGCGGGCGACGGCCGACCTCGTGCGGGAGCGGTTCCTGCTTGAAGAGGACGCCGAGCGGTACGTCCGGGAAGCCGAAGCGAGCGACGTGCTGCGCTGAACGTGCGTGGGAGTCATTTCCCATTCAGACAGGAGCGGCGCTCTCAGGTAGCCTAAGAAAAGAGGGAAGGACGTTCATGCTGACGTTTCCCGCCCGCAGGCGCCGCCCGCTGCTGCTGACGCTCCTTGCCGCCGCGGCCTTCACCGTCGCGGCGCCGAGCCGCTTCGCCGGGTTCGGGCAGTCCGGCGAGGACGAGAAGCCGAAGCTGGCGCTCCGGGCCACGCCGCGCGTCGGCTTCGTGCCGGCCGAGATCCTGTTCGTCGGTGAGCTGCGCGGCGGGGCGGACGACTACGAGGAGTTCTACTGCGCCACGGTCGAGTGGGACTGGGACGACGACACGCGCTCGGAATCGACGCCGGACTGCGACCCGTACGAGCCGGGCGCGAGCAGGATCCGCCGCCGCTACTCCACGCGCCACCGGTTCGACTACCCCGGCCGGTACGAGGTGCGTCTCAACCTGAAGCGGCGCGGCGACACGGTGGCGTCGGCGCGCGCCGTCGTGGAGCTGCGCGGCGGCCGCTTCGGCCGTTTCGACTGAACGGCGCCGGCGCCGGGACGCCCCGTCAGGGAACGACTTCCAGGGCGATCTCCTCGAATCCGGCGCCTCTCAGCCGGTAGCCGGCGATCCGCTTCCCGTCGCCGAGCCCGCCGCGGGCCGTCACGATCAGGTAGACGAACTCCCGGTACGACGCCTCGCGCCGGTCGACCGCCGACGGCGCGAGCGGACCGGCCGGGTGCGAGTGGTAGACGCCGACCACGCGGAGGCCGGCGGCGCGGGCGGACCGGATCGCGGCGCAGTGGTCGGCCGGATCGACCAGGTACCGGTCCGGCGCCGGGCGGAGGTTCCGCGCCCGCGCGGCGCGGTCGATCAGGCCGGAGCCGCCGATCAGGAGTCCGCAGCACTCGTTCGGCAGATCGTCCCGCGCGTGCCGGAGCACGGCGTCCACGGCCCGGCGCCGGATCGCCATGCCGCCCGCCCGCCCGCCGCCGCGCGCTCCGGTTCTATCGCCCACGGTCCGCCCGCAGCGGGCGAGCTGTCACGACCCAGCGCGCCGCCCGCCGGCCCGCTCCGCCAGCACCGCGCGCCAGGACGCCGCCGACTCGAACAGGCGGTCGACGTCCGCGTCCGTGTCGAGATGCTCGCGCAGCCGCTGCAGCTCGGCGATGAACGCGTCGAGGGCGCGGCCGATCTCGTCGGCGTTGCTCGCGCAGATGTCGCGCCAGATGTCGGCCGGGCTGGAGGCGAGCCGCGTCGTGTCGGCCAGTCCTCGGCCGGCCAGCGCCAGTCCGTCGGCGCCGGCGGCGCCGCCGACCACGTGCATCAGCGCGCTGGCCGCGAGCTGGGGCAGGTGGCTGAGGAACGCCAGCAGGCGGTCGTGCTCCGCCGGCGGCATCAGGTGCGGCGCCGCGCCGAGCCCTTCCACGAACCGCTGCAGCCGGTCCAGCGCGGGGCCGGCCGCGTCGCCGGTCGGCGTGAACAGCCACGGGCGGCCTGCGAACAGGTCCGGCCGCGCATGCCCGAGCCCTCCGCGGGGCGCGCCGCCGAGCGGATGGCCGCCGACGAACGTCAGCCGCGGCGGGAGCGACCGCGCGCGCTCGACGATCTCCCGCTTCGTGCTCCCGACGTCCGTCACGACGGCCGGTCCCGTCACGTGGCGGTCGAGGTCTTCCAGCAGATCGAGGTTCCGGCGGACCGGCGCCGCCAGGATGACCAAGTCCGCCTCGGCGATCACCACCGGGTCGTCGGCCGCCACGTCGATGGCGCGCCGCACCATCGCCAGCTCCAGCACCTCCTTGCCGTCGACCCCGATCACCATCCCGTCCGGCCAGCGCTCCCGCGCGGCGAGCGCGATCGAGCCTCCGACCAGGCCCAGCCCGACGATCGCGACCTTGTCGAAGATCGGGGGATCCCCCCCGCGGGCGGCCCGCCGCGCGCCGGGCTGGACGACCGGAAGCCGGCGTCTCGCGTCCGTCATCGCGCCGGTCAGGTCCCCCACCCGCGCCGCGGAACCGGCTCGACGCAGATGCTTCGGCCGATCGCCGGCGCGATGATCCGGAGCTCGGCCATCAGGCGCTCGAACTGCTCCGGGAACAGCGACTGCGCCCCGTCGCTCAGCGCATGGTCCGGATCCGGATGCACCTCGATGATGAGCGCGTCCGCCCCGGCCGCGACCGCCGCCCGCGCCATCGGCGCCACCTTGTCGCGCAGGCCGACCCCGTGGCTCGGATCGACGATGATCGGCAGGTGACTCAGCTTGTGGACCACCGGAACGGCGGAAATGTCGAGCGTGTTCCGCGTGTGCCGTTCGAACGTCCGGATCCCGCGTTCGCACAGCACCACGTCGGTGTTGCCGCCCGACAGCACGTACTCCGCCGACAGGAGCCACTCCTCGACAGTGGCGGAGATCCCCCGCTTGAGCAGCACCGGCGTCCTCGTCTTGCCGAGCTCGCGCAGGAGGGTGAAGTTCTGCATGTTCCGGGCGCCGACCTGCAGCATGTCGGCGTACCGGGCCACCAGCTCGATCTGGCTGACGTCCATCACCTCGGACACCAGCTTCAGGCGGCGCCGGTCGGCCGCGGCCCGGAGGATGCGCAGTCCTTCCTCGCCCAGCCCCTGGAAGCTGTACGGCGAGCTCCGCGGCTTGAACGCGCCGCCCCGGAGCATCTTGGCGCCGGCCTTCGCAAGCACCGCGGCGGCCGCCTCCACCTGCTCCTCGGTCTCCGCGGAGCACGGCCCCGCGATGACGATCACCTCGTCGCCGCCGATCCGGACGTCGCCGATAGACACCACCGTGCTCTCCGGCTTGAACGTCCGGCTCGCCAGCTTGTACGGCTCGGTGATCCTGAGCACTTCGTGCACGCCGTCCATCACTTCGATCAGCCGCGTGTCGAACGCGCGGTTCCCGCCGACGGCGCCCAGCACCGTCCGCAACGCTCCGGTCGAACGGTGGACGTCGAAACCTTTCTCGACCACCGTCGCGATGACGTGCTGAATCTGATCCTCCGACGCCCGCTCTTCCATGACGATAACCATTTCCCGCGCCTCCCCCGTTCTTCCCGCCATTCCCGCCGCATGCGGCGACGCTCCTGATCCGCTATTCCTGCAACCGTTCGAGCCGGCGGTTCTCGTCGATGATCCGCTCGAACAGGCGTGTGATCGCGTCGGCGTCGAGCGGCCCTGCGTTCGCCGCCCGGGCCTGCTCGAGCACCGTGATCTCCCGTTCCGGCTGGTACGTGTCGAGACCTGCCGACTGCTTCAGCCGGCCGAGCTCCAGCGCGCACTCGGCGCGGGCGTTCAGCAACCGGACGATCTCCGCATCCAGCCGGTCGATCCGCTCCCGGACCTGCTCCATCCGGTCCGTGACGCCGCCCGCCGCTGCGCTCCCTCCGCGTGTCCGGTCTTCCGGCTGCTTCGTCATTGGTTCGTCGAACTCCCGTTCTTCAGCCATCGAACGTACCGCTCCACCTCGCCCGCCAGGTCGCCGCTCGACGCGCGCGCGACCGTGTTGACCAGCCCGCTCCCGACCACCGCGGCGTCCGCCCACCGGCCGACCTCCGCCACGTGCTCCGGACGCGAGATGCCGAAGCCGAGCGCGACGGGCAGGTCGGTCGCCGCCCGGATCCTGTCGACCAGCTCGCGGGCGCCGTCCGCGATCGTATCGCGCTCGCCGGTGACGCCCAACCGCGATATGCCGTACAGAAACCCCCGGCCCAGCGCCGCCGCACGCCGGATCCTCGCCGGCGTCGTGGTCGGACTGAGGAGGAATATCGGGTCTATCGCAGCCTGCGCCGCCGCGTCCCGCAGACCGCCCGACTCCTCTATCGGCAGATCGAGCACCAGCACCCCGTCGACGCCTGCGTCGGCCGCCCGCCGCACGAACCGGTCGAGTCCCATCGCCAGCACCGGATTGGCGTAGCTGAAGATCACCACCCCCGCCGCGATCCGGGGCCGCACGCGCGCCACCAGGTCGAGGCTCGACGCCAGCGTCGCGCCGGCGGCGAGCGCACGCTCCGACGAACGCTGGATCGCCGGGCCGTCCGCCAGCGGGTCGGAGAACGGAACGCCGACCTCGATCACGTCCGCCCCGGCCCGGCCGAGCGTCTCCAGCACGACCGCCGAACGCTCCAGGTCCGGGTCGCCGGCCGTGACGAACGTCACCAGACCGGTCCGGCCGTCCGACCGCAGCCGCGCGAACGCGTCGTCGATCCGCGACATCCTCCTCCTACTGCTGCTCCGCCGTCCGGCGGCGGATCGTTTCGACGTCCTTGTCGCCCCGCCCCGACAGGTTGACCAGGATCGTCCGCTCCGGACCGAGCTCCGCCGCCAGCGCGCACGCATGGGCGACGGCGTGCGCCGACTCCAGCGCCGGGAGGATCCCCTCCAGGCGGCCGAGGCGCTCGAACGCGGCCAGCGCCTCCGCATCGGAGACGTGGGTGTACTCGGCCCGCCCGAGGTCGCGGAGCCAGGCGTGCTCCGGCCCGACCGCCGCGTAGTCGAGGCCGGCCGAGACGGAATGGGTCGCGTCGATGTTCCCGTGCGCGTCCTGCAGCACGTAGCTCCGGGTCCCCTGCAGGACGCCCGCGGTCCCCGCCGCGAACCGCGCCGCGTGCCGGCCCCGTGCGATCCGCTCCCCCCCGGCTTCGACCCCCACGAGCCGCACCGACTCGTCGGCGACGAAACCGTCGAAGATCCCGAGCGCGTTGCTGCCGCCGCCCACGCAGGCGACGATCGCGTCGGGCGCGCCGCCGGTCATCGCCGTGAACTGCGCCCGCGCCTCGCGGCCGATCACCGACTGGAACTCCCGGACCATCAGCGGGTACGGGTGCGGACCGAGGACCGAGCCGAGCAGGTAGTACGTGTCGCCGACGTTAGTGACCCAGTCGCGCATCGCCTCGTTGATGGCGTCCTTCAGCGTGCGGCTCCCTCCCTCCACGCCGGTCACCGACGCGCCCAGCAGGTTCATCCGGACGACGTTGAGCGCCTGACGCCGCACGTCCTCCGTCCCCATGTACACGTCGCAGCGGAGTCCCAGCAGCGCGCAGGCGGTCGCCGTCGCCACGCCGTGCTGCCCCGCGCCGGTCTCGGCCACCACGCGCGTCTTCCCCATCCGGACCGCCAGCAGCGCCTGGCCGAGCGCGTTGTTGATCTTGTGGGCGCCGGTATGCGCCAAGTCCTCCCGCTTCAGGAACAGGCGGGCCCCGCCGGCGTCGGCCGCGAGCCGGCGGGCCTCCCAGATCGGCGTCGGCCGGCCGCCGTACTCCGTCAGCAGCTTCGACAGCTCCCGGCCGAACGCCGGGTCGAGCCGCGCCGACCGGTACGCGCGTTCGAGCGCCTCGACCGGCTCGACCAGCGTCTCGGGCACGAACCGGCCGCCGTACGGGCCGAAGTACCCCCGCTCGTCCGGGTCCCGTTGTCCGAACGCCGGGGTCGCCGCGTCAACAGTGCGCTGCATCGGTCCCTTCCGCACGGCGCTGCGTCTCACTCCGCGCATCCGTCGGCGCGGCCCGTACGGCGCCCGCCGCCGCCGCGAAGAACGCCCGGAGCCTGCCGGGGTCCTTGACGCCCGGCGCCGCCTCGACCCCGGACGACACGTCGATCCCGTACGGACCGACCGCCCCGATCGCCGCCGCCACGTTGCCGGGCCGCAGCCCGCCCGCCAGGAAGATCCGGCGCCGGGCGGCGACGGCGGCGGCCAGCGCCCAGTCCGCCGTCCGGCCGGAGCCGCCCCGACGGACCGGATCGTGCGCGTCGACGAGCGCCGTCACCCGCTCCGGGAGCCGCAGCGCCCGATCGACGTCGGCCGGCGTGCGGACCGGCGCCGCCCGGATGACGCGCACCGGCAGGCCCGGGTCGTCGTCCGCCGTCCCGCTCCCGTAGAGCTGGACCGCCGCCAGACCGACCTGCGCGGCGACCTCCCGGACCCACGCCGGCGCTGCGTCCACGAACACGCCGACCGGCGCGACGTCCGGGGGAATCCGCGCCGCGATCTTCGCCGCGTCGGCCGGCGTGACCGCCCGCGGGCTCCCCTCCCAGAAGACGAAGCCGATCGCCGACGCCCCGAGGTCGCTCGCCAGGAGCGCGTCCGGCAGGCGCGTGACGCCGCATATCTTGACCTTCACCACCGCCAACAGCCCGTGGTGAAAATCCCCGCTGCATTCGAGCGGCGATGCATCCCGCCTGATGGCGTTGTTCGTCGGTTGCGTATGCCCAATATGCGTCCTCCTCACGCCTTGTCAGCCGGGCGCCTCGCCGCTCTCAGCGCCCCGCGGGGTTCCACCACGGGCTGTCAAGCCGCCTCCGCCGCCTCGTTCGCTTCGGCCAGCAGCGCCCGCAGCGCCGCGCCCGGGCTCGTGCGGGTCATCAGCGCCTCGCCGACGAGGAACGCGCCGCAGCCGGCCCGGCGCAGCTCGGCCAGATCGGTCCCGCGGCGCAGCCCGCTCTCGGCCACCGACACCGCCGCTTCCGGCATCCGGCTGATCAGCCTGTGCGAAGCCTCCACGTCGACGTCGAGCGTCCGCAGGTTGCGGTTGTTCACGCCGACGATCTCCGCGCCCGCCGCCAGTCCCCGCGCCAGTTCGGCCGCGTCGTGGACCTCGACGAGGGCGGCCAGCCCGTACTCGGCGGCGGCCCGCAGCAGGTCTCCGAGCCGGCCGTCGTCGAGCGCCGCCGCGATCAGCAGCGCCGCGTCCGCGCCCGCCGCCCGCGCCTCGGCGAGCTGGTACCGGGAGACGATGAAGTCCTTGCGCAGCAGCGGCAGCCCGACCGCGGCCCGAACCGACTCCAGGTGGCTCAGCGCGCCGTCGAAGAACGCCGGCTCGGTCAGCACCGAGACGGCGGCGGCGCCGGCCGCTTCGTACTCCCGTGCGATCCGGTCCGGGTGGTAGCGCGCGCGGAGGACGCCCCGCGACGGCGATCGGCGCTTGCACTCGGCGATGACGTTGAACCGGCCGGCGGCGGCGAGGCGCGCGCGGAACGCGCCGGCCCGCGGCGCCCGCCGCGCCGCCGCCCGCTCGACGTCCGCCAGGCTCGTCCGCCGCTCCCGCTCCGCGACCTCGCGCCGCGTCGCGGCGACGATCGCCGCGAGCAGGTCCGGCCGAGTCTGTCCGGCCGCCGCGCCGCGCGCGCCGGGGACGGTCATCGTTCACCCGCCGCCCGCGAGGCGGCGGCCAGCTTTTCGAGCGCCGCCGCCGCCGACCCGTCGTCGAGCGCCGCCGCCGCCATCTCCGCGCCGGCGCGCAGCGACCGCGCCTTGCCGGCCACGAGCAGGCCGGCCGCCGCGTTGACCACGACGAGGTCCCGCGCGGCGCCGGCCTCGCCCGCCAGCACGCCGCGGGCCGTCGCAACGCCGTCCTCGACGTCCGCCACCCGGACGTCCTCCATCGAGCCGGCATCGACGCCGAAATCGTCCGGCTCCACGTAGAACGTGCGCACTTCGCCGCCGCGGCACTCCGACACCTTCGTATGGCCGGCCGCCGAAATTTCGTCCAGGCCGTCGGCGCCGTGCACCACCCACGCCCGCTCGGAGCCGAGACGCGCGAGCGCCTGGGCGAGCAGGTCGGTGTACTCGGGCCGCGGCACGCCGACCACCTGCCGCCCCGCCCCGGCCGGGTTCGTCAGCGGCCCCAGGAGGTTGAACGCCGTCCGGACGCCCAGCGCGCGGCGCACCGGCGCCGCATGCCGCATCGACGGATGGAACGCAGGGGCGAAGAAGAAGGCGATTCCGACCTCCGTCAGGCAGCGCTCGACCGCCGCGGGCGCGGCCGACAGGTCGACCCCCAGCGCCTCGAACAGGTCGGCGCTGCCGCACCGGCTCGACACCGACCGGTTCCCGTGCTTCGCCACACGGACGCCGTGCGCCGCCAGGACCAGCGCCGCGAGCGAGGAGACGTTGAACGTGCGCTGCCCGTCGCCGCCGGTCCCGCACGTGTCGAACACGCCGGTGAACGAACGCGTCAGCGGCGCCGCCTTCGCCCGCATCGTCCGGGCGAGCCCGACGATCTCCGCCGGACGCTCCCCCTTCATCGACAGGCCGATCAGCAGCCCGGCGATCTGCGGCGGCGACGCCCGCCCGTCCATGATCGCCTCCATCGCCGCGGCGGCCTCCTCCTCGGCCAGGTCGCGGCGCCGGAGCAGCTTCTCGATCAGATCGGCGAACACTGGAGATCCAGGAAGTTACGCAGGACCTGCCGGCCCTCGGACGTCAGCACCGATTCCGGATGGAACTGCACGCCGTGGACCGGAAACTCGCGGTGCCGCAGCCCCATGATCGCCCCGTCGTCCGCGGCCCGCGCCGCGATCTCCAGATCGGCCGGCCACGGCTCCGCCGCGACGGTCAGCGAATGGTACCGGCCCGCCTCGAACCGCGGCGAGACCCCGGCGAACACCCCGCGGCCGTCGTGCTCTATCGTCGAGCGCTTGCCGTGCCGGAGCGCCGGCGCGGGGACGATAGCCGCGCCGAACGCCTGGCCGATCGCCTGGTGGCCGAGGCAGACGCCGAGGATCGGAACGGTCGGCGCCCAGGCGCGGATCGCCTCCACCGTGACCCCCGCGTCCTCCGGCCGTCCCGGTCCGGGCGAGATGACGATTCCCCGCGGCGCGAGCGCCCCGACCTCGCCGTTCGACACCGCGTCGTTGCGCCGCACGAGCAGGTCGGCGCCCAGCTCGCCCAGGTACTGGACCAGGTTGTAGGTGAACGAGTCGTAGTTGTCGATCACCAGCACCATGACGCTCACTCCGCGCCCATGCTCCGCGGCCCCCGGCCGCGCTCGGCCAATTCGAGCGCCCGCAGCAGCGCCGACGCCTTGTCGCACGTCTCCTGGTGCTCGGCCGCCGGAGTCGAATCGGCGACGACGCCGGCGCCGGCCTGGACGTACGCCCGGCCGTCCTCGATCAGGATGGTGCGGATGGTGATGCAGCAGTCGAGACGCCCGGCGAAGTCCAGGTAGCCGACCGCGCCGGCGTAGATGCCCCGCGGCGCCGGCTCGAGCTCCGCGATGATCTCCATCGCCCGGATCTTCGGCGCGCCCGACACCGTCCCGGCCGGGAAGCAGGCGGCCAGCGCGTCCAGACGGTCGCGGCCGTCGGTCAGCTCCCCCTCCACGCGGGAGACGAGGTGCATGACGTGCGAGTACCGCTCGATCTCGACGTACGACGGGACCTGCACCGACCCGAACCGGCAGACGCGGCCCAGGTCGTTCCGTCCGAGGTCTACGAGCATGACGTGCTCCGCCCGCTCCTTCTCGTTCCGCCGCAGCTCGTCGGCGAGCCGGGCGTCCTCGGCGTCGTCGAGCCCCCGGGGCCGCGTGCCGGCTATCGGGTGGGTCTCGACGCGGCTCCCTTCGGCGCGCACCAGCATTTCCGGCGACGACCCGACGAGCGCGCGCGCTCCCATCCGGACGAAGTACATGTACGGCGACGGGTTCACGTACCGCAGCGTGCGATAGACGGTGAACGGATCGACCGTCACCGCCGTCTCGAACCGTTGCGACAGCACCACCTGGAAGACGTCGCCGCGCCGGATGTGCTCCTGCGCCTGCGACACGTTCCGCTCGAACGCGGCGCGCGTGGTGTTCGACCGCACTTCGAAATCTTCGGCCGCCGGGCCGCCGCGCTCGGACAGGCGGCGTTCGAGCTCGCGTTCGAGGAACCGTATCCGGGCCCGGGCGAAGTCGTATCGCGCCCGCAGGCCGCGGCCGTCGCCGACCGCCGCGTTCGCGATGATCAGAATCCGGTGCTTGAGGTGATCGAAGGCCAGAATCGTGTCGAACAGCATGAACACCGCGTCGTCGGCGTCCGGCGCGCCCGTCTTCCCATGCTCCGTCCACGCCCGCAGGAGCGACGGCTCGAACCAGCCGGCCGCCTCGTACCCGAGGAATCCGACGGCGCCGCCGGTGAACCGGGGCATTCCGGGCGCCGGCGCCGACCGGTGGCGCGCCATGACCTCCCGCAGGACGTCGAGGAACGGCTCCGGCCGCTCCTCGCGCTCGGCGCCGCGCTCGACGAGCGTGCGCCCCCCGCGGGCCCGGAGCACCATGAACGGGTCCTTGCCCAGGAAGGAGTACCGCGCGATCCGCTCGCCCCCCTCGACGCTTTCGAGCAGGAACGCGTCGCCGGCGTGCTCGGCGATCTTGAGGAACGCCGAGACCGGGGTCAGCAGGTCGGCCATCACTTCCTTGCAGACCGGCGCGAGCGCGCCGCCGCCGGCGCGCTCCCGGAACTCCTCGAACGACGTGTCGGTCATCCCGCCGCCTCGCGCGGCTCCACCGCCGCCAGCCGGCGCTGCGCCGCGGCTGCGAACAGGCCCGGCGGAGCGGCTGCGCCGGTCCACCATGCGAACTGCCGGACCGCCTGCGCCACGAGCATCGGCAACCCGCCGATCGCAGCGCAGCCGGCCGCCGCCGCATCGGCCATCAGTCTGGTCGTCGGCGGGTCGTAGACCAGGTCGTACACCAGCTGGCCGTCGAACGGACCGTCAGGCAGCGGGGAGCCGTCGACGTCCGGGGCGGCGCCGGCCGGCGTCGCGTTGACCAGCAGGTCCCACGAGCCGGGCGGCGGCGGCAGCCGGCCGGCCGTCCCGCCGACCAGCTTCGCCACGCCGGCGGCGCGCTCCGGGTTGCGGGCGCGGACGGTGACCTGCGCCCCCTCGCCGGCCAGCGCCACCGCCGCGGCGCGGGCGGCGCCGCCTGCGCCGATCACCGCCGCCCGGCAGCCGGCGAGCGCGATCCGGCCGGCGAGCGGCTCCAGCAGCCCCGGGACGTCGGTGTTGATCCCCTCCCACCCGTCGCCGGCGATCCGCACGGTGTTGACGGCGCCGATCCGCCGGACGAGCGGGTCGGCCTCGGCGAGCAGCGGCGCAGCCGCCTCCTTGAACGGCGCGGTCACGCTGGCGCCGCGCAGCCCCGTCTTCTCCGCGAACGTCCGGAAGTCGTCGACGTCCGCCGCCTCCAGGGGCAGGTAGACCGCATCGCGCCCGACGGCCGCGAACCCCGCGTTGTGCATGGCGGGCGACGCCGAGCGGCTGACCGGCGCGCCGAGGACGCCGTACAGGGCGGTCGAATCCGAGACTTCCCGCACCCGGAACTCGTCGAGCAGGCGCGAGAGGCCGACCTGTCCCGGCGCGACGCCCTCGCCGGCGTAGGTCCAGGCCGATCCGAACCGATCCGGCAGGATGCGGGATACGACGCCGGACGGCCCCATCGCGACGATCACCCGCCCCGGGTCGCCGGCGCCGACATCCGGCAGGGCCAGCGCTTCGGTCAGGCTCCGGACGCGGACGGCGACCTTCACCATCTCGGCGCCGGTCGCGCGCATCGCCCGATACCGGTCGGCGAGGTCGCCGGGCGCGCGATCGAAGTCGTGGAGCGACAGCACGACGTTCCGCCCGCGCCGCCGGCGGATCAGGTCGTCGAAACCGGCTCGCCATTCCAGGTCGACGTACTCCGCGCCGAGATCGATCGCCTGCTCCAGCAGCGTGCGGCGCTCCGCTTCCGCGCCGCGGAACCGCCCCCCCTCCCGCGGAGGACGGCACGTCACCACCACCGGCGCCGTCCGTCCGGCCAGCGCCCCAGGCGCGTCGGGGTCCTCCACGTGATCGAGGCGCAACTCGACCAGATCCGCCCCCGCCGCTACGGCCGCGTCGCGGCGGACCCGGAGCTCCGCCGTCGTCCGGCCCGTCACCGTCGCGCACACCCTCGCTCGCACTCGTCGGCGCCTCACAAAAAAAGCCCCTTCAACCGTTGCGGCTGAAGGGGCTTGGCAGTCCGTGGCGTCTGTAACGATGCCGACCTGTCGGCCTACGCGGCAGCCCCTCCAACGGGCACGCTGAACGCGTAGCGCCACCGCCGGATCGGGGTGATGCCGCAACGCGCGCCCGCCGGAACCTGACCGGAGACCATACGAGCGTGGAATCTACCAGACGCCGCGGCGCGCTGTCAATCGGCGGCCGGCTCCGGGTCCTCCACCGGCTCGAGGCGCAGCAGCGCGCCGTCCTCCTCGTCGGTCAGCAGGTAGATCAGGCCGTCCGGCCCCTGCTTCACCTCGCGGATCCGCTGCTTGAGCTCGCGCAGCAGCGACTGCTGGCGGACGAGCAGCCCGCGGTCGTTGAAGACCAGCCGCTGAAGCTCCGCCCCGCGCAGGGCGCCGACGAACAGGTCGCCCTTCCAGGCCGGGAACCGGTCGCCGGTGTAGAACATCATCCCGGCCGGCGAGATCGACGGACTCCAGAAGAAGAACGGGTCCTCGAACCCTTCCGCCCACGGCCGCGGCCTGTGCGGTCCGGTGTCGGTTCCGGTCCTGTCGCCCGAGTACGACCGCCCGTACGAGACGACCGGCCAGCCGTAGTTCCGGCCGGCGCGGATGACGTTCACCTCGTCGCCCCCCTGCGGGCCGTTCTCGGTCTCCCACAGTTCTCCGGTCTCCGGGTGGAACGCCAGCCCGTTCGCGTTGCGGATGCCGAACGCCCAGATCTCCGGCCGGTGGCCCGGCGTCCCGACGAACGGATTGTCGTCGGGGACCGTCCCGTCGTCGTTGAGCCGGAGCACCTTGCCGGCGTGGTCGGCCGGGTCCTGGGCGCTCTCGGCCTTGCCGACCGGGTTGCGGGTGGGAACCCCCACCACCATGTACACCTTTCCGTCCGGACCGAACGTGATGCGCGAGGTCTGCGCCGTCCCCGAGTACGCGGCGTCCGACACGAACAGGTCGCGCATCTCCATCACCGCGCCGCGCCCGTCGAACTTCCCCCGCGCGAGGACCGGCGTGCCGGCCATCCGGTGCTCCGGGCTCCGCCGGTGGTAGGTGAAGTAGACGAACTGGTTCTCCTCGAAACGGGGGTGGAGCGCTACGTCCATCAGCCCTTTCCGCCGGATGGTGAACACCTCCGGAACGCCGGCCAGCGGCTCCGGGTCGAGCACGCCGTCCCGCACGATCCGGAGTCGCCCCACGTGCTCCGTGATCAGCAGGTCGCCGTTCGGCAGGAACGCGAGCGACCACGGCCGCGACAGTCCCTTCATCGGCACTACGCGAAACGTCTGCTCCTGGGTGTGGAACACCTGCGGTTCGCCGGACAGGACGTCGGACGGCTCGCAGTCGAGGCAGTCCACCCGCCGCTCGGTCTCCTGCGCCGCCGCCGCACCCCCCAGCGCCGCCGCCGCGAGCACGGCGGGCAACGTTCGTTTCAGCATCGGTCTTCTCCTGACCCTGACGAGGTTCGTTTTCATGAAGCAATTCTAGCGTTGATCAGCGACCGGCGAGTCAGCGTGCGGACCACGCCGACAGACACGGCGTCCTTGACCCCGCGCGCCCCGTCCGCTATACACAACCGAACCCCGTGGTCCCTGCGCCATGAAACCGCTCCGGCCGCTCGCCGCGCTCTCCCTGGCCGCCGTCTGCGCCGCGCACCTTCCGGCCGCGACCGCCCGGATGCCGGTGGACGAGGTCCGGGCCGGCATGCGCGGCGTCGGCGTCACGGTGTTCGACGGATCGCGCCGCGAGGAGTTCGGCGTCGAGATCCTCGGCGTCCTCCGGAACGTCCTGGGTCCGCGGCGCGACGTCATCCTCGCCCGGCTGTCGGGCGGTCCGCTGGCGGAGACCGGGGTGATGCAGGGTATGAGCGGGAGCCCGGTCTACGTCGACGGCCGGCTGGTCGGCGCCGTCTCGTATGCGCTCGGATCGTTCCCGAAGGCGCCGATCGCCGGCATCACGCCGATCGGGGAGATGGTGGCGGCCAACGCGAACCGGATGCGGACGGCGCGCGCCGCCGTCCGGCCGCCGCCGTTTCCGGTCACCGCTCCGGCGCTCGGCGCCGCGCTCCGCGGAGCGCTGGACCCGGGGCGGCCGTTCGCGCTCCGGCCCGAACACGTCCGGGCTTCCGGGCTGCTTCACGCCGATGGGCGACGTCCGGAAACGCTGCTGCGGCCGATCGCGACGCCGGTGGTGCTGAGCGGGTTCGATCCGCAGGTCCAGGCGCTCTGGGCGTCGGCGTTCGACGCCGGCGGATTCGTCACCGCGATCGGCGGCGGTCAGGCGGCGCCGCCCGCCGGGTCCGGGAAACCGCTCCAGCCGGGCGATCCGATCGGGGCCGCGCTGGTGCGGGGCGACCTGACGATGGCCGGCGCCGGCACGGTGACCCTGGTGGAGGACGGCCGGGTCCATGCGTTCGGCCATCCGTTCTACAACCTCGGCCCGATCCGGTTCGCGATGACCCGGGCCTCCGTGACGACGCTGCTGCCGAGCCTGGCGCTGTCGTCGAAGATCGCCGCCATCGGCGAGGTCGTCGGCGCCCTGGATCAGGACCGCGCCGCCGGGATCTTCGGCGCGCTCGGGCCGGGTCCGGAGATGATTCCGGTCCGCGTGACGCTCGACGCGCCGGAGCGCGGCTTGGCGCGCGCGTTCGCGTTCGAGGTGGTCGAGGACCAGCTGTTCACGCCGCTCCTGACGTACACCGGGGTGCTGAGCACGCTGCGCTCGTGGACCCGCGAGCTCGGCGCATCGACCTACGCGGTCGCCAGCGCCACGCGCGTCCGCGGCCACGCCGACGTCACGTTCGAGGACGTCTACAGCGGCGAAACCGCCCTGGTCAGCGCCGCCGGGGCGATCGCGAATCCGCTGACCACTCTCCTGAACAACGCGATAGCGCCGGTCGAGATCGACGGGATCGCCGTCGGAATCACGGCGTGGGAGCGGCCGCGGACGGCCGCCATCGAGCGCGCCTGGCTCGACGCGCCGCGCGTCGCCGCGGGCGAAACGGTCAGGCTCCACGTGCTCGCCCGCAGCTTCCGCGGCGACGCCCTGATCGAAACCGTCCTGGTCGGCGTCCCGCCCCAGGCGGCGGGGCGGCTGGAGCTGGTGGTGTCGGACGCGCCGCAACTCGCCGCGCGGGAGTCGCGCGAAGGGCGATCGGCGCGGACGCCCGACACGATCGGTCAGGTCATCCGGACGTTGAACGAGGCGCCGCGCAACGACCGGATCTACGTGCGGCTGACGAGCGCCCAGCCGGGCGCGGTCGTGAGCGACGCGGCGCTGCCGGCGCTGCCGCCGTCGGTGCTCGCGGTGCTCGAAGGAGACCGCAGCGGCAGCGGACTCCGCCGCCTCGGCCGGGCGACGCTCGGCGAGTGGGAGATCCGGACCGGTTACGCAGTCTCCGGCTCACGGGTCCTGTCGTTCGACGTCGACAGCCCGTGGTGAAAGACCCCGCTGCATTCGAGCGGCGATGCATCCCGCCTGACGGCGTTGTTCGTCGGTTGCGTATGCCCAATATGCGCCCTCCTCACGCCTTGTCAGCCGGGCGCCTCGCTGCTCTCGGCGCGACGCGGGGTTCCACCACGGGCTGTCGAGGGCGGATGACCGGCGCCCGCGCCGGCCGGCCGGCCGGCATCCGCCTCGCGGCGATCGCCCTGCCGGCCGTCTTGTCGATCGTCGCGATCGTCGTCGTCCACGCCTCGTCGCCGGTCTTCTGGCGGGTGTCCACCCAGGAGGAGTTCCTGCGGGGCGAGGCCGACAACGTCTCGATCGACGCCGACGGGCAGTTGACCCTGGCGCCGGCCGCCGAGGTGCTGTACGACGCGACGGCGCCGCTGCTCTGGTCGGTCGCCCTCGACGGCGGGACGCTCTGGATCGGCGGCGGCGGCGACGGCCGGGTGTTCCGCGTCGGTCCGGACGGCGCCGGGTCGACGGTGTTCGAGGCCGACGAGCAGAACGTCCACGCCGTCCATCCGACCGGCCCCGGCGAGGCGCTGGTCGGCACGTCGCCCGACGGCTCGGTGCTGCGCGTCCGGGACGGCCGCGCCGAAACGGCGTTCGACCCCGACGAGCGGTACGTCTGGGCGATAGCCGGCGACGGCGCCGGCGGCGCGTACGTCGCCACCGGCGATCCGGGGCGGATCCACCGGATCGCGCAGGACGGCGAAACCAGCCTGTTCTACGACGCCGGCGCGGCGCACGTCCTCGCGCTGGCGTTCGATCCCGACGGCAACCTGCTGGCCGGCACCGGCTCGCCGGGGCAGGTGGTCCGGATCGGCCGCGACGGGCGCGGCTTCGTGCTTCTGGACTCGCCGTACGCGGAGATCCGGGCGCTGCGCGCGGCGGCCGGCGGCGCGCTGTACGCGGTCGCCGTCGGCCGGTCGCCCGCGCGCAGCCGACCCGCGCCGTCCCCCGCTCCCGCGGCGTCGCCCGCCACCGCGACCGTATCCACCACGACCACCGTCACGGCGGTCGTCACGGGCGACGCCGCGCGGGCCCCGGCCGCGCCCCCGCCGCCGCCGCCTGCGCCGCGGGAGTCGCCCCCCGAACGGGGCGCCGTGTACCGGATAGACCCGGACGGCGTCTGGACGACGGTCTGGGAGTCGTCGGACGACACGCCGTACGACGTCGCGCCGGACGCGGACGGCGGCCTGATCATCGGGACCGGCGGCGACGGCAAGCTGTTCAGGGTGTCGGGCGAGCCGCCGCGGGTGGAGCTGCTCAAGCGCGTCCCCGCCAGGCAGGTGACCGCCTTCGCGGCCGGCGCGGACGGCGTGCGGTACTACGTGACGGCGAACCCCGGCAAGCTCTATCGGCTGGCGGCCGGCCGGGCGCCGGCCGGCACGTACGTATCGGAGGTGCGCGACGCGAAGACGGTCGCGGCGTGGGGCGCCCTCCGGTGGCGCGCGGCGACTCCGGGCGACAGCGCCGTCCGGCTGTTCACCCGCTCGGGCAACACGTCCGCGCCGAACGCCGCCTGGAGTCCCTGGTCGTCCGCCTACACCGATCCGGACGGCTCGCAGATCGCCAGTCCCCGGGCGCGGTACCTGCAGTGGAAAGCCGAGCTCGGCGGCGAGTCCGATACGCCGACCGTCCGGACGGTCACCGCCGCCTACCTGCCGCAGAACCTGCGGCCCGAGTTCACGGCGCTGACGGTGCACGAACCGGGCGTGGCGTTCCAGCGGCCGTACCCGAGCAACGATCCGCCGATCGACGGCCTCGACGAAGGCGGCGCCCGGACCGGCGGCGCCGCCGGCGCTGCGGCGAACGGCGGCGCGCCGCAAGCCGCCGCGCGGGGGCGGCGCGTCCACCGCAAGGGGCTCCGGACGTTCGTCTGGACCGCCCGCGACCCGAACGGCGACGCGCTGCGCTTCGACGTGCTGTACCGGGCCGAGACGGACGCCCGGTGGCGGACGCTCCGGACCGGCCTCGCCCGCTCGATCTTCGCGTGGGACACCACGTCGGCGCCCGACGGCGCCTACCTGGTGCGGATCGTGGCGTCCGACGCCGCCTCGAACGCGCCCGGCGCGGCCCTGGAGGGACTGATCCAGAGCACGCCGTTCGACGTCGACAACTCGCCCCCCCGCATCGACGTTGAAGCGCCGCGCGCGGAGGCGGACCGGGCGGCCGTCGCGTTCACGGTCAGCGACAGCCACTCTCCCGTACGCAACGTCGAGTACTCGCTCGACGCGGAGCACTGGCGACTGCTGCATCCGCTCGACGGGATCGCCGATTCCAGGACGGAGCGCTTCCGGGTGACGATCGCCCGCGAGCAGCTCCCCCTGCTCGCCATTCGCGCCGCCGACGCCATGGACAACGTCGCAACGGCGGGCGCCCGATAGCAGCCCGTACCGATGCTCAACGGGATCTTCGTCTTCGCCGTCCTGGCCTCGGTCCTCGCCGCCGCGCTGAACGGGGAGATGCGCGCGCTGACCGACGCCGTCGTGTCGTCGGCGCGCGGCGCCGTCGACCTGGCGATCGGGCTGATCGGCGTGATGGCGTTCTTCCTCGGCCTGATGCGGGTCGCCTCCGACGGCGGCCTGATGGCGAGCCTGGGGCGCGCCGTCAGCCCGGTCATGCGCCGGCTCTTCCCGTCGCTGCCCGCGGACAGCCCGGCGATGAGCGCCATGGTCCTGAACATCTCGGCCAACATGATGGGGCTCGCCAACGCCGCCACGCCGTTCGGCGTCAAGGCGATCGAGGAGCTCGACCGGCGCAGCGGCCGGCGGGGCGCGGCCACCGACGACATGGTGCTGTTCCTGGCGATCAACACGTCCGGGCTGGCGCTCCTCCCGTCCGGGATGATCGGCGTCCGCGCGGCGCTCGGGTCGGCCGACGCCGCCGGCATCTTCGTCCCGACCTGGTTCGCGAGCGCCTGCGCCACCGTGGTCGGCGTGACGGCGGCGATGCTGCTGGCCCGCCTCCCGCGCTACCGGGCGTCGGCGCCGCCGCTGCGCCCAGCCCCCGCCGCGGACCGGGCCGGAACGCCGGACCGGACGCCGCCGTCGGACGCGGCGCCGGCATCGAGCCGGCCGGCCGGCGGCGCGCGCCCGTCGCCGGCGCGCCGCTGGGCGGGACGGCTGTTCTGGGGCGTCTTCCTGATCGCGGCGGCGGGCGCGTTCGCCGGCCGCCTCCCGGCCGAGCCGGCCGGGGCCGCGCTCCGCGACATGGCCTCCGCCTGGCTGCTGCCGGCCGTGGTGGCCGCGCTGGTCCTCTACGGGTGGACGCGCCGGATCCGCGTCTACGAGTCGCTGGTCGAGGGGGCGAAGGAAGGCGTGCAGGTCGCCGTCCGGATCGTCCCGTACCTGGTGGCGATCCTCGTCGCCGTCGGGATGTTCAGGGCGTCGGGCGGCCTGGACCTGCTGGTCGGCCTGCTGACGCCGGCGATGTCCGTGATCGGGATGCCGGCCGAAGCGTTGCCGATGGCGGTGCTCCGCCCCCTGACCGGATCGGGCGCGATGGGGATCGCGTCGGAGGCGATGACGGCGCACGGCCCCGACTCGCTGATCGGGTACCTGGTCAGCACCTACCAGGGGAGCACCGAGACGACGTTCTACACGCTGGCCGTCTACTTCGGCGCCGTCGGCGTCAAGGAGACCCGCCACGCGATTCCGGCCTGCCTGGCCGCCGACGTCACCGGGATCCTCGCCGCCACCTTCATCGTCAACGCCATGTTCGGGTAGCAGCCGCCGGCCGGGCCGCTACGGCTGCGGGACGATCCGGATGTACGGCAGCGGCGACCGCCACCCGTCGGGGTACTTCTCCCGGGCCTCGTCGTCCGACACCGCCGGCAGGATGATCACGTCGTCGCCCTGCCGCCAGTTGACCGGCGTCGCCACCTTCTTCTCCGCCGTCAACTGGCACGAGTCGAGCAGGCGGAGCACCTCGTCGAAGTTCCGGCCGGTGCTCATCGGATAGGTCAGCGTCGCCTTGATCCTCCTGTCGGGGCCGATGACGAAGACCGACCGCGCGGTGGCGTTGTCGGCCGGCGTGCGGCCCTCCGCGGTGTCGCCGGCGTCGGCCGGCAGCATGTCGTACAGCTTGACGATCTTCAGCTCCGGGTCGCCGATCAGCGGATAGTTGACCGGGTGGCCCTGCGACGCCTCGATCTGCTCCGACCACTTCTCGTGGTTGCGGACGCCGTCGACGCTGATCCCGAGGATCTTGCAGTTGCGCTTGTCGAACTCCGGCTTGAGGCCGGCCATGTAGCCGAGCTCGGTCGTGCAGACCGGCGTGAAGTCCTTCGGGTGCGAGAACAGGATCGCCCACCCGCCGCCGATCCATTCGTGGAAGTCGATGCGCCCTTCGGTCGTCTCGGCGGTGAAGTTCGGGGCTTCGTCGTTGATCCGTAGCGCCACGGCGTTCCTCCTTCTCAGTCGAGCGTCCACAGGGCGAGCGACGAGACGTCCTTGACGAACAGCCGGTCGCCGGACAGGGTCGGCTGCGTCCAGGTCGCGCTGTCGGCGACGTCGTAACGCTCGACCTCCTCCAGCCCGTTCCGGCCGGCGCGCAGCACGAGCAGCTCCGCATCGTCCTCCAGGGCGATCACCGTGCCGCCGGCGGCGCTGAGCATCGCCGCGTTCTCGGCCTGCCGCGGACGCCCCGTCCAGAGCACCTCGCCGGTCTCCAGGTCGAGGCCGAAGTACTGCCCGCTGTTCAGGTGCGACAACCCGAACAGCACGCCGTCCACGACGACCCCGTTGGTCATGTGGAGCGAGACCTCGGCCGTATGCCAGACGTCCGCGGTCGTCCAGGCGTCCCCCTCGCGCAGCACGCGGTACGCGGCGACGCCGTTGCCGCGGCCGGCCTGTATCAGCGTGTCGCGGAACGCGATCGGCGTCTGCGACGTGGTCGAGTACTCCGTCGAGAACGGCCGGCGCCAGAGCAGCTCGCCGGTCCGCACCGCGACGCCGACCAGATTGTCCTGCGTGTAGGCGACGACCTGCCGGACCCCCTCGACGTCGATCACCAGCGGCGATCCGTACGCCGGGCCGTCCCCGGCCCATTCCCACCGGACGTCGCCCGTCTCGACGTCGAACGCCGTCAGCGCGCCGTCGTCGTGCCCCCCGACGTGGAAGACCACCAGATCGCCGTCGACGACCGGCGACATCGCCGTGTGGTACAGCGGGTGGACGTCGGACGCCGGCGTCCGCCAGAGCAGCGCGCCGCCCTCCGCCTCGAAGGCGCTCACGACGCCGGTCATTCCGAGCGTGAACAGCCGGCCGTCGGCGTACGCCGGCGTCGACTTCGGCCCCGGTCCGTGCGGCGCCGTCGCCGGATTCATCTCGAACGGCGCCGGGTAGGCCGTCCGCCAGATCGTCTCGCCCGTAGCCGGGTCGAGCGCCGTCACGACCTCGTCCTCGTCCTGACGGGTATAGAGGTAGAGGCGGCCGCCGACCAGGAGCGGCGTGGCGTACCCCTCGCCGACCTCGACGCGCCACCGCTCGCGCAGGCCGTCGGGCCACGCCGCGGGCACGTCGAACGCCGCCGCCGCGCCGTCCCGGTTCGGGCCGCGCCACTGCGGCCAGTCCTGCGCGGCGGCCTGCGAGGCGCACGCTGCGAACACGGCGAGCGCTACGCAACGGAGACGGCGGGCGGGCAAGGGCGCCGTCATCAGGAGAGGCCGATCAGGCGCGCGCCGATGGTGACGCCGAGGAACAGGCCCATCGAGGTCAGGCCGACCACCTTCGGCCAGACCGGCCCGAGCGTCCCCTCGTCGGCCTGCACCACCTTCCGCCGCACCGTGAAGATGAACAGTATCCCCAGCGCCAGCATCTCCAGCTTCCACCACCAGAACGGGCTGTAGTACTGCTTGATCGACGTCGACGCCATCGTCGGCGTCCCCGTGATCGCCAGCGCGATCAGCCCGCCCACCAGCCACGGCTGCGCCTCGGCCGCCACCTGCCGCAACGGCTGCTGCGTCAACCCCACGCCGAGCAGCCGCAGGTCCACCAGCAGCAACGCCCCGGCGAAGACCGCCACCGCCACCAGATGCATCACCTGGATGATCGGGCTGTACCAGACCGCCGACTGGAACATCAGGCTCAGCGCGCTGCCTTCCATCCACTCGAAAAACTCCAGCACCATCGCTTCGCGCCTCCCCTACTGCGGCGTCAGGTCCAGATCGATCCACCATTGCGGCACCAGCCCGCTGTAGGCGATCATCCGGCCCGTCACCACGATCCCCGACCAGAGCGCCAAGCCGAACGCCCCCGCCAACCGCGCCCGCACGGGCGGCGCCGGCGCCGTGTCCCACTCCGACACGGTGCGGTACGTCGTCAGGTGGAACCACGTCGCGTTGAGCAGCGCCAGCAGCAGCAGCAGATTCTTCATCCAGAACCAGAAGTTGCCGTAGAACCGCATCGGCTGGCTGTAGAACAGCAGCCCGCCGCTCGTCATCGCCATCGCCAATCCCAGCATCTGCCACGGAAACAGCCGGTGCTGAATCTGGGTCACCGGCGTCCGCAGGTTCCCCAGTCCGGTCAGCCGCAGGTCCATCATGACCAGCAGACCCGCGATCAGGCACATGCTCACCACGTGCGACGTCAGCATGATCGGATAGCCGTAGATCGACTCCCGCAACGCCGTGCTCATCGGCGTCGCCTCCAGCCACTCGAACGCCGTACGCAACATCCGCCACGCTCCTCGGAGGGTTCGCGGCCGGGGAACGCCGGCCGCCGCGCACGCGCCGCATGCGCGACCGCGGACTGTATATCACGATGCTACCCCGGTCAAGACGCGCCGTATCGGCTGCGGCCGGCGCCTGCGCGTGCGCGGCAAGAGTGTTCAAGATCGCGTGCGCGGCAAGATATGCTACGCTCATCAGTCCGCAGCACGCAGGGAGCGGCCGTGCGCGGCCCCGGCCGCGGACGGCCTTGAAGGCTTGAAGGAACGAGGTAAGCGATGCGACAGCGGTATGGGCGAACGGCGGCGGGGATGCTGGCGGCGGCCGGACTCGCCGCGGCGGCCTGTCAGCCGGCGATGGACGACGCCGGGCAGTCGAGCGGCGCGCCCCGGCTGGAAGGGACGATGCAGCCGGCGATCCACGGGGTGTGGCAGGCGTTCAACGAGATCGAGTACAACCTCGAGGGGCAGGCCGCGCAGCCCGCGATGGTCCTCCACGCAGGGGCGCCGAACGGCGGGCCGGTGCCCCACGCCCCGGTGCTCGCGCTCGGCGCGCTCGGCGGCGTGCCGCCGAGCCTCGGGGCGGTGGTCGGCGGAACGATTCCGTACCGGCCCGAGGCGCTCGCCCGGCGCGACGAGAACCGCGCCAACGCGCTGACCCGCGACCCGGTCGTCAAGTGTCTGATGCCGGGCGTGCCCCGGGCGACCTACCTCGGCTATCCGTTCCAGATCACGCAGGGCGCCGAAAAGATCATGATCGCCTACGGCTTCTCGAACGCCGGCCGGACGATCCACCTCGACGAGGTCGACGCCCCGGGGATCGACTCCTGGATGGGGCATTCGGTCGGCCGGTGGGAAGGCGACACGCTGGTGGTCGAGGTGACCGAGCTGATCGACCAGACCTGGCTCGACCGGTCCGGCAACTACCACAGCAGCGCGATGACGGTGACGGAGCGGTACACGCCGATCACGCCGCACCACATCGAGTACGAGGCGACGATAGACGACCCGGAGGTGTTCACCGAGCCGTGGACGATCGCCCTGCCGCTGTACAAGCGGATGGAGGAGCACGCGCAGGTGCTGGAATACCGGTGCGTGGAGATGGTCGAGGAGCTGATCTACGGCCATCTGCGGAAGGAGCAGCTCGTCTCGCGCTGGGAAGGCGACTACGGCCGGCGCGGCGGGACGCTGGTGATCGACGTCACGCGGCGGCCGACCAGCGAGCCGGACATCTGACGGAAAGCCTGAATCCACAACCGGACGGTAAAAAAGAGAAGACAACCATATGATGCCCCCCCCCCCCCCCCGTAGTTGAGGCGTCCACAGCACATCCGGAAGCTAGGCCGCGGCGCAAGCCCTGGACGACGCCGAGACTCGAAAAAGGGGCGCGGCTCGACGCCGTTCGTTTTGGGGTTGGCGGAGTCCAGTCCGATGCCTCGACCCCCACATACGCGACGCGGACGTCGTGAGCCGGCGCGAAGGGCAGAAGCGTGCCGGCTCTGGCTGCCGTCTTCCTCCGGGAGGGCCAATCCATCGCGCCCGACTATCTCGCGCGTCTTGCACGAGCACTCGAGCCTTTCGGGACCGGGCGGGCCGCCGAGTGGAGCGTCGGGTCCGTGGGCTTCGTCTGGAAGCCCTCGCCCATCGCGGCGCCGGAGGATGACGCCGCCGGCCGGCCCGTCGAGACCGGCGGCGGGCGCCGGTTGCTCTTCGATGGATTCCTCCATCACCGGCCGGCGCTGACGGAGGCGTTGGGCTTCGATTCGCGTGAATCGGCCGGGAAGACGGACGCTGCCATCTTCGCCCGCGCCTGGCGGCGCTGGGGAGAAGCCGCGGCTTCCCGTGCACACGGGGAGTTCGTCGCCGTGGTCTGGGATCCGCGGCGCCGCGCGCTGCAGGCCGTTTGTTCGCCCTTGCGGGCGCCGCCCCTCTACTTCTCGATTCATCGGCGCCGGGTCGTGCTCGCCAGTGCGCCGTCCGCCATCTTCGCGTGGGGCGATCTGCCGCGCCGCCTGAACGACGCCCTGCTCGCCGGCAGCCTGATTCTCGACTACGGCGATGCGCGCGACACCTACTTCCAGGACGTCTATTCGCTCCGTCCGGGCGAGATGCTCACCGTCACGCCCGAGACGGACGAAATCCGGCGGCACTACGACTTGGCCGATGAGGTCAAGCCGATCCGCCTGCCGGCGGCTGCGGATTACGTCGAAGCCGCCGACGATCTCCTCCACCGCGCGGTCGGGAGCGCGCTGCGGGCGCCTGAAACCCCGGCTCTCCTGCTCAGCGGCGGCCTCGACTCCGCGACGGTGGCGGTCGCCGCGTTGAAGCTGCTGGCCGGGCGTACGCACGCGCTGCCGCTGCTCTCGTTCACCGCGGTGCCCGAACCGGGATGGGACGGACGGATCCCCGGAGGCGACGAAAGCGGAGGCGTGCGCGCGCTGGCGCGGAAGCATCCGGCCCTGGACGTGCGGTTCGTGGACGCCGCGGGTCTGAGCATCGATCACTTGGAGCGGCGGACGCTGGAGTTGGCGCAAGCGCCGGTGCGCAACGTCCCCAATTTCCATTGGAGCCATGAATGCCGGCGGTTGGCCCGCGCCGCCGGTCGCTCGGTGCTCCTCGGCGGCGTCTCCGGCAACGCCACGCTCAGCTACAACGGGCTGCCGCGCCTAGCGGCGCTGCTGCGGGCCGGCCGCCTCGGAGCGTTGCGCAAGGCGTTGCCGAGGGGCCGGCGGGGTCCGCTCGGCCCGTTCCTGCGCCACGCGCTCGTGCCGAACCTGCCCGGCCCGTTGTATCGATCCGCACGCCGGCTGGCGTTCCAGGATCCCGGCTGGCGGCGCTACAGCGCCATCCACCCGGATTTCGCCCGCGCCATGCGCGTGGACGCACGATCTCGCGGGCGCGGGTTCGATCCGCATTTCAAGGGCGCGACGTCCTGCCTGCACGCCCGGCTGCGGATGCTGTCCGGTCCCGTCCGGCAGCGCGACGGCCGCTCGATCCAATTGGCGATGCAGACCATCCACGGCGTTGCGCTCCGCGACCCGCTCGGCGATCGCCAGCTCGTGGAGTGGTGCCTCGGGCTGCCGGACGAGCAGTACTACGATCGCGGCCGAAGCCGGCTGCTGATCCGGCGTCTCATGCGGGACCGCCTGCCGGTGGAGGTGCTGTCCGCGCCGTTCGGCTTCCAGGCGGCGGACCGGCACTTGCGGATCGGCCGCGACCTGCCGCGCATTCGGGAGACGCTCGACGGGTGGCGAGGCGATCCCGCGGTCGCCGGCCGGCTCGACCTCGACCGCCTGCTGCGGCTGGTGAATACGTGGCCGGCCGAAACGCCGCTGTCGCGCAAGGACCATCCCGACCATCTGCTCGCCTCGACGGGTCTGAGCCGGGCGCTCGCCACGGGACGCTTCATCCGGTGGGCGGAGCGCGGGAGCCCCGAGGTATGACGGCGTGGACCGGGCGCGTGCCCTTCACCGTCGATACGGATCTCGATCTCGGCAGTGCGGCGGCGCCCTGGCTGCGAGAGTGCGGGGCCGACGTGACGATCCGGCGCGGGGTGGTGCCGGACGCCCTGCCGGATGCGGAGTCCGAAGGCGTTGCTTACCAATCCGCGCCGGGCCGGATACTGATCGCCCCGCCCTGCGGCGCCCGTTTTCTCGTCGAGAACGGAACGACCATCCGCTATGCCGCCGGCGACAACGCCACGGCTGCTGACGTCCGGATCTTCCTGCTCGGATCCGCCTGGGCCGCCTTGGCCCTGCAACGTGGCCTGCTGCCCATGCACATGAGCGCGGTCGGGAGCGTCGGCAGGGGCGTCCATGCGTTTACCGGTCCTCCGGGCATCGGCAAATCGACCTTGGCCGCGGCGCTCGGCAGCCGCGGCTTTCCGTTTTTCACGGACGACGTGCTGATTCTGGATCCCGCCGCATTCGGCAGGGAAGCGCGGTGCTTCGGTCACCAGGATTGCAAGTTGTGGCCCGACGCGCTGGCGCTGACCGGGGCCACGCCCCGGGAGCGGGTGCGTGAGGCCGAGGGGTTCGACAAGGTTCATGCGGAGCCGCCGCGGCGGGCGCAGCCCGTCGCCGGACGGCTCAGGACCCTGCACGCGCTGGTCGAAGCGAGGAGCGGCGTCGGCGCCGAGGATTCCTTCCGCATCGAACGCGTCTCCGGCCGCCAAGCCGCGGAGACGCTCGGCGGCGCCGTGTACCGCCTGCGGCTCACGTTGGCCATCTGGGGCCGGCGGCGGCTCTTCCGATGCCTCGCGGCGTTGGGCCGGCACGTGGACGTGTTCCTGTTTCATCTGAGGTGGTCCCGCATTTTTGGACAATCCGTTAAGGTGTATTCCAGAGCCTTGTGGAGGCGCTGGGATGACGACGAGACGCCGGCGGCGGTTCACGGCGGAGTTCAAGAAGCGGGTGGCGCTCGCAGCGTTGCGGGGCGACCGCACGGTGCAGCAGATCGCGGCCCGGCACGAGGTGCATCCGAATCAGGTGAGCCTCTGGAAGCGCCAGGCGGTCGACGGGTTGGGGGAGATCTTCGCCGACCGCAGGTCGTCCCGGCAGTCGGAGCACGCGACGACGATTCGGGATCTGCACGCGAAGATCGGCGAGTTGACGGTGGAGCGGGATTTTTTTCTGCGCGGGTTCCCACGCTGAGCCGCGCCGCGCGTCTGGAGCTGCTCGACCGCGCCGGCGCGTTGAGCGTCAGCCGCCAATGCGCCTTGTTGCGGATCAGCCGCTCGTCGGTGTACTACCGGCCGCGGGGGGCAAGCGCGGAGCATCTGGCGTTGATGCGCCGCATGGACGCGCTGTCGCTGCGGCATCCGTTCTACGGCAGCCGGCAGATGACGCGCCACCTGCGGCGCGAGGGCAGGGCGGTCGGGCGTCGTCGGGTGCGGCGCCTGATGCGCCGGATGGGGCTGGAGGCGCTCTACCGCCAGCCGCGCACGAGCCGGCCGCATCCGGACCATGCCGTCTATCCGTACCTGCTCGGCGGCCTGACGATCGACCGCCCGAACCAAGTCTGGTGCGCGGACATCACCTATATTCCGCTGGCAGCCGGCTTCCTGTATCTGGTCGCCGTCATGGACTGGGCGAGCCGGCACGTGCTGGCATGGCGGTTGTCGAACACGCTGGACGTCGACTTCTGCCTCGAGGCGCTGGAGGCGGCGCTTCGGACCGCTACGCCGGGCATCTTCAACACGGACCAGGGGGCGCAGTTCACGAGCGCGGCGTTCACCGGGCGGGTGCTCGCGGCCGGTGCGCGGTGCTCGATGGACGGCCGGGGGCGGTGTCTGGACAACGTCTTCATCGAGCGGCTGTGGCGGTCGCTGAAGTACGAAGCGGTGTATCTTCACGAGTTGCGCGACGGGTTCGCAGCCGAGCGGGTGATTGCGGAGTGGATGCGGTTCTACAGCCACGTGCGTCCGCACTCGGCGTTGGGCGGACGCACGCCGGCCGAAGTGTATGGCGCGGAGCGGGCGGCGTGACCTGCCGAACAGCGAGACAGGGAGCTGCGGGCGTCGGCTGCCGGGCGCCTGTCTTGCCGGCGGCGGGGTTCGAACGGCCGTTGCCGTGCAGGGTGTTGCGGCTCGCGTCCCGGGCTGGCGCTGCCGGTGCGACGCGCAGACGAACGCGGACCTGCCGTGCCGTGGAACTTCCCTCGGCGCCGCGGGTCGTGGCTGCGGCCCCGGCCGGATCGGAGGGCGCAGCGTATCACCGCCGGGCGCTGTGGACCTGCCCGGCCTGTGGACGCCCGGTCCGCAACGGGCTGCATCCGCAGAGCGGGGACACGGGCGCCCACAGTCCGTTGGAAATCTCGCGGGCGACCGCGGGCGATCGGGCCGGCGCCGAGGCCGCGAGATTCCCACAGTTCCACAGCGCTTCATTGTGGATTTACTCCCACGGAAAACCACGGCATGATCTGAACCCGAAAGCGTCAATCTGTCCGCAGAATCGGGGCAACCTCAGACGAAGAACACGAGGGCATGATTCGCAACCGGAATACACCTTAATGAAGCCCTCGAATTGTCCAAACAACCGGGACCACCTCAATCGTCCCACGGCCACCGGACGATTCGACGAGGGCATGGCGAACTTGGCCGCGGCGCTGCCGGCGCCGGCGGACGGCGTGGAAGAACCGGAGATCCGCAACGGATGAGCGCGCATCCCTGCTCGGGCCGGCGGCGCCTCGTCTGGCTGGCCTCCTATCCGAAATCCGGCAACACCTGGACGCGGGTGCTGCTGGCCAACTTTCTTTCCACGTCGGACGAAGCTCTATCCATCAATCGGATCGGCGACGAGTTGCCGTCCTTCATGCCGAGCAGTCGAAGCCAGTTCGACGAGCTGGCCGGCGTGCCGTCGTCGGATTGCACTGACGACGAGGCCGACGGGCTGCGCCCCGGCGTGTACCGGGCGCACGCCGCCCAAGCCGAGCAGGACGGAACGCGGCTGTTCGTCAAGGTCCACGACGCCTTTCACGACACCCCGGACGGCGGGCCCGTGTTTCCAGAGGACGTGACCGTCGGCGCCATATATCTGCTGCGCAATCCGCTCGACGTCGCCGTCTCCTGGACGTTCCACGTCGGCCGGGCGGACGTTGCCCGAGGCGTCGCCCGGGTGAACGATCCCGACGCCGCGTTGGGAGGATACGGTTCCGTCCAGATGCGGCAACGCCTGTTCGACTGGTCGCGGCACGTCGAAAGCTGGCTCGGCGCGCCGTTTCCCGTACTCCGGGTGCGCTACGAGGACCTGCTGACCGATACGGCCGGCCAGCTTGCGCGGATGGCGCGATTCCTGGCGTTGGACGGCGCGGCGGACGAACGCCGGCTGCAGCGAGCCGTTGCCTTCGCGGACTTCGCCCGGCTGCGCAAGAACGAAGAGAGGGAAGGGTTTCGGGAGCGCGCCCCGGCCACCCGGCGGTTCTTCCGCTCCGGCAAGGCGGGCGACTGGCGCCGGCATCTGACCGCGGCGCAGGCGCGCGGGGTGGTGAAGACTCACGGGGGCGTCATGGCGGCGCACGGGTACGATCCGCACGCAGTGCTGCGCGAGATCGAAAAGGAATCCGAACCATGACGATGACTCCGGCGAGCCGCGTGCGGCGCACTTCCGATGCTTTCGTCGATGCCGAGCTGGACGACGAATTGCTGTTCATGGACGTCGGAAAGGGCTGGTTCTACAGCCTGAAAGAGACCGGTCAGGCCGTGTGGCGGCTCATCGGAGACGACGGCGCATGGACGACGGTCGGCGCGCTGGTCACGGCGTTGACCGAGGAGTTCAAGGTCGACGCGGACGCCTGCCTACAAGACGTGACCGTGCTGCTGGAGGATTTGTCCGCCGCCGGCCTCGTCGAACTGGACCGGCCGAAATAATTGTCGCCAAGCGGCCAAAGTAGTTGACGCCGAACACCCTGCCGCTGTACAAGCGGATGGAGGAGCACGCGCAGGCGCCGGAGCACCGGTGCGTGGAGATGGTCGAGGAGCTGATCTACGGCCATCTGCGGAAGGAGCAGCTCGTCTCGCGCTGGGAAGGCGACTACGGCCGGCGCGGCGGGACGCTGGTGATCGACGTCACGCGGCGGCCGACCAGCGAGCCGGACATCTGACGGAACCCGAGCCGAAGCCAGGCGAACCAGGAAAAGGACAACAGGGAAGGATGAAATCGATGCGCACACACCGACTGACACGGACGGCGGCGGCGGCGGGCGCCGCGCTCCTGCTCGGCGCCGCCGGCGCCGCCGCCCATCACGCGTTCTCCGCCGAGTTCGACGCCAACCGGCCCGTCCGCTTCCAGGGCACGGTCACCAAGGTCGAGTGGATCAACCCCCACGCCTGGATCCACATGGACGTCAAGATGGACGACGGGTCCACCGAGCGCTGGATGATCGAGGGCGGCAACCCCCACAACCTGTTCCGCCGTGGCTTCTCGAAGGAGGTCATCCAGGTCGGCATGGAGATCGTCGTCGACGGCTACGGCTCGAAGGACGGCACCCGGCGCGCCAACGGCCGCGACCTGACGCTCCCCGACGGCCGCACCCTGTTCATGGGGTCGTCCGGCACCGGCGCGCCGCGCGACGGCCGCGACCCGACCGAGCGGTAGCGCCCGGGTCCGGACCGGCGGCGGCCGGCCGCCGCTACGGCAGCGCGTACGCGATCAGTTCCGGGACCGGATCGCCGCCCACGGTGACGGCGACGTACTGCCGGCCGTCGAGCAGGTACGTCATCGGCGTGCCGATGGCGCCGCGCGGCAGGTCGATCGACGCCACCACTTCTCCCGTCGCCTTGTCCCGCGCCGCCAGGCGCGGGCCGCCGCCGGTCCCGCCGGCCGACAGCGCGCTGATCAGCAGGGTCTTCGTCAGCAGCGGCCCGCTCCGCCCGCTGTCGCCGCCGAGCGGCGGCAGGTCGAGGTCCCTGAGCATCGGGTGGTTGCGGATCCGGTCGCCGTCGCCGAGCGGCTGCATCCAGACGTGCTCGCCCGTGTTCATGTCGATGGCGGTCATCCGCGAGTACGGCGGCTTGAACAGCGGCAGGCCGCGGGGCATCGTCGGATAGGCGCCCTCCCGATCCTGGAAGTACCGCAGCGTGCCGCGTTCGTGCTCCCGCGGCTCGCGGATGCGGAAGACGAAGAACGTGTTGCTGGACGGGACGTACAGCATCCCCGTCTCCGGGTCCACGGCGGCGCCGCCCCAGTTCGCCCCGCCCCCCGCGCTCGGCCGCCCGAGCGTGCCCTGATTCCCCCCCTCGACCACCAGCGACGGCGGCGTGTACAGCGGCCCGATCCGGAACGGCTCGATCGTCCTGAGCGCCATCTCCCGGATCTCGGGCGTGAAGTCGGCCAGATCGTCCGCCGCGACCCCCTGGTGTTCGAACGGGGCCGGCCGGGTCGGGAACGGCTGCGTCGGCGACGCGCGCTCGCCCGGCACGTCCGACGCCGGTACGGGACGCTCCTCGATCGGCCAGATCGGCTCGCCGGTCACCCGGTCGAACGCGAAGACGAACCCCTGCTTGGTGATCTGCGCCACCGCCTTGATCGGCCGTCCGTCGACGACGACGTCGAGCAGGTTGGGCGCCGCCGGCAGGTCGTAGTCCCACAGGCCGTGATGGACGAACTGGTAGTGCCAGACCCGCTCGCCGGTCTCGACGTCCAGGCAGAGCAGCGTCTCCGCGTACAGGTTGTCGCCCAGCCGGTGGCCGCCCCAATAGTCGGGCGCGGCGGTGTTCAGCGGCACGTAGAGGTACCCGAGCTCTGCGTCGGCGCTGTAGATCGTCCACCCGCTGATCTTGCCGGTGTAGCGCCACGAGTCTCCTTCCCAGGTGTCGTTCCCGAAGCTGTCGGCCTGCGGCGTCGTCTCGAACGTCCACTTCCGCCGGCCGGTCCGGACGTCCCAGCCGCGCGTCCACCCGGGGATCTGCTCCTTGTCGACGTTGTACGACGAGATCGACGCCGGCGTCACCACCGTGTCGCCGATCACTATCGGGGGCGACTGCACCGAGTAGGTCAGGGCGTTGAGCCAGTCGCGCGACCCGCGCTCCGCCTGCGGCAACCCCTCCATCAGGTCGACGCGCCCCCGGTCGCCGAAGCGCTCCGCCGGCCGGCCGGTCTCGGCGTCGACCGCCACCAGATATCCGTCGCCGGTCCCCCACAGGATCCGCTCCGCGTCGCCGTCGGTCCAGTACGCCACGCCGCGCTGGTTCCACCGGGCGGTCATCGTCGTGGTGCCCGCTTCGTACGTCTTCGGGTTGTAGATCCAGATCGTCTCGCCCGTGCGCGCGTCGATCGCCGCCCCGACCGACGTCGGCATGTTCACGTAGAGCCGTCCCCCGACCATCAGCGGGGTCGCCTTGAAGTTGGCCAGATAGGGCGGCTCCCGGTCCCGCCACCGGCCGGGGTCCTCGCGGTCGAGCTGCTCGAAGATCAGCCGCGAGTCGGTCCACAGCTCGCCGCCGGCCGCGTCGGTCCTGCTGAGGAACCGGTCGGCCGACCGCCAGCGCCAGACGATCTCCAGATCGCCGAAGTTGCTCCGGTCGATCTGGTCGAGCGGCGAGTATTTCGTGTTCCCGAGGTCGCCGCCGTAGGTCGGCCACTCGCCGTCCGTCTTCGCGCCGTGCTGCGCCGACGCCGGCGCGACGCCGAGCGTCAGGGCGCAGGCGGCGCACCCCGCCAGCCGCCGCATCCCGCTTGCCGTCGCCATCGTTCGTCCTCCTCCGCCGGCGTCGCTACGGGAGCGCCGGAGTCATCCGTTCCCAGGTGATCGTCCCGGCCCACTCGCCGCCCCCCGCGGGCGGCGGCCGCACGCCGGCGGTCGTCAGGTAGCGCAGCACCATCCTGTCGTCCGTGAACTCGTAGAACCGCTGGGCGTCGGTGCCGAGCCCGGTCCGGCGCTCGGACTCCGGCCGGTCCGTGAGGTCCAGCGTGTGGCCGATCCGGTGGTGGACGAAGTAGCCGCCGGCCTCGTCGACGCTGAACGGTCCGAAGTAGCTGGTGTAGGAGCGCACCGCCGCCTGCGCCTCCGCAGGGGTCGGCTCCGCGCCGGCGTACGGCGGCCGGTCCGGGTCGAGCAGGTGCACCATCATCCGGCCGGCCGGCGTGTAGAGGATGAACCCGGGCCGGAGCGGCGGATCGGCGGCCGTGTCGCCCGCGTTCGGCGCGTGGCGCCAGAACCCGATGACGCGCCGGTGGGTCGGCGTCAACCGCTCCAGCGCCGGCAGCCGCCGCCACGCCGCCGTCGGCGTCGCCCCGGACGCCCCCGCCGGCAGCTCCAGCGTCAGCCGGTCTCCCGACGGATCGACGCCGACCGCGAGCGTCACGGCGCCGCCGGTCAGGTTCGGGTCGCGGGCGCCCTCGACCCGGATCGTCATGCGCCCGGCGGCCTCGTCGACGGCGTACGTCCCGAACAGCGCCGTATACCCTTCCAGGTCGGCCGCTGCCTGCTCCGGCGTCGGGTCGTCGTACTGCGGCCGGCCCTGCTGCATGATCGCCAGTCCGACGTATCCGGCGGCGTCGAGCGCCAGCTGCCCGATCGCCCCCGGCGCGCCGAGCGCCGGACCTTCCGGCGCCGGCAGGAGCGCGTCCGCCGCATCGCGCAGCGCGACCGACTCCAGCTCCCACGTGCCGGCCACGGCGTCGGCCAGCGTCCCGCCGGCGGCCGCGGCCGGCGCCGCGGGCGGCTCTTCGGGCGCCGGTCCGGTGCCGCATCCACCGGCGGCCGCGGCCAGTCCGGCCAGTCCGAGCGCCGTCAAGGTCGTTCGCATCGTCCGTCGATCGAACAAGGTCGCCATGCTCCCTCCTCACGCTTCGTTCCGGCCGGACCCGGCGTCAACAGCCCGTGGCGGAGGTCCCCGCTGCATTCGAGCGGCGATGCATCCCGCCTGACGGCGTTGTTCGTCGGTTGCGCATACCCAATATGCCCCCTCCTCACGCTTTGTCAGCCGGGCGCCTCGCCGCTCTCGGCGCCCCGCGGGGTTCCACCCACGGGCTGTCAAGATTACGGCATCTCGGCGCCCCGCGGGGCTCCGCCACGGATTGATCGCCATTTCGAGGCGGTTGTCGTAGGATGGTGGATGATACCGGACGCAGAGGGAGGCCAGTCATGACGCGCAGACCTGTTCGGCCGGCCGCGTTGCCGGCGTTCGCCGCCGCATTCGTGCTCGCCGCCGCGGGCGCCGCCGCCCAGGACCCGGGCCGGGCGGACCTGCCCCGGACGCCGTGGGGCGATCCGGACCTGCAGGGCGTCTGGAACAACAACACCGTCGTGCCGCTCGAACGCCCCGAGGCGCTCGCCGACAAGGAGCGGCTTACCGACGAGGAGGTGGCGGAACGATTCCAGCGCACCTCCGAAGCGACGTTCGCAGAGCGGGAGGGCGACCCCGGGTTCTACAACGAATTCTGGTTCGAGTACGGCCAGGACACGAACCGCACATCCCTCATCGTGGACCCGCCCGACGGGCGGCTTCCGCCGCTGACCCGGCAGGGCCGGGCGCGGGCCGACGCGGGCGCCCACCGGTTCCCCGACGGCCGCGAGCCGGTGGCGTCCTGGCAGGAGCTGTCGCTGTTCGACCGGTGCATCACCCGCGGCCTGCCGGGGGCGATGTCGCCCGGGTTCTACAACCACAACTACCACGTCCTGCAGACCCCCACGCACGTGGTGCTGGTGGTCGAGATGATCCACGACTCGCGCATCATCCCGATCGACGGCCGCCCGCACGCCCCGGACGGCGTCCGGCAGTGGCTCGGCGACTCGCGCGGCCGATGGGAGGGCGACACGCTGGTGGTCGAGACGCAGAACTTCACCCGCAAGACCAACACGCGAATGGCCACCGTCTTCGGCGGCGGCCGGAGCCTGCGCCTCGTCGAGCGGTTCACCCGGGTCGACGCCGACACGATCGACTACCGGTACACGTTCGAGGACGACGCGGAGTTCACGCGGCCCTGGACGGCCGCGATCCCGCTGAACCGGGTCGAAGGGCCGCTGTTCGAGTACGCCTGCCACGAAGGGAACTACGCGATGGAGGGGATCCTGGCCGGCTCCCGGGTGACGGAAGAGGTCGCCGCCGCGCGGGACGGCGGACGGTAGGAGCCGTGATCCATGCGCGGCCCGGCCCGCGCGGCAACCCTTCGGCCGCGTGAGAGCGGTCCAAAAGGGCGGCCCGATGGGCGCCCTTCTCACGCCTTGTCAGGCGGGGCCTCGCCGCTCTCGGCGCGACGCGGGGCTCCACCACAACCCAGGTCCGAGACTTGCTTGAACGCTTCGCGAAGACCGACGTTCACCCCGATCGGTTGCCTGTTCCTGGAGAAGCCGCCGGTCGAGCGCGTTCCGATCCCCGACTTTCGCACGGTCGCGGACGCCGCGCCGGTCCGTCCGAGTCCCGACTTGCTCGACACGGTGTACCTGTGCCAGCAGCGCCAAGCAACCGGCGCGGTCTCGACCCGGACGAGTTCCGCGGCTTCGCGCTGGCCGATCCGATTGCCCCGCCGGTCTTCATCAACGTTCCGAATCAGAAGATCGAGCGCTGGTGCAACCGCGTGGCGGCGGAGGTGCTCGCACCGGTCTACCGCCGCGAAGTCGGCCTGTGGGAGCACCAGAAGCATTTCGTGAAGCTCGCCTTCGGCGCCCACCGCGGGCCGCACGGCGCGCGGTTTGTGCTGGCCGATCAGGTGGGGCTCGGCAAGACGCTGCAACTCACGGTGGCGGCGCAGCTCATGGCGCTGGCCGGCGACCGGCCGGTGCTGGCGCCGGCGCCGGTTCACCGCCGGATTTCCGCCAGGGCCGCGTGGTCGCGGTTGACGCGCACGTCGCGCAAGGGGCCCTTCAACGGAACGCGCAGCTCGGTGGTGCGCCCGGCCACCGGGACGACCAGCGACTCTTCCTCCCCGGACCGGTAGGCGAGCGTGACGGTGACCGGCAGCTCGAACAGCTTGCCGTCCTGCCGGAAACGGAGCACGACGTCGGTCGCCTCCGGGTCGGCGGCGTTCGGCTCGGTGCGGTGGTCGAACCGGATGTCCGGCAGGTCGAACTCGTGGATCCAGCGTTCGAAGAAATCGCCGAGCGGCCGTCCCGCCTCCGCTTCGAACGCCCGGATCAGATCGTCCGTCCCGGCCGAGCGGAACCGCATCGCGTCGTAGAACCGCCGCAGGCCGCGGAAGAAGGCGTCGTCGCCGACGAGCCGCCGCAGCATGTGCAGCGTCAGGGCGCCCTTGTTGTAGACGATGGCGCGGAACACCCGCGGCTCGTCGTCGAGATGTCCCAGCCGGTACCCCAGGGAGACCGGCCCCTGGTCGGCGTGGCGCAGGCTCCAGCGGCGGAGCTGCGCGAGCACCTCGACGAACGCCTCCTCGCCGTGCGCGTGACGCACCGAGAGGGCGGCGAAATAATGCGCGAGACCTTCGCTGAGCCACTGTTCGCGGTAGTTCTTCCAGCCGACCGCCTGTCCCCACCACTGGTGGGCCAGCTCGTGCGCGAGGAAGAACGACGGGAAGCCGGCGAACGCGGCCGGGTCGGTGCGCCAGGTGCGCATCAGCCGTCCGTGCGCCGGCAGCGGCTCGTTGAGGACGACGAAGTACGCGGGGCTGTGCCCGCCCGGCAGGCGGCTGTCGGTCAACGCCAGCGTCAGCGTGGGATACGGCAGATCGCCGACGAGCGACGTGTAGAAGCGCAGGACCGCCGCCGCCCGTTCGGCCGCCTCCGGGATCCGGCGGCGGCCGAACGCGTTCGCCTCCACCGACACTGACACGCTGTCGTACGACGCGCCCGCCCGGTGCGCGGGCGCGTCGCGGTCCGGCGCCACCTCCAGCGCCGGCGTGTCGTCGCGCGCGAACCGGGTGATCAGGCAGGCCAGGTACCGTGTCGGCTGGACTGTGACGAACGAGAAGGTGCGCGTCCCGCGGGCGCCGTCGGGGGTGTGGACGGGCGGGTTGCCGTCTTCGGGGTCGCCGCTGGCCACCACGCCGTACTCCGCCGGAACCGTCAGCGTCATCGTGGCGGTGGCGTAGTCGGCCGCCGCCGGACGCGGGTACCAGCGGCTGGCGTTCGTGTACAGGTAGCGCCGTTCCGGGACGCCGTAGACGGGCGCGCGCCCGGAGTCGAGCATCCGCATCCGGCCTATCCAGTTCTCCTCGAGCTCGTCCGCTTCGAGCAGGCCGGAGTACCGCACGAGGATGGAGAACTCGGTCCCGGCCGGCGCTTCCGACGGCAGGTGGACGACGACGTCGCTGCGGCCGCGCAGGCGGAAGAACAGCAGCGCGCCGAACTCGCGCGACGTCACCGAGCGCACCCGCAGCACGTCGGCCAGTTGCAGCGTCAACGACTTGAGCGGCGCGTCCTTCACGCGCAGCGCCAGACGGACCGAACCTTCCATCCAGCACCCGAGCAGGGTCGGCCGCGCCCCCAGCGACTCGCGGCCCACCCCACGCGGTTCGAACGAGACGTCGACGTCGTAGTCGAGGACGTCGAACCGGACGGCGTCGCGCGGGTCGAAGTACCGGCCGCGCTCCGCCCGCTTGCGGGCGGACGGGTAGAGCGAGATGACGCGCGCCGGGTCGCGAATGAACAGCGAGACGTCCTCCGGCTGCTGCGGGGAGAGCGTGTAGGTGAGGACGCCGTGCTCGCGCGTGGCGACCTCGGCCACGAAGTTGCCGGTCCGCGGGGTGAGCCACCACGTCCGGTCGCTGAACTCGCCCAGATCGACGACGAACGTCAGCCCCGCCAGCGCGTCGAACGCCTCCCGCGCCCGCTCGGCCGCCGCCTCGTCGATCTCAGCCGGCGCCAGCGGGACGGCCAAGCGGGCGTCGAGCATCGACGGGTTGAGACGGACGAACGCGTGCGTGAACTCGGCCTCCAGCGTTTCGCGGCCCGAGAAGATCTCGATCTGCCGGCGCTCCGCCGCGGGCGCCGGCGCGAACGTCAGCACGCCGTCGCCCACCAGGACCAGCCCGGTGACGCCGCCGTCGATCTCCGAGACGAACGCAGCGCCGCGCGACATGCGCAGCGTCACGTCCTCGGCGGTCATCTCCAGGCCGCTCGCGTCGAACTGGCGGCCGGTGTCGAGCGAGAGGTGGTGCAGCCCGTCGACCCCGTCGGGCCGCTCGTGCGCGGCGATGCGCCAAGGACCGGGCGCGCCGTCCGGCGCCGCGGCGCGGGCCACGTCGAGCCGCCAAGTCCGGAGCCGGCCCCGGTCGCCGCGTTCGGTGAACAGCTCGACCGTCAGACGCTGGCGTCCGCCGGCCGCCGCTTCGTCCACCGGCGCCACGAACCGCGCGACCGCCGAGGCCGCGGTGACCCCCTCACGAATCGCCTCGCCGGCGAATTCCCGGGCCGCCGCGCCGTCGGCCTCCGGAGCCAGCAGCGCCAGGAAGCGCTGCGCGTCCGCCGTCTCGACCGCCGCCTGCAGCTCGGCGACGAGCGGAGCGAGGTCAGCCGTCGTCACCGGCGGCTGCGCGACCGCCGGCGGCGGGAGGAAGAAGAGCAGGGCCGACAGGCGCAGCACGGACCGCGTCACGCCGATAGTGTGCCGCCCGCGTCCGCCGAGAGGCAAGCGGTCGCCGGGGTCACGCCCACACGCCGGCTACGGCCCAGCCCGCGGGGCGCGCCAACGCCGATCGTCTGACGCCGGACGCAGCCCGACGAAGTAACGGGAATACTTCACCGACGGGCGTCGCCAGTCTGCGCGGTCGCAGCCTCGATGCCGACGGCTTTCCCGACCAGCACGAAGCCAACGCCTCGCACACCGACGTGATCGGGTACACCCTGACAGATCTCGGACCAGACCGCAGCATGGCCCCTCGGACGGCTTCAGGTGTCCGCAAAACCGGGTCAACTCCAGTTTGGCCCAAACGGGGTAATCGCTCCTCGGCAGGCCGCGGTTGGCGGCGGGTTGCGCTGCGCCCTTCGCGCCTCCGGACGTCGGACAGCGGCGCGCCGGCCGGCGTGGGTGGCCGGCCGGCGCGCCGGCGAATCAGAAGCTGACGGCGCTCCAGGCGTAGTTGACCCGGACGTAGTAGTAGGCGCCGCCAAAGCCGAACGGCGAGAACTGGCCGTACTGGTTGCCTACGCCGGCCGCCGCGTTCGGGTGCGCCTCCGGGTAGGTGTTCAGGATGTTCTGGCCGCCCACCGCGAACGAGAGGGAGTCGCCCACCGGGATGCCGAGCTCGGCGTCGAGCAGCGCCTTGCCGGAGTACAGCGGGTAGGTGTACGAAAGCGCCGAGCCCAGCAGGTTGATGGCGTCCTCCCCGTCCCAGTACTGGCCGTAGAAGCTCAGCCGGGCCATCAGGCTCCACCGGTCGGCGGTGTGGTTGACGCCGAAGTTCCAGCGCGTCTCGGGCAGTCCGCGCTCCAGCGCGCTGCGGCGGTCGGCGTCAATCGTGTCCGAAGTCCATTCGGTCACCTTCGTGTCGGTGTAGTTGAAGACGGCGCTGAACACGGTGGCGCCGCCGAGCGCGGGCGGGGCGTACGTCGACACGACGTCGATGCCCTGCGTCCGGGTCGAGAAGTCGTTCACGAAGAAGCGGAACTCCTGCAGGTTCGCCGCTTCCGCGAACCCTCCCGCAATCAGCTGGCTCGTCTCGGCCGCCGTTAGCTGGAAGCGCCGCGTCAGCGTGAGGCGATCCTCCACGTCGATCCGGAAGTAGTCGGCGGTGAGCGTGAACGGATCGGCGTCGATGACCGACCCGACCGAGTAGTTGATCGACGTCTCGGGCGCGAGCGGCTGTCCGCCGCGCAGCGCCGCGGCCGGGGAGGTCGACGGGATCGTGCCGTTGTTGACCAGATCGCCGACTCCCGGATCGAACAGCGTCGTCACGTTGAACGCGTTCTGCTGGCCGGGCGTCGGCGCGCGGAACCCGCTGCTCGTGGCGCCGCGGACCGACACCCTGTCGGTGACGGCGTAGCGGCCCGAGATCTTGCTGTTCATCGTGGTTCCGAACGTGTCGAAGTCCTCCAGGCGGACGGCGAGGCCCAAGGTCCACCGGTCGGTGACGCCGTGCACCTCGACGTCGCCGTAGACCGCCACGTTGCTCCGGTTCCACGTGCCGGCGTTCTCGGGGCGGGTGCCGTTGTAGCCGTTCGAGCCGGAGCTGAACCCCTGCGCCGCGTACGGGCCGATCTCCCACGACGCCGGGTCGCCCGCGCCGAGGTGGTACTGCTCCCTGCGCCACTCGGCGCCGCCGGCGAGGTTGATCATGTCGCTCGCCACGTACGAGAGGTCCAGGTTCACGCCGACGTCGGTCTGCTGGAGCAGGTTGGGCCGGAACGCGGTCGGACTCTCCGGGCCGAGCGAGGCGTTGACGGTGTCGAAGATGAACGTGTCGACGCTGTTCCGGCCCCAGTTCACGCTGGCGTCCCAGGTCAGGCCGCCGGAGGTGTAGCCGCGGACGCCGGTGACGATGGAGCCGTCGTCGACGTCGCCGCCGAACTGCGGCGTGAACCCGCCGGGCAGGCCGTTCGGGGCGCCGGCGAACGGTTCGTGGAACGTGAAGCAGTTCGGGTCGCTGCGCACAGCGGCGAAGGCGGCCGGGTCGGGCGCGGCGTCGGCGACGGCGACCGTCGGGCAGCCCGCCGACCCCATCCCGCGCGCGGCCAGCACGTCGCCGACCAGCAGCGTCCGGCCGCGGTCGAGGCTGAAGACCGAGCCGCGCGTGTTCGGGTTCCGGAAGTAGAAGCCGCCGGTCACCTTCTTGCTCGCGTAGTTGGTGTGCGCGTACCACGACAGGCCGTTGTCGAACACGTAGCCGAAGTTGCCGAACACCTTCAGGTCGTCCTCTATCTTCGGCGCTCCCCAGACCTGCGCGGTGTCGCGGACGTTCGTGTTGCCGGCCGCGATCAGCGCGGCGGCGTCGTCGCGCTGCACGGCGCGGTTCGTCGGATTCACGTTGCCGTATTCGAGGCTGAGGTTCGCGAAGCCGGTCCGGCCGAGCGGCAGGCCGACGTTGCCGGCGAAGGTGTACGACTCCCCGCGGCCTTCTATCCCGTTGCACGAGGCGCCGATCGTCCCGCAGGTGGCTTCGCTGCCGCTGTTCGCGTCACCGAACAGGCCGGTGCGGAACTCCACGCTGCCGCCGGAGCGGGCGTCCTTGAGCTGGAGGTTCAGCACGCCGGCGATGGCGTCCGAGCCGTACTGCGCCGCCGCCCCGTCGCGCAGCACTTCGACCTGCCGGAGCGCGATCGACGGGATGACCGAGATGTCCGGGCCCTGCGCGCCGTCCGCAACCCCGTTGCCGAGCCAGGTGATGACCGCGGCGCGGTGGCGCCGCTTGCCGTTCACCAGGACCAGCGTGTGGTCGGGCGCCAAGTTGCGCAGATTGGCCGGCCGGACGATGGAGGCCGCGTCGCTGATCGGCTGCGTGGCGACGTTGAACGACGGGACGACGGCCCGCAACTGGTTGGTGAAGTCGGTGTCGCCCTGGCTGACGAACGAGTTCGAGGCGAGGACGTCGACCGGCACGGACGATTCGAGCACCGACCGCGGCTGCGCGCGGCTGCCGACCACCACCACCCGTTCCTCGAGGAAGATGGCCAGCTCCACGTCGAGCGTCACGGCCGCCCCGGTCCTGACCGACACGTTCTCGCGCACCACCGTGGTGAACCCGGGCAGACTGAACGTGACGTCGTAGGCGCCGGGCTGGAGTCCGGCGACGGCGAACGCGCCGGCGCCGTTGGTGAAGGCGGTCATGACCTGACCGCCGGCCGCCGTGCTGCGCGCCTCGATGGTCACGCCGGGCAGGACGAGCCCGGTCGCGTCGGTGACCGTGCCGGAGATGGCCGCCTCCTGGGCGACGGCCGCGCCGGGCGCGAGCGCCAGCGCGGCGAGAACGGCCCACGCGGCCGCCTGGGTTGATTGCCGGTCTTGCTTGTGCATCGAATCGATCCCTCTCGTTTCAGTCCGCCGTGACGCCGGAGCCGCGTTCCTGCTTGCGGTCTCCGCGGTAAACGCAACCGTAGAGCATAGCACGTTTTCGACGTGGCGGCGGCCGCGCCGGATCGCGCGGCGGCGAATCGCGTACAATCCACGGGCGGTGGGAACGGCGATGCCGAAGACGAACGAAAGACGAGCGAAAAAACGGAACGGGAACGAAGCGATGAAGAGAATGAAGAGAACGAAGAAGCGGATGCGGTTCCTGCGGACTGCGGCGGACCGCGCGTGGCTGACGCTGCCGCTCGCGGCGCTCGCCCTGGCTGCGCCGCCGGCGGCCGGGGCCGCGGCGGGCCAGACCGGCGGCGGCTTCTACGTCGGCGGCGACGTCGGCGTCTCCGTCGCGCGCGACCTTGAATCGGCGCGCACGAACGTCGGCGTGCCGACGAACTGCGACCAATGGCTGGCCGCCGCCGTGCTGAACGACGGGACCCGGCTGCCGCTGCCGGCCGATCAGTGCCGGCCCCGGGCGCTGCCGGCGCGGGCCAGCGCCTTCGATCTCGGCGCAGGCTGGCTGGCCGGCGCCGGCGCCGGCTACGACTTCGGGCGGGTGCGCGTCGAGGCCGAGTACTTCCATCGCCGGCAGGGGGGCGAGACGGTCGATCTGGTGGTGCCCGGCGACGACAAGCAGCCGGAGTTCACCGAGCGCACCGAGACGATCGACCAGGTCCGGGGCCACAACTTCTTCGGGAACGTCTACTACGACGTCCCGACGTCGTCCCGGGTCACGCCGTGGATCGGCGCCGGGTTCGGCGTGATGCGGACGACTATCGACTACCTGGCCACGTCGGTCCGGACGGCCGACCGCGCCGCGCTGCTCGCCCTGGGCCGGAACCCGAACGCGGCGGGGGTCGTCTCGCGCGCCGACGACGCGATGACCGACAGCCTGGCCGGCTACCAGGTGATCGCGGGGTTCGACTACGCCGTCGGCGCGCGGCAGGCGCTCGCGGTCAAGTTCCGGTACGGGGATGCGTTCGGCGGCTTCTCGGACGGCGACAAGGCGTGGAAGCCGCTGCGGAACCACGACTCCACGGTCGGCCCGGGCGGCGCGCCGATCCGGTACGGCATCGACGCCGACAACCTCGGCTTCTGGTCGGTCTCGGTGGGGTACAA
Organism: Vicinamibacterales bacterium; assembly: GCA_965203565.1. Taxonomy (GTDB): domain Bacteria; phylum Acidobacteriota; class Vicinamibacteria; order Vicinamibacterales; family UBA8438; genus JAAXGX01. The sequence continues at coordinate 2,835,866 of OZ241896.1, read as the reverse complement.
GTTCTTCCTCGACTGATTCCGAACCGGCCCGGCGGCGGTGCGATGGGCTCCGGCCAATCCGAGCGCGAGCCGTACCTGCTCGGGACCGATCCCGAGGAAGGCCGCCGCCTCGCGGCGCAGCATCGCGTGTGGGCGGCGGCGGCGCGCGACCTGTGGGACCGCGCGGGGTTCGGCGCGGGCGCCCGCCTGCTCGACCTCGGCTGCGGTCCGGGGTTCGCCGCCGTCGAGCTGGCCGAGCGCGTCGGCGCGGCCGGCCGGGTGCTCGCCGTCGACGAGTCCGCGCGTTTCGTCGACGCCCTGCGCCGGGAGGCGGCCCGGCGCGGGCTGGCGCAGATCGAGGCCCGCGTGAAGCGGGCCGAGGCGCTGCGGCTCGATCCGGCCTCCCTCGACGGCGCGTTCGCGCGCTGGATCTTCTGCTTCCTGCCCGACCCGGCGCCGGTCGTCGGCCGCGTCGCGGCGGGGTTGCGGCCGGGCGGCCGCCTCGTCGTCTGGGACTATCTGCACTACCGCGCGACGGCGCTCCATCCGCGGAGCCCGGCGTTCGACCGGGTCGTCGCGGCGGTGGAGCGGAGCTGGCGCCGCGCCGGCGGCGACCTGGAGGTCGGCGGGCGGCTGCCGGCGCTGGTCGAGCAGTCCGGCTGCCGGGTGCTCGACCTCGTCCCGATCGTCCGGTTCGCCCGGCCGGGGACGGCGCTGTGGGACTGGCCGAAGCGGTTCTTCCGCGGCTACGTCCCGCGCCTGGTGGAGGCGGGGCTGCTGACCGCGGACGACCGGCGCGTGTTCGAGGCCGAATGGCTGGAGCGCGAACGGAGTCCGGGCGCGTTCCTGACGACGCCGCCGATGATCGGCGTCGTCGCCGAGAGGAAGAGAGGGTAAGCTACCAGGCGTGACCCTCGCGCAGGCCCCGGGTCCGGACGCCGCGCCGCCGGAGTACGTCCGCCTGTCGGCGGCGCTGCTGGGCGTCGCGCCGGACGCGCTCGAACCGGCGGCCGGACCGGACCGCCGGCCGCTGGCGGACGCCTTCCACGCGCAGTGCCGTCAGGCGGCCCCGGCCGCGCTCGCCGCGCTGCTCGCGGCGTACGGCCGGGCGCGGGACCGGGACGACCCGGCGGCCGTCGCGCAGCGGCTGCTGGCCGACGGCGGCCGTCCGCGCGCGGACGCCGCCGGCGCAGGGGCGCGGCTGACGATGCTGATGTGGCTGTACGGCGCCTGGTACGGCGGGACGGAGACGGCCCGGATGCCGGCGTCGGCCGCCTTCATCGACCCGGCCTGGCGCGCCGACCGCGTCGTCTCGGCGGCGGCGTACCGGAACGCCTGGATCTGGCGGTTCGCCCGGGCGCGCCCGAAGGGGGTGGCCGGCGCGCCCGGCGCATGGGCCGCGCCGCCGCCGGATCCGGCGCGCTTACCGGACGGGGCCTGACAGCCCGCGAGGCGCGTCCTTCCATGACCGCGGTGCCGCCGGCTCGACACGACGTCGTCATCGTCGGCTCCGGTTTCGCCGGCGCCAACCTGGCCTGGCTCCTCGCCCGCGCCGGCAAGCGGGTGCTGATCCTCGAGGCCGGTCCGGGGCTCGACGCGCGGCACGCCGACCACGTCGAGCGCTACCTGCTCGCCACGTTCAAGTCGCCGTCGTCCCCCTATCCGCCCGACCCCGGCGCGCTCGACCCGGGCCGCACGAACGCGCCCCGGCCGACCATAGAGGCGCTGTCCGCGGCGTGGGACGACCCGGCGCGGTCGTACTTCGAGTACGCGGGCGGGTCGCTGCCGTTCGGCGGCTCGTCCGAACGGCTGGCCGGCGGGACCGGGAACCACTGGATGGGCACGGCCATCCGGATGAACGGCCCCGACTTCGCGCTCCGGTCCACCTACGGCCGCGGCCTCGACTGGCCGATCGGCGACGCCGACCTCTCCGCGTACTACGATCGGGCGGAGCATCTGATCGGCGTCGCCGGCGACCGGGCGGAGCAGGAGCAGGTGAACGGCGTGCCGTACGGCCCCGGCTACGCCTACCCGATGGCGCCGATACCGCCTTCTCACGGCGACCGGCTCTTCAGGGCGCGGGTCGACGGCGCGGCGCTCGCGGACGACTCCGCGGCGGTGGCGCGCACCACCTCCACGCCGGCCGGCCGCAACGCCGAGCCGTTCATGGGCCGGAGCCCGTGCCTCGGCAGCGCGAGCTGCGTGCCGATCTGTCCGGTGCGCGCCAAGTACGACCCGCGCGCCGCCCTGCGGCCGGCGCTCGAGACCGGCCGGGTGGAGATGCGGGCCCGGAGCGTGGTGGACCACGTCCTGATCGACGAGGCGGGCGCCGTGACCGGCCTCCACTACCTGACCTACGACGACGACTCGGTCCCGGCCGCCTCGGGCCGGACCGGCGAGGGGGTCGCGCGGGCGGCGGTCTACGTGCTGGCGGCGCACGCCGTCGAGAACGCGCGGATCCTGCTGAACACCGAGCGGGTCACCGGGCGGCCGGCCGCCAACTCGTCCGGGCTGGTGGGGCGGCACCTCATGGACCATCCGGTCTACCTCGCCTGGGGCCTGACGCCGGCCGACGCGCCGTTCTACGGCTACCGCGGGCCGCTCTCGACCTCCGGCGTCGAGACGGTGCGGGACGGCCCGTTCCGCCGCCGCCGCGCCGCGTGGCGGATCGAGGTCGGCAACGCCGGCTGGAGCTGGCCGATCGGCGATCCGTACGTCACCGGCGCCGACTTCCTGTACGGCGCGAACGACAGCGGCGTCAATCCGGAGCGGCGCGTCCTGTCCGGCCGGGCGTACGCCGCGACGGCGGGCGGCCTCCTGACGCGCCAGTTCCGGCTCGCCTTCCTGCTGGAGCAGGAGGCGGACCCCGCCAACCGGGTCGAGCTGTCCGATGCGCACACCGACAACCTGGGCATACCGAGGCCGCGCATCGCCTACGGCGTCTCGGACTATGTGCGGGCCGGCTTCGCGTCGGCGCGCGCCGCCGCCGCGCGGGTCATGGCGCGGCTCGGCGCGGCCGACCATACGGTGACGCGCGCCGACGCCCCCGCCTGGTTCCGGTACGGCGGCCAGGGCTACAACTACCGGAGCGCGGGGCACATGTGCGGGACGCACGTGATGGGGACGTCCCGGAGCGCGTCGGTGGTCGACTCCCGGCAGCGGACCTGGGACCACCCGAACCTGTACCTCGCCGGCTGCGGATCGATGCCGAGCGTCGGGACGCAGAACCCGACGCTCACGATGCTCGCCCTCGCCTGCCGGACGGCGGACGACGTCCTGGCGCGGCTATAATCGACGCGACCTTGACCGACCAGGCCGATCCTCCCGCCGCACCGGACCTGCTGGAGCACGGCGCGCCGGTGCGCGGGCGGCCGCAGGCGCTCGACGCCCGGCTGTTCGTGCAGCTGCAGGTGTTCACCGACTGCCTGGACGCCGCGCCGGCGGCGGCGGCGGTCGAGCGCAGCGGCCTCGACGCCGCCGTCTACCTGAACGTGAACGACCCGCGCGGGGTGGGGGTGGTCGTCATGGACGAAGACCCCGGCGTCTTCGCCGGAGCTGCGCGCGAGCTGCTGGCGTCGCCCCCGTTCAGCGCGCTGACGCCGGCGCCGGCGTTCACCATGTTCGGCCGGACGTACGCGCAGGGGCGCGAGCCCGACCTCGAAGACTTCCTGCTCCGCAAGGTCCGCCGGAGCGTGCTGAACCCGGCCGCCCCGTGGGCCGTCTGGTACCCGCTGCGCCGCATCGGGGCGTACAACCGGCTGCCGCGGGCGGAGCAGGGAAAGATCATGATGGAGCACGGGATGCTCGGCCGCCGCTACGGCGAGGCGGGGTACGCCACCGACGTCCGGCTCGAATGCCACGGGATCGACCGTGACGACAACGAGTTCGTGATCGGGCTGATCGGCGCGGACCTGCTGCCGCTCTCCAAGCTGGTCAAGGAGATGCGGACGACCCGCCAGACCGCCGAGTTCATCGCCGCGATGGGGCCGTTCTTCGTCGGGAAGGCGCTGTTCCAGGCCCCGGTCCCCGCGCGGGCGCGACCCGGCTGACGATGGCCGCCACGCCGAACGGCCGGCCGGCGGACGCGGCGCAATCCGACGCCCTCGACCGGCTGCCGCTCCCCGACACTTCTCCGCGCGGGATGCTGCGCCACTTCGGCCCCGGCCTGATCCTGATGATGACCGGCGTCGGCACCAGCCACCTGGTGACGGCGCCGGTGGCGGGCGGGCGGTTCGAGTACGCGCTGCTCTGGTGCATCCCGGTGGCGTACGTCTTCAAGTACTACGGCTTCGAGATGGCGTTCCGGTTCACGAACGCCACCGGCCGCAGCATGCTCGACGCCTACGCCACGGCGCCCGGCAAGTGGCCGGTCTGGTACGTGCTGATCACCACGGTCGTCCAGTGCGCCCTCGGGCAGGCGGGCCGGCTGGCGGCGGCGGCCGCGGTGGTCTACTACGTCGTCTCCGAGTACCTGGGGGTCGGTCTGCCGGCCTGGATCTACGGGCTGGGGCTCGGCGTCCTGTCGGTCGGCGTCATCCTGTACGGGCGTTACGCCGCGGTCGAGCTGGCCACCAAGGTGCTGGCCGGCATGCTGTTCGTCTCGACGGTCGGCGTGTACCTGTTCGAGCCGGCGCCGTTGTCGGCGATGGGCCGCTTCTTCGTCGTCGAGACGCCGGCCGGCTCCTGGCTCACCGTCGCCGCCTTCCTCGGCCTGCTGCCGACCGGCATCGACGTGTCGTTGCAGGCTTCGGAGTGGGGCAAGGCGAAGCGGGTCGGGATGGGCCGCATCCGCGAGCAGCTCGAGCGGGAAGGGCTGGCCGGGCGGTTCGATCCGTTCCGATCGGGCAGGAAGGATCTGGCGGTGGACGTCTCGCGCCTGCCGGAGCACGCGCAGGAGTACTGCCGGCGCTGGTTCCGCATCGGGCTCTGGGACTTCTCGCTCGGCCACGTGGTGTCGTTCGTCCTGGCGGCGGTCTTCCTGCTGCTGGCCGCCGTCTGGCTTTACCCGAGCGAGGTGGCGGGCAACGCCGTGATCGGCGAGATCGCCCGCATCTTCACCGACAGCATCGGCCCGGAGATGATGCTGGTCTTCCTGGCGGGCGCGTTCGCGGCCACCTTCTCGACTGCGTTCAACTATTTCGACGGCTGGCCCCGCGTGGTGGCGGCCTGCTGCCGCAACCTGTTCCGGACCACGGCGCGCCTGCCCGGCGTCGCCGCCGATCAGCTCACCGACGCCCACCGCCGGACGGCGGCGTCGGAGTACAACGTCTACCGGATCACGATGCTGTACTCGCTCGCGGCGGCGGTGCTGATCATGGCGGGACTGCCGCGGCCGGTCTTCCTGGTGCTGACGGCGTCGGCGCTCGCGCTGTTCGTCGCGCCGGTCATCTTCTTCCTGAACCTGCGCTACTGCCTGACGGTGATCCCGAAGACCGACGCCGTGTTCTACCCGTCGCCGGCGGTCCGCGCCTTCGCGTGGTTCAGCCTCGCCGTGTTCACCGGCCTGACGGCCATCGTCGTGCTGGCGCGCGTGTTCGACGTGACGCTGTTCGGGGCATGACTGCCGAGACCGGCCGCATGACGATCTGCGTGGTGGGCGCCGGCGCCATCGGCGGCTGTCTGGCGGTCCGCCTGGCGCGCGCCGGCCATGAGGTCTCGGTGGTCGCCCGCGGCCCCCATCTGGCGGCGATCCGCGGCCGGGGGCTGACGCTGATCGAGGCGGACGGCGAGACGACCGCCCGGCCGGCCGCGGCCACCGACCGGATCCGCGACCTCGGCCCGCACGACCTGGTGCTGCTCGCGCTCAAGGCCCACCAGATAGAAGCCGTCGTCGACGACCTGCCGGCGCTGCTCGGTCCCGAGACGGCGATGGTGACGCTGCAGAACGGCGTCCCGTGGTGGTACTTCCAGAAGATCGGGGGAGAGTTCGCGGGCCGGGTGGTGCGGGCGGTCGACCCGCGCGGCGTCCTGTTCGACCGGATCGATCCGGACCGGATCGTCGGCTGCGTAGCATATCCGGCGGCGACGATCGACCGGCCCGGCGTCGTCCGCCACGTCGAGGGGAACCGGTTCCCGGTCGGCGAGCTCGACGGCCGCGAGACGGCGCGGGTGCGGCGCATCGCGGCGGCGCTGGCCGAGGCCGGTTTCAAGGCGCGTATCCTCGACGACGTCCGCTCGGAGATCTGGCTGAAGCTCTGGGGAAACCTGACGTTCAATCCGATAAGCGCAATGACGCACGCCACGCTGGTCGACGTCTGCCGGTTCCCGCTCACGCGCGCGCTGGCGGCGGCGATGATGACCGAGGCGCAGGCGGTGGGCGAGCGTCTCGGCGCCCGGTTCCGCGTGCCGATGGAGCGGCGCATCGCCGGAGCCGAGGCGGTCGGCAGGCACAGGACCTCGATGCTGCAGGACGTGGAGGCGGGCAAGCCGCTGGAGATCGACGGCATGCTCGGCGCGGTGGTCGAGCTGGCGGAGGCCACCGGCGTCGACGCGCCGGCGCTCAGGACGGTCCATGCGTGCGTGAGCCTCCTCGACCGGACGATCCGCGAGGAGGGGGTCCGGATAGCCGGAACGCCGCAGTGAGCCGGCGACGGAGAACGGGATGAAGGCGCTCGACGGGATTCGCGTGCTCGACATGACCCACGTGCAGTCGGGCCCGACCTGCACGCAGCTGCTGGCCTGGTTCGGCGCCGACGTCATCAAGGTCGAGCGGCCGGGCGTCGGCGACGCCACGCGCCGCCAGCTTCGCGACCTCCCGGACGTCGACAGCCTCTACTTCACGATGCTGAACCACAACAAGCGCAGCATCACGCTCGACACCAAGCGCGAGACCGGCAAGGCGCTGCTCGCCCGGCTGATGGAGGCGTGCGACGTGCTGGTCGAGAACTTCGCGCCGGGCGCCCTCGACCGGATGGGGTTCCCCTGGGAGCGGATCCGGCGGATCAACCCCCGGATGGTGTACGCCTCCGTGAAGGGGTTCGGGCCGGGGCCGTACGAGGACTGCAAGGTGTACGAGAACATCGCGCAGTGCGCGGGCGGCGGCGCCAGCACCACCGGCTTCGACGACGGGCCGCCGACGGTGAGCGGCGCGCAGATCGGCGACTCCGGCGCCGGCCTGCACCTCGCGCTCGGCGTCGTGGCGGCGCTCCTCCAGCGCGAGCGGACCGGCCGCGGCCAGCGGGTCGAGTGCGCGATGCAGGACGGGGTGCTGAACCTGTGCCGCGTCAAGCTCCGCGACCAGCAGCGGCTGGCGCACGGACCGCTCACCGAGTATCCCCAGCACCCGCACGGGACGTTCGGGGAGTCGACGCCGCGGGCGGGCAACGCGTCCGGCGGCGGGCAGCCCGGCTCGGTCCTCAAGTGCAAGGGGTGGGAGCGCGACCCGGACGCGTACGTCTACGTCATCGCGCAGGCGGCGGCGTTCGACGGCCTCGCGCGGGCCGTCGGGCGGGAGGACTGGATCGGCGACCCGGACTGGAGCACTCCGGAGGCGCGGCTCTCGAAGCTCGACCGGATGTTCGACGCCGTCGAGCAGTGGACGATGACGAAGACGAAGTTCGAGGTGATGGAGATTCTCAACCCGCTCAACGTCCCGTGCGGCCCGGTCCTGTCGATGAAGGAGCTGGCGGAGGAGCCGTCGCTGCGGGCGACCGGAACGGTGGTCGAGGTCGACCACCCGGCGCGCGGACGGCACCTGTCGGTCGGGTGCCCGATCAAGCTGTCCGATTCGCCGGTCGAGGTGACGCGCTCGCCGCTCCTCGGCGAGCATACCGACGAGATCCTGTCCGACGTGCTGGGTCTGGACGCGGCGGCGATCGGCGCCGCGAAGGCCGACGGGGCGGTGTGACGGAGGAGGGGCTGGCATGACGCGCAGACGCAGCGACGCACGGACGGAAACGGCCGCACGGCCGGCCGCCGCCGGCCGGAGGGTCAGGTTCGCGCGGACGGCGGCCGCGCTGGCGCCGGCGTTGGCCGCCGTCGCCGCCGCCCAGCTCGCCGCGTCGCCGCATCTGGAGGTGTCGCACCGGGCGCGCGCGCTCCACCCCGGCGAGGTGGTCGTCCTCGAGGCGCGGCCGTCGCGGGCCCCGGCGTCGGTCGAGGCGACCGCCTTCGGTCACCGCGTCCGGTTCTTCCGCGACGAGTCGGACGGCGTCTGGCGCGGTCTGGTCGGCATCGACCTGACGACCGAGCCGGGGCCGTACGAGATCGTCGTGCGCGCCGCCGGCGCCGACGGGGCGGCGGCGAGCAGCCGGTACGTCCTCGACGTCGAAGCCAAGGAGTTCCCGACCCGCCGCCTGAAGGTCAACCCGAGCTTCGTGAATCCGCCGCCCGAGGTGATCGGCCGGATCCAGCGCGAGGCGCGCGACGTGGCGGCGATCTTCCGGCGGGCCGGCGCCGAACGGCGCTGGCGGGGCGGGTTCTCCGCGCCGGTGCCGGGCAAGCCGACCAGCAGCTTCGGCCGGCGCAGCGTCTACAACGGCGAGGCGCGGCGTCCGCACAGCGGAACCGACTTCCGGGCCGCCAGGGGCGTCCCCGTCAAGGCGCCGAACGCCGCCGCCGTCGCCCTGACCGGCGACCTGTACTTCTCCGGCAAGGTCGTGATCCTCGACCACGGCTGGGGGCTGTACTCGTACTTCGCCCACCTCTCGTCGGTCGACGTCGCCGAGGGCGACCAGGTGGCCCGCGGCCAGGTCGTGGGCCGGGTCGGGGCGACCGGCCGCGTCACCGGACCGCACCTGCACTGGACGGTCCGTCTGAACGACGCCCGCGTCGACCCGCTGTCGCTGATGGCGCTCCTCCCGGACTGACGATCTGCTCGCGCAGCCGGGTCACTGGCAAGCCGGAACGGTTACCGGAAGACGTGCGCACGCTGCTGGAAGATCGGGCGACGGAACCGGTGTTCAGCGCTGTGTCGCTCTGGGAAGTCGCCATCAAGAACGGACTCGGGCGCCCGGACTTCCGTGTCGACCCGCGTTTGCTGCGCCGGGGTCTGCTGGAGCACGGCCATACGGAGCTTGCCATCACCGGCGCGCATGCCGTGGCTGTAGACCTTCTTCCTCCCCTGCATGGCGACCCGTTCGACCGCGTCGCGGAGACAGACCGCCCGACCGCCGCCGAGCTGCGCCTCCGCAACCCGGACGAAGTGCGGACGCTGCTGGAGCAGGTCTGCTTGACAAAGGGGGGGGGGGGGGTAGGTTAAAGTAGGACGTTGCAGCGGTTGCATCAGGCATCCACGAGCAGGGGAACGACATGGCGATCATCGACGGCACGAGGCGCGGCGAACAGCTTTCCGGCGATTCCACCGACGACACGATCCTGGGCGCAGGCGGCGACGACGTCCTGCGGGGCGGCGGCGGCGACGACCACCTGATCGGCAACACCGGTGACGACCAGCTTTACGGCGGCGCGGGCGACGACACGCTCTGGGGCGGCAACGACGACGACCTGCTCTCGGGCGGCGACGGCAGTGACCGGATCGTCGGCGGCTCGGGTCGGGACACGGCGACCTACTCCGGCTCGGCGTCCGGCGTGACGGTGGACCTCGCCGACGGCGCCGGGTCCGGCGGCGACGCGGACGGCGACACGCTCAATCGCATCGAGGACGTCGTCGGCTCGGCGCACGCCGACCGGCTCACCGGCGACGACGGCCCCAACCTGCTCCGGGCCGGGGACGGCGACGACGTTCTGATCGGCAACGGCGACAGAGACCGGCTGTACGGCGACGCGGGCGACGACACGCTCCGAGGCGGGAACGGGGACGATCGGGTCGCCGGCGGCGCGGACGACGACGTGCTGGAGGGCGGCGCCGGCAGCGACACGATCCATGGCGCCGGCGGCGCCGACACGCTCCGAGGCGGCGCCGACGACGACTGGCTGATAGGTAACGCCGCCGCCGACCGGTTGTACGGCGACGCGGGCGACGACACGCTCTGGGGCGGCAACGGCGACGATCGGCTGACGGGCGGCGCCGGCGACGACACGCTCGAGGGCGGCGTGGGCGAAGACACCTTCGTTTTCCGCGCCGGGCACGGCAGCGACACCATCATGCGTTTCGCGGACGGAGAAGACCGCATCGACCTGACGGCGCTGGGGGTCTCGGCGTTTTCCGGCCTGAAGAAGACGACGACGTCGGTCGGGACGCTGATCGATCTGGAGAGTGCGGGCGGCGGCTCGGTCCTGCTCGCCGGCTTCGCCATCGACGACCTGGATGCGTCCGACTTCGTGTTCGCGCAGGAGGGTGCGGACGAAACCGACGCCGACGACGAGGGCGGCGCGAACGCCGGTGACGGCACGAACGGCGGCGCGAACGAGGGCGACGACAACACGATCCGGGGCGACGACGGCGACAACATGCTGCTGGGCACTGCTGGCAACGACCGACTGTACGGCGAGGACGGCGCCGACACGCTGTACGGCGACGCGGGCGACGACACGCTCCGAGGCGGGAACGGGGACGATCGGGTCGCCGGCGGCGCGGACGACGACATGCTGGAGGGCGGCGCCGGCAACGACTTTCTGCGCGGTGGGTCGGGCGACGACTGGCTGTACGGCGGAGAGGGCCACGACACGCTGTACGGCTCGCCTGGTGAAGATCGGCTGATAGGTGGTAGCGGTGACGACTATTTGTTTGGAGTCGCCGGCAGCGATACGTACGTCTTCGGGGTCGGGCGCGGGAACGACATCATCAGGAATTTCTGGTCAGCGGAAGAAGCTGATTCGAGAAACGCGAGGGACTTTATCGACGTCACGGCGCTGGGGATCTCGGAGTTCTCCAGTCTGAAGATGTCGAAGGCGGGCGGGGGGATACTGATCAATCTGGAGAGCCAGGGCGGCGGCACAGTCCTGGTCAGGGGAGTCGACAACCTGGATGCGTCCGATTTCGTGTTCGCCCAGAAGGGCGCCGACGACGGTGGCGACACGAACGAGGACGACGGCATGAACAACGGCGGGGAGACGCTCCAGGGCGATGGTGGCAACAACCTGTTGTGGGGCAGCGATGGTAACGATACGCTCCGGGGCGGCGATGGAAATGACCGGCTGTATGGCGAAGCCGGTGATGACGCGCTGTACGGCGAAGACGGTAATGACGCGCTGTACGGCGGCGACGGCGCCGACCGGCTCGCAGGCGGCGGCGGCACGGACGGCGTGGACTACTCCCTGTCGGCGTCCGGCGTGACGGTGAATCTCGAGACCGGCGTCGGATCCGGCGGCGACGCGCAAGGCGACACGCTCAGCAGCGTCGAGAACGTCGCCGGCACGAAGTACGACGACCGGCTCACGGGCGACGGTGGCAGCAACCGGCTCAGCGGCTTTGGCGGCGACGATACGCTCCGGGGCGGCGAAGGTAACGACTTCTTGCACGGCGGTGACGGCGACAACCGGCTGTACGGCGAAGCCGGCAGTGACTTTCTATCTGGCGGCTGGGGCGACGACCTGTTGATGGGCGGTGCAGGCAACGACCGTTTGGATGCAAGCAGCGGCGACGATCAGCTATACGGCGAAGCAGGCAACGACCGTTTGGATGCAGGCAGCGGCGACGATCAGCTATACGGCGGAGCAGGCAATGACAGTTTGGCTGGCGGCCGGGGCGACGATCTGCTGATGGGCGGCGCCGGTGACGACACTATCGGAGAAGTGCATCGCGATCTCGACAGTCGCGGAAACGACACGATCTCAGGCGGTGACGGAAACGATACAGTCCAGGTGCGCTACGGCGACAACACGATATCTGGCGACGCCGGCAACGATACGCTCCGGGCGTTCGGTGACGGCGACAACACGATCTCGGGTGACGCCGGTGACGACGTTCTCGAGAGCGGCGACGGCGACGACACCTTCGTCTTCCGGAGCGGGCACGGCAGCGACACCGTCAGGCGTTTCGGCCAGGGGGACGACGTCATCGACCTGACGGCGTTCGGTCTCTCGGGATTCTCCAGTTTGAATATCTCGCAGGCCTCAGGCGGGACGCTGATCGACCTGGAGAGCCACGGCGGCGGCACGATCCTGCTCGCCGGCGTCGCCCCCGCCGACCTGGACGCTTCGGACTTCGCGTTCTGACGGGCTGGCGGCTCGCCAGCCGCGTCGGCGGCTACTGCAGATCGCCCGGAGTGAGTCCGGTGCGGCGGCCTGTTCGGGCCGGCATCCTGCATCGCACGTGGCGCCGGTGCGTTCGTTTCGTCGGAACGCCGCGGCCGTCGTTCCGACCGGCGGTCACAGCAGGACGAGATGGTCCTGGCCCGCCGTGCGTACGGCCGTCGATGGGACCGTTCGGTCCACGGTGATGGCGCACGACGCCCGGCCGGGTGGTCCGCGGCCAGGTCGTGGGCCGGGTCGGGGCGACCGGCCGCGTCACCGGACCGCACCTCCACTGGACGGTCCGCCTGAACGATGCCCGCGTCGACCCGCTGTCGCTGATGGCGCTTCTTCCGGACTGACTGACGGCCCGATTCCCCGACGCGGCGCCGCACGGCGGCAGCCGGCCTGCGTCCCGCTCCCGCAGCGCGCACGCGCCGATCTCGCCGCAATCCAGTCCACGCTTTCAGTAAAACTTAAGGAGATCTTAAGTTGATGGGGAAGCGGATCCGACAGATAGTGATGGGTTGTGGTTCTCTGGAACGGAGGAGTGCAGTTGATCGCAGCCATTCGACGGAACGGGCGGCGGGCAGCCGGCGGGCTTGGCTTGCTTGCGGCTTGGGCGGCGGGACTCGGCGTCGTGGAGGCCCGGGTGGAGGCCCGGCCGGCGCAAGGGCAGGCGGTCGGCGCCGTGCGGGGAACGGTCGTGGACGCCGAGGGCGGCGCGGCGCTCGCGGGGGCCGTCGTCACGCTGGAGCGAATCGGTCTCTCGACGACCACGGGTTCGGACGGGACGTTCGTCATCGACGAGGTCCCCGCCGGGGACTACGGCCTGACGGTGACCCGCGAGGGATTCGCACCGCTCTCGTCCCGCATTGAGGTGGCGCCCGGTCTTCCCGTTCGTCTCGACCTGCGCCTCTCCGCCGCTGCGTTCGAGGAGCGCGTGGTCGTCACGGGGGTTCAAGGCGAGCTTGGGCTTGCCGAGCAGACGGACACCGGCAGCCGCCTGGGCCTGAACGCCATGGACGTGCCCGCGTCGATCGACGTCATCGGGAGCCTGGTCATGGAAGCGCGCGGCCATCAGCGGATCAGCGACGCGGTCGAAACCACGCCGGGCGTCGTCGCGGGGCAGAATCCGGCCGCACCGTCGAGCTTCTCGATGCGCGGCTTCACGCGATCGCAGATCACCGTGCTGCGCGACGGGATCTGGCTCGGGCCGGCCAACATGGTCATGCGGCCGCAGAACACCTTCAACCTCGAGCGGGTAGAGGTGCTGCGAGGCCCATCGACGGTTCTCAACGGGCAGGGCGCGGTGGCCGGCGCCGTAAACGCCGTCACGAAGCGGGCCGCCCCGACCGAGACGCACCGGTGGAACGGGCTTTTCTCGTACGGGCGCTTCAATACGCGTCAGGCGGCGATCGGCGTGAGCGGACCGGTCAGCGAATCGCTCTGGTATCGGATCGACTTCAGCAACTACGGCTCCGATGGCCATGTCGAGCGGATGAGCCCGAGTTCGTCCAACCTCACCGGCAGCCTGTTGTGGAAGCCGGCCCCGCGCGCGGAGTTGACGTTCAGCTTCGACCTGCTGAACGACGACGTCGGGTCGTACTTCGGCACGCCGCTGCTGCCGGTCGACCATGTCGTCGAGCCGCTCGACGTGATCACGACGACGACCGGAGAGGGCATCGACGCACGGACGCGCTTCCTCAACTACAACGTCGGAGACGCCGTCAACGACTCGCGCCAGCTCCTGCTCCGCGCCGACGTCGATGTCCGCCTGAGCGATTCCGTCACGCTCCGAAACACGACGTACGGGTTCGGCGCGGATCGCGATTGGCAAAACGGCGACGGCTTCGCCTATTGCGCCGCGGTCTTCGACGTCTGCCGGCGGGTGGGCGAGGTGCAGCGGTACTATGGGTACTTCTGGCTCGACCACGATCAGCGGCTCGTCGGCAACCGCGCGTTCCTCGACGTCCGTACGCCGACTGCCGGAGGCGAGAACCGCGCGACGATCGGATTCGAAGCCTCCAACCTCGACTTCGAGCGGACGCGCGGATTCCGGATAGGCGTGCCGCAAGCGCCGGGCGACGGCGTCGACCTGCTGAACCCGGCGCCCGGGGTCTACGGACCGCGGGAGCTGCGCGGCATCGCTCCGACCTACATCGACTCGCGGGCGTTGTTCGTCGAGGACTCCCTGGCTTTGACGAGCCGCTTCCGCGTCACCGGCGCCCTGCGGTATGAGGCGATGAACCTCGAGCGCGTCAACTTGAACGCGTCGCGCGAGGTCGAAGGGGGCGGGTTCGAACGGGCGTTCAGATGGTGGAGCTGGCGCGCCGGCGCGGTGGTGAACCTCCACCCCGACGTGGTCGCTTACGGGCAGTACAGCAACGCGAAGGATCCGGTCGATGCGAACATCTTCCTGGTCAATGCCAACCGCGACTTCGACCTGACCGACGCCCGCCAATGGGAGATCGGCCTGAAGGCGGATCTCGCCGGCGGACGGACGCAACTGACCGCCGCCTGGTTCGACATCGAGCGGGACGACGTGCTGGAGCAGTACGCGCGCGACAGCGCCACGACCATCGGCGGCATCGCTTCACAGGGCCTCGAGCTGGCGGTCGCGGCCAATCCATCGGACGCGGTGCGCCTGGGCGCCAACCTGGCCTGGACCGATGCGGTTTTCGCGCCGTCGGCCAACTTCGTGCAGTTCGCCGGGAATACGCCGCCGAACGTGCCCACGGTCCTCACCAACCTCTGGGGCAGCTATCGGAACACGGGCGGCGTTCCGATCGAGATCGGCGGCGCGGTGCGGGTGGTCGGCGACCGCCAGGCCAACAACGCCAACACGATCGTCCTGAACGGCTACGCGCTGGCCGACGCCTGGGTCGCGTGGACGCACGATCGCGTGCGGGTGACCTTCACCGTCGACAACCTGACCGACACGGCGTACGCCTCGTGGTCGGACGTGTTCTACCTGGGACAGACCGACCCGTCGTTCTTCTACGCCAACACCCTCATGCTCGGCGCCCCGAGAACCTACTCGCTCATGCTGCAGACCAGCTTCTAGCAGCCCGTGGTGGAACCCCGCGTCGCACCGAGAGCGGCGAGGCGCCCGGCTGACAAGGCGTGAGGAGGGCGCATATTGGGCATACGCAACCGACGAACAACGCCGTCAGGCGGGATGCATCGCCGCTCGAATGCAGCGGGGACTTCCGCCACGGGCTGCTAGGCGCCAGTCGCGCCGGCAACGCGCATGGCGATCCCGCTGCGGCGTTTGTTGATCTGGACACACCGTTACGCCGGCATTCCCCTCAGCGCGCTGTTCGTGATCTGGTTCGTCTCCGGCATCGTGATGATTTACACGGGGGGCATGCCCGAGCTGTCGCCCACAGTGCGGGTCGAGCGCAGAGCGGACGTCGATCTGTCACAGGTGCGCCTGACGCCGGCGGCGGCCGCCGAGCGCGGAGGGGTCCTGCAACCGCCGGCGCAGGCGAAGCTGCTGTCGGTCCTCGGACGGCCGGCGTACCGCTTCGACGAGGTGACGGTCTTCGCCGACACCGGCGAGCGGCTTCCACCCCTCGGGCCGGACGCGGCGCGGGAGGCGGCGCGCCGGTTCACCGGTGCGCCGCTGTCGGCGATAGCGCACGAACGGCTGGTCAGCAGGCCCGACCAGTGGATGCTGATCGCGCAGCAGTTCCTGCCGGCCCACAAGCTGCGCGTGTCCGACGGCGCCGGCACCGAGCTGTACGTCGCGCAGCGGACGGCCGACGTCGCGATGGTGACGACGCGCCGCAGCCGCGCCATCGCATGGCTCGGCGCGATTCCTCACTGGTTCTATCTTCCCGCCCTGAGGAACGACCGCCCGCTGTGGGAGGCGGTTATCGTCTGGACCTCCGCCATCGGCTGCCTCATTGCGATCACCGGCCTTCTCCTCGGCGTGACGCAGTTCCGGTGGCGCCGGGCTCGTCGCGCGCAGCGCCGCGTGCCGTACGCCGGCTGGCTCCGCTGGCATTACTTCAGCGGCGTCGTCTTCGGACTCACGACGTTGACGTGGGTCTTCAGCGGCATGTTGTCGGTGCAGCCGTTCGCGTGGATGACGATGCAGGGACTGCGGGTTCCGTCCGGCGCACTGAGCGGGGGGACGCTGGAGCTGGCCGGCTTTCCGGCGATTGACAGGGCGGCCTGGGACCAGGCGACGTCGGGCAGGGCGGTGAAGGAGGTCACGTTGTTGCGGATCGACGGCGAGCCGCACTACGTGTTGCGTCCGGGGCGCGTTCCGGGGACCTCCGCCGGCGGGAGCCGCCCCGACCGGCTGGTGGTCGATGCGAGCACGCTCATGCCGCGGCGCGCACCGTTGGATGCGGATGCGCTGGTCGCCCGTCTGCGCGCGGCGCTGCCCGCCGTCCCCGTAATCGGAGCGACGCTGATGGAGTCGTACGACGGCTACTACTACGGCCGCGGGTCCGACCGACCGCCGCTGCCGGTGGTTCGCATCCGGTTCGCCGACCCGTTGCAGACCTGGATCTACGTCGACCCCGCGGTGAGCCGGATCGTCCTGACCGTGCACCGCTACAGCCGCCTCGAGCGCTGGCTGTTCAACGGCCTGCACAGCCTGGACTTCACCTTCTGGTACGATCGCCGGCCGCTCTGGGACGTCGGCGTCCTCGTTCTCCTGTCGGGCGGGCTGGCGTCGGCCGGCATCGGCCTGTGGCTCGGTCTCGCGCGGGTCCTCCTCGCGGTCACTCCGGCAGGGCGAAGAAGAAGATCCCCTTTCCGCCGTTGACTCGGTCAGAAGGCGTACCGGAGGCCCCAGAGGACCTGCGTCCCGCCGAGCTCGAGCGCGGGCTGGATCTGCTCCCGCAGCGCGATCCCCGGGGCGGCCCGGCTGAACCGGACCGATCCCGTCAGGCCGAGCCGGTCGAACCGGCCGAGGCCGAAGTACGACACGTCGAACCCGGCGTTGAACCCGACGGCGGTGATGGCGACGGTGTCTATCGTGTGGCCGGCGATGTCGACCTCGTCGAACGGCAGGCCGCGCTCGCCGGCCTCGATCGCCCCTACGAGCTCCTGGCTGGCCGCGTAGAGCGACGGTCCGACGAAGACGGTCACGTGGAGCTGGTCCCGATGCGGCAGCCAGCCGGACGGAATCCAGTCGAGCGGCGTCCAGCCGCGCGGGACCCGGTACCGAAGCTGGACGTGCAGCGCCGCCTCGCGGTGGCTCAGGTCCGGAGACCGTCCGGCGGCGGTCCGCGGAAAGCCGAACAGGAACGGGTGCGGGATCGTCGCATCGAGGTCGGCGGCGGTCGTGACGCTGGCGCGCGCCACGTGCGCGCCGAGACCGAACCCCTTCCAGAGCTCCCTGGCGACCCCGAAGTCCCAGGCGGCCGTACGGCCGAGCGCCTGACCGGCCTCGAAACGGCCGACCTCCTCGAACAGGCCGAAGGCGACTCTGTCGACGCGGGTGTTGACGGTGGTCTGGAGTCCGACGCCGCCGGACAGCACGAACCGCGCGTCGCGCTCGACCTGGGCGTCGGCGCCGGACGCGCCCGCGAGGCAGAGGCAGATCGGCAGGCCGGCCGCCGTCAGCCGCCGGCCGAACGGACTCGTGGTCAATCGTCGTGCTCCGTATCGCCGCCGGCCGCGGAGTCAGCCGGGAGGCGGCCCGCCACATCGTACCGGATCGTCCGCGGTCGCTTCACTCGAACGTGCGGGGTAGTCATTTCCCATTCAGAAATGAGCCGGTGCGCGAAACGCGCACGTTCAGCGCGCTGCACGGCAAGCAGAAAGAATTCTACGACGAGCTGCTCCGGGGTGGTATACTGCGCATCCTTGACGCGGGTCGTGGAGCAGCAGGAGGAGAAGACACGATGAAGGACGTCATTGCAGTGCTGAGGGAACAGAGGGATCGGCTTATGGCCGACGTAGAACGAATCGATACCGCCATTTCCGCGCTGACCGGATCATCCGGATCATCCGGATCGTCCCGTTCACCCCGACGATCCGCTTCGGCGAAACCCGCCGGCGGCGCGGGACGAAAGCGGCGCAAGATGTCGGCTGCGGCCAAGAAGGCCGTCTCGGAACGAATGAAGAACTACTGGGCGGAGCGCAAGAAGCAGTCGGCGAGCGCCAACGCGTAGCCGCGGACCCGGCGTTCGTCCGTAGTCCGCTGCGTTTCGTTTCGCCACGCCGGTAGTGCGATTCGATTTCTTGATTTCTGTCCCTTCAGACCTGCTCGACGCCGGTCATTGCGCGCCGCGAGCGGGTTTAGAGAAGACGCATGCAGGATGTCAAATCAGTGCTGGCGGCGGTCCGTCGTCTGCTTCGCCCGAACCAATGGAAGCCAGCCGCTCCTTCCGTGAAGGAACCGACCGTACCGGCTGCCGCTTCCATTTCCGCAGCGCCGCCCGCTCTCGCCTGGCCGTCCGATCCCGCAGCAAGGGCGCCTGCCGCCGTCGCTGCGAAGAGGTCGGTTGATTCCCCTGCGACGAAGCCTGCCGTTCCTGCAGGGCAGCAGCCATTTCCGTCGTTGAGGAAACTGGTCGTCTCCGCCGCCAAGGTGAGACGGACCGCCATGCGGAACGCCCTGGCGGCGCTCGATAAGCAAAAGAAGCAGCTAATGGCCGATGTCGAAGGGATCGACGCCGCCATCGCCGCGCTGGGCGAGTTGTCCGGCGGGTTCCCGTCGCCCGAGTCGCCCGGCGGCGGGGCGCGCCGGAAGCGGCGCAGGACGAGGCATCACTCGCCGCGCCAGTAGCGCGACTCAATCTCCTCGATTTCCTCCTCGCTCAGGCCGAAGTAATGGCCGAACTCGTGGATGACCGTTTCCCCGATCGCCCGGATGACTTCCTCGTCGTAGTCGCAGTCTTCGGTAATCGGCTGCCGGTAGATCGTGATCCGGTCCGGCAGCACGTTGCCGTGCGCCCACTCCCGCTCCGGAAGCGGAGTGCCCTGGTACAGGCCGTACAGCGTCTCGGGCGGGGCGACCCCCATCTCCTCCAGCAGTTCGGGTTCCGGATAGTCCTCCACCACCACCGCGACGTTGCGCATCTCGTCCTGGAACCGTTTCGGGATGCCGCGGACGGCCTTGGCCACAAGCTTCTCGAAATGCTCCCGCGTCATGCCGCCTCGATGTCGGTGCGTGCGAAATCCTCGCCCGTATCCGCCGCATTGCCGCGGCGGCCGGCCACTATCGACGTTTCCAGCAGGTTGGCGACCGAGAGTCGGCAGGGCGAGGCCGTGATCGTCATCCTTGCGTAGAAGGCGGCGTCCGCTTCGCGGAACATCGCGCCACCCTTGAGTTGTTTAGAAACGAAGGACTCATTCCACCCCAACAGCCCGTGGTGAAGTCTCCGCTGCACTCGGCGGGCGCTGCATCCACGCACTTGGGCGCAACGCATGCGCCGGAACGTCGCGCTTCACTCCCGAAGGGCGAAGGTCGAGAGGGAGTGGCCGGCGATGACGGCGACGTACTGCCTGCCGTCCACCTCGTAGGTCATCGGGCCGTTGACGATCTGCCCGCCGAGGCTCGCCTTCCACAGCAGGTCGCCGGTGGCGGCGTCGTGCGCCTGGAAGTACCCGGACCGCGCGCCGGTGAAGAGCAGGTTCGAAGCGGTCGTGAGAATCCCGCTGCTGATGACGTCGGTCATCTCGAACTTCCACCTCTGCTCGCCCGACAGCGCGTCGAGCGCCAGCACCGCCCCCGTGCCGACCGCGTCGGTCCAGAAGTTGATCGGCCCGCGGACCAGGCCGGGAACCGTCGGCGCGTCCCGCACCGGTTCGTGGCGGCCCGGCAGACCGCCGATGAACGACTGCCCCGGCACGTACTCCTGCGGCTCGCCGCCGAAGATCGAAGCGTAGTTCTCCCAGGCCGGGACGTAGAACAGCTCCGTCCGCGGGCTGTAGGAGGGCGAGTACCAGTTGGTGCCGCCCTGGATCCCCGGATAGGTGGGGGCGCCGGGCGGCTGCGGCGTCTCGATCGGCCGGCCGCTGTCGTCGAGCCCCTCCGCCCAGTTGACGGTGACGAACGGCAGCCCGCGCAGGAACCGCCCCGTCGCCCGGTCGAGCACGTAGTAGAAACCGTTCCGGTTCGCCCACAGCATCACCTTGAACAGCGTCCCGCCGCGCTCTACGTCGGCCAGCACCGGAATCTGCACCGAGTCGTAGTCGTACGGGTCGTCCGGGGTGAACTGGAAGTGCCACCGCAACTCGCCGGTGTCGGCGTCGAGCGCCACCACGGAGTTCGAGTACAGGTTGTCGCCCGGCCGCTGCTCCCGGTAAAAGTCGGGGCCGGGGTTGCCGATCCCCCAGTACGTCAGGTTCAGGTCCGGGTCGTACGAGCCGGTCAGCCAGACCGCCGCGCCGCCGTGCTTCCACGCTTCCGGATCGCAGTAGGCCGCCGGGTTCGGCGGGCACGGCTCCCACGTCTCGTGCCCCGGCTCGCCGGGGCCGGGGATGGTGTAGAACCGCCACGCCTCCTCGCCCGTCGCCGCGTCGAGCGCCGCGATGAACCCCCGGATCCCCCGGTCGCCGCCGCTCGTCCCGACGATCACCTTGTCCTTGATCGCCAGCGGCGCGAGGGTGAACGCGTACGCCAAGTCCATGTCGGCCAGCTCGACGTCCCACAGCTCCACGCCGGTCTTCGCGTCCACCGCCACGACGTGCGCGTCGAGCGTCCCCATGAACACCCGGTCGCCGAGCACCGCCACCCCCCGGTTGTTCGCCCCGCAGCAGGCCCGTTGCCCCGGCGAGGTCCGGTACCGGTACACCCAGTACACCCGCCCGGTCCGGGCGTCGAGCGCCACGACGTCGTTGGGGCGCTGCGTCAGGTACATGACGCCGTCCACCACCAGCGGCGTCGCTTGCCAGGGACCGGAGACCGCCGTCTGGTGCACCCACTGCAACCGCAGGTCCTCCACGTTGTCCGGGGCGATCTGGTCGAGCGTGCTGTGGCGCTGGCTGAAGTAGCCGCCCGAATAGGTCAGCCAGTTGCGGGGTTCGGCCGCCGCGTCGCGCAGCCGGTCGGACGAGACCTGCCCGGACGCCTCCCCGCCGGCCGCGCCGGCGACGATCGCCGCCGCCACGATCCGCGCCGCCGCTTGCCGCCGCGCCGTCGGTCGCGCCATCGCCGTCAACCTTTCAGGGAAACGAGATAGGCCAGCAGGTCGGCCAGCTCGCCCTCGTCGAGCCGGTCGGCGTACGACGGCATCGGCGATTCGGTCAGGACGTTGAACTCGCGCAGATCGGCCTTGTCGAACGACCGGAGGCGCTCCTGATCGTCGATGAGCTGGACGGTGTAGGTGTCTTCGTTGAGCCGGCGTCCGGTGACGCGCTCACCGCCCGCCGTCACCAGCGCCACCGGCCGATCGATCGGCCGCATCGTCCCGGTCGGGTCGAGCAGCGTCCGCCGCAGCGCGCTGGGGGGACGGAGCGTGCCGATCGACGTCAGGTCGGGCGCCGTCCTCGGGCCTCGGCCCTGCACCCGGTGGCAGTCCAGGCAGGCGCCCTTCCCTTCGAAGACGGACCGGCCGCGCGACGCGTCGCCCATCGTCACGGCGTCGATCTCGTAATTCATGTTCCGGAGGTAGGCGACGATCCCGGTCATCTCCGCCTCGTCGAGGTCGAAGGCGAGCATCCCGGTGTCGGGGACGCCGCTGCGGATGATCCGCCGCAGGTCGCGGTCCGACGCCGCCCGCCGGAGCTGGCCGGACCGGAAGTCGACGCCCGCGATGGCGCCGCCGTCCTCCCCGTGGCAGGTGACGCACTGCGCGCGGTAGACGCTCAGGCCGTACTCGATGTCCGCCGGCGCGTAGTCGGCGTGGTCCTGCGCGCGTCCCTGGCCGATAGCCCAGACCAGCCAGATCGCCGCGCCGGCGGACAGGCGCCGCGCGAACAGCTTTCGATGCATGCGCATGATCCTCCCGCGACGGCGCGATTATAACGTTCAGAATTCGGATCAGGCGGCCGGCCTTGCACTTTTCGGGACCATGCGAGAAGATCCGGAAACCCCGTTGCGGGCAGGAGGCGCCATGCAGCTCCAGTCGATGACCGCCGCCGTTGCGGCGCTGCTGATCGCGGCCGGCTTCACCGTATCAGGTGCGGCGGGCGCGGCGGCGGCCGAAGACAACTGGCCGAAGTTCCGCGGGCCGAGCGCCGGCGTGGCTGAGGACGACCCGGCCCTGCCGGAAACCTGGAGCCGGACCGAGAACGTCGTCTGGAAGACCGAGGTGCCGGGCCAGGGCTGGAGCTCGCCGATCGTCTGGGACGATCTGGTCGTGGTCACGTCGGCCGTCAGCGACGATCCGGGTCCCGGACCCCAGCTCGGCCTGTACGACGGCCACTCGTCCAGCGCCGTTCCGACAGCGGTCCATCAGTGGATGGTGTACGGCGTCGACCTCGCCGACGGGCGGATCCGCTGGGAGCGCGAAGTCCGGCGATCGGCTCCGCCGATAGCCCGGCACGGGAAGAACACCTACGCGTCGGAGACGCCGGTCACCGACGGCGAGCGGATCTACGCCTACTTCGGCGGGATCGGCCTGTACGCCTTCGACCTCGACGGCGCGCCGGTCTGGTCGCAGGAAATGGAGCCGCTGGAGTACCGCCACGGCTGGGGCGGCGGCGCGTCGCCGGTGCTGCACGAAGACCGCCTCTACCTGGTGAACGACAACGACGAGCAGTCGTTCATCGCCGCCTTCGACAAGCGGACGGGCGAAGAGCTCTGGCGGGTCGATCGCGACGAGGGGAGCAACTGGTCGACGCCGTTCGTCTGGGAGAACGACGTCCGGACCGAGATCGTGACCGCCGGCACCGACAAGGTCCGTTCGTACGGCCTCGACGGCGAGCTGCTGTGGGAGCTGACGGGGATGACCTGGATCACCGCGCCGACGCCGTTCGCCGCCCATGGACTGCTGTACGTCAGCTCCGGCTTCCTCGCCGACAGCGTCCGTCCGGTGTACGCCATCCGCCCGGGGGCGGTCGGCGACATCACGCTGCGGGACGGCCGGTCGCGCAACGAGTACGTCGCCTGGTCGAACCCGAAGCTGGGCACCTACAGCACCTCGGCCCTCGTGTACGGCGACTTCCACTACACCCTGCTCGACCGGGGCTTCCTCATCTGCACCGACGCGCGGACCGGCCGGGAGGTCTATTCGCGGAAACGGATCGCCCGGCGCGCCACGGCGTTCACCGCCTCGCTCTGGGCGTACAACGACAAGGTGTTCGCCCTCAGCGAGGAAGGCGAAACGTTCGTCATCCGGGCCGGCCCGGAGTACGAGCTGCTCGGCAGCAACCCGCTCGACGAGATGGCGATGGCGACGCCCGCCGTCGCCGGCGGGAGCCTGATCCTCCGGACCGCCGCCCACCTGTACCGGATTGCGGAGCAGCCGTAGCGCCGTGAGGGTCTGGCAGCCCGTGGAGAAATCCCCGCTGCGTTCGATGGGCGCCGCATTCGGGCGCTCGACTGCGGGCCGCTGGCTGGCGGCCTCCTGGGCCGCGGCGTGGATTTGCGCCGCCGGCGCCGCCGCCGCATCGGCCCAGACGCGGACGCTGGAGCCGGTCGGGACGATTCCGGGAGCGGCGGCGACGGTGCACCTGGACGGCTCGCTCGCCTACGTTTCGGACGGTCCGACGGTCCGCATCGTCGACGTCGCGGACCCGGCGGCGCCCGTGGTCCGCGGGTCGTACACCTTTCCCCAGAACGTCTACTGCGTCCGGACTGCGGGTTCGGTGGCGTATGCGGCGGTCGACTTCTACGGTCTCGGCGTCCTGGACGTCTCGGACCCGGCGGCGCCGGCGCTGCTCGGCTCGTTCCAGACCGCCGGGCAGGCGCTCAGCGTCGACGTAGCCGGCTCGACGGCGGTCGTCGCCAACCGGCTCTCGGGCGTCGAGGTGATCGACGTCTCGGACCCGGCGGCGCCCGTCCTGCGCGGGGAGTACTTCACGGAGGGGTACGCGACGGACGTCATCACGGTCGGGTCGTTCGCGTACGTCGCCGACCGGCCGGGCGGGCTGACGATCATCGACCTGTCGAAGCCGGGCGAGCCGGAGGCCGAGAGCATCCGCGGCATGACCGAGCGGCCGGCGACGGTGGCCGCCGTCCGGCGCGACCCGGCCGCGCCGGGCGCGACGCTCGCCGCCGTCGTCAGCACCGACACGCTGCTGGAGATGTTCGACGTCACCGACCCGTCCGCCCCGGCGCCGATCGGGACGTACCGCCACCCGGACCGGCCCGCGGCCGGCCGGAACATCGCGGCGCCGCGCGCGCGGTTCGAGGGTCCGCTGGCGTTCATCGCCGACATCTATCCGCCGTTCCTGCTCCAGGTGGTCGACCTGTCGGACCCGTCGCGGCCGGCGCTCGCCGCCACCTACGCGCCGTCCGGGCCGCCGCGCGACGTCGCGGTGGAAGGGTCGCTCGTCCTGGTGGCGGTGGGGGAGGGCGGCGACGGTTCGTCCGCCGCGCCCGGCGTGCTGATCCTGCGCCTCGGCGCTTGACAGCCCGTGGCGAAGCCCCACTGCGCTCGGAGGCTTGACATGAACACCAGGATGAAGGTCAACAAGGCAGGTCTGGCGGCGGTCGTCGCCGTCGGCGCGCTGGCCGGCGCTGCGGCGCCGGCCGCGGCCGGCCAGGACGGGTCGTGGTCCGCGCCGCGCACGCCGTGGGGCGACCCCGACCTGCAGGGGAAGTGGGGGACCGACGGCCACGCGCCGACGCCGATGGAGCGGCCGGCCGGGTTCGGCGGCCGGGAGCTGCTGACGCAGGAGGAGATCGCCGAGCGCGAGGTGGCCGAAGCGGCCGAGTTCGATCGGCTCTGGTCGCCCGAGCAGCTATCCGGGCCGCGGAGCACGGCCGAGATCGAGCGGGGAGCGGAGTTCGAGGACGGGATCGTCGGCCAGGAGTACAACAACTTCTGGATGCCGCGGCCGGACGCCGCGCGGAAGATCTGGCCGCGCACGTCGCTGGTGGTCGATCCGCCGGACGGCCGGATCCCGCCGCTGACGCTGCCGGCGGTCGAGCGGCTCGAGGCGCGGCACGCCGCGCGGCTGCCGCGGGGGATCGCCGACTCGTGGGTCGACCGCAACCTGCACGAGCGGTGCATCCGCCCGGTGATGTCGTCGCTCGGGGCGACGAAGCAGATCGTGCAGGCGCCGGGCTACGTGGCGATGCTGCTCGAGTCGATCGGGCTGTGGGAGACCCGGGTCGTCCCGCTCGACGGCCGGCCGCCCATCGACTCTGACGTCACGACGTGGACCGGCGCCGCCCGCGGGCGCTGGGAGGGCGACACGCTCGTGGTGGAGACGGCCAACTTCAACGGCCGGCAGGACGGCGGTCCGATCATGCCGACCCGCCGCGTCATGGGGTTCTATCCGGGATCGGGCGCGACGCTGAAGCTGGTGGAGCGGTTCACGCGCGTCGCCGACGACACGATCGAGCATGCGTACACGGTGGAGGACCCGATGGTGTACAGCCGGCCGTACACCGTGCTGCGCCCGTTGTCGAAACTCCCCGACGACTACCTGATGCTGGAGGTCGCGTGCCACGAGGGGAACTACGGCATGACCAACCTGCTCGAGGCGGGACGCGCCAACGAGCAGCTCGCCCTCGACGAGGCGCTCGGCGAAGCGGAGACGCGGGGTCCCGAGATCGAAGCGCTCCGGCGCCGGGCCGAAGGACGCTGACCGCGTCCCGACGTGACGAGCTCCCTGACGGACGTTTTTCGTATCCTGAACCAGATGCGCGAGGAAGGGGTCGTGCCGCAATATGCCGTCGGCGGCGCGACGGCGGTCCTGTTCTATGCCGAACCGACCCGCACCTACGATCTGGACGTGTTCGTCGCCATCGCTGCGGATGGCGGCGACGCGCTCCTGCCGCTGTCTCCGGTCTACGAGTGGGCGCAGGCCAGGGGAATCGCGCTGCAGGCGGAGCACCTGATGATCGAAGGCGTTCCGGTGCAGATCCTGCCCGCCTGGAACGCGCTGGTGGAGACCGCGATTTCGACGGCGCGGGTGCACGACTACGGCGGCGTTCCGGTGCAGGTCGTGGACCCCGAGCACCTGGCCGCCCTGGCGCTGCAGGCCGGCGGCGCCCGGCGGCGGGAGCGTGCGTGGCAGCTTCTGCAGTCAGGCGCGGTGGACCGGAACCGACTGCAGGCGCTCCTGAAGATCCATGCCATCCCCGCCGAACTCCCCGCTGACGTCTGAGCGCGCGGCGGAAGACGCTGCAACCCGTCTGGCGCGCAAGCGCGCCTGGCATCGGGCGCAGGCCGCGGCGCCGTTGCGGGAGAAGGTTCGCATCCTGCTGGAGCTACAACGGCAGGACTTGCCGTTCATCGCACGCCGCCGCGCCCTCAGGCCGTGGGAGCGGCCCTGGGACGTGACGCCCTGAGCGGCCGCGCCGCCTACTGCCCCAACTCGTCGTAGATCGTCTGGATGTTCGTCTCGATCCGCCCCGGATCGGACCGGGTGTAGCCCTGGAACTCGTCCGGGATCACGTACTCTTCCGCGGCCTCGGCGGCGGTCTTGCCCGCCGCGCGCGCCGCGCGCGCCTTCGCCACGAAGTCGCGGTGGAACGCCGCGTACTGCTCCAGGTCGGCCCAGGTGAACAGCTCGGCGTTGTGGCCGGGGATGATCGTGTCGACCCCGTCGATCCCGGCGGCGGTCTTCTCCAGCGTCTCGGGATAGGCGAGGGCGCTGCCGCCGTTGCTGGTGTCGACGAAAGGCGGACGCTTCAGCGAGAACAGGTCACCGGAGTGCATCGCCCGCACCGCGGGGAAGACCACCAGCGTATCGCCGTTCGTGTGCGCCGGCCCGAAGTGGTGCAGATCGATCCGGTCCGTCCCGAACCAGACCGACATCTTCTCGGAGAACGTCGTCTGCGGCAGGTACTTCGCGTTCTCCCCCTTGAACGTCTGGCAGTTGGTGACCGGATCGCACGTCTCCCGGGTCAGGCTGGCCTTGATGTTCTCGTGCGTGATCACCTCGATCGTATCGGGGAACTCCGGCGTGCTCCCCGCATGGTCGTTGTGGGTGTGGGTGTGGAGCATCGCCGCGATCGGCTTGTCGGTCACGGTGCGGATCTGGTCGATGATCTGCCGGCCGTAGCCCGGCAGCTTCGAGTCGACCACCGCGACGCCCTCCTCCATGACGTACACGGCGACGTTGCCGCCGCTGAACGTCGCGCGGTCGGTCGGGTCGCCTCCCTTGATCACGTACAGGTTGTCGCGGACCTGCTCTATCGCGGGGACCGGCGGGGGCGAGTCGTCGCCGCACCCGGCCGCCGCCATCGTCAGCCCGCCCGCCGCCATCAGCGCCGCCAGAAGCGCGGTTCGTCTCATCGCCAGATCCTCCCGAAGGCCGCGACGGCGCGCGGCGCCTGATTGTAGCGCACCTGTTCGGCCGGCGAACGGCGCTGTTCGGCCGGGACGCGGCGCCCGTCGAAGGACGGCGGGGCTTTCGCTGCGGGCCGCCGCCTGCGGCCGTTCATTCCGCGGTCAGCGCCGCGACGTAGTCGCGGATCCGCGCCGCGTTCGCGCCGGCGTCGCCGCCGCCGATGCGCGACAGCGACCGGACGTCGACCCGGCTCCCCCCGGCCGCCGGCCGCACCCGGACGACGACGTCGTCCTTGAAGCCGAACCAGAACGTGGTGTCGGTCGCCTCGATCCGCCCCGCCGCCTCGTCCGTCTCGACCAGCGTCCAGCCCATCTCGCGCACCGCGTCGAGCGCCCGGTCGAACGCGGCCGGCGGAGGCGCATCCAGCAGCACCGGCTGCACGTCGGGATACGCCTCGCGCTGCTGCGCCGCGACGGCCTCCCCTGCGTAGTCGGTCCGGCCAGGGGAATTCAGCGGCACGACGGCGACGAACTGCGGCGGATCGACGGTGTCGGTGGTGACGTCGTGAATCACCGGCTTCGGGCCGCCCAGCCGGAACCGGGCCGGAACGGCGAACATCGCGGCGCTGACGACCAGAGTGACCGCCGCCAGCGCCACGCCGCGGCGCGCCTTCCGCGGGCGGCGCAGCTGCAGGACGAGGCCGGCGGCCGAGACGGCCGCCGCCGCCGCCGCGCCGTACGCGCCCCAGCGGAGGACGGTCAGCAGCGCCGTCCGCAGCGGCAGGAGGCCCAGCCGGTAACCGAGCGGGGCCGCGAGCAACGCGCCCGCCGCCACCGCCGCGAGACCTGCGCCGAGCAGCACGATCCACGAAACGGACGCCTTGCGCGCCCTCCGGCGAGCCATCTCTTCGACGCCTCCTTGTATGTTCCGCTCAGTCACGGCCGTCGAGCTGCGACGCGATCCGGAGCGTACGCCGGGCGGCCCGGATCACCGGCCGCTCGACGAGCCGGCCGTCGACCAGCAGCACGCCCCCCTGCTGGTCCTCGTACGCCGCCACGACCTTCCGCGCCCACGCCACCTCGTCCGGCGTCGGCGAGAACGCGCGCTGGATCGCCTGCACCTGCGTCGGGTGGATGGCGGCCTTGCCGGTGAAGCCGAGCCGGCGCGCCCGGCGGCTCTCTTCGGCCAGCGCATCGACCGCCGGCACGTCCATGAACGGCGAGTCGATCGCGGCGACGCCGGCCGCCCCCGCCGCCAGCACGACGCGCGACCTGGCGTGGAGCAGCGCCTCCCATTCGACGGCGCATCCGATGTCGGCCGACAGGTCGATCGCGCCGAAGAAGACCGCCGCCACGTTGGGCGACGCCGCCGCGATCTCGGCCGCCGCCAGCAGCCCG
The DNA here is from genome assembly GCA_965203565.1 of Vicinamibacterales bacterium. Taxonomy (GTDB): domain Bacteria; phylum Acidobacteriota; class Vicinamibacteria; order Vicinamibacterales; family UBA8438; genus JAAXGX01. The sequence goes on along the minus strand of OZ241896.1, from coordinate 2,807,097 downwards.
GCCGCCGTCTCGATCTGCACGATGAGCGGCAGCGCCGCGCCGAGCGCCGCTTCGACCTGCGCGATCGCGCCGGCGCCGGCGACCTTCGGCAGCATGAGGGCGTCCGGACGGACCCCCGAATCGGCGAGCGCCGCCAGGTCGGCCCGCCCGAGGTCGGTCCCGGGGTCGTTGATCCGGAGGCTGACTTCGGCCGCCGCCGGCTCGCGGGCGGCCAGCAGCGCGATCGCCCGCTCGCGAGCTGCTGCTTTCGCCCCGAACGCCACGCCGTCCTCCAGGTCGATGCAGACCGCGTCGGCGCCGGTGGCGAGCGCCTTGGGACACCGGTCCGGGCGGACCGCCGGCACGAACAGCAGGCTCCGCCGGGTCCGTTCGTCGCCGGCGGTCATAGCGGCCGGTTCGGCGCCGTCCGGACCGCGCCCGGTCCACGACCGCGCCTGTAGACCATGAAGGCGCGCTCGAATTCGATCACCACCGTCCCGTCCTGGTTGAACCCGGCCGTCTTCACCGTCACGATGCCGACGGCCGGCCGCGACCCGGACTCCCGCTTCGACAGCACCTCGCTCTGCGCGTGGATCGTGTCGCCCTCGAACACCGGATGCGGCAGGCGCACCTTGTCCCATCCGAGGTTCGCCATGACGTTCCACGACAGGTCGATGACCGACTGCCCGGTGACGAGCGCCAGCGTGAAGGTGGAGTCGACGAGCGGCTTGCCGAACTCGGTCCGCTCGGCGTACGTCCGGTCGAAGTGGATGGCGTTGGTGTTCTGCGTCAGCAGGGTGAACCAGACGTTGTCGGCCGCGAGCACCGTCCGTCCGAGCGGGTGCCGGTAGACGTCGCCCACCTCGAAGTCCTCGTAGAAGCGGCCGGTCCAGCCTTCCTTGACCCCCATCGATCCCGTTCGCGCTCCGGCGCCCGACTGCTTCGCCCCGCGCAGCCGGTACACTCTACTGCATGGGCGGGACGCCGGCGGCCTCGCCGGGGATAGACGGCCTCCTCGACTCCGAGACGCTGGCCGGCCGCCGCGTCGGCCTCGTCTGCAACCCCGCCTCGATCGACGCGGCGTACCGCCACACCGCGGACCGCCTGCTGCAGGCGCCCGGCGTGACGCTGGCGGCGCTGTTCGGCCCGCAGCACGGCTTCCGCTCCGACGTGCAGGACAACATGGTCGAGACCCCGCACGCCCGTCACCCGAAGTGGAACGTGCCGATCCACTCGCTCTACAGCGACCGCCGCGAGCCGGACGCCGAGATGCTGGCCGGCCTCGACCTGCTCGTCATCGACCTGCAGGACGTCGGCGCGCGCGTCTACACCTACGCCTGCACGATGGCCAACTGCCTGCGCGCCGCCGCCCGCCGCGGGGTTCCGGTGGTCGTCTGCGACCGGCCCAACCCGATCGGCGGCGACGCGGTCGAAGGCCCGATGCTGGCGCCCGGCTACGAGTCGTTCGTCGGGCCGTTCCCGATCCCGCTGCGGCACGGCATGACGATCGGCGAGCTGGCGCGCCTGTTCAACGACCATTTCGGCCTGGGGGCCGACCTGGAGGTCGCGCCGCTCCGCGGGTGGACGCGGTCGGCGCACCACGACGAGACCGGGCTGCCGTGGGTGATGCCGTCGCCGAACCTGCCGACGCTCGACAGCGCGCTGGCGTACCCCGGCGCGGTGCTGTTCGAGGGGACGAACGTCTCCGAAGGGCGGGGAACGACGCGGCCGTTCGAGCTGATCGGCGCGCCGTGGGTCGACGGCGAGGCGCTGGCCGCGCGGGTCGCCGAGGCGGCGCCGCCGGGCGTCGTCGCCCGGCCGGCTCACTTCGAGCCGACGTTCCAGAAACATGCCGGCCGCCCCTGCGGCGGCTGCCAGATCCACGTGACCGACCGGCGCGCGTTCCGGCCCGTCCTGACGGCGGTCACCCTGCTGCACGCGATCCGGCTGGCCGACCCCGAGCGGTTCGCCTGGCGGGAGCCGCCGTACGAATACGAGCGGACGAGGCCGCCGATCGACATCCTGTCCGGTTCAGCCGCGCTGCGCCGGCGGATGGACGGCGGCGCAGCGCCCGCGGAGATCGCGGCGGCGTGGGAGCCGGACGTCGCGGCGTTCGGCCCGGTCCGGGCGAAGTTCCTCCTCTACTGAGGACGATTACTGCGGGTGCGTCGGCGCCGAGGCGGGCCGCCGCGGCCTCAGACTGCGGACGGCCTTGACCGGCTACGATCATCACCAAGGAGAAAGACGAATGGCGATGGCGACCCATCGGTACGATCCCGACTACGCTGTTCCGCCCGGTTGGGTCCTGAAGGAAAGGCTGGACGCGCACGGCCTCTCGCCGGCGGAGCTCGCACGTCGGTGCGGCAGGTCGGCGAAGCTCATCAGCGCGATCGTCGCCGGAAAGGCTCCTGTCGAGCCGGGGACCGCGCTCCAGTTCGAGGAGGCGCTCGGCGTCGCCGCCCACATCTGGCTCGGGATCGAGAAGGACTATCGCCGGCAGGATCAGGAAGCCTTGCGCCGCAGCTCCTCGTAGCTGCCGCCGGCCGGCGCGGACTGCTCCACCGGGAGGCCGGCCTCGGCCCACCCTTCGGCCACGCGCTGGCCGGTGCGGGGGTCGCGGGCGCCGCCGTAGCCGCCCTGCACGTTCGAGACGTCGCGGTAGCCGGCCGACGCGAGGATCTCCGCGGCCCGCGCCGAACGGCCGCCCATCTGGCATCCTACGAGGAGCCTGGCGTCCGGGGGATAGTTGGCCTGCATCACCGCCAGGAAGTCGGGATTGGGGCGCATCTGTCCGGTGGCGGGGTCCCGGTGCAGGAGCGGGACGTTGTGCGCCCCCTGCGCGTGGCCGCTGTCGTACTCCGGCACGGAGCGCACGTCCACGTAGGCGCAGCCGTCGCGCGACTGCATCTCGAACGCCGTCCTCACGTCCACGTTCTTCACGCTCATCGCCGCCCCCCGTCCCTCCCGGCGGCGCCCATCATATAGCATTCCGGGCGGACGCCTCCTGCTGCGCGCCGCCCATGATCGCCCGTCTGTTCCACGCCTGGGAGCGGCGGCTCGCCGGCCGCACCACCGACCGCGTCGTCCGCCGTTTCGAGTGGGGCCTCGACTGGATCGGCGATGAGACGAACGAAGAGGATACCGCGGTCGCCGCGGACCCGGCGGCCTCGCCGCACGACCGGCTGAGCGCCTGGTCGGCCGCGATGCTGCGCGACAGCGACCGGTTCTTCCACGCGCCGCCGACCGATCGGTACGACCTGCGCGACGGCGTGCTCAGCTTCCCCAGCCCTCTCCGGACGCCGCACGCCGAAAACGACACGGTGCGGGCGCGGTACTTTCCGGCCGGCGGCGCCGCCACCGGCCGCCGGCGCGCGGTGGTGGTGCTCCCGCAGTGGAACGCCGGGCCGGACGCGCACGTCGCGCTCTGCCGCCTGATCGCGCGGACCGGCGTCAGCAGCCTCCGGCTCAGCCTGCCCTACCACGACCGGCGGATGCCGCCGGAGCTCCGCCGCGCCGACTACATCGTGAGCGCCAACCTGGGCCGTACGCTCCAGGTCTGCCGGCAGGCGGTGCTCGACGCCCGGCGGGCGGTTCACTGGCTGCACGGCCGCGGCTACGCGCGGATCGGGATCCTCGGCACCAGCCTCGGGTCGTGCCTGTCGATGCTCACGGCGGCGCACGAGCCGCTGCTGGCGGCGGCGGCGCTCAACCACGTCTCGCCTTACTTCGCCGACGTGGTGTGGGAAGGGCTGTCGACCGCCCACGTCCGCGCCGGGCTCGACGGCGAGATCGATCTCGACCGGCTGCGCCGGCTCTGGATGCCGATCAGCCCCGACCCGTACGTCGCCCGGATGCGGGGCAAGCAGGTCCTGCTGGTCTATGCGCGCTACGACCTCTCGTTCCCGGTCCGCCTGTCGCGGCGGCTCGTCCGCGACTTTCGCCGGCGCGGCGTCGCCCCGCAGGTATTCGCGCTGCCGTGCGGCCATTACAGCACGGGGGTCGCGCCGTTCAGTTGGCTGGACGGGTACGTGCTGACGCGTTTCCTCAGGCGGGCGCTCTGACAGCCCGTGGCAAAATCCCCGCTGCATTCGACGGGCGCTGCATCCCGGCTGAACTGCGTTGTTCGTCGGTCGAATATGGCCAATATGCTCCCTCCTCACGCCTTGTCAGCCGGGCGCCCCGCCCGTCTCGGCGCGACGCGGGGTTTCACCACGGGCTGTTGAGCCTGCGGCGACGCCGGGACAAGCCGGAGGAACCGGAGGAAGAGGAACGGGGCTGCGTCGCCGACGCGGTGCGGAAGCTCGCGAGCTGAAGCCGCGCACGGCGCACGTCCGCCGCGGGCTGTCCAGTGCGACGCGATCCGGTACGATCGGACTGCTCGGTGATTCGGTCTCCAATGAACGCACGGTTCTCGATCGTCTCCCTCCGCCCGGCGCGCGCGCTCGGCGTCCTCCACGGCGCGGAGGAGCTGGCCGCCGCTGCCGCGATGGCCGCGATGGTCCTGCTGCCGCTGGCCGAGATCGCCGTCCGTCCGCTCGTCGCCGGCGGCGTTCCGGGGTCGATCCCGTTCGTCGAGCACCTCACGCTCTGGGTCGGCTTCCTCGGGGCGGGGATCGCCGCGCGCCGGGGCAAGCTGATCGCCCTGGCCACGGCCACGTTCATCCCCGCGGGGGCGGCGCAGCGGGCGGCGCGGGCGTTCGCGGCGACGGTCGGCGCCGGGGTCTCGGCGCTGCTGGCGCGGTCAGCGATCGACGTCGTCGCCATCGAGATGGAGGTCGGCGGCGAGATCGCGCTCGGAATCCCGTCGTGGGTCTTCCAGCTCGTGCTGCCGGCGGCGTTCGCCGTCGTGGCGGCGCGGCTGGCGTGGCGGGCGGGCGGCTGGCCGGCGCGGGCGGCGGCGGCGGCCGGGATCTGCGCGGGCGTCTGGCTGAGCGGGGCGGGGGCGGCCTGCGCGGCCGGGGAGGAGGCGGCCTGTCTGCTGGCCGGTTCGGCCGGGTGGCCGTGGGTGGCGCTGGCGGCGCTGGCGGCGCTGGCCGGGGCGCCGATCTTCGCGGTGCTGGCGGGTGCGGCGGTCTTCCTCTACCTGGTCGACGCGTTCGATCCGGCGGCCGTGCCGCTGTACGCCTACGACCTGGCGACCGAGCCCCATCTGCCGTCGATCCCGCTCTTCACGCTGACCGGCTTCATTCTGGCGCAGGGGCAGTCGTCCGAGCGGCTGCTCCGGCTGTTCCGCGCGCTGTTCGGCTGGATGCCGGGCGGCACGGCGGTGGTCTGCGCGGTGGTCTGCGCCTTCTTCACCATCTTCACCGGCGGGTCCGGCGTCACCATCCTGGCCCTCGGCGGCCTGCTGCTGCCGGCGCTCCTGAAGGACGGCTACCGGGACCGGTTCTCGGTCGGCCTGCTCACGGCCTCCGGCTCGCTCGGCCTGCTGCTGCCGCCGGCGATGCCGCTCATCCTGTACGCCATCGTCGCGCAGACCGCGCCGGAGAACCTGTTCGTCGGCGGCCTGTTGCCCGGCCTGCTCCTGGTCGGCCTCGTGGCCGCATGGGGGATGCGCGAGGGGATCGTGACCGGGGCCGGCCGCCGCCCGTTCGCGTGGGGAGAGGCGCGCGGGGCGCTCCGGGAGGCGAAGTGGGAGCTGGCGCTGCCGGCGGTGGTGCTCGGCGCGCTCCTGAGCGGACGCGCCACCCTGGTGGAGACGTCGGCGCTCACCGCGCTGTACGCGGCGATCGTCACCGGCGTCGTCCACCGCGACTTCCGGCTCGGCGCAGGGTTGCGGGAGGCGCTGCGGGAATGCGTCGTGCTGATCGGGGGGGTGCTGATCATCCTGGCGGTCGCCAAGGGGCTGACCGCCTACCTGGTCGACGTCGACGTCCCGTTCCGGCTGATCGAGTGGACGCAGGCGCGGATCGAGTCGCCGCTGGCGTTCCTCCTCGCGCTCAACCTGTTCCTGCTGCTGGTCGGCTGCGTGATGGACATCTTCTCCGCCATCGTGGTGGTGGTCCCGCTCATCAGCGGGATCGGGGCGGCGTACGGCATCGACCCGGTTCATCTCGGCATCATCTTCGTCGCCAACCTGGAGCTCGGCTACCTGACGCCGCCCGTGGGGCTGAACCTGTTCCTGGCGTCGTACCGGTTCGACCGGCCGCTGCTGGAGGTGTACCGCGCGTCGGTCCCGCTGCTCGCGATCCTCGGAATCGGCGTGCTGGTCATCACCTACGTCCCGTGGCTCACGCTCGGGTTGCTGGAGCTGATCGGGCGGCAGTGACGGCGTTCCGGCTCCGGCGGCGTTCGCACTATGATCACGCGGCGGCCGCGGCCGGACGGTCCGGCGAGAAAGGAATCGAACCGATGCCGAACACGTCGCACTTCATCTGGGGCCTGGCGCTGCTCGCGCTGGCCGCGTGCGGCGGCGCGCCCGGGCCGGAGGCGCTGTCGTCCGAGCCTGACGCTGCGCCGGGCGACGCCGCGGACGGTGGCTCCGCGCCGGCCGCCGCCGACGGCGAGACGCGTCTCGCGGGCATCCGGCAACTCACCTTCGGCGGCGAGAACGCCGAGGCGTACTTCTCGTTCGACGGGTCGCAGATCATCTTCCAGTCGACCCGCGACGGCGTGCCGTGCGACCAGATCTTCCGGATGGACCTCGACGGGTCGAACCAGCGGATGGTGAGCACCGGCGCCGGCCGGACCACCTGCGGCTACTTCTATCCGGACGGCGAATCGATCCTGTACGCCTCGACCCACCTCGGCGGCGCCGACTGCCCGCCGCCGCCCAACTTCGCGCAGGGGTACGTCTGGGCCATCCACGACTCGTTCGACATCTTCCGCGCCGCGCCCGACGGCGGCGGCCTGACCCGGCTGACCGACACCCCCGGCTACGACGCCGAGGCGACGGTGGGACCGGACGGCCGGATCGTCTTCACGAGCGTCCGCGACGGCGACATGGAGATCTACTCGATGAACGGCGACGGCTCCGACGTCCGCCGGCTGACGCGCCGGCAGGGGCCGGACGGCGGGCCGTTCTTCTCGCCCGACGGCTCGAAGATCGTCTTCCGCGGCCGGGAGGTTCCGGACGGGGAGGAGTACGACGACTACCGGCGGCTGCTGGGCGAGGGGCTGTGGCGGCCGACCGCGGTCGAGGTGTTCGTCATGGACGCCGATGGCGGCGCCGTGCGGCAGGTGACCGACTTCGGCGGCGCGAGCTTCGCCCCGTTCTGGCATCCGGACGGCGACCGGATCATCTTCTCGTCGAACCTGCACAACCCGGACGGCCGGAACTTCGACCTGTTCATGGTGAACCTCGACGGCTCCGGCCTGGAGCGGATCACGTTCGACGACGCGTTCGACGGTTTCCCGATGTTCTCGCCCGACGGGACGAAGCTCCTCTTCGCCTCGAACCGGAACGCGGCGGCGGAGGGCGACACCAACGTCTTCATCGCCGACTGGGTGCACTGACGGCAAGGCCGTCGCCGGAGGGGCGTTCTCACCCGCTCGCCGGCGGCGAGACCGCTTGCTTCACCCATCGGCGCGCCTCGGGCGGCGCGTCGGCCTCCAGCGCCGCCGACCGGCCGCGGTCCGACATCTTCCGCCACGTCTTGCGCAGGACGTCGGCGACCTTCGCGTCGTCGCGCCGCGCGGCGAACGGCGCGAGATAGTGCCGGAGGAAGACGAGGCAGACGACGTCCTCGAGTAGCTGCGCCTCCGGGTCGGCCTTCAGCCGCTCCTTGCGCAGCAGCGCCTGCACGCGCCCGACGGTCGCCTCGTCGTAGCCGACGTCGCGCAGGATCTCCGCCGCCGTCTCGGCGTGGAACCGGGCCAGAGCGGTCCGCCAGCGCCGGTAGCCGCCGCGCCCCGCCGGGTAGGTGTCGCGCGGCATGGTCCACCGGCGGACGTGCTGGCACCGCGCGGCGAGGCGCACCGCCTCGGAGGCGTCCGGCGCGAAGCGATCGAGCGCCTCGGTCATCCGCCGGGCGTAGAGCAGCTCCTTCGGGCAGGCGGCGCCGTCCGCCGTCTCGACGCGGGGATCTTCGGCGTTGGCCTGATCGAAACGCGCCACTGCGGCGCGGAAGCGCTCGGACGGCTCGAAGGTCCGGCTCATCACCGCATCAGTCAGACGTCGCCGGCGACGTACCCTTCTTTCTCCAGGTGCAGGACGATCTGCTGCGCCGCCTCCTCGGCCGTCAACGCGGTCGTGTCGATAGCGAGGTCGGCGTCGGCCGGCTCCTCGTACGGGTCGGAGACGCCGGTGAACTCCTTGATGATGCCGGCCCGCGCCTTCGCGTACAGCCCCTTGCGGTCGCGTTGCTCGCACACCTCGACCGGCGTGTCCACGTGGACCAGGACGAAGCCGCCGACCGGATCGATCATCGCGCGGACGTCCTTGCGGACGGCGTCGTACGGCGCGATAGGCGCGCAGACGGCGATGCCGCCGTTCTTCGTGATCTCGGACGCCACGTAACCGATGCGGCGGATGTTGACGTCCCGGTGCGCCTTCGAGAAGCCGAGTTCGGACGAGAGGTGCTTGCGGACGAGGTCGCCGTCGAGCAGCGTCACCGGCCGGCCGCCCATCTCCAGGAACTTGACCAGCAGCGCGTTGGCGATGGTCGACTTCCCGGAGCCCGACAGCCCGGTGAAGAAGACGGTGAACCCCTGGCGGTGGCGGGGCGGATGGCTGCGCCGGAGCTCCTCCACCACGTCGGGGAAGGTGAACCAGGACGGGATCTCCTTGCCGGCGGCCAGCCGCGCGCGCAGCTCGGTGCCCGACAGGTCGAGTGTGCGCGCCCCCGGCGCCACCTGGTCCACCGGCTCGTACGAATCGCTCCCCTCGACGTACACCATCATCTGGAACGGGACCATGGCGACGCCGAGCTCCGCCTCGTGCTCGCGCAGCAGCTGCTGCGCGTCGTACGGCCCGTAGAACGGCTTGCCGGCCGAGTCGGCGCCCGGCCCCGCGTGGTCCCGGCCGACGATCAGGTGGGTGCAGCCGTAGTTCTTCCGGATGATCGCGTGCCAGACCGCCTCGCGCGGGCCGCCCATCCGCATGGCGAGCGGCAGCAGCGACAGCAGCGCCGTCTTCCGCGGGTACCGGTGCAGCAGCGCCTGGTAGCACCGGACGCGCGTGTAATGGTCGACGTCGCCCGGCTTCGTCATCCCGACCACCGGGTGGATCAGCAGGCTGGCCTCCACCTCCTTGGCCGCCCGCAGCGTCAGCTCCTGGTGCGCCCGGTGCATCGGGTTGCGCGTCTGGAACGCGACGACCCGCGTCCAGCCCAGCTTGGCGAACTCCGCCCGCAGCTCCCGCGGCGAGTGGCGGAGCAGCCGGTAGTCGTAATGCGTGACCGGCTGCACGCCGGTCAGCGTCCCGCCGACGTAGCACGGCTGCGTCCGTTCGATCAGGTGCGCCGCGCCCGGATGCTCCGGGCTGGCCGCGCCGAAGACCGCCTCGGCCTCGGCCCGGCGATCGGGCGTCCAGACTTCCTCCACGCGGAGCGCCGCCAGCATCACCCCTTCCGGATCGCGCAGGGCCAGGTTCGCGCCCGGTTCGAGCGCCTCCGCCAGCGCCTCGGACACGTCGAGCGTGATCGGCATCGGCCAGAGCGCGCCGTCCGCGAGGCGCATCTCCGCGCAGACGCGATCGTAGTCGCGCCGGGTCATGAAGCCGGCAAGCGGCGAGAACCCGCCGTCGAGCAGCAGCTCGAGGTCGCAAAGCTGCCGCGGCGTGAGGTCGTGCGAAGGCCAGTCGCGCGAGGCGGCCTTGATCTCGGCGGCCCGGTCGTCGTCTGCGCGCAGGTCGACGAGCGTCCCGCCGTGCGGGGGAATGAGGTGGTCGGTCAAGGCGCGGGCCTCCTGCTGGCGACGGTTGCGGCGGTGCGAACCGCTGAGGATATCACGACGGGGGCGGCGGCTTCGGTGCGGACCGGCGGACGGCGCCCGGCGGCAGCCCGAGCACGAACGGGCCGTTCCGCAGCGACGGCTTGTTGTAGGTCAGGGGACTCGGATGCGGCTCGCCGGCCGACGAGCAGCGGTAGATGCAGTCGCCCGCCCCGACGTCCCACTCCATCGTCGGCCCCAGCCTCGGGTAGACGTCGGCCGACCCCTCCGCCAGGAGGCAGAACTTGAGCGAGCTCCCGATCTTCAGCCGGCGGCTGATCGTGAACGGCCGGAGGAACTCCTCGAGGGCCGGGCTGGGGTGGGAGCGGCTCTCGACGATCCGGAGCGGCCTGTCCGGGTCGGCCAGGCGCGACCGGATCCGCTCGGGCGCCCCGCCGCCGCGCGACCGCCAGGCGCCTTGGCCCCGCGCCGCGCAGTAGACGACGCCGAGCGCCGGCGCCGCCACGACGCCGAGCACCGGCTCGCCCCGTTCGATCAGCGCGACGTTGACGGTGAACTCGTCCGTCCGCCGCAGGAACTCCTTCGTCCCGTCGAGCGGGTCGACCAGCCAGAACCGGTCCCATCGGCGCCGCTCGTCCGCCGGCGGATGCCCCGACTCCTCCGACAGGTACGGGACCTCGGGACGCAGCCGTTCGAGGCGGGCGCGGATGATCGCCTCCGACGCCAGGTCCGCCGCCGTCACCGGCGACCCGTCCGGTTTCTCGCGGACCCACGCCTCCTGATTGCGGTAGAGGTCGAGGGCGGCGGCGCCCGCCTCGGACGCGATCCCGACGATCTCCTCCATCGGCGCGAAGGGGGTGTCCATGAGCGTTGCAGTGTACCCCGGCGGCGCGGGCCGCGCGCGGGCCGGCCGGAGTGCGACGGCGTTATACTGTCGCCGCCCGACGCGGCGCGCCGCTCTGCGCGGCGGCTCGGCGGCGGCGCGCACACCATGGCGAGATTCCGACTCGGCCCGGGGCTGCTCGTCTCCGCGGCGTTCATCGGTCCGGGGACGATCGTCACGGCGAGCGCCGCGGGCGCGGGGTACGGCGCCGCGCTGCTCTGGGCCATCGTCTTCTCGGTGGCGGCGACCATCGTTCTGCAGGACATGGCGGCCCGGGTCGGCATCGCCGGACGCCAGGGTCTGGCCGAGTCGATCCGGGCCAGCATCGCGTCGCCGGCGCTCCGGGGCGCGGTGGCCGCGCTGATCGCGGTGACGATCCTGCTGGGCAACGCCGCGTTCCAGGCCGGCAACCTGATCGGCGCGTCGCTCGGCTTCAACCTGATCACCGGCCTCGACCCGGGCGTGATGATCGTCTCGATGGGGGCGCTCGCCGGCGTCCTGCTGCTGACCGGCCGGTACCGGACGATCCAGAACGCCCTGGTCGGGCTGGTGGTGATGATGAGCGTCGTCTTCTGCCTCGTGGCGGCCCTCACGGCGCCGAGCGTCGGCGAGCTCCTGGCCGGCGCCCTCGTGCCCCGGATGCCGCCCGGCGCGCTGCTCGTCGTCCTCGCGCTGATCGGCACCACGGTCGTCTCGTACAACCTGTTCCTGCACGCGAGCACCGCGCTGGAGCAGTGGCCCGACCCGGCCCGCGCCGCGGAGAACGTCCGGGAGGCGCGGGTCGACACGATCTGCTCGGTGGCGCTCGGCGGACTCGTCACCGCCTCCGTGCTGGTCACCGCCATGCCGCTGCAGGGGTTGGGCGTGGAGGCCGACGCGGCGGCCGTCGGCCGGCAGCTCGCACCGATACTCGGGCCGTACGCGCCCCTGCTGTTCGGCGCCGGGCTGTGCGCCGCCGGTCTTACCTCGTCGATCACGGCGCCGCTCGCCGCCGCGTACGCCGTCTCCGGAGCGTTCGGGTGGGCGCCCGACCTGCGGAGCGCGCGCCTGCGGGCGCTCGGCGGGTTCGTGCTGATCACCGGCGTGGCGTGCGGCGTCGCGTTCGGCGGTTCGCCCTACCAGGTGATCGTCCTGGCGCAGGCGGCGAACGCCGTCTTCCTGCCGATCGTCCTCGTGCTCCTGCTGGTGATCGCGAACCGCGCCGAGATCGTCGGCCGGTTCCGGAACTCCCGGCTCGCCAACGCGCTCGGCGGCCTCGCGACGGCGGTGATCGGCCTGCTGTCGGCCGTCCAGCTGGCGCGGCTGGCCGGGTTGATCGAGTAGACCGGTTCATGAACACGAAGATGAACAGGGAGCTGATCGCCGAGGCCGGCGGATGAACGAAGACAGCGGCGGCCGTTCCCTGCGCTTCACCGTGGACGAGCCGCCCCCGCACGGGCTGGCGGCGCTGCTCGGCCTGCAGACCGTCGCCCTGATCCTGACCGGCATCGTTCTGCTGCCGATCATCGTGCTGACCGCCGCGGAGCGTCCGGACGGGATCGAATGGGCGGTGTTCGCGGCCCTGCTCGTCAGCGGCCTCACCACCGTGCTGCAGGCCCGGCCGCTCGGCGCGTTCGGCTCCGGCTACCCGCTCTACATGGGGACGTCCGGCGCGTTCCTGGCCGTCTGCACCTCGGCGGCGGCGCTCGGCGGCCTGCCCCTGCTGGCGAGCCTGGTGATCGTCTCGGCGGCGGTGCAGTTCTTCTTCGCGGCGCGGCTGTCGCTGTTCCGCCGGATCGTGACGCCGACCGTCGGCGGCGCGGTGGTGCTGCTGATTGCGGTCAACGTCTTCCCGCTCTGCACCGACATGCTGGGCCGGACGCCCGAAGGGGTGGACCCGGCGTCGATGGCGGCGCCCGCCGCGGCGCTCGCCGCGTTCGTCACGATCGTCGGGGTGTCGCTGTACGCCTCCGGCCCGCTCCAGCTCTGGGCGCCGCTCCTCGGGGTGCTGGCCGGCTGCCTGGCGGCGGCGCCGCTCGGACTGCTCGACTGGTCGCCGGTGACCGACGCCGCCTGGTTCGGGCTGCCGGCGGCGGCCTGGCCCGGCGTCGACCTGTCGTTCGACGCACGCTTCTTCGGCCTGCTCCCGCCGTTCGTCATCGTCACCGTCATCGGCGCCATCGAGACGTACGGCGACGCCATCGCCATCCAGCGCGTCTCGCACCGCGGCGCGCCGCCGGTGAACTTCAAGGCGGTCCAGGGGGCGGTGAACGCGGACGGCGTCGGCAACCTCCTGGCCGGCCTCGCGGGCACGATGCCGAACACCACGTACGCCACGAGCATCTCGGTGGCCGACCTGACCGGCGTGGCCGCCCGGCGCGTCGCGCTGTACGGCGGGCTGATCATCGTCGCGACGGCGTTCTTTCCGAAGGTCGCCGCCCTGCTGCGCGTCGTGCCCGACCCGGTCGCCGGCGCGTATCTGCTGATCCTGATCGTGCTGCTGTTCCGGCAGGGACTCCGGCTGGTCATGGCCGGCGGCCTCACCTACGAGAAAGGGCTGATCGTCTGCCTGTCGTTCTGGTTGGGGGTCGGATTCCAGAACGGCCAGATCTACCCGGACCACCTGCCGGCCTGGTCGGTCGGCCTGCTCGACAACGGGATGACCGCCGGCGGCATGGTCGCCGTCGTCCTGACCTTCCTGGTCTCGCTCCGCCACCGCGCCGGCCGCCGGCCGCTGCCGCCGTCCCCGGCGTCGATCACGAAGCTGCGCGCCATCCTCGACGACGCCGCGGCGTCGGCCGGGTGGGACCCGCCGGCCGCCGACCGCCTGCAGCTCGCCGGCGAAGAGGCGTTCGTCTATCTTCTCGACCGGCAGGCGGACGCCTCGGCGCCGCGCCCGATCAGCCTCGCCGTGCGGCATCCGGGCGACGCGCTGGAGCTGGAGTTCGTCAGCGGACCGGAGGCGGAGAACCTGGAGGCGCGCCTGCACGGGCTGAGCGAGGAGGCGTCCGCCATCGACGACGCCGGCCTCCGGATCCTGCGTCACATGGCGCGGGAGGTGAAGCACGAACAGTTCCGCGAACTGGACGTGCTCACCGTCACCGTCGACAGCCGGCCGCTCCGATGAGCCGGCCCGGCGCCGGCGGCGGCTGAGGAGACGCCGAATGCCGCCCCGGCCCGCGCCGTACGGCTCGTGGAAGTCGCCGATCGCCGCGGATCTGCTCGTCTCCGACGCCGTCGCGCGCGAGCGGATCCGGATCGACGGCGCCGACGTCTACTGGGTCGAGACGCGGCCGTCCGAGGGCGGACGCAGCGTCGTCGTGCGCCGCGACGGGAGCGGCGTCGTCAGTGACGTCACACCGGCCGGCTTCAGCGTCCGCACGCGGGTGCACGAGTACGGCGGCGGCGCGTACGTCGTCGACCGGGGCGTCGCGTACTTCAGCAACTTCGCCGATCAGCGCCTGTATCGACAGGCGCCCGGCCGAGGCCCCGAGCCGCTGACCCCGGCGGGCGGTCTGCGGTACGCGGATCTCGCCGTCGACCGGCGCCGGCGCCGCCTGATCTGCGTCCGCGAGGACCACGCGGCCGGCCGGCCGGAAGCGGTCAACACGCTGGCCGCCGCGCCGCTCGACGGCGGTGACAGCCGGGTGCTCGCGGCGGGCGCCGACTTCTACTCGTCGCCGCGCCTGCATCCGGACGGGTCGCGGCTGGCGTGGCTCGCCTGGAGCCGCCCGAACATGCCCTGGGACGGCGCGGAGCTGTGGACGGGCAGGTTCGACGCCGCGGGACGGATCGACGAGCCGGCGAAGATCGCGGGCGGTCCGGCGGAGTCGATCTTCCAGCCGGCCTGGTCGCCCGGCGGCGTCCTGCACTTCGTGTCCGACCGGTCCGGCTGGTGGAATCTCTACCGATGGCGCGGCGGCCGCGCCGAGCGGCTGCATGCGATGGAGGCCGAGTTCGGCGCGCCGCAGTGGAGCCTGGGGATGAGCACGTACGGGTTCGCGGGCCCGGACCTCATCGTCTGCGCGTACGCCCGGCGGGGATCGTGGACGCTGGCCGTCCTGGATGCGGCGCGCGGACGGTTCGACCCGATCGAGACCGGCTTTTCGGACATCTCCAGCGTCGCCGCTGACGCGGGAAGGGCGGTGTTCCGAGGCGCCTCGCCCACCTGCGGCCCGGTGGTGGCCGGCGTCGACGTCGCCAGCCGGCGGACCGAGGTCCTCGGCCGCGCGGCCGGGACGGACGCGCCCCCGGAAGCGATCTCCACGCCGGAGGCGCTGGAGTTCCCCTCGACGGACGGCGCGACCGCCCACGCCTTCCTGTACCGGCCGGCGAACGCCGCGTTCACCGGGCCGGCCGGCGAACGGCCGCCGCTGCTGGTCCGGACGCACGGCGGGCCGACCGGCGCCGCCACGACCGGTCTGGACATGGCGGTCCAGTACTGGACCAGCCGGGGTTTCGCGGTGCTGGACGTCAACTACGGGGGCAGCAGCGGATACGGGCGGGAGTACCGGCGCCGCCTCGACGGAGCGTGGGGCGTCGTGGACGTCGACGACTGCGTCAACGGCGCGCGGCTCCTGGCGGCCCGCGGCGAGGTCGACGGCGAGCGGCTGGCCATCCGGGGAAACAGCGCGGGCGGATACACGACGCTGTGCGCCCTCGCGTTCCGGGACGTCTTCAGCGCCGGGGCCTGCTCGTACGGCGTCAGCGATCTGGAGGCGCTGGCCCGGAGCACCCACAAGTTCGAGTCGCGCTACCTCGACCGGCTCGTTGCGCCGTATCCCCGGCGGCGGGACGTGCTGGCCGCCCGCTCGCCCGTGCATCACGCCGCCGGGCTGTCCTGTCCCGTCGTCCTGTTCCAGGGGCTGGAGGACCGGATCGCGCCGCCCGATCAGGCGACGCGGATGGCGGACGCGCTGCGCGCCAAGGGTCTGCCGGTGGCGCTCGTGCTGTACGAAGGGGAACAGCACGGCTTCCGCCGGGCCGAGACGATCCGGCGCACCTTCGAGGGGGAACTCTACTTCTACTCCCGGATCTTCGGGTTTCCCCTTCCGGATCCGATAGAGCCGCTGGCTGTCGACAACCTGCCGGAGCCGGCCGGGACTTCACGCCCGCCGGCCGGGTCAGCCGGCCGAGCGGCGGCCGGCGGGCGGACCGGCGCGGCGCCGGACCGGTCTTGACGCCCGCCCGCGGTGCGGGTACCTTCGCCCGCAGAGCGGGAGGTGAACCGTCATGGCGCGTTTCCGCGAAGCCGCCGTCGCCGCCGCGCTGGCCGCCCAGACGGCGGCGGCCGGCGCGGCGCTCCAGGCCCAGTCGTCCACCACCAATCCGTACCGGGCGACGTTCGGCTGGGAGCGGCTCCCCGACGGGCGCGCGCTGGGCATGGTGAGCGGCGTCTTCCCCGACCCGGACGGCCGGCATCTCTGGATTCTCGACCGGTGCGGCGCGAACCAGTGCGCGGGCTCCGATCTCGACCCGATCCTGAAGTTCGACCTCGAAGGCAACCTCGTCGACAGCCTGGGCGCCGGCCTGTTCGGCTTCCCGCACGGCTTCTTCCTCGACCGTGAAGGGTTCCTGTGGGTGACCGAAGGCGGGGCGCACGGCGACCCGCGCGCGGCGCCGGGCGAGGCGATCGGGATCGGGCACCAGGTGCTGAAGTTGAACCAGCAGGGCGACGTGGTGATGCGCCTCGGCGAGGCCGGCGTCTGGGGCGACGACGAGCGCCGCTTCAACGGCCCGTCAGGGGTGGCGGTCGCCCCCAACGGCGACGTCTGGGTGACGGACGGCCACCGCGGCGGCAACAACCGGATCGTCCGGTTCTCGCGCGACGGCCGGTTCCTGCGGGCGATCGGCGGCGGGGTCGGCTCGGAGAGCAAGGAAGCGGCCCGCTTCAGCGATCCGCACGACGTCAAGATCGACTCCCGCGGGCGGGTCTACGTCGCCGACCGGGGCAACAGCCGGATCCAGGTCTTCGATCCGGACGGCGGCCTGCTGTACATCTGGACGCACTACGGCAAGCCGAGCGGGCTGTTCATCGACCGGAACGACGTCCTGTACGCCGGCGACGGCCTCTCCGGGATGGTCCGCGAAGGCCCGCCCGACAACTGGCGCAGCAACTTCGGGTGGGAGAAGGGGATCCGGATCGGCGACCTGAAGACCGAGCAGGCCTGGGTGACCCACTTCATCCCGCAGCACGACGAGGACGTGGGCGCCGGCATCGAGTTTCTCGGCGTCGACTTCGAAGGCAACGTCTACGCCGGCGAGGTCGCCCGCCGGCGCCTCGTCCGCTACGCGCCGCACCGGCCGTCGCCGCTGCTCGGCCGCTGACAGCCCGGTTGGTGTCCCGGAACACGCGGCTCACCGCCAAATGTTTGATAAAATATTTATAATTGCCGTCCAGTCACTCGCAATTGGATACCGACTCTCCGCCGCGGCGCTCCCCTGTCGAAAACGAGCCGGCGCCGCGTTCGTCGGCGCCGGCTCTCGTCCTGCTCCTGGCGCTGGCGGCGGCGTGCCTCCTGGGCAGCGGTCCCGACCGGAGGGTCGGAGACGACTGGTTGATGCACAACCACATGGCGATAGCCGCGAACCTGTCGCCGGAGCACCGCTTTCTCGGTTTCTACGGGCAGCGGCTGGACGACGAAGGCCGCCGCGTCTACGTGCCGTACAACCGCTTCCCCGTGTTCGGACACCTGCTGATCAAGCTCGTCACGCTGCCGTTCCCGGACGACTCGCGGGCCCAGCTACGCGCCGCGCGGCTGCTGATGCTGGCGTTCCACGCCGCCGCGGCGGTGCTCGCCTGGCTCGCCCTGCGCCGGCTGGTGCGCGACCCCTGGACGGCGCTGGCGGCCACGCTGCTGGCGTTCTCGTCGTTCCACGCCCTCTACTTTGCCGACACGGTCTCGACGGAGGGGGTCGTCGGCCTGTTCGGCCTGCTGCTGGTCTTTCACGGCATGGCGGTGTTCGCGACCGAAGGGCGGTACGGGCAGCTGGTGGCGAAGACGTGCGGGGCGCTGCTGCTGGACTGGCACGTCTATGCGCTGGTCGGTCCGTTCGTGGCGCTCGGTCTGGCGTCGGCGTGGCGCCGCGGGGACGGTCGCGCCGCCCGCCGCTGCCTGACGCTGGGGGTGGTTGCGGTGCTGTTCGGGTCGGTGGTGCTGGGGACGAACGTCGCGCGGGAGCATGCGGCGCTCGGCGGCGAGACGCCGCTGGCGGAGCTGCCTTCGGTGCGCTCGGCGCTGCAACGCACCGGCGTCGTTTCGAGGAGCGAGCTCGATTTCAACTGGCTGCTCTTCACCGAGGCGCAGTTGGATCGCGTCGCCCTGGCGTCGGTCCCTTACGCCGTCACCCACTTCGTCTTCGCTGACGGCGCTGACATCGCTGAGCTTATCAGGACGAATCGTCGGTACGGGAGCACCTCACTCGTCGTCCTGTCCGCGCTGTTGGTGCTGGCGACGCTGGTCCTCGTTGTTCGGCCGGCTGCCCGCCACCGCCTTCCGTTGACGGCGCTCGCACTGTCCGGACCGTGCTGGGTCGTCGTCACGCGAGATAGCTTCTGGTGGCCTGACCGGGGTCACTACCAGATACACGAATTCAATAGCATGTTCTACGCCGGCGTCCCGCTGGCGCTGCTCGCGCTGACGCTGCCGCGTCTTGACCGGCTGCTCCGATGGGCGGGCGTGCGCCGCGTCACGGTGCTCGCGGGGGCCGCAGCGGCGGCGACTTTCGTGCTGTCGTGCTTCCTCATGGCCCGGGCCGTCCACGATCCGGAACATGCGAAGCTCGAAAGGGCCGTGATGGCCGACGGCGACGCCATCCGCCGACTCGCGCAAGGAAAGGCGATTGCGACCACGATGGAGATGGGGTCCGGCAGCCACTACCGTTTCAGAGACATGGCGACTACGGCGCCCGGAATGAGGCGTCACGCCGATTTCGTCCTGGATTATCGGCTCGCAGACATCCGTTCCCTGACCCCGGACAACCGGTCGTTCTTTCTCTACGATCGCAGCGTCTACGAAGCCGTCCTGGCTCGAAGCGAACGGCGCGCGGACGCGCAACGCCCCGTTCTGCAGTCTCCTGACTACGACGTCCACCTCTTCAGGAACGAGGAAGGCGGGGACGATCTGCTTTACTTTCGCCGCGAGTGCCCCGGCGACGCTGACCTGCGGCGTCAGCCGCCATTCTTCCTGCACGTGCGCCCTGTCGACGTGAACGATCTTCCCGCAGACAGCCGACGGCATGGATTCGAGAATCTGGACTTTCGCTTTGAGAAAATTCGGTGGACGTTCCTCCTGGGCGGGCTGCCGCCGCGCATGCGCCCGCACAGGTACCTGCACATGCAGTTCTGGCGGCGGGACGGCAAATGCTACGTCGTGCGTCCTCTGCCCGATTACGACGTCGCCAGCATCCGCACCGGACAGTTCACGGAGCGCCGAACGAGGGAAGGCGTCCGGTACGACGACGTCTGGGCAGGCAGCTTCTCGCCGCGGTGAAGATCGCCTTGCCGAGTCCGCGCAACGGAAGTCAGGACCGCCGGGCGGGGTCGTAGAACGGCGCGTCGCCCCGGATCGTCACGCGGTAGCCGTGGCGGGTCTCCGGGTAGTAGTCCCAGATCGCCAGGTGCTGCGTGCAGCGGTTGTCCCAGAAGGCGACCGAATGCGCGCGCCACCGGAAGCGGCACTGGAAGTCCGGCCGCGCGCAGTGCCGGAAGAGGAACGCCAGCAGGGCGTCGCTCTCGGCGAGCGGCAGCTCCTTGATGCGCGTCGTGAACCCTTCGTTCACGTAGAGCGCCGGCCGGCCGGTGACCGGATGGGTGCGGACCACCGGATGCTCGGCCGACGGATAGCCGCCGTCGCGGAGATCGCCTCCGCCGTACCGCCCGCGGTAGTACTGCTCGCCGTCGTGGACGGCGGTCAGCCCGGCCAGCAGCTTCCGCATCCGGTCCGACAACGCCTCGTACGCGGCGTACATGTTGGCGAACAGCGTGTCGCCGCCCGACGGCGGCGTCTGCACGATTCGCAGGATGCTCGCCATCGGCGGCTCGACGTCGCACGAGACGTCCGTGTGCCAGAGGCTCCCGGCGACGAACTCGACCTTGTCGTCCCCGTGGACGACCAGGATCTCCGGGTGCTCCGCGTCCTTCGGGGCGGCCGGATGGATGTGGAGCTCGCCGAACCGCCGGCCGAGCGCCTTGTGCTGTTCGAACGTCAGGTCCTGATCGCGAAAGAAGAGCACGAGGCGTCGTGTCCAGGCGTCGCGCAGCGCGGTGAGCGTCGCGTCGTCGAGCGGCTGCGTCAGGTCGACGCCGGAGACTTCCGCCCCGATCGCCGCGGTGAGCGGCTCGACCCGCAGGCGCGCCGGCGGCGCGGCGGGCCGGGCAAGGTCCGACGCAGGCACGTCCCGATTATAGGCGTACGGCGCCGCGGCCGACCGCGGGTAGAATGGAGGGAGGAGGTATCGCACGATGGCGAAGAAGCAGCTCACCACCGCCGCCGGCATCCCGGTCGGCGACAACCAGAACAGCTTGACCGCCGGCCCGCGCGGGCCGCTCCTGATCCAGGACTGGCAGTTGTTCGAGAAGCACGCGCACTTCAACCGCGAGCGGATCCCCGAGCGGGTGGTGCACGCGAAAGGCTCCGGCGCGTACGGCGCGCTGACGGTGACCGGCGACGTCACGCGCTACACGAAGGCCAGCCTGTTCTCGGAGATCGGCAGGAAGACGCCCTGCTTCTGGCGGTTCTCGACCGTGGCGGGCGAGCGGGGCGCGGCGGACGCCGAGCGCGACGTCCGCGGCTTCGCGATGAAGTACTACACCGACGAAGGGAACTGGGACCTGGTCGGCAACAACACCCCGGTCTTCTTCGTGCGCGACCCGTACAAGTTCCCCGACTTCATCCGGACGCAGAAGCGCGACCCGAAGACCAACCTGCGGAACCCGGCGGCGATGTGGGACTTCTGGTCGCTCTCGCCGGAAAGCCTGCACCAGGTGACGATCCTGTTCTCGGACCGCGGCCTGCCGAAGTCGTACCGCCACATGAACGGCTACGGCTCGCACACCTACAGCTTCATCAACGCGGCCGGCGAACGCTTCTGGGTGAAGTTCCACCTGAAGACGATGCAGGGGATCGACTTCCTCACCGATCGGCAGGGAGCCGAGGTCGTCGGGACGGATCGGGAGTCGCACCAAGCCGACCTGTTCCGGTCTATCGAGGCGGGGGACTGCCCGAAGTGGCGGATGTGCGTGCAGGTGATGCCCGAGGCGGACGCCGGCAAGACCTGGTTCAACCCGTTCGACCTGACCAAGGTGTGGCCGCACGGCGACTACCCGCTCATCGAGGTCGGGATCGTCGAGCTCGACCGGAACCCGGAGAACTACTTCGCCGAGGTGGAGCAGTCGAGCTTCTCCCCTGCGAACCAGGTGCCGGGGATCAGCCACAGCCCCGACAAGATGCTGCAGTTCCGCATCTTCGCCTACGCCGACGCCCACCGGCACCGCCTCGGCGTCAACTACGAGACGCTGCCGGTCAACCAGGCCCGCTGCCCGGTCCACTCGTACCACCGCGACGGCGCGATGCGGCACGACGGCAACTGCGGCGGCGCGGTCAACTACGAGCCGAACAGCTTCGACGGGCCGGTCGAGGACCGCGCGTACGTCGAGCCGCCGCTCGCAGTGGACGGCGCCGCGGACCGGTACAACCACCGGGACGGCAACGACGACTACCAGCAGCCGGGCGACCTGTTCCGCCTGATGACGCCGGAGCAGCAGGAGCGGCTGATCGGCAACCTGGCGCGGGCGATGAAGCCTGTGCCCCGGGAGATCCAGCTACGCCAGATCGGCCACTTCCTGAAGGCGGATCCCGCCTACGGCGCGGGGGTGGCGCGCAGCCTCGGCATCGACGTCGCCGAGCTGGAGGGCGCCGCCGTGACGGTCTGACGGGGACGCCGCCGGCCGGTCCGACTTGACGCGGCCGGCGGCGTGGTCCAGAATACGGAGCGATGCGGATGCACGCGCGCGCCGCCGGCTGTCGCTGCTGTTGTATGGAGGCCCGTCCGGGCCCCCGCGCCGCCGGTCGCGTCGTGTTGACGCCGTTTCGACGATAGCAGCATCCGTTCAACGCGCAGGACCGAAGGCCCGGGAGGCAAACGCTTCCCGGGCCTTTTTTATTGGTTTTCGACGTGGATTACGGAACCAGCGTGATCGGCTTCGTGGTCGGCCTCGTGGTCGGGGCCACCTCGACCGGCGGCGGCGCCCTGCTGACGCCGGCGCTCGTCCTGATCGCCAGGGTCCCCGCTTCGATCGCGATCGGCTCGGACGTTCTGATCGCCAGCGGAATGAAGCTGTTCGGCGGCGGGATCTACGCCCTGCGCGGCGAGGTCCACTGGGGGACGGTCGGCCGGCTGGCGGCCGGGTCGGTCCCGGGCGCGGTGGCCGGCGTCTGGGTGCTCAACCGCCTGCCGGACTCCGCCATCGACGCGTACCTCGGCCGCGGACTCGGCGTCGTCCTGATCGCCGCCGGCGCGTCGGTGATCGTCCGGCTCACGATGGGCGCCAGGGCCCATCCCCGCCGCGCGCCCCGCTGGCCGGTCACCGTCGCGTTCGGATTCGCGACCGGCCTGCTCGTGAGCATGACCAGCATCGGGAGCGGGTCGCTGCTGCTCTGCGTGCTGTCGCTCTGCTATCCGTTCAGCGCCGCGACGATCGTCGGGACCGACCTCGTGCACGCCCTGCTGCTCTCCTCGGTGGCGACGGTCGGCCACGGGTTGGCGGGCCGCATCGACGCCGCGCTGGCGGCGACGGTGCTGATCGGGGCCGTGCCCGGCGTGCTGATCGGAGCGCGGCTGGCGACGGCGATGCCGGAACGCACGCTGCGGGCCGGACTCGCGGCGGTGCTGATCGCCATCGGCCTGCAACTGGCCGTCTTCAGCGTGTCGCCGGCGCAGGCCGGACCGGCGGCGTCCATCACGCAGGAAGGAAACGGATCGTGGAGCAAGGCGCCCTGACATCTCCCGCGGCCGCCGACGTCGCCGGCCGGGACGACCTCGACCGAGCGGCGGCGGCGCTCGAAGACCGGACTCCGCTCGACGTGCTGCAATGGGCGGTCGATCGCTATGCGCCGCGGCTGACGTTCGCGACCGGGTTCGGCCCGGAAGGGTGCGTGCTGATCGACCTGATCGGGCGGCATCGCCTGCCGATCGACCTGTTCACCCTGGACACCGGGCTGCTCTTCCCGGAAACCGTCGATCTCTGGCGGCGGCTGGAAGCGCATTGCGGCGTCACGATCCGCGGCGTCACGCCGGCGCTGTCGGTCGGCGATCAGGCCGTTGCGCACGGCGACCGGTTGTGGGAGCGGGCGCCGGAGCGCTGCTGCGAGATGCGCAAGGTCGAACCGCTGAAGGCGGAACTGGCCCGGGTCGACGCCTGGATCACCGCCATCCGGCGCGACCAGACGCCGCAGCGGGCGTCCGCGCTCGCCGCGGAGTGGGACGACAAGTTCGGCATCGTCAAGATCAACCCGCTGGTCCGGTGGACCAAGCGGCACGTCTGGGCGTACCTGCTCGATCACGCGACGCCGTACAACCCGCTGCACGACCGCGGGTATCCCAGCATCGGATGCCGGCCCTGCACGAGCCGGGTCCACGCCGGGGAGGACGACCGGGCCGGCCGGTGGCGCGGCGTCACGAAGACCGAATGCGGGCTGCACGGCCCCGCGATCCCGGTGGCGGCGGCGCCCGAACGGGCGTAGTGCGATGCTGCTTCCGCTCTTTCTGAAGCTCGCGGACCGGACGGTGGTGGTGGTCGGCGCAGGTCCGGTCGCCGCGTCGAAGCTCGACGCGCTGCTGGCGGCGGGCGCCCGCGTTCGGGTCGTCGCTCCCGCCGTGGGCGACGGGATCGAGCGGCCGGGCGTGTCGGTCGAGCGGAAACGGTTCGAGCCGGCCGACCTGGACGGCGCCTGGCTCGTCGTGGCGGCGGCGACGCCGGAGGTGAACCGGCGCGTCGCCGAGGCGGCCGGCGCACGGCGGATCTTCGTCAACGCGGTGGACGATCCGGACAACGCGAGCGCGTACCTCGGCGGCGTCGTCCGGCGTGCCGGCGTCACGCTGGCGATTTCGACCGACGGACGCGCGCCGGCGCTCGCCGGCCTGCTCCGCGAGGGGTTGGAGGCGGTGCTGCCGGAAGCGGATCTCGCCCGGTGGGTGGCGGCGGCCGAACGCGCGCGGCGCAGTTGGCGCGACCGGAACGTGCCGATGGAGCAGCGCCGGCCGCTCCTGCTCGACGCCCTGATCCGGCAGTATTCCGGTGAAACGGCGATGAAGACGCGCGGCTCTCCGGCCGGTGACGAGCGGGCGCGCCGGACGGGCGGGCAATGACCGGTTTCGTTTCGCTGGTCGGCGCGGGGCCGGGCGACGCGGACCTGCTCACGCTGCGCGCCGTGCGGAAGCTGCAGGCGGCCGACCTCGTGCTGTACGATGCGCTGGTCGGGCTCGACGCGATCGCCGTCGCGTTCCGCGCGCAGTGCTTCTGCGTGGGCAAGCGCGCGGGAGGCAGGCCGGTCAGTCAGGCGGCGACCGAGCGGCTGATGATCCGGGGCGCGCGCCAGGGCAAGCGGGTGGTGCGGCTCAAGTGCGGCGATCCGTTCGTGCTCGGGCGCGGCGGCGAGGAGGCGCTCGCGCTGCGGGAGGCGGGCGTGCCGTTCGACGTGGTCCCGGGCGTCACCAGCGCGGTCGCCGCGCCCGCCCTGGCCGGGGTGCCGGTGACGCACCGCGGGCTGGCGTCGGGGTTCCTGGTCGTTTCCGGCCATGCGGAGTCGGCGTTCGGACCGATCCTCGACGGCGTCGAACCGCATGCGTTGACGGTCGTCGTGCTGATGGGACTGGCGTCGCGCCGGCGGATTGCGCAACGGCTCCTCGATCGGGGATGGCGGCCGGGCGCGCCGGCCGCCGTGGTGCTCGCAGCCGGAACGCCCGACATGAAGATCTGGACCGGGCGGCTCGACCGTCTGGCGTCCGCGCCGGTCGAGATGGCCGGCCGGCCGCCGGGGACGATCGTCGTGGGCGACGTCGTCGGGCTGCGCTCCCTGACGGCCGCCGCAGACCGGAGCGCGCTGACGGCCGCCGCCGTGGCGTTCGGCGGCTGACGGCCCGCAGAGGTGTGACGTGACGTGGAAGCAGCGGCTCGCCGGCAGGACGCCCGAAGACCTGACGGCGGAAATCGACGCGTTCGAACGCCAGATCGCCCTGCGGCGCCAGGGCAGGATCGACGAGAAGGTGTTCGCCGAGACGCGGCTCCGGCGCGGCGTCTACGGACAACGTTACGACAACGGCCGGCGAAACGACGGCGCGGGGACGCGCCGGCTCGCGTTCCCGCCCGGCCGGATGACGAAAGGCCCGGACACGATCTGGGACGCCCCCGGCATGATGCGGATCAAGATCCCGTTCGGGGGTCTCACGCCGGACCAGATGGACGTCCTCGCGGACGTGGCGGAAGAGTACAGCGACGAGGTCTGCCACGTCACGACGCGCCAGGACGTCCAGCTCCACTTCGTCCACATCGACGACACGCCCGACCTGATGCGGCGGCTGGCGGCGGTCGGCGTCACCACCCGCGAGGCGTGCGGCAACTCGGTCCGGAACGTGACAGCGTGCCCGCTCGCCGGCGTCTGCCGCGACGAGGCGTTCGACGTGACGCCGCACGCGCGGGCGTGCATGCGCTTTCTGCTCGGCCACCCCGACGCGCAGGACTTCGGCCGCAAGTTCAAGGTGGCGTTCTCGGGATGCCGCGACCACGCGTGCGGCCTCGTCTCGATGCACGACCTCGGCCTGATCGCAGCCGTCCGCACCGTCGGCGGGACCGAGCGCCGCGGGTTCGTCACCTACGTCGGCGGCGGCCTCGGCGCCGTCCCCCACCAGGCCAGGCTGTTCGACGAGTTCCTGCCGGAGGAGGAGCTGCTGCCGATCGCGCAAGCGATCGCCCGCGTGTTCGCGCGCCTCGGCGAGAAGAAGAACCGCGCGCGGGCCCGGATCAAGTTTCTCGTGGCGCAGCTCGGCCTCGACGAATTCAGGCGGCTGGTCCTGGAAGAGCGCGCCGCGCTGCCGGACGACCCGCGCTGGACGGCGCATCTCGCAGAAGCGGCCGCGTACGGCGAAACCCCGCTGAAGCCGGCGGCGCCGCCCGACGACCGCGCCGACGCGCCGCCCGGGTTCGACGCCTGGATGCGGACGAACGTTCACCGCCAGCGCCAGCCGCACTACGCGGCGGCGGCGGTCACGCTGCCGCTCGGCGACCTGACCGCCCGGCGGATGCGCGATCTGGCGGCGATCGCCCGCCGGTACGTGGGTGACGCGGTCCGCACGACGGTGGAGCAGAACATCGTGCTGCGCTGGGTCAGCGCAGCCGACCTCCCGGACCTGTACCGCGACTTGGCGGCGGCGGGCCTCGGCGAGCCCGGCGCCGGCGCGCTGCGCGACGTCACCGCCTGTCCGGGCACCGACACCTGCAAGCTGGGCATCGCCTCGTCGAGAGGGCTGGCGGCCGAGCTGCGGACCAGACTGGCCGCGGCGGCGGCGGATGCGCACGGCCCGGCCGCCGGCCTCCGGATCAAGACGAGCGGCTGCTTCAACTCGTGCGGCCAGCACCACGTCGCCGACCTCGGCTTCTACGGCGTGAGCCGGACGGTGAACGGCTACACGGTGCCGCACTTCCAGGTCGTCCTGGGCGGCCAGTGGAAGGCGAACGCGGGGGCGTACGGACTGGCGATCGGCGCGGCGCCCTCGAAACGGATTCCGGACGTCGTCGCGCGGCTCACGGAGCGGTTCGCCCGGGAGCGTCAGCCGGACGAGACGTTCCAGCAGTTCACCCGTCGGATCGGGAAACGGGCGCTCAAGGAGATGCTCGCGGACCTGACCCGTGTGCCTGCGCACGCCGACGGGCCGGAGTTCTATTCGGACTGGGGCGATCCGCGCGAGTTCACGCTCGGCGACATGGGCGTCGGGGAATGCGCGGGCGAGGTCGTCTCGCTCGCGGAGTTCGATCTCGCCGCGGCGGAAGCGCAGGTGTTCGAGGCGCAGCTCCGGCTCGAGGACGGCGAGCACGCGCAAGCCGGCCGCCTCGCGTACGACGGCATGCTGCTCGCCGCGCGAGGCCTGGTCAAGACCGAGCTGCCGGACGTTCCGGACGACCCGGACGCGATCGTCCGGGAGTTCCGCGCCCGGTTCTTCGACACGAAGCTGTTCTTCGACCGTTACGCCGGCGGCAAGTTCGCCATGTACCTGCTCCGCCGCCACGACGCCGCCCGGAGCGCCGACACGGCGGAGGAAGCGCGGCAGTCTATCGAGGAAGCGCAGCTATTCCTCGAGGCCAGCCACGCCTGCCAGGCCCGCCTCGCGGCCGGACGGCCGGCGGACGTCCCGGCGCAGGCGTCCGCCCGATGAGCCATCCCGCCGAAGACCTGCAGCGGTTCGCGCTGAAGGTCTTCCTAGAGCCTGATCCGGAGCTGGACGTCCGGGCGTTCATCCCGATCTTCCACCAGTGGATCCGGACCGGCGCGGTGGACGGGCTGCTGATCGACGTGGCCGACTACACCCATCTCGCGGACGGCCCCGCCGTCCTGCTCGCCGGGCACGAAGCGCACTATGCGATCGACCGGGCGGACGGCCGGACCGGCCTGTGCTATCACCGCAGGCAGCCGGCCGGCGGCGCGCTGGCCGACCGCCTCGCGGCGTCCTGCCGCGCGCTGCTGAAGGCGGGCGTCCTGCTGGAATCCGATCCGCCGGTCGGCGCCCGCTGCCGGTTTCGGGGCGACGCGTTGCAGTTCACCGCCAACGACCGGCTGCTCGCCCCGCCCGCGCCCGACACGGTCGATGCGCTGCGCCCCGCCCTCGACGCATTGCTGCGGATGCTGTTCGCCGACGACGCCCGGGATGTGCACGGGCAGGCGGACGCCCCCCGGCGCGTCACGCTGACCCTCCGCTCGAACCGGAACGCCCCGATCGGGACGCTGGGGGACAGGTTGGCGTAAGGCATTCATTTCCAACGCCTTGCACGCCGGCATGCCGCGCGCGGCCCGCGGCGTCCGCCGCGATCCTTATATCTTTTTTGCTTATTCAACAAATTCTTGCTATTAGCCGGAATGTGATAGACTGCCTCCCCTCCGATGCAGCTCGAGTCGCTCAGCATCTTCTGCGACGTCGTCCGGCGCCGGAGCTTCTCGCAGGCCGCCGTGGCGCACTCGGTCAGCCAGTCGGCGGCCAGTCAGGCGGTGCGGCAGATCGAGTCGCGGCTGGGCGCGGAGCTGATCGACCGGTCGACGCGGCCGTGGCGGTTGACGCCGGAGGGCAGATTGTTCTTTCAGGGGTGTCAGGAGATCATCGAGCGCTACCACGAGCTGGAGGACGCGGTGCAGCGGCGCCAGCATCCGTCCGGCTACACGGTGCGGGTGGCTTCGATCTACTCGGTCTCCCTGCACTTCCTGAACGGGTACGTCGACCGGTTCCGGGACGTGGTCCCCGGCGGCGGCGTGAACATCGACTACATGCACCCGGACGAAGTCTGCGAGCGGATCCGAAGCGACCAGGCGGACCTCGGCCTGCTCTCGTTCGCGAGCCCGGCGCGGGGACTCACGGTCATTCCGTGGCAGCGCCAGACGATGGCCGTGGCGTGCCGGCCCGGCCACCGTCTCGCCGCGCTGCGGCGCGAGCAGGACGGGCTGCGGCCGCAGGACCTCGCGGGGGAATCGTTCGTCACCTTCGACCGGGGCCTGCCGGTCCGCCGGGAAATCGACCGCTTCCTGCGCAAGCACGACGTCGACGTGGCGGTGGCGGCGGAGTTCGACAACATCGAGAACATCAAGCAGGCGGTGGCGGACGGCGCGGGCATTGCGATCCTGCCCGTCCCGACGCTGCGCCAGGAGGCGCAGCGGCACGCGCTGGTCACCGTGCCGTTCCGCATGGCCGCCGACGGCCCGCCGCTCGTCCGGCCGCTGAGCATCGTCCACCGGCGCAAGCGCCGACTCAATCCGGCGGTCACGGGGTTCATCAGGGTCCTCTGCACGGAGAACGGGGAGAACGGATCGGACGTCTCCGGCCGGCCCGCACGGGAGGCGTCGTGAGCAGGCAGCAGGCGGCCTCCCAGGGGCTCTACGACCCGCGCCACGAACACGACTCGTGCGGCGTGGGGTTCGTCGTCGACGTCAAGGGACGCAGGTCCCACCAGCTCGTGCGCCAGGCGTTCGAGGTCGTCATCAACCTGCTCCACCGCGGCGCGTGCGGGTGCGAGGCGAACACGGGCGACGGCGCCGGGATGCTCCTCCAGCTTCCCCACAAGTTCTTCCGGCAGGAAGCGGATCGACTGGGCATCGACCTGCCGGCGCCCGGCGCGTACGGCGTCGGCATGGTGTTCCTGCCGCGCGACGCCGGCGATCGCGCGCGGGTCGAGGAGCTGTTCGCGCAGATCGTCGAAGAGGAAGGCCAGCGCCTGCTCGGCTGGCGGGACGTCCCGACCGACGACTCGCCCCTCGGCCGGACGGCGCGCAGCGGCGAACCGGTGATCCGGCAGATCGTGATCGGCCGCGGGCGGGCGCTCGACGGCCACGCCGACGCGCACGCCCGGTTCGAGCGGAAGCTGTACGTCATCCGCAAGCGGGCGGCGCGGGCCGTCGACCGACTCGCGCTGCGCGAAGGCCGTCTGTTCTACGTCGTCAGCCTGTCGTCGAACACGATCGTCTACAAGGGGATGCTGATCGCGGACCAGATGGAGACGATGTTCCCCGACCTGTCCGACCCGGCGGTCGAATCGGCCCTCGCCCTCGTGCACCAGCGGTTCTCGACCAACACGTTCCCGTCGTGGCCGCTCGCCCATCCGTACCGCTACGCGGCGCACAACGGCGAGATCAACACGCTGCGGGGCAACATCAACTGGATGCGGGCGCGCGAGGCGCTGTGCGAGTCCGACCTGTTCGGCGCCGACCTCCGGAAGCTGTTCCCGATCGTCCGGGAAGGCCAGAGCGACACCGCCACCTTCGACAACGTGCTCGAGTTCCTGGTGCTGAGCGGCCGGCCCCTCGCGCACGCCGTGCTGATGATGATCCCGGAGCCGTGGAGCAACCACGAGTCGATGCGCCCGGAGCGGCAGGCGTTCTACCGGTACCACGCCTCGCTCATGGAGCCGTGGGACGGGCCGGCGTCGATCGCCTTCACCGACGGCACGGTGATCGGGGCGGTGCTCGACCGGAACGGCCTGCGGCCGTCCCGGTACTACGTCACGAAGGACGACCTGGTGATCATGGCGTCCGAGGTCGGGGTGCTCGACGTGCCGCCCGAGAACGTCCTGGTCAAGGAGCGGCTGCACCCGGGGCGGATCTTCCTGGTCGATACGGCGCAGGGCCGGATCATCGACGACGAGGAGATCAAGGCCGGACTGGCCGCCGAGCATCCGTACGGCGAGTGGCTGGCCCGGGAGATGGTCCACATCGACGACCTGCCGCCGGCCGGGGACGCGCCGGCGCCGCCGGCCGAGACGGTCCGCCGGCGCCAGCGGGCGTTCGGGTACACGGAGGAGGATCTGCGGATTCTCGTCGGCCCGATGGGGGCGTCAGGCGCCGAGCCGATCGGATCGATGGGCGCCGACACGGCGCTGGCCGTCCTCTCGGACCGGTCCCGGCTGCTGTACGACTACTTCAAGCAGCTCTTCGCCCAGGTGACCAACCCTCCGCTCGACGCCATCCGGGAGGAGCTGGTGACCGACATGGGGTCGACGCTCGGCTCCGAGGGGAACCTGCTGAAGCCGGAGCCGGCCTCCTGCCGCCAGATCCGGATCGACCGCCCGATCCTCGACAACGGCGAGCTCGCGAAGCTCCGCGCGGCGGCCGACCCGGCGTTCCGCTCGGTCACCATCCCGATGCTGTTCCCGCCGGAGGAGGGCGCCGCCGGCCTCGAGCGGGCGATGGAGGAGCTGCGCCGGCGCGCCAGCGCGGCGGTGGCGGACGGCCATACCCTGATCGTCCTGTCGGACCGCGGCGTCGACCGGCGCCGCGCGCCGGTCCCCAGCCTGCTGGCCGCGGCGGGCGTCCACCACCACCTCGTCCGGGAGGGGACCCGCGCCCGCTGCTCGCTGATCGTCGAATCGGGGGAAGCGCGCGAAGTGCACCACATGGCCCTGCTGCTCGGCTACGGCGCGGCGGCCGTCAACCCGTACCTCACCTTCGAGACGCTCGACGAGCTGATCCGCGACGGGACGCTGCCCGGCGTCGACCTGCCGACCGCCGTCCGCCGATACGTCAGGGCGTGCTCCAAGGGCGTGCTCAAGGTGATGTCCAAGATGGGGATCTCGACGCTGCAGAGCTACCGCGGCGCGCAGATCTTCGAGGCGGTCGGGCTCGACGAGGCGTTCGTCGATCGGTGCTTCACCTGGACGGCGTCGCGCCTCGGCGGGATCGGCATCGACACCGTGGCCGACGAAGTGGTCCGCCGTCACCGCCGGGCGTTCCCGGATCGGGGGCGGGAGGACGACGAGCTCGACACGGGCGGCGAGTACCAGTGGCGCCGGGACGGCGAACACCACCTCTTCAACCCGGAGACGGTGTTCAAGCTGCAGCACGCGACGCGGAGCGGCCAGTACGCCGTCTACCGCGACTATGCGCGGCTGGTCAACGACCAGAGCCGGAAGCGGGCGACTCTGCGCGGCCTGTTCGAGCTCACGCCGGCGGGCGATCCGGTCCCGATCGAGGAGGTCGAGCCGGTCGAGCGGATCCTGGCGCGGTTCTCGACCGGGGCGATGTCGTACGGCTCGATCAGCCAGGAGGCGCACGAGACGCTGGCGATAGCGATGAACCGTCTCGGCGGGAAGTCGAACACCGGCGAGGGGGGCGAAGACCCGGCGCGGTACGTGCCGGATCCGAACGGCGACCGGCGGCGGAGCGCCGTCAAGCAGGTGGCGTCCGGCCGGTTCGGGGTGACCAGCGAGTACCTGGTGAACGCCGACGACCTGCAGATCAAGATGGCGCAGGGCGCGAAGCCCGGCGAGGGCGGACAACTGCCCGGCTTCAAGGTCTATCCCTGGATCGCCAGGGTGCGGCACTCGACGCCGGGAGTGGGGCTGATCTCGCCGCCGCCGCACCACGACATCTACTCGATCGAGGATCTGGCCCAGCTAATCCACGACCTGAAGAACTCGAACCCGCGCGCCCGCGTCCACGTGAAGCTCGTGGCGGAAGTCGGCGTCGGCACGGTGGCGGCCGGCGTGTCGAAGGCGCACGCCGACGTCGTCCTGATCTCGGGGCACGACGGCGGGACCGGCGCCTCGCCGCAGACCAGCATCAAGCACGCCGGCGTCCCCTGGGAGCTGGGCCTGGCGGAGACGCAGCAGGTGCTGGTGCTCAACGACTTGCGGGACCGGATCGTGGTGCAGGTCGACGGACAGATGAAGACCGGCCGCGACGTGGTCATCGCGGCGCTGCTGGGCGCCGAGGAGTACGGTTTCTCGACGGCGCCGCTGGTCGTCTCCGGCTGCATCATGATGCGGGTCTGCCACCTCGACACCTGCCCGGTCGGGATCGCCACGCAGAACCCGGCGCTGCGGAAGCATTTCACGGGCAGGCCGGAGTTCGTCGAGAACTACTTCCGGTTCGTCGCCGAGGAGGTGCGCGAGCTGATGGCGCAGATCGGCTTCCGGACGCTCGACGAGATGATCGGCCGGTCGGACCGTCTCGACTACCGGGCGGCGGTGGACCACTGGAAGGCGAAGGGGCTGGACCTTACGTCGATCCTCCACCAGCCGGACGTGCCGCCGTCGGTCGGCCGCCGGCGCGTGCGGGCGCAGGACCACGGCCTGGAGAAGGCGCTCGACAACGATCTGATCCGCCGGGCGCAGGCCGCTTTGGAGCATGGCCGCCCGGTGGAGATCGACCTTCCGATCCGCAACGTCAACCGGACCGTCGGCACGATGCTCGGCTCGGAGCTGACGCGCCGGTGGGGCCGGGAGGGGCTGGCCGACGACACGATCCGGATCCGGTTCACCGGCTCGGCCGGCCAGAGCTTCGGGGCGTTCGTCCCGCGCGGCATGTCGCTGACGATTGAAGGGGACGCGAACGACTACTGGGGGAAGGGCCTGTCGGGAGGCCGGCTGGTGATCCATCCCCCCCGCGAGGCGACGTTCGCGCCGGAGGAGAACATCATCATCGGCAACGTCGCGCTGTACGGCGCCACCGGCGGGGAGGCGTTCGTGCGCGGCGTCGCGGGCGAGCGGTTCTGCGTGCGCAACAGCGGCGCGCACGCCGTCGTCGAAGGGATCGGCGACCACGGCTGCGAGTACATGACCGGCGGACGCGCGGTGATCCTGGGCCGGACCGGCCGGAACTTCGCGGCCGGCATGAGCGGCGGCGTCGCCTACGTCCTCGACGAAGCGGCCGACTTCGCGCGGCGGTGCAACCCCGGCATGGTCGATCTGGAGCCGTTGACCGACGAGGACGCGGCGTTCGTGCGGCGCCTCGTCGGCCGGCACGTCGAGCTGACCGGCAGCGCGCGGGGGCGGCAGGCGCTCGACGAGTGGGCGGCGCGCCGGAGCCAGTTCGTCAAGGTGATGCCGCGGGATTACAAGCGGGTGCTGACGGCCGAGGCGCGGGCCCGCGCCGAGTCGCGCGAGCCGGAGTTCGGCGAGCTGATCGGCGCGGCCTCCTAATCGAGCCACCGCCATGGGCAAACTCAAGGGATTCATCGAGATCGAACGCCGGAAGGCGCCGGCCCGCCCGGTGGAGGAGCGGGTGCGGGACTGGCGCGAGGTGCACCTGCCGTACGCGACGTCGGACCTGCGCGCCCAGGGCGCGCGCTGCATGGACTGCGGCATCCCGTTCTGCCACCAGGGCTGTCCGCTCGGCAACCTGATCCCCGACTGGAACGACCTCGTCTACCGGGGGAAGTGGCGCGACGCGATCGACCGGCTGCACAGGACGAACAACTTTCCGGAATGGACGGGACGGCTCTGTCCCGCGCCGTGCGAAGGCTCGTGCGTGCTGGCGATCGATCGGGACCCGGTGACGATCAAGTCGATCGAGCTCTCGATCGTCGAGCGGGCGTTCGAAGAGGGGTGGGTTCGCCCGCAGGCGCCGGAAGTCCGCACCGGCAAGACCGTGGCGGTCGTCGGCTCCGGGCCGGCGGGGCTGGCCGCCGCCGACCAGCTCAACCGGGCCGGGCACGCCGTCGTCGTCTTCGAGAAGTCGAACCGGATCGGCGGACTGCTGCGGTACGGCATTCCCGAGTTCAAGATGGAGAAGCGGTTCCTCGACCGCCGTCTCACGGTGCTGGAGGCGGAGGGAGTCCGGTTCCGGACCGGCGTCAACGTCGGCGTGGACGTCCCGGCCGAACGGCTCCGGGCCGAGCACGATGCGGTGCTGCTGGCCGGCGGCGCCGGCTGGCCCCGCGACCTGAAGGCGCCCGGCCGGGAGCTCGACGGCATCCACTTCGCGATGGAGTACCTGACCCAGCAGAACCGGCTGTGCGAGGGGGACGAGACGCCGCCCGACCAGCGCATTTCCGCCGCCGGGAAGCGCGTGGTGATCATCGGCGGCGGCGACACCGGCGCCGACTGCCTCGGCACCGTGCATCGGCAGGGCGCGGCGTCGGTGGCGCAGTTCGAGCTCCTGCCCCGCCCGCCCGACGACCGCGCCGCCGACAACCCGTGGCCCGACTGGCCCAACGTCTTCCGGGTGTCCGCCGCGCACGAAGAGGGAGGCGACCGCGTCTACGCCGTCTCGACGCAGCGCTTCTCGGGCAACGCCGCGGGGCGCGTCGCGGCGCTCCATGCCTGCAAGGTGGCGATGCGCCGGGAGAACGGCCGGCCGGTCTTCGAACCGGTCCCGGGCAGCGAGTTCGAGATGCCGGTCGATCTGGTCCTGCTGGCGATGGGGTTCCTGGGACCGGACCGCCCGGGGATGCTGACCGAGCTCGGCGTCAGGCTGACCGACCGCGGCAACGTCTGGCGGGACGAGACGTGGATGACCAGCGTGCCCGGCGTCTTCACCGCGGGCGACATGCAGCGGGGCCAGTCGCTCATCGTCTGGGCGATCGCCGAAGGGCGGAGCGCGGCGCGGGGGATCGACGCCTACCTGATGGGTTCGTCGAACCTGCCGGCGCCGCTGTAGCGACCGGGCGGCCGGATGCCGAAACCGTCTTTAGCGGACGCCGGGCCGCTCGCCCTGCTGGCCGACGTCAACGGCGCGCTCGTCGCGGCGCGGAGCGGCCGCGCCGGCATGCAGCGCGCCCTGGAGATCCTCGCCCAGGGGCGGCGGGTGCTGCAGGCGTCGGTCGTCCTGAAGGACCCGGACTCCGACCGGCTGCGGATCGCCGCCGCCGAGGGACTCTCCGCCGAGGGACAGCGCGCCACCTGGACCGTCGGCGAAGGGATCACCGGCCGGGTCGTCCAGTCCGGCCGTCCGGTCGTGATTCCCCAGATCAGCCAGGAGCCGATGTTCCTGCACCGCACCGGCCGGCGGAAACGGGCCGGGCGATCGGACACCAGCTTTCTGTGCGTGCCGATCCCGGGCGCGCGCAAGGCGATCGGCGCCTTCAACGTCGACCTCGCGTTCGAAAAGGATCGGGACTACGAGCGCGACCTGCAACTCTTCCGGGTGGTGGCCACGATGTTCGGCCAGGCGATCCGTCTCAAGCGGCTGGTCGACGCCGAACGGCAGCGGCTGCTCGACGAGAACATCCACCTGAAGGAGGAGCTCAAGGAGAAATACGACTTCTCGCACATCGTCGGGACGAGCGGCCCGATGCGCCAGGTGTTCGAGCAGATCGCGCGCGTCGCCTCCACCAGCACCACGGTGCTGATCCGCGGCGAGTCGGGCACCGGGAAGGAGCTGATCGCCCACGCGATTCATTACAGCTCCGCGCGCGCGAAGAAGCCGTTCCTGAAGGTGAGCTGCGCCGCCCTGCCGGACTCGCTCATCGAATCGGAGCTGTTCGGGTACGAGCGCGGCGCGTTCACCGGCGCCACCGCCCGCAAGAAGGGGCGCTTCGAGCGCGCCGACGGCGGCACCCTCTTCCTCGACGAGATCGGCGACATCAACCTCTCGACCCAGGTGAAGCTGCTGCGGGTGCTGCAGGAGCGGGAGTTCGAGCGCCTGGGCGGAACCGAGGCGGTCAGCGCCAACGTCCGCCTCGTCGCCGCGACCAACAGCGACCTCGAGAAGGCGATAGCCGCCGGCACGTTCCGCGAGGATCTGTACTACCGGCTCAACGTCTTCACCATCTTCGTCCCGCCGCTGAGGGAGCGGAAGACCGACGTCCTGCTGCTGGCCGACCACTTCCTGGAGAAGTACGCGATCGAGCACGGACGCAGCATCAAGCGGATCTCGACTCCCGCCATCGACATGCTGATGGCGTACCACTGGCCCGGCAACGTCCGCGAACTCGAGAACATCATCGAGCGCGCGGTCCTGGTCTGCGACGCCAGCGTCGTCCACGGACACCATCTCCCGCCGACGCTCCAGACCGGCGAGGCGTCCGGCACCGTCGCCGGGACGTCGCTTGCGGAGGCGGTCGCGGCCTACGAGAAAGACCTGATCCAGGACGCGCTCAAGACGACGCGCGGCAACCGCGTCAAGGCCGCGCGGCTGCTCGACTCCACCGAACGGATCGTCAACTACAAGGTGAAGAAGCACCGCATCGACTGCCGCCGCTTCCGCACCTAGCGTCAAATAAATACATATCTGCAATTATTTTCGTTCTATATACGTTTTTGTAAATATCCCTGAAAACTTCTTTTCAAGCATCCCTCCGCGCCACGAAAGAGCGCGCCCGTGCTACGCCCGCATCTACATTTCTGTTTGTTAGTATTCCACACGTCTACGTTTTTGTATCCGGAGCGCTCGCCGGGCGATCCGGGGCGCCGAGCCGCAGCCTTTGCTTGCAACGATTTTTCGGCGCCGCGTGCGCCGCGAAGTTGGCCCGCATCTTGCTGTAGAAGTGCTGCGAATGCGCGTCACCACGACCGCACCGGGGAGAAGTGGACATGAAACTGATCACGGCAATCATCAAGCCTCACATGCTGGACGAAGTGCGGGACGCCCTGTCGGAGGCGGGCATCCAGGGACTGACCGTCACCGAGGTCCGAGGATTCGGCCGGCAGAAGGGACACACCGAGATCTATCGGGGCGCCGAATACTCGGTCGACTTCGTCCCGAAGATCAAGGTCGAGATCGTGACCGACGACGGCCAGGCCGAAGGGGTCGTGGCGGCGATCACCAAGTCGGCGCGGACCGGCGAGATCGGCGACGGCAAGATCTTCGTCAGCGCCATGGGCGAAGCCGTCCGGATCCGGACCGGCGAGGCCGGAGCAGCGGCGCTCTAGCGCCGGGAACGTTGCAGCAGATCGAGGAATTCATCATGAACGGAAGCTCTCGGAGTTCGATCGTCCGGTACGTCGCGCCCGCGCTCGCGCTGGTGGCGCTGGCGCCCTCCACCGGGTACGCGCAGGAGACGTCCCCGGAAATGTTCACCGTCAACAACACCTGGATGCTGGTGGCCACCTTCCTGGTGTT
This sequence comes from Vicinamibacterales bacterium, assembly GCA_965203565.1. Lineage (GTDB taxonomy): Bacteria > Acidobacteriota > Vicinamibacteria > Vicinamibacterales > UBA8438 > JAAXGX01. The sequence continues at coordinate 2,769,894 of OZ241896.1, read as the reverse complement.
CATCATGCACCTCGGGTTCGCCAGCCTGGAATCGGGGCTGACGCAAGCCAAGAACGCGGTGAACATCCTGTTCAAGAACACCGCGATCATCTCGATCGGGCTGATCACCTACGCCGTCGTGGGGTTCAACCTGATGTACCCCGGCGATTTCTCGATCGGGCAGTTCTTCGGGTTCGCCGGTTTCGGCCTCGACCCGGGCGCCGAGGGCGCCACCGTCGCGTACGCCGACGGCGCCTACACCTACTGGACCGACTTCATCTTCCAGGCGATGTTCGCCGCGACCGCCGCCACGATCGTGTCGGGGGCGGTGGCCGAACGGATCAAGCTCGGCTCGTTCCTGGTGTTCACCACGATCTACGTGGCGTTCATCTACACGATAGCCGGCTCCTGGAAGTGGGGCGGCGGCTGGCTCGACGCGATGGGGTTCTACGACTTCGCCGGCTCCACGCTGGTCCACTCGGTCGGCGGGTGGGGCGCCCTCGCCGGCATCATCGTGCTCGGACCTCGGGCCGGCAAGTACGTCAACGGCCGGATCAGGGCGATAGCCGGCCACAACCTGCCGCTCGCGACGATCGGCGTCTTCCTGCTCTGGCTCGGGTGGTACGGCTTCAACGGCGGCTCGGTGCTCAGCGCGGACCCGGAGCTGGTGTCGCTCGTCTTCGTCACCACCTCGCTGGCGGCCGCGGCCGGCGTGATCGGCGCGATGGCGGCCTCCTGGACGATCCAGAAGAAACCGGACCTGTCGATGATCCTCAACGGCGCGCTGGCCGGCCTGGTCGGCATCACCGCCGGCGCCGACGTGGTCAGCGTCAACTCCTCGATGGTCATCGGCCTCATCGCGGGGATCATCGTCGTCGCGTCGGTCCTGCTCATCGACCGCGCGCACCTCGACGACCCGGTCGGCGCCGTCTCGGTCCACCTGGTCTGCGGCATATGGGGTACGCTGGCGGTCGGGATCTTCAGCGCCGACCATGCGTTCGGCGCGCAGTTGATCGGCGTGCTGGCGTACGGCGTCTTCTCGTTCGCCGCCGCCCTGCTGATCTTCTTCGCCGTCAAGGCGAGCCTCGGACTGCGGGTGAGCAAGGAGGAGGAGCGGGTCGGCCTCGACGTCGGCGAGCACGGGATGGAGGCGTACGGCGTGCGTCTCGGCGAGTAAACTCCAAGAGGCCCGGGATGAGAAAGGAAAGAGCCTTGAGAAAGGAAAGAAAGATGACGACGCAAGCGAAAGGTCGAGCGGCGCGGACAGCGCCGCTCCTGCTGGCCGCCTCCCTGTTGATGACGGGCGCCGCCGCCGCCCAGGACGCGCCGAACTCGGGGGCTATCTCGGTCGGAGCGGGCATCGATTTCGGGACGGACTACTTCTTCCGCGGCATCGTCCAGGAGACGGAAGGGTTCATCGCGCAGCCATACCTGGAGGCCGGCATGTCGCTCCACGACGGCGACGCCGCCAGCGTGTCGCTGACCGCGGGGACGTGGAGCAGCCTGCACTCGGCCGATTACGCCGGATTCGGCGGCGCGCCCGGAATCTTCTACGAGACCGACTTCTACGCCGGCCTCGGCTTCGGTTTCGCCGAAGGGTGGGGAGCCGACGTCACCTACACGGCCTACATGAGCCCGCGCGGCAGCTTCGGGACGGTCAAGGAGCTGGCGATCGGCGTCAGCCACGACGACGTGCTCGCGCCGTACGCGACGTTCGCGTTCGAGCTCGCCGGCAACGCCGCCGGCGAAAACGAAGGCACGTACCTGGAGCTGGGGATCGAGCCGGCGCTGCCGCTCGACGACGCCCCCGTCGGCGTGTCGTTCCCGGTCGCCGTCGGCCTCAGCCTGAGCGATTACTACGACCCGGGCGGCGTCAACGAGACGTTCGGCTTCTTCAACGTGGGCGCGATGGTCGGGATCCCGATCTCGGGCATTCCGGCGGAGTACGGTTCGTGGGAGTTCACCGCCGGCGTCAACCTGACGTTCTTCGGCGACGCGCTCCAGGCGATCAACGGGATGGACGACGGGTTCACGCCGATCGGGGTGTTCGGCCTGAGCCTCGGCTACTAGCTGTGGCGCATCAAGACGAAACGGTCAGCGCCAGGGCATGAGACGTTCGATCCAGGCGATGCGGGTCAGGTCGTTGTAGATGACGGTGACCATCAGCATCATGATGGCCACGAAGCCGACCATCAGCATCCGCTCCTTGGCGCGCAGGCTGAAGTCGCGGCGGGAGATGCCCTCGATCGCCATGATGGCGATGTGTCCGCCGTCGAGGACCGGGATCGGCAGAAGGTTCAGGATCCCCAGGTTCAGGGAGATCATCGCCATGAGGCTGAAGAGCGCCGCCAGGCCGAATTCGGCGGCGCTGCCCGAAAGCTGCGCGATGCCGAGCGGGCCGACGAGCTGCCGCGGGGAAGTCTCGGCGGTGAACAGTCCGACCAGGGTCTGGAAGATGAGGCCGGACCATTCGTAGTTGCGGGCGAGGCTGAGCCGGAACGCTTCGAGCAGGCCGGGTTCGATTATCCGCACCTCGAACGGGCTGATAGAGACGCCGATCAGGCCGACGCCCTCCTTGAGGGCCGGCGTCACCACGACGTCGCGGCGCGTCTCGCCGCGCCGGACGTCGAGGCGGAGCGGCCTCTCCGCGTGCGCGTTGATCCGCTCCACCAGCGCGTCGCTCGTGACCGCCTCCCCGTCCACCGCCACGATCACGTCGCCGACCTCGATCCCCGCCGCGGCGGCCGGCTCGCCGGGCGCCACGCTGCGGATCTGCGGCTGCAGCCGTGGACCGATCCCGAGGTCGCCGGTCTCGAACGCGGTCCGGCTGTCGGGCGTCACCCGCAGCACGCGCTCGCCGGCGGCGTTGCGGACGCCGACCTCGACCTCCCGGCCGGCGCGCGGCATGACTTCACGGAACAGGTCCTCCCACGTCTCGACGACCCGGCCGGCGACACTGACGACCCGGTCGCCGACCCGGAGGCCGGCCCGGTCGGCGGCCGAACCGTCGGCCACCATGCCGATCACGGGTGGCTGGCTCTCGTAGGCGGGCGCTTCCGCCCCCTGGTGCAGGACGAACGTCATCACGACTATCGCGAGCAGCAGGTTCATCGCCGGTCCCGCGATCAGGATCTGGAGCCGTTCCCACTTGGTCCTGGAGAGGAACTCGTCTTCGCCGCCGGTGCGCCGGTCGTCCGGGTTCTCGCCGGCCATCTTCACGTAGCCGCCGAGCGGGATGGCGCTCACGCAGAACTCGGTGTCGCCGCGGCGGGTCTTCAGCAGCTTCGGACCGAAGCCGAGCGAGAAGGTGAGGACGCGCACGCCGATCCGGCGCGCGGCCAGATAATGCCCGAGCTCGTGCACGAACACGAGCACGCCGATCACGAACACGAACGCCGCCAGACTCGTCACCGCATCGGCTCCGTCAACCTGATTCTAACCCGCGGATCAGATCGGCGGTGAACCGCCGCGCCCACGCATCGACCTCCCGCACCTCCTCCAGCGTCTCGACGCCGGCCGCCGGCCGCCGCTCGCCTTCGTCGAGCGCCCGCTCGATCGCCGCCGGGACGCCGGTGAACGCCAGCCGGCCGTCGAGGAACGCCGCCACCGCCATTTCGTTGGCGGCGTTCAGGACGATCGGCAGGGCGGCAGGGCCGCCGAGGGCCCGATAGGCGAGGGCGAGGCAGGGGAACCGCGTCAGGTCCGGCCGATCGAAGTCGAGCCGTCCGCACCGGGCGAGATCGAGCGCCGGAAGCGGCGCGTCCCACCGCTCCGGGTACGAGAAGGCGTACTGGATCGGCAGGCGCATGTCGGTCACGCCGAGCTGCGCGATGACGGAGCCGTCGCGCAGCTCGACCAGCGAGTGCACGATCGACTGCGGGTGGACCACGACGTCGATCCGCTCCGGCGGCGCGTCGAACAGCCAGCGCGCCTCGATCACCTCCAACCCCTTGTTCATCAACGTCGCCGAGTCGACCGTGATCTTCGGCCCCATCCGCCAGGTGGGATGGTCGAGCGCCTCCTGCGGGGTGACCTTCTCGAGGTCGGTCGCCGGCCGATCGCGGAACGGCCCGCCCGACGCCGTGAGGATGAGGCGCCGGACCTCGTCGAGGCGCCGCCCGTGCAGGCATTGGTGGATGGCGTTGTGCTCGCTGTCGACCGGCAGAATGGCGACGCCGCGCCGGCGCGCCGCCCGCATCATCAGCCCGCCGGCCATGACCAGCGCTTCCTTGTTGGCCAGCGCGATCGTCGCGCCGGCCTCCATCGCCGCCAGCGTCGCGTCGAGGCCGGCGACGCCGGCGGTCGCGCAGAGCACGACGTCAGCGCCGGCCTCGGCGGCGACGGCCGCCAGCCCGTCGCGGCCGACGCCGGCAAGGCCGGCCGACGCGCCGGCGCGGCGCAGCGCGGCCTGCGCCCGATCGAGCGCCGCCGGCGTGGACAGGGCGATGACGCGCGGGCGGTGGCGGGCCACCTGCTCGGCGAACAGATCGGCGTTCTCCCCCGCCGCCAGCCCGACGACCTCGACGCGGTCCGCCTGCGCCTCGGCCACGGCGAGCGCACTGCGGCCGATCGAACCGGTCGAGCCGAGGATGGCGATCCGCTTCACGACTGTTCCCACGTCGCGAGGTGCGCGGCTGTGAAATAGGCGGGCGCCGCGAACAGCAGGCCGTCCAGCCGGTCGAGCACGCCGCCGTGCCCCGGAATCGCTCGCGAGGCGTCCTTCACGCCGGCGCTCCGTTTCAGCGTCGATTCGAACAGGTCGCCCGCCATGCCGAGACCGGCGACCGCGGCCCCGAGGGCCGGACGCCAGGACGGGGCAAGATCGGGGAGCCACCAGCCTCCCGCCGCCCAGACGACGCTCGTTCCCGCCGCGAGGCCGAACAACGCCCCCTCCACCGTCTTGCCGGGACTGATGACGGGCGCGAGCGGACGCCGGCCGAGCAGCCGGCCGCCGTAATACTGGGCGACGTCGCTCGCGACGACGGCCGCCAGGAGCAGCAGGAGCGCTTCCGGTCCGTGGGTCCGGCGCAGCGCCGCCAGCGCGCCGAGCGGCAGCGCCAGGTACAGGACGGCGAACGCCCCCGCCGGGACCGGGATCGGCTCGAAACGCTGCGGCCACCAGGCGGTGCGCGCGGCGGCGAGTCCGACGGTGGCCGCCATCAGCGCCGCCGGCAGCGCCGGCGGCGCGAAGCCGACCGCCGCGCAGACGCCGAGCGCCGCCGCGGCGGCCGGGCCCTTCCGGAGCGGCGCGCCGGCCCGCGCCGCGAGATCCGCATGCTCCAGCAGCGCCGCCGCGAGGACGAGCTCCGCCAGCGCGAGGGTCGTCAGCGGGTGCGGGAACCAGATGACGCCGACGACGATCGGCAGGAGCGCCAAGGCGCTCAGGACACGCGTCATGCGGTTGGCCCGGCGGGACGCCAGGACGCGCTACCGTCCCACGGCCGCCGCCGGCTCGGGCTTGAGGCCGCCGTACCGGCGGTCCCGTTTCTGATAGGCGACTATCGCCTCCAGAAGGTGGCGGGCCCGGAAATCGGGCCAGAGGGTGTCGGTGACCCAGATTTCCGCATACGCGATCTGCCAGAGCAGGAAGTTGCTCACCCGCATCTCGCCGCTGGTCCGGATGAGCAGGTCCGGATCCGGTTGCCCGGCAGTGTACAGCAGGCCGCTGAACCGATCTTCGTCAAGGTCCTCCGGCGCGACGCCGGCCGCCAGCGCGCGGCGCGCCGCCTCCACGATCTCCGCGCGCCCGCCGTAGTTGAGGGCGATGTTGAACAGCATCCCCGTGTTCCCGGCCGTCCTGGCCTGGCCGGCGGCAAGCGCTTCGCGCACGTCGATCGACAGCTCGTCGTCCCGGCCGATCACCCGGAAGCGGACGCCGTTGCGCATCAGGGTGTCGATCTCGAGCCGGAGATACCGCTTCAGCAACCCCATCAGCAGACTGATCTCCGACTGCGGCCGCTTCCAGTTCTCGACCGAGAAGGCGTACAGCGTGAGCACGTCGACGCCCAGCCGGGCGCAGAGCTCGACGGCGTCGCGCACCGAGTCGATGCCGGCGCGGTGACCTTCGGCCCGCGGCAGACGGCGCTGCGCGGCCCACCGCCCGTTGCCGTCCATGATCACGGCGACGTGGGCGGGCAGACGGGAAAAGTCGACCTCGTGAGTCAGCGCCTCTTCGGCCGACCCTTCGGGAACCCACGCCAGGACCTTGTCGATGCTCATCGGCGGTGGACCGGATGATACGAACTGTGCGCCATCCGGTTCAAGGGCGATAGTCCACCCGCGCGAGCAGCAGACCGCGCGCCGGCGCCGTGGGGCCGGCGCGCTCCCGGCGCCGCGACGCCAGCGCCGACGCCACGTCCTCGACCGCCCGGCGCGCCAGCCCGACCTCGACGAGCGTCCCGACGATGGCGCGCACCATGTGCCGCAGGAACCCGTCGCCCGTGACCTCGACGGCGACGATCTCGCCGGCGCCGGCCGCCGCGGGCGCCGGCCACGCCGACCGCTCCGGCGCGACCCGCAACTCGGAGATGGCGCGCACGGTCGACGCGGATGCGTTTGCGCCGGCCGCTGTCCGGAACGCGGCGAAGTCGTGCCGTCCGCGCAACAGCGCGCCGGCCGCCTGCATGGCCGCGCAGTCGAGCCGGCGGGTCAGATGCCAGACGTAACGCCGCTCCAGCGGATGGGCGGCCGGACCGACCGCAAGCCGGTAGCGGTACGTCTTCGACGACGCCTGGAACCGGGCGTGGAACCGGGCGGCGACCTCCTCCACCCGCAGCACGCGGACGTCGCCGGGCAACGTGGCGTTGAGCGCCCGCGCCAGCGCGTCGGTCCCGATCGGATGCGCCAGACGGACGCTTGCGACTTGGCCGAGCGCGTGCACGCCGGCGTCGGTCCGCCCGGCGCCGTGCGCCGTCACCGGGCGTCCCTCTATCCGGCGCAGCGACGCTTCGACCGCCGCCTGGATCGTCGCCGCGCCGCGCTGCCGCTGCCAGCCGGCGTAGTCGGTCCCGTCGTACGCCAGGGTGAGCTTGAGGGTCCGCATCCGGCCATCGTCATCGGCCGCGCCCGCGGGACGCGGCGGGCCGGGAGCCCGGCTTGTCGATCGGCGTCCCTCTGGCGCAGAGCGGACAGTCCCGCGGATCGTACGCCGGCCAGTCGACCGCGGCCAGGACGTGCAGCGGCGCGTCGAAGCGGACGGCCGAGCCGCTCCGGTCGATGATGGCGGCCGTCCCGACCACTTCGCCGCCGGCGGCGCGCGCCACCGCCATCGTCTCGCGCGTCGACCCGCCGGTGGTGACGACGTCCTCCACGATCAGCACGCGCTCGCCCGGCGAGAGGGCGAACCCGCGCCGGAGCGTCAGCTTGCCGTCCACGCGCTCGGCGAACAGCGCCCGGACGCCGCATGCACGCGCCACCTCGTGGCCGATGACGAGGCCGCCGAGCGCCGGCGAGAGGACCGCGTCCGGCCGGCCGGCGGCGGCCGCCCCGGCGAGCGCCGCTCCCAGAGCCTCGGCGCGCCGCGGATGCTGGAGCACGCGCGCGCACTGCAGATAGCCGCCCGAGTGGAGGCCGGACGACAACGCGAAATGCCCCTCCAGCAGCGCGCCGCACCGCCGGAAGAGGTCGAGCACGGCGGCGGGACCCATCGCCGGAGTATACGCCGGCCGTGCGGCGGCCGGTGGTAGACTCGCCGCGTGGCCGCGGAGCTGTCGGTCGTCATCATCACGAAGAACGAAGCCGCCAACGTCGCGGGGGCGATAGAGTCGGTGTCGTGGGCCGGCGACGTCGTGGTGGTCGACTCCGGGAGCGCCGACGACACGGTGGCCATCGCGCGCCGCCATACCGACCGCGTCTTCACCCGCGCGTGGGAGGGGTACGGCGCGCAGAAGAACTACGCGACCGGACTGGCCGTCCACGACTGGGTGCTCTCGATCGATGCGGACGAGCGCGTGACGCCGGAGCTGGCCGCCGAGATCGGGGAGGCGCTGCGGGGCTCCCCCGCCGTGAAGGGGTACCGCATCCCGCGCACCACGCGCTACCTGGGCCGCTGGATCCGGTCGACCGACTGGTACCCGGATCGTCAGCTTCGTCTCTACGATCGCCGCGTCGCCTCGTGGAACGCGCGGTACGTCCACGAGTCGGTCACGGTGAACGGCCGGGTCGGCACGCTGCGATCCGACCTCCGCCACTATGCGTACGACGGGCTGTCGGACCATCTGGAGACGATCAACCACTACACGACGCTGGCCGCCCGGCAGATGCTCGAAGACCACCGGCAGGCCGGCCTGGCGGACCTCGTCGCGCATCCGCCGCTGGTGTTCCTCCGGAACTACCTGCTGCGCGGCGGATTCCGCGACGGCGCTCCCGGACTGATCGTCTCGCTGATGAATTCCTACTACGTGTTCCTCAAGTTCGCGAAGCTCTGGGAGCAGCGCCGGCTGCGGGCCGGCCGGTAGCGGCCGGCCCGGACCATGTTCTCCGTTCACGTCGATACGGCGCGCACCTGGCGCGGCGGCCAGAATCAGGTGATGCTCACCGTGCGCGGCCTGCGCGCCAGGGGGCGCCGGGTCGCGCTGGTGGCGCACCCCCGCGGGGAGCTCCGGAAGCGGATGTCCGGCGCGCCCGACGTCTTCCCGCTGGCGCCGCGCGCGGAGATCGACTTCCACGCCGCCTGGAAGCTGGCGCGCCTGCTCCGGCGGCTCGACCCGGAGGTGGTCCATGCGCACGACGCCCACGCGGTCGCGATGACTGCGCTCGCGCTTTCGCTGGCCGGTGCGGCGCTGCGGACCCGCTTCGCGGCGGCGCGGCGGGTCGACTTCCGCCTCGGCTCGAACGCCTTCTCGCGCTGGAAGCACCGGCGGGTCGAACGGTTCCTCTGCGCTTCGGCCTGCATCCGCTCGATCCTGATCGCCGGCGGCGTGCCGCCGGCCCGCGCGACGGTCGTCCACGAGGGGGTCGACGTCGACCGGATCGCCGCCGCGCCCGCGCTCGACGTCCGCAGGGAGTTCCGGCTGCCGGCCCGCGCGCCGGTCGTCGGCAACGTCGCGGCGCTCGTCCCGCACAAGGGCCAGCGTTACCTGATAGAGGCGGCCGCCCGCGTCGTGCGCGCCGTGCCGGAGGCGCGTTTCGTCATCGCCGGCGAGGGCGAGCTCGAAGCGGCGTTGCGGCGGCGGATCGCGCGCCTCGGCCTCCGGGAGCACGTCGTGCTGGCGGGCTTTCGGCCTGACGTGATCGGGCTGCACAAGGGGTTCGACCTGTTCGTGATGAGCTCCACGACCGAAGGGCTGGGCACCTCGGCCCTCGACGCCATGGCGTGCGGCCGGGCGGTCGTCGCCACGCGGGCGGGGGGACTGCCCGAGGTGGTGGTGGACGGCGAGACCGGCCTGCTCGCGCCGGTCCGGGACCCGGCCGGGCTGGCGGGCTCCATCATCCGGTTGCTGCGGGACCCGCCGTTCCGCGCCGACTGCGGGCGGGCCGGGTTGGAGCGGGCGCGCCGGGTCTTCAACGTCGAGCGGATGCTCGACGAGACCGTCCGAGCCTACGAGGACCTGGCCGGCGCAGGCCGCGCAGAGGACACCGCGCGTCCCGCTGACGCCGGTTGAAGCCGCACCCGTCCTGCATTCCGAGGCGGCAGGAAGCCGCTGCATTCGAGCGGCGATGCATCCCGCCTGACGGCGTTGTTCGTCGGTTGCGTATGCCCAATATGCGCCCTCCTCACGCCTGGTCAGCCGGGCGCCTCACCGCTCTCGGCGCCCCGCGGGGCTCCACCACGGGCTGTCAAGGCTCCCGCTGCGTTGCGCACGTTTCCGGAGACCGCCGCAGGTATTCGAGCAAGGCTTCCGCAGCCCACTGATGGCCGGCGGCGTTCCAGTGCTGATCATGCCGCCAGTGCACGGCTTCGATACTCCGACCGCGGCGGATGAGGTAATCGTGCAAGCTGACGACAGGAATGCCTTGCGCCTCAGCCATGGCGTTCAGGCGATCAAAGGCGGGATCGCCTCTACTTCCCATGTGATACTCCGACAGGATCAACAGCGCGGCCTGGTCACGCTCGGAGCGTTTCTTGAATTGCTGCAACGCGAAGGCTGTAAAGTCCGATTCCCTTGCTTCCTCGCCGCGTCGTTGCTCCTGCGATGCAAATTCAGTGGACCAGGCTACAGTCACGGCATGCGACCAAGCTCCAAGCAAGGCATGCAGCCAGGCTCCAAAAAAGAATTTTGATCTTGCCCCAATCTCCATGCGGCCGCACTGCGGGCGGCAGTATTCCGGCGAGGGCAATAGCAACTCGATCATCCCATCCGCAGTTCGCTCCAGATGCGCGTACGGCATCCTGACCGGATCCCAACCCTTGCGCAGAGACATGGTCGTTGCGGAGTTGCCCCCGAAGTCGTTGCCGGTGAAAACAAGCGCCAGCAGCTTCGGACTCAGCTTTTTTGCATATCCATCATAATACGGCAGCTGGCTTGCCTGCGCGGTGTTGGAGCGTCCGAACGCGGATGTGCTGATGTCCAGAAATATTTCCCGGGCAAGGTCCTCCAGCCGGACGTGAAATTTATCGGCGATGGGAACTTGCTTCGCCATCACGAAGGAATCACCGATTACAGAAACGTGGCAGCTTGCCTCCGCACGCTTGGGATCGAGGGGTTCCCGATCGAGAAATCCGAGACTGTTGGCCTGAGAAACCGTCCAGAAATCAAGGCCGTTCGTCGCGCGCACTTCCGTCCCGGGAGCATGCAAGAGACCCACTCCGGGGACGAAAGTAAGTGTTTCGCTGCTTTTCATGAACGGTTTGCTCAACCGAAGGTATGTTTCTCCGGCGACCGCTGTTGTCAGAGCCAGAACCGCGACAAATAGTACGTTCCAGACGATCACGCCTGCCGCTCCTGGGAGGGGGGGGATCTTGGGACGCTTCATTTCAGGAATTCCTGACGTGGGCGGCGAGGGCATCCTGCGGCGGACCCCATGGTCTGGGCAGTTTCCGGAGCGGAGGAGGTCAGCTAAGGTCGCCGGCGTCTGATGCGTCAGCTCCTGGTGCAACCGCGCATGATTATAGAAGGTGAAGCAGTCGGAACGTCATAAAATCTCGGAACTCTTTCGATCCGGCCAGCGCCGTCGTCGCGCCGGGGGGCGGTCAGCGACGCGTCCTTCCACGAAGACCTGGCGGCCCGTGGCGGAGGTCCCTGCTGCATTCGAGCAGCGATGCATCCCGCCTGACTGCGTTGTTCGTCGGTTGCGTATGCCCAATATGCGCCCTCCTCACGCCTTGTCAGGCGGGCGCCTCGCCGCTCTCGGCGCGACGCAGGATTCCACCACGGGCTGCTGGCCGGCACAGGCCGCGCAGGGGACATTGCGCATCCTGCTGCGGGCGGTTGAAGCCGCAGGCGTCCTGCATCCCGAGGCGGCAGAGCGAGAAGTCGTACTTCACCGGGTCGTCCGGATCGATCCGCCGGAGCGCGGCGGTGATCTCGCGCGCCATCGCCCAGCCCGGGCTCCGGCGCCGGGTCAGCCCGAGGCACCGGCCGACCCGGACGACGTGGGTGTCGAGCGGCACGACCAGCGCCGCGGCCGGCACGCGCCGCCAGACCCCGAAGTCGATCCGGTCGCGGCGCACCATCCAGCGCAGGAACAGGTTGAGCCGCTTGCAGGCGCTCCCCCCGGCCGGCCGCGGAAAGAAGTAGCGGGCGCTCCCCGCGCCCGGCGGCGACGGCAACGCCAGGGCGCGCGCGGCGAACGAGTCGAGCGCGTGGCCGACGTCGTCCGCATCGCGCCGGTATCCCCGGAGAAAGAACCCCTCGATGGAGCCGGCCTCCGCCAGCATCCGCTGCAGGACGGCGAGCAGCGCCGTCAGATCGTCGCCGTCCGTCCAGCGGTGGCGGAACGTCCGAAGCGAGCGGGCGTCCCGCGCCGGATCGAACCGGCGCACGAACGCGGCCGGGGACGCGCCCATCGTCGCCAGCAGCGCCTCCGTGGACGCCAGTACGCCGGCGACGCGGCCGAACGCCAGTGCGGCGGCGCAGAAACCGGCCACCTCCCGGTCCGCGGCGTCCTGATGCCGCCGCACCAGATGCACCGGATCGGCGGCGGAGCCGACGTGATCGAACTGCTCGTACAGGCGATCGAACGCCGGCTTCGCCTCCCGCAGCGCGCGCGCCGACGGCAAGCGCCGGCGGCGGCCGGACCTTACGGGCAGCGCGCGGGCCGTCATCGAAATGATGCGGAACGACGCGGGCGGTCACCCAGCCGGATCGGGCGATGGGCCGCGGAACGCCTCCGCGGCGGCGACCTGATCGTTCGTGTAGACCGTGCGGCCGGCGATCAGGACCGCCGCGACGGCGCCGCGCAGCTTCCAGCCGTCGAACGGCGTGTTCCGCGCCCGCGACCGGAACGCGGCGGCGGTCACCGTCGTCGTCACGTCCGGGGCGAGCACCGTGACGTCGGCCGGCGCGCCCGGCGCGAGGCTGCCGCCCGGCAGACCGAGGATGCGGGCCGGATTGGTCGACAGCAGCTCGACCAGCCGCCCGATCGGCGTCAGCCCGGCGTGCAGGAGGCGGTCGAGCGCCAGAGGCAACGCCGTTTCGAGGCCGATGACGCCGAACGGCGCCTTGTCGAACTCCACCGCCTTGTCGTCGGCGTGGTGCGGCGCGTGGTCGGTGGCGATGGCGTCGATCGTGCCGTCCGCCAGCCCCTCGATCATGGCGTCCCGATCCGCCGCCTCCCGCAGCGGCGGGTTCATCTTGCAGTTCGTGTCGTAGCTCAACTGCTCGTCGGTCAACGTGAAATGGTGGGGCGTCACCTCGCACGTGACGCGCACGCCCCGCTCCTTGCCGGCCCGGACGGCGCGCAGCGAGCCGCGGGCGCTCACGTGGGCGACGTGCGCGGCCCCGCCCGTCAGCTCGCTCAACGCCACGTCGCGCGCGACCATGACCTCCTCGGCCGCGCCGGGGATCCCGTACAGGCCGAGCGCCGACGCGTAGTACCCCTCGTGGGCCGAGCCGTTCCCCTTCAGCGACGGGTCTTCGCAGTGGTTGATGACCGGCATCTCGAACATCGAAGCGTACTCGAGCGCGCGCCGCATCATGAGCGCGTCGGCGACCGGATGTCCGTCGTCGGACACCGCGACGCAGCCCGCCGCGCGCAGCGCGCCGATCTCGGCCATCCGCTCGCCGCGGGAGCCGATGGTGACGGCGCCGATCGGATAGACGCGCGCCAGCCCGGCATCGGCCGCCTTGCGGAGGATTTCCTCCGTGACGCCCGTGCAGTCGTTGACCGGGTCCGTGTTCGGCATGCAGGCCACGCCGGTGAACCCGCCGGCCACCGCGGCCGCCGCGCCGCTGGCGATCGTCTCCTTGTGCTCCTGGCCGGGCTCGCGGAGATGGACGTGCATGTCGATCAGCCCCGGACAGACCACCAGCCCGGCCGGCGCCTCGATCACCGCCGCGCCTGCGGCCGGCAGGTCCCGGCCGATCCGCTCGACGACGCCGTCCCGCACCAGGAGGTCGCGCGCGCCGTCGATCCCCTGCGCCGGATCGACCACCCGCCCGCCCTTGAGCAGCAGCGCCCGGCCTCCGGACTGCGGATGCGCCGCCGTCATGCCGCGTCCTCCTCGACGCCCGCAAGCAGGTACAGGATGGCCATCCGCACCGCCACGCCGTTCGAGACCTGATCGAGGATCACGGAGCCCGAGCCGTCCGCCACCTCCGACGCGATCTCGACGCCGCGGTTGAGCGGACCGGGGTGCAGGACGATGGCGTCCGGCCTGGCGCGGGCGAGGCGCTCGGCCGACAGGCCGAACCGCTTGAAGTACTCCCGCAGCGACGGAAAGAAGTGGCCGCGCATCCGTTCGCGCTGGATGCGCAGCATCATGACGACGTCGGCCCCCTCCACGGCCGCGTCGAACGACGACGTCGCGGTGACGCCGAACCGGTCGATGCCGGCCGGCGTCAGCGTCGGCGGGCCGCAGACCCAGACGTCGGCCCCGAGCATCCGGAGCAGCAGCACGTTCGACCGCAGCACGCGGCTGTGGAGCAGGTCGCCGACGATGGCGACCTTGAGCGCCGACAGCTCCGGCTTGCGCTCCCGGATCGTCATCACGTCGAGCAGCGCCTGCGTCGGATGCTCGTGCATGCCGTCGCCGGCGTTGACGATCCGCGCGCTGCAGATGCGGGCCAGCAGGTCGCAGGCGCCCGACGCCTGGTGGCGGACCACGATCATGTCGGGAGCCATCGCCTCGATGGTGCGCGCCGTGTCCGCCAGCGTCTCGCCCTTCACGAGGCTCGACGCGGACGCTCCGATGCTCAGCGCGTCGGCGCTCAGCCGCTTCTCGGCGATCTCGAACGACAGCCGCGTCCGGGTGCTCGGCTCGAAGAACAGGTTGACGACCGTCCTGCCCCGCAAGGTCGGGACCTTCTTTATCGCGCGGGTTCCGACCTCGCGCATCGCCTCCGCGGTGTCCAGGATGACCTGCACCTCCTCCGGCGTCAGGTCGGCCACGCTCAGCAGATGACGCGAGCGCAGCCGCGGCTCGGGGCGCGTCCGTCCGGCGGGCGGCGGGCGGTCCGGAACCGGTTGCGCAGTCACGGCGGGTCCTCGCTCGCGGCGTCCCGGATCAGCACCTCGTCGGCTCCGTCGATCTCCACCAGGCGCACCTGGACGCTCTGACCCACGGACGTCGGCAGGTTCTTCCCGACGTAGTCGGCCTTGATCGGCAGTTCACGATGTCCGCGATCGACCAGGACGACCAGCTGGATCGCCAACGGCCGGCCGAAGTCCACCAGCGCGTCGAGCGCCGCGCGGATCGTCCGCCCGGTGTACAGCACGTCGTCCACCAGCAGGATCCGCCGGTTGTCGATCGAGAACGGGATCTCGGTCCGCCGCAGCACCGGCTGGGGGCCGACCGGCTGCCGCATCAGGTCGTCCCGGTACAAGGTGATGTCGAGCGCGCCGCTCGGCGCTTCGTGGCCGGCGATCTCCACCAGGTTGCCGGCGATGCGCCGGGCGATCGGCGCGCCGCGCGTCCGGATGCCCACGAGCGCCAGCTCCTCGATGCTGCGGTTCCGCTCGACGATCTCGTGCGAGATCCGCATCAGCGCGCGGCCGATCCGGGCCGCCTCCATCACGACCGGCATGCGCCGCGCCTCCGATGCAGCGGTTCGGACCGGAACGACCGGAACGAAAGGATTGCGGGGATCGTCGGGACCACTCTTCGCGACCTCTCCGGACCGTCCTCGAAGAGGCGTCGGCATCGTACCGGCGCGGCGGGCGCGTGTCAACGACGGGTTCCGGCGGCGGGCGCCGGGCGCCGGCCGAAAGCCCCCGGCGGGCGGGACCTGTCGGGTATACTGCCCGAAATGCCGGTCGATCTCGACGCGGTCGTGACGTCGAACGACCGGCTGACCGACACGTACAACGTCGTCAAGCTGGCGGCGCCCGAGATCGCAGCGGTTTCGCAGCCGGGCCAGTTCGTGATGGTCAAGGCGGATCGCCGCGCCGCGCCGCTGCTGCGCCGCCCGTTCTCGATCTTCGAGCGCCTCCGTGACGATCGAGGCCGGATCACGGGCCTCTCGCTTCTCAACAAGCGCGTCGGGGCGGTGACCGAAGCGTTGTACTCCCTGGAGCCGGGCGAGAGACTGCGGTGTCTCGGCCCGCTCGGCCGCCCGTTCTCGGTGCGCCCTCTCCCGGGCGGTCCTCCGGCCGAAGCGCCTGCCGGGGCTCCGACGGAGGCATGGATGGTGGCGGGCGGCGTCGGGCTCGCGCCGTTCGCCACGCTGGCCGAAGCGCTGCTCGAGACCGGCGCGCCGGCGGTGCTGTTCTACGGCGGACGCTCCGCGCGGGACCTGCTGTACGTCGACTGGTTCGAGCGACTCGGCGTCCGGGTCGAGCTCGCCACCGAGGACGGCGGCCGCGGCGCGCCGGGACTCGTCACCGGCCTGCTGGAGCGGGAGCTGGCGGCGCTGCCGCCGGGGTCGGCGCCGATGATCTACGCCTGCGGCCCGACCCCGATGATGCGCGCGACGTCGGCGCTCGCCCGCGAGCGCGGCCGTCCGGTCGAAGTAGCGCTGGAGCCGGTCATGGGATGCGGCCTCGGCGGGTGTTACAGTTGCGTCGTCCGGCTCCGGAGCGAACGGAACGGGACGCCCGGCGGGCTCGTCCGTTCGTGTCTGCACGGGCCGGTCTTCCCCGGCGAGAGGATAGAGTGGAACGCGCTGTCGCCGGCGGTCTGACCCGATGCCGTCCCCCGACCTCGCCGTGTCGCTCGGCCCGCTCGAACTGAAGAATCCGCTCGTCGCGGCCAGCGGGTGCTTCGGTTACGGCGTCGAGTACGCCGACGTCGTCGACCTGTCCACGCTGGGCGCGGTGGCGGTGAAGGGACTGTTCCTCGAAGAGCGCCAGGGCCACCCGCCGCCGCGGATCGTGGAGACGCCCAGCGGCATGCTCAACGCGATCGGCCTGCAGGGGATCGGCGTGCGCCGGTTCGTCGACGAGATGCTGCCCCGGCTTCGGCGACGCCGGGCGGTCGTCATCGTGAACGTCTGCGGCGCCACCGTCGGCGAGTACGCCGAGGCGGCCCGAATCCTGTCGGACGCGCCGGGAGTCGCGGCCATCGAGCTCAACGTCTCCTGTCCCAACATCGAAGAGGGCGGCATCACGTTCGGATGCAGCCTGCAGGGCGTGGGCGACGTGACGGCCGCCGTCCGCCGCGCGACGGCGCTGCCGGTCATTCCGAAGCTGACGCCCAACGTCGCGGACGTCGCGTCGTTCGCGCGCGCCGCGGAGCAGTCCGGCGCCGACGCCGTGTCGCTCGTCAACACGTTCCCGGCGATGGCGATCGACGTCGAAACCCGGCGCCCGCGCCTCGCGAACGTCATCGGCGGACTCAGCGGCCCGGCGATCCGCCCGATCGCCGTCCGGATGGTGTACCAGTGCCGGCAGGCGATCACGATTCCGATCATCGGCATGGGCGGGATCATGACGGCGGACGACGTGGTCGAATTCCTCGTCGCGGGCGCCGACGCCGTCCAGGTCGGCACCGCGAACTTCGTCGATCCGTTCGTGTGGCCCCGGCTTCTCGACGGCCTGACCGCCTACCTCGAACGGCACGGCCATGCGAAGGTGGGCGACATCGTCGGCGCCGTCGACCTCTCCGCGCCGGGCGCCGCATGAACCGGCTCCTGATCGCTCTCGACGTCGATACGGCGGACCGGGCGGTCGCACTCGCCGACCGGCTTCGGGACGTCGCCGGAGGGTTCAAGATCGGGAGCCGGCTGTTCACCGCGGAAGGACCTCGCATCGTGCGGCGCCTGTCCGAACGGGGCGACCGGGTGTTTCTCGATCTGAAGTATCACGACATCCCCAGCACGGTCGCCGGCGCCGTGCGCGCGGCGGGCGAGCTCGGGGTGTGGATGCTGACCGTGCACGCGGCCGGCGGCGCGGCGATGCTGGCCGCGGCGGCGGAAGCGGCGGCGGCGACGGCCGCCGCGCCGGCCGTCGTCGCGGTCACCGTGCTGACCAGCTTCGACGAAGCGGCGCTGCGGCGGGCCGGCGTCGCGCGGGCGATCCCCGAGCAGGTCGACTCCCTCGCGGGGCTCGCCCGGGAGTCGGGGGTCGCCGGGGTCGTCGCCTCGCCGCTCGAGGTCGCCCGGATTCGGAAGCTGTGCGGACCGGACTTCACGATCGTGGCGCCCGGAATCCGCAACCGGCAGGCCGGCGCGCCGGCCGACGATCAGGTGCGGACCGTCGACGCGGCCGAGGCGGTGCGCAGAGGGGCGACTTGGCTCGTCGTCGGACGTCCGATCATCGCCGCGGCCGATCCGCGGACCGCGGCGGTCGAGATGGCGCGGCGGATAGACCGGAGATGACCCGCCTCACGTTCCTGACCAAGGCCGGCTGCCGGCGCGTCACTTCGCCGTGATCGTGAACTGGCCGCGGCGGTTCTGCTGCCAGCAGCTCTCGGACGACTCGTTGCAGAACGGCGACTCCTCGCCCCTGCTCACCGTCGAAATCCGATCCCCGTCGATGCCGAGGCCTATCAGGTAGTCGCGCACCGCCGCCGCGCGTTCCTCGCCGAGCGACAGGTTGTACTCGTTGGTGCCGCGCTCGTCGCAGTGCCCGGCGACCCGGACGCGCGTCGAGGTCCACCGGCGCATCCAGTTGGCGCTTTCCTGAAGCGTCGATCTGGCGTCCGCGCGGATCTCGGACTGGTCGTAGTCGAAGAACACCGGGTCGAGCGGAGCGGTGTCGTTGAGCTCGGCAAGCGACATCCGCTCGAACCGTTCCTCCTCGGTAAGCTCCGGCGGCGGCGGAGGCGGAGGTGGGGGAGGCGGCGGCGGAGGAGGCGGAGGAGCCGGCTCGGGCGCCGGCGGCGGCGGCGGCGGCTCGGGCGGCGGGTTGCTCGAACAAGCGGCGGACCCCAGCCCAACCACGGCACAGATGCTTACAGCCAGCAGCAGTCGCCCTGCGGATGTCATATCCCTCTCCTGACTCGCGATTCGAAGACCGGCGCGCCGACGCCGTTCGCGCCCGGACACACCTGCTCTCCCGTACACGGCGGCGGCGCTAGCCTACAAATTCCGCCGAATTCTGTCAATGACTGTTGTCGGCAGTCCCATGCAAGTCCGCTATCCTGTATCGCGACCATGACGCCGAAGACCGTGATCGTGGCGATAGACGCGCCGGACGTCGTGGACCGTTTCGTCGTGGCGCTCACCGGAGCCGGACATCGCGCCATCGGGGCCGGAAGCCCGCAGGAGCTGCTCGACGTCCTCGACTCCCGATCGGCCGGCATCGACCTCGTGGTGCTCGACGCCGGGATGGAGGCCGAGGGACGCCGCGTGGTGGAGAAGGTCCGGCAACTGGCTCCGGACGTCCCGGCCGTCGCCTTCAGCCGATCGATCCGGGACGCGCGCGACGTCCGGACGCTGGCCGAGCTCGGCGTCGAAAGCTACGTCGACGAGCATATCGCCGTCGACCGCATCCTGCCGTCGCTGGCTCCCCTGCTGTCTCCGGGCAGCTTCGACCGCCGCACGAGCGCGCGGCGGACGGTCGACGTTCCGGCGGCGCTCGCCTTCGACGGCGCGATCGTCCTGGTGTCGACGCTCAACGTCGGCTCGTGCGGCATGGCCGTCCGCACCATGACCTCGCCGGACGCCGGCGCCGACGTGACGGTCCGGTTCCGGTTGCCGCGATCGCCGCGCACGATCGAGGTCGCGGCGCGGGTGGTGTGGAACGACCGGCAGTCGGTCCTCGGCCTGCAGTTCGAGAACGTCGACCCGCTCGACCAGGCGGCGCTCGACGAATTCGTCGAGCGGGACGCCTCTGACGCCGGTTGACGCCCGCTCACCCTCTTTCCTATGCTACTCCCTGTCTGAAATCCTGTTTCGTCAGCTCGTTGGCCGACCGTTTCGGCGTTCGCACGTCTAAACGCTCCGGGGGCGCCTCCCCATCAGGTCGCGCCGCGGCCTGTCGCACTCATCTGCAAGGAGTAGCTGCGTGATTGAAGTGCAGCGCGTCACGAAACGTTACGGGCCGTTCACGGCCGTCAGCGACGTCAGCTTCCGCGTCGAATCGGGGCGGATCCTCGGGTTCCTCGGTCCCAACGGCGCCGGCAAGACCACCACGATGCGGATCCTGACCGGGTGCATCCCCGCCACGGAGGGCCGGGCGCTCGTCGCCGGCCACGACGTGTTCGAGGAGCCGATCGAGGCCAAGCGGCGGACCGGCTACCTGCCGGAGACGCCGCCGCTCTATCCCGACATGACGGTGCGCGAATACCTGACGTTCGCCGCCCGGATCAACGGCGTCCGGTCCGGCGAGCGGCGCGAGCGGGTCGCGGGCGCCATGGCGCGGACGAGCGTGGAGGACGTGGCCGATCGCCACTGCGGCAAGCTGTCGAAGGGGTACCGCCAGCGCGTCGGGCTGGCGCAGGCGATCCTGCACAACCCGGACGTGCTGATCCTCGACGAGCCGACCGCCGGCCTCGATCCCAAGCAGATCATCGAGACCCGGGAGCTGATCAAGGATCTGGCCGGCGACCACACCGTCATCCTGAGCACGCACATCCTGCCCGAGGTGGCGCAGACCTGCCAGAGCGTCATCATCATCGACAAGGGGCAGGTGGTCGCGGTGGACACGCCGGAGAACCTGACCGGACAGTTGGGCGGCGCCGAGACGATCCGGATGGAGATCGATCCGCTCGGGGCGGACCCGGCGCCCGCCCTGGCGGACGTGCCGGGCGTGAGCGACGTGAACGTCGAAACGTCGGGCGACGGATCGTGCGTCCTGAGCGTCCGAAGCGAACGCGGCGCCGACGCGCGGCGGGAGCTGGCGCGGCTCGTCGTTTCGAACGGGTGGGGGCTGCTCGAGCTCAGCCCGATCCGGATGAGCCTGGAGGACGTCTTCCTGGAGCTGACGACTTCGGAGGAAGCGAAGGAAGCGCCGCAGGAGGACAAGGAGGACGCGGCATGAGCAACATCCTCGCGATCACGCAGAAGGAGCTCCGGTCGTACTTCGTCTCGCCGATCGCGTACGCCTTCATCTTCTGCTTCACGCTGTTCTTCGGCTATTTCTTCGTCATCACCCTGAACTACTTCCTGCGGGTGAGCATGCAGGCGGGGATGGGAATGGGCGGACCGCAGGGGATCAACGTCAACGAGTTCATCATGCGCCCGCTGCTGGGGAACATGGCGGTGGTGATGCTGTTCATCTTCCCGTTCATGACGGCGCGGTCGTACGCCGAAGAGAAGCGCTCGGGCACGATGGAGCTGCTGCTGTCGTCCCCTCTGACGGAGCTGCAGATCATCCTCGGGAAGTTCCTCGGCGCGATGGCGCTGTTCACGCTGATGCTGGCCGTCACCCTCGTCCACGTGGGGCTCCTCTTCCTGTACGGCGAGCCGGAGCTCGGCCCGATCCTGAGCGGCTACCTGGGGCTGTGGCTGATGGGCGGGTCGTTCATTTCGGTCGGGCTGCTGATCTCCAGCGCCTCGAAGAACCAGGTGGTGGCCGGCGTGGCGACGTTCGTCGTCCTGCTGATGTTCTGGGTGATCAGCTGGATGTCGGAGCCGTCGAGCGGGTCGACGACCGCCGACGTCATGGCGTACCTGTCGGTGCTCGACCACTTCGAGGATTTCTCGAAGGGCGTGATCGACACGAAGCACCTGACCTACTATCTGAGCTTCATCACCTTCGGACTCTTCCTCACCGCCCGGTCGGTCGACGCCCAGCGGTGGCGGGGGTAGCGACTCATGCTGCAGAAGATCCTCGGAACGGCCGGATGGGCCGGCATCGCGGCGGTGGCGGCCGGCATGGTCGCCCGGTTCGCCCTGCCGGACCGGCAGGAGTTGTGGCGGTGGACGCTCGTCGCCGGGGTCGTCCTGATCGTCGTCTACGGCCTCGGCCAGTGGCGCGCCGTCGCCGCCGCGTTCAGCCGGCGGCAGGCCCGCTACGGGACGCTCGCCACGTCGAGCGTGCTGCTCGGCCTGGCCGTGCTCGTCGGCGTAAACTACGTCCTGGCCCGCCAGAACAAGCGCTGGGACCTGACCGCGGCGCAGCAATACTCGCTCTCCGATCAGACGGTCCGTCTCCTGGAGTCGCTGGAGTCGCCGATCCGGATGCTGGTGTTCGCCCAGGACATCGACTTCCCGCGCTACCGCGACCGGTTGGCTGCGTACGAGTACGCGTCGGACCAGGTGTCGCTCGAGTTCATCGACGTCGACAAGAACCCGGCGGTGGCGCGGCAGTACGAGATCCAGTCGTACGGCACGGTGGTGTTCGACTACGGCGGACGCGTCGAGCGGGTGGTGTCGGACGAGGAGCAGGACGTGACCAACGCCCTGATCAAGGCGGTGGAGGGCGAAGAGCGCAAGGCGTACTTCGTGCAGGGGCACGGCGAACGGGACCCGACCGGAACGGACCGCGACGGCTACAGCGCGCTCGCCGACGCCCTGCGCCTCGACAACCTGTCGGTCGAGACGGTGGTCCTCGCCCAGACCGGCGAGACGCCGGACGACGCGGCGGTGCTCGTCGTCGCCGGGCCGTCCACCGATCTGCTGCCGTCGGAGTCCGAACTGTTGCGGGAGTACCTCGAAGGCGGCGGGAAGATGCTCTTTCTCGTCGACCCGCCGGACGGACCGGACGCCCCCCGCCGCGGCAACCTGCTCGGCCTGATCGAAGCATGGGGGATCGAGGTCGGCAGGGATCTGGTGGTCGACGTCAGCGGGGTCGGGCAACTCCTCGGGACCGACGCCACCGTGCCGGTCGCGGCGTCGTATCCCGCGCACCCGATCACGGACCGGTTCGCGCTGCTGACGGCGTTTCCGCTGGCCCGGTCGGTCAAGCCGATCGAAGGCGGGACCGAGGGCCGGGTGGCGGAGTCGTTCGTCGAGACGTCGCCGCGAAGCTGGGCCGAGAGCAACCTCGATCTGACCGGCGGCGAAGTGGCGCTGGAGGAAGACCAGGGAGACGTCCCCGGACCGATCTCGATAGCGGCGGCCGTATCGGTCGAGGTCGAGACGGAGCCGGGCGACGCCGAGGACGGCGAAGAGCCGGCCGGCGACGGCGGCGGCGACTCGGACCCGGACGGCGGCGACGCCGAAGCCTCGGACGAAGAAGGGGACGCCGACGAGGACGACGCCGACGCCGCTCCGGCCGAGACGCGGCTGGCGGTCTTCGGCGACTCGGACTTCGCGTCCAACAGCTCGCTCGGCATCCAGGGGAACCGGGACTTGGCGCTCAACGCGGTGAACTGGCTCGCCGAGCAGGAGAACCTGATCTCGATCCGCCCACGCGAGGCGGAAGACCGCCGCATCACGCTCACGGCCGACCAGCAGTTCCGCGTCGTCGTCCTGTCGCTCGTTCTGATTCCGGGCGCGATCGTCGGCGCGGGCGTTTTCACCTGGTGGCGGAGGCGGTAGGCGATGCGCGGCCTGCGTTCGACCCTCGTGCTGCTGGCGCTGGCGATCGGCCTCGGCGCCTACGTCTACTTCGTCGAGCGCCATCGCCCGCCGGCCTCCGAGGCGGAGCCGGACGAGAAGCTGTTCACGTTCGAAGCCGACGACGTCGCCACACTGGAGGTGCGCTCCGAAGAGGGGACGGTCACCGCGCTGGAGCGGACCGGCGACGCCTGGCGGATCGTCGCGCCGATAGACGCGCCCGCCGACGACGCCAACGCGTCGTCGATCGCCTCGGCGCTCGCGGCGCTGGAGGTGCGCCGGGTGGTCGAGGAAGGCGAGGAAGGTCCGGTCGACCTGGAGCCGTTCGGACTGGACGAGCCGCTGCTCGACGTCGGGTTCTCCCTTGCCGACTCGGATGCGCCGCAGCGCCTGCTGCTCGGCGACCAGACCCCGACCGGCGCCGACCGGTACGCGAAGCTCGACGACAGCGACCGGGTGCTGCTCGTCGCCGGCTACCTCGACACCACCTTCGACAAGACGACGTTCGACCTGCGGGACAAGGCCATTCTGGAGTTCGACCGCGACGATCTCGACGGACTCGAAATCATCGGCGGAGACCGCGCCATCCGGTTCGTCAAGGACGGCGACGACTGGCGGCTGGCCGAACCCTGGACGGCCGGCGCCGACTTCGGCGTGGTCGAAGGGCTGATTGGATCGCTGGGCGGCGGCCGGATGCGCTCGGTGGAGAGCGAGGACACGGGCGATCTCGAACCGTTCGGCCTCGGCGACCCGGCGTTTTCCGTCGCGGTCAGCGCCGGCAGCTCGACCGCGACGCTGCACGTCGGCGGCGAGACGCCGGACGGCGACTATTTTGCGCGGGACGCGGCGCGGCCGATCGTCTTCACGGTCGACGCGTCGCTCGTGACCAGCCTGGAAAGGGACGCGAGCGAGTACCGCCGCAAGGCGATGTTCGCGTTCAGGTCGTACAACGCCACGCGTCTGGAGGTCGAACGCGGCGCCGGCGCGGCGGTCTTCGAGAAGACCGCCGCGGCCGCGGACGAAGCGACGGACGAATCGGACGAAGAAGACGCGGAGGCGGAAGACGTCTGGCGCCGCGTCGAGCCGGACCCGGCCGACGTGCCCCGCACCGAGATGGACGACCTGTTGACGAAGGTGTCGAACCTCCGCGCCGAATCGTTCGTGGAGTCGCGGCCGGACACGGGACTCGGACCGGAGCAGGTCGCGGCGACCATCCGGACCCGTTTCGGCGACGACGACGTCGAGGAACGCGTGACGGTCTGGCGAGCGGGCGACGACACGTTCGCCGTGCGCGGCGACGAGGCCGGCGCCGCGCGGATCGACGGCCAGGCGTTCGACGCTGCGCTGGACGCTCTCGACGCAGCTATCGCGGCCGAGGCCGTGCAGGACGAAGACGAGGACGAGGACGAGGACTGAGCCGTGACGACGGCGGCGCGCCGCCCCGCGGCCGCTCTCCTGCTCGCCCTGCTGCTGGCGGCCCGCGGCGAAACTCGCGCTCGGTGCGGCGCGGAGTTTCGCCACCGGCCGCCCGACGCGTGCGCGCCCCGGCTCACGTTCCAGCAGACCGTCGCTCCTGTCGAGCGCGCCGGGCCGGACGACGCGGACCCGGCGGTGCGCGCGCTCGCCGGAGACCTCTCGCGCCTGTTCGCCCGGCCGGCGGTCGCCCATGCCGTCTGGGGCGCACAGATCCGGTCGTTGGCCCGCGGCGACACGTTGTACTCCCTGAACGAGCACACCCTCCTCGACCCGGGCTCGACCACCAAGATCGTCACGCTGGCCGCCGCCGCGGACCGGCTCGGCTGGGACTACCGGTACGAGACGCGGCTGGTCACCGCCGCGCCGGTCGAGCAGGGAGTCCTGCGCGGCGACCTGGTGGCGCACGGGACCGGCGATCCGACCATCAACGCTCCGGGCGCCGTCGCCGACCTGTTCGAGAAGTGGGCGGCCGAGTTGCGCGCCGCCGGCATCGAGCGGATCGACGGGCGGATCGTCGGCGACGACCGCGCCTTGGCCGGCGACGTCTGGACGGGCCTCGGCCCCGGATGGGGGTGGGACGACCTCGGCTTCGGTTTCGCCACGCCGACCGGCGCGCTCCAGCACCGCGAGAACGTCGTCGCGATCGTCGTCGAGCCGGCGGAGCCGGGCGAGCCGGCCGTCGTCCGCTTCGATCCGGCGAGCGGGCTCCGGCTGATCAACCGGGTGCGGACCGCCGGCCGCGCGACGGAGCCGGCATGGACGCTGCGCCGGCCGCCGGGACGGAGCGCGCTGGTGCTCGACGGCGCGGTCCCCGCCGGCGCTCCGGCGGAGTCACGGCTGGTGTCGGTCGCCAACCCGACCGACTTCTTCGTCGCGGCGTTGCGCCGCACCCTCATTCGCGAAGGCATCCCGGTGACCGGCGCCGCCGTCGACGTCGACAGCCTGCCGCACGCCGCTCCGGCGGCCGCAGAGGCGCGCCGCGTGCTGGCGATCCATCGGTCCGCCCCGTTGTCCGAGATCGCCGTCCGCATGATGAAACGCAGCCAGAACCTGTACGCGGAATCGCTGCTCAGGACGCTGGGCGTCGAATCGCCTTCCGGATCGGCGGCGGACGGCGTCGCCGCCGTCGCCAACGTACTCGAATCGTGGGGCCTCGACCGCCGTCAGTTCCACGTCGCCGACGGCTCCGGCCTGTCGCCGCGGAACGCCCTGACCGCGGCGGCGCTCGTCATCGTCCTCGAGCGTCTGCACGGCTATCCCGGGCGCCGGACGCATTTCGAGCGGACGCTGCCGGTTGCCGGCCGCGACGGCACGCTGGCCCGGCGCATGCGGGGCTCCGCCGCCGCCGGCAGCGCGCGCGCGAAGACCGGGACGAAGACGGACGTGGGGGCGCTGGCCGGCTACGTCGACGCCGCGGGCGGCGAACGGCTCGCGTTCGCGATCCTGGTGAACAACTTTCGGACGCCGGCGACGGAGATCGTCGGCATCATCGACGCCGCCGTCGAACGGCTTGCCGCGTTCAGCCGCCGGCAGCACTGATCAGCTACCTCTACCTCGTCACGTCGAAGATCGGATCGGGCGATCCCGCCGCCTCGAAGCCGCGCGCGCGGATCCGGCAACTGTCGCAGCGCCCGCACGGCCGGCCGCCGGGGCCGGGAGCGTAGCAACTGTGCGTCAGTCCGTAGTCGAGGCCCATCTCCAGGCCGCGGCGGATGACGTCGGCCTTGCTGAGAGCGATCAAGGGGGCGTGCACCCGCAGCCGCGTCCCTTCCACGCCGGCCCGCGTCGCCAGCGCCGCCAGGCGCTCGAACGCGGCGACGTACTCCGGCCGGCAATCGGGATAGCCGGAATAGTCGACCGCGTTCACCCCGATGAACAGGTCGCGGGCGCCCAGCGCCTCCGCCCAGCCGAGCGCCAGCGCCAGCAGCACCGTGTTGCGCGCCGGCACATAGGTGGATGGGATCTCCGCGGCGTCGAGGGGGCGATCCGTCGGGACCGGCATGCTCCCGGTCAGCGCGGACCCGCCGAAGGCGGCCAGATCGACGTCGATCTCCAGGTGCTCGCGGACGCCGAGGGCGCGGGCGACACGGCGGGCGGCCTCGAGCTCGTCCGCATGCGCCTGGCCGTACCGCACGGTCAGGGCGCGGAGCGCGAACCCTTCCCGGTCCGCAATCGCCGCCGCCGTATAGGAGTCGAGACCGCCGCTCAGCAGCACGACGGCGGTTCGGGCGCCGGTCATGGCGCCTACACCCCGCGGGCGTCGTCGCCCCAGACCTGCTTGTGAAGCTGGACCTGGATCCGCACCGGGAGTCGATCCTCCAGAGTCCACTCCGCGAGCCGGCGCGGTTCGAGCACCCGGTGCACCGGCGAGAGCAGCACCGCCGCGCAGCGCCGATCGAGCCGGCGCCGGCGGAGGACGTCCCGGGCGAACTCGTAGTCGGTCCGATCGCGGATCACGAACTTCACCTCGTCGTGCGGCGCGAGCCGGTCCAGATTGTCCCACGCATTCCGCCCGGCTTCGCCGCTGCCGGGACACTTGACGTCGACGACCTTCACGACGGCGGGAGGAACGTCCGAAACGTCGACGTGGCCGCCGGTCTCCAGGAGCACGGTCTTGCCCGATCCCACCAACCGGTCCATCAGCGGGTAGACGTCCGGCTGCAGCAGCGGCTCGCCGCCGGTCACCTCGACCAGCGGACAGCCGTACGCGTCCACCGCTTCGACCACCTCCTCGACCGACGCCTTGAACCCCTCGTGGAAGGCGTAGGGCGTGTCGCACCAGGAGCACCGCAGGTCGCAACCGGTCAGCCGTACGAACACGCACGGCCGGCCCGCATGGCTCGACTCACCCTGAATCGAATGGAAGATCTCGTTGACCGTCAGCATCGGGAATGCGCGCCGCGACGGTTCGCGTCGATTCCTGCTCACGGGCTGCCGGCTGCGAGGCGGTCGAGCCGCTACCCGAGCAAGCGAATCAGGGCGACGATCAGGCCGGTCTGCGCCAGCATCGCGCCGGCGAACCGCCACGTCAGGCGGGAATCCCGACTGGCGAGGTCGGTGCGAAGCTCGGCAATTTCGGATTGGACTTCGGCGCGAAGCTTGGCAATTTCGGATTGGACCTCGGCGCGAAACTCGGTGATCTGGGATCGGACCTCGGCGCGAAACTCGGTGATCTCGGATCGGGACTCGGCCCGAAGCTCAGCGAGATCGGTGCGGCTCGCGTGGTCGCCGGTTTCGGCGGCTTGCCGAATCGCGGCCGCAAGCGCATCGGCCTGGCGGGGTTCGAACCCGGCGTCCGTGAGCGTGCGGGCAACGGTGAGCGTGTCGAGCATGATCGTCTTGCTGAGCCGCATTATCGCACGAAAGCATGCGGAACTGAAGCCGAACGAGGAGCAATGCGTCAGGAGGCCCGGGCCGTCCGGGATCGCCCGCCGGTGCGGGTGACGCCGGTTTTCGGGCACAACTGTTGCACAACGCATCGGTCGCAGAGCGGATAGACCGGCCGGCAGACGTTCTGGCCCCAGGTCACCAGGTACAGGTTGATCGACGACCACCACTTCCGCGGGACGGCCTCGTACAGCGCCGCCTCCGTCCGGTCCGGGGTCCGGGTCCGCGCCCAGCCGAGGCGGTTCGCTATCCGGTGCACGTGCGTGTCCACACAGATGTTGGCGTCGCTCCGGTGGGCGACGATCAGGACCAGGTTCGCCGTCTTGCGGCCGACGCCGGGCAGTGACAGCAGCTCCGCCATGGTGGCCGGGACCCGGCCGCCGAAGCGATCGACCAGCAGCCGGCACGTCTCGATCACGTGCTTCGCCTTGTTCCGATAGAAGCTGACCGGATAGATCGCCGCCTCGATCTCCTGCGCCCGCAGACCGAGCATCGCCTCGGGAGCGGAGGCCCGCGCGAACAGCCGCCGGGACGCGGCGAACGTGACCGGATCCTTCGTCTGCGCGGACAGCATGGTGGCGATCAGGACCCGGAACGGATCGCCCTTCTGGTCGTCGGCGATCTTCTCCACCGCGGGCTCGTCCATCCCCGCGATCGCGCGGCGCAGGCGCCGCATGACCGCATGCACGGCCGCGGGTTTCCGAGGCGTGTCGGAAGCGCGTCCGCCCATGTGACGCACTTCCTGTCTATGGAGCAGCGGACAGCAGGTCCGGCCCGGCGGGCGGCTCGACGGCTTCGATAGCGTCCACGACCCCGACGATCGCCGCATCGACCGGCGCGGCGCGGCGTCGGAGCGCGGCGCCTGCGGCCCGCCCCTCCAGCACGAGAAGAACCGTGTCGCCCACGCCGGCCTGCACGGCGTCGACCGCCAGGGCCGCGACGGCCGCCGGCTCCCCGCGCGCCGACACCGGCTCGACGAGCAGCAGCTTCGCGCCCGTCATCCGCTCGTTCTTGCGCGTCGCGACGACCGTTCCCACCACGCGTCCGAGCCGCACGTCAGGACGTCCCCCCGGCTCCGGCGGCCGAGTCGTCGACCGACCAGTAGTCCACGCTCGCGACGACCGCCGCATCGGTCGGCGCGAGCCGCGGCAGGAACGGGAACGACGCCTCCCGACCGCGGACGAAGAAGACCGTCTCTCCGACGCCCGCGCCGACCGAATCGACGCCGACGATGCTGCGCCCGGCGGCGCGGCCGTCCGCCGCCAGCGGCTGCATGAGCAGCAGCTTGAGGCCGTGGAGGCCGGCGTCCTTGCGGGTGGCGACCACCGTGCCGACGATTCTGGCGAGCTGCACGCCGTCAGGACTCCTTGACCTCGACGGCGTCGACGATGCCGACGATGGCGGCGTCGACCGGCGTGTCCTTCAGGCCGGCGGCCATCCGCGCGGAGCTCCCGCCGACGATCAGGACGGTCTCGCCGAATCCGGCGTCCACCGTATCGACGGCGACGAGATCGGGCCCCTGCTCCTCGCCCCGCGCATCGAGCGGCTGCGCCACCAGCAGCTTGCTGCTGACCAGACGCTCGTCCTTCTGCGTCGCCACGACAGTGCCGATGATCCTGGCCAGAATCATGCGGAATCGGAGGAACTATCCCCTGGCGTCGGCCCTGCCGATCGGCAGGGCGTCCTCCAGATTCGCGTGCGGCCGGGGAATGACGTGCACCGACGCCAGTTCGCCGACGCGGCGGGCCGCCGCCGCCCCGGCGTCGGTGGCGGCCTTCACCGCCGCCACGTCGCCGCGCACGATGGCGGTGACGTAACCGGCGCCGATCTTCTCCCACCCGACGAGCGTCACCTTGGCCGCCTTGACCATGGCGTCGGCTGCTTCGATCATCGCGACCAGCCCCTTGGTCTCCACCATCCCCAACGCCTCACCCATGGTGTCCTCCACGCGCTGCGCGCAGGCCCCGCCGCGCGCGGGCGTCTCATCGCAGTTGCTTGACGGCCTCTTCGATCAGGGCCGAGAGTTCGCGGTATGTTAATCGAATTTCGCCGTCGTCGTTCGGCGGCGCGGGCGGCTCGGCGCCGGTGACGAGCCGCTGGCCCGGCGCCGTCGGCGCCTCCAGCGCCTGGCAGTCCCGGCCGCCGGCGCCGGCGGCCTCCGGATCCGGGCAGATCGGCGCCGGCGCAGCGACGCCGTACGAGCCGCGCAGCTCCTGCAGCCGCATCACTTCCTCTCGGGAGAGCAGCCGCTCGCGTCCGAGCAGGCGCGCCACCAGGCTGATCCGCGCGAAGTGCTCGATCGTCTCCATCCGGTAGTACGCGGCGAACAGCTCCCCGGCGACGGTCAGGGCGCCGTGGTTCGCCAGCAGGAGACCGTCGTGGACCTTGATCCGCTCCTGCACCGCGTCGGCCAGCTCCCGGGTGGACGGCGTCCCGTAGTCGGCTATCGGAATGCTGCCCAGCGTCGTCACCACCTCCGCCAGCACGGCCCGGTCCAGCGGTATGCCGGCCACGGCGAAGCCGGTGGCGGTCGGCGGATGCGCGTGCACCACCGCCGATATCTCCGGCCGGTTCCGGTAGACGGCCAGATGCATCAGCAGCTCGGACGAGGGTTCGCGGTCGCCGGCCAGCTTGCGCCCCTCCAGGTCGGTGACCACGAGCATGTCGGGCGTCATGAACCCTTTCGAGACGCCCTTGGGCGTGGTGAGCAGACGGCCGTCGTCGAGCCGCACGCTGACGTTCCCGTCGTTCGACGCCACGTAGGCCCGGGCATGGAGCCGCCGGCCGACCTCGACGACGTCGGCCCGCAGCCGTTCCTCACGGTTCATGGTGTCGCCGCAGCGCCGGCTCAGGCGCTGCTCCCGAACGCCCGCCGGCAATCCTCCGAGCAGAAGTAATGCGTCTTCCTGCCGGCCCGCACCGCCAGCGCGCGCGACGGCTCCACGTAAGCGCCGCAGATCGGATCACGCACGAGCGGCATGCTCCGCGGCGGCCGGACCCGCGAAGAATCCGACGCGCCGGCGAGCAGGCTGGACACGAAGCTCCAGACCGCCCGCACGACGAGGACCGCGATCAGCAGCCTGACGAGCCATCCCAGCATCGGCGGTCACCGCTCCCCGGTTCTCACGGAAGCTCGGCGGCCTGCGCATCGTGCGCCGCGCGCATGCGGCCGAGCAGCTCGCGGGCCGCCGCCGCCTCCGGGCCGTCCGGCGCGATCTCGACGACCTGCTCCCAGGCGGACAGCGCGCCCTGGAGATCCCTGAGGCCCACGGCCCGGGCAATGCCGAGATTCAGCAGCGCATGCGGCTGCGAAGGCTCCAGGGAGAGCGCCTGTTCGTACCACGGGATCGCCTCCTCGAAACGGCGCGCGTCCACGTACAGGTCGCCGAGCGACACCCTCGGCGATGCGTCGTCGGGCGCCGATTCGGCGGCGGCTTCAAGGTGGGCGACGCGCGCCTCGTCGACGTCGCGCACGGCAAGCCGAGGATCGATCCGAGGATGCGCGCCGGCTGCCGGCGCGGCCGGCTCGTGCGACGGCAAAGCCGGCGCCGGCCGTTCGCTCCAGACGATCCACCCCATGATCGACACCGAGCACGCCGCCGCGACGGCGAGCGCCAGCGACTCGCGTCCGGTCATGAGGCGATGACAGCTACTCCGGCAACAGGGCGCGCATCTCGCGGACGGCGCGCTCCATGCCGACCAGCACGGCCCGCGCGACGATGCTGTGACCGATGTTCAGCTCCTCGATCTCGCCGATCGCGGCGATCGGACGCACGTTGCCGTACGTCAATCCGTGACCGGCCAGCACGTCGAGACCCTGCGCCTTCGCGATCTCCGCCGCCTGGACCACCCGGCGCAGGGGCCGCTCGCGAGCGCTCCGCGCAGCGTCGGCGTACGGGCCGGTGTTGATCTCGATCGCCTCGGCGCCGATCTCCCTCGCCTTGCGCACCTGGACGGCGGCGGCGTCGACGAACAGGCTGACCTTGACGCCGGCGCGCCGCAGGGCTCCGATCGCGCGCTTCAACGGCGCGGCCAGCCGGACGGCGTCCAGACCTCCGGCCGTCGTCAACTCGCCCGGCTGCTCCGGCACCAGCGTCACCTGGTCCGGCTTGACGCGCGCGGCGATCTTCATCATCTCCGGCGTGGCCGCCATCTCGACGTTCAGCCTGGTGGAGACGACTTGGCGCAGCAATTCCAGATCGCGCTCCTGGACATGACGGCGATCGCCCCGCAGATGCACGGTGACCCCCTGCGCCCCGGCCAGTTCCGCCAGCAGCGCCGCCGTCACCGGCTCCGGCTCGGGCGCCTGCCGCGCCTGCCGGACGGTGGCGACGTGATCGACGTTGACCGCCAGACGCATGCGCCCGCTTTTCGCAACCGGACCGGATCAGCCCAGCAGCGTACCGGCCCGGCTGGCGATGCCGGCCGCCAGCTCCCGGACGGCCGCCGGATCCCTGCCCTCGATCATCACGCGCAGAAACGGCTCGGTCCCCGAGTAACGCACGAGGACGCGCCCGTCTTCCCCCAGCGCTCGCCGGGCCTGCTCGACAGCCGCCGCGATGCGAGGCTCCGACGCCAGCTCGGGCTTCGACCGCACCGGCACGTTGACCAGCGTCTGCGGGTAGATCTCCAGATCTCGCCGCAGATCAACGAGATCCTCGCCCGTTTCGCAAATGACCTTGATGACCAACAGAGCCGTGAGCAGCCCGTCGCCGGTAGGAAGCAGGTCCGAGAAGATCAGGTGTCCCGACTGCTCGCCGCCGAGCGCGACGCCGTGATAGACCATGGCCGCCCGTACCTGGCGGTCGCCCACGGCGCAACGGCGCACCTTGATCCCTGCCGCGCGCAGGGCGATCTCCAGTCCGACGTTGCTCATGACCGTGGCGACGATCGCGTTGCCCGGCAACTTGCCCCGAGCGCCGAGGAACCGGGCGCAGATGAAAAGCATCGCGTCACCGTCGACCAGCTCTCCGCGGCGGTCGACCATGATGACGCGGTCGCCGTCGCCGTCGAACGCCAGCCCGAGCCGGCACCGGTGCGCGATGACCGCCTGCTGCAGACCGTCGGGACAGGTGGAGCCGCAGAGCCGGTTGATGTTGCGGCCGTCCGGATCGGCGTTCAGGGCGACGACGTCGAAACCGATCTCCCGCAGCACCCGGGGGGCCACGCCGGACATCGCCCCGTTGGCGCAGTCCACCGCGATCCGGATGGCCGGCGGAGACCCGCAACCGTTCAGCGCGGCCGCCGCGTGCGCACGGTAGGCGTCCGACAGGTCCCGCGGCTCGACGCGAGGAGCGATCCCGGCGGCCACCTCCCACGAGTCGTCGGCGACCAGCGACTCGATTTCAGCCTCCTCGGCGGACGAGGCCTTCTCGCCGCTGCCGGCCACCACCTTGACGCCGTTGTCGGGAAACGGATTGTGCGAAGCCGAAATGACCAGCGCGCCGTCGAATGCCTGCGCGGTCACGAGAAAGGCGGCGGCCGGCGTCGGCAGCACGCCCGCGCTCACCAGCGTTCCGTGCTCGTGCGCGACCCCGCGCGCGAGTTGCTGCTCGATCCAGGGACCGGACTCGCGCGTGTCGCGGGCCGCCAGCAACGTCCCGCCGCCTCCGCCCAGGACGCGGGCCGCCGCCGATCCGAGCCGCGCGATCGTGCGCGCGTCGAGTGGCGATCGGCCCGGCGTACCACGTACGCCGTCAGTACCGAACATGCCAGTGGCCTCCGAAGCCTGCGCCGCGGAAACTATCGCAGGGAGACTCGCGTGAGCGGCGGCTCAACAGCCCGTGGTGAAAGCTCCCGCTGCGACGCGGGGCTCCACCACGGGCTGTCAATCGACACGGAGCCGATTATAACGGTTCCAGCGTCACCATGACGACGCGGGGCGCGACGCTCGTCACTTCGACCCCTGCCGGCGCGCGGACCCGTTCACCGGACAGGTCGAACGCGTGCCGGCCCGGCGGCCTTCCCCTCAGGTCAAGCACCGCCGCCACGTCGCCCGGCGTCACGCCGCCGACGATGCCGGCCGGTCCCCGCACCCGGACGCGGATCGTGTCCGGGGGTCGCCCGGCGATCGTCAACCCGGCGGGGACGTTCGCGAAATCCAGGTGCACGGCGAGCCCGCGCTCGATGACACGGTCCTCCGCCACGTTCAGCCACAGGAGGACCGCAATGCCGACCGCCAGCAACTTGAGATTGAAGTCGCGAAAGGGCGTCCGGGCCATCACGGGATCAGCGTCCGCCGCGCCGTGCGTTGCGGCGCGCCGCGCTCGCTCTTCAGCATCAGCGCCTCGAGGCGGAACCGGAGCTG
Organism: Vicinamibacterales bacterium; assembly: GCA_965203565.1. Classification (GTDB taxonomy): domain Bacteria; phylum Acidobacteriota; class Vicinamibacteria; order Vicinamibacterales; family UBA8438; genus JAAXGX01. The sequence goes on along the minus strand of OZ241896.1, from coordinate 2,735,823 downwards.
GTCAGGCCTGATCCGGCTTTCGACCTGGCCGTCGAGCACCAGCGACAGCTCACCGGTTTCTTCCGAAACGACCAGCGCAACCGCATCCGATTCCTCGGTCAGGCCGATCGCGGCGCGGTGGCGCGCGCCGAACCGGGTGTCGATTCGCGGGTTCACGGTGAGCGGCAGAAAGCAGGCGGCGGCCGCGATCCGGTTCTCCTGAATGATCACCGCGCCGTCGTGCAGCGGCGACTTCGGCTGGAACACGCTGACCAGCAGGTCGTACGTCACGGTCGCGTCGATCGGGATGCCGTTGTCTATGTAGCTCCTGAGACCGACCCCTCGCTCGATCGCGATGATGGCGCCGACGCGGCGGCTCGCGAGCCGCGTCGCGGCGACGACCACCTCTTCGATCGTTTCGTCGGTCACGGTCGGCCGGCTCAGACGCTCGAGGAACGGGGCGCGGCCCAGATTGGACAACCCGCGCCGAATGTCGGCCTGGAACAGGACTATCGCCGCGAAGACGACGTACCCGATCAGGTCGCTGACGAGCCAGTTGACGGTCGGCAGCGGCACGAGTTCGGATACGTAGTACAGACCGACGACGAGCGCCGCCCCCAGCACCATCTGCACGGCGCGGGTGCGCCGGATCAACTTGAGGCACTGGTAGATCAGGAACGCCACGACCGCGACGTCGAGGGCGGACCGCCACCCGATTCGCCCCGGCGTCCAGAATTGCAGCAACTCGCCTGCCATCGGTTCGCGCACCGAATCAGTTGCGGCGGTCCGCGGCCGCGCCGTTTCCGGGCGGCGCCATGTCGGCGCGCACCCGGTCGGCTGTTCGAACGACCTGGACCATCTCGCGGACACCGTGGACCCGGACGACGTGCGCTCCCAGCAGGACCGCGCTCGCCACCGCCGCCGCAGTCCCCCACTCGCGGTCGCCGGGCGGACGCTCGCCGACCGCTTCCTGAAGGAACGACTTGCGGGACGGACCGACGAGAATCGGCCGGTCCAGAGCCGCGAGGGCGTCGAGCTGCGCGAGCACGGCGAACGTCTGCGCCGATCGCTTGGCGAAACCCAGTCCTGGATCGACCACGAGCTGGTTCCGCGAGACGCCGGCCGCCGTCGCGCGCTCGATCGCCGACCCCAGCTCGTCGACGACCTGCCGGACGACGTCGTCGTAGTCGGCGTAGCGGTACATGTCGCGCGACCGGCCGCGCATGTGCATGAGCACGAGCGGAACGCCGGCCGCCGCGACGACGGCCGCCAGACCGGGATCATGGCCCAGAGCCGATACGTCGTTGACGATGGCGGCGCCGTGGTCGAGCGCCTGCCGGGCGACCTCCGCCTTGTACGTATCGATCGAAACCGGCGCCCGCAACCGCGGCGCGAGGCGGCGCAGCACCGGCACGACCCGCCCGGCCTCCTCGGCGGCCGACAACCGGGCGGCGCCGGGCCGGGTGGACTCCCCTCCGACGTCGATGATGTCCGCGCCGGCCTCCTCGAGCGCCAGCGCCGCTTCGACCGCACGGCCCGGGTCCGGATACGCGCCGCCGTCGGCGAACGAATCGGGGGTCACGTTGAGGATCCCCATCACCAGCGTCCGGCGGCCGAGCGCCAGCGTGCGGCCGGCCGGCAGGCGCAGCTCGTAGCGCGATCGAAAGGCCATCAGCGCCGGCCGCGCACGGCCGGCTACTCCTGCGGGATCGCCTTGTCCAGCGACGGGACGGACGGCACGATCGGGGCGGGCTGGTCTTCCGGACGATCCACTTCGCCGTCCGGCGGGGTCTCGGGCGAATCGACCGGGGCCGGAGCCTCCAGGGGCAGCCCCTTGACGATCCGCTTCACCTGGTCGCCGTCGAGGACCTCGCGCACGAGCAGCTCCTCGGCGATGCGCCCGAGCTCTTTCCGGTATTCGGTCAGGGCGTTGCGAGCCCGATCGTAATTGTCGGTCACGATCCGCTTGACCTCCTGGTCGATCCGGAGGGCGCTGTCCTCGCTGTAGTCCTGGCGCTGAGAGATGTCGCGGCCCAGAAAGATCTGCTCTTCCTTCTTGCCGAAAGTGAGCGGTCCCATCTCGCTGCTCATGCCCCACTCGCAGACCATGCGCCGCGCCATCTCGGTCGCGCGCTCGAGGTCGTTGCCGGCGCCGGTCGTGACGTTGCCGTTCGTGATCTCCTCCGCGATCCGGCCGCCCAGGAGGATGGCGATCTGGTCGTTGAGGTAGTCGCGCGTGTAGTTGTGCCGGTCGTCGACCGGGAGCTGCTGCGTGACGCCGAGCGCCATCCCTCTCGGGATGATAGTCACCTTGTGGATCGGATCGGCGTTCGGCAGGAGCACCGTGAGCAGCGCGTGCCCGGCTTCGTGCACCGCGGTCACCTGCTTCTCGTCGTCGCTGATGATCATCGACCGGCGCTCGGAGCCCATCAGGACCTTGTCCTTCGCGAACTCGAAGTCGTTCATGCGGACGACCTTCTGGTTGAAGCGCGACGCGTTCAACGCCGCCTCGTTCACCAGATTCGCCAAGTCGGCTCCGGAAAAACCGGAGGTCCCGCGCGCCAGCACGTGCGTGTCCACGTCGTCGGACAACGGGATCTTCCGCGTGTGGACCGCCAGGATCCCGTCGCGGCCCTTCACGTCGGGCCGGTTCACGACGATGCGCCGGTCGAAGCGGCCCGGCCGGAGCAACGCCGGGTCGAGCACGTCCGGACGGTTGGTCGCCGCGACCAGGATGACGCCCTCGTTCGATTCGAACCCGTCCATCTCGACCAGCAACTGGTTCAGCGTCTGCTCCCGCTCGTCGTGCCCGCCGCCCAGGCCGGCGCCGCGATGCCGCCCCACGGCGTCGATCTCGTCGATGAAGACGATGCAGGGCGCGTTCTTCTTCCCCTGCTCGAACAGGTCACGCACGCGGGAAGCGCCGACCCCCACGAACATCTCGACGAAGTCGGAGCCGCTGATCGAGAAGAACGGCACGTTCGCCTCGCCGGCCACGGCGCGGGCGAGCAGCGTCTTCCCGGTTCCCGGGGGCCCCATCAGCAGCACGCCCTTCGGGATGCGGCCGCCGAGCTTCTGGAACTTCTGCGGCTCCTTCAGGAACTCGATGATCTCCTGGAGCTCCTCCTTCGGCTCCTCCACTCCGGCGACGTCCTTGAAGGTCACCTTCTTCTGCGTGTTGGACGACAACTTCGCGCGGCTCTTCCCGAACGACAGCGCCTTGTTCCCTCCGTTCTTCACCTGGCGCATGAAGAAGACCCAGAAGCCGATGATCAGCAGGATCGGCGCCCAGGAGTACAGCAGCGTCGCCCACGGGTTGGCTGCGGCCTCCTTGGCGGTGACCGCCACGTCACGCTCGACGAGCCGGTTGACGAGCCCTTCGTACTGCGGCGGCGCATAGGTGCGGAAACGGTCGCCGGCCGTCAGGGCGCCGGTGATCTCGTTGCCGGTGATCGTCACTGCCTGCACCTGCCCGGCGTCGACCCAGCGAATGAATTCGCTGAAGCTCGCCGAGTTGTCGCCGGCCTGGAACTTCGTGGAGAAATTCCAGATCAGGACCACGAAGACCACGAGGACCGCCCAGAAGACGAGACTGCGCAGAGTCGAGTTCAACCGGTTTCCCCCAACTTTCGTACCGTCAAGGTTATCACGCCTTCGGTTTCCGGCGTGATCCGAAAATCGTCGGACAAGGCGTGGCCGACGACCCATACGATGCCCTGACGCCTGTCGGCCACTATCGGTACGGCGCAGCGTTCCGAACGCGGCGCCTTCCGGTCCACGAACAGGTCCTGCAGCTTCTTGCGGCCGCCTAGACCGAGCGGCCGCAGCGCGTCGCCCGGCCGCCAGCTACGCACGACGAGCGGCGGAGAGATGTTGCGCGCGGCGACGGCCACCGCGTCCGGCCGCACGGCCAGCCGCTCGGGCAGCGCATCGCGCGTCGTCGGCTCGGCGGTGATCTCCACCCCGGCCTCGATCGCCCGCACCCGGCCCGGCGCCGGCAGCTCGTACCGGAACGGCGGACGCGCCGCGGCGAACGCGCCGCGGCGCGTCCGCCGGACGACGAGGCGCGGGCCGCGCCACTCGATGCGGCAGCCGGGGAAATCGGCTTCCTGGAGAGCGCCGGCCGGCTCTCCGGCGGCGGCCAGGAACCGGTCGACCTGCTCGAACTCCGGCGGCCGGCGCGCCACGTGCTCCAGCGCGCGCCGCGCCAGACGGCGGGCGAGAGCGACCGGCTGGCGGCTCAACGCTTCGGCGTCGACCGACGCCTCGCCGGCGCGGCGAGCGACGATCGCCGGCGCCGCCTCGCGGGCCGCCGCCGCGATCCATTCCGCGTCGGCGCGCGCGATGTCGGCGGCGCGCGCCACGGCGTCCACGATCGACGGCGAGAACCGCGTTTCGAGAAACGGGATCAGCTCGTGCCGGATCCGGTTGCGGGTGACGGTCAGGTCGCGGTTCGTCTCGTCGTCGCGAAACGGCTGTCCGCGCCCGGCGAGGTACGCGCGCAACTCGCCGCGCGACACGTCCAGCAGCGGCCGGACGACCCGTCCGGCCCGCGGCCGGATCCCCGCCAGACCGTCCGGCCCGGCGCCGCGGACGAGCCGCATCAGGCAGGTCTCGCTCCGATCGTCCTTCGTATGCGCCGTCGCGACGCGGCGGGCGCGGCGAGCGCCGGCGACCCGCCCGAACAGCGCGTACCGCGCCCGATGCCCCGCCGCCTCGATCGAGATGCGCTCTCGCTCCGCCATCCCGCGGACGTCGGCGCGCTCCACCACGATCGGCAGCGCGAGCCTGGCGGCGAGTTCGCGGCAGAACCGTTCGTCGTCGGCCGCGGCGGCGCGCAACCGGTGGTTGAGATGCACGACGCCGGCGAGGACGAACCCCGCCGCCGGCGCGATCTCCTGCAGCAGCAGCGTCAGCGCCACCGAGTCGGCGCCGCCGGACAGCGCCGCGAACACCTCCCCGTTCCGCGGCGCCAGACGCTCCCGGCGGATCAGTCGCAGCACGCGCTCCTGGAGGGACGCCATGACGCAAGCAGGCCGTCACAGACGGCGTGCGGGAGCAGTATAGCCACGCCGGCGCGACGGCCCGGGAAATCGGCGCCGTGCGAGTCCGCATGCGCCTTGAAGACCTGCACCCGCGGTGAATCAGTCGCATCGGCGGTGGAGACACGACTGGCCGTACGCCAGCAGCCCGTGCTCGGCGCCGCGACGTCGTGAAGGACGACCCGGAGCGGGGCGTCAGTACTTCGGCAGCGACGGATCGACGGCGTCGATCCAGCGGAGGATGCCGCCGCGGAGGTTCTTCGCGCCGGCGAAGCCGGCGTCGCGGAGCAGCTTGACCGCCTTGGCGCTGCGGACGCCCGACTTGCAGTGGACGATCATTTCGCCGCGGCCTTCCAGCTCGTGGAGGCGGGCGGGCAGGTCGCCGAGCGGGATGAGCGTGGAGCCGGGGATGGCGCAGATCCGGTGCTCCTGCGGCTCGCGGACGTCGAGGATGAAGACGTCCTCGCTGCGGTCGAGCCGCGCCTTGAGCTGCTCGACGGTCGCGTCGCCGCCGCCGGGCGCCGTCCCCTCGCCGGCGCCGCCGGCCGGCGCACTCGCCGCCGGGGCGACGCCGCAGAACTGCTCATAGTCGATCAGCTCGGTCACCGTCGGACGGTCGCCGCAGACCGGGCAGTCGGAGTCGCGCCGGAGCTTCAGCTCGCGGAACCGCATCCGGAGCGCGTCGTAGACCAGGAAACGGCCGACGAGCGGCTCGCCGGCGCCGATGATCAGCTTCACCGCCTCGGTCGCCTGGATCGTGCCGATCACTCCCGGCAGGACGCCGAGCACCCCGCCCTCGGCGCAGCTCGGCACCAGGCCGGGCGGCGGCGGTTCGGGGTAGAGGCAGCGGTAGCACGGGCCGCCGGGGGCGGCGAAGACCGACGCCTGTCCCTCGAACCGGAAGATGCTGCCGTAGGCGTTCGGCTTGCCGAGCAGAACGCAGGCGTCGTTGACGAGGTACCGCGTCGGAAAGTTGTCGGCGCCGTCGACGACGACGTCGTAGCCGCCGAGCAGGTCGAGCGCGTTGCCCGACGAGAGCGCGACTTCGTGGGTCTCGACCTGCACCTCCGGATTGATGGCGCCGAGGCGGTCGCGCGCCGAGTCGAGCTTCGGCCGGCCGACGTCAGGCGTCCCGTGGATCACCTGCCGATGCAGGTTGCTGTAGTCGACCACGTCGAAGTCGACGATCCCGATCCGGCCGACGCCCGCCGCCGCCAGATACAGCGCCGCCGGCGAGCCGAGTCCTCCCGCGCCGATGCAGAGGACGCTGGCCGCCTTCAACTTGAGCTGCCCGTCCATGCCGACCTCCGGCATGATCAGGTGCCGGCTGTACCGGGCGACCTCGGCGTTGCTGAGCGCCGGCGGCGCGGCGGCCACGGTCACGGCCGCCCCCCGCCCGCCACCGACGGGATGATGCTGACGGTGTCGCCCGCCTTCACCGGCGTCGCCTCCTTCTCGAGGAAGCGGATGTCGTCGTCGTTCAGGTAGATGGCGACGAAGCTGCGCAGCTTCCCGTCGTCGTTGTACAGATGCTTGCGCAGGTCGGCGTACTCCGCGGTCAGGTTCTCCAGCAGCTCGCCGACCGTCCCGCCTTCGGCCTCCACGGCCTCCTGCTTGCCCGCGTAGGCGCGGAGCGGCGTCGGAATCAGAATCCTGGTCGGCATGGCGTCTCCTCGACCGCAACCTCCTCCTCGTCGAACGCCGCCCGATCCGGCCGCAGCCGCCACGAAGTCATCTCGGCCGGCGCCCCCCGGTCGACCGCGACGATCACGTACGCGAACACGGGCCACGCCCGGTCGAGGTCGTACCGCGACGGGCGCGCCGGGTGGTCCGGATGCGAGTGGTAGAACCCGAGCAGCTCCGCCTCCAGATCGGCCGCCCGCCGCTCGGCGGCGCGGTAGTCAGCCGGGGCGACCCGGAACCGGCGCCGGGAGCCCTCGCCGGTGACGTTCGGCAGCGCCAGCGCCTCCAGCACCTGTCCGCCGCGGCCGATCAGCGCTCCGCAGCATTCGTGCGGGTACGTCTCCCGGCCGTGCCGGCGAATGTCGGCGTCGGCCTCGGGGCAGAGCGTCAGCATCGCGGTCGCCTTTCCGCTACGCCCGGCCGTCCGGCGCCGGCCTCTCATCCGCCCCCGCCCCCGCAGCGTCCTCCGATCCGGCGCCCGCTTGGCCTCCCGCTGCGTTCCCCGAACCGGCCCCCGACTCGGTGGCGAACCCCTTCTCGCGCCACGCCAGGGTCCCCCCGTTGACGCTCCGCACGTTGCGGTAGCCGAGCGACTTGAGCACCAGCAGGCCGGAGAGCGAGGCGTTCCCGCGCTGGCACACGCTGAGGATCGGCGCGTCGCGGTCGGACGGCAGCGCCGCGTGGCCGGCGCCGAGCTCGGCGAGCGGCACGTTGACCGCGCCGGGGACGTGCGCCTCCTCGTACTGCGCCCGCGGGCGGACGTCGAGCACGAACGGCTTGCCGTTCCGAAGCTGCGCGTGCGCCCCGTCGACGTCGATCGTCAGGCCGGCGTTGCCCCGCACGTTCTCCCGCATCGCTTCGAGCAGCGGGTCGCGGGCCGGCGCGGCCGGCCTGGTCTCCTGCGCCGCCAGCCCCGGCAGGTGCTTCACCACCGACGACGCATACTTGAAGGCGTTGTCCGGGAAGATCACCACCGCCACGTTGCCCGGCTCGTCCGGCACGAGCTCGAACGCGCCCTGCAGGGCCATCGCCGAGCTCGGCCCCGCGACGATGCTCTCCTCCCGGTTCAGACGGAGGCAGAGGTCGAACGCCGCCTGGTTGCTCACCTCGACCAGTCCGTCGTACTCGCCGGGGAAGAACAGCTTCGTCTGCTGCAACTGGCGCAGGCTGCGCACGCCGGGGATGTCGTGCCCTTCGTCCGGGTGGACGCCGAGGACCTGCACCGACCGGTTCCGGCCCTTGAGGAACCGGCCCGTCCCGGTGATCGTGCCGCACGTGCCGAGGCCGGCCACGAAGTGCGTCACCTGTCCCTCGGTCTGGCGCCATATCTCCGGGCCGGTCGTCCTGTAGTGCGCCTCCGGGTTCGCCTCGTTGGCGTACTGGTTCAGCAGGTGGAAGTCGGGACGCTCGGCGATCTCCATCGCCCGGGCGATAGCCCCTTCCGGCGCGCCGGGCGCCGGGCACAGCGTGTCCTCCAGCTCCAGGACGTCCGCGCCGAACAGCCGCAGCATGGTGCGCTTCTCGAGCGGGATCTCGCTCGACAGCGGGGCGGTGAGCGCGTACCCCTTGGCGTTCGCGATCATGGCCAGCGCCATCCCGGTGTTGCCGGAGGTCGGCTCCACCAGCTTCTGGCCGGCCTGCACCGTCCGCCGCGACTCGCCGTCGGCGACCAGATTGGCGGCCACGCGGTCCTTGACCGCGCCGAACGGGTTGTACCACTCCAGCTTGGCGTACACCCGCGTGTGACGGAACGGCGTCACCCGGTTCAGGCGCACGAGCGGCGTCGGGTTGTCGGCGTTCGACAGCAGGCCGAGGATCGAGTCGTACACGCGCCGCGCGTGATCGGCCATGACGCTTCATCCTACCCTATATGGCGATGACCGACACGCAGCCGCGCGGCGCGGACGGCGCGCTGGCCGGCCTCACCGTGCTCGACCTGACGCGTGTGCTCTCCGGGCCGTACTGCACGATGATGCTGGCCGACATGGGGGCGCGCGTCATCAAGGTGGAGCGGCCGGGCGGGGGGGACGACACCCGGGCCTGGGGTCCGCCGTTCCAGTCGGGCGAGAGCGCCTACTTCCTCAGCGTCAACCGGAACAAGGAAAGCGTCACCCTGGACCTGAAGCACCCGGACGGCCGGCGCGTGTTCGACGCGCTGATCGACCGCGCCGACGTGCTGGCGGAGAACTTCCGGCCCGGCGCTCTCGACCGGATGGGGCTGGGCTACGCCGACCTCTCGCGGCGGCGGCCCGACCTGGTCTACTGCTCCATTTCCGGGTTCGGGCAGAGCGGCCCGCGGCGGCGCGAGCCGGGTTACGACGCGGTGATGCAGGGCGAAGGCGGGCTGATGAGCATCACCGGGGCGGAGGACGGGCCGGCGTACCGGCTCGGCGTGGCGATCGTCGACGTCGTCTCGGGCATGTTCGCGGCGTACGGCGTCGCCGTCGCGCTCCTCGCGCGCGAGCGCACCGGCCGCGGGCAGCTCGTCGACGTCGGGATGCTCGACGCCGCCGCGGCGGTGCTGACGTATCAGGCCGGGAGCTACTTCGCCACCGGCCGGGCGCCCGGCCGGCTCGGCAACCGGCATCCGTCGATCGCACCGTACGAATCGCTGGAGGCGGCGGACGGCGAGCTGGTCGTCGCCGCCGGCAACGATCAGCTCTGGCGCGCGCTGTGCGGCGTGCTCGGCCTCGGCGCGCTGGCCGACGACCCGCGCTTCCGGACGAACGCCGACCGGGTCGCCGCGCGCGGCGCGCTCCGGCCGCTGCTGGTCGAGCGGCTGCGGACCCGGCCGGTGGCCGACTGGCTGACGCAGCTGAAGGCGGCCGGCGTGCCGTGCGGCGGCGTGCGCGACCTGGAGCAGGTGTTCTCCGATCCGCAGATCGTCGAGCGGGCGATGGTGGTGGCGCTCGACCACCCGATAGCGGGCGCCATCCGGCAGCTCGGCGTGCCGGTCAAGCTGGACGGCACGCCGGGGGCGGTCCGCACGCCGCCCCCCGCGCTCGGCCAGCACACCGACGCCGTGCTGCGCGGCGACCTCGGGATCGACCCGGAGGAGATCGCGCGGCTGCGCGCGGCCGGAGCGATATAGCGGCGCAGACGGGGAGCCTCGTTCCGGGAGGATCGCTACGCCGGCCCGTCCTCCTGCCCGAAGATCTCCGCCAGCGCCTCGGCCGTGGCCGGCGCGCGGGCCGATCCGGCCGCGCCGGCCAGCTCGGCCCGCAGCTTCGCCAGCCCTTCGGCGTCGTCGACGTCGCGCCAGCGGGGGACGAGCGCCACGCGCAAGCCGGCGCGGCGGGCGGCGGCCTCGGTGTCTTCGAACGCCGACGGCGTACTCCACCGGACGCCGGTGAACAGGTCGGGGACCGGCTTTCCCGGCACCGCCGCCAGCGCCATCAGGTAGTAGCCGCCGTCGTCCGACGGGCCGAGCACCACCGTCCCCGGCGCCGCCGCGTCGAGCGCCCGGCGGAGATGGCCGGCCGGCAGGGTCGGCAGGTCGGAGCCGATCAGCGCCACCTTGTCGAACCCGGCCGCGAACAGGTCGGCGAACGCGGCGCGCTCGCGTGCGCCGAGGTCGGCGCCCCGTTGCGGCAGCAGCTCCTCGTCGCCGACGCCGAGCGCCGTCAGGCCGGCCGCCCCGCCGTCGGGAGTGCAGGCGAGCCGGAGCGTCGCCCCCTCCACCGTGCGGCAGGTGGCGACCAGGTCGCGGAGGAACGCCGCATACAGCCGCCGCCGGTCCGATTCGCGCGGCACGGCGCCCGCGAGCCGCGTCTTCGGCGCGTCGCCCGCCTCCGGCGACCGCGCCATGATCACGATTGCGACGCGCGAGGCGGCGTCGGCGATCACCCGCCGGGGCGACAGGCCGCGGCCGGCGGCCACCGCCGTCCCGACCGCGGTCCAGACCAGCATCCGGCCCTTGCGGACGAGGGCCAGCGTCACCCCGGCGGCGGTCCCGAACGCCAGCAGGTCGGCGAACAGTCCGGTCCCCGCCTCGTCCACCCCGATCCGGAGCGGGACGAACCGGAACGCCGCGGTGATGAACCGGTTCGTCGCCTCGAAGACGAACGCGTCGAGCAGGGTCGGCCGCTGCGGGGCGATCAGCGACAGGACGAGAAAAATTTCGAGGACGGCGCAGGCGTGGAACGCCAGCTCCAGCGCCGCCACCGGCAGCAGGAGCCGCAGGTCGCGCGGATAGCGCGCGTGGACGTGGTCCTCCATGGTCCGGACCCGCGACGCGACGCGCGCCGCCAGCGCCGGCATCACCCCGCGGCGGCGGAGCCAGGCGAGCGCGGCGCTCCCGATCCGGACGTTGCGCCAGACGATCCAGTGCGCGCCGGCGACCAGCGCTCCGACCACGAGCGTCGCCACGCTCGCCGCAAGCCACAGGCGCCCCGGCGTCCCCAGCACGACGAGCAGCGCCGCCATCCCGCCGGCGATCACCAGCAGGGCGCTCAGTGCGTAGAACAGGTTTTCCACCGCCAGCGCCGGCAGGGTGCGGCCGGGCGGCTCGCGGCGGCGGAGAAGGATCGCCTTGGCCGGCTCGCCGACGATCAGGCTGAGCGGGGTGAGGTTGCCGAGCGCGTCGCCGGCGACGACCGCCGGGAATGCGTCGCGCAGCCGCAGGCGGTGGCCCGGTTCGAGACAGCGGATCCAGGCCGCCGCCCGCAGCCCGAACCGGACCCCGCCGAGCGCGACGACGGCGAGGAACGCCCAGCCCAGCCGCGCAATTCCGTCCGCGACGGCGCCGACGCCGGCGCGCCGGACGAAGTAGACGAACAGCGCCAGCCCCAGGGCGGCGGCCAGCAGCTCGATGCGCGCGGGGCGCCGGCGCCCGCCGCCGCCGTTGCCAGCCGCGGGGTCACCTTGCATAATCAACGGGCATGGCGTCGATGTCCGTTCATGCGCCGGTCGCCATCATTCTACTGGCGGGGGGCGGCGTGGCGTGCTTCCTCGGCTACCGGCTGCTGCGGCTGCTGCTGGCCGCCGGCGGGTTCGCCGCGGGGGCGGCGGTCGCGGCGGCGCTGGCCCGCGGACTCGACGTCTGGCTGGTCGTGGCCGCGGCCGGCGCCGGCGGCGCGGCCGGCGCGGTGCTGGCGACGGCCGCCTACCTGGCCGGCGTCGCGGTGCTCGGCGCGGCGCTGGGGGCGGCGGCGGTCAACGCGCTGTGGGCGTCCGACGCCGGCGACCCCGGCCTCTGGGTCTTCCTGGGCGTGGGCCTGGCCGGCGCGTTCGCGGCGCTCGCGCTGCGCCGCTGGGTGATCCTGGTTGGCACGTCGTTCGGCGGCGCCTGGATCGCGCTGGTCGGAGGGCTGGCGCTGGCCGGCGACGCCGCCGCCATGGCCGCCGCGCGCGGCGACGTGCAGCGGCTCTATCCGCTGGCGCCGGCGAGCACGCAGATCGAGTTCGCAGTCGCCTGGCTGGTGCTCGGCGCAGTGGCGCTGGCGGTCCAGCTCCGGACCAGTCGCCGGCGTCCCGCGTGAGCACCCGCTATTGACCTTCCCGCGCGCCATTCGGTACCATGCAGGGTTTGGCGTTGCGGCTGCGATCCGGGCCGCCGGCGCGCTGGTCCTCAGTAGCTCAATTGGCAGAGCATCCGGCTGTTAACCGGAGGGTTGTTGGTTCGAGTCCAACCTGAGGAGCCAACTCCGCCCGTTCCCCGCCGGCGATCCGGCTCCGCTCGGTGACTTGCCGAAACGTCCGCGGCCGATCCCGTCTTCCGGCATATCCGGACCCGCCGCGCACGCGATCGCGTGATAAAGTGCGGACTGTGCAACGACGACTCGCCGGCCGCACGGGGGCGCGGGGGCGAGGGCGCAGGAGAGACGTCATGTCGAGAGGTTTTGCGGGAGGAGTCGCCGCCGTCGCCGCCGCCGTCATGCTCCTGGTCGCCGCGGCCGCGGCGAGCGGTCGGGCCCAGTCGGACCGGGTGGAAGGATTCGAAGTTCCGCGGTTCGAGGTCGATCCCACGTGGCCCCGATTGCCGAACGGCTGGAAACTCGGCGTCACTTCCTCCATCGCCGTCGACGACGACGACCACGTCTGGATCCTGCAACGACCCCGGCTGGAGCATCACCCGTCGGACGCCCCCCCGGTGCTGGAGATCGACGCGGACGGCGACTACGTGCAGGGATGGGGCGGCCCGGCCGACGGCTACGACTGGCCGTACTCCGAGCACGGCATCGCGATTGACGACGACGGCGCCGTCTGGATCACCGGCAACAACCCGTACGCCGGAACCGGCTCCGACAGCAGCGACGACATGCTCCTCAAGTTCTCCCGGACGGGCGAGTTCCTGCTCCAGATCGGGGGGCGGGACACGAGCAAGGGGAACGCCGACACCGAGAGCGTGCGCACCGCCACGGACGTCGCCGTCCACCGGAACGAAGTGTACGTGTCGGACGGGTACGGCAACCGCCGGGTCATCGTCTTCGACGCCCGTACCGGCGCGTTCCGGCGGATGTGGGGCGCGTTCGGCGACGAGCCGCTCGACGACCCGCCCGCCGAAGACCTGCGGCGGATGGAGCCGGGCGAGCCGGGCGACGGCCCCCGGCAGTTCTCCGGGACGCCGCACAACATCGGGATCTCGAACGACGGGATCGTCTACGTCTCCGACCGGGGCAACCGGCGGATCCAGGCGTTCCGGACCGACGGCGCGTACGTCGGGCAGGGGTTCGTCAACCGGGACGCCGAGGGGCTGACCACGGCCGGCGTCGCGTTCTCGCCCGATCCGGAGCAGCGGTTCCTCTACACGCCCGACTTCCACTGGGGCCACGTCTGGGTGCTCGACCGGAAGACGCTCCGGGTGCTGCACCATTTCGGCGAGGAGACCGGCAAGCCGGGCGACTTCCGGGAGCCGCACGACGTGGCGACCGACTCGAAGGGGAACCTGTACGTCGCGGAGGTCGCCGGGGGCGCCCGCGCGCAGAAGTTCGTCTTCAAGGGGATCTGGTAGGAGGCGGGCAAGATGCGAGACCGAACGTTCGGCGTCGTCTCCTTCGCCGCGGCTGCGGCGGTCGCGCTGGCGCCGGCGGGCCTGTCCGCCCAGGAGGACGCGCCCGCCGTCCGTTCCGGGGCGCCGGTCGGGATAGGCGGCCTCCTGCCTCCCGCCGACGGCGTCCCGTTGCCGAAGACGCCGTGGGGAGATCCCGACCTGCGCGGCGTCTGGAACAACTCGAACCGGACGCCGCTCGAGCGGATGACCGAGGCGGAGATCGAGCGTAGCCGGCGGGCGCGGGAGGCGGTGATCGAAGCGACGCAGGGAACCGGCGCCGGGTGGATCGAGCAGGTGGGGGACAGCGGCCGCGAGTCGCTGGTGGTCGACCCGCCCGACGGACGGATCCCGGCCCTCCTCCCGGCCGCCCGGCGGCGCCTGATCGATCGGGAGAACGCCCGGAGGGGACGCGGGGAGGCCGACTCCTGGCTCGACCGGAACACATGGGAACGCTGCATCTCGCGCACGCTGCCGGTGGCGATGATCCCGAACGTCTACAACGCGAACTACCAGATCCTGCAGACGCCCGACCACGTGGTGGTGCTGATGGAGATGATCCACGAGGCGCGCATCGTCCCGCTGGACGGCCGTCCGCACGTGGCCGGCCGGATCCGCCAGTGGCTCGGCGACAGCCGGGGGCGCTGGGAGGGGGACACGCTGGTGGTGGAGACCGAGCGGTTCAACGACCGGCTCGACGGCGGCGACCACCAGCCGTCGCACGTCATCCAGACCGGCCATCGGGGTCCGGGCGGGACGCTGCGCCTCGTCGAGCGGTTCCGCCCGGTCGACGCGAACACGATTGACTACCGGTTCACCGTCGAGGACCCGCAGACGTTCACGCGCCCCTACACCGTCTCGATCCCGATGACCCGGCGCGACACCGCCGGCGATCCGCTCAACCACCTGTTCGAGTACGCTTGTCACGAAGGGAACCACGGGATGATGAACCTGCTGCGGGCCGGCCGCGCCGACGAGCGGCAGGCGCTGGAGGCGGCGGCGCTGGTCTCGCGCCAGCGGAAACAGGCCGGCCATCCGGGGGTCCGGGAGCCGGCCGCGCCGTTCGTCCCGGCCGGGCGGTAGCAGCCGTGGCGGAGCCCCGCGCGGCGCAGAGACGCTCGTAGCACCTGATGCCGAGGAGGTTGCAGATGCGTCGTCGGCTTCTCGTCGCATCGTTCACGTTGGCTGCCGCCACCGCCGGCGCCGCCGCCCAGGCGCCGGAGGACTCGGCCGCGCCGCGCACGCCGTGGGGCGCGCCGGACCTGTCGGGAGTCTGGGACTTCCGCTCGCTGACGCCGTTTGAACGGCCGCCCGATCTGGCCGGCAAGACGGTCCTGACCGACGAGGACGCCGCCGCCGTCCTGGAGGAAGCCAGCGAAACGTGGCGACAGATCCAGGAGGGCAGCGACGCCATGCCCACCGGCTCGTACAACGAGGCGTGGTACGACGTCGAAGGGGTCGCGGAGGACCGGCGCACGTCGCTCATCGTGCGGCCGGCGGACGGACGCATGCCGCCGCTGACGGCGGCTGCCGGGAAGCGGCAGGCGGAGCTCGCGCGGACCCGGCGCGGAGTGGGCGCGCACGAGATCCCGTACGGCGGATGGGTGGAGGACATCGGTCCCGGGCATCTGGCGGTGCGCTGCATCGTCGGATTCAACTCCGGGCCGCCGATGACGCCGAGCGCCTACAACAACAACGTGCAGGTGCTGCAGACCGAGGACCACGTCGTCCTGCTCAACGAGATGGTGCACAGCGCCCGCGTCATTCCGCTGGACGGCCGCGCGCGCCTCGACCGCGGCATCCGCCAGCAGATGGGCGACTCGCGCGGCCGATGGGAAGGCGACACCCTGGTGGTGGAGACGACGAACTTCCTGCGCGGGACCGGCTTCCTCGGGGGGCTGACCGACGCGCGCCTGCGGCTCGTCGAGCGCTTTACGCGGATGTCGCCGCAGACGTTGCGGTACGAGGCGACGCTCGACGACCCGACGGTCTGGCCGGCCGCCTGGACCTACCGCCTCTTCATGCAGCGCAGCGACGATCCGATCTACGAGTACGCCTGCCACGAGGGGAACTACGGGCTCTACAACATCCTGGCCGGGACGCGCGAGGCGGAAAAGGCCGCCGAGCAGTCCACGGAATGAACGTAACCAGCAAGGAGGACGTCATTTCTGCAAAAGTGTTCGTCGGCAACCTCAACTTCAGCACGACGCAGGCCGAGATAGAAACGCTGTTCGCCCAGGTGGGCGACGTCGTCGAAGTGTTCCTTCCCGTCGATCGCGCCACGGGCCAGCCCCGCGGGTTCGCCTTCGTGGAGTTCAGCGACGAGTCGGTCGTCCAGGAGGCGATCTCCAAGTTCGACGGCGCCGAGCTGCAGGGCCGGACCCTGAAGGTCAACGAGGCCCGGGCGCGCGCGCCGCGTCCCCGAGTGGACTTCGGCCCGCCCCCCGACCTCGATCCCCGGTTCCGCCCCGGCAAGCCGAAAGGCAGCCGCCGCGGCATCCGAGGCCGGAAGCGCGGGTTCTAGCCGGTCCGGCCGGCATTCGGCGGCATCCTTCTTGCTTCGACGAAAGCCGGGAGGGGGACTGACGTGGACTGGACGATGATTGCCGGATTCGTCGCGCTGGCGGCATTGATGGTCGGAATGTTCCGCGACGTCAAGGGAGACATCCGCGACGTCAGGAACGACAACCGGGAGATCAGGCAAGACTTCGGGCGGCGGCTCGACGACCTGCGCGCCGAGACCCGTGAATTGCGCGCCGAGACCCGCGAGCAGTTCGAGAACCAGCGCACCGAGTTCCACGAGCAGTTGAGAAGTTGCGCACCGAGACCTGTGAGCAGTCGGAGAATCTGCGCGCCGAGACCCGCGAGCAGTTCGAGAACCAGCGCACTGAGTTCCACGAGCAGTTGGAGAAGTTGCGTACCGAGACCTGTGAGCAGTCGAAGAATCTGCGCACCGAGACCCGCGAACAGTTGAAGAATCTGCGCACCGAGACCCGCGAATGGATCGACGATTTGCGGACAGAGAATCGTGAAGCCCACAGGCAGAGCGCAAAACGGATCGATGACCTGCGCGCCGAGACCCGTGACGCGATCCTGCAGATCGGTCAGCGGGTCGACGACCTGCGGGCGACCGTTCTCGCCACCGTCCCGCGCGCGGCGGCCGAGCCGGCCGGCGAGGCATAGCAAAGCGCAGCTATCGACGACGACGTGGCCCAAAACCCGTTGACAACCCCGTTGCCGGGGTCTACCGTGAGCCAAGCTCAGCCGCGCGGGCGCTTATCGGTATGGGCGCACGCACGCCCGGCGAATCGGATCCGGACGAGGGAGACAGCGCTGATGACCATTGCAGCGCCGCACCGAACGTCGTTCGCCGGTCTCGCCGCCGCAGGGCTGGCGGCCGCGTTCGTCACCGCCGCGCCCGCCGGCGGGGCGGAGCGCAGCGCGGACGTCACGTTCACCAGGAACGTCGCGCCCATCCTCCAACGCTCCTGCCAGCGGTGCCATCGGCCCGGTTCGGTGGCGCCGATGTCGTTCCTCACCTACGAGGAGGCCCGCCCCTGGGCCCGGGCGATGAAGGAGAAGACCGCCCTGCGCGAGATGCCGCCGTGGTTCATCGAGAAGAACATCGGCATCCAGCGGTACAAGGACGACATCTCGCTGTCCGACGACGAGATCGCCACGTTCGCCGCCTGGGCGGACGCCGGCGCCCCGCGCGGAGAGGCGGCCGACCTGCCCCCGCCGATCGACTGGGTCGACGGGGACGAGTGGACGATCGGCGAGCCGGACCTGATCGTGTCGACCCCCGTGATGACCATCCCGGCCGTTGCGCCCGACTACCACGGGGAGTTCGGGCCGGTCCCCACCGGCCTGACCGAGGACCGCTACGTCAAGGCGGTCGAGGTCCACGAGATCCGGCTGCTCGACGACGCGGCGAAGGCCGAGCTCGCCCGGAAGGCGAGCGAGGGGAGCGGCTACGGCCGGTTCTCCATCCATCACATGGGGATTCACAGCGGCGAGCAGTACTACGCGTCGGAGGATGGCCGCGCCCAGTTTCGGCTGACGCACGAGATAGGCCAGAACGCCACCATCTATCCCGACGACGTCGGCGTCGTGCTGCCCGGCGGCTCGGAGCTCCGGTTCACGGTGCACCTCTACGCGTCGGGCGCGCCGACGCCGGTGCGGGCGGACGTCGGCTTCAGGCTGCACCCCGCCGGACATCGGCCGAAGTACGAAAGCTGGGAATTCAGCTACGTGGGCGGCATCGGCGACGCGCTCGACATCCCGGCCGGCGAGGACGACGTCCGGTTCGACGGCTACTACATCATGCCCGAGCACGGCATCCTGAGCACCTTCGAGCCGCACATGCATTCAGCCGGCCGGCGGATGTGCCTGGAGGCGATCTACCCGGACCCGACCCGCCGCCTCGGCCAGAACCAGCGCCGCGAGGTGCTGAGCTGCGCCAGGTACGACCACAACTGGGCGAAGGTCTACGTCTACGAGGACGACTACGCCCCGCTCCTGCCGAAGGGCGCCGTGCTGCACCTCACCGGCTGGTACGACAACACCGAGAAGAACCGCAACGTGGTGGACCCCCGGAACTGGAAAGGTCACGGCCAGCGCTCCATCGACGACATGTTCGTCCTGCTGGCGAAGCTGACCTTCCTCAACGACGAGCAGTACGCCGAGCTGGCCGCCGAGCGCGAAGCGCAGCGGAAGCGCGAGGCCGCGGGGCAGAATCAGTAGCCCGTGGTGGAGCCCCGCGGGGCTCCGAGACGTCCTCGCAGTCCTGCGTCCGGCCGCTACCTGCCTTCTCGCCATGCCTCCGGATGCAGGAGGCGCGCGAGCCGCTCGGCCGCCTCGGCGATGCGCGGGCCGGGCACGACGAACTCGTCGCCGTCGAGCGCGTGCACCCGCCCCGACCGGACCGCCGGCAGCGCCGGCAGGCGCTCCCACGCAGCGACGTCGCCGGGCGGCCGGTTCTCGGTGACGCCGGCCGCCCGCAACTCGACGACCACCTCCGGCCGCGCCGCCAGGATCGTCTCCGACGACGGCTGCGCCGCCTCCCGCCGCACGCCGGCGAAAACGTTCGCGCCGCCCGCGGCGTCGAGCATCTCGTGCAGGAAGCCGACCCCGCCGCTGGCGTAGACGCTGCGGATCGCGTTCGGCTCCCGCCCGAAGACGAGCAGCGTCCGCGGGCGCGGCCGGCCGGCGACCTGCGCCCGCACCCGGTCGAGGTCCGCCTCGATCGCCGCCGCGACCTTCTCCGCCCGGTCCGCGCGCCCGGTGCGCGTCCCGAGGGCGCGGATGACGGCGGTCACGTCGGCGAGACCGCCGTGCCGGAACGGGAAGACCGGCACGCCGGCGCGGGCAAGCTGGTCCCGCTGCTCGACTTGGCTGTCGTACAGCACGACCAGGTCGGGGCGCAGGGAGAAGATCCGCTCCACGTCCGGATCGAGCAGGGCGCCGACGCGCGGCAGCCCGGCCGCTTCCGGCGACCGGTCGAAGCTGCTGACCGCCGCAACCTGCGGCCCCGCGCCGATGGCGAACAGCATCTCGGTGACCGCCGGCACGCTCGACACGATCCGCTGCGGCCGGCGTTCAGGCTGCGCCGCCGGCGCCGCCGCCGCGCACAGGAGGAGGCAGACGGCGCGTCGGGGCGCCCGGCGCGCGCTCACCGTCTCGCCGCCAGCAGCCACAGGAAGAACGGCCCGCCCAGCAGGGCGGTGATCACGCCGACCGGCAGCTCCATCGGCGCCGTCACGGTCCGGGCGGCGGTGTCGCAGGCCACCAGGAACGCGGCGCCGAGACAGGCCGACGCCGGGAGGACGATCCGGTGGTCCGCGCCGGCGAGCAGACGCACGAAGTGCGGCACGATGATGCCGACGAACCCGATCGGCCCGCCCAGCGCGACGGCCGCCCCCGTCGCGAGCGAGGCGCTGAAGAACGCCAGGCGCTGCGCCCGCAGCACGTCCACCCCGCGCGAGGCGGCGCTGTCCGGGCCGAGCGCCAGCAGGTTCAGCGCCCGCGGCAGCCGGGCGAAGACGACGAACGCGGCCAGCAGAAGCGGCGCGGCCGAGGCGATCGGCGCGTAGCTGGTCACGTCGAGGTTTCCCATCAGCCACCGCACCGCCTGGAAGCTCCGCGCCTGGTCGGCAAGCTGCTGCAGGAACATGATGACAGCCGAGAAGACCGAGTTGAGCGTCACGCCGGCCAGCAGCAGGACGCCGGTCGACAGGCCGCGGCGCCGGTATCGCGCCAGGGCGTAGACGATCCCCACCGCGCCCACCGACCCCGTGAAGGCGGCCAGCGGCGCCGCCGTGACGCCGCCGGCGGCGAGCGGGACGCCGAGGACGATGACGAGCGTCGCCCCGAGCGCGGCGCCCGCCGAGACGCCGAGGGTGAACGGACTGGCCAGCGGGTTGCGCAGGAGCGCCTGCAGCACGACCCCCGCGGCGGCGAGCGCGGCGCCGACCAGCGCCCCGGCCAGCACGCGCGGGAGCCGCGCCAGGAAGAAGATCTGCGCGTCGACGTTGTCGGCGAACCGAACCGACGGGTCGAGCGCCAGCCCGAGATGGATCGGCGTCGGCCCGACGAGCGGCGCGAGCAGGCAGACCGCGGCCGCCGCGGCGCCGAACGCGATCGGGACGCCGCCGATCCGCCGCCGCACGGCCCCGCGGGCGCCGGCGGCGAGCGCGTCGCGAGGCCGCGGCAGGATGCGAAAGTCAGCCACCGGGCGCCCGCCTCCTCGCTGTCGGAACGACGGTGAGGCGCCCCGCGCCGGCATGCCACCGGACGTCGGCGTCCACGCCGTACAGGGTTCGGACCGTCTCCCGGTTCAGCACTTCCCCGGTCGGTCCCGACCGCAGCACGCGCCCCTCGTGCAGCAGTACGAGGCGCCGGCACAGACCGGCGGCGAGGTCGAGGTCGTGAGTGGACACCGCCATGGTGACGCCCCGGGTCCGGTTCAGGGAGCGCAGGATCGAGACGACGTCGAGCTGCGCCCCGAGGTCGAGCGACGCGGTCGGCTCGTCGAGCAGCAGCGCCCCCGGCGCGCCGGGGGCGTCTCGCTCGTCCGGCCGCCAGAGCTGGGCCAGCGCGCTCGCGATGACGACGCGCTGCTTCTCGCCGCCGCTGAGCGCCGGGAAGGGGCGGCGTTCGAGGTGGCCGGCGCCGGTCAGGGCGAGCGCCCGGCGCGCGACGTCAAGATCGGCAGGGCCTTCCGTCTCCAGCGGACCGAGGTGCGGGTAGCGCCCCATCAGGACGATCTCGATCGCCGAGTAGTCGAACGCCGCATGGGTCTCCTGCGGGACCACCGCCATCCGCCGCGCCAGCGCGCTGCGCGGAAGCGCCGCGAGGTCGTCGCCGTCCAGCGTCACCCGGCCGGCGGCCGGCCGCAGGAGCCCGCACAGGAGGCGCAGGAGCGTCGTCTTCCCCGAGCCGTTCGGTCCGAGGATCCCGACCAGCTCGCCCGGCGGGACGTCGACCGATGCGTCGCGCAGCACCGGCGCGCCATCGTAGGCGAACGAGACAGCTTCCAGCCGGAGCGCGGCGCCGGCATGGAGGCCGCCGGAGCCGCTCCGGCGGCCGGGGGCCGGCGGCCGGGGGCTGCGGGCAGGAGCCGGTGTCGCGGGCGGCAGGACGTTCACCCCTTTCGGTGTCGCAACGCACCGACTCCCGCCGCACCGGCGCATCGGCGCGGCGGGAGAGAGGATCCCGGCCGGCCTGGTCTCCTGACTTGCGGGTCGCCGCGAAACGGCCGCGCCTTCCCGTGCTCCGGGAGCACAGTGGCGGGCGCCCGAAGGCGCCTCGAAGCCGTTCCGCTATCCGCTCACAGTGGCGGGACCGTGTGGGCCTTCCACCCACTTCCCAGGGCCGGCGGGACGCGCCAACTTTTCATCAGTATAGCGAACGGGCGGCTCCCGGCGTCGGCCGCTAACGGCGGCCGGGCCCGATGCGCGGGAAGTCCGGCGCAGGCCGGCCGCACGCGATGCAGTTGCAGCATTCGGCGGTTGCGCGCATCGGCCTGTTGGCATAAGATGCGCCTGTTGACGATGGCGGCGTTGGCGTCCCCTGCACGCCCAGGCGACACCCGCCCCCCGCGAGAGGACCGCATGAACAAGAGCTCGACCGTCACCGTGCGAGAGACGCCCGTCTCCGACGTCACCTCCGCCGCCGCCGGCGGCCTGGTGATCCGTGGCGAGACGCTCATGATCCCCACCGACGAACGGATCGAGGTGGTCGATCTGACCGACCGGATCATGGCGTTCGTGCGCGGCCTGCGCATACGGGAGGGGATCGTCAGCCTGTGGTCGCTGCACACGACGTGCACCCTCTTCATCAACGAGTTCCAGTCGGCGCTGCTCTCGGACATCCGGCGGTTCCTGGAGCAGATGGTCGCACGCGACGAGGAGTGGATGCACAACGATCCCGTCCACTCCGACTGCGACCGGATGAACGCCGACTCGCATCTCCGGGCCTTGCTGCTCGGCCACAGCCTGACGCTGCAGGTCAGCGGCGGTGAAGTGGTGCTCGGTCAGTGGCAGCGGGTGCTGATGGCCGAGCTCGACGGTCCGCGCGCGCGGACGTTGCGCGTGCAGGCCTGGGGCGTCGGCTGACCGGCTGACGCCCATCCCCGCCTTCGGGAGCTCGCCTGATGTACGCACGGCTCGCCGCGGGCGGCCTCCGTGACGTGGCCGACAAGCTGGACGGTGGCGTCCGCCTGGGCCTCGACGACGGCGTCCGGCTGTTCGAGTGCCCCGACCTGCTCGCGGTCGGGTGGCTCGCCAACCGCGAGCGCGAGCGGCGTCACGGCGGGCAGGCGTTCTTCAACCACAACATCCGGCTCGAAGCGACGAACGTCTGCGTGGCGAGCTGCCTGTTCTGCGCCTTCGCCCGGCTGGAGCCGGGCGGCGACGGCGCCTACACGATGACGCTGGAGCAGGCGTGGGACAAGCTGCGAAGCCGCGCCGACCAGGCGCTCACCGAAGTGCACGTGGTCAACGGCCTGCACCCGGACCTGCCCTGGGAGTACTACCTGGAGCTGCTCCGCGGCTTCAAGCGGATCAGGCCCGCCATCCACCTGAAGTGCTTCACCGCCGTCGAGATCGCGTTCTTCGCCGACCTGTACGGCAAGACCGACGAGCAGGTGCTCCGCGAGCTGATGGACGCCGGGCTCGACTCGCTGCCGGGCGGCGGCGCCGAAGTTTTCGCCGAGCGCGTCCGCCGGAAGATCTGCCACGACAAGTGCGGCGGGACGCGGTGGCTGGAGATCCACCGGACGGCGCACCGGCTCGGGCTCCGCTCGAACGTCACGATGCTGTACGGCCACGTCGAGACGCATGCCGAGCGGGTCGATCACATGCTGCGGGCCCGCCGCCTGCAGGACGAGACGGGCGGGTTCCAGGCGTTCATCCCGCTGGCGTTCCACCCGGACAACAACCGGATGCGGAAGCTGCCGGCCCCGCCCGCCACCGAGACGCTGCGCGTCCACGCCGTCGCGCGGCTGATGCTCGACAACGTCCCGCACGTCAAGGCGTTCTGGATCGCGACCGGCGTCGACGTCGCCCAGACGTCGCTCTGGTTCGGCGTGGACGACCTCGACGGCACGGTGCAGGAGGAGCGGATTTACCACATGGCAGGCGCCGCGACGCCGGAAGCGATGACCCCCGCCGAGATCAGCCGCCTCATCCGCGCCGCCGGCCGCACCCCGGTCGAACGCGACACCTTGTACAACGTCGTCGCGCAGCCGGCCTGAGTCACCGGGCGCCATGCGTGACGCCGGTCTCGAACGCCTGCTGCAGCCGCTCTGGGACTATCTGGCGGTGGCGGCCGACCCGCAGCCGGCGGACGTGATCTTCGTGTTCGGTTCGGCTGACCGCGCGGTCCCGGCGCGAGCGGCGCGCCTGTACCACGAGGGACTCGCGCCGCGGGTGCTGGCGAGCGGGAGCTGCGGCCGGTTGACGCGAGAACGGTTCGACCGCCCCGAAGCGCACGTCTTCGCGGCGCATTTCGTCGCCGCCGGCGTCCCGGCCGCCGCCATCGTCACCGAGCCGGCGGCGGCGAACACCCTGGAGAACGTCCGGTTCGGCATGGCGGCGCTCGCCGAGCGCGGCCTGCGCCCTCGTTCCGCCCTGCTGGTGGCCAAGGGGTTCGTGATGCGGCGCTGCGTGGCGACGTTCGCCCGGCAGTTCCCGGGAGTGCGGGTCTGTCCAAGCCCTCCCGAAGGGCCGCTGCGGTCGGCCATAGACCGGCCCGTTCCGGAGTTCGCGGCGCGTCTGGCGGCGGAGTTAGGCCGCCTCGAACGGTACGCCGCGCAGGGCGACGTGCAGGCGCAGGCGATCCCCGTCTCGGTCAGGCAGGCCGCCGGCCGCGTGACCGAAGCGTTGCGGGAGCCGTAGCGGGGAGTGCGGCGCCGCGAATGCAGCGAGGCTTCGCCGCGGCTGTTCGGCGTCTTCCGGTGCTATACTGCGCGGGGTTTCAAGCCGCGTCACCCAGCAGCCCGTGGTGGAACCCCGCAGGGCGCCGAGAGGGTGAGGCGCCTGGCTGACAAGGCGTGAGGAGGGTGCATAGTGGGCATGCGTAACCGACGAACAACGCCGTCAGGCGGGATGCATCGCCGCTCGAATGCAGCGGGGACCTCCGCCACGGGCTGCCAGACCGCGCAGGAGGTTGTCATGCGATCCATCGCTCTGAGTCTTGCCTTCGTCGTCGCCGCCGCTACGGCCGGGTTCGCCGAGAGCAGCCCCGTCGACATCCGGAGCGCGGACGGCGTCGTGCTCAAGGGGAGCTACTACGATCCGGGCCGGCCGGGACCGGCGATGCTGCTGGTCCACCAGTGCAACATGGACCGCACGTCGTGGGAGAGTCTGGCGGGCAGCCTCTCCGACGCCGGCATCCACGTGCTGACGTTCGACCTGCGCGGCTTCGGGGAGACGCCTGGCGAGGGGCTGGTCTCGCCGGAGTCGTTCCCGAAGCTGATGCGGCAGTCGCCGCCCGACGTCGACGCGGCGTACGCCTACCTCCTGGCGCAGGACGGGGTCGACTCGTCACGCGTCGGCGTGGGCGGCGCAAGCTGCGGCGTGGCGCTCACCTCCGACCTCGCCGTGCGGAACCCCGGGATCATTGCGTTCATGGCGCTCTCCGGATTCCCGAGCGACGCCGCCAGGTCGCACATCGCCATGACCTCGAGTCTGGCGGTGTTCGGCGCGGCGGCCGACGCCGACGACCTCACTCCCGGCGTGCACGAAGTGATCCGGACGGCGGTCGACGGGTCGAAGAACCCGAAGTCGATGGCGAAGATCTACGGGGGAACCGAGCACGGGCTGCCGATGTTCGCGAAGAACCCGGACCTCGAGCCGGCTATCGTGTCCTGGCTGAAGGATCAGCTGTTGAATTAGCGTCCGGGCGCGGCGTCGCGCCCGTGGTCGTCTGCGCCGCCGAGCCGGACGAGTGCGGCGGCGCCGCAGCCGAGCGCGGCGGCGCCGAGGCCGCACATCGCGGGCGTCAGCCCGGCGACGCCCGCGCCGCCCGTCGCAAGCTGCACGACCGTCGCCCCCGCGACGCCGGCGGCCATCGAGGCCAGGGCCTCGGCCGATCCCGTACGTCGCGAGTACAGCCCCGCGACGACCGGCACGAACAGGCTGACGCTGAGCAGTGTGTAGAAGAACGCCAGCACGGCGGCGATCGATTCGGCGGCGACGGCCAGCGCCGTCCCGAACACGCCGCCGGCGACGGCGGCCAGCCGCGCCACCCGGAGCACCTGCGCGTCGGTCGCCGATGGCCGCACGAAACGCCGGTACAGGTCTTGCGACAGCGACGTCGCCAGCATGAACAGGATCGCGTCGGCGGAGCTCACCTCGGCCGAGAATAGCGCCGCCAGGCCGAGCGCGCCGACGGCCGGCGGGACCTGCTCCATCAGCAGGGTCGGCAGGGCCAAGTCCTGGTTGGGAAGCGCCGGGTGGACCGACCGGGCGATCATCCCGAGCAGCGGCGGACCGGCCGCGAACACCAGCAGCACCGCGGCGTTGAGGCCGACGCCGACTCGCACCGCGGCGTCGCCGCGGGCGGCGTACACCTTCTGCAGCAGGCCGGGCGAGACGATGAACGCCGGTCCGAGCATGGCGGCGTAGAACCACCCGGACCCGCCGCCGCGCCACGGATTCCAGTAGCCGTCGATGCCGCGCGTGGCCTCCACCACGTGGTCCCAGCCGCCCGCTTCGGCGAGGGCCAGCGGCAGGACGACGACGAAGCCGGCCAGCAGGACGGCGAGCTGCGCGGCGTTGATCCAGACCGCCGTGATCAGTCCGCCCGCGCTGAAGTAGACGGTCACGACCAGACCGCCGAGGACGCATCCCGCCCACCGGTCGATCCCGGTCACCACGTTGAGCACCCAGCCGATCGCCAGCAGTTGCCCGGCGAGGATCGCCAGCGCGCCGATCCAGAGCAGGACCGCTACCGCGGCCCGGACCGCCCGGCCGTACCGGTGCTCCAGAAAGTCGCCCACGGTGGCGAGGTCGCGCCGCGCCGCGAGCCGGCGGATCCGGGGGCCGATCCACAGCGCCAGGACGATCGACCCGAGCCCGGCCGACCCGACCCACCACCAGGCGCTCAACCCGTCCCGGTAGCCGAGGGCCGCCGCATTCACGGTCGAGCCGGCGCCGATGTTCGAGGCCAGGAACGTCGCGAGCAGCAGGCCGGGTCCGAGCCGCCGGCCCGCCACGAAGAAGTCGCCGGCCCGCCGCACGCGCCGGCCCGACCGGAGGCCGAACCCCATCAGCAGCGCGGCGTACGCCACGAGCACGGCGAGCTGGAGGCTCATGATCGAGGAGTCCTGGAGAACTCGAAATCGAACGACCTGGAGGCCTCGGGCGATTCGGGCGACTCGATCGGTTCAGGCGGCGCGGGCGTCGCGCGCAGGGTCGCGCCCAGGAACCGCTCCACGGCGTACGTGGTGACCTGCCCGCACGGTCCGCTGAAGACGTAGTCGCATCCGTGGGTGGCCCAGGGCATCCGCACCACGGCATGCCGCACGCCCGCGTCGATCAGCCGCGCGCTCACGAACTCGGCATGGAACGGGGAGACGTGCTCGTCCCGCAGCCCTTGGAGCAGCAGCGTCGGAGGCGTCGCCGGGGTCACGAACCGCGCCGGCTCGGCCGCGTAGTACTGCGCGCCGTGCGTGTCCGGCGGCCCGCCCAGGTACGTTTCGAGCAGTCCCGACGAGTCGACCACGCCCGCCTTCGCCGGGTTGTCGTACCCCCAACGCAGCGCGAACGGCCCGTAGAACGAGACCGCGCCGCGGATCGCCGGGTCTTCGGCGGTGTAGGCGGCCAGGAGCGCGATCTGCCCGCCCGCCGAGCGGCCGACCAGCGCGATCCGCTGCGGATCGAGGCCGTGCGTGTGCTCGAGGTCCTTGACGTACCGGACGGCGGCCGCCACGTCGTCCTGCGCGGCCGGGAACGTCCACTGCGGGGCGAGCCGGTAGGCGACGGCCGCCACGACGTAGCCGCGCGACGCCAGGTACTCGTTCAGCTCCGGCAGGTCGCGCTTGTCCCCGCCGACCCACCCCCCGCCGTGGATCATGATGACGGCCGGCAGCGATCCTTCGGCGAACGCCGGACGATACAGGTCGAGCGTGAGGTTCTCGCCGTCCGCTGCCGTGTAGACGTGCTCGTCGACGATGACGTCGTCCGACGAGACGCCGAACGCCAAGTCGGCCAGCGCCAGCGGGGCCGGCCGCGGCGGCTGGCCGGTCGGGGCGTCCGGCGGCGGCGCCCCGAACGCCTCGTCCAGCAGCGCGGGCAGCGTGTGGTTGAGCGGGTACGCGCGGACCAGCGGTGAGAAGAGGAGTGCGATGCCGGCGCAGGCCGCCGCCGCTCCCACGGCGTCGACCCGCGAACGGCGCCATCCCGGCAGGAGCAGCAGCGCCAGCGCGGCCAGCCAGTGCCCCCATTCACTCAGCAGGACGCTCGCCTGCCAGATGAGGGCGGTTGGTTGCGGCAGCACCGCGACCAGCCCGGCGGCGGCGACGGCCGCGCCGCAGACCAGCCGGCCGAACGCGCCCGGACGGGCCGGATGACGGCCTGTCATGATCCGGAGCGCCGCCGCGGCCCGCGAGGTTTCATCACGGGCTGTTATGGTACCATTCGCCTTTCGAGAAAGGAGCCAATCGCCGTGACCCGGTCCGATCTCCTCAGCCGCCTCGATCGACTCGTCGCCTCGCGCAGCATCCTCCTCCATCCGTTCTATCGCGCCTGGGAGCGCGGCGCGCTCACCCGCGCCCAGCTTGCGACGTACGCGCGGGTCTATTACCCGCACGTACGCGCGTTTCCCGAGCACCTGCGCTCCGCCGCCGCGGGCGCGGACGACCCGGCCGTCCGGGCGGAGCTCGAAGCCAACCTGGCGGACGAGCTGTCGAACCCGAAGCCGCACGCGGAGCTCTGGCTCGACTTCGCCGAGGCGCTCGGGGCGGACCGGCGGGACGTCGCCGACGCCGCGCCCGCGCCGGCCGCACGCGAAGCGGTGGAGACGTTCGGCCGGCTGGCCCGGCGGGACGCCGCGAGCGGGCTGACCGCGTTCTATGCCTACGAGTCGCAGCAGCCGGAGGTGTCCCGCGCCAAGATGGCCGGACTCCGCGAGCATTACGGCGTCCGGGACGAGGACGGTCTGGCGTACTTCGACGTGCACGCCGTCGCCGACGTCCGCCACCGGGAGGGGGAGCGGGCCGCGCTGGCGCGCTGCCTCGAATCGGGCGCCGACCCGGACGTGATCATCGACGCGGCCGGCGAAGCGCTCGGCGTCTACTGGGGCCTGCTCGACGGCGTGTGCGACGAAGCAGGCATGGAGCGGCGCCGTCACGTCGCCTCGTCGCCGGCGGTCGCGACGAGGCGGGCGGCGACCTTCGAGAGTCCCAGCCGGTGATCGGCCGGGTCGATCCAGCGGGTCCGGTCCTCGCGGGCCATCTCCTCGCGGACTGTCGCCGGCCGCGCCTTCAGGCGCACGTAGACCGGCTCCACATCCAGGTCGTAATGGGTGAAGCCGTGCCGGAAGACGCCGGCCGTGCGGATCCGAACGATCAGGTCCGGGGAAATGCCCGCGTGGTCGAGGAATCCGCTCACCGGCGCGCGGGCGCCCCGCTCCGGCGGCGACCATAGCCCGCCCCAGACGCCGCTCGCCGGCCTGCGCTCGACCAGGCAGGCGCCGGCGGGGTCGACCAGCACGAAGAAGCGGCGGCGTTCGAGGCGTCGGCGGCGGCGCGGCGCCCGTTGCGGGTACCGCTCGGGGTCGCCCGCCGCGAACGCCCGGCAGCCCGCCCGGACGGGGCAGTCGCCGCAGCGCGGCCCGCTTCGCCGGCAGACCGTCGCGCCGAGGTCCATGATTGCCTGCGCGTAGTCAGCGGGGCGGAAGGGCGGAGTGTGGGACTCGGCCAGACGCCACAGCTTCCGGAGCGTCACCGTCGCCGACGGGGCGCCACGGACCCGATGCCGGCGCGCCAGCACCCGCTTGACGTTGGCGTCGAGTATCGTCGCCCGCTTGCCGTACGCCTGGGAAACGATGGCCGCCGCCGTCGAACGGCCGACCCCCGGCAGGGCCTCGGCCGCCTCCACCGTGTCCGGGACGACGCCGCCGTGGTCCCGGACGACAATGCCCGCGGCGCGGTGCAGGTTGCGCGCCCGGGCGTAGTACCCGAGGCCGCTCCACAGGTGCAGCACTTCGTCGAGATCGGCGCGGGCCAAGGCATCGACGTCGGGGAACCGCTCGACGAAACGCTCGAAGTACGGCGCGACTGTGCCCACCTGCGTCTGCTGGAGCATGATCTCGGAAACCCACACCCGGTACGGCGTGCGCCGCCGCTGCCACGGCAGATCCTTGCGGCCGTGGTCGTCCCACCAAGTCAGGAGGCGGCGGGCGAACGAACCGGCGGCGGCCGCTGCGTTGCGGCTCATGCTGATGGAGTGTGGGCCACGGGCGCCCGGAAACGCGCACCGCAATGTAGCACGGCCGGCCGGCGCCGGACGCACGTTCGACGTCGATTGAAACCGGCGACGCGCTCGACTCATGATCGCCGTCCGGTCGTACGACGCAGGGTTCCACCACGGGCTGCTACCGCAGCGCCTCGCTCATCGGCGCGCCCGCGTAGCCGGTCATCTCCAGGTAGCCGCGGCCCCGCACCGGCCGGCCGCCGCGCGATCCCGTCACCGTGACCGCCCCTTCCCAGTAGGTGACGCCGGTCGACTCGTCGGTGCGCAGTTCCTGCGCGTCCACGGCGGCCCGGACCTGCAGGTCGAGGCCGACCGGCGGCGCCTCGATCCGCCACTCGACCGGGTAGGCGGCGCCGCTCGATGGCGAGCGCCACTTTCGGCCGGCCACGAGTCGGAAGTCGCCGCGGCGCAGTGCGGCGGCCTTCCCCGACGCGTCGACGAACGTGCCGGCCGAGTGCGGGTCGAACGACCCGTCGCGCCGCCGGAGGACGTAGACCATCAGTTCGGTCTCGTCGTTCAGCTGCAGCGAGAACCAGTCCCATCCCTGCTGCGACGGCTCCAGCAAGCTGGAGCCGAACTCGTGGTCCATCCAGCTCAGGCCTTCGACGTCGATCTCCGCGCCGTCGAGCACCATCCGGCCGCGGGTCCGAAGGCGGGTCAGCGAGTAGTAGTACGAGGCGTTGCCCGGCTGCGCCCCCTTCCGGCTGAACCCGGCGTCGCCGTGGAGCGCTTCGGGCTTGGCCGGAGCTAGCCGCAGGTCGACCCCGAAGCGGCCGCGATCGTCGCGAGCGGCGACCCGGTGCTCGGCGCCGTCGAGGCGGGCGCGCCACCCGTCGTTCCGGACGTCGAGCCTGTCGGCCGATGCGCCGGCCCACCCGACACCGGCGCGGCTCAGACGTTCCGCCGTCAGGTGCCGGCCGCCGTCGACGTCGGTCACCGCCAGATGCGCCATGTGCAGGTCCCGGACGGCCCAACGCGACGGGTTGGCCGGCTGCGGGTCGATCCCGACGCGGAAGAACGTCACCTGGTACCCGAAGCGGCGGCCGTCGGCCGCGGCGAGGTTGCCGGTGTAGTACCACCACTCGACGCGGTAGTCGGGATGGCTGGCGTGGTCGCGCGGGAACTCCAGCGCGTAGCCGCGTTCGGCCTGCCGCCACGCCGGCGCCGCGGGCGGCTGCGCGGCCGTGGCGGCGTGCAGGCCGGTCAGCAGCGCGGCGGCCGCCGCCGTGAACAGGGCCGCCGACGCGCGGGCCGCGACGCGCATCCGCCTCATTCGGCTGCACCCGATTCGGCCAGGCGGAAACGCCCGGCCAGGCGGGCCGGATAGAGACCGGCCAGCGCCGAGCCCGCGAGGACGAGCGCCGCGACGCGCAGCAGCAGTCCCCACGGCGCATGGAACTGGATGGTCCAGCCGAAGCTCTGCACGTTGACGACGTAGATCAGGATCAGGGAGAGCAGCGCGCCGACGGCCAGGCCGATCCCGAGGCTGACCGCCCCGAGCAGAACCGCTTCGATCACGATCATCCGCCGGAGGTGGACGCGCTCGGCGCCGATCAGCCGGAGCATCGCGATCGGCCGTCGCCGCTCCAGCGCCAACGTCAGCAGCGTGGCCGCCACGCCGAACATCGACACGCAGATCGCGATCGCCTCGAGCGCGTAAGTGATGGCGAACGTGCTGTCGAACACCTGCATCACCCCCCGCCGGAGCGCGCCGTTCGTGTCGATGAACACCGCATGCTCCGCACCGAGCGCAGCCAGCGTCTCCTCCCGCACGCGATCCGGATCGGCGCCCGCCTCCAGGTAGACGGCGAGGCTGGCCGGACGCCGGTCGCCGTAATGCCGGGCGAACGTCCGGTGGTCCATGATCGCCAGGCCGCGGTCGGTCGAATAGTCGTAGTACACCCCGGTCACCCGGAACGGCGCCGCGCCGCGGGGGGTCGGGAGCGACACGACGTCCCCGACCGCCGCGCCGAACTTCAGCGCGAAGCTCTCGGAGACGACGACCGCCGGCCGGCCAACCGCGTCGGCCAGCGCGCGGCGGCCGTCCGCCGGGGCCTTGAACAGCAGGCTGCCGTGACCCGTCAGGACGTCGAACCGCCCGGCGCCGACCACGATCGTCGCATCCCGGTACGGCAGATCGAGGCCGACGAAACCGTCCACGGCCGACACGGCGGGATGGGCGCGGATCGCCGCTTCGACGGCGTCCGGGACCGGCGCGCGATCGCCGGCCGGCGACCGGCCGGCCGCCGTGACGAACAGGTCGGCCTGCAGCGTCCGCCCGATCCAGTACGCCACGGTCTCGCGAAAGCTCCCGATCATGATCGCTATCGCCACCATCATCGCCAGGCTGACGGCCAGTGCGGCCACCGAGATCCCGACGCGCCGGATGGCGCCGCCGAGGTTCGCGCGCGCGAGCTCCGCCTCGACCGGCCGCCAGCGGCGCGGACCGCGCAGGCGCCGGAGCAGGTGCAGGACCGGCGGGACGAGCGCCGCCGCCGCGAACACCAGCGCGAGGACGGCCGCCACGCCGAACACCGGCAGTCCGGAGACCGCCGGACGCGACGCGCACCAGCCGCCGACGGCGAACAGTACGGCCGCGCCGGCCGCGTGACGCGCCGGGAACCGGCTTCGCATCTCCAGGTCCCGTGCGCCCCGCATCGCATCGACCGGCGTGAGGCGCGCCGCTTCGCGCGCGGGCGCGGCGGCGGCGGCGAGCGCCAGCGGCGCGCCGACGGCGATCGCCAACGCCGCGTCGCCGGCCCCGACCGGCGGAACCTGCGCCGACGCCGCGACCCAGAACGTGCTCACGGTCGACGACGTCATCCGGACGGCGGCGTGCGCCAGCAGCCACCCGATCGGGATTCCGGCCGCGCACCCGGCGGCGGCCAGGCCAGCCGCTTCCCCCAGGAACAGCGCCAGCACCGTCCGACGCGATGCGCCGAGCGTCCGGAGCATCCCGATCTCCTCGCGGCGCGTAATCACCGACACCGAGACCGTGTTGTAGACGAGGAAGACGCCGACCAGGAGCGCAACGTACGACAGCGCGGCCAGGTTGAAATGGAAGGCGGCCAGCATCTTCTCGACCTGCGCCCCGCGGCGCTCCGGCCGCTGGACCGTCAGCCCCGGCGGCAATCGATCCGCGATGGCGCGCTCCGCATCGGCTACGTCCAGGTCGTCGAAGATCCGGACGTCGAGGCGGTCGATCCGCCCCAGCATCCCCAGCGCCCACTGGGCCGCCGCGATGTCCATCAGGGCGAAGGCGCCGCCGGCGACCTCGGCCGGCCCTTCGCGCCCGAGCAGTCCCCTCACGACCAGCTCCACGCGCCGGCCGCCCGCGACCAGCTCGACCACGCTCCCGACGTCGAGTCCCTGCCGGCGCGCCAACTCCTCGGTCAGGACGACCGCCCGGGAGTCGGTGAGCAGCGACAGGAATTCCCGGGTCGAGATCTCCCGCGGCGCCGCGCTGTCCGCCAGCGGGTAGTCACGAAACGGACGGTCGCGCAGGATGTCCACGCCGAGCAGCCGGACCGATTCGGCGCGATCGCGAGAGCCGGCGCCGGAGGCGCCCCGGGCGGCGGCCACGCCGCCGGGGACGCCGAGCCGCACGTCGGCGGCGATGATCGGACTCACCAGGCCGAACTCCCGCAGCCACTCCAGATCGGCCACGCGATCCTCCGCCACGTCGAGGCCGGCGGCGGAGATCTCCAGCGACGTGCGGCCCGCCGTTGCGTCCAGCGCGGCCTCGAACCCCAGCACCGACGCGGCGTTGGCGAGCCGGATCGCGACGACCACCGCGACGCCGGCGGCGACCCCCGCCACGGTGACCCCGCTGCGCGGCAGGTCGCGGCCGAGCGGCCGGAGGATGAACCAGCGGAACAGGCTCACGCGCCGCGCCTTCCGCCAGCCGCAGCCGTGGGCGCGTTCACGTTCTCGTGCGCGTCCGCAGCCGCGTCGCCGACGATGACGCCGTCCCGCATCCGGAGGATGCGGCCGGCGACCGCCGCCACGCGGTCGTCGTGAGTCGCCAGCAGGACGGCCGTCCCGAGCCGCGCGTTCAGGTCGCGCAGCAGGTCGAGCACGCGCGAACCGTTCCCGGAATCGAGGCTGCCGGTCGGCTCGTCGGCTATCAGGAGCGCGGGCTGATGGACGACGGCCCGCGCGATCGCGGCGCGCTGCGCTTCGCCGCCGGACAGTTGGGCGGGAAAGCGGTCGAGACGGGCTGAAAGGCCGACGCGGTCCGCCTCCCGCCGCGCCCGCCGCGCCGCCTCGTCCGCCGGTCTCCCCGCCAGAAGGAGCGGCAGGGCGACGTTCTGCTCCACCGTCAGCGTGGGCAGCAGATTGAAGAACTGGAAGACGAATCCGACGCGGCGCCGGCGCAGGCGGGTCAGTTCGTCGTCGCCGAGCGCCTCGATCGGCCGGCCCGCGATCCGCACCGTCCCGCGGGTCGGCCGATCCATCGCACCGCACAGGTGCAGCAGCGTCGACTTGCCGCAGCCGGACGGACCGACCGCCGCGGCGATCTCTCCGGCCTCGAGCGCGAAGCGGGCGCCGCGCACCGCGGCGACCGCCCGATCGCCGCGGCCGTAGCGCTTGTGGACGTCGACGAGTTCGAGGACCGGCATGCTGCTCCCGTTGTTGACCGGCGTCAGACCGCAAGTGTACCCTTGCGCCGGTTGCCGGCGCCTGTTTCCGGGTCGGAATCGGGGCGCGCCGGCGCAGGGAGGTGTAGCGTGAGACGACTCGTGAGTACGCTGATCATGTTGCTGCTGATGGCGCCGGGCGCCGCCTTGGCCCAGGGCCCGACCGATGAGCCGATCGGGAACCTCGCCCAGCTCATGCGCGGCATCATGTTCCCGAATTCGAACCGCCTGTTCGACGTCCAGTCGCAGGATCCGACCGCGCCGATGCCGGAGACGAACGCGGAGATCGCCGAAGCCGTGTCGGCCATCGTCGGTCCGGCGTCGGCCCGCTTCGCAAGCATCTACCGCGGGTGGCCGACGGTCGAGGGCGCAGCGGTCGCGCTCGCCGACGGCGCCAAGCTGCTGATGACGCCCGGCCGCCTGTGCATGAACGGCGTGCCGGCGCCGGTCGATCAGGCCAACTACGTCGAAGGCGCCCGTCTGCTGGAGGAAGCCGCCGTCAAGGTGCTCGAAGGGGCGCGCAACGAGGATCAGGAGGCGGTCAGCGACGCCACCAACTACGTCTCCGACTCCTGCTCGTACTGCCACAAGACGTACCGCGACGGGCCCGACAGCCGAGGCGAGGACCGCTGCCGGTAGCGGGAGAGCCGTCCAACCGGACGACGCGATTGCGTACACAAGGAAAGGGCCTCGGGGCGCCGGGATCCCGGCGCCCCGAGGCCCTTTCGGTTTTCGGCGAGCGGAAAGAGGTTACCGCTCCGTCGGGTCGCTGCCGTCGCGCGGGGCGCCCGTCCCCGAAGAACCCATGAACAGCTTCCGGCCGTCCGTGAACGTCAGATCCCGGCCGTTCGCCTTGTTCGTACCGTCCTTCGCCTGGTAGCCGTCCACCACGATCTCCGTCCCCGTCTGCAGCGAATCCTTCGTGAAGCCGCGGCGGAACAGCGTGTTCGGGGTCCCGCCCTCGATCATCCACGTCTCGCCCGCGGCGGTCTCGATGTGAATCCACGCGTGCGGGTTGATCCACTCCACCCGCGTCACCTTGCCCGTTAGCTGCAGCGGGCGATCCGCATCGAACTCCGCCGAAAACGCGTGATGCGCCACCACCGGCGCCGACGCCAGCGCCACCAGACCCACGATGACCAGACCAACGATTGTTCTCGTGCGCATTGTGCTCCTACCCCCTGTTCGCAAACCCGGGAAACCTTGCCGCCAGCTTTGTCTGCGGCGGACAGGCGCCTACCGGTTCGGCCACAGCGGCGGCAGCCCGGTCCGGTCGCCTTCGTACCCCTTGCGCAGATGCCCGTACATCAGCTCCTCGACGAACTCGACGCACTTGAACTCGAGCAGCTGCATGTTCTCGTCGGTCCGGCGATAGAGCGGCAGCCGGATCGTCCAGGGCCGCTCGAAGATCTCCGGATCGGTGATCGTCGCTTCGTACTGCAGGTGGTGCTCGCTCGTCGCGGTGTAGCGCTCCTCCACCCGGATGGAGTTGCTGTGGTAGTTGCCGGAGCGGTCGAACCACGTCTCGGGCACCTGACTGGTGACGTCGATCACCAGCGTCTCGCCGTCCCAGCGGCCGCGCGAATGGCCCATCCAGGCGTCGGCAGGCGCCTCGAAGTCGGGCCGGTTCATGTAGACGATCCGGCTCGCGCTGGCGAACTCGTAGGCGAACAGGATGTACTCGGGCGTCTGCACGATCTGGAACGGGAACGGCTGGTAGGTCGCGCGCGGGATGCCCGGCATGTAGCACCGGACGGCCGGGTCGTACAGCAACCGGTTCTCCCGGTTCGCCTGCCGCTGAGCCAGCGCCGACTGCTTGTACGGAATCTCGCCGCCGACCACGACGCCGAGACCGGCCGGAACCGCGCCGAGCGCGCCCATCTCGAGGGAGGGCGAGAAGTCCGCGGCGTGGCCTTCGAGATCGTAGTGGGCGGATCCGAGCGCCTGCCAGATCCCGTTCAAGTCGGGGCGGCCGTCGTGCGTACGAGGCGCCGTGTAGTTCTGGGCCGACGCGGACTGCGCGGCCAGCAGCAGCACGGCGAACGCGGCGACGGCGATCGTTCCCGCCGTCGCGCCCTTGAGATTGAGCCGATTTCGCATCACTGGGTCTCCTCCCCGAACTCCTGTAGACAAACTGAACTTCACTGCCGGCGCCACGGGAAGACGCCGACGCCCGTTTTGCAGAGTGCTTTATATACTCTCTGGTTCATCGCGCTGTCAACCGGAACCGACGCCCGCAGGGCCGTGACTCCGGCCTATGGCGACTCCGCCGCCTGGATGGTGACTTCGCGCAGGCCGGCTTCGTCGGCCGAAAGCTCCTCGCCGCCGGACGGGAACTCGCTCCGTTGCAGCATGTAGGCGATCACGTCGACGTACTGCGCCGTCTCGAGCGACCCCGGATTGTCCTGGGGCATCGACACGCTCATCACCTGGAACAGGTCGCCGAGCGAGAGCCCGTCCCAGAACCCGAGGAACGAGCTGCCCGCCAGTCCGGGCCCCATCTCGTTCCCCGCGAGGTCGTCGCCGTGACAGACGGCGCAACTGGCCGAGTACACCGCCTCCCCGCGTGACGCCTGCGCGTCCGTGTAGACGCCGCTCCAGGTCGACTTCTCCTGGGCGGCCGCATCGCCCGGCGCCAGCGCCATGAACGTGCACAGGACTCCGGCCGCCGAGATCCCGCGCCGGGGCGCCGTCCGGCCGCGCCGGCTCTCCGGCCGCCGCCCGCCGGCCTGATCGATCTGCTGCATCGTCAACGGTTGCTTCTCCCAACGACAGTGCACGGAGGTGGACTCGACTGTACTGGACCGCCAAGGACAAGAAAACGTGGAAAGAGCCCTGGGCGCGCAAAGAGAGCGCCCAAGGCTCTTTCAGATGAGTCGACAGGGCTCGACCGTCCGTCCGAACGGAGGTTACCGCTCCGTCGGGTCGCTGCCGTCGCGCGGGGCGCCCGTCCCCGAAGAACCCATGAACAGCTTCCGGCCGTCCGTGAACGTCAGATCCCGGCCGTTCGCCTTGTTCGTACCGTCCTTCGCCTGGTAGCCGTCCACCACGATCTCCGTCCCCGTCTGCAGCGAATCCTTCGTGAAGCCGCGGCGGAACAGCGTGTTCGGGGTCCCACCCTCGATCATCCACGTCTCGCCCGCGGCGGTCTCGATGTGAATCCACGCGTGCGGGTTGATCCACTCCACCCGCGTCACCTTGCCCGTCAGCTGCAGCGGGCGATCCGCATCGAACTCCGCCGAAAACGCGTGATGCGCCACCACCGGCGCCGACGCCAGCGCCACCAGACCCACGATGACCAGACCAACGATTGTTCTCGTGCGCATTGTGCTCCTACCCCCTGTGGCGGCTAGTTTACTCCGCCTGCACGTATCCAAGTCAAGAGAATCGTTCCCCGAAATTTTTCAGCGCGCGCAGTCGAGTTGCCACTCCTCGGCGGCGCGGCGGACCGACAGTCCGTCCCGCGGCCGATCGAGCGCCAGCATGAGCAGGCGGTGCTGGCCGGCGTCGCGCCCCGGGTTGCCGCAGACCGTGAGCCGGTCTCCCGGCCGCAGGGCGCCGGCGCCGACGCCGAGTTGACGCAGCCGGGCCGCGCCCTCCATCTCGATCGACCAGGTCAGCGGCCGGCCTCGTGCGTCCGGCGCCCGCAGGTGCACGAAGGAATGCGGATCCTGATAGACGAACCGGTCCACGCGGCCTTCGATGGTCGCCGTCCGGCTGACGTCGTAGACCTCGGTGATCAGGTGGTGGACGGCGGCGCGCATCCCGGAGATGCCGGCCACGGCCAGTACGACGGCAAGCGCCAGCGCGCAGCCATGCATGGCGACTCCACTTTATCATTGAATGGAGTCGGATGCGTCAAGCGAGCGAAGCGGCCGACGGTTCGAACGGTTCGCGCGAGCGGAAGCGACTCCTCGTCGTGGAGGACGAGCGGAAGGTGGCCGACGCCCTGCGGGAAGGACTCGAGAGCGACGGCTACGACGTAGCCGTCGAGCGGACCGGCGAATCGGCGCTGTTTCGCACCGGCTCCGAAACGTTCGATCTGATCCTGCTCGACCTCGGACTGCCCGGCCGGGACGGGATCGACGTGCTCCGGGGCCTCCGGCGGCGCGGCGTCGAGACCCCGGTGCTCGTCCTGACGGCCCGTGACGCCGTGGCGGACCGCGTCAGCGGCCTGAACGCCGGCGCGGACGACTATCTCGTCAAGCCGTTCGCGTTCGAGGAGCTGCTGGCGCGGGTCCAGGCCGTGGTGCGGCGGGGCCGGGCGTCGACGCCGCCGCGCATGCAGGTGGGCGACCTGGAGATCGATCGGACGACCAGGCAGGTCGCGCGCGGCGATCAGGCGGTGGAGCTGACGGCGAAGGAGTTCGATCTGCTCGCATACCTCGCGCGTCACGAAGGCCGGGTCGTGTCCCGCGACACGCTGGCGCGCGAGGTCTGGAGCGACACGTTCCGCAGCACGACGCTGGACAACGTCATCGACGTCCACGTGTCGCGGCTGCGGCGGAAAGTGGACCGGGACGGACTCGCGAAGCTGATTCACACGGTGCGCGGCGTGGGGTTCGTCGTCCGGGAGGGGGAGCCATGAGGCGGTGGTGGTTTCGGCGCAGCCTGCGGGTTCGTCTGACGGTGTCGCACGTCGCCGCGATGCTCCTCGTGCTCGCGGTGTACGCGGGCGCGGTGTTCGCGCTGGTCGTGCGCAACGCGTCGCAGAGCCTGGACGACCGGTTGCGCGGCGACTTCCGGTGGGCGGCCGAGATGGCCCAGCAGGGGCCGGACGGCGCCCTGACCTGGTTCGAGGGCGACGACTGGGAGGAAGACAACCCTTGGCTCAACGTCTCGAACGCCGCGGGGGAGCCGGTGTTTCGAACCGCGGTCGCCAGGCGGCTCCCGGTCGCCGGCAGCGACGCGCTGGCCCGCGACGCGAACGGCCGGATCGCGACGCTGCCGGCCGAGGCCGCCCCGTTCAGGATCCTCAGCGACCGGGCGACGGTCGCCGGCCAGCCGGTCGTCATTCAGGTCGGCCGCTCGGAAGCCCTGATGCGGGAAGAGATGGCCCAGCTCCTGCTGGTCCTCGCACTCGGACTGCCGCTGAGCGTGGTCGCCGCCGGCCTCGTGGGATACCGGCTCGCGCGCGGCGCGCTGGCGCCGGTGGATCGGATGGCGGAGCGGGCGCGCGCCATCACCGCGGACCGGCTCGGCGAGCGGCTTCCGATCGACAATCCGCGGGACGAGCTCGGACGGCTCGCGTCGGTGTTCAACGCGACCCTCGGACGGCTCGAATCGTCGTTCGATCAGATGCGGCGGTTCACGGCCGACGTCTCGCACGAGCTCCGGACGCCGCTCACCGCCATCCGGAGCGTGGGCGAGGTCGGGTTGCGGAAACGGCGCAGCGAAGCGGAGCACCGCGCCGTCATCGGGAGCATGCTCGAGGACACGAGCCGCCTGGCCGGTCTGGTCGACCGGCTGTTCACGCTGTCGCGGGCCGACATCGGCGAGGTGAAGCTGTCGGCCGACGAGATCGACCTGGGCGCGCTGGCCGAGAGCGTCGCCGGCGACCTCGGCGTGCTCGCCGAGGAGAAGGGCCAGTCGATGACGGTCGAGCGCCGCGGGACCGCCCGCTGCGTCGGCGACCGGCTGGTGCTGCGGCAGGCGCTGATCAACCTGGTGGAGAACGCCGTCAAGTACACGCCGCCCGGCGGACGGATCCGTCTGCGCGCTTCGGCGGCGTCCGGCCGTGCGGCGCTCGACGTCTGCGACACCGGGCCCGGCATTCCGGCCGAGCGCCGGGGGCGCATCTTCGAGCGGTTCTACCGCGGGAGCCACCACAGGTCCGGCGAAGCGGGGGCCGGCCTCGGACTCGCCCTCGCGAAGTGGGCGGTCGAGGCGCACGGCGGGGAGCTGACGTACGAACCGGCCGACGGCGGGGGGAGCCGCTTCGCCATGCGGCTGCCCCCTGCGGGCGCGAACCGGCCCGGGCCGCCCGAACCGATCCCGGGTCGCGCCTGACGACCGGGAGCCGTCAGGGCTCGGCGCGCACCCGCCCGCGGTCCTCGTCGCCCACCCAGTACAAGTTGTGGCAACGGTCGCACGAGCGGTACAGCGTCTCGCCGAGATCGAACACCTTTTCCGCGTCGCGGGCCTCGGCCGCCTCGTGGACGAGCAGGGCGGCGTCGGCCATGTTCTGCGACAGCCGCATCCAGCCCTCCTGATCCCGCGCGCGGTCGCCGATCATCAGGAGGTTGGCGCCCTCGGCGATCGTCATCGCCCCGTTCGTCACGACGGCCCACTCCTCGTCGGTCTCCGGCTCCCACTCCTCCGTTCCCTCTTCGGTGATGATGGTCCCTTTGGCGTCCCACACGGCGTCGGCCGCCGGATCGAGAATCATCCGCATGAGCTGGCCGACGTCGGCGACCGGCCGCAGGGGCGGCCCGCCCGGTCCGGAGCCGCAGCCCGCGGCCAGCAGCGCGCCCGCCGCGACCGGCGTCAGAAACTTTCGCATTCTCGTCTCCCCCTGCCTCGACGGCCCGTCAACGTCCGGCGATCGCGAACTTCTGCACGCGCCGGTTCCGTCCCACCTCGGCGCCGAAGACGTTGCCCCGCGAATCGACCGCAATGTGGTGGAGGTTCGTCAACTGGCCCGGCTCGCTCCCCGGCGCGCCGAACTCGCCGACCGTTTCGAGCGTCCGGCGGTCGATCAGCCAGACCTTGCCGTTGTTGAAGTCGTTCGCGT
This sequence comes from Vicinamibacterales bacterium, assembly GCA_965203565.1. GTDB lineage: Bacteria > Acidobacteriota > Vicinamibacteria > Vicinamibacterales > UBA8438 > JAAXGX01. The sequence goes on along the minus strand of OZ241896.1, from coordinate 2,694,781 downwards.
AGATGAGCCGTTGCTCCGGGTCGGGCGAGAACGCGACCCGCGCGACGGTGCTCGGACCGGGGCCGGTCCGGTTGACGAACCCCTGCATCACGTACTCGCCCCCGACGGTGAACACCTGGATCCGCCGGTTCCCGCGGTCGGCGACGTAGACGTGTCCGTCGTTCGACACCCCGATGCCGTGGACGATGCCGAACTGGTCCGGCCCCGGGCCCATCGTCACCAGCGGGTCCTCCCGCGGCGCGGCGGGCGGCCTCGCGACGCCGATCTCGTACGCATCCTCCGGCGCGTTCCCGAACGCGCCCCACTGGCGCTTGAACGCGCCGGTGTCGGCGTCGAGCACCCAGACCCGGCGGTTGCCGTACCCATCGGCGACGAACGCCTCGTTGGTCGGCGCGTACACGGCGACGTCGGCCGGCTGCCGCGGGTTTTCGGTGTCGGCGTTCCCGCCGCTGGCGCCGAACCCGCCCTTCTGGAACAGGAATTCGCCCTCGCCGGTGAACTTCAGAATCATGTCGTCCGCCCGGTCCGACACGCCGTCGCCGGCCCGCGGGTTGATGCCGGTGATCCAGACGTTGTTCTGGTGATCGACGAAGATCCCGTGCTCGGTGTCGGGCCAGTCGTATCCGTCGGCCGGACCGCCCCACGCCTGCACGAACGCGCCGTCCGCGTCGAACTCCATCACCGCGGGCGCAGCGCGGGCCGCCTGCTCCTCGGGAACGGTCCGCGGCCGGGACAGGACCCAGACGTGGTCGCGCGCATCGACCGAGACTGAAGTCGGGACCCCCATGACCCAGCCGTTCGGCAGCTCCGGCGGAAACGCGGGGTCGAGCGCGTAGACCGGCGCGCCGCCCGGCGCCGGGTCGGCCGGCGGCGCCTCCGCCGTGGCGGCTTCCTCCGGCGCGCCGCCCGCCGGTCCGCCGCCGCAGCCGGCCAGGCCCGCCGCCAGCGCGAACGGAATCAGTGCGAAACGCGCCGTCTCGTCGTGGGACATTCTCGGGTTCTCCTCGGTTCTCCTTCGGGAAGGGCTCTCGCGACAGGTGCGTATACTATAAAGCACAATGAGGATCCCCATGAAGCGACTCTGTGCGATGGCCGTGCTCCTGTCGGCGCCGATCGCCGGCGCGCAGGAGGCGCGTGACGACCTGATCGAATGGCCCTACGTGGGCGCCGAGCAGTCCCACACGAAATACTCCCGCGCCGACGAGATCACCGCCGCGAACGCAGGCGAGCTGGAGATCGTCTGGCAGTGGGAGCCGAACGAAACGCCGCTTCCGGAGTACGGCACGCGGCCCGGTTCGTTCCAGGCCACGCCGATCATGATCGACAACGTGCTGTACGTCTCGACGATGTACACGCGCGTCGCCGCGCTTGACGCCGAGACGGGCGCCGAGCTCTGGTCGTTCGACCCGAAGGCGTACGAAGGCGGCCCGCGGGGCGCCGGCCCCGGCGGATTCAAGCACCGGGGGATCGCCTGGTGGGAGGACGGCGGCGCGTCCCGCATCTTCCTCAACAGCCGCGTCCGGCTCTACGCCATCGACGCGAAGACCGGCCAGCTCGACCCGGACTTCGGCGAGGCCGGCAGCGTCTCGCTGACCGACGGCCACGGCCGGGCGGTTTCCTCCGACGACTACGACCAGACGTCGCCGCCGGTCGTCTTCGAGGACCTCGTGATCGTGGGGAGCCGGGTGCCGGACCGGGTGCAGCGGAAGTTCGACCCGCCCGGGTCGGTGCAGGCGTTCGACGCGCGGACCGGCGAGCGGCGCTGGATCTTCTTCACCATCCCGCAGTCGAACGACGACTTCGGCGCCGACACGTGGGAGGACGAGTCGTGGCGCTACACCGGCCACGCCAACGTCTGGGGTCTGATGTCGGTCGACGAGGAGCGGGGCCTGCTGTACGTGCCGACCAGCACGCCGAGCGGCGACTACTGGGGCGGCCGGCGGCTCGGCGCGAACCTGTTCGCCGAATCGCTCGTCTGCCTCGACGCGCGGACCGGCGAGCGGCAGTGGCACTTCCAGGCGGTGCATCACGGCGTCTGGGACTACGACTTCAACTCGCCGCCGAACCTGGTGACGATCACGGTCGGCGGCCGGACGATCGACGCGGTGGCCGAAGTCTCGAAGCAGGGGTTCACCTACGTCTTCGACCGGGTGACGGGCGAGCCGGTCTGGCCGATCGAGGAGCGGCCGGTCGACACCGTCACCGACGTGCCGGGCGAGGCGCTCTATCCGACCCAGCCGTTCCCGACCAGGCCGCCGCCGTTCAGCCCGCAGGGCGTCTCGCTGGACGACGCGAACGACCTGACGCCGGAGATCCACGCGCTGGCGGTCGAGGAGATGCGGCGGTTCCGGATCGGCCCGCTGTTCACCCCGCCGAGCCTGCGGGGCACGCTGCAGCGGCCGACGGTGAGCGGCGGGGCGGACTGGGGCGGCGCCGCGTTCGACCCGGAGACCGGGCTACTCTACGTGCGGACATCCGAAGGAACCACGACGAACCAGGTCTGCCTGAACACGGGCGACGACCCGGACGTCGACGTCGAGTACAGCAACAACTGCCCGCACGGCGCCTCGGCGATGATCTTCCAGTTGGCCGGGCGGCCGGGCGCCGCGCAGATCGCCCGGAGAAAACTGGGCCCGATCCCGCTCGTCAAGCCGCCGTACGCCTACCTGGTGGCGATAGACCTCAACGCGGGCGAGATCGCCTGGCGGGTTCCGTTCGGCGAGGGGAGCCGGATCATCCGCAACCACTCGCTGCTGAAGGGGGTCGACCTGCCCGAACGCCTCGGCACGCCCGGCACCCCCGGCGCGATGGTGACCGCCGGAGGGCTGGTCTTCATCGGCGGCGGCGATCCGTACCTGTACGCGTTCGACAAGACGACCGGCGCAGAGATCTGGCGGGGCGCGACGCCGCACCGGACCAGCGCGAACCCGATGACGTACCGGGCGCGGTCGGGCCGGCAGTTCGTCGTCATCGCGACCGGCGCCGGGCCGGACGCCGCGCTGGTGGCGTTCGCCCGGCCCGAGTGACCATTCGTCCCCGTATCGAGCACGAAGACCTGGAGGTTTCGTCGATGAAGAGCCACCCGAGCATGACGGCGATGCGCGTCGCGGCGGCCTGCTGCGCCGGTCTGGCCGCGGCCGCGCCGGCCGCATGGGCGCAACACCCGGGCGAGGCCGCCTACGACAAGGTGTGCGTCACCTGTCACGGACCGGAAGGGTCCGGCGGCCTGGCCCCCGCCCTGGCGCCGATGAGCTACGACGCCGATTACGTGCTCGCCGTCGTGCGCGAGGGGTACGGGCAGATGCCGCCGATCTCGGCGCGGGAGCTGTCGGACGAGGAAGTGGCCCAGCTCGTCGAGTACCTGCGCGACCCCGGCGCGGCGCCGGCCGCCGCGGCGGCCGGGCAGGGAGAGAGCGACGACGGCCGGCCGGACCTGAGCGGGATCTGGCAGGCGGTCAACGCGGCGTCGTGGAACGTCGAAGCGCACAACGCCGAGGACGGCGTGCCGGCCGGCCTGAGCGTGGTGGTCGGCGGGAAGATCCCGTACCGGGACGACGCGCTGGCGCAGCGGCGGGAGAACTTCGAGAACCGTCAGACCGCCGACCCGGTGCGCCAGTGCTTCCTGCCGGGCGTCCCGCGCATCATGTACATGCCGTTCCCGTTCCGGATCGTCCAGACGCCGGACCACGTGGTGATGAGCTTCGAGTTCGCCCACGCGGTCCGGATCGTCTATACGGACGGCAGTCCGCACCCGCTGCCGAACGACTTCTGGATGGGCGACTCGCGCGGCCGCTGGGAGGGCGACACGCTGGTGATCGACACGACGCACTTCAACGACCGGACCTGGTTCGACGCCTCCGGAAACTTCCACAGCAACCAGCTCCACGTCGTCGAGCGGCTCACGCCGATCGGCGAGAACCACGTCCGCTACGAGGCGACCATCGAGGACCCGGAAGTGTTCACGCGCCCCTGGACGATCCGGATGCCGCTGTACCGGCGGCTGGAGGAGAACCTCCAGATTCTCGACTACGACTGCGTCGAGTTCTTCCTCGACTCGCTGACGGAAGGCGGCGGGGGCGCCCGGTGAACCGGCGGCCGCGCGCGGGGCGCTCCGGCGCCGTCGTCGCCGCGATCGTCGGCCTCGCGGCCGGCGCTCCGGCGCCGGCCGGCGGCCAGCAGGTGGAGATCCTCGACACCCAGATCCAGTACAACCGGGGCCAGAACGTCGCGCCGCTGTACGAGGGCTGGATCCGGAACCCGGACGGCACGTTCGACCTGTGGTTCGGCTACCTCAACAGGAACTACGAAGAGGTGCTGCACGTCCCGGTCGGACCGGACAACCGGATTGAACCCGGCGGGCCCGACCGGGGCCAGCCGACCGTCTTCGTCCCCCGGCGCCGCACCGGCGGCGCGGTCTCCCGCCGGGAGAGCTACGTCTTCCGCGTCACCGCGCCGGCCGACTTCGGCGAGGAGGACGAACTGATCTGGACGGTCCGGGCCCACGGGAAGACCGACCGGGCGGTCGGGACGCTCCTCGACGTGTACGCCCTCGAGGGACCCCCCGACGGCAACGCGCCCCCCACCGCCGGCGTCGCCGCCGACCGGACGTCCGCCGCGGCCGGCGAGACGGTCACGCTGACCGCCGCCTTCAGCGACGACGGCCGGCCGGAGGATGCGCGCGAGCGCGCCGGCGTCCGCTGGCGGCTGCACCGCGGCCCCGGGCCCGTCACGTTCGACCCGCCGCGCTCGCCCTTCCCGGAAGGAGAGGGGATCGTCTCCGGCGCCGAGGCGAGCACCCGCGCCACGTTCGGCGCGCCGGGGACGTACGTGGTGCGCGCCGAGGTCAACGACGGCGACGTCAACCCCGCAGGCTGGCCGCGGGTCCCCTCCACGACGTTCGCATCGGTGACGGTGGACGTCGCCCCCACGGCGGCTGAAAGCGAGACCGCGGCGGCGCAGGAGCCGCGGACGGTCTGGGACGGGATCTACACCGAGGCGCAGGCCGTGCGCGGCGAGCAGGTGTATCAGGACGACTGCACGTTCTGCCATCTCGACGACCTGCGGGGAGACGCCTTCGCGACGCCGCTCGTCGACGACGCGTTCACGTTCCGCTGGGAGGGCGTCACGATCGGCGAGCTGGCCACGATCATCCAGGTCACGATGCCGGCCGACAACCCGGCGACCCTCGGCGACGAGGCGGTCGCCGACGTGATCGCGTTCCTGCTGAAGATGAACGACTACCCGGCCGGCGACGACGAGCTGCCCGCCGACCCGGACGCGCTCCGGGCGATCACCGTGACGCCGGCGCCGTGACTTCCGGGCTGACGACTGGCCTCCGCATGCGCCATGATCCACGGACGCCACCATGAACACCGCTGCAAACAGCAAGACGATCGCCGCAGCAGGCGCCGTTCTCGTCTTCGCGCTGCCTCCGGCGACCGGCGCGCAGGACCGCGACGCCGCCGCGCAGGACGCCCGGCCGGGCGAATGGCGCCATTACGCCGGCGACGTGAACGGGCGCAAGTACTCGCCGCTCGACCAGATCACGCAGGCGAACGTCGCCGAGCTTCGCGTCGCGTGGCGCGCCCCCTCGCCCGATCTGGCGTTCCAGGACGACCCGGTGCTGCGGCGGTCGCGCAACGAGGACACGCCGCTGATGGTCAACGGCCGGCTCTACTCCATCACCGGCCTCGGCATCGTCTCCGCGTACGATCCGGCGACCGGCGAAGCGCTGTGGCGGTACGACCCGGAGAGCTACGCGCTCGGCCGGCCGAACAACGGCGGGTTCCTCCAGCGCGGCATGGGGTACTGGACCGACGGCGCGGCGGAGCGGCTGCTGGTCGGCACGGCGGACGCCTACCTGCTCTCGCTCGACGCCCGTACCGGCGAGCCGGACCCGGCGTTCGGCGAGGGCGGGAGGGTCGATCTGACGATCGGGATCCGGGACGTCGTCCGCAGCGCCAACTTCTCGGCGCGCCGGCCGCTGGTGGCCGGCGACGTCGTCGTGGTCGGCAACTCTATCGGCGACGTCACGCGGTCCCGGCGGATGCCGCCCGGCGACGTGCAGGCGTACGACGTGCGGACCGGCCGGAAACTCTGGACGTTCCACACCATCCCGAAGGAGTACGAGGCGGGCTACGACACCTGGCTGAACGGCTCCGCGGAATATACCGGCAACGCGAACGTCTGGGCCGGGATCGCCTACGACCCGGCGCTCGACTACCTGTACATGGCCAGCTCCACCCCGACCAACAACCTGTACGGCGGCGAGCGGCCCGGCGACAACCTGTACGCCGAGAGCGTGATCTGCGTCGAGGCGCAGACCGGTGTCCGCGTCTGGCACTTCCAGGCGGTGCACCACGGCATCTGGGACTACGACTTCGCCGCCATGCCGGTGCTGGGCGAGATCACGGTCGACGGCCGGCGGATCAAGGCGATCATGCAGGTCAGCAAGCAGGCGTTCACCTACGTGTTCGACCGGGAGACCGGCGAGCCGGTCTGGCCGATCGAGGAGCGGCCGGTCCCGCCCTCGACGACGCCCGGCGAGCAGGCGTCGCCCACGCAGCCGTTCCCGACCCGGCCGCCGCCGTTCGACCTGCAGGGGACGACGGCGGAGAACCTGATCGACTTCACGCCGGAGCTGAGGCGGCGCGCTCTCGAACGACTGGAGCAGTTCGACTACGGGCCGCTGTACACGCCGCCGACCGAACGGGGCCTGCTGATGCTGCCGGGGATGCTCGGCGCGGCGAACTGGGGCGGCGCGGGGTTCGACCAGGAGACCGGCATCCTGTACGTCCCGTCGCGCACGTCGCCGTCGGTGGTCCGGCCCACCCGGTTCGACGCGCCGCGGGGGCCGCGGCGGGCGGCGGCGGAGACGACGATAGACGGGCTGCCGCTGTTCAAGCCGCCATGGGCGCGGTTGACCGCCATCGACATGCGCCGCGGCGAGGTCCTGTGGACCAGCCCGCTCGGCGACGGCCCGCGGAACCATCCGCTGCTGCGCGGCCTCGACCTGCCGCCGCTCGGCGACCACATAGACGGCCAGAGCGTCCTGGTGACGAAGACGCTGGTGTTCGCGTCGGTCTGGCGGCGGGACCGGCGGGACGGGAGCCGGCTGACCCCGAGCTGGCATCCGTGGGGCGACCCCGACGCGGGCCGGAAGCTGGTCTACGCGTTCGACAAGCAGACCGGCGAGCTGCTGCACGTGATCGAGATGGACGGCTTCGCGGCGTCGGCGCCGATGTCGTACCTGCACGACGGCAAGCAGTACCTCGCCATGACGGTCGGGGGAAATGAAGACAACGCGCTGGTCGCGCTCAGCCTGCCCGACTGACTGCGACGCCGAGCCGCGCGGCGACTTCCCGCAGGCGCTGGTCGAGAGTCCACAATGCGCATCCCTCCAGCAGGGCGGAGGCCAGAAGGTGCACGTCGATCCAGCCGAGACCTCGCCCATGGATGCGTCGGGCGCCGACGAGCTGCAAAACCTCCTGATGATCGGCAACCTGCGCCTGCGGCAGCGCGTCGAGCAGATGCAGGAGCCGCGCGCGATTGGACAGCGAGCCGCAGGCGAGTTCCCCGGTGACGAACGGGTGACAGAGGACGCTGCCTTCCTCCAGGCGGGCGGCGAGCTCGTGGCCCTCGCGCCGCAGGTGGTCCACCCAGACCGAAGTGTCCGCCAGCATCATCGCCCGCCGCTCGGCGGCCGGCGCCGCGGTATGGGACGGAGCGCCTTCTCGCTGCCGCCCAGGGCTGCGAGGCGGCGGGAGCTCTCGAGTGCGATCAGCGCCTCCAGCCCGCGTCGCACGAGCGCGGTCTTCTCTTCGACGCCGGTCAACCGCGCGGCTTGCCGGATCAATCCCTCGTCAATGTTCAAGGTCGTTCTCATATGCATCAGTATGCATGGGTCATGTGCATTCGTCAACCGGCCGGGCGTGTGACGCCGGCCGGGCCGCCGGCGGCGAACCCCGGCGTCCTCGTCGGCCGGACGGCGTCACGGACTGTCGATCCAGGGAGGATTGACCGATAATGGTCGAACTCGCCCCGGAGGGTCGATCGTGAGCCGCCTCGACACGTTCCACGCCATTCGCTACCGCGGCATCGACGGCCTCTGTCTCGACCGCCTCGGCAGGGTGAACCTGATCACCGGACCGAACGGCGTCGGCAAGACGTCGCTGGCCGAGGCGGTCTGGCTGTTCAACGGCCGCTTCACGCCGACTCTTCCCTGGAACCCCATCGTGCAACGTTCGACGTACACCGCCGTCGACCCGCTGGCGGCGCTGAGCACCGGCGTCGTCGAGCTCGCCGGCACGGAACGAAGCGTCGCGCACCGGTGGAAGGCTAGGTTCGAAACGACGCCGACCACCGGCCCGACCGGCGTCGGCGCGGCGCCCGGCAGCGGATCGCCGCGCAGCGAAGGACCCGGCGCGGAAGCGCAGCCGCTGCCGGTTCCGGTACGAGGACAACTACGGGTCTGGCTCGACGAAGTGGAACGTGAGAGTGACGTGCCCACTCAGGTGGAGGGAGAGGGAGTCATCCTCATCCCCAAAGTCGCCCCATCGACCGATCATGCGGCGGCCGTCATCCTTCTCCCGGCATCGCCGGCGGAAGTGGGCAAGCAGACCATCAACCGCTTTTCCGAGCTGGTCGCGCAGGGACGCAAGGAGGAGCTGAAGCGGACACTGCGCGTCATCCTTCCCCTGCTCGCGGACGTCGAGGTCATCACGAACCGGAACGGTCAACCGTACATTCTCGCCACGACCACCGCCAGCGAGCGGCTGCCGCTGCCGGCCCTCGGCGGCGGCATGACCCGGTTGTTCAGTCTGTTCGTCGACTTCCACGAAGTCCGGGGCGGGCTGGTCATCGTCGACGAGATCGAGAACGGACTGCACCACCGGATCCTGCCGGAGTTGTGGCGCCGGGTTCAAATGATGACCGATGAATTCGACGTGCAACTGTTCGCGACCACCCACAGTGGGGAGTGCGTCGCCGCCGCGTGCGACGCGTTCGCCGACCGGGCCGACGAGATCGCGGTCCACGTCCTCCATCGTGCGGACGACGATCGACGAGTGCATGCCGCAACGTACACGGGCGAGACGTTGCAGGCGGCCCGCGACCTCGACCTCGACGTCCGATGACGGCGGCGTTGGACCGCGGCCCCATGCGGATCGAAAGCGAACGGCTGCTGCTCGTCGAAGGGCCGGACGACCGCAACCTCTTCGAGGCCCTGATCCGCCACCGGTTCGGCGGCGCCCATTCGGACGTCCAGGTCATCGATGCCGGCGGCGCCAGCGCCTTCAAGTCTCGAATCGGCGCGATCCGCCTGGCGGCCTCGCAAGCCGGGAAGAATTTACGCACGCTCTGCATCGTCCGCGACGCGGACCTGGACCCGGCGGGCGCATGGCAAAGCGTTCGCGACGCCGTCGCGTCATCGGGTCTCCAGCCGCCGGATCGGCACGCGGCGTTCTCGGACGCCAGCCCGAGCGTCGGCATCTTCATCATGCCGGACGGCGCATCCAAGGGAACGCTGGAGACGTTGTGCAGACACTCGGTCGCGGAGAAACCGGCGGCGGACTGCGTCGAGCGCTACCTGACCTGCCTGGACGAGCACGACGCCACGTCGTCCCGGAATCGGGACAAGTCGTTCGCCCATGCGTATCTCGCCTCCCGCCACGATCCGGTCGCGCGCGTCGGAGAAGCCGCGCAGCAGGGCGTCTGGGACTTCGATCATCCGGCGTTCGCCGCCCTGGATCGGTTTTTGTGCAGCTTGTCTGGAACCGCATCGAGTTCCTGATTCCCATGGGCATGCGCCGCCGTTGTTGCACACTTCCTCCTGTGCGATGATCCACGGATGGCGCGCCGGAGACGCCTCCTGACAGCCCGTGGCGAAAGTCCCCGCTGCATTCGAGCGGCAATGCATCCCGCCTGACGGCGTTGTTCGTCGGTTGCGTATGCCCAATATGCGCCCTCCTCACGCCTTGTCAGCCGGGCGCCTCACCGCTCTCGGTGCGACGCGGGGATTCCACCACGGGCTGCTGAGCGGCGGACCGGTCGGGCTCGCGGTCCCGCCGGCGGCGGCGCTCCTGCTGGCCGCCGCGCTGGCTCCCGCATCGGCGGCGCGCGCCGCCGACGGGATCGGGCTCGCCCGCGAGACGTTCGTCGACGCGTCGCGCCCCACCAAGGCCAGTCCGCCGTTCGCGGGCGCACCGGACCGGCGGATCGACACCTGGATCTGGTACCCGGCGGCCGGGGACGGCGACGAGCCGGCGCCTGACGCGCCGCCGCGGGCGGACGGGCCGTGGCCGCTCGTGGTCTACAGCCACGGCACGTACGGCCGGCCCGACGACGCCTCGCACATCAGCGAGCATCTGGCGCGCCGCGGCTACGTCGTCGCGGCGCCCGCCTTTCCGCTCACCTCGCGCGCCGCCCACACGCAGCTCCCGGCCGCGGACGTGACCGACGCGGGCAGCCAGCCCGGCGACGTCAGCTTCGTGATCGACGCGCTGCTCGCCCACCCGCGGCTGGGGCCGCTGATCGACGCGGCGCGCATCGGGGCCACCGGGATCTCGCTCGGCGGGATCACCACCTACTTCCTGAGCTTCGGCGCGCCGACGCTCGACCCGCGCATCCGGGCGAGCGCCCCGATCGCCGGCGGCGACCCCCCGTACGCCGCGCTCAGCTTCGGCCTCGGGTTCAACGGCGTCACACCGGCCGCCGTGGGCACGCCAGCCCTGCTGCTGGTGGGCGACGCGGACGTCTTCGAAGCGCAGACCGGCGGCCCGGCCGCCGCCTATGCGCGCCTCCTCCCGCCGAAGCACCAGGTCATGATCCGCGGCGCGCCCCACGTCTGGTTCGGCGACCGCGACCGCGCGCCGCCCGACGACCTGAACCCCGACTGCCTCTGGTTCGAGGAGAACACCGGCGCGCAGCCGCCGATCTGCGCCGAGCGGCGCCCCCTGATCGACCCGGCCCGCCAGAAGGAGATCGCGCGGCATGCGCTGGCGGCGTTCTTCGACGCGTACCTGAAGGACGACGCCGCCGCGCTCGCCCGTCTCGGCGCGATCGGAGAGACGTTCGAGGAAGTCGTCCTGCGCCGGGAGGCCGCGGCGCCTTGACAGCCCGTGGTGAAAGTCCCCGCTGCATTCGAGCAGCGATGCATCCCGCCTGACTGCGTTGTTCGTCGGTTGCGTATGCCCAATATGCGCCCTCCTCACGCCTTGTCAGGCGGGCGCCTCGCCGCTCTCGGTGCGACGCGGGATTCCACCACGGGCTGTTGAGCCGCGGCTTCTTGCCGAAGTCTGACGCTCCTCGACGGCGCTACATGGGCACAGGAATCATGTTTCGTATCGTGAACCAGCCTGCATAGCCGTACCTCGGCGTCGCGCTCCGGACGGGACAAACCCGATGAAAGAGCGAAGGGCCAAGCCGAAACAGCGTGGCGTCGCCGAACCGGCCCGGGGCGATCTTCTGGATTTCCCGGCTGCCCCGACGCCGGATATGCAGCTCTCCGCCCACCACGGACTCCACCGACAGGTTTATGCTGAATCCGAACCGCCTTCCCTCGCACCAGTCGCCGTGCCACGTGTCGAAGTGCTTGTCGCAAGACGACAGCTTGCGGTATCGCCCGTCGAAGCTCCTGATGGTCTCGTCATGCTGGGTGAACTCGCCGATCGCGGCGAAGAGCCGAGGTCGATTGAGCAGGATCCACAGGAACATCGCGAGCGGCGCGTTCCTTGGCAGCGCTTTTTCCCGTGCGAGCAGATGGCCCTCCCAAACATGCTCCCGAGTCTGCAACTGCTCGTCGGCGGCGCTCAGCATGGGACGGAGCCGCGCCAGAACGCGCGGATCGACGAAACGCTCGAACCGGATGAAGTGGCGCTTCCTGAAGCCAGCCTGCTGCGCCGCCCATTCGGCGTCTCGACGATATTCGAGACCGCTCATGGTCAGTCGAATCATGCGCCCTCCATCATACTGCTCAGGGCGCCTCGCTCGGCGCAGATCAGCGGACGCCGGGATTGATGACGACGCGGCGGCGCTTGCGCGCGGGGCGCGTCCGATCCATCATGGGACGGTTCGGAGACTGTCCGGGCGAAAACACGAGCGAGAAGACACGTTCGAGAGGAGGCGGCCATGTTCGGTCCACGTCAGGCGTTCGGGCGACGGCGGGCGGCGGCGGGCTTCGCGGCGGCAAGCGTCCTGCTGGCGCCGGCGCTCGCGGCGGCGCAGCCGGCCGGCGCCGCGCCGGCCCGGACGCCGTGGGGCCACCCCGATCTGCAGGGCGTATGGGACTACCGCACCCTCACTCCCCTCGAACGGCCGGAAGCGATGGGAGACAAGGCGTTCCTGACCGAGGAAGAAGCGGCCCGGATCGAGCAGGAGACGCTCGCGCGGAACGAGCGCCTGCTGACGCGCGCCCGCCAGCGCGCGGAGGCCGGCGATCAGGTCGACCGGCGCCCGGACGGCACGCCCGGCTTCTACAACAACTTCTGGATGGACCGCGGCGCCACGCCGATCGTCACGCGGCGGACGTCGCTCATCGTGGACCCGCCTGACGGGCGGCTGCCCCCCCTGACGGCGCCGGCCGCGCGCCGGGCCGCGTCCGCGGAGGCGGAGCGGATCGCCGGCGTGCGCCGGGGGATGCTGCCGGCCGCCGTCTGGTCGGACCTCGACGCGGGCGACCGGTGCATCCAGCACGCGAAAGCCGGCCCGCCGATCAGCACCGGCGGCTACAACAACAACGTCCAGATATTCCAGACGCCCGACCACGTGGTGATCCTGGCCGAGCAGAACCACGACGCGCGCATCGTCCCGCTGGACGGACGACCGCACGTGGCGCCGGGAATCCGCCAGTGGATGGGCGATTCGCGCGGCCGGTGGGAGGGCGACACGCTCGTCGTCGAGACCGTCCAATTCAACGGGAAGCACGACCAGATCGGACGGCCGCTGCTGAGCTCGGGCGAGAACCTGGCGCTGGTCGAGCGGTTCACGCGCACCGGGCCCGACGTGCTGACGTACGAGTACACGGTCGCCGATCCGACCATCTGGACGAGCGCCTGGACCGCCCAGCACCCGATGAAGAAGAACCCGGACCTGCTCTACGAGTTCGCCTGCCACGAAGGGAACTACGGCCTCTACAACATCCTCGCCGGATCGCGCGCCGAGGAGGCCGACGCCGCCGCGGCGGCGTCGAGGTAGACGGGCGGCCGGCGCGTCACAGGGCGAACCGCACCCCGACGAGCTCCTCGGAGACCGTCCACAGGCGCTCGGCGACGGCGGCGTCGTTCGACTCCCGGTTCGATCCGACCTGCCGGGGATATCCCCAGAACTCGCCCGGACCGCCCGGACCGTAGTAGCCGCCGGGCCGCACGTCGCCGGCGGTCGCCGCGAACAGCGTCGGCAGCGCCCCCTGCCGGGGCGGCATCGCCATGAACCGGTTCAGCAGCGGCAGGACGCGGCTGTGCCGCTGCAGGTCGGTGCGCGTGTAGCCCGGGTGCGCCGCCACCGACAGCGCCTCCACCCCCGCCCGGTCGAAGCGGCGTTGCAGCTCGCCGGTGAACAGCAGGTTGGCCAACTTGCTCTGCCCGTACGCCCGGTTCCGGCGGTACGGGCGCGACTCCCACTGCAGGTCGTCGAAGGCGATCGTCCCGAACCGATGCGCCAGGCTGGCCACGGTGACCACGCGCGCGCCGGCGGTCGCCTTGACCCTATCCAGCAGCCGGGCGGTCAGCGCGAAGTGCCCCAGGTGGTTCGTCCCGAACTGCAGCTCGAAACCGTCGGCGGTCCTCGAGAGCGGCGGCCACATGACGCCGGCGTTGTTGATCAGCAGGTCGAGCCGGTCGAAGCGCCGGCGGAACTCGTCGGCGAACGCGCGGACCGCGTCCAGGCTCGCCAGGTCGAGCGCCATTACGTCGAGGCCGCCCGCCGGCGCGCCGGCGTCGCGCCGGGCGGCGGCGGCGCGCGCCTTCTCGACGCTGCGGCAGGCCATGACGACGTGCGCGCCGCGCCGGGCGAGTTCGGTGGCGGTCACCAGGCCGATCCCGGTGTTCGACCCCGTCACGACGGCGACCCGCCCGGACTGATCCCCGACGTCGCTGCTCGTCCACCGCTGCCTCATCCCCGCCTCCTGTCCCGCAGTACGCCGCGCGAATCGACGCCGACGTACCCGGACGCGCCTGCCGCCACGCGTTCCCCGCAGTCTTCCGTGGCAGTCCGCCGCCGGCCCGCCCCGCCGGGCGGCGGGCCGGGCACGCGCAAAGTCTCTCACATCCGCCCCGTCGGCGCGGCGGCGCCCTCGCGCGCGGCCTGCGCGACGGGCGATTCCACGGTCGAGCGCCGGTGGAACTATGCTACCCTGCACCGGCTGCGCGGTCAGTGCGCGCCGGGAAACGGAGGCGAAAGATGTGCGATGAACGGATCGTGGACGACTGGAACCGGCGCCTGCGGCGGACGGGAAGCCTGACGCGGCGGCAGTTCGGGACGCTGTCGGTCGGGGCGGGGATGGCGATGCTGCTGCCGCGGCCCGCCGGCGCGGTCGAGGTGACGGGCGCGGACCTCGACGTCGCGACGCCGGACGGCACGGCGGACTGCCACTTCGTGCACCCGGCGAGCGGGACCCATCCCGGCGTCCTGATCTGGCCGGACGCGCTCGGGCTGCGCCCCGCCTTCCGGCAAATGGGCAAGCGCCTGGCGGAGTCGGGCTACTCGGTGCTGGTGGTCAACCAGTACTACCGGACGACGCGGGCGCCCGTCGTCCAGCCGGGCGAGCATTTCGGCCAGGAGGCGACGCGCGACCGGATTATCCCGTTGATGCGGACGCTCAGTCCCGAGACCCACGTCACCGACGCGCGCGCCTTCGTGAGCTTCCTCGACGAGCAGGCGCCGGTGGACGGCAGCCGGAAGATAGGCACGATGGGCTACTGCATGGGCGGTCCGATCACGATGCGCACGGCCGCCGCGGTCCCCGACCGGATCGGCGCCGGCGCGTCGTTCCACGGCGGCGGGCTGGTGACCGACCAGGCGGACAGTCCCCACCTGCTGGTCCCGCAGATGCAGGCGCACTACCTGTTCGCCATCGCCGAGAACGACGACGAGGAGCAGCCGGAGGCGAAGGACGTGCTGCGCGAGACGTTCGCCAAGGCCGGCCTGCCGGCGGAGATCGAGGTGTACGCCGGCGCGCTGCACGGCTGGTGCCCGCCCGATTCACGCGTCTACAACGAGGCCCAGGCGGAGCGGGCCTGGAGTCGGCTGCTCGCCCTGTTCGAGACGGCGCTGGCGTAATCCGCCGCAACCGATCGCCGGTCCTCATCAGTGGCGGCAGGCGTCCTCGACAGGCGCCGCATCCCGGCCGAGCTGCGTCGTCGGCCGGTCAGCCGGTGCGGCCGACCGTCTCCTCGACGGTGACGAAGCCGCGGCCCGGCGAGGTCACCATGCGCGTGTCCCGCCCTTGCGACCGGGGGGCCAGGGCAACGTCCTGCGCGGTCAGCTCGCCCGGCCGCGTCGGAGACGGCTTCAGCGCGAACTCCAGGATCAGCCGCCGGCTCGGCAGCCGCGCCGTGTCGATGCCCGCCTTCTGCATCTCGCTGCTGTGCACGAAGGTCGAGACGTAGGGCGAGTCCTGGCGCGTGGTGTCGGTCACCCAGAGCGGGCCCGCGAACGACCGCAGGTAACGGATGAAGCCGAAACCCTTGAGCGAGTCGTACCAGTAGCACAGGCCGCGGACGCGCGACCCTTCCTCGCCCCAGTCGGGTCCCCGCGTCTCGTCGGGCAGGAGACGGGGAATCAGGTACCCGGACACGAACAGGTCCGCCTCCCGCCGCAGATCGCCCGACACGTTGTCGAACGCCACGACCTCGACGCGGCATCCCATGTTCTGGAGGGCGCGCACCACCTTCGTGAAGTCGCCGTCTCCGGTCGCCAGCAACACGCGATCGATGTTGCGCGCCTCCAGCAGCACGTCGACCGCCATGTCGAGGTCGCTGTTCGCCTTGCCGAACCGGTTGCCGTCCTCGTTGAGGTACCACTTGACCGGCTTGACGATCACCTTGTACCCGAAGTCGCGCAGCGCCTCGTGGAAGTTCCGGACGTTGCGGACGTACACGTCGTCCTGCTCCGCCCGCTCCGGATCGCGGGACGTATAGGAGTTCAGCCGCAGCGCGTCCGCTCCGTCGCGGCAGGCGAACTCCCGCAGCACGTCGTACCGCAGGCCCCGGCCCCCGTTCCTGGTGACGTTCTCCGCATCGACGTACACACCGACTCTCACGACCCCTCGCAATCGACGTCCCGGCGCCGCCCCCATGACGCGCCGACCGATCCAGAGTATACGCGCCGGGGCCGCCGGCCGGTTGACAGGCCGCGAACCGACGCTGACGACGGCGCCGGGAAAACGACGATCCGCTTGCGCGCCGCGGCGCCGTTGGTCCATCATGGTGCGGTCGGCCGGCGGCCGGCGGAGCCAGGAGGAGGATCAAAGATGACCGATCGACGTCTTGCGGCGGCGCTGGCGGTGTTCGGAGTCGCGATCTTGTCGCCGCTGTCCGTTGCGGCCCAGTCGTCGAGCGCGGCGGAGCTGCCGCGGACGCCCTGGGGCGCTCCCGACATCCAGGGCGTGTGGGACTTCCGGTCCCTGACTCCTCTGGAACGCCCCGAAGATCTGGGAGACAAGGCGTTCCTGACGGAGGAAGAGGCGGCGCGGCTCGAGCAGGAAGCGCTCGAGAACAACGAGCGCCTGGCCAACCGGCCCGCCCAGCGGACGACGGTCACCGAGAGCGTCGACCGCGGGGAGAACGGCGCTCCGGGCTTCTACAACAACTTCTGGCTGGACCGCGGGACGACGCCGGTCGAGACCCGGCGCACCTCGCTGATCGTGGATCCGCCCAACGGCCGGATGCCGCCGCTGACCCCGGCGGCCGCGCAGCGGAAGGCCGAGATGGACCGGGTCCGGCAAGGCGTCTCGATGCACGCGCCCACCCCCGGCGGCTGGGTCCACGACTTCGGCCCGAACGGGCTGCAGCTCCGCTGCATCACCGGGTTCAACTCCGGCCCGCCGATGACGCCGGGCGGGTACAACCAGAACGTGCAGGTGTTCCAGACGCCCGACTACGTGGCGCTGCTCAACGAGATGAACCACAACTTCCGCATCGTGCCGCTCGACGGGCGCCCGACCGCCGGTCTCCCGCAGTGGACGGGCGACGCGCGGGGACACTGGGACGGCGACACGCTGGTGGTCGAGACCGCCAACTTCCTCCGCGAGACGAGCTTCGCCTCGGGACAAAGCGACGCGAACCTCCGCCTCGTCGAGCGGTTCACGCGCGTGTCGGAGACGACGCTGATGTACGAGGCGGAGGTCGAAGACCCGACGGTCTGGACGACCACCTGGAAGTACGAGATTCCGATGCAGTGGAACGACCAGCCGTTGTACGAGTACGCCTGCCACGAAGGGAACTACGGGCTCTACAACATCCTCGCCGGCGCGCGGGCGGAAGAGGCGGCGGCGGCGATGGCGGCCTCCAGGCAGTAGCGGCGGGACACGGCGACGCGGCCGGCCTCTCGGCGGCGCCCGGGGCCGGCCGCGAGTAGTCTATAGCTATGGCTCGATCCGGTAGATCCGGTTCTCCCGGTAGCCGGAGACGAACAGCGCGCCGTCCCCGCCGACCGCGATCCCGTTGAGGACTCCGACCGAGGTCGACTCCCCGAGCGCCGCCCGCTCCAGCCCCCGCAGCGCGAGGCCGCCGGCGAGGCGCTCCGTCGTCCCGGTCTGCGGATCGACCCGGGTCACCCGGTCCTCGTCCGACTCGGTGACGTACAGCGTCCCGTCCCCCGCCGCCGCCATCCCTTCCGGCCCGGCCAGCCCGCTCGCCACCGGCCGCGGGGCGTCGAGCGCCGCGCCGTCGTCGAGGATCAGGAAGATCGATCCGCTCCGGTCGGCCACGTACAGGTCGGTCCCGTCGACGGCCAGACCGGCCGGCTCGGCGAGCCCGCTCGCGACCACCGTGCGGTCGTCCGGCGCGTCGGGGGAAAAGCGCACCACCTGGCCGGCGCCGAACTCGCTCACCACGACGTCGCCGCCGTACCCGACGGCGTCGATCGGATGCTCGAACCCCTCGAACCGAGCGATCAGCCGGTGCTCGTCCGGGTCCCAGAGCGTGACCATGCCGCCCCCGGACAGGACCAGGTGGTCGCCGTGCGGGTGCGCGGACATCGCCTGTCCGACTTCGGAGACGATGCTCGGCTCGACGTGGACCGTCGCTCCGGTAGCCGGGTCGAGCTCCCGCAGCGACGAGCCGTCGGCCACGAACAGCCGGCCCGCGCCGCCGTCCGCGGCCAGCCAGGCGAGGCCGCCCGGCGAATTGACGCCGCCGCGCATCACCTCCCGGGTCGTCTCCGGCCCGGTGACCTCGACGATCGAGCCGTCGGTGAAGCTCGAAACGAACAGCCGGTCGTCGGCGTCGAGCGCCAGGTTGTCGAGGCCGACGCCGGGACGGCCGACCACCTCCTTCTCCCCGGTCGCGACGTCGACCCGCACCACCTCGCCGGCCTGCGTGTCGAGGACGTGCAGCCGGCCCTCGGAGTCGAACTTCACCGCCGCCGGGATGCCGAACCCGGACGCGACCGTCTCCACCCTGCCGCTGTCGACGTCCACCCGCGCCACCTCGTTACGGAACCATCGCGGGCCGTACAGCTTGCCGTCCGGACCCCAGTCCATCCCGTTGAGGCCGCAGCCCGGCCCCAACTGGTCGCTGATCAGGCGCGGCTCCTCCGCGCCGTCCGGGTCCACCTCGAACAGCTTGTCTCCGAGGAAGCACTGCGACACGAACAGCCGGCCGTCGTCCGAGAACGTGATCGGGTTGACCCCCGGACCGGGCGCGGCGACCACCGTCGTCGTCCCGTCCGGCGTCCGCCGCCCGACGTCGCCCCCGGCGATGTCGGTCCAGTACAGCGACCCGTCCGGGCCGAAGGCGAGGTCGTCCGGCCCGTTCACCCCCTCGGCTTCCCCCCAGCGGTCGAGCACCTCGCCGGTCTCGGGATCGATCGCCGCCACCTCGGAACTGACGACGCTGGCGACGTAGAGCCGCCCGTCCGGGCCGAACATGATCCCGTTCGACCCGTGCAGCGGTCCGCCCTGCGCCAGCACCGTGACGGCGCCGCCGACCGGCTCGGGCGGCGGCGCCGGCTCCGGACCGCCGCAGCCGGCCAGCAGCGCCGCGGGCAGCGCCGCCAACAGTCCAGCCCGCAACGCGGCCGGCAGGACCGGCGCCCGCCGCGGCGCGCCCGCAGACGAAGACCGCCGGAACGTTTCGGACGCCGCTCTCGATGACCAGGGCATGATTCGTCACTCCATGAATGCAAAGATGTGTGGAGCCGAGTGTCGGATGATAGCAGACCGGCGCTTCGCGGCATGATGGAGCGTCGCACGGCCCGGTCAGGGGCGGTAGCGGTCCAGCTCCCGGCGGACGACCGGCGCCATCAGGTAGAGGCCGATCAGGTTCGGCACGGCGACCACGAAGACCAGCGCGTCCGACAGGTCGACCAGCGCGCCGAGGTCGACGCCGGCGCCCACCACCACGAACGCGCAGAACAGCAACTTGAAGCCGAGGTCCTGCCGCCGCCCTTCGCCTGCGAGGTAGGTGAACGCCTTCAGGCCGTAGTAGGCCCAGGTGAGCATCGTCGAGAAGGCGAACAGGATGGCGCAGGCCGCGAGCGGCAGCGGCGACCACGACAGCGTGGAGGCGAACGCCCGGGTGGTCAGCTCGATCCCGCCGACCTCCCCGCCGGCGAGCGTCGGGTCGTAGACGGTGGTGATGATCACCAGCGCGGTCATGGTGCAGATGACGACGGTGTCGATGAACGGCTCGAGCAGGGCGACGAACCCTTCGCTGGCCGGCCGGGGGGTGCGCGCCGTGGCGTGGGCGATCGCCGCGCTCCCCAGCCCCGCCTCGTTCGAAAAGGCGGCGCGCCGGAACCCGGTGATCAAGACGCCCAGCGCGCCGCCGGCGATCCCCTCCGGCGCGAACGCGCCGCGCCAGATCGCCGCGACGGCGGCCGGCACCTCGCCCGCGTTGAGGCCGATCACCAGCAGCGCCAGAGCGACGTACAGCAGCGCCATGCCGGGCGCCAGGCGGACCGTGACGCTGGCGATCGACCGGATGCCGCCGATGATCACCAGCGCGACCAGACCGGCCAGCAGTAGCCCGATCAGCCAGGCCCGGCCGCCGAACAGGCCGCCGTCGCCGCCGGTGACGTCGACGATCAGCGACGCCGCCTGGTTCGACTGGAACATGTTGCCGATCCCCAGGCACCCGAACACCATCGCGGCGGCGTAGAACGCGCCCAGCGCGCGGCCCGCCCCCGGCCGGCCCCGCGCCCGGAGCCCCTGCTCCAGGTAGTGCATCGGGCCGCCGGAGACCGAACCGTCCGGATTCGTCCGCCGGAACAGCACCCCCAGGGTGCACTCCGCGAACTTGGTCGACATTCCGAGCAGGCCGGCGACGACGAGCCAGAACGTCGCGCCCGGCCCGCCGGCCGAGATCGCCACCGCCACCCCGGCGATGTTCCCGATCCCGACCGTACCGGAAACCGCCATCGTCAGCGCCTGGAACTGGGAGATCTCGCCGGGGTCGTCGCGGCCTGCGTACCGCCCCGACACGATCCGGAGCGCCTGCGCGAACCCGCGGACGTTGACGAATCGGAGGTGGACGGTGAAGAAGACCCCGCCCCCGACCAGCCAGATCACGATGAGCGGCAGGTCCGCGCCCAGCACCGGGACGGTGACGAACACCACCCCGGCGACGGCGTCCGCCACCGGCCGCATCGCCTGGTCGATCAGTCTGTCGACGCTCATCTGCTGCGCCGCCGGGCTGGACGGCCCGCGGCGAAAGCCCCGCTGCATTCGACGGGCTCCGCATCCCGGCTGAACTGCGTCGCTCGTCGGTCGAACAGGGCCGATATGGCGCGCACCCGTTCGGTCATGCGTCGACTCCCTTGCATCGTGGTCCTGGTTCGTTCGGTGCGGGCTGCGTATCTTGGATCCGTTCCACCACGGGCTGTCAAGCCGACTGACTTGCGCGGATCCGAAGCTGTACCATTGGCGCCGTGATCACCGAAGGCGCCGATGGCGAGCCCCGGTACGCCGCGGTGACGCCCGCCGTCCGGACCCGGCGTTCCCGGCTCCGTCACCTCCCGCTCGCGTTCGGCGTGCTCGGCGTCCTCTCTTACGGCGCCGCCCTGGCCGGATACCTGCTGGCGCGGTTCGACCTCCGCGATCTGCTCCTGACGAGCTCCGACGACGCCTTCTACTACGCCGGGATCGCCCGGCACATGGCCGAGGGCCGGTTCTCGACCTTCGACGGCGTCACCCGCACCAACGGATATCACCCGTTGTGGCTGTGGCTCATCACGCCGATCTACTGGCTCTTCGACGACAGGACGGCGTTGTTCGCCATCCGGGCGTTCGAGATCCTGCTCATCGCGGGCGGCGTCGCGCTGATCGTGCTGGCGGCGCGGCTGGCCCGCCTGCCGTGGATGCTCCTGCTGGCCGCGCCGGCCGCACTGTATCAACACCGCGGGTTGCTGATGGGCATGGAGGCCGCGGCGGGGCTGGCGATGCTCGGTCTGTTGTTTCTCGTTCTCGTGCTGTACGCCCGATCACCGTCGCGCGGAACGTGGGCGCTGACCGCCGTCGTCTTCTGCCTTCCCTGGGCGCGACTGGAATACGCCGCCATCTCCCTGACCACCACTGCGGCCCTGTGCGTCCTCGCATGGCCGCGGCGGGGGAGACCGCGCCGGCTCGCGACGCCGTTGCTCGGCGCCGGCGCGGGCATCCTCGCCTACTTCGCCTGGAACCGGCTGGTCTTCGACGGATGGCTGCCGGTCAGCGCGGCGACCAAGCATCGGTGGGCCCGGTGGGAATGGGAGCGCAGCGGCGGCTACGACCTCGCCGAGAACCTGCGTGCGACCCTCGACACGTGGCCGTTCGACGGCGAAGTGTTCGCGGCCCTGGAGGTCTGCGCCTACCTTCCGCTGGCTTGGTGGCTGACGCGACGCTTCCGCCGACCGGCGGACCGGCCCGCCGCCGCCTTCCTGGCGGGTGCGTTCGGTCTGGCCGCAGGCCATCTGGCCAAGTTCGTCCAGACCGCGGCGACCATGCTTCCCACCTCGCCCATCTTCCCCTGGTATTTCGCGCCCGCGTATCTGATGACGACGCTGCTCGCGCCCCTCAGGGTTTACGTCGCCCTGCTGGCCGTCCGCTGGGTCGTCGGGCCGGCGGCCCCCCGGACCCGCCGTCTCGCGAGCGCGGGAATCGTCGCGATCGGCGCGGCGTTCGTTCTGACGGCGACGGACGCAGCAGCGCCGTTCCGCGAGATCGGCAGACTGAGCCGATCGTCGTTTCGCGACTGGGGAATAGTCTCATACACCGGTGCGCAGATCCTCAACCGCGTGCTGCCCGAAGGCAGCGTCGTCGGAGCCAAGGACGCCGGCGTCATCGGCTACTTCTCGACGTTCCCGGTGGTGAACCTCGACGGCCTGGTGAATTCCTATACGTATTTCCACGCGATCTCGACCTCGACCGACCGGCGAAACGCCCTGCTGCGACGCTACGGGATCACCCACTTCGCCAACGTACAGCGCATCGGCCGTACGGAGGGGATGTTCGAAAACACCGACAGCATCCTGTTCGAAGGCGTCGCGACGACGAACCCATTTCCCCGGGCGTTCAGGATCTGGTCCTCGGCCGGACTCTGGTCCGCGTCCCGACGGTGGCCGGCGGAGACGCGAGGACCCGGCGGATGGTTCTGGCGGCGTATGGAGTCCCGCCTCGATTATCGGTGGGGTGACGTCGGATTGATCGTGGACGACGGCCTGGCGCAGGCGTTCGTCAGGAATTGCGACGTCGAGCGTCTGCCGGCGTTCTCCTGGGATTCGAGGGCCGGCGGCTCCGTGTATCCGTGGCGGCGTCCGCGAAAGAACGACGCCGGTTTCTGCGTCACCGCGTTCGATCTGCCTGACGACGCCGTCCGCGTCGCGACGCTCCCGGCGGACGAATACCTGGCGCAGCGCATCGGTGACCGACAGCCGGCAATTCGCTCCAACTGGAGCGTGTACCTCGGCAAACAGTCGCTGCTTTACGTCACGAACCCGTGCACCCGAGAGGACGTCGAACGGCGATTCTTCGTCCACGTGACGCCCGCCGGTCCGGATGTCCTCTCCTCACTTCGCGGCCGAGACCGGGAGCGCGGTTTCGCCAACTTCAGCTTCGACTTCTTCCATCGCAACGGCGCAGAAGTCGGCTCGTCCTGCGTCGTGGAGTGGATGCTCCCGACGTACCGCATCCGCCGGATCACGACCGGGCAATTCGTACCCGATGCAGGACGCGTCTGGGGCGACCGCATCGATCTCCAGGCGCAGGGGCGGACGAGCGGCTACCGCAGCAGGTCGAACAGGTAGCTGTACTTCACGGTCAGCGTCCGCCCGAGCGCGGCTTCCTCGACGTCGAGATGGGGGTCGAGGGCGGCCAGCCCCCGGATGTCGTTGTAGACGATGAACAGTCCCGTGTTCGCGTCCGACAGCAGGCCGAACCGGACGTTCGACGACCAGATGTCGGCCCGGTCGTTGTACTGCAGCAGCGCCTGGAGGAACAGCCGGGTCGTGAACGAGTACGACACCCGGAGGCTCGCCAGGTTCGTCGTGAAGTCGCCGGACGGCAGGTTGATGTCGTGCCGGTCCCACCGGAGCTGCGCGTTGAGCGTCTCGCCGAGCCGCACCGAGACCTCCGGGGTCAACCGCACCCGGTCGCCGCCGAAAAAGCCGCCGATCGTGCTGCCGAGCGAGGCGCTGACCGGCGCGCCCCGGTTGGTGTTGGCCGTCAGCCGGGCCTCGGCGTGATCGTAGACGCCGCGCGGCACGACGACGCCGGGGAAGATCTCGAACGGCTCGAACAGCCCCTCCCGCGTCAGGTTGATCCCGGTATGGACCTCGTAGCCGCTCTCCCACTCCCAATGGCTGTCCATGTGGGTGTACTGCGTCTCGTGCAGGCCGGTCTCGAAGTTCCAGAACGTGAAGTGCGACACGTGGGGGCGGATCTCGTGCAGGCCGAGGAAGTTCTCCGGACGGAAGAAAGTGAAGACGGAGGCGTCCGCCCGGCGGTAGCCGCGCCGCTGATAGAACCCGACCTCTGGATTGAAGTTCGGGCCCACTTCGGTGTACCGGAGACCGAGCCGCACGTTCTCGCTCTCGAAGTCGCCCCCGAAGCCGACCGCGTGGGTGTCGGCGGCCGGCATGCCGGGGGTCCAGGTCTCGCTGGCGAACCCGCTGACGGTGCCCGACTGGCCGATGCCGAAACGCCCGTCCACGGCGAACGTCCGGTTGTAGTCGGCGTCGCCGGCCAGCCGGCCGGTCGCCTGCCGGTTGACCAGGATGACGCCGACGTTCGACCGGCTCGGCAGATCCTGCCGGACCCGGGCGACCGTGAAGTTCTGGGCGGCGAGCGCGCCGCCGACCGCCTCGGTCTGCATGTTGACGAAGCCG
The DNA here is from genome assembly GCA_965203565.1 of Vicinamibacterales bacterium. GTDB lineage: Bacteria > Acidobacteriota > Vicinamibacteria > Vicinamibacterales > UBA8438 > JAAXGX01. The sequence continues at coordinate 2,670,265 of OZ241896.1, read as the reverse complement.
ACGTTCGTGTCGCCGCCCACCTTGCCCGACAGGCGGGCGCCGCCGAGGATCGGCACCTGCCCGCCGGCGTCGTCGATGCCGATCCGCCGGCTGAAGAAGATCTCCACCTGCCCCGGCCGCCCCACGGAGAACAACCCGGCGTTCTCCAGGAAGAACGGCCGTTTCTCGGGGAAGAACAGGTTGAACCGGTCGAGGTTGATCTGCTCCTCGTCGACCTCCACCTGCGCGAAGTCGGTGTTGTAGGTCAGGTCGAGCGTCATGCTCGGCGTGATGCTGTACTTCAGGTCGGCGCCGATGTCGCCGCTGCCGATCGTCCGCCGGGCGCCGGCGGACCGCAGCGCCTCGCCGAGCACGTACGGCGTCAGCTTCAGGTTCCGCTGGGCGGGCGTCTCGATCCCTTGCAGCTCGCCCGCGAGCGACAGCCGGTTCAGGTTGAACTGGCGCGGCAGCGGCGCCCAGAACGCCCGCTCGTTCCGGTGCCGGATGTTGCGCTGGAAGTTCACCCCCCACGTCTGCGCCTCGCGGCGCGGGTAACGCAGGGTGCGGAACGGAATGGCGAACTCCGCGGTCCAGCCGACTTCCGTCACCCGGGAGGCCACCTGCCAGGCGCCGTCCCAGTTGAGGTTGAAGCCGCCCCCCGATCCGCGCTGCTGCTGACTGCCGCCCGCCCGGCCGCCGCCGCCGCCGCCGCCGCCCATCCGGCCGCTCCCTTGCCCCTCGTTCGTCACTTGCCCGTCATATTCCACGCCGGCCGGATTGGTGCCGAAGACGAACCCGTTCTGCTGATCCCGGAACGTGTCGAGGATGATCTGGAAGCTGTCCGTTTCGTTCAGTTGCGAGTCGCGCCGGCTGTCGGCCACGATGATCGTCCGCGGGTCGCGCACGTAGCAGACGACGCCGAAATAGATCGCGTCGTCGGTGTACACGATCCGCACCTCGGTCCGTTCCGACGATCTCCGCCCCTCGTCGGGCCGGTTTTGCCGGAACCCGCTGGCGGCGGCCGTGTCCGCATAGGCCGGGTCCCCGAGCACGTCGCCGTCGACCACCGGACCTTCCGTCACCCGGTGCGCCTGCGCGCGCGGGAAACGGGCCGCCGCGGTCCCGGAAAGCGGGCCGCCGGCGGCGTCCGCGGACGTCTGCTGGGCCGGCGCAGCCGGGGCGCGGAGGATGCAGGCTGCAACTGCCAGGAGGATGACGAGCGGCTTCGGCATGACGAAGCGGACCCTGAAGTGTATACGAACTCCGTCACCCAAAAGGCCGCGGCGCCGTTACACTGTTGGCGAGGAGGATGACACGATGGCGTTCAGCGACACGTTGCTGCCCGAGTTCGATCACGAGATGGCCGGCGCCCGCAGGACGCTGGAGCGCGTGCCGGAAGACCGCTTCGAGTGGCGCCCCCACCCGAAGTCCGGCGCGATGGGCTGGCTCGCCGGCCACCTCGCCAACATTCCGGAGTGGGGGACGCTGACGATCGCCCGCGACGAGCTCGACCTCGCCCCCGGCGGCAAGCCGATGGAGCAGCCGCCGCCCCCGGCCAGCCGCGCCGATCTGCTCGCCGCGTTCGACAAGAAAGCCGCCGAGGCGCGCGCCGCCATCGCCGGGGCGAGCGACGAGGAGCTGATGAAGCCGTGGAGCCTGCTGCAGAACGGCAAGACGATCTTCACCATGCCGAAGCTGACCGTCCTGCGCAGCTTCGTGCTCAACCATCTGATCCACCACCGGGCGCAGCTCGGCGTCTATCTGCGCCTGAACGACGTCCCGGTGCCGTCGCTCTACGGGCCGTCCGCCGACGAGAACCCCGACGGGATGTGAGATGGACGATCCGTACGCCTGCCGCGAGGGAAACTACGCGATGGAGAACGTGCTGCGCGGCGCCCGCGCGCAGGACTCGTAGCCCGTGGGACGCACCCGGCGAGCCGCTCGCCGCCGCAGCGTCGGGCGGCGGCTCCGCGGCCGGCGGCGGCGCGGCGGCGGGTCGAGACGGCCGCTGCGAACGGCGTGCGCCGTCCTGGTCCTGACGGCGCTGCTGGCGCCGCCCGCCGTCCTGGCCGCGCTGCGGTGGGTCCCGCCGCCGACCACCGCCTTCATGGTGCGGCGCCGGCTGAGCGGGCCCGAACGTCCGGCGCTCGACGCGCGCTGGGTCGACTGGGACCGGATCGCGCCGGACGCCGCGCTGGCCGTCATCGCGGCCGAGGACCAGCGGTTCCTCGACCATCGCGGCTTCGACGCCGCGTCGATGCGCGAGGCGTGGCGCGACGCCCGGCGCGGCGGCGCGCTGCGCGGCGCCAGCACCCTCTCCCAGCAGGTGTCCAAGAACCTGTTCCTCTGGCCGGGGCGGAGCTTCTTCCGCAAGGGACTCGAAGCCGCCGTCACCGTCGAGATCGAGCTGCTGTGGAGCAAGCGCCGCATCCTGGAGGTGTACCTGAACGTCGCGGAGTTCGGCGAAGGGGTGTTCGGGGTCGGCGCGGCGAGCGCGCGGTTCTTCGCGAAGGCCCCCGCCGCCCTCACCGCGGACGAGGCGGCGCTCCTCGCCGCCGTGCTGCCGAACCCGTCGGTGCTGCGCGTCGACCGGCCGTCCGCCTACGTGCGCTCGCGTCAGTCGTGGATACGCGGGCAGATGGCGAACCTCCGCGCGGCCGGCGTGCTCCGGAGGCTCGACACAGCCGGGTAGCAGGGTCGGCCGCCTACTGCGGCAGGGCGAGCGCCGCCAGCGAGCCGGGGAACTTACCGCCCTCGCCGATCTGCACGACGACGAACTGCCGGCCCTCGTGCAGATAGGTCATCATGCCGTACTGGCCCGGCGCCGGCAGCGCGACCGTCCCGATCTTCCGTCCCGTCGCCTTGTCGTGGGCGCCGAGCACCGGCCGCTCGTTCATCCCCTCGGTGGCGAACAGCAGGCTGCCGGTGACCATCATCACCGCCCGGCCCCGGCCGCCGACAGCCTCGGGGTCGAGATCGAGATCGCGCAGCGCCGGATGATCGACGATCCGCTCCGACGCCCGGCCGACCGGGACTTCCCAGACGCGATCGCCGGTGTTCATGTCGATCGCCGTGATCTTGCTCCAGGGCGGCTTGTGGATCGGGAGGCCCTGCGGGCCGCCCCAGCCGACGCCGCCGCCGCTGACCCAGTCCGACACGGTCACGCCGGTCGTGGCGCAGCGCCCCGAATCGGACGTGCAGGCGTGGTCCGGCGCGTCGACCTTCGCGCCCGGCTGGACGTTCCGGCCGGAGCAGCTCGGGCCCGACGCCTGGTACAGGACGCCGGTCTCCGGATCGAGCACCGCCGGGTGCGTGATGTTGATCCCGCCCGAGCAGGCGATCCAGCCCTTGACAGGCTCGGTGTGGTTCTCCGGCAGCGGCGGCATGTACGGCCCGCCGATCCGGTACTGCCGCGTGATAGCGATCGCTTCCCGCCGGAGCGCCGGGGTGAAGTCGATCAGGTCGTCCTCGCTCAGCCCGAGCGGGTTGAGCGGCGCCGGATGCGTCGGGAACGGCTGGGTCGGCGAGAGCCGTTCGCCGGGCACGAGCGACCGGGGAACCGGGCGCTCCTCGATCGGCCAGACCGGTTCGCCGGTCACCCGGTCGAAGGCGAACGTCAACCCCTGCTTCGTCGTCTGGACGAGCATCGGGACCTCCCGGCCGCCGACCGTGACGTCGGCCAGGATCGGCGCGTTCGCGATCTCGTAGTTCCAGATCGGATGGTGGTCCACCTGGAAGTGCCACAGCCGGCGCCCGGTCTCCACGTCGAGCGCGACGACGCTGTCCGCGAACAGGTTGTCGCCCGGCCGGAACCCGCCGTAGTAGTCGATCGTCGGCGCGTTCGTCGGGACGTAGACGATGCCGCGATCGAGGTCGGCCGAGAGCGGGGCCCACGACGAGACGTCGCCCGTCCACCGCCAGGCGTCGTTCTCCCAGGTGTCGAAGCCGAATTCGCTCTCCGACTGCGGGATGACGTTGAACTTCCACTTGTGCGCGCCGGTCCGGGCGTCGTACGCCAGGATGTGGCCGGGGACGTTCTCGATCCGCGTCTGGTGGTATCCCTGCTCGTGGGCGTTGCCCACCACGACCGCGCCGTTGACGACGATCGGCGGCGACGAGCTGGTGATGTAGCCGATCTCCATCGGGATCCCGCTCTCGGGGTCGAACGGGTAGCCGAGGTCGGCCAGCAGGTCGACCACGCCGGTCTCCGGAAAGCCCGGGACGCCGACCGGGCCGCCGAACCCTTCGAGATGCCGGCCGGTCTTCGCATCGAGCGCGTGCAGGAAGAACGCCGGCGTCACGACGTAGACGACGCCCCGGCCGTCGACCCGGGCGTACGCGACCCCCTTGCCGTACCCGGCGCGCATCGACTCCTCCCAGCGCCGGGTGCTCGGCTCGCGGTACGTCCAGAGCGTCTCGCCGGTAGCCGGGTCGATGGCGACGACCGTGCGGCGGTAGCCGGCGACGGTGTACAGGACGCCGTCGACGTAGCTCGGCGTCGCGCGCGACAGGTAGTACGGGCGCCGGCTGAAGTTGTCGCCCCGCCAGACCCACGCCACCTCCAGGTCCTCGAAGTTGCCGGCGTCGATCCGGGTGAGCGGCGAATAGCGCGTGCCCCAGGCGTCGCCGCTCTGGTGCCGCCATTCGCCCGCCGGGCTGCCGCGGTCCTGGGCGACGGCCGACGCGGCGCCGGCTGACAGGAGGGTTGCGATCGCCAGCCCGCGGCGCAGCGTCTCCGCCCGCGGACGGCCGGTCACGATCCGGTCCTCCGGACGTATTTCGTCAGGCCGCCCTCCGCCGCGCGGCGGGAGTTCGGTCCTTCCGCGGCGTACACGTCGCCGTCCGGGTCGACCGCCACCCCCTCGCCGGCAGCGCCCAGCAGGCGGGTGTCGGCGAAGTGCGGCGGGATGAACGCGGTGACCGCATCTTTCGAGGCGCGCCCTATCCGGACGCCGTTCCGCCAGTTGGGGTGACGCACCTGGTCCGACTCGGAGTCGATTGCGTACAGCATGTCGTCAGCGGTGATGAACAGGCCGCTCACCCGGCCGAACTGGTAGTACGAATCGAGGTAGTTCCCCTCCTGGTCGAAGATCTGGATCCGATGGTTCCCGCGATCGGCGACGAACAACCGTCCCTGCGAGTCGAACGCCAGCGCGTGGGGCGTCCGGAACTCGCCGGGCGCCGAGCCGATCCGGCCCCACTCCTTGACGAACCGGCCGTCGGCGGTGAACTTCATGATCCGGCCGGTGGCGCCGGCGGGCGGTTCGGGATGCTGCCCGCTGTGGCCGTCGGCGACGAAGACGTCGCCGTTCGGCGCGGTGATCACGTCGCACGGCTGGTTGAAGGCGTCGGGACCGCTCCCGGCGACCCCCGCCTGGCCGAGCCGCATCAGCACCTCTCCGTCCGGGCTGAACTTGATCACCTGGTGACCCTTCGCGCCGGCTGCGTCGCCCGCGAAGTCGGTCACCCAGACGTTGCCGTCGCGGTCGACGTGGAGGCCGTGCGGCACCACGAACAGCCCCTTGCCGAACGCCGTCAGCAACTCCCCGGTGCGCCGGTCGAACTTCAGGATCGGATCGACGTCCGAGTCGACGCAGCCGCCCCGCAGGCCGAGGTCGCCGCAACGGTCGTAGGCCCAGACATGCCCGTCCGGGCCGATGTCGACGCCGGCCGTCGAGCCCCACTCGCGCCCGCCGGGCAGCCGCCCCCAGTCCTTGATGATGGTGGAGACAGGATTCGGCAGCGGGCTCGCCGCCGGATCGACGACCACCGGCGCGAAGAACTGCGGGAAGCCGGACGGCTGCTGCGCCCGGAGCCGATCCGGCCCCGGCAGGACGGCCGCAAGGCCGGCGAGGAACGCGACGAACGACCGATTCAGCAGCGGCATGTCAGGCCCCTCCACTCTTCACAGCCCGTGGCGGAGGTCCCCGCTGCATTCGAGCGGCGATGCATCCCGCCTGACGGCGTTGTTCGTCGGTTGCGTATGCCCAATATGCGCCCTCCTCACGCCTTGTCAGGCGGGCGCCTCACCGCTCTCGGTGCGACGCGGGGTTCCACCACGGGCTGTTCAGCTTCGGAGCGTAACCCGGGAGGGGAGCCTCCCGCAACCGTCCGATATGATCGGCGACGGGTGGCACGACGCGCTGCATCGTTCGTTTCCTGTCTCCTCGCCGCACCGATCCTGATCTGCGGATCGGCGTGCGCGGCGCCCTCCCCGGCCGGAACCGAGGCCGTCCGCTCCGCCACCGGAGGCGTCAACCACCCGGCGGCGCGCGATCGGCCGTACGTCGTGCTCGTCTCGTTCGACGGATTCCGCGCCGACTACCTCGACCGTTTCGGCACCCCGAATTTCGACGCGCTCGCCGCGCGCGGCGCCATCGCCGAAGGGTTGGTCGCCGTCTTCCCGTCGATGACGTTCCCCGGACACTACACGATCGCGACCGGGATGCATCCGGAGGCGCACGGCATCGTCGGCAACCGCTTCCACGACCCGGTGCGCGGCGAGACGTTCGACTACCGCGATCGGGAGCAGGTCGAGGACGGGTCGTGGTGGGGAGGCGAGCCGATCTGGGTCACCGCCGAAACGCAGGGACTGGTCGCGGCGGCGATGTTCTTTCCGGGCGCCGAAGCCGCCGTCGGCGGCGTCCGGCCGACCCACTGGCGCCGCTATGACCGCGGACTGTCGAACCTCGCCCGGGTCGAGACGGTGATCGAGTGGCTGACGCTCCCTCCCGCAAACCGTCCCCACCTCGTGACGCTCTACTTCTCGCTGGTCGACGGCGCCGGCCACGCCCTGGGGCCGGATGCGCCGGGGATGCGCCGCAGCGTCGAGGCGGCCGACCGGCTGCTGGGACGGCTCCTCGACGGCGTCGACGCCCTGCCGCACGCCGAACGGATCGGGCTGATCGTGGTGTCCGACCACGGGATGGCCGCCCCCGACCCGGCGCGGCTGACGGTGCTGCCGGAGATCGCCGAGTTGGCCGGCGTGCGGCGCATAGCCGCCGGGCCGTCGATCCTCCTGTACGTCGGCGGCCCCGAACGGAGCCGCGCGCTGCGCGACGCGCTGAACGAACGGCTGACCCATGCCCGCGCCTACCTGCGGGAGGAGCTCCCTGCGGCGCTGCACGCCCGCGGCTCCGCCCGGATGGGCGACGTGGTGGTGGTCCCGGACGGCGCCGGCTTCGTCCGGATGCGCGGCGCCGCCCCGCCGCTGGCCGGCATGCACGGATGGGACCCGCGCATGCCGGAGATGCGCGGGATCTTCCTGGCGGCCGGACCGGGAATCGCGCAAGGAATCACGCTGCCGCCGGTCGAGGCGATCCACGTCTATCCGCTCGTCGCCCACCTGCTCGGCCTTGAACCGAACCCGGGAATCGCCGGCGACCTGGCGGCGTTCGCGCCGGCGCTCTGGACGTTCCCGCCCCCGGCCCGGTGACGTCAGGAGCAGCTCCGCACGAGCATGGATGAACGCCACCCCATGTGATATCCTTTCGGCCGCCTCATGCCTGAACCGTCGAGCCGTCTGGCGATGAGTCCGGCGTCGCCGTCTCCTGCATTCTCCCCCGGCCAGCGAGCCTTGGTGTGGTTGCAGACGTTCGCCGATCTGCTCGATCGATGCACGTGCCGGCTTCACGGACGAACGGCGCCGCTTGAGGACGGGTTGGAGGCGCTGCATCGGCTCTGGCGGCGGCAGCGCGACGGCGACCGCGCAGTGTACTGGATCGGCAACGGCGGCAGCGCGGCGCTGGCCTCGCACTTGGCGCAGGATCTGCTCCGGAACGGCGGCGTCCGGTCCCAGGCGCTCACCAATCCGTCACTGCTCACCGGCACGGCGAACGATCACGGTTACCGGGAGGTCTTCCGGCGTCCGTTGACCACCGTCGGTCGCGCGGAGGACGCGCTGGTGGCGATCTCGAGTTCCGGGATGTCGCCGAACGTCGTCGAGGCGGCCGAAGCCGGTCTGGAGATCGGGATGACGCTGGTGACCGTTTCGGCGTTCAGTCCCGACAACCGCTTGCGCGCGCTGCCGGCGGCGCTGGCGCTCCATGCTCCGACGGACAGCTACGGACACGCGGAAATGGCGCACGGTGCGTTGCTGCATGCGACGACGGACGGACTCGTTCAGGCGGACGCGGAATGACGTCGACCAGGGCGGCCTTCAACGCACTCACTTCCGTCGTGATCGAGTAGACTTCCGGCGGCAGCGACGCCGCGTTGGCCCGCCAACTCTCCCATCGCGCGGCCGGGACGGCGGCTATTTCGGCGGCTGCGTCGTCAGCCTTCCCGGCGCCGACGATCAACCCGACGTCGTGCCGCCGCACCACTGCCGCGTCCCCGGCGCCTGCCCGCACGATCAAAGGCTTTCCGAAGAGGCAGGCGTCATACAGGCGGTTCGTGAGGGACCAGCCATGCGGCGCCTTCGGCGCGTTGCCGGCCAGCACCACGTCCACGTCGTCGTGGAGCGCCGACAGGTCGTCGGGGTGACGATAGGTTCCGCGGAACTCGACGGCGGGGTTCGACTCCACCCGGCGCTGGAACTCCTCCGCGTCGATCGGAGCGTGCGGCTTTCCCGCCAGCAGCACGGAAAAACGGTCCGGATTCGAGCGGGTCAATGCATCGAGCGCCAGCAGCAGCCATTCGTCCCGAAAAAGACCGAAATAGCCGATGCGAAGGGGGCGGCCGACGCGCGGCGCCCGGGCGGGCGGAGCCGGTTCGCGTACGCGAACCGCGGCGGCGAACGGCGCATCCGCCTTGTTCTCGAGCATCAGGTGCGGAATCGTCACTCCCAGCCAGCGGCGGTAGTACGCAAGGTAACCATCGGACGTCAGCACCAGCAGCCGGCTGGCATTGGTCAGGAGCCTGTCCAGTGCTCGAAACGCCGCTCCTCTCATCCCGCCGGCGACCTGTATTTCCCTGACGTCGCCCGTTTCGAGCACGATCGGCCTGTCCAGCCCGGCGCCCGCGGCCAACGCCATGAGAGCCATGTCCTGATTGAAGGCATAGACGAGGTCGCTGCGCCGCATCGCGGCGCGCACTCTCGGCAACGCCCGCAGCATCGCGACGCTGCGCTTGACGTATCGCCCGTTCCGGGTGGCGCCGAGAAACCCGATCGGGCAGGCCGGCAGCCGGCCGGTGGAGCGATTGCGCTCGCAGGCCAGGCTCTCGCACGCGAAGCCCGCACGTTGAAGCATGTCGATGCGCTTGGCGGCCGTGCTCCTCAGATCAGGTTGAAGGAAGAGAACGCGGACCATCGGAATTCTCACGGCGCCCGATACGCCGGGGTCGCCACGATGAGATATTGTACGACGCGAATGATCATCAGCCGCACTCCCTATCGGGTCAGCCTGGCCGGTGGCGGGACGGACGTGCCGGCGTTCTTCAAGGAACGGCCCGCCCTGGTCGTGAACGCCGCGCTGAACCGACACGTTTACGTCTGCCTGACCTCCCGTCTGGACGACCGCGTGCGGCTGGCGTACACCCGCACGGAGTTCGTCGCGAACGCCGGCGACCTGCGTCACGAGCTCGCCCGCGCCGTCCTCCTCCGGTACGGCCTGCGCAACGGCCTGGAGATCGGCATGACCGGCGAAGTCCCGGGAGGAACCGGCCTGGGATCGAGCAGCGCCGTCACCGTCGGCCTGCTGCACGCCGTGCGGCGGCGCGCCGGATTGCCGTGCGACGCGGCGACGCTGGCCGCGGAAGCGGTCCAGGTGGAGACGGAGCTGCTGCGCCGTCCGATCGGCTGGCAAGACCAGTACGGAGTGGCGTTTCCGGCTCTGAAAACGATAACGTTCGGCGCCGGCGCGGCCGTTCGCGTAACTCCGGTCGCCCTGTCCACCGAGAACCGGAAGGCGCTGGAGTCGAGCGTCCTGCTGGTCTCCACGGGCCGGACGCGCCGGGCGGATTCCCTGATGTCGGAACAGACGAGCCAATTGCGCGAGAACACGGGAAGCCTCGAGGCGCTCGTCGACATCGCGCAGGAGGTTCGCTCGACCCTCGAAGCCCGTCGAATCGATCTGCCGCGGCTCGGAGGACTGCTCGACGAAAACTGGCGCATCAAGCGGACGCTCGGCGCCAACGTCACCAATCCGGCCGTCGATGCGCTGTACGACGCCGGGAAAGCCGCCGGCGCGTGGGGCGGCAAGCTGCTCGGCGCGGGAGCCGGCGGATTCCTGCTTTTCCTGATCCCGGCCGCGAGGCAAGCGGCCATGCTGGAACGCATGGGCGGACCGTCGTCTCTGGCTCTGGAGCTGGATGACGCCGGAGCCTCGATAGTGCACCATCGCGGCTCGACGGGCCCGAACGGATCGGACTCGACCCGGCGCATCCGGAATTGAGCATCGACGTTGTTCGTCGGTTATTGCGCCCGCGTCCACTTCCGCGCGGACCGGGCGCTCCGGACGGCCGCCTCGACGAACAGCATGCCGCGCAGGCCGTCGTCGGCGGTCGGGAAGTCGAGCGCGAGCGGGTCGGGCGGCTCGCCCGTCAGCTGCGCGCGGATCGTGTCGCAGGCGTTGGCGTAGACGCCGGCGAACGCCTCGAGGAACCCTTCGGGGTGGCCGGCGGGGAGCCGCGTCGCCCGCGCGGCGGCCGGGCTCGCCGCAGCGACCGGGCCGTCCCCGCGCCGCCACGTCTCCGCCGGACCGTCCGGGGACGTCAGCTCGAGCACGTCCGGCGTCTCCTGCCGCCACCGGAGACCGCGCCGGTCGCCGTACACCCGGATCGACAGGCCGTTCGCCTCGCCGATCGAGATCTGGCTGGCGAGCAGCGCGCCGCGGGCGCCGCCGGCGAAGCGAAGCAGGACGCTCGCGTCGTCGTCCAGCCTCCGCCGGGGGACGAACGCCGTCAGGTCGGCCGCGACCGCCGCGATCCGCCGGCCGGTGACGTACTCGGCCAGGTGCGCTGCGTGGGTCCCGATGTCGCCGAGGCAGCCGCCCGCGCCTGCCCGCCGCGGGTCGGTCCGCCACCTGGCCTGCTTCACGCCGGTCCGCTCGATCGGCGCGGCGAGCCATCCCTGCGCGTACTCCGCCACCACCTTGCGCACGCGGCCCAGCTTCCCGTCCCGCACCAGGTCCCGGGCGAGCTTCACCATCGGGTAGCCGGTGTAGTTGCAGGTGAGCGCGAAGACGCGCCCGGACCGCGCCGCCAGCTTCCGGAGCCGCCGCGCCTCGGCCGCGTCGAGCGTCATCGGCTTCTCGCAGACGACGTGGAAGCCAGCCGAAAGGAGCGCCGCCGCCATCGGGAAGTGCAGGTGGTTCGGCGTGACGATCGACACGAAGTCGACCCGCTCGCCGGCGGGGAGCGACCGCTCGCGCGCGATCAGCGCCTCGACCGACGCGTGGACCCGCGCCGGGTCGAGCAGCAGCTCCCGCCCCGTCCGCCTCGACTTGCGCAGGCTGGACGAGAACGCCCCGGCGACCAGCTCCACGCCGCCGGCCAGCCGCGCGGCGCGGCGGTGCGCGTCGCCGATGAACGCGCCGGGGCCGCCCCCGACCATCCCCATCTTCAGCGGACGGGTCAGCGTGGTCACGTGCGCCTCTCCCCTGCCGCCCGCACGCTCACTCCCGCCCGAACGCGGCGTCGAACCGGACGTCCGACGGCGCGAAGTCGAGGCGCCGGACGAACGCGCACGACTCGCGCGCGCCGTGCTCGCGGTCCATCCCCGAGTCCTCCCACTCCACCGACAGCGGCCCCTGGTAGCCGATCCGGTTGAGGGCGCGGACGATCGCCTCGAAGTCGACGTCGCCGCGGCCGACCGAGCGGAAGTCCCACCCCCGGCCGGGCGCGCCGAAGTCGAGGTGCGACCCGAGGATGCCGCTCCGGCCGTCGAGGGTCACCGCGGCGTCCTTCATGTGCACGTGGCGGATCCGGTCGGCGAACTCGTCGAGGAACCGGGCCGGGGCTATCCCCTGCCACTGGAGGTGGCTCGGGTCGAAGTTGAAGCCGAACGCCGGATGCCGCCCCACGGCGTCGAGCGCCCGCGCCGCGGTCGCCGCGTCGAACGCGATCTCGGTCGGATGCGCTTCGAGCGCGAAGCGCACGCCGCACTGCTTGAACACGTCGAGAATCGGCCCCCACAGCTCGGCGAACCGGGCGAACCCGGCGTCGATCGTCTCGCGGGCGACCGGCGGGAACGCATAGAGCAGATGCCATATCGGCGAGCCGGTGAAGCCGCAGACGACCGTCACGCCGAAATTCTTCGCGGCGCGCGCCGCGCGCTTCATCGTCTCGACCGCCCAGGCGCGCTTCGCCTCCGGGTCGCCGGCCAGCGCGGCCGGCGCGAAGGCGTCCGAGCGCGCGTCGTTCGGATCGCAGACGAGCTGCCCGGCCAGGTGGTGCGAGATCGCCCAGCACCCGAGCCCCTCCGCCGCCAGCAGCTCGCGCCGCTCGGCGCAGTAGGCCGGATCGGCCGCCGCCCGATCGACGTCGAAGTGGCCGCCCCAGCAGGCGAGCTCCAGCCCGTCGTACCCGAAGCCGCGCGCCTTCCGCGCGACGTCGGCCAGCGGGAGGTCGGTCCACTGCCCGGTGAACAACGTGACCTTGCGCGCCATGGTTCGATCCGTTCCTTGTCTTTCTCCGCATCTTTACATACCACACATACCACGCCTGCCCCGCGCAGCCGCCCGGCGTCCGGAGCTGCGGTCCGGCGCGACCGAGCGCCGCGGGCCGGGCCGACCGCCTGCCCCGCGGCGGTATACTCGCCGCATGCGCCGCGCGCCGCCGGCCCTCGCCGCCGCCTGGACGCTCGGCCTCGCCGCGCCGGCGCTTTCGCAACCGGCGGCCGGCGACCCGGGCGGAGCGTCCGCGGGGGCCGGCGCGGCCGCCGCCCCGAGCGCGCTGTACCGCGTGGAGCCGCGGCGCGTGGAGCAGGCGCCGCGCATCGACGGGCGCCTCGACGAGGCCGCGTGGCGGGCGGCGGCGGTCATCGACGAGTTCGTCCAGCAGGAGCCGGCCGAAGGCGCCCCGGCGACGGAGCGGACGACGGTCCGCCTGCTCTACGACGCGCGCGCCCTTTACGTCGGGGTCGAGGCGTTCGACTCGCAGCCGGCCGGCGTCATCGCCACCGAGATGCGGCGCGACTCGCCGCGCCTGCTCGACGAGGACAACTTCCAGATGATCCTCGACACGTTCGACGACGACCGCTCCGGCTACATGTTCGTCGTCAGTCCGCTCGGCGCCAAGCTGGAGCAGCAGATCGCGGAGGAGGGGGAAGGCGGCTTCCGCGGCTCGAACAGTCCGAACGTCAACGTGAACTGGGACGGCGTCTGGAACGCCGCCGCCCGCCGCACGGCCGAAGGCTGGGTGGCGGAGATTGCGATCCCGATGGTCACCCTGCGGTTCCCGGCCGCCGATCCCCAGGTCTGGGGCGCCAACTTCATGCGCAACATCCGGCGGAAGAACGAGCAGGTCTTCTGGGCGCCGGTCTCGAAGGAGTACTCGCTGACCCGCGTCAGCCGCGCCGGCGCGATGACCGGCATCCGGGCGATCAACCGGGGCCTCGACCTGCGGCTGACGCCGTACGTGCTGGCGGGCGGGCGGCAGGACCGGGTCGACGGCCGGCTGGCCGGCTCCGGGCTGAACGAGTACGGCATCGACGTCAAGTACGGCGTCGCGTCGGGGCTCAACCTCGACCTGACGCTGAACACCGACTTCGCCCAGGTGGAGGTGGACGAGCAGCAGGTCAACCTGACGCGGTTCCCGCTCTTCTTCCCCGAAAAGCGCGACTTCTTCCTCGAGAATGCGGGGATGTTCAACGTCGGAGGGGGCGGCGGCTTCGGGCGGACCGCCGACCTGTTCTTCACGCGGCGGATCGGCCTGTCGGAGAGCGGCGCGCCGATCCCGATCATCGGCGGGGCGCGGCTGACCGGCAAGACCGGCCGGCACAACGTGGCGGTCATGAACATCACGACGCGGGCGGCGCCCGGCGCCCCCGGCGACAACTTCTTCGTGGGGCGCTACAGCCGCGACGTCCTGGCGCGATCGAAGGTGGGCGCGCTCGTCATCGACAAGCGGACGGTGGGCGGGGGGCGCCGCAACCGGACGCTGGCGGCCGACGCGACGCTGGCCCTCCACCCCAACTTCACGATGACCGGGTTCCTCGCGAAGACCGACACGCCGCCCGAGGCGTTCCCGGACCGGTACGAGCCGCTCGCGCCGGACGCCGAGGCGCGCGACGCGGCGGGGTACGCGCGGGCCACCTGGCTCAGCCCCTCCTGGCACGTCTACGCCGAGTTCGTCGACCTGCAGGAGCATTTCAACCCGGAGGTCGGCTTCGTCCCCCGCGTCGGCATCCGGACCTCGTCGCTGCACGGGGAATGGAATCCGCGGCCCGGCCGGTGGAGCGTCCGGATGCTCGACCCGATGTGGAACGTCACCTACACCACCGACCAGCGCAACCGGCTGCTGACGCGGCGGATCCACAACATGATCGGCGTCTACTTCGAGGACGGCTCGTCGGCCATCGTCTGGTACAACGACCACTTCGAGCAGCTCGACCTGCCGTTCCGCATCCGTCCCGACGTGACGATCCCGGCCGGGACGTACCGCTTCGGCGAATGGACGCTCCTGTACCGGTCCGACCCGTCCCGGCGCCTGTACGCCCGGGCGCAGTACGCGCCGCAGACGTTCTTCGACGGAACGCGCACCGACGTCCGGCTGACGCTCGGCCTGCGGGCGACCAGCCGGGTCGCCGCCGAGGCGGTCTTCAATCGGAGCGACGTCGCCCTGCCCGGCGGGGCGTTCGTCGCCGATCTGGCGTCGCTGCGCCTCGACGTGACGCTCTCGCCGCGGATGACCTTCCGGTCGCTGTCGCAGTACAACTCGACCACCCGGGAGCTGGGCGCCAGCCTCCGCTTCAACTGGATCTACCGCCCCGGCAGCGATGTCTACGTCGCCTACGACGACGTGCGCCTCGACGGCGATCCGCTGATGCGCGACCCGCATCTCCGCCGCCCGCGGTGGGTGCGCAGCCGGCAGATCGCGATCAAGATGACGTACCTGCTGTCGCGGTAGCGGGCGCGGCGCGTCCCGCGGCCGTATCCGCCGCACGCCGGCCGCCGTCAGACCCGGCCGGCGCGCAGCTCCTCCACCAGGTAGTCGCTGGCGCGGGCGGCGAGCGCCATCATGGTGAGCGTCGGGTTCTGGCAGGCCGACGAGACGAAGCACGAGCCGTCCATCACGAACAGGTTGCGCACGTCGTGCGCCTGCTGCCAGCGGTTCAGCACCGACGTCTTCGGGTCGTTCCCCATACGGGCGGTCCCCACCTCGTGGATGGCGAGGCCGGGCGGCGAGATCTCGTCCCGGCGCGAGACGCCTTCGGCCCCCGCCGCCTCGAGCATCTCGACCGCGGCGTCCGCCATGTCGGCCACCATCCGCCGCTCGTTGTCGCCGAAGGCGGCGCTGACGTGGAGGATCGGAATGCCCCAGGCGTCGACCCGCTCGCGGTCGAGCCGGCAGTGGTTCTCGAACCGGGGCAGGCATTCGCCGAAGCCGCCCAGGTAAATCATCCACGGCCGCTCCTCCTTCACGCGGCGCTTGAAGGCGGCGCCGAAGCCGGGCGTGGCGGCGGCGTGCGCCCACTTGCTCTCGTACGCCAGCCCCTGGAAGCCGTAGCCGCGCAGGAACCCGGACTCCGGCGTGTCGAGGTTGCGGAACCGCGGGACGTAGATCCCGTTGGGACGGGCGCCGCGCGTATCGGGGACGCCCCGCAGGACGGGGAGCGCGCCGGACGCGCCGCCCCCCATCACGTGGTCCATCAGGTAACGGCCGAGCGCCCCGCTGGAGTTGGCCAGCCCGTTCGGATGGCGGCTCGACGTCGAGTTCAGCAGGATCCGCGTCGACTCGAGCGTCGCGGCGCAGAGGACGACGGTCCGGCCGGCTACCTCGCGGTGACTGCGCGTCACCCGGTCCACGTAGTAGACACCGGCGCACCGGCCGTCGCCGCCGGTGGTGACGTGGCTGACGACGGCGTCCGGGATCAGGGTCAGCCGGCCGGTCGCCGCCGCCGCCGCCGGCAGCGTGCTGTGCGGGCTGCTGTAGTACGAGCCGGTCCGGCAGCCGCGCGAGCACGGGCCGCAGTAGTGGCAGGCGGGCCGCCCGTGGAGCGGCTGCGTCAGCACGGCCGTCCGGCCGATCGTCAGCGTCCGGCCGAACCGCTCCCGGACCGTCTTCTTCAGGATCTCCTCGCCGCAGGTGAGCGCCATCGGCGGCAGGAACCGGCCGTCCGGCAGTTGCGGCAGCCGTTCCGCCCGGCCGCTGATCCCGATGAACCGCTCGACCCGGTCGTAGTACGGCGCCAGCTCCGCGTAGTCGATCGGCCAGTCGTCGCCGAACCCGTCGCGCGACGCCGCCTTCAGGTCGTAGTCGCTCAGGCGGTACGACTGCCGGGCCCAGAGGATCGACTTGCCGCCGACGTGCCGCGCGCGGATCCAGTCGAACCGGCGGCCGGCCGGCGTGGTGTACGGGTGCTCCGTGTCGTCGATGAACAGGTGGTTCGCGTACTCGTCGCATTGGTAACAGCGCGACTGCACCGGCTGCCGCGCCTGCCGTTCGCGCGACCCGAGCCGGCGGCCGCGCAGCGGCATCTCGTGCGGGCGCGTATGCTCGGTGTAGTCGACGGCCGGGTCGAGCCGCCGCCCCGCCTCTAGCACGGCGACGTCCAGCCCCGCCTCGGTCAACTGCTTCGCCACCCAGCCGCCGGTGGCGCCTGACCCGACGACGACCGCATCGTGCGTCCGCTGCATGCCGCGTTCGACTGTGCTCCCGGCCCCGGCGCTTTCGTGCTCCGCGACCCCCGGCGTCAGCCCCGGTGCTCCGGATGCGCGCAACCCGGCTTGCCGTCGAAGGCGAGCGTCCCGTCGTCGCCGAGCTCCTCGCGCATGCCGACCTCGGACGTATAGTACCCGGTGACGGTGAGCCGCTTGATCGCCTGGAAGAACTCCGCGCCCTCCCGGTCTTCCTGCGTTGCGCCGGCCGGAGCGTCGGCCGCCGCCGCGAGGCGCATCAGGAGCGCCTCCTGCTCCCGGACCGGCGCGTCGATGAAATCGACGCCGAACGCCGCGCGCGATCGGCGGTCGATCCCGTCCAGCCCGCGGAGGAACGCCTCGCGCTCCTCGGCTTCCGCGTCGTCGAGCACGGTGTCGATGAACGCGTTCACCCGCGCGGCGCGCGCGCCCGCAGTCTCGGTCTGCGGGATGATCCGTTCCGACAGCTCGACGACCGTGGCGTCCTGGTGCGGCGTGAAGACCCGCGGCGTCCAGCCCGCGGCCCCGGCGGCGGGAGACTGGCCCGGCGCCGGGCGCGCCAGCGCCGCCGCGCTCAGCCGCTCGACCCAGGCCGGCCCGCACGCCGCGCCGACCGGACCGATCACCATCCGCCGGAGCGCTTCACGCCTGTCCATACCGGTCTCCTCCGCACCGCCGGCGGCGCCGCCGCGAGCATCCACCTGCGCAAGATACCGGCATCCGCGCGCGTCATCCAGCCCGACAGCCGCCCGGTCCGGATCGTTCACGCCACCGGATCGAAGAAGGCGGCGCCGGGAACGCCGATCACCGGGACGACCAGCGCGCGGTCGAGGTAGTCGCTGCGCATCTCGCACGAGGTCTCGGCGGTCAGCGCGCAGCCGTGGCGCGCCGCGCCGTGGTGATCACCTGACTGCGGCTGGCCGGGGCTCTGGAAGCCCGGCGCAGCGCGGGCGGCGGACCGGCGGCGCGGGGCATTACGGTTGCAGGTTATCGCGGCGGTCCGCGTCGGGGCAACGTCAGGCGGCGACCCGATAGAATCAGCCGGAGAGGCGGTTCGGTGGCGCAACGCTGGAACGACTGGCTCGCCCAGGCGGAGCACGATCTGGAGCAGGCGGACTCCTCGCTCAGCGAAGGCCGTCACGACTGGGCCTGTTTCGCGGCGCATCAGGCGGCCGAGAAAGCGGTGAAGGCGCTGCATCTCGCGCGGGGACAGGAGGCGTGGGGCCACGTCGTCGCCCGTCTCCTCGCCCAGTCGCCCGTCCCCGCGCCGGAGCGCCTCGTCGAACAGGCTCGGGTGCTCGATGCATACTACGTGCCGGCCCGCTATCCCAACGGGCATCCGGAAGGCGCGCCGTTCGAGCATTACGGCCCGCTGCAGAGCCGCCAGGGAGTCGACTTTGCCCGTGACGTCGTCGCGTTCGTCCGTCAAGCGCTGGCCGGCGACTGACGCCGTGCTCGACGCGCTGCGCGCTTGGTCGGAGGTCGAGGCCGCGCGGCGGCCCGAGCTGGCGGCGCTCGGCTACTTCGGCTCCTACGCCCGGCGCGAGGCCGGGTTCGGCAGCGACCTCGATCTGGTGGCCGTGGTGCGCGCCAGCCCGGCGCCGTTCCCGGAGCGCTCCGCCGGCTGGCCGACGCACACCCTGCCGGTCCCGGCCGACCTGATCGTCTACACCGTGGACGAATGGCGGAAGCTGCACGGCGAGGGGGGGCGCTTCGCCCGGACGCTCGCGCGCGAAGCGGTGTGGCTGATCGACCGCCGCCGATGACGGTCCTGCTGACCGGGGCGACGGGCTACGTCGGCGGGCGGCTGCTCGGCGTCCTCGAACGCGGCGGCCGACGCGTGCGCTGCCTGGCGCGGCGTCCGGGCGACCTCGCGTTGTTCGGTCCGGCGAGCACCACCGACTCCGCAAGATCGAACGCCTGATTCTGGAACCGCTTGAAATGCCGAACGCCGGCGATGAGCGCTTCGAGGCGTTCAGTGGTCACAGCGCCAACGATGGAGTCACGCCGTCCCGCCCCACCACCTGCTGCAGCTACTGCTCGAACCCGTCGCGGTCGCGCTTCCTGAGCGCCTCGTAGTCGCCCGCCAGCCCGATAACGGCGCCGGCGTCGTCGACGCCGATCAGCAGCGTGCCGCCCTCGGCGTTGAGAAAACCGGCGAGCGTCTTGACGACCACCTTTTCGAGTTGCTTGTTGACCCGCTGCTCCTTGACATCCCAGCGCAGGCTCGACTTGAACTCAATCCGGTCGTTCTCGCCGGTCGCCATCAGGCGGCGCATCAGCGACTCGTCGACCAGGGAGGCGGCGACCGCACGAGGCCGCGCACCTGATCCTTCTTCCAGACGTAGCCGCGCTGGAACTCCGGCAGCATCCCGGTGGGCGCTGGCCGCTTCGAGCGTCGAGATGCGGCCGGCGTGCTCCAGCCGGCGCAGGACGTTGCTCACCTCGGCGGGCAGCAGGTCGGGACCGACAGCGAGCGTTCGGAAAGAGCGGCTTCCGCCCACACTCCGTCGCTGCCGGTGTCGACCAGCGCCGCCACCAGCACCGACGCATCGACGACGGAGGTCATGCCCGATCTGCGGCGCGCGCCCGCAGGATGGCGGCCGGCTCGACGCGACTCCCCGCCGCCGCCTTGCGGTCGCGCACCGCTTGCAGCCAGGCGTCGCGGGACGGCCGGGCGGCGATCCGCTCCAGCTCGCCCCGCAGGAACTCCTGCATCGACTGTCGTCTGAGCGCGGCGCGCGACGCGAGCTCGTCGCGCACGTTCTCGGGGACTCCTCGAATGGTGATCTGGACCGGCATACCCGCATTCTGACATTCAGGACAGCGGTCAGCAAGCATGCGCTCACTTCCTTGCGGTCCGCCGGGACTCCATGTGCACGAATCGCTGGTCGAAGAGCGGAGTGCTTGACCGCGTCTTCGAACAGTTGCAACGCGCGCAGAATAATCCGGGTCAATGAAGCCCTCGAGTGGTCCGAACAACGGGGACCACCTCGCACGGCGCCCCGCGGGGTCCACGCCGGCGCCGAACGTAGCCGCGAGCGATTGTTCATCGCCGCCCGCGCCGTGCGGCGATCCGCTCCAGACGGTCTTTCCGCTCCCGGAGGGCGGCGCGCTCGTCCTCCAGCCGGTGGAACTGCTTCAGCCGTTCCGCCATCCGCGGATCCAGCGTCGCCGCGTCCCGGACGGCGCATCCCGGCTCGGTGCGGTGGCGGCAGTCGCGGAACCGGCACGAGCCGGCCAGGGCGTCGATCTCGTCGAACGTCTCCTCGAGCGCCCGGCCGGTGTCCCAGACGCAGAGCTCCCGCATGCCGGGCGTGTCGATGATGACGCCCCCCTCCCGGCGGACCAGCAACTCGCGGCGCACCGTGGTGTGGCGGCCGCGGCGCCGCCAGCGGCGGACGTCGCGCGTCGTCTGCCGCTCCTCGCCGAGCAGGCGGTTGACGATGGTCGACTTCCCGACGCCGGACGACCCGAGCAGGGCGACGGTCCGGCCGGCCGCCAGGTACGACGCCAGCGGATCGAGACCGCCCGGCTCCCGGCAGCTCGTCGCGTGCAGCGGGACGTCGGGGGCTATCGCGCGGACCGCCGCCGCCGCGTCGTCCGCCGCGCCGCACAGGTCGCGCTTGTGCAGCACCACCACCGGCGACGCGCCGCTCTCCGCCGCCGCGACGAGGTAGCGCTGGATCCGCCGCGGGTTGAAGTCGTCGTCGAGGCCGGAGACGAGCAGCACCGTATCGACGTTGGCCGCCACCACCTGCCGCTCGGTCGGGTCGCCGGCCGCCTTCCGCGCGAAGCAGCTTCGACGCGGGAGGATGGCGCGGATCGTCGCGCGGCGGCCTGCGCCGACCCGCACCGCCACCCAGTCGCCGACCGCCGGGAGCGCGTCCGGTCCGGCGGCGGCGTGGCGCAGGCTGCCGGCCGCCTCCGCCAGCAGATCGGCGTCGCCGGTATGCACGCGGTACAGGTGGTTGTGCTCCACGCCCACTCGGGCGGGCGCCAGATCGGGCGCCGCCGCCGCGGCGAACGCCGCGGCGAACGCCCGGTCCCAGCCGAGCCGCGCGAGGCCGTCGGTCCGGGGCGTCGTCATCGCCGCGCGTCGGCCGGCGCGTCCCACGGCAGCAGGCCGCCGCGGGGGGGCGGCTCGGCGGCTGCGGCGTCGGTCCCCGCCGTGAAATTGTGTACGCTGACGCCGAGCAGGCGGACCGGCCGCGCGCCGGCGTCGGTCCGGTCGAGCAGCGCCAGGGCGCGGGTCGACACCGTCTCGGCGTCCCGGGCCGCCGGGTGCTGCGTCACGCTTCGCGTGACGGTCGTGAAGTCGGAGTACCGCACCTTGATCGTCACCGTGCGCGCCGCCCGCGCGCGCGCCGCCAGACGCTCGCCGACCTGCCGGGCCATCCGGTCGGTCTCGCCGCGGATCCGGTCGAGGTCGATCAGGTCCTCGGCCCACGTCCGCTCGGCGCCGCTCGACTTGGCGGTCCGGTCGGGCGTCACCGGCCGGTCGTCGTCGCCGCAGGCGAGCCGCCGCAGCCAGGCCGCCTGCCGGCCGACCAGCCGGCTCAGGTCGGCCTCGGACACTTCCCGGACGTCGACCAGCTTCGCGACGCCGTGCGCGCGCAGCTTCCGCGCCGTCACCGGTCCGACCCCCCACAGCGCCTCGACCGGCAGATCGCGCAGGAACGACTCGACCCGGGCGGGCGGGACGACGGTGAGGCCGTCCGGCTTCTCCAGCGCCGACGCCACCTTGGCCAGGAACTTGTTCGGCGCGACGCCGGCCGACGCCGTCAGGCCGGTCTCCTCGCGGATCTGCCGCTTCAGCCGGCGCGCCACCGGGGTGGCGAACGGCTCCCCCCACGCGTTCTCGGTGACGTCCAGGTACGCCTCGTCGAGCGAGAGCGGTTCGACCAGCGGCGTCACGGCGCGGAACAGCGCGAGCACCTGCGCGGACACCGCCCGGTACTTCGCGAAGTCGGGCCGCACGATGACGAGCGCCGGGCAGAGGCGCACCGCCTTCGCCATCGCCATCGCCGACCGGACGCCGTACGCGCGCGCCTCGTAGCTGGCGGCGGCCACCACCCCCCGGCTCTCCGGACGCCCGCCGACCGCGACCGGCCGGACGCGCAGCGCCGGGTCGTCGCGCTGCTCGACCGACGCGTAGAAGGCGTCCATGTCGACGTGGATGACGCGCCGTCCCACGGCGACATTGTGCCACGCCGGGCGGCCGGAGGCGGATCCCGGCGCGGCGGGGCAACAGCCGCGCAGGAAAGTCCCCGCTGCATTTGAGCGGCGCAGGGTTCCCGGCACGGGCTGGTAAGCTTGTAACCGGACCGGGACGATGGCCGAATCGAAGAAGCGGATGACCGCCGACGCGTGGCGGGAGGCGCGCGCCCTGGTGTGGCGCTACCGGAATCGCCTGCTCCTGGGATTGGCGCTCATGCTGGTCAGCCGCCTCGCGGGCCTGGTGCTGCCCGCCATGTCGCGCTACATCGTCGACGACGTGATCCCGGGCGGACGCCAGGACCAGTTGCTCCTGCTCGCGGGCGTCGGACTCGGCGCCGCGGCGGTGCAGGCCGCCACGGCGTTCGGTCTGTCGCAGCTGCTCGGCGTCGCGGCCCAGCGCGCCATCACCGAGATGCGCAAGCAGGTGATGGTCCACGTCACCCGCCTGCCGGTCCGGTCCTTCGACGCCACACAGACCGGCGTCCTGATCTCGCGGATCATGACCGACGCCGAGGGGATCCGGAACCTGGTCGGCACCGGGCTGGTCCAGCTTTCCGGCAGCCTGGTCACCGGGGCGGCGGCGCTCGGCGTGCTGTTCTACCTCAACTGGCGGTTGACCGGCCTGACCCTCTTCGTCCTGCTCGCCTTCGGCGGCTGCATGTCGTTCACCTTCTCCCGGCTCCGCCCGATATTCCGCGAGCGCGGCAGGATCAACGCCGACGTCACCGGCCGGCTGGCCGAGACGCTGGGCGGCATCCGCGTGGTCAAGGCGTACACCGTGGAGAAGCGCGAGCAGATCGTCTTCGCCCGGGGCGCGCACAAGCTGTTCCGCAACGTGGCGAAGTCGGTGACCGGCGTGTCGGCCGTCTCCTCGGTCGCCACGCTGGTGATGGGGGCGATCGGGGCGCTGATGATCGTGCTCGGCGGGCAGGCGCTCATCGCCGGGTCGTGGACCACCGGGGCGCTGGTCCAGTACCTCATCTTCACCGGCCTGCTGATCGCGCCGGTCGTGCAGATCTCGTCGATCGGCACGCAGATCACCGAAGCGTTCGCCGGGCTCGACCGGATCCGGGAGATCCGGAGCACGCCGACCGAGGACGAGGAGGACCGGGCGCGCGCGCCGGTCCGCGCCGTCGGCGGCGAGGTTCGCCTGGAGCGGGTCTGGTTCGAATACGACGCCGGCGTCCCGGTGTTGAAGGACGTGTCGCTGACCGCTCCGCCCGGCACGACGACGGCGCTGGTCGGATCGAGCGGCTCCGGCAAGAGCACGCTGATCAGCCTGGTGATGGCGTTCAACCGCCCGACGTCGGGGCGCGTGCTGGTGGACGGCCGCGACGTGGAGTCGCTCCGTCTCCGCGACTACCGGTCGCATCTCGGCGTGGTCCTGCAGGAGAACTTCCTGTTCGACGGCACGATCGCCGACAACATCCGGTTCTCGAAGCCGGACGCCGCGCCGGACGAGATCCGGGCGGTCGCCCGCGTCGCGCACTGCGACGAGTTCATCGAGCGGTTCCCGGACCGGTACGACACCGTGGTCGGCGAGCGCGGCGTGAAGCTGTCGGGCGGCCAGCGCCAGCGGGTCGCCATCGCGCGCGCCATCCTGGCCGACCCGCGGATCCTGATCCTCGACGAAGCGACGTCGAGCCTCGACAGCGAGAGCGAGGCGATGATCCAGGACGGCCTGCTGGCGCTCCGCGCCGGGCGCACGGCGTTCGTCATCGCCCACCGGCTGTCGACCATCCGGACCGCCGACCAGATCCTGGTCCTTGAAGCCGGGCGGATCGTCGAGCGCGGCGCCCACGACGACCTGCTGGCGGCCGGCGGCCGGTACCGGCAGCTTCACGACACGCAGCACCGCCTCGAACGGAACCGGTTCATCAATCCGGGCGAGGACTTCACCCCCGAGCCGCCGGTCCCGGCCATGCCGGCGCGGGCCGCCGGGCGCGAGGGAGCGCTGTAGCGGGTTTTTGCCTTCGTTCGGCGTTCATGCATTCGCAAATGCAGCGGGGCGTCCGCCGCGGGCCGCCGGGTCGGAGAAGATGAGTACAATGACGCTCGTGCGGACGCCGGATCGACCGGCGGGGAGTCGCCGGGAATGAGGCGAACGGGACTTGCGGCCGCGGCGGCGGTGTGCCTGGCGCTGTTCGGGGCGGCGGCGGGCGGGCAGGAGACGGGAACGCTGACCGGAACCGTCACCGTCGATGCGATCCCCGAGAAGCGGATGGTGACCGTCGACGCCGATCAGGCGGTCTGCGGCGACGAGATCGAAGACCAGACGACGCTGGTGGACCCGTCCGGGGGGGTCGCCAACGCGGTCGTCGTCGTCACCGGACTGCCGTGGAGCGCCGACCCGCCCGCGCCGACGCTCAACAACGAGCGGTGCTTCTTCGTGCCGCGCGTGCAGGTGGCCAGGACGCGGAGCCGGCTCGACATCACGAGCGTGGACGAGACGCTGCACTCCACGCACGCCTACGACGACCGGCAGCGCACGATGTTCAACATCGCCCTCCCGTTTCCCGGACTGAACGTCACGCGCCCGTTGCGGCGGCCGGGCGTGGTCCGGATCGAGTGCGACTCGCACGGCTGGATGCGCGGCTGGATCTACGTCACCGACGACGTGGCGGCGGTGACGGGCGCGGACGGCCGTTTCGAGATCGCCGGCGTGCCGCCCGGCACGTACGACCTCGCCGTCTGGCACGAGCGGTACGAGGGCGAGACGCAGCAGGTCACGGCGGCTGCGGGAGCCGTGACCGAAGCCGACTTCCTGCTGCGCTGACCGGCCGCCCGGGCCGTTCACCGAAAAACACTGTCCATGCCTGCGGCCGAACCCCGGTTCGTCTACACCATGAAAGGCCTCGGCAAGGTCTTCCCGCCCGGGCAGGCGGTGCTGAAGGACCTCTGGCTGTCGCTGCTGCCCGGCGCGAAGATCGGCGTCCTCGGCGCCAACGGCGCCGGCAAGTCGACGTTGCTGCGGATCATGGCGGGCGAGATCGCCGACTTCGAGGGGGAAGCGTTCCCGGCCGACGGCGCGACGGTGGACTACCTGCCGCAGGAGCCGCAGCTCGACCCGTCGAAGACCGTCGCGGAGAACGTGGAGGAAGGGGTGGCGCACGCGCGCGATCTCCTCCGGCAGTACGACGAGGTGACCGCCGCGCTCTCGTCGGGGTTGACCGACTACGGGCCGGTGATGGAGGAGCAGGGCCGGCTGCAGGACGCGATGGACGCCGCCGGAGCCTGGGACCTCGACGCCCGGGTCGAGATGGCGATGGAGGCGCTTCGGCTGCCGCCGCCGGCGGCCGGCGTCGCGCGGCTCTCGGGCGGGGAGCGCCGCCGCGTCGCGCTCTGCCGCGTGCTGCTGAAGTCGCCCGACCTGCTCCTGCTCGACGAGCCGACGAACCATCTCGACGCGCAGACGGTGGCGTGGCTGGAACGGTTCCTGGCCGGGTATCCCGGCACGGTCGTGGCGGTGACGCACGACCGCTACTTCCTCGACAACGTGGCGGGCTGGATCCTCGAGCTCGACCGCGGCGCCGGCATTCCGTGGAAAGGGAACTATTCGTCGTGGCTGGAGCAGAAGGAGCGGCGCCTGGCGATCGAGGACAAGCGGGAAGCGAAGCGGCGGCGCACGTTGCAGCGGGAGCTCGAATGGATCCGGATGTCGCCGCGCGCGCGGCAGGCGAAGGGGAAGGCGCGCCTCGGCGCGTACGAGCGGCTGCTCGCCGAAGACCCGGCGCAGCGGATCGAGTCGGCCGAGATCTGCGTCCCGCCCGGCCCGCGCCTCGGCGACGTGGTCGTCGAGGCGGCCGGCCTGCGGAAGGGGTACGGCGACCGCCTCCTGATCGACGGCCTGTCGTTCACGTTGCCGCCGGCCGGGATCGTCGGTGTGATCGGGCCGAACGGCGCCGGCAAGACGACGCTCCTGCGCCTGATCACCGGCGCCGAACAGCCGGACGGCGGAACGCTCCGGCTCGGCGACACCGTCCGCCTGGGGTACGTCGACCAGACGCGCGATGCGCTCGATCCGGATCGGACGGTCTGGGAAGAGATATCGGGCGGCCGGGACGAGGTGATGCTCGGGTCGCGGACGGTCGCCTCGCGCGCGTACGTGTCGTGGTTCAACTTCCGGGGGCGCGATCAGCAGCGGCGGGTCGGCGCGCTCTCCGGCGGCGAGCGCAACCGGGTCCAGCTCGCCAGGCTCCTCCGCGGCGGCGCCAACCTCCTCCTGCTCGACGAGCCGACGAACGATCTCGACGTCGATACCTTGCGCGCCCTGGAGGACGCGCTCGTCGCCTTCGCCGGATGCGCCGTCGTCGTCAGCCACGACCGGTGGCTGCTGGACCGGATCGCGACGCACGTCATCGCGTTCGAGGACGACGGGGCGGTGGTCTGGTTCGCCGGCGCCTACGCCGACTACGAGGCCGACCGCCGGCGCCGCCTGGGCGCGGCGGCGGACCGGCCCCGCCGGGTCAAGTTCCGCAAGCTCACCCGGTAGGCGCCGCTTTCGGCGCTGCGCGGGGGTCGCAGCAGGCGCCGGCCGCCGGCTACAGCGGCCAGTCCCGCAGAATCCGCTCGGTCTCCTCGACGTGGCTGCTCTCGTCGCGGATGAAGTCCTCGAGCTGGACGACGAGTCCCTTGTCGCCGAACTCCTCGGCCTGCCGGGCCCGCTCCACGTACGACTCGGTGGCGCGCTTCTCCGCTGCGACCACCTCCTCCAGCATCGCGCGGTTGCCGTCGGGCAACGGCACGGGACGCGCCTGCGTGGTCGGCGCGCCGCCGAGCGAGACGATCTTGTTGGCGAGGAACTGCGCGTGCATCTGCTCGTCCGGCACCTCCGCCAGGAAGAACTGCGAAAGCTGGGGCCGGTACGGTCCGGTCGCGCGGGCGGCGTAGGTGACGTACTGGATGATGGCGCCGAACTCGCTGGCGAGGTCTTCGTTCAGTCGGTCGATCAGGTCTTCCCGGGTCATGGGGCCTCCGTTCCGTTCATCTCCGCTCATCGTTTCCGGAGCAAGTGCAGCGCCGCCGCCGCCGCGAGACTCGCCAGCCGGGATGATCCGTTCACGCCGCTCATCTTACCTGTTGCCTGCTCGCGGCTCGCGCGGCGCCCGCTATGATAATCCCGTGACGATGCGCCGCCTGCGCCGGCGATCCGGGATTCCTGCTCTCGTCGCCGCGGTCCTCGCCGCCGCGGTCTTCCTGGCGCCGCTCGCCGCCGGCGCGCAACCGGTCCGGGCGCGCCGCGGCATGGTGGCGGCGCAGGAGCCGCAGGCGGCGCGCATCGGCCTCGACGCGCTGCAGGCGGGCGGCTCGGCCGTCGACGCCGCGGTCGCCGCGGCGTTCGCGCTGGCGGTGACCCACCCGCAGGCGGGCAACGTCGGCGGCGGCGGGTTCCTGGTCGTCCGTCCGCCGTCCGGGCCGCCCGTTGCGTACGACTTCCGGGAGACGGCCCCCGCCGCGGCGCACGCGGAGATGTTTCTGGTCGACGGCGCGTACGACGCCCGGCGGCATCACGACGGCCACGCGGCCGTCGGCGTGCCGGGAACCGTCGCCGGCCTGCATCTCGCCTGGTCGGAGCGGGGCCGGTTGCCGTGGCGCAGCCTGGTCGAGCCGGCGATCGCCCTGGCCCGCGACGGGTTCGCCCTGCCGGACCATCAGGCCCGGTCGCTCGCCGGCGTACTGGCGGAGATGGCGCCGTATCCGGCGTCGATGGCGCAGTTCTCCCGGCGGGGCGCCCCCTACGAGGCGGGAGAAGTCCTCCGGCAGCCCGACCTCGCGCGGACGCTGGAGCGTATCGCCGACGGCGGGCCGGACGGGTTCTATCGAGGCCGCACCGCCGATCTGATCACGCGCGAGATGGCGGCGAACGGCGGCCTGATCACCCGGGACGATCTGGCCGCCTACCGCGCCCGTAAACGCGAGCCGATCCGGGGCGTCTACCGCGGCCACGACGTGATCACGATGCCGCCGCCGAGTTCGGGCGGCGTCGTGCTGGTCGAGATGCTGAACGTGCTGGAGGGGTTCGACCTGCGCGTCTCCGGACCGGGCGCCGCGCGCACCGTCCACCTGATGGCGGAGACGATGCGGCGGGCGTACGCGGACCGGGCGCGCCATCTCGGCGACCCGGAGCTGAATCCGTCCATGCCGATCCCGCGGCTGATCTCGAAGCCGTACGCCGGCCGGCTGCGGAGCACGATCGATCCGGACCGGGCCTCGCGCTCGTCGCCCACGTCGTTCACCTGGCCCGCGGAAGGGGAGGCGACGACGCACCTTTCGGTGGTGGACGCGGACCGCCTCGCCGTCTCGATGACCTGCACGATCGAGCAGGCGTACGGGTCGAAGATCGTCGTGCCGGGGGCCGGGTTCCTGCTCAACAACGAGATGGGCGACTTCAACGCCGCGCCCGGGCTGACGACCGCGGACGGCCTGATCGGGACGCCGCCGAACCTGGCCGCCGCCGGCAAGCGGATGCTGTCGAGCATGACGCCCACCATCGTGGAGAAGGACGGCCGGCTGCTGATGCTCACCGGCAGCCCCGGCGGCCGGACGATCATCAACACGGTGCTGCACACGCTGGTCAACGTCATCGACTTCGGGATGGACGTGCAGGAGGCGGTGGACGCCCCGCGGTTCCACCACCAGTGGCTGCCCGACCGGATCTTCCACGAGCAGGGCGGCCTGTCGCCCGCCGCCGTCGCCGGGCTGGAGGCGCGGGGCCACGCCCTGACGGCGCGTCCGAGCCAGGGGGTGGTCCACGCTATCGTGTACGATGCCGCCGCCGGCCGGCTCGAAGGCGCGGTCGACCGGCGCTGGGCGGGGAGCACGGCGCTCGGGTACTGAGCGCGTTGCCGCGTTACAATGAAGGTTTTGCACGGGGGGACCGAGACACGATGACACCAGGGAAACTTGCCGGGTTGAAGGCGGTCTCGACCGCCGGAGGGACGATCGGCGCGGCCGCCATGGACCAGCGGGGGTCGCTCCGGAAGGCGCTGGCGAAGGCGAAGGGGAGCGAGGTCACCGACGCGATGATGGAGGAGTTCAAGGGGGCGGTCACCGAGGTCCTGACGCCGCACGCCTCCGCCATCCTGCTCGACCCGCAGTGGGGGATCGGGCCGTCGAAGCGGCGCAGCGCCGACGCCGGCCTCCTGCTGGCGTACGAGCAGAGCGGCTACGACAACAGCCGCCCCGGGCGGCTTCCCGATCTGCTGTCCCACTGGTCGGTGCGGCGGTTGAAGGAGGCCGGAGCCGACTGCGTCAAGGTTCTGCTCTACTACACCCCGTTCGAGGCCGCGGAGATCAACGAGGAGAAGCACGCCTTCGTGGAGCGGATCGGCGACGAGTGCCGGACGAACGACGTCCCGTTCTTCCTCGAGTTCGTCGGGTACGACCCGTCCGGCGGCGACGAAAAGGGCGCCGCGTTCGCGCGGATCAAGCCGCAGGTGGTGGCGGGCAGTATGGCGGAGTTCACCAAGGGCCGGTACGGCGTCGACGTCATGAAGGTGGAGGTCCCGGTCAACATGCGGTTCGTCAAGGGGGCGAACGCCTTCGCCGGCGAGGAGGCGTACACCCGCGCGGAGGCGCTCGACCATTTCCGCGCCGCCGCCGCCGTCGCCACCCGGCCGTTCATCTACCTGTCGGCGGGAGTGAGCAACGCCGAGTTCACCGAGTCGCTGGAGCTGGCGGCCGAGTCGGGCGTCAGGTGGGCCGGCGTGCTGTGCGGGCGCGCGACGTGGAAGGACGGGATTCCGGTCTATGCGAAGGAAGGCGTCGAGGCGTTCCGCCGCTGGCTGGAGACCGAAGGGGTCGAGAACATCGGCAACGTCAACGAGCGGCTGACCCGGGCCGGCGCCTGGTTCGAGTCGTTCGGCGTCAGTTCGGCCGATGCGCTGCTCGCCACCGCGTGAGCTTCCGCTACCGCCCGCAAGTGATCGAGGCGCTCGCCGCGCACGGCGTGCGCCCCACGCCCGAGACGCCGCCGGAACTGGTCCACGAGTTCGTCAACGACCTGTACCGCTTCGAACTGCGGCGGCTGCGCGAGCGGCGCGTGCGGGGCGCGATCCCGAAGCGCGCCTACGCGGCCCGTGTGGTCGACCTGCGGAAGCGATACCTCCTGGTTTCGGTTCCTCTCCGGCGCTGGACGCTGCCGCTACCAGCCGAAGGACCCTGACATCACCGCGCGCGATCGGAACTCGGGCGGGGTCGCCACGCGCCGCATCTCGGCGTGCGTCGGCGCGGAGAACGGCGCCGGCCCGTGGCGCAGGTCGAACCCTTCGAACACCCTGATCGGC
Source organism: Vicinamibacterales bacterium (assembly GCA_965203565.1). GTDB lineage: Bacteria > Acidobacteriota > Vicinamibacteria > Vicinamibacterales > UBA8438 > JAAXGX01. Next base: position 2,640,042 of record OZ241896.1, on the reverse strand, counting down.
GGAGCCGGCGCGTAGACGCGGACGTAGAAGCTCAGTCGCAGCACGTTCTGCGGACCTTCGACGACCGGCAGGCGGTCGAGCTGACGCTTGATCCGGTCGAGGGAGATCGGAAGCGCCGCAACGTCGAACGGCGCCTCCTGATCCGGATTCTGCCCGTTGCCCGCCGCCGCCGCCGCTGTCAGCAGCATGAGGGTCAGTGCGAAGGCGGCAGCCGCCATCGGCGTCACCGTACGCCCGGCGCGGCGGCTTGTCAAGGCATGTACGATTCCGTGCGATGTCGCTCGTCTGGACGCTGCTGGCCCTGGCGCTGGCGCTGGGCGCCGTGGCGGCGGCGCTGGCGCGGCGGCTGCACGCCGCCCGCGGCCACGCGGCCCGGCTCGGGTCGCGCCTGGCGTCGGTGCTCGCCGGCGACTCGGTCGGCCTGGCGGTCTGGAACGCCGCCGGCCGGCTCGTCGCCTGCAACCCGCGGTTCCGTGATTTCTATCCGGGGACGCCTCTGAGACCCGGCCTGGAGATGGAGGATCTGCTGCGGTTCACCGCCGCCCGCGGTCTGATCCAGACGCCGGACGACCGGGTCGAATCGTGGGTGGGCGCGCGGTTGGCCGGTCTCCGGGAGGCGTCGCGAGACGTGGTGCGCACGGCCGACGGCCGGTGGCTCGACATCCGGATCGCTCCGTCGGACCACGGCGAAGTGCTCATGCTGTACGTCGACGTCACGGAGGCGCGCGACGCCGGTGCGGCGCTGGCCGAGCGGGACCGGGAGCTCGCAAGCCGCACGGCCGATCTCGATCTCCTGCAGCGGGCGCTCGACGCCGCGAGCGCTGCGGGCTCGTTCGAATCGGCCGCGCGCCAAGTCAACGGTCTGGTCTGCCGGTGGGCAGGTTGGCCGGTCGGTCATGCTTATCGCGCGGCGCCCGACGGGAGCCGGCGGCTCGACCCGGTCCCCGAAGCGGCGGCGATCGACGGAGACGACTTCGAGCCGCTCCGGCCGGCGCTGGCGCGCGAACGGCCATCGGCCGGCGACGGACTCGCCGGGCGGGTCATGCAGTCCGGGCGCGTCATCTGGGTGGCCAACGTCGAGAGCGACCCGACGTTCTCCGCCGAGCGCCGGGCGAGCATGCCGGGAATACGCGGCGCGTGCGGCGTCCCGGTCACGCGCGGGACGCAGGCGGCGGCCGTGCTCGAGTTCCTGTCGCGCGAACCGCTCGTCCCGTCCGATTCGGCGACCCGGATGCTCGCCGCCGTCGGGCGAATCCTCGGCTCCGTCCTCGACCGGTGAAGCCGGCAGTCCGCAGCGAGACGTTTCACCACGGGCCGCCGAGCCTCCGCGCCACCATCTCCAGCACGGGGGCGGCCATCCGCTCGACCGGCTCGGCTCCATCGACAATCAGGTCCGCGTACCGGCGGGTCGGCTCGACGTACCGTTCGAACATCGGCTGCACGGTGGCGCGCCACTGCTCCCGAACCGACTCCGCGGTCCGTCCACGCTCGTGCGCGTCGCGCGCCAGGCGTCTTCTCAGACAGGTGTCCCCGTCGGTCGCCACGAACACCCGGGTTCCCAACAGCGCCCGTACTGCTTCGTAGTGGAGCGTCAGGCGGCCTTCCACGACGACGACCCGGCCGGGGACGAGGGGAACGGTCCGCTGGCGTCGGACGTGGGTGTGAAAGTCGTAGGCCGGCCGGTCGACGGGTTCGCCGGCCGCCAGCCGCCGGAGATGCTCGACCAGAAGCGTAAGATCCAGCGCCTCCGGCGCGTCGAAGTTCAGGAGCCTCCTGGCTTCGACCGGCACGCGGCGCCGATCGACGTAATAGGCGTCGAGCGGCAGCGCCGCATCGGCCGAACCCGCCAGCGCATCCGCCAGATGCCGGGCCAGCAGCGTTTTTCCGGCGCCGGAATGCCCGGCGACGCCGATCAAGTGAGGGAGTTCCATTGAACCGTCATGCTGCGCGTGGCCGCGACGCAGGGTTCCACCACGGGCTGCCGGTCCCGGCTGACGCCGCCAACACGACGCCGGCTGCAAGCAGCGCGTACAATGCCGTCAATCGGAGCAGGTGGAGCGCCGACAGGTCAAGTTGCCGCCCCGCAACGCCGGCGACGACCGGCATCGCCGGCCGGCCCGATCCCGACTCGTCATGTCGAGCATCCGCACCGCACGGCAGTTCTGGATCCGGTCACCCGGCCGCGGGGAGATCGTGCAGGCCGACCTGCCTCCCGCGCAAGCCGGCCAGGTGCTGGTCCGTGCGATCTGCTCCGGCGTCAGCCGCGGCACCGAGTCGCTGGTGTTCACGGGCCGCGTGCCGCCTTCCCAGCATCGGGCGATGCGCGCGCCGTTCCAGGAGGGCGAGTTTCCCGGCCCGGTCAAGTACGGGTACGCCAGCGTGGGCACGGTCGAGCAGGTCGAACCGGCCGGAACGGGCGCAGCGGCCACTGACGGCGGCGCGGCGGCGGATCTGGCCGGGCGGACGGTGTTCTGCCTCTACCCGCACCAGGATCTGTACCGCGTGCCGGCGTCGGCGGTGACGCCGGTCCCGGCCGACGTCCCCGCCGGCCGCGCGGTGCTCACCGCCAACCTGGAGACGGCGGTCAACGTCGCCTGGGACGCCCGGCCCACCGTCGGCGACCGGATCGTGGTGATCGGCGCAGGCGTCGTCGGACTGCTGGCGGCGTGGCTGTGCCGGCAGGTCCCGGGCGCCGACGTCACCGTGGTCGACGTCAACCCGGCGCGCGCAGCGGCCGCCCGGTCGCTCGGGCTGGCGTTCGAGGCCGAGCCGCCGCGGGCGGCGGACGCCGACCTGGTCGTCCACGCCAGCGGCCGGCCGGCCGGCCTGCGCAGCGCGCTCGGCGCCGCGGGCGTCGAGGGCGCCGTCGTGGAGGCGAGCTGGTACGGGTCCGAGTCCGTCCCGCTGCCGCTCGGCGAGCAGTTCCACTCGCGCCGTCTGACGCTCCGCAGCAGCCAGGTCGGCCGCGTGCCCCCCGATCGGGCTCCGCGGTGGAGCCGCGCGCGCCGATTGCGGCTGGCGCTCGACCTGCTGCGCGCGCCCGAGCTCGACGCGCTGATCACCGGCGAGAGCGACTTCGCCGAGTTGCCGGAGGTGATGGCCCGGCTGAGCCGCGACCCCCGCGCGGCGCTGTGCCACCGCATCCGCTATCCGGAATCGTAGCCGCGAAACGCAGGAGACCGATCCATGTACAGCCTGAACGTCCGCGACCACTTCATGATCGCCCACAGCTTTCGCGGCGAGGCGTTCGGCTCGGCGCAGCGGTTGCACGGCGCCACCTACGTCGTGGACGTGACGTTCAGCCGCCCGGAGCTGGACGGGGACGGCGTCGTCGTGGACATCGGCGCGGCGGGCGAGCGGCTGAAGGCGGCGCTGGACGACTTCCGCTACCGGAACCTCGACGACGAGCCGGCGTTCGCCGGCCGGAACACCACGACGGAGGTCCTCGCCCGGGCGATCTTCGACCGCCTGGCCCGCGACGTGCGCGGCGGCGCGCTCGGAGAGGGCGCCCGCGGCGTCACGTCCATCCGCGTGACGCTGCGCGAATCGCACGTCGCCTGGGGCGGGTACGAAGGACCGGTGTGACGTCGCCCGACCTGCACTTCCTCGTGCCCGGCCCGATCGGCCAGCGGACGGGCGGCTACGTCTACGACGCCCGGATCGTGGACGGACTGCGCCGCCGGGGGCGGCGCGTCGCGGCGTATGAGCTCGACGGCGAGTTTCCGGCCGGCGACGACCGCGCCCGGACCAGTCTGGCCGGCGCGCTCGCCCGGCTGCCCGACGGCGCGCGGGTGGTCGTCGACGGACTGGCCATGGGCGGCCTGCCCGAGCCGGTGCGCGCCGAGCGGCGGCGGCTGCGGGTGATCGCCCTGGTCCATCTGCTGCTGGCGGACGAGACGGGGCTCGACGCCGGCCGTCGCGCCCGGTTCGCCGTCCTCGAACGGGAAGCGCTGGCGGCCTGTACGGGGGTCCTGGCCACCAGCGCATACACTGCCGCGCGCGTACGGGATCTCGATCTCGGCGGCGTCGCCGATGCCGTCCGCGCGGTCCCGCCGGGGACCGATCCCGCTCCGCCGGCGGCAGGTCCCGGCCCGGACGCGCCGCCGCAGGTCCTGTGCGTGGCGTCGGTCACGCCCCGCAAGGGGCAGGACGTGCTGATGCGGGCGCTGGCCGGGTTGGCCGATCTGCAGTGGCGCTGCGTCTGCGCCGGCAGCCTGACGCGGGCGCCGGCGTTCGCGCGCGCGGTGATGCGGCAGGTCCGGGACGCCGGTCTCGCCGAACGGGTCGCCTTTCCCGGCGAGTGCAACGCGGCGGCGGTCGATGCGCTGTACGACGCCAGCTCCCTGTTCGTCCTTCCGTCGCACTTCGAAGGGTTCGGCATGGCGCTGACGGAGGCGATGGCGCGCGGTCTTCCGGTGGTCGGCACGACCGGCGGCGCCGTCCCGCACGTCGTGCCGACGTCGGCCGGCCTGCTCGTCCCGCCGGGCGACGCCGATGCGCTGGCCGGCGCGCTCCGGAAGCTGCTGGCCGATGCGCCGGCGGAGACGCCCGGCCGCGCCGCCGAGCGTCGCCGGCGGATGGCCGCGGCGGCTCGCCGGCATGCGTCGAGCCTGCCCGACTGGCGTCAGGCGGCCGGCGTCTTCGCCGAGGCGGTGGCGGAGTTGACCGGCGGCGAGCGGCGATGACCGGCCGCGACGGCGCGTTCAGCGCGGAGTGGCTGGCCCTGCGGGAGCCGGCCGACCGCCGGGCGCAGCCGCCCGCGCTGGTCGCCCGTCTCCGGGCGGCTTGGCGCGCGCGGCGCTGGACCCGGATCCTGGACCTGGGGAGCGGCGCCGGGTCGAACCTGCGGCGCTTGGCGCCCCGGCTTCCGGGCGCCCAGCGCTGGACGCTGGTGGACCACGATGCGGACCTGCTGGCGCGCGCCGAAGCCGCCGCCGCCGGGCGCTGCGTCCGGTGCGTGCACGGCGACCTGGACGAAGCCGGCCTGCCGGCGGTGGCGCAGGCCGACCTCGTGACCTGCTCGGCGCTGCTCGACCTCGTCTCCGGGGCGTGGCTGCGGAAGCTGGCGCGCGCGTGCCGCGCCGCCGGGTGCGGCGCATACCTGACGTTGACCTACGACGGCCTGATGCGGTGGTCGCCGGCCGATGATCCGGACGACGAGATGATCCGGCGCGCCGTGAACGCCCACCAGCGGCGGGAGCGCGCGCCGGCGCCGGCGCTCGGACCGGCGGCGGCCGCCGCCGCCGAGAGATTGTTCCGCGCCGAAAGGTACCGGACGTGGCTTGCGTCCAGCCCGTGGCGTCTCGGGCCGGACGACCGGGCGCTCGTGCTGGCGCTGATCGACGGCTGGACGCATGCGGCGCTGGAGTTGAAGCCGGACGCCGATCGGGCGCGCCGGGTCCGCGCCTGGGCCGATCGCCGCCGGAAGACGGCCGCCGGCGACCGCTTCCGTCTGACCGTCGGCCACCACGACCTGCTGGCCCTCCCGCCGGGCCTCTGAACACGGTGGAGAAATGGCCATGGCGTCGGCGCGAACGCTTGGGTGGACGTTGGAGGATCGCAGGAGCGGACGATGGCTGCGCCCGGCCGTCAGCGCCGGCGTGCTGATCGGCCTGGCGTGGCTGCTCGACGTCGACCAGGTTGCGGCCCGGCTGGGCGGGATGCGGGCGGGGTGGGTGGCGTTGGCCGTCGCGCTCTCCGTGCTGCAGGTGGGCGCGTCGGCCTGGCGGTGGCGGTTCACGGCGGCCCGGCTCGGGATCGACCTGCCGCTCGGCGCGGCGATCCGCGAGTATTACCTGGCCACGTTCCTCAACCAAGTCCTTCCGGGCGGCGGCCTCGGCGACGTGTCGCGCGCCTGGCGGCACGCCCGCGGCGCCCGCCGGCCCGGGTCGGCGGTCCGCGCCGTGATCCTCGAGCGGGTCTCGGGGCAACTGATCATGACCGCGGCGGCGGCAGGTTCGGCCGTCCGGCTGTCGTGCGAGCTGGGCGCCGCCCGCCGGCTCGGGTGGCTTGGCGGCGCGCCGTTGGCCGGCGCGGACCTGGCCGCCGCGGCGATCGTCGCCGTCACGGCGGCCGCCGCCGGCCTCGCCGCCGGGCGGGCCGCGTCCCGCCGGATCTCCGCCGACTCGCTGGCGGGGCGCACGTGGCGCGACGTGCGGGCGGCGCTCCTGTCCGGCCGCGCCCTGCCGGTCCAGGCCGCCAGCTCGGCGCTGATCGTCGCGTCGTACCTCGCGACGTTCGTGCTGGCGGCGCGGGCGGTGGGGGTCGGGACGCCGCTGCCGACACTGCTCCCGCTCGTCGCGCCGGTCCTGGTCGCCATGCTGCCGCCGATCTCGGTGGCCGGCTGGGGAGTGCGCGAAGGCGCCGCCGCCGCGCTCTGGGGCGCGGCCGGCCTCGCCGCCGCCGACGGGGTCGCCGCGTCGGTCGCGTACGGTCTGCTGGCGCTGCTCTCCAGCCTCCCCGGCGGCGTGATCCTCGCATTGCAGACGGCTTGCGGACGGCGCGGCCCGGCGCCGCCTCGACCGGGTCGGACACGTTGGTAATGAAGCCCTCGAGTCGTCCGAACAACCGGAACCACCTCAATCAGGCCGCCGTTCAGGACAGCACCAGGAAGATCCGGCGGACCTGTGCCTGCTGGTGTTCCGCGACGCGCCCGCCGACTGGCGACGGATCGCCGCGCTGATGGAGCGGCTGTTCTCGGTCCGGCTCGACGACCCGACGGAAACGGCGCGCGGCGGCATCGATCTCTTCTACCGGCAGGCGGGCGTGAAAGAGCCGCTGGACCTCGCGCTCGCGGGGCGGGGGCTTCAGCAGATGCTGCTGCTCGTCGCCTACCTCTATTCGCATCGCCGCAGCGTGCTGCTGATCGACGAGCCGGACGCCCACCTGGAGATCCTCCGGCAGAAGCAGGTCTACGTGCTGTTGCGGGAGGTCGCGGCGGAGAACGAATCGCAGGTCGTGCTGGTGACCCATTCGGAAGTGCTGCTCGACGAGGCGATCGACCGCAACCTGACGTTGCTGCTGCAAGGGCGGGCCGACGATCTGGCCGTCCGGAAGGACATGCGGAGCGCGCTCCGGCACTACGGCGCGGCGCACTACGTCCGGGCCGTCGAGCGCGGCTACGTCCTGTACGTCGAGGGCCGGACGGACCTCGACGTCCTGCTGGCGCTGGCGCGGCGGCTGGACCATCCCGCGGCGGTGGCCCGGGACGCGCGGATCAACGTGTTCCACGTCCGGGACAATCACCCGGACCCCGATCTGGACGCGGAACTCGAGCGGGTGGAGGGCGGTTTCGGCGTCACGCCGCGGAAGCACTTCTTCGCGTTGCGGCGGATGGCGCCCGGCCTGCGGGGGCTGGCGATCCTGGACAACGACGGCGGGGCGCGCCAGGATACGGACGATGGCGGATTCCGCGTCGTCTACTGGAAGCGCTACGAGGTCGAGAACTACGTCGTCACGCCCGACGTGCTTCTCCGCGCCGTCGCCGAGCATTACGGGGACGCGCCGTTGTTCGCGGAAGAAACCGGTTCTACGGCCGAGACGGTGCTCGAAGCGCTGATCCTGGAACGCGTCTTCGACGGCCGCGCGGAGGACCTCGCGACCTGGAAGGCGGCCGGCGCGGAAGCGGCGCGGCTGCTGTGGGAGGCGAGGACCGAACGGCTGAAGCTGAGCGACTTCGCTGAAGAGTTCTTCCGCCGTCTCGCGGCGGCGCTCGGACACGCGATGCTGTTCCGCAAGGGCGAGCTGCACCGGCTCGTGCGGTTCGTCGACCCGTCGTCCATTCCGCCCGAAGTGGGAGACAAGCTCGATCTGTTGCAGGCGCTCTTCGCCGGCGCCGCGCCGGGTGGGGAACAGGCATGAACCCGAGGCCTGACGTGAAGCCGACCGGCGAAGCGGCCTTCGAGGCGGTCATCGAGGCGCCCGCCGCCGGCGCAACTGACCCCGCCGCCTGACGCCTTGCCAGTGGGGCCGTCGCAGGGGCGGTTCCCCGAGCTGGCGTCACTCGTCCCGCCTGTTCCGTCGCAATGTGCTATCGTGGGCGCCATGAAATACACACAAGAGCAATCATGAGAATGCACGTGGAGCTTGACGGCGTCCTCGTCGCCCAGGTGGACGAAATCGCCGGGCCGCGGCGCCGCAGCGCGTTCGTGCGCGACGCGGTGCGCGATGCGGTCGACCGGCGCCGCCGGCAGCACGTGCTGCGGCAGGCGGCCGGCGTCCTGCGCGACGGCGGACACGAGTGGGACGACGACCCCGCCGGGTGGGTGCAGCGGCAGCGGTCCGGCGACCCGCGCCGGGTCGGTTGACGCCGTGCTCGTGCTTCTCGACACGACCGTGCTGATCGACTACCTCCGCGGGCGCCCCGCGGTCGGACGCGTCGATGCGCTGGTCGCGCGCGGCGATGCGCCGTGCACCACGGCCGTCAACGTCGAGGAGATCTTCCGCGGCGTGCGGCCGGCGGAAACGGCGGCGGTGGAGCGCTTCTTCGACGGTCTGGGGCTGGCGCCTATCGGGCGGTCCGAAGGCCGGCAGGCCGGCGTATGGCGCCGCCGGTTCGCGGCGCAGGGGGCGACGCTGTCGCAGGCCGACTGCCTGATCGCGGCCGCGGCGCACGCGGCCGGTGCGGTGCTCGCCACGGGGAATCCGCGCCACTTTCCGATGGCGGAGGTCGCGGTCGAGCATTGGCCGGTGGGGGAGTAGAGACAGCCGTCCGCTTTCCGCCCGGTCCCGGGCTCATCCCGGTCGGCCTCCAGCACGTTTCGTCGAGGTCGTGCGCCCGCCGGCGTGACCCGTGCCGGTCTCCCCCGGTGACGTTCGCACGAGCGGCGACGGCGGGCGGATGTCGTACACTGACGGCACGGTGACGGGCGGGAAACCGGCGGTGCGGTCCGGACGTGACCGAGGCGTCGTCGAACTACTCGACTGCGCCGCGCCCTCGGGGGGTTGAGCATGTCGGTCAGGCGCTTCGAGACGGCGATCGGTTTCGTCGACTGGAATACGGCGGTAGTCGCGTCCGGCGCCGCTCGGCGCAAACGACCGGACGCCGTTGCCACAACGGCCCTTGAACACGTCGAACGGACCGTGTCGGACTACTTGGGGTCCCGCGGCGGGTCCCGATACCGGGTGCGGCTGCGGTTGTACGCGGGGTGGCATGCGGGAACGACCGGAACGTCTTTTTTCCAGGGCGTCTTCGGGACTCGGCGGAAATACGCGAGCAGAATCCGAACGTATCGTGACGGCCGCGTGGCGTTTCTCGGAGGAGACGACGGCATTCAGTTCGGCGCCCGGCTGGCGTGCGCATCGGACCGACGACTGGTTCGGAAGCACGGCGTCCACCTGCTCGACACGCTGAGGAGACGCGGTGACGGACCACCGGAAAAAATGGTGGACACTGCGCTCGTCGCCGATCTTCTCGGTCTGGCGCTGCGGAAGGAGGCCGACCGCTACGTGGTGGTGTCCGACGACGACGACATGCTGCCGGGCGTATTCGCGGCGGAGGCCGCCGGCGCCAGGGTCCGGATGTTGAGGCGGCCGGGAGCGGGCAGTCGATTCATGAGGCACGCTGCGGATCTCGTCACCCCTTACGGGAGCGTCGAACCATGAATGGCGTTCTGCGCGAGGAAATCGACGATCTCCGATTGTTCGCGGATCCGTTCGAAAGATTCACGGAGTCGTCGAATGGCGGCGGGTGGACGGCGACCTTCGTGCGCAAGGGCGAGGAAATCGCGATTCGGCGCGACGCGGGCGGCGCCATCAGCACGCTGCGCGGCCCGGGGCAGCGAACATACCGCAGTCTCAAGAGCCTGCTGGTCGGCGAGGCGTTCGCCAATCTCGCCCGCCTGGCCAGCGCCCAATTGCACGTCACGAGAAAACTCGCCGACGAGACGACCGGCGCGCTGAAGCAGCCCCTGCCGAACGCCGGCCGGATCGAGTGCGGCGGCGACACGGCGGAACTGACGTTCGACGATGTCTGCGAGAGGCTGGAGTCCCCGGCCGCCGGCCTCCGTGTCTTCGTCGTCAACGGCGCCGCCGGCGTCGGCAAGAGCCACCTCATCGAGCGCATCGTGCGGCGCCGTGCGGCGCCCGCGTCGTACACGTCGGGCGCGCCCCTGCTGCTGCACGTCGAGAGCCGGGGCAAGGTGCTCACGTCGTTGAGCGACCGTATCGCGGGCACGCTGTCGAATCTGCGCGCCAGTTTCGTCGAGGAGGAACTGAAACCGCTGGTTCGACGCGGCGCCGTCCAGGTGGCCATCGACGGCTTCGACGAGCTCTCCGACAGCCGGGGCTACGCGCGCGCCTGGGGGGCGTTGCGGGACTTCATCCGGGATCTCGGCGGAAAGGGCGCGTGCCTGCTGGCCGGACGCGACACGATGCTCGACGTCAAAACGGTTCTCGAAGGCCTGGGAAACACGGTGGACGGCGATTCCATTACGTTGCTGCACGTCGAACATCCGCCGGCCGACGCAGTGTGCGACTGGTTGTCCCGGCGCAACGCGTGGCGCGGCCGAAACCGGGAACTCGAAATCGTCGAGAAACAGGTGGGCGAAATCGCATACCTCGGACGGCCGTTCTTCGTGTCCCAACTCGCGGATCTCGGGCCGGATCTATTTCAAGAGGCGCAAGGCGACCCGGTCGCGGACCTGATGGAAGGCATCGTCAGAAGAGAAGGGCCCAAATTGACGGGCGAGGCGTCGGGCATCGATCCCCGACACGCATCCGCGCTCTATCGCCGGGTTCTCTCGGAAACCGCGCAGATGATGATGGACGACGAGACCGACGCGGTGGACGTGGACCTGGTGGGGCTGGTGATCGAGGAAGTCTTCACGGATCAGGCCGATGCGGAGACGGTCAAGGCGCTCGCGCAACGGGCCGGCGCGCTGGCGCTCCTGGAGGAGACCGCGGGCGACGGCGGCAAGCGTTCCTTCCCGCACGAAACGGTCAGGTCGTATTTCTTCGCGCACAGCGTCTTCGAGCAGTTTCCCGAACATGGCGCATCGACGGGATGGCGCCGCGTGCCGTTGAGCGCCGACGACTTCCGGATATTCAATCGTGTCGCGCGGCGCCGACCCCCCGAAGAACAGGCGCGGCTTCGCGAACGGTTGCTCGCCGGACTTCGCGAGGCGAACGGTTACGACTGTCTGCGGGCGAACCTCGGCGGACTGCTGCTGGCTTTTGCGCCTCTGGCGGAGGACGGGGGATCGGAGGGAGATCCTCTCCATCTCGCGAACCTCGAATTGAGCGACGCCTGGATGGCTGACGTTCTCGGCGCACCGCGGGTGCGCATGGCGCGTTGCGACATCCACCGCCTCGACGTCCGGGGAGCGGATCTTTGCGACGTCCGGTTTTCGGGCGTCCGCGTACACGAATTGATCGTCGACCCGTTCGTCCGTTTCGGGGAGAGCGTGCCGCAGGTCAACTCCGTCGTACGCTACGACAAGTCTGGAAAGCCCCGATGGCTCGACTCCCCGTCGGAATGGATCGAGCAGCAAGCCGCAAAGCCGGCGCCGGTGGATCTGGACGGTCCGGATGAACGATGGCGCCTGCTGGAGAAGTTCGCACGCATATCGATGCGGCAGTATGCGATACGGTCGGTCAAAGGCAACGACGATCCGGCGGCCAGGAAGATCCTGGGCTCGCCGTTTTGGCCGGATCTGCGCGAACTTCTGACTCGCCACGGCCGGCTGGAGGCGCCTGACAACGAAGCGGCCGGACCCAGGTCCGAATGGTTCCATCTGGTCGCAGGGTCGGAGTTTCTCGACCCGCAGGGCCCCGTTCAGGACAGCACCAGGAAGATCCTGGCGGAACTGAACGTCGGACTGCGGAAAGAGAACTGACGGGCGCCCGCGTCAGCCGTCCGGCGACGGCCTGATGTAGAATCGCTGTCGCTTGGCTGCCCCCGCGCCACCGTCCGAGGGCTCGACGCCCGCCCTGCTCCCTCGCGCGGCGGCGGCGGCGGCGCTTCTGTTCATATTCCTGATCGGCGTCAAGGGGCTCGGCTCCGGATTCCGGCTGCTCGGGGAGGACCTGATCGGCGGGTTCTTCGCGGCGACGGAGAACCCGTTCGTCGGCCTGCTGGTCGGCCTGCTGGCCACCACCATCGTCCAGAGCTCGTCGGTCACCACCTCGATGATCGTCGCGCTGGTGGCGGCGCCGGAGAACCCGCTGCCGCTCGCCAACGCCATTCCGATGGTGATGGGGGCGAACATCGGCACCACGGTCACCGCCACCGTCGTCTCGCTGGCGCACCTCGGACGCCGGGACGAGTTCGAGCGGGCGTTTCCGGTCGCCATCTGCCACGACACGTTCAACTACTTCGCCGTCCTGGTTCTGCTGCCGTTCGAGATGGCGACCGGACTGCTCCGCCGGACCGCGGTCTGGCTGGCGGGGCGGCTCGGCGGCGTCGGCGGCGTCGAGTACGAGAGTCCGCTCGACGCGGCGCTGACCGCCGGGTTCGCGCCGTTCGTCGCGCTGGCCGGCCGTCTGTCCGCGGCGCCCGAGGGGGGCGCGGTCTTCCAGATCGCGGTCAGCGGACTGCTGATCTTCTTCGCGCTGTTCCTGCTGGTGAAGGTGCTGCGGACGGCGCTCCACACCCGGGTGGAGAGCACGGTGAACGAGGCGCTGGGACGGAGCGCGGCGGTCGCGATCCTGGTCGGCGCCCTGGTCACGGCGATGGTGCAGTCGAGCTCCATCACCACCTCGGTGCTGGTGCCGCTCGGCGGCGCCGGCCTGCTGAAGCTGGAGCAGGCGTTCCCGGTCACGATAGGCGCGAACATCGGCACCACCTTCACGGCGCTCCTCGCGGCGATGGCGGTGTCGGGGCCGAACGCCGCCGCCGGCCTCCAGATCGCCCTGGTCCACCTGCTGTTCAACTTGGCCGGACTGGCCATCATCTATCCGGTGCGGCGGGTCCGGCGGGCGCCGCTCGCCGTGGCCCGCGGCGTCACGCGGCTGGCCCTCCGGTCGCGGAAGCTGACCATCGTGTGGGTGGCGCTGCTGTTCTACGGCCTGCCGAGCCTCTGCATCGCGGTGGCGCGGTGGCTGCCCTGACGTGACGTGGCGCAGACCTCCGACGTGGTGGTCGTCGGGGCCGGCATCGTCGGCTGCGCGGCGGCGTACGAGCTGGCGCGCCGCGGCGCCCGCGTGCGGGTGATCGAGCGCCGCGACGTCGGCCGGGGCGCCACGCAGGCGTCGGCCGGAGTGCTGGCGCCGCACCTCGAAGCGCACGCAGGACTGCCGCTGGTCGATCTCGGCGCGCGCAGCCTCGACCTGTACGACGAATTCGTCGCCCGGGTCGTGGAGGACTCCGGCGCGGCCGTCGAGTACGCCCGGAACGGCACGCTCGAGATCGCGGCGGACGGCGCCGGCCTTTCCCGCCTGGAGGCGGCCGGGCGCGCGTGGCGGGCGCGCGGCGTCCCGGTCGAGCTGCTCGACGCGGCGGCCGTGCGGGAGGCCGAGCCGCAACTTGCCGGCGGGGTCGTCGGCGGCTTGCTGGTGCGTTCGCACGGCTTCGTCGGCGCGACCGATCTGGCCGCGGCGCTGCAGCGCGCGGCGGTGGCGCACGGGGTGGCGTTCGTTCCCGCGACGGCGGTCGCCCGGGTGGTGCGGCGGGGCGCGGGGCTCGACGTCGAGACCGGAGGGGACGCCACGGCGTGCGGCCGGGTGGTGCTGGCGGCCGGAAGCTGGTCGGGCCAGGTGGAGGTGGACGGCGCCGAAGCCGTCCCGGTGCGTCCGGTCCGGGGCCAGTTGCTGCGCCTCGGCTGGACGGCGCCCCGTCTGGCGCGCGTCGTCTGGGCGTCGCGGTGCTACCTGGTCCCGTGGACCGACGGCTCGGTGCTGGCGGGCGCGACGGTCGAGGACGTCGGGTTCGACGAGCGGGTCACCGTGGCCGGCGTGCGGGAGCTGCTCGACACGGCGCAGCGGATGGTCCCGGCGGTCGGCGCGGCGTGGTTCCACGAGGCGCGGGTCGGCCTGCGTCCCGCCACGCCGGACGAGCTCCCCGTGATCGGGCCGTCGGCGCGGCTGCCGGGGCTGGTGTACGCCACCGGCCATTACCGGAACGGCATCCTGCTCGCCCCGCTGACCGCCGCGCTCGTCGCCGGCCTGATCCTGGACGACGCGGTCGACCCGGCGCTGGAGGTCACGACGCCGGCCCGTTTCGCCGGCGCCTGACAGGCTCCCGCCGTCATTCCGGAGCCTTGAAACAGGCGCGACACGGCCCCGTTCAGGCTCATTTGTCGTTGGAAGAGACTCGCGGTGATACAGTAATCGTCATGGCGATCGGCCTCGGCCCGTCTGGCGTCGCGACCGGACCGTCGCCGCGCGCTTTCTCTGCATGTGACCGGGAAGGGGAATGACTTCCAAACAGCCCGTGGTGAAAGTCCCCGCTGCATTCGAGCAGCGATGCATCCCGCCTGACGGCGTTGTTCGTCGGTTGCGTATGCCCAATATGCGCCCTCCTCACGCCTTGTCAGGCGGGCGCTTCGCCGCTCTCGGTGCGACGCGGGGTTCCACCACGGGCTGCAAAGCATCGCTGTGTAAAACGAGACGTAGTGCAGGTGAAGAACCCCAGGAGCGGTTCCCGAGGCCTTGCCAGCGCGTTCCCGTAGCCAGGACAAGAAGAGCCGGTGATCATGTGTGAGTCGTTTTCTGACCGACTCGGATACCGCCTGAACGACGCGGAGATTGTCGTCCGGGAAGAAGCGCCTCCAGCTCTGCGCAGTGCTGTGCCTATGCTCGCCAGTAGACTGGGCATGAGTTATTCGAATATAAGAGAAGTCGTCTGCCAAACGCTACTCGTTTCGCCTGATCCAGGGAACTGGGGCGAAATTCCAAATATTCGAGACGAAATTATCCGGCATATGATCAAGCGCCGCGAACGAGATGCGCGAAGCAATTCGGGACATGTCGCGGCGTCCAGCCCCAGACGTCACCGGTGCGGTTCACCATGCGACCGCCGCCGTGGAAGCGACGGCGCCGGACGTGGTTGGCGCTCCCAACCGCACACTCGGCCAACTCGTCAAGTTCCTTGAGCAGTGATGCATCCCGCCTGACGGCGTTGTTCGTCGGTTGCGATGCCCAATATGCACCCTCCTCACACCTTGTCAGGCGGGCGCCTCGCCGCTCTTGGCGCCCGCGGGGTTCCACTTCGGGTTGTTGACATATCTATGTATAGACGGGGATACTGCACGTCATGAAGACGACGGTCGACATTCCGGACGCTCTCCACCGGCAGGTGAGGATTCGAGCGGCGGAGGAAGGTACGACGTTGCGCGAACTCCTGTTGAGAGCGCTGGCGGAATCGCTTGCGCGAACCAGTGGGTCGCGCGGCGGGCCGCCGCGGCGGGAACGGTTCGAGATCGACGAACGGGGGTGGCCGGTGCTCAAGAGAAAACGCGGCGACGCCACGGTCGTTACGGACGAGTTCGTGAATCGGCTGCGGCAGCGGGAAGGCGTCTGACTCGTGGGGTTTCTGCTCGACGTGAACGTCCTGATCGCGCGAGCGGATTCACGCCACGAACATCACGAGCGCTGTCGCCGCTGGGAATCCGGGTGGCCGGACGCCTCCTTTTGCACTTGCCCGCTGACCGAAAACGGGTTTCTCCGCATCTACGGGCATCCCGACTATCCGGGCGGTCCAGGCTCGCCGGGCGAGGCGCTCATCGAGTTGCGGCATCTGTCGGCCTTGCCGTCCCACCGGTTTCTGCCGGCCGATATTTCAACGGCGCGCGCCCGGACGTTCGGATCGCTGTCCGGCGTTTCCCCGAAACAACTGGCGGATCTCTACCTGCTTGCCCTTGCGGCTCGCCACGGCGTGCAGTTCGCGACGCTGGACAGCGCCGTGCCGGCCGGATTGATCGATGGCGGAGCCGCCGCCCTCCACGTCATTCCGGCGCTGCCTTGACAGCCCGTGGTAAAACCCCGCGTCGCACCGAGACGGGCGGGGCGCCCGGCTGACAAGGCGTGAGGAGGGAGCATATTGGCCATATTCGACCGACGAACAACGCAGTTCAGCCGGGATGCAGCGCCCGTCGAATGCAGCGGGGATTTTGCCACGGGCTGTTGAGCGGGGCAGGGCTGCATGAAGCTCAAGCACAGCTACAGCGCGCGCGACGTCGCGGCGCTGACCGGACTGTCGGCGCGGCAGCTTCAGTGGTGGGACGCGCGCAGGCTGCTGTCGGCGGCGGTGGCGTCGCGGCGGACGGCGGCGGGCGGGTTCACCGAGCGCCGCTACTCGCCGGTCGACCTGTACGAGCTGCTCGTCCTGGCGAACCTGCGCCGCCGCGGGTTCACCGTCCGGAAGATCCGGACGGTGCTGGAGACGCTCCGGCGGCGGTTCGGCGTCCGGCTGTACGACGCGCTCGGCGACGGCGGCCCGGTGACGCTGCTGACCGACGGGAAGGAGATCTACGCCCGGACGCCGGCCGGCGAGTTCTTCAACCTGCTGGGCGCGTCGGAGCAGCCGCTGCTCGTCGTCGGGGCGGAGGACGAGCTGAAGGCGCTGAGCGCGCGGGCGCGCGCCCACCGGAGGAGGAAGCCGCCGCGCGGCCGGAAGCGCCCGGCCTCCTGACGCCCGGCCTGCCGTCGCGCCTCGCTTGATGCGCCGCAGCCGCCTGCACTATCCTGTCGGGCTGAATGGCGCGGCACTCCTGTGACCTGCTGATCGTCGGCGGCGGTGGGGCCGGCCTGCGGGCGAGCATCGCGGCGGCCGAAGCCCGGCCCGACCTGGACGTGGCGGTCGTGTCGAAGGTCTATCCGATGCGGAGCCACACGGTCGCCGCCGAAGGGGGCGCGGCGGCGGTCATCAAGGACGAGGACAGCACCGACGCGCACGCCTACGACACCGTCTCCGGCGCGGACTGGCTGTGCGACCAGGACGTGGTCGAGGCGTTCGTCGCGGAGGCGCCGCTCGAAATGACGCAGCTCGAGCACTGGGGCTGCCCGTGGAGCCGCGAGCCGGACGGCGCGGTGGCGGTCCGGCCGTTCGGCGGGATGAAGGTGAAGCGGACTTGGTTCGCCGCCGACAAGACCGGCTTCCACATGCTCCACACGCTGTTCCAGACGTCGCTCAAGTACAGGAGCGTCAAGCGGTACGACGAGTGGTTCGTCAGCAAGCTCCTGGTCGACGACGGACGGTGCCGGGGCGTCACGGCCATCGAGCTCGCCACCGGCGAAGTCCACGCCATCGCCGCGAAGGCCGTGATCCTGTGCACGGGCGGCTGCGGCAAGATCTTCCCGTTCACCACCAACGCGAACATCAAGAACGGCGACGGGATGGCGCTCGCATACCGGGCGGGCGCGCCGCTCAAGGACATGGAGTTCATCCAGTACCACCCCACCGGCCTCCCGGCCACCGGGATCCTGATCACCGAGGCGGCGCGGGCCGAAGGCGGCTGGCTGGTGAACAAGGACGGGCGCCGGTACCTGCAGGACTACGACCTCGGCAAGCCGGAGCCGAAGCCGGTCCTGCGGTCGATGGAGCTCGGACCCCGCGACCGGCTGTCGCAGGCGTTCGTCAAGGAGCAGGAGCGGGGCCGGACGATCGAGGGGCCGTACGGCCATTACGTCAACCTCGACATCCGCCAGATCGGCGAGAAGGAGATCGACGGGAAGCTCCCGTTCGTGCGGGAGCTCTGCCTGAAGTACGCCAACCTCGACCCGGTGCGCGAGATGATCCCGGTGCGGCCGGTCGTCCATTACGTCATGGGCGGCGTGCATACCGACATCGACGGCGCCACGCCTATCGCGGGGCTGTACGCGGCGGGCGAAGCGGCGTGCGTGAGCCTGAACGGCGCCAACCGCCTCGGGTCGAATTCGCTGACCGAGTGCCTCGTGTTCGGCGCCCGCGCGGGGCGGGCCGCCGCCGAGTTCACGGACCGGGCGGGACCGGCCGGCCCGGCGCTCGACGCGCAGGCGCGGGACGAAGAGCGGCGGATCGGCGCGCTGCGCGGCCGGTCGGACGGGACGGAGCGGATAGCCGCCGTCCGCACCGAGATGCAGGCGGCGATGGAGGAGAGCGCCGGCATCTACCGGTCGGCCGCGGCGATAGAGGCCGGAGCCGGGACGATCGGCGGGCTGCGCGAGCGCGCCCGCCGCCTGAAGCTCGACGACCGCAGCACGACGTTCAACACCGAGCTGGTCTCGGCGCTCGAGCTCGAATACATGCTCGAGCTGGCGGAGGTGATCCTGCGGTCGGCCCTGCAGCGGAACGAATCGCGCGGCGCCCACCAGCGCACCGACTATCCCGACCGGGACGACGAGCGGTTTCTGGCGCATTCGCTCGCGCATCGCGCTGAGGACGGCTCGGCGCGGATCGAGCCGCTTCCGGTGACGATCACCCGATGGCCGCCGGGCGACCGGGTCTACGGAAGGTAGCGACATGGCGGAGACGATCACGCTGACGGTTTCCCGGTACCGGCCGGAGCAGGAGTCGGAGCCGACGCTGCAGTCGTACGAGGCGCCGTACAGGAAGGACTGGGTCGTCCTCGACGCGCTGAACCACGTCAAGAACGAGATCGACGGCTCGCTGACGTTCCGCTGGTCGTGCCGGATGGGGGTGTGCGGCAGTTGCGGGATGATGGTCAACGGCGTCCCGAAGCTGACCTGCGCCGTCCCGCTGACCGACTACGATCCGTCGGAGCCGATGCGGATCGAGCCGCTCCAGTTCTTCCCCGTCGTGCGGGACCTGGTGGTCGACGTCACCAGCTTCCTGGGGAAGCTGTCGAGCGTCAAGCCGTGGATCGTCCGGGACGACGTGGAGGCGGCCACCGCCGCCGAGTACCGCCAGACGCCGGAGGAGCTCGACGTGTACAAGCAGTTCAGCATGTGCATCAACTGCATGCTCTGCTACTCCGCCTGCCCGGTCGTCGGGCTCGAACCCGGGTTCACCGGGCCGGCCGCCATCGCGCTCGCCCAGCGCTACAACCTCGACTCGCGGGACGAGGGCGCCGCCGAACGGATGGAGATCCTCAACGAGCACGAGGGGCTCTGGGGCTGCACCTTCGTCGGCGAGTGCACGAAGGTCTGTCCGAAGAACGTCGACCCGGCCGGCGCGATCCAGCTCTACAAGATGGCCAGCGCGACCGACTGGCTGAAGTCGTTCCTGCTGCCGTGGGGCGCCCGGTGAGCAGTCTGGGTTCGCCCGGCGGACCGAAGCCGTACCGCCGCCCGATGCCGTTCTGGTGGTGGCTGGCGCGCGGCCCGTACTTCAGCTTCATCGTCCGCGAGCTGACCTGCGTCTTCGTCGGCGCGTTCGCCGTGCTGACGCTGCTGCTCGTGCGGGCGCTGGCCGAGGGGCCGGCGGCGTACGCGGCGTTCGCCGAGCGGCTGGCCACGCCCGCGTGCATCGCCTTCAGCGCGGTCGCGTTCGCGGCGGTGCTGTTTCACGCCGTCACCTGGTTTCAGGCCGTCCCGACGACGATGATGGTCCGCCTGGGCGGCCGGCGCGTCCCGGACCGCGTCATCGCGGGCGCGCACTATGCCGGCTGGGCGGCGGCGTCGGCGGCGGTGGCGTTCATCATCCTGGGCTGACAGGGGCGCGCAAGATGGCGAAGAAGGGGATCACGCCGCTGCTCTGGTTCCTGTTCGGCGCCGGGGGGATGGTGTCGGCGCTGCTGTTCCCGGTGCACGTCCTCCTCGTCGGTCTGGCGTTCCCGCTCGGCTGGGTGGACGCGCCCGACTACGAAGCGCTGCGCGGCCTCGTCACGCACCCGATCGCGCGGCTGTACCTGTTCGTGTTCATCTTCCTCCCGCTGTTCCACTGGGCGCACCGTTTCCGGTACACCGTCTACGACCTGTTCCAGATCCAGCACGGGCTCCAGGGGCCGATCGCCGTGCTGTGCTACGGCGCGGCGCTGCTCGGAACGGTTCTGGCGGCGTACACGCTGCTGACCATCGCATAGACAGCCGCTCGCGTGAGCGGTCAGTGCACGCGGTAGCGGCGGCGGTGCTCTTCCCAGGCGCGCCGTTCGGCGGTCTCTTCCATCTCCCAGCGCAACCTGCGCTCCTGGCGCCGCCGGCGATGCCTCCAGATGGCCACCAGCGCCAGCAGCGTGATCAGCGACCACTGGACGAACGGATGACCGGCGACGCCGAACCACCAGTCGGTCACGGCCGTTCGTACGCGGCGGTGACCTGCGTCGTCATTCCGCCGCGCACCGAGAAGTCGCCGACCACCGTCATGCGCCGCGGGCGGCACGCCGCGACCAGCGCGTCGAGGATTTCGTTGGTGGCCTGCTCGTAGAAGATCCCGCGGTTGCGGAACCCGATCAGGTACTGCTTCAGCGCCTTGAGCTCCAGGCAGCGTTCGGCCGGCGCGTAGGTGATCCGGATCTCGCCGAAGTCCGGCAGGCCGGTCTTCGGGCAGACCGACGTGAACTCGGGGCACCGGATGACGATCTCGTAGTCGCGCGCGCCCGCGGGGTTCGGGAACGTTTCGACGGCGTCGTCCAGCATCGCCTGATTCTAGCAGCCGCGGCTGAAAAGTCCCCGCGCGATTGACACCCGAACGGCCGCCCGTTAGCATATGGCCGATTTCGGTGGTCTTGTGACATGAGCAGGGGGGGACGTCAATGGCTGAGGCCCGAAGAATGAGCAAGTCGGAGCTTTTCTCGCACTTCGCCGAGCGGTTCGACATCAAGCGCGCCCAGGCGCGTGAGTTCTTCGACGAGCTCCAGCTACTTTCGGAGTCGGAGCTGAAGCGGTCCGGCGAGTTCTCGCTGCCCGGCGTCGTGAAGCTGGTGGTGCAGAGCCGGAAAGCCCGCACCGGGCGGAATCCCGCCACGGGCGAGACCATTCAGATTCCCGCCAAGACGGTCGTCAAGGCCCGTATCGCGAAGCAGATCAAGGACTCGGTGCTGTCGAGCCGGTAAGGCCGCGCCCGCCGGCGAGGCCGATCCGCGGCCGGGTCGTCTCACAGCGCAGCATCGTCTCCTGTTTCCCCGACTGCGAACGGCGATTCGCCGGCAGCGCGAACGATGGCGACGAACGTACTGATGCCGCAGCTCGGCGAGTCGATCGCCGAAGGCGCCATCGTCCGCTGGAACAAGGCGGTCGGCGACAGGGTCGACCGCGACGAGCCGCTGTTCGAGATCTCGACCGACAAGGTGGACGCGGAGATCCCGTCGCCGGCGGCGGGCGTCCTGCTCGAGATCCGGACGCCGGCGGGGGAGACGGCGCCGATCGACAGCGTGGTCGCCGTCATCGGCCAGCCCGGCGACGCGCCCGATGCGTCCGCGGGCGCGCCTGACGCCGCGCCCGAGCCGGCCCGGCCCGCGGCGCCCGACACGCAGCCGGTCCCGGCGCCGGCCGCCGACCCCGCTCCTTCCGCCCGCGCCGCGGCGCCGCGGACGCAGGGTCTCTCGCCGCTGGTGCGCCGGCTCGCCCGGCAGCACGACGTCGATCCGGCGGCCGTGCGGGGCACCGGCGCCGGCGGCCGCATCACGAAGGACGATCTGCTCCGGCACGTCGAGAGCCGGTCCGGCGCCGGCGTCCGCCGGGAGCCGATGACGGTGATGCGCCGGAAGATCGCCGAGCACATGGTGACGAGCCGGCGGACGTCGGCGCACGCGCACACGGTGTTCGACGTCGATTTCACCCGCGTGGCGCGCCTGCGCGACAGCCGCAAGGCCGAATACGAGCAGGCCGGGGCGAAGCTGACCTACCTGTCGTTCGTGGCGAAGGCGGCGGTCGGCGCGATCGCCGGGACGCCGGTCGTCGGCGCCTCGCTCGACGGCGACGACGTCGCGTACAGGGACGACGTGGGACTGGGGATCGCCGTGGCCCTGGAGGACGGGTTGATCGTGCCGGTCGTCAAGCGCGCGCAGCGCGCGAGCCTGCTCGATCTCAGCCGGTCGATCGCCGATCTCGCGGAGCGCGCCCGCGCCGGACGCCTCACCCCCGACGAGGTCGCAGGGGGCACGTTCACCATCACCAACCACGGCTCGTTCGGCTCCGTCGCCGCGATGCCGATCATCCACCAGCCCCAGTTGGCCATCCTCGGCGTCGGCGCGGTGGAGCAACGCCCGGCCGTGGTCGACGGCGCCGTGGCGGTGCGGCTGCGCGCCTACCTGACGCTCGGATTCGACCACCGGGTGATCGACGGCGCGGCGGCCGATCGGTTCATGGCGGCGGTCCGGCGCGCGATAGAGCAGTTCGACGAGAATCTGCTCTGACGCTGGCGGCCCGTGGTGGAGCCCCCCGCCGCCCCGATCGCGCCGCCCGGCGCCGCCGCAGATCCGACGGCTGCGACCGACGGCCGGCGCCCGATAGACCGGCGCCCGATCGAGGTGCGGCGGCTCGGCGCGGTCCCGTACGGGGACGCGCTGGCGCTGCAGCAGGCGCTGGTCGCCGACCGCCGCGCGGGCCGGGTTCCGGACCTGCTGCTCCTCCTGGAGCATCCTCACGTGATCACGCTGGGCGTGGCCGCGCGGCGCAGCCGGGCGAACGTCCTGGCGTCGCCGGACGATCTGGCAGGCCGGGGCGTGGAGGTGCGCGAGGCCCCGCGCGGCGGCGACGTCACCTACCACGGCCCGGGACAGCTGGTCGGCTATCCGATTCTCGACCTGCGGCCGGACCGCTGCGACGTCCACCGGTACGTCCGCGACCTGGAGGAGGCGCTGATCCGGACGGCCCGTGCGTTCGGCGTCGGCGCGGCGCGCGTGGCCGGCCTCACCGGCGTCTGGGCGGACGGCCGGAAGCTGGCGTCGATCGGCGTCCGGGTGTCCCGTTGGGTGACCAGCCACGGCTTCGCCCTGAACGTCGACACCGACCTCGACTATTTCCGGCTGATCCGTCCGTGCGGCCTCCGCGGCTGCGACGTCACTTCGCTGGCGGCGCTGACCGGCCGGCGGCTGTCGGTCCGGGACGTCGAGCCGGCGCTGGCCCGGGAGTTCCGCCGCGTCTTCGGCCGCCCCCCGGCGCCGCGCGCGGCGTACTGATGGAGCGTTCCGCTAACCGGCCAGCAGCGCAGTCTCCAGCCGGGTCTGCTCCTGGCCGGTGAGCGCCGGCTCCAGGATGCGCGACACGCCGGCCGGTCCGAGTTCGACGGTCACGGCGGCCGGCACGCCGCGCGCGCCCAGCTCGCCGTCCAGGACGACCGAGCACGCCGCGCCCCGCAGCCGCGGGCCGGCGGCGACCGCCTCGCAGATGCGGGCGGTCGCCGAGGCCAGCGCGTACGGGCCCGGCGGCCAGACCAGATGCGCCCGTTCACGCAGGCGGGCCAGACGGGGCGGATCGAGCGCGCGGCTCAGCGAGAAGCCCCGCGCCGTCGCCTCGCTCCAGGGGACGACCAGGTGCTCCGGCGGCGCGCCCAGCACCGCCAGCGAGATTTCGGCCGCCGAGCAGCGCGCCTCCAGCGCCGCGATCGCCCGGATCGCCGATTGCAGCGCGGCCGGCGCGGACCCGATCACCCGGCGTCTGGGAATCTTCAGCTCGGCGACCGCCCGCCCGACCAGCCGGCGGTGGGACGCGCCGGCGCAGACGAACACCGCGCGCCGGTTGACGGCGTGGAGCCGTCCGAGCGCGGCCAGGCCGGCCGTTTCCCCGCCGTCCGGCGCCGGGCGCGCCGCGCCGGCCAGCACGATCACCGCCGCGCCCACGGCGGCGTCGAGGCCGGCGTGCGCCGTGACCTGCGTGTGGAAACGTTCGACGGCGCCCGCCTGCTGAACGTCGAGCGCCTGCCCGGCCGCGGCGCCCTCCGCCGCGTCGATCAGCCGCACCTCCCGGAACCGGCCGCGCGCCGCGATCTTGTGGACGATCGCGCCGCCGAGCGTGTCCGCGCCCACGACCGCAACAACAGCCACCGGACCGGCGCTACTCGCGCGCCACGGCCAGCTCGAACCGTCCCAGCCGCAGCCGGTCGCCGTCCCGGAGAGCCGCCCGCTTGACCCGCCGGCCGTTCACGTACGTCCCGTTGGTGCTGCCGAGGTCCTCGACCTTCAGTTCGGTCTCCGTCGCCGACAGGCTGCAGTGCGCCCTCGACACGAGGGTGGAGTCGACGACGAAGTCGGCCCGCGGGCCGCGGCCGACTATCCTGGTGACCCCGGGCGGCAACCGCATCACACGGGGCGACGACGCATCGTTCGCTTTCAGTATCCACATGTCGTTCACCGCCGTTCGGCCGGGACGGTCCGCTCCATCCAGTCGCTCAGGGCGGCGACCACCTCCGGCGCCACCTGCGCGTCGAGCAGCTGGCTGTACCGATCGACCTCCGGCTCCGGTTCGGCTCCGGAGGTCGAGACGGCGAGGAGCCGGTGGTCGACGCCCGGCAGCTTGACCACCTCCACCGTCGATTCGCGCCGGCGGCGCGCCTCCGCCAGCGCCGCCAGGCGGTCCGCGTGCTGCGGGGAGATCTCCCGGTCGGCCTCGCCGTGGACGATCAGCACCGGCTGCCGCGTCCGGCGGACGGCGTCGGCCGGTTCGAACTCCAGAAAGCTCCGGAACCAGGCCGTGTCGGCGCGCCGGCGCAGCGGCTCGGGGACGTCGTCCCAGGCCCCGCCGCGCAGCACGGCGTCGATGATCCGCGCCTGCAGGGCGATCTGCCGCTCCCGTTCGCCGGCGGGCGCCTCGAGCCGATCGAGCCGGTTCCGCTGCTGTTCCATCACCAGCTCGGCGCCCGGCGCGCCCGGCGCCGCCAGCAGCGCCAGCGCGTCTATCGCATCGTCGCGGGCCGCGGCCTGCAGCCCGATCCAGCTCCCCTCGCCGTGCGCGACGACGACGATCCGCTCCCGGTCCACGTCGTCGCGCCGGTCGAGGTACTGGATCATGGTCCTGACGTCCTCGACGTACTGGTCCATGGCGGCCGACTCCGGCCGGCCGCCGCTCTGGCCGATCCCGCGCTTGTCGTACCGCATCACCAGATAGCCGGCGTCGGCCAGGCCGACCGCGAGGTCGCCGTAGATCGGGACGCCGCCCAGGTTCTCGTCGCGGTCGACGAGCCCGGTCCCCGGCACGAGGAGGACCGCCGGCCAGCCGTCCGGCGGCGGCTCCCGATCCGGGGGAGTGGTGACGCTCGCCGCCAGGCTGAAGCCGCGCGCGGGCACGCGGACGTCCGCGTCGCCCGGATGCCGGACGCCGGTCAGGCGGGTCGAGACGAGCGCGAGGTCCTGCCGCGCCGCGTCGAGATGCACGTCGGGCAGGTTGACGCGCAGCAGCCGGTGGCGCTCGTCCACCCAGACGTCGCTCTGCAGCGTCAGGTCGCCGTAGTCGAACGCCAGCCGGTAGACGCGCGCCGAGAACTGGCGCCGGGCCGTCCGGATCGGCTGGCGCCGCACGCCCTGCACGACCGCCGTCACCTCGCGGCGCGGCGCGACGTACACCGGTATCGCGTCCCCCTCGCGGCGGCCGTCCAGCCTGGCCGCGAGCGCTTCGTACGCCCCGAAGAAGAAGTCGGGAAGGAGCACGGCGTCCGCGGCGATCGGGCCGGAGCGGGTCAGGCGATCGTCGCCCTGCTCGATTTCGCTCGCGGCCGTCCCGTCGGCGAGCTGCGTGCGGACCCGGTAGGGCGCGTCGTTGCGGAGGCTGTCGATCGCCAGCCGGCGCGGCCGCCACTCGGCGTCGTACTCGGCTTCGAACGATTGAATGTCGAGGCCGACCGGCGGTCCCGTCCGTCCGGTCGATGCGATCCGCCAGCCCGTCTCGGTCCGCGCGACGCCGACGCGCTCGACGCCCACCGGCGCGGATCGGAAGAACACGGTGAAGATGGCCTCGCCGCCGGCCGGCTCGCCGGCGTCCTGCGCGCCGGCGCCGGCCGGCCAGGCTGCGAGGGCGAACAGGAGGCTTGCGGCCCGCGCGGGCGTCCGGCGGCCGGGGGAGCGCAGCACGGCTTTCAGCATATCATTGAGGCGATTTCGACATGACGCCGGACCAGTATCGCGCCTTCCGCAGCGCGGCGGCGGTGATCGAGCGATCGACGCGCGCCTGCATCGCCGTCGAGGGGACTGACCGAACCGACTACCTCCAGGGTCTGCTGACCAACGACGTCGCCGCCCTCGGCCCGGGCGACGGCTGCTACGCCGCCTACCTGACCCCGCAGGGCCGGATGGTGGCGGACATGGAGGTCTTCAACCTCGGCGACCGGATTCTGCTGGACGTGGACCGGGGCGTCAAGGCGGCGCTGGTCGAGCGGTTCGACGCGCTGATCTTCACCGAGGACGCGGCCGTCGCCGACTGGAGCGCGACCTGCGTCAGCTTCGGGGTGCACGGCCCGTCGGCGCTGGAGGTGACCGCCGCGGCGCTCGGCGATCCGGGAGTGGGCGCCGGCGGCGTCCCGCCGGACGTCCGCGGCCTGGAGCCGCACCGGTGCCGGAGTTTGCCGGCGGATGGGGCGTCCGTCGTCGCCGCGCGGACCGACGAGCTCGGCGTCCCGGGCGTCGTGATCGTCGTCGACCGGCCCCGCGCCGACGCGCTGCGCCGCGCCCTGGCGGCGGCGGGCGGCCGCTGCGTCGACCCGGCCGCCGGGGAGGTCGTGCGGATCGAGTCCGGCCGGCCCCGGTTCCCCGACGACATGGACGGCGAGACGATTCCGCTGGAGGCCGGCATCGAGCAGCGTGCGATCAGCTTCACGAAAGGGTGCTACGTCGGTCAGGAGGTGGTCATCCGGATCCTGCACCGGGGGGAGGGCCGGGTCGCCCGAAAGCTGGTCGGCCTGACGATTGACGGCGCGGGCGACGGCGCCGGCCCCGACGCGTCCGCGCCGGCGCGCGGCGCGAGCCTGCGGCATGGCGGCGGCCGGGTGGGCCGCGTCACGAGCGCGGCGGCGTCGCCTACGCTCGGCCGCGCCGTCGCGCTCGGCTACCTGCCGCGGGAGCTGACCGGACCGGGGACGCGGGTGGAGGTCGATGGCCCCGGCGGCAGGCTGGACGGCGTCGTCACCCCGACGCCGTTCGTGCCGCCGCCGCCCGTCCGGACGGCGGGAGCGTGAAGCAGGTCCAATAGATGCGGATCTACACCGGGACGGGCGACCGCGGCGAGACGGCGCTGGCCGACGGCGCCCGCGTGCCGAAGGACGCCGCCCGGATCGCCGCGTTCGGCGACGTCGACGAGCTGAACGCCGGCCTCGGCGCGGCGCTCGCGGCCGGCCTCGACCCGGACGTCCGCGACGTGGTGGCCGAGATCCAGCGCGACCTGTTCGCGCTCGGCGCGCACCTCGCCGACCCGCGCGCCAAGGTCACCCCGCGGTCGCCCAAGGCGGCGCTCGGCGCCGAGAGCGTCCGCAGGCTCGAGGCGTGGATAGACGCGTTCGACGGCGCGCTGCCGGCGCTGCGGCGGTTCCTGCTGCCGGGCGGCGGCCCGGGCGGCGCCGCGCTGCACGTCGCCCGGGCTGTCTGCCGGCGGGCGGAGCGCAGCATGGTCGCGCTCGGCGCCGACGCCGTGCCGGCCGATCTGTTGCGGTACGTCAACCGCCTGTCCGACCTGCTGTTCGTCCTGGCCCGGACGGTGAACCACCGGCGCGGCGTTCAGGAGTCCGAGTGGTGATCGCCGCGGCCATGCGCCTCGACCGCCCGCCGGACCGCATCGAAGATCCGCCGGGCGAGGTCCTGCGAGACATGCTCTCTGATCGATCCGCAGGGGACGACGACCGCGCCCTCCGCCGTCTCGACGGCGACGTCCCACCGGTCGCGCTCGAACGTCTCGGGCGCCGGCGTCGGGCCGTCGCCGGCCGCCGCCGGCGCGGCGAACCGGCGCGCCCGCGCCGTCGACAGCGGCGCGTCGTTGAAGAGCAGCCGCGCCGCCCGGATCTCCCGCTTCGGGATGCGGCGATCCGCCCAGTAGAACGCGTCGGCGTCTTCCGAGAAGAATTCGATCCCGCCGGCGACCGGCACTTCGACGAGGATCTTCCGGCCCTGGCGGCCGAGCTGCTCGCGGCGCCGCTCGCGGCGCCGGCGGTGCCCCTGGAGCGCCGTCGCCATGCGGAGCGCCGTCACCACCAGCGCGACCACGACGGCGACCGCGACGAGATCCCGCACAGAGGCACTATGCTATCAGCGGACGGGATGGAGCGCGCGTGACGTACGACGCCATCGTCATCGGAGGCGGTTTCGCCGGCCTCAGCGCGGCGGTCGAGCTGTCGGCGCGCGGCGCGCGGGTCGCCGTGCTCGAGGCGCGGTCCCGGCTCGGCGGCCGGGCGTCCTCCCATACGGACCGGGCCACCGGCGAGCCGGTCGACAACGGGCAGCACGTACTGTTCGGAAGTTACCGGGAGACGTTCCGCTTCCTGCGCGCGATAGGCGCGGCGGACGCCGTGCGGATGCAGTCGGGGCTGGAAGTGCGCTACGTCGATCGGGACAACGCCCCGGTCGTGCTCCCGTCGCCGCGGCTGCCGCTGCCGCCGCCGCTCCACCTGTTCGCCGCGGCGATAGAGTGCGACGCGCTCGGCGCCCGCGAGCGGCTGGCCGTGCTGCGGATGGCCGGACCTATCCGCCGCGCCGGACGGAACGGCGCCGACGGCGGCCCGCGCCGGGACGAAACGGTGCGGGAGTGGCTGGTCCGGTACGGGCAGGGGCCCCGTCTTCGGGAACTGTTCTGGGAGCCGCTGGCGCTGGCGGCCCTGAACCAGCGGCCCGACGTGGCCGCGGCGCCGCCGTTCGCGCGCGTGCTGGCCAACCTGAGCGGCGGCGGTCCGTCGGACGCATCGGTCGGCATCCCCGCCCGGCCGCTGGAGCAGTTCTACGCCGCCCCCGCGCGCGCGTTCGTCGCATCGCGAGGCGGCGAGGTCCGGACCCGGGCGCGGGCGACGGTCGCCTTCTCCGCCGGCCGTCTGCGCGGCGTCGAGGCGTCCGGCAAGCGGTTGACCGGCCGCACCGTGATCGCGGCGGCGCCGTGGTTCGCGCTGGCCGACCTGTTCCCCGATCGTCCGCCGGCGCTCGAGCCGCTGCTCGCGGCGGCGGCCGCCATGGACTCGGCTTCCATCGTCACCGTGAACCTCTGGCTCGATCGGCCGGTGCTCGATGCGCCGTTCGTCGGGCTCGTCGGCCGGACGATGCACTGGGTGTTCGACAAGCGGAGGGCGTTCGGCCGGGCCGGGTCGCATCTGGCGCTGGTGTCGAGCGGCGCGGGCCCGCTCATGAGCAAGTCCCGGGACGCCCTGATCGATCTCGCGTGGGGCGAACTGCGCGACGCGATCCCGGCGGCGGGCCGGGCGCGGCTGATGCACGCGACGGCGGTCCGCGAGCTCCGGGCGACGTTCTCCCTGGCGCCCCGGCAGCCGCGGCGGCCGGACACGGAGACGCCGGTCGACGGTCTGTTCCTCGCCGGCGACTGGATAGACACCGGCCTGCCGGGCACGATAGAGAGCGCGGTGGCGAGCGGGCGCCGCGCCGCCGACGCGGCGCACCGGGCGCTCGCACGCTGAACCGCCGGCGCCGCGCCCGCCGTGCGGCGGCGCCCTGTCGCCTGTATGGAATCGGTCATCGTCCGCTACCAGGAGATCGCGCTGAAGGGGCGGAACCGTCCCTGGTTCGTCGGGCGGCTCGCCGCGAACCTGCGCGCGGCCCTGGCCGGCCTCGACGTCGTGCGTGTGCGCGCGCTGATGGGGCGGCTGGAGGTGGCGCTCGGTCCGGACGCCGACTGGCCCGAGGTCCGGAGGCGGATCGGCCGCGTGTTCGGCGTGGCGAACTTTTCGCGGGCGCGGCGGGCCGGCCGCGGCCTCGACGAGCTGACGGCCGCCGTGGTGGCCGACCTGCCCGACCGCGCGCCGCGGAGCTTCCGCGTGACCGCGCGCCGCGCCGACAAGTCGTACGCGCTCACCTCGCCCGAGATCGAGCGGCGGCTCGGCGCGTCGATCCGGGACGCGCGGGGGTGGCCGGTCGACCTCGGCGACCCGGAGCTGGTCGTACGGGTCGAGATCCTGCCGCGCGAGACGTTCTACGCGCTCGAACGGCACGCCGGACCGGGGGGGCTGCCGTCGGGCGCGAGCGGGCAGGTGCTGTGCCTGCTCTCGGGCGGGATCGACTCGCCCGTCGCCGCGTACCGCCTGATGAAGCGGGGCTGCCGCGTCCGGTTCGTCCACTTTCACGGCTATCCGATCCTGTCGCACGCGTCGCAGGACAAGGTCCGCGAGATCGTCCAGCTTCTCACGACGCACCAGCTGGCGTCCCGCCTGCACCTGGTGGCGTTCGGCGAGATCCAGCGGCGGGTGGTGACGTCGGTCCCGCCGCCGCTCCGCGTCGTGCTCTACCGCCGCCTGATGATGCGGATCGCGGCGCGGCTGGCGCGGCGGACGCGCGCCGGGGCGCTGGCGACCGGCGAGTCGGTGGGGCAGGTGGCGTCGCAGACGCTGGAGAACCTCGCCGCGATAGACGCGGCGGTGTCGGAGCTGCCGATCCTCCGGCCGCTGGTCGGCTCGGACAAGGACGAGATCACGCACGACGCGATGAAGATAGGGACGTACCCGATTTCGATCATCCCGGACCAGGACTGCTGCCAGCTCTTCACGCCGCGCCATCCGGCCACGAAGGCGCGCCCGCGCGCAGTCGAAGCGGCCGAGCGCGGACTGCCGATCGACGAGATGGTCGCCGGCGCCGTCGAGGCCGCCGAGCGCGAGGAGTTCAGCTTTCCGCCGCCTGCGGAGGGAGCACGGGCCGCCGCCGTATAATCGGCGGGCATGTCCATCCTGAAGGTGGCGCGGATGGGGCGCCCGGTGCTCCGCGCGCCGGCGCGGCGCAGCCGCCGCTACCCGGCGCAGCCGAACACGGCCGCCGCCTCGACGGTGAAGCCGTCCAGCAATCGCGACGTCGCCGTGTCGCCGCGGGCGAACACGCCGTGCTCCACGTAGCGGCCGCCGGTCAGGACGAGCACGGTGATCGTTTCGGAGCGGGGGTTGACGATCCAGTACTCGGGAACGTTCGCCTCGGCGTAGTCGCGCCGCTTGACGACGAGATCGCGGTCCGGATCGTCGGGGCTCACGACTTCCACCACCAGATCGGCGCCCAGCCAGTAGCGATCCTGGTTCCGGGGATCCGAGCGATCGCGGAGCAGCAGGAGATCGGGGTCGCGGAACTTGCCTTCGCGAACGCGCATCCTCAGTCCCGAGAAGAGGACGATCCCGTTTCGCGCCTTGACGTAAGGCTTGAACAGGTCGTACAGCGCGGCCAGGACGATCTGGTGCGTGGCGGTGGGCATCGGCAGCGTCTCGACGTACCCGTCGGTGAATTCGATCAGGCGATTGGTCCGCTCCGTCAGCCAGAGATACAGGTCGTCGCTCCAGTCGCCCTGGCGCGGCAACGCGTCGCACAGGAGGGTGTTCAACGCGTTCTGAGACGTCGTTGCGGTCAGCATCCGTGTCATCGCGGCCCTGCGCATATATTACCGCGTGCGCCAGTCGCCGGCGCCGTCGAGGCCGCCGAGCGCGAGGAGTGCGGCTTTCCGCCGCCTGCTGAGGGAGCACGGGCCGCTGCCGTATAATCGGCGGGCATGTCCATCCTGAAGGTGGCGCGGATGGGGCATCCGGTGCTCCGCGCGCCGGCGCGTCCGCTGGAGCCGTCCGAAATCGGCGCCCCCCGGATTCAGCGGCTCATCGACGACATGTTCGAGACGATGCGCGAGCACCAGGGGATCGGGCTGGCCGCGCCGCAGGTGCACGAGGGCCTTCGGCTGTTCGTCGCCGGGGTCGACGACCCGGAAGCGAACCTGCCGCCCGTCGTGATGATCAACCCGGTGGTCGAGCCGGCCGGATCGGCGACGGAGGAAGACTGGGAAGGGTGTCTCAGCATCCCCGACGTGCGGGGGCGGGTCCCGCGCGCGGCCGACGTGCGGGTGGCGGCGTTCGACCGGTTCGGCGTCCGCCACGCGATGACCGCGTCGGGGTTCCCGGCGCGCGTCATTCAGCACGAGACCGACCACCTCGACGGCGTCCTCTTCCTCGACCGGATGTCGTCGTTCGAGAGCCTGACGTTCCTCAGCGAGTACGCCCGGTACTGGGCGCAGGAGAAGGAGCCGGCGTGATCGACCGGCTCAACGCGCCGCAGCCGAGCTTCGCGCGCGCGAACGGTTCACCGCTCAAGCGCCGGTAGCGGACGCTACCACCGCAGACATTCCAGCACGTTCGACGGGCTCACCTTCCGCACTGCGGGCGCTTCGGGCTGGACAGGCTTTTCCGCGTCGGGCTGGTTCATCGGCGTTCGTAGCCTACCAGCCCGTGGTGAAAGTCCCCGCTGCATTCGAGCAGCGATGCATCCCGCCTGACGGCGTTGTTCGTCGGTTGCGTATGCCCAATATGCGCCCTCCTCACGTCTTGTCAGCCGGGCGCCTCGCCGCTCTCGGTGCGACGCGGGGTTCCACCACGGGCTGCTACGCGCGCAGTTGATCCGCCTCAAGCTGCTGGATCATAACCCGGCGCCGTCGCCGTCGATCTCGAACCCGAACGTCGCATCATCGGACTCGAACCCGAACGTCGGACCGAACCCGACGGCCGGCGCCTTGAACACGCGGACGGTCGATCCGTACGTTTCGGACGCCAGGCCGGACGCCAGTTGCAGCCGGTCAACGCCCGGCTCGAAGTCGTAGATGTAATCGTCGGCGCCTTCGTCCACGTCGTCCGCGTTGAAGATGAACACGTCGGCGCCGGAGCCGCCCCACAGAGAATCGGCGCCGGAGCCGCCGGTCAGGGTGTCGGCGCCGTCGTTGCCTTGCAGTTCGTCGTCGCCGGCGTTGCCTTCAAGCGTGTCGTCACCATCGAAGCCCCCCAGAACGTCGTCGCCGTCGCCGCCTTGCAGCGTGTCGTCGCCGGCAAGGCCTTGCAGATCGTCGTCGCCGTCGCCGCCGGTCAGAAGGTCGTCGCCGTCGTTGCCTTGCAGCCAGTCGTCGCCGTCGTCGCCATGCAGCGTGTCGTTGTCGTCGTTGCCTTGCAGCCAGTCGTCGCCATCGCCGCCGGTCAGAAGGTCGTCGCCATCGCCAGCGTATAGAAGGTCGTCGTCGGCGTGCCCGTGCAGCGTGTCGTCGCCGTCGCCGCCGAACAGCGTATCGTCGCCGTCGTCGCCATGCAGCGTGTCGTTGTCGTCGTCGCCTTGCAGCCAGTCGTCGCCGTCGCCGCCGGTCAGAAGGTCGTCGCCATCGCCAGCGTATAGAAGGTCGTCGTCGGCGTGCCCGTGCAGCGTGTCGTCGCCGTCGCCGCCGTGCAGCGTATCGTCGCCGGCATAGCCGTGCAGTGTGTTGTCGCCGCCGCCGCCGTGCAGTTCATCGTCGCCGTCGCCGCCGTGCAGATCGTAGTTCTTGAACACGCGAACGGACCCGTCCGACAAGGCTTTGGACTTGATGCCGGACGCCAGTTCGAGCCGGTCAACGCCCGGCTCGAAGTCGTAGATGTATTCGTCGCCTTCGTCCACGTCGCCTGCGTTGAAGATGAACACGTCCGCGCCATCGCCGCCGTATAGATGGTCGGCGCCGTCGCCGCCCCACAGGGTGTCGTCGCCGTCTTCGCCGTATAGCTGGTCGTCTCCGCCGCCGCCGTGCAGATCGTCGTCGTCGTCGCCGCCCCACAGGGTGTCGTCGCCGTCTTCACCGTATAGCTGGTCGTCTCCGCCTCCGCCTTGCAGATCGTCGTCGTCGCCGCCGCCCCACAGGGTGTCGTCGCCGTCTTCGCCGTATAGCTGGTCGTCTCCGCCGCCGCCGTGCAGCGTGTCGTCGCCGGTGTCGCCGCTCAGCCTGTCGTCGTCGTCTCCGCCGCGCAACGTTACGTCTTCGCCCGGCGCTTCGTCTTCGCCGTCTTCGTCTTCGCCCGGCGCCGACTGGACGATGGCGCTTTCCACGTCGTCGCCGCCGCCGGCAACGCGAATCTCGCCGCCGCCTTCAACGTCAATGACGGTCAGATCGCCCTCTTCGCGGACGGTATACGCCACGTCGGACGCCAGCCGTATCGTGTCGCCTTCGGCAGCGTCGAACGCATGAATCACGTCCACGTCGCCGGACGCCACGTGCGCCAGGTTGAACACGAAGACGTCGCCGCCGTCGCCGCCGTGCAGGTCGTCGCTTCCGGCGCCGCCGACCAGTTCGTCGTCGCCGTCGTCGCCATGCAGCGTATCGTCGCCGGCGCCGCCGTCCAGCGTGTCGTCGCCGCCGCCGCCGTGCAGTTCATCGTCGCCGTCGCCGCCGATCAGCGTTTCGTCACCGTCGCCGCCGCGCAGTTCGCCGTCGCCGGCGATCGGATGCACGATGGCGCTTTCCACGTCGCCGCCGCCGCCGTCAACGTGAATCTCGCCGCCGCCTTCCACGTCGATTACGGTCAGATCGCCCTCTTCGCGGACGGTATACGCCACGTCGGACGCCAGCCGTATCGTGTCGCCTTCGGCAGCGTCGAACGCATGCACCACGTCCACGGCGCCGGACTCCACGTGCGCCAGGTCGAACGCGAAGACGTCGGCCCCGTCGCCGCCGTGCAGGGTGTCGCTCCCGGCGCCGCCGACCAGTTCATCGTCGCCAGCGTCGCCGCGCAAGACGTCGTTTCCGTCGCCGCCCCACAGGGTGTCGTCGCCTGCCTGCCCTTTCAGGAAGTCGTCATCCGGGCCGCCCAGCAGATGATCGTCGCCGCCGCCGCCCAACAGCCGATCGTCGCCGGCGCCGCCTTCGGACCGGTCGTTTTCCCGGCCGCCCCACAACGTATCGTTGCCGGCCCGACCGCGAAGGTGATCGCTTCCGCGCGAGCCCTTGATGAAATCCGCCTCCGGCGTTCCCGTCAACGTGTCGTTTTCATGCGTTCCGTTCAGATCAGCCATTTACCGGGTTCCTTTCCCAAACGGCCGAAGATGGAAGCGCGCGCCGGACGGCCGCAAGCGCCGGACGCTCCAATGATAGCGTGTCAGCGGCGGTCCTGCGCGCATATACTACCGCGTGCGCTCGTCCTTCGCGGCTTCGGCGCTCTCCGCGCCGGAGCCGTTCACGCCCGAGGAAGCCGCCGCGCTCGCTCCGTACTTCGGCAACAGAACGTCCGCAGCCTGCCGGCCCGCTCGCGAACGGGGCGCCCGGCTTTATTCGGCTACAGAGGAAACAACGTTGACAACTGTTTCGACTCCTTGGCTTCCATCCTCTCGCAATCAGAACGATATTCGTAGAGTTCATTGAGCGCCTTTACATCCGGACTGTCAAAACTGAATCGTTCGCCGGCCCTGGCCGCACGCACGAGCTCCTTCACGCGCGAAATCGCGGCGTCCTTCGCCCGCGGCGCGGTCCAATCCGGATAGGGGAGCCGCTCAAAATCCTTGCTTTGGATATTGCGCGTATGGTTAACGACATTCTTCAGGATGCGCGTGCACAAATCAGTCAGCGTCCATCCCATGACAAAAAACAATTCGTCATGCTCTACGCCGGACCTGAGGAACGCGCAAGGGGCGCCACTGTCCAGAATATATCCTGGCGGGAGCCAACGGGTGCGCATGCGCGACGCAATAAGGCTCCATGTCAACCCTTCTCTCCCGAAGTACGGTTTGCCGCCGACGCCATGAAGATACCATTTCCCCATTTTCTTGTATGTATATACGTAGTCGCCATTGTTCCGCCAAAATATGACCCACCGAGGTTCGGAATATATTATTTCGCGCGTAGCCTTGTTGTAGAAGAGATAATCTCCGTGCGGAATTTTCACGGAAACGGGCTTTTGGAGCCGTATCCACGAAACCACACGACTTGTGTCGCCACGCCGTTCGCATTCCAGGATGGAATGCTTCCGAGCCTCTGAAAGTTTTCCGAGTCTGGCCCGCGCCAGTTCCCGTGCGAGCGTTATTGGCTCTTTCCCAAATGAAAATTCGTATTGCTCCTCGATAAACCCATTGGTGATTTTCCTGAGGAACAAATCATTGTTTCCGATGGTCATGCCTGAGCTGGCGACAAATTTATCGCCCAGTAATTGCCCGCCAAAATAACAGGAATATTCGCTGCTTACGCGCCAACTGCAATTAGGCGTCGCCTCGACGTCCGCCAGCCGCGTATGGCTTCCAAAAACTCGAATATGATCACGTCTCTGGCCTTGGCCTTGCTTCACGAGCGTAATCAAAACGAGATCCTGAGCCGTGTCGTTGAATTCTCCCGGCACAGCGGAAATCTCAACCTGACATCGGTCTTGCAGCCAGCAACGGAGACCTCGCATCGTTGAAATCGTGAGTATCGTGTCGCTGCAAATAAAGCAGAGCCGCCCTCCTGGCTTCAGCAGATCCACGCACTTGAGCAGAAAAAATGCGTAGGTCTCCTTCTTGATCTTCATGCCGTTGCGGACGCCGAAGATACTGTCCAGGTTGTCCTCTATCGAGGGATCGATGCTTCCACCGAACGGCGGATTGCCGACAATCAGATCGAAAAACTCGAGTGAAGAATTGAGATACAGCCGCCGATCAAGAGCTACGCGACGGTCGCAATCTGGAGGAAGCCACCTGAAAAAGTCGCCCCGCTCGATGTTCTCCGGAAGATTCCCAAGACCTCTCCTGCTCCACTCGGCGGCGAACTTCGCCATCGCTCGCTGGTCGATTTCACACCCATATAGATGGGTATGCGCCCAGAGAACCGCGTGCTCCGACCCGTGGTTGCTTTCAATAGCATCAAGAAGAGCGAACACGAAAGAGCCTGTTCCCAGAGAGGGCTCCATAACTAATCCATCGGGGCCGATCCGCAGCTGGTTCATAATCGCCTTTGCAACCGATGGCGGCGTAAAGAACTGCCCAAGCTGTCGCTGGGGTTCACGCAAGAGCTTCGCCTGGCTCATCGTACGGAGAGGCTTTCCTGAGTGGCTGCCGTCACGTCCCGATCTCTGCTGCGAAGAAATTCACCGACAGCGTCACGATATTTCATCAAGTCCCTTTCGCGGTTGATCCGCAACCGCCGTTCACCGTCCTCGTAAAGTGCGAACAGGGTCTCCACCTTCTCCTGGATCGTCTTGCGTTGCGCCGCATCCGGGTCATACGCGCCAAAGAAAGCCTTGGCTTTCAGCATCATCTGGCCTGGCCCGGAATCAAAGGTGACGTAATCGAGCCAATCCAGCATGTCGGTGAAGACCACTGACGGTTCGATGGCGCCGCCGTCGTCTTGAATCGCCAGCTTCACCATCAGCAGGTAATACGAATCTATCTGCCGGGCAGTGATCGCCGACAACACCTTCTTGAGGGACACGAGATTGGGCTGGCCCTCCGACCCGACCAATCCGGTTTTGACGTTGATCGGGTGGTGGATGCGCTCATCAAGCAGCCATACATCACCCATGCTTCTGGCTCGCTTCCGCCCGTCAGAGCCACGTTGATATCCCGTTCGATGTTTAAGCGTGAGCAGGGCGGTGGTTTTTTCGTCGACGAGGTCGGCGAGCTTGTGACCGATTTCCTTGCCTTTTGCGATTTCAATGAAATAGTCCGCCGTCACTTCCGACTTCCAGTAATCCAGCGTCTCGGCGGTGACGCGATGAATCGTTTTGGTCGTCAACATGGATGCATTCTTTCAAGCAAGACACGTGCCAGTTTGCTTTGTCTGTCGCCCAGGATTCCGAGGCTGGCGCCGATACGGGCGCCAGCCGCAACGCCGGTCGGCCGTTCCTGGTGATGACAATCTCTTCGCCGCTCTCCGCACCTCGTCCAGGCGCCTCTCCTTGAACTCTGACGCCTTGGTGATTCCTTCAAATCCTACCATCGACGAGTACGACGACTTCGCCAACACCCGTGCCGGCGCATCGCGGCCAGGAAAGCTGGGCCCTCATCGACGACATGTTCGAGACGATGCGCGAGCGCCAGGGGATCGGGCTGGCCGCGCCGCAGGTGCACGAGGGTCTTCGGCTGTTCGTCGCCGGGGTCGACGACCCGGAAGCGAACCTGCCGCCCGTCGTGATGATCAACCCGGTGGTCGAGCCGGCCGGATCGGCGACGGAGGAAGACTGGGAAGGGCGCCTCAGCATCCCCGACGTGCGGGGACGGGTCCCGCGCGCGGCCGACGTGCGGGTGGCGGCGCTCGACCGGTTCGGCGCCCGCCACGCGATGACCGCGTCGGGGTTCCCGGCGCGCGTCATCCAGCACGAGACCGACCACCTCGACGGCGTCCTCTTCCTCGACCGGATGTCGTCGTTCGAGAGCCTGACGTTCCTCAGCGAGTACGCCCGGTACTGGGCGCAGGAGAAGGAGGAGCCGGCGTGATCGACCGTCTCAACGCGCCGCCGCCGAGCTTCGCGCGCGCGAACGGTTCGCCGTTCAAGCGTCGGTAAACGCCCGCGCGCCACACAGATACGCCAATAGACACGCGAAGCCCGTCCACCGAAAGATCTCATCGCGCCAGACAGAATCCGCCGCCACAACGCCATGCGGAAGCAAGAACAAGACGCCCGCAACCGCGCCCGTGAAACCGCAGAAAAGCAGCAACCCGCCGCCGATTCCGTTCAACCGGATCTTGTTGGCCACGCGTGCAGGCTACACGCGCGCGGGGCGCCGGTCAAGGTCGGCCGTGCGTCTGATAACGGTAATTATGACAACCCCGGCCCGAACCGCTCCGGAGCGGAGCCGGCAGCCCGTTCCGGCCCGGATTCGTTGACGTTTTCCCGCCCGCGCGGAACCAATCCCGCCCGCGAAGCGCAGCCGACCTTCGCCCCGCGAAGCGCGGATATGCAGTCCGGCAGGCGAAAACGGACGGCGGAATGCATGTTCATGCAGCCCCTGCAGAGTGAACCCGGACGGCGCGTTCACGGCCGCCCGGGCTCCGGAGCCCGAGGTTCGCGCCGGGGCGCTCCGGGCCGGAGCTCCGCTAGCGAAATACCACCGGATCAAGTTTTCCGGTTTGGCAAAGACGCAGCCCAAACACTCGCATAAGTGTGTCTTCGCCAAACCGTTGTTCGCGCAAAGCCCGATGCGGTACCTCAGGAAGCACAAGCGCGTCAACGTCGCCCTTGTAGCGTCGTCGCCATGCGTCATCTTCGGCCATCCATGCATGAACGTCCGCATTGCTATTCGACGCAAACCAACCAGAATCAACGACAAACCAAACACCAACTTCCGCACTATCGAACCGGAACGGTTGAAACACGTCGGGATCAAGCATCCGCGATAACTGGGCGATAGCCGGGAGTGATAGATCTTGCTTCGGTTCGCGCGCTTGGCTTTCCGGATTGTCATACACGCTACAAAGGATGTTCACTTCGTCCACCATCAACGGCCAGTATTCGCCACCTACAGAAAGCCACCACTCCGGAGTAACTTGCGCGACACCGATTTGCGCTTCAACCTGCACCACGCCGACCACCACCACGAACGCCGCCGCCAAGATTGCGATTCTCATGTCGTTTCTCCCTTCAACACGCGCCCGCCCGGTTCAGTGCAGTTTCTTCCGGTCGGCGGCGGCGCGCCGGCCGCGCCGCTCGCCCGCGCCGTCGCCGTCGCCGTCGCCGGCCGGAACCTGCGCCACGGCGCGCCCGAGCTCCGCGATGGCCGCGCCCACGTCCGCATGATGCGCTTGAAGGGTAGCAGGTTCCCGCCAAGCGCCGGGACGCGACGTGCGGCCGGCCCGAAGCGGGTAGCCGGGTTCCACCTGCGCACCGGACCGGGCCGCGAAGCGGGTAGCGCGTTCCCGCGCCGCCGCGGGCGCGCGCCAGAATCCCCGGCCGGGCCGCACGCGGCCGGGCCGCTCGAACGCGCCCAGGGGCGCGCCGCCGCACGAAAACGGCCGGGCCGGAAAAACGGTTCACGCGAAGTAATCAGGGTTCACAATCCACCCGGAGCCGAAAGCGTCGCCAAAGTAATCGGTGTCAAGGTCGCTTTCAGACACGCCGTTCAGGATGATCGCAACGTGCCGGGTCCTGTCTAATTGGTTGTCGCCAATGTGCACCCCGTGAACCCCAACCAGCCCGTGGTAAAAGTCGGCATTTTCGGGATCGACACGCCGGCTCTTCTGCTTTACACTGGCTGGCATGTCGATGGGCACTACGCGTGACGACGGTTCGCAGCAATCGCTGTTGGTGTCGGCGGCGGACTTGCCGCGGGGCGCGGGGCATCTGTTCTACGAGCGGTTGAACCGGATTCTCGAGACGGCGGGCTTCGACGCGTTCGTCGAGAAGGTGTGCGCCCGGTTCTACACGACGATGGGTCGGCCGAGTCTGGCTCCTGGGCGCTACTTCCGGTTGCTGCTGCTCGGGTACTTCGAAGGGCTGGATTCGGAGCGCGCCATCGCGTGGCGTGCGTCCGATTCCCTGAGCGTACGGGCGTTTCTGCGCTTGGCGCTGCCGGCGTCGCCGCCGGACCATTCGACGATCTCGCGAACGCGGCGTCTGTTTTCGGTCGAGGCGCATCAGGCGGTCTTCCGGTGGGTGCTGCAGCAGTTGGCGGAGTCGAGTCTGGTTACGGGGAAGACGCTGGGCATCGACGCGACGACGCTGGAGGCGAACGCGGCGTTGCGGAGCATCGTGCGGCGTGACACGGGGGAGGACTACACGGCGTTCCTGACCCGGTTGGCGCAGGCGTCGGGCGTCGAGACGCTGACGGCGGAGGAGTTGGCGCGGTTTGATCGGGAACGGAAGAAAAAGAAGACGGCGAAGACGTCGAACCGGGACTGGACTCACCCGCACGACCCGGACGCGAAGGTCGCGAAGATGAAGGACGGCAGCACCCACCTGGCGCACAAGGTGGAGCATGCGGTGGATCTGGAGACGGGTGCGGTGGTGGGCGTGACGGTGCAGGGGGCGGACCAGGGAGATACGACGACGCTGGTCGAAACGCTGGTCACGTCGGCGGAGCAGGTCGAAGCGGTGTTGCCGGATGCGGCGGGGGTTGCGGAGGTGGTGGCGGACAAGGGCTATCACAGCAACGCGACGCTGGTGGGTCTGGCGGCGGCGGGCGTTCGGAGTTACATTGCGGAGCCGGAGCGGGGCCGTCGGAACTGGAAGGGCCGGCAGGAGGCTCGGGCGGCGGTGTATGGGAACCGGCGCCGGCTGCGCGGCCAGCGGGGGCGGCGGTTGCAGCGGCGGCGCGGCGAGCGTGTGGAGCGGCCGTTTGCGCATCTGTATGAGACGGGGGGGATGCGGCGGGTGCACTTGCGCGGGCATCCGAACATCCTCAAACGCCTGCTGGTGCACGTCGCAGGTCTCAACCTCGGGCTGCTGCTGCGTCAGCAGATCGGCGTTGGCACGCCCCGCAGCCTGCAGGGCCGGGCCGTAGCCGGCGTCTGGGCGCTGATCGGGCTGCTGGTGGGCCTGTGGAGCGGTCTGAGACGGCTCTGGACGCGATGTCGGCCCCATGCGGCGCGGATCGCCGCGCTATCGCGCCGACGGCCCCTTCAACCAGCCATCTGAACACCGAGGACTTCTACCTCGGACTGCAACGCTGTCAACGAAGCGCGCCTCTATGCCTACGTCAGACAGATATTCGTTTATGCTTTGACCGAACGTGGAATTCGCTGGAACATCGAAAAAGCCCAACCTGAAGTCTTCGTCCGGATCGAAGAATCCGTCCACGCCCCGCACGTCAATGCGGTCCCCATACTCGAAGTCCATGATGACATCAACTCCGGGTTGATTGCTGTTGAACACGAAGGTGTCCCTTCCGGGACCGCCGAACAGGATATCGTCGCCGGTTCCGCCGTAGATGGTGTCGTCGCCCGCGTCGCCGAAGATAAGGTCGTCACCGTTCCCGCCCCATATGATGTCCGCGTCCGGTCCGCCTCCTAGAAGGTCGTCGCCTTGATTCCCGATGATGAAGTCCGTTCCCGGTCCGCCTACGATGAAGTCCGATCCGCCGCCGCCGGTCAGGATATCGTGACCGCCGTAGCCGTTGATTACATCGTCCGCACGTCCGCCGGTCAGGATGTTGTTGCCGTTGTTGCCGTTGTAGGTTGCCATGTCGATTTACCCTTCCGTGCGGCCGAAGGTCGAAGCGCACGGGCCGGGCCGCATGCAGCCCGCGCGCGTTGCCCTTGTCAGGTTCGCGGCCGGCCCGCTTCGCGGAGCGGGCCGCTTGAACGGCGCCCAGGTTCGCGCCGGTCGCGCCCAAGCGCCGGGGCGCAACCGCCTTCCGGACTGGGCGCGCCCAGGTTGAATCAGATACCCCACGTCCACCGGTCCGGGAACGCATCGGTCGACGTGGCGTTGAAATTCTTCGGCGGAAACACGGTCACGACCCTCACAACGCGATACGCGTTCCAGTCGCCCACGCGACTAGCCCGCATCCGCTCGCATTCGTAGCCTTCCCGTGATTCGGGCTGGCGGCGCACCAGAATGAAACCCGTCCGCTTCGCCAACACGCGGCGCGGAATCAGTTTCATTCCGGCCGGCCGGCCCGTTGCCGCATCCGCATTGACAAAGTTCAGCGTGAAATACGGCCCGTCGCGCCGGGCCGACGCGCGCGCGATGTAAGCGTCGTAATCTTCGTCTCGATACACGCAGTAGGTTTTCCGGCTGACCAACAGATCGCGCCCGTTCCACGCTTCCTGTTCGCCTTCCCGGTTCACCATGATCATGCGGATGATCGGCTGGTAACCGCGAACCGCGAATATCTGGTTCAACACGTCGTTGCGCCAGTTGTTGCAATCCGGATGACAGGGTTGACGGGCGCGCAATTCCTGCGCGCGCGGATTGTGATAGACGAACACGCCCACGCAAAGCCAAAAGATCGAAACCAACGCCAACATGCTACGCACGATTGCTCACTCCAATGCGGCCGAAGGTCGAACGTCGCGCCGGCCGGCCGCATCCGCCAGCGCGCCGCCTGTGTAACACGGGCTACTGTCAAAACCTGTCAGCTCGCCCGAGGTTCCACCCAAGCACCGGGCGCGCCGGCGCGCCCCTGGACGCGGACGTGGCACGGAACACGCACGGCCGACGGATCCAGTGTATCCCGCTCCGCCTGCCGGAACCGGCCCGGCCGGGCCGACCGTGGACGGCGCGCCGCTCGAACCCGCTCACCGCCCCGATAGATCGACGTGCAGCGCGCCTGAAACGCCGTCGCGGTCAGCGTTCGTGTCAGCGGCGGTCCTGCGCGCATATACTACCGCGTGCGCTCGTCCTTCGCGGCTTCGGCGCTCTCCGCGCCGGAGCCGTTCACGCCCGAGGAAGCCGCCGCGCTCGCTCCGTACTTCGGCAACACCGACCGCCCGGTTTTCGTGCTGACCAACCTGCCGGAGGTGGTCAAGGGGGCGCTGTTCGCCCGGTACTCGCGCTCGGCGAAGTCGGCGCGGCGGCTGTTCCTCGACGAGTTCCTCGGCTCGGTCCGGGAGGACGGCGCCCGGGGCTCCGCCGCCGGACTCGGCCGCGCCGAGGCGCTCTATTCGCGGGTGTTCGACGAGTACGGCGACGACTCGGTGGCGCAGCTCGGCGGCGCGCACGTCGCCTGCGAGGGGGTCTCCAACGTCCTGACCAAGGTGCTCGAACGGGGCCGGCTGATGTCCTATCTGGAGCAGTCGACCCGGTACGTGCCGTACACGGACCGGCCGGACGGCCGGTGGAAGTACGTCGTCCCGAGCGAGATCGAGGACCCCGCGCTGCGGGAGTCGTACGTCGGCGTTCTCGACCGGGCCTTCGAAACGTATGCGCGCTGGGTCGAGCCGATGCAGCGGCATTACCGCAAGCGGCAGCCGCCTACTGCGAAGGACACGGAGGGAAGCTACCGAAGGACCATCCGCACCAAGGCGCTCGACGCGCTGCGCGGCCTGCTGCCGGCCGCTACGCGCTCGAACGTCGGCGTCTACGGCTCCGGACAGGCGTACGAGGCGCTGCTGCTCAGGATGCGGGCGCACCCGCTGGCTGAAAGCCGCGAAGTGGCCGGCTCGATGCTCGAGGAGCTCAGGAAGGTGATCCCGGCGTTCCTGCGGCGGGTCGATCAACCGGGGCGGGGCGGCCTTTGGGCCGACTACCTGCGCCGCTGCGAGGAGGAGACCCGGAAGCGGCTGCACGGCGTGGCGAGCGACGATCGGGACGATGCGGAGTCCGAGGTGACGCTGACCGAATTCGATCCCGACGGGGAGACGAAGGTGGTGGCCGCCGCGCTGTACGCCGGCTCCGATCTCCCGTTCAGCCAGCTGCTGAAGCGGGCCGGCGAGATGAACGCC
This sequence comes from Vicinamibacterales bacterium, assembly GCA_965203565.1. Taxonomy (GTDB): domain Bacteria; phylum Acidobacteriota; class Vicinamibacteria; order Vicinamibacterales; family UBA8438; genus JAAXGX01. Next base: position 2,596,068 of record OZ241896.1, on the reverse strand, counting down.
GCGGAGCGGATCGGCGTACTGGAGACGTACGTCGGTAAACGGGAGAACCGGCGCCACCGGCCGGGCCGGGCGTTCGAGCACGCGACGTACACGTTCGACGTGCTGGCCGACTACGGGGCGTTCCGCGACCTGCAGCGCCACCGGATGCTGACCATCGACTGGCAGGACCTGACGGCGCGCCACGGCCATATCTGGCCTGACGCCATCGAGGAGGCGGGCGCCCGGGACGACTGGGAGCGGGTGATGGACGAGTCCGCGGCGCTCCACGAGCGGCTGGCGCGCGACTGCTCGCCGGCGGTGGCGCAGTACGCGGTCTCGATGGCGTACCGCATCCGTTTCTACATGCGGATGAACGCGCGGGAAGCGATGCACGTCATCGAGCTGCGCACCAAGCGGCAGGGCCATCCGGCGTACCGGCGCGTCTGCCGGCGGATGCACAAGCTGATTGCGGAGCGCGCGGGGCACACCGCGATTGCGGGCGCGATGGCGTTCGTCGACCGATCCGGGTATAGGCTGGGCAGGATGCAGGCCGAGCGGGCGAGCGAGCAGCGCCGGTTGCCGCTGGCGACGGAGTAGGCGCGCGGCGTGGTGGAGGCGTCATGACGTCAGAAGATCGAACAGAGCGCAGCTTGCCCGAGCAAATCGCGGAGAAGGCGACGCAGATCTACGCCGGCCTTGACGACTCGATCAAGACGGCGCACGCGATGACCGGTAACGCCGGAGGGTACGTCAACCCGCAACTGCTCATCGCGCCCGCGGAGTTGGCCGCGCGCCTGGAGGCTGCTTCGGACGTCCGGTCCGGCGAGACGGTCGTCCTTGACCTGCGCCCCGCCGAGCAGTTCGCGGCCGGGCGCCTGCCGGGCGCGGTCCACCTCGACCTGTTCGGCGTCAGCCTCGTCGACACCGATCCGGCGCCGCTCGCGGCGTTCCTCTGGATGATTGCGCACCTGCTGGCCTCGCGCGGCGTCTCGCCGGCCCGCCCGGTGGCGGTGTACGACGAGCAGTCGGGGATACGGGCGGCGCGGGCGTTCTGGCTGCTGGAGCTGTTCGGCCATCCCGACGCGCGGGTGCTCGACGGCGGCTTCGGGGCGTGGCGGCGGGCCGGCCTGCCGGTGGCGCACGAGGCGCGGCCGCCCCGAAAGGCCGAGTGGGAGGTCCCGCCGCACGACCGGCGCCTGCTGGCGACGTGGCGCGACGTCCGCGGCAAGCTCGGCCGCCCGGAGGCGGTCCTGCTCGACACGCGCAGCGACGGCGAATATCGCGGAACGACCGTTCGGGCCAGGCGGGGCGGCGCCCTCCCGGGCGCAGTCCACGTCGAATGGACCCGCAACCTGGCGGGCGACGGGACGTTCAGGCCGGCGTCCGAGCTGCGCGCCCTGTACGAGGGGGCCGGCGTGACGCCCGACAAGGAGGTCGTCGCGTACTGCCAGGGCGGCTACCGCGCCGCCCACAGCTTCCTGGCGCTGCGCCTGCTCGGCTACCCGAAGGTGAGCAACTACGTCGGGTCGTGGAAGGAGTGGGGCGACCGGGAGGACCTGCCGATAGAAACGCCCGGCGTCTGATCCGTGCTTCCCGGACCACCTTGCAGCCCGGACGTTCGCGCCCTCGACGGCCGCGGCGCCGCGCGTCAGCGGGCCGGCGCGCCGGCCGAGAGCGCGGCGATGGCGGAGGCGGCTTCCGCGGCGGCCGGCGTGTCGGCGGGGACGGCGCGGTAGGCGGCCAGCGCCCGGCGGTAGTCGCGCTTCTCCAGGTAGGCGTGGCCGATCTGCAGGTGCAGGCTCGTCAGCTTGGGGAGGCGCTCCAGGAGCGCCTCGTACGCCTCGATGGCGGCGTCGAAGTCGCCGCGGTCGAACCGGGCGTGCGCGTCGGCCAGCGCCTCCTGGATCTCGCCGGCCCGGACGCCGGCCAGAACGCCGGTGTCGGGGACCGGCGGACTGAACGGATCGACTTCCAGGACGAAGTCGATCTCGGCCCGGCCCATCCGCGAGACGTTGGAGACGGCCTGCGACGGTTCGTAGCCGTACTTCTCCACCGTGAACACCCACGGTCCCCGTGTGAGGCCGATGAAGGCGAACCGTCCCGCGCCGTCGGTCCGGCCGTCCGCGGTCCGGCCGCTCCGCAGGCTCTCGCCCGTCACCTTCACGTCGGCGATCGGCGCGCCGTCGGCCGCGCGGACCTGCCCCATGACGAGGCCCTGCGCCGGCGCGGCGGCGGGGGCCAGCCACGCCGCGAACAGGACCGCCAGGGTCGAGCCGAGGCGCAGGCGCACGGTCATCGCGCTTCCATGCAGGGCATGCTTCGCCGAGCGGGCAGTATAGTGCACCCGCGGCGGCCGGACGTCACCCGCGGCGGCCCGGCGTTGTAGAGTGGGGGAGCGGATGTCGTCGACGCTGGCGGGCGGTCACGCACCAGGACTCTTCACGGAACCGGCGAGTTCGGAGCCGGCGCCGGCGGCTTCCGAGAGTGACGGACGGCCCGTCCGGAGCGGCGTGCTGCCCTCGCAGGCGATACGGAAGCTGATCGACGAAAAACGGGTGCGGGCGTCCGGCCCGATTGAAGACAGGCAGGTCCAGCCCGCCAGCCTCGACCTCCGGCTCGGCGCCCGTGCGCACCGCCTGCAAGCCAGCTTCCTCCCCGGCAAGGCGAAGGTCGAGAGCAAGCTCGCCGACCTGTCGATGGCGGAGCTCGATCTGTCGCGCGCCGCCGTCCTGGAGAAGAACTGCGTCTACCTGGTGAAGCTGGCGGAGGAGCTCTGGCTTCCCGACGACGTGGAAGCGAAGGCGAATCCGAAGAGCACGACGGGGCGTCTGGACGTGTTCACCCGTCTGATCACCGACTACGGCGCCGAGTTCGAGCGCGTGCCGAAGGGGTATTCCGGGCCGCTCTATGCGGAGATCATGCCCCGGACGTTCTCCGTGATCGTGCATCCGGGCCTGAGCCTGTCCCAGATCCGCTTCATCCGCGGGAAGGCCGAGCTGTCCGACGCGCAGACGCGGAGGCTGAACCAGAAGGAACAGCTAATCTATCTCGACGAGACGAACCCCGGATTCGACGAGGTCGCGATCAGGGAGGGGCTGGAGCTGTCGGTCAACCTCCGCGGCGAACGTGCCGAGGAGGTGATCGCTTACAGGGGGCGGAAGAACGCTCCCGTCATCAATCTGAAGCAGATCGACCACTATGCGCCCGACGAGTTCTGGGAGGAGATCACCGAACATCCCCGCAAGAGACTGATCCTCAATCCCGGCGACTTCTACATCCTCGTCTCGCGCGAGCGCGTCCGCGTGCCGGCTCGGCATGCGGCCGAGATGGTCCCGTTCGATCCGTCGGTCGGCGAGTTCCGGATCCATTACGCGGGCTTCTTCGATCCCGGCTTCGGCTACGGCGACGGGAGCATCCGCGGGACGCGCGCGGTCCTCGAAGTCCGGGCGCACGAGGCGCCGTTCGTGATCGAGGACGGTCAGGTCGTCGGCCGTCTGGTCTACAGCCGCGTCCTCGGTCTGCCGGACAAGATCTACGGGACGTCGATCGGGTCGTCGTACCAGCGCCAGGAGCTGGCGCTGAGCAAGCAGTTCCGCCGGGCGGCGAACCCCGGTCTCGCCCCGCCGCCCGAAGCGGCGTGACGGCGCCTCCGCCGGTCAGAACCCGTACTTCAGGCTCAACTGGACTCCGGCGAACCTGAGGTCGCCGGTCTCGACCCGCCAGGCGACCGGCTCGCCGCCGTCGCGCCGCACGTTGGAGACGTGGCTCCGGAGCCGGTCGTAGGCGCCGCCGTCGCCGAACCGGCCGAAGCGGGTCCACCGTCCGGTGACGCCGAGCGACACGGTCCCGCTGAGCGCGACGTCGAAGCCGGCCATCACCTGCCAGGCGGGGAGGGTGTCGCGGAGCGCCGCCTGCGTGCTGGTCACCGTGCCCGCGAGCAGCCCGCGCACCTCCGCTTCGTTCGGCAGGCCCGCCGCCGAATCGATCAGGGCGGGGTCGAGGGCGCGCGCCCACAGCGCCGAGTAGTCGATCCGGGCGGCGGCGATGCCGGCGCCTGCGCCGACCCACGGCGTGACCCGGCTCCGGTTCGGGAAGTCGAGGTGGACGTTGGCGAAGAGGCCGTCGGCGGCGACGCCGCCGATCCGCTCCTGCGCCAGCGGCAGCTCCGCGCCGAAGACGGCGGTGTACGGCGTCCCTGACGGCGTCAGGATCGGCGCGGTCCGGCCGTACGCCGTGGTCCGGTGGAGATACTCCGCCTCGACGCGCACCCGGCCGGTCAGACGGTAGCCGAACGCCGCGCCGGCGAGCAGCCCCCGGGCGCCTCCGAAACGGCTCCGCCAGTCGTCCACCGCGCCGGCGCCGCGGTCGGGATCGGTGCAGCCGGGGCGCGCCGCGAACGCCGGGTTGACGAACTGATCGCAGAGGCTCGGCCGGTCGTCGTCGCCCGAGACGAGGCGCACGGCCGGCGCGAACTGCCCGCCCAGGCCGGCGCTGACGTAGAAACGGGTGTCGGCGCTTCCGGCACCCGGCGCGAGCGCGCCGGCGGCCGCGGCCGCCGCTGCGAGGAGACGGCCGGGGCGCATCGGGCCGATCGTTGCAGCGGCGGCTTTCACCACGGACTGTACAGCATGGCGTAGACGGCGACGCCGGTGACCGAGACGTAGAGCCAGACCGGTAGCGTCCAGCGGGCGATCCGCCGGTGCCGGTCGAACCGTGCGCGCAGTCCGTGGACGAGCGTCACGACGGCGAGCGGCGGGACGAGCGCGGCCAGGACGGCGTGGCTGATCAGGACGGCGAAGTAGACGGTCCGCCGGACGCCCTGCCCGGTGTAGGCGACCGAGCCGACGTTGAGGTGGTAGACCAGGTACGAGGCGAGGAACGCCGTCGAGACGCCGAAGGCGGCCAGCATGCAGGCGCGGTGCGCCTGCGCGCGGCCCCGCCGGATCAGGCCGTACCCGACTGCGAGCAGCACTGCCGCGACGGTGTTCAGGCCGGCGTTGAGGGTGGGCAGGTCGGCTAGCTCCATCCGCTTCATCCGCGTCAGAAGGCGCGTTCGGCGACCAGCAGCCCCCACAGCAGCGGCAGGTAGACGAGCGAGGCGAGGAACAGGGCCCGCGCCCGGCCGCTCGACCGCCGCAGGGCGAACCGGACGGCGAACGCGGCGAACGCGGCGCCGAGCACGGCCGCGCCGGCGACGTACGCCGGCCCGCCCAGGCCGGCCGCGGCCGGCGCGAGGCTCATCGGCAGCAGCAGGAGCGCGCACGTCAGCACGTGCGCCGCCGTCCGCCGGCCGTCGGCGTCGAGCACCGCCAGCAGCGGCAGGCCGGCCCGGGCGAAGTCGTCCTTGTACAGCCACGACAGCGCGTGGAAGTGGGGAAGCTGCCAGAGGAAGACGACGCCGAACAGGGTCCACGCCTCCGCCGTCACCGCGCCGCGCGCCGCCGCCCAGCCGATCACCGGCGGCAGGGCGCCGGGCACTGCGCCGACCACCGCCGCCCACGGCGTGCGCCGCTTCAGCGGGGTGTAGATGGCGACGTAGACGACCAGCGTCGCCAGCGCCGCCGCCGCCGCGACCCGGCTGGCGGCGTACGCCAGTTGGAGCAGGCCGGCTGCGGTCAGCGCGGCGGCGAACACCGCCGCTTCGGCCGGCGAGACGCGCCCCGCCGGGAGCGGCCGGTCGCGCGTCCGCTCCATCGACGCGTCGAGGTCGCGCTCGGCGATCTGGTTGAAGGCCGCCGCCGCGCCCGCCACCAGTCCCGCGCCGACGACGGTGTGGGCCAGCGCGGCCAGCGCCGTCTCGCCCGCCGCGCCCAGGTAGTAGCCGATGCCGGCCGTCACCACCACCAGCGAGTTCAGGCGGGGCTTGGTCAGCGCCAGGAAGTCGGCGGCCCGGAAAGCTGACGCCGGGAACGTCGCCGCCTCGGTCTTCATCCGGCCGCTCCCGGCGCCCCGTGCGCGGCGGCCGGCTCTTCGCCGGGGATCGGTCCGTCGCCGAACCGGCCGCGGCGGACGCGGAGGGCGAGGACGCCGGCGGCGGCGAAGAGCAGCGCCCCGCCGGCGACGTGGGCGGTGTTGACCGCCACGTCCCGCGCGCTCAGGACGGTCCACGCGCCGAGCGTGAACTGCGCGAGGACCAGTACGATCAGCAGCCCGGCCGGCCGGGTCATCTCGCGGCGCCCGGCGTGGCGGGCGAGGACGTGGCCGGCCGTCGCCAGCACCAGCAGCGTAACGGCCACGGCGCCGACGCGGTGGGCGAAGTGGATCGCGATGGCCGGGTCCCAGACCGGCGGCGTGAGCCGGCCGAAGGCGAGCGGGAAGTCCGGAATCGCCAGGCCGGCGCCGGTGTGGCGCATCGTGGCGCCGACGAGTATCTGCGCGTAGACGACGGCCGGAGTGAGCGCCGTGAGCCGTCCGAGGACCCGGTCCGCGGCTATCGCCCGTTCGCCGGCCGCGTCGCGGCCGTACCGCGCGCGCCAGCCGCGGGAGGTGAAGAGAGCGAGGGCGGTCACGAGGCCGAAGAACAGTTGCGCGAGGCCCGCGTGGCTGATCGAGATCGCCGGCGGCAGGAAGTACAGCACCGTCATCCCCCCGAGCAGCCCCTGCACGACGACCGCCGCGAGCGCCGTCCAGCCGAGACGCCGCAGCCAGCGCCGGCGATCGACGGCCGTCAGCCAGACGGCGAGGCCGATCGTCAGCAGGCCGACGCCGCTGGCGATCAGGCGGTGCCCATGCTCGTACAGAATCCCGCCGACCATCTTCGACGGCGGGAACGTGAACATGGAGTAGCCGTAGGTGCTCGGCCAGTCGGGGACGGCCAGCCCGGAGCCGGTGCTCGTCACCAGCCCGCCCGCCGCAATCAGCACGAGCGACGCCGCGGCCAGGAGCCGGCTGTAGCGGTGCAGCCAGAGCATCGTCTCGAGGGTCCGGCGGTCCGGACGGCCGCCGGGCGCGCGGCGGACGCGGGCGGGCGCCGCCGCCTCGACGCTCCCGCCCGCGCAGCGCACGCGGCGGTCGTCAGCTCACGCTGAACGTGAAGCTCACCTCGGCGGTCGCGCCCTCTCCGACCGTCACGTTCTGCGTCTGCGCGCCGAGCTCCTCGTGCCACGCTTCGATGACGTAGTCTCCCGGCGGCAGCTCGCTGATGTCGAACTTGCCGTCCGGACCGGTCACGGCGAAGTACGGGTGGTCGAGCACGCCGACGTACGCGTTCATCCAGCCGTGCACGTCGCACTTGAACGGCACCATCACCTCGGGCGCGTCGAACGTGCGCTCGAACCGCATCCCCTGGATCGGCTGCCCCATGTTGAACTCTTCGTTGCCGCCGTCGGCCGCCGGCGTCGCATGGATGTTGTGCAGCGTCATGTCGCTGTTGACGATCTCGATCGTCTGGCCGACCCGGACGCCGAAGACGTGCGGCCGGTACCGGCAGCCCTGCTGATCGAGCTCGACCGACCCGCCGGGCGGCGGGAACGTACGGCCTTCGAGGCCTTCCTTGACGTAGACGAACACGTTGCCGAGGCCGCCTCCGTCGCCCACCACGTAGTACTCCGTCTCGGTGTCGGTCGCCAGCTCGACGCACGCCGGGTCGGAGTTCATCCGGATCCGCTCCGGCGCGGGCGGCTCGCCCTCCAGGTCGATCATGCCCATGACCGCGCCGGCGGTCGCCGGGTCGAAGGCCGGAGGCGGTGGTTCGGCCGGCGCGGACGGCGCGTCCGAGCCGCCGCCGCCGCATGCGCCGGCTGTGAGGATGATCATGGCGACGAACGCCCACAAGGTTCGGTGCTGCATCTGAACTCTCCTGACGACGGTTTGCGGGAACGAGAGGATACGAAAACGATCCGCAAGGATATCACAGCGCGCCGCCGGGCGTCCGCGCCGCGGGCCGCTGCGGCCTCCCCGCCGGCGCCGCCGCCCAGAGCTTCCGCAGGATGCGGTCCTCGATCCAGTGCGGATCCCACCATTCGATCGGCGAGACGGGGTGCCCGTGCAGCAGCGTCGCGTAGTGCAGATGGTCGCCGCCGGCGAGGCCGGTCCGGCCGCTGAGGCCGAGCGGCTGCTCCTGTTCGACCCGGTCGCCCGGCGCGACGCCTATCGACGACAGGTGCGCGTACAGGCTCTGCAGGCCCATCCCGTGGTCGACGATCACGCAGTTGCCGAAGATGCCGAGGTAGTCGGCGTACAGCACCACGCCGCGGTTGGCGGCGAGGATCGGCGCGTTCGCGGTCGAGGCGAGGTCGAAGCCCAGGTGCACCTGCCGGTCGATCTCCTTGCCTTCGTGGAAGTACGTCCGGTGGTCGGCGAACCCCGACTCCACCTGCGAGTTGCTCAGCTGGTGGAACGCGCCCTCCCAGAGCATCCGCGGGCTCGTGCCGGCGGCCAGCTCGATCAGCTGCTCCCGGTTGCGGCGCCGGAGCTCCCCGTTGATGAAGAGGTACAGGTCGAGCAGGTCCTCGTCCGAGCCGTCCGGGTCCTCGTCGGCCAGTTCCGGCGCCCGGCTCGCGATGGCCGGCGCCACCCGCCGCAGGAAGGCGTCGCTGATCTCGATGCGCGACCGCCGCGGCTCCCGGGGGAACCGCCGGTGATCGAACTCGGCGCGTCCTTCGTTCCCGGCCGGGTCGCGGGCGTGGAGCGCGATCGGCGCTTCGAAGTCCTCGTCGTGCAGGAGCGCGAAGAAGGCGACGCGGAGGTCGTCGTCCGCCCCTTCGACCAGCCCGGCCGCCGGATAGCCGGGAAAGTAGCGGCCGCCGACCGTGACGCCCGACTCGGCGTCCGGCGGCGACACCGTGTACACGACGAGCTCGGCGCCGCCGTGGTTGACGTGGTGGAAGCTCGAGGCGACGGCGAGGCGCGGCGGCTCGAGCCGGACTTCGACGTCGACCACCGCTTCGGCGCCGCGCTCGCGCAGGCCGAACAGGAGCGGGCGCGCCGCCGAGACGCGCACCTGCGCCGGCCCGGACCGGAGCTCCGGATGCGACTCCCGGTCGAAGGCGCGGCTGATCCGGATCCGGTCGGGACCCTCCTGGCGAACCTCCGCTTCCGCCGGGCGGTCGAGCGAGTAGAGCGGAAACGCCGCGCCGTCCTGCTCGATGACCGCTTCGAGCGCCGTCAGCTCGGCCTCCGGCGCCTCCACGGTCGCTTCGAAGACGGCGGTCCGGCCGACGAAGCCGGCCGGCCGGACGACGTCGATGGCGGGCCCGGCGGCGCGGCTGACGCCCCGGTACACTCCCGCGCCCAGCCCGACGACCGCCGCCAGCGCCAGGACGAGAAGCAGACGCGGCACCGCTCCATGATATAAAATGGGCGCCTGCGAAGGCGTGGCGGTATCGTCTAGGGGTCAGGATACGTGGTTCTCAGCCACGGGACCGGGGTTCGAATCCCCGTACCGCTACCAGCCCCCTCTCCGATCGCCCGTGCGTGGCTTGGTCCATGGCCCGTTGCGGCCGATCTACGCAGGTTTCGCCCGGGGAAACCAGTTTTGCAGCGTGTGGCGGAGCGCCTGGAACGACTCGTCGGCGCAGCGCCGCACCGACACCTTTTCGGCCATCCGTCCATACAGGGAAGCGCTGCGGGCCACGCGCGCCTCGTGCAGAGCGGCAAGGAAAGCCTCCTTGGGACGCCGGTCCTCGTCGCGCTCGACGGTGTCGATGCGGTCCAGGTCCGGCAGGGCGGTTCGCAGATGCGCTATCCAGTCGTCGTAGCGTTCCGGGCTCCGTTCGCGCATCCGGGCGATGACCCAGGGCAGGTTCGATCCGTCAGGTTCGAACCCCGCCACCTTCGTAGGCGGACTGGGGCGTCTGATGGCGCGGCTGTTGAGCACGAACCGTTGCAGTCCCGCCTCCAGATGCTCCCTGAACCAAGTGGCCACCGGGAACGACGTGGCGTCCACGGGCAGATTGCCGAGGGCCGACTTGCGCGGTCCGAGCTTGAACGACGGCGCCCAGCCTTCGTCCGGCCGTTTGGCCTCGTTGTAGAAGTTGTCGTTCCCTCCCGGGGCCTTGTTGATCACGACCTTGTTGCTCCGCTGGCGGATGCTGACTTGCAGCGAGTCGGGCCGGACGGGAGAGAGAGACGGAAAGAAGGGCTGCGGCTCGGTCGAAGCAGGCGTCGTCTTCTTCAACAGCAGCGTCTCGGCCTTGAATTCAAACTGGCGGTGGGTCTGGTCGAAGCCGATCGCGACCTGGTACCGCACCGCGTCCAGATCCGGCTTCATCGTCCGCTGGCGAAGTGCGTCGGGAATCCGGGCCTCCACCGCCAACTCCAGCACGTCGCCCCGGCGTCGGAACAGCAGGTCCTGCGGGTTCGGGGTGCGCTCCTCGAGCGCCTTGTCCAACCCGTCGGCAACCGCGTCGCGAAGAAAACCGATGACGTCCAGGAACGTCGTCTTGCCCGACGCGTTCGGGCCGACCAGGACGTGAAACGGTTTCAGGGGCCGGTGCACGTACCGGAGCGAGCGGTAGTTCAAGGCTTCCACCAGGGTGATCATCGGCGGTTTCCCGTGGTTCACCGAGGCGCCGGCGCCTGATCGCGGCCGGGCGCGAAGCCGCGGTCGAGGTCGAGCGTCAGCTGGGGCGGCTCGTGCTCGACCAGGTACTCGAACTCGCGGCGGAACTCGTCCGGCGAGACGCCGGCGGTCGCGGAGAGCCTGGCCATCTCGCGCGGGTCGTCGAAGTCGTCGCGGCGCAGGCGCAGCATGTAGCGGTGGGCGATGCGGTACCGGGCCGAATCGACGTCGACCAGCCGGATACGCGCGCGGCCGGTCTCCGGATCGATGATCCGGTCGAACGGAATCGGGACGAACTGCCCGGCCTGCATCGAGATCATCGTGGCGTCGCCGCCGGCCAGCACGTAACGGGCGGCGCAGTAGCCGAGGTCGCGCGTGTAGTCCATGTCGGCCGGGATCGGGTCGGCGCAGCGCAGCTCGTAGCCGATGTTCTTGGCGACGATGGTCGTCTTCAGCCCCAACTGCGCGAGCCGCTCGGCGACGGCCGCCTTGAGCAGCGCGCCGATGTCGATCTCGGCGAGCCGCACGTTGCCGTGGTCGTCCCGCTCCACGCTCTCCAGCCCGGTCAGGTCGTCCGGATCGATCCCGAGGATCAGCCCCTCGGCCAGCACCGCCACGCCGTCGCGCCGGCCGGCGGCCAGCCGCTTGACGACCGCGCCGGCGAGCGTGTCGACCAGCATCTTCAGGCGGATGCGCCGGCCCGCGAACTCCTCCGGGATCAGGGTCAGGGTGGCGCCGGCCGACTTGCCGACGCCGAGCGCGAGGTGTCCCGCCTTGCGCCCCATCGCCGTCACGAAGTACCACCGCGAGGTCGTCTTCCCGTCGACCATCAGGTTCTTGACGATCTCGACGCCGTGGTGCCGCGCGGTCTGGAACCCGAACGTGTCGACGTAGGGAGGCAGGTCGAGGTCGTTGTCTATCGTCTTCGGGACGTGGACGACCCGCATGCGGCCGGCGGCCCGCTGCGCGAGCCGGTGGGCAGAGAACGCCGTGTCGTCGCCGCCGATCGTGATCAGCCGCGTCACCCCGAGCCGTTGCAGCGAGACGACCGCGGTCTCCAGATGCTCTTCGTTCAGCGTCGGGTTGGCGCGCGAGATCCCGATGTGCGAGCCGCCCCGGAAATGGATCCGGCTGACGCCGTCTATCGTGAGCGGCGTCACGCGGCCGGTGTCGCCGCGCATGATCCACTCGAACCCGTCGTGGATCCCGATGACCTCCACGTCGGCCAGACGCCCCCGGATGGTGGCCGCGCTGATGACGCTGTTGATGCCGGGGGCCGGTCCCCCGGCGACGAGAATCGCCAGTTTTTCGTGCTGCATCGCTGGTCCGCCGTGTCGATGAAGACTCACTCGCCGAGCGAGTACCCCTGCTCCTTCAACCGTTCCGCGGCGGCGGCGCAGCGCCGGTGCCGCGCCTGGCGGCACAGCTTCCGGCCCTGGTCGTACGCCGTCCGCGCGCGCGCCCGGTCGCCTGCGAGGTCCGCCGCCTTTCCCATCTCGACGCGGGCCCGGCCCCGCACCCAGGCCGCTTCCGACTCCGCCGCCGCCGCCAGGTCCGGCGCGGCTTCGGCGAGCCGCCCGCGCGCCACGCGGGACGCTCCGCGCACGAGACGCCAGACCGCCTGCTCTCCCGCCATCCGCACGCGGCCGTCGCGCGCGAGCTTCGCGAACCCTTCGGCGACGGCCCGTTCCGCCTGGATCGGCCGCTCCGCCCGGAGCCAGGTCGCGGCCGACTCCAGCCAGACGAGGCGGTTGCGCGGAAAGCGGCGCTTGAGGTCGCCCAGCACACGCTGGGCGCCGCCGTACTCCCGCTCCCGGTTGTACAGCAGCGTCAGCGCGAACTGCGCTTCAGGCTGCACGTCGCCCGGATACGCGGCCGCTTCCTCGATCAGCCGGAGCGCCTCCGCCTTCCCGCCGTCGAAGCCGACGAGATGGGCCAGCATCCGGAACGCCCGGGGCAGGAGCGAGACGAGGTAGCGGTACAGCCCGAGGATCAGCGCCGCGTCCTTGCGGCGGGGGTCGAGGTCGAGCACGGTCCGGTGCGCCGTGTACGCCCGCTTCGCTTCCCGCAGCGCCGGCAGGACGTCGCCTTCTATCGAGGCCCGGTACGACGCCGCCAGCGCGACGGCGGCGCCCAGCTCGTAATGCGCGTCCGGATCGTCGGGCGCCCGGCGCACCGCCGCCTCGGACAGCGCGATCGCCCGCTCGACGCGCGCCGTGAACGTCTCGGCGAGGCCGGCGGGAGGCTCCGGCTGCCTGACCCGCCGCCGGCTGACGGCCGCGCCCGACCCGGCCAGGTAGTTGTCGACCAGGATCCCGCCGCGGAGGAACAGGATCCGGAACCAGGTGATGGCGGCGATCCCGCGATACGCGGCCGGGTCGTCCGGCGCCTGCTCGATGGCGCGCTCAAACAGGGCGACCGCGTCGTCGTGGTCGAGGTTGTAGGCGAGGTCGTACCCTTGCCGCAGCAGGTCGTCCGGCCGTTCCGCCGCGGCGGCCGGCGCGGCGCCGAGCCAGGCCGCGGCCGCCAGGATCGGGAGGGCGCGGGGCGGCCGCCGGCGCATCGACGTCACGTTTCCGCCGACGCGCGGGCGGCCGCTTCGAGGAACGCGGCGGTCCGCGCGGCGTGCGTCTCCAGGATCGGGTGGGACCAGGCGTCCTGCAGGGCCGCGAGCACCGCCTTCTGGTACCACGCCATCTCGTCGAGCGGCGCGCTGAACGGCCGGACGAACGACCGGCCCTCGGCGCGGAGCCCCTCGGTCATCTTCGACAGGTTGTGGATCTTGTCGGCCGACGCGACGGCGCGCGCGCCGTCGCGCGGCGTCACCCGAAGCTGCTCGACGTACGCCTCCTTGCGCGCCCGCCACGGCCGGGGTTTCGGAGGCTCGGAGACGTCCCGCACCATGGCGAGCACGAGGTCTCCGAACCGCGACCGGATGACGTCCGGGCCCAGGTCGGTGTCCTCGAGCGTGTCGTGCAGCAGCGCGGCGACGACGGTGTCTTCGTCGCAGCCGTGGTCGGCCGCGATCATGGCGACCGACGCCGCGTGCGCCGCCTCGAACCCCCGCCCCGCCTTGCGGCGGCGGAGGCCGTGCGCTTCGAGCGCCGTCGTGAGAGCGAGCTCGACCCGCGGGGAATACATCGGTTCGGGAGCGGCGCGTCCGGTCAGCGCGCCCGATCGTCCGGCGCGGCGCCGGCCGGGGCGACGTAGCTGCGGCGCGCCCGGGCGGTCATCCCGGCGCCGGCGACCCGGACCTCCACCTCGTGCGTCCGGCCGTCGCGCGCGCCCGGAACGAAGCCGAGGACGTACTGGCTGCGCAGCTCCTGCGACACGCGGGTGAAGGCAGGGCCGAGCGCGTCGGCCTCGTCGAGCTCGAAGTAGCCGCCGCCCGTCTCCTCGGCCAGTCTCCGCAGGCTGCGGTCCGGGCGCGTCCTGCGCCGCCGGAGGCCGTCGAAGTACTCCGCCTCCATCCCGATGGCGTAGATCATCACCTCTTCGGCGACGGCGCGCGCGAGGACGTCCTTCCAGCCGGTCCTGCTGGCGCTGTCCTCGCCGTCGGTGAGCACCAGGACGACCCGCCGGCCGTCGACGCCGCGGAGCGCGTCGAGACTGGCCTCCAGCGCGTCGTGCAGCCGGGTGTCGTTGCCGAAGTCGAGCCGGTCGAGCTCCGCGATCAGATGGTCGCGGTCGGCGATGAACTCGGCCGGCGCGATCTCGATCTTGTCGTTGAACGCCCCGACCCGCGCCCGGTCGTCGGGCAGCATCCGGAGGAGGAACTGCTCGGCGCCGGCCATGATCACGTCCAGGATCTCCGTGGTGCTGATGCTGGTGTCGAGCATCACGACGACGGTGATCGGGCGCACGTGGTTCTCGAACAGCGCAATCTCCTGCGGCTCCCCGTCGTCGAAGATCCGGAAGTCGTCGCGCGACAGGTCGGGGATCAGCCGCCCGTCGGCGCCGGTCACGGTGACGTACAGGTCGACCAGCTCGGTCCCGCTCCGGAACAGCGGCGCCTGCGGCTCCTGGCCGCCGAGCGGGGCGGACAGGAAGGCTGCGGCGACGGCCGCCGCCGGCGGGATCGCGCGTCCGATTCGCATGCGGCAAGTGTAGCAGCCCGTGGTGGATCCCCGCGGGGCGCCGCAGGCGGCGGCGACATGGTACGCTGTTGCCAGGAAGGGGAGCGAAAGATGAAGAGGTTGCTTGCGCTGACAATGGTCGCCGCCGGTCTCGGGGTCGAGGCGGCGTCGGCCGAACTGTCGCCCGGCATTGCGGCGCCGTACCTGCGCATCCAGTCCACGCTGGCCGACGACTCGACCGAGGGGATCGCGGAAGCGGCCGAAGCGATCGCCGGAGCGGCCGGCGCGCTCGGCGACGCCGGCGCGGCGATCGGCGCCGCGGCCCGCGCCGTCGCGCTCGCGGACGATCTGGTGAAGACGCGGGCGGCGTTCGGCCTGCTGAGCGACGCGGTGATCCGGTACGCGGGCGACGCCGGCCTCGGGGAGCTGCGGACGGCGTTCTGCCCGATGGCGCGCAAGTCGTGGGTGCAGGAGGACGGCGAGATCGCCAATCCGTACCACGGGTCGGAAATGCGCACCTGCGGCTCGTTCCGCCCGTCCCGGTAGGCGGCGTCCGGATCATGAGCGTCCATCGCCTCCTGCGCGCGACGGCGGGCGTCGCGCTCCTTGCGCTCTGCGCCGCGACGTACGCCGCGGGCGAAAGGCAGCCGCGGGAAGCGCCGCCGCCGCCGTGCGACCCCGACGACGGCGGACTGACCCTGCCGGACGGCTTCTGCGCGCTGGTGGTCGCCGACGGGATCGGGAGCGCCCGCCACGTCGACGTGTCCGCGACCGGCGACGTCTACGTCCGCAACCGCGGGTCGCGCGGGCGCGGCGGCGCCGGATCCGCCGAAGGCGTCGTCGCGCTGCGGGACGCGGACGGCGACGGCCGGGCGGAGATCGTCGAGCGGTTCGCCGATCATTACGGGACCGGCCTCGAGCTGCGCGGCCGGCATCTCTACGTCTCGACGTTCACCGAGATCTTCCGGTACGAGCTGACGCCCGGCCGGCTCGCGCCGACGGGCGGACCCGAGTCCGTCGTGGCCGGTTTTCCCGTGCAGCGGGGGCATCCCGACAAGCCGTTCGCCTTCGACGACGCCGGCGGCCTCTACGTGAACGTCGGCGCGCCGTCGAACGCCTGCCAGGAGCGGGCGCGGACCGCCGGGTCGCCGGGTCGGCGGCCGTGCCCGCAGCGCGAGCGGCAGGCGGGCGTCTGGCGGTTCGACGCCGACCGGCCGGGCCAGACGCAGGCGGCCGACGGCCGCCGGTTCGTCCGCGGCGCGCGCAACCTGATCGGGATCGCCTGGGACCCGGCCACCCGCGCGTTGCATGCGATGCAGCACGGCCGCGACTCGCTCGCGACGCTGTTCGGGGCGCACTTCGACGACGAGACGAGCGCCGAGCTCCCGTCGGAGGAGCTGATCCGGCTGCGGGACGGCGCGGACTTCGGCTGGCCCTACTGCTACTTCGACCATTTCCTGGACCGGCGGGTGCTGGCGCCGGAGTACGGCGGCGACGGCCGGAAGGCCGGCGACTGCGGCCGGTACGACCGGCCGCTGGTGGCGTTCCCGGCGCACTGGGCGCCCCACGACCTGCTCTTCTACACCGGCGAGCAGTTTCCGCCCCGCTACCGGGGCGGCGCGTTCGTCGCCTTCCACGGCTCCTGGAACCGCGCGCCGCTGGAGCAGCGCGGGTACCAGGTGGCGTTCGCGCCGCGGCGGGGCGGCGCGTTCACCGGCGACTGGGAGACGTTCGCCGACGGTTTCGCCGGCAGGTCGCCGCTGGTGAGTCCCCGCGACGCCGCCCACCGTCCCGCCGGGCTCGCCCAGGGCCCGGACGGGTCCCTTTACGTCACCGACGACGCCGGAGGCCGCGTCTGGCGGATTCTCCACACGGGAACGTGACCCTCGACCGGTTGCCGATCGGCGCAACCGCCGTCGTCGGCCGCATCGGCTGCGGCCGGCGCACCGGCGGCCGGCTCATGGAGATGGGCCTGCTGCCGGGCACGCGGGTCGAGATGGTCCGCCGCGCCCCGTTCGGCGACCCGCTGGAGATCCGGCTGCGGGGCTACCGGCTGAGCCTCCGCTCCGCCGACGCGGCGGATGTCTCGCTGGCGCCGCCGGACCCGGCGGATGCCGGCGCCGCCGCCGGTCCGGAGCCCGCCGCCGCCGCGTCCCGCTTCACCGTTCATCCGCGGCGCGCCGCCGCCGCGAAAACCCGGGTTCCGCGTGTGCTCGTCGCCGGCAACGCGAACGCGGGCAAGACGACCCTCTTCAACGCCCTGACCGGCGCGCGGGCCAGGGTCGGCAACTATCCGGGGGTCACCGTGGCCCGTTCGTCGCGGGAGATCGTCCTGCCCGACGGCGTGCGCGTCGAGCTGGTCGACCTGCCGGGCGCCTACAGCCTCACCACCCGTTCGCCGGACGAGCAGGTCGCGATAGACGAAGTGCTGGGCCGGCGCGGCGCGGCGCCCGACGCGATCGTGGTGGTGATCGACGCCGGGACGATCGAGCGCGGCCTCTATCTGGTGTTGCAGATCGTCGAGACCGGGACGCCGGTGGTGGTGGCGCTCAACATGGTGGACGAGGCTGCGGCGGCCGGCGTGACGGTGGACGCCGCCGGACTGGGCCGCTGGCTCGGCGTCGCCGTGGCGCCGACGGTCGGATCGACGGGCGAGGGACTCGACGCGCTGCGCCGCGCCATCCGGGACGCCGTCGATCTGGCGCCGCGCGGCGACGTCGCCCGGAGCGGGTTTCCGCCGCCGGTCGAACGCGCCGTATCCGAGGTGGAGGAGACGTTGCGCGGCGGAGCGTTCGACCGGACGCCGGCCGTCCGGCGGTCGTGGGCGGTCTGGTCCCTGCTGTCGCACGCGTCCGACGAGGACGACGTCGAAGGACTGCCGCCCGCCGCCCGCCGCGCCGTGGACGACCTCCGCCTGCGGGCCGCGGGCGAGCAGGTGAATCTGGACCAGGAGGTCGTCGCCGCGCGCTACCGGTGGATCGAGACGGTGGTGGCCGACGTGCGCCGCGTGTCGCCGGCCGGGACGGGCCGCCGCGGCTGGACGGACCGGATCGACGGCGTCCTCACGCACCGCTTCTACGGCATGGGCGTCTTCGCTGTCGTCATGGCGCTCCTGTTCGAGGCGCTGTTCACCTGGTCCGAGCCGCTGATCGGGGGCATCGAGTCGGCCACGGCGGCGCTGCAGACCGGCGCCGCAGCGGTCCTGCCCGACGGCCCGCTGCAGGATCTCGCGATCAACGGCGTCATCGCCGGGGTCGGCAACGTCGTGGTCTTCGTGCCGCAGATCGCGATGCTGTTCCTCTTCATCGCCACGCTGGAGGACGTCGGATACCTCGCGCGCGTCGCGTTCGTCATCGATCGCCTGATGGGCCGCATCGGGCTGCACGGCAAGGCGTTCGTGCCGATGCTGTCCGGGTTCGCCTGCGCCATCCCGGCGGTGATGGCCACCCGGACGATAGAGAGCCGGCGCGACCGGCTAATCACCATGCTGACGCTGCCGATGGTCTCGTGCAGCGCCCGGCTGCCGGTGTACGCCCTGGTGACGGCCGTCGTCTTCGCGGGCGACGCGCGCGTGCTCGGCCTGTTCAGCGCCGGCGCGGTGGTCCTGTTCGCGATGTACGCGCTCTCGGTCGCGGCGACGCTCGGGGCCGCGGCGGTCCTGCGCCGGACCGTGCTCCGGGGGCCGCGGCTGCCGCTGGTCCTCGAGCTCCCCCCGTACCGCGCGCCGCTCCTGCGCAACGTGGCGCTGGCGGCCTGGCGCGGGCTGCGAAAGTTCCTGGTCGACGCCGGGACGATCATCCTGACGATGACCATCATCCTCTGGGCGCTGCTCTCCTACCCGCGCAGCGCCGGGATTGCCGAGCGGTACGCGGACCTGCGCGCCGAGGCGTCGGCGTCGGCGGCCGACCCCGAGGTCCGGGCGGCGCGGCTCGCGGCGCTCGACGGCCGCGAGGCGGGGGAGCGGCTGCAGTACAGCGCGGCCGGACGGGTCGGGCGGCTGATCGAGCCCGCCATCGAGCCGCTCGGCTTCGACTGGCGGATCGGCGTCGGCATCCTCGGGGCGTTCGCCGCGCGCGAGGTGTTCGTCTCGACCCTCGGCATCGTCTTCGGCATCGCGGAGGCCGACGAGGAGAGCCAGTCGCTGCGGGCGTCGCTGCGGGAGGCGCGGCGCGCGGACGGATCGCCGCTGATGACGCCGCTGACCGGGGTTTCGCTGATGGTCTTCTTCGTGCTGGCGTGCCAGTGCATGAGCACGATAGGCGTCGTCCGGCGCGAGTCGGGATCGTGGGGCTGGCCGGCGTTCATGTTCGCCTACATGTCGGCGCTCGCGTACTCGGCGTCGCTCCTCGTCCACCAGGCGGGGTCCCGGCTGGGATGGGGAGTGTGATGGGCTGGCAGGAAGCGGCCGTCGCGGCCGTCGTGGCGGCCGCCGTCGTTGCGCTCTACCGGCGTCTCCGGAGCATCTTCGCGCCGGCGTCCCGCGTCGGCGCCGCGTGCGGCGGCTGCGGCGACGGCGACGGCGCGTGCGCGACAGGCGGTTCGGCGCCGCCCGACGAGCCGCGCCGCGGAGGCCATGGCTGACGGCGCGCGCGCGGCGATCGAAAACGCCCTGAACGAACGGATCCTCGTCCTCGACGGCGCCATGGCCACGATGATCCAGCGGCGCGGGCTCGAGGAGGCCGACTTCCGCGGAGCGCGGTTCGCCGGCCATCCCCGGGACCTCAAGGGCGACAACGACCTGCTGGCGCTGACCCGGCCGGACGTGATCGAGGCGATCCACGACGAGTACCTCGCGGCCGGCGCCGACGTCATCGAGACCGACACGTTCAACGGGACGGCGATCTCGCAGTCCGACTACGGGCTGGAGGCGATCGCCTACGAGCTGAACGTCGAAGCGGCGCGGCTCGCCCGGCGGGTCGCCGCGCGCTGGACGGAGCGCACCCCGGACCGGCCGCGCTTCGTGGCCGGCGCGATCGGGCCGACGAACCGGACGCTGTCGATCTCGCCCGACGTCAACGACCAGACGTTCCGCGCGACGACGTTCGACGCGTTGCGCGACGCCTACGCCGAGCAGGCCCGCGGCCTCGTCGACGGCGGCTGCGACCTGCTGCTGATCGAGACGATCTTCGACACGCTGAACGCCAAGGCGGCGATAGTCGCGGTGCAGGAGACGCTCGAGGAGAAGGCGGCCGATCTGCCGCTGATGCTCTCGGTGACGATCACCGACCGGAGCGGACGGACCCTCTCCGGGCAGACGATAGACGCGTTCTGGGTCTCGGTGGCGCACGCCCGGCCGCTGTCGGTCGGGATCAACTGCGCGCTCGGCGCCCGCGAGATGCGGCCGTACCTGGCGGAGCTGGCCCGGATGGCGGACGTCCGGATCAGCTGCTATCCGAACGCCGGCCTGCCGAACGCGTTCGGCGAGTACGACGAGCGGCCGGAGGAGACCGCCGGCCTGCTGCGCGAGTTCGCCGAGAGCGGGTTCGTGAACCTGCTCGGCGGCTGCTGCGGGACCACGCCGGAGCACGTCCGGGCGGTCGCCGAGGCGGTCCGGGACGTGCCGCCGCGGCCGCGGCCGGCCGGCGGCGGCCCCCGCGCCACCGAGCTGAGCGGGCTCGAGCGGCTCGCCGTCCGGCCCGACGCCAACTTCCTGACGATCGGCGAACGGACCAACGTGACCGGCTCGCGCCGGTTCGCACGTCTGATCAAGGCGGAGGATTACGCAGCGGCGGCCGACGTCGCGCTCGACCAGGTGCGCGGCGGCGCGAACGTCATCGACGTCAATCTGGACGAGGCGATGCTCGACTCCGAGGCGTGCATGACCCGGTTCCTGCGCCTCGTCGCCACCGAGCCGGAGATCGCGCGCGTGCCGGTGATGATCGACAGCTCGAAGTGGCCGGTCATCGAGGCGGGCCTCAAGTGCGTGCAGGGAAAGGGGATCGTCAACTCGATCAGCCTCAAGGAGGGGGAGGAGGCGCTGCTCGACCAGGCGCGCCGGATCCGGCGCTACGGCGCGGCGATGGTCGTCATGGCGTTCGACGAGGCCGGCCAGGCCGACACGGTCGACCGGAAGGTCGCCATCTGCGAGCGGGCGTACCGGCTGCTGACCGGGCGCGCCGGCGTGCCCCCCGAGGACATTATCTTCGACCCGAACGTCCTCGCGGTGGCCACCGGCCTCGAAGAGCACGCCGGCTACGCCGTCGCCTTCCTCGAGGCGACCCGGCGGATCAAGGCGCGGTGTCCCGGCGCGAAGGTGAGCGGCGGCGTCAGCAACCTCTCGTTCGCCTTCCGGGGGAACGACGCGGTGCGGGAGGCGATGCACGCGGCGTTCCTGCACCACGCGATCCGGGCCGGCCTCGACATGGGGATCGTCAACGCCGGCCAGCTCGCGGTCTACGAGGAGATCCCGGCGGACCTGCTCGCCCGCGTCGAGGACGTCATCTTCAACCGGCGCGCCGACGCGACCGAGCGGCTGGTGCAGTTCGCCGAAGGGGTCAGGGGGACCGCGCGGGCGCGGGAGGCCGACCTCGGCTGGCGCGAGGCGGACGTCGAGGCGCGGCTCGCCCACGCCCTCGTCCACGGGATCGTCGACTTCATCGAGGCGGACGTCGAAGAGGCGCGGCGGAAGGCCGCGCGGCCGCTCGACGTCATCGAAGGGCCGCTGATGGCGGGAATGAAGGTGGTCGGCGACCTGTTCGGGGCCGGCAAGATGTTCCTGCCGCAGGTGGTCAAGAGCGCGCGCGCCATGAAGAAGGCGGTGGCGCGCCTGCAGCCGCACATGGAGGCGGACCAGCGGGCGGGCGCGGCGCAGGGGAAGATCGTGCTGGCGACGGTCAAGGGGGACGTCCACGACATCGGCAAGAACATCGTCGCCGTCGTGCTGCGGTGCAACAACTACACGGTGGTCGACCTGGGCGTCATGGCGCCGTGCGACGCCATCCTGCGCGCCGCGGCCGACGAAGAGGCCGATCTGGTCGGCCTCAGCGGACTGATCACGCCGTCGCTCGACGAGATGGTGTTCGTGGCGGGGGAGATGGCGCGCCGGAAGCTGCGGACGCCGCTGCTGATCGGGGGCGCCACCACGTCGCGCCAGCACACCGCGGTCCGGATAGCCCCGGCGTACGACGGGGCGACCGTCCACGTGAGCGACGCCTCGCGCGTCGCGGACGTGGCGGCCAGCCTGCTGCATCCGGAGCGCCGGACCGCCTTCGACGCGGACAACCGCGCCGACCAGGCGCGGCTGCGCGAGCAGTTCGCCCGGCGCGCCGCGCGGACGCTCGCCCCGTACGCCGCGGCGCGGGACAGGCCGTTCCGCACCGACTGGGCGGCGGTCGACCGGCCAGTCCCGTCGTTCACCGGCCGCCGGACGGTCGAGCCGGCGCTCGGCGCGCTGACGCCGTACATCGACTGGACGTTCTTCTTCGCCGCCTGGGAGCTCAAGGGCCGGTTCCCGGCCATCCTCGACGACCCGGCGCAGGGGGCCGCGGCGCGGGAGCTGCACGAGCATGCGTCGGCGCTGCTGGCGGAGATCGCCGCGGAGAGCGGCCTGACCGCGCGCGGGACGTACGGCTTCTGGCCGGCGGCGGCCGACGGGGACGACGTCGTGCTGTACGACCCGGCGGCGCCGGGCGGCGCGGAGGCGGCCCGTTTCCCGATGCTGCGGCAGCAGGAGCCACACGGCGACGGCCGGCCGTACCGGTCGCTGGCCGACTTCGTGGCGCCGCGCGAGTCGGGGCTGGCCGACCACGTCGGCGCGTTCGCGGTCACCGCCGGGATCGGGGCCGACGACCTCGTGCGCCGGTACGAGCGGGACCACGACGACTACCGCGCCATCATGGTCAAGGCGCTGGCGGACCGGCTGGCGGAGGCGTTCGCGGAGTTCCTGCACGCGCGCGTCCGCCGGGAGTGGGGATGCGCCGGCGGCGAGCCGCTCACGCACGAGGACCTGATCGCGGAGCGCTACCGCGGCATCCGCCCCGCGTTCGGCTATCCGGCCTGCCCGGACCACAGCGGGAAGTTCCCGCTGTTCGATCTGCTCGACGCCCGCGCCGCGGGGATGGACCTGACCGAGAGCGCCGCGATGACGCCGGCCGCCAGCGTCGCCGGCCTGTACTTCGCCCACCCGGAGGCGCGCTACTTCACCGTCGGCCGGATCGGCGCGGACCAGGTGGAGGCGTACGCCGCGCGCAAGGGGATGCCGGTCGCCGAGGTCGAACGGTGGCTGGCGCCGAACTTGGCGTGACAGGCGATGCATCGGTCAGCGCGACAGCCTCCCCTGACAGCCCGTGGTGAAACCCCGCGTCGCACCGAGACGGGCGGGGCGCCCGGCTGACAAGGCGTGAGGAGGGAGCATATCGGCCATATTCGACCGACGAACAACGCAGTTCAGCCGGGATGCAGCGCCCGTCGAATGCAGCTGGGATTTTGCCACGGGCTGTTGAACCTTCATGCGCCCTCCTCAGTGCTATCATCATCGAGCGCCGCGCTTGCGGTTCGTGGTGGAGCCCCGCGCCGCGCCACTCCTCACGATGGCACGTCCTTCCGCCGCATTTCTCGCCTCTCTCGCGGCCCTGGCGGCGGCTGTCGGCCCGCTGGCGTCGGGCGCCCAGGATTCCGGCGGCGGCGTGACGCTGATCACGCCGGCGGGACGGGAACGGATCGACACGATTGAACACGACGGGCGCGAGATGCTCGCGCTCGACGACCTCGCGCGGCGGTTCCGGCTCGACGTCCGCGAAGACTCGCGGTCCGGCACGCTGTCGGTGTCGTCGGGCGACGCGGCCGTCATCCTGACGCCCGACCAGCAGCTCGTCTCCGTGGACGGCCGCCTCGTGTCGCTGCGCGCCGCGCCGCGGCGGGTCGGCGGCCGCTGGATGGCGCCGCTCGACTTCCTGAACCGTGCGCTCGCCCCGGTGCACGACGAGCCGCTGGAGTTCCGCCCGCAGTCCCGGTTGCTGCTCGTGGGAGACGTGCGGGCGCCGCAGGTAGCGGCCCGTTACCGCGCCGGGGCCGGCGCCGGCGCCGGCCGGTTGCTCCTCGACGTCACGCCCCGCACTCCGTACGAGGTGGAGGAGCGGGCCGGCCGGCTGGTCGTGACGTTCGACGCCGACTACGTCGATCTGGTGGACGCGCCGCGGACAGACGGCGCACTGGTCACCGGGTTCGGCCGCGCCGGGAGCGCGCCCGGCGTGGCGATCGACCTCGGGCCCGCGTTCGACTCGTACCGTGTCTCCAGCGCGCCGGCCTCGAACGGCGGCGCCACGCTCCTGATCGAGTTGCGCTCCGCCGCCGCGGCGGCGGACGCGGCGCCCGCCCCTGCCCCTGTCCCAGCTCCGGCTCCGGCCGCGGCGGACCGGCCGGCGGCGGCCGATCCGCTGCCCGATTTCTCGGCGCGGCCGGCGGTGCGCGTCGTCGCCATCGACCCCGGCCACGGCGGCGGCGACTCCGGCAGCCGGGGCGGCGGCGGCGCGCTGGAGAAGGCGATCACCCTCGACGTCGCGCGGAAGCTGCGCACCGCAATCGAGACCCGGCTCGGACTGCGGGTCGTCCTGACGCGGGAGCGCGACGAAACGGTCGAGCTTGACGCGCGCGCCGCCATCGCGAACAACAACGGCGCCGACCTGTTCATCAGCCTGCACGTCAACGCCTCGGCGCGGCCCTCGGCGACCGGCGCGGAAGTGTTCCACTTGAGCATCGACGAGTACGACGCGGAGGCGCGCGAGCTGGCGGAGCAGGAGACCGAGCCGGTTCCGGTGTTCGGCGGCGGCAGCCGCGGGATCGACCTGGTCCTGTGGGAGACGGCGCAACTGCTGTACGTGGACGCCTCCGCGCAGTTGGCCGCCATCGTCGAGGCGGAGCTCCGGCGGCGCGTCGCCATGAGTCCGCGGCCGTTGCGGCAGGCGCCGTTCCGCGTGCTGGTCGGCGCCAACATGCCGGCCGTGCTCGTGGAGCTCGGCTCCATCGCCGACCCGGCCGACGAAAGCCGGCTCGCGGGCGCGCCGTTCCAGACGGCCGTCGTCGACGCGCTGGTGGCGAGCATCCGGCGCTTCAGCGACGACGTCGAACGCGCGGCGCGCCGCGGAAGCCCGGCCGCCGGACTGTGACGCATGCCGATTCTGAAAGGCGTCTGCGGGGCGATTGCGGCGGTCGGGCTGGCTGCGGCCGTCACGATCCTCCTCGGCCGGACGCCGGACGGCCGGAACGAACCGGCGTCGGCCGGCGGCGACGCTTCGGCCATCGGCGCAGCGCTGCCGGGCACGGCTATCCTGTTCCACGTTGCGGAGGACGGGACCGCCCTGGTCGAGCGCACGGTGGAGGTCCCGGCGGAGGACGACGCCCTGACGAAGGCGCGGCTGATCGCGGAGCTCCAGTTGTCGCCGCCCGACCCGCCGCTGATTTCGCCGTTTCCCGAGGGGACCCGGCTGCGCGCCATCTACCTGAGTCCGGACGGGAACGCGTTCGTCGACCTCTCGGAGGACGTCTCGGCGGCGCATCCCGGCGGGTCGCTCGACGAGTTGTTCACCATCTATGCGATGGTGAACGCGCTGACCGCCAACGTCGACGAAATTGCGGCGGTCCAGGTTCTGATCGAGGGGCGGGAGGTCGATACGCTGGCCGGCCACGTCGACCTGCGCCGACCGCTCGAGCTCGCCCTGCGGTGGGTCGCCGGGGCCGCCCCGGCGCCCGGCCGCGACGAGGCGCCCGCGGAGGACTGAAATGGCGCGCGCCGATCAACGCGGTCCGACCGATCTGCGGCCGTTGCGCCTGACGCCCCACTGCTCGATGCACGCCGAGGGGTCGGTGCTGATCGAGGCCGGCGACACGAAGGTGATCTGCACGGCGAGCGCCGAGGACCGCGTGCCGCCGTTCCGACGGGGAACCGGCAAGGGATGGGTGACCGCCGAGTACGGCATGCTGCCGCGCGCCACCTCCACGCGCAGCACGCGGGAAGCGTCCGCCGGCCGGCTCGGGGGCCGCACGCAGGAGATCCAGCGGCTCATCGGCCGCTCGCTCCGCGCCGTCACCAGGCTGGAGGCGCTCGGCGAGCGCACGATCTGGGTCGACTGCGACGTGATCCAGGCCGACGGGGGCACCCGCACGGCGGCGATCACCGGCGGCTTCGTCGCTCTCGTGCTGGCCCTCGACAAGCTGCGGCGGGACGGCGCCGTCAAGCAGATTCCGGTCGACGACCAGGTCGCAGCGATCAGCGTCGGCATCGTCGGCGGGATGCCGGTGGTCGATCTGGCGTACGAGGAGGACGCGTCGGCCGACGTCGACATGAACGTCGTCAAGACCGGGAGCGGCCGGTTCATCGAGGTGCAGGGCACGGCCGAAGGAGCGCCGTTCGAAGAGGGCGCGCTGACGGAGCTCCTGCGGATCGCCGGCGACGCCATCACCGAGATCGTCGGCCGCCAGCGCGAGGTGATCGGCGACGTCCTGGCCGCGCGCCGCGCATGAACCTGCTGATCGCCACCACGAACGCGCACAAGCTGGCGGAGATCCGGCCGCTGCTGGCCGGGCTTCCCATCCGGATCGAGACGCTCGACCGGCGGCCCGGCCTCGCTGCGCCGGAGGAGACGGGGACCACGTTCGCCGACAACGCGCGCCTCAAGGCCGCCTACTACAGCGAGCGGACCGGGCTGCGCGCGGCGGCGGAAGACTCGGGCCTCGAAATCGACGCGCTCGACGGCGCGCCGGGCGTGCTGTCGGCCCGCTTCAACGGCGCGCGCTACACGGAGAAGTTCGCGGCGATCTACGAGCAGCTCCGGGCGCGCGGCGCGGACGGGAGCGCCGCCCGTTTCGTCTGCGCGGTGGCCGTCGCCGACGGGCCGCGCATCGTCTTCGAGGCGCGCGGCGTCGTCGAAGGAAGACTCGCTCCCGAACCGGCGGGCGCCGCCGGCTTCGGCTACGATCCGATCTTCTTCTATCCGCCGTACGGCCGCACGCTCGCCGAGGCGTCGCTGGAGGAGAAGGCCGCCGTCAGCCACCGGGGCCAAGCGTTCCGGGCGCTCCGGCGCTTCCTGGCGGCCGCCGCGCCGACCGCGACCGCGTGACGGTTCAGTCCGATTCGGCGTGGTCGGCGAGATGATCGACGATGTACTGACGGATCTCGGCGATCTGGTCGCGGGTTTCAGCTATCTGGGCCCGGAGCTCAGCGATCTGCAATCGGGTCTCGGTCTGAGTTTCGGCGATCCGGGCCGTGAGGCGGGCTTCGCTCTCGGCGATCTCGGTGGCGATGAAGCGCTGCACGTTCCACGCGGCCATCCAGGCCGCGCCCGAGATGGCCGCGACGATCGCGATGACGGGCCACGCTTCGCGCAGGCGCTGCATGACTTCAGTCTATCACCGAACGGTGGCGCGCACGCCGCCGCCCGATTTTGACGATGCTGCCGCGACGGCCGCCGCCGACGTGGCCGAGGCGGTTGCGGGCGGCCGGTCCGGCTGGGGCAGGCGGACGGTGAAGACCGCGCCGCCGCCGGACCGGTTGGCGGCGTCGGCCGCGCCGCCGTGGAGTCCGGCCAGGTGCTTGACGATCGCCAGCCCCAGGCCGGTGCCGCCCGGGTCGCGCGTCCGGGACCGGTCGACGCGGTAGAACCGTTCGAAGACCCGCGTCAGGTCGGCGTCCGGCATCCCCGGCCCGCGGTCCTCGACCGTCAGCACGACGCCGCCGTCCTGCCGGGCCGCGGCCAGCTCGACGCTGCTGCCCGGGGGGGCGTAGCGGGCCGCGTTCTCCAGGAGGTTTTTCAGGACATCGTGCAGCTTCGACTGATCGGCCTCTATCGCGCCGGCGCCCGGACCGATGCGCGTCATCACCCGCATCGCCTTCTCCTCCAGCAGCGGGAGCACCTCGGTCTCCGCCGCCGCGAACAGCGCCGCGGTGGGGCACGATACGAGGTTCAGCGTCTCCTGGCCGGCGTCCAGCCTGGCGAGACGCAGCAGATCGCTGACGAGGCGGTCCATCCGGAGCGTATGCCGGGCGATGATGTCGAGGAAGCGCCGGCCGGCGGCCGACTCGCCTTCGTCGAGCAAGGCGTCGACCGAGGCGCGGATGGCGGTCAGCGGCGTGCGCAGCTCGTGCGACACGTTGGCGACGAAGTCCTGGCGCACCTGCTCCGCCCGCCGGAACTCGGTCATGTCGTGCAGCACGACCGCCGCCCCCTGTCTCTCGCCGTCCCCCTCCGCCGCCAGGGCCGCGGTGCTCGCGAGGAGCGCCCTGGGCGGGTCGGCGTTCAGGCTCACTTCGCGCCGCGTCGATTCGCCGTCCTCGATCGCGCGGGCGATCTGGTGCGCGATCTCCGGGGTCCGGACAAGCTCCAGGTAGTGGCGTCCGACCGGCGATGCGCCGAAACCGAGCATCGCGCGGACGGCGTCGTTCGCCATCCTGACGTGGCCGCCGACGTCGACGACGAGCACCCCCTCGGCCATGCTCGACAGGATGGCGTCCGTGAGCACGCGGCGCCGCGACAGCTCGCCGAGACGGCTGCCCAGCTCGTGCACCGATGCGTCGAGGGCGCGGGCGACCGTGCCGATCTCGTCGTTGCCGTACCCGCGCAGCGGGGGACTGAGATCGCCGTCGGCGTAGCGCCGCGCCACCGCGGCGATGTCGCGGACGCGGCGGCTCATGGCGGTCGAGGTCACCCAGGCGAGCACCAGCGCCCCGACCAGCGCCAGGACGATGCCGATCACCGTGGCCCGGCGCACGGCGGCCAACTGCTCGTCGACCGCCGTCAGCGGCAGCGCCAGCCGGGCGAACCCCACCGACGGGTGGCTGACCGGCAGCGCCACGTACAGCAGATCCTGCTCGACGGTCGTGCTGTACCGGCGGGCGACGGCGACCCCCCGCTCGCGCGCGGCCCGGATCTCGGGACGGGCGCCGTGGTTCTCCATCGCCGCGAGGCCGGCGCCGTCCTCCGCCGAATCGCCGACGACGCGGCCGTCCGGCGCGACGAGGGTCACCCGGGCGCCGAGTTCGAGGCCGAGCGCGTCCGCCTCGCCGTCGAGTTCCGCCATCGTCGGCGCCGCGCCGCGCCGGGTCACCAGCTCGGCGACTAGCTGCGCCTGCGCCACCAGCTCCCGTTCCACGCGCTCGCTCAACTGCCGCTGCAGGGAGAGCGAGACGAGCGTCCCGGCCAGAAGCAGGCTGACCGTCGCGATGGCGAACGCCGCGACGAACAACCGGGTCCGCAGCTTCATGGCCGGGGCGCCGGAGGCTGCGCCTCCAGTAGCTTGTAGCCGAACTGCTTGATGGTGACGATCGCGTCGCGCAGCACCGGCATCTTCTCGCGCAGACGGCGGACGTGCACGTCGACGGTCCGCGTCCCGCCCGTGTACCGGTACCCCCACACGTCGGAGAGGAGCAGATCGCGCGACAGGACCCGCCCGGGGTGCTCGATCAGGTACTTGAGCAGCAGATACTCCTTCGCCGTGAGCCGCACCTCGCCGCCGGCGGCGGTCACCACGTGCTGCTCGGCGTCGATCAGCACGTCGCCGAAGCGCAGCAGCCGCTGCCCCGACCGTGACCGGCCGGCGCGCCGCAGCACCGCCCCGACCCGCGCCACCAGCTCCTTCGGACTGAACGGCTTGGTGACGTAGTCGTCGCCGCCGAGCTCGAGCCCGACGATCCGGTCGGCCTCCTCCGACTTCGCCGTCAGCATGATGATCGGGATGGCGGCGAGGCTCGGATCGGACCGCATCGCGCGGCAGATCTCCAGGCCGTTGAGGCCGGGAAGCATCAGATCGAGCAGCACGAGGTCGGGCGCCGCGCGCCGCACGTGCGGCAGGACGTCGCCGCCGGAATGGAGCACTTCCGTCAGGTAGCCGGCGCGCTGGAGGTGGTGGGCGACCAGCTCGGCGATGTCGACGTCGTCCTCGACCACCAGGACCCGCGTGACGGCGCCTTCAGTCAGGTTTCCCCTCCTGGGCGTGGTGACGGACGTCGCGGCCCGAAGCGATGAAGATGACCTCTTCGGCGATGTTCGTGGCGTGGTCGCCGATCCGCTCCAGGTGGCGCGAGATCAGGATCAGGTCGAGCGCCGGCTCGGTCTTCTCCGGATTCTCCAGGATGAAGCTGAGCAGTTCGCGGAACACCTGCCCCTTCAGTTCGTCGAGCGCGTCGTCGCGGCCGAGCACGGCCCTGGCCGCCGGCGTGTCGAGCGCGACGTAGGCGTTGAGCGCGTCCCGGAGCATCCCCTGCGCGACGTCGGCCATCCGCGGAATGTCGATCAGCGGCTTGACCGGCGGGTGCTTCAGGCACCGGAGCGCCGCTTCCGCAATGTTCACCGCGAAGTCGCCGATCCGCTCCAGGTCGCTGTTGATCTTCACGCCGGCGACGACGATCCGCAGGTCGGTCGCCACCGGTTGCCGCAGGGCGAGGATCTTGAAGCACCGCTCGTCGATCTCCAGATCGAGCGTGTTGATCACGTCGTCGCTCCGGATCACCCGCTCGGCCAGATCGTGGTTCCGCTCCACCAGCGCGCGGACCGCGGACCGCACCTGCTCCTCCGCCTCGCCCGCCATGACCAGCAGGCGCGCCTTTAGCCGCTCCAGGTCGTCCTGGACGTGCGGAACTATCCTGAGCGCCGGCTCCATGCTGCGCTGTTCGCCTCCGGCTTGTTATCCCAACCGTCCGGTCACGTAGTCTTCGGTGATCCGCCGGGACGGGGCGGTGAAGATACGGTCGGTGCGATCGCATTCCACGAGGCGGCCGAACCAGAGCACCGCCGTCCGGTCCGAGATCCGCGCCGCCTGCTGCATGTCTTCCGCCACGAAGACGATCGTATGGTCGCGCTTGAGCTGGTGGATGAGTTTCTCGATCCGCTGCGTGGCGATCGGGTCGAGCAGGACGCATGGCTGGTCCATTAGCAGGACCTCCGGCCGGACCGCGAGCGCCCGCGCGATGCACAGCCGTTGCTGCTGTCCCCTCGACAGCGTCAGGGCGGGCGCGGCGAGGCGGTTCTTCACGTCGTCCCAGAGCGCCGCCGCCTGCAGGCTGGCCTCGACCCGGGCGCGCAGGTCGGCGCGGTTCGCCGCGAGCCCGTTGATCCGCAGGCCGTACGCCACGTTCTCGAAGATGGACGTCGGAAACGGATTCGGCGCCGGGAACACCATGCCGACCCGGCGGCGGACGTCCGCCGCGTCCACGCCGGCGGCGTAGACGTCCTGGCCGTCAATCGCGACCCGCCCTTCGACGCGCGCGTCGGGAACGAGGTCGTTCATCCGGTTCAGCGTCCGCAGGAACGCGCTCTTGCCGGAGTCGGACGGCCCGACCAGCGCCGTCACCTGATCGGACGGGACGTCGAGCGAGACGCCGTCGAGCGCCCTGATCTCGCCGTAATGGACGGTGAGCCGCTCGACGGCGATCTTGGGCGCCGCCGTGCGCGGCGCTGCGTGGTCCGCCGGTCGGGCCGCCGCTTCGGACCCCGCCGCCGGCGCGCGCGTAACCGACGTCGTCACCACGTTTCCGCACTCCTCCGCCGGTCCCGCAGCCGTACGGCGAGACCGCCCATCAGCATCACGAGGGTCAGCAGAACGACGACGCCGGCTGCGGCCTCCGGAGACGGTCCGGATTCCGCCTGGGAGATCCGGTCGAAGATCCGGACCGGCAGCGCCGCCGGCGGCGCGGGTGGAAAGGCCAGCGCGCCGAGCACGACGAGCGGCGCGGCCTCGCCGAGCGCGCGCGCCAGCGCGAGGACCATTCCGGCCGCCGCGCTCGGCAGCGCCGCCGGCAGGACCTGATGCCGGACGGTCCGCCACCGGCTGGCGCCCAGGGCGTACGACGCCTCGCGCAGCGTCGGCGGCACGGCGCGCAGCGCGTCGCGCGTCGACAGGATGACGAGCGGCAGCACGAGCAGCGCCAGCGTCGCCGCGGCGGCGGCCAGACTCGGACCGAACGTCGGGGCGCGCACGAACAGCGCGAGGCCGAGCAGGCCGTAGACGATCGGCGGCACGCCGGCCAGGTTGGCGACGTTGATCTCGGCGAGGCGGGCCAGCCGGCCGCGGGGCGCGTATTCCTCGAGATAGACGGCGGCGCCGATCCCGATCGGAATCGCGATGCCGCCGGTCATCGCGGCGGCGGCGACGCCGCCGGCCAGCGCCGACCCGAGGCCGTCCGGCGCCTGCCGCAACAGACCGCCGACGCCGTCCAGGGCGACGCCGGCCAGCAGCGCGCCCAGCGCCGACACGCCGGCCAGCGCGGCGGCGAGGCCCGCGGCGTGCAGCAGCCCGTCCGCGGCCCGGGCGGCCAGCCGGCGGCGGCTCACGCGCGCGCCTCCCGGCCTGGCTGGCGCAGCCAGTTGCCGGCCAGGTTCAGCCCGTACGTCCCGATGAACAGCAGCAGGCCGACGGCGAAGAGGGCATGATGCTCCGGCGCGCCCGCCGGCGCCCCGCCGTGGGCGGCCTGCGCGACGTACGCGGTCATCGTCCGGACCGGCTCCAGCGGGTTCGCGGTGAGGCTCGGCTGGCGGCCGGCGGCGACGGCGACGATCATCGTTTCGCCGATCGCCCGGGCGGCGGAGAGGATCACGGCCGCCGCGATTCCGGCGCGCGCCGCCGGGACCACGACGCGCAGCGTCGCCTGCGCGCGGGTCGCCCCGAGCGCGTAGACCGCCTCGCGCAACCCGCGCGGCGCCGCCTGCAGCGCGTCCTCGGACAGCGACGCCACCATCGGCAGCAGCATGACGCCCACGACCATCCCGGAGCTGAGCGCGTTGACGCTCTCCAGTCCGGGCAGCAGCCGCTGGAGCGCCGGCGTCACGAACAGCAGCGCGCAGTAGCCGTAGACGACGGTGGGAACGCCGGCCAGCAGCGTGAGCGCCGGCTTGATCGCGCGCCGCATCGCCGGCGGCGCGTACTCGCTCAGATAGATCGCCGTCAGGAGACCGGCCGGAAGCGCGACCGCCAGGGCCACGAGCGCCACGAGCAGCGTCCCCGCCGCCAGCGGCAGCACGCCGAACCGCCGGTCGGCGGCGGCGGGCGCCCAGACCGCGCCGAACAGGAACTCGGCCGGCGAAACGTGGCGGAGCAGCTGCGCGGTCTCGACCGTGAGGACCGCGAGGAGCGCCGCCGTCACGAGGACCGGCAGGCCGGCGCACGCAAGCAGCAGCCGCTCGATCCTGCGTTCGGGAGCGGCCCGCGGGAGGTTTTCCATGCGGCGAAGATCGGAGAGCAGGACCGGAAGCCGATCATATACGATTCTTCCCGGCCGCTCGGCGGCGACCTCGAGCGCTCCACGTCCGGCCCGGCCGATGACGGCTCCCGTCCTGATAAGATGCGGCGGATGAAGGTGCGCGCAGCCGCCGCCGGCGTCCTGCTCCTGGCGAGCGGCGCCGGCGCGCAGGAGCCGTCGCCGCGCGAGGTCATCGACCGCGTCGACCGCCTGCTGCGCGGCGACTCGAGCCGCGGCGTGGCGACGATGGAGGTGGTGACCGAGCACTGGAAGCGCCGGATGACGATGGAGATCTGGTCGCTCGGCGCCGACTACTCCCTGGTCCGCCTGCGCGCCCCGCGGAAGGAGGCCGGGACCGCCACCCTCAAGGCCGGCGACGACATCTGGAACTATCTCCCGAAGGTCGATCGGACCATCAAGATCCCGGCGTCGATGATGGGCGGGTCGTGGATGGGGTCGCACTTCACGAACGACGATCTGGTGAAGGAGAGCCGGCTCGTCGACGACTACGACGTCGCGATCGCGTTCGACGGCGCGGGCCCGGACGGCGCGGCGGTGTGGGACTTCCTCCTGACCCCGGCGCCGGAGGCCGCCGTCGTCTGGGGACGCATCGAGTACCGGGTCCGGCAGCGCGACTACATGCCGCTCCTGGCGAAGTTCTACGACGACGACGGCGAGCTGGCGCGCACCATGGAGTACGGCGGGTTCGCCGAATTCGGGGGGCGGCTCGCGCCGGGCGTCATGGACGTGCGCCCGGCGGACAAGCCCGGCGAGCGGACGACGGTCCGCTACGAGACGCTGGAGTTCGACGTGGACGTCGAGCCGTCGTTCTTCTCGCTCCGCACCTTGCAGCGCGGAAGGTAGCCGATGCGCGGCTCGCCGTGGCGGCGCATCGGCTGGCGCAACCTCGGCCGGAACCGCAAGCGGACGGCGCTGACCGCGCTCGGGCTCGCCACAAGCTACTTCGCGGTCGTGTTCATGGTCGGCTGGTCCGAAGGGATCACGGCCGAGCTGATCGAGAACTCGACCTCGCTCGTCAGCGGCCAGATCGAGATCCACCATGCGGAGTACCGGCCGGAGCGGAGCCTGTACGACACCATCGGCGGCCGGGAGGGCGCGGACTTCGAGGCGATGCTGCGCGCGCTCGACGCCGACGGGGCGGTGACGGCGGCGGCGCCGCGTGTGTACGCGGGCGGGTTGATCAGTTCCGGGGAGGCGACGTCGGCCGGGATGCTCCTTGGAGTCGACCCGGCGCGCGAGGTCCGGCTGACGCGCTTCCTCGACCCGCTCGTGGCCGGCAGGCTGCCGGCGGCCGGGCGCAACGAGCTGGCCGTCGGCGAAGAGATGGCGCGCCAGCTCGCGGTCGGCGTCGGCGACGAGCTCGTCGTCGTGGCCTCCGGCGCGGACGGGTCGATGGCGAACGACCTGTACGCCGTCGCGGGGATCTACCGGACCGGCCTGGTCGAGTTCGACGCCGGAACCGCGGTCCTGCCGCTGACCGACCTCCAGACGCTCGTCGTGCTCGAACCGGACCGGATTCACGAGATCGCCGTCGCGACCGCCGATCCGTCCACCGCCGCCGCGACCGCCGCGCGCCTCTCCGAAACGCTCGACGCCGGGCGCCGCGCCGTCACCGTCGCGCCCTGGACCGAGCTCAACCCGGTGCTCCGCGAGTACGTCGCGCTGGCCGACTCGATCTACTGGATCTTCATCGCCGTCATCTTCGCGGTGGCCAGCTTCGGCGTGGCCAACACGCTGCTGATGGCCACCTTCGAGCGGCGGCGGGAGTTCGCCGTAATGCTGGCGCTCGGCGCCGCGCCGCGGTCTGTCGTCGGCGTCGTCCTGTACGAGGCGCTGGCGATCGGCGCCGTCAGCCTCGCCGCCGGCGCGGCGATCACGATCCCCCCGATGACCTGGTTCTACGTCGCGCCGCCCAGCCTGGACTGGCTGTACGGGAGCCTCACCCTCTACGGCGCGCTGCTGACGCCCAGCCTGCGGGTCGGTCACAACTTCCCGGCCTGGACCTGGGCGACGGCCGGTCTGATCCTGACGGCGCTCGTCGCCGCGCTCTATCCGGCGGTCCGCGCCGCGCGCACTCCGCCGGCCGACACGCTGTCGGGGATCTGACGGCCCGTGGCGGACCTGCGCGCCCGCGTCCTCGTCGTCCTGGCGCTGCGCAACCTGCGCCGCCAGTTGCGGCGCACCGTGCTGACCGCGGCGGCGATGATCGTCGGCGGCGCACTGCTCGTCTTCTCGCTCGCCGTCGCCGACGGCGGCCACGAACAGTGGATCGACTCCGGGGTCCGGCTGGGAACGGGACACGTCACCGTCGAGCACCCCGGATACCGGGTGAGCCGCCGGATAGACGACCGGCTGCCAGCCGAGGTGCGGCGCCTGGCCGAGCAGGCGCTCGCGTCGCCGGAGATCGGCCCGTACGTCGTCGCGACCTCCGCGAAGCTCAGCGTCAACGGGCTGGCGAGCTCCGCGGCCGGCTCCCGCGCGGCGCAGATCGTGGCGGTCGACCCGGCCGCCGAAGCCGGGTTCGGCATGCTCGACGACCAGGTGGTGGAGGGACGGTACCTGGCGCCCGGCGACCGACTGGCCGCGTACGTCGGCGCGGCGCTGGTCGACAGCCTCGATCTGCGGATCGGATCGCGCTTCGTGGTGCAGGCGCAGGACGCCCACCGCGAGATCGCGGGACAGTTGCTCCGCGTGGTCGGCGTCTTCAGGAGCGGCGCGCCGGAAGTCGACCAGAGGGTGATCCAGATCCCGCGCGACACCGCCGGCGAATGGCTCGGCTCCGCACGCGACGTCACCAGCGTCGGCGCCGTGCTGAGCGCCAGCGCCGCGACGGCGCGCGTCCGCGGCCGCCTGGAGCGCGCGCTGGCGGCGCCGGTGGCGCGCGGCGACGCCCGCGTGATGGGGTGGCGCGAGTCGGACCCGGCGCTGGCGGCGGCGGTCGCGATAGACGACTTCGGCAACTACCTGGTCCAGGCGTTCCTGTTCACCATCATCGCGTTCGGCGTCGTGAACACCGTGCTGATGTCGGTGATGCACCGCCACCGCGAGTTCGGCGTGCTGCAGGCGCTCGGGCTGACGCCGCGCCAGACCGGGGCGATCGTGCTGGTCGAGGGCCTCGCGCTGTCGGCCGTCAGCGGGCTGATCGGCGTCGGCCTGGGCCTGACGCTCACGTGGCGGCTGTTCGGCGACGGCCTCGACGTGTCGGCGGTGATGAGCGAGACCGACGGGTTTACCATCTCGGGCGCCGTCGTCGACCCGGTCATCGTGCCGCTCTTCGGGGCGCGGCGCATCGCCCAGAGCGCACTGTTCATCCTGGGCGTCGGCGTCGCCGCGGCCGTCTACCCCGCGGTGCGCGCCGCCCGGGTCGACGTGACGGAGGCGATGAAGTTCGACCGGTGACCCCGATGCAGGACCCGCGCCCGCAGGCGGCCGGCGTCGACGCAGCGGTCCGAACCGAGGCGGTCTGGAAGGTCTTCCGCCAGGAGGCCGAGGAGGTGGCGGCGGTCCGCGGCGTCGACCTGACCGTGGCCCGCGGCGAGTTCACGGCGCTGGCCGGGCCGTCGGGGTCGGGCAAGACCACCCTGCTCAACCTGATCGGCGGACTGACGCGGCCGACGCGGGGCCGGATCCGGGTGGCCGGCCGGGAGGTGAGCCGCCTGTCGAACCGGGAGCTGGCGCGACTCCGGCTGGAGCAGGTCGGCTTCGTCTTCCAGGCCTACAACCTGCTGCCGGTGCTGACGGCGCTGGAGAACGCGGAGTTCCCGATGCTGCTCCAGGGCGTCCCCGCCGAGGAGCGCCACGCGCGGGTCCGCGAGCTGTTCGCGCGGACCGGGATGGACGGCCTGGAGGGCCGGCGTCCGGGCAAGCTGTCAGGCGGCCAGCAGCAGCGGGTGGCGGTGGTGCGCGCGGTGGCGAGCCGGCCGGCGCTGGTGCTGGCGGACGAGCCGACCGCCAACCTCGACTCGGCGGCGAGCGAGGCGCTGCTCGACGTGATGGCGGAGCTGAACCGGGACCTGGGCGTGACGTTCGTCTTCGCCACCCACGACGGCCGGGTGATGGAGCGGTCCCGGCGCCTGGTCCGGATGGTCGACGGCGCCGTCGATTCCGACGACCGCCGGCCGTGACGCCATGCCGAACCGCGCCCGCATTACCCGCGCGGTTCTGGCGATCGCCGCGGGCCTGCCCGCGGCGGCGGTCGCTCAGACCCCGCTGCTCGGCGGCTACGTGCAGACCGTCCCAGCGGTCAGCGCCGGCGCCGGGCCGGCGGACAGCAACCTGAGCCAGTTCAGCCGGTTCCGGCTGTCGGCCGAGCCGGCGTTCGGCCCGCTGCGGATCGAAGCGGCGTACGAGCACCTCGTGACGCTCCGGCGCCGCGACTCGCCGCTCGGGTTCGGCGCCGCCATCCTCCCCGGCGGCGGCGAATGGCTCGACCTCCAGTGGACGGCGGCGGAGGACGACCATGCCGTCTGGCGGCACCGCTTCGACCGGCTCAGCGTCGGCTGGGCGCCGGCCGGCCGGTTCGAGATCACGGCCGGGCGCCAGGCGGTGTCGTGGGGGACCACGCTGCTCCTCTCGCCCGCCGATCCGTTCACGCCGTTCAACCCGGCCGATCCGTTCCGGGAGTTCCGGGCCGGCGTCGATGCGGCCCGCGTGCGCGTCCATCCCGGCCCGTTCAGCGAGATCGACGTCGTCCTCCGGCAGTCCGAGTCGCCGCTGGGCGTCGAGTCGACCGTCCTCGCCCGCGGCCTCGCCACCGTGCGGCGCTGGGAGATCTCCGGGTGGGGCGGCGCGCTGCACGGCGACCCGGCGGTCGCGTTCGGCGCCGCCGGCGCGCTCGCGGGCTGGGCCGTTCGCGGGGAGGCGATGCTGCGCCGCCGCGGGGAGGCGGCCGTCTTCCGCGGCGCCCTCGGCGTCGATCGGCAGTTCCAGGTCGGCGGGCGCGACTTGCTGATCGCGGCCGAGTACCAGCGCGACGGTCTCGGCGCGGCCGGCCCGGCCGAGTACGCCGCCGTGCTGCGCTCGGACACGTTCCGGCGCGGCGAGCACCAGGTGCTCGGGCGCGACGAGACGGTGGTCCAAGCGTCGTACCAGGCGCACCCGCTCTGGAGCTTCGCCGGGTTGTGGCTCTGGAACCTGCGCGATCGCAGCGCGCTCCTCTCGCCGAGCTTCGCGTACTCCGCCGGCGACGACGCCTCGATCTCCGCCGGCGTCTTCGTCGGCGTCGGCGACGCCGACGCGGCCCCCGCCCGCCCGCTGCCGTCCGAGTACGGACTGGCCGGCGTCACCGGCTACGCGGCGCTGAGCTGGTTCTTCTGACGACCCGCATTCCGCCGCCCGGACGCCGCGCCGGTCACTTCTCCTTGAAGAATCGATTGACGCGCCGGCTCGCTTCCGCCGCCGTCTTGACTTGGCGCAACTTGTCGGCCCACGCTCGGCCCGGATGCAGCGTATCCCACCAACTCGCTTCGCCTTGTCTCCTGCCGGCTCCCGGATCGTGGTTGCCGAATCCGTCGAGCTGCAGATTCCAGATCGGTTTGTAGTGGTCAATCAGGAAACGTTCGGCGAGCGTGATCCACACGGGCACAACGGGCATGTAGCGGCACTTGAAGTCGGCCGCCTCGAGGCTGTGGACCTCGTTCAACGAACGCGCGTGCTCGCTTATCCGACGCTGGAGGGCCGGTGCAGCGACATCGACAGCGGCGCCGGTGCGAGCTCCCGGAGGAACGGCCTTTCCGACGTATATCGGGATTGACCTCCCGGAAATCGGCCCGTACGCATCATGAGCGCCGGCGTAGAACAACGAGTAGATTCCCGGTCCGTGTATATCGGTGACGTCAGAGAGCCGCACACGTGGCCGGCGCTCGAAGTGAACGACCAACCCCGCCATCAGATTGTCGTACGTGAGCGGATCGTACAGGCCGCTCATGGTTGCCGGATCTCGACGACCGACTCGTACAGGCTGGCCGTCCTGCCGGCGCCGGCGCGCACGCTGGAATTGACGATGCTGTTGCCGACGCGGGTCGCGCGCGGGGTGTGGATGCCGACCACCTTCAGTCCGCGCCGGCGCGCGATCTTCGCGAGGAACCGATCGGTGGGGATCGGCACTCCCTGGACGATGCTGTTGCCGACCACGACGAGCGCCGTGGCGCCGGACCGGAGGCACCACTGCGCGCCGGCGAGGAACCGCACGCAGTCGTTGAGATAGATCGTGGCATAGTTCGCCCAGCCGGCCCCGCCGTAGATTCCTCGATCCGGATTCCGCTTGCGGATCTCCGCCAGCGTACGGCGGACGTCCCGGTCGGCGGCGAGCGGATCGAGATCGACGCGCTCCCGCTCGCGCGCCCGTTGCCAGTACGTGCCGAAGTTCAGCGACTCGATCCGCTTCAGGTCGGCGGGAGATTCGCAGAACCCGAGCCAGTACAGATGCGGCCGGGTGTTCCTGCTGTAGTGGTAGTTGTTCACGTAGGGGGGCGACGTGATCAGCAGATCGACGCTTCCCCGCGCCAGCCGGTCATAGCCGTCGAAGAACGACTGCACGCGCACCTGGCCGTCGGGCCGTCGGGCGCGGGCGCGACGCCGGCGGCACCAGTCGGCGTCGTCCGCCATCTGCGCCAGTTTGGCCGCCACGGACGATGCAACCGGGTGATCTTCGACGTCGGCGCGGCCGACGGCGGATCGCCGTCCGAGGCTCGGCTCGTACGAGTAGTTCGAATAGTCGACCATCGTCGAGGCGAACGCCAGGCGGCACAGACGCGACACGTCGGCGTCGGACTGGCGCCGGATGAAATCCTGCATCAGCAGGACTTTCCGCTCCACCGCCGGGCTGTAGAACGGCGAGCGGGTGCGGAAGTTCGGCGGGGGCGCGGCCTTCGGCTGCGCGCCGTTCGATTCGACCGCCCGGGCGTGTTCGTTCAACTCCCGGACCGCGCGCCGTACGGCGTCGGTCCGCACCCGGTGGGCCGCCAGCTTGGTCTGCGCTGCGAACGCCGCGTACGGATTGATCTCGAAGCCGATGACGTCATGACCGGCGAGATCGGCCTCCACCAGCGTCGTGCCGACCCCGGCGAACGGGTCGAGCACGGTCCGGCGGCGGCCGTTCACGTACCGGCCGAGCGCGTCTTCGATGAACTGCTTGGAAAACCCTGCGATCCACGGTACCCACCGATGGACCGGCATGGAGCGATTCGCCATGAACGCCGGGTCGCGGAACGTTCCGGCCTTTGCAGCGTCCGCCGGAAACAGGCGGATTTGGTCAACTGTCGCTGAAGTGTGCATGGTGGATTCAGCCTCCACGCTGCGCCGAATCATGTCGCTCCGAAGTCACGAATGCGGGCGTCCGGGGACGGTGCGGTCGCTGAACAGGACCGGCTGAACCATGTACCGTTCGCGGTTCAGGTGCTCGCGGATCAGACGGGCGATCAACGTGCTCTTCTTGTGGCCCCGCTCCTGACAGTAAGCTTCGAAGCGCCGAGCTTCATCCGGAGACAGCAGGACCGAGATCTTCGCCTGGCGGGCAGTTTCAAGCGGCATGAATGCGCAATATATACCCTTATTGAGCTTAAGTCAACATTAGTGCATTCTTTTGCGCCTTCCTTCACGGCGGCGGCCTGCGGCGTGCCGTCGCCGTCTTCACCGCCCGCCGCGCTATGATCGGAGCGCTCCCTGCCTTGCGAATCTCCAGGAGGAACGGCATGCGCCGATGGCGACTGCTGACGGCGGCGACAGCGGCGGCGGCCTGTGGCTGGGGACTCGCCGCGCCGCCGGCGTTCGGACAGACGCTCACCGAGCAGCAGGCGCTGCAGCGCCTGCGCCGGGAGCATCCGCATCCGGAGGCGCTCCGCCTGACGGCGCGTGAGGCGGCGGCCGGCGCGCGGGAACGGAGTGCGCCGCCCAACCCCGAAGTCAGCTACACGCGGGAGGATGCGGGACTCGACGTCGAAGACTTCCTGCTCGTCTCCCAGGACCTGCCGGTGCGGGGACGCCGGCGCCTGCTCGCGGAGGCGGCCGGGCGGGCGGCGGCGGCCGCGGAGGCGCGCGCCGGGGCCGCCCTGCGCCGGTTCGAGACGCGGCTGCGCCTCGCGTTCACCGACCTGCTCCTGGCGCAGGAGCGCGCGCGGGTCCTCGGCGGCGGGGTGGCGGAGCTGAGGCGTCTGGCCGACGTGCTGCGGGCGCGCGAGCGGGAGGGCGAGGGGTCGCGGTTCGACCGGCTGCGCGCCGAGCGGGAAGTGGCCGACGTCGAGACCGACCTCGAAGCGGCCGACGTCGAGCGGCGGACCGCGCAGGCGCGGCTGGCGGCGTTCTTCGCGCCCGGAGCGGCGGCGGCCCGCTTGACGGCGGCGGGCGCGCTGCTGGAGGGCGCCCCGGCCGGCGGCGTCGATACCCTGGTGGCGCGGGCGCTGGCGCAGCGGGCGGATTACCGGGCGCTGGCCGCGAGCGAGACGCGGTGGCGCCTGGAGCGGCGGGCTGCGGAGCGGCTGCGGCTGCCGGGGGCGGCGGTGACCGCCGGCCTCAAGCGCGCCGGCGCGCCGGCGGCGCGCGAGTCGGGCTACGCCGTGACGGCGACCGTCGCCGTGCCGCTCTTCGACCACGGTCAGGCGCAGACGGCGCGGGCGGCGGCGGCGCAGGCGCGGACCGAAGCCGAACGGCGGGCGCTCCGGACGCGCATCGAGGGCGAAGTGCGGGCGGCGCACGTCGCGGCGTCGGGGTATCGCGCCCTGGCCGACCGTTACCAGGTCGAATCGGTCGAGCCGGCGGCCGAGCTGGTCTCCATCGCCGCGGTGGCCTACGAAGAGGGCGAATACGGCATCCTGGAGCTGCTCGACGCGCATCGGGTGATGCTCGGGGCGCGGCTGCGCCTGCTGGACCTTTCAGCCGCCGCGCGCCGGGCCGCCATCGATCTCGACCGGGCGGTGGGAGAAGGGGCGACGCAGTGAGCGCCGCCAGGGGCGGGGTGGCGGCGGCGGAGTCTTGCCCGGGCCGTCGTCCGGCGTCGGTCCGCCGGTCTGGTGCGGCGACGGCCGCGGTCTGGCTGGCCGTCCTGCCGCTCGCCGGGTGCGGCGGCGCCGGCGACGCCGGTCCGGCAGATGCGCCCGCCCCGCCGGCGACGCCGGTCGTCGAGACCCGCTGGACCGCGCGGAGCGAGCTGCTGCTGGAGCACCCGCCGCTCGTCGAAGGGGTGACGAGCCGGTTCGAGCTGCACGTCACCGATCTGGAGACGTTCGAGCCGCTCGGCGCCGGCCGCGCCGTGGTCCGCCTGGCGGCGGGGGCGTGGACCGGGAAGTTCTCCGCGGACGCGCCGGCGCGCCCCGGCGTCTTCGGCGTCGACGTCACGCCGGAGCGGGCCGGCCGCCACCGCCTTGAAGTAACGATAGAGGCGCCGGGGCTGACCGACCGTCACGACTTCGGCGAAATCGTGGTGCGGGCAGCGGGCGACCCGCCGTCCGTCGCCGAACCGGCGGCGGACGACGGGACGA
Source organism: Vicinamibacterales bacterium (assembly GCA_965203565.1). Taxonomy (GTDB): domain Bacteria; phylum Acidobacteriota; class Vicinamibacteria; order Vicinamibacterales; family UBA8438; genus JAAXGX01. Next base: position 2,553,855 of record OZ241896.1, on the reverse strand, counting down.
TCACGTTTCTCAAGGAACAGCAGTGGACGTTCGACTTCGCCACCGCGCCGGCCCGCCGGCGGACGATCGCCGACAGCCTGACGATCGCCGCCCGGATCGAGCCGCGCACCGGCGGCCGGGCCGACGTGACCACGCCGGTGGCGGGACGGCTGGCCGACGACCTGCCGGCGCTGCCCGTCGGCTCGCCGGTGAGGCGCGGCGACACGCTGGCGGAAGTGATCCCGCACAGCGGCCACGGCGAGGATCGGCCGGAGCTGGAGCTGGCGGTCGCCGAGGCGCAGGGCGCCCGGGAACTGATCCGGGCCGAGCGGGCCCGGGTCGAGCGGCTGGTCGCCGCCGGCGCCCTGCCCGAACGCCGCCGCGTCGAAGCGCGCGTGGCCGAACGGACCGCCGAGGCGCGGGTCGAAGCGGCGGAGGCGCATCTCGCTCAACTCGACGCGACGCGGATCGGCGAAGGGGGGGATGGACGGGACGTCCGGTTCGTGCTGCGCGCGCCGCTCACCGGGGTGCTGGGCGCATCCGAGGCGACCGCCGGCGCCAGCGTGGAGCAGGGGGCGGTGCTGTTCCGGATCGTCGCCGTCGATAGGGTCCACGTCGTCGGCGCGCTGCCGGAAGCCGCCCTGGCGCGGATCGACGATCCGGCCGGCGCCGAGCTGATCGTCCCCGGGTTCGACGCGCCCGTCGCGCTCGATCGCCTGGTCGCCACCGGCCGCGTGCTGGACCCGGAGACCCGCACCGCGCCGATCGTCTACGAACTCCGCAACCCCGACCGGCGGCTCGCTATCGGCCAGGCGGCGTCGCTGCGGATCTTCGCCTCGGCGGCGATCGAAGCGGTCACGGCGCCCGAAAGCGCGGTGGTCGACGACGCCGGCCAGCCGGTCGTCTTCGTGCAGTCGGGAGGCGAGCGGTTCGAGCGCCGTCCGGTCCGGCTCGGCAACCGCGAAGCGGGCCACGTCCAGATCGGCGGCGGCGTCGCGCCCGGGGAGCGGGTGGTGGTGCGCGGGGCGCCGCTCGTCCGGCTCGCCGCGCTGTCTCCTCGTTCGCCGGCCCACGCCCACACCCACTGAACAACCTGCCAGCCGATGCCGCTCGACGCGCTCATCCGGTGGTCGCTGCGCAACCGTCCGGCGGTGCTTGCGGCGGCCGCGGCGCTACTCGCCGGCGGCGGCTGGGCGGCGTCGCGGATGCCGGTCGACGTGCTGCCGGATCTGACCGCGCCGACCGTGACGGTGCTGGTGGAAGGGCATGGCATGGCGCCGGCCGACCTGGAGGCGCTCGCCACGTTCCCGATCGAGTCGGCGATCGCCGGCGCGTCGGGCGTCCGGCGGGTGCGTTCGACGACGTCGGTCGGCGTCGCCGTGATCCGGGTCGACTTCGACTGGGGCGCCGACGTCCACCGTGCGCGGCAGGCGGTCGCCGAGCGCCTGGCCACAGTCGAGTCGGCGCTGCCCGACACGGTGGAGCCGCCGGCGCTGGCGCCGATCTCCTCGATCATGGGCGAGGTGATGTTCGTCGCGCTCGAAGCGGCGCCCCCGGCGGCCGCGGCGACGGACCGCGCGCCCACGCCGATGGAGCTCCGCACGACGGCGGATCTGCTCGTCCGCCGCCGGCTGCTGGCGACGCCGGGCGTGTCGCAGGTGACGGTGATCGGCGGCGAGCGCCGGCAGTTCGAGGTGCTGGTCGATCCGGATCGGCTGGCCGACTACGATCTGCCGCTGGACGCGGTCGAGGCGGCGCTCCGCCGCGCCAGCCGGAACACGTCGGCCGGCTTCCGCCTGGCCGGCGGACAGGAGTACCTGATTCGCGGCGCCGGACGCGTGCGCGACGTGGAAGGGATCGGCGCGACCGTCATCGCCGCCCGCGACACCCGGCCGATCCGCGTGCGGGACGTCGGCGACGTCCGGGTCGGGGCGGCGCTCAAGCGGGGGGAGGGGTCGCACAACGGCCGGCCGGCCGTCATCCTGGGCGTCCACCGGCAGCCGGGCGTCAACACGCTCGCGCTGACCCGCGCGCTGGACGCCGAGATCGGCCGTCTCCGGGCGGAGCTGCCGCCCGGCATGCAGCTCTATACGGGGCTGTTCCGCCAGGCCGACTTCATCGAGCGGGCGCTCGCCAACCTGAACGCCGCGCTGCGCGACGGCACGCTGCTCGTCATGGCGGTCACGCTCGTCTTCCTGGCCAACCTGCGCGCCGGCGCGATCACGCTGGCGGCCATCCCGCTGTCGCTGCTGGCGGCGGTCGCCGGCCTGCGGGCGGCGGGGCTGTCGATCGACAGCATGACGCTCGGGGGGATGGCGATCGCGGTCGGGGCGCTGGTGGACGATGCGATCGTCGACGTCGAGAACGTCGCGCGGCGGCTGCGGGAGAACGCCGGCCGGCCCGCGGCGGCGCGCCGGCCGGCGCTGGAGGTGGTCTATCGCGCCAGCCGGGAGGTCCGCGGGGCGATGGTTGCGGCGACTCTGGTCGTCATGGCCGGCTTCCTGCCGCTCCTGTTCCCGGGGGGCGTCGAACAGCGGCTGCTGCAGCCGCTCGGCGCAGCCTTCCTCCTGGCGCTGGCCGCGTCGCTGGTCGTCGCCCTGACCGTCACGCCCGCGCTCTGCGCGTACCTGCTCCCCGGCGCGCGGCGGATACGCGAGGGACGCGAGCCGGCGCTCGCGGCGGCGCTGAAGCGCGGGTACCGGCGCGTGCTGCCGGGCGTGCTGCGGCGTCCGAAGCTGGTGGCCGCCGCGGCCGCGCTCCTGCTGCTCGCCGCGCTCGCCGCCGTCCCGCGGATGGGACGGGACTTCCTGCCGGCCTTCAACGAAGGGGCGCTGGTGGTCAGCGTGGTGATGCCGCCCGGCGCCAGCCTGGAGGAGTCGAACGCGCTCGGGGCCGCCGTCGAGCGGATCCTGCTCGACGTGCCGGAAGTGGCCGGAACGGCGCGGCGGACGGGGCGGGCGGAGCTGGACGAGCACGTGCAGGGCGTCGAGTCGTCCGAGATAGACGTGCGGCTCGCGCACGGGCTGGCGCACCCCGTCCGGCCGCGCGAGGCCGTCCTGGCCGACGTCCGCGAGCGCCTGTCGCTCGTTCCCGGCGCCGCCGTCACCGTCGGCCAGCCGATCTCCCACCGGATCGACCACATGCTGTCGGGGGCGCGCGCCAGCATCGCCGTCAGAATCTTCGGTCCGGACCTGGGAACGCTCCGAGCGCTCGGCGAGCAGGCGGCGGCGGCGATGCAGGGGACGGCCGGCCTCGTCGATCTGGCGGTGGAGCCGCAGGCCGACGTCCCGACCGTGCGGGTCGGTTTCGACCGGGGGGCGCTCGCCCGGCACGGGTTGCCGGCCGGCGAGGCCGCGTCGATGCTGGAGACGGCGCTGCTCGGCCGGCGGGTGGGCCAGATCCTCGACGGCGAATGGCCGGCAGCGCTGGTGCTGCGCTACCGGCCGAGCGGGCGGCAGGACCTCGACGCGATGCGGCAGACCCGTTTCGACGTGCCCGAGGGCGCGCGCGTGCCGCTCGGCGGCCTCGCCGACGTCGTCGAGGACCGCGGTCCCAACTTCATCGGCCGCGAGAACGCGCAGCGGCGGATTCTCGTCACCGCGAACGTCGCCGGCCGGGACCTCGTCGGCGTCGCCGCCGACGTGCGCGAGCGGGTGACGGCCGGGGTGACCGCGCCCGACGGCTACCGGATCGAGTTCGGCGGCCGGTTCGAAGCGGAGGCCGCCGCGACGCGGCGGCTACTGGGCCTCGGCGCCGCAGCCGCCGCCGGCATCTTCGCCATCCTCCTCGCCGCGTTCCGGTCGGCGCGCGACGCGGCGGTCGTCATGGTCAACCTCCCGCTGGCGCTGATCGGCGGCGTCGCCGGCGTCTTCCTCGGCGGCGGAGTGCTGTCGATCGCCTCGCTGATCGGGTTCATCGCCCTGTTCGGCGTCGCCGCCCGCAACGGCGTCATGCTGGTGTCGCACGTCCGGCGCTTGCAGCAGGACGAAGGGGTTTCCGATCCTCGCGCAGCGATCGTCCGGGGGGCGGCGGACCGGCTCGCGCCGATCCTGATGACGGCGCTCTCGACCGGGATCGCCCTGTTGCCGGTCGCGCTCCGGCTCGGCGAGCCGGGGAGCGAGATCCAGGCGCCGCTCGCGCTGGTCATCGTCTGCGGGCTGCTCTCGTCGACCGTGCTGAACCTGTTCGTCGTGCCGGCGGCGTACCTGGCGGCGGGCGGCGGCGCACGGCGATCGTGACGCGGCGGCGGACGGATCGTCCCCCGCCCGCGCCCGCTTGACACCGCGGGACCGCACGCACAGAATTCCCCGCAAGAGGGACGTCGCACGATGTCGAAGCTGCTGGGCGGCGGAGCGCTCCGGAGCGCGGCGCTGGGCGCGGCGATCGCCGCCGGCGCGGCGCTGACGGCGATCGCCGCCGCGCAACCGGCGGCGCAGGGGGACGGCTACCGGGCGCCCCGGCTGCCGGGGACCGGCCGCCCGGACCTCAACGGCGTCTGGCAGGCGCTCGGCACGGCCCACTGGGACGTCGAGGACCACGTCGCGCTCCCGCCGCCGGTGCTCGCGATGGGCGCGATCGGCGCGGTCCCCGCCGGCCGCGGCGTGGTCGACGGCGAGATTCCGTACCAGCCGTGGGCCGCCGCGAAGAAGCGGGAGAACTTCGCGCAGCGGATGGTCGTCGATCCGTGGAACCGGGAGATCGGCGACCCGGAGGTGAAGTGCTACCTGCCGGGGGTCCCGCGGGCCACCTACCTTCCCTTCCCGTTCCGGATCGTGCAGGGGGACGACGAGATCACGATCGCCTACGCGTTCTCAAGCGCCACGCGGATCGTCCATCTGACCGATCACGGGCAGCCGGCGATCGATAGCTGGATGGGGTGGTCGAACGGCCGGTGGGAGGGCGACACGCTCGTGGTCGAGGTGACCGGGTTCAACGGACTGACCTGGTTCGACCGGGCCGGCAACTTCCACAGCGACGCCCTGCGCGTGGTCGAGCGGTACACGCCGGCGACGCCGTACCACCTCGACTACGAAGCCGCCATCGAGGACCCGAACGTGTTCGAGCGGCCCTGGACGATGCGGATGCCGCTGTACCGGCGGATGGACGAGGGGGCGCAGGTGATGGAGTTCCGGTGTCTGGAGTTCGTGGAGCCGCTGCTGCTCGGCTCCCTGAGCCGGCCGGTCCCGTGACGGCGCGGGAGCGGGCGCCTGAGATGGAGGGGGATCCGATGCGGGCGGAGCGAATCGCGGCGGCGGCGTGCGCCGGCCTTCTGCTCGGCGCGCTGGCGGCGCCGGCGGGGGCGCACCATGCGTTCGGGGCGGAGTTCGACGCCGACCGGCCGGTCCGGCTGGAGGGAACGGTGACGCGGATGGAGTGGATCAACCCGCACGCCTGGATCCACCTCGACGTCACCCGGCCGGACGGCACGGTGGAGCAGTGGATGATCGAAGGCGGGCCGCCGAACTCCCTGGTGCGGCGCGGCTTCACGAAAGATTCGCTGGAGGCCGGCACGGAGATCGTCGTCGACGGCTACCAGGCGATAGACGGCAGCAACCGGGCGAACGGCCGGGACCTGACGCTGCCGGACGGGACGCACCTGTTCATGGGGTCGTCCGGCACGGGCGCCCCGCTCGACGGGCGCGACCCGAGCGAGCCGCGGCGGTGACGGCGCAGGAAGCGAGGGGCGCGATGCGCCATCATCGACGTCCGGCGGCGCTGCTGGCGGCGGCGGTAGTGCTGGCCGCGGGCGGGCCGCCGGGGTCCGGCGCGGCGGCGGGGCAGGACCGGGCGGACGGGGCGGCGGCCCTCCGCACGCCGTGGGGCGAGCCGGACCTGCGGGGCGTGTGGCGGAACGAGACCGAAACGCCGCTCGAGCGGCCGGCCGAGCTGGCCGGCAGGGAGTTCTACACGGTCGAGGAGGCGACGGCGCTCGTGGAAGGGCGCTGCGGCGCGTCGCAGTCCCGGGTCTGCCGGGACGGCCGGCAGGCGGCCGAGGGACCCAGCCCCCTGACCGACACCCAGCCGACCGGCACCTACAACCGGTTCTGGCAGGACACCGGCGAGCCGGAGCGCGTGTTCACCCGCACGTCGCTGATCACCGGTCCGGACGGCCGGATACCGTTCACGCCGGCGCTGCGGCGCGAGAGCGACCGGAACACGGCCAGCTACGGCAAGGGCCCGTTCAACACGTGGCGTGACGTCGACACCGGCGAGCGGTGCCATACCGACGGCCTGCCCGGCTCGGTCTGGACCGGCACCGCCGGCGGCCCCCAGAAGATCTCCCAGAGCCCCGGCTGGGTGGTGCTCCAGGGGGAGCAGTTCCGCGACCGGCGGATCGTCCCGACCGACGGCCGTCCGCACGGCGCGGTCCGCCACTGGCTCGGCGAAGGCGTGGGCCGGTGGGAGGGCGGGATGCTGGTGGTCGAGACGCGGAACTTCCTCGACAAGACCGGCGAGCGCTGGCTGGCGACGTGGCGCGTCCCGACCGAGACGATGCGTCTGGTCGAGCGGTTCACCCGGGTGGACGCCGGGACGATCCGGTACGAGTTGACCGTCGAGGACCCGGCCAGGTTCACCCGGCCGTGGACGGTGGAGGTCCCGCTGAGCCGGCTCGACCAGCCCTTCCTGGAGTACGCCTGCCACGAGGGGAACTACGGCGTGATCCACACGCTGAGCGGCGCGCGCGCCCGCGAGCGGGAAGCGGCCGGCCGCGCGGCGCCCGGCGCCCGATGACCCTCCGGCCGGCGTCCGCCGCCCGTTCGACCGGCCGCGCGCCGCGCAAGGCGCCAGCGAAAGGACGGAATCAGATGATGCACCGGACGCGAACGACTTGGCTGATCGGGGTCCTGCTCATCGCCGGCGCCGCCGCCGGCTCGGCGCAGCAACCCGGCGTCGGCCGGCTCATGCGCGAGAAGCTCGACCACGCCCAGGCGCTGCTGGCGTCGGTCGTCCTGGGCGACCACGCCGGCGCTGCGCGGCTCGCCAACGAGCTGGCGCTGCTCAGCGAAGCCTCGACCTGGAGCCCGCTCCGGACCGCCGAGTACCTCCATTACGCCAGCGACTTCCGGGAGTCGGCCCGGTCGCTGATCGACGAGGCGAACGCCGGCAACACCGACGGCGTGTCGCTGGCCTACATGGAGATGACGCTGAACTGCGTCCAGTGCCACAAGCACGTCCGGGGCGCGCGCCGGGGGGATTGACCGCCGCCGCCGGCGCGCCCGTCAGAACGCGAAGTCCGAAGCGTCCAGGTCGCCGGGGGCGACGCCGGCGAGCAGGATCGTGCCGCCGCCGTGGCTCTCCAGGTCGATCAATGCCCCGCCGGAAGCCTGAGAGATCTTCAGGCTGGAGAATCCCGAGAGGCCGAACGCCGTCAGGTCGATGACGTCGTCCCCCTGACCGAAGCGATTGACGGTGTCGCTGCCGTGCCCGCTTCGGAAGATGAAGGTGTCGTCGCCGGGGCCGCCCTCGAGGACGTCGTCGCCGGCGTCGCCCGAGATCGTGTTGTCACCGCCGTTGTTATTGTTGCTTGCGTATGTGACGACCCGGATTAGATCGTTGCCGTCCCCGCCTGAGATCGTATCGTTCCCCCGACCGTAATCGATGATTTCGTCGTCGCCGGCATCACCAGAAATTGTGTTGTCGCCGTGGACCACCTGGATTCTATCGTTGCCGTCCCCGCCCGATATCGTGTCGTCTCCACCGCCGTAGTCGTCGATACGGTCATCGCCGGCATCACCCGAGATCGTGTGGTCACCGCTGGTAAATTGACCATCGATATGGAACCTGTCATTACCGGGACCGCCCGAAATCGTGTTGTCGCCAACACCGGCAATGTAGATGTCGTCGTCGCCGGGGCCGCCTGAAGCTGTGTTGTCACCAAAACCGCCAATGTTGATGTGGTCGTCGCCGAGGCCGCCCGAAACCGTGTTGTCACCACGCGGGCCGCTTATGCCGTCAGCCGCGTTGACAGCATAGTTGACGTTGAGTAAGTCGTCGCCATCACCGCCCGAAACCGTGTTGTCGCCATCCGCGAACGTTCGAATGTCGATTCTGTCGTTGCCGGCGCCGCCCGAAATAGTGTTGTCGCCGTCGTTCCAGATATGGATGTTGTCGTTGCCGGCGCCGCCCGAGTACGTGCTGGCGCCCGTTGGATTGATGGTGTTCTTTCCATTCACTTCAAGCGGATCGGCCAGGATCGTATCGTCACCGGCGCCGCCTGAAACCACGTCGTCGCCGTCACCGGAAGCCAGGACGATGTAGTCGTCGCCGGCGCCGCCGTGGATTTCGTCTTCACCGACGCCGTCGGAGACTCTGTCGTCACCGTCGCCGCCGTACATCCGGTCGTTGCCGGCTTCGCCGTACAGCGTGTCGTCGCCGCCTTCGCCGTACAGCCGATCGTTACCGGTAGTGCCGCGCAGCAGGTTGTCGCCGTCATCACCCCGGATCGTGTTGCTGTCGTCCTCGCGCGCGCGCCCCTCGTCGTCGGCGTCGGTTTCCTCCGCACCCTCCTGCGCGAACACGAAGTCGGACGCATCGAGGTCGTCGATGGCGAAGCCGGCGAGCAAGACCGAGCCGCCGCCCGCACTCTCCAGATCGATCAGCGTCCCGACCGACGTCGTCGTCGTCTTCAGGCCGGAAAACGCCGAGACCCCCAGCGCCGTCAGGTCGATGCGGTCGTCTCCGTCCGCGAAACGCATGATGGTGTCGCTGCCGTGCCCGGCGCGGAAAACGAAGGTGTCTTCGCCCACGCCGCCCTCGAGCGTGTCGTCGCCCGCGCCGCCCGTCAGCCGATCGTCGCCGTTGCCGCCCCAGAGCGTGTCGGCGCCCGCGTCGCCGTACAGCCGGTCGGCGGCGGCGTTGCCGATCAGCCAGTCGTCGTCGTCGCCGCCTCGGAGCGTGTCGGCGCCGCCGGCGCCATGGATCGTGTCGCTGCCGGCGCCGCCCTCCAGCACGTCGTCGTCCGCGCCGCCGGCGACCCGATCGTCCCCGTCCCCGCCCCGGAGCGTGTCGTCGCCCGCGTCGCCGTACAGCCGGTCTCTGTCGCCGTTGCCGATCAGAACGTCGTCGCCGTCGCCGGCCCGGAGCAGGTTGGGACCGTCGTCGCCGGTGAGCCGGTCGGCGTGCGCCGAGCCGACGACGTCCTCGATGCGGTCGAGCGTGTCGCCGTCCGCGTCGCCGCCGGACCCGGCGCCGTCGGCGAGGTCCACCGTCACGCCGGACGCCGAGCCGGAGTAGGTCGCCGTGTCCCGACCCGAGCCGCCGACGATCCGGTCGCCGCCGTCGCCGCCCGAGAGCAGGTCGTCGTCGGCGCCGCCCCAGAGCGTGTCGTCGCCCGCGCCGCCGTAAAGCTGGTCGTCACCGGTGTTGCCGATCAGGTGGTCGTCGCCGCCGCCGCCCCGCAGGACGTCGTCGCCGCCTGCGCCCAGGATCGTGTCGTCGGTGGAATCGCCGGAAAGCTGTTCGCCGCGCCTCGTGCCGTCGATAATCGCCATGCCGCTCCCCTGCGGTCCGCGGATACCTGATTCAGCCGTCACAATATCCTACTACCCCCCCCCCCCCGTCAAACAAATCTGCTCCAGCAGCCTCCGCACTTCGTCCGGGTTGCGGAGGCGCAGCTCGGCGGCGGTCGGACGGTCCGTCTCCGCGACGACGACGCCGGTCCCGCTTCCGGCCAGGGCGCGGAACACGCTCTCGTCCGTCAGGTCGTCGCCGATGAAGAGGGCCGACGACCGGTCGCGGCCCAGCGCCTCGATCAGCCAGCAGGCCGCGGCGCCCTTGTCCCAGTCGACGTCCGGCCGCAGCTCGAACAGCATCTTGCCGCCTTCGCGCCGGAGCGACGGATGCGCCCGCCGGACCTGCTCGACGATCGCCTCGACGCGGGCGTGATCGGCCGGCGCGGCACGGCGCACGTGGGTGGAGACGCTGAACCGCTTGCGCTCGACGAGCGCGCCGGCGACGGCGGCCGTCTCGCGGCGCAGCCGGCGCTCCGCGGCGTCGAGCGCGGGGACGCACCAGGCCGCCACCTCCTTGCGCAGGCCGCTCCCAGGAGCGCCGGCGATGTCGAGGCCGTGGCTCCCGACGTAGGTCAGTTCGTCGAGGCCGACGAGATCAGCGACCACCCCGGCGTCCCGGCCCGACACTATCGCCACCGGCAGCGCCGCCGCGAGCCGCCGGAGCGTCCGGCGCATCGCCGCTGGCAGCGTCGCCAGCTCCGGGCGTTCGACGATCGGGGTGAGGGTGCCGTCGTAGTCGAGGAAGACGATCCCGCCGCGGACGACGCGCCGCCAGCGGTCCGCGTGGCCGGGGTCGAGAGCCGAGGGCAGGTCGAGCGTCGAACGTTCTTTCACGGGACGGCCACGCGAGTGTACACAGCCCGTGGCGGAGCCCCGCGGCGCGCCGTCGCCCCGGCGGCCTGATGGTATGATCCGGCGCGCATGAACAAGGTGCTTCCCGACGCGTCCGCCGCCGCCGCGCTGGTGCCGGACGGCGCCGTGGTCATGATGGGCGGCTTCGGGTTGTGCGGGATTCCCGAGAACCTGATCGCCGCGCTCCGCGACCGGGGCGCGAAGCGTCTGACCGCGGTGAGCAACAACGCGGGGGTCGATGACTTCGGCCTCGGCGTCCTGCTCCGGACGCGGCAGGTGACGAAGATGATCGCCACCTACGTCGGCGAGAACAAGGAGTTCGAGCGGCAGTTCCTCGCCGGCGAGCTGGAGGTGGAGCTGGTCCCGCAGGGGACGTTCGCCGAGCGGCTGCGGGCCGGCGGCGCGGGGATCGGCGGGTTCTTCACCCCGACCGGCTACGGCACGGTGGTGGCCGAGGGGAAGGAGACGCGGGTGATCGACGGCCGCGGCCACGTCCTCGAGCAGCCGCTCCACGCCGACTTCGCCTTCGTGAAGGCGTGGAAGGGAGACCGGCGCGGCAACCTCGTCTACCACCGGACCGCGCAGAACTTCAACCCGATGATGGCGGCGGCGGCGCGGGTGACGATAGCCGAGGTGGAGGAGCTGGTCGAGCCGGGCGACATCGACCCCGATCAGGTCGTCACCCCCGGCATCTACGTGCAGCACGTCGTCCGGGGCGCCCGCTACGAGAAACGGATCGAGAGGCTGGTGCTGCAGGATGGCTGATCCGCGCGAACGGATCGTCCGGCGTGTGGCGCAGGAGCTGCGGGACGGCGACTACGTCAACCTCGGCATCGGGATTCCGACGCTGGTCGGCAACCACATCCCGCCCGGGATCGAGATCACCCTCCACTCGGAGAACGGCCTGCTCGGGATCGGGCCGTACCCGACGCAGGACCAGGTCGACCCCGACCTGATCAACGCCGGCAAGGAGACGGTGACCGAGCTGCCCGGCTCGTCGATCGTCAGCAGCGTCGAGTCGTTCGCCATGGTGCGCGGCGGCCACCTCGACCTGACCGTGCTCGGCGCCCTGCAGGTCGACCGGGAAGGGAGCCTGGCGAACTGGATGATCCCGGGCAAGATGGTCAAGGGGATGGGCGGCGCCATGGACCTGGTCGGCGGCGCCAAGCGGGTGATCGTGGCGATGGAGCACGCCACGAAGCAGGGCGGCCACAAGCTGGTCGAGCGCTGCTCCTTGCCGCTGACCGGCGTGAAGGTGGTGACGATGGTCGTCACCGAGATGGCGGTGATCGACGTCACCCCGGCCGGCTTCGCGCTGCGGGAGCTGGCCGAGGGGGTCACCCTCGACGCGGTGCGGCGGGCGACCGGCGCGAACCTCGTCGTGGACCGGGCGCCGGGAGCGTTCGGCTGAGAGGCGCACCGATGGCGCTGCGGACTGCGGAAGACTACCTGGCGAGCCTGCGGGACGGACGGACGGTCTACTACCGCGGCCGGCGGGCGCCGGACGTCACCGAGCACCCGGTGATCGGCGTGGCGGCGCGGCACGCGGCCATCGACTACCGGCTCGCCCACGACCCGGCCCACCGCGAGCTGTGCGTCGTCAGCGGCGACGCCGGGGAGTACTCGCGCTACTACCAGATTCCCCGGACGCCGGACGACCTGCTGCAGCGGAGCCGGCTGATCGAGCTGGCCACGACCGAAGGGGCCACGCTGGTCGTCCTGATCAAGGAGATCGGGACCGACGCGCTGTGCGGGCTGCTGCGCGTCGCGTCGCGGGTCGACCGGGAGCGCGGCACGGAGTACTCCGGGCGGGTGCGGCGGTACTACGAGCACTGCCGCGACAACGACCTGGCCGTCGCCGTCGCCCAGACCGACGTCAAGGGCGACCGGTCGCTCCGGCCGTCGGCGCAGGCCGACCCGGACCTGTACGTCCGGATCGCGGAGCGGCGCGACGACGGGATCGTCGTGCGCGGCGCCAAGGCGCACACCTCGGTCAGCACGAACGCGAACGAGCTGATCGTCCTGCCGACCCGCGCCCTCGGCGAGTCGGACCGCGACTACGCCGTCAGCTTCGCCGTCCCGATGAACGCGCCGGGTCTCGTGCTGCTCGCCTCGGCGTTCGACTCGCATGGGCCGCAGAGCGCTCCGGCGGAGCTTCCCATCAGCGCGCGGCACAAGATGATGGAGACCACCACGGTGTTCAACGACGTGTTCGTGCCGTGGGAACGGGTGTTCCTCGCCGGCGAGCACGCATTCGCCGGCCCGCTGGCGCTGGCGTTCGTGGAGCATCACCGGTTCACCGCCATCTCGTACAAGCTGCCGCTGGTGGACGCGCTGGTCGGCTCGGCCCTGATGATGGCCGAGATGAACGGCATCGCGAAGGCCGGGCACGTGCGGGAGAAGATCGTCCGGCTGATCAGCTACGCCGAGACGCTGCGCGGCCTCACGCACCATGCCGCGATGCGGGGCAGGCCGCGCGAGGAGGCGATAGCCGTCCCCGACCCGCTCTACGTCAACATGGCCAAGTACCATTTCGCCCACGGTTACCACGAGGCGGTCCGGAACGTGCAGGACGTGGCGGGGGGCGCGCTGGTGACCGGGCCGGGGGCGGAGGACCTGGAGTCGGCGGAGACCGCCCCCTACTACGAGAAGTACTACGCCGGCAGCGGCGTGGCCGGCCGGGACCGGCTCAAGGCGCTCACCTTCGTCAGGAACCTGGTGGCGTCGGAGTTCGGCGCCTACCAGGAGGTGCTGGCGGTGCACGCCGAAGGCTCGCTCGAAGCGGAGAAGCAGATGGTGGCCCGCAGCTACGACCGCCGGGCGGCGGTGGCGCTGGTCCGCAAGCTCGCCGGACTTGAAGTGAACGAGGGGAGCGGCGATGGCTGAGCGCGGACTCGTCCTGGTTCTGCTGTTCGGAGCGGCCGGCCTCCCGTCGGCGGCGCTCGCGCAGGGAGGCGCGCGGACGGCGCACGCCCGCCCGGCGCCCGTCGTCGATCCGGCGACGACGATCGACTGGCCGCTGCACAACCTCGACGCGCACAACACCCGCTACGCGCAGGCTGACCGGATCGACGCGTCGAACGTCGGCCGGCTGGAGCTCAAGTGGACGCACGAGACGCCTCCGCAGGCGCTCCTGCGCTCCCCCACTCCGCTCGTGATCGACGGGGTCCTCTACTTCAACGTCGGGTCGAAGCTGACCGCGCTCGACGCCGCGACCGGCGAGACGGTCTGGACGTTCGAAGGCGAACCGGCGTTTACGGGCGGCGGCCGGGGACCGGCGTACGCGGACGGCGTGATCTACGCGTTCGGCCCCGAGCTGCTGTACGCGGTCGACGCGAAGACGGGCGCGCTGGTCGAATCGTTCGGGGCGGACGGCTTTCTGCAGGTCGCCCGCGAAGCGCTGACGTTCAAGTATCCCGACACCTGGCCGCCGACCGTCGATACGACCGCCATGGGGTTCGCGATGACCAACCCGCCGGCGGCGGCCGGCGGCGCCCTCTTCGTCGGGCTGCCGTTCTCCGAAGGGCTCCTTCCCGGCGGCCTGCTGACCGCAATGGACAGCGCGACCGGCGCGATGCGGTGGGTCTTCAACACCGTGCCGCAGGGGCCGCAGGACGCAGGGTGGGAGATCGCCAGGGACACCTGGAGCTCCGACAAGCGGTACGGCGGCGGCGTCTGGCTGCAGCCGGCGATAGACGCCGAGCTGGGGATGGTCTACTTCCATGCGGCCAACCCCTCCCCCAACTACGACGGGTCGTCACGCCTGGGGAAGAACCTGTTCACCAATTCGATCCTGGCGGTCGACGTCGACACCGGCGCGCTGGAGTGGCACTTCCAGACCCTGCACCACGACATCTGGGACTGGGACCTGGCGTCCGGACCGATCCTGTTCGACCTGACCGTCGACGGCCGGCCGGTGAAGGCGCTCGCGTCGCTCGGCAAGACCTGCTACGTCTACATCCTCGACCGCGCGACCGGCGAGCCGATCAACCCGATAGTCGAAACAGCCGTGCCGACGAGCACCGACGTGCCTGGCGACGAGGCGTGGCCCACGCAGCCGGTCCCCTACAACGCCCGCGGCGTCCCGCAGGAGCCGTTCTGCGCCACTTGGCCCGCCGTCACCGACCCGGCGCTCGCGCCGCGCGTGCGGCAGATGTTCCACCCGTACCAGGTGAGCGAGTTCGTCATCACGTCGCCCGGCAACACAGGGGGCGCCAACTACGGGTCGCCGTCGTTCAGCCCCCGGACCGGCCTGCTGTACGTGACCGGCAAGAACGACGCCTGGTCGATCAAGGTGAAGGCGGTCGGCGACACCATGAAGCCGGGCCCCGGCTACGCCGGACACTTCGGCAACATCGCGGAAGTCGGCGAGATCGGCATGACCCCCACCTCCACGCTGGCCGCCTACGACCCGGCGACCGGCGAGCAGGCCTGGTACGCCGAGAGCGCGAGCACGACGAACGGCGGCAATCTGGTGACGGCGGGGGACGTCGTCTTTCAGGGCGCCGGCGACGGGAAGTTCTACGGCTTCCACGCCGGGACGGGCGAGCGGCTGTTCAGCTTCGACGCCGGCCGCCCGATCCACGCCAGCCCGCTCACCTACCAGGTCAGCGGCGAGCAGTACGTGGCGATCGTCGCCCTGAACGCCGTGCTCGCGTTCGGGCTGCCGTAAGATTCAGCGGCGGCGCAGCAGGGTGGAACGGCGCGCACGGCTACCGCCGGCCGCGCCGGCAGCCGAAGGCGTCGATCGTTCGCGTGGCCTGAATCGTGACGCCGTTCTCCCACCGGTCCAACGACGCTTGAACGGCAAGTGCGTGAAATGAACGTGAAAGACGACATCCGATCGTTGGCCGCCGAGTATGCGACTCGCCTCCGGAAGAAGATCGATCAACGCATCGAGGACATGCGGACCGACGACACGTCGCATTTCCTCGTATACCGTATCCTCGGCGTCACGGATGAGGAGGGTCGTCTGATTGACGTGTACCAGAACAAGGGACGGTTCCTCTACCGATACGCCGGTGCGTTTCTCGAACACGCCGCCAAGCATTGCTTCAAGTCCAGGTTTCCCGAGTCCGGTTCGATCCGAATCCCGAATACACGGGGCCGACGCCCCAGGAGTTTTGAGATTGACTGTCTGGTCGGCGCCGACGCGATAGAAATCAAGTGGCGTGACGCCACCACGGATGGTGATCACATCGCGAAGGAACACGCGCGGATTCAGGCGATTTCGACCGCTGGGTACACTCCGATCCGAGTGATGTTCTATCAGTCCGAGGTAGAAGTCCTCGGTGTTCAGATGGCTGGTTGAAGGGGCCGGCGGCGCGATAGCGCGGCGATCCGCGCCGCATGGGGCCGACATCGCGTCCAGAGCCGTCTCAGACCG
This sequence comes from Vicinamibacterales bacterium, assembly GCA_965203565.1. Classification (GTDB taxonomy): domain Bacteria; phylum Acidobacteriota; class Vicinamibacteria; order Vicinamibacterales; family UBA8438; genus JAAXGX01. The sequence goes on along the minus strand of OZ241896.1, from coordinate 2,538,126 downwards.
CTCCACAGGCCCACCAGCAGCCCGATCAGCGCCCAGACGCCGGCTACGGCCCGGCCCTGCAGGCTGCGGGGCGTGCCAACGCCGATCTGCTGACGCAGCAGCAGCCCGAGGTTGAGACCTGCGACGTGCACCAGCAGGCGTTTGAGGATGTTCGGATGCCCGCGCAAGTGCACCCGTCGCATCCCCCCCGTCTCATACAGATGCGCAAACGGCCGCTCCACACGCTCGCCGCGCCGCCGCTGCAACCGCCGCCCCCGCTGGCCGCGCAGCCGGCGCCGGTTCCCATACACCGCCGCCCGAGCCTCCTGCCGGCCCTTCCAGTTCCGACGGCCCCGCTCCGGCTCCGCAATGTAACTCCGAACGCCCGCCGCCGCCAGACCCACCAGCGTCGCGTTGCTGTGATAGCCCTTGTCCGCCACCACCTCCGCAACCCCCGCCGCATCCGGCAACACCGCTTCGACCTGCTCCGCCGACGTGACCAGCGTCTCGACCAGCGTCGTCGTATCCCCCTGGTCCGCCCCCTGAACCGTCACGCCCACCACCGCACCCGTCTCCAGGTCCACCGCATGCTCCACCTTGTGCGCCAGGTGGGTGCTGCCGTCCTTCATCTTCGCGACCTTCGCGTCCGGGTCGTGCGGGTGAGTCCAGTCCCGGTTCGACGTCTTCGCCGTCTTCTTTTTCTTCCGTTCCCGATCAAACCGCGCCAACTCCTCCGCCGTCAGCGTCTCGACGCCCGACGCCTGCGCCAACCGGGTCAGGAACGCCGTGTAGTCCTCCCCCGTGTCACGCCGCACGATGCTCCGCAAAGCCGCGTTCGCCTCCAGCGTCGTCGCGTCGATGCCCAGCGTCTTCCCCGTAACCAGACTCGACTCCGCCAACTGCTTCAACACCCACCGGAAGACCGCCTGATGCGCCTCGACCGAAAACAGACGCCGCGTTCGCGAGATCGTCGAATGGTCCGGCGGCGACGCCGGCAGCGCCAAGCGCAGAAACGCCCGCACGCTCAGGGAATCGGACGCACGCCACGCGATGGCGCGCTCCGAATCCAGCCCTTCGAAGTACCCGAGCAGCAGCAACCGGAAGTAGCGCCCAGGAGCCAGACTCGGCCGACCCATCGTCGTGTAGAACCGGGCGCACACCTTCTCGACGAACGCGTCGAAGCCCGCCGTCTCGAGAATCCGGTTCAACCGCTCGTAGAACGGATGCCCCGCGCCCCGCGGCAAGTCCGCCGCCGACACCAACAGCGATTGCTGCGAACCGTCGTCACGCGTAGTGCCCATCGACATGCCAGCCAGTGTAAAGCAGAAGAGCCGGCGTGTCGATCCCGAAAATGCCGACTTTTACCACGGGCTGTCAAGCGGTTTCTCAAGTACGCCGAGACCGGCGAGATGGACGCGCCGCTTCTGCCGGGCGCGCCGATGGACAGTCCGTTCGAGGAAGACGTCGCCCACGCGCTGCAACAGCACGGCCACAGAGTCGAGCCGCAGGTAGGTTCGTCGGGCTTCAGGATCGATCTCGCCGTGCGCGACCCCGATGACGAAGGCCGTTTCCTGCTCGCGGTCGAATGCGACGGCGCCCGCTACCACTCTTCGAGCTGGGCCAGAGGGCGGGATCGGCAGCGCCAGACCGTCCTCGAGCAGAAGGGCTGGACGTTCCATCGCATCTGGAGCACGGACTGGTTCTACAACCGCGATGCCGAGTTGGACAAGCTGCTGGAAGCCGTCGAGCGCGCCCGTGCGAACCGCTCGCGGGAACGCGCGTCGGCTCCGGCGACGGTGAAGACCCGTGTGGAGCGCGTACAGCGCGCCGCAAGTTCGCCCGAAACCGAACCGAAGCACCCCGCGTACCGCGAAGCCGACTTCCTGATGCCCGAACGAGCCTCGTACGACCTGCACGAGGTCTCTCCTGTTGACCTTGCGCCTCATGTCGTCAGGATCGTCGAGGAAGAAGGTCCCGTCCACATCGCGGAAGTCGCCCGGCGCATGAGCCGGCTATGGGGCTACAAGCGTTGCGGCGCCCGCATTCAGGAAGCGGTCGAGCAGGCGGTCCGGACGGCGGTGCAAGAGGGGCTGGTGCGATACGCCGCCGCCGGCAGGCAGCAATTCCTCGAGTGCGAAGATTCGGCGCCAGTCGTGGTCCGCGACAGGAGCAAGGCCAGTCCGACGCTGCGCGACCCGAACATGCTGCCGCCGTCGGAGATCGAAGTTGCGATCCGCCAAGTCGTCAAGAGGAACGTCGCCATCCGCGCGGAGGAGTGCGCCGTCGAAGTTGCCCGGACGTTCGGCTTCAAGTCGACGAGCGCCAACCTGCGCAGACATCTGGAGTCCCATGTCCAGGAGATGGTTGCCGGAAGGAGCTTGGTCGAGCGTGACGGCGTGTTACGCCTGCCCGGCGATTGAAGCGGACGCGCCATCGCGAGCGGTGTCGGCATGTTGCCACGGGGCTGACAGCATGATGACTCTCGCCGCGCAGATCATCGACCAGCAGGTGTCCGGCATCGTCGAGAGGCATTCGGACGCCTTCGCCGGCGAACAGGCGCGCAAGCCCATCAACGCCGAGATGCGGCTCACCGACACGTACGGCGACCGGCTGTTCGCTCGATGAGTCCGCCGCCGGCCGGCGGCGGATCAGGCCGGCGCTTCTTTCGGCGCCTCGATCGGCTCCGGGGTCGCCGGCTCGGCCTCGCCGCCCTCGAGCAGGCGGACGACGTCGTCGAACGCCATCATGTTGATGGCGTCGTAGTCGGGGGGGCAGCCGAAGTCGCGGGGTTGAGGGGCGGTGGGGTTGCCGAGCGTGACGCAGAGGCCGCACCCGATGCACTTGTCGACGCGGACCGCGCAGACCCAGCGGCCGTTGGCGTCCTGCTCCTCGACGATGCAGTCCTCGACGGGACAGGCGGCCTGGCAGATGGAGCAGGCGAACGCCCCGAAGCAGCGGTCGGGGTCGATGACGGCGATGCTCTTGGGCGCCCGCTTGCGGGGCCGGTTCATCAGCTTGGTCCACATGCGCGCCCATTATACCGGATGCCGGACGTCCGACGGCGCCCGCTCGGCGGCGGCGCGTCACATCCGGAAGACGCCGAACGACGAGCCGGGGATCGGGGCGCCGCAGGCGACCGCCAGTCCCCGCGCGAGCGCGTCCCGCGTGCGGACCGGGTCGAGGACGCCGTCGTCCCACAACCGGGCGGTCGCGTAGTACGGCGATCCCTCGCGCTCGTACCGGTCGAGGATCGACGCGCGGATCGCCGCGGCCTCTGCATCCGGCAGCTCGCGGCCGGCGCGCCGGGCCTGATCGCGCTTGACGGCCGCCAGCACGCCGGCCGCCTGCTCGCCGCCCATCACCGAGATCCGCGCGTTCGGCCAGGTCCAGAGCAGGCGCGGATCGCAGGCGCGGCCGCACATGCCGTAGTTGCCGGCGCCGAACGATCCGCCGATGACGACGGTCAGCTTCGGGACCGCCGCGTTGGCGACCGCGTGCACCATCTTCGCCCCGTCCTTTGCGATCCCCCGCTGCTCGTACTCGCGGCCGACCATGAAGCCGGTGACGTTCTGCAGGAAGATCAGCGGCGTGGACCGGAGGCTGCAAAGCTGGACGAAGTGGGCCCCCTTGAGCGCCGATTCGGAGAAGAGGACCCCGTTGCTGGCCAGGATGCCGACCGGCATGCCGTGCAGACGGGCGAAGCCGGTGACCAGCGTCGCGCCGTAGCGCGCCTTGAACTCGTCGAACCGCGACCCGTCGACCAGCCGCGCCACGACCTCCCGCACGTCGTACGACTTCCGGCGGTCGGCCGGCACGATCCCCAGGAGCTCCTCGGGGTCGTAGCGCGGCGGTTCCGGAGCCGCGGCGTCGGCGGCCGGCCGCGGGGCGGCGGGGAGGGTGGACAGCAACGTGCGCGTCAGCCGCAGGGCGTGGTCGTCGTCGTCGGCCAGATAGTCGGCCACGCCCGAGAGCCGCGTGTGGACGTCGGCGCCGCCCAGCTCCTCGGCGGTGACCTGCTCGCCGGTGGCGGCCCTGACCAGCGCCGGGCCGGCGAGGAAGATCGTGCCGGCTCCCTTGACGATGATCGTCTGGTCCGCCATCGCCGGCACGTACGCGCCTCCCGCCGTGCACGAGCCCATGACGACGGCTATCTGCGCGACCCCCTGCGCCGACATCCGCGCCTGGTTGAAGAAGATCCGGCCGAAATGCTCGCGGTCGGGGAACACCTCGGCCTGGAGCGGCAGGAAGGCGCCTCCGGAGTCGACCAGATAGACGCACGGCAACCGGTTCTCGGCCGCGATCTGCTGGGCGCGGAGATGCTTCTTGACGGTCAGCGGGAAGTAGGCGCCGCCCTTGACCGTCGCGTCGTTCGCGACGATCACCGCCTCGCGTCCCTCGATCCGCCCGATGCCGGTGACGAGTCCGGCGGCCGGGGCCGCGTCGTCGTACAGCCCGAGCGCGGCCAGCGGCGACAGCTCCAGCAGGTCGGACCCGGGATCGATCAGCCGTTCCACCCGCGCGCGGACCGGGAGTTTCCCCTGCTCCAGATGCCGGGTCCGGGCGTCGGCGCCGCCGCCCTCGCGCGCCGCGGCCAACCGCGCGTCGAGCTCGCGGACGAGCCGCCGCATGGCGTCGCGGTTCGCGCGGAACTCCGGCGCGTCGGTCCGCACCCGCGACTCGATGACGTCCATCGATGGTCGGTCGGGGCGCGGCGTCACCAGCCGCAGCAGTCGGTCTTGTATCCGCAGTCGGGGCAGCGCCAGACGGCGTGCATCCGGAACATGTCGGCGCCGCAACGCTCGCAGCGGACCGCCGCGTCGGGCGGCGGGCCAGTGCGGGCGGGCGCCGGCGCGGGGGGACTCGCCGGCCGCGTCATGCGGCGATTATAGCGCCGCGGGCTGCTATCATCGGAAAACGGTTTCGACGATGACGAAGATCGAACAGGACGCCGACTGGCCGGCCCGGCGGCGGCGCATGGTCGACAGCCAGATCCGCCGCCGCGGCATCCGCCACGACGGCGTCGTCCGTGCGATGGCCGAGGCGCCGCGGCACGAGTTCGTGCCGGCGGCGTACCGATCCGAGGCGTACGACGACCGCCCCCTGCCGATCGGGCACGGCCAGACGATCTCGCAGCCGTACATGGTGGCGGCGATGACCGAGGCGATCGAGCCGGCGGCGACCGACCGGGTCCTGGAGGTCGGCGCCGGCTCGGGTTATCAGGCGGCGGTGCTGGCGCGGCTGGTGGCCGAGGTCCGGACGTTCGAATGGGTTCCCGAACTGGCCGACCGCGCCCGGGCGACGCTTGCCCGGCTCGGAGTCGCCAACGTGCAGGTGACGGCCGGCGACGGCAGCCTCGGCGCGCCGGGGGAGCGGTTCGACGGGATCATGGTCACCGCCGGCGCGCCCGCGGCGCCGCCGCGGCTGGTCGAGCAGTTGGCCGACGGGGGGCGGCTGGTCATGCCGCGCGGCCCGCGGACGCATCAGGTGCTCACCGTGATCCGCCGCCGCGGGACCGGGTTCGACGAGGAGGAGCGCGGCGGCTGCGTGTTCGTCCCGTTGCGGGGGGCGTCCGGGTGGTAGCGGTCCGCCGCCCGGCGCCGGCCGGCCGGCGGGGCGTGTATGATGCGGTGGAGCGGTGGACGAGGAGGGACGCGTGGACGAGCGAACGCAAGTGCTGATGGCGACGGTGTTCGGCGCGGTGGCCGGCTGCGTCGTCGGGTGCCTGTATCTGACGGAGGGCGGCCGACGTGTCCGGGAGCGGATCGACCCGACGGTCGATGCCGTCACCGACGAGATCCAGCAGGCGCGCCGCACGTTCGACAAGGCTCGTGCGGCGGCCGCGGAGGGGCGCCGGGTGATCGGCGAAGTGATCCATCCGCCGCCGCCCGAGTCGGAGTGGAAATCGACCGAGCTCCACTGATGCGGATCGCCTATCAGGGGGTCGAGGGCGCCTACAGCGAAGCCGCCGCCCTTCGGTTCAACCCCGCCGCGGACGTGTTGCCGAGGCCGTCGTTCGAGGAGGTGTTCGCGGTGGTGGCGGAGCGTCGGGCGACGCACGGCATCCTGCCGATAGAGAACACCATCGGCGGCACGATCCACCGCAACTACGACCTGCTCCTCGAGCACGACCTCCAGATCGTCGGCGAGGTCAAGCTGCCGATCGCCCACCATCTGGCCGCGCTGGAGGGAACGACGCTCGACCAGGTGCGGCGCGTCTATTCCCATCCGCAGGGACTGGCCCAGTGCGAGCGTTTCCTCCGCACCCTGCACGACGTGGAGATCGTGGCGACGTACGACACCGCCGGCAGCGCGAAGATGATCCAGGAGGAGCAGCTTCGCGACAGCGGGGCTATCGCGTCCGAGCGCGCCGCCCGGCTCTTCGGCCTGCAGGTGCTGCGCTCCGGCATTCAGGACTACGCCGACAACATCACCCGGTTCCTGCTGATCGGGCGCGAGGCGGTCCCGCTGGGGGCGCCGGACAAGACGACCATCGTGTTCACGGTGGCGAACGAAGCCGGCGCGCTGTTCAAGGCGCTCAGCGTCTTCGCCCTGCGGGAGATCGACCTGGCGAAGCTCGAATCCCGCCCGATTCCGGACCGGCCGTTCGAATACCTGTTCTACGCCGACCTCGCGACGAACCGCGAGGAGTTCCGGTGCGCGCGCGCGCTGATGCACTTGGCGGAGTTCGCGCCCTCGGTGCGGACGCTCGGGTCGTATCCGGCGTGGCGGGAGCAGCCGGCTACCGCGCCGCGGCGGGCGCGCCGGCCAGCGCGTGGACGATCGCGTCGCTGAACGGCGCCACGTCGTCGATCTTGCGCGCGGTGATCAGGTTGCCGTCCCGGACCACCGGCTTGTCGACGTACAGGCCGCCGGCGTTCTTGACGTCGACGGCGATCGACGGCCAGCAGGTGACCATCCGGCCCTGCACCGCCCGGGCCGAGATCAGCACCTGCGCGCCGCGGCAGATCGCCGCGACCGGCTTGCCGGCGGCGGTCGCGTCCCGCACCAGATCGACCATCGCGTGGCGCATCCGGATCCGGTCGGGGGCCCATCCGCCGGGGATGACGACCGCGTCGAAGTCGGCTGCGCGCGCGCGTCCCGCGGCGAGCGTCGCGGCGGCGTCGCCGCCGTCGGTCCCGCGGTAGGGGTCGGCGGCCGAGCCGACGAGAACCACCTCGGCGCCGGCCGCGCGCAGCGCGTTCAAGACGCCGAACAACTCCCCGTCCTCGAACCCGTGCTCCACGAGCAGCGCGACCCGCTTGCCCGCGATCGGCCGGCCGTCGTCGTCCATCCGGTGGTCTCCCGGCGGGGAATTGTATACCGTTGACAGGATGCCCAACCGGCTGGCGGCCGAGCTGAGCCCCTACCTCCTGCAGCATGCGGACAACCCGGTCGACTGGTATCCGTGGGGGGAGGAGGCGTTCGCCCGGGCGCGCGCCGACGAGAAGCCGATCTTCCTGTCGGTCGGCTACTCGACCTGCCACTGGTGCCACGTCATGGAGCGCGAGTCGTTCGAGGATCGCGGCGTGGCGGAGCTGCTGAACCGCTGCTTCGTGCCGGTCAAGGTCGATCGGGAGGAGCGGCCGGACGTGGACCGGGTGTACATGGCGTTCGTCCAGGCGACCACCGGCGCGGGCGGATGGCCGATGAGCGTCTGGCTGACGCCGGCGCTGAAGCCGTTCTTCGGCGGGACGTACTTCCCGCCGGCGTCGCGGTGGGGCCGGCCGGGGTTCGCCGACGTCCTGCGGGAGACGGCGCGCCTGTGGGCCGACGAGCGCTCCCGGCTGCTGCAGTCGGCCGAGACGCTGACGGCGCGGCTCCGGCAGCGGCAGGAGCCGGTCCGTCTCGGCGCTGGGGCCGGCGCGGCGGCGGTGGCGGGCGCCGACACGCTCGACGCCGGCGTCGCGCAGTTCCACCAAGCGTTCGACGGCGCGCATGGCGGGTTCGGCGGCGCCCCGAAGTTTCCCCGGCCGGCGGAGCTGCTGTTCCTGCTGCGGGAGCATGCGCGGACCGGCGGCCGGGAGCCGTTGGAGATGGCGGCGGCCACCTTGCGCGCGATGGCTGCGGGCGGGATGCGCGACCACGTCGGGGGCGGCTTCCACCGGTATTCGGTCGACGCGCAGTGGCGCATTCCGCATTTCGAGAAGATGCTCTACGACCAGGCGCAGTTGGCGGTGGCTTTTCTGGAGGCCGGCCAGGCCGCCGGCGACCGGGAGCTGCTCGACGTCGCCGACGAGACGCTCGATTACGTGCTCCGGGAGATGACCGGTCCCGAGGGCGCGTTCTTCTCGGCCGAAGACGCCGACAGCCTCGATCCGGCGCCGGCCGCCGGCCGGGAGGCGGCCCGGTCGGAGGGAGCGTTCTACCTCTGGACGCAGCGGGAGATCGAGGCGCTGCTCGGGGACGACGCCGCCGTCGCGGTCCTCCGCTACGGCGTCGAACCTGACGGGAACGCGCTCCAGGACCCGAACGGGGAGCTGCGCGGGAAGAACCAGTTGTACGTCGCGCGGCCGATGGACGAGGTGTCGCGCCTGACCGGCCGGTCCGCCGGCGAGGCGGAGGCGGCTCTCGCCCGCGCGCGGGAGCGGTTGCGCGCCGCCCGGGCGCGCCGTCCCCGGCCTCACCGTGACGACAAGGTGCTGACCGCCTGGAACGGCCTGATGATCGCAGCGCTCGCGCGGGCGGCGCACGTGCTGGAATGCCGGGGCGACGGCGGCGTCCGGGCGGCGGCGCTGCTCGACCGCGCCCGGCGGGCGGCGCGGTTCGTCCGGGGCGCGCTGTGGGACGCCGGGGCCCGGGTGCTGCGCCGGCGCTATCGCGGCGGCCGGGCCTCGATACCGGGATACGGCGAGGACTACGCCTTCCTGACGTGGGGGCTCCTGGAGCTGTTTCAGGCGGACGGCGACGTCGACTGGCTGCGGTGGAGCCTCGATCTGCAGGCCCGGCACGACGAGCTGTTCTGGGATGCGGACGGGGGCGGATGGTTCAGCACGACCGGCGACGACGCGTCGGTCCTCCTGCGGCTGAAGGAGGATTACGACGGGGCCGAGCCGTCCGCCGGGTCGGTCGCGGCGATGAACCTGCTGACGCTGGCCCGCCTCACCGGCGACGTCGGGATGCGGCGCAGGCTGGACCGGGCGCTGGCCCGGTTCGGACCGCGCCTCGGCCAGGCGGCGCGCGTGATGCCGCTGCTGGCGGCCGTGCTGTCGTCCCGCCACGCCGCGCCCGCGCAGATCGTCGTCGTCGGGGAGCGCTCGCGCCCCGACGCCGCGGAACTCCGCCGCCGCGTCGCCGCGCGGTACCTGCCGTTCGCCGTGCGGGTCAACGTCGAGCCGGGCGAGGCGCAGGCGGCCGCCGCCGCCGCATTGCCGTTCGTCGCGCCGATGCGGATGCTGGACGGGAAGGCGACGGCGTACGTCTGCTCGAACTTCGTCTGTCAGGCGCCGACCAGCGATCCGGACGTGCTGGAGGCGCAGTTGCGCGCCGCGGAAGGCGCGGCGGCGGGGGGCGCCGCGGGATGACGTTCACGGTCGAAGTGCTGCTCAAGGGGCGGGAGGACGTGGCGGCGCAGTCGGTGCGGCACGGCGTGGAGCCGGCCGCGTGGACCGACGACGACGTCCGCGAGGTGCTGCGCCTGGCGCTGCGGGAGTTCGACCGCGCGCAGAACCCGGCCGCCGAAGCGCGTCCGGTTCAGCTTCGCGGCATCAGCTGGATCGTGACGCCGGTCGACGGGGGAGTGGCGATCGCGATGGAGAGCGCCGGCGGGGCGATCGTCGCCGGTCCGTTCGAGATCGATCGGGACCGGCTGACGCAGGCGATAGCGCGGGTCATGGCGCGCCCGGCCGCGGCGTCCGGCGGCCGCGTCCACTGACGGGCGCCTACCCGATAGCCGGCATCGAGAAGTAGACCCACAGCGCCAGTCCGACGCCGAACGTGATCGTCAGGACGCGCGTGGGCGTGTCGTCGAACTTCGCCGAAACCCAGAGCAGCGCCAGGACGGCCGCGACCGCCCCGTAGGTGTACCGGTGCACCGTGCCGGCGTCCAGGTAGCGCGAGTACAGCACGTTCGGCAGCAGGCCGACGTACAGGAACAGGGTGCTGCCCAGCACCCACAGGTTGATCCTGTCGAGAAAACGGCTTTTTCCGATCATGCGGAGCGCCTCCGAGCAAGAGCAGTATGGCCTTCCGTGCGCGCGCCTGTCAACGTCGCCGTGCGGCGCGGGATCCGTGCGGCATGGGCCGGCACGGATCCTGCTTTCATTCGTCGCGGATCGACAACTTGTCAGCGGCAGGGGGGACGCGCTACCCTGCGGGAGGCGACGAATGGCGACACTGGAAGAACGAGTGGCCGTCCTCGAAACGCACTTCGAACAGTTCGCACGCGGTCTCCAGGAGATCCGCGACGCGATAGGAAGCCTCGAGGAGCGGATCGACCGGCGGTTCGAGGCGATTGACCGACGGTTCGAAGGCGTGGATCAGCGATTCGAGACGATCGACCGACGTCTTGAAGCGCACGATCGACGGTTCGACAGGCTCGATCAGAAGATCTCGCGCTACTTTCTCTGGATGGCCGGCGCCCAGGTCACGACGCTTGCGGCGATAGTCGTCGCGCTGCTGGCGCGCTGACCGCGCACTCCGCCCCGGCCGGCTGCGCAGCGCGTTTGCGTCCGGCCGGCGGCGCCGGGCCGAGGTGGCGGAACTGGCAGACGCGCGGGACTTAAAATCCTGTGGCCCTGACGGGCCGTGTGGGTTCGAGCCCCACCCTCGGCACCTATCAGCGCAGTCCGGGGCGGTATAATCGGCGCATCGCTCCGCATCGCCCGTGCGGCGCGAGCCGTTGCCGAAGGAGGCTGGCGCCCATGACCGTCACCCGCCCGTTCGCTGTCGGTTCCGTGTCGTTCGCCGTCGGTTTCCTGTCACTCTTGCCGGCCGCCGCCGCCCAGACGTCGGCGGACGCGCGCCGGACGCCGTGGGGGGCGCCCGACCTGCAAGGCGTCTGGGACTTCCAGACCGCCGTGCCGCTGGAGCGTCCGCGCGACGCGGCGGAGAGCGCCGCGGCGGACGGCGGCGCCGAAGCCGACTGGCGGCGGGCCGACCGGCCGCCGGAAGGGGACGTCGGAGCGTACAACGCCTTCTGGGTCGACATTCCGACCGACGGCGCCGCGCGGACGTCGCAGATCGTGGACCCGCCCGACGGACGGATCCCGCCGCTCGCGCCGGGCGTCGCCATCCAGGTGGGTTCGCTCTACGCCGACAATCCCGGCTCCCGGCCGGTGCGGTACCGCAGCGGGGGTATCGGCGCCGACGGTCCCGAAGACCGCGGCCTCGCGGTGCGGTGCATCGTGGGGTTCAACTCCGGCCCGCCGATGGTCCCGATCGGGTACAACAACAACCTCCAGTTGTTCCAGACGCCGGACCACGTGGTCATCCTGAACGAGATGGTGCACGACGCCCGGATCGCGCCGCTCGACGGCCGCCCGCACCTCCCGGCGCCTCTGCGGCAGTGGATGGGCGACTCGCGCGGGCGCTGGGAGGGCGACACGCTGGTGGTCGAGACGACGAACTTCACGGACAAGACGTCGAGCTTCAGTCCGACCCTCTCACGCGCGATCGGAACGGGGGAGACCCTGACGCTGGTCGAACGGTTCACGCGGGAGGACGAGCGGACGCTCCGCTACGAGTACACCGTGACCGATCCGGCGACCTTCACGCGGCCGTTCACGGCGGCCATCCCGATGAGGCTGTCGGAGGGGAAGATCTACGAGTACGCCTGCCACGAAGGGAACCACGGGCTGTACAACATCCTGGCCGGCGCGCGCGCCGAGGAGCGCCGGCGCGACTGACTCCGGGCCGCGTCCGGAGCGAGGAATGGGCGTTTCGGAAATGAGGTGGACGGCGGACATCGGCAAGTTCACGTTCGCCGGCGCGGTCGTCACCCTGGCGTACGCGGTCACCTACACCTCCTCCGCCGAAACGTTTTCCGACTACGACACAAGGACCATCGCGGCGTTCGGCGGGACGGTCAACGCCGTTCTGCTGGGGGGAACGCTGCTGCTCCTTCGGCGCTTCCAGACCGCCGCCAACGCGCTGCTGGCCCTGATCACCCTGGCCGGCGCCGCCACCGCGCACCTCGTCCACACCGACCTCTGGTCGGCGGGGCCTGCCGTCGTCATCCTGCTGTGCGCTGCTTCCGGCTTCGCGTTGTTCGTCGCTTTCCGCGTCATCGACGATCGGGCGTGGGGCGGCCCCTGGTTGTCCGCAACGGCGCTCGCCGGGCTGGCGGCCGTGATCGCCGGCCATTCGGAGCCGCGCGTCGAACCGGTCTCCGGAGACCTCTCGAACATCCGGGAAGTCTCCCTGTCGAAAACGCCGAACCTCTACTTCATCTCGTTCGACGCGCTGGTCCCGCGGACGCTGCTCAAGAAATACTTCGACGTGGAGACCACCGGTTTCCACGACCTGTTCGACGCGAAGTTCCGGCGCTTCCCGAACCTCTTCGCCAACGCCGTCTGGACCAAGCCCTCGCTCTACACCTTGCTGGCGCTCGATCCGCAGGTCTACAGAACTCAGCGGTCGGCGGCGGGCGACGCGCAGACGTTTTCCGGCCGGCGCCCGAGTCCATTGCTCGGCATCCTTCGCAGAAACGGCTACGAAACCACTACGATCTACCAGAACACCTATTTCGGGAAGCGCAGGGGACCTTGGGTCGACAACTATTTCTACTTCAGCGACAGAACCCTTTGCAGCCTGCTGGACGAGGGCATACGCCGCTGGGCCTTCTGGGGATACTGCCGGTGGTTCCGTCTCGGTTGGCGCTCCGCTTTCCTGCCGCCCGTCGAGCGGATCGTCAGCGCGGACGCCGCCGGCGGGCCGCAGTTCGTGATGGCGCACCTCTACAAGCCGTTCCACGCCTCCGCATCGTTCCGCTACGACGACTTGTCGGATCTCGAAGGGTTCAGGGCGGGCTATCTGCGCCGCATCGAAGAGGCGGCGACGGACTATCTGGACCGGATCGTGCGTCACGTGGAGCAGGACCCCGACGCCATCCTCCTGGTGTACGGCGACCACGGCATGTGGGTTTCCGCGGGCGTGGAGTTCGGCGACGATCCCGAGTTCTTCGTCCAGGACCGCTACGGCGTTCTGGGCGGCGTCTTCCCGCCCGATGCGTGCGCGGAGTGGTTCGACGCGGCGGCGGCGCCGGGCTGGATGACGCTTCTGGACGCCGTTCACGCGGTGCTGCGTTGCCTCTCCGACGGCAAGGGGGCGCTCGTCGAGCCGCGGACCTACGCGATCGACACCGGCGGCCTTCCCGCCGTCTTGCCGCCGGCGCCGGTCGTCCCGCCGTATGCCGATTTTGCGGAGTTCCTCTATGAATGACCGGTCGCCTTCGGCCGCGGTTCTCGACGTTCGGTTCTGGACGGCGATTGCGCTGGGCAAGGCGGCGTCCGCCCTGACTTCCGGCGCCGGTGAACCGCATCAGGCCGAGCTCCTGCTGGCCTACGTGGACCCCGGCTCGGCCGGCTTCGTGATCGTCTCCGTGCTGGGGTTCCTGTCGGCGGTCGGCTACACCCTGCGCAACGCGTTCGGCCGCCTGATGGCCAGGTTGCCGGGCGGCGGCCGGCGCCGGCGCGTCGCGACGGGAGCCCTTCCGGACGCCCCCGGCGATGACGTACGGCCTCCGTCCTGACGACGGCTCGTTCAGGGACCCGTCCGGGCGCGTGCACCGGGTCTTCGGAGAACGGGGCGAGGCCGTCGTCCGCGGATTGCGTCACGACGCCGCGGCCTCCATGACGAAGCTGCTCGCCGAACCGTTCTTCCGGGAGCTCGTCGACCGCGGCCACGTCGTCGAGACCGCCTTGCTCGGTCCCGACGATCCGTACGCCCGGCCGGTCATCGCGGCGGGCTGGGACGCCGCCGTCCGCCACGAAGCGGTGGAGTTCGTGACCTGGCCGTACGAGTGGCCGTTCTCGATGCTCCAGGATGCGGCGCTGCTGCAACTGCGGCTGCTGGAGACGAGCGTGTCGAACGGCTGGATGCTCAAGGACGCGACGCCGTTCAACGTTCAGTGGCGCGGCGCGCAGCCGACGTTCGTCGACGCGCCGTCGTTCGAACCCTGGGACGGCGGGTACTGGCGGGGCTATCGCCAGTTCTGCGCGACGTTCCTGACGCCGCTTCTGCTGACCGCGCATCTGGGCATCCCGTTCCAGCCCCTGCTGCGATCCCGGCTGGAGGGGATTCCGCCCGAGGAGGCTGTGCGCTATTTTCGCGGGCTGTGGCGCCTCAGGCGCGGCGTGCCGTCCCACGTCTGGTTTCCCGCAACGGCGGAAGCGGCGTCCGCCGGCGGCGCCGGGGTGCGCCGGCGTCTCGCCCGGCGGTTCGGGCGGCAGCCGCGGACGACGCTGCTCGCGCTGCTGGACAACCTGAAACGGCTGATCGCCGGGCTCTCCGGCGGCCCGGCGCGATCGGGCTGGGCCCGGTACGCGGACACCCACTCGTACGACGATGCGGACCACGAACGGAAGCGCGACTTCGTCGAGCGGCACTGCGCTGCGCGACGCCCGCGCCTGACCTGGGATCTGGGCGCCAACACCGGGGCGTTTTCGCAGATTGCGGCGCGTTCGTCCGGCGTCGTGATCGCCGTGGACGGCGACCCGGAGGCTGTCGATCTGCTGTACCGGAAGCTCCGGGCGACCGGCGGCGACGCGCCGCGGAACGTCGTTCCGCTCGTGATGGACGTCGCTAACCCGTCCCCCGGACAAGGTTGGGCGGGACGCGAGCGGGCGGCGTTCGAGGCGCGGGGCCGTCCGGACCTGGTGCTGTGCCTCGCGCTGATTCATCACCTGCGCGTCTCCGCCAACGTTCCCCCGGCGCTGTGCCTGGAATGGCTCCGGGGCCTGGGTGCGGCGGTGATCCTGGAGTTCGTCGGCCGCGAGGACGAGATGTTCCGATCGCTGGTCGAACACCGGCGGGAGGACTACGCGGACCTCGCCGCCGAGCGTTTCGAAGAGGAGGTGCGCAGGCGGTTCCGCGTGCGCGATCGGCGGCCGCTGAAGGGCGGATCGCGCGAACTGCTGCTGCTGGAGCCGGCCTGACGGTCTACGGCTCTACGGTGACGGTCACGTCAACGGCGTCGTGCAGGCCGCCGTCGTGGGCCATCGCCCGCAGCACATAGACGCCCGGCTGGCTGAACGTGGCGGTCACCTCGACCGGCCGGTCGGTGACCACGTTCGGCGGGGGGAGCTCGGCCTGCGAGGCGCCGCCCCCGGCGGTCGCCACCGAGGTCCGTGCGCCGCTCGCGAACGCCGTCTTCTGCAGCCGCGCGACGATCGCCTTCTGCTTCCGGTACTCCGGGTGCTCCTGTTTCGGCTCCAGCGCGATCGGCTCCGCCGGCCCGCGGTAGACGAACCAGCCGGCGCCGAGCCCGAGGTCGTTCGACCCGCCGAGGCCGCCGCGCGGGTTGCCGTCGTCGCTGGCGTAAGCCTGCAGGTCGAGCGGCTCGCCGACGCGCACGGTCCGCGCCGCGCTTCCGTCGAGGCGGACGGCCGGCGCGACGTTGTCCGGCTCGCCGATCCGCTGACCCCGTCCGCCGAAGCCGCCGTTGTTCATCATCATGATCCGCTCGTCGATGACGTAGTCCGGCTTGAGCGTGGCGTAGGCGTGCTCGGTCCGGCCGTTCGAGGCGAGGGTCCAGACCAGCTCCCGGTCGCCGAAGTCGGGCGGCACCGTGACCCGGAACGTGAACCGGCTCCGCCGGGGGAAGAAGTGGGCCGGCTGGCCCTGGTCAGGGCCGCCCGGCTCCACCCGGTTGCCGGGGCCTACGGGAACGTCGAGGATCTCTTCGCTGTTGAGGTTGAAATAGCCGAAGATCATGTCGAACGACCCGTCGTCGTTCTCCATCCACCCTTCGAAGATAGGCGCCACCCGCTGGCCGTACCGGGTGATCCGGTGATCCTGGGCGTACGCCGCCGCCGTCCCGGCGACGAACACCGCCACGGCCGCGCCGGCCAGACGCCGCGCGAATCGTCGGGCAACGCGCGTGGTCATCGTCCCGCCTTCCGTTCCGGTCCCGCCCTCAGTTCTGCTGGTTCGCGGCGGCGCCGGCGTGCAGCGCCTCGCGCCGGACCACTTCCTCCGCGAACTGCTCGTCCGAGAGCAGCGTGATCTTCGGCAGGAAGACGAACATCTCGTCGATGGAGCGGTTGCCCCCCGTCTTCCAGTTGCGCGGCTCGACGTTCCGCGGGTTCGAGCGGGAGTTGTTGTACCACCCGGTGATGTGCAGGATCGTCCCCTTCGGGAGCAGCGGCGCCACGTCGTCCTCGTAGACGTACGTCTTCACCCAGTTGTGGTTGTAGCCGGCGCAGTTCAGCACCGCGCGGTGGCCGTTCGGGTACTGCGCCTCCACGCACATCCGCTTGCCGCTCATGTGCATGTGCGGCTCGAACGTGGTGAGGATGCCGTTCTGCGTCATCGTCTGGATGCTGTCGAACCGGATGTCGTCCTGTCCGGCCGGCATGATCAGGTCCTCCCGGACCTGGCTTCCGCCCACCAGGCCCGCGTTGTAGCCGGACTGGCTGTACTGCGGCTCGAACCCTTTCGGGTGAAAGACGAAGCCGACGTCGACCCGCACCGGCGTCTCGACGCCTATCGAGTGCATGTGGACGGTGTAGGTCAGGGCGGAGTCGGCCTGCAGCAGCACCCCGGTGTTCTCCGGGTAGACCGTGGCGTTCTGGCCCAGCTCGTAGATCAGGTAGAACCCGTCCGGCTGATCCATGTCGAACCCGAGTTCGCGGATGCCGGCGTGGTGGAGGGTGAAGTAGTTCATGTCGCCGTCCGACGTCCCCGCCACCCGCTTGAACTCCCCTTCGAGCCGGGTCTCCTTCACCTCGACCGCCTTGATGTAGCGGTCCTCGGTCAGCCCGGTCGGCGTCGGCCCGATCTCCCGGTGGTAGTCGGGGGCGATCGCCGCGACGGTGACGACCGGCGACGAGACGATCAGGTCCGGCTCGCCGATCGTCCACTCGGCCGCGTCGGCGTACTCGCGCGCCGGCGGCAGGTCGGCCGGATCGCCCATCGGCGCGCCGGCGTCGACCCAGTCCGCCACCATCGCGATCTCCGCGTCGCTCAGCGACGGGTCGTTCTTGAACCGCTGGACGCCGATCTCCTTCTCGATGAACCAGGGCGGCATCTCGCGGGTCGCGGTCTTCTGCCTGATCGCGCGGGCCCAGGGGCGGACCTCGTCGTACGTCGTCAGCGACATCGGGGCGACGCCGCCCTGCCGGTGGCACGTCTCGCACGACCGCTGGAGGATCGGGGCGATCTCCTTCGCGTACGTCACGCCGGCCGCCGCCTCGGCCGCGGCGAGCGCCGGCGCCGCGGCGAAACCGACGATCCCCGCCGCCGCGATCAGGCGCAACGCCGCCATGCTGGAGCCACGTCTGGTCTTCATGGCCTGTTCTCCCTTACCGTTCCGTCGGGTCCCGGCCGTCGCGCGGGGCGCCGGTGCCGGACGAACCCATGAACAGCTTGCGGCCGTCCGCGAAGGTGATGTCGCGGCCGTTCGCCTTGTTCGAGCCGTCCTTCGCCAGGTACCCCTCGACGAACACCTCCGAGCCTATCGGCAGGTCCCGCTTGGTGAAGCCGCGGCGGAGCAGGCTGGTCGGAGGGCCGCCCTCGACCATCCAGGCGACGATCGTGCCGTCGTCCTGCGTGACGTCCACGTGGAGCCACGAGTGGGGGTTCACCCACTCCATCTTCGTGATCGTGCCGCGCAGGGAGACCGGCTTGTTCGCGTCGAACTCCGCCGCGAACGCATGATGCGCGTCGGCCGGCGCGGCCGCGGCGGCGACCAGCAGACCGGCCAGGCAACCGACGATGGCTAGCTTCGCTCGCATCTGAGTGTCCTCCTCCTGATTCCTTCGTTCTTCAACCCACGGCCCGGCGCGGCGCGCCGCGGTTCAGCGGTTCTCCGCTTCCCAGGCTTTCGTCTCTTCCCATTCGGCGGCGATCTGCGGCGCCCGGTCGTTCACTTCGCGCGCGGCTTCGTCCAGGGCGATCTGCTCGTCGGTGCGGCCGCCCTTCAGCAGGCCGACCATGCCGTAGTTGTGCTCGTGGCAGGTGTACTCGAAGACGTCCGGGTTGTTGCGGTCGATGTGCCAGGTGTTGACCGCCGTGAACGGGGCGACGTACACGCTCGGGTCGTCGACGGTGTAGGCGTACTCGATCGTGTCCGGCCCGGTGCGCCGCAGCCGCTCGGTGACCTGCAGGCTCTCGCCGGAGCCCATGTGGTAGTGGGCGTGGTTGTGTCCGTAGATGCCGCCGTGCGACGGCATCACCGGCCCGCCGTTCTGCAGGTCGTTGAAGTTGGTCGTCTCGATCACCAGCGTGTCGCCTTCCCACCGGCCTCGCGAGTCGCCCCACCACTGCGTGACGTTCGGGCCGAGGCGGGGGCGGCCGTCGAGAGGGACGATGCGGACGACGCCGTACTGCAGGTCGAACACGATCTGGCCGGGCGTCTGGTAGATGTCCTTCGGCACGTTCATCTCGCCCATCGCCAGACCGGTCCGCAGGAGGCAGCGCTCCATGACGTTGCGGTCCTCCCAGGAGTCCGCCTCGCCCCGGTGCGCCCGCGCCGCCTCCCGCTCGTCCCACCGCTCGAGGATCTCGCGCGTGTACGGCGGCAGCCGGCCGTTCGGCGGATCGACGATCTGCGACGTCCGCAGCGACGTGATCCGGGTGCTGACCGGCGCGTTCCAGAACGCGTTGTACTCCGCGCCCGAGATCTTCCGGCCCGGCCGGTTCGGGTCGATGCTGTTCGACCGCTCGACGCGCTGCACGTCGGCCGCCGTCAGGTCGTCCGCAATGGAGCCCTCTTCGCCGTCCGGCAGGCCGATCCGGTCCTGCGCCCGCTGCGCCGCCTCCTCCTCGGTCAGGAACTCGCGCGTCCCGTACTGCGGGTCGCGCTCGAGCGGGGTGGGGGTCCGGTTCTCCCACGAGCCCTGGAAGTCGGGGTCGCCCCACGGGGTGCGGGAAGCTTCGTAGGCGCTCTCGCCTTCCTGCGCCTGCGCCGCCGGTCCGACGGCGACGAGCGCCGCTGCGGCGGCGCCGGCCGCGGCGGCGAACGGACGAAGAAATCGCTTGCTCATCCTGGCCTCCTGTCTGGCCTCCTGCCCGCGCGTCGTGCTGCCCGGGCCGCTACTGCGCCGGCTTCCTGATGCTGCCGTAGATGAACTCCTCGACCAGGTTGACGCATCGGAACTCCAGCAGCTGCACGTTCTCCTCCAGCCGTCGGTACAGCGGCAGCCGTATCGTCCAGGGACGCGTGTAGACGTTCGGGTCCTCCAGGGTCGCCTCGTACGTCAGGTGGTGCGGGCTGACCGGAGTGAACCGCTCGACGACGCGCAGCGCCTCGCTGTGGAAGTTGCCGGCCCGGTCGAGCCAGGTCAGGCCGTTGAACCCGGTGACCTCGACCACCAGCGTGTCGCCCTCCCAGCGGCCGTTCGACCAGCCCATCCAGAAGTCGATCGGCGCCTCCTGGTGGTTCTCCATGTGGATGGTCCGCTTGGCCACGTTGAACTGGTAGGCGACCAGGATCTTGCTGCGCGTCTGAACGATCTGGAACGGAAAGGGGAGGTAGGTGGCGCGGGGGATCCCCGGCATCATGCACTTGGCTTCCGGGTCGCCGCGCGTGCTGAGCTCGTCCGGGTCGATCGACAGGCGCGTCTCGAAGTTCTCGCGCCGCTTCTCCAGCGCCCAGTCCTGGTACGGGATGGCGCCGCCGACCACGATCCCCTGGCCGGCTGGCTGCGCGCCCCACGCGCCCAGCTGCGTCGGGAACGGCCCCGGATCGACCGGGTGGTCCTCGATGTTCCAGTACGCCGTGCCCATCGCCTGCCAGATTCCGTTCAGGTCCGGATTCGGCGTGCCCATGAGCCGCGGCGCCTGGTAGACCGCGCCCTGGCCTTCGGTTTCGGCCGGCCACAGCGTCGCCACGGCCGCCGCCGCCGCGACGAGCGCGGCGGCGAGGATGGAGCTTCCGACCCGATGCAGCATCTTCATCCTCCGGGACGACGCCTAGTGTAGCCCGACATGCCTGCGTGCGGGTAGCATTAATCGCGTCACCAGGTCCAGCGCCGCTCGGCCGCGTCCCACAGCCCCCAGCAGTCCTGCGCGATCCCGGCGTCGAGGAAGTCGGACGGGAGGTTCGAGGTCGCGCCCGCAGGCTCGATCGGCCGGCCGTCCGCCCGCCAGGACGACTGGATCACGCCGCGATGCGGGTGCTCCTCGGAATCCTGGGCCTCGACCGCCGCCGAGTCGATCCGGACGCTCCAGACCGTCCGCCCGCCGGCGCCGTCCGGTCCCGAGAACGTGATCGCGTCCCCGTCCCGCGCGAAGTCGTCGACCGTGTCGATCGAGGCGATCCGCTCGGCGAACGACGCCCGCAGGCTGTCCGCGTCGGGGGGACCGCCGCACGCCGCCAGCGCCAGCGCGCCGGCCAGACCGGCGGAGGCCGCCAAGCGTGCATGCGTCGTGCGCCTGCGCGCTCGTCTCATCTGCAATTTCCAGACAGCCGATTATAGCCGGTTGCGGGCCGCACTGCATTACAATGAGCGGGCGTTGCGGCGGGGGTTGCAGGATGCGAGATGCACGGGGCGGCGGGAGGAGCGTGGCGGCCGCGGCGGCGATTCTGCTGGCGGCGTCCGGCGGATCGCTCGGCGCGCAGGTCCATCCCGGCCAGTATGCGCAGGCCGACGTCGAGTTCGGCGCGCGCGTCTACGCCGACAACTGCTCGACCTGCCACGGCGCGGGCGGCGACGGCGTCGACGGCGTGAACCTGCGCAGCGGACGGTTCCGCAACGCCTCGTCCGACCGCGACCTGCAGGCGGTGATCGCCGGCGGCATTCCGGACACCGCGATGCCGCCGGGCGAGTACACCGACGCGGAGCTGTCCGGTCTGGTCGCGTTCATCCGGACGATGGGCGACGTCGACCCGGCCACGCTGACCATCGGGGACGCCGCCCGCGGCCGCGCCGTCTTCCTGGGGAAGGGCGACTGCCTGAGTTGCCACCGGGTCGCCGGGCGGGGGTCGCGGTCGGGGCCCGACCTGACCGCCATCGGCGCCGTCCGCTCCGCCGGCTCGCTCGAACGGACCCTCCTGGACCCGACCGGATCGATGCTGCCGGTCAACCGCCCGATCCGGGCGGTGACCGGCGGCGGGCGCGAGATCCGCGGGCGGCGGCTCAACGAGGACACGTTCACGGTGCAGGTCATCGATCAGGACGAGCGTCTGGTGTCGCTCGACAAGGCCGGCCTGCGCGAATACGAAGTGCTCACCACGTCGCCGATGCCGTCGTACGCCGACCGGCTCGGCGCGCAGGAGCTGTCCGACCTGCTCGCCTGGCTCCTCTCGCTGAAGGGGGTGGACTGAGATGGCCCGACCCGTTCTTGCCGCGCTCGGCCTCGCGCTGCTCGCGCCGGCCGGCCTCGGCGCGCAGGTCACGGCGGAGCGTCTGCGCAACGCCGGGGACGAACCGCAGAACTGGCTGACGTACTCGGGCACGTACGCCAGCACGCGCCACAGCCGCCTGGACGCGATCTCCCCGTCGAACGTCGGCGATCTCGCGCTGGCGTGGGTCTTTCAGGCGCAGTCGCTCGAGAACTTCACGGCGACGCCGCTGGTGGTCGACGGCGTGATGTACGTGACGCAGGCGCCGAACGACGTGGTGGCGCTCGACGCGAAGACGGGACGCGTGTTCTGGGTCTACGAGTACACGCCCTCGGCGGAGGCCCGGCCCTGCTGCGGCCAGGTCAACCGCGGGGTGGCGATGCTCGGCGAGACGCTGTTCATGGCGACGATAGACGCGCAGCTCATCGCGCTCGACGCGGTGTCGGGACAGCCGCTCTGGAAGACCGCGGTGGGCGATCCGGCGGCGGGCTACGCCATGACGCTGTCGCCGCTGGTCGTCGACGACAAGGTGATCGTCGGGGTCGCAGGCGGGGAGTACGGCATCCGCGGCTACGTCGCGGCGTACGCCGCCGCCTCGGGCGACGAGGTGTGGCGGTTCTACACCATTCCGGGTCCGGGCGAACCGGGGCACGAGACGTGGGAGGGCGACTCGTGGCGACGCGGCGGCGCCCCGGTCTGGCTGACCGGCTCGTACGACCCCGATCTGAACCTGACGTACTGGGGCGTCGGCAATCCCGGGCCCGACTGGAACCCGGAGCAGCGGCGCGGCGACAACCTGTACTCGTCGAGCGTGGTGGCGCTCGACGCCGACACGGGCGAGCTGGCCTGGCACTTCCAGTTCACGCCGAACGACGCCTACGACTACGACGCCGTCCAGGTGCCGGTGCTGGTCGATCTGGCGACCGGCGACGGGAGGCTGCTCCCGCTGATGCTGTGGGCGAACCGGAACGGTTTCTTCTATGCGCTCGACCGGGCGACGGGACGGTTCCTCAACGGCCGGACGTTCGTGAACGTCAACTGGGCGGAGGGTCTCGACGACAGCGGCCGTCCAGTCCAGACGCCGCAGCCTCCCGGCGCGGTGACGTTCCCCGGAGTGCAGGGCGCGACGAACTGGTACTCGCCGTCGTACAGCCCCCGCACCGGGCTGTTCTACCTGTCGGCCTGGGAGAACTACGGCTCGGTGTTCCCGTCGTCGTCCGAGCCGGAGGAGTACCGCGAGGGGCAGCTCTTCCTCGGCGGGTTCCCGCAGCCGGCCATCCCGGGCGCCGCCAACCCGCCGGGCCTGCGCCGCGGCCCCGTCAACGACTGGACCGAGGCCACCGGGACCGGCGCGGTGATCGCGCTCGACCCGCGGACCGGCGAGCAGCGGTGGAAGTTCGAGATGACCGACGTGACGACCAGCGGCATCCTGACCACCGCTTCGGACCTGCTGTTCACCGGCGGCCGGGAGGGATATTTCTACGCGTTCGACGCCCGTGACGGCGCACTGCTCTGGCGCTCGACGCTCGGCGGCATGATCCACAACGGGCCGATCAGCTACGCGGTGGACGGGACGCAGTACGTCGCCGCCGCCGCCGGCAACGCGCTGTTCGTCTTCAACCTTCGCGATTCGGCGCGGTAGCGGGGTTTGGGAGGAGGCGGGCGGCTCCCCTCACTTGGTGCGGAAGGCGAGCACGAACAGCAGGTGCAGCGCGAACGCGACGACGCCGGTGACGATGACGGCCAGCCACGGATTCATGCCCGGTCCTCCTGAATCGGGTCTATTCTAACGCCGGCTCCCGGCTGGGCGCAACCGCGCCGCCGACCGCCGGCGTCAGCGCGCCAGCAGCGCGACGACGATCGCCGCGAGCGTCGTGACCTGCGCGCCGGCCATCCAGAGGAAATAGCGCGAGATCTTTTGATCGAGCCTGTCGAAGCGCCGGTCGATCGCTTCGAACCGCCGGTCCACCGCTTCGAACCGCCGGTCGATAGCCTCGAATCGGTTCTCGATCTGTTCAAAACGACGATCCACGGCATCGAAACGGCGATCGATCTTTTCGAATCGGCGGTCGATCTGCTCGAAACGACTTTCGATAGCCTCGAATCGGCGGTCTATCGTCTCGATGCGCTGGTCCACCCCTTCGAATCGGCGGTCCACCGCGTCGAAGCGCAGATCCACCGCCTCGAAGCGCCGCTCCATCCGTGCTTCGAGGCTCCTGATCGCGTCGCGGACCTCCTGAAGACCGTTCGCGAACTGTCCGAAGTGCGTTTCGAGGACGGTCACTCGCGCTTCCAGTGTCGCCATGCGTCGCCTCCCGCAGGGTACCCGCGTTCCCCTGCCGCTGACAAGCGTCGGTCGACGATGGCGACAAGCAGGATCCGTGCCGTCGGCGGGGGCTGGTCACGCGCCGGGCCGGGCCTGCGGGAGGCCCGCGGGGCCGGCGTCCGCCGACGGCCCGAAGTCGATCTCCAGCGGCTCGGCGGCGCCGCCCCGGCGGAAGCGGCGCACGGCGGCCCAGGCCTCGCCGAGCAGCCAGACCGCCAGCACGAAGATCGCCCCCCCGACGGCGAGGAGGGTCCACTGCCGGGTCCGCAGGAACTCCGTCAGGTTGACGCCCATCGCCGACAGGGTGGAGATCAGCACGAACAGCATCGGCGTCAGCGTGTAGACGACCGGCTTGCCGCGGCGGAGCAGGTAGACGGTGACGGCGAGCAGCGCCAGCCCGGCGAGCATCTGGTTGGCCGTCCCGAACAGTTGCCAGAGCGCCAGCCCCGCGAACTCCCCGTTCACGCGGAAGAACGCGAAGAACCCGATGGCGGCGGCGGCGACAGCCGACGCGACGTACCGGTTGGCCAGCAGCGCGCCGCCGAACGCGCCGCCCATCTCGGTCACGTTGTAGCGCAGGAGCCGGGTGGCCGAGTCGAGCGAGGTCAGCGCGAACGAGACGACCAGCACGGCCACGGCCGCGCCGGCCAGATCGGCCGGCAGCCCCAGGGCGGCGAGGAACCGCGTCGTGCCGGCGACGAACGTCGCCACGTTGCCGCCGAGGTCGTCGTCGGTCCGCCAGCTTTCGTACCGGACCAGCCACGCTTCGCGCGAGACGAAGCCGGCCGTGCAGGCCAGCACCGCCATCACGCCGAGCAGCGACTCGCCGAGCATCGCGCCGTAGCCGACCGCCGGGGCGTCGGATTCGCGGTCGAGCTGCTTGGCGGAGGCGCCGGACGAGACCAGGGCGTGGAACCCGCTGGCCGCGCCGCACGCGATCACGATGAAGACGAACGGGAAGATGGCGGGCGCGCCCGGCGGCGCGAGGTCCACGGCCGGCGCCGAGAACGACGGGTTCGCGAGGAAGAACCCGGCGTACATCGCGCCGACCCCGACGTACAGCAGGAGGCTGTTGACGTAGTCGCGGGGCTGGAGGAGGAGCCAGACCGGCAGCACGCTCGCGGCGAACGCGTAGAACAGCAGCAGCGCCTTCCATTGCGCCAGGGACGGGCCGACGACCGGGAGCCGGGCGCCGGCCCAGACGAGCGCCAGGACGACCGGAAGCGCCGCCGCCGTCAGCGTCCGCACGTCCCAGACCCGGCGGTGGATGGCGAGGCCGGCCCCGGCCGCCAGCACCGCCAGGGCGCCGCTCGGCAGGACCGCCTCCGGGTGGAACGCCGGCGACAGCAGCGTGGCCGTGACGTGGACGAACACCCCCATCGCCAGGGCGATCAGGAAGAAGATGAGCAGGTGCATCAGCGTCTTCGCGCGGCGGCCGATCAGCTGCTCCATGGCCGCCCCGATCGACAGGCCGCGGGCGCGTATCGAGACGGCGAGCGCGCCGAAGTCGTGCACCGCGCCGACGAAGATCGCGCCCAGCACCACCCACGCCATCGCCGGCAGCCAGCCCCAGATGACCGCTATCGCCGGGCCGAGCATCGGCGACAGCCCGGTGATCGAGGCGAACTGGTGTCCGAACAGCACGTACCGGTTGGCCGGGACGTAGTCGATCTCGTCGCGGAACCGGTGGGCCGGCGTCGGCCGCGCGTCGTCGAGCGCGAACAGGCGGCGGGCGAGGCGCCGGGCGTAGAAGCGGTACGCCGCCCAGTACGCGGCGAAGGCGAGCAGCGCGACGGCGGCCGGCGGGACGTTCACGCCGGACGTCCTCGGCCCGGCGCGGACGGACTCCAGCCTCTGTCGAGCAGCGCGCCGACCTGCCGGAGCGCCGGCTCGCCGTGGACGTCCCGGTCGAGCAGCGGCACCGCCGCGCGGGGCAGCCGCGCGAACAGCCGGTCGATCTCGGCGCGGTAGGTCCGCTCCTGCGCCCGACGGGCGTCGACGAACGCGCCGCCGGCCTCGTCCGGCAGCACGCGGTTCACCACCACCCCCCAGACCGCGACGTCGAACCGGGCCAGCAGGTCGGTCGTCTTCCGGCTTTCGAGGATCGACAGCTTGTCGGGGTTCACGACCAGGAGGAAGGCGGTCGCCGCCGCGTCGAGCAGCCGCTCCCGCGCCGTCAGGAAGGTGCGGCGCCGCGCCTGCAGCCGGCCGCGGATCCGCGCGTCGCGGCTGCCGGGCGCGTGGTCGGCGGCGGCGTCTATCCGCGAGAGCTCGTCACCCGCCGCCGGCCGGCCGCCGAGGCGCCGCAGCGCCGCGGACAGGCGGCCGGCGCGGTCCCGGCTCCGGAGCAGGCCGTCCATCCAGGCGCCCATCACCTCCGGCAGCGACAGCAGCCGGACCGTATGCCCGCTCGGCGCGGTGTCGAAGACGACGAGGTCGTAGTCCGAGCCGCCGCGGCCCATCAGGCCGGCGACCCGTTCGAGCAGGGCGGCCTCGGCCGCGCCGGGCGCGTGCCGCGCCAGGTCGAGCTGCCGGTCGACCTCGTCGTACAGGCGGGGGTGGACCAGCGTCTTCATCTGCGTCTTCACGGCGCCGACGTGCCGGTCGGCCTCGGCGTCCGGGTCGATTTCCAGCCCCCAGAGGCCGGGAGCGAGCGGCTGGCGGCGGTCGCCGATCGTCCGTTCGAAGACGTCCCCGAGCGAGTGGGCCGGATCGGTCGAAACCAGCAGGCACCGCCGGCCCCGCCCCGCGGCGATCAGCGCGGCTGCGGCGGCGATCGTCGTCTTGCCGACGCCGCCCTTCCCCCCCACGAAGACGAGATGGCGCGCCAGCAGGTCCTGCAGCATCCGGACGGCCCGGCGGCGAGCATACAGTAACCGATCAGCAGCAGCGAAAATGGTCGAGGGGGGAGTGCTCCAGGCCGATCCGGGTGTGCCAGTCGTGGAACCGTTCGAGCAGGAGCGGCTGGAGCTCGAGGGTGTAGTACGCCGCCGGGTTCGGCACGCCCATCAGCTCGGCGTAGACGAGCAGGAGGAACAGGTCGTCCTCGTCGCGCCGTGCGCGCGCGACGGCGCCGCGATACGGCGCGGCGTAGAACTCCGCCAGCAGCTCCCGAATGCGCGCCCGACGGCCGGCGGGCCGGCGCGGGCGGCCGGGCGCGTCCGGCGCCCCGGCGGTCATCCGGCCGCCGCCGCCTTGCGCCGTTCCCGCAGGAAGGCCGACGCGGCCTCGAGCGCCACGAAGATCGCGGCGATCACGATCAGCAGGTCGAGGAGCACCAGCAGGTAGTTGCCGGCGCGATACAGGTCGGCAAGCTGGAGCAGGGCGCTCAGCAGCGCCGTCACCGTCACGAACACCATCGGGATCATGGTGTACCGCGCCGGCCGGCCCAGTTTGACCAGCATCACGCTGATGACCAGCAGGGTCAGACCGGCGAGCAGCTGGTTGGTGGTGCCGAAGAGCGGCCAGATGATCATCCCGCCCGTCCCGCCCGCGCCGCCCGCGCCGAACGCGAGGACCAGGCAGGCGCCGACCGCCACGCCGGTGGCGACGTACCCGTTCTGCAGCGGCGGGATGTTGTAGATGGCGCCCCACTCCTGCACGATGTAGCGCTGGAGCCGCACCCCGGCGTCCATCGTCGTTCCGGCGAACAGCACCGCCATCACCGCCAGCAGCGTCTGCGCGAACGCCACCGGCAGGCCGAGTCCGTCGGAGGCGATCCGCGCCCCGCCGCGCACGAACGCGCTCGTCCCCTGCGTGTTGTACGTCTGGTAGACCGCTTCCCAGTCGGCCAGCGTCGCGAAGCCGGCGGTGGCGGCGATGATCGCCACGAGCGCCAGCGACCCCTCGCCGACCGAGCCCAGATAGCCGACGAACCGCGCGTCGGGCTCCGTGTCGAGCTGTTTCGACGTGGTGCCCGAGCCGACCAGTCCGTGGAACCCGGAGATCGCCCCGCAGGCGACGGTGACGAACAGCAGCGGCAGCAGCGGCGGCGTCGCCGCCGGCACGTTCGGGTTGATCGCCGGCGCGACGACGGTGGGGCTGGCGATCAGCACCGCGCCGTACAGGAGCCCGAGTCCGACGAAGAGCTGGATGCCGTTGATGTAGTCGCGCGGCTGCAGGAGCAGCCAGACCGGCAGCATCGACGCCACCGCCGCATAGAAGAACAGGATGATTATCCACTGCGCGCCCGGCGCCAGGCCGGCCACCTGGTCGGGGAGCGTGATCGGCGCCAGTTCGCCGAGGTAGATGACGGCGTACAGGATGACGGTGCCGACGATCGTCGGCCACGTGATCGGGACGCCCGCCTTGTAGATCAGGACGCCGATGACGACGGCGACGGCGACGGCGCTCCAGGCCGGGATCACGCTGCTCGGCGTCGCCTGGAACTCGTTCGAGATGGCGACCGCGAAGACGGCGTTGACCATCAGCAGCAGCAGGAAGATGACGATCATGAACAGCGTCCGGGCGCGGTGGCTCACGACGTCGCCGGTGAGCGAGCCGACCGACCGGGCCTGGCTCCGGATCGACGCCCAGATGGCGCCGAAGTCGTGCACGCCGGCGAAGAACATCGTGCCGAGCACCACCCAGAGGAACGCCGGCAGCCATCCCCAGATGACGGCGATGCCCGGGCCGATGATCGGCGCCGCGCCGGCCACGGCCGTGAAATGGTGTCCCCAGAGGACGAACCGGTTCGTCGGGACGTAGTCGACGTCGTCCCGCATCGCGTGGGCGGGCGTCTCGAAACCGGGGTCGAGCCGGTAGATCCGCTCGGCGATGAACTTCGAGTAGAAGCGGTACCCGAGGTACAGCGCCGACAACCCGATGACGGCAAGCACGGCGGCGTTCAATGGGCGCCTCCAGTAAGGTCCCGGGCGGACGGGTAGCCGGGAAGACCGGCGGCGGCGCGGACGCCGCGGACGATCGCCTCGGCGGTGGCGTCGGCCGCCGCCGCGCCGAGCGGGATCAGGCTCGCGGGACGTTCGACGCCGGCGGTCGCGATTGCGAAGATGGCGTCGCCGTCGACCGGCGTGTGCGCCGGCCGCACCGCCCGCGCCAGGCCGTCGTGCGCCATCCGGGCCAGGAGCGCGAGCTGCGCCTTGTCGAGCGCCGCGTTCGTGGCGACGACGCCGATCGTCGTGTTCTCGCGTTCGCTCCGGCGATCCGCCGTCAGGCCGCGGAGGATCGCCCGCGTGTCGGCGAATCCGGGTCCGTCGGGCGCCCGGGCGCCGGCGACGACGGCGCCGGTGGCGGGGTCGACGACGTCGCCGACCGCGTTCACCGCCATCAGCGCCGCCACCTGCAGGCCGCCCGGCAACTCGACGAGCGCCGTGCCGACGCCCCCCTTCATCGCATGACCGGGGCCGGCCAGCTTCCCGACGGTGGCGCCCGCGCCGGCGCCGACGCTCCCTTCGGCGACAGGCCCGTCGGTGGCCGCCTGCGCCGCACGGTAGCCGCAGTCGGCCGCCGGGCGGATCGACGGGTCGCCGCCCACGCCGAGGTCGTACAGGATGGCGGCCGGCACGATCGGAACCCTGGCCGCCCGGGTTTCGTAACCGACGCCGTGCTCTTCGAGATAGCGCACGGCGCCCTCCGCCGCGGCGAGACCGAACGCGCTGCCGCCGGCGAGCACGATGGCGTGGACCTGCTGCACCGTGTGCGTCGGGTCGAGCAGCGCCGTCTCGCGCGTGCCGGGCGCCGACCCTCTGACGTCGACCGCCGCAACGGCGCCGGCCTCGGTCAGGACGACGGTGCAGCCGGTCGGGCGCGCCGCGAGAGTGTGATGGCCGACCTTCACGCCCGCGATGGCGGTGAGGCCCCCCGAGGCGGCGGCCGGTTGCGCGGGAGCTACCGGCACGGCCAGCCCCCACGCCGCAGGCAGGAAGCAGAGAACGGCACGCGTCATGTCGCCTTCCGGAGCGCCTTCCCCGGGAAGGCTTCGGCATCGTATCCGAAAAGCCGTCGAGGCGGCTACCTGTGGACTCGCATCCGCGTCCGTCTTGACGGGCCGCCGTCCCGCGTCGAAGATGGCGGCGGCCCGGAGCCGGGGGAGATCGCGGTCGAGAGGACGATCGGATGGGTTACCTGCTGCTGGCGGATCTCGTCGTGGCGCTCCATGCCGCGTTCGTCGCGTTCGTCGTGGCGGGCGGACTGGCGGTCCGGCGCTGGCCGCGCGTCGCCTGGGCGCACCTGCCGGCCGCGGCCTGGGGCGTCGGAATCGAATGGTCGGGCGCGGTCTGTCCGTTGACGCCCTTGGAGAACTGGCTGCGCGGCCGGGCGGGCGACGCCGGCTACGCGGGCGACTTCGTCGAGCGGTACCTGCTGCCCGTGCTCTATCCGGCCGGCCTGACGCGTACCGGACAGGTCGCGCTCGGCGTCGCGGTGATCGTCGTGAACGCTGCGGCCTACGGCTGGGTCTGGCGCCGGCGGCGGCGGTCGTAGCCGCCCGCGGGGGAGCCCCGCGCGGCGCCGAGGCGGCCGGTGCGGCGCCCGCCGCATGCAGCAGGCTTTCGCCGCGGGCTGATAGGATCGGAAGACGTCTGATGATCAGGAATCGGCGCCATGTCCTGCTGTCGCTGTGCTGCGTCGGCGCCGCCGCCTGCGCGCCGGCGGAGACCGGCGACGAGCGGGCCGCGGCCCTCTCGTCGCCGGCCGGCGCCGACGTCGGCATGACGGAGCGCGCAGGCGGCCCGCCGCAGGACCTCCCGCGGATAGTGGCGTTCGGCGACTCGCTGACCGCCGGCCTCGGGTTGTCGCCGGACGAGGCGTATCCGGCCCGGCTGCAGGGGCGTCTCGACGCGGCCGGCTACCGCCTGCAGGTGGTCAATGCGGGCGTTTCCGGCGATACGACCGCCGGCGGGCTGCGCCGTATCGCGTGGGCGCTCGAAGGGGACGTCCGGATCCTGATCCTGGCGCTCGGCGGCAACGACGGCCTCCGGGGGCTGCCGGTCGATCAGATGCGCGACAACCTCGCGCAGATGATCGGCGCCGCGCGCGCGCGCGGCGCGCCGGTGCTGCTGGCCGGCATGGAGGCGCCCCCGAACTTCGGCGCCGCCTACACCGGCGCGTTCCGGCGCGCGTTCGAGAGCCTCGCCGCCGAGCACGGCCTCGCCTTCCTGCCGTTCCTCCTGGAGGGCGTCGCCGGCGAGCCGGCGCTCAACCAGCCGGACGGCATCCACCCGAACGCCCGGGGGGCGGAGCGGATCGCGGCCCACGTCTGGTCGGCGCTCGAACCGATGCTGCGGGAGGCCGGGGAGACGGTGCGATGAACGGCTGTCCTGCACAGCGATGATCGAGCTGCGGCGCGTATCGAAGACCGTGCTCAGCGGCGGCCGGCCCCTCACCATCCTCCAGCCGATCGACCTTTCAGTGCCGGCGGGGCAGTTCCTCTCCGTCGTCGGTCCGTCCGGCAGCGGCAAGTCGACGCTGCTCGGACTGATCGCCGGCCTGGATGCGCCGTCGACCGGCGCGATCGAGGTCGACGGCGTCGAGATCACCGGGCTCGACGAAGATCGGCTCGCACGGCTGCGCGGCGCGAAGATCGGGTTCGTCTTCCAGTTCTTTCACCTCATCCCGTCGCTGACCGCTCTCGAGAACGTCCTGGCGCCGCTGGAGATCGCGGGCCGAGCCCGGGCCGCGGACCGGGCCGCCGAGCTGCTGCGGGACGTCGGGCTGACCGAACGGGGCCATCACTACCCGTCGCAACTCTCCGGCGGCGAGCAGCAGCGCGTCGCAATCGCCCGCGCGCTGGCGAACGATCCGCCGGTCCTGCTGGCCGACGAGCCGACCGGGAACCTCGACACCGCCAGCGGCCGCCAGGTGATCGACCTGCTGGCCGACGTGAATCGGGCGCGCGGGACGACGATCGTCCTGGTGACGCACGACACCGAGCTCGCCGGCCGCTCCCACGCCGTGCTCACGATGCGCGGCGGAAAGGCCGGCTGAACGACGACGATGGCGTTCGTCGTCCGGATGGCGTATCGGGAGCTGCGGGCGTCGTGGCGCCGGCTGGCGTTCTTCTTCGTCTGCGTTGCGGTCGGCGTCGCCGCCATCGTGGCGCTGCGGTCACTGGTCCAGAACGTGCGGGCGGCCCTGGCCGCCGAAGCCCGGACGCTGCTGGCGGCGGACGTCTCGATCCGCACCGATCAGCCGTGGCGGGACGACGTGACGCGCGTCATCGACCGGCGTCTCGCAGGCGTCTCGCCGTTGCGCCGCACCGAAGTGGTGGACGTCACCACCATGGTCCGACTGCCCGCCGGCGCCCGCGCCAGGGTGGTCGAGTTGCGGGGAGTGCAGGAGGGTTTCCCGTTCTACGGCCGGTTCGATCTGGCCAGCGGCCGTCCCTACGCGTTCGACCTGCTTCGCGGACGCGGGGCGCTGGCGGCGCCGGAGCTGCTGGCGCAGCTGGGCCTGGAGATCGGCGACGAGATCCTGATCGGCGACGCCGCATTCACCATCCGCGACGCCATCCTGGCCGAGCCGGGACGCCGGCTCGGAGCGTTCAGCTTCGGTCCCAGGGTGCTCGTCGATCACGCGGCGGTCGAGGCGGCCGGGCTGTTGGCGTTCGCCAGCCGCGCCAACCGGCGGATCCTGCTCCAGGTCGACGACCGGGCGACGGAGCCGCTCGTGGAGCGTCTGCGCGAGGACCTTCGGGACGCGTTCGTCCGCGTCGGGTCGTACCGCAACATGGAAGGACGGATCGATCGCAATCTGCGGCGGACCGAGAACTACCTGAGCCTGATCGGGTTCGTCATCGTCATCCTCGGCGGCATCGGGGTCTGGAGTGTGACCCGCGTCTTCGTGCAGCAGCGCCTCCGGAGCGCGGCCGTGCTCAAGTGCCTGGGCGCGACGACCGGCCAGGTGCTCGCCGTCCACGTGACGCAGGTCGCCGTCCTGGGGCTGGGCGGGAGCCTGCTGGGCGCCGCGATCGCCCGGGCGGCCCTGACTGCGGCGCCCGAGTCGCTGGTGGAGCAGGCGGCGTCGGCGGCCGGGCTGACGGGCGTGTCGACCGATCTGACCGGGTCGGCCGTCGGGCAGGGGCTCGCGGTCGGCCTGCTCGTCGCGCTTCTCTTCGCGCTCGTCCCGTTGCTGGAGATCCGGCACGCGAAGCCGCTCCTGCTGCTGCGTCAGGGGACGCCGCCGCCGCGCAAGGGGATCGACCGGGTCTGGACGGCGGCGGTCGGTCTGGTCGCCGCCGGCCTCGTCGGGGTGGCGGTCTGGCAGGCGGCGTCGGTGGAGATCGGTCTGTACGTGAGCGGCGGGTTCGCCGCCGTGGCGGCGACGTTGCACCTGATCGGCAGGGGACTGGTGCGGGCGATCGCGCCGCTCGAAACCGCGCCCTGGTTCGCCCTGCGCCACGCCGTGCGGAACCTGCGCCGCCCCGGCAACCAGACGCGCGTGATCCTCCTCGCCGTCGGGCTGGGCAGCTTCTTCATCATCGCGGTCCGCGCCACGCAGGCCAACCTGCTCGGGAACTTCGACCTGGAGCTGCGCGCCGACACGCCGGACATGTTCCTCATCGACATCCAGGCGGATCAGGCCGACGGCGTGCGCGCGATGGTCGCGGACGCCGCCGGCGCGCCGCCGCCGCTGATCCCGGTGCTGCGCGCGCGGATCACCGGACTCGACGGCCGGCGCGTCTCGTTCGACGATCCGGAGGGGGCGCGGCGCGCCGGTCTGGGCCGCGAGTACACGGTCACGTACCGGTCGCGGCTCGCCGAGAACGAGCAGGTGGTCGCGGGGCGGTTCTGGGACGAGACGCCGGCGGCCGAACCGGAGGTCTCGATAGAGGAGGACCTGCGGGACGAGCGGGGGATCGAGCTCGGCGACACGGTCCGGTTCGACGTGCTCGGGCGGGAGATCGCGGCGAAGGTGACGAGCGTGCGCGAGGTCCGGTGGGACGACTCCCGCAGCGGCGGCTTCCTGTTCCTCTTCCGGCCCGGATCGTTCGGCGCCGCGCCGCATGCGTACGTCGCGTTCCTGAAGGGACCCGCCGACGGCGCGGCGCGCGCGCGGCTCCAGCGGGACGTGGTCGCCCGCTATCCGAACGTCTCCGTGATCGACGGCCTCACCGTGCTCGACACGGTGCGGCGCGTGCTCGACTACGTCACGCTGGCGATTTCCGTGGTGGGCGGCGTCGCGCTGCTGAGCGGCGGCCTGATCCTCGTCGGCGCGGTCGCGATGACGAAGTTTCAGCGGGTCTACGAAGCGGCCGTCTTCAGGACGCTGGGCGCCGACACGCGCCTGCTGGCGGCGGCGCTGGCGCTGGAGTACGGCGTGCTGGGCGTCCTGGCCGGGAGCGTCGGATCGGCCGGCGCGCTGGCGTTGACGTGGGTGCTGGCGCGTCAGGTGTTCGAGATCGCCTGGTTCCCGTCGGCGCTGGTGAACGTGAGCGGCGTCCTGGCGACCGCCGTCGTCGTGGGCGGCGTCGGGGTCCTGTCGAGCCTCGACGTGCTGCGCGGCAAGCCGCTGGCGACGCTGCGCGCGGAGTGATCGCTCGGCGCCGGCGGACGGTGCGGGCCGGCCGGCGTCCGCATGCTATCATCCGAGGATCGGGGATGCTCGAGGCGACGGAGGGGCGTGATGGAGCTGGTGGAATACCGGGAGTCGCTGTTGCAGAAACGCCGCGAGATCCTTTCCCAGGGCGGAGCGAAGCCGCTCCAGACGTCGATCGACTACAGCACGCGCCAAGGCGACCTCGCCGACCAGGCCGACGGGACGAACGAAGTCCACATCCAGCTCAAGGTGAAGCAGACCGACGCCAAGATCCTCCAGGCGATCGAGGAGGCGCTGAGGCGGATGGACCAGGGGACGTACGGGGTCTGCCGCGACTGCGGCGAGGCGATCGCGGCGGCGCGGCTGAACGCCATTCCGTGGACCCGGGTCTGCATCACCTGCAAGGAAAAGCAGCAGGGATGAACCGCGTCCCCGCACTGCATGGCGGCCCGCTTCCGGCGCACCGCCGTCGCGCTGGGCAGTAACGTCGGCGACCGCGCCGCCCACCTGCGCTACGCCGCCGACCGTCTCGGCGCGCTGCTCCGGGAGCCGGTCGTCTCGGGCTTCATCGACACGGCGCCGCACGGCGCCGCCGGCGCCGGCCAGCCGCGGTTCCTGAACGGGGCCGTCGTCGGATGGTCCGCGGACGAGCCGGCGCGCCTGCTGGCGCGGCTGCACGCGATAGAAGCCGAACGCGGCCGGCGCCGTCCGTTTCCCGCAGCGCCCCGCACCCTGGACCTCGACCTCGTCCTGATGGGCGCGCTGATCGTCTCGGCGCCCGGGATCGAGTTGCCGCACCCGCGGTTCCGGGAGCGGCGGTTCGTGCTCGCGCCGCTCGCCGCCGTCGCCCCGGACCTGGTCGATCCGGTCACCGGCATGAACGTGCAGGCGTTGCTGGACCGGCTGGACTGCTAACGCCCGGCTACTCGAACCGCAGCGACTCGATCGGGTCGAGCCGTGCGGCCTGGCGCGCCGGGTAGTAGCCGAAGAAGATCCCGGTCGCCGCCGAGAACGACACGGCGAGCGCGACCGCGTCGGCCGGGACCGTCGTCGGCCATCCGAGCAGCCGCGTCAGCGCCTCGGAGAGGCCGAAGCCCACGCCGACTCCCACAATCCCGCCGGCGAGGCTGAGGACCATCGCCTCGACCAGGAACTGCCGGAGCACGTCGCGGCCTTTCGCGCCGACCGCCATGCGGAGGCCGATCTCCCGCGTGCGCTCGGTGACCGACACGAGCATGATGTTCATGATCCCGATGCCGCCGACGAGCAGCGAGACGCCGGCGATGCCGGCCAGCAGCCCGGTCATCGTCCGGGTCATCTGCGAGCGCACGGTCGTGACGTCGGTCTGCGACCGGACCATGAAGTCGTCGTCGTCACGCGGCGTCAGCCCGTGCTGCGCTCTGAGCACGGCGGTGATCTCGGCGGCGACGCGGTCGATGCCGTCCGGCGAGTCGGCGGAGACGAAGATGCCCGAGAGGTTGACGCCGTCGCGCCCGCGCAACTTCTTCTGAACCGTCGTGTACGGCGTGAAGATCACGTCGTCCTGGTCCTGGCCGAACGCGCCCGCGCCTTTCGACGCCATCACCCCGATGACCCGGAACGACTGGTTCCGGATCCGGATGCGCGAGCCGATCGGGTCGCCGCCGCCGAACAGGTGGCCGCTGACGACCGATCCCAGCACGGCCACCTTGGCCGCGTTCCGCACGTGCGCCGCGTCGAAGAAGACGCCGCGGTCGACCTCCCAGAAACGGATGAGCGGCAACTCGACGTCCGTCCCCTCGATCTGGGTCGACCAGTTCCGGTTGCCGGCGACCACCTGGTCGCGGACGCTGACGCTCGCCGCCAGATGCCGCGCGTCGGGCACCTGCTCGCGGATCGCGTCGACGTCCGCCGCCGTCAGCGTCGGCGCGCCTCCCATCCCGAAACTGATCCCGCCGCGGCGGAAGTTGCCGGCCCGCACCCGGATCAGGTTCGTGCCGGCGGCCCGGATCTGCGCTTCGATCTCCTCCTGCGCGCCGCGGCCCATCGCGACCATCGTGATGACCGCGGCCACGCCGACGATCATGCCGAGCATCGTCAGCGCCGTCCGGAGCTTGTTGCGCGCCAGCGCCTTGACCGCGACGCGGACGATGATCGGCAGCGACATCGGACCTCCTCAGCAGGGTGGATCGGCCGCAGGCGCGCGCGGCCGGTCCGGATCGGCCAGGGCGTCGCCGGGCGCCGCCGGGGAGAGCGGGTCGAAAGCGGCGCGCCGCGGGTTCGCGTTCGGCCGGTCCTCGGCGATAGCGCCATCGTGAAAGCGGATGATCCGGCGGCCGTACTCCGCGATCTCGCGCTCGTGTGTGATGAGCAGGATGGTGATTCCACGTTCGGCGTTGAGCCGCTGGAACAGCTCCATCACTTCGACGCCGGTCCGGGAGTCGAGGTTGCCGGTCGGCTCGTCCGCCGCCACGATCGCCGGCCGGCCTGTCAGCGCCCGCGCAATGGCGACCCGTTGCTGCTGGCCGCCCGAAAGCTGATTGGGGAAGTGGTCCATCCGATCGCCGAGGCCGACGGCCGCCAGCATCTCCTGCGCGCGTTCGCGCCGCTCGGCGGCCCGCATCCTGCCGTCGCGGTACAGCAGCGGCAACTCCACGTTGTCGAGCGCCGTGGTGCGCGGAAGCAGGTTGAACCCCTGGAACACGAATCCGATCTTCTCGTTGCGCACGGCGGCGAGCTGGTCGCGCGACAACTGCGACACGTCGCGGCCGTCGAAACGGTACGACCCGCTCGTGGGTCTGTCCAGGCAACCGAGTATGTGCATGAACGTCGATTTCCCGGAACCGGACGGTCCGATGACGGAGACGAACTCGCCTTCGGCGACGTCCAGGCTCACGCCGCGCAGCGCATGCACCTCGACCGCGCCCATCGCGTAGGCCTTGGTCACGCCGCGCACGGAGAGGAGCGGCCTGTCCACGTTACCGCGGCCGGCCTCGTCCGAACTGCGGGATCAGCGGCGACCCGCCGCCGGCGTTCCGCGGCGGCGACCCGTCGCCGGGCGTGGAGACCCGGCTCACGAGCTCGGCGCCGGCCGACAGTCGCCGCCCGCCGTCGCCCGCCGCCGCGATCAGCTCGGTCGCCGCGCCGTCGGTCACGCCGAGCCGCACGGCTACGGGGGAGAGGCGCCCGTCCTGCATGATCCATACGCGGCCGGTCGACGTTGCCGGGGCCAGCGGGCCGAACAGCGCGTCGATCGTCTCGGCGCCGCGCTCGACGGCCGGCACGATCGGCGCGTCCGCCGCAGTCGCCGGCCGGTTCGGACGAGCTGGTCCACGCGCCGCCGGCTTCTGCGCCGCCGGCCCGCGCGCGCCGCGCATCCGCCCGCCGCCGGTAGGGAGGCGCTCCGGCGCCGGCTGGTCCAACGCCGCGAACAGTTCGGGCGTCGGCCGGAAGCGGAGCGCGGCGTTCGGGATTTTCAGCACGTTCTCCCGGCGGGCGATCTCCAGGGTGATCGTCGCGGTCATGCCCGGCTTGAGCTTCAGGTCCGGGTTGGGGGCGTCAACCACCGTCGCGTACGTCACCACGTTCTGCTGCACGACCGGTTCGAGCCGGATCTGCGACACCGCGCCTTCGAACTCCTCATCCGGGTACGCGTCGACCGTGAAGACGACCTTCTGGCCGGGCCGCACCCGCCCGACGTCCGACTCGTCGATGTTGGCGAGCACCCGCATCTTCGTCAGGTCGGCCGCGATGACGAACAGTTCCGGCGCCTGCAGGCTCGCCGCCACGGTCTGGCCGACGTCGACGAGCCGGGAGATGACGATCCCGTCGATCGGCGCCCGGATCACCGTGTGCTCGAGATTGACATCGCTCTGGTTGAGCGAAGCCCGCGCCTGGACGACCTGAGCCTCCGCCGACTTCAACCGGGCCTCGGCGGAGCGCGAGGCGGCCTCGGCCGCTTCGAGATCGGCGGTGGAAACCAGGTCGCGTTCGGCCAGGCTGGCGGAGCGGTCGAGTTGCACCTGCGCGTTCTCGACCTCCACCCGGAACCGTTCGACGTCCGCTTCCGCCCGGAGCAGGTTCGCCCGCGCCTGCTCGGTCTGGGTCTCGAACAGCGCGGGGTCGAGCCGCATGATGACGTCGCCCTCGCGGACGATCGAGTTGTAGTCGGCGTACAGGCTCCGGATGGTCCCCGACACCTGGCTGCCGACCTGGACCGTGGTGACCGCCTCTATCGAGCCGGTGGCGACGACCGTGTCGACGACGTCGCCGCGCGTGACGGTCACGACGCGCACTTCCGGCGCGAACGTCTCCGTTCTCGACGCGAGATAGCCGTAGGCGCCGACCCCCGCGGCGATCAGCACGAGCGCCGGCAGCGCTTTCTTCGTCATCTCCGTCGGTTCACGGCGCGACGCGGGGTTTCATCACGGGCTGTCAGGGGATGAGCGATATCCCGGCCCGGGACAGCGACGTCTGCTGCACCCGCTCGAACTCGATGACGGCGTTCTGGTAGTCGAGGATGGCCCGGAGCTCGCTGTCCCGGGCCGTTGCGAGGTCGCGTTGCGCCTGCACGACGAAGAAGTTGGTCGACGTGCCGACCTCGAACTTGCTTTCCTCGGCTTCGAGTTGCTCCTCGGCCAGCTCGCGGGCCGCTCGCGCCGCATCGATCCGCTCCTGCACGCTCTCGATCTGCACCGCCGCGTTGGTGACCTCCACGGCGATCCGCAGCTCGATCTGCCGAAGCTGGGCCCGAGTCTGCTGCACCTGCAGCCGCGCTCGGGCATGGGCCGCCTTCTGGGCGCTCTGACCGAGCGGATACGACAACTGGAGGCGCACGGACCAGTCCGGGAAGTCCGCCCGGAAGACGTCGTCGAGCGCGTCGCCGTATCCGCCCGGAATCGTCACGGAGGCCGGGCCGCCGAGGAACGGGCTGATCCGCTCCGTGCCGCCTTGCCCCTGCAGCCGGAACGATCCGACGAGATCGAGCGCCGGCAGGGTGGCGTTTTCGAGGTTCTGCAAGGTGACGTCGTTGATCTCCTGCTGACGCCGGGTGCGCGCTACGTCGGTCCGGGCGTCGAGCGCGGTCCGGATCGCCGCGTCGACGTCGATCGGTCCCTGATCCAGGACCGGCCGGTCGACCGCGTTGATCTCGGCGTCCCACGCCGCATCGCCGGTCCCGTCGACGATTAGCTGCTTGAGCGCGATCTCGGCGGTGCGCAGCTGCTGCTCGGCTTCGGCGAGCGACTGGCGGCGGGCCGCCGCCTCCGATTGCGCCTGCACGATGTCGATCGGCGCCATCGTGCCGATCTCGACGCGGGCGCGGTTGTCGCGCACGAGCCGCTCCGCGAGGTCGAGCGCCTGCTGCTGAACGCCGACGCTCGCCTTCGCATAGACGAGGTCCCAGTAGGCGCGCCGCACCTCGGCCAGCGTGTTGGCGATCGTCTCGCGCAGGTCGATGTCGGAAATGTGGCGGTTGATCCGGCTGACGAGAAGCCGGCGGCGCGGGTCGTCGATCCGGAACCCGCGCAGGAGCGGCTGCGTGTACGACAGGGCGACGTTGCTGGTGTAGCTCGGGTTGTAGCTGAAGAAGACGTTGTTCGTTTCGGTCCGCGCGTTGTTCCAGTCTATCGAATACCGGCCGCCGTACCACCGGACCGACTGTTCAAGACCCAGGACGGCGTTCCCGCGCTCGGAGTCGATCGCCCGCCGGGTCAACTGTCCCGTGCCGTCGAGTTGCGACTGCGACGGACGAAGGCTGTGGCCGACGTCGAAGCTCGAGCTGAGGTTGGGCATGAACGCGGAGTTCGCCTCCGCGACCGACATGTCCTGAAGCTGCGGGTTGAGCCGCTCGACCGCGATGTCCAGATTCCGGTCGAGGGCGCGTTCGATCGCGTCGTCCACGGTCAGATCGAACACGCGGCGCGCCTGCGCCGGCAGCCCGGCGGCCGTCCCCCGATCGACGAGGCGAACGGCGTCGAAGGCGGGGGACTGCGCCAGGGCTCCCCGCGTGGTTCCCAGCAGCAGCAGCAGGCACGCCGGCCAGATACGTCCTCGCGTCACGATCATCGATTCTCACCTCTTCCGACGGATCAACCGGAACTCAAGCACGATCCGTGCCCGTCACAGTTTCCTGCGCTCCGAAGGGGCGGCGCGCACGCCGCAGCCTGCCGGCGCGGTCACCCGCCGCCGGCGAACTCGGCCAGCTTCTCGATGACCTTTCCCACGATGGCGTCGGGGGTCGATGCGCCTGCGGTGACCGCCACGGCGACCGGCCCGCTTGGCGGAAACCAGTCTCGAACGGTGATCTGCCCATTGCGCGGGCCGGGCGGCGCCGCGGCGCCGTCCGCTCGTGCGGAGTAGTGGCGCAGCTCCGAGGCCGAGACGAGGCATGC
The DNA here is from genome assembly GCA_965203565.1 of Vicinamibacterales bacterium. Taxonomy (GTDB): domain Bacteria; phylum Acidobacteriota; class Vicinamibacteria; order Vicinamibacterales; family UBA8438; genus JAAXGX01. Next base: position 2,497,514 of record OZ241896.1, on the reverse strand, counting down.
CGCATCGGCAATGTGGTAGGTCGGCGCCCGCTCGGAGCAGATGCGGGCCAGGTTGCGCGTGTTGCTGCTGTTGTAGCCGCCGATCACGACGGCCAGATCGTGCCGATGTTCGTCGAGCAGTTGCTGAACGGCGTCCTGACGGTCCTGGGTCGCGCTGCAGATCGTGTCGAATGCCCGATAGTGGTCGGTCAGGTCCGCCGCGCCATACCGGTCGATCATCGCCTGCCGGATCATCTCGCCAATCTCCAGCGATTCGCTCATCAGCATCGTGGTCTGGTTGGCGAGTCCGATGCGCCGGAGGTCGCGATCCGGATCGAACCCCGGCGAGCAGGCGTCCGAGAAAGTCGTCATGAACCGGTCGCCGTCGATCTCATCCCGGATCCGCCCGCAGACGAGTTCGGCCTGCCGCCGGTCGAGCACGACGAGGTACCGTCCGCCGTCGACCCCCACCGCCTGAGACGCCGTCGCGCACGTTTCTTCGTGGTGCGCCTTGCCGTGAATGAGCGCCGTGTAGCCGTCGCGCGCGTACTGGCGGACGTTCTTCCAGACGTTGAGGACCGAGCCGCACGTCGTGTCGACCAGGGTGCAGCCTGCGCGGTCGAGGCGATCGAGCTCGCCGACCGTCGAGCCGAACGCCGGAATGATCACGACGTCGCTCGGGCCGATCCGATCGACCGACTCGTCGGGGTCGCTGAGGAAACGCACGCCCGCCTTGCGCATGTTGTTGTTCACGTGCGGGTTGTGAATGATCTCGCCGGTCAGGAAGACGCGCCGGTCCGGAAACCGGCGCCGGGTCTGGTATGCGTAGTCGACCGCTCGATCGACCCCGTAGCAGAAGCCGAACTCCCGCGCCAGGCGGACGGTCAGGCGACCGGACCGCCAGTGGTGTCCGGCGTCCTTGATCCGGGCGACCAGACCGCTGTCGTAGTCGCGTGCGAGCTCGCCGGCTACTGCTTGCTTGAGGTCGAGACCCTTGCGAAAGATGGTTGCGGGCACGAGCGTTTTTCGATCATAACCCAGGACGACGCTGCGCCCGGTGCGAACGACGCAGCCGGCCGGGAATCAGTTTCCTGTCGTGACGATCACGGCTCCGGGGTAGTAGTGCTCGAGTACGGCTTGCGGGGAATGACCGGCGCTCGCACGGGCCGCCGCGCCTCTCTGGCAAAGTCCGACGCCGTGTCCGAACCCGCGGCCTTCGAACGTGACGGCGTCGCCCTCCCGGCGAACGGTGAACCGCGTGCTCCTGATCGATCGGGGCCCGAATCGGCTCACGATCGCAGCGCGCAGGTGTTCTCCGCGAACGGCGACGGTCCGCTTGCCGCGCAGCGTCACGCGGACGGCGCGGCCGGCGGCGTCGCGTTCGGTGATCGTCAGCGCGTCGAGCCTGCCGCCCACCCGCGTACGCTCGTGCCGGTCGAGCGCGCGCTCCAGCGCGGAGGACGTCGTCTCGAACCGCCACGGGGCCGTCTCGCGGCGGACGCAGAACGTGTCCGGCGCCCCCCGCAGGTAGGGCGGGTTCGCTCCGCGCCAGACGGCGTCGGCGTCGCTCGTATGCCCTCCGCAGTCGGCATGGAACACGGCGTTGATCGGGCGGCCCGCATGCGTGACGACGACGTTCGCCGTCGTTCGGGCCGCCTCGTCCGCCAGTGCGGCGAGATGCGGTGGCCAGTCGCCGGGATCGCCGTACACCTGGCAATGCGTCGTGGCGCAAAGATCGAAGCCGTCCCCGGCGTGGCGGTCGAGGTTCGCCATCGCGTAGGTTCGGGCCAGGATGGCCTGTATCTGCGCGACCCGCCGGGCCGTGTCGCGGTCGAGACTGGCGAGGTCCGCTTCCGGGAGTATCGCGCCGCGCACGTATTCGTTCAGCCGGAGGCGCCTGATCTTCCCGTCCGGCGTGCGAATCCGCAGCATCGCCGCCGCCGGGTCCGGCTTCGACGGGAAGTCCGGCCTCTCCACCGGCCGCGGCGCGGCGCAGCTTGCAGCCAGCAGTCCGGCGGCGGCGAGAAGCGGCGCGGCCGGGGGGCGCACGGAGCGGAGCGCGCGGCGCATGGTGGTCGTATGTCCGATCGACGCGGCCGGCGGTTGCGGCGCGTGCTGCTAACTAAAGACACCAAAGCATATCGGATCGCCCGACCCTCGCGGGTAGCCGGACGCGCAACCGTCTCCGCGCGTTGACTTTCCGGCGCACCGGCGTTTACGATTCTCCCTTCGTCCGGCGCCGGGCGGTCTCTCTGAACCAGTCCATCCATCGGACATGACAACCGCGGTTTCGCGCACGCCGAGTCTCGAAGCGCACGGAATTATCGAGCCTCGCAACGTGTACTGGAACCTCGGCGCGGCGGCCCTGTACGAGCATGCGATCCGGCGCGCCGAGGGCCTGGTGGCGGAAAGCGGGCCGCTCGTCTGTCTCACCGGAGCGCACACCGGGCGTTCTCCGAACGACAAGTTCGTCGTGCGCGAGCCGTCGAGCGAGGCGAACGTCTGGTGGGGCGCGGTCAACCGGCCGATCGAGAGGGACCGGTTCGCCGCCGTCAGGCGGCGGATGCTCGAGTCGCTGCGGGGCAAGGACCTGTTCGTCCAGGACGGTTTCGCCGGCGCCGACAGGGAGTATCGGCTGCCGATCCGGATCGTCACCGAGCGCGCCTGGCACAGCCTGTTCGCGCGCACGATGTTCCTGACGGGGCCGGCGGGAGAGGTGGACCCCGACCACGCGCCGGGGTTCACGGTGATCGACTCGCCCTCGGTCGAAGCGGATCCCGCGGCGCACGGGACCCGCTCGGGCGTCTTCATCCTGCTGAACTTGGCCGATCGGCTCGTGCTGATCGGCGGCACCAGCTACGCCGGCGAGATCAAGAAGTCGATCTTCACGGTGATGAACTACCTCCTGCCGCTGCGCGGCGTGCTGCCGATGCACTGTTCCGCGAACATCGGGGCTTCGAACGACACGGCGCTGTTCTTCGGCCTGTCGGGCACGGGGAAGACGACGCTGTCGAGCGACCCGCGGCGCCGGCTCATCGGCGACGACGAGCACGGGTGGACCGAGCGGGGCGTGTTCAACTTCGAAGGCGGGTGCTACGCCAAGATGATCCGGCTTTCCGCCGAGGCCGAGCCGGGCATCCATGCGACGACCCGCCGCTTCGGCACGGTGCTCGAGAACGTGGCGCTCGACCCGGCGACGCGGCGGCTGGACCTCGACGACGACACGCTGACCGAGAACACCCGCGGCGCGTACCCGATCTCGTTCATCGACAACTGGGCGCCGTCCGGCCAGGGCGGCCATCCCGAGAACGTCGTCATGCTGACCGCCGACGCGTTCGGCGTCCTGCCGCCGATCGCCCGCCTGAGCGCCGGCGGAGCGATGTACCACTTCCTGTCCGGCTACACCGCCAAGGTGGCCGGGACCGAGCGGGGGGTCACGGAGCCGCGGGCGACGTTCAGCACCTGTTTCGGCGCGCCGTTCATGGTCTGGCGTCCGGCCGTCTACGCGAAGCTGCTCGGCGAGCGGATCGCGGCGCACGGGTCGAAGGTCTGGCTGGTCAACACCGGCTGGACCGGGGGCGCGTACGGCGTCGGCGCCCGCATGCCGATCGGCCAGACCCGGGCGATGATCACCGCCGCGCTGTCCGGCGCGCTCGACGCCGCGCCGTACGAAACCGACCGGCGGTTCAACGTGGACGTGCCGGCCCGCTGTCCGGGCGTGCCCTCCGAGGTGCTGACTCCGCGCGCGACCTGGCGCAGCGGGGCGGACTACGATGCGCAGGCCGGCCGGTTGGCGGGCATGTTCGCCGAGAACTTCAAGCGGTTCGAGGCGGACGCCGCCGAGGACGTCAGGGCGGCCGGTCCCCGCGCGTAACGCCGGCGCTGCTGGTCCATGGACTTCGAACCGGTCGTCGGTCTCGAGATACACGCCCAGCTGCTCACCGACACGAAGATCTTCTGCGGGTGCGGCGCTGCGTTCGGCGATCCGCCCAACGCCCACGTCTGTCCGGTCTGCCTGGGGCTGCCGGGGGCGTTGCCGGTCCTGAACCGGCGGGCCGTCGAGCTCGCCGTACGGGCGGCGCTGGCGCTCGGCTGCACGGTGCAGCCGAAGTCGCTGTTCGCGCGCAAGAACTACTTCTATCCCGACCTGCCCAAGGGGTACCAGATTTCGCAGTACGAGCAGCCGCTCGCCATCGACGGCCGCGTCGATTACGCATCGAACGATCAGGCGGTCACCGTGCGCATCGTCCGCGTCCACCTTGAGGAGGACGCCGGCAAGTCGCTGCACGAAGCGGCTTCCGGAGACGGTCAGGCGACCTGTCTCGACTTCAACCGGAGCGGCGTCCCCCTGATCGAGATCGTGACGCATCCCGACCTGCGCTCCGGCGCGGCGGCCGCCGATTTCTTCAGTTTGCTGCGGGCGACGTTCCGGGCTATCGACGTCAACGACGGCAACCTGGAGGAGGGGAGCCTGCGCTGCGACGCGAACGTCTCGGTGCGGCCGGCCGGAACGGCCGCGCTCGGCGTGAAGGTGGAGGTGAAGAACATCAACTCGTTCCGCTTCCTGCATCGCGCGATCGACTACGAGGTCGAGCGGCAGACCGGCCTGCTCCGGCGGGGAGGCGCGGTCGTCCAGGAGACCCGGCTCTGGGATGCGGCGTCCGGCGCGACGCTGCCGATGCGGACGAAGGAGGAGGCGCACGACTACCGCTACTTCCCCGATCCCGACCTGCCGCCTCTGGACGTCCCGGAGGAGTGGATGGAAGCGATCCGCGCGGCGCTTCCGGAGATGCCGGAGCAGCGGAAGCGCCGTTTCATGCGCGAGTACCGGCTTCCCGAGCAGGATGCGGCCTGGCTGGCCCGATCGGCGGAGATGGCGGCGTACTTCGAGGAGACGGCGCGGGCGTCGGGCGATGCGAAGGCCGCCGGCAACTGGGTCATGGGCGCGGTCGGCAGGCTCCTGAACGAGCACGGGACAGACGTGGAGCGCCTGCGCGTCCGGCCCCGGGATCTTGCCGCTCTGATCGGGCTGGTGGCGCGCGGCGCGATCAGCGGTTCGACGGCCAGGACCGTCTTCGAGCGGATGGCGGCGTCGGGAGAGTCGGCGCAGGCGATCGTCGAGGCGGAAGGCCTGGCGCAGATCGACGACGCCGCGGTCCTGGACGCCGCCGTACGGGCGACGATGGAGGCGCATCCGGACGCCGTCGGCAGCTACCGGGCCGGCAGGACGGGCGCGCTGGGATTTCTGGTGGGTCAGGTGATGCGGCGGACTCGCGGCAAGGCGAACCCGCGGCTGGCGAGCGCGATGCTGACCGCCGCGCTCGACGCCGGCGACGAGCGTCCCGGCGACCCCGCCGCGGGCGATTGACACTGCTGCGCTGCGCCCGTTACACTGAATTGTCGACGCAGATGCCGCTCCTGAATCGCGACGGCTCTCCCGCTCCGGGCGCGAAGCGGCGGACCGGCTCCGGTGTTCCCGCCAGTTGCGCCAGTCTCTGTCGCGAGGAGTTGGTCAGGCGCCGTCGTTGCGACCGCGTCCCGCGCCTTTCTCATTGGTCCGACCGGAAGAAGCTCCACTGAACGACGCTACGGCGCCGTTCCGGCGCCATCTGAACGACATCGTCGCCGCCGGCGTCGCCGGCGCCTCCGCGCACCGGTTGGTCGCGCGCGCATTGCACGACGCCGCCCTGGGCGAGCGTATCGCCGGCCGTCCGATCACGCTGGTGGCGGCCGGCAAGGCGGCGGCTCCCATGACGTCGGCGTTCCTGGAGTGGTGTCCGCGCCCTGTGCGTGCAGGCCTGATCGCCGATCCGACCCCCGGGAAGCCGATCGGCCCGATCGAGCGAATGGTCGTCGGCCACCCGGTTCCCGATGCGGGGAGCGTGTCCGCCGGCCGCCGGGCGATCGATCTGGCGCATCAGGTCGCCGGCGACGGTCTGCTGGTCGTCCTGCTGTCCGGCGGCGCGTCGGCGGCGCTGGCGGCGCCTGCCGCCGGGTTGACGCTGGAGGACAAGGTGCAGGCGACTCGCGCGCTGTTGCGCGGCGGCGTCCCGATAGACCGGATCAACTGCGTCCGCAAGCATCTCTCGCGCATCAAGGGGGGGCGGTTGGCGGCGGCGGCGGGGGCGGCCGTCACCTTGGCGATCTCCGACGTCGTCGGCCCGGCGCCGGACGACCCGGCGGTGATCGGGTCCGGGCCGACGACGCCTGATCCGACCAGCTTTGCGGAAGCGCTCGATGTGGTTGCCGACAGCGCTGTCCGGTCAGCCTTTCCGCGGGTGGCCCGGGAGGTGCTGACGCGGGGACGGCAGGGTCTGGTTCCGGAGACGCCGAAGCCCGGCGATCCCCGCCTGGAGCAGTCCTGGTTCCACCTGATCGGCAGTCGCCGGGATGCCCTGGATGCGGCGGCCCGGTGCGCCGCCGGCTTGGGATATCACGTCGTGACGCTGCCGGGTCCGGTGATCGGCGAAGCGCGTGCCGCGGGCGGCGCGCACATCCGGCGCGCGGCGGCGCAGTGCGGTGCGGCCCCGCGCCCGGCGTGCATCCTGTCTTCGGGCGAGACGATCGTCAAGGTCACCGGGTCCGGCCGGGGCGGACGCAACCAGGAGTTCGCGCTGGCGGCGGCCGAGCCGCTCGCCGCTCTTTTCGACCGCGCGGCGCTGGCCAGCGTCGGGACCGACGGCATCGACGGTCCGACCGACGCCGCCGGCGCGATCGTCGACACGACGACCCTCGCGCGCGCTCGCGACCGCGGGGCTCCGGAGCCGCGACGCTGCCTCGACCGGAACGACTCGTACTCCTTTTTCGACCGGCTGGGCGATCTGGTGCGCACGGGCCCGACGCGCACCAACGTCGGAGACCTGCAGGTCATGTTGATCGGATGATTTCTTTGACGCTGACTGCCGAACAGATACTGGAACGGATCCGATCGGAGCTGGACTATCCGGTGACGATCCGCGATCTGATGCGCACGCTCCGGTGGCCGCGGGAACAGCGCGCCGCGTTGCGGCGGCGCCTCTCGACCCTGCTCGACGCCGGGACGCTGATCAAGGTGAGAGGGAACCGGTACGGGCTGCCCGAACGGCGGCATCTCGTGACCGGGCGCCTGCAGATGCATCCGCGGGGTTTCGGCTTCGTGGTCCCGGATCACGCCGGCGACGGGGCGGCAGGCGATCTCTACGTCGCCGCCGACGACCTCGAACGCGCCATGCACGGCGACCGCGTCGTGGCGCGCATCGAGGATGGCCGGCCGGCGGAGCGGGCCCGGGGGCGTATCGTCCGGATCCTGGAGCGGGCGGCGGAGCGGCTGGTCGGCCGGTACGAGGTGGACGCATCAGGCGCGGCCCGCGTCGTGCCGTTCGACCGAAGGCTGATCATGGACGTTGGCGTCCGCCCGGACGGCGGGGCGGACGCCGCGCCGGGCGAGATGGTGGAGATCGAGCTGACCTGCTGGCCGACCGCGACCCGCGGGCCGGTCGGGCGCGTCACCGAGGTGCTCGGCGACATCGACGCGCCGGGGGTGGACACGCGTCTGATCATCCGGAAGCATCGTCTGCCCGACGAGCACGAGCCGGCCGCGGTCGCCGAGGCCAGGCGGGCCGGAAGCCGGGTGCGTCGCCGCGACGTCGAGGGGCGGCGGGATTTCCGCGCCTGGCCGACGGTGACGATAGACGGCGACTCGGCCCGGGACTTCGACGACGCCGTGACGCTCGAACGGGCGCCGAACGGGAACTGCTGGCTGGGGGTGCACATCGCGGACGTCGCCCATTACGTGCCGGAGGGATGCGCGCTCGATCTGTCCGCGCGCACGCGGGGGACGTCGGTGTACTTCCCGGACCGCGCCGTCCACATGTTCCCGGAGGCGCTCGCCACCGGCCTGTGCAGCCTCCGCCCGCACGTCGACCGGCTCGTGCAGTCGTGCCTGATGGAGATCGACGCCCGGGGAGTCGTGCAGCGGTACGAGCTGCACGACGGCGTGATCCACAGCGACGCGCGCCTGACGTACCGGGAAGTGAACGCCGTCCTGACCGACCGCGACCCGGCCGTTCGGTCCAGGCTTCGGCCGCTCGTGCCGCTCCTGGAGTCGATGGCGGAGCTGTTCGAGGCGTTGAACGGCCGGCGGCGCCGGCGGGGTTCGATAGACTTCGACCTGCCCAAGGCGGAGTTCCTCCTCGACGACGAGGGACGGGTCGAAGCGATCGTGGCCTCGGAGCGGAACCTCGCGCATCGGTTGATCGAGGAGTTCATGCTGGTCGCGAACGAAACGGTGGCGGCTCACCTGGAGCGGCAGCGCGTCCCGGCGCTGTTCCGGGTGCACGAGGAGCCCGACCCGACGAAGGTCGCCGAGTTCGAAGCGTTCGCCTCGTCACTCGGTTTCAGCCTGGGCGCGCCGTCCGGCCGCGTCACGCCGCGGCATTTTCAACGTCTGCTCCGGCGGCTCCGCGGCGACGCCGCCGAGCGGCCGGTGGCGTTGCTGATGCTGCGCGCCATGCAGCAGGCTCGCTACGACCCGGCGAACCTCGGACACTTCGGGTTGGCGGCCGGGACGTACACGCACTTCACGTCACCGATCCGGCGGTATCCCGATCTGATCGTCCACCGGGCGGTCCGGGAGTCGCAGGCGAAGTCGCCGGACGCGCAGCGGTTGGCGTCCTGGCTGGAGGACCTGCCCGAACTGGCCCGCCACACCTCGGCGATGGAGCGCCGCGCGGAGGAGGCGGAGCGGGAGCTCGCGCAGTGGAAGAAGGTGCGGTTCATGGCGGACAAGGTCGGCGACGAGTTCGCCGGGATCGTGATCGGCGTGACCGCGTTCGGGCTGTTCACGGAGCTCACGGAGCATTTCGTCGAAGGCCTCGTCCACATCTCCAGCATGACGGACGACTACTACCGGTACGTTGAAGGGGAGCACGCGCTGCGCGGCCGCGACACGAAGAAGGCGTACCGTCTGGGCGACCTGGTGCGGGTGCAGCTCGTTCGGGTCGACCGGGAGCACCGGCAACTGGAATTGGCGCTGGTCGAGATCCTCGACGGCTTGCGCTGCGCGGGCGAACGCCGCGGCCGGCCGCGGCGGCGGAGCGCCGGCCGGAACAAGGTGTGAGGAGGGAGCCTGTCGGCCCTGTGCGACCGGCGGGCAACGCAGCTCGGCCGGGATGCAGCGCCCGTCGAATGCAGCGGGGCTTTGCCGCGAAATTCGGAAGGTTTCAGGATGCAGGTCGGCCGATGCGACGGTCTCGTCTTCGGCATTGCGGTCGCCTACGCCTCCCGGTAGGATTGGGTGTCCGCAAAACCGGGGCAATTCCAGGGGCGGCCGCGGCGCGCGTGAGGCGGACGGCGAAGACGCGCCGGTAACGCTGTATGCATCGTCTGCTCAGGATCGAGTGGGACGCCGTGGCCGGTGTGGTGGCCGCGATCGCCGCGATCGTGCTGCACTTTCTGCACGTCGTCGAGACCGACGTGCTGACGATGATCACGCTCGTGCTCATCGCCATGATCTTTCTCCGCCTGCTGCGGCAGGAGCACGGGTCGCGCGAGGTCGCGGCAAGTGCGTATCGCGGCGAGCGTCTGCTCGGTGAACTCGCCCGGAACGTGAAGGGGCCGGACGTACTGGTCATCGGTCCCCGCGAGCTGCGCCGCGCAAGCACGACGTTCGCCAGAAGCGCCACGGGCGAAATGGTCTGGTTCAACGTGTGCCTGTCGATGTTCGAACGGCAGCCGCTCTTCGACGCATTGTTGCGTCCGGCCATCGAGAACCCGTCGGTGACCGCGGTCTCCTTCGTGCTGGACGAGCGTCAACGGCCGGCCTGGATGCGCGACGTTCAACCCAAGGTGGCGGCGTGCGGCGGGACACGCAAGATAGCCGAGCCGTGCTGGCGCCGTCTGAGGGAAGAGGTCTCGTTCATTCTCGCCGATACGCAGACGACTGGCGGTGCGGAGTGCCTGCTCAGCTTCTGGGGGGAACCCTTCATGTCCCGCCGCGTCGGGCGCGACGTACCACGCTACATCTTCCACGTCACTGGCCACTCCGAGCTGATCGAGCGTTTCGTGGAGATGGATCGGGAGCACCGATTGTCGGGGTAGCTGGTCAGGTTCGGGCTTCGGCGACGTTGGCCGCCATGCCTCTCGGGGCTGTCGGTCCGCCAGGAGGCGCACGACGACATGGCCGCGAACCGCGGCGTCACGAGGAACGTGGTGATCGGCACTGCCGGTCACATCGACCACGGAAAGAGCGCGTTGGTGCAGGCGCTGACCGGCGTCGATCCCGACCGGCTTCAGGAGGAGAAGGCCCGCGGCATCACGATCGATCTCGGGTTCGCCCACTGCGTGCAGGACGACGTGAACCTCGCGTTCGTGGACGTGCCCGGCCACGAGCGCTTCGTGCGGAACATGCTGGCCGGGGTCAGCGGCATGGACGCCGTGCTGCTGGTGGTCGCGGCCGACGAGTCGGTCATGCCCCAGACGCGCGAGCATTTCGACATCTGCCGCCTCCTCGGGGTGGACGCCGGCGTGGTCGCCCTGAGCAAGATCGATCTGGTCGATGCGGAAACGCTGGAGCTGGTGCGGCTCGAGACGCACGAATTGCTGAAGGGAACGCCGCTCGAAGATGCGCCGGTGGCGCCGGTCTCCGCCCGGTCGGGCGCCGGCCTCGATCGGTTGCGCGCAGCGCTGCGGGACATAGCCGGCGCGACTTCGAGCCGTGCGGACGCCGGCCCGGTGCGGTTGCCGATAGACCGGGCGTTCACGATGCGGGGGTTCGGCGCGGTCGTCACCGGCACGCTCGTGTCCGGCAGCGTCCGCGTCGACATGGGTCTCGACCTGCTGCCCGCCCGCCGGCGCGTGAAGGTCCGCGGCCTGCAGGTGCACGGCCGGCGGCGGGAGACGGCCGGCGCCGGGCAGCGCGTCGCAATCAACCTGCACGGGGTCGACGTCGGCGCGCTCCGCCGCGGCGACGTGCTGGTGAAGCCGGGCTCGTTCGACGCGACGCGCCGCTTCGACGCCGTTCTGACCCTGCTGCCGAGCGCCCGGGCGTTGAAGCACGGCGCCGGCGTCCGGTGCCATCACGGCACTGCGGAAGCGATGGCGCGGCTGTCGATCTGCGGCCCGACGGCCGCGGCCGACGGCGCGCCGGCGTTCCCGAGCGCGCTCGAACCGGGGTCCGAGTCGTTCGTGCGGATTCGGCTCGACAGTCCGCTGGTGTTGACGAGGGGCGACCGGTTCGTACTGCGCGCCTGTTCGCCGCCGGTGACGGTGGCCGGCGGGCGGGTCCTGGACCCGGCGCCGCCGCGCGGGCGCCTCCGTTCGCAGCGGGGCCTCGACAGGTTTCGGCGTCTCGGTGACGCGGACGGTCTGGCCGAGAGCATAGTCGTCATGGTGGAGGAGCGCGGCGGGTGGGGCGTGGCTCGCCCGGCGCTGACCCGCCGTCTGGGAGCCGTCCCGGAGGCGATAGAACCGGAGATCGACGCCGCGCTGGCCGCCGGCCGCGTCGCCGCGGTCGGCAGTCTCCTGGTGGCGCCCCGGGATCTGCGGGCGGTGCGCAGACGCCTGCTGAAGCTCGCCGCCGAGTTCCATGCCGCGCATCCGCTCGATCCCGGCCTGCCGCGCGAGGAGGCGCGGGAGCGGCTGAGCCATCGCGCGGCGCCCGAACTGTTCGATCACGTCGTTGCCGAACTGGTCGCCGAGGGCGCGCTGACGGCGGCCGGGCATCTGGCGCTCGCGTCGCACCGGATCGTGCTGTCGCCGGCGGAGACGCAAGTCCGGGAACGGATGGCGGAGCTGTTTCGCGCGGCGGGACTCGTGCCGCCGGACGCCGCCGGCGCCGCGGCGTCCCTGGGCGCGAACCCGGAGCTGGCCGACCGGATGCTGAAGCTGCTCGTTCGCGCGGGGACGCTCGTCAAGGTCGAGACACTGCTGTTCCACGCAGAGTCGCTGCGTCGTCTCAAGGACGAGGTCGCGCGTGCGAAGTCCGAGGCGGCGGAGCCGGTCTGGATCGACGTCGGGGTCTTCAAGCGGCGGTTCGGCGTCACGCGCAAGTACGCGATTCCGCTCCTCGGCTACCTTGACCGCGAGCGGGTGACGCGGCGCGTGGGCGACGCCCGGCTGGTGCTGTGATCGGGCGGCGGGCGTCCGAGGCGCCCGATGACGGTGGCGCGCTGGTGTTACACTGAACGGGCGGACAAGAGATCTCGAACATGACGGAAGAACACGAGGAACGAGCCGTCTTCACGATCGGCGTCTTTCAGGATGCCGCGTGGGCGGAACGCGGGATCGACGCCCTCAAGCGTCGCGGGTTCGACGCCGGCTCGTTGTCGGTGGTCGTGAAGCACTCGCCGGACGCCGCGGCGCTGGTGGAGCGTACGCTGGCGGCGAAGAAGGACCCGTTCGACGTGCGCGGGATCGGCGCGACGATCGCCAGCGGTCCGCTGGTCGAAGCGCTGCAGGGAGACGACGGCGGGCTCGAGAAGGCCGGCATCGCCGCGACGATCCGCCGGGCGGGATTCCAGGCTCATGACGGCTTCATCTTCGAGACGCTCACCGGGCGCGGCGGCGTCCTCGTCGGCGTGGAGAGCGAGGCGCTCGCCGCCGACGCCCTGACCGTGCTGCACGCCTACGGCGGCGGCAACGCGGCGATCGGCGCATGGACCGGGCGCGTCTAGCAGCCCGTGGTGAAGTCCCGCGTGGCTGATGAGCCTGAACCTTGGTCGGATCCCGTTCGCGCCAGGGGGTGCGCCGCCGCCGCGCCGCGGCCGTTCGAGCCGCGCCTCTGACCGGCCCGCTCCGCGGGTCCCTGCCGCGCCTGCCGGCGCCGCCGCTGAAGCGGCCCGCGCCCCGTCCGGTCCCCGGTCCCGTCTCGCAGAGTTGTCGATCCGCCCCGCGTCGTTCGGGCCGCCGGACGTCCGCTTCCTGCTGGGCGCGGCCGAGGATCGCAGGGGACGTTCGATGGCTGCGTCCGCCGCTGTTCACGCCGTCGCCGGTGCGTTGCTGGCGTTCGTCGTCAGCCTGACGCCGGCGCCGGTCTACGAGTTGATCGTTCCGAACCGGGAGAGCTACAGCATCGTCTGGGTCCCGGAAGACGGCCCCGGCGGGGGAGGCGGGGGAGGCGGCGACGGGTCGCTGGCGCTTCCCCGGCAGGTCGAGCTGGAGGGCGTCGACGAGACGCCGCTGAGCGTTCCCGTGCAGGAGGAGCCGGATTTCGCAGAGCCGGAGATCGAGCCGGAGGTGTTGCAGACGCAGCGGATGAACATTCCCGCGGTCTCGATGGCCGCCGCCGCCCGGACGCGCAGCGGCGTGCTGGACGGCCTGACGGCGTCCGCCGCGGTCTCCCTGGGGAGCGGCGCCGGCGGCGGGGGAGGAGCCGGGGAAGGCGCCGGCGTCGGACCCGGGACGGGTCCCGGTCTCGGTCCCGGCGAGGGGGGCGGCGTCGGCGGCGGGGTGTACCGTCCCGGCGCGGGGATCGTGAACCCCCGCCTGATCCGCGAGGTGAAGCCGCAATACACCGCCGAAGCGCTGCGCGCCAAGGTGACCGGAACGGTCTATCTCGAAATGGTGGTGCTGCCTGACGGGACGGTCGGCGACGTGCAGATCACGAAGTCGCTCGATCCGGTCTTCGGGCTCGACGAGGAGGCGATCAAGGCGGCCAGGCAATGGCTGTTCGAACCGGGCACGCGCTTCGGCGAGCCGGTGGCCATTCTCGTCAACCTCGCGCTGGACTTCAACTTGCGCTGATCGCCGAGCGAGGGGAATGCGCGTGCGCCGCGGTTCGCCCGATCGGATGGTGCGGACGAACGCCCGCCGCGCCGGCCGGCGCGGCGGGCGTCCCCAGCGCTAGTACATCCCGCCCATTCCCGGAGGTCCGCCCGCGGGGGCCGCTTCGGGCTTCTCTTCCGGAATCTCGGCGACCAGGGCCTCGGTCGTCAGGAGCAACGACGCGATGGAGCCGGAGTTCTGGAGCGCGGTCCGCACGACCTTGGTCGGGTCGATGACGCCCGCCGCGACGAGGTTCCCGTACGTTTCGGCCTGCGCGTTGAAGCCTTCGTCCTTCGCCTTCGTCTCGCGGACCTTCTGCACGACTATCGAGCCTTCGTAACCGGCGTTCTGGGCGATCCACCGCATCGGCTCCTCGAGCGCGCGGCGGATGATGTTGACGCCGATCCGCTGGTCGCCGTCGACCTTCAGCTTGTCGAGCGCGTCGACGCCGCGCAGCAGCGCGACGCCGCCGCCCGGGACGATCCCCTCCTCGACCGCAGCCTTGGTGGCGTGCATGGCGTCTTCGACGCGCGCCTTCTTTTCCTTCATCTCGGTCTCGGTGGCTGCGCCGACCTTGATGACCGCCACGCCGCCGACCAGCTTCGCGAGCCGCTCCTGGAGCTTCTCGCGGTCGTAGTCGGAGGTCGTGTCCTCGATCTGGGACCGGATCTGCTTGACGCGGCCCTCGATCGCCTGCGGGGCGCCCTCGCCTTCGACGATCGTCGTGTTGTCCTTGTCGATCGTCACTTTCTTGGCCTTGCCGAGGTCCTCCACCCGGATGTTCTCGAGCTTGAGGCCGAGGTCCTCCGTGATCGCCTTGCCGTTGGTCAGGATCGCGATGTCCTCGAGCATCGCCTTGCGGCGGTCGCCGAATCCCGGCGCCTTGACGGCGGCGCCCTGCAGCGTGCCGCGCAGCTTGTTGACGACCAGCGTGGCGAGCGCTTCACCCTCGATGTCCTCCGCCACGATCAGCAGCGGACGACTGAGCCGGGCCACCTGCTCGAGCAGCGGCAGGAGGTCCTTCATCGAGCTGATCTTCTTTTCGTGGATCAGGATGACCGGGTTTTCGAGCACCACCTCCATCCGCTCGGCGTCGGTGACGAAGTACGGCGACAGGTAGCCCCGATCGAACTGCATCCCCTCGACGACGTCCAGCGAGGTCTCGAGCGTCCGCGCTTCTTCGACGGTGATCACGCCGTCCTTGCCGACCTTGTCCATCGCCTCGGCGATGATCGTGCCGATCGTCTCGTCGTTGTTCGCCGAGATCGTGCCGACCTGCGCGATCATGTTGCCGCTGACCGACTTCGACATCGAGCGGAGCTCTTCGACGACCGCCTCGACGGCGCGCTCGATGCCGCGCTTGATCTCCATCGGGTTCGCCCCGGCGACCACGTTCTTGGCTCCCTCGCGGTAGATCGCCTGCGCCAGCACCGTGGCCGTGGTGGTGCCGTCCCCGGCGATGTCGGAGGTCTTGCTGGCGACCTCCCGGACCATCTGGGCGCCCATGTTCTCGAGCGGATCCTTCAGCTCGATCTCCTTGGCGACCGTCACGCCGTCCTTCGTGATCGTCGGCGAGCCGAACTTCTTGTCCAGCACGACGTTGCGGCCCTTCGGGCCGAGGGTGACCTTGACCGCGTTGGCGAGCTGGTTCACCCCCTCGATGATGGCCCGCCGCGAGTTTTCGCTGTAAACGATCTGCTTTGCCATTCTTCGAACTCCAATCGCGATTAGTCGGATTCGAGGACGCCGAGGATCTCGTCCTCGCGCATGATGAGGTACTCGTCCCCGTCGAGCTTGATCTCCTGCCCCGAGTACTTGCCGAACAGCACCTTGTCGCCCGCCTCGACGTCGAGCGGGGTCACCGTGCCGTCATCCTTCACCTTGCCCTTGCCGACCGCGATGACCTTCCCCTGCTGCGGCTTCTCCTTGGCGGTGTCGGGGATGATGATGCCGCCGACCATCTGTTCCGTTTCCTCGATGCGCTCGACGATGAGCCGGTCGTGGAGTGGGCGAACCTTGACAGCCATGAACGTCGTACTCCCTTCAAGAAGTTGGTGTTGCGGGGTCGGGGCGCAAGCCCTGCCTGACCCCGGCTGCTAGCAGTTGATCGACCTGGGCGCCAATTATATCCGAACGCGGTCATGCGTCAAGGCCGGCGGCGCGATTCGCGGAGCGAAAAGATCAGGCCGTGCGCTTGAGGCGGTACGCCGTCATCTTTCGGCTCAGCGTGTTCCGGTGAATTCCCAGGAGGTCCGCCGCCCGGCCGACGTTGCCGTTCGCGCGCGCGAGCGCCCGACTGATGAAGCGCCGCTCAATCGCCTGCCGGGCGTCGTCGTAATGGATTCCCTTGCTGAGCATTTCGTCAATCAATCGGTCGAGTTTCTCCCGCACGCGTCTGGTCCTCTCGCTGCCGCGGCTCCTGGCCCGCGGCGGGATGGCCGACGGGTCAGCCGAGCGCTGCGCCCGTGAGCAACCGATACGCTTCCAGGTACTTCTCCCGGGTGCGCTTCACGACCGGCGGCGGAAGCTCCGGAGCCGGAGGACGCCGGTTCCACTGGACGTCGTCGAGGTAGTCGCGCACGTACTGCTTGTCGAAGCTGGTCTGCGCCGCGCCCGGCGCGTAGCGGTCCTTCGGCCAGAACCGCGACGAATCGGGCGTCAGCGCCTCGTCGATCAGGATGATCTCGCCGCCGTCCGGCGCGAGGCCGAACTCGAACTTCGTGTCGGCGACGATGATGCCGCACGCCTCCGCGTGCGCCGCGCCGTGCGAGTACAGCGCCAGCGTCAGGTCCCGGAGCCGGCCGGTGAGGTCCCGCCCGATACGCTCCGCCGCTTCGTCTTCGCTGATGTTGACGTCGTGTCCGCTTTCGGCCTTGGTCGCCGGCGTGAAGATCGGCCGCGGCAAGCGGTCCGATTCGCGCAGTCCCTCCGGCAGCTCCACGCCGCAGACCCGCCCGGTGTCGCGGTACTCGCGCCATCCCGAGCCCGCCAGGTACCCCCGGGCCACGCACTCGATCGGAAGCGGGTCCGTTCGCCGCACGAGCATCGAGCGCCCACGCAGCACGTCCGGGTCGGCGCGCAGCTCCGGCGGGAATTCAGCAGGTTCGATCGACACCATGTGATTCGGCACGATCTCCCGGGTGCGCTTGAACCAGAACGCCGAGAGTTGCGTCAGCACCCGCCCCTTGTCGGGGATCGCCGATCCGAGCACGCAGTCGTACGCCGAAATCCGGTCGGTGGCCACCATCAGCAGGCGGTCGCCGGCCTCGTACAGGTCCCGGACCTTGCCGCGGCGGTGCGCGGTCAGGCCGGCGAAGGAAGTTTCGAAAACGGGAGACGCCATCGACAAATCGGCCTCGACGAGCAGGAAAGACAGCGTAGCTTATCGGCAAGCGGGTTCGGCTGCAAGAAGGAAACGGCCCGGCCGGGAAGATTTCCGCCGCCGCGCGGCGCGCCGTCTCCGACGGCGGCGATCTGTAGTAGAGTGGGCGCGCCCGCCCGGCCGTCACGTCCCATGAGGCGCCACGCCCGCACCATCTCGATCACCGTTCTGGGCGTCGGGTTGATGGCGTTCTTCCTCCGCAACGCGAATCCGGGCCGGGTGTGGGGCGAGCTGGCCGCCGCGCGGCGGGACCTGCTCCTGGCCGGGGCGGCCTTCTCGGTTGCGGCGTACCTGCTGCGCGTGGTGCGCTGGCAGGTTCTCCTCCGGCCGGTGCGCCGGGCGAGCTTCCCGTCGGCGCTGCGCGCCACGGCAGTGGGATTCGCGGCCAACGCCCTGCTTCCGGGACGCGTGGGCGAACTGGTGCGGCCCTGGCTGCTCGCCCGGCGCGAGCGGATGAGCGCGGCCGCGGTCTTCTCGACGATCGTGATCGAGCGGCTGCTCGACCTGTTCGTCATCTGCATGGGAGCCGCCGCGCCGATCATGCTCGTCGGTCCGCAAACGTCGGCGGCGAGCGGCGATCTGCTGGCGGCGCTCGAAACGGCGGCGCTGATTTCCGGTCTTGCCGCGGCGGGCGCGCTGGGCGTCCTCTTCGCCGTCGCGGATGACCCGGAGCGGGCAGGGCGCCTGTCGCTGCGACTGACGTCCTGGGCGCCGCATCGCGTGCGGTCACGCATCGGAGGGACGGTCCGGAGGTTCCTCGACGCGGTGGCCGCTACGCGCAGGGTGCGGCCTGTCGGGGCGGCGCTGGCCTGGTCGTTTCCCCTGTGGGCGTCCACGGCCGCGAGCCTCTGGTGCGCGGCGGCGGCTTTCGGCATCGAGCTGCGGTGGACCGGTTCGGTGATCCTCATGGCGTTGGCCGTGATCGGCGCGGCGGCGCCCACGCCGGCCGGCATCGGCGGGTATCACGCGGCGTTTCAGTTGGGCGCGACCGTGCTGTACGGCGCCTCCGACGACCAGACGGTCGGCGCCGCACTGGTGCTGCACCTGTTGTGGTTCGGGCCGATCACCGTTCTGGGCTTGGCGTTCATGGGGCAGGACGGCCTGCGTCTGGCGCGGCTGCGGACGCTGGCGCGGGAAGGCGCGGATCGGCTTGACGCCGACTCTCGGGCGGGGTCGGCGGCGATCGGGTCGCCTGCGGCCTCGGAAAGTCGGAACGCCTCATGAAATGTCCCTTCTGCGGCCACGTCGAGGACAAGGTGGTCGACTCCCGCGAGAGCAGGGAGGGCGACGTCATACGCCGTCGCCGGGAGTGCCTGACGTGCGGCCGGCGGTTCACCAGCTACGAGCGGATGGACGACATTCCGTACATGGTGGTCAAGAAGGACGGCTCCCGCGAGCGGTTCGAGCGCCAGAAGGTGATCGCGGGGATGCTCAAGGCGTGCGAGAAGCGGCCGGTCAGCGTGTCGGCGCTCGAGGCGGTGGCCGGCCAGATCGAATCGGTCCTGCAGGACCGGCCGGACAAGGAGATCTCGACCGCGCAGGTCGGCGCCGCGGTGATGGAGGAGCTCAAGGCGCTCGACAAGGTGGCCTACGTGCGGTTCGCGTCGGTCTACCGGCGCTTCCGGGACGTCGGCGAGTTCATGACCGAGCTGAAGGGATTGCTGGACGCCGGGGACGGTTAGCCGGGTTGCCGGAGCCGCGCGTCGAGGAGTCGGTCCGGCCGGAACCGGCGGATGCGGAGGCTGTCGGCGGCCGATGCGTCCAGGGCGTCGGCGGGGGCGAGCCCGACCACCTCGGCGTCGGCGACGCGGACGCCGCAGCGGCGCGCCTCGCGTTCGACGGCCGCGAACACGCGGCGCATCGGCGTTCGCCGGTAGTCCGTGAGGTTCATGGACACCTGCACGGCGTCGCGGTCGGCCAGGCGGACGCCGATCGCCTTGACGTGGGGCAGGCCGCCGCTGCGGGCCCGAACGGTTCGGGCGATCCGGCGTGCGACCGTCACGTCGCCGGTGTCCAGGTTGACGTTGAACGCAATCAGGATCGATCTGGCCCCGATGATGGAGACGCCGGCCGTCCGGTGGGGCGTCGGCGGCCCGAAGTCGGGACGCCACGCTTCCGCGTCGCGCGCCATCCGGCGCGCCAGACCGTCGAGCTGGCCGCGCCGTATGTCCTCCAGCGCGCGCCGCTCCGGCCGGGCCGCGGCGTCCTCGTAGAGGAACACGGGGATCCCGAACCGTTCCGCGACGATGCGTCCCAGCGATCGGGCCATGGCCGCGCAGTCGGCGATCGACGCGTTCTCGAGCGCGACGAACGGCGTCACGTCCACCGCGCCGACCCGGGGATGCTCTCCCCGGTGCGTCCTGATGTCGATGGCGTCCACGGCGGCTTCGTAGAGGCGCAGCAGCGCCGTCAGGAGTCCGGTCCGGTCGCCGACGAGCGTGAGGACGGTCCGGTTGTGGGAAGGATCGGACGACCAGTCGAGCAGCCGGCTGCCCGGGGATCCGGCGGCGGCCTCGACGAGCCGGTCCACGACGGGCCGGCGGCGGCCCTCGCTGACGTTCGGGACGGCTTCGACGAGGAGCGGTTTCATTGCGGTGGCGCCGCGTCGTACCATACGGTATCAGCCGTGCAGGAGCCCGCGTGGCGCCGAGACGCTCGCAGCGCCTGACTCCGCACCCGGCGGACAAGGCGTGAGGAGGGCATGTTGGTCATGCGCAACCGGCGGACAACGCAGTTCAGCTTGGGATGCAGCGCCCGTCGAATGCAGCGGGAGCTTTTCCGCTGGCGGACAATGTGGTGATTGACGACGGCGACGACTCGCTGAGGGATTCCGCCTGCGGGAGCCGGAGCGCGCGGTCGAGCGGTCCGGGAGATCGCTCAGCCGCCTCGTCGACGATCCGCGCCCTCGCCGGGCGTCGGCCGGGTCGGTGATGCGCCATTGCGGAGAGCGCGTGCTCGCCGGGGTGCTGGATCTGTTGCTTCTCGGCGGCATCGACGCCGCGGCCGTCTGCTTCACCGTGCGTCTCGCCGATCTTCCGTTCGCCGCCGCCGCCCAGCTTCCGGCCGCGCACTTGGCGGCTTCCTGACTCTGTTCGACATGGGATACGTCGTCACGCTGACGGTGTTCGGCGGTCAGACGATCGGGAAGATGGCGGTCGGGTTGCGCGTGGAGCGGACCGACGGATCACCGGTCACTCCGGCGCGCGCCTTGATGCGCGCCGCCGCCTGCTCGATTTCCGTCGCGCCGCTGGGCGTCGGCTTCGCCGGCATGCTGCTCGGGTCGCGGCGCGCGCTGCACGATCTGCTCGCCGACACGCGGGTCGTGCGGGCGCAGTAGCGGTCGACCGATGCGCAAGGCGGGCGTCTTCCTCGCAACCTGCGGCTGGATCGGCCATGCGCCGGCCGCTCCGGGCACCGCCGGGTCGCTCGCCGGGCTGCTGCTGCACGGGTGCGCACGGACGCTCGGCGGCGAACGGGGCGAGTTCTGGCTGCTCGCGGCGGTGCTGGCGGCCGGCGTCTGGTCGTCGTCGGTGGGCGAGCGCCACTTCGGGAAGACCGATCCCGGCGCGGTCGTCATCGACGAGGTGGCCGGCATGCTGATCACGCTGGCGGGGCTGCAGGTCACGTGGGCGGAAGCGATCGTCGGGTTCCTCGCGTTCCGTTTCTTCGACGTCGTCAAACCGTTTCCCGCGCGGCGGGCCGAGCGTCTCCGCGCCGGGTGGGGCATCATGGCCGACGACGTGATCGCCGGACTCTACGCGCATCTGGCGCTCCGTTTCTTCGTATGGGCGTCGAGCCCCGTCACCGTATCCTGATGCCCGAAGCGCGTGCGTCGCGGGCGGTGATCGTCGCCGCGGGTTCGGAGCTGCTCACCCCGGAGCGGATCGACACCAATTCGCTGACCATAACGCGCAAGCTCAACGAGATGGGAGTCGACGTCCGGTACAAGACCGTCGTCGGAGACGACCGCGAGGATCTGGCCGCGGCGGTGCGGGCGGCGATCCCCCAGGCGGACGTCGTCGTGATCACCGGAGGGCTCGGTCCGACGGACGACGACGTCACCCGGGAGGCGGTGGCGTCGGTCTTCGACATGCCGCTGGAGGAGAACGTGGACCTGGCGCGCGCCATCCGTTCGCGGTTCGAAGCCCGCGGGGCGCCGATGCCTGACGTCAACCGCCGGCAGGCGCTCGTCCCGCGGGGCGCCGTGACGCTTCCCAATGAGCGCGGGACGGCGCCCGGGCTGTGGATCGAGCAGGCCGGCGTCGTGTGCGTCGTTCTGCCGGGACCGCCGCGGGAGCTGGGGCCGATGTTCGATCGGGTGGCGCGGGATCGGATCGCGCCGCTGACCGGCGGGAACGGCGTCCATCGGCGCGTGGTCCGTGTGGCGGGCCGCACCGAGTCGCACGTGGAGGAGGCCGCCTGTCCGGTCTATTCGCGTTGGCGCTCGGACCCCGTGCCGATCGAGACGAGCATCCTCGCCTCGCTCGGGCAGGTGGAGTTGCACCTCTCCGTGCGCGGCGAGGCCGAGGGCGCCGCCCTCCGCGCCCTGGACCGGGCGGCGGACCAGTTGGCGGAACTGCTGGGGCGGGATCTGGTGAGCAGCGACGGCTCGCGCCTCGAAGAGGTGGTGGGGCGTCTGCTGCGCGAGCGCGGCCGGCGGGTCGCGGTGGCCGAATCGTGCACGGGCGGGCTCGTGGCGTCCCGCCTGACGGACGTTCCCGGAAGCTCCGCGTACTTCGACGCCGGTTGGGTGGTCTACGGCAACGACGCGAAGGTCGCCCTGCTGGGGGTCGACGGCAGTTCGATCGAGCGCCACGGCGCCGTCAGCGAGCCGGTCGCGCGGATGATGGCGACCGGCGCTCGCGATCGGGGCGGCGCCGACTACGGCATGGGCATCACCGGCGTCGCGGGGCCGGGCGGCGGCGCGCCGGACAAGCCGGTCGGCGCCGTGTTCGTGGCGCTGGCCGGACCGGACGGAGCGATGCGCGTCCGCCGGCTGCGTCTGCCCGGCGAACGGGAGCAGGTGAAGCGGCAGGCTTCCCACGCGGCGCTCGACCTGTTGCGCCGCGCGCTGCTGCGGTGATCTCTTCGCCGCCGCCGCCGCCGCGTGCGCGCCGCGGCTGGCCCGGCTCCGGTAGGATGATTCGGTCATGGACGCGATTCCGGTCCTGGTGGGATACGTCGTCGGAACGGCGCCGTTCGCCCTGCTGGTCACACGGCGCGTGGGCGGGCGGGACCTCCGCCGCGTGGGCAGCGGCAACGTCGGCGCGGCGAACGTGCTCCGGGCGGCCGCCGCGCCGGCCGCGGCGGCCGTGCTGGCGCTGGACGTCGGCAAGGGCTCGGCCGCCATGCTGCTCGCCAGGAGCATGGGCGTGTCCGACGCCGGGGCGGCGGCGGTGGCGGCCGCCGCGGTCGTCGGTCACGTCTTTCCGATCTGGTTCCGGTTTCGGGGCGGGAAGGGGGTCGCGACGGCGTGCGGCGTCTTCATGGTGCAGGCGCCGGCGGCGACGGGGCTGGCGGTCGCGGCGTTCGCCGGCGTCGTCTGGACGACGCGGTACGTGTCGTTGGGATCGATGGCGGCGTCGGTCGTTCTGGCGCTTGCCGTCTGTCTGAGCCGGGCGCCGGCCCCGGTCGTCGCGTGCGCGATCGGCGTCGCGGCGCTGGTGCTCCACCGCCACCGTTCCAACGTCGCCCGGCTGCGCGCGGGACGCGAACGCCGGATCGGCCAGCGGGCGCAGGAATCGCGATGAGCCGGACGTCGACGCATCGCGTCGCGGTGATCGGCGGCGGCGGCTGGGGCACCGCGCTGGCGGTCCATCTCGCGCGGGTCGGCAAGCAGGTCGCGTTCTGGGCCCGGGACGCGGAGCTGGTTGCGGAGCTGATCGAGACCCGCGTCAATCGCTCCTATCTGGCGGACGTCGTGCTGCCGGAGTCGGTGCTGCCGACCGCCGAGCTCGAAGAGGCGTTGCGCGGCGCGTCGTGCGTCGTGTCCGCCGTGCCGTCGCACGGCGCGCGCGAGGTCGTCCGCCGCATCAGGCCGTTCCTGCCGCCCGAAGCGGTGGTGGTCAGCGCGACCAAGGGACTGGAGGTCGAGACGCTGCTCCGCATGTCGGAAGTGATCGAGCAGGAGCTCGGCGGCGGCCGGCCGATCGCGGTGCTCTCCGGTCCGAGCTTCTCGGTGGAGCTTGCGCGCGAGGCCCCGACGGCGGTCTCCGTCGCCGGTCGTTGCGCGGAAGTGGTGTCGACGGTTCAACGCGAGTTCCGGTCACGCTATTTCCGCCTCTATGCGACGGACGACGTGGCGGGGGTCGAGATCGGCGGGGCGATGAAGAACGTCATCGCCATCGCCGCCGGCGCCGTCGAGTCGCTCGGACTGGGCGACAACGCCCGTTCCGCCCTGATCACGCGCGGCTTGGCCGAGATCTCCCGGTTGGCGTCGGCGATCGGCGGCCGGCGGGAGACGCTGTCCGGCCTCGCCGGTCTGGGCGATCTGGTGCTGACGTGCACCGGACGGCTCAGCCGCAACCGGGCGGTCGGCGTCGAGCTGGGCAAGGGCCGCCGTCTGAGCGAGATCCTGGACGAGATGCAGGTGGTGGCGGAAGGCGTCCGGACCACCGGCGCCGCGCTGGCCCTCGGCGCGCGTCACGGGGTGGAGCTGCCGATCACGTCGCAGATGGCCGACGTCCTGGCGGGGCGGACGCGGCCGCGGGCCGCGGTGGAGGCGTTGATGCTGAGACGGCAGCGGTCCGAGGCGGACGCCGGATGACGCCCTCCGCCGCCGCCGCGCGGAATCTGCTCGGCCGGTTGCGTGAGGGGCTCCGGCGGACCGCGGCCGAGCTCGGCGGACGTCTGGACGGCATCGCCGGCGCGTCGCCCGACGATCACGAGCAGATCGAGGCGGTCGAGGAGACGCTGCTGGGCGCCGACGTCGGAGTCGCCGCCGCCGCACGCATCATCGGCCGGCTGCGTGCGGGCGCAGCGCCGGCGCCGCACGGACTGCGCGAACTGGTGCGGCAGGAGATCCTGCAGATTCTGTCGCGGCCGAAACCGATCGCGCCGGCCGGCGCGCCGCCGCACGTGGTGCTCGTGGTCGGCGTCAACGGCGCCGGCAAGACGACCACGGTCGGGAAGCTGGCCCGCCTGTTGCGGCGGGACGGCCGCCGGCCGTTGATCTGCGCGGCGGACACCTTCCGTGCGGCGGCGGTCGAGCAGCTCGCCGTATGGGCCGGCCGCGCCGACGTCGATCTGGTGCGGGCGCGCGCCGGAGGCGATCCGGCCGCGGTCGTGTTCGACGCCGTCCGGGCCGCGCAAGCCAGGGACCGCGACGTCGTCCTCGTCGACACGGCCGGACGGCTGCATACCCGCGCCGACCTGATGGCCGAGCTCGGGAAGATCGCGCGGGTGGCGGCCCGGTCGGTCGAAGGGGCGCCGCACGAGGCGCTGCTGGTGCTCGACGCGACGGTCGGACAGAACGGTCTGGCCCAGGCCCGGCAGTTCCTGGAGCGCGTGCCGGTGACGGGGGTCGTGCTGGCCAAGCTCGACGGCACTGCGAAGGGCGGCGTTGCGGTGGCCGTGGTGTCGGAACTGGGGGTCCCCGTCCGGTACGTCGGCGTCGGGGAGGCGGTGGACGACCTGCTTCCGTTCTCGGCGGAGGAGTACGTGGACGCCTTGTTCGCACGCCCATGACAGCGACGGTCCGCGCCAGTCCCGACGAAGTCCGGATGGACCGCGCGCTGGCGCTCGCCCGCCGGGGCCGCGGGCGGACGAGTCCGAATCCGATGGTGGGCGCCGTGGTGGTCTCCGACCGGGGCGAGATCGTCGGCGCCGGGTTCCACGAGCGCGCGGGCGCCGCGCATGCCGAAGCGCGTGCGATCGACGCCGCCGGCGAGAACGCCCGCCGCGCCACGTTGTACTGCAACCTGGAGCCGTGCGCGCATTCGGGACGGACCGGGCCGTGCGCGCCGCGCATCGTCGACGCGGGCGTCCGCCGGGTCGTGGTCGCGGTCCGCGATCCGAATCCGCGGGTGAACGGCGCCGGCATCGCCTACCTCCGGGAGCACGGCCTGCAGGTCGACGTCGGCGTACGGCGGGTCGAGGCGGCCAGGCTCAACGAGGTCTTCTTCACGTGGGTGACCGAGCGGCGTCCGTTCGTCATCATGAAGATCGCGACGAGCCTCGACGGGCGGGTGGCGATACGGCCCGGAACCCGGACCGCGATCACCGGCCGGGCGGCCGCCTCGGCGGTGCATCGGGTGCGGGCCGAGGTGGATGCGGTCGGCGTCGGGTCGGCCACGATCCTGATCGATGATCCCCGATTGACGGCGCGCGCGGCGCCGCGGTCGCTGCCGCTCACGCGCGTCGTGCTGGACCGGCGGCTGCGCACCCCTCCGTCGTCGCGGGTGCTCCGGACGCTGAGCGCCGGACCGGTGCTGATCGTGACCACAGGCGAGACGCTGCGCGCCAGGGAGGCCGCGGCGGATCGGCTCCGCGCGGCCGGCGCGGAGCTCGTGCCGGTGGAGACCGGCGCGATCACCGAGGCGATGACGCGCCTCGGCGCGCGCGGCGTGACGTCGTTGCTGCTCGAAGGCGGCCCGACCGTGCACCGCGCGGCATGGGAGGCCGGCGCGGTCGACCGCGTCCAGCGCTACGTCGCCCCGGCGGCGCTCGGCCGCCGGGGCGTTCCCTGGCTCGACGCGGACGTCTCGGTCGCCCGGCTCGGCGACGCCCGCGTCGAGATGCACGGGCCCGACGTGCTGATGGAAGGGTATGTTCAGCGGACTGGTTGAGGCGGTCGGCACGGTCGCGGACGTCAGCCCGATGCCGTCCGGGTTCGGCCTGCGGATCGCGTGCGGGCTGGCGGCGTCGCTTTCCGTCGGCGAGAGCGTCGCGGTCAATGGCGTCTGCCTGACCGTGGTCGGGGCGGACGCGCGTGCGTTCGGAGCCGCGGTTTCGCCCGAGACCGCACAGGTGACGACGCTGGGCGGTCTGACCGCGGGGGCGCCGGTCAACCTGGAGCGTCCGTTGCGGCCCGACGGCCGGCTGGGCGGGCACTTCGTGCTCGGCCACGTCGATGCGGTGGGCCGGATCGACGAGGTCCGAGCCGAGGCCGATTTCCACCGGGTCCGCTTCCGGTTTCCCCCGCGGCTACGGCCGTTGATCGTCGAAAAGGGCTCCATTGCGGTCGACGGGGTCAGCCTGACCGTGGTCGCGCCCGGCCGCGATCGGTTCGACGCGCAGGTGATCCCGCACACCTGGGCGCACACCAACCTTCGGGCGGCCGCCGCCGGCGGCGCGGTCAATCTCGAATGCGATATCATCGGCAAGTACGTGCTCCGGGCGGTCGAGAACGTCCGGGGCGGGGCGGCGCGCGAATCGACGCCGCGGACACTGGAGGATCGAGGTTGATCGTGACGCGGAAGACGGGACGGACGCCGCAGCGGGGACCGCGCCGGGTCGCCGGCCGCCGCGGGCCGTTCGCGCCGGTGACCGAGGCGATAGAAGCGATCCGCAACGGCCGGATGGTCATCGTCGTCGACGACGAGGACCGCGAGAACGAAGGCGACCTGACGATCGCCGCGGAGAAGGTGACGCCGGAAGCGATCAACTTCATGGCGCGCCACGGCCGCGGCCTGATCTGCCTGCCGATGACTGCGGAACGGCTCGACGAGCTTCGGATCCCGATGATGGTCAGCGAGAACACGTCGCGGTACGAGACGGCCTTCACCGTGTCGATAGAGGCGAAGGGCGTCACCAGCACCGGGATCTCGGCTGCGGACCGCGCCGCGACGGTGCGGGCGGCGATCGACCCCGCCACGAAGCCGGGCGACCTGGTGCGGCCGGGACACATGTTCCCGCTGCGCGCGCGGAACGGCGGCGTGCTCGTCCGCGCCGGACAGACCGAGGCCGCGGTCGACCTCGCGCGGATGGCCGGGCTGCACCCGGCCGGCGTGATCTGCGAGATCATGAACGGGGACGGCACGATGGCGCGGGTGCGGCAGCTTTCGCGCGTCGCGCGCCGCCACGGCCTGGCGATGATCACGATCGCCGACCTGATCAAGTACCGCATGCGCAACGACCGTCTCGTCAAGCGGGTCGCGTCGGCGCGGATGCCGACCGACCACGGCCTGTTCCAGGCGTACTCCTTCGAGAGCGTCATCGACGGCGAGACGCACGTGGCGATCGTCAAGGGGGAGGTGGGCGACGGCCGGGACATCCTGGTCCGGGTCCACTCGCGGTGCCTGACGGGCGAAGTCTTCCACTCGTCACGCTGCGACTGCGGGCGGCAGCTCGAGGCGGCGATGCGGCGGATCGCGTCCGAGGGGCGCGGCGTGCTGCTGTACCTCAACCAGGAAGGGCGCGGGATCGGGCTCGGCAACAAGATGCGCGCCTACGAACTGCAGGATCAGGGGCTCGACACCGTCGAAGCGAACGAGCGGCTCGGGTTCCAGGCCGACCAGCGCGACTACGGAATCGGCGCGCAGATCCTCCGGGACCTCGGCGTGCAGGCGATGCGGCTGCTCACCAACAACCCGCGCAAGTTCGTCGGCCTCGACGGGTACGGGTTGTCAGTGGTCGAGACCGTGCCGCTGGAGGTGTCGGCGTCGTCGTTCGCCCGATCGTACCTCCGGACGAAGAAGGAAAAACTGGGACACAGGCTCTCGTCGGTCTGAACCTCCCTGCCTCACGGCGCATCCGGCGGCCCGTCCGGCGGCGTTCATTGACGCCCGGCGGCCGGCGGGCTACGATAAGCGGCTGCATTCCAGCATGTTCGACACCCTCAGTAGCCGTTTCCGCGACGTGTTCGACGCCTTGCGGGGGGAGGTGCGCCTCACGCCCGAAGCGGTCGAGTCGTCGTTGCGCGAGATACGGATGGCGTTGCTGGAGGCGGACGTCAACTTCAAGGTGGTCAAGGCGTTCATCGACCGGGTGCGGGACCGTGCGATGGATCGGGCGGTGCTGGCCAGTCTCACCCCGGCCCAGCAGGTGGTCGGGATCGTCCGTGACGAACTGCTGGCCCTGTTCGGCGCCGGGGAGCCGGGGCTGTCGGCGGCTGGCCGCCGCCCCCAGGTCGTGATGTTGCTGGGCCTTCAGGGATCGGGCAAGACCACGACGTCCGCGAAGCTCGGCGCGTGGCTGGCCCGCCAGGGTCGCCATCCGCTGCTGGTGTCGACCGACGTCCGGCGTCCGGCGGCGATCGAGCAGCTTGGCGTGCTTGGCCGGGACGCCGGCCTGCGCGTTCACGATCCGGCGGGCGGCCTCGCTCCCGCCGACCGCGCGCGGTCGGCCGTCGAGCATGCCCGCGTCATCGGGTGCGACGTGGTGGTGGTCGATACGGCCGGCCGGTTGCACGTCGATGCGGAGTTGATGTCCGAGCTCGAATCGATCGGAGCGGCC
The DNA here is from genome assembly GCA_965203565.1 of Vicinamibacterales bacterium. Lineage (GTDB taxonomy): Bacteria > Acidobacteriota > Vicinamibacteria > Vicinamibacterales > UBA8438 > JAAXGX01. Next base: position 2,469,019 of record OZ241896.1, on the reverse strand, counting down.
GTCGCGCCGTCGGACCGGCTGTACGTCGGCGACGCGATGACCGGACAGGACGCCGTCCGGAGCGCGGGCGAGTTTCACGGCCGCGTCGGGATCACCGGCATCGTTCTGACGAAGATGGACGGCGACGCCCGCGGCGGCGCGGCGCTGTCGATGGTCGCGGCGGTCGGCGCGCCGATCGTCTTCAGCGGCGTCGGGGAGCGGATCGGCGACCTCGAGGCGTTCAGGCCGGACCGGGTCGTCTCCCGCATGCTCGGAATGGGCGACGTCCTGACCCTGGTCGAGCGTGCGGAGCGGGCCGACGTCGGGGAACGTGCGCAGGCGGAGGGCGCGGCGCGGCTGCATCGGGACCGGTTCACACTGGACGATCTGCGCGATCAGCTGGCGAGGATCGGACGGATGGGGCCGCTCGATCAGGTGCTGAGCCTCGTCCCCGGCATGAACGCATTGCCGGGCGGCCGGCCGGAAGTCGACCCGGCGCAGTTGTCGCGCGCCGCGGCGATCATCGATTCGATGACTCCGGCCGAGCGTCGAAAGCCGGCGATCATCGACGGGAGCCGGCGCCGGCGGATCGCGCGCGGCAGCGGCGCGTCGGTGGAGGCGGTCAACCGGCTGCTGAGGCAGTTCACGCAGATGCGCAAGATGCTCAAGACCGTTCGGGGAATGGCCGGCAAGGCTCGCACGCCGAAGGCGCGTCGAAGTCTCCGGCGCGCAGGGGTGCTCGGCCTCCGGCGGCCGACGGTCCATTGACCGGCCGGTCCGGTCCGAGGGGTGGAACAGGCATGCTCACGATTCGAATGCGGCGGACAGGCGCCCGGAAACGGCCGTTCTTCAGGTTGGTGGTCACCGAGTCGCGCGCGGCGCGCGACGGCCGCGCGCTGGAGGTGCTGGGCCATTACGACCCGACCGCGCAGCCGGAGACGGTCGAGATCGACCGGCCGCGGCTGCGGCGCTGGATGTCGCGCGGCGCGCAGCCGAGCGCCACGGTCCGGACGCTGCTGGCGCGCAATCCGGAACAGCCGGAGCCGCCGGGCAGCGATGCCGGCGTCGCGGCGCCGCCGGCCGAACCGCAGTCGGAACCGGAAGCGGCGTCCGAGCCGGAAGCGCAGTCCGAGCAGGAACAGGACGCATGACCCGGGCGAGGGACGTGGTCGAGGTCGTTGCGCGCGCGCTGGTCGATCAGCCCGACGCGGTGGCGGTCACGGAAACGGACCGGCGGGACGGGACGCAGGTGGCGTTGCGAGCCGGGCCGGGCGAACTGGGGAAGCTCATCGGGCGTCAGGGGCGGACGGCGGAAGCGATCCGGACGCTGGCGGACGTCGCCGCCGAGCTCGCCGGCGGCCGGGCGCGCGTCGATTTTCTCGATGACCGCAGATGAGACGGAGACGGCGTCGTGGGAGGCGATGGCGGTGGTGGGACGAGTCGCGCGTGCGCACGGCAGGCGCGGGCAGGTCGTCATCGACGCCGACACCGATTTCCCGGCGCGCCGCTTCCGTTGCGGCAACGTGCTGTACGCCGGTGTTTCCGGCCGGATGCGGCCGTTCCGGATCGCCGCGGTCCGGTTCCACGGGGGGAGGCCGCTGGTGGCGCTCGACGGCGTCGACACGATGGACCAGGCCGAGTCGCTGGCCGGCGCCGAGCTTCGGGCGCCCGAGGCCGATCTCGAGCCCTTGCCGCCCGGCTCCTACTATCATCACCAGCTGATCGGCGCCGCGGTGCGGACCGCCGCGGGCGCGGACGTCGGGACGGTGACGGCCGTCCGGGAGGCGGCGGGTTGCCATCGGCTGCTGGTCAGGCCGGACGGCGGTCCGGACGCTCCGCGCGGCGAAATCGAGGTTCCTCTGGCCGAGCCGATCTGCGTCCGGATCGATCCGGACGCCGGGTTGATCGTCGTGGATCCGCCCGATGGGTTGCTGGAGTTGAACCGGCCGCGCCGCGGGTGACGCGTCGTGAAGATCGACATCGTCACGATCTTCCCGCGCATGGCCGGCGCGTTGCTGTCGGAGGGGGTGATCGCGCGTGCGGCGGAGCGCGGGATCCTGGACGTCGCGGTGCACGACCTCCGGACGTTCGCGCCGGACCGCCGGGGCTCCGTCGACGACGAACCGTACGGCGGCGGCCCGGGGATGGTGATGAAGCCGGAGCCGTTCGTCCGCGCGGTGCGGCAGGTGCGCCGTCAGCGCGGCGATCCGGACGCCGTCGTGCTGACGTCGCCGCAGGGCGCGCGGCTGGACCATGACGAAGCCGTTCGGCTGAGCCGGCTCGACCACCTCGTACTGCTCTGCGGCCGATACGAAGGGGTCGACGAACGCGTGCGCGAGCGGGTGGCGACCGAGGAGCTGTCGATCGGCGACTACGTGGTGAGCGGCGGGGAGCTTCCGGCGCTGGTCGTCGTGGAGGCGGTGGCGCGGCAGGTGCCCGGCGTCGTCGGCGACGCCGAGTCGGTGCGCGCCGACTCGTTCGCGCGCAGCTTGCTCGACTGGCCGCACTACACCCGTCCGGCGGACCTCGACGGCTGGCGGGTGCCGGAGGTGCTGACGTCGGGCGATCACGCCGGGATCCGGCGTTGGCGAAAACGGGCGGCGGTCCGGCGAACGCTCGAACGGCGGCCGGACCTGCTGGAGCGGAGCGTCCTGGACGACGAGGAAAGCGAGATCCTGCGGGACCTGCGGCAGCTCGGCCGGGCCCGCAAGGCGGGAGCGGAATCATGAAGGCGATTGAGGCGGTCGAACGTCCCCAGTTGCGGGAACGGCCCGACATGCGGCCGGGCGACACCGTACGGGTCCACGTCAAGGTGCGGGAGGGCGACAAGGAGCGCATCCAGGTGTTCGAAGGGCTCGTGATCGCGCAACACCGCGGCGGCGCCCGCGCAACGTTCACCGTCCGGAAGGTGTCGTTCGGCCAGGGCGTCGAACGGATCTTCCCGCTCCATTCCCCGATCATCGACAGGATGGAGATCGTCCGGTCGGCGCGGGTGCGCCGCGCCAAGCTGTACTTCCTCCGGAAGCTCCGCGGCAAGGCCGCCCGGATGCGCGAGCGCCGGCGCCGGCGCTAGCAGCCCGCGGCGGAGGTCCCCGCTGCATTCGAGCGGCGATGCATCCCGCCTGACGGCGTTGTTCGTCGGTTGCGTATGCCCAATATGCGCCCTCCTCACGCCTTGTCAGCCGGGCGCCTCGCCGCTCTCGGCGCGACGCGGGGTTCCACCACGGGCTGCTAGCGGATGCCTCCGCCCACGGCGCGCCGCACGATCGAGAACGCGGTCCGCCGCCGCGGATTCGGCCGGGTGGCGGGAGTGGACGAGGTCGGGCGCGGATGCCTTGCCGGTCCCGTCGTCGCAGCCGCCGTCGTGCTCGATCCCGGCCGCCCCGTCAAAGGACTTCGCGACTCGAAGCTCCTGACTGCGGCGGCGCGGGAGCGGCTGTGCGCCGAGATCGTCGAGCGATGTCTGGCGTGGGCGCTCGCGGACGCCGCCGCGCGGACGATCGATCGGATCAACGTCCACCAGGCGGCGCTGCAAGCCATGCGCGGGGCGGTGGCGAAGCTGGTCCCCGCACCTGACTTCGTGCTGGTCGACGGGTTCACGATCCCCGGCCTGGGCGTCGCCCAGCGGGCGGTCGTGCAGGGGGACCGCCGCTGCGCCGCCATTGCCGCCGCGTCGATCGTGGCGAAGGTGACGCGAGATCGGCGGATGCGCGAACTGCACGCGCGCGACCCCCGGTACGGATTCGATCGGCACAAGGGGTACGCAACCGAGCGGCACCTCCGCGCGCTGCAGCGCTTCGGGCGTTCGCCGGCGCACCGCCGTTCGTTCGGCCGCCTGCGCGGTCTGGTAGGATCGGCCGGGGGAGGGCGCCGGGCGCCGGAGACCGAAGCGGAATGACCGCGCGATTCATGCACGTCCTGTTCGTCGTCTACTTCGTCGAGGTCGGGTTGGTGCTCACCGTCACGCCCTGGACGACGCTCTGGGACCGTAACTACTTCGTCGAGTCCGCGCCGCTGATCGAGGCGGTCCTGACGAGCCACGCCGTCCGGGGCGGCGTGACCGGCCTCGGGATCTTCAGCATCTGCGCCGCCGTGGTTGACGTCACGGCGAGCGTCGCGCGGTTCTGGTCGCAGCGGGCGGCGGCGCCTGCGGGAGGATCGGCGCTGGCCGACGCCACCCGCAGCTCCTGACCGGTGCGGCGCACCGCCGCCGCCGGCGTTTCCCCTGTCCGAAGCGGCGCGACCCGGCGGACACGCGATGCCTCTCGACGCGCAGCCGCCGGTGCTCTGCCTCGTCACGGACCGCATGCGCCTGGGCAAGGGCGGCGGCGACGTGAGGCTGCTCCTCGACTGCATCGCGGCGGCTGCGGCGGCGCGGATCGACCTCGTGCAGATCCGCGAGCCGGATCTGAGCGACCGGGCCTTGGGCGATCTCGTCTCGCGCGCGGTGGAGGCCGCGCAGGGCGCGCCGACGCGCATCCTCGTCAACGACCGGGTCGACGTGGCGGTGGCGCATGGCGCGGCCGGCGTGCATCTCAAGGGCGACTCGGTCCCGGCCGCCCGGGTGCGGGCGCATGCGCCGAGCGGTTGGATCGTCGGGCGGTCGATCCACGGTCTGGCCGAAGGCGTGCAGGCGGCCGCCGGCGGAGGGCTCGACTACGTGGCGCTGGGGCCGGTCTTCGAGACGGCGTCGAAACCGGGCGCCTCGCCGATCGGTCCCGCGGTCCTGCGGCAGGCGGCCGAGACGCTCCCTGTCCCCGTCCTCGGCATCGGCGGCGTGACCGCGGACCGGGTGCGCGCGATAGCGGAGACCGGCGCCGCCGGACTTGCCGCCATCGGCCTGTTCGCCGCCCTGGGAGGGGTCGCTCCCGGGGAATTCCGGCGCGCCGCCGCCGGCATCCGGGAACGATGGCGGACGTGTCGTCGTGCCGGTCGGGCGGGGGGCTGATCCGTGCGGGTGACGTTCCTGGGCACCGGCACCTCGACCGGAGTGCCGGTCGTCGGGTGCGACTGCGGCACGTGCCGGTCGGATGACGCCCGCGACCGGCGCTGGCGTCCGTCGGTTCACCTCCAGCTCGACGGCGGTCCGTCCGTGCTGGTCGATGCCTCGCCCGACCTGCGCGCCCAGGCGTTGCGGTTCAACGTCGCCCGGATCGACCTGATCCTGCTGACGCACGGCCACGCCGACCATGTGCTCGGCCTCGACGACGTGCGCGTCTACAACTTCCGGCAGGGCGGCGCGATCCCCTGCTACGGCGCCGCGCGGACGCTGGCCGACGTGCGCAGGATGTTCGCGTACGTGTTCGATCCGGCGACGCCGCGGGGCGGCGGCCTGCCGCAGTTCGAGCTGTGGCCGCTGTCGGGTCCGTTCTCCGTCGCCGGCCGGACGTTCGTCCCGGTGCCGCTGCGCCACGGGGCGCTGCCGGTGCTGGGTTACCGCATCGGCGCGTTCGCCTATCTCACCGATTGCAGCGAGATCCCGGCCGTCTCGTGGCCGCTGCTCCGCGATCTCGACGTGCTGGTGCTCGACGCCTTGCGGCATCGGCCGCACTCCACCCACTTCAACCTGAACGGCGCGGTCGAGGCGGCGCGGCGCATCGGTGCGCGCCGCACGTACTTCACCCACATGACGCACGATCTGCGGCACGCCGAGACGTGCGAGCGGCTGCCGGCGGGGATGCGGCTCGCGCACGACGGCTTGGTTCTCGATGCGGACGAGCGGACGAGCGAGGAGACGATCCGGCGCGCCGCCGCAAGCCTCGGGTCGGTCGGGCTATGATCGCAGGGCGATCGTGGACGTCATTCATTTTCCGGACGATCCTCGCCCCTTGAACTGGACGCAGACCGTGCTGGCCCTGGGGAACTTCGACGGGCTGCACCGGGGGCATGCGAAGATCGTCGAGCAGGTCCGCCGGCGCGCGCAGGAGTCGGGCGCGACGGCGGCGGCGCTGACGTTCGATCCCCACCCGCCCCGAGTGGTCAGGCCGGACCGGGCTCCCGCCCTCCTGATGACGCTCGATCAGAAGCTCGGCTGTCTCGACGCGGCGGGGATGGACGGCGTCGCCGTCGTCCGGTTCACGCCCGAGCTGTCGCGCTGGGAACCCGAGACGTTCGTGCGCGCCGTGCTCGTCGAGTGGCTGCGGCTCGCCGAGGCGTGGGTCGGCGGCAACTTCCTGTTCGGCCATGACCGGAGCGGGAACTTCTCGCTGCTGCGCGCGCTCGGCGCGCGCTACGGGTTTCGCGTCGAAAAGGTCGCGCCGGTGCGCTACAAGGAGTTCGTGGTCAGCAGCACGCGGATCCGGCGGCTCGTGGGTGACGGAGAGGTCGACGAGGCCGGGGCGCTGCTGGGACATCATTATTATGTCGACGGCGAAGTGACGCCGGGCGCCGGCCGGGGTCACGCCCAGGGGTTCCCCACGGCGAACCTCCGGACCGAGAACGAGATCCTGCCGCCCGACGGCGTGTATGCGGCGACCGTGACGATTGGCGGCGACATGCATCCGGCGGTGACCAACGTCGGGCTGCGGCCCACGTTCGAGACGAACGGCGAGCGTGTCGTCGAAGCGCATCTGTTCGACTACGACGCCGATCTGTACGGCCGCCGCGTGCGGCTGGCGTTCGTCCGGCGTCTGCGCGGCGAGAGGGCCTTTCCGGACGCGGGCGCACTGCAACGGCAGATCGTCGCCGACTGCGAGGCGGCGCGGGCGCTCTTCGGCCGGATGTCCCTGTAGCGGCGCCCTCGATGGTTGACGAGACTCCGCGGGACGCGAGGGTGACCCGCCTCGAGCTGACGGTTCCGTGCGACGCGCGGTTTCGCAGCCTGCTGGAGGTCATGAGCGAGAAGATGGCGGAGTACGTCGGCTATCCGCGGCTCGATGCCTGCGCGGTGGCCGAGGCGGTGGCGCGCGCGGCCGGCGCCGCGTTCAGCGGCCACGATCCGCGAGCGTATTCGAGCGTCGTCGTCACGTTCGCGACCAGCGCCCGGGAGATGGAGATCCAGGTGCGCTACCACGGTGACGACCGGGCGGACCGGACCGATCTCCCCGGAATCGAGCGCGTGCTCGCCCGCCGCGGCCGGGGCGCCGCGCCGCTCGACGCGATGCGGCGCGTGGTGCGCCGCGTGGAGTTCGGCCGGGACCGCGGCGTCGAATGCTGCACGCTGATCAAGCCGCTTCCCGGCGAGTCGCGCTGAGTCCGGTGCTGCTCTACAACACTCTCACCCGCCGCCACGAGCCGTTCGCTCCCGCCCGGGGCGGAGCCGTCCGCATGTACGTCTGCGGGTTGACCGTCTACGCCCGGGGGCACATCGGCAACTTCCGCACGTTCGTCGCCCTCGACGTGCTGCGGCGCACCTTGCGCCACGTCGCGGGGTTCGACCTGCGGCAGGTGGTGAACTTCACCGACGTCGACGACAAGACGATCGACGCCGCGCGGTCAGCCGGCGTCTCCCTGCGGAACTACACCGATCGCTACGTCGCCGCGTTCCGCGAAGACGCCGCGGCGCTCGGGGTCGAGCCGGCCGAGGCGTACCCGCGGGCGACCGACGAGGCGAACCTCCGGGCCATGGTGGAGATGATCCGCGCGCTGGAGGCGCGCGGACACGCCTATCGAAGCGGCGGCTCGATCTACTTCGCGATCGGGACGTGGCCGGAGTACGGCAAGCTGGCGCGGCTCGACCACGGCGGGATCAGGCCCGGCGCCCGGATCGACGCCGATCAGTACGCCAAGCGCGACGCGCGCGACTTCGTCCTGTGGAAGGCGTCGTCTTCCGGCGAGCCCGCCTGGGACTACGGCGTCGGGCCGGGCCGGCCGGGGTGGCACATCGAGTGCTCGGCCATGGCGCTGCGGCTCCTCGGCGAGCCGCCGATCGACATCCACGCCGGCGGCGTCGACCTGCTCTTCCCGCATCACGAGAACGAGATCGCGCAGTCGGAGGGGGCCTCCGGCAAGCCGTTCGCGCGCTTCTGGGCGCACGTCGAGCATCTCCTGATGGCGCAGGGCGGCAAGATGTCGAAGTCGGAGGGGAACGCCCTTTCCGTGCGCGACGTGCTCGACCGGGGCCATCGGGCGTCGGCGCTCCGGTACGTCCTGATGTCGACGCACTACCGGAAGCAGCTTCGGTTCACCTGGGAGAGCCTGGCGCAGGCCGAGGAGGCGCTGACGCGGTTGATCGACTGCATGGCGCGGCTCGATCGGGCCGCCGGCGCCGGAGCCCATCCGGCTATACAGGAGCGCGGGATGCGCGCGCGCGAGGCGTTCGCCGCGATGCTGCGCAACGATCTCAACATGCCGGGCGCGCTGGGCGTGGTGTTCGAGCTGGTGCGCGACGTGAACGCCGCCATCGACGCGGGAGAAGTGGGCGCCGGCGACGCGGGCGCGCTGCGGGAAGTGTTCGACTTCTTCGACCGGGTGCTCGGCGTGATCAAGCTGCGCCGGGATGAAGAGGCTGCGCCGCCGATCCCTGTCGACGAGATAGCGCGGCTGGTCGAGAAGCGGGCGGCCGCCCGCCGCCGGCGGGATTTCGCCGCCGCGGACCGGATACGGGCCGATCTCGACGCCCGCGGCGTGGCGCTGGAGGACGGTCCGGCCGGCGCCCGCTGGAAACGCAAGTGAAGCGGACGTCGGCCCCGTTCTTGCATCCTTTTCCGGGGTGCCGACGCCGCATCAATCGGAACTCGGGCGGCACGGCGAGGAACTCGCCTGCCGCGAGCTGCGCCGGCGGGGGTACGCAATCGTCGCCCGCCGGTACCGCACCCGCCATGGAGAAATCGACATCGTCGCGATGGACGAGGGCGTGCTGGTCTTCGTCGAGGTGAAGACCCGCTCGGACCGCCGGTTCGGGAGTCCGCTGGCGGCGGTCACCCCGTTGAAGCAGCGCCGGTTGACCCGCATGGCGCTCGATTATCTGGTGCGGAGCCGCACCACGGGGGCGCCATGCCGTTTCGACGTGGTGTCGGTCGCCATCAGCCGAGGCAAGTCCCGCGTCGAGGTGGTGACGAACGCTTTCGAGGGGAGCGGCGACCGGTAGCCCGGGAGGCGGCCGGCTCCCCGCCCGATCCGTTCGGCGGGAGAGCGCATGCGCTATGATTTCAGAAAGCATGATCATTGACGCGGGTCCGCTCGCCGGCCGCCCCGCTTGATGCGGCGCGGCCGGCGTGGTACCCTGTCGCCTGGAGCGCGCGGGAATAACTCAGTGGTAGAGTGCGACCTTGCCAAGGTCGAAGTCGCGGGTTCGAATCCCGTTTCCCGCTCCATCCTATTCTTCGTTTCCCGCCCGCTGTCCGACGGCGCCGTCGCCAAGTGGTAAGGCAGAGGTCTGCAAAACCTCCATCCCCGGTTCAAATCCGGGCGGCGCCTCCAGTTTCGCCTGAAGCTTCCGCCTGACCTCCGCTGGCTCCGCCCCCCTTGACAGCCCGTGGCATCGAAGGCCGACGGCACTCGTTGAACGGCCCGGGAGAGGTTTGCCGCATATATTAGTGTTATACACTAAGATTATTTTATTTCAACATTGACATGTTCTGTCGAATCTGTGACAATCCTTCTTCGAAAGGGAGCGAGCCGGAGTTTCCGGCCATTGACTGAAGGAGGAACCCGATGATGAATCTGATCCGTTGGAGCCCGTTCGAGGAGCTGAACAGCCTGCACCGCGAACTCGATCGCGTCTTCGGCCGCCAGGGGGGCGATGCGCAGGCGCGGGCGTACGAAGCTGCGTGGGCGCCGGCCACCGAGGTGTCGTCCGACACGAACGGCTGGCGGTTGCGGGTGGCCCTTCCCGGCGTCGACCCGAAGGAGGTCGATGTCGACCTGCACGGCGACACCCTCACCATCAAGGGCGAGCGGACCGACGGCCGCGGCGGCGCCGGCCGGTTCGAATCGGAGATCAGCTACGGCTGCTTCGAGCGGACGTTCACGCTGCCGTCGAACGTCGATGCCGACCGGGTGGAGGCGGGCTTCACGAACGGCATGCTCGAGCTGACGCTGCCGCTGGCCGAAAGCGCCAGGCCGCGTCGGATCGAGATCGGCGGCCGGTCGGCCGAGGCGGCGTAGGAGAGACGGATGGTCCGCGTACTCTACGCCCGCAGGATCCGCTGCGTCGCCCGGGTCGATGACGGGCCGGTTCGCCGCGCTCGTCCGTTCGGCTGGCCGGATGCGGCGCCCGGCGTCATCGACCCGACGCCGAGGCGCCGCATCCCGGTGCGGGTGGACGGCAAGGGCTGGATCGAGAAGGGACGCCGGTGGTTGCGGCGGCTGGGCTTCGGAACGTTCGCCCGGCGCCGCTGGACATAGATGAGGCCGACACGTCGGATCGGCCGTTCGGGGCGGGGCGGGTCTTCGGATCCGCCCCGTTTTTTGCGTCTTCGAGGGATTCGCGAGGGACGGGGCAGCTTCCGCTACCGTCGAGCCGGGGCGCTCGGCGCCTGCGGCCGCGCGGATGGAGGTTGACGGTTACAATCGGGCCGGATGGAGCTCGGGAACATCGCGCTCGGTTTCGTCATGGCCACCGTCGGCGTGGCGTCCGCGGCGCTGGCGGCGTTCCACTGGCGCGCCGTCGGCGTGACGCTGCTGTCGTTCGGTCTGTTCGCCCTCTTCTACGGCGTCCAGAGCCTGCTCGGTTCCCAGCCGGTGGCGGCGCTGGTCGATCTTCCGCCCGAGGCGCTTCTCTACGTCAGGGAGACGGTCACCTACTGGCTGCCGGCGCCCGGCCTGATCTTCCTGGGGCAGATCCTGGGGTCCGGATCGTGGTGGCCGTTCCGCCGGCTGGGGCAGGGCTGGTGCGTGCTGGCGCTGGCGTTCATGACGTACGACCTCGCGGCCGGCGCCGGGGCGGCGAGCTTCGTCAACGAGATCTTCATCATCGTGCTCCTGGTGGCGATCCTCGTGCGCTTCGCGTCGTGGGGCCTGCCCCGAACCCACGATCGGCTGGTCCTGACGACAGGGTTCACGGTCTTCGTGGCCGATTCGCTCCACGACGTGCTGGCCAACTTCGGCCTGCTGCCGTGGTCCCTCCGGATCGGCGACTACGGCCTCGGCATCTTCATCCTCTCGCTCGGGTACGTGACGGCGCGGCAGTTCTTCTCGGCGCAGCGGGAGCTGGCCGCCATGGAGTACGAGCTGCGGACGGCCAGCGCCATTCAGTCGTCGCTGCTGCCGCCCGGCGCCCCGCCGGTGCGGGGACTGGACGTGGCCGTGCGCTACGAGCCGATGCGCACGGTCGGGGGCGACATGTACGACTTCGTCGCCGACGGGCAGCGGATGGGCGTGCTGGTCGCCGACGTCACCGGGCACGGCGTGCCCGCGGCGCTCATCGCCTCGATGGCCAAGGTCGCCTTTTCGTCGCAGGCCGCCGCCGCCGCCGATCCGGACAAGCTGATCGCGGGGATGAACCGGGCGCTGTGCGGCCAGTTCAAGGGGCAGTTCGTGACGGCGACGTACGCCCACGTCGATACCGCGGCGCATCTTGTGCGTTACACCAACGCCGGTCATCCGCCGCCGTTCCTCTGGCGCTCCGCGGCGCGGCAGGCGGTCGAGCTCAACGGCGGCGGCGCGCTCATGGGGTTCGATCCGAACGTGGCCTACTCGACCGGCGAAGCGCGCATCGAATCCGGCGACCGCCTGGTGCTCTATACGGACGGACTGATCGAGGCGGCCGACGGGGCGGGGGAGTTCTTCGGGCTCGAAGGGCTCAAGGCGTTCCTGGAAGCGCACGAGGCGCTTCGTGCGGGCGAGTTCGCCGACGCGCTGCTCGCGCACCTGCGCGAGCGGTCCGGCCGCCGCCGCGAGGAGCGCGCCTTCGAGGACGACGTCACGCTGGCCGTCGTGGACGTGCGCGACTGAGATGCGCCTCCTCCTGCGGGCGTTCGTCGTCGCCGCCGTCGGGTGCGGCGCGGCCCTGGCGGCCCAGTCGCGGTTCGGCGACTGGGGCCGGGCCGACCTCCCGTACGACGGCGGGTTCACGTTCGTCCGGCTCCGCTGGACCGACGGCACGTACGGCGCGCGCAGCGGCGGCGGGGGAAGGAACTTCTGGCTGCACGAGTTTCCGCGCGCCGAGCAGAACCTGATGACGATGCTCGACGACTTCACGCTGGTCGACGCGAACGTCGACGGCAGCCTGATCCTCACCCTCGACGACCCCGAACTGTTCCGGCGCCCGATCGCGCTGATGCAGGAGCCGGGCTTCTGGACGATGACGGACGAACAGGCCGGTCACCTCCGCGCCTACCTGCGCAAGGGCGGATTCCTGATCTTCAACGACTTCGAGGGGCGGCAGTGGGAGAACTTCGAGGCGCAGATGAACCGCGTGATCCCCGGCGCGCGGTGGTTCAGGCTGGACAGGGCGCATCCGATCTTCGATGCGTTCTTCCGGATCGAGCGGCTCGACGTTCCGAACCCCCGGTACCATCACCTGTTCGGCCGCACGCCGGAGTACTTCGGCCTGTTCGAGGAGAACGATCCGGCGGGGCGCCTGATGTCGATCGCCAACTACAACACGAACCTGGCCGAATACTGGCAGATGGGGGGAACCGGGTATTTCCCGATCGAACCGATCAGCGTCGGTTTCGAGCTCGGCGTCAACTACGTGCTGTACGGGATGACGCACTGATCAGCCCGTGGCGGAGGTCCCCGCTGCATTCGAGCGGCGATGCATCCCGTCTGACTGCGTTGTTCGTCGGTTGCGTATGCCCAATATGCGCCCTCCTCACGCCTTGTCAGCCGGGCGCCTCACCGCTCTCGGAGCGACGCGGGGTTCCACCACGGGCTGTGATGCAACCGGGCTGCGGCGAACGCAGCCGCGGCTTCCGGCGCAGGTCACTTCCGGCCGCGCGCGATCCGCATCGCCGAATCGACCCCGGAGCTTTCCGGAGCGGACGCGCCGGCGTCGCCGAACAGCCGCGGGTTGTCGCGGACCGACTCGAAGGCGACGAGCGCGTCGCGCCGGCTCACCTGTCCGATGACGCGGCGGCCGCCGTCCACGACCGGCAGCTTTCGGTAAGGCCTGGTCAGAAAGAGGTGGACGACGTCGTACAGGGTGGCGTCCGGCCCGATCGACTCGGCCGGCGCGCTCATGTAGTCGCTGACCTTGCCGCCGGGCCATCCGTCCAGCGCGCCGGCGACGATCACCTTCAGGCAGTCCCGCTCCGTCAGCATGCCGAGCAGCGCGCCGTCGCGGTCGACGACCGGCGCCCCGGTCAGCCTGCTCCTGAGGAGACGGCGCAGCGCCTCGTAGATCTCCATGTCGGGGGGCAGCGTGGCCTCCGACCGGGCCATGATGTCCGACGCGGTGAGGTGATGCATGGGCCTGCCGGCTCGAATGGTAGCAGACGCCGCCCGCGCGACGCACGCGGCTTGGCGGAAGTGGCGGCCGCGTCCCCGGCGTCGAACGTCCGGTTGTCTGCGTGAATCGCAACAGGCGACGATCAGCCGATCAGGAAGTCGAGCACCTTGATCAAGCCGGCGCCGCCGGCGACGGCCCCGTGCAGCTTGATGGTCATACGTAGCTCGAGCTTTTCCAAGGCGTTTTCAACGTCGGTTCGCAGCGTGCGGACATCGTCCTTCGTCGCGAGGTTCTCGCCGACCGCAGCGTTGATCTGTTCGGTGACGGCTTCAGCCTGGGAATCGCCGAAGCCCGCGGCGCGCAACGGCTTGACGGCCTTGAGCGTGTCGAAAGCGAGGGTGGTCATGACCTGCCGTCGCTGTCCGGTGGATGCGCCACCAGCATAACGGAATCCCGGTGCTGGGAACAATGCGCTGGGAGCAATGCACTGGAGGATGGCTGCGAGCGCGGCGGTTTGGACAACGGGAGCGCCGATCTCCTTCACGGCCGCATGCGTGTCGAAAGGCGCTGACGATCGTGCGTTCTACTTGATCAGATAGCGCCCGCCGGGTTGCTCCTCGCGGTGCGCGGCGTGGCAGGCCGCGCACGCCGCGCGGAGGTTCGCGAGGGCGATTTCCGCCCCTTCGACCGCCAGCGGGTTGGACGACAGGCTCATGAGGTGGACGGCGACGCTGATCTCGGACACCGCCTTCGACACCGCGCGGATCGCCTCGACCGCCTCCTCCACCTGATCGGCGCCGTCGCGCGCCCGGTCGCGCCAGTAACGTTGCACCAGCTCGATGGCGGGCCGCGCGCGGATGACCTGCTCGTTCATCGCCGCATGGTCGCGGGCGGCGAGCGCCGCGTCGAGGCCCCGCGCCGCGGAGTCGAGGGCGCGCATGGCGCCGGCGTACTCCGCCGTCGGCCGCTCCCCCGCGGCGGCCGTGGCCGCCGTCAGCGCCGCGGCGAGGGCGAGCGCCGGGCCGCATCGCCGAATGCGCATCGCTATACAGCCCGTGGTGAAAGCCCCCGCTGCATTCGAGCAGCGATGCATCCCGCCTGACTGCGTTGTTCGTCGGTTGCGTATGCCCAATATGCGCCCTCCTCACGCCTTGCCAGCCGGGCGCCTCGCCGCTCTCGGCGCGACGCGGGGTTCCACCACGGGCTGTATAGTATTGCGGAGTCGAGGCCGCTTGTCAGCCGTATCCGTCCCCGACCTGCACCAGGACCTCCGCCGCGCGGTGGGGGAGTTGTGCGGGCGTTTCCCCGACGCCTACTGGCGCGACCTCGATCGGCGCGCCGCCTACCCCGAGCAGTTCGTCCGGGCGCTGACCGAGGCGGGCTACCTGGCCGCGCTGATCCCGGAGGAGTTCGGCGGGTCCGGTCTCGGCGTGCGGGAGGCGTCGATCATCCTGGAGGAGATCAACCGGTCCGGGGGGAACGCGGCGGCCTGCCACGCCCAGATCTACGTCATGGGGACGCTGCTCCGGCACGGCTCCGAGACGCAGAAGCGCGACTACCTGCCGCGGATCGCGCGCGGCGAGCTCCGGCTGCAGGCGTTCGGCGTCACCGAGCCGGCCAGCGGCGCCGACACGACGAAGATCCGGACGACGGCGGTGCGCCGCGGCGACCGCTACGTCGTCAACGGCCAGAAGATCTGGATCTCCCGCGCGGCGCACTCCGACCTGATGCTGCTCGTCGCCCGCACCACGCCGCTCGACCGCGTGAAGAAGAAGACCGACGGGCTGTCGATCTTTCTCGTCGACCTCCGCGCGGCGGCCGGCGCCGGCCTCACCATCCGTCCCGTGCGCACGATGATGAACCACGCCACCACGGAGCTGTTCTTCGACGACCTCGAGGTGCCGGCCGCGAACCGGATCGGCGAAGAGGGGCGCGGTTTCCGGTGCCTGCTCGACGGGCTGAACGCCGAGCGGATCCTGATCGCCGCCGAGTGCGTCGGCGACGGCCGGTGGTTCGTCGACCGCGCCGTCCGGTACGCCAGCGAGCGGGTCGTCTTCGACCGGCCGATAGGGCGGAACCAGGGAGTCCAGTTTCCTATCGCGCGCGCGTACGTCAACGTGGAGGCCGCCGACCTGATGCGGATCAAGGCGGCCGGGCTGTTCGACGACGGCCGGCCGTGCGGCGCCGAGGCGAACATGGCGAAGTTGCTGGCGGCCGACGCGTCGTGGGAGGCGGCGAACGCGGCGGTGCAGACGTACGGCGGGTTCGGTTTCGCGGAGGAGTACGACGTGGAGCGGAAGTTCCGCGAGTGCCGCCTGTACCAGGTGGCGCCGATCTCGACCAACCTGATCCTGTCGTACGTCGGCGAGCACGTGCTCGGCCTCCCGCGGTCGTTCTGATGGCGCCCCGCCCGCTGGACGGCGTCACCGTCGTGTCGATGGAGCAGGCGGTGGCGGCGCCGTTCGCCACCCGGCAGCTGGCCGACCTCGGCGCGCGGGTGATCAAGATCGAGCGCCCCGGCGTGGGCGACTTCGCGCGCGCCTACGACGACGTCGTGGGCGGACTGTCGAGCCATTTCGTCTGGCTGAACCGGTCGAAGGAGTCGCTGACGCTCGACCTCAAGCGCCCCGAGGCGGCCGGTGTGCTGCGCCGGCTGCTGCCGCGGGCGGACGTCTTCGTCCAGAACCTCGCGCCGGGCGCGGCGGACCGTCTCGGTCTGGGGGCGGACGCCCTGCGCGTCGCGCATCCCCGACTGATCGTGTGCGGCCTGTCCGGGTACGGCGCGGCCGGCCCGTACCGGGACCGGAAGGCGTACGACCTGCTGGTGCAGGCCGAGTCGGGCGTGGTCTCGATCACCGGGACGCCGGACGAGCCGGTGAAGGTGGCCGTCGCGGTCGCCGACATCGCGGCGGCGACGTACGCCTTCAGCGGCGTGCTGACCGCGCTGTACGCGCGGGAGCGGACCGGCGAAGGGGCGTCCGTCGAGGTGTCGATGCTCGACGCGCTCGGCGAATGGATGGGTTTTCCGCTGTACTACGCGCTGTACGGCGGCGCGCCGCCGCCGCGCAGCGGGGCGCGGCACGCCACCATCGCGCCGTACGGGCCGTATGCCGCCGCAGAGGGGGAAACGGTCTTCCTCGGCGTGCAGAACGCGCGGGAGTGGACCCGGTTCTGCGCGCAGGCGCTGGAGCGGCCGGGCCTGGCGGCCGACCCGCGGTTCGCGACGAACGCCCGGCGGGTAGAGCATCGGTCGGCGCTCGACCGGGAGATCGCAGCGGTCTTCTCACGGCTCCCGGCCGCGGACGTCGTCCGGCGCCTCGAGTCGGCGGGCATCGCCGCCGCCCGGCTCAACACGGTGGAGCAGTTCGCGGCCCACCCGCAACTGGCGGCGCGCGGCCGGTGGCGCGAGGTGGCGTCGAGCGCCGGTCCGGTGCGCGCGCTGATCCCGCCGGCCACGATCGCGGGCGTCGAGCCGCGCATGGATCCGATCCCCGCGCTGGGGGAGCAGACCGACGCGATTCTCGACGAGCTGGGCTACGACGCCTCCACCGTGGCCGCGTGGCGCGCCGCCGGCGTCGTCTGACGTGTGAACCCGCGAGCCGCGGTTGACGGCGGCCGGCGGGGCGCGTATTTTCGGGCTGGATAGCCCGTGGCGAAAGTCCCCGCTGCATTCGAGCGGCGATGCATCCCGCCTGACGGCGTTGTTCGTCGGTTGCGTATGCCTAATATGCGCCCTCCTCACGCCTTGTCAGGCGGGCGCCTCGCCGCTCTCGGCGCCCCGCGGGATTCCACCACGGGCTGTGAGGGCAGGGAAGGCAGAGAAGCAAATGACCACACTGGCGAAATCGACGACCGCCACCATCGTGCCGTCCTTGCGGTACCGGGACGCCCCGGCCGCCATCGACTGGCTCTGCAAGGCGTTCGGCTTCGAGCAGCATCTCGTCGTGCCGGGCGAGGCTGGGACCATCGCCCATGCGCAGCTCGTGTTCGGCAACGGGATGATCATGCTCGGCTCCGCCCGCGACGACGATCTCGGGCGGCTCCAGCGTCCGCTCGACGCTCCGGACGCCCCGGTGTCGGAGAGCGCGTACGTCATCGTCTCCGACGTGGACGCGCACCATGCCCGGGCCGCCGCCGCCGGCGCGACCGTGGTGATGGCGCCGGCCGACCAGGACTACGGCGGGCGCCTGTACGCCTGCCGCGACCCGGAAGGCAACCTGTGGCACTTCGGCAGCTACGACCCGTGGACCGACGAGTAGCCAGTCATTTCCAATTCAGAAATGAGCCTGAAGGCGGGCGGTGATCCGCGCCTGTCAGGCGACCGAACCGACGGGTCGAAAAGGGGTTCGGCGCGGGCCGCGCTCCGGACGGCCCGACCAGGCGATTATCGCTCATCGTCGTGTGAGTGAGGTTGCCCCGATTCTGCGAACGGGTTGACGCTTTCGGGTTCAGCTCATGCCGTGGTTTTCGGTGGGAGCACCTCCATGATGCAAGCGCTGTGGACCTGTGGGAATCTCGCGGCCTCGGCGCCGGCTTGATCGCCAGCGGTCGCCCGCGAGATTTCCAACGGACTGTGGGCGCCCGTGTCCCCGATCTTCGGATGCATCCCGCTGCGGACCGGGCGTCCATAGGCCGGGCAGGTCCACAGCGCCCGGCGGCGATACGGGGCGCGGTGTGCGGCCAGGCGGCCGGCCGGCGGTCGCAACACCCGGTCTAGGCAGCCGGGTCGAGGGAGCGAAACAGCCGCTCGCGCGCGAGGTTGAGGGCGCGCGCGGCCTCGTTGTCGCTGCGGGCCGTGGCGACAGCGTCGAGTGGGTCGAAGGTGGTTCCGGGCTTGAGGCAGGCGGCGGCGTCGGGCAGCGACTTGAGCCTCTCGTAGGGGGTCATGACGTCCGCGTGGCGATAGCGCTTGCGGATCCGGCCCTGGGCATCGACCTGTTCGCGGGGGAAGAAGCAGGGGCGGTGGAAGTTGAGGTAGGGGGAGAGGACCTGCTGGGTGAAGGCGTTGACCTGCTCGGCGTAGCGGCTGGGGATGTGGCCGTGGCCGAGATGCTTCCGGAGCACGGAGCCGTTCTTGCTCTCGACCAGCGCATTGTCGTTGCTGCGCCGCGGCCGCGACCTGGTGAACGCGTCGATGCGCAGCGCCCCGAGCAGCGCGGCGACTTCGCGGTTGACGAACTCCGAGCCATTGTCGGTGTGGAAGCCGTGCAGCGTGAACGGGAACGCCCGCAGCAGCGCGTCGAGGACCGGGAGCAGGCAGGCGGCGTGGATGTGCTCGACCGAGCCGATGCACTGGAACTGCGTGACTTCGTCCACCAGATTCAGATGGTGGAGGCCCTTGATGCCGTCCAAGTCGCCCTGATGGACCGTATCGACCCGGACCCAGCCGGGCCGTCCGAACGGCTGCGGGCGGCGGCGTTCCCCAATCGTGACCTGCGCCGGGCGGGTCGGCTGAGGGATCGCCCCGCGGCGCCGGGCATAGGTCGTCGAGCGTCGCAGGTTGTACAGGTGGCCGTTGGAGATCCGGGCCAGGCGCTCGAAGCGGCCGTCGCCGAACAGGCGCCAGGCGCGCGCACAGAGGGCGCGCGTGGCCGGGCCGGACAGCGTGCCGTGCAGCGCGTCCGTCTCGGCCAGCAACCCGATGTCGGCGCGGGTGTAGCGGCGGGCGAACGGCCGGCGCGGAGCGCCGCGCCGGTCGGTGACCGCGCCGGTGGTCCGGTGTTGGCGCAGCAGGCGGGTGACCTGCGCCCGTGACAGACCGGTCGCCCGGCTCAGAAAGCGGCGCAGCAGGCCCTTGTCGGGCTTCCCGCACAGGGCGTAGTCGAACCGGTGCGCGGTCGTGGCCACCAACGCGCAGGCGTCGGCGCGGCGGTGCGGTTGCAGGGCGATCCCCGCGCTTCCGGCCAGGAACTCCCGAACCTGATCCAGGGTCTGCAGGCGGTGCGTGTCGAGTCTCACGATCATCCTCCGATGATCCGCGACTCGGCCTCCCTTCAGGCTCATCTGTCGTTGGAAACAACCTCCCGTTCAGGCTCATTTGTCGTTGGAAGAGACTTAGCCTGTCCGCTCCAGCGGCTTTGGCGCCATAATGGACGGGCGCGTCCACGGCGGCGTTTGACGAAGGGAGGACGAACGTGAGATCCGTTCCCACCGTTGCGGCGATCGCGGCGTCCGGTCTGGCCGCGGCCGGCGGCGCGGCGGCGCAGGAGGCCGCCCCGCCCACCTTCACGCGGGACGTCGCGCCCATCCTGCAGCGGTCGTGCCAAGTCTGCCACCGCGAGAACAACATGGCGCCGATGTCGCTCGTGACGTACGAGGAGACCCGTCCCTGGGCGCGGGCGATCCGCGCGAAGGTGGCCGCCCGCGAGATGCCGCCGTGGCACATAGACAGGAAGGTCGGCATCCAGCGGTTCAAGGAGGATCGCTCGCTGAGCGACGCGGAGATCGACACCATCGTCCGGTGGGTGGACGGCGGGGCGCCGCGCGGCGCCCCGGCCGACCTGCCGCCGCCGGTCGAGTTCCAGGACTTCGGCGCCTGGACGATCGAGCCCGACGTGATCGTCACGTCGCCCCCGCACACGGTCCCCGCCGAGTCGGGCGACTGGTGGGGGCATTACATCGTGCCGTCCGGCGTCACGGAGGATCGCTACATCCGGGCGATCCAGGCCCGGGCGGGCGACCTCCGCGTGGTGCACCACGTCCTGACCTACGCGGTCACCGACCCGAACCCGCCGCCGGACGACAGCTCGAACGACCTGTTCCTGAACGAGTATGCGGTGGGCAAGAACGCCGACCGGTATCCGGACGGGACGGGCAAGCTGTTCCCGGCCAACGCGCAGGTGCGGTTCAGCTTCCACTACCACTCGGTCGGCGAGGAGGTGGTGGACCGGACCGATCTCGGCCTGAAGTTCCACCCGCGCGGCTACGAGCCGGACCACGTCCTCTGGTCGCGGCAGCTCGGTCTGGCCGGCGAGCTCGACATCCCGGCCGGCCAGGTCACCCGCCACGACGGCTACACGAAGATGTACCTGCCGGGCCGGCTGACCGGCTTCCAGCCCCACATGCACTTCCTCGGCACGCGGCAGTGCCTGGAGCTGATCTACCCCGACGCGACCACCGAGATGGTGAGCTGCGCCAACTTCGACTTCAACTGGCACATCGTCTACAACTACGCCGACGACGCGCAGCCGATCTACCCGGCCGGCACCACCATGCACGTCATCAGCTACCACGACAACACGGCGGCGAACCGCGGGAACCACGATCCCCGGAACTGGACCGGCAGCGGCAACCGGACGATCGACGAGATGGCGTTCGGCTGGATCAACTGGTACGACCTGACCGAGGAGGAGTACCAGACCGAGCTGGCGGCGCGCCGGAAGGCGCGCGCCGACGACTGACCCGGGAGACTTGCATGTCGCTGTTCCCACGCCCGAAGCGGGCGTCCCGGATGTGGGCGGCCCGGAAGCGGGCAGGGATCGGCGGCGCGCTGGCCGCCGCGTGCTGGGCGGCTGCGCCCGGCGCCGAGGCGCAGGTGGACCGCCGCGACGTCCCGTTCGCGGCGCAGCCGCAGCAGCGGTTCGATGCGGGCCAGGACGTCCAGCCGATCTACGAGGGATGGCGGCGGAGCGCTGACGGAAGCATCATCCTGCACTTCGGCTACCTGAACCGGAACTACCGGGAGCAGCCGGCCGTTCCGGTCGGTCCCGACAACCGCTTCTCGCCCGGCGACCCGGACCGGGGCCAGCCGACGTACTTCCATCCCCGCACCCATCGGTTCCAGTTCTCGACGCCGGCGCCGCCCGGCATGGGGACCGCCTTCGAGGACGGCCTAGTCTGGACGATCCGGCATAACGGGAGCGAGCAGACCGCCACCGCGTGGCTTCAGCCGGAGTGGGAGATCGACGAGGACACGATCATCAAGAACACCGGAATCGGGTTCGGACGGAGCAAGGCGGAGTGGTACGCGAACCGGCCGCCGCGGCTGGCGGTCGAGGCGGCGCGTCCCGTGGCGGCGGTGGGCCGGCCGCTCGTGCTGACCGCCGTCGTCGAGGACGACGCGCTGCCGAGCGCGCTGCCGCCGCAGACCGCGGCCGGGGGGACCGGACAGGCGATCGTCGGCGTGCCGGCGCTCACCCCGCCCGCCGGCGCGCCGGCCGCGCCCGACAACGTCGTCTGGTACCGACGCCCGCGGCCGGCGCGGAACGGGCTGTCGCTGCTCTGGGTCGTCTACCGGGGGCCGGCGGGCGCCGAAATCGATCCGCCCGATTTCCAGCGCGCCGTGCCCGAACGCGAGGTGGAGCCGGCCGGCACGCAGGCGCGGCGCTACCCGTCGGCCGGTCCCCGCAGCGCGGCGTCGACCGCCGTGGCCGGCGACGGCTGGACGTCGGCGACGTTCGAGGCGACGGTGACGTTCAGCCGGCCGGGGACGTACGTGCTCCGGGCGTTCGCGAGCGACGCGATGCGGCTGACGCCGGCCGACCTCACGGTCACCGTGACGCCGTGACGGCGGCGGCAAAATCGATGCGCCGTCGCCGATTGACTGTGATAACATTTGCGGGAACGGTCGGGATCTCCGCAGGCGACGTGCGGACGAACGGATTCTCGCAGGGAGATGCGCCAATGACGACGAGGGGAAATGCGATGCGGGCAGGTCTGGCGTGGACGTGTTCGGCGGCTGCGGCGGCGACGATGCTGGTCGTGGCGGCGCCGGCCGCCGCCCAGGACGCGGGCGGCCACGAGGTCACGTTCTCCAGGGACATCGCGCCGATTCTGCAGCGCAGTTGCCAGAACTGCCACCGCCCCGACGGCGGCGCGCCGATGTCGCTCGTCACGTACGACGAGGTGCGGCCCTGGGCGCGGAGCATCAGGCAACGCACCGGGCTGCGCAACAAGCCGGACGCCATGCCGCCGTGGTACATCGAGAAGGACATCGGCATCCAGGATTTCAAGGGCGACGTTTCGCTGAGCGACGCGGAGGTGGAGGCGATCGCGACGTGGGTCGACAACGGGGCGCCGCAGGGCGACCCGGCCGACATGCCGCCGCCGCTCGAGTTCCTCGACGCCGCGCAGTGGCAGATCGGCGAGCCGGATCTCATCCTTTCGTCTCCGACCGTCGAGGTCGGCGCGGCCGATCCGGACTGGTGGGGGCCGATCGGGGAGACGCCGACCGGGCTGACCGAGGACCGCTACGTGGCCGCGGTCGAGCAGAAGGAAGTCAACAACCGCGAGCCGAGCACGGCCCGGGCCACCGTCGGGTCGCGGTTCGCGATCCACCACATGATCTGGAACGCGGTCAACGACGAGCAGACCAGCCCGGAAGAGCTCGAGCGTCTGCGCGAGGAGGACCCGGAAGAGTACGAGCGCCGGGCGGCGGAGGCCGCGGGGCAGGGGTTCTGGCCGGTGCACGAGGTCGGCCGCAACGCCGACTACTTCGACCCGCGGGCGGGGCAACTGCTGAAAGCCGGCTCGCGCATCGCCTTCACGTCGGCCCATCTCCACTCGACCGGCTCCCACACCACCACCCGCCTCGACATCGGCTTCAAGTTCCATCCGAGGGGATACGAGCCGGAATACGTCAACCGGCCGCTGTTCGCCGGGACGCTGAACATCGACGTGCGGGGGAACGAGGCGGACCAGAAGGTGGTGGCGCTGCAGACGATGCGCCAGAACGCGAAGCTGACGCTGTTCGAGCCGCATCTCCACGCCGCCGGCGTCCGGATGTGCCTGGACGCGTTCTATCCCAACGGGCTGAGCGAGACGCTGAGCTGCTCCGGCTACAACCATAGCTGGGTGCGGGCCTATCCGTACGCCGATCACGCGGCGCCGCTGATCCCGAAGGGGACGATCCTGCGCGTCACCGGGTACTTCGACACGACGCGGGCGAACAAGAACGTCGCCGACGGGCGCAACTGGTCGGGCCTCGGCCACCGGTCGATCGACCAGATGATGATCAACCTCACCCAGGGGATGTACCTGAGCGACGAGCAGTTCGCTGCGGAGATGGCGGAGCGGCGCAACACCCTCGATCTGAGGGGCGGGGAGTACGTGCTCGGCTGCCCGCTCTGCGGCGACGAGCCCGCCCAGGCCGGCCAGGACCAGTAGCGGGGGATTCAGCATATGGCAGCCAGGATCACACGGCTGGCGGCGCCGGTCGTGCTCGTCGTCGGGTTGGCCGCTCTGCTGAACGGTCTGCCGCCGGCGAGCGCGCAGATCGCGTCGCCGCGGGGGCAGAACGTGGCGCCCGCCTACGAAGGGTGGCGGGAGAACACGGACGGCTCGTTCGAGTTGATGTTCGGGTACTTCAACCGGAACTGGGCCGAGCACGTCAGCCTGCCGGTCGGCCCGGACAACAGCATCGAGCCGGGCGGGCCCGATCAGGGGCAGCCGACCTACTTCTATCCGCGCCGCAACCGGTTCACTTTCACGGTGAACGTGCCGGCCGATTTCGGCGACCAGGAGCTGGTCTGGACGCTGACCAGCAACGGGGTCACCGAGCGCGCGTACGGCACGCTGCTGATCGACTACTTCCTCGACGACACCGTGATCATGAACAACAAGGGGGCCGGCGGCGGCGGCGGCGGGATGTACAACATCGCCGGGAACAAGCCGCCCGAGATCCGGGTCGAAGGGCCGAAGACCCGGTACGTGGAGGTCGGCGAGCCGCTGCACCTCGCCGCGTTCGCGAGCGACGACGGCCTTCCCGAGCCGAGGCCGCTCCCGAGGATCCCGTTCTCGTTCCGCGTGACCCCGGACAGCGCCTCCGGCCTGTGGGTTTCCTGGTTCGTCTACCGGGGCGTGGGCGCCGACGTGACGTTCGACCCGCCGCAGATCTCCGTGTGGGAAGACATGCGCGACGGGGCGAACTCGCCGTGGGCGTCCGGGTGGGGGGCGCCGCCGGCGCCGCCGGACGGCAAGTGGAAGGCGTCGGCGACGTTCGACAAGCCCGGCGCCTACGTGCTGCGCGCCTGGGCCGACGACGGCGGGCTGATGGACTACGAGGACGTCACCGTCGTCGTCGCAGGCTGACCGTCGTCCGGCCGGAAGTCGGCGGCGTGTCGTGGAAGCGCCGAGCCGCCGGCGCAAGCATGAACGGGACTCGCAAAGGGGGACCTTCATGAGGGCGAGTTTGACGGCGCGCGTCGCGGTCGTCGCCTTGGGGTTGGTCGCGGTCGGCGGCCCGGCCCTCACCGCCCAAGTGGCCTCGTCGGCCGCGCGGGGACAGGGGATCGCCCCTGTCTACGAGGGGTGGCTGGAGAATCGGGACGGTTCGTTCGACCTGGTGTTCGGCTACTACAACCGGAACCGGGCGGAGCGGATCGACATCCCGATCGGCCCGGACAACAGCATCGAGCCGGGCGGCCCCGATCGGGGCCAGCCGACCCATTTCCACCCGCGCCGCAACCGGTTCCTCTTCAAGGTCCGGGTTCCGGCCGACTTCGGCGACCGGGAGCTCGTCTGGACGCTGACGCGCAACGGCGAGACCGAGCGGGCGTACGGCTCGCTGCTCGTCGACTACTTCCTCGACGACACGGTCATTCAGAACAACAAGGGGGCCGGCGGCGGCGCCGGCGGCCAGTACAACCTGTTCGGCAACGTCGCCCCGACGCTCCGGATCGAAGGCGCGCGGACGCGGGAGGTCGCGGTCGGCGATCCGTTGCCGCTGGCGGCGGTCGTCACCGACGACGGGATCCCCCGGCCGCGGCCGCTGCTGCAGGTGCGGCGGGTGACCCCCGACAGCGCCTCGGCGCTCTGGATGGCTTGGTTCGTCTACCGCGGCCCGGGGCGGGCGGTGACGTTCGACCCGCCGCAGACGTCGGTCTGGGAGGACACGCGGCCTGTCTCGGCCGGCGGGAACTCGAACTGGTCGTACGGCTGGCGGGCGCCGACGCCGCCGCCCGACGACCGGTGGGAGTCGACGGCGACGTTCGACGAACCCGGAACGTACGTCCTGCGGGCCTGGGCGGACGACGGCGGCCTGATGTCGTACGACGACGTCACCGTCGTCGTCACCGGCGGCGCGGCGCAGGAGCAGCAGTAGTTTCGGAACGCGGAGGGGAGTGGCCACTATGCCTTGCATGGCGACGCGGACGGTGCGGCGGGCTGGCGGTGCGGCGGCGGCGTTGCTCTGCGCGGGGCTGGCGGCGCCCGCGGCGGCGCAGGAAGCCGAGGTCACCTGGTCGAAGGACGTCGCGCCGATCCTGCAGCGGAGTTGCCAGCAGTGCCACCGTCCGGACGGCGGGGCGCCGATGTCGCTGCTGACCTACGAGGACACGCGGCCCTGGGCGCGCAGCATCAAGCAGCGCACCGGCCTGCGGCATACGCAGGACGCCATGCCGCCCTGGTACATCGAAAAGGAGATCGGCATCCAGGACTACAAGGGCGACGTGTCGCTGAGCGACGCGGAGGTTGCAGCCATCGCGAAGTGGGTCGACAGCGGGGCCCCGCGCGGCAATCCGGCCGACGCGCCGCCGCCGCTCGAGTTCGCCGACGCATCGGTCTGGACGATCGGCGAGCCCGATCTGATCATCTCGTCGCCGTCCATCGAGATCGGCGCGGCCGATCCCGACTGGTGGGGGCCGATCGGCCAGACGCCCGTCGAAGGGCTGGCCGAGGACCGCTACGTGGCGGCGATCGAGATGAAGGAGATCAACGACGTCGAGCCGTCGGGCGGACGGGACACGGTCGGGTCGCGCTGGGGCATCCACCATCTGGTCTGGAACGTCGTGCACCCCGATCAGTACACGCCGGAGGAGCTCGAAGCGCTCCGGCAGTCCGACCCGAACCAGTACGCACGGGTCGTCAGTTCGACCGCCAACGAGCAGGGGTTCTGGCCGGTGCACGAAGTGGGGCGCAACGCCGACTACTTCGACCCGAAGGCCGGCCTGCTCCTGCAGGCCGGCTCGAACGTCATCTTCTCGTCGGCTCACCTGCATTCGACCGGGACGCACATGACGTCGCGCCTCGACATCGGCTTCAGGTTCCATCCGCGCGACTACGAGCCGGAGTACCGGAACCGGCTGCTGGCGTACGGCACCGGGGAGCTCGACATCCGGGGCGGAACGGCGAACCAGAAGATCGAGACGTTCCAGACGTTGCCGCACCACGCGAAGATGACCATCTTCGAGCCGCACCTGCACGCGGCCGGCACGCGGATGTGCCTCGACGCGATCTACCCGACGACCGGCGCGATGGAGACGCTGAGCTGCGCGGGTTACAACCACTCCTGGGTGCGGGCGTATCCGTACGCCGACCACGCCGCGCCGCTCCTGCCGAAAGGGACCATCCTGCGGATCACCGGTTACTTCGACACCTCGCCCGGGAACAGGAACGTGGCCGACCCGCGCAACTGGGCCGGGATGGGGGACCGCTCGATCGACAACATGCTGATCAACCTCGCGCAGGGCGTGGAGCTGTCGGACGAACAGTATGCGGCCGAGGTCGAGCAGCGCCGCCGCGACCTCGATCTGGCGGTCGGCGAGTACGTGGTCGGATGCCCGGCCTGCGGCGGTCCCGGCCACGCCGCCGCGCAGAACCAGCAGTAGGGGCCGTCTTACCGCCGCAACACGAACTTCACCGGCATGAACAGCCCGCAGGTGAACAGGTTCCCCTGCGAGTCGACGTCGAAGAAGTGCTGCCCGGCGCTGTCGAACTCGCCGACCACCTGCAGGTCGCCGCGGCGCATGACGTAGATCTTGCCCGCCGCGTTGATGCCGGCGCCGTAGACGTACTGCTGGTCCGGGTCGTGCGAGAACGCCACCGAATTCACCGGCCCGGGCGTCGGCGCCTCCTGGACGAACGCACCGTCCGGTTCGTACACGTGGATCAGGCTGTGGGCCCGGTCGGCCACGTAGACCAGCCCGTCGGCCGCGACGTTCGCGCCGTGCGCGAACCGGGGGAACAGGCCGGTCGGTCCCGGCAGCCCCGACCACGCCGGTAGCGGGCCGGCTTCGAACGCATCGTCCGGCGGCTCGCCGTAGCGGCCCCAGTGCCGCTTGTACTCGCCGGTGTCCATGTCGAAGACGATCACGCGCTTGTTCAGGTAGCCGTCCGCCACGTACACCTCGTTCGTCCGCGGGTCGAAGTCGACGTTCGACGGGTTGCCGAGGTAACGGGTATGGCCGCTCCCGCCGGTCTTGCCCAGCTCGCCGAGCTGGAGGATGAACTCGCCTTCCCGGGAGAACTTCAGCACCAGGTGGCCGCCGCCGCTGATCCAGACGTTCCCCCGGTGGTCGACGTTCAGCGCGTGCTCGCGCACCGGGTGCGGGTGCTCGTCCACCCGCGAAAGCCGCAAGCTGTCCATCCGGTAGAACCACGGGTGACCCTGGTCGCGGCCGCCCCACGCCCGGACGAGGCTCCCTTCGGGGTCGAACTCCAGCACCGGCGGCGCCGGGACCTTCCCTGCGTCCTCGATTTCGTCGCGGTAGTTGTCGGCGGCGTGGAGCACCCACACGTGGTCCTGCGGGCCGACCGCCACGCCCCAGACGATGCCGAGCCGCCAGTGGTCGGGCAACGGCTTCGGCCACGACGGGTCGCGCTCGAACGTCGGCAGGTCGGTTTGCGCGGCCGGACCGGCCCCGAACGGGCCGGCCATGGCCGCCGCAACGACGAGGAGCGTTCGCAACAGTTTCATCTGACCGAAGCCTCCCTTCGACACCGTCTCACCGCCCGGAGTGCGGGTCCCGGCGATGTTATCAGCCCGCGGACGCGATCCGCGAAGGATTCGGAGTAGAATGCGCAGCGATGAGACGCAAGCAGCATTTCACGTCGTTCGGATTGGCCGTCGCCGTAGCCGCGGGCGCTCACGTCGCGGCCGCCCAGCAGGGCGACCCGCAGCCGATGTCGTTCTTCATCACCAGCGTCGGCCTGGGGGACGGGGCCAACCTGGGCGGGCTGGAGGGGGCCGACGCCCACTGCCAGTCGCTGGCCGCGAAGGTCGGCCGGGGCGATTCGACTTGGCGCGCATACCTCAGCACGCAGGGGACGAACGCCGTCAGCGCCCGCGACCGGATCGGCGGCGGTCCGTGGTACGCGCACGGCGGCCGGCGGCGGATCGCGACCGATCTGGCCATGCTGCACGGCGACACGCTGGAGCTGGCGCGACTCGGCATCTCGTTCGGGAAGGGGGTCGCGCTGACCGAGCAGGGCGACCCGGTGCCCGGCCTCGGCGACCGGCCGAACCGGCACGACATCCTGACCGGCACGCAGCCCGACGGCCGCGCCTATTCCGACGACGCCGACCATACCTGCGGCAACTGGACCAGCAACAGCGAGGACGGCTCGGCGCAGGTCGGACACCACGACAAGCAGGGCG
Organism: Vicinamibacterales bacterium; assembly: GCA_965203565.1. Taxonomy (GTDB): domain Bacteria; phylum Acidobacteriota; class Vicinamibacteria; order Vicinamibacterales; family UBA8438; genus JAAXGX01. The sequence goes on along the minus strand of OZ241896.1, from coordinate 2,440,454 downwards.
GCCCGAACGGATCGTGGAACTCGGCGCATCCGAGCCGCGGCTGCAGCCAGGCGAACCTGGAGGCGACCGGCGGCGCCGGCCTCTTCTACTGCTTCGCCATCGACTGATCGGGAGCGGCGCCGGAGGACTTGAACGATGACCTGGACGATGACCTCGACCACTCGGACGAGACGCGCACTGCCGGCCGTCATGCTGCTGGCCGTCGCGACGCCTGCGCCGGCCGCCGCCGACGTCACGTTCACGAAGGACGTGGCGCCGATTCTGCACCGATCGTGCGTCAACTGCCACCAGCCGGGCTCCATCGCGCCGATGCCGCTCATCACCTACGACGACGTCCGGCCGTGGGCGCGCGCCGTCCGCGACAAGGTGTCGCGTCCGGACGACGATCCAGACCGGATGCCGCCCTGGTTCATCGAGAAGAACGTCGGCATCCAGCGGTTCAAGGATGACCCGTCGCTGACCCCCGACGAAGTGGCGACGATCGGGGCGTGGGTCGACGCCGGCGCGCCGCGCGGCGACCCGGCCGACATGCCGGAGATCGATCTGGCCGCCCGCGAGTGGACGATCGGCGAGCCCGACCTGATCGTGTCGTCGCCGTCGATGACGCTGCCGGCGGTCGCTCCCGACTTCTACGGCCGGATGGGGCCGGCGCCGACCGGACTGGCCGAAGACCGGTACGTCAAGGCGGTCGAGTTCCGCGAGGTTCGGCACGATGCGGGCGTCGCCGATCGGGAGTCGGGCGACCTGAGCTACTTCGTCGTGCACCATGCGGTGGTTCTCGCCACCCCGGGCTCGGCGGCGGCGGACGAGGCGGCGGACGGCGCCGGCGGCGGGGTCGCCGAAGGGCGCCGGCAGGGGCTGTTCAACGTCGTGTGGGAGCTGGGGCAGAACGCGACGATCTATCCCGACAAGCTGGGCGTGAAGCTGCCGGCGGGGTCCGGGCTGACGTTCGACCTGCACACGCACTCGATAGGGACCGAGGCGACGTTCTCGATCGACGTGGCGTTCCGGCTGCATCCCGCCGGCTACGTCCCGAAGTACACGAACGCCGGCTCGTTCAACTCGCTGACCTACGATCTCGACATTCCCGGCAACCAGGAGACGGTCATCGAGGCGATGTATCCAATGGCGCAGGCCGGGCTGGTCCTCGGCTTCGAGCCGCACCTCCATTCGAGCGGCCGGCGGATGTGCGTGCAGGCGCTCTACCCGAGCGGCTACCAGGAGACGCTCAACTGCGCCGGGTACAACCACAACTGGGTGAAGGTGTACCACTACGAGGACGACGCGGCGCCGCTCCTCCCGAAGGGAACGGTGATCAGGGTGACCGCCTGGTACGACAACACCGCCGGCAACCCCCGCGTCGCCGACCCGCGCAACTGGAAAGGGTGGGGGAGCCGCTCGATAGACGACATGATGTTCCTCCTCTCCCGCGTCGTCTGGCTGACCGACGAGGAGTACGAGGAGGAGCTGGCCGCGCGGTCGAAGCGGGGCGCCGCCGCGCAGAACGACGACTGAGGTTCAGGCAGAGACGCGATTAGCGGAAATCCTTGATCGCCACGTTCGCGTCAAGCGAACCGCGGCGTCAGGCCCATAGCCAATCCAGGTTGGAGAAAGCCAGCCGCCCCTCGAAGTTGTCGATGTTGTCCTGGACGTTGATGATGAGGCACCGGTCCGTGCCTCCGTTCCTGACGCCCCGCAATCCGCGTCCGATCATCTGGAAGTAGAGGTTCGGACTGTAGACCGGGCGCGCCACGATGATGGCCCGCGTCCGCGGTGCGTCGAATCCTTCGCGGAAGACGCCGTAATTCACGAGCACCTTGAGTTCGCCGCGCCGGAACTCCTCGACGATTCTTCTGCGCGTCGAAGGCTTGGTCTCGCTGCTTACTGCTCTGGACGGCACGCCGGTCCTGCTGAGGAGCGCTGCGATCGTCCGTGCGTGTTCGACCGAAGTGGCGAATACGAGGGCAGGCCAGTCCGGATCGACGTCGCGCACCTGCCTTGTGTACGTCTCGACGATTCGATTCGTGCGTGCGGAATCGCCCGCGATTCGATCTTCAACGCTGCGGGGCAGCCACGGAGGCTTCGGATCTGTTCTCATCTGCCCGAGCTCGTCGGCGTTCAACGAGAATCGTCCGCCGTCGATAGTCTGGTGATCCGCCAGGGCCAGCACGTGCATGCGTTGCAGTTCCGCAACGACTTTCTCCGGGTCGTCGCTGCCGAACGCGCCGGCGTCGAGTCGCCGGCGTCCGTACCGGTTGACTAGTCTGGCCGTCTCCGCCTCGTCGTGCCCCCGATAGGGCGTTGCGGTCAATCCGATCAGGAACGACTCGTCTTCCCGCTGCCGGCGGGTCAATCCGATCTCCTGCAGCACGGAAGTAAACGTCGGCGCGATAGAGCGATGTGCTTCGTCGAACACCAACAGCGTGAAATCGGTCAGAAAGTCGTAATCGTTCCGGTGGTTCCGGAATTTCGCACGGAGCGTCTGGATCGTGGCGACGACGACGTGAAGGTCGTTCGTTGTCATCGGTTTCGGCTGCCCGGCCCACATCCGGGAAATACGCAGTCGCTTCCCTTGCGCGCCGACGCTCGACCATACCTGTGTCCATGCCTCGACCGCCTGCTCGCACAATTCGTCCCGGTCCGCCACCCACAGGACGCCGCCGTCGAAGCCGTCGTTGCCCATCGCTTCGACGATCGCCTGCACGGCGACGCGCGTTTTCCCCGAACCGGTCGGCAGGCTGATCATTCCGCGCCGACCGCCACCGGCTACTCGCTGTTCGCGCAGGATGGTGCTGGTGGCCGATCCGGTCGTGTAGTGCGCCGCCCCGCCGCCGGCGTCGCGCAGCAGGCTCCGCACCTTGTTGACGATCCGTTTTTGGTAGTCGTGGAGTGGCGGAAGCGAGTGCGGTCCCTCCACCTCGATAAAGGGCGCCCGACGTACGTTCCGCTCGCCCGCCCACTCCGCCGAAAAACCAAGTGATCGAACGAAATCGACCGTGCGGGGCGATCCGGCCCATTGCCGCGGCGGAACCAGATGCTCCAGTGCATCGCGGCAGCGCCGGAGAGCGTCGGTGTGGAAGGTCGCGATGGCCGCTTCGGCGACCTCGACGCCGGTCAGCGGCGCGGAATCGTTTTCCAGTATGGCGAGCAGCGATTCAGGCAGGTGTCGGCGCAAGGCCGCTTCCCCAACGGCCTGCAGCAGGCGATCCGCATCGCTCGGCAGTGCACGGATGGCGGCGCGCTGCGCTTCGACGTCAGGCGGGGGCGTGTAGCGAAGAATTTCGTCCGCCCACTGGTCGAGGAAATTCGGATCAAGACCGGGGAGGCGTTGCAGCACGATCCGCAACTCGTGTTTTTCGTCACCGCCGCCGCGAAGATAGATGCGGGAGTCGTGAGCTATACACTCCGATGCATCGCCGCCGGCGAGAATCTGCTCGCAACGGACGAGGCGAAACGTTTTCCAGTGCGTCAACAGCTTCGGGTCGACGTGCTTTTCCAGCGTTCGCCAGAATCCGGGCCATACGTCGTCAAGGAGAACGGCGTCTTCTTCCCCGAAGAACTCCGGCGTCGGTTCGGCCAGATCGAATGCGATTCTGATCCGGTCGGCTTTGGGGTGCGCCAGCAGCACGTCGCGCGCCGCCGGGTTCTTCGGTTGTGCTCCGAGCGCATCGGCGAGCGGAACGACGCCGCCCGCGGTGCGAACGTTTCCGTGCTTTCGAAGCTGGAACGCGACCGGCGAATCGACCTCCAACTCCGGATAGTGGTCCGGCCGGGTCTTGTGGCGCATGATCCATGACCCGTAGGTGGCGTCCAGATGGAGCAGAGCGTCCGTGTACTTCGCTTTGCCTTTCTCCGACAACTCGTCCAGCACCTCAAGAGGGCCGGCGCCCGTGGTGGATTCAAATTGCAGAAGGGCATCCTGTGGTGCGCTGGGAAGGTCACGATTCTTGAACCGACGGCGCGCATCGTACCGAAATTCGCCGAACCAGGATTCCGCGGACAACTCCCGTTCGCCGTTCGGCTCGGCCACGACGCCGAGACGATCGAGCAGCTCCTTGTCGTCCGCGTGGAAATCGAGGTCAACGGCGGCCTGTCGTTCTCGGCCATCCGGGCCGGGAACGATTCCGCCGGGCAGCAACACGCGATGCATCGGCGCCCAAGCGCCGGCCTGCGTGCGAATCCGCAACTGCCCGCGCCGTCCGGTGATGGTTTCCTCGGCGCGATCGGGCGCGACATCGCGAGCCAGGGACCAGAATCGACGCCATTCCAGGTCTGATGGCATGGAATACTTGTCCAACAACCGTGACGCCACGTGTCTGAACTGGCCCTCCGCGGACATCTTGACGATTCCGAGTTCGTGGAGCGCATGACGGGCGTCGGCATCGGACGTCACGCTCGCATGCACCAGCTCACCCGCGTTCAAAGGCGATCCGGCGTCGGTCACGTCGCGCGGCAGGAAGACCTGCTTCGGATCGACCGGTTTCCAGCCGCCGTTCTGCATCAGCAGGATGCTGCCGAGCGTGCGCGGATTTCGCAAGTGCGACGGCAGGGCGGCCGCCGTCACGAGGGCGGTTCTGGATGCCTCGGCCGCGTCATCGCCCGTCTTCCCGTGCACCAGCGCCTCCAGCCACTTCGATACGGAAGCGGCATTCTGCGCGGACGCACGTCCGTGCGCTGTCTCCCATTGCTCGATCAATTGTTCGATCCGAGCGAATCGATGGCGGGGCAGTGCTCGGTGATGGAGCCAGTTCGACGGTCGTCCACGATATTGCGCCCAGCTCTTGAGTGCTTTCTCTTTCTCTTCGAGTGAGCCGCGCGTCAGCTCCTTCGGCGGGTAGTTGACGTTCGGGATGCTGCGCAGCTTATCGTCCTGGTCGGGAATTACCTCCCGCTCGCAAAGCCCGGCCAGCAGACGTTCACGGAGCCGGCTGCTCTGATCCGGGTCGCCCGCTTCACGGCGTCGCGGGAGCGCATCCAGATGTCCTGCGGGGTCGGTATGCGTTGCGAGCGTGGGCAGTTCGTCGGCAATCATCCTCGCCGCCGCGTCGATGAGTTCGTCGTTGTACGGTCCGGGCAGAAGGTTCTGACGGTCTTCGTTCGTCTTCCACGGCGCATTCAGGATGCCGGCGACGAGACTTGCGGTCTTCGTGGGGAAATACGCCCAGAAGTGGCCCGGTTCGGTCAATCGATCGAGAGGAGCCGCCCACCAGATCGGCACTTCGTCGCCATCGTCGAGCGAACGTCGGTCGACTCCGGCGGCGTCCGATAGCCGATGGACGGTCTTGAACAACTTCCAGCGCCGGGTGGCGCCGCCGTCGGCGAGCCTGAATTCGCCATCGGCGTTTTCCAGTTCGAGCGTGCGGTTCGACGTCGACCCGTCCTCCAGGCGCAGTTGTCTGACGTGCTCGACGAACAGCAGAAACTCCGGAGGGAATTCCTGCATCTGCCGTCGGAGGTTGGCGACCGTCCCGGGTTCGAGCGGCAGTCGCACGACGTTCGTCGCCCAGTCCATGAGCTCACAGAGAACGGCGTCCGCGTCCCGGGCCGCAAGGGGATCGACAGGGTCGGGGAGACGCAGCACCGGGCAGCGCTCGGCGCCGGGTGCGACTTCCCGTATGCGTTCGCGCGCGCGGCGGCGGTCGAAGCGAAACGAGCCGGCGCGGCTGAAGAATTCGGGAGCGTCGGTCACGCCGAGGACGGACTTGAAGCCGAGACCGAATCTTCCGATTTCGCTGGTCCCGCGCTTGGGCGACAGGTGGGAGAACATGAGCGCCGTCACGCCGTTCCGATCAATCGGTTCGCCGTCGTCGGCGCAGTACAGGCAGCCGCCGGTCAAGCGAATGACGATGCGTCCCCCGCCGCCGGCGCCGCTCAGGGCGTCGGCGCCGTTCTGTACCAGCTCGAATAGCTGGCGGTCGGCATAACCGCCGCGCGCCGTGTCGTGCTCTTGGTTGGCATGCTCACGGACCAGATGCGGCTGGTCGGCGTAGGCATTGATGGTCTTTTGAGATTCGTCCGCGACGTAGGCGCCCAGATCGCCGTCCGGCCCGGCCCAGTCCTGCGCTGCGTCCCGGACCGGCAGATTCAGCCGGGCGTCCCGGCGGAAGAACCTGCCCCGCTCGCCGGTGGAGAAGTCGTAATCGGGTCTCATCTGTCTGATGCGTATTGCCGGCGTTCGCGCCCCGTGGCCTGCCGTGCGGAAATGATCCGCACGCTGGCGGCGTCAGCGCCGACCTCGTGATACGTGTGGATGACGACCAGCAGCATTTCGTTCCGTGCGCGTCCCAAGGTCACCCAGCGATGCTCGGCGTCGCCGTGATCTGCATCCGAAATGGACACCGCGAGTGGATCGTCGAATACCGTCGCCGCCAGATCGAACGTGACGCCGTGCTTGCGCCGGTTGCTTCGCGCCTTGACCGGATCCCAATCGAAGCGATGCTCGAACACGGCCGCGCTCACGCGGTTCGCCGTCGCGCAGCACGGCGGTCAGCCTTACCCTCCACGCACGCAAGCTGCTCCAGGATTCGTGCAGCTTGCCAGCATGCTGATATAGCTCAGGCCATCTTGGAGACAGCTCAGCTCGCCGCGTCGCCGCGCCAAGTGTCGGCCGTGAACCGGCGCTCCTGGATGCGCCAGCCGTCCGGCGTCTTCACCCACCGGTCGGTGTACTTCCCGAACAGGGTGATCTCTATCGGGCCGTCTTCCGTGCGCTTCTCCACCTGCAGCATGTAGCCCATGCCGCGGGCGCCTTCGTCGGTCGGCATGATCACCACGCTGGCGTTGACGTGCCGGATGCCGGCCGAGTGGCGCTCCCGCACCCCCTGGTAGAACTCGCGGAGGGCGGCCCGGCCGACGACCGGCTCGCCGCCCGAGCTGAAGCTGCCGTCCTCGGCGAACATCCACGAGGCGTCGTGCTCCGAGCCCGGGTCGACGTCGTGGGCGTACAGGTAGTACATCTGCCGGATCTCCAGGTAATCTTCGGGCGACAGCATGTCGGAGGTCCGCTGCTGCTGGGCGTACAGCCAGGTCGCCCCGCTCGCCGCCGCCATCAGGCCCGCGGCGACGGCCGCGCCGGTCAGGATCTTCACGATGCGCATGGTTCGCTCCTTTTGACTGCGCCGGTTCCGTCACGGCGCGGGGAAGTACCCGATCTTCTCGCCGCGGTTCGTGCCCATCCAGATCTCGTCGCCGATCCGCACCGCCGCCGTGCACGCCGCGAACCGCTCGATGACCGGGTGGTCGATCACGCGCTCGACCGCCAGCGTCTCCGGATCGATCCGGGCGACGTGGAACGTCTCGTCCGGCGTGCGGAACCCGTCCGCGCCCGCGGCGAAGACGGCCCCGTCCGGCTGCATGCGCAGGTTGTCGGGGCGGAAGTGCAGGTCTATCGCTTCCCGCTCCACCGGCGTCCGGCCGCGCGAGAGGCGGATGAAGCGCTGCTCGCCCCAGCCGGCGACGTAGAACCACTCTCCGTCGCCGGAGATCTCCAGGCCGTTCGGGCCGCCGGCGTCGCTGCCGGGGACCTCGGTCCATCCGCGGTCGGCGCGCCACTCCCACACCGAGCCGGAGATGGCGCCCGCGAGGATTTCGTCGAACGATTCGGTGCGCCCCTGCGTGCGGAAGCTGGTGGCGGCGAACCCGCCGTCCGGCAGCGCGACGACCGAGTTCAGAACGAGCGGCTCCGGGGCCACCGCGCAGCCGATCCAGGTCAGCGTCGGCGGGGTCACGGCGGCGTCGACCTCGAACACCTCGACCGACTCGCGGAAGCCGTGGTGCACCAGATAGACCGTGTGCACGTCGTCCGCGCCGGGCCGCAGGTAGAGGCCGTGCGCCCGGAACGCCGCGCCCTCCGTCAGGTCGACCGGGCCCGGGCAGTCAGGATAGGCCGCGGCGTCGAGCCGCTCGCGCGGCTCCAGCATCGGGAAGACGACCGAAGCGGTCTTCTCCCGGACGTTGACGAGATGCAGCTTGCCCCCCTCCTGGTTCCCGGAGGCGAGCACCCACTCTTCGCCCGGAATGACGGCGAGGTCCTCGGGGCTGATCAGGTCGCAGATGAACCGGATCTCGCCGACCGGGGCGCAGTCTTCCACAGGGGCCGCCGCCGGCTCGGGCGCGGGTTCCGGCGGCGCGTCGGCCGCGCCGCAGCCGAGCGCCAGCGCCGCCGCCGCGAGAACGGCTGTCGAGGTCGATGTTCGCATGACGTTTTCCTTTCGAGCCGCCGGGGCCGGTGGGCGGCGCTGCTCCCGGTTGACGGTCCGCCGGGGCCTTCGTAAGATACCATCTACGCAACCACAGTCAACGGGGGTTGAACATGGGCCGTCCGGGATGGCGTCTGTCGTTTCTCGCCGCCGGGTTCTTCGCCGCGCTGGGTCTCGCCTCGACGGTCGCCTCGCAACGCACGGCGGCGTCGATGGCGGAGGCGGCCGAGCGGTTTCTCGCGACGCTGACGCCGGAGCAGCGGGCCGCCGCCGCGCTCGCGTTCGACTCCGACGACCGTGAGCGGTTCCACTACGTGCCGACCGAGATGTTCCCCCGGCAGGGCCTGAAGATCGAGGAGATGGACGCGGCGCAGCGCCGGGCGGCCCACGCGCTGCTCGAGCAGGGCCTCAGCGAGGTCGGCTACCGGTTGGCGGTCGACGTCATGGATCTCGAGGCGATTCTCGGCGCCCTCGAGGAGAACCCCCGTTTCGACCGCAACCCGGAGTGGTACTACTTCTCGGTGTTCGGGACGCCGTCGCCGCGCGGCGCCTGGGGATGGCGGGTGGAAGGGCATCACCTGTCGCTGCACTTCACGGTGGTGGACGGCGAGGCGGTGGCCAGCACTCCGACGTTCTTCGGGAGCAATCCGGCCGAGGTGCGGGAGGGGCCGCGGAAGGGGATGCGTCTGCTCGGGATGGAGGAGGACGCCGCCCGGGAGCTGCTGACGGCGCTCGACGACGCCCGGCGCGCGGCGGCCGTCATCGCCGACGAGCCGCCGCGCGACATCGCCACCGAGGCGTTCTCGACGGCCCATTCGCTCGGGCCGGGCGGGCTGAAGGCGTCGGCGATGACGCCGGATCAGCAGGCGCTGCTCCGGCGGCTGATCGCCGCCTACACGTCGCTGATGGCCGACGACCTGGCGGCCGACCGGACGGCGAGGCTCGAAGAAGCCGGGATCGAGAACGTCACGTTCGCCTGGGCCGGCGCGGCCGAGCGCGGGAAGCGCCACTACTACCGCGTGCAGGGCCCGACCTTCCTGATCGAGTACGACAACACCCAGAACGACGGGAACCACGTGCACTCGGTCTGGCGCGACTTCGACGGCGACTTCGGCCGCGACATCCTGCGCGAGCACCTGCAGGCCGGCCACCGGTAGCCGGGACGCCGCGATGGGTGAGATCGGCGCGACCACCGCCGGGCCGGCGTCCGGGCGCCCGCTGGAGGCGCTCCTGCGCGACGTCCTGCCGCCACAGGGGACCTGGAGCGACGACTGCTACCTCTGGCTCACCGATCGCAGCAGCCGCCTGATCGAGTTCACCGATGGGCGCGTCGAGGAGTTGCCCATGCCGACCGACGCGCACCAGGCGATGCTCGCCTTTCTCTACGGCCTGTTCCGCGACTGGCTCGTCGCGCGCGGCGGCGTCGTGCGGTTCGCCCCGCTGCGCCTGCGCGTCCGCGCAGGCAAGTTCCGCGAGCCTGACCTGCTCCTGCTCCGCGACCGCACCGACGCCCGCCGCGAGGACCGCTACTGGCTGGGCGCGGATCTCGTGGCCGAGGTGGTGAGCCCGGACGCCCCGGAGCGGGACCTGGTCGACAAGCGCGCGGACTACGCCGAAGGGGGCGTCCCGGAGTACTGGATCGCCGACCCGCGCGACGAGACGATCACGGTCCTCGTGCTGGAGGGCGGCGCGTACGTCGTGCACGGCGTGTTCGTGCGCGGCGCCGCGGCGACTTCGCCGCTCCTCGACGGCTTCGCCGCCGACGTGTCCGCGGTGTTCGACGCCGCTGCACGATAGACTCCTGGAGGAAGTTCGGGTCCATGCATGTTCGGGCCCGCCGCCGTCAACGGACCGGCAATCCGGTCAGTCCAGCGTGAAGACGTACAGCGCGTTGCCGGTCGGCGGGTGGCGGACGTCCGGCGACAGCAGGGCGGGGACCCGGCGCGGGCTGCCGCCGCCCAGCCCGGTCGGGACCGCGACGTACTGCCGGCCGCCTGCGGCGTAGGCGATCGGGAACCCCTGGACCGACGTTCCCAGCCGGATCTCCCACAGCACGCGTCCGTCCCGCACGTCGTACGCCCGGAAGCGCCGGTCGACGTCGCCCGCGAACGCCAGTCCGCCGGCGGTCGTCAGGACGCCGGTGAGGAACGCCGCCCGCTGTTCGACCGACCAGACCTCCTCCAGCGTGTCGACGTGGTACGCGGCCAGCTTGCCGAGGTTGCCGTCCGTGCCCGGCATCTCGAACCACTTCCGGTCGGCCTGCGTGCCGCCGGACCCTATCTCCAGCGCCACCTCCCGGCCGGCGATCTCCAGGCAGCTCTGGCTGAGCGGGATGACGAGCGTCCGCTCCTCCGGGCTGTACGCCATCGCGTGCCAGTTGTGCCCGCCGGCGGTGCTCGGACAGACCGAGACCCAGTCGCCGACCTCCGCGTCGGCGATGTCCTGCCGGTACGTGACGGCGCCGGTGTCCGGGTCGATCCGGTCGAAGACGTTCTGGAAGACCGTCTCCCTGAACCCGAGGAAGGCGCCGGTCTCCCGGTCGAGCTTCCAGAGGATGCCGTGCTTGCCGATCGTCAGCAGCGCCTTCCGGCCTCTGCTGTCGACCAGCACCTTCTCGAACGCCTCGTCGAGGTCGAGCGCCTCGCCCGGGACGTGCTGGCGGTACCAGACTATCGCGCCGGTGGTGGGGTCGAGCGCCAGCGTCGAGTTGGTGTAGAGGGCGGCGTCGTCCGTGGTCAGCCCCCGGCTGGCCGGCACCCACGGCTTCGCCTGGGCCACCCCCCAGTAGAGCAGCCCGAGCGCCGGGTCGTAGCTGCCGGGGATCCAGGAGTCGCCGCCGCCGCGCAGCGCCAGCGGCAGGTCGCCCCACGTGTCGCCCCCCGGCTGGCCCGGCCGGGCGATGGTGAACGTCCGCCAGAGCTCGTCGCCGGCGCCGGCGTCGTGCGCCGTGATGAAGCAGCTCTCCGGCTGGAACCGGCTGCAGCCGTTGATGCCGTTGATCACCCGCCCCTCGACGACGAGCGGGCCGCTGGAGTTGCCGTAACCCTGGGCGGAGTCGGCGATCTGACGCTCCCAGACCGGTCGCCCGGTCGCGACGTCGAGCGCGACCAGCGCCGCGTCGGCGGTCGCCACCAGCAGCCGGTTGTCGTGCAGGGCGACGTTCCGCGGTCCGCGATCGCCGCCCGCGAACCCGTCCGGGAACCGGCGGCGGTGCTCCCACAGGCCGCTGCCGGTGCGGGCGTCGAGCGCCTGCATCACCCCGCCGGGGTTGGCGAGGAACATCACTCCGTCCCGGACGAGCGGGGTCGGCTGGCTCCGCCCGTCCTCCATCGACCAGACCCACGCGAGCCGCAGGCGGCCGACGTTTTCCCGGTCGATCTGGTCGAGCGGGCTGTAGCCCAGCCGTCGTACGTCCGGCGGTGCATCAGCCAGTCGCCGTCCGCCGGCCGGCGCAGCTCGGCGTCGGTCACCGGCGCGACCGCGACTGGCGCCGCCGGGTCGCGCGGCGGCCGGACGGACTGGGCCAGCGCCCCGACCGGCGCCCCCGCCGGGAGCGGCAGGGGCGTCCCCGCCAGCAGGCACAACCCGCCCGCAGCGGCGAGGCTGCCGAGCCGGCCCGGGAGTTTCGGCCTGGTCATCCGGTCTGGTCGCGGACAGGGGGCCTGCAGCCCCGCCGATTCTAGCAGCCCGTGGTGGAACCCCGCGTCGTACTGAGAGCGGGGAGGCGCCCGCCTGACGCCGTCTTGCCGCTCGAACGCAGCGGGGACTTTCCTGCGCGGGTTGTTCAGGCCCAGTCGGCCAGTGCGTCCGGCGCGTCGAGGGGCGCGGCGCGCACGCCGCCGTCGCCGAGCGGATAGGGGTTCGGCGCCCGGCAGAAGATCGACATCGACCGGACCGACCCGGCCGGCAGCATGCCGGCGATCCGGCGCAGCGCCGCGGCGTCGCGGGCGTCCGGATGCTCCGTCCACTTGGCGTCGGCGAGATGGAACGCGCCGGCCCGGTGCAGCAGGAAGTCGGCTTCCCGCGCGCGGCCGCCCCAGAAGTGGAAGTCCCAGCCGCCGCGCCGGTTCGACTGCGCGCGGCGGATCTCGGCGCAGACGAACGTTTCCCACAGGGCGCCGGCCAGCGGCGACGCCCGGAGCGCATCGATCGTCCGCACGCCGCACAGCAGCGCCGCGAGGCCGGCGTCGCGCAGATAGAGCTTCGGCCGCTTCACGAGCGACTTCGTCCGGTTCGCGAACCACGGCTCCAGCAGCATCAGCTGGTGCGACGCCTCCAGCGCCGACAGCCAGGCGCCGGCCGTCGAGCCGCCGATGCCGACGTCCCGCGCGAGGTCGGCGCGGTTGAGCAGCTGGGCCGACCGCAGCGCGGCGGCGCGCAGGAACCGTTCGTAGTTCCGCAGGTTCGAGACGTGCAGGATTTGCCGCAGATCCCGCTCCAGATAAGTCGCCACGTACGACCGGAGAAACCCTTCCGAGTCGATCTCCAGATTCTCGTACAGCTCCGGAAACCCCCCGCGCACCAGAAACTCCTCCGCGGTGAGGCGCGGGTGCGCCGTCTTCGCTTCAGCGAACGAGAGCGGCTCGAGCTCGACGACGGCGGCGCGGCCCGCCAGCGAATCGGAGACCGACTTCATCAGACCGAGCGGCTGCGAGCCGGTCAGCAGGAAGGCGCCGGCGCGCCCGCGCTCGCGATCGACCGCCGCCTTCAGATGGCGGAACAGTCCCGGCGCGTACTGCACCTCGTCGACCACGACAGGCGGCGGGTGGCGCGCCAGGAAGGCGCCCGGATCGCGTTCGGCCTGCTCCGCCTCGCTCGGCAGGTCGAGGGTGACGAAACCGTGCTCCGGGAAGAGCCGGCGCATCAGGCTCGTCTTCCCGGTCTGCCGCGCCCCGGTCAGCACCACGACCGGCCGCGTCGCCGCCCGCTGCAGGAGGAGCGGCTCGACCTGGCGATCGATCCACATCGTGTGAATTCTACGATGCAATCATGAGATTTTCATGTTGATGTCTGTCGAGTCTGGTACTGCCGGGGAAGTGCTCGCCGCCAGCGGTGCAGGATGTTCAAGAAGCGCCGCCTTCTTCTGCCGCGATCTGTACGCGCGCTGCCTGCACCGCCGCGCGCACTTCGTCGTAGATGTTGGAGACCCAGAGGTCGCTCGTTACCTCCATCGTTGTGACGAGCGCGTACGGAACCTCGTCCTCCAACGCGCCGGCGTCGGCACGGCAACTCACCTGGATTTCCAGATTCGCGCCGGTCACGAACTCGCTCGAGCTTTCACCTTCCAGCACTTCGTGTTGCACGGCGCCGCGCTGGACCGCTCGCGAGTCCGCCTGTTTCCGCTTGACGTCCAATTCCGTCATCGGTGGCGAGAACCAGAGCTGCGCGCGCCGCCAGTTCCGATGGCGCGGGTTCACGGGGGATGTCCATGCGAGACTTATGGTCAGCCGGCGGTGGCCGCGCCAGCCGCTCAACGACGGTGGCAACGGAATGCGGTGGACGTGCGATTGGTCCTCTTGCAGCAGTCCTCCCCCGAGCACCGTCACCCGACTGGCCGTGCACTCCCGCACGCGGTCGACGTTCACGACGCCGTAGCCCAACAGCCGGGTCACCTGCTCCTTGACTCGCCGGCCGCCGTGATCAGCGCGAAGCACGGCCGTGATCGTCTCGCCGGCTGGCCCCCAATCTGCGCCGTGGACGACCAGCGCCTTGACAGCCCGTGGTGGAATCCCGCGTCGCACCGAGAGCGGCGAGGCGCCCGCCTGACAAGGCGTGAGGAGGGCGCATATTGGGCATACGCAACCGACGAACAACGCCGTCAGGCGGGATGCATCGCTGCTCGAATGCAGCAGGGACTTTCACCACGGGCTGTTGAGCCAGACGGCCCGCGGCACGGCGTCGATCATCTCGCCGCCGGGGTCCTGGCGCAGCTCGTCCAGCACGTCGTAGAGCGACCCGGCGGCGCGGCTGACGAGCGCGGCGGCGTTGCTCGTTCCCCGCGTGTGCCGTGTGGCCGCCTGCTCGCCGGCTGTCGCACCGGGCGCCGCGACGAGCTGTCCCGGCGAACGCGTTCCCCCGTATACCTCCAAGCTCGTCGGTGCGTCTTGCGCAGCGTTCGCGGGCGGTTGCATGACGGCGCGTCCCCCGCTGGTGAGCAAGTCCGGTTTTATCGCTCGCCGGAATCCCATGCCCTGTGCGTTGATCGGGCTGGGCAGTTCGTTTTCGAGATACGGATCGCGCCATCCGGGCGGCGGAGTCCCGGTCGAGGCGTCATGATGCGCCGCGGCCACGGTCAACCCGTTCACGGACTCCGCCGGAGAAAGCAGCCGCCGATGGCGCGCGTCGGACGTCACCGCGCGGATCACGTGACGCTGCAACTCCTCGGCGGACAGCGACTGGAGATCCCGTGTCCGGACCGGCAGTTCGACCCTCCGCGGATGGTTGCCCGCGCTTACCACGAACAGCACCTTGTAGCGCCATGCGAGCCAGTCGAGCAGCCGGGCGAGCGGACTGAGCATCTGATCGAACGGGCGGTCGCGGATGCCGATCGACAAGTTGATCGCGGCAACGTCCGGGCCCGCCGCCGCTTCGTCGCCTTCGCCTTCGAACAGCCGCCGGACTGCCCGATGCAGCAGATCGACGACGAGCGTGTCTTCGCTCACCGTCTCGTCCTCGTTCCGCCAGTCCCTTGGATCAGGACGGAGAATCGGACGGACGTACAGAGGCCGCGCCAACGGCGCTTCGCGGGCAGCCAGATCGCCGTGCAGAATCAGCGAGGCCATCGCGGTTCCGTGACGTCGCCGCGCGGCGGGGTAGTCTTCTTCGAAACCGTCGGGATCATCGACGAGCAGGCGTCCCTGAAGCCGCCGATGCGCCTGCAGAGGCAGTCCGTCGAACAACGCAATCACCGGCGCACCGACCGCGGGCTGGTCTGAAAGCGCCGCACCGTCTTCTTGCGTCCCGTCGTCGGACAGCGTCGTCGCCATCTGCCCGCTGGCGCGGAAGAACTGAATTTGCTCGCACTGGACCAACTCCACGTCGCCGTCTTTCCCTTCGAACAAAGGACCGATGGACGCCGCCGGCAGCCGAGCCAGAAACGCGTGATACGCGATCTCTTGAACCGCCGCTTCGGCAACAATCTGTCCCCCCTGTTCGACGACGAGTCCAACGACGCGATCGCGAGCGTTCCGACGCTGCTCGGGCGTTCCCCGACGCCACAACTCGATCTCGCAGGGAACGATTTCCTCGCCGCGCTTCACGCGCTCACGCCAGTCGTCGAGCACGCCCGTTTCGTACAGACGGTCCCGTACTCCCCAGACCCGCACGTCATGCAGTTGCGCGAAAATCGTTTTCCAGACGCCAAAACCGTCCGGCAGCTTTCCGTCTTCTTGCCACGCCGCCCACAGCGACAGAATCTCCTGCAAGGCGTCCTGGTTCGTGAACACCATGAACAGGCGCCCGCGGAGCGTCTTGTCCGGACGCCGCTCGCCATTCGTGGTGGTTTCGAAGAAGTCCTCGTCGGGCGGGATGTCGGTCTCGTCGATCTCCGCCAGCCATTCCATGCCGGGGACCTTCTCCACGGCGCGGACGAAGTTCTCTATCGTCCCGATGGTCTCCAGGACGACGACTTCCTCGGGAACGAGGTCGTGCGACTCGGCCTGCAGCCGCAAGCGGCGCGCCTCTATCGCCTGCTGGAGGGCATCGAACTTCGGGGCCAACCGCTCGACCTGTCGCTCGCGGCTCGGAAAGCGAGGAGCGCCTCCTCTGCCGAATCGCTTGCGACGAGCGAGTGGTTCACCGGGATGCGGCAGGATCAGCAGCGGACGTTCAGGCATCGCCGTCGTCCGCGGGCGCTGTCGCGCCGCCGGCGGTCGGCGGCACGCGCTTCCGCCACTGTTTCAACCGCGCTGAGACGATGGCGCGCACGTCGCTCTCCGGCAGGTTCAACACGTGATGCCGCTGCACGTCGAGGCAGAACTGCTCCAGCTCCGCGAAGCTCAGGCCGCGGAGACGCCTGGCCAGCGTGGACGGAGCAGGAACCAGCTTCGTCCCGAGTCGTTGCTCGAAACGGCAGAACCACTCCCGCGCGAGCGCCGGCGTCGGGGCGGGCAGCGCCAGCCGAAGCTGGAAGCGGCGCCACACGGCGCGGTCGAGCAGTTCCGGATGGTTCGTCGCCGAGACGACGACGACGTAACTCGGCAGCGTGTCGATCTGCAGCAGGAGCGAACTGACGACCCGCTTGATCTCGCCTGTTTCGTGCAGGTCGCCGCGCTCCTTGCCGACCACGTCGAACTCGTCGAAGAACAGCACACACCGGCGCGTCCGCACCTGATCGAAGAGGCGGGAGAACCGGACGGCGGTCTCGCCGAGATAACTGGCGATCAGCGACTCGTAGCGGACGGAGAGCAGCGGGACCGCCAGCTCCATCGCGAGCGCTTCCGCGAACGACGTCTTGCCGTTGCCGGGCGGGCCGGTGAGAAGCACCCGGCGCCTTGGTTCCAGGTTGTGCGCGCGCAGCAGGTCGGCGCGCCGGTGCTCCTCGATCAGCTCCCGGCCGGCGGCGACCACCGAGCCGGGAAGTACAAGATCGTCCAACCGCCGCTCTGGAGCGGTCTCGTGGTGCAGCGCCGCACCCGGCCCGTTGTGTCGCGCCGGCGGCGGCATACCGCCCACCGGCCGCGCTCCGTCAGCCTGAAGATGCGCCGCAAGACGGTCGGCCAGAACGTGATGCTGCTTGGCGCGCTCCTCCGTGACGAGCGCTTCCAGCGACTTGCGGAACAGCGCCCGATCGCCGCGGGCGCCGGCGCGGACGAGATCGAGCAGCAGACCGGAGCGCGCCATTTCAGCAAGTCTCCATCGTGAGGGGATCGACTCGTTCACACGGCGGCAGCACGTTCACGTCTGCTCGTCGTCGATCAGCCCGAGCTCCCGCAACGGCTCCAGGACGCCGTTTTCCAGCTTGGCCCGGTCGAACCCGGTGTCCGACGTGGCCTGCACGCGGACCGAAATCCTGCCGGCGGCGTCGGCGAGGTTGGCGAGGGCGTTCCATGCGTTGTACAGCTCGTTCCTGTCGGCGGAGAACGAGATGGTGAGGTCGCGCGAACCCGCGGTGGGCGGCTTCACGTCCTCGGCGGCGTCCTTCCGCTCCCGTGTCAAGTCTGCGCCGCCGTGCTTCGAACGATGGAAGTCGTCGTCTTCAGCGTCGCCGCCAAGTGGCGGGACCACGGCGGCGGCCGGCGCCGGCAGCGCGGCGGGCGCGATGAGGAAACCGGAGTCGAGGTCGATTTCGTCCTCGGCGACCGTCCGCTCGAAGGCGATGCGGCCGCGGTCGATCCGGTAGCGCCCGTCGGTGCCGAGCGCCGGCCGGCCGGTCGCGCAGGCGAACAGGCCGGTCTCGACGCCGCGGGCGATCGCCGTGCGCACCACGTCGGCGTCGCGCAGGCGCGGGAAGCCGAGGAACGAGAAGAACCCGGCCACCACCTTGTCGGTCGAAATGCCGGGCGCGCCGGCGTCGCCGGCGCCGAGCCGGTACAGCTCGACGATCTTGCCCGGCGCGACGCTGCCGAAGACCTTCTTCTGCACGGTCGTCAGCAGCTCCGTCAGGCGCTCGTGGATACGGGCGCGCTTCTTCGCGTCGAGCGTGGTCTGGAGGGGCCGGCCGCCCATGCGGACGGCTTCCATCGACAGCGCGCCGTCGGCCGAGACGGGCAGCCAGACCTCCGCGTACAGCTTGAGCAGAGCCGATTCGGCCGCCGCTCCCTCGGTGGCGCGGCGCTCGCGGAGCTGGTCCTTCTGGGCGTCGGTCAGGTTGTGCTCGCGCCAGCGGCCGCTGACGCGCTCGATGGCGAGCAGGTAGCGGACGGCGCGGCGCAGCACCTCCACCTGGTCGGCGGACGGCGCGGCCAGCCCCAGGCCGTTCCGGAACTCGCGCGGCCGGTTGCCGTGGTGCTCGAAAAGGTCCCGCTTCGTCTCCTCCTGCTCCTCCGCGGACAGGGCGGCGAACTCCAGGGGCAGATAGGCGACGAGGAACCGCGCGTCGCGGTCCGGCGCGTCGCCCGACGCGGCCGGCCAGACGACGGCGGCGGGGTGGCCGGCCAGACGTTCCTCGATCATCTCCAGGACGCGGGCGCGCACGCCGGCTTCGTCGCGGGCGACGGCGTCAGCCTCCTGCTCGACGAGGAGGGTGACGTTGGGGTCTTTCCGGAAGCAGTAGCGCCCGCCGTCGAAGTGGAGGTAGAGGCACTGCTCCCGGAGCTCCTTGAGGCACGCCTGCGCGGTCGTGCTGTCGAGATCGGGGCCGACGGCGACGCCCAGCAGATCGGTCTCGCCGATGCCCGGCGGCAGCAGGGCGCCGTCCGCGCCGCCGGCGCGCCGCAGGCCGCCGAACGAGCAGAGGAGCACCGTGGTGGCGAGGCGGGTCGCGGGCTGCCGGCCGGCCTCGGCGGTCACTTCGCGGGCGCGGCGGGCGTCGATGCGCCGCGTGCGCGCGTTGGCGCCGACGAAGTCGTGCTCCAGGCAGGCCAGGAAGTCCTCGCGCTGCCCCACTTCCTTGAAGAAGGCGAGGCGCACGTCGGCGTCGCGGATCGGCACGTCGCCGGGGCCGAGCAGCGCGCGCGACCCGCCCGCCCGGTGCGCCGCCCGCAGGCACGAGGCGAGGAAGCGCAGCGCGCCGCGCGTGCGCTGGAATTCCGGCACGGCGGCCCACCGCTCCCGCATCACGTCGATCAGCGCGGGGTGGAACGGGTACGACGCCATGATCCGATCGCGGAGCGCCAGCCCTTCCTCGTCCGCCTGCCGGCGTTCCGCGTCGCTCTGCGCGCAGGCATGGCGCATCCGGGTGAACACCTGCCGCCACGCCTCCGCCGCGCCGCCCGCCGCCCGCGGGTCGGGCGACTTCGCCAGCAGCCGCCGCTGGATGACGTTCAGTATCTCGTTCCCCTCGACCGGCTCCCGGCGCTGGTCCTTGCGGGCGGCCAGATGCTCGACGGTCCGCAGCAGGCTGGTGTACTCCAGCGATTCCCGCTTGCTCGACTGCAACGAGTAGACCAGCACCGCGTCGTCCACGGCGCCCACCGCCACCGTCAGCCGCTTGAGGAACGACAGCGTCTCGTCGCGGAGCGTGGTCCGCTCGACGCGCACGCCGCCGGCGCTGATGAGATATTCCAGCAGCTCGTCGATCAGGATCAGGCTCGGACCGCGGCGGAGCAGCGCGACGATCTCGTCGCCGCCGGGGGCGACGCGCGCCTCGTCCTGCGCCCGCACCACCTCGTAGCCGTCACGCCCGCCGAGCGCCCACGCCATCCAGCCCCAGACGGTCCGCGCCGCGAACGTCCCCGCCGGCGCGCGCTTGCCGGTGGTGGCGTCGAAGAACTGCCCGTCGAACACCGCCACCCGCACGCCGTCGGGACGGGGCAGCCCCGCCGCCTCCGGCAGGACGTCGAGCGCCGCCCGCGACCGGGCGCCGTGCAGCAGCGCGGCCAGCGTGTGCGACTTGCCGCCGCCGAACGGGGTCAGCAGCTTCAGCACGCGGTTGCCCCGCGCGCCGGCCAGGCGCCCGAACACGTCGTCGAGCAGCGACCGCAGGCCGCCGGTCAGGTACGACGCCCGGAAGAAGCTGTCCGCGTCGCGGTAGACGGCCGGCACGCGCGGCAGTTCGGCGGCCGGCAGGCCGGCGTCAGCCCCGATCAGGCGGTCGGACAGCGCGCCGAGGTCGAGCGCGAAGACGTCCTCCGAGAACTCGTCCGAGAGGACGTCGGGGTGCAGCGCCACGCACTCGATCCACGGGCGAAGGGTTTCGCTCATCAGCCGTCGCTCTCCAGCGTCAATTCCTGCTGTCCGGTGATCCGCGTTTCGGTTTCCCGCGCGAACGCGTCCCCTTCGACGACGCCGCGCCAGTTGGCGTTCAATCGGGCGAGGGCGCGGAGCTCCGCCGTCGGCGCGGCGTCGGGCGCCCGCGGGCCGCCGAGGACCGGAGCGCAGAGCGCCTGGGTGACCAGACGAAGCTGCTCCGTATTCGGTCCCGTTTTCCGGAGAAACGCGGGCAGCGCCGCCGGCTGGCGCTCAAGCAGCCAGAGCAGCCGGTGGACGACGTCGATGAGCGGCGCCGCCTTGCCGTCCTCGGCGACGCCCAGCGCGTCGTCGCCGCCGCGCTCCTCGAACGTGCGGACGCGGAACTTGCCGCCGCCCGCGCCGCGGACCTTCTCGACCAGCGCCGGGGCCGGCCCGCAGACGCCGCCCGCGCCGTCGATCTCGATCCCCTGCGGGTAGCAGAAGACGTAGGCGTCGCCCGCCTCGATCGGCGACTCGCGGTAGGTGAACCGCCACAGGATGTAGAAGCGCGTCAGCGCGTCGACCGACCCGACCGCCGCGCCGCGCAGGCCGAAGATCTCGTCGAGCATCACGTCCAGCACGACCCCTTCGACCTCGCGCAGGTAGCGTGCGGCCGGCGCCGGCTCGCCGTTGGCGTACTCGACCCGCGCGAACCGCGTGTAGGCGCGCAGGCCGGCGCCGACGGCGGCCATCAGCAGGTCGGCGCCGCCGATCCCCTTGCCGCCCGCCCACAGCGTCCGCACCCGCTCCCGCGCGATCCGGTGCAGTTCCGGCTCCACGTCGGTTTCGTACCGGCCGGTCCCGGATTCGTCCCGCCGCCGCGCGACGAAGAAGATGCTGTCGGAGAGCGCGGCCGCCCCGAGCGCGTTGACCCGTCCGCGCGACTCGGTCTGCACCGGCCACGCCTCGGTCACCGTCAGCCCCGCCTCGACCAGCGCCGAGATCAGGGTGGCCCAGCCCTCCGTCGTCCGGTGCGCGTAGACGCAGACCAGCGGCGCGCCCGGCTTCAGCACGCGCCGCGCCTCGGCGAACGAACGCCGCATCAGGTCCTGGTAGTGCGCGTTCGCCTTCTTCGCGTCCCCGCCGTGCTCGCTCGGCTGCGCCACCGCCTCCCGCCGCTTCGGGGGCGCGGGCAGCGTGAAGTGCTCCGGGTAGAGGTCGCCGACGATCCGCTTCAGCCAGACGTAGAAGAACGCCGACAGGTCCGCGTAGTAGATGCTGCTGTAGTAGGGCGGGTCGGTGATCACCGCGTCGAACGTCTCGTCGTCGTAGAACAGCTTCTCCGCGCTGCCGCGGGTGACGGTGGACGGATTGCCGACCTTGGCGAGCTCGCGGATGCAGTAGGCTTCCCGGTCCAGCGCGAAGGGAAGACAACCCTGAGTGTCAGCCAGATAATTTATTTCGGAAAAATCGTAGACCATCTTCAAGGCTTGACGATCGCCGATAGCCGCCATGGTCCGTTGCACGCGCGGTTCCCATCTGGTGAACTTGTTGAATGCAATGACGAAACGACCGAAAGCCATCGCGAAGTAGGTCGTCAGCGCCCGCGTGCGATCCGCGGCCATGCCCGCTTCGCGCATCTCGGTCATGGCGTTCCGGATATGCTTGACGAGCGTGAACAGCACCAGCAGTTGCCGGGGCGTGAACAATTCACGCCAGAGCGAAATACCGTAGCCGCGACCTGCAACCGTCGTGTAGTCCGCCGTATTCATCTGTTCGTCGAGTGGGTCCAAACCGGTTTTTTGCAGCAATTCGTCAAGTCGCCTCAGGCATATGCCGTCATCCGGCAATGCCGTGGCGGAGGGAGGCAAATAGAGTTTGGACCGGCGACCGTCAACGACGACGGCGGTAAGGGATTCCAGGAGTTTACCAGCTTTGGCCATCTCCTTGACGTAATCGGAAGGAACGGGCGTGTGGCACGCTACGCAGATCGCCTGTCCCGCGCCGGTCTGCTCCTCGTGCCGAGAGACCTCATCGATGGACGCGCCCGAAACGACGTTCCAGCACAGCCGGCCGCCGTCTTCGATTTCGGGAATGGCGGCCACGGCTCCGTTTTTCTTGCGCAGCCAAGCCTGACGAACGAGCGGAACCGGCGCGGCGCAGCCGGGGCGGCGACAGGGGACCGTGCGCGCCCAGATGCACGTCACGAGGTCTGTCGCCCGCGTCGAATGAGGTGGCTCATCCTCCATTCCCTGGAAAAGCGCCGCCTGCTTCGCCACGTCCCCGGTCGCCGGCACCTGAACGGAGGGATACAGATCGCCGACGTCCTGCCGCATGCGTTCGAGCACGACGCGGCTCCAGCGCTCGAAGTCGTCGGCAAGGGTCGGCCCAAACCTCTGGGGATACACGAGCGTGCACAGTTCGATCAGATGCGCGACGGGGTTGTAGTCGACGGCGTGGCTCTCGCAGCCGAGCCGCGCCGCCTCGAGGGGAATCGCGCCTCCGCCGGCGAACAGGTCCAGCACCTTCGGCGCCCGCCCGCCGTGCGCCTTCCTGATTCGCGCAGCGGCGTCGCCGACGATGCCCGAATCGGGCTTGAACGCAGCGAGGCGCTTGACGAAGGATGCCGCCTCGTCGCGTTCGTCGTCCGAGGTCGGCGCAGCGACGAGCGCGGCGTAGATGGCGACGCGCGACGCCGTGATCGGGCGGCGAGCCGGCCAGTAATGGACCAGCTCCACGTACCGCCGCGGATGCAGTTTCTCCTTGGATGCGACGGCGTTGAGGTCGGCCAGCGGCAGGTAGTCCTCGATCAGCCGGCGGTCGTTCATCGTCATTTCGTAACCGGGATCCGGCAGCGTTCAGCGCCTTCTCCAACTATCCGTAATTGGGCGCTCCGGCATAGTTGGCGGATTCCGCAACGTCCCGTTCGCAGCGCCCTTCAGCCAGGAAGACCACCTGTCGATGAACTCATCGAGCTCGCCGACGATCAGTGGAGTGGGTGGCCACGCAACTTGAAACCTACCAATAGTGTTCGAGAGCGCCTCCGCAGCCTCCTTTCCGGGACCCAACGCAAATGGATTCTGACTACCACGTTCTGGTATGAGCGGCGATATCATGAAAGCTGTTTCGAACCACTGGAAATTATCTTTTTCGACGGCGTCGCAGAACCACAACGAGTGGCTTCTTCCTTCATATTGATGTCGGTCGGGAGGAATCCGGATGCCGATGGAAGAATGCCCGACTACGGTGAATGCCGGTTGATCATATCCTTCCCACGGTTCCATATTTGTTCGGGCGACTGGCGAAGACTGCATTTCCGCTTTCCTCAGGCCCATCTTCATGCCGGCGATATCGCTGAGATCCCTCACCGACGGCGCAACGGCGACGATTGCAGTCCGCAACGATTTCAGTATCTGATCCAGTTGGGTCTTTGCGGCGTCAAAAAGCTCCGATCGTCGCTCTTGTTCTGACCGTAGCCGTGACTCGAACCGAGCATGTTCAGTCCGGCGCATCACTTCGTTTTGGTGAGCCTCCTGCAATTTCGCCAGCCCGCCGGTCCGTGGCGGTTCGGAGATACGCTGGAGGCGTTGCAGAATAGCCGCCGGGCGCGGACGAGCCTCAGGCGCCTTATACAGACATTCCTGAACCAGGGCCGCCAAGTTCGGCGGAACACCGTCCAGGGAAGCAGGTTCTTCATGAAGATGTTGCTCGCGCAAATCCGACCAGTTGGTTCCGGAAAAAGGCAGAGACTTCGACAGCAGCTCGTGAGCGATGACGCCAAGCGAGTATACGTCGGTCGCGGTCTTCGCTCGTTCGTTTCTCCAGCGCTCCGGCGCCGCGTACCATGGAGAAAGCGCGTACTTCTGCGTATCCGGCGCGGTGCTGGCTTCAGCGTAACGAGATATGCCGAAGTCCGCCAGACACCACTTGCCTTCATGAAGCAGAATGTTTTCCGGCTTGAGATCGCGATGTACTACTTTTCCATCGAGGTCCGACAGAGCAGTCGTGACGTCCACCAGGACAGAGATGGCTTCAGCAGGGGCAGGCGGACGATCGGTGTCAGCCAGATGCCGGCGCAACGACTTGTCGGCGCACGGCATTATCAGCACATAGTGGTCGGTGGTTTCGCCGCTATCGAGAATCGGGATGACGTTGCGGGCGCCGCCCAAGTCCACGAACAAAAGCTCGCGCTGAGCGCCGTCCGCCTTGGGAACCAGCTTTGCGACCGCCCGGCCGCAGTCGACCGCCGAGGCTTCGAATACTTTGCCGAAACCGCCGCCGCCGATCTTCTCACCGAGGGTCCAGAGTCGTTCAAGCTGTATCTGCATGGCTCTACTGCGGGAGATGCAGCTTCTCCCTGGACGCGACGGTGTTGAGAGCCGATGCGCTGACGGTGATCGTGTCAACGAAGACCAGGTCGGTCATACAGCTCCTCGCGTGTCGGCTTGCGACCGTCCGGCCAGTCGATTCTGCGCGGCGTCATCGCAAGGTAGCGTTTCATGGCGATCTCGTACCTGTTCTCCTGGCGCCGCATCCGCGTCAGCAATTCGACGATCCATTCGGCGACGCTGCGATCGTTCTCGGCGGCCTTGACCCGCGGCCACCGCGCCACGTCGTCCGGCAGGGTGATGGTGACGTTCTTCATCGCGGCTCTTCAGGCCCTGGTCAACGCGCCGCCGGCGAACGGGTCGGCATCTTGAGCGCGCGCCCGCCGTGCAGACGCCCACGATCGGGCGTCATCATCGCCGGAAACGAAAGCCAAGCCCGGTCGCCTCGTTCCCGAACGATCCGATCGACATGGAGCCGACGACCGGTCGCCGTGAACTCACGGTAGAGGCTGTCGATGAACATGCGGGTCTCCGGCAACTCGTCGGCAATCAAGGCCCGCAGAGACGCACGGTCGTTTTCGTTCGCGCTCGGCTCTCGCACGTCCCAGGGCGGCGTTTCGCGGTTCATGGCTTCGCAACCTCCGGCAACGCTGGCGTCAACGAAGACACGGCCGATCCGTAGTGTGACACGAAACGCCGCGTCAACGCGCGTTGAGCCACCGCCGGATCTGGCGACCCGAACCGGCCCATCGTCTCGGCAGCCCCACGGACACCACCGCGCCGCGCGGGACCGCCCGAGCCGGGCGACCCGACCGCGCCGCCGAACGAGGCTGACGCCGGGCCGGCCGCGGTCACCGCCGCGCCGCCCGCATCCTCTCGCGCTCGCGGACGAACCTCGGTTCGTCGGGCAGCAGTTCGATCGCCCGGCGCCAGGCGTCTTCGACCTCTCGAACCGGTGACCGCAGCCAGTCGAGCGTGCGCGCCAGTTCGCGCCACGCCCAGGCATGCCGCGCCGGCGACGTGTCCATCTGGACGACACGGTCCAGCAACGTCCGGGCCTCGGTGAGAAAGCGGCGGTTCGAGTCTCGCTGGCGCTCCCGACGGGCTTCGTTCGCCAGCCACAGCTTGGTTTGCGCGAATTCGAGCAGGGCCCGGGGGTCGGCATGCACCGCGTCGCCGGCCCGTTCGAAGTACCGGTGGGCGGCGCGGGAGTCCCGGACGCGCCGGGCCAGGATGGCCGCGTCGATGGCGTCCTTCCCGGACAGCGCGGGACGGTCCTGCCGGAGCAGGCGTCGCGCCCGGCTCTCGTCACCCGCCTCCACCGACACGTCGATCAGCGTATTGGTGACGAGGGAGACCGCGTTCTCCGGTCCATGCGCCTTGAACGCAGCCAGTGCTTCCTCGGCGCGTTCAAGCTGGCCGCCCCGCGCATACACGCGGATCATCTCCGATGCGAGAACGGCGGAGGCCGGGTTGGACACCCACGCGGATTCGACGCGGCGGAGCGCTTCCCGGTGCTCCCCCAACGTCCGCAGATGGGCCGCGTCCCGCAGAGCGGACAGCGCCGCGTACTCCGGGTGCGCCGGAAGCGTCGCCTGGAAGTACGTCCGCTGCTCGTCGAACGCGAACCGGGGCGCCGGCGACCCGTTGGCTTCCATCGCCTGGAACACCTTCCGCAGCCCGGAGAGCCGTCCCTCGGCCAGCCCCAGCTCCTTCAGGAACTCGCCGATGCGGCGATTGCGGGCGGGCACGGGCCGGATCTCCGCGCTGGGCAGCAGGTGCCCGGCTTCGATTCCCGGCGCCGGGCCGGGATAGCTGGCGATCTCGACCCGGCTCGGAAACAGGTAGACCTTGGTGGGCTCGGGCTGGTCGACGTCGTAGCCGCGGTGATAGACGGCGTTGACGAGAGTCTCGCGGAGGGCCGGCATCGGATAGCTGACCCAGCCCCGGACCCGGCTCCGGTCGTGCTGCTTCTGCAAGTGGTACGTCGAGAGGTTCTCGAGATGGTTCAGGCAGTCGCGAAGCTGGTCGACGAGCGCGCCGCCGAAGGTGCGCTCCTCCTGAACGTCCCCGGCCCGGTCCGCGGCGAACTGGACGACCTCGATCTTCGCCCCCCGGAACCACTCCGCCGGGTCCTTCGCGAAGAAGAGGAGGCCCGCGTTCCGGGGCGCCTCGTGGTCGTTGACCTTCGTCGTGATCCGCAGGCGCCGATAGACGTTCCTGGCGTCCGGCTCGTCGAGGAGCCCGCTCTCCACGTCGCGCAGGTACTCCCGGACCTTCGCTTCCCGCAGGTCCTCGACCTCGGCGCCCGGCGCCCGGCGGTCGTCCCAGGGCACGCGGGCCGTCTGCTGGACGAGCCCCCGGATCAGGTCGCCGCGCCTTTCGGCGTCGACGGTCTCCGCGCCGAGGCGCACCCAGTACCGTCCCGGCCCGGCGCCGACGTCCGGCGCCCGATGGGGCCGCATCTCGCTCGCCGGAGACCAGACGACCAGAATGAGCCGATCCCCGACCGTTTCGGGCGACAGGATCGGCGGATAGGGCGGGTCGAGCCGGTTGCAGTTGCCGCGGATCCACTTCTGCGCCGCTTCGACCTCCGCCGCGGTCAGGCCGGACGGGGGCAGAGCGGCCCGCCCGTCCCGTTCCCGGACGCCGATGACGACGTAGCCGCCGTTGAGGTTGTGATAATCGTTCGCGAACGCACAGATCGTCCGCAGCACCTGGAAGCCGGTCGTATGCGGATCCCAGGACGCCTTGAACTCCACCCGCTCGGACTCCACCCCGCGGCAATGCAGGAGGTTGTCGAGGTTGACGGGGAGGATCGCGCTCATGGCCGCATCACCGCTTCCCGGCGCCCCTGCCGGTCAGGGCGAAGGCCGTCGCCTGCAGATTAACGCGATTCACCAACGCGCCGCGGGACCGCCCCCGGACCCGCCCGTGATCACCGAGACCGCCCGCCCCGGCCGCGGTCCGCGTCAACGCGCCGCGGGACCGCCGGCCCCGCCGGATTCGTCCCCGGACTCGTCTCCCTGCTCCCGCGCCGCCTGCTCGACCGCGGCGGCGGGCAGGTCGTAGTAGCGGGCGGCCGCCACTTCCTGCTTCGCGTGGTCGAGGCGCGCGGCGGGGTTGCGGACCCGCAGAGGGACCGGATCGGGGGCGTCCAGCGGGTCCCAGACGACGTACAGCCAGTAGGTGTCGCCGAGCTGCTGCGCCTTGTACCACTCGTTGGTGGTCAGGCGCACGGGCTGGCCGCGGCGGCGGCCCTTGACCTCGATGCGGCGCACGCCGTCGGCCGGGTCGCGTCCGCCGGTCTGCGGGTCGGGCGGGGCGAGGCTGCGGACGTCGAAGCCGATCTTCTGGTGGCCGACCCGTTCGCACTCGCGTCCCCGGCCTTCCTCCCAGGCGACGACAACGTCCTCGGCGGCCAGTTCGATGCGCCGGTTCTGCGCCGCGTCCGGCTCCCGCGCCGACCCGGACTTGCCGTCCCCGGCGGCGTCGGGCGGCAGCACCAGGCAGCTCGCGACGTGGCGCACCGGGCCGTGGCGGGCGATGCGCAGCCGCTCGACGCCGGCCAGGCGTTCGGTCCGCGTGCGCTGGAGGTCTTCAAGGTCCTGCTCGGAACGCTGCCGCGCCAGGGCCACGTCGGGCTCGGCCGCCTCGCGCGCCCGGAGCGCCATCACCCGGCTCTGCGCGGCCCGGATCCGCGCGTCGAACGACCGTTCCAGGTAGTCGCGCGCCACGTCGGCGTACCGGCCGCGCTCGGTCCGCGCCGCCTCCCGGCGGTCCATCTGCACCGTGGACTTCACGTGGTCGGCGACCGGTTCGTGGTCGAAGTCGGGCAGCGCTTCGGGCGGGCGCGGATGGGCCGGCAGGTCGATGAGCACGTCGGCCGGGACCATCTCGCAGCGCGCGGAGGCGGGCAGGTCCGCGCCGACCGCTTCGCGCACGGCCACGAGCTCCGCGTGGACGGTCGCCGCCTCGCCGCCGGCGGTCTGGCCGCGGACGGCGATCTCGTGGAAGTGGAGCCGGTACGGCGCTTCCGCCGCCGGGTCCAGGTATACCGCCGCCTGCCCGGCGGCGTCGCGCAGGCGCTCCCGCAGCCGTTCGTCCAGCGCGCCGTAGAGCGGGTGGCCGGGGCCGATCAGCACCGCGTCGAGGTGCTGGTCCTGCTCCAGGTGCTCCTTGTAGAACGTCAGCTTGCGGTAGCCGGCGTCCGGCTTCCCGAGACGCCGGACGGAGGCGAGCCGCTCGGAGCGGAGGTCGGCGAGCACGTGCTCGATGCGCCACAGGCCGTCCGCGCGCGCCTCGGCGCGCAGCCCCACGGCGCGGGCGGCGGCGAGGAAATGGGCCTCGACGTAGCGCGGCATCAGCCGCCGCTCCTCCGCCTCCAGGTTCGACCGGGCGGCGGCGGAGAAGTCGACGTGCCCCCGCGCCAGGGCGATGCCGGTGGCCTCTTCGTACAGGTCGAGCTGCTGCGGATCGATCCGGTCGATGGCGTCGAGGCAGTCGTCGAGGCGGCGCGGGTCGTACGCCACGTCGCGGAGCATGTCGGGCAGGTTGATCCGGTTCAGCGACAGCACTTCGCCCACGACGTCGAACACCCGGTCGCCGAGCGCGCTCCGCATCAGGTCGAGCTTGCTCAGCAGCCGCTCCAGGATGCGCCCCTCGATGACCGGCTGGCCGTCGTCCGACGCGGTCGCCACGAAGTTGAAGGCGTGCGCGTCGCGCGACTGGCCGATGCGGTGGATGCGGCCCAGGCGCTGCTCCAGGCGGGTCGGGTTCCAGGGCAGGTCGTAGTTGACCATCAGGTGGCAGAACTGGAGGTTGATGCCCTCGCCGGCCGCCTCGGTCGCCACGCAGATCTGGCGGCCGGTGCGGAACTCCTCCTGCGCCTGCCGGCGCTCGCGCGGGTTCATCCCGCCGTGGATGGCGCAGGTCGAGTAGCCCCACGACGCCAGATGGCCGCGCAGGTGGTCCAGCGTGTCCCGGTGCTCGGTGAAGACGAGCAGCTTCCCGCGGCCGTCCTGCAGCTCGTCGAACTCCGCCTGCCGCAGGCAGTCGCGCAGCGCGACCAGCTTCGAGTCGCGTCCGCCGTCGCGGAGACGGCCGACGCGCGCCGCCAGGTCCCCGAGCGCCGCGACTTCGGCCCGGAGCTGGTCCAGCTCGGCCGCCGCCGTCGTCTCGTCGGCCAGCGCGTCGCGGGCGGTCTCGTCCAGATCGTCCTCGTCCTGCTCGGCGTCGGCCAGCCGCCCGGCGAGCTCCGCCAGCCGCCGCGCCCGGCGGGCCGGCGGCAGCCGCTCCAGTTCGTCGACCAGGTCGGTCAGCCGCGCCCGGCGGCGCTGCAGCGATTCGTGGATCGCGCGGGTCGAGCTGGCCAGACGGCGCTGGAAGACGGTGCGGACCAGCGCCACGCTGTTCTTCCGCCGTCCCGCCGCCCGCGGCAGGAACTCGTTGATGTACGCCGTCACCGCCTTGTAGACGGCGTACTCCTCCGCGCCGAGGCGGAAGGCGACCGTGCGGACGTGGCGGTCGGGGAACAGCCGGCGCCCGCGCAGGTCCTTCAGGTCTTCCTTCAGGCGGCGCAGCGACCACGGGCAGTCCTGGCCGAGGCGCAGGATCTCGCGCCGCACCCGCCGGGCTTCGTCGCCGAACCGGTGCGGCTCGGGGAACAGGTCGCGGTCGAGCAGGCGGACGAAGTGCGCGAAGCGGTCGTCGTCGCCGTGGTGGGGCGTGGCGGTCAGCAGCAGCAGGTTGTCGCAGCGCTCCGACAGCCGTTCCGCGAGCTGGTAGCGCCGGGTCCGCTCCACCTCGTCGCCGCGGCCGGCCGAGCGCTTCGTGCGCGCGCTGCACTTGTGCGCCTCGTCGATGATCACCAAGTCCCAGTGCTGCCGCCAGACGCGCTCGCGGACGCCGTCCTGCTTGGCGTAGTCGATCGACGCGATGACCTGCGCTTCGCGCTCCCACAGGTTGAGCAACTGCTGCTGGTCGTTCGCGGCGTGGACGATCTGGAACGGCTCGCCGAAGAAGCGCAGTAGCTCGTCCTGCCACTGGATGGTGAGCGGCGCCGGCGTCAGGACGAGGCAGCGGTCGATCGCCTGGCGCAGCTTGAGCTCCTTGACGAGCAGACCGGCCATGATCGTCTTGCCGGCGCCGGGGTCGTCGGCGAGCAGGAACCGCAGCCGCGGCTGCGGCAGCATCTTCCGGTACACCGCCTCGATCTGGTGGGGCAGGGTGCGGATGCCCGACAGGCTGACCGCGAACTGCCGGTCCCAGGCCCAGGCGAGCCGGATGCGGGTCGACTCGACCAGCAGGCGGACCTGCTCGGGATCGGCCGGCGGGCGGGCCGCGGGCGCCTCCGGTCCGGCCGTCAGCAGCGCGGCGAGGTCGCCGCCGGACAGGACCGCCTCGTCGAGCCCGCCGTCCGCCAGCCGGACGCGCACTTCGGCGCCGGCGCCGAGCGGGCGGGCGTGCTCGACGGTCACCTCGCCGGCGAAGTGGCCCGGCAGGTGGACGCGGCAGCCGATCAGACCGCGGAGGGTGGAGCGGTCAGTCGGCTCCATCGACGGAATGATACGCGCGCAGCATGTCAGAACCCGGCGCCGTCCTGTGGTGAAAGCCGCCGGCGTTGACTCGTACGTACAGACTGTACATACTACCTCCGAATGCCGGACCATTATCGCGCGAAGCTGTTCTGGACAGGCGGCAGCCAGGCCGTTCGACTTCCGAAGGAGTGCCGGTTTCCAAAGGATGCCGGTGAAGTCGTCGTCAGCCGGGATGGGAAGCGGGTGGTGCTCGAAGCGTCGGACGGGTGGCCGCCGGACGTTCTGGAGTGCATCGGACGACTCGACGAAGATCTTCCGCGCTTGCCCCAGGCCCCGCTCACCGCTTGCGGGAATCCGTTCGAGCACGACGACGGGTGACGTTCCTGCTGGACACCGACACGGTCAGCCTGATCCTGCGGGATGCAGGTCGGACGGCGGAGCGCTTTCGCGCGACGCCCAGGCGCGAGGTCGGCATCAGCGCCCTCACGTTGAGCGAGCTGCGCCGCGGCGTCGCCCTGCGTCGGTCTCACCGGCTGGCGGCGCTGGTCGACACCTTCGTGTCGGCGATGGAGGTCGTGCCGTTCGATGCCGCCGCGGCCGAGCATTTCGGCGCCATCGCCGCGGCGCTGTCGCGCAGAGGCGTGCCGATCGGCGCTTTCGACACGCTGATTGCAGCGCATGCGCTCGCGATGGACGCGGCGATCGTGACCCACAACCGGCGCCATTTCGACCGCGTGCCCGGCTTGCAGGTCGTTGATTGGCACGGCTGAGGCGGGCGGCGCGCCTCGGAACGAGAACTGCAAGGTGACGCGGGCGGTGCGGGGGACCTACGGGTGGGGTGGACGTCGTCCACGCCGCCGAGCGGTTCGCCGGGCAGGCGCGACGCTTCGGCGCCGTCGCGCCTAGCCGACGCTGCGCGCGACCCACCCGACGGCCGCTCCGCCGGCGATCAGCCACGTCGTGTTCAGGCTCCAGCGCGCCAGCGCCGCGGCCGACGCCGCGGCGACGGCCGCGGTCGGCAGGTCGACGACGGCGGCCGGCGCAAGCCGCCACGCGGCGGCCGCCATCAGGCCGAGCGACGCCGCCACGATCCCGTCGAGCACGCGGCTCGCCGCGCGCGACGCCCGCAGCTTCGGGATCAGCGGCTGCGTGGCGAGGACGAACAGGAAGCCGGGGCCGAAGATGCCGACGGTGGCGAGCACGGCGCCGGTCCAGCCGTGCAGCAGGTAGCCGATGAACGTCGCCGTCGTGAAGACCGGGCCCGGCGTGACCTGGCCGACGGTGACGGCGTCGATGAGCTCCTGCTCGGTCAGCCAGCCCCAGCGTTCGGTGAGGTCGGCCCGCAGGAACGCGATCAGCACGTAGCCGCTGCCGAACAGGACCGATCCGACCTTCAGGAAGAACAGCGTAAGCCGCGTGAGCGTGACGGGGACCGCGGCGGCGGCGGCAGTGGCGGCCGACCCGGCTGCCGCCTTGGCAAGCGAAGCGGTCATGCTCGCCGCCGCGGCCGCCGCGACGCCGGCCGCGGCGGCGCCGCCGCGCGCCAGGTGGGCCCCGCCCGCGGCGAGGGCTCCGCCCGCCAGCAGCGCCAGTTCGTCGACGCCCGCGGCGGAGAGGAGCGCCGCCGCGGCGGCAATCGCGAACGGCAGCGCGCCGGCGGCCGCCGCGCGGCCCAGTTTCCAGACGGCGTGGGCGATCACGCCGATGATCACCGGGCCGACGCCGTACATCAGCCACGCCGCCTGCGGCGCGCCGCCGAACCGGACGTACGCGTATGCGATCGCCCCGACCATCACGGCGGCCGGGAGGATGAAGCAGACGCCGGCTATCGCCAGTCCCCGCAGCCGGCCGCGCCGCCAGCCGAGGTGGATCGCCAGCTCGGTCGAGTTGGGGCCCGGAAGCAGGTGCGTGGCGGCGATCAGGTCGAGCAGCTCGGCGTCGGTCAGCCACCGCCGCCGGCCGACGACTTCGGCGCGCATCATGGCGACGTGGGCGGCGGGTCCGCCGAACGCCGTCACCCCGAGCCGGAGGAAGAGCGCGGCGAGCTCGGCGAGGTTGCGGGCGGCGGCCACCGGCGCGATTCTACCGGGTGTAGAATGCGGAGTGAGGTGACGATGATCCTGCCGAGACTCCTGCCGGCCGGCGCGGCGATGCTCTTCGGCGCGGCGGCGCTCGCAGCCCAGGCGCCGCTGCCGGAGGTCGACCGGTTCGGCCCGCAGGTCGGAGAGGCCGTACCCGACTTCGCGCTCGTCGATCAGAACGGGCGCACGCACGACCTCGCGTCGATCCTCGGTCCGGGTGGAGCGCTGCTGGTCTTCTCCCGCTCCGCCGCTTGGTGACCGTACTGCAAGACGCAGCTCGTGGAGCTGCAAGACCGTTACGCCGACCTGCAGGCCCGCGGGATCGGACTCGCCGCCATCTTCTACGATCCGCCGGAAGTGATCCGCGACTTCGCCGCGGCGCGCGAGATCGAGTTTCCGGTGCTGTCCGACGCCGGGTCGGCCGTCATCACGCGGTACGGCATCCTGAACCGCGAGATCGATCCGGACGCCGCCTTCGGCGACTTCCGGCTGTACGGCATCCCGTACCCGGGCACGTTCGTGCTCGACGCCGCGGGGCGGGTCGTCGAGCGGTTCTTCGAGCAGCGTTACCAGGAGCGGAGCACGGCGTCGAGCATCGCGCTCCGGCTGGGCGAGCAGATTGCGGCGGCGTCCGATTCCGGCGGCGTCGTCGGGACGGAGACCGGCCACCTCGCCGCCCGCGCGTTCGCCAGCGACACGGTCGTGGCGCCCGGGAACCGCTTCTCGCTGGTCGTCGACGTCACGCCGAAACCGGGCATGCACGTCTACGCGCCGGGAGACCACCTGTACCGGGTGGTTCGGCTGCGGATCGATGCGCCCGACTTCCTGCGGGTCCACGCGCCGGCGTATCCGCCGTCGGAGCTCTATCACTACGAGCCGCTGGACGAGACCGTGCCGGTCTACCAGCGGCCGTTCCGGCTCGTCCAGGACGTCACCATTCCGATGACCGAGGCGACGGCGGCGCTGGCGGCGCCGCCGGGCGCGGTCTTGACCGTCGAGGGCGCGCTCGAGTACCAGGCGTGCGACGACGAGGTGTGCTACGTGCCGGCGGAGGTCCCGTTCACGTGGGAGTTCGCCTGGCGGCCGCTCGTCCTCGACTGAAGCCGGCGGTCGCCGGCGGCCGGCCGGCGAGCGGTTCGTTCAGGAACCGGATCAGCGGCGCGAGCCGCTCGAACAGCCGGAGCAGCGCGCCGTAGAAACGGGGAGAGGCCGCGAAGTCGGCCGGATGACGCCGGGCCGCCAGGAACTGCTTCAGCTTGAGGTGCTCCGCCGCCGGGTGGTCGGCCGGGAACGCCAGCGGCGTCCGCTTCAGGCGTTCGCCGCGGACCTCGCCGAATGCGCGGCGGAACGCCGGCGATTCGACGATCGCCCGCAGACGCGGGTAGTCGGCCGCGACGTGCTCCCGCAGGCGGTGGAGCTGGCGCGGCTCGGGGCCGTACAGGCCGCCGCCGATCAGCACGTGGTCGGGCGCCACGTGGAAGTACAGGCCGGCGCCGCCATGCCTGGGGAGCGCCCGGTGCGGGAAGATGGCGGCGATCTGCGTCTTCAGCGGGGACTTGTCCGCGGAGAACCGGGTGTCGCGGTAGATCCGGTAGAGCGACGTCTTCGGCGCGGCGACCAGCTCGGGCGCGAACCGGGGCAGGTCGGCCGCGAGCCGGCCGATGACGTCGAGCATCGGCTGGCGCACGCACCGCTCGTACTCCGCCTTTCGCGCACGGAACCATTCGCGGTCGTTGTTCTGATCGAGCGCGCGGAGGAACTGCAGCGTGTCGTCGGTGAAGCGCGGCGTCGGCATGGCTCGTTCGCCGTGGCGGGCCCGGCGACGTGGCGTTCCGCGCGGCAGTATAGCAGCCCGTCGATGAGCGTCCCGTTCGTCTCCATCGTCGTTCCGGTCCTCCGCGACGCGCCGGAGCTCGAGCGGCTTCTCGACGCGCTGGCCGGTCAGGGGGCGGCGGGCGTCGCCGGTTCCGATCCGTCGTCCGAGCTGATCGTCGCGAACGGCGACGGCGCGGACCCGGACGTCGCCGCGCTGCGCCGGCGGTTTCCCGGCGTGCGCTGGACTGCGAGCGACCCGGGCCGGGGACGTCAACTGAACGCCGGCGCCCGGCTGGCGTCGGGGGAGTGGCTGCTGTTCCTGCACGCCGACACCTGTCCCGAGCCGGGTTGGCGCGCCGGCATCGCGCGGGCGGCGCAGGATCCGCGGGTCGTCGGCGGGGCGCTGCGGTTCACGCTGCGGTCGGACGCGCGGGCGGCCCGGCTCGTGGAGCGCGGCGTGGCGTGGCGCGTGCGGTGGATGGGGCTGCCGTACGGCGATCAGGGGATCTTCGTGCGGCGCGCCGTCTTCGAGCAGGTCGGCGGATGCCGGCCGCTCCCGCTGATGGAGGACGTCGACCTGATCCGCCGCCTGCGCCGCCGCGGGCGGATGGTCCACCTGCGGACGCCGATCCTGGTGTCGCCGCGGCGCTGGGACCGCGACGGCTGGCTCCGCCGGACCGCTTCCAACCTGCTGCTGCTCGTGCTGTACTGCGCCGGCGTTTCCCCGGATCGCCTCGCGCGTTTCTACTACGGAGCGCCCCGCCGGCCCGCCGGCGCCGCGCCGGCGCGTCCGGCGGCCGCGGCGGGGACGGAGCGCCCGCCGCCCGGCGACGCCGACCGGCGGGTGACCGTCGTCATCCCGGCGCTCGACGAGGCCGAAGCGATCGGGCAGGTGCTGGCCGAGCTGCCCGGCTTCGTCACGGCGACGATCGTCGTCGACAACGGGTCGACCGACGCCACCGCCGACGTCGCGCGGGCGGCCGGGGCGACCGTGGTCCGGGAGCCGCGCCGGGGGTACGGCCGCGCCTGCGCGGCCGGCTTGGCGGCGAGCCGGGACGCCGGCGTCGTCGTCTTCCTCGACGCCGACCGGAGCGACTACCCGGCGGAGATGGCCGCGCTCGTGCGGCCGGTGCTCGACGGCGAGGCCGATCTCGTCATGGGGCGCCGCGGCGGCCGGGGCCGCCCCCTCGCGGCCCGGTTCGGCACGGCGCTCTGTCTCGCCCTGATCAACCGGTTGTGGGGCGTCCGCTACCGCGACCTCGGCCCGTTCCGGGCGATCCGGCGCGAGGCGCTCGACCGGCTGCGGATGGCGGACCGGACGTACGGGTGGACGATAGAAATGCAGGTCAAGGCGGTGGAAGCCGGCCTCCGGGTGCTGGAGCTGCCGATCCGGCAACGTCCGCGGATCGGCCGGTCGAAAGTGTCCGGGACGCTCGTCGGCGCGCTGCGCGCGGGGGGGCGCATGCTGTGGACGATCTGGTCGCTCCGGCGCACCCGGGCCGCTCGCGCCGCCCGGAGCGGCTGACGTGAGGAACGAGGATGCGGCGTCCCGCGCCGGGCCTGATCTGCGCGTGCGGCGCGGCGCAGCTCGTCCTGCTGGCCGCCGTGGCGCGTCTCGACGCGCGGCGCGAGACGTGGCCGCTGCTCGGGCTCGCCGCCGCCGCCTGCGTCGCGTACGTCGTCGCGCTGGCGCTCGTTGCGCGGCGTCCCCCGGGGTCGTCGCGGCGGCTTGCCGCCTGCCTCGTGCTCGCCCTGGCCGGCCGGGCGGCGCTGGTCGGCGGGGTGCTGGCCGGCGGCGCGCCGCTCGCCTCCGACGACGTCTACCGCTACGTCTGGGACGGGCGGGTGCAGCGCCACGGCCTCGACCCGTACGAGGCGGCGCCCGCCGATCCGGCCCTTGCGGCGCTCCATACCGAGACGACCCGCGCCATCGACCCGACCAACGCGGCCCTGCCCGCCATCTATCCGCCGGGGGCGCAGTGGTTCTTCCGGGCCGTCACCGGCGTGCACGAATCGGCGGGGGCGATGGTCGCGGCGGCGACGGTCTGCGACCTGCTGACGATGCTGGTGCTGTGGCGCTGGCTGGTTGCGGCGGGGCGCAATCCGTGGTGGGTGCTCGCCTACGCCTGGCATCCGCTGGCGGCGCTGGAAGGCGCGGGCGGCGGGCACGTCGATCTGCTGGGAACGCTGCTGGTGGTGACGGCGGCGTACGCCCTCCACGGCGGACGCACGCTGCTTGCGTCGGTCGCGCTCGCGCTGGCGTTCAGCGTGAAGCTGCTGCCGGTCGTCCTCGCGCCGCTGCTCTGGCGGCGGGTGCGGTTGCGCGACGCGCTCGCGGCGGCCGGCGTCGCCGTCGCGCTCGCCCTGCCGTTCATGGGGGGGACGCTCGCGCCGCCGATCGGCTCGCTGGGCGTCTACGCCGCCGAGTGGCGCTTCAACGGACCGCTGTTCGCCGGGCTGGAAGCGGCGATCGGACTGACCGCGAGCGTCGCCGTCACGGTGGGCGCCGGGGTCGCCGCCGCGGCGCTGGCCCGGGCGCGGCTCCCGCGCGACGCGCCGGAGGCGTGGGCGTGGCCGATGGCGGCGACGCTCCTGCTCATGCCGGCGGTCTACCCCTGGTATCTCGTCTGGCTGCTGCCGTTCCTGACGTCGCCGCGGACTTGGCCGCTCGTCCCGTGGAGCCTCGGCGTGCTCGCCGCCTACGCCGTCTGGGACGCGCAGGCGCGCGGCGCCGGCTGGGTGCTGCCGGCCTGGGTGGAGCCGGCGGAGTACGGGCTGGCGGCCGGGGCG
This sequence comes from Vicinamibacterales bacterium, assembly GCA_965203565.1. Lineage (GTDB taxonomy): Bacteria > Acidobacteriota > Vicinamibacteria > Vicinamibacterales > UBA8438 > JAAXGX01. The sequence continues at coordinate 2,402,934 of OZ241896.1, read as the reverse complement.
GGGCTGCTCGTCTGGCTGGTCGTCCGCGGCCGGGTCCGCGTGCCGGCGGCCGGAGGGAGCGCGGCCGTTCGCGGGCGGTGACGCCCGCTCACCCTGCGGATCCGCCCGCTCGGGGAAAAGTCTGGCCGGCGCCGCCGATTATGACTATCCTGTCTGCTGCAAGGAAGCCGGACTGCGAGGGAGCGGCGTTCCTGGTGAAGGAGTCGAGATGCACAAGCCTGTGAAATACGTCGAGAAGGGGTTGTCGTACGCGGCCGGCGCCGCCTGGGTCGTCTACGACGCGCTGAACCGGATGACCGCGCGCCCCTCGTTCACTCCGGCTTGGTCGGACAAGCCGCTCCTGAAGTCGGACGAGAAGGTCAAGCCGCCGCTCGGGTGGCCCCGCGAGACCGATTCGCTCTGTCCGAAGTGCGTCCGCGAGGCGCGGCAGGAGATTCTCGACGGCAAGAAGGACTACCGGGTCCTGCTGAACGAGAAGGTCGGCGAGATCAAGGCGCGGATCGTCGAGCGCGACGGCCGGATCCTGATGGTCAAGGAGTGCCCGCTCCACGGGCGCTTCGAGGACGTCATGGCGATCGACACCGAGTTCTTCCGTCACCTCGAGGAGTCGTTCCCCGGGAGCGACATCCGGGCGCACAACGACGAGAAGCTGCACGACCACGGCAGCAGCACGATCCGGTACGGGCGCGGGTCGGTGCTGACGATCGACCTCACCAACCGGTGCAACATGATGTGCGACCCGTGCTTCATGGACGCGAACCAGGTTGGGTTCGTGCACGAGCTCGGCTGGGACGACATCAGGACGCTGCTCGACAACGCGATTTCGATCAAGCCGAAGCGCCAGATGTCGGTGCAGTTCTCCGGCGGCGAGCCGACGATTTCGCCGTACTTCCTCGACGCCGTCCGGTACGCGCGGAAGGTCGGCTACAACAGCGTCCAGGCGGCGACCAACGGGATCGAGTTCGCCAAGAGTCTCGACTTCGCGAAGGCGGCGGCGGACGCCGGGCTGCGGTACGCCTACCTGCAGTTCGACGGAATCGGCAACGCGGCCAACTCCCACCGCCTGGTCGGGAACCTGTTCGACGTGAAGCTGCAGGCGATAGAGCACCTGCACCGGGCGGGCGTCGACATCGTGCCGGTCATCACCATCCTCAACGGGATCAACAACGAGCAGGTGGGCCGCGTCGTGCAGTTCGCGCTCGACAACCCGAAGACGATCAGCTTCCTGTCGTTCCAGCCGGTGTCGTTCACCGGCCGGGACGAGGAGATCACCGACGAGCGGCGCAAGGCGCAGCGCTACACGCTGTCGCATCTGGCGCACGACGTGAAGAACCAGACCGGCATCGGCGAGCCGGCGCGCGACTGGTTCCCGATCTCGTTCATGGGGACGTTCACCGACTGGGCCGACCTCGTGCACGGCCCGCAGGCCGACTGGGGGCAGCTCAACTGCGGCTGCCATCCGAACTGCGGCGTCGGGATGGCGGTGATGATCGACAAGGAGACGAAGGAGGCGGTCCCGTTCACCGCGTTCGTCCGGGGCGAGCAGCTCGCGAAGGACATCGCGAAGGTGAACGACGCCGCCGGCGGCCGGCTGCGCTCCATCGTCGGGATGGCGCTGGCGCTGATGCGGAACTACGACCCGTTCCGGGCGCCGAAGCACTTCCGCCTGCTCGACCTGCTGCAGAAGTTCGACAAGACGTTCGGGGCGACGGGGAAGGACTACGGGAAGGTGTCCGGCGCACGGACCGCCGAAGACATCTCGAAGCGCCGCGCCGACCGGTGGAACTTCCTGTTCGTGGCCGGGATGTGGTTCCAGGACCTGTTCAACTACGACTTCCGGCGGACCGAGCGGTGCATCATCCCGTACGCCACGCAGGAGGGGGAAATCTCGTTCTGCGCCTACAACACCGGCGTCGGCTGGCGGAACATCATCGAGAAGATGCACATGACCGCCACGCTCACCAAGTGGTACGAGGAGCACGGCCGGCACGAGATCTTCGCCGGCGGCAAGAAGGTGGCGCTCGGCTCGACCGGGCACAGCCTCCACCTCGACCCGGAGGCGGTGGCGGCCGGCGCCCAGACCGACCTCGACGAGCAGGGAATCGCCAAGAACGCCCGGCAGGAGAAGCTGGCGGCCCGCGCCGCGGCGAAGGGCGCAGGCGGCGACGGCAACGGCGCCAACGGCAACGGCGGCAACGGCAAGGACGCCGCCTACCACCGGCAGATGGCGCAGCTCTACCGGCAGCACGTGTTGAAGGAAGAGACGCCGCCCGTCGTCCAGATCCAGGGGCTCAAGGGCGCCGGGAAGGACGAGCCGGCCGACGCGGCGTAGCCGGCGGCGCCGCCGCGCGAACGTCGAAACCCGATCAGCGCGCCCGCGCGCCGATTCGACGCGGCGCTCCCTCCTCTGACGGATCGCCGGCGCCGAACGCGGACTTTCACGCCCGGCTGACCGCCTGCCGGGCCTGTCCGCGCCTCGTCGCGCATCGCTAAACTAAGCCATGCGCTTCATGCTCCGTTGCCTCCGTCCGCCGGCCGGCGCCGCAATTCTGACGCTTGCGTGCGCCGGCGCCGCCGGCGCCCAGCCGTTCACCGGCGTCGTCGTCTTCGGCGACAGTCTCAGCGACTCCGGCAACGCTGCGTTGACGCTGGGTCTTCCGGCCGGCAGCAGCGCCACCACCAACCCGGATCCGATCGCGGCGGAGATCATCGCGGAGGCGCTCGGGCATCCGATCCTGCCGGCGCTGACCGGCGGCGCGAACTTCGCCTGGGTCGGCTCCTGCGTGAACCCGGCCGGCCCCTGCCTGAGCCTGACGCCGAGCGTTCCGGCTCAGGTGACGCAGCATCTGGCGCAGCCGGGAGGACGCGCCGATCCGGACGCGCTGTACAGCATATGGGGCGGCGCCAACGACGTCATCGCCGCGATGGTGCGGGACCCGGCCGGCGCTGCGGATCACGCCGCGGCGGCCGCCGCCACGTACGTGCGGCAGATCGCGCGCCTGCAGGCGGCCGGCGCGCGGTACGTCGTGGTCTACACCCTGCCCGACCTCGGCGTCGCCCCCTTGTTCGCGTCGCATCCGGACTCCGCTGCGCTGTCCGGCGTGACGGTCCGCTTCAACGACGTGCTTGCGGACGGCCTCGGAACGCTGGACGCAGGGATCGTCCCGATCGACGTCTTCGGCCTGTTCAACGAGGTTCGGGCCGATCCGGGCCGCTACGACCTGACCGACGCCGTCCGCCCGGCCTGCGACCCGCCCAATGCGCTGACGTGCGGCCCGGCCGGCGCCGGCCTGCCGGGCGAATGGCGGCCGGGGACGAACGCGTCCCGGCTGTTCGCCGACGGGCTGCACCCGACCGGCGTCGGCCACGCGATGATCGCCGACGTCGTGCTGACGACCCTGGCCGCGCCGGCGGCGGTCTCGCTGGCGGGCGAAGGGGGGCTGCGGCTGGCCGCCGACCACGGCGTCGCGGTCCACCGCGAGATGATGTCCGACCTGATCGACCCGGCCGCGCGCGGTCTGCGCGGACACGTCACGGTGCAGTACGGCGAACAGGACTTCGCCCTCGATTCGGTCATCGACGACGCCAGCGCCCGCGTGGTCTCGGTGACCGTGGGGGCCAACCACCGCGCCGGCGAGCGGATCCGGTGGGGGGCGGCGCTGAGCCTCGGGACCCACGACAACGTCGCCGACTCCGTCCGGCTCGACACCCGCGCCGCGATCGCGTCGCTGCACGCCGCGCTGCGCGCCGGCGGCGGCTACCTGCACGGCGCCGTCAGCGGCGGGGTGGCCGACGTGTCGATCGGCCGCGGCGTCACCATCGGGCAGCCGTCCGACTTCGGTTTCTTCCCCGGCCTGGGGGGCGGCGCGGCGGGCGCGGCGCTCGGCGGCGTCACGCTTGGCCGGGCGGTCCGGACCGAGACCGGTTCGACCACCGCCCGCCAGTTCGGCGCGGAGGCGGGCTTCGGCTGGCTGCTCGGCGCGCCGGACGGCCTGCGCCACGGCCCGTTCCTGGGCGCCGTGTGGCTCCGGCAGGACGTCGCCGGTTACCGCGAGGAGACCGGTTCGGCGACCTCCATGCACTTCTCCGGCTTCGATCGCGGGTCGCTGGCGGGCCGCGTCGGCTACCAGCTGATGGCCGCGCCGGACTACCGCGACGGCGACATCCGTCCGTTCGGCCGCGTCGCCTGGCGCGTGGAGACCGAGGACCGCCGGATCTTCGTCACCGCCGGCTCGAACCGTCTGCCGGGCCGGTTCACGACGCCCGGTTTCGCCCCGCCGGAGGAATACTGGAGCGCGGACGTCGGCTTCACCGTCAGCATGGGCGATCGCGCCGCGGCGGGCTTCGCCTACACCGGCCGGTTCAGCCGGCGTCAGGGCGCGCGCTACAGCCTGAGCGCGGGCGCCGGCCTCGCCTTTTGAGCATGCCGTTCCGCAGGCGTCCTGGTCTCTGCCCTCTCCGCCTGCCTCCGGATTTCCGCCGTTCGGCGCCGCTTGCGCTCTTCGTGACGTCGCTGGCGCTGGCGACGTTCGTCGGCGGCGTCTGGGTGGGGAACTCCAAGGCGTCCCCCTTCTTTACGATTCGGTCCGCCTGGCTGACCCTTCAGACGTTGATCCTCCCTGACTTCCAGAACCGGCTCAGCTGGCGGCCCACAGCGTTCCCTCTTGACCGTCCGGACGCGCACCGCGTCCGAGTCGCCGAGGGCGCGCTCGCCGACCCGATCCTGTTCGCCGGCGGGCGGGGGCATTTCGTGGAGCATTGTCCCGGCTACGTGGGTTGCATCGCGGTCGAGTACGCCGGCCGCGGCGAGGTGCGCCGCGCCTGGCCGTACCGTCCCGGGGAGCTCGCGCGCGCGGCGCACCCCGACGACCTGCCCTACGAACTCGCATTCGTGTTCTCGTTCATCGAAGACGTGCAGGTGTTCGCAGTGTCCCCGTACCCGAACGGCGACCTGCTGGTCGTCTTCGCCTTTCACGGAGCCTTTCCGTACGCCGGCGGCGTCGCGCGCATAGATTCGGACGGCCGTCCGGTCTGGTACCGGCGGGACTACAGTCATCACCGGCCGCGTCTGACGGCCGACGGCGCCGCTCTGGTCCCGGGCATGCGGATTCCCGCCGGGCCGATAAGTTTCGGTTTCCACGGGCGCGCGCGCCGTGAGATCAACTCGCATTGCGACCGCCCGATGCTGGACGTCGTGCGCGTGATCGACGGCGCCGGGAGGGTGCGGGAAGAGATCCCCGTATTCGATGCTGTCCTGGAATCTCCATATGCGCATTTCATCAGGCGTTACCACGACGATTGTGACCCGTTGCACGTCAACAGCGTCGACGTGCTGGGGGAGGACGCCGGCGGAGCGGACGGCCTCGTTCCCGGCGATCTGGTGGTGTCGCTGCGGAGCCTCAGTGCGTTCGCCGTGCTGGACCGCCGGACGCATCGGGTGAAGCGGCTGGTGCGCGGCGGTTTCATCGAGCAGCACGCCGTTCTGCACCTGGAGGGGTCCCGGTTCCTGACGTTCGACAATCTGGGGATGGATGCGGCTGACGGGGGCGGTTTCTCGCGGCTGCTGATGGTGGACGTGGCGGACGGCGGCGAGACCACGATCTTTCCCGACGCCGCGACGCCCGACCCCCTGAGGCAGGCGTTCTTCACCGCCAAGGGCGGAGACGTCGCCCTGTCTCCCGATCGTCGCCGGGTGATCGGGACGGCCTGGGAGTCGGGTCGAGGCGTCGAAGTGCGTCTGGCCGACGGCGCGGTGCTGGCGGAGTTCGACAACGTGCACGACGTCTCGCGCCTGGAGCAGCTTGCCGACGAGCGCATGACCCATGCATGGCGGTTCCCCCTGTCGAGCATCCGCTACGTGTCAGGGGAGCGCTGATCCGGCCGCGCGCATCATGCCCGGCCGCGGGCGGCCACGCATCGCGCCAGCAGTTGCTGATGGAGCATGCGGCTCGTCTCGATCAGCGACCGGTCTTCGAGACGCAGGGCGGCGGCGGGATAGCGGGTCGGCGCCCGGAACCGGGCGGCGGCGCCCGGGCCGGGCGCGTCCCCGAGGCGGATCGCGGCGGCGACGCGCCGCATTGCGGCCTGCGGATCGGCGCAGAGCGCATCGAAACTCACGAAAACGACGTTGTCGGCGCCGTCGTTCAGGACGTGCCGGTAGGCCGCAAGCCAGTACCGCAGCCAGAAGTCCGCGGTGCGCGCCAGCGGAGCGATCGGCGGCGTGAGCCAACGTCCGAAGTCGATGGGACGGAGGTTCGCGCCGAATTCGCAATGGCCGACGTCCTCCATGTAGCGTCGGGTGAACGGTTCGGCCGCGTGCAGGCGCAGGAAGCGGAGGTGCTGGCGCAGCATCGAAGCGGCGTGGTCGAACGGATTGCGGAACGGCGCGAGGACGGCCGCGTCCGGAAACAGCCGGACCAGCGTCGGGATGCGGCACAGGTTGGCGTTGTTCTTCGAGAGGTAGCGCACCTGGTCCGGGGCCGGCGACCTTGCGGCCCGCAACGCGATCAGCTTCGCGAAATGGTTCCTGAGGAACGGCTCGAATTCCCCGCCGGGGTCCCGCTCGGCCGCCGCCCAGGGCGTGATGCGGTCCGCGCGGTGCTTGTGCGGCCAGAACGCGCGCCACACGATTTCCTCGAACGCCTCCGGGCTGTCGTACCCGACGGTCATGCCGTCGCCGTGGGCGCGATCGAACGCCGCATCCGGCGCGTGGAAGCGGCGAGTGACGGCATGCCACAGCAGCGGCGTCAGCACGAACGGCATGTTCCGGTAGGTATGAGTGGCGAAGACCTTCGATGCGCCGAGGATTTCCAGCAGGAGCGTGGTGCCGGCGCGCGGCAGCCCGGCGATGAACACCGGCTGGCGGATCGTCGTCGACGCGATGCTGCGGGCATGGAGGCGATCCTCCAGGTCGGCCAGCGCCTTCTGGATCCGGATGGTGGAAAAGGCCAGGCGGTGCACGAGTCGATCCAGCCGGGAGTACCGATCCTGGAATCGTGCGCCCGCCGCTCTCGGCGCCACGCGGGGCTCCTCCACGGGCTGCTACCCGCCGCGCGTGTGCATCTCGAGGTGCGGCCGCCGCTGCAGCGTCTCGACCGGGATGAGCGGCTGGCGGTCGTCGGCCGCGAGCCGGAGCTCCGCGCCCCGGTCGCTCCGGCCGGTCCAGAGCCGTTCGATCAGCGCGCGGAGGTCGGCGCGGTCGGCGCCGGCGCGCAGCGGTCCGCGCAGGTCGGTCCCGGCCTGCGCGTACAGGCAGCGGTACCAGAACCCGTCGGCGGTCAGGCGGCTCCGGTCGCACGCGCGGCAGAACGGCTCGGTGGTCGACGAGATGACGCCGAACGTCCGGCCGTCCGGGAGGCGGAACCGGTCGGCCGGCGCCGACGACGTCTCGTCGATGGCGCGCGCGGGGCCCAGCGCGGCGGCGACGGCCCGGAGCAGGTCGGCGCGGGAGACGACCTCCCGCGGCGACCAGCGGGTCGCGCCGCCGACGTCCATGTACTCGATGAACCGCACTTCGGCGCCGGCGTCGCGTCCATAGGCCAGCAGGTCGATCAGCTCGTCGTCGTTCACGCCGCGGATGACGACCGTATCGATCTTCAGGTTGGAGAAGCCGGCCGCGCGCGCCGCGTCGATCCCGCGCCGCACGGCCGCCAGTCCGTCGAACCGGGTCAGCGCGCGGAACCGGTCGGCGCGCAGCGTGTCGAGGCTCACCGTGATCCGGTGGAGTCCGGCGTCCCGCAGCGCCGCCGCCTGCTCGGCGAGCAGCATGCCGTTGGTGGTCAGCGCGAGGTCGCGTATCGCCGGGGTCCGCGCCAGCCGGCGGATCAGCGCGGGCAGGTTCCGGCGGAGGAGCGGCTCGCCGCCGGTCAGGCGCACCCGGTCGGCGCCGGCGTCGGCGAAGGCGTCGACCAGCGCGCCGATCTCCTCGAACGTCAGGATGCCGCTGCGCGGCAGCCAGACGTACTCCGCCTCCGGCATGCAGTACCGGCACCGGAGGTTGCAACGGTCGGTCACCGAGACCCGCAGGCTGCGGAGCGGCCGGCCGAACCGGTCGAGAGACGGCATCGCCCGTCCATTATCGCATCGCGGGCGGTCCCCTCGCCGCTCCCGGCGCCCGGCGGGGTTCCACCACGGGCTGTATAATCCTCGAAACTTCCGCCGGCGCCGCCGTCTCCACCGCCCGTTCCTGCGATTTCATCGAGCCGTCCCTCATGATTCCGGCCATTCGAGGCACGCACGACGTCCTGCCGGGCGAGGTGGAGCGCTGGCGGCATGCCGAGCAGACGATCCGCGAGGTCTGCGCCCGCTACGGCTACCGGGAGATCCGGACGCCGGTCATCGAGCGCGAGGAGCTGTTCGCCAAGGGGACGGGGGAGAGCACCGACATCGTCCAGAAGGAGATGTACGCGTTCGAGGACAAGGGGGGCGAACGGGTGACGCTCCGGCCGGAGGCGACGCCCGGCATGGTGCGGGCGTTCGTCGAGCATGCGCTGGAGCAGCGTCTCCCGGCGGCCAGGCTGTTCTCTCTCGGGCCGATGTTCCGCTACGAACGGCCGCAGAAGGGACGGCGCCGGCAGTTCCACCAGCTCGACGTCGAAGTGTTCGGCGTCGCGGACGCGGCGCTCGACGCCGAGGTGATGGAGATGGCCGCGGCGCTCGTGCGCGCGCTCGGGATCGCCGACGCGGAGCTGGTGGTCAACTCGGTCGGCTGCCCCGACTGCCGGCCGGCGTTCGACCGGGCGCTCGTCGAGGCGCTGGGGGACCGGGCGGAGGCGCTGTGCGCCGACTGCCGGCGCCGCACCGCAGCCAACCCGCTGCGGATCTTCGACTGCAAGACGCCGGCGTGCCAGCCGATCGTCGACGCGTTGCCCCGTTCGACCGACTACCTGTGCGAGGCGTGCCGGGCCCACTTCGAGGCGGCGACCGGCCAGTTGGCCGCACTCGGCCTCGACTTCCGCGTTTCACATCGGCTGGTGCGGGGGCTCGACTATTACGTCCGGACGACGTTCGAAGTGCTGGGCGCGCAGCTCGGCGCGCAGAACGCGCTGCTGGGCGGGGGGCGGTACGACGGCCTCGTGCGGCGGCTCGGGGGGCCGGACCGCGCCGGCATCGGGTTCGCGGCCGGGATCGAGCGTCTCGTGCTGGCGATGCCGGACGGCCCCGGCGCCGCCGCGCCCGATGCGTTCGTGGTGGCGCTCGGCGAGGCGGCGCGCCGGCCGGCGCACCTGCTGGCGCGCGACCTGCGTCACGCCGGCGTGACGACGCTCATCGAGTATGATGCGCGTTCGCTCCGCGCCCAGATGAAGCGGGCCGACCGGTCCGGAGCGCGCCGGGTCGTCATCCTGGGCGGCGACGAGCTCGCGCGCGGCGAGGTGACGGTGAAGGAGATGGAGTCGGGAGAGCAGACGACCATGACCCGGCCGGAAGCGGTGCGGCGGCTCGCGGGCGCGAAGCCGGACGCGGGGTGACGATCCCGTGACCGGCCGGCGCGCGGAACCGGTGCGGACGCACACCTGCGGCGAGCTCCGCCCGAGCGACGTCGGCGCCGACGTCGTGCTGATGGGCTGGGTTCACAAGGTGCGGGACCTCGGCGGGGTGACGTTCTTCGACGTCCGCGACCGGTACGGGATCACGCAGGTGGTGGCCCGGGACGGGAGCGAGGTCGTCGCGGCGGCGAAGCGGCTCCGCGCCGAGTGCGTGGTCGCCGTGGCCGGTCCGGTGGAGCGCCGCTCCGAAGAGACGCTCAACCGGAAGCTCGCCACCGGCGAGGTCGAGGTGGCGGCGCGCGCCGTCACCGTGCTGAGCGCGGCGCGCACGCCGCCGTTCCGGATCGACGAGGAGACGCCGGTCTCGGAGGAGGTCCGGCTCCGCTACCGGTACCTCGACCTGCGCCGCGCGCGCATGCGCGCCAACATCGGGCTGCGCCACCGCGTCACGATGGCCGTACGCACCAGCCTCGACGCCGAAGGGTTCTGGGAGATCGAGACCCCGCTGCTCACGAAGTCGACGCCGGAGGGGGCGCGCGACTACCTGGTGCCCAGCCGGCTGCACGCGGGCGCGTTCTACGCCCTGCCGCAGTCGCCGCAGATCTTCAAGCAGATCCTGATGATCGCGGGGATGGACCGGTACTTCCAGATCGCCAGGTGCTTTCGCGACGAGGACCTCCGCGCCGACCGGCAGCCGGAGTTCACGCAGATCGACGTCGAAATGGCGTTCGCCACCGAGGACCTCGTCTTCGGCGCGGTCGAGCGGCTCATGCAGGCGGTCTTCCGGCAGGTCGGCAAGCAGGTCCCGGCGCCGTTCCCGCGGCTGTCGTACGCCGACGCGATGGCGCGCTACGGCGTCGACAAGCCGGACCTGCGGTTCGACATGCCGGTGCGCGACGTCTCCGACGTCTTCCGCGACGGCGCGTTCAAGGTGTTCCGCGAGATCGTGGCGGGCGGCGGGTCGGTGCGCGCGCTGGTGGCGCCCGGCGCCGGCCGGCAGGCGCGGGCGCAGATCGACAACTTGGTCGACGAGGCGATCGCGCTCGGCGCGAAGGGGCTGGTCTGGGTGCGGCGGGGGCCGGGCGGCGAGATCCAGAGCTCCATTCTGAAGGCGGCCGGCAAGGAGGCGCTCGCGCGCGTCGTGGAGGCGGCGGCGGCCGGGCCGGACGACCTGACGCTCCTCGCGGCCGGCCGGGGCCACGAAGCGTCGGTCCTGCTCGGACAGCTCCGGGTCCGGCTCGCGCAGCGGGCGGGGCTGATCGACGACGACGCGGTCGCGCTGAACTGGATCGTCGACTTCCCCCTGCTGGAATGGAGCGCGGCGGAGCAGCGCCTGACGTCGATGCATCATCCGTTCACGTCGCCGCGGCCGGAGGACGTCGACCGCCTCGAGGACGATCCGGCGGGCGTCCGCGCGCGCGCGTACGACTTGGTGCTGAACGGGAACGAGATCGGCGGCGGCAGCATCCGTATCCACGACGCCGCGCTGCAGGCGCGCATCTTCCGCCTCCTGAAGATCGGCGACGCCGAGGCGCGCGCCCGTTTCGGTTTTTTCCTCGACGCGCTCGGCTACGGCGCGCCGCCGCACGGCGGCATCGCGCTCGGCCTCGACCGGATCGTGGCGCTGCTGGCCGGCGAGGCGTCGATCCGCGACGTGATGGCGTTCCCGAAGACGGCGGGCGCGGTCGATCTCATGGCGGGATCGCCCTCCGCGGTCGACCGCCGGCAGCTTCGCGAGCTCCACCTCGACCGGTAGCCGCTGCTTGACCGCCGCCGGGCGGTCATGTTTACAATCGGTTGTTCGCAACGGAGACACGTTCATCGCAACACCGTCCTTCGCGAAGATCTCCATTCCCGACGAGGGAGTCGAGGCGCTCTTCGGGTCGTTCGACGAGAACCTCAGGAACCTTGAAAATCTCTTCGGCGTCCGGATCCGGACCGACCGCCAGCAGCTGCTGGTGACCGGCGAGCCGGACGGCGTCGGCGCGGTCGAGCGGGTGATCGGCCAGTTGTCCACCCTGGTGCGCGAGGGGTACCCGCTGGCGTCGGGCGACGTGCGGCACGCCGCCCGGTTGACGGCGGAGGACGCGGCGGTCGACCTGCGCGACTATTTCGTCCGCGCCCCGATCCGCCTTTCCGGCCGCCGGCAGGTGAAGCCGAAGAGCGCCAACCAGCGCCGGTACCTGGACGCCATCGAACGCTGCGACGTCGTTTTCGGCGCAGGGCCGGCGGGCACGGGAAAGACCTATCTCGCGATGGCGGAGGCGGTGGCGTTCCTCGCCGCCAAGCGGGTGAACCGGATCGTCCTGGCCCGCCCCGCGGTCGAGGCGGGCGAGAAGCTCGGCTTCCTGCCCGGCGATCTGCAGGAGAAGGTGAACCCGTTCCTGCGGCCGTTGTACGACGCGCTGCACGACATGCTCGACGTCGAGCGCGTCAACCGGCAGATCGAGCGCGGCGTGATCGAGATCGCGCCGATCGCCTTCATGCGCGGCCGGACCCTGAACGACGCGTTCGTCATCCTCGACGAGGCGCAGAACACCACGAGCGAGCAGATGAAGATGTTCCTCACCCGCCTCGGATTCGGATCGAAGGCGGTCGTCACCGGCGACGTGACGCAGATCGACCTGCCGCACGGCCGCGTGTCGGGCCTGGTCGAAGCGATCCGGATCGTGCGCGCCGTCGAGGGGGTCGCGGTGATCCGGTTCGACGAACGGGACGTCGTGCGGCATCCCCTCGTGCAGGCGATCGTCCGGGCGTACGAGGAGGCGTCGCCCGCCGCAGCCGGACGCGTCTCCGCTGTCCATGATCACTGACCAACGGCGCGGTCCGCGGTTGCCGTGACGACCGGGGCGCCGCTGCGCGTCGTCGTCACCGACGGCCGGGGCCGGCCGCGGCCCGCGGCGGGTCTCGACCGGTGGCTGGCCGCCGCCGCGCCCGCCGCGGCGCGGGGCGAAGTGGTCGTGGCGCTCGTGAGCGACGCGAAGATGCGGGCGTTGAACCGGCGGTTCCGCGGCGTCGCCCACGCGACCGACGTGCTGTCGTTCCCGGCCGGCGGGACGCCCCGGCAGCCGGCGCCCGGCCGCCGGCTGCTTGGCGACGTGGTCATCGCGGCCGGCGTGGCCGACAGGCAGGCCCGGCGCGCCGGCCATCCGGTCGGCGTGGAGCTGCGGAGGCTCGCGCTGCACGGGCTGCTGCACCTGCTGGGATATGACCACACGCGGGACGACGGCCGAATGGAGCGGCTCGAAAGACGGCTCCGGCGCCAGGGCGGCCTGCCGGAGGGGGCGTGGTGATACTCCTGCTGTTGCTGCTGCTGCTGCTCGCCTGCGCGTCCGTCTACCTCGGGACGGTCCAGATGGCGTTCAGCGCGCTGATGCGGCTGCCGCTCCGCCTCAACGCGGAACGGCGCGGTCACCCGGACGCCCTCGGTCTGTACCTGGACGAGCCGGTGCGGCTGTTCGTGACCGTGGGCGTGCTGCAGGCGGCGGCCGTCTCGCTGGCGACGGCGCTCGCGCTGGCGCTCGTCGAGCCGCGCGGCCCGGGCTTCTGGCTCGTCTGCGCCGGACTGGCGGCGTTCGTGCCGGCGTTCGCGTACGGGGCGCCCGCCTGCATTGTGCGGCGGAACCCCGAACGGGTGCTGATAGCGCTGCTTCCGTCGTTCCACCTCGTGGCCAGGGCGCTCCATCCGGTGACCGGTCCGGTGGCCGGCCTGCCGCGCGGCGGGCGTCGTCAGCGCCCGGACGCCCGCCGCGCCGCGGGCGTCGGCCCGCCGGCGGACGGCCCGGACGACGGCGGACCGCCCCGGTCCGAGATCGACGAGCGGGAGGAGCGGAAGCTGCTCCGGTCGGTCGTGGAGTTCGGCGACACCGTGGTGCGGGAGGTGATGACGCCCCGGCCGGACATCGTCGCCGTCCACTCCGAGACCACCCTGGCGGAGCTCCGCGAAATCTGCGTCGAGCAGCAGTATTCGCGGCTGCCCGTCTACCGGGAGGGGCTCGACGACGTCCTCGGCTTCGTCTTCGTCAAGGATCTGGTGGCCCTGTCGGGCGCCGACGGCGGCGAGCGCGTCACGGGCCGGCTCCTGCGGCCGGCGTACGTCGTCCCGGAAGCGAAGCGCGTCGCCGCCCTGCTCAAGGAGTTCCAGCGCAAGCAGGCGCAGATCGCGATCGTCCACGACGAGTACGGCGGCACGGCCGGGCTGGTCACGATCGAGGATCTGCTCGAGGAGATCGTCGGCGAGATCCGCGACGAGTACGACGTCGAAGCCGAGCCGATCGTCGACGAGGGCGGCGGCAGCTTCGTGTTTTCCGGGACCGTCGGCGTCGACGACATGGCCGAACGGCTCGGGGTGGAGGTCGAGCGGCAGGGGTTCGAAACGGTGGGCGGGTATCTGCTGGCCCGCCTGGGGCGCGTGCCGCGCGTGGGCGAGACGCTGGCGATAGAACAGGTCAGCGTCGAGGTCCTCGACGGCGAGGCGCGCCGCGTCCACCGGGTCCGGATGCGCCGCCGGCCGGAGTCCGCCGCCGCCGAGCCGCCGTGATGCGAGCCGGCTTCGCGGCGCTGATCGGCCGCCCCAACGCCGGCAAATCGACGCTGCTGAACCGGTTCGTCGGCGCCAAGCTGGCCATCGTGTCGGACAAGCCGCAGACGACGCGCAACCGGATCGTCGGCGTCAGGAACGTCGCGGGCGCCGGCGGGGGGCAGGTCGTCTTCGTCGACACGCCCGGCATCCACCGTCCGCTGCACCGCATGAACGCGCGGATGGTCGATCTCGCCCTCGACGCCATCCGCCGGATGGACGTCGTCGTGCTCGTGCTCGACGCGGCCGCCGGGACCGGCGCCGGCGACCGGTACGTGCTGGGTCTGCTTGACGGGGCGTCCGCGCCGGTCGTGGCCGCGCTCAACAAGATCGACCTGCTCGCCAAACGCCGGCTCCTGCCGCTGATCGACTGGCGCCGCCGGCAGCGTGAGTTCGCCGCCATCGTGCCCGTCTCGGCCCGGACCGGCGACGGCTGCGGCCGGCTCCTGTCGGCCGTCCTCGAGGCGCTGCCCGAAGGCGAGCCGCTGTATCCCGACGACTACCTGACCGATCAACCCGAGCGCGTGCTGGTGGCCGAGACCGTCCGCGAAAAGCTCCTGCGCCGCACGCGCGCCGAGCTGCCGTTCTCGACCGCCGTGGTGGTCGATCGGTTCGAAGAGGCCGGCGGCGACGGGGTGGTGCGTGCGTACTGCTCGATCCTGGTCGACCGCGCCTCGCAGAAGGCGATCGTGATCGGGCGGCGCGGATCGCTGATCCGGCGGATAGGCACGGAAGCCCGCAGGGACCTCGAACGGTTCTTCGCGGCGAAGCTGTACCTGGGCCTCCACGTGCGGGTGCGGGCCGGGTGGCGTGAGGACGAGCGGGTGCTCGACGAGATCGGGCTGTCGCGCCGCCGCTGACCGCCGCCGCCGCTGTGGTACACTGGGCGGTTCCGGATCAGGTGTCCGGACCAGGATAAGTGGGACAACGACTCAGCCCGGCGCAGACGCAGACGAGGCCGGCCGGCCGGCCGGGTCATTGCCATGCCGCCCCAGCGCAGAATCGACGTCGTGCTCGATTCGGTCAAGCGACTGCAGCGGATAGGTGCGACCGCGAACTTGGTCAACCTGCTCCAGAAGCAGCATCCCGCCGATCTCGCTGAGGTTTTCGGCAGCCTCCCGGACCACGGGCGCCGGTCGGTCTTCAATACGCTCCTCGGCCGCAACAGCCGGCTCGCCATGGAGGCGCTCACCGAGCTCGACTCGGAGACGGCCGCCGCCATCCTCGTCGATCGTCCCGCCGACGAGCTGGCCCGACTGCTCCAGGATCTGCCGTCGGACGACGCGGCGGCGCTGCTCGGCGACCTGCCCGACGACCTGTCGGCCGCCGTGATCGAGCTGATGCGTCGGAAGCAGTCGGGCGAGGTCCAGCACCTCCTCGAGTACGACGACCAGACCGCCGGCCGCATCATGAACCCGAACGTCTTCGCGCTGAGCGAGGACCTGACGGCGGGCGAGGCGATCGAGGCGCTCCAGCGGTCACGCGAGGTGGAGATGGTCTTCTACCTCTATCTCGTCGACGAGCGTCGCCACCTGGTCGGCGTCGTCTCGCTGCGGCGGCTGCTGCTGGTGTCGCCGGAGACGCCGCTCAAGCGGATCGGGACGACCGATCTGGTCAGCGCCCGGGTCGGCATGGACCAGGAAGAGGTCGCGGAGCTGGTGGCGTCGTACAACCTGCTGGCGCTCCCGGTGGTCGACGAGCGGAACCAGCTCGTCGGGATCATCACGGTCGACGACGTCATCGACGTCATCAAGGACGAGGCGACCGAGGACATCTACCGGATGGCGGGCGTTTCGAGCGACGAGCACGTGGCGACTCCGGCGCGCGAGGCGTGGCGCAAGCGCCTGCCGTGGCTCGGGGTCAACCTCCTGACGGCGATCCTGGCCGCGTTCGTCGTCCGGTATTTCCAGGCCACCATCGATCAGGTCGTGGCGCTGGCCGCGTTCATGACGATCGTCGCCAGCATGGGCGGCAACGCCGCGACGCAGACGCTCACCGTGGTGGTGCGGGGGATCGCGCTGGGGGAGCTCACCTGGAGCAATTCCCGCAAGGTGCTGTGGAAGGAGGCGCTGGTCGGCCTCGGCAACGGGCTGCTGCTCGGCCTGGTCGGAGCGGGGGTGGCCTGGGCGGTGGTCGGCAACCCGTACTTCGGCGGCATCCTGGCCCTCGCCATGGTGATCAACCTGCTGGTGGCGGCGGTGGCCGCCACCCTGATCCCGATCGCCCTGCGCGCGCTGAAGGTCGACCCGGCGCTGGCGTCGTCCGTCTTCATCACCACGCTCACCGACGTGTTCGGGTTCCTCGCGTTCCTCGGGCTGGCGACCCTGTCGATCCAGTACCTCGACCGCGTCGGCTGACCGGCCGCCGTCATGCAGGCGGATTGTCGGCTTGACGCGACTTTCAAGTTGGTCCATATTGGTTCATGTTCGAGTGGTTCACGTTCAAGCGTTGAGGGCGCATGTCGAAGATCGAGTACGAACGGAAAGCGCCGCGCGTCTGGACCGTGGCCGAGGCGAAGGCCCGGTTGTCGGAGGTGCTGCGCCGCGCCGAGGACGAGCCGCAGCGTATCGGAGCCAGGAAGACGTTCGTCGTCGTGCCGGCGCACGTCTGGCGCGATCGCAGCGAACCCCGGGAGCCGCTCGGCCGATGGCTGCTCGAGAACATGCCGGACGCCGGACCGGTCGAAGTCCCGGCCCGAGGCGAAGGCCGGGAGCGTCCCGTTCCGTTCGCGGACTGGACGGATCAGGACTGGGCGGCGTTCGATCGGAAGCGTTTCGGTGACGGCCCCGGCGCGTGACCGGCTTTCTCCTCGACGCCAACGTCGTTTCGGAGACCGCAAGACCGGCGCCCAATCCGCGGGTGGCGGCGTTTCTGCGCGACAGGACGGATCTGTGGCTGTCGGTCGTCGTGCTGCACGAGCTGGAGTACGGCGTGAAGCTGCTGTCGCCGGGCGCGCGCCGCGACGTGCTGGCGGCGAGGTTGGTCGAACTCGCCGCGCGCCACAGTGGCCGTATCCTGCCGGTGGGGCGCGCGGAGGCGAGCTGCGCCGCCCGCCTCCGCGCGCGGGCGCGGTCCGCCGGCCGGACCGTCGACGCCGCGGACGCGCTGATCGCCGGGACGGCGCAGGCGCGCGACCTGGCGCTCGTGACGCGGAACGTTCGCGATTTCGAGGAGCTCGGCGTCGACGTGGTGAATCCCTGGGGCGCCTTGCCGTGACCGCGGTCCGCTCGGCCGCTGCAGGCCGCCGTGCGGCCGGGGCGGCCTCCTCCGCGGGTAGAATGGCGCCGGGTTCGAACGATGCCGCTGTACACGGCCGACGCGCTGATCCTGCGCACGTACAAGCTGGGCGACGCGGATCGGATCGTCGTCTTCCTCACGCGCGATCGCGGCAAGCGCCGGGGCGTCGCCAGGGGCGCCCGGCGGATGCGGTCACGGTTCTCCGGCGGGCTGGAGGCGTTCACGCAGGCGCGCGTCGCCTACTTCGAGCGCGAGCACCGCGATCTCGTGCGGTTGAGCTGGGTGGAGCCGGTCCTGTCCCCGCTGGCGGGCGGCGGCGCCGCCCTGCTCGGCCACGCGGGCTATTTCGCCGAGCTGATCGACGAATGGGCGCTCGACGGGGACCCGAGTGAACGGCTGTTCCGGCTCGGCGCCTCGGTCATGGCGGCATTGTCCGCCGGCGCGCCGGCGGCGCCGGTCGCGCGGTACTTCGAGTACTGGCTGCTCCGCCTCCAGGGGGTCTATCCGTCGGTCGTCGCCTGCCGGCGGTGCGGCGGGGACCTCCGCGGCCGCGGCGCCCGGGTGGCCGCTCCGCACGGGGAGTGTCTCTGCCGGGACTGCGGCGCGGCCGGCGGCGGCCCCGACCTGTCGCCGGAGGCGCTCGCGTTCCTGCGCGCGGCGGCGTCGCGGCCGCCGGCCGATCTGGGCGAGGCGGACCTCCCGCCGCACGCCGGCCGCGAGCTCGCAGCGGTCCATCGGCTCCTGATCGCGTCCAACCTCCAGAAGGAGCTCCGGTCGATGCGCGTGCTGCAGGACATCGAAGGCGCATGACGCTCCAGGACCTCGTCCTGTCGCTGTCCCGCTTCTGGTCCGAGCGGGGTTGTCTCCTCCATCAGCCGCTCGACGTCGAGGTCGGGGCCGGGACGATGCACCCGGAGACGTTCCTGCGCGTCCTCGGACCGCGGCCCTGGAACGTGGCGTACGTCCAGCCGTCGCGCCGGCCGGCCGACGGCCGCTTCGGGGAGAATCCGAACCGGCTGTTCAAGCACCACCAGTTCCAGGTGATCCTGAAGCCGTCCCCGGACGCCGCCCAGCGGATCTATCTCGACAGCCTGGAGGCGTGCGGCATCGACCCGGCCCGTCACGACGTCCGCTTCGAGGAGGACAACTGGGAGTCGCCGACCTTGGGGGCGTGGGGCATCGGGTGGCAGGTGCTGCTCGACGGGCTGGAGATAACGCAGTTCACCTACTTCCAGCAGGCGGGCGGCCTCGATCTGGCGCCGATCCCGGTGGAGCTCACCTACGGGCTGGAGCGGATCGCGATGCACCTGCAGGGGGTGGACGACGTGTACGACCTCGCCTGGGCGCCGGGCGTGTCGTACGGCGAGGTGCGGCATCGGGAGGAAGTGGAGCAGTCGCAGTACGCCTTCGGCCGGGTCGACCTGCCGGCCGGCGAGTTCGGACGGGCGCACCGCGACCTGTTCGACCGCTACTACGCGCTCGGCGAGCGGCTGCTGGCGTCGGGTCTGACGCTGCCGGCGCTCGACCACTGCCTGAAGTGCTCGCACGCCTTCAACCTGCTCGACGCGAGCGGCAGCATCGGCGTCACCGAGCGCGCCGCCTACGTCCTGCGCGTCCGGAAGCTGGCGGTCGCCATCGCCGAGGCGCACGCGGCGTGGGAGCGGGATCGGGCGGCGGACGGCGGGGCGGCGGCATGATGAGCATGGAGTACCGGGAGCTGCTGCTGGAGATCGGTTGCGAGGAGATGCCCGCGAGCTGGATCCCGGACATCGAGGCGCAGCTCGCCGAGCGGCTGGGCGTTCGTCTGGAGGAGGCGCGGATCGAGCGCCGCACGCCGGTGCGGGCGTTCTCCGCCCCGCGCCGGCTCGTGGCGACGGTCGCCGAACTGGCCGAACGGCAATCGGATCTGGAGGAGACGGTGACCGGTCCGCCGGTCCGGACCGCCTTCGACGCGGACGGCGCGCCGACGCGGGCCGCGCTCGGTTTCGCGCGCAAGCAGGGCGTGGACGTCGGAGATCTGGCGCGCGTGCGGACGCCGAAGGGCGAGCGCCTCGCCTGCCGGCGGCGGCAGGCCGGGGACGCCACGCGGTCGGTGCTGGGCGGCGTCCTCGCCGCCACGTTGCGCGACTTGGCGTTTCCGAAGGCGATGCGCTGGGACGCCGCCCTCGACGACGGCCGCGGCGAGTTCCTCTTCGGCCGGCCGATCCGCTGGCTCGTCTTCCTGTACGCCTCCCGCGTGGCGCCGTTCGAGATAGGCCGGACGCGGGCCGCGCAGTCGGCCGGCGTGGCCCCGGTGCGGGCCGGCCGGGTCACGTACGGACACCGGTTCTTCGCCGCCACCGGGACGCCGGGAGAGCCGCTGGAGGTGACGTCGTTCGCCGACTACCGCGAACGCCTGGCGAGCGCCTTCGTGCTGATCGATCGCGCGGACCGGCGCGCCCGCGTCACCCGCGCGCTGGAAGCCGCCGCCGCCGCGGCGGGCGGCAGGATGGCGCCGCTGGGCGAGGCGGCGGCGTTCGGCGAAGAGGCGCCCGATCTGGTCGAGCATCCCGCGGTGGTGACCGGGACGTTCCCGCGCGAGTTCCTCGCGCTGCCGGACGAGGTGCTGACGACCACCATGGTGCACCATCAGCACTACTTTCCGGTCGTCGACGAGCAGGGCCGGCTCTCGCCGCACTTTCTGGCGGTCACCGACACGCCGGGCGACGACCCGGCCCGCAACGCGCGCATCGCGCGCAACGCGGAGCGCGTCCTGACGGCCCGGCTGCGCGACGCGCGCTTCTTCCGGGATGCGGATCGGGCGCAGCCGCTCGATGACCGGCTCGACCGGCTCGACACGCTGCTGTTCCACAAGCGGCTCGGCAGCTACCGGGCGAAGACGGAGCGGGTGGCGGCGCTGGCCGAACGGATCGCCTGTGACCTGCTGGGCCGTCCGGACGCCGCCGCGGACGCGCGTCGGGCCGGCCTGTTGTCGAAAACGGACCTGACCACTGAAATGGTGGGGGAGTTTCCGGAGCTGCAAGGGGTGATGGGCGGCGTCTACGCGCGCGAGCAGGGCGAGCCGGAGACGGTCTGGCGGGCTGTCCACCACCATTATCTGCCGGTCGGCGTCGGCGCGGGCGATCCGCCGTCACGGGACGACCTGGGCACGGCGGCGGCTGCGTGGGCGGCGGTGGCGCTGGCCGACAAGGCGGACACCGTCGCCGGCCTGTTCGGCGCCGGCGAGAAGCCGACCGGCTCGCGCGACCCGCTCGGCATCCGCCGCCAGGCGCAGGGGATGCTCCGGGTCCTGATCGATCTGCCGGAGTTGACCGGCCTGGAGGCGCGCCCTGCGGTCGGAGCCGTACGCCGCCTCGCGCAGGAAGCGCACGAGGCGGCCCTCGGCGGGGACGAAGCCCGCGCCGCCGGCAATGCGCGCGAGACGGCGTTCCTCCTCGACCGGCTCCGGTACCTTCTGGAAGAGCGCGGGTTCGACCGGCGCAACGTGCGCGCCGTGACCCACCAGCCGCTCGACGCGATCCGGCCGCTCGATGCGCGCCGCAAGCTGGAGGCGCTGCCCGACTTCACCGGCACGGCCGACTTCCGCATGCTGGCCACGCTGTTCAAGCGGGTGCGGAACATCGCCGGCGAGATGCCGGCCGGTCAAGGCGCGGCGGGAACCCCGGACGATCCGTTCGAAGCGACGCTCGTCGAGCCGGCCGAGCGCGCGCTCTTCAACGAGCTGGCGGCGCGCCGATCGGTCATCGCCGGCGCGGTGGAGGCGGGCGCCGGGTTCCGGGAGGCGTTCGCCGCGGCGGCGGCGCTCGGGCCGGCCGTCGACCGGTTCTTCACCGACGTCTTCGTCATGGCCGACGACCCGGCGCTCCGGCGCGCCCGCCTCCGTCTCGTGCGGGAAGTCGAGCAGGCGATCCTGCAGCTCGCCGACGTGTCGGAGATCGTGTCGGCGTAGCAGCCCGCGCGGCGCGGTCAGCCGCCGTCCTTTCCGGTGTTCGCGGGCTCGAACCCCAGACGCTCCTTGATCACGTATAGCGGGCGCCGTTTCACCTCGTTGTAGATGCGTCCCAGGTATTCTCCGAAGATGCCGAGGATCATCAACTGTGCGCTGCCGAAAAGCGCCACGGCGATGACGATGATCGTCCATGCGCCGTCGAGAATGCGCATGGCCACCGCGGCGCCGACGCCCAGGAGCGTCGCCGCGGAGCCGAGAACGCCTGCCCAGAGCGCCAGCCGCAGCGGCGCGAAGGAGAACGAGACGAGGCCGTCGACGGCGACGCGCATCATCTTTCCGAGACCGTACTTGGTCTCGCCCGCCGCCCGGGCCGGCCGCTCGAAGTGAACGGGCTCCTGCCGGAAACCTGTCCACGCCACCATGCCGCGAATGAAGCGGTCGCGTTCCGGCATGGCCAGGAACGCGTCCACCGCTGCGCGATCCATCAGGCGGAACTCGCCGGAGTCGGGCGGAATGGCGACGTAGGCGATCCGGTCGACGCATCGGTGGAACAGTTTCGACGACCAGCGCTTGAAAACGCTCTCGCCCGCACGCTGCGTGCGGACGCCGTAGACGACGTCGACGCCTTGCCGCCAGCGATCGAGCATGGCGATTACGAGATCCGGCGGATCCTGCAGATCGGCGTCCATGATGACCACGGCGTCGCCTCTGGCGTGGTGCAGGCCGGCGGTGAAGGCGACGTACTGGCCGAAGTTGCGGGACAGGGAGAGGACCCGCACGCGCGCGTCGGCGCGCTGAATCTCTCGAAGGATGCGCGGGGTCTCGTCGCGGCTGCCGTCGTCGACGTAGATCATCTCGAAGTCGAGCGGCGGCGGAGCGGACTCGAGAACCGCCGTGACGCGGCGGTGCGTTTCGCGAAGAACAGGCGCTTCGTCGAAGCAGGGGACGACCACGGAAAGCAGCGCCGCGCCGGATCGGTCCCGAGGAGCGTCGACCATGGAGTGGATGAAATGCAGGGTGACTATAATACGGGACGGCAGTTCAGTCCCGGATCGGATCCGACATGACGCAGAAGCGATCTTCGATGCAGCCGGCCGCTCGGCCGTCCCGGTACGTCTACTGCTTCGGCGGCGGCTCCGCCGAGGGAGATCGGACGATGCGCGACCTGCTCGGCGGCAAGGGCGCCAACCTCGCGGAGATGACCAACGCCGGGCTGCCGGTCCCGCCGGGGTTCACCGTCTCGACCGAGGCGTGCGCCGTCTATTACGCGCAGCGCCGCCGCGTGCCGGCCGCCCTCGAGCGGGAGATGGAGGCGCAGCTCCGGAAGCTGGAGCGGCTGGTCGGCGCGAAGCTGGGCGCCGCGGACCGGCCGCTGCTGGTGTCGGTCCGGTCGGGCGCGAAGTTCTCGATGCCCGGCATGATGGACACCATCCTGAACCTCGGCCTCAACGACCGCGCGGTGGAGGGGCTGAAGGTCCGCACGTCGAACGGCCGCTTCGCGTTCGACAGCTACCGGCGGTTCATCCAGATGTTCGGCGGCGTCGTGCTGGAGATTCCGAAGGAGGCGTTCGACGAGGCGTTCGACGCCGTCAAGGCGGCGCGCGGGGCGGCGCTCGACACCGATCTGGACGAGACCGCGCTCCGCGAGGTGGTGGAGCGGTTCAAGGCGGTCGTCGAGCGCGCGAGCGGACGCGCGTTCCCGCAGGACCCGCTGCGCCAGTTGCGGATGGCGCGTGACGCGGTGTTCCGGTCGTGGCGGAACCCGCGGGCGAAGGAATACCGGAGGATCTACGACATCCCCGACGAGATCGGCACTGCGGTGAACGTCCAGGCGATGGTGTTCGGCAACACCGGCAGCCGGTCGGGCACCGGCGTCGGGTTCACGCGGAACCCGGCGACCGGCGCGAAGGAGTTCTACGGCGAGTTCCTGATCAACGCGCAGGGAGAGGACGTCGTGGCCGGCATCCGGACCCCGCAGCCGATCCGCGAACTCGAGCAGGTGATGCCGCGCGCCTACGCAGAGCTCCGCGAGATCACGACCCGCCTCGAGCGGCGCTACAAGGACGTCCAGGACTTCGAGTTCACCATCCAGGACGAGCAGCTCTACATGCTGCAGACACGCAACGGCAAGCGGACCGGTCATGCGGCGGTGGTCATCGCCACCGACCTGGTGGAGGAAGGACTGATCGAGCCGGCCGACGCGGTGCGCATGGTCGATCCGGACGCGCTGACGCAGCTCCTCGCGCCGGTCTTCGACCCCGACGCGTGGGCGGCGCTGCCGGCGGTGACGCGCGGGTTGCCGGCGTCGCCGGGCGCGGCGTGCGGCGAGGTGGTCTTCACGGCCGACGAGGCGGTCCGGTGGGCGGCGCAGGGGCGGGACGTGCTGCTGGTCCGCAAGGAGACGGCGCCGGACGACATCCACGGCATGCACGTCGCCCGGGGCGTGCTGACCGCCACCGGCGGGATGACGTCGCACGCGGCGGTGGTCGGGCGGCAGATGGGCAAGCCGTCGGTGGTCGGCGCGGGCGAGCTGCACGTCTCCGAAACGGAGCGCGTGGTCACCGTGGGCGGCCAGCGGTTCGAGCAGGGCGACTACGTGTCGTTCGACGGGCTGACGGGGGAGGTGAAGATCGGCCGCGTCGCGACGAAGCCGAGCGAGGTCCTGCAGGTGCTGACGGGCGATCTGTCCCCGCGTCAATCGGACATCCACCGCCGGTTCTCCAGGCTGCTCCGGTGGGCCGACGGGATCCGCCGCCTCGGCGTCCGCGCGAACGCCGACCAGCCCGATCAGGCGGCGACGGCGTACGCCTTCGGCGCGCGCGGCATCGGTCTCTGCCGCACCGAGCACATGTTCTTCGGCGAGGAGCGGATCCCGATCGTTCAGCGGATGATCCTGGCCGAGACCGAGCACGACCGCCGCGCGGCGCTCGACGAGCTGCTGCCGCTCCAGCGGGAGGACTTCTACGGCGTGTTCAAGGCGATGCGCGGCCAGCCGGTGACCATTCGGCTCATCGACCCGCCGCTCCACGAGTTCCTGCCGAAGCGCGAGGAGCTGATGGTGGAGATCGCGCGGGCGGAGGCGGCCGGCGCCGGCGGCCGGCTGGCCGGCAAGCGGGCGCTGCTCCGCCGGGTGGAGCAGCTACACGAGTTCAACCCGATGATGGGGCACCGCGGCGTCCGCCTGGCGATCAGCTATCCGGAGATCGCCGAGATGCAGGCGCGCGCCATCCTGGAGGCCGCCTGCCGGCTGGCGCAGGAGGGCGTGAAGGTCGTTCCGGAGATCATGATCCCGCTCGTCGGCCACGTCGGCGAGTTCCGGGACCAGAAGGCGGTGATCGACCGGGTGGCGGCCGAGACGATGACGACCGCCGGGGTGAAGGTGAAGTACCTGGTCGGCACGATGATCGAGATCCCGCGCAGCGTGCTGGTCGCCGAAGCGATCGCCGCCGAGGCCGACTTCTTCTCGTTCGGCACGAACGACCTCACCCAGATGACGTTCGGGTTCTCCCGGGACGACATCGGCAAGTTCCTCAAGGATTACCAGGAGCGGGGCATCCTGACGCGCGACCCGTTCGAGACGATCGATACGGAAGGGGTGGGCGCCCTCGTCCGGATCGGCGTCGAGAAGGGCCGCCGCGCCCGCCCGGCCCTCAAGCTGGGCGTCTGCGGCGAGCACGGCGGCGACCCCGCGTCGGTCCGCTTCTTCGAGGAAGCCGGCCTCGACTACGTCAGCGCGTCGCCCTTCCGGGTGCCGACCGCCCGACTCGCCGCCGCGCAGGCCGCGCTCGCGCGCGGGTGACCTCCGACATGGGCCGGATCCGGAAGCTGCCCGCCGGCCTCGCCAACCAGATCGCGGCGGGCGAGGTGGTCGAGCGGCCCGCGTCGGCCGCCAAGGAGCTGGTCGAGAACGCCCTCGACGCGGGCGCGACGCGCGTGGCGGTGACGATAGAGTTCGGCGGCAAGCGGCTGATCCGCGTCGAGGACGACGGCGAGGGGATGACGCCCGCCGACGCCGAGCTGGCGGTCGAGCGCCACGCCACCAGCAAGATCGGGAGCGCCGAGGACCTCGCCGCCATCGCGACGCTCGGCTTCCGGGGCGAGGCGCTGCCGGCCGTCGCGTCGGTGTCGCGCCTCCGGCTGCGCACGCGGGTCCGGGGCGTCTCGCGGGGCGTCGAGGTGCGCGTCGACGGCGGCGGCGCCGCCGTCGTGACCGAGGCCGGGGTTCCGGAAGGCGCCGTCGTCGAGGTCCGCGATCTGTTCTGCAACGTCCCGCGCGCCGCAAGTTCCTGAAGTCGGACGGCGCGGAGACGGCGCACGTTTCCCGCTTGCTGACGCAGCTCGCGCTCGCGCACCCCGAGGTCGGTTTCCGGCTGCGGAGCGGACCGCGCACGCTGTTCGACTACCCGCCCGCGGCGGCTGCGTCCGACCGGTTTTTCCAGGTGTACGGCGACCGTCCGGACCTGGTCGAAGTACGGAAGGAGGCGGCGGGGATCCGCCTGTTCGGCCGGGCGGCGGCGCTGGCGGCCGGCGGGCCGACGCGCGGTCCGCAGCACCTGTTCGTCAACCGCCGCGCGGTGAAGGACCGGACCGTCCTGCACGCCGTCAACGACGCCTACAGCCGCGCCACCATCAAGCCGCGCAGTCCGGAGACGCACCTGTTCATCGAGCTCCCGCCGGATCGGGTCGACGTCAACGTCCACCCGACCAAGGCCGAAGTCCGGTTCCTGGAGCAGTCGCTGGTGCACGAGGTCGTCAAGCGGGCGATGGCCGAGGCGCTCGGGCAGGAGGACGCGCCGCACGTGCCGCTCCGGCCGCCGGCCGGGAGCCGTGCGCCCGCGCCGCGCGCGCAATCGATTCCGGGCGTCGTCGCCGGAACGGCGGCGGCGAGCCGTTGGGGACCGGTGACCGACGTCTTCCGTCGGCCGGATACGAACCTGTCCGGCGCGGGAGCCGCGGCCGTCCGGGAGTCGCCGCCGGATCCGGCCGCGGTCGGCGGCGCGCAGGTCGTTCGGGAGACGGAGACGGGGCCGCTCGTCCCGCTGGGGCAGTTCCGGGACACGTTCATCGTCGCCGTCGACAACGCCGGCGTCGTCATCGTCGATCAGCACGTGGCGCACGAGCGGATCCTGTTCGAGCAGGTGACCGGCCGCCTGACGCGCGGCTCGATCGAAGCGCAGCGGCTCCTCGATCCGCTGGTGATCGCGCTGCCGCCCGCCGCCCGCGGCGCGCTGGCGGCGCACGCCGGACAGCTCGATCGTCTCGGTTTCGACGTCGAGCCGTTCGGCGGCGACAGCGTCCGCGTGGCGGCGGTCCCGGCCTTTCTGGGCCGGTCCGCGTGCGAATCGGCCGTCCGCGCGCTGGCCGAGGACCTCGAAGGGCTGGAGCGCGGGGCCGGAGTGGACGAGGCGGTCGGCCGGATCGCGGCGACCGCCGCCTGCCACGCCGCGGTCAAGGCGAACGACCGGCTGACGACGGAGAAGATGGTCTGGCTGCTGGAGGAGTTGCGCCGGACCGACTATTCGACGGTCTGCCCGCACGGCCGGCCGGTGCTCCTCCGCCTGTCCCGGGCAGAGATCGAGAAGCGCTTCGAGCGGGTGTAGCTTGCCGTGAGGCTTGGCGCCAGATTCTTCGGCGTGCTCGCGGCGCCGCGCCGGACGTTCGAGCAGGTGGCCGCCGATCCGCGCTGGTTCGGGATGCTGGCGCTGGGCGCCGGCGTCGTCGCGGGCGGGAGCAGCCTGCTCGCGAGCGCCGGTTTCGCGCAGCGGGAGATGCTCGACGGGATGGTCGCCTGGATGGAGGCGGTCGGGCGCGCCGTCACCGAGGAGAAGCGCGCCGACCTGGCGCGGCAGGTCGGCTTGGCGCCTTGGACCGTCTTCGGTTTCGTGCTGGCCGTCGCGCCGGCCGTCAGCCTGGGTCTGGCCGGGGCCCTGCAGGCCGCGGGCCGGGCATGCGTCGGATCGACGGCGAGCTTCCGGCAGACGTTCGCCGTGGTCGTCCATGCCGGCGCGGCGTTCGTGGTCCAGCAGCTCGTCGTCGTCCCGCTCGGCTGCTGGCGGCGATCGCTCGCGCCTCCCGTCACGCTCGCGACGTTCGGACCGACGCTCGACGACGACGCGTTCGCCTTCAGGCTGCTGAGCGTCGTCGACCCCTTCTTCCTCCTGTGGGCGATGCTGCTGTCGATCGGACTGGCGGTCCTGTGGAGACGCCGAACCCTGCCGATCGCCGCCGCCGCGTTCGCCGTCTGCGCCGCGGTCGCCGCGGCCGCCGCGACGGCGCGCACCCTCTTCGGCTTCTGACGGTTCGATTCCGCCTCACGCCGTCAGCCGGGCGCCTTGCCACGGGCCGCCGGCCCGTACGTCAGCAGTATCCGCCGGCCCAGCAGGACGAGGATCGCCAGCAGCGGCAGAGGCATGACCGTCGCCTGCAGCGCGGCCGCCGGCAGGGGGAACGGCAGCGGGAAGAGGGGACCGGGCGGCAGGGCGACGATCCAGACTCCGTGCCGGGCGACGACGTATTCGAAGAGAGACGTCAGGCCGACGACGATCGGCACGTACCAGTAGCGCGGCCGCCAGAACGCGAGCACGATGGTCACCACGTCGGCGGGGAAGAAGTAACGTTCATGCATCCTGGGCAGGAGACAGGGGACGGCGAGCGCCGAGAAGGCCGCCAGCAGCACCAGCCGCTCGCCGGTGACGCCTGCCCGGCTCCGGCGCAGCAGCACCGCGACGGCGCCCACCACGCCGGCGGTCAGCGCCGCCCCGGCGCCCTCCGGCCAGAAGCCGCGCCAAGCCTGGGGGATCCACAGATAGAAGTTGGGCGCGTTCATCGACAGGCGGTACTGCTGATGGCGCGCCACGTTCTCGAAGTCGATCAGAAGCAGCTCGCCGAGAGGCCGGCCGATCGCCCAGGCGGGCAGAAGCGCCGCCAGCCAGGCGGCCGGGATCAGGAGCAGGGAGCGCCAGCTCACGTCCCGCTTCACGAGGAGCCACAGGAGCAGGGGCGCCAGCACGCCCGCCGTCGGCTTGAAGGCGAGCGCCAACCCGAAGGCGACGCACGCCGGCGCGGCCCGCCGGCGGAGCAGGCAGTAGAGACACGCCGCCAGAAACGTCGTATGGATGGAATCGATTTGACCCCACATCGCGCCGTTGATGACCACGGTGGGCGCAAGCAGCACGGCGAGCGCCGCCAGGATCGGAACGATCCGCGACCGGGGATATCGCAGGCGCACGCACAGGCCGACGCAGCAGGCGAGCGCGAAATCGAAGAGGATCGGAATGATCTTGACGTGAACGGCGGAAGTTTCAGGAGCGAGAAGCGAAACCGCCGCCACCAGGTAGAAATACGGGACGTTGTATTCGGAGAAGTCGTGTCGCAGGGCGGCGAAGTGGCCGTTCCGCACGATGAAGTCGTACCAGCGGATGAAGGTCCGGTTCATCACCTCGGAAGGCAGCAGCAGGCAGCGGACCCCGAGCGCCAGCGCCGCGCCGGCGATCAGGACGGCGATCGGCCGCCGGCCGCGATCCAGCGCGTCCAGCGACAGGATCGGCCGCAGGTCAGCGCCGGACACGGCCATCGAAATCCGGGCGGCTCCGACTATAATCGCGACGTCCGGCGGATCGACCGCCGAGGACCGCACGGTTCGCACCGGCGTCGAGGCGTGACATGCGGAGCATTCTACAGCCCGTGGTGGAACCCCGCGGGGCGCCGAGAGCGGCGAGGCGCCCGGCTGACAAGGCGTGAGGGGCGCATATTGGGCATACGCAACCGACGAACAACGCCGTCAGGCGGGATGCATCGCCGCTCGAATGCAGCGGGGTCTTTCGCCGCGGGCTGTCTGGTGAAGACGGTGGGTCTGGCGGCGATCGCGGCCGTCGCCGGCGGGGCGCCGGAGGCTCGGGCGCAGCAGGTCGAGTGGCGGAGCTACGGGTCGGACGCGGCCGGCTCCAAGTACTCGCCGCTGGACCAGATCAACGCCGAGACGATCGACCGCCTGGAGATCGTCTGGCGCCAGTCGGTCATTCCGGACGCCGTCCGGCAGGGCCGCGACGTCGACGCGCCGGTCGCTTCGCAGAACACGCCGCTGATGGCGGACGGACGGCTGTACGTCAGCACCGGCCTCGGGACCGTGGCGGCGCTCGACGCCGAGACGGGCGAGGCGCTCTGGTTCGACACGCCGCCGGACCGCGGCGGGGAGCCGTTCCGGCGCGCGCGCCAGACGCGCGGCGTCGCCTACTGGGACGACCCGCGGAGCGGCGACGCGCGCGTGATCGCCGTGGTCGGCGCGTACCTCGTGGCGCTCGACGCCCGGACCGGCGCGCGCTTTCCCGACTTCGGCGACGGCGGCGAAGTGGACCTCAGGCAGGGGTTCGACCGGGAGGTCGACGCGTTCAGCTGGGGGTCGCCGCCGATCGTCGTGGGCGACGTCGTCGTGATCGGGTCGATGATCCTGGACATCATCGGTCCCACCGCGCCGGCGCTCAAGGAGGGGCCGCCGGGCGACGTGCGCGGCTTCGACGTCCGGACCGGCGAGCAGCTCTGGAGCTTCCGCACCGTCCCGCAGGAGGGCGAGCCGGGGAACGAGACGTGGCTGACGGCGATCAACGAGGACCGGCCGTCGTGGGAGTACACCGGGCACACGAACATGTGGGCGTGGGCGAGCGCCGACGCGGAGCTCGGCTACGTCTACGTGCCGCTCTCGACGCCGACCAACGACTACTACGGCGGATACCGGCCGGGCGACAACCTGTTCGCCGAGAGCATCGTCTGCCTCGACGCGCGGACCGGCGAGCGGGTCTGGCACTTCCAGGCGGTGCGCCACGGCCTCTGGGACTATGACTTCCCGGCGGCGCCGAACGTCGTCGACCTCCGGGTGGCGGGGCGCGCCGAGCCGGTCAAGGCGGTCGCCGCGGTCAGCAAGCAGGCGTTCACCTACGTCTTCGATCGCGTCACCGGCGAACCGATCTGGCCGATAGAGGATCGCCCCGCGCCGCGCGGCGACGTGCCGGGCGAGTGGTACGCGCCCACGCAGCCGTTCCCGACCCGGCCGCCGCCGTTCGATCAGCAGGGGACCAGCGTCGACGACCTGATCGACTTCACGCCCGAGCTCCGGCGCGAGGCGCTGGAGATATTCGAGCAGTACGTCAGCGGTCCGCTGTTCACCCCGCCGTCGCTGATCGACGAGTCGCCGGGCGGGACGAAGGGGACGCTTCAGATGCCGGGGGTCGTCGGCGGGGCCGACTGGGGCGGCGCGGCGGTCGATCCGGAGACCGGCATTCTGTACGTCCCGTCGGTCCACAGCGAATCGGTCATCGGCATCGTGCCGTCGGAGCATCCCCGCTCCGACATGCGGCTGGTCGTCGACTCGCTCGCGCAGGTGGAGGGGCCGCGGGGACTGCCGCTCTTCAAGCCGCCGTACGGGCGGCTGGCGGCGATAGACCTCAACCGGGGAGAGATCCTCTGGTCGGTCGCCAACGGCGACGGGCCGCGCGATCATCCGGCGCTGCGCCATCTGGACCTGCCGCCGCTCGGCCAGCCGGGCCGCGTCTCGCCGCTGGTGACGAAGTCGCTCGTCTTCCTCGGCGAGGGTGGGAACGCCGGCGTCGTCGTCCTGCAGCCGATCTGGGGCGGCGCGGGCGGCAAGGCGTTCCGCGCCTACGACAAGGCGACCGGCGAGGTCGTCCGGGAGATGGAGCTGCCGGGCGGCGTGACCGCCGCGCCGATGACCTACATGGTCGATGGCCGGCAGTACATTGTCGTCACGGTCGGCTGGGAGGACCTGCCGAGCGAATACGTCGCGCTCGCCCTGCCGGAGTAGCGCCGCGAGACGGGTCATGCATGCCGCTGCGCACGTGGACGACGCCTCGCACCGCGTGAGGATGCTGCGCGCAACGGTTCTCGCGTGCCTGCTGCTCGGCGCGCCGGCGGCGGACGCCGCGGGCCAGGGCGCGTCTATCGCCGGCGCGGTCACGGACGGCGCCGGCGGCGCGCTGCCGGGCGTCACCGTCGAGGCGCGCGGCCCGGCGGCCGGCGCGCCGCCCCGGATCGCCGTCACGGACGGCGCCGGGCGGTTCGCGTTCGCCGGGCTCGACCCGGGCGCGTACGAGCTGACGTTCGTCCTGACGGGCTTCGTCACCGTCGTGCGCTCGGGGGTCGCGCCGGGCGCGGACCTCGACGTCCGGATGCAGGCGCAGTTCGAGGAGACGGTCGTCGTGGTCGGGACCCGCGCCGAGCCGCGGTCGATCACGGCGTCGCCGGTTCCGATAGACGCCATCCCGTACCAGGACCTCGTCAGCCGGGGCGCGGCGGACCTGAGCGACCAGTTGCGCAGCGTCGTGCCGTCGTACCACGTCAACACCCAGCCGATCAGCGACGCGGCGACGATCGTGCGGCCGGTGAACCTGCGCGGGCTGGCGCCCGACCACACGCTGGTGCTGGTCAACGGCAAGCGAAGGCACCGCTCGGCGGTCATCAACTGGCTCGGCAACGGCGCGGCCGACGGCGCGCAGGGGCCGGACGTCTCGGTCATCCCGGCGATAGCGATCCGGCAGGTCGAGGTGCTCCGCGACGGCGCGTCGGCGCAGTACGGGTCGGACGCCATCGCCGGCGTGATCAACTTCCAGTTGAAGGACGACCGGGCGGGCGGCGCCGTCGAGGTCCGGACCGGCGTGCACGGCGCCGGCGACGGCCGGGCGTACTCGTTCGCCGGCAACGCCGGCCTCCCGCTCGGCGCGGCCGGGTTCGTCAACCTGAGCGTGGAGTACGGCAATGCCGGGCCGACCAGCCGGAGCGTGCAGCGGGACGACGCGCAGGCGCTGATCGACGCCGGTAACGTCCACGTCGCCGACCCGGTGCAGATCTGGGGCTCGCCGGAGATCGACGACGACCTGAAGCTGTTCGGCAATTTCGGCTACCTGTTCGACAACGGCCTGCAGTTCTACGGCCACTCCAACTACGCCCGCAAGCAGGTGACCGGCGGCTTCTACTTCCGCAACCCGAACACCCGGTGGGGGATCTACAGCGCCGACGGGGGCGGGTCGCTGCTGATCGGCGATGCGCTCGACGCCCGGGACGGCGTCCCGGACGGCTCGGCGCACTGCCCGGCGGTGGCGATCGTCCGGCACGTCCCCGACCCGGCCGCGCTCCAGGCGGTCTTCGACGATCCGGACTGCTTCTCGTTCCAGGAGATCCTGCCGGGCGGCTTCACGCCGCAGTTCGGCGGCGAGTCGATGGACGCGTCGGTCGTCGCCGGCCTCCGCGGGCTGGGCGCGGACGGCCTGATCTGGGACGCGAGCGCCGGCGTCGGCGCGCACGAGGTCGACCTGTTCATCACCAACACGGTCAACGCCTCGCTCGGACCGGCGACGCCGCTCGACTTCCGGCCCGGTCTGAACCGCCAGCGGGAGGTCAACCTCAACTTCGACCTGTCGTACGCCGCGACCGGCCGCGTGAACGTCGCCGCCGGCGCGGAGTGGCGGCAGGAGAAGTTCACGGCCGGCGCAGGCGACCGCGCGTCGTGGGTGACCGGCCCGTACGGAGCGCAGGGGTTCGCCGCCACGTCGAACGGGTTCCCCGGCTACGGCCCGCTCACGGCCGGCGCCTGGAGCCGCTCGAACGTCGCGCTCTACGGCGACGTCGAGGTCCGGGACCCCGAGGAGGTCTGGACGGCCGGAGGGGCGGTCCGCGTCGAGCGCTTCAGCGACTTCGGCGTCACCGCCGACGGCAAGGTCTCCGGGCGCTACCGGGTCGCCGCGGCGCTCGCACTGCGCGGCGGCGTCAGCACCGGGTTCCGGGCGCCGACGCCCGGCCAGGCCAACGTGTTCAACACGTCGGTCGAGTTCGATCAGGAGACGAACGACTCGGTCTTCAACGTCACCGTCCCGCCGGTCTGGACGATCGCCGGCCTGTACGGCGCGGCGGCGCTCCAGCCGGAGCGGTCGGTCAACGTGACGGCCGGCGCGGTGGTCGACGCCGGTCCGTTCACGCTGACCGCCGACTACTTCCGCATCGATCTGCGCGACCGGATCGGCCTCTCGCAGAACTTCCGGTTCACGCCGCGGGACGTCGCCGTCCTGGTCGCCGAGGGGGTGGAGAGCGCCCGCGACCTGCGGAACTTCCGGTTCTTCACCAACGCGTTCGACACCCGGACGCAGGGGGTCGACCTGGTGGGAGCCTGGACGCCGCCGGCGCTCGGCGGCCGGACCGCCTTCAGCGTCGTCTTCAACCGGACCGACACCGCGGTGACCGGCTTCGATCCGGGCGCCCTTGACGCAGTCCGGGTCCGGGAGCTGCAGGAAGCGGTTCCGAAGACCCGCTGGAACGCGGCGGTCGACCACGACTTCGGCTCCGTCCGCCTGCTCGGCCGGCTGCACTTCTACGGCGGCTGGTGGGACACGGAGGACTTCCTCCGGTACGGCGGCAAGCACCTCCTCGACCTCGAGGCCGCCGTTCCGCTGCGGGGCGGAACCACGCTGGCGTTCGGCGGCCGGAACGTGCTGAACGTCTACCCGGACGAGCACCCGTTCGCGCGGCGGCGGCTCGGGAACCGGTACAGCCAGTTCACGCCGTTCGGCTTCAACGGCGGCTTCTACTACGTGCGGGTCACCCACGCCTGGCGGACCGGCGACTGACTTCAACCATGAAAATCTGCGAATTCCGATCAGATTTTCATGTATCGGTTCGCGGTCCGCTGCACGAGCGGGTGGAGGCGATCGGCCTCGAACGCGCCTGCGCCGACGGCCTGCAGCCGTTGACGTCCGGACCGTTGACATGTTGATGCGTCGTCCGTAGGCTCAAGCATCATGCGGACCACGATCCGGCTTGCCGATACGCTCCTGCTGGAGGCGAAGCGCGAAGCGGCCCGGTGCGGCACGACGCTGACGGCGATCATCGAAGAGTCGCTGCGCGCCCGACTCGCGCGTCGCCGCGCTGACGGGGACCGCCGGAAGCGCGTGCGGCTGACGACCGCCGGCGCCGGCGGCTTGCGCCCGGGCGTCGAGCTGGACGACGCCGCCGCGCTGATCGACGTCATGGACGGCGTGGAGTGATCCTGCCGGACGTCAACGTCCTGGTCTACGCGCACCGCGAAGACACGCCCCATCATCGCGCCTACGGTGATTTCGCCCGGTTTCCGGGACTCCGGTGGAGAAACCCTCTCCGGGGGTGAGGCCGGCCGGGGTGCGCCGACGGCCTGCAGCCGCGCACCGGACCGGCGAGCGGGTTCGGAATCAACTTGACCGTATGCAGCCGTTGTGATAAATCGTGGCGCTTGTTTCCCTTTCAGATTCCTCCCAAGAGGTATTTCATGCAGAAACCAGATGTCTGCAAGCCCGGACCCGTTCTCCGCCGCGCGGCGGCGATGACTTCCCTGAGCGCGGTGCTGGCGCTCGGGGCCGGCGCGGATCTGCTGGCGCAGGGGCGCCAGACCGGCGCCGTCCGCGGGACGGCGGTCGACGCCCAGGGCCTCGTGCTGCCGGGCGTGACGGTGACCGCCAGTTCCGACGCGCTGCAAGGGGTGCGCACGACGGTCACCGGCCCGAACGGCGCCTACCAGATCATCGCGCTCCCGCCGGGCGACTACCTCGTCCGGTTCGAGATCGCCGGCTTCGAGAGCGTCGAGCAGGCGGCGACGGTCGGGCTGGGCGGCGACGTCGGCGTCAACGCGGCGCTGGCCCCGGCCGGGGTGGCCGAGACGGTGGAGGTGGTCGGCGTGGTGCCGACCCCGATCGAGACGACCGAGATCAGCGCGAACCTCACCTCGGAGGAGTTCAACGCCCTGCCGATCGATCGGAACCTGTTCCGGCTCGCCGAGATGCAGCCGGGGGTGACCGACAACTCTCCCAACGCCGGCCAACTGGTGATCGGCGGCGCGTTCGCCTACGACAACGTCTTCCTGGTGGACGGGGTCGACGTCAACGACAACGTGTTCGCCAACGCGAACACCCTGTACATCGAGGAAGCGGTCGAGGAGTCGCAGGTGCTCACGTCCGGGATCTCGGCCGAGTACGGCCGGTTTTCCGGCGGCGTCGTCAACACGATCACCAAGAGCGGCGGCAACGACTTCTCCGGCAGCTGGCGGCTCAACCTGTACAAGCCGTCGTGGACGTCGGTCACGCCGTTCGAACGGAGAAGCGGCGTGACCGAGCGGCCGGGCGACCTGTGGGACAACGAGACCCACGAGGTGACGGCCGGCGGACCGGTGCTGCGCGACCGCCTCTGGTTCTTCTACGCCGGCCGGTTCGATCAGACCGACGAGCAGGAGACGTTCAGCGAGACCGGCATCCCGTACACCCGGACGTCCGCAAACAACCGGAACCAGATCAAGCTGACCGGGACGGTCGCGCCGGGCCACACGCTGTCCGGCAGCTACATGCGGAACCCGCGGTCGCAGGGACAGCCGACGTTCGGCTTCAGCATCGAACCCCGAACGCTCATCGACCGGGAGCTGCCGAACGACCTGTTCGTCGCCACCTGGCGCGGCGCCGTCACCGACGACCTGTTCGCCGAGGTTCAGTTCTCGCAGAAGCGGTTCGGCTTCCGCGGCACCGGCGGGACGTCGCTCGACATCTTCGACTCCCCGTTCATCACGCTGACCCAGGCGCTCGGGCACTACAACGCGCCGTACTTCGACTCGACCGACCCGGAGGACCGGAACAACCGGCAGATCCACGGCAACGTCACCTGGTTCGTCGAGACGCCGACCCTGGGCACGCACAGCATCAAGGGCGGGTTCGAGCGGTACACGTCGACCACCGTCGGCGGCAACTCGCAGTCGTCGACCGGCTACGTGTTCAACGCCGACTACGCCGTCGGGGCGACGGGCGCGCCGCTCCTGGACGCGAACGGCCGCCTGATCCCGGTCTTCGTCCCCGGCGCGTCGATAATCCAGAACTGGCTGCCGCAGCGGGGGGCGCGGATCGACATCAACACGCTGTCGTTCTACGTGAACGACGACTGGGCGTTCGGCGACCACCTGTCGCTGAACCTGGGGGTGCGCGGCGAGGTGGTCGACAGCGAGGCGAGCGGCGGCATCACCACCGTCGACACCGGTTCGATCGTGCCGCGGCTCGGCGTGGCGTAC
The DNA here is from genome assembly GCA_965203565.1 of Vicinamibacterales bacterium. Taxonomy (GTDB): domain Bacteria; phylum Acidobacteriota; class Vicinamibacteria; order Vicinamibacterales; family UBA8438; genus JAAXGX01. Next base: position 2,366,608 of record OZ241896.1, on the reverse strand, counting down.
GACCCGGTCGGCGACGGCCGCTACACGGTCCAGGCGACTTGGTCGCACTACGCCGGCCGGTACAACGACTCGCAGTTCGCCAACAACACGAACGTCGGCAACCCCAGCCTGCTGTACGGCATCTACACCGGACCGGCCGGCCGGGGCCTCGACTTCGCGCCCGGGTTCGACCCGGACAACTACCGGACGGTGCTGGCGGTCTTCCCGACCGAAAACGTCGCGAACGACGCGGATCTGAAGTCGCCGATCACGAAGGAGTTCACCGTCTCCGGCGGCGCCGCGCTGGGGGACCGGGGGCACGTGAAGGGGACGTACGTCCTGCGTCGGGCCGGAAACTTCATCGAGGATTTCCAGGACCTGACGACCGGCGTGACCGACATCTTCCACGAAGGCCGGAGCTGGGGGACCTTCGTCAACCAGGTGTTCCGGAACACCGACCTGCTGGAGCGCCGCTACGACGCCCTGCAGTTCGACGGGCGGTACCAGGTGACGCCGCGCTTCCTGGTCGACGGGTCGTACACCGTGCAGCTGCGGAACGAGGGGAACTTCACCGGCGAGGGGGCGAACCAGCCGGCGATCTCGTCGAACGCCTTCGACTGGCCGGAGATCACCCCGGCGGACCGCTACTTCCCGCTCGGGCGGCTCCCCGCGTTCCAGCGCCACAAGGCGCGGCTGTGGGGGATCCACCACTTCGACCTCGGGTATTACGGCAGCGTCGACCTCGGCGGCGTCTGGCGGTACAACTCGGGGCAGGTCTACAGCATCGCGTCGTCCGGAGTGCCGGTCAACGCCACGCAGCAGGGGATCATCGACGAACTCGGCTACCCGGAGAGTGGTCCGTCCTCGAGGACGATCTACTACTCGGAGGGCCGCGGTTCGGAGACGTTCGAGGGGTACGGACTGTTCGATCTGTCGGTGCAGTACCAGATCCCGGTCTGGCGGACGCTCCGGCCGTGGCTGAAGTTCGAGCTCTACAACGTCTTCAACAACGACAAGCTGATCTCCTGGGACACCACCGTGCAGCCGAACGCCGACGGTCCGCTCGACGCGCTCGGCATCCCGACGACGTACACCGAAGGGAGCAGGAACGGCCAGGGGACGTCGGAGGGCGACTATCCGGGCTGGCTCCCCGGCACGTCCGGCGGCCGGACGTTCCGGATGGCGCTCGGGTTCCGGTTCTAGCCGGGAGACGCTCCGCGCCTCGGCCGGCCGGCGGCTGCGCACCCGCCGGCCGGCTACCGGGCGCGCCGCCGGACGATCAGCCAGCCGGCGAGGAAGGCCGCGATCCCGGCGCCGAAGATCCGCGGGCTGGGGCCGAGCGGGCCGGCGGTCACGATTGCGACGAGCAGCAGCCACATCCCGATTAGCTGGAGGCCGCGGCCGGCGTAGTAGAGCGGTCCCGGCGTCACGCTACCCGTCCGGCCCGCTGTCCGCCGCCGCCCGTTTCTTCCGCTTCAGCGCCCGCCAGGCGTCGAGCCGCCGGGCCAGCTCCTTCTCGAAGCCGCGCGCGGTCGGGCGGTAGTACCGGCGGCCTGCGAGCGCCGGCGGCAGGCAGTCGATTCCGGCGACGCCGTCCGGGTCGTTGTGGGCGTACCGGTATCCCTTGCCGTAGTCGAGCGCCTGCATCAGCCGGGTCGGCGCGTTGCGGAGGTGGAGCGGCACCGGCTCGGCCGCCTGCTCGTGCGCGTCGGCCGCCGCCCGCGCGTACGCCGTGCAGACGGCGTTGCTCTTCGGCGCCGCGGCGAGATAGAGGACCGCCTGCGCCAGCGCCGTGTTTCCCTCCGGCATGCCGATGAAGTGAACCGCGTCGCGGGCCGCGACGGCGACCGTGAGCGCCTGCGGGTCGGCGTTGCCGACGTCCTCGGACGCGAACCGGACGAGCCGCCGCGCGACGTACATCGGGTCTTCGCCCGCCTCGATCATCCGCGCCAGCCAGTAGACGCCGGCGTCCGGGTCGCTGTTGCGGAGCGACTTGTGGAGCGCCGAGATCAGGTTGAAGTGCTCGTCGCCCGCCTTGTCGTAGAGCAGCGCCCGCTGCTGGAGGGCGCGCGCCAGCAGCGCCCGGTCGATCCGGCCGCCGTCGCCCCCGGCGTCCGCGCCCCCGCCGGGATCGCCCCCGCCGGGGGCGTCCGCGTCGGCGTCGCTCGAGCGGGAGGAGTCCGTTGCTGCGGCCGGCCGCCGCGCGAGCGCCGCCGCCAGCTCCAGCAGGTTGAGCGCCACGCGGGCGTCGCCGTTCGCGTGCCGGGAGATCGCCCCGAGGGCGTCGTCGTCCGCCTCGACGCCGGCGCCGCCCAGGCCGCGCTCCCGGTCGGCCAGCGCCCGCCGCAGGACCGCCGCCGTCTCGTCCGCCGCGAGCGGCCGGAGGACGAACACCTTCGACCGCGACAGCAGCGCGGCGTTCACCTCGAACGAGGGGTTCTCGGTCGTCGCGCCGATCAGCACGATGTCGCCCGCCTCGACCCGCGGCAGGAACGCGTCCTGCTGCGCCTTGTTGAACCGGTGGATCTCGTCCACGAACACGATCGTCCGCCGCCCGTGCAGGCGCCGCGCCGCCTCGGCCTCGGCCATCACCGTCTTGATCTCCCTGATGCCGGAGAGGACGGCGCTGAACGCGATGAAGCGGGCCTCGGTCACCGTCGCGATCAGCCGGGCGACGGTCGTCTTGCCGGAGCCGGGCGGCCCCCACAGGACGATCGACTGCAGCGCGTCGCGCTCTATCGCCTCGCGCAGCGGCTGGCCGGGCGCCAGCAGCTCGTCCTGGCCGACCAGGTCGTCGAACGTGCGGGGGCGCATCCGCTCCGCGAGCGGCGCGTCGGCGGCCCGTCCGGAGCCGCCGGGCGGTTCGGGCGGCTCGAAAAGCTGTCCGGACCGAGGCGTCACCGCCGATCTCCTGCGCCGTCCGGCCCCGCCGCCGCGCGCTGGCGGCGCGCCTCGTACACGATCAGCGCCGCGGCGACCGCCGCGTTCAGCGACTCGACGCGCGGGCGCATCGGGACCGATATCCGTCCGTCCGCCCGATCCGCCGACCCGCCGAGTCCCGCCCCTTCGCCGCCGACGAGGACGAGGCGCGGGCCGGTCAGATCGGCTTCGTGGACCGGCGTCCCGCCGCGCGGCGCGGCCGCCAGCACCGTCGCGCCGCGCGCCCGGGCGGCGTCTATCGCCGCGTCGGCGGCGCCGGCGTCGACGACCGGCAGGCGGAACGCGCCGCCCATCGCGCCGCGGAGCGCCCGCCAGCCGAACGGATCGGCCGATCCGCCGGCGACCAGCACGCCGGCCGCGCCGCCGGCGTCGGCCGCGCGGACGATTGCGCCGAGGTTTCCCGGGTCCTGCACGCCGATCAGCGCCAGGACGAGTCCCGCGCCGGCGAACGCCTGCGCCGCGTCCGCCGGCCGGTGGAGCGCAAGGGCGGCGGCGCCGGACGGGGACCGCACCGGGCTGACCGCCGAGAGGACCGGCGCCGGCGCCGAGAAGACCTCCACGCCGTCCGCCTCCAGGCGTTCGGCGAGGCCGGCGTGCGGCCCGTCGCGGCGCCGGAGCGCCCCGTGCGAGAAGACCGCCCGCTCCAGCGCCGCCCCCGCCCGGTGCGCGTCGGCGATCAGCCGGGCGCCGTCGAGCAGGAGGCGTTTCCGGTTCGCGCGGCGGGCGCGTGCGGCGTCCCGGAACGCGGCGACGATCGGACTGCGTCGGCTGGTGATGGTCCGCACCGGGGAGAGACGCCGGCGGGCGCGGCTCCGGCGGCCGGCGGCGCTGCCGAGCATAGCAGATGTGCTACGCTGGAGTCTCGCCATGCACTCGCGGTTCGTCAAGCGTTTCGAGGCGGAGATCCGGGCGCTGGAGCGGGAGCTGACCCGCGAGTTGCCGAAGGAGATCCAGCGGGCCCGCGAGCTCGGCGATCTCCGGGAGAACGCGGAGTACCAGGCGGCGAAGGAGCGTCAGCGGCTGGTCGAGGCGCGGCTCGCCGCGCTCAAGCGGCGCGTGTCCGAGATCGCCCTGATGAACCTGAACAAGCTGCCGCGCGACCGGGCGGCGTTCGGCTCGACGGTCCACCTGCGGGAGCCGGGAGGGGAGACGCGCGTGTACCAGCTCGTCATGGCCGAGGACGCCGACCCGGAAAAGGGCTGGATCTCGACCGCGTCGCCGATCGGCCGCGCGCTGATGGGGAAGGAGGAAGGCGACGAGGTCAAGGCGCCGACCCCGAACGGGATACGCGAATTCGAGATCGTCAAGCTGACGACGATCCACGACGAGCAGGAATAGGCCGATTCCTTCCGCCACCCCCGCCCCCGCGCCGCCCGCCCGCTATTCTCCCGGCCTGCGGACCGCCCTCGTGCTCACCGGAACCGGCGCCGCCGGCGCCTACCATGCCGGCGTGCTGCGCGCCCTGCACGAGGCCGGGATCAAGATCGACGTCGTGGCCGGCCGGGGGATCGGCGCCGGCGGGGCGATGCTGTCGGCCATCGAGGGGGCGCAGCACCTCTGGGACGCCGCGCGCGGCTGGCCGGCGGCGGCCGACGCCCGGTTCTACCGCTGGCGGTGGACGTTGCGGGCGGCGGCTATCGCGCTCGGCGCGGCGCTCGGCTCCCTCCTGCTGCCGCTGGCGGTGCTGGTCGGCGCGGTGGCGGCGTTCCCGGTCGGGTTCGTCCTGCAGATGACCGGCCTGGAGTGGGGCGGCGCGGTGGCGTCGGGCTACGCGCGGCTGGTGGAGATGGTGTTCCGGCCGTCGGCGCTCCCCCTCCACCTGCCGCGGTTCGTCACCCTGGCGCTGCTGGCGCTGCTCGTCACGCTGGCCGCCGGCGCCGTCGCCGAGGAGGTGCGCGCCCGGGTGCGGCGGCGGTCCCGGGGCGCGCTCTGGTGGCAACTGCTGGGCGCGCCTCTCGACACGTCGCGCATCACGGCGTGGTTCACCGACCGGCTCTGGCAGGTGCTGCGCGGCGTCGCGTCGGGGACCAAGCCGGGCGCCGCGAGTCTGAGCGCGCGCTACGCGCAGCTGCTTGCGGAGAACGTCGGCCAGCCGGGGTTCCGCGAGCTGATCCTGATCGTGCACGACCTCGACGGGCGGCGCGATCTGGCGGCGGCCCTGCTGGCCGAGCCGTACCGCCGCCCGTTCTTTCTCCGGCGGCTGGGCGCGGACGACGGCGACCGCCGCCTGGAGGCGATCGATCTGGCGGCTTCGGCCCGCCGCCACGCGGTCGACCTGCTGGCGGCGGCGCTCAGCGTGCCGGTGGCCGCCGACCCGCGCCTGCTGCGCTTTCCGGCCGAGAGCGTCTGGGAGGGCGAGACCCACCGGCTCTGCGACCGGCCCGAGGCGACGGCCCGGTTGCTGGAGGAGGTGGCCCATGCCGGCGCGGAGCAGGTGGTGCTCGTCTCGGCCGCCGCGGAGCCGGCCGGGCCGCATTCCCTGCGGGCGGGTCCGCGGGACGCGCGCGGCCGATCCGGCGAATATCTGTCGGCGGTCGAGATCGCGTCGATCCGGGACGCGCTCGCGTTCCGGAGCGGGCTCTTCCAGGCCGTCTTCCAGATCCGTCCCACCCACAATCCGCTGGGGCCGTTCGACTTCCAGGGCTGTTACGACGAGCGGTCGGACCGCGGCCACACGCTGGCCGAGCTGGTCGAGCGCGGGTACGAGGACGCGCGTCAGCAGTTCGTCGATTCCGTGGTCGGGGCCAGCGGCGAGTGGTTCGACGCGGGGCGCGCCGCCCGCCCGGCCGGCGCGTCGCCCGGCCGGCGCGCTACTTCGTCTGACGCGGTCTGACCGCCGTCCGGCCCGATCGGTCCGCCGGGCTTCGTCGCGCCCCGCGGCTCCGCGGCGCGGCTTCCCGCCGGCGTTCGCCGGGCGGCGCCTCGCTGAGGAACCGGCCGGCCAGATCGCCCAGGAGCCGGGAGATGTGCTCGCCGTCGAGGCTGCCGAACTCCTGCCGGAACGCCGCCGCCGGGACGACCGCCTTGGCCATCGCGCGGTGGCCGCCGGCGTTGCCGATCCGGGCGAAGCAGGTCTTGACGAAGTCGCCGGCGTTGCGGGAGTAGCCGAGGTTGCGCACCGACACGACGACGTCGCCGTGGACCACGCCGGAAACGATCGACCACTTGACGTCCTCGAGCTGGAGCAGGAAGTCGGCCACGTACGGGACGAGGTCCTCGCGCGGCGCGTCGCCGAGGTGGGCCGTGAAGACCTGATCGCGCGCCCGGCCCTGCTCGATCGCCCGCGCCACGAACTCCAGCCGCTCGCGCGTGATCTCCGCCCCTTCCATCTTGCGCACCAGCGCGGCGTCGGCCAGCGGGTACAGGAACGTGAACGCCTCGAGGTCCATCCGGTTGGTGTGGCGGCTCAGGAACAGCGTGTCCGACTTGATCGCGTACAGCAGCGCCGTGGCGGTCCGTTCCGAGACGTTGGCGCCGACCGCCCGCAGGTGCTCGGTGAGGATCGTCGCCGTCGACCCGTAGTCGGCCCGGACGTCCTTGAACGCGGCGGTGTAGCCGGCCTGTTCCGGGTGGTGGTCGACGACCAGGTCGGCTCGGCGGATCAGGCCGCCGAAGTAGTGCGGCTGCACGTCGACGGTGGCGATCCGGTCGTAGTGGGTCAGCGACTCCGCCGTCACCGGTTCGACGGCGATGTCGAGCAGGTTGGCCATCCGCAGGTTCTCGGGCCGGGTCACGCCCTGGAACGCGCCGATGATCGCCGTCGTCTTCGTCCGGTGCAGCAGGTTGCGCAGCGCGAGGCCGCTGCCCATCGCATCCGGATCGGGGTCGTTGTGGAGCAGGATCAGCACCCGGTCCGCGTTGGCGAAGTACCGCTGGTACTGCTGAACCCGCGCCCGCGTCAGCGACCGGCCGAGGGCGGTCACCAGCGAGTCCTGGAGCAGTTGCCCGAGGCCGAGCACCGTCACGTCGGGGAAGTCGGCCCGCCAGGCGTCGGCGCGCGGCGACGGGTCGCCGATCCGCAGCACGTACACCAGGGTGGCGCCGGCGTCGGCGGCCGCCTGCAGGATCCGCCGCAGGCTGCGCTTGCCGTTGTCCTCGACGATCACGCAGGTGGCCGGCGTGACGTCGGCCTCGAGGAAACCGGCGACCCGCCGCGGGTCGGCCACGCGGACGTTGACGCCGGCGTCGTGCAGGCGGCGGGCCGCCGCCCGGTCGTCGAGCAGGAACTCCAGATCGAGGCTGGACGACAGCGCCCGGTGCAGGACCTTGACGACGAGGACGTCCTGGCAGACGGCGACGCACCGCATGAAGAACACCGATTATACGATGCGGCGCGTTCCGTTCTCGCATGTGCTACGCTACCGGGGTGAGTCTGGACGCGAAGTGGATCATCGGCACGGTGATCGGAACAGGCCTCGCTGTCGTCACCGCCGTTCTCACGGCCGTCGGTCTCCTGTTCGGGCAGATCGCCGGCGTCAACGTCCGGATCGATGACCTCCGCGCCGACTTCCGGGATTTACGCGCCGAAGTGAACGTCCGCATGGACGGCTTCGACACCCGGTTGCGCAACGTCGAGATCGCCCTCGGCAAGGTCGACCGGAGACTTCTCGCCATCGAGCGCGTCGTGCTGCCGACGCCGGATCAACCTGCGGAGCAGCCGGACCACGGCCGGCTGCCCTGACCTGCACGGAAGCGTTCCGCCGAACCTCATCATGGCTGTTGGTCGGCGCAGCAGGATGCTGCATCGACGCCGTGCGGGTGCGCTATGATGCTGATCGCGATGCGGCCGCCTGCTTTCCTCGCGCTCGGGGTCGTGATCTTCTCCCTCGTCTCCGCGCCGACGGCGGCGCAGGAGCCGCTCTTCACCAGCCGGGTGGACCTCGTGCACCTCGGCGTGTCGGTCCTCGACGGCGACGGCGCGCCGGCGCCGGACCTCGCGCCGGACGACTTCGAGCTGTACGAGGACGGCCGGCGGCAGGAGATCCGGTACTTCTCCCGCGGCCTGGCGAGCGACGCGGAGACGATGCCGATGCATCTCGGCGTGCTGTTCGACGCCAGCGGCAGCATGGAGCGGGACGCCCGGTTCGCGAAGACCGCGGCGATCCGGTTCCTGAACACGCTCACCTACGCCCGGGACATGACCGTGGTCGACTTCGACACCGAAGTGCGCGTCGGCCGCTACGACCCGGAGGATTTCCCCCGGCTGGTGGAGCGGATCCGGCGCCGCCGGCCGGCCGGCGACACGGCGCTGTACGACGCGCTGGGCGTCTATCTCGACGGCGCGTTCGCGCAGGACGGCCGGAAGGTGCTGCTGCTCTACACCGACGGCGCCGACACGCGCAGCCGGACCACCCTGTCCGACGCGATCGATCTCGTGAAGGCGTCGGACGTCACCATCTACGCCATCGGCTTTCAGAAGCACTTGCCCAGCAGCGCGCGGCCGGTCCAGCGGATGCGGCTGGGCCAGTTGACCGAGCTGACCGGCGGCCGCGCCTGGTTCCCGACCCACGAGGACCAGCTCGACGAGATCTACGAGCGGATCGCGGCCGAGCTCGACGCCCGGTACGCGCTCGGCTACGTCTCCACGAACGACCGGACCGACGGCCGCTGGCGGGAGATCGAGGTGAAGGTCCGGCGGCGCGCGGACCGCGGCCGCCTGCGCGTGCGGAGCCGCGAAGGGTACTACGCGCCGTACCGCGAAGACGGGCCGTAGCCCGCCGCCCGTGTGAAACCCCGCGGGGCGCCGGGACGCCCTTGCAGTCCTGACGCCGCGCCCGGCCGGGACGGAGACCCGCCCTGGACTCGATGTACGACACGTTCTCGCTCGTCACCGACTTCGAGCTCCGCGGCGACCAGGAGCGCGCGATAGACGAGATCACCGAGGGGCTGGGCCGGGGCGATTCCCATCAGGTGCTGCTCGGCGTCACCGGATCGGGCAAGACGTTCACCATGGCGAACGTCATCGCCCGGGTCAACCGGCCCAGTCTGGTGATGGCGCACAACAAGACGCTGGCGGCCCAGCTCCACCAGGAGTTCCGGCGGCTCTTCCCGCGCAACGCCGTCGAGTACTTCGTCAGCTACTACGACTACTACCAGCCCGAAGCGTACGTGCCGGCCACCGACTCCTACATCGAGAAGGAGGCGACGATCAACGACGAGATCGACCGGATGCGGCTGTCGGCCACCCGGGCGCTGTTCGAGCGCCGGGACGTCGTCATCGTGGCGAGCGTCTCGTGCATCTACGGACTCGGCTCGCCGGAGGCGTACTACGGGATGCTGCTGCCGCTCGAGCGCGGCCAGCGGGTCGACCGCGACCGGATCCTGCAGAAGCTGGTCGAGATTCAGTACGAGCGGAACGACCACGAGTTCACGCGCGGCGTGTTCCGCGTCCGGGGCGACGTGGTGGAGGTGTTCCCGTCGTACGACGACAACGGGCTGCGGATAGAGCTGTTCGGCGACGAGGTGGACGAGCTGGTCAGCTTCGATCCGGTCACCGGCCGGACGCGCAAGCGGCACGACCGGATCGCCGTCTACCCGAAGTCGCACTTCGTCACTCCGCGGGAGCGGATGCTGGAGGCGGCGGAGGCGATCAAGGCGGAGCTGGCCGACTGGCGGGGGAGGCTGGAGCGCGACGGCCGGCTGCCGGAGGCGCAGCGGCTGCACGAACGGACGATGTTCGACCTGGAGATGATCCGGGAGATCGGCTACTGCCACGGGATAGAGAACTACTCCCGGCACATCTCCGGCCGCAACGCGGGGGAGCCGCCCCCGACGCTCCTCGACTACCTGCCGGACGACGCGTTGACGTTCATCGACGAGAGCCACCAGACGGTGCCGCAGATCCGGGCGATGCACCATGGCGACCGCTCCCGGAAGGAGGTGCTGGTCGAGCACGGGTTCCGCCTGCCGTCGGCGCTCGACAACCGGCCGCTCAGCTTCGAGGAATGGCAGTCGCGGGTCGGGCAGGTCGTCTTCGTCTCGGCCACGCCGGGGCCGTACGAGCTGTCGGCCGCCGGCGGGGTGGTGGTGGAGCAGATCATCCGCCCCACCGGCCTGGTCGATCCGGAGGTGGAGCTGCGGCCGGTGAAGGGGCAGATCGACGACCTGCTGCACGAGATCCGGCAGCGCGCGGCGCGCGGCGAGCGGGTGCTGGTGACCACCCTGACCAAGCGGATGGCCGAGGACCTGACGCAGTTCTATCAGGAGCTGGGGGTCCGCGTGCGGTATCTGCACTCCGACGTCGAGACGCTCGAGCGGGTCGAGATCCTGCGCGACCTGCGCCGCGGCGCGTTCGACGTGCTGGTCGGCATCAACCTGCTGCGCGAGGGGCTCGACCTGCCCGAGGTGTCGCTCGTCGCCATCCTGGACGCCGACAAGGAGGGGTTCCTCCGGTCGTCCGGATCGCTCATCCAGACGTCGGGACGCGCGGCGCGCAACGTGAACGGGCGCGTCATCATGTACGCCGACGCCGCCACCGGGTCGATGCGGACGGCCCTCGACGAGATGGAGCGCCGCCGCGGCAAGCAGCAGGAATACAACCGCCGGCACGGGATAACTCCGGCGTCGATCGTGAAGGAGATCGACGACGTGCTGTCGAGCGTCTACGAGCGCGACTACGTCACCGCGCCGCTGGTCCGGGAGTCGCGCGAGACGTTCCGCACCGCGCGCGACCTGGCGGCGCGCGTGACGGAGCTGGAGAGCGAGATGCGCGCCGCCGCCGCCAACCTGGAGTTCGAGCGCGCCGCGGAGGTGCGCGACCGGATCCGCGATCTGCGCCGGCGGAACCTGGGGCTGGCGACCGGCTGACGCCGTGACCTGCGGCGGCGAGGTGTGAGAAGATGATGCGGAGGAGATCGGTATGTCGAAGGAGCATGACGGACACGCAAGCGTCATCCTGATGGCGTTCGTGCTGGGCGCCGTCGCCGGCGCGGCGGCGGCGCTGCTGGTGACGCCGGCCACGGGCGAGGAGGCTCGCCGCGCGCTGAACGAAAAGGCTCGGGAGGGGCGCGAGAAGGCTGACGCCGCCGCGAAGCAGGGGCGCGAGTTCGTGCGCCGCCAGCGGGAGCACCTGTCAGCGGCGGTCGATCGCGGCCGGGAGGCGTACCAGCGCGCCCGCGAAGCCGAGCCGGAACCGGCCCCGGAGCGAGCGAAGGAACAGGCATGATGGAGATGTCGACGCTCTTCGCGGGAGCCATCGCGGTCTCGGTGGCCGTCATCGCCGTGGTGCAGGTGGCGACCTGCGTCTACGGCGCGCGGGTGGCGCGGCGGGTCGACCGGCTCGCGGACCGGATCGAGCAGGAGATCCAGCCGGCGCTCACGCGCGTCAGCACGGCGAGCGGCGACGTCGCGCGCGTGACGTCGCTGGCCGTCGCGCAGCTCGAGCGGGTCGACCACCTGTTCGCCCGGCTCGCCGGCCGGCTCGATCACCTCATGAACGCGGGCGAAGGCGCGGTCGTCGAGCCGGTGCGGCGGAGCTTGGCGCTGCTGCACGGCCTGCGCGCCGCCATCGTCGCCCTGCGGGAGCCGGGCCGCGGGACGCCGAAGCAGCGGACCGAGTCGCGCGACGACGACCAGGAAGCGCTCTTCATCGGTTGACGCCGCCGTCGCGCGCGCGATGTCCGCGCCGCCCGCGCGGGGCTGGCCCGCCTGCCGGGAGTTGCGGTACACTGGCGTTCGTATCGGCGTGGGCGCTTGGCTCAGTGGTAGAGCATCGCCTTCACACGGCGGGGGTCAGTGGTTCGAATCCACTAGCGCCCACCACCCGACCCCACCTCACCCGGCGGAGCGGCGCGCGGCTGGGCGGACTCATCCTGGCACGGCGCCGGCGCTCCCCGGCGCCGTGCATGACCATGGGGTAGCGCAGCGTTGATGATTCGCAGCGGGATTCTGAAGGCGGGGATGCTCGCTGTCGCCGCGGCCTGCGTCATCGCCGCCGTTGAGTACCCCTTCCCCACCTTCAGAGATTTGTTCCTCAGGCCCGTCGATCCGTTTCCCGAGCCGATCGAAACGGCCGCCGGCGCGGTCACGGTGGCGGTCGTGGAATTTGCGTCGCTCCCGATCGTGGAGGATTTTCCGGCGCGGATGATGAAGATGATTGACGTGCCGGGCGCGGAGCGGCTGTTCGTGAACGACGCGGCCGGCGTCCTCTACGGCGTCAGCTACGACGGCGCCGCGGTCACGTCATGGCTCGATCTCCGGGAGCCGCGCTGGAGGCTCGATCTGGGCTCGCACCGGGCAGGATCCGCCGGGAAACTGCGTTTCCACAGCTTCGCCTTCCACCCGCAATTCGCCGAGTCGGACGCTCCGGGGTTCGGCAGGTTCTACACCTTCGTGGATACGGCGGACGGGAGGAGGGGGGGGGACTTCACACCCGGCAAGCATCCTCATGACAAGCACCCTCATGACACGGTGCTGCTGGAGTGGAGGTCGCAGGATCCGGGGTCCGCGTTCTACGACGGCGGTCCGCCCCGGGAGCTGATGCGCATCGAACAGCCATACCGGATTCACAACGGCAGGCAGATCGCCTTCAAACCGGGCGCGGTTCTGGGAGATCCCGACTTCGGCCTGCTTTACCTGGGCGTGGGCGACGGCGGTGGTCGATGGGATCCGCTGAACCTGTCGCAGAACCTCGGCAGGGTGTTCGGGAAGGTTCTCCGCATCGACCCGCTTGGAACGAACAGCGCCAACGGCCGCTACGGCGTGCCTGCGGATAATCCGTTCGCCCTGGACAGCTACGCACTGGCCGAGATCTGGGCCTACGGCCTGCGCAATCCGGAGAACCTGGCCTGGGACGCACGCACCGGCGCTTTGCTGGTCGCCGACATCGGCCAATTGACGGTCGAGGAAATCAGCGTGGCGGCGCCGGGAGCGAACCTGGGCTGGGACGACTGGGAAGGCAGCTTCCGTCTCGTGGCCGGATGGCGCACGGTTGCAGAACGGATGCGGAACTACCTGCTCTGGACCTGGATCGGGACGTGGGACGGCCACTACGAGTACTCGCGCACCGTGAGCTTGCGGAACCCGCGAGCCGACGCCCGCGTGACGTACCCCGTGGTCGAGTTCGACCATCTGGATCCGCTGCTCGGCGGAGAGGAGGGAGAGAACCGGGTTGCCGTGACCGGCCCGGTCGTCTACCGTCACGAGGCGATTCCGCAGCTCAACGGCCGCGTGCTGTTCGGCAACCTGGCGAACGGCGAGACGTTTCACGTCGACGCGGACGACCTGCCGGATGGTGGGCAGGAGGCCATTCGCCGCGTGCTGTTCAGCCACGACGGCGAGGTGAAGCCGCTGCTGCGGATGATCAAGGAAGGTCACTGCCCAAAGCGGGCCGGATACCGACAGCCCCACGTGAGCTTGAGGTTCGGAACCGGCCCGGCCGGCGGGTTGTTCCTGCTCAACGGTTGCGACAACGTCATCCGCCGTGTCGTCGCCGGCGCAGCCCGTGGCGGAGCCCCGCGTCGCGCCGAGAGCGGCGTGCGGACGCATATCGGGCATACACAACCGGCGAACAACGCAGTCAGGCGGAATGCAGCGCCGCTCGAATGCAGCGGGGTACTTTCCTGCGCGGGCTGATGGGGTAGCGCAGCGTTGATGATTCGCAGCGGGATTCTGAAGGCGGGGATGCTCGCTGTCGCCGCGGCTGGCGCCGTCGCCGCTGTCGCCGCCGTCGAGGACCCTTTCCCCACCTTCAGAGATTTGTTCCTCAGGCCCGTCGATCCGTTTCCCGAGCCGATCGAAACGGCCGCCGGCGCGGTCACGGTGGCGGTCGTGGAATTCGCGTCGCTCCCGATCGTGGAGGATTTTCCGGCGCGGATGATGAAGATGATTGACGTGCCGGGCGCGGAGCGGCTGTTCGTGAACGACGCGGCCGGCGTCCTCTACGGCGTCAGCTACGACGGCGCCGCGGTCACGTCGTGGCTCGATCTCCGGGAGCCGCGCTGGAGGCTCGATCTGGGCTCGCACCGGGCAAGATCCGCCGGGAAACTGCGTTTCTACAGCTTCGCCTTCCACCCGCAATACGCCGAGTCGGACGCCCCCGGGTTCGGCAGGTTCTACACCTTCGTGGATACGGCGGACGGGAGGAGGGGGGGGGACTTCACACCCGGCAAGCACCCTCATGACAAGCACCCTCATGACACGGTGCTGCTGGAGTGGAGGTCGCAGGATCCGGGGTCCGCGTTCTACGACGGCGGTTCGCCCCGGGAGCTGATGCGCATCGAACAGCCATACCGGACTCACAGCGGCGGGCAGATCGCCTTCAATCCGGGCGCGGTTCCGGGAGATCCCGACTTCGGCCTGCTTTACCTGGGCGTGGGCGACGGCGGTGGTCGATGGGATCCGCTGAACCTGTCGCAGAACCTCGGCAGGGTGTTCGGGAAGGTTCTCCGCATCGACCCGCTTGGAACGAACAGCGCCAACGGCCGCTACGGCGTGCCTGCGGATAATCCGTTCGTCCTGGACAGCTACGCACTGGCCGAGATCTGGGCCTACGGCCTGCGCAATCCGGAGAACCTGGCCTGGGACGCACGCACCGGCGCTTTGCTGGTCGCCGACATCGGCGAGGCGACGGTCGAGGAAATCAGCGTGGCGGCGCCGGGAGCGAACCTGGGCTGGGACGACTGGGAAGGCAGCTTCCGTCTCGTGACCGGATGGCGCAACGTTGCAGAACGGATGCGGAACTACCTGCTCTGGACCTGGAGCGGGACGTGGGACAGCCACTACCATTACCCGCGCACCGTGAGCTTGCGGAACCCGCGCGCCGCCGCCCGCGTGACGTACCCCGTGGTTGAGTTCGACCATCTGGATCCGCTGTTCGGCGGAAAGAGGGGAGAGAACCGGGTTGCCGTGACTGGCCCGGTCGTCTACCGTCACGAGGCGATTCCGCAGCTCAACGGCCGCGTGCTGTTCGGCAACCTGGCGAACGGCGAGACGTTTCACGTCGACGCGGACGACCTGCCGGATGGTGGGCAGGAGGCCATTCGCCGCGTGCTGTTCAGCCACGACGGCGAGGTGAAGCCGCTGTCGCGGATGATCAAGGAAGGTCACTGCGCAGAGCGGGCCGGATACCGACAGCCCCACGTGAGCTTGAGGTTCGGAACCGGTCCGGCCGGCGGATTGTTCCTGCTCAACGGTTGCGACAACGTCATCCGCCGTGTCGTCGCCGGCGCAGCCCGTGGCGGAGCCCCGCGTCAAAAACGAGATGGGCGGGACGCCTGGGGCGAGGTCGGCGTCAGCGGGACGGACCGCCGGCTGGTGGAGGAACCGCGCGCGAGCAGACCGCGAGCAGACCGTGCGGTCCGCACCGGCCGGAACGTGCTACGATGCCGGCATGGAGACCCTCATCGCTCTGGCGCCGATGGCGGCGTTGCTGGCGGCGTTCGCATACTGGATCGACCGGCAGAACGGCAAGCGGATCGCCGCCGTGAGCACGCGGATCGACGACCTGAGCACGAGCGTCGATGCGCGGTTCGCCGCTCTGAACAAGCGGATCGATGATCTGAGCACGAGCGTCGATGCGCGGTTCGCCGCCCTGAACAAGCGGATCGATGATCTGAGCACGAGCGTCGATGCGCGGTTCGCCGCTCTGAGCACGAGCGTCGATGCACGGTTCGCCGACCTGAACAAGCGGATCGATGATCTGAGCACGAGCGTCGATGCGCGGTTCGCCGACCTGAGCACGAGCGTCGATGCGCGGCTCGCCGCCCTGAGCACGAACATCGACTCGCGGTTCGCTGACGTGAATACGCGGATCGACGACATGCGCGCGGAGAACCGGGAAGCGCACGCGCAGATCGGCAAGAACGTCGACCGGTTGCGTGACGACGTGCGCGCCGACCTCAACGAGGTCCGCGCCGGCGTGCGAGAGAACGGCCGGCGCATCGATGCCCTGATGCTGCGTTTCGTTCCGGACGCGGTCACCCAGTCGGATCCGGCGTAGCCCGCATCGGGACAGGCGTCGGGACGCGGGGCGGCAACAACGCGCGTGCGCCTCCGGTCGCCGTTCTACGTGGAGAACGCCTCGGGAGGGGCGCCGCTGCGGATCGCGGCGCCCACACCGCGGCGCTGCTCACCGGACTGACGGCGCTGTTACCGGCGCGTCTCCGGCAGGCGGCGCTCGTCGGGACCGTCGTAGACGTGGCCGGTCGGGTCGATCAGCCGCATCGGCGACTGCCGGTTCTTTTCCTCCACCGCGTGGACGACGATGCCGGGCAGGCGTGAGATCATGAACAGCGCGTTGGCCGCCTCGGCGTCGAAGCCGAGGTCGCCGCAGATGGCGGCTATCGCCCCTTCCTCGTTGATCTGGGGCGGGTGGCCCGGCGCATCGTCATGGCGCTCGGCCAGCACCCGCTCGACCGAACGGATGAGCTGCACGTGGGCGCTGTCGAGCTCCAGCTCCAGCGCCAGTTGCAGCAGCCGGGCCGCGCGCGGGTCGCGGGTGTGGAACCGATGGCCGAACCCCGGCGGCGCCGCGCCGTCGGCCGGCGACTGATCGACCAGCCGCCGCGCGGCGTCGTCGGGGGAGACCCATTCCCCGACCAGCGCCAGTCCTTCGTCCAGGAACCGCAGGCACGCCTCGATGTTGCCGCCGCCGCCGAGCGGCGACCCGAACGCCAGCAGGCCGGCGGCCGCCGCCGCGCGGACCGGGGCGCCGGTGGTGGCGACGTTGCGCGCGGCCAGGGTGGACGGCGGCGTCGCGCCGTGGTCGATCGACGACACGAGCAGGGCGTCCATCAGCCGCCCCGCGGCCGGGGACGGCAACTCGCCGCCGAGCAGCAGGTAGACCGCCTCGGCGAACGAGAGCCGCCCCATCAGCTCGTCGAGGGGGTAGCCGCGGATGAGGATACGGTTCGGCTCGATCAGCGTGACGCCGGTGCGCCATTCGGCGGAGGACGGGGCGTCACCCCGCGCGCGGGCGCGCCGCGCGGCGGCGGGACGGCGGGCGGCGGGCTGTCGTGCGGCACCGGCCCGCGGCGTGAGGCGTCGCGGCGAGGGTCGCTTCGGCATCGGCACGCCACTATACACGACCGCCCCCGCCCAGGCGGGTCACGGCGGCAGGGCGGCGATGTAGGGGAGGTGCCGATAGCGCTCCGCGTGATCGAGACCGTAGCCGACGACGAAGACGTCGTCGATGGTGAACCCGACGAACTCCACCGGCGTTTCGACTCGCCGCCTGGCCGGCTTGTCCAGCAGGCACACCGTGCGAAGCCAGGCCGGCTCCTGCGCCAGCAGCCGGCCGCGCAGCGCGTGCAGAGTCGTCCCGGTGTCGACGATGTCCTCGACGATCAGGACGTGCTTTCCGTTCACGCCGCGGGGTTCGAGCGTCCAGACCCCGGCGCCGGGGGACTTGCCGTCCCGGTAGCTGGTGCAGCGCGCGAAATCGATGGTGACCGGCCTGGAGAACGACCGCGCCAGGTCGGCCAGGAACATGAAGCTGCCGGCCAGCATCCCGACCATGTGGAGGGTGACGTCGGAAGGTGTGTCCGCCTCGATGTCGGCTGCGAGCTCCCTGACGCGCTGGCGGATCCGGCCGGCCGAGAAGAGGGTCGCCGCTGGAGGACCGCCGTCGATCATGATGCGATCAGTCTGCTGGGGAAGTCTGGCCGCCTCGCGCATCGCCCGGAGCGCAGTGAGTATAATGAGTCAGGCGTCAACGGGAAAATCCTGAAAGTCAGCATGATACGACTGACCATGAACGGTCCCGAGATCGTCAGGGACGCCGAGTGGGCGGCGCAGCAGGACACGTTCAGGAAGCGCCACGCGATCCGGTTCGAGCGTTTCGTCGCTCCGCCTGTTCTGGCGAGGCTCCGTCCCATGCTGCGGTCCGCCGGCGCTCAGTTCGAGTCCAGGGAGCACTGGCATGACGGCAAGTTGATCGCCCGGGAAGCGACGTTGCCTGGCGACTTGCCGCTTGCGATGTTCCTGTACATCCTGCTCAATCAACCCTCGCTCTTCGCCGCGATCGGCGAGTTCGCAGGCTTTGACGAAACCATCAGGCGCTTCGAAGGGCGATGCTACAGGATGTCGCCCGGTGGCGGCGAGCCGTCGCCGGGCGGCGAGCACTTCGACACGTGGCACAGCGACTGGGGCGACGGAAGGCGATTCGGATTGAGCATCAACCTGTCCGTGGAGCCCGTGACGGGCGGAGAGTTTCAGATCCGGCTGCGGGACCGCCAGGAAATCATCCAGACCATCGCTCCAAGCCGGTTCGGCGACGCCACGCTGTTTCGGCTTGGCCCTGCGCTCTGTCATCGTGTCCGCCCCGTCCGGGGCGCGGCGTCGAGGTGCTCCTATGCAGGCTGGTTCACGCTGATAAGGACGATGCGCTGGGAATACGCATGACGGCCCATGGCGAAAGCCCCAGCCAAAGCTGCACGGACGGGCCGGGATAGGCTATCCTGGTGGGGCATTCGCGACGTCTTTCAAGGAGCATTCTATCGTGGCGAGACTCTTCCTCATCGGTGCGGCGGCTCTCGCGGGTTCCGGAATCCTGGGCGGCGGCGCGCACGCGCAGGAGCTCGGTCCGGGCGACCCGGCGCCGGCGTTCGCGTTGCCGGGGAGCGACGGGCGGACGCACCGCCTGGCCGACTACCGGGGCCGAACCGTCGTGCTCGCCTGGTTCCCGAAGGCGTTCACCGGCGGTTGAACCGCCGAATGCAAATCACTGCGGGACAGTGGTGACGACTTGGCGCGGTTCGACATCGCCTACTTCATGGTCAGCATGGACGATCCGGAGACGAACCGCGAGTTCGCGGAGTCGCTCGGCGCCGACTTTCCGCTGCTCAGCAACCCGGACGGCGACGTGGCGCGGGCCTACGGGGTGGTGACGCCGGAGCGGTCGCTGCCGTTCCGGTGGACGTTCATCATCGGACCGGACGGCGCGATCCTGCGCGTCGACCGGGACGTCAACGCTTCGACGGCCGGCGCCGATCTCGTGGCCCATCTCGGCGAACTGGGGGTGGCGCGGCGGTAGCGGGCCCTTGTCGGACCGGCCCTTGCCGGCCGGTTCGCCTACTCCGGGCGGCCAGGCTCGTGCGGTTTCTCCTCCACCTCGTCCTTGAAGCCCCGGATGGCCTGTCCGAGGCCGCGGCCGAGGCCTGAGAGACGCTTGGCTCCGAAGACCAGGACCAGGATAAAGAAGATTACGATCAGCTCCGGCAGTCCGATCGGACCGAGCAGCGCGAAAAGGGCGACGTTCATCGCGGCACCTTCCTGTTTCCGGTCAGAATACCACGTTCGGCGCGCCGCGCCCCGGACGCGGACGGCGTCGCCGGCCGGACCGCCGCGCCCCGGGCGCCGAGGGACGACACGATGAGCGAGACCGCGGCTCCCCCGCGCGACACGCGGTTCGAGACGCGCCGCAAGCAGATCGGGCTGCTGCTGGGTCCGGCCGTCTTCTGTCTGATCCTGCTGCTGCCGTTCGACGGCCTCTCGCCCGCGGCGCACCGGCTGGGGGCTGTCGTCGCGCTGGTGATCGCCTTCTGGGTCACCGAGGCGCTGCCGCTGCCGATCACCGCGCTGCTCGGCCCGGCGCTGGCCGTCGTCCTCCAGGTGGCGCCGGTCGGGGAGGCATTCGCGCCGATGGCGAACCCGGTCGTCTTCCTGTTCATCGGCAGCTTCATCCTGGCGCAGGGGCTGTTCGTCCACCGGGTCAACGAGCGGATCGCCTACGGCGTGCTGTCGTGGCGGATCATCGGCGCCCGCCCGACGCGGATCCTCGTGGCGTACGGGGCGCTCGCGGCGCTGCTCTCCGCCTGGATGAGCAACACCGCGACCGCCGCCATGCTGGTGCCGATCGGGCTGTCGCTGATGGCGTTCATGGAGGCGGAGCACCGGATGCCGCGCGCCTACGGCACGGCGCTGATGCTGACGACGAGCTACGGCTGCTCGCTGGGCGGCATGGCCACCCCGGTCGGCACGCCGCCGAACCTGATCACCGTCGGCATGCTCGACGACCTGCTGGGCGTGCGGATCTCGTTCCTGGAGTGGATGCTGCTGGCCGCGCCGGTCTCGGTCACGATGCTGGCCGTCGCCTTCGCCTATCTGAACTGGATCGGCCGCACCGGCGTCCGGGAGATCCCGGGCGCGGAGGCGATCATCGCCGAGCGGCGCGCGGCGCTGGGGCCGTGGACGCCGGGCCAGCGGAACGCGGTCGTCGCCTTCGGAGTGACCATCTGCCTGTGGGTCGGCCCCGGCCTGCTCGCCCTGGTCCTCGGCCGGGACCACCCGACGGCGCAGTTCGTGCTGGCGAGCGTGCCGGAGTCGGTGGCCGCTCTGATCGGCGCGGTGCTGCTGTTCGTGCTGCCGGCCGGCGCGGAGCGGCGGCCCACCCTCACCTGGAAGCAGGCGGCGCAGATCGACTGGGGGACCATCCTGCTGTTCGGCGGCGGGTTGTCGCTGGGCGCGCTGTCCGCCTCGACCGGGCTGGCGCTGGCGGTCGGGACCGCCATCACCGGCCTGATGCCGACCGACACCGCCGTGCCGCTCACGTTCGCCGCCGCGGTCTTCACGGTGGTGCTGACCGAGGCGATGTCGAACACCGCCGCCACCAACGTCACCATCCCGATCGTGATCTCGATAGCCCAGGCCGCCGGCGTCGACCCGGTCACGCCGGCGCTCGCCGCCGGGCTGTCGGCGTCGGTGGCGGTGATGCTGCCGGTCTCGACGCCGCCCAACGCCATCGTCTACGCGACCGGACGGGTCCCGATCACGCAGATGATCCGGTACGGGCTGCTCATGAACACGCTGGCGGTCGTCGTCGTGCCGGCGCTGGTGCTGTGGCTGGCGTAGGCGGCGGGTAGGAGCGCGCCGTGCAGTTCCTGCTGCGATTGCCGGTGGTCCGCGCGCTGCACCAGCGGCAGTTGCTGTTTCCCGCCGTGCTGGTCCTGGCGGCCGGGGTGGTGCTGATCCTGGGCGCGCTGGAGCAGAACGCCCCGCCCCCCGCGGCGGCCGAAGCGCTCGAACCGGCGGCGGTCGATCCGCCGCGCCCGGCGGTCCGAACCCTCGACAAGACGCCGCTGACGTACTTCGCCGACTACTGGGCGCAGCTCGCCGAGCGGACCGGGCCGCGGCTGACGGCGGTGGGCTCGGCGCGGACGCCCGCGCTGGTCGTCGGCCCGCGCCTCGTGCTGACCACCCTGGAGCCGGTGCTGGAGGTGACGACGGCCGGCCAGCGCGCCCGGCTGACCGCCGAATCGGTCGGCCCCGAGCTGCCGACGCCGGACCTGGGGCCGTACCGGCTGCGCGGCTGGGATCCCGAGGCCGGTCTGGCCCTCTTCGGCTCGATCGGCGAGGACCGGACGCCGTTCACGCTCACCGACGCGCGGGCGATGCCGTCCGGCTCGTACGTCGGGGCGGTGACCCTGACGGCCGAAGGGGAGCCGATCGTGGCGCCCGGGTACCTCATGGGCGCGACGCCGCCCAGGGCCCGGCTCGCGCCCGCCGGCGACCTGTTCGTCTCGGTGGAGCTGCCGCCGACGTTCACGATGGCGGCGGTGGTCAACCTGGACGGGGCGCTGCTCGGCGTGGCCTATGCGGCGCCGTCCGGCCCGCGCGTGATCAGCTCCACCGCGATGCTCGCCCTCATCGAGCGCCTGCAGGCCGAGCGCGTCTGCCGGGCCGTGGAGGTGGCTGACCTCGACGACCGGGTGCGCGAGCGGCTGGTGCTGGAGGACGGCGTGCTGATCGAGTACGTCCACCGGGAGGCGTTCGAGCCGGAGCCGCCGCTGCGAGGGGGCGACGTCCTGATCGAGTGGGCCGGCGACCGGGTGCAGTCCGCCGCGCAGTTCCGGCAGTTCTATGACGCCCAGATCCCCGGCGACCCTGTCCGGTACCGCGTGCTCCGGCATCGCCGGCGGATTCGGGGCAGGATGGTGATGCCCGGCGCGGACTGCGCGCCGGTCCGGCCGGGACCGGTCCGGCTGGCGGCGTTCGGGTTGGCGCTCGAGTGGGCCGACCCGCCGGAAGGCGCGGATGGTCCGGCCGGCTGGCGCGTGGCGGCGGTGGCCCCCGGCGGCCCGTCGGACGCGGCGGGCGTCGAGGAGCGGGACCGGGTCGCCGCCGTCGAGGGAGTCGTCGTCGGCGGCGCGGACGACCGCCGGCGGATAGAGGCGGCCGCGGGCCGCGGCGAGCCGCTGCTGCTGTCGCTCCGGCGCGGCGGCCGGACGAAGCTGGTGGTCGTGCCGCCGGCCCCTCCGCCCGAGCCCCCCGCCGGCGCCGAGGAAGAACGGTAGGCGCGCGCATGTCCGAAACGACCGGGTCGTCGTTCGGCCGCACGCTCGCCGCCCGCCTGTCCGACTGGCGGTGGGCGCGGGTCTGGCTGCGGTCGTCGTTCCTGCCCGAGCAGAACTACCTCATCATCCTCGCCGTCGTGGTCGGGGTGGTGACCGGCCTCGGGTCGGTCGGCTTCATCCACGTCCTCGAGTGGGTGACCGAGCAGGCGCGCGGACCGGTCGCCGGCCTGCTGGAACGGTTCGGCCCGGCGCAGCTCGTGCTCCTGCCGGCGCTCGGCGGGCTGGTGGTCGGACCGCTGGTCCACTGGTTCGCCCCGGAGGCGAGAGGACATGGCGTTCCGGAGGTGATGACGGCGCTCGCCACCCGCGGCGGGCACATCCGCAAGCGGGTCGTCACCGTGAAGGTGATCGCCTCGTCGCTGACGATCGGGTTCGGGGGGACGGCGGGCCGCGAGGGGCCGATGGTGCAGATCGGCTCGGCGATCGGCTCGACGGTCGGCCGGTGGACCAAGCTGACGCAGGGCAACGTCCGGACGCTGGTGACGTGCGGCGCCGCCGGCGGGATCGCCGCCACGTTCAACGCGCCGATCGCCGCCGCCATCTTCTCGATGGAGGTGCTGATCGGCCGGGTCCACACCGACTTCCTGCTGGTGCTGCTGACCTCGCTCAGCTCGTGCATGATCGCGCGGCACTTCCTGGGGGACTTCCCGGCGTTCATCGCGCCCGCCTACGACCTGGTCAGTCCGGGCGAGCTGCCGCTGTACTTCCTGATGGGCGCCCTGCTCGGCGTCGCGGCGATAGGCTACGTCCGGCTGCTGTACTGGTCGGAGGACGCCTTCGGCGGATGGAAGTTCCCCGGCTACCTCAAGCCGGCGGTCGGCGGCCTGATGGTCGGACTGATGCTCCGGTTCTTCCCGCAGGTGTACGGGTCCGGCTTCCCGGCGATCGAGTCGGCGCTGTGGGTCCGGTTCCCGTGGGAGCTGCTGCTCGCCCTGTTCGTGGCGCAGCTGCTGTCGAACTGCGCCACGCTCGGCTCGGGCGGTTCAGGTGGGGTGTTCGCGCCGAGCCTCTACATGGGCGCGATGCTGGGCGGCGCGTGCGGATCGCTCGTCAACGGCCTGTTCCCGGACTGGACGGCCGGCTCGGGCGCGTACGCCATGGTCGGGATGGCCGCCTTCTTCGCCGCGACGGCGAAGGCGCCCACCACGTCGATCCTGATCCTGTTCGAGATGACGAACGACTACCGGATCATGCTGCCGCTGATGGCGGCGACGGTCGGCAGCGTCTACGTCTCGCACCGGATGTCGCCGTTCAGCGTGTACACGCTGAAGCTCCACCGGCGCGGCATCGAGTTCCCGCGGATCGGGGAGGCCGAGAGCGAGCCGGCGGCGGACGAGCCGGCAGCCGAGGCGGCGCCGCGCGCTACGGCTGCTCCGACGTGATCAGAATCGCGTTGAGCGCCTCTTCGTCGGTCGGCAGCTCGGCGTCGCCGGCGGGGAAGTCGTTCTTCATCAGCAGGTAGCTGACGACGTCGGCGTACCCCTGCGGGCTGAGGCTGGCCGGCGCCCCCTGGGGCATCGTGGCCCGGATGGCGACGAACATGTCGCCGACCGACAGATCGCTCCAGCGGAAGTCGAACGCCGCGCCGGTGAGCGCCGGGGCGATCCCGTCGCCGAGCAGGTCGGCGAGGTGGCAGGTGGCGCACTCCTGCTCGTAGGCGGCCTCGCCGCGGGCGGCCTGCTCCTCGGTGAACACGCCGTCCCACACCGTCGCGCCCTCCTGCGCCCGCAGCGCGCCGCCGGCGGCGACGCAGGCGGCGGCGGCCAACGTTCCGGAAATTCGCAGCAACCGTCGTTTCGTCATCGACTCCTCCGAGCCGGAAACTATACCACTTGCGCACGCCGGCCGTACCGGCGGGGCGCGGGGCGTTCCGCCGCGGGCTGCTGTGCTATCGTGCCCGTCGTGCCGGCCCTGGCCTCCAGACAGCCGCCGCCGTCCGCGCCCGCCGACGAGGGGTGGCGCAGCCTGCTCCGCGCCGTCTCGGAGTTCGCCCGCGTGCACGCGGTCAAGTCGTACCGCCTGCCAGTCCCGCTGCCCGCCGCGGCGCCGCAGCTTCCGTGCCTCGACCACGAGGCGATGCTGCACGAGGACGCCGCGCCCCACGCCTCGCTGTACGTGGAGGAGCGGGCGGGGGGCGGACTGCACGAGATCGTCTGGGTCCCGTCCCGCCGGCGGATCGAGCTCGACGTCGTCTCGACCGCCGGCGAGCACGCGCCGGAGTCGCGCGTCCGCGTGCGCCGGCGGCTCGCGGAGCGGTTCCCGGACCACGAGGTCCGGGTCGCCGGGCCGTCGTGGCTGCGCGGCGACCGCCGGGTGGCGCGGGCGTGCCGCGCGCAGGTCTCGCTGCGCGACGTGCTGGCGGGGGACGACCTTGACCGGCTGGCGGCGGCGCTCGACCGGCTCGACGCGATCGGGACGCTGATGGAGAAGCAGTCGCGGGTCGCGTCGTGGAGCGTGCGGACGGTGACCGGGCCGCTCCTGGCGCTGGTCGGGTTCGTGTCGTACAACGCGATCGGGCTGCTGACGCCCCGGATCGGGGCGGCGTGGGTCCAGGGGTTGCGGTACGCCGTGGTCGGCGCCGCCGGCGCCCTCTTCCTCTACCTGGGCCTGAAGGCGGTGCACCTCACGGAGATGGCGAACCGGGTCTGGAAGCGGCGGGCGGAGTACGGCCTGATCCTGGCCGAGCGCCGCCGGCTGGCCGGCGGCCCGCCGCAGCCGTCCGCCGCCGCGGCGCCGGCGCCTACCACAGATGCGGGAGCAGCGGCTCCCGGCCGGGCGCCAGACGCAGATCGAACGTCTTGAGCGTCACGCTGACGAAGCTGTAGTAGCCGACCAGGCCGGCCAGGTCGACCACGCCCTGGTCGCCGAGCAGCTCGCGCGCCCGCGCGAACGTCGTCGCGCTGACCCGCTCCGCGCTGACCGCCTCGCGGGCGAACGCGACGATCGTCCGCTCCAGATCGCCGAACCCCGGGACGTCGCCCACGCCGTCGAGCGGCGCGCGCTGCTTGACGATCTCGACGATCTCCGGCTCGAGGCCGGCCGCCAGCGCCGGGGGCTCGTGGGCCGACCACTCGTACTGGCTGCGCAGTTCGCGGGCCGTCGCCAGGATGGTCAGCTCGGTGAGCCGCTGGTCCTTCTCCGTACCGAACCGCAGGTAGGTGCTGGCGGGGAAGAGGTGCTCGATCATCTCCGGGCTGTACAGCCACATGGCGACCGGCCCCCACAGGCTGTCGGCGTACCGGCTGTCGGGGGCGCGGACCATGTCGTAGACGCGTTGCCCGTCGGCGTCCATGCTCGCCCGATCGGGGAGCGGCAGGCGCGCCCACGAGTCGCGGTGGACGTCGGGCGGGATCTCGGCCGCCGCCGCAGGTGCCGGCGCGGCGGCGCTCGGAGCGGCCGCCGCCGGGGGCGCCGCGGCTTCCGGCGGCGCTTCCGCCTCTCCCGCGCCGCCGGCGGAGCAGGCGGCGGCCAGCGCCGCGATTCCGATCGTCAACGTCAGTGTCAACTTGCGCCGCATGAAAGCGTCCCCCCGTTCCTGCTGTCCGTGTTCGCCGCCCGCGTCCGTCGCCGGCCGGTGGCGGAGCCCCGCCTCGCACCGGGACGGGCGGGGTTCGGGCGCCGATGGTGCATCATGCCGGCCGGGGAGTCAAGCGCCACTCGGCGAGCACGCGCCGGCAGGTGCAGAACCGTCCGAGATGGCAGAGGGCGACGCGCGCGGCGACGGTCCGGATCGGCGCCGCCGGCTCGACGGCCGCGCCGACTCCCAGCGTGACGTGCGGGTCGAAGCGGGGACCGGCGGCGTCGGCGCGGAACCGCGCCACCCACGCGACGTCCGCCGCGCGCGGCGGCTCGCCGCCGTCCGAGAGGAACGCCGCCGCGCCGCCCGGACCAGCGTCGAGGTCCTCCAGCGCGTCGAGGAGGCGGAGGTGCAGCCGGACGAGCGGCTCGTCGGCGGCGAGCCGCAGGGTCGACGCGGTGCGCCCCCGGCTCACGCCGATCGAGCGCAGCCGGAACGGCGCGGCGCCGCGCGCCGCCGCCGCTGCGCGCCGGACGGCCTCGTCCACGCGGCCGGCCTCGACGAACTGCTGGACCAGGGTGACGTGCGGGAGGTGCGTGGCGTCGAAGCGGAAGCCGCCGGGCGGCGGCCGAAGCGTCCGGTTCAGCTCCGCGAGCCGCCGGCGGCACGGGCCGGAGAGCAGGATCGCCGCGTCGAGCGCCAACAGGTCCGGCGCGCGCTTGGCAGCGTCCGATCCGGCCCCGGAGCCGGTCATGACGCCGGCGGCTGCGCCGTCAGCTTCCGCCACGCCGCGAGCAGCCGGTCGTTCTGGTCGTCCGTCCCGACCGTGATCCGCAGCGTGTCGGCCAGCATCGGCTCGTCGAAGAACCGCACCAGGATCCCCGCGGCCCGGAGCCGTTCGTGCGCGGCGCGGGCCGCGCCGTCCGGCGGGCGGACGAGCAGGAAGTTCGCCTCGCTCGGCCAGACCCGGCAGCCGAGGCCGGCCAGCGCCCGCGCCAGCCGTTCGCGCGAGGCGCGGACCCGCCGGACGTTCGCCTGCGCGTGCGCGGCGTCCCGGATGGCGGCGGCGCCGACCCGCGCGGCGACGGCGTCGACGTTGTAGCTGTCCTTCACCTTGAGCAGGCCGGCGAGGAGGGGCGGCGGCGCGACGGCGAACCCGAGGCGCAGGCCGGCCAGCGAATGGCTCTTCGACAGCGTCCGGAGGACGACGACGTTCTCGCGGCGCCGCGCGAGCTCCAGCGCGTCGCCGTCGGCGAACGCCGCGTACGCCTCGTCGACGGCCAGCACCCCCGGCGCGCGCGCGGCGAGCGCTGCGAGCGCGCTGTCCGGCATCCGGTTGCCCGACGGGCTGTTCGGGCTCGCCACGAGGGTGAGCGCCGCGCGCGCGTCGGCGAGGCGGTCCACCGGGAGGCGGTACTCCTCGTCGAACGGGACCTCGACGGCCGGCGCATCCTGCATCCGGGCCAGCGTTCGGTACAGGACGTACGTCGGGACCGGGTACGCCGCCGGCCGGCCGGGACCGGCGACCGACCGGAACAGCATCGTCAGCAGGTCGTCGCTGCCGTTCCCCACCGCGATCCAGTCCGGGCCGACGCCGAGCACGGCGGCGGCGCTCTCGCGGAACTCGTCGGCGGCCGGCCGGGGGTATCGGCGCAGGTCGTCCGGCCTCACCGTCCAGAGCGCAGCCATGGCGGCCGGGCTGGGCGGGTACGGGTTCTCGTTGGTGTTGAGCTTGACGACCCGTTCGCCCGCCGCCGGCTGCTCGCCCGGCTGGTACGCGGTCAGCGCCTCGATGGAGGGACGGAAGAACGCCACGGCCCGCGCTCACGCTTCCTGCATGTGCGGGTAGCGGTAGTCGCGCGGCGGCGTGAAGTTCTCCTTCGTCGTGCGCGGGCTGACCCAGCGGATCAGGTTCAGCGGGCTGCCCGCCTTGTCGTTGGTCCCCGACGCCCGGGCGCCGCCGAACGGCTGCTGCCCGACGACGGCGCCGGTCGGCTTGTCGTTGACGTAGAAGTTGCCCGCCGCGTTCCGCAGCTTCGCGCCGGCGAGGGCGATGGCCTGCCGGTCGCGGGCGAAGACGGCGCCGGTCAGCGCGTACGGCGACGTCGCGTCGCACAGCTCCAGCGTCTCGGCGTACTCGTCGTCCGGGTAGACGTAGATCGTCAGCACCGGGCCGAACAGCTCCGTCTCCATCGTCCGGTAGCGCGGGTCGCGGGCGAGGATGAGCGTCGGCGCCACGAAGTATCCGACCTCGTCGCTGCACGCCCCGCCGCAGATCACCTCGGCGTCCGGGTCGGCCCGCGCCTCGTCGATGGCGTTCGAGAGCACGCCGTACGACGCCCGGTCGATCACCGCGCCCATGAAGTTGGTGAAGTCGCCGACGTCGCCGTACCGGATCGCGCCGACCTCGTCGCACAGCCGGTCGCGGAGCGTCGCCCACAGGCTCGCCGGGAGGTAGGCGCGGCTGGCCGCGCTGCACTTCTGCCCCTGGTACTCGAACGCGCCCCGGATCAGGTTCGCGGCCAGCTCGTCCGGGTCGGCCGAGACGTGGGCGAAGACGAAGTCCTTCCCCCCGGTCTCGCCCACGATCCGCGGATAGCTGCGGTAGGCCGCGACGTTCCGGCCGATCGTCCGCCACATCCCCTGGAACACTTCGGTGCTGCCGGTGAAGTGGACCCCGCCCAGGTCCGGATGGTCCATCGCCGGGCCGCCGATCGCGCCGCCGTCCCCCGGCGCCAGGTTGATGACGCCGTCCGGCAGCCCCGCCTCCTGCAGGACCCGCATCACCCAGTAGGCGGAGAAGACCGCGGTGGAGGCCGGTTTCCAGACCACCGTGTTCCCCATCATCGCCGGGCTGGTCGGCAGGTTTCCCGCGATGGCCGTGAAGTTGAACGGCGTGACGGCGAAGACGAACCCTTCCAGCGGCCGGTACTCCACCTGGTTCCAGACGCCCGGCGCGCTGATCGGCTGCTGTTCGAGGATCTGCGGCAGGTACGACGCGTTGAACCGCCAGAAGTCGATCAGCTCGCAGGCGGCGTCGATCTCCGCCTGCAGGACGGTCTTGCTCTGGCCCAGCATCGTCGCCGCGTTGACGATCGGGCGGCGCCGCCCGGCCAGCAGGTCGGCCGCCTTCAGGAAGACGGCGGCGCGCGCCTCCCAGGGGAGCGCGGCCCAGTCCGGCTTGGCCCGCGCCGCCGCCTCGATCGCCTGCTCGACCGCGTCGGCGTTCCCCTTGTGGTACGTCGCCACCGACCGGGCGTGGTCGTGCGGCAGGATGCACCGGCCGCAGTCGCCGGTCGTCACCTCCCGCCCGCCGATGATGAGCGGGATCTCGATCCGCTCGCCGGCCAGCCGTTCGAGCTGCGCCTTGACGGCCGCTTTCTCCGGGGAGCCGGGCGCGTAGTCCAGCACCGGTTCGTTGCGCGGCTCGGGGACCGCGGCGCGGGCGTTCGTCATCGCGCCATCAGTATATGCCTTCCGCGGGCCGCCGTTTGCCCCGTGAGCCGGATCCGGCGTAAGGTGAAAGGTGAATGGATGCCGAGGTAGCTCAGTCGGTAGAGCACATGACTGAAAATCATGGTGTCGGCAGTTCGATTCTGCCCCTCGGCGCCACCGCTTCCGCCGCGTCCGCGCGCTCCGCGGCGCCGCCGCATCGTCGTCGGCGTCAGCGCTCGAGCAGCGTCTTCAGCGTCGCGCCGGCCGGCGCGACGTTCGAGCCGTCGTCCGGGCCGCCGCCGTCCGGCGGCTCCGGCGGCTGGAACCGCGGGTCGCCCGGCGACCAGAGCGCCACGCTCTCCGCGTTCTCCTCGTAATACGCCGGATCGGTCGTCACCCGGACGCGCTCGCGCATGCCGGGCGCCAGCAGGCCGTATTCGCGGTGGCCGAGCGGCTGGACGTCCGTTCCCGGCGGCAGCAGGTCCGGCGACCCGATCACGCGGTCGAGGTCGTCCAGGGTGACCGGCGACGGCGGACGCGCGGGCGGCGCCGCTTCGTCGTCGAGCGCGGCGTCGAGGTCGAAGCCGCCCGCCTCCGCCTCGCGCGCCTCCCGGCCGATGGCGTCGACCACGTGCGCCCGGTGCGCGGCGTCGCCGCCGCCGGCGAGCACCGCGTCGGCGATGGCGCCCGGCAGCTTCGCCAGGATCGGCTGCAGGCGGCCGACGACCCGCTCGAACAGGCCGATCCGGGAGCGGAGCGCCTGGTATACGTCGGTCTCCACGGTGTCGGCGTAGTGCAGGTTGACGACGCGGATGGTCCGATGCCGCTGCCCGAGGCGGTCGATGCGGCCGATGCGCTGCTCGACGCGCATCGGGTTCCACGGCATGTCGTAGTTGACGAGCGCGCCGCAGAACTGGAAGTTCAGCCCCTCGGCGGCGGCGTCGGTGCAGAGCAGCACGTCCGCCGCGCCCTCGCGGAAGCGGCGTTTCACCTCGTCGCGGCCGATGGTCCTCCAGGCGCCGCCGGGGGAGGGGACCTCGCCCCCGCGGCCCGAGAAGCAGAGCAGGCGCAACGTCCCTGCCCGCCGGTCCGCCGCCGGCGACCCGTCCGAGCCGGCCGCGGGCGCCCGCGGCCGGCCGTCCTCACGGGCTGAGTCCCACCGGCTCAGCTCGTCCCGCAGAAAGTCCATCGTGTCGGCGTACTGGGTGAACACCATCACCTGGGCGATGCCGTCCCGGCGCAGCGCCCGAATCACGCTCTTCAATGCCTGCGCCTTGCTGTCCGGGGGCAGGCGCCCGACGCCGTCCAGCAGCGCCTCGACGTCGGCCGCCTCCTCGAAGACCAGCGCCCGCCGCTCGAGCCGCGCCACCTCGTCGGCGTCGCGCGCCTCGTCCGACGTCTCGTCGTCGGACACGTCCTCGTTGAGGTCGAAGAGCGCCGGCCGCGGATCGCCCGCACCGACCCCCGCTGGCGCGCCGACCGCGGCGGCCACCGCGTCGAGCCGCCGCCGCAGCGTCGTGCGCAGCGCCTGGAAGCTGCTGGCCAGCCGGCGGCGGTAGATGGTCATGACGAATCCGACCGCGGTGCGCTCGTCCGCCGCCGCCTGGTTCCAGGTGCTGGCGATGTACTCCTCCACCGCGTCATGGAGCGCCCGCTCGCCGGCGGTCATCTCGACGAAGCGATCCTCCACCCGGCGTTCGGCGATCGGCGTCGCCAGCAGTCCCTTCTCGTGATAGCGCCGCAGCGTCGCGCGGGTGTGCCGCGAGACCAGGCGCCGGATTGGGGTGTGCGCGCGGAGGACGGCCAGGGCTGCGCGCCGGTCGGACGTTTCGAGCCGCCGGCGCGGGATGCTCGCCGCGTCGCGCAGGGCGCGGAGCACCCGGCCGGCCTTCAGGGCGGACAGGCCGGTCAGCCGCCGGACCTCGCCGCGGGTCGCCGCGCCGTGGTCGCGCTCCACCGCCTGGAACAGCCGGGCCATCCGGTCGAGCGCGTCCGCCGACGGGTTCGGCCGCGCGACCGCCTCGAAGAAGTCGAGGAACGCGCCCTCGGTCCACTCCGGGGGCAGGCCGAGCAGGTCGAGCAGGTCCCACACCTCGACCGGGTGGACCTGCATCGGCGTCGCGGTCAGCAGGACCAGGCCCGCGGTCTTCGCCTTCAGCCCCCGCATCAGCTTCAGCAGCGCGTTCGGGCCGCCTGCCCGCCGGCTCCCGGCCGCGCGCCGCCGGGCGTGATGCGCCTCGTCGAGCACGATCAGGTCCCACGGCGCGGCGTCGCCGAGCAGCGCCGCCGCGCGGTCGCGCCGGCGCATCAGGTGGCTGGAGACGATCACCGCCGGCTCGTCGCGCCATCGGTCCGGGTCGGCCGGGCGCCCGCCGCCGACTCCGGCCGCCGCCGGGTCCCGGACCAGCGCGCGTCCGTCGTAGATTGGCCAGTGCAGGTTGAACTTCTCGCGCAGCTCGATCTGCCACTGCCGCAGGACCGCCTTCGGCGCCAGGATCAGGATCCGCTTCGCGCGCCCGGCCAGCCACGCCTGCCGCAGCAGCAGCCCCGCCTGGATCGTCTTGCCGAGGCCGACCTCGTCGGCGATCAGCAGCTTCGGGGGCCAGCGGCCGTAGAGCCGCTCGAACGCCCGGACCTGATGCGGCCAGGGGGTGACCGCGGCGGTCGCCTCGCCCACCCGCGCCCCGCCGCCGGGGAGCGACGGCGCCCGGGCGATGAACCGCCAGACGAGCCGACGGCGATCGCCGTCCGGGGTGGGGGCCGGCGGCTCCGGCTCGGCGTCCGGCGGCGGCGGGGGAGGCGTCCCGCCGGCCGGCCGGTCAGAGGCGGCGTCCGCGGCGATCAGCCGGGCCGGCCGATCGCCGGCCGGCAGGAAGCGCAGCAGGTCGCGCCGCGCCGCGTCCGGGACGTCCAGCACGATGACGCGCGCCGCGCGGTCGGCCCACAGGCGGGCGAAGTTCCGCTCCTCCTGATCGACGCGCGCCGGCTCCGGCCCCCAGCTCGTGTAGACGTTCAGGCTTTCCCAGTTGCGCCGCCAGCCGGCCTCGGTCTCGTTCAGGCTGCCGGTCCAGGCCAGCCGGTTGCCGGCGCGGTCCTCGATGACGCCCGACTTCTCGTGGAAGATCGCGGCGTCCGCCACCGGCCGCCGGTCCGTGTCGCACGGCGCCGCCACCTTCACGTCGAGATGTCCGCGGGCCACCATCCAGGCCAGCAGCTCCAGCGCGTCGGCGGCTTCCGGATCGGGCGGCGCGAGGGGGACGGCGGCCAGACGGCGTTCGACCTGCTCGCGCAGCGCCGCGCCGCGCGCGATCGCCTCCACCTCGGGCTGCGCCAGCGTGCAGCCGACGACGAGGCGCATCCGCCCGCCGTTGCGGACCAGCCCCTCGATGCCGCGCGCCGCCAGCGCGAGCGCCCCGGCGTTGAAGTAGCCGGTCAGCCGGTCGTAGCGGGCCGCGTCCTCCAGCGCCGGCAGGTAGAACCGGCGCACGAGGTCGCCGTCCTCCGGCGTGTACTTGAACCGCCACGCGTGGTCGGTGAGCATGGGCCGGCGGCGGCGCCGGGATAGCCGCGGCGCCGCGGCGCGCGTCAGTTGGCGGGAAGGCGTTCGTCGACGATCGTGCCGAGCCGCACCACCGCCTGCTCGACCGTGCGCAACCGGGCGTCCATCCCCGCCTGCTGCGTCGTCAGCCGGTCGACGGCGTTCGACAGCACCGCGATTTCGCCCTGCATGGCGGCGACGTTCCGCTGCATCACGTTCATGTCGCTCTGCAGAGCGCCGATGTCTCTCTGCATCGCGTCGATGTTGCTCTGCATCGCGTGAATGTTGCTCTGCATCGCGCGAATGTTGTCCTGCATTGCGCGAATGTTGTCCTGCATCGCGCTGATGTTGCTTTGCATGCCGGCCAGCACGCTGAGCATGAACCCGCCGCCGGTGACCATGGCGCCGATCACGGCTGTCGTGTGCTTCCAGCCGGCCATGCCGCCATCGTAGCACGATTCCGCCCGCCGCCGGCTCGTCGATCCCGTCGCGCCGGGCGCGGCGGCGGAGTCGCCGCTTCGGGGGCGGCCGTGGGTCACGCAGGACCGACTGCGGGGACATCCTGGGGGACACGTCGACGGACATTCTTCGGGCTAAAATACCGGCGCCGCTGACGGGTCGGCTTCTTCCCGCGGGACGCGGAAGCGGAGACGGACGCCGAGGAGGTCCGTCCGATGAGCAGCCGGGAGTACGAGCGCAGCCATCCGTGGATCCGCTTCGAGGTCGACCTCCGCAAGGCGCCCGCCCGCCTGTGGGCGCTGCTGGGCCAGGCCGTGGCGCTCTGCCGGGAGATTGCCGCCGCCGCCCTGCCGCCCGGCGCCGCCGCCGAGATGCGGACGCTCTATCTGGTGAAGGGCGTCCAAGCGACCACGGCGATAGAGGGGAACACGCTCAGCGCCGAGCAGATCCGCGAGCGGGTCGAGGGACGGCTCGAGCTGCCGCCGTCGCAGGAATATCTGGGACGGGAGGTGGAGAACGTCGCCCGCGCCTGCGGCGCGATCGCGGCGACGATCCGCGGCGGCGGCGCGCTCCGGCTCACGCCGGACTGGATTGCGGACTGCAACCGGCAGGTGCTCGACGGCCTCGACGCGCATCTGGAGGCGGGGGTGGTCCCCGGTGCGATCCCGACGCACGTGGTCGGCGTCGGCCGCTACCGGGGCGCGCCGCGGGCCGACTGCGCCTTCCTGCTCGACCGGCTCTGCCGCTGGCTGGAGGACGACCGCGGATTGACGACGTTCGGTCAGGAAGACGACGACCGGATTGCGACGGCGATCCTCCACGCGATGCTCGCCCACCTGCACCTCGCCTGGATCCACCCGTTCGGCGACGGCAACGGCCGGACGGCGCGACTCGTCGAGTTCATGCTGCTGGCGCGCGCCGGCGCGCCGCTGACCTCGGCGCAGCTCCCGAGCAACCATTACAACCTGACGCGCGCCGAATACTACCGCCAGCTCGACCGCGCCAGCCGCGCGAACGGCGGCCGGGGCGATCCGCTCGGGTTCATCGGCTACGCGGCGCAGGGGCTCGTGGACGGCCTGAAGGAGCAGTGCGACTACGTCGGCGCGGTGCAGTTGTCGATCGCGTGGGAGCATTTCGTATTCGAACGGTTCCGGGACGAGCGGCGTTCGCCGGCGATAGAGCGCCGCCGCGAACTGGTGCTCGCGTTGAGCGCGCGCGATCTGCCCGCGCCGAAGGCGGAGCTCCGGCGGCTCAACCCCGCCGTGGCCGAGCGCTACGCCGGCAAGACGGACAAGACGTTGACGCGCGACGTCAACTGGCTCCTGGCGGAAGATCTGATCGAACGGCGGGCCGGCGGATACCGGGCGCGGTCGGCCCGCATGCGGAGCTTCCTGCCGCCGCGCGCCGCGCCGGAGCGGCCCGGCCGGCGCGGGGACCCGGGAGCAGGATGAACCGGGAAGGCGCCGGCGACGGCGCAGTCCGGTTGCGGCCGGCGAGGCGGCGCCGGCGCGCGAAAATTACGAGTGCTCCCTTGGCGCAGGAGCCCGTGGCGAAGGTCGCGGCGCCGCAGGCGACGGGGTCGGCCTTTCGACCTTCGCGACCGGCGGCGGATTGTAGCCACGCTCTTCGATTTCAATCGGTTCGCTACCCATGGAGTTCTCCTCCCGTCGAATTTTCATTCTTCCCGGCCTGCTGGCGCTCCCTCCGGCCGAACTTGATCTTCGTGAACACGATAGACTCGATGCCGTCCTTCCTGGTCAAGTGGTGCACGATGCGGTCGATGACAGCGGCGGCTGCGGTCGGGTCGTGGAAGACTTCGGACCGGCGCGGGGACCGTCCTCGTCAGTCCTTTCTGAGGTCCAGCAGAAGGTGGACGGCGAAGGCTCGACGATCTTTCCTGTCCGCCTGCGAAAAGCGCCGGATTGCTTCTTCCGTCTCGTTGATGTCCTGAATGACGGCCGGTCTGGAAAGGAAGAAGGAGCGGTCCGGGTCGTAGTCCGCGCGATGCCGCTTCTTCTGCATGCCGACGAACAGATTGGCGAAGTCCTGGATCTCGACCGGGAACCGGGTGAGGATGTTGCGGTTCTCGCAACGTCTTCGTGCAGTTGCATGCTGCAGCGCACGGTATGCCTGGCGCCACGACCGGCTGCGAGGCGCGCCGGCGGCGCCCGCGATCATGTTGGCGCAACAAGTGGCCAAGCAGTGAAAAAGCGCGTAGTACGCAGTACTGACCGCCCGGCGAAGGTCTGTCTCCAGAGGTCGTCCCGCCATTCCCGAACCTGCCAGTTTTCTGGCGGTGCTGAGAAAATCAAGCGCCTGCACTGTGCAGTCGCCGCTCCATGCGCGGCCACTCGGCTTTCGTGATGAATGACGGGCTGGGGAACTCCTCCACGCCGGCCTCGATCAGCTTCGGACGAATGCGCCTGATCAGGCCGGAGGTCCAACCAGGATCGAGAAGTTTCTGATCGCCGTCGAAGACGATCATGATCTGGAGGTACGGCTCCCCGCTTCCGTCTCCGTATTCGTCTATCGCCGGCATGACCAGAACGGGATCGAACACGAAATCGTCGGCGAAACGCTCCTCCAGCGTCTCCTTCACGATTTCCGCGATCTTCTCGCGACGTTTCTGCTCCATCGTTCATCTCCCGGTGGGACTGATCCACCCTGTCCGCATTCTATCAGCACCACGCAGCCCGTGGCGGAGGTCCCCGCTGCATTCGAGCGGCGATGCATCCCGCCTGACGGCGTTGTTCGTCGGTTGCGTATGCCCAATATGCGCCCTCCTCACGCCTTGTCAGCCGGGCGCCTCACCGCTCTCGGCGCCCCGCGGGGTTCCACCACGGGCTGCGCGGGCTCGGCCGTCGCCGCGCCAGAACGCCGCCAGCGCAGACGCGCTCAGCCGCCGTCGGCGCGCCAGAGGCGGAGCTGGTCCGGTTCGTCGATCTCGTCGCGCCAGGCGAGGCGGTAGAGGTTGTAGAGCGCCTCGAAGTCGCTGCCGGCCGCCGCGGCGTCGCCGGTGAGGGCGACCCCGGTGAAGGCGCCGGTCAGCGGCAGCACCTCCAGCGCCGCTTCGAGCGCCGCGAAGAAGCGTGCGCTGCGGTCCGTCTCCGCCGCGTCGATCAGGTCGCGCGCCGCCGCCAGCGACCGGGTGCGGGCCGCGTGCGCGGCGTGGTGGAGGGCGTCGATCATGCCGCGCGACCCGTCGGCCGGCCCGAGCGCGCCTGACGCCGCCCGCCGCGCGCTGTCCCACAGCACCAGGTCGCTCCCCTGCTTGCCGGCGAGCCTTCCGACGATCTCCCGGTCCGGGTCTATCCCGACCGCGCGGGCCAGCCGCAGCGCCTCGTCGTAGGCGAAGGCCGGCGCCCGGAACGCGTCCCACGCCAGCACGAAGAACGCCGTCGCCGGGTCGAGGTCGGCGTCCGCCTTCAGGTGGGTCAGCCGCTCCAGCCGCCACCGCTTCACCTCGCGGCGGGCCGCGTCGAGCGCGTCCTCGGGGGTCGCCGCGTACGGGTCCCACGCCTCCTCGAACAGCCCCGGCGCCGCCCGCCGCCGCTTCGCCTCCGTCCGCGCCCGCGGCGCGCCGCGCCGCACCGGCCAGCTCCGCGAGAACTCTTCGAGCGCCGGGCCGAACGCCGCCAGATACAGGTCGACGCCGCGGATCCCCGCGTCCTGGAACTCGGGCGCCCGCCGCCGCACCGCCTCCCGCACCCGCGGCTCGACGTCCTCCCAGTAGACCGGCTCCGCGTCCGGGTCGGCCGCCGCGCGCGGCCGGCAGGCGAGGAAGACGGTGCTGTTGGCCGCCGCCTTGTTCCGGATGTGCAGGCTGCCGCCCGCCTCGGTGTGGACCGGCCACGACGCGGTGATGGCGAACCCCGCCTCGATCAGTCCGGCGGTCAGCGCGTCCCACGCGCCGGTCGCCTTGTGCGTGAACATCAGCGTCAGGATGCCGTCCGGCTTCAGAACCCGCCGGCACTCGGCGAAGATCGCCGCCATCCGCTCCTGGTAGTCGCGCCCGGCCAGCGCCCGCGCCCCGGCGCCGCGGGCGGGGGATGCGGCGCCGTCTCCGTCCCCCGCCGCCGCCGCCCGGATCCGGGCCGGATTGGCCACCGCCTCGGCGTCCTTGTCGGTCAGCCGGCGCCGGAATAGCTCCGGGAAGACCCGCCCGGCGGTCCGCTTGAGCCAGACGTAGAAGAAGTCGGACAGCTCCGCGTACATGACGTTGTCGTAGTAGGGCGGGTCCATGACGACCGCGTCGACGCTGCCGGCGGCGAGGTGGTCGAGGCTGTCGCCCGACTTGCAGGTGATGGTGACCGGCGGCGGAGCGGGGCGATCCGGAGCGGCGCGGGGATCGGATTGATCGAGCAGATCGGCGGTTCCGCCGCGCCCGCCATCGGCTTCCGGGCGGACCAGGGCGACGAGCTCGCGGATGCACTTGGCGGTCTGACGGAAAGCCCAGTCGTAGCCGACACCGGTAACCAAGGGGGCCATCTCTGCGTATTGCCAGACGAACGCAAAATCGTGCCGTTGAAAGGTGTGACCGATCACTTCGCGAGTCGGATGCCACGTGCAGAGATGTGAGTTCCAGTCGGTCAACTTGCTGAGCGACAAGGCCAGATACCCGTAGGCCGCCCGCCGCAACTCGTCCAGCTTCCCCGCTGCGCGGTCCGCGTCGAGCATCTCCCGGAACACCTCCACGCTCGTCCCGTGGCACAGCAGTTGCCGCGGCGAGAACAGGTCGCGCCAGCGCGGCATGCCGTAGCGCAACGGCTCGGCTGTCTTGTTGCCGTCCGGGATGCGCTCGCTCGGCACGACGTCGAAGGCGTCCCACTCCGCCAGCTTCTCGTCGAGCGCCATCCTCCGCACCGAGCCGTCGTCGTCCTCCGGCCGGGGCGCGCGGTAGCCGCGGATCCACTTCTCGCGGGCGCGGCCGGTCTTCGTCCGAACGGTCTCCCGCCGCTTGCAGACCACCGCGAAGAGCTGCTCGCCCATCTGCCCGGCCTGCGCCTGCGCCTTGATCGCGCCGCCGTCGATGATCCGGCCGCAGTCCGGGAACGGGCACGTCCCGTCGCCGCGCGCCACCGTGCCCGGCGACTGCTCCCGCACCGAGCCGACGATCTTGAACCCGCAGACCCGGCCTTCCGCGCCCGGCCCGGCGCCGGCGCGGGGGACGAGACGGACGCCGGTCCCGTCCGGGGCGAGGCGCCAGTTCGGGGAGAGGGGAACGAGGCCGTCGCAGTAGGGGCAGGTGACGGTGCGCGCCCAGAGGAAGTTCGTCGGAACGGCGTCCTTGTCCGGTTCCGCGGGGTAGTAAGGAGCCAGGCGGCGGTCCCGCATTTCGACGAAACGGGCGGCAAGTCGCTCGAACGTCTCCTGGAGACCGCTCCCTCCGTATCGGGACGGCCAGTCAATCGTGGCCCGCATCAGCAGCGCAGCCACCGGATTGAGATCGTTCGCCAGCGTCTCCGCCCCCAGCCGCACCGCTTCGAACGGAATGCTCCCGCCGCCGGCCGTCGGGTCCAGAACCGTGAAGTCGCCGCACGACCGGCCAGGGAAGCCGTCCATCCAGCCGCGGTCCGACCGGTCGGGAACGTAGCCGAACGCGCGGGGATAGCTGTACGCCTCCCCCTCGAAACGCTCGCCCTTCCGGCGGGCGGCGTCGATCTTCCGCCGCGTGGCCACCGGATCCCCGTGGATGCCGATCACGTGCAGGAACCGGTTGCGGTCCGCGTCCGCCGGCAGCAGCGACGCCAGGACCGCCGCGCGCGACGCCACCAGCGGCCTGCGCGCCCACCAGACGTGGACAGCCCGTGGTAAAAGTCGGCATTTTCGGGATCGACACGCCGGCTCTTCTGCTTTACACTGGCTGGCATGTCGATGGGCACTACGCGTGACGACGGTTCGCAGCAATCGCTGTTGGTGTCGGCGGCGGACTTGCCGCGGGGCGCGGGGCATCCGTTCTACGAGCGGTTGAACCGGATTCTCGAGACGGCGGGCTTCGACGCGTTCGTCGAGAAGGTGTGCGCCCGGTTCTACACGACGATGGGTCGGCCGAGTCTGGCTCCTGGGCGCTACTTCCGGTTGCTGCTGCTCGGGTACTTCGAAGGGCTGGATTCGGAGCGCGCCATCGCGTGGCGTGCGTCCGATTCCCTGAGCGTGCGGGCGTTTCTGCGCTTGGCGCTGCCGGCGTCGCCGCCGGACCATTCGACGATCTCGCGAACGCGGCGTCTGTTTTCGGTCGAGGCGCATCAGGCGGTCTTCCGGTGGGTGTTGAAGCAGTTGGCGGAGTCGAGTCTGGTTACGGGGAAGACGCTGGGCATCGACGCGACGACGCTGGAGGCGAACGCGGCTTTGCGGAGCATCGTGCGGCGTGACACGGGGGAGGACTACACGGCGTTCCTGACCCGGTTGGCGCAGGCGTCGGGCGTCGAGACGCTGACGGCGGAGGAGTTGGCGCGGTTTGATCGGGAACGGAAGAAAAAGAAGACGGCGAAGACGTCGAACCGGGACTGGACTCACCCGCACGACCCGGACGCGAAGGTCGCGAAGATGAAGGACGGCAGCACCCACCTGGCGCACAAGGTGGAGCATGCGGTGGACCTGGAGACGGGTGCGGTGGTGGGCGTGACGGTTCAGGGGGCGGACCAGGGGGATACGACGACGCTGGTCGAGACGCTGGTCACGTCGGCGGAGCAGGTCGAAGCGGTGTTGCCGGATGCGGCGGGGGTTGCGGAGGTGGTGGCGGACAAGGGCTATCACAGCAACGCGACGCTGGTGGGTCTGGCGGCGGCGGGCGTTCGGAGTTACATTGCGGAGCCGGAGCGGGGCCGTCGGAACTGGAAGGGCCGGCAGGAGGCTCGGGCGGCGGTGTATGGGAACCGGCGCCGGCTGCGCGGCCAGCGGGGGCGGCGGTTGCAGCGGCGGCGCGGCGAGCGTGTGGAGCGGCCGTTTGCGCATCTGTATGAGACGGGGGGGATGCGACGGGTGCACTTGCGCGGGCATCCGAACATCCTCAAACGCCTGCTGGTGCACGTCGCAGGTCTCAACCTCGGGCTGCTGCTGCGTCAGCAGATCGGCGTTGGCACGCCCCGCAGCCTGCAGGGCCGGGCCGTAGCCGGCGTCTGGGCGCTGATCGGGCTGCTGGTGGGCCTGTGGAGCGGTCTGAGACGGCTCTGGACGCGATGTCGGCCCCATGCGGCGCGGATCGCCGCGCTATCGCGCCGCCGGCCCCTTCAACCAGCCATCTGAACACCGAGGACTTCTACCTCGGACTGTGGAGGCGGTTCGGCGCCGGGAACGGCGTCATCGGCGTCCGTTCGCGGGTGCTCTCGACGCCGATCTCGGCGATCGGCAGCCAGCGTTCGATCAGGCGGGTGTCGGGCATGAGTGGCTTTTATCGAGCCGGCAGGCACGGACATCCGGCACTCTCGCCCACCGGAGAAAATCAACTTGGAGTGGCATGAGACGATTACCGCAACGAGCCGTCCAGAACCACGGCCCGCACCCGTACCTTGCGTTCTTCCGACAACCGCCTTGCTTTCTCGTTCAACTCCTGTCGGGCCGTCTCGATGCAGTCCCACTTGGGGCGATGATGGCCCTGAAGCCGTCCGGGATTCGGCGTGGTCATCCAGACGACGACATGGACGCCGTGCGTCGCGCCAAGTTGAGGCATGTATCGGTCGACAAGTTGATCCTGCATTCCCGTTTTCGCTTCATCGTTCGACGACAGCTTGACCTCCATCGGCACGCGGATCGCGTCACCGGCCACCGTTCCGGGACCAGGTACCCGCACCAGGACGTCGACCTTCGAACCCGGCAGTCCGCCATCGGCGCGAGGAACGTTGCGCCGGTAGATCTCGACCTCCCGATCCGCCGTGACCGCGTAATTCCGAAAATACGATCTGACGACGCCGCACAATTTTTGGGATACGTGTTTTTCCAATTTCGGACTCGGCGCGGCGCCGGCCGCCGTGTTCCACAGGTCTTCAGCGCTCTCCATCCCATCCTGGCGCAACGTGCTGGCGTATTGCTCGAGGGCGCATTCGATGCCGTCGACCACGTCTTCGTCCGATCGAAGCAATCTCCGCGTCTCCGCATTCATCACGCTGGCGATGACGTCGACCGAAAACGGCGTCCAGCGTGACAGGTGATAGCCTCGGGACGCATGGACTCTTGCACCCGCAAGCCACGGGTAATGGTCTCCAAGCTGTTCCTCGACCTCGAGTCGCCTGAACACGTCGAAAGACTCTTCGTTGCGTAGATTGTCCAGATGCGAAATCAGTGACATTCGGAACAAGTGCACGGCGTCAACTGGTCCAACCACGCAGCC
Organism: Vicinamibacterales bacterium; assembly: GCA_965203565.1. Lineage (GTDB taxonomy): Bacteria > Acidobacteriota > Vicinamibacteria > Vicinamibacterales > UBA8438 > JAAXGX01. The sequence continues at coordinate 2,325,125 of OZ241896.1, read as the reverse complement.
TTCGTCCTCGTCCGAATCACTCTCCGGCGGGAACAGATCCAAGAGCATGCCGAGCAACTCCCCTGACTGCCGCGTCGACATGTCAAAGGGTCCATGAAGATTGCCGTACGCGAACGCCTCCAGCACACGACGCGCTCTGTCCCCATCGAAGTCCAGGAACGTCTTCAACGCCGTCCAGCTTGCGTCGGGACACTTGCGGAGGAGAGCAACCGCAACCTGATCCGCGGGCGATTTCCCCGTATGACGCGCCGCATTTTCCAGGATGCGAAGGCATTTCGGAAACGACAAGTCCCTTGCACGTGTCAGCACGAACTCGACCACGCTGACGACATCGCGCTCCTGCACCGCGCCGGTCTCCAGCGCTTCGCAGAGTGCTTCATCGAGGTCCGGGTTGGCCAGGTCGGCCAGCAGGTTCAGCGCGTCGGAAAGCCGACCGTGACGGCCGTCGGCCTCGTCGCTCGACAGCAAACGCAAAACTTCCCGGCAAACGCTGGAGGCGGCAGCGTCGTTGAGCAGCGCCGCGAGTTTCCGTTTCGGATCGGCGGGTTCTCCAGCCATGTTCAGGCTCGATTCTGCGAGAACGTACCGACACCATTCGCTCCACCAGTTCTCGGAACGTGATTTCAACCAGCCCGGATCGCGATCGAGAACGAGCCACATCGCCGCGAGGCCGGCCGGATGGATAGTCTTCGGAGACAGGTTGGAGGCGGACAGGTAGCGCTTCGCGGCCTCGACGATTCGGCTCCGGGTCTTCGCATCAGCGTCTCGCCAGCCCGGCGTGTTCGTCAGAAAACGTCCGAATCCGTAGCGAGTGCTCGTCGGTTTCAACGTGAGCTGGCTACATAGATCCGGGAAGTAGCGCGCATCCTCTGTTTCCGATCGAACCAGTGCACGGAGCACTCGATCGCGGGGCGGCGGATCGAGCTTTGGCGTTTCGGCTTTTTGCTCGTCATCATGGATGATTTTCCACTGTTTCCGACGCCGTATCGCCTCTTCGGAATCCAGATCCATTGACTTCTGGTTTCCGAGAATTTTCTTCACGGGATCGATGTCGCAAACGCGCAGCCATGCATCGACATCCTTTGGCCGCTGCTGCCATGGAAGACAATTCGCAATCTGCAAATATTTTTCCCGCACGTCCATCGCCCGGCCATCGTCGCAGCCTTGCTGGAGAAGCCATTGGAAATCTTCTTCGTTCAGCAGTCCGGGAGCTTTGGCAGCCAGAGCTCTTATTTCCTGGGTAGACTGAGCGAACTCCGCCAGACGGCCGATCAACCGTTGCCGAGCCTGTCGGTCGGCGTGCAACGGAAAATCGTCATTCGACGGAGGCTCCAGCGAGTCGCTTCGCAAGGGCGCGAGCGGACTCTTCCGGTTTCTCATCCAGACCCGCATCAACGACACCAACTCGACGGCGATTTCCGGGTCGTCCAGTTCCTGCAACGCCGCATGGGCGATCCGCATGCCGAGGCGGTGAAGCGGGTCCGCATCGCTCAGATCCGAATTGAGGTTTTTTGCCCAACGGAGGCCCGCGCCGACGTGACCGGCCGGGGGGAATCCGTCCGCGTTCAATCCGTGTAAAAAACCAGCGTAAGCTCCGAAGAGCGACTTTCTGCGTCTCGGTGTCAGCGCGTCGAATAATTCCTCCACCGGCAGTAGATCCGGCCAACTGCACTGCAACGCGATTCCTTTCAACTCGTCGCTGTCGTCCTCGGGCCGACCCGCAACAAGGGGCTTCAGACGCTTGCGCGCAACGTCCGTTCCGCATTCTCGGAGGGCGTATCCGGCGGATGTCCTCGAATGAATCGGAGCCTTCGGATCAAGAGCCAAGTCCGCCAACGCGTTGCTCATCGACGACAGGCGCCAACTCTTGATCAGGGAGATTGCGTACTCCAGGACGTCCCCACAACGGTTTCCTCTTTCTTCGAGCACCGGGCGCAGATCCGTTTCCGCACCTTCGTACCGGAAGCCGCGCAGTTCCATTCCGCTACGGTGCAGTTCCACGCCCGTCATGGCGCCGTCACGGAAGCGGTTGAGCAGCCCGCGCATCGCTTGTCGTCGGAGATCGTCGTCAGCGACGTCGGACAACCCGATCACCTCGGGGTCCCGGCTCGACAGCCACTCGGCCAAATCCGCATTGAGCATGGCGGCGAACGCCGCGGTTTCTCGAAGGGGTCCGGCGGCTCCTGAACGCCACCCGTCCGGACCGGCGAGAAACGCCCGTGCCTGGTGCGTCGGCAGCCGGGCAAGCCGCCGTCCGGCGAGGTACTCTGCGAACTGCCGGTGAGCGAAGCGAAACGTCGCCGGCGCCGTGGAATCGCACAATCCTGACGAACCGACCGCGCGGATCTCGTCTTCGTCGATTTCCGCGTTGTCCCCGGCGCGCCCGGAAAGGTCTTGCAGACCGAGTTGACTGGACGGTACGACGTCCTCGAGATTCACCGTTTCGCGACCGGTGAGGATCGTGTAACAGGCCATGCGTTCGGCGGCTTCCAGGAGCCGGTCCGAAGAAAGCGGAGCATGGGTCCCGATCGCGCGCCTGTCCTGGCTGTCGCGGGCAAGCTTCCGGACGCCCCTGGCGAACAGGTCCTTCAGCGTGGACGGCAGACTGTCGCCGTCCCTGGACGAATCCAGCAGCATGCCGAGCGTCAACGGGTGGCGTGCGAGGCTTTGACCACGCGCTTTCTCGATCTGCGCCAGAAATGGGGCCGGGTCGATTCCGTGCGATTCCGCCGCCACGGCGACGTCCTCTTCAGAGAGAGGTTGAAGGTACGCCATGGCGAACGACTGTTGCCCACAAAGCTGAAGGATCGCGTCCGAGAGCTCTTTCGGCCACACCGCCGTTCGGCAGGTGACGCGAATCGATGCGCCGGTTTCCTGGAAGTTCTGTTCAATCCAGTGCTTTATCGCAAGCCAGCGTCCGCGTTTCAGCATCATCGCTTCGTCCAGCGCATCGAGGTGAAAACTGGTCGCCGCGTTGGCCCCCGCGGCGAGTTTCTGCAGATAGCCTTCAAGTGCCGGCGACGTGTCGGCGTACTCCGCCAACCTGCATTCCCGTACGGCGCGTCCGGAGGCGCGTTCGTGATCCGCCAGTCGTTGGACTTCCGTTGTCTTGCCGGCGCCGGCGGCGCCAAGCAGGATCGCGCAACGGAAGCGGGCAAGGTCGACCGTCGGAAGATCCAGGGTTTCACCGTCCGCCGTATCGACTTTCCAAATCCGGTTGACGTTCCAGAGAGTCATGCTTGCAGTAGCAGCAATCACGGTATCGAAAAACGCGCTACGAAGATCCCACGCCGGAGCGGTCACCGTTTCAGTCGGCGGATCCGAGGAAGTCTCGGACCCGCTCGATCGGCTCGGCCGCCGGGCCGTATTCGACGATCCAGTCGTCGGCCTGCGCCAGACCATCCGGAGCGGCCACTTCCACCAACGAAGTGACGGCCTGCCCGATCAAACCCTGGCGTACCGGTACTTGCCCTTTACCTCACTGCTCAAGTACCCGCCGGGGGACCCTGCATTCATCAGGTCGCCATGAATGTGTTCAGGCACGTCGAAGTACTGGTAGATGCGTCCGTTCTTGAAGCCGACCTCCAGGGTCCGCGTCACAGGGTCGTAGCCGACATCCACAAGGCTGCTCGAACTGACTGGCTCACGGGTCATGACAGGTTGGTGTGACTCCAATCTCTTCAACCCTGCCCATTCCATGGATCGAATCATGTTCGGGCGGATTGCCTGTTCCATTTTATCACCGCTTCAGTTCCGCCCTGCGAGGGCGGCCGTGGGCGGCATCGCCTCGGCATGCTTCCCGCGGCGTGGTGCGGTAGACTCTACCGACGCGGTAAAGTCCCGGCCCCATGCCTGTCGTGGCTCCTGAGCGCGCCACCGGGCGGACGCGCAGCCATGCGGACGGCATGGAACGCGCCCATTCCAAGGCGATGCCTCTTGACGACCGGTTTCCGCCACACGCGTAACTGGATGCGAACGGTCTCGTTCGCCGGCCTCCACCGCCTTCTCAAAGCCGTCGCCGGGACGTCGGGTGGACTGCGGGCCCGCGAGATGAACGCCCTCGTCTTCGACCGTCAGGTGACGCTCACCCCGCGCCGGGCGGCGCCGAAGCCGACCACCCTCTACCACTATCGGAACACGCTGGTCCGACCACACGAAGTCGAAGGCGTCCCACTCCGTCAGCTTCTCGTCGAGCGCCGCCCGCCGCGCCGCGCCGCCACTGTCCTCCGGCCGGGGCGCGCGGTAGCCGCGGATCTACTTCTCGCGGGCGCGGCCGGTCTTCGTCCGGCCGGTTTCCCGGCGCTTGCAGACCACCGCGAAGAGCTGCTCGCCCATCTGCCCGGCCTGCGCCTGCTCCTTGATCGCGGCGCCGTCGATGATCCGGCCGCAGTCCGGGAAGGGGCACGTCCCGTCGCCCCGCGCCACCGTGCCCGGCGACTGCTCCCGCGCCGAGCCGATGATCTCGAACCCACAGACCCGGCCTTCCGCGCCCGGTCCGGCGCCGGCGCGGGGGACGAGACGGACGCCGGTCCCGTCCGGGGCGAGACGCCAGTTCGGGGAGAGGGGGACGAGGCCGTCGCAGTAGGGGCAGGCGACGGTGCGCGCCCAGAGGTACCCGTCCGGCCGGGTATCGTTTTCGGGTTCCTCCGGGAAGGCGCCGGCAAGACGCCCGCGGACTTCCGCCGTGAACGCCTGCCCGAGTTCTTCGACGGCCTCCGCCAGGCCGACGCCATGCCGGACGGGCCAGTCCAGCGTGGCCCGTTCTACCAATGCCGCGACCAGGTTCAGGTCGTTGGCCTGCGTGACGCATCCGAGACGAACCGACTCGAACGGAATGCTGCCCCCGCCGGCGGTCTGATCGAGAACGGCAACCGCGTTGACGCCGTACTCCGCCAGCCATTGCCTGTCCCGATCCGACGGCGTGTAGCCGAACGCCCGCGGGTATCCGTAGGCATCGGCGCCCCAAGGCGTTCTCCGGCCCGATCCGCCGCCGCGATCCGCCGTTTGGCGGCCAGCGGGTCCCCGTGGATGCCGATCACGTGCAGGAACCGGTCGCGGTCCGCGTCCTCCGGCAGCAGCGACGCCAGAATCGCCGCCCGCGACGCCACCAGCGGCCGGCGCGCCCACCAGACGTGGAGGTAGTACGTGGGCGGCAACGCCGTCATCGAACGGCTCTCGCGGGTGGACTCTTCGCCGATCTCGGCGATCGGCAGCCAGCGTTCGATCAGGCGGGTGTCGGGCATCTGGCAGCGACCTCGGCGCGGAGCGGGTCGACCATCGCGTCGCACCGAACGCCACGGTTCACGGTAAACTGTCTTGCTCTCGGCCGTCTATTCTGGCTCAAGGGAGCGGCGGTGCGGGAGTGTGCGGACAGACCGCGGGGAGCAGACATGGCGCGGAGCGACCTCCTCGTTTCGCTCGTCAAGGCCGGATCGAGCGGCGACACCGCGCGGGCGCGGACCGTGACCGAGGCGATCATCGCCGAAGAACGGACCAAGCGCCACAACGTTCTGGCCGACCGGCTGACGGACGCGATGCGGGTCAACGGCGCCGGTTCCCCCGCCGCCTTCGTCGATACCGGCCAACGGCAGCACCGGCGGTTCCTGCTAGAGCTGACGCCGCGGAAGAGGCTTGCGGACCTGGTCCTGACCGACGCCGCCCGCCGGGCCTGCGAGGAACTGATCGAGGAGCAACACCGGGCGTCGGTTCTGCGCACCCATTCGCTCGAACCGCGCCACCGCGTTCTGCTCGTCGGGCCGCCGGGAAACGGCAAGACGTCGCTCGCCGAAGCGATCGCGGAAGCCCTGTCGGCGCCGTTCTTCGTCGTGCGGTACGAGGCGCTGATCGGCAGCTTCCTCGGAGAAACCGCGTCACGTCTGAAGCGTGTGTTCGACTACGCCCGGACGACGCCGTGCGTCCTGTTCTTCGACGAGTTCGACGCCGTCGGCAAGGAGCGCGGCGACGTTCACGAGACCGGGGAAATCAAGCGCGTCGTGTCTTCCTTGCTCATGCAGGTCGACGAATTGCCGAGTTACACCGTGGTCGTCGCCGCCACCAACCACGCCGAGCTGCTCGACCGGGCCGCGTGGCGACGTTTCCAGGTGCGTCTGGCGCTCAATCCGCCGACGCGCCGCGACCTGACCGCCTACGTGGCCCGTTTCGCTCACTCGTTCGACGAGCCGTTGGGCCGGACGCCCGCAACGATTGCGAAGCGGCTCGGCGCGGTCAGCTACGCGGAAGCCGAGGAGTTCTGCCGAGACGTGCGCCGCCGCTCGGTGCTGGCGATGGGCCAGAAGGCGCTTGAAGCAATCGTCGCCGAACGGCTGAAGCTGTGGAGGGAACGGGCGCCGGCCTCCGCGGACGGAGAGACGACGGATGGCGGAGTTCCCGCTGCTGCCGGTTCCGACCCCGGTACGTGATCGACGCCCGAGCGGGCCGAGAGGCGGAAGCAGCCCCCGGCTGCCGGGTCGAGCCCGGCAGGGCGAGCGGCTCCAACCCGTCTTTCAGCGTCTGCGGGACGTGTTCGAAGCCGGCCGCGACCCCGTCACCCTGCGGGACGATCCGGCGGGAATCGCGCCCGAACGCGCGCTCGTGCTCGACGTGGCGGGCAGGATTGACGACTTCTACCGGGCAACGCAGCGCATTGACGGTCTCGAATACCTCGCCGACGAAGAGACCGAGTTCGACGCGGACCAGGACTTTGCCGAACCTGATGCCCGAAAGGGGCGGGAAGGCAAAGACAGGGCCGACAAGCCGGTCGTCGGCCGACTGTACCTGGCGATGCCCGACACGCGGGCGCTCCAGGAACTGCTGCGGCTATGGGATCGTTATCAGAGCGGTGAACAGGCGGCGCAGGGCTTCAGTCCGTGGTTCGATCTGTTCAACCGACTCCGTCAGCTTCGGGCGTGGGGACCGCTGGACCGTGTTCCCGACAGCACGATTTCCTGGCTCGCAGGTGAACTCGAAGCGCGGACGGATCCTGTACAGGTCGAAATCGAGCTCTGGAGCCACCAGGATGCTGAGCGCCACCGCCGATCTGCTTCGCGTTTCGAACAGGCTGCCGCCACCGCCGAGGGCAGGATCCTCAGCAGGGCGTCGATTCCGGAGATTGCCTACGAAGCAGCCCTGGTGGAGCTGCCCGCGGCGGAAGTACGGCGGCTGGCGAACCGCGACGATTCGCCGATCGCGATCTGCGACGCCGTCATGTTCATCCGACCGCAGTCAATCGCCCAGTTCCCCATCGCCGTCGACGCCCTTGGCGCCGGTGGAACGGTCGAACCTGCGCCGACAGTCGGCGGGACGCCGATCTCGGCCCTGTTCGACGGCGTGCCGGTGCTGGGACACCGCCTCCTGGACGGCCGCGTGAGGTTCGACGATCCTGACGACCTCGAAGCGATCAGCGTTGTCGCAGAGCGGCGCCACGGCACCGAAATGGCGTCCCTGATACTTCACGGAGACCGCAACGTCGCCGGGCCTTCATTGCAGCGTCCACTCTACGTCCGACCCGTCCTGTATGCGCCGGGCGGCGGCGTCCCCGAGCGGACGCAGCCGGATCGCCTGCTGATCGACACGATCTACCGAGCCGTCCTGCGAATGAGAACCGGCGACCCCGAGGGCGAAGCCGCGGCGCCGGAGGTTTTCCTCGTCAACTTGTCACTCGGAGACCAGAACCGGCCGTTTACCGGGCCGATGAGTCCTTGGGGACGACTCCTCGACCACCTGGCCGATCGGTTCGGCATCCTGTTCCTCGTCAGCGCGGGGAACGTCACGGACCCGCTGCCGGTGCCGGCGTTCAGCGGGTTGACCGACCTGGAGCAGGCCTCACCCGCCGACCGCGAACGGGCTGTCTTCGAGGCGCTGGCCCGGCAGCAGTCCCGGCGCACGCTGCTCTCGCCGGCGGAAGCATTGAACGTGATCACGGTCGGCGCCTGGCATGAAGACGCCGTCGACGCCGCCAATCGCCCCAGCAGTCTGGTGTTCGCACCATACGAAGAAGATGATCCGGGACCGAACGTCACGTCCGCCCTGGGCCTCGGACATCGCAAGGCCATCAAACCCGACATCTTCATGCCGGGAGGCCGCGAGCTTTTCAGCCCCGTGACCGGGGGCGCGGGATTACGTGTTCGACCCGCCAAACCGGGTCGGTTCTTTGGCCTGAAGGCCGCCATCCCCGACGCGGACGGGCGGCTTGATCAGGAAGGACTGACTACGGGGACGAGCGCCGCGACGGCGCTCGCAACTCGTGACGCGCACCGACTGTTCGACGCGCTGATGGACGAGGACAACGGAGCGATACTGTCCGGTGCGGCGCCGGAATACTACGGCGTCATGATCAAGGCGTTGCTTGCGCACCGTGCGCACTGGGGCGCCAAGGGTTCGTTGCTCGACGAGCTTTACGGACCAAAGGGCCAAGGAAAGCACGTTGAGCGCAAGGACAACATTGCCCGTGTCCTCGGTTACGGCCGACCGCTCGTCGAGGAGACGATGACCTGTGCGGCAAACCGGGCGATCCTGGTTGGCTGCGGATCAGTCGCCTCAGATGAATCGGCCAACCTGTACCGGGCGCCGTTGCCGGTCAGCCTGGAACGCGTCACCGAGCCCCGCTCCATCACGATGACGCTCGCCTGGTTCTCGCCCGTCAACGTTCGGCATCGCGCGTACCGTCGAGCGAAACTGGAGATCCAGCCGCTCGACTTCAAGACCAGCGCCGGCGTCAGCCGCGTCCCCGAACAGCCGTCGGACAAATCCGTGCCGCGTGGGTCCCTGTTCCACGTCCGCTATCAAGGCAACAAGGCGGTGTCGTTCATCGACGACGGACACATCCAATTCCGCGTATATTGTCGAGAGCAAGCCGGTCCGCTCGATCGGGCGATCAGGTACGGCTTGGCGGTGACCATCGAAGCCGGCGAGGGCATTCCGGTGTACCAGGAAATCCGGCAGCGCCTCGGAATCCAACCCCGCCCGTAACGGCAATGGAATCCGCGTTCCGGTTTCCGCCACGCGCGTACTGGATGCGAACGGTTTCGTTCGCAGGCCTCCACCGCCTTCTCAAAGCCGTCGCCGAGACGTCGGGTGGACTGCGGGCCCGCGAGATCAACGCCCTCGTCCTCGACCGTCAGGTGACGCTCACCCCGCGCCGGGCGGCGCCGAAGCCGACCACCCTCTACCACTACCGGAACACGCTGGTCCGGCTGGGAGCCCTCGTCCGACACGGCCTCCGGCTGCGCGCCAATCTCGACGACCCCGACGTCGCCGCGCTGCTCGACGAAGCGGCCCCGGCCGCCGGCGCGCCGGTGAGCGCCGCCGCCCGCGAGCGCTTCGCCGCCCTCGTTCTGCGCAACCGCGACTGCCGAGACCTCTTCTTCGACCTCTTCATGCCGGCCGGCCGGCCGTGCGACTCCGTTGCGGACTTCCGGCGACACGGCGCCCCGTTGACCTGGACGCGCCGGCGGTCCGCCGGCCGCACGGCCATCGCCTTCCGCAATCACGCGACCGGGCGCACGACCGACCACCCGGCGTCCGGCGGCGCACCCGCCGTGCTGTACGGCCTCCGCTACTGGGCGCGCGACGAGCTGGCGCTCGTTGACGAATATTCCGTACGAACCATCGACCGCACGACCATGTTTCCCGTTTCGCGTCCCCCGTCCTCCCCGGCCGAGCACCGAGCCGCCACCCTCCACGCCGTGCGCTTTCTGCTCTCGTTGCGCCCCGGACACAGCCAGGGCGAATGGACGATGCTGTCCGTCTCGGATCTGATCGTCGAGTACTGCGAAACGCACCGGCGACCACGCTCCGTGCTGTTCGACGCCATCCGCTGGCTGCAGCGCGAATGGCCGGGCCACACCAGTCTCGTGCCGACGCCGCTTCGTCTTGCGACCATCGCCGCTTCCTCCCCGCAACAGGAGAGCCTTGCGCTCCGCCGATACTACAAGCCCAGCGATGGTCCCTACGTCTCCCACATCCAGTTCCACCGGGACGTCACCGCCGACGCCCCCCGCGCAGGACGCCATCATGCCTGACATGCTGTCGAAGCTCGACCTCGCCTTCAACCCGTTCGAACCCGCCGCGTCCGGCCCCCCCGTCGGAATCGCGACCTCGCCTCCCCGTCTCCTGGCGGACCGGCTGCGCGATTTCGTCAAAACACGTCGCCACGCGCGCGGGCCGAAGGTCCTTGTAATCCTCGGCGACTACGGAACCGGCAAGACCTGCCTGCTTCGATGGCTGCACGACCGCCTGCTTCCCGACCAGCGGATCAAGCCGTTCTACTTCGACAACCCTGGCGTGCATTTCTACGATCTCGCCAACACGCTGCTGCGAGCCATCGGCCGCAAGGACTTCGCCAAGTTCATCTGGGAGTTCGCCGGCCCGCACCTGTCGACGCCGTACCAGCGGAATCTCTTTCGGCAAGGCTTCGAAGAATACCTGTCGGTCCAGAGTCGGCCGCGGCGCAGAGACCGTCAGGATGTCGTGGAACCACTTCAGAAGGCCATCATGTCCGCGAAGGTCACGTCGGACGAGGAGATCGCCCACTGCCTCGCCCGCATCGTCACTGACGCCGTACGGAAGCCCTACTTCGAATATCGTGACTTTCTGCCCTCCAAGACCGGCAGCCTCGTCGCCGAGGCTGCCGAAGCCCCGTACTTCGGCGCGATTCTCACGACGTTGGCCCGCGGATCCGGCACGGACGCAATCGCGTTCCTGATCGACGAATTCGAGGAAATCGGCCTGCAGAAGAGACTGACCAAACGTGCGGCTCACGACTACCTCTCCACCCTGAAGCGCCTGATCAACCTCACTCAGCAACAGGACAGCCGCTTCTGGCTCTTCCTCTCCATGACTCGCGATGCGTACCAGACCACGAAAGACCTCGAACCCGCGCTGGTGGAACGTTTCGCCGAACACGACGGCGTCTTGCGCATCGAATCCCTGCAGGAAAACGACGCATTGACCTTGATCCGGTCCCGCCTGCACGCGGCGAGACCTCGAAACTCGAAGACCAGCGGCGACGGAAACGGACATACGCTCTTTCCATTTCCCGACGACGTTCCATTCAGCCCCAATACCCGTTCGAACCCCCGGCGTCTCGTCAAGGCCTGCTCCTCCGCCGTCTCCGACGCCCGTGAAGACACCCCGCTGCCGTTCTCCGCGGATTACCTGAGGGAAGTCGAAGACCGGCTGTTCGCCACCGAGCCCGACCCGACCTCCGACGATTCGCAACTATGACCAAGCCACGGCTGCGCAAGGTCGCGTTCCTCGACACGAACGTTCTGCACTTCGTCGACCTGTATCTCCGGCAGGCGAAGGGCCAAGGTCTTTTTCCCTTCGGCGGTGACGTTCTCTCGGCCAGGAAGCACTTGGACGACACGATAGAATACAAGTCTTTGAAATCTTCGTTGAACAAGGGCCTGGACGTCATTGAGTACCTGCGCCGCACGAATTGTCGCGCCGAGTATTCGCCCGCCTCCGAGCTCGAGCTGATGGCCGGACGGGCCCGCGGAAAGGCGATTGAGAAGGCCGCCGGCGAGGGAATCCCCGAGCGGATGTGGACTCGCTTTTCCGAAACCGAGATTGGCGACCGCTTGCTCGCCACCGACTTGGCCGGGATCAGAAAGACCATCGAAGGACTTGGCCGGTTGCTCGATGATGCAAGCATCGACGCCACGGTCGCCAGAGCCGACCGAAGCCGGGACGTGCTGAAACTCGCCAAGTGCGTCACGGGGATCGTCTATATGAGCGCGATGGACAGCATGGTATATGCGGAGGCGATCGTCGCCGAGGCGGATGACGTGATTTCGGACGACGACTATCTCAAGAAGACGGTGAATCGTCTCAAGACCAAGGAGTCTCTGCTCGAAGCGCGACAGCGACTGGCGAAGTGCACCGCCGATGTATTGTCGAGAGAACCGAATTCGATTATCCTGCCCGGTGCGAAGGCAATTCCCCGCGGAACGCCTTGAATCATGTCGTCACCTTCCTGTCTCTTGCCATCGACCGAGACGGCGTATCGGATTGCCGAATTCGAGGCTTGGCGCCAATGGGTGACGCCGCGCGCCGCCAGGGACCAGCCGATTCACCGGTGGCGCCTGTTCCCGCACAGCTTCACCAGTCACCTGGTGCATGAATTGATCGACGAATGGGAGCTCGGCGGACAGGACGCCGTGTTGGATCCCTTCGCAGGCGCCGGCACTACGCTGGTGGCGGCCAGGGCGAGAGGCGTTCCGGCGTCCGGCCATGATCTGTCGCCGCTTGCGGTCCTGATATCGAACGTGAAGGCGGCGAATCTTTCCAGGGACAGACTGGAATCGACGTGGCTTCGACTTCGTGACCTGCTGACGCGCTCCCGGCCGGCCGTCATCGCTCGTGACTATCCGGCGCTGGTGCGCCGGGCCCTTCCGAACGGGCGACTCGAAGCGTTCGACGCGCTCGCAGTCCGCATTGCCGCTCTCGATTGCCCGTCGTCCGAACGTGACTTTTTCCGCTTGGCGCTGATCTCGATCATTCCGCGCTTCAGCCGCGCCGTCGCGAACGGCGGCTGGCTTCGGTGGTCGGATGATGACGCGGTGGAGGGAACCGTGAAGGACGCCTTTTGCGCGCGCGTCGAGATGATGTTGTCGGACGTTCCCGACGGCGCGTCCGCCGGCGACGGGCGCGGCGGCGGCTGGAGAACGACCCTTGCTGACGCCCGCAGGCTGCCGGATTCTGACGGAACCTGTACGGCGGTCGTCACGTCGCCGCCCTATCCCAACCGGCACGACTACACGCGGGTGTTCGGGGTCGAGTTGATGTTCGCCTTCGTGGACTGGGAGGGAAACCGGGCCCTGCGGCGCCAGAGCTTTCATTCCCATCCCGAGGCGCGGCCGGAGCGGCCTCCCGCCGACGAGTACGTGGCGCCGGAACGACTCGAACGGAGCATCGACCACTTGGAGGACGCGCGGATACTGCGCATGTTGCGCGGCTATTTTCTCGACATGCACCTGTGTCTGCGGGAAATCGCCCGCGTATGCCGCCGAAACGCGAAGGTCGCGATCGTGCTCGGAAACGCCCGGTACGGCGGCAAGGCGATCCTCGTTGACGAGTTCACCGCGGAACTCGGCGAACGCGCCGGGCTTTCCTGTCAGGAGATTCGAGCCGTGAGATGGCGCGGGAACAGCGCGCAGCAGATGGGAAAATACGGCCGTCTGGCGTCTCGGGAAAGCGTGGTTCTGTTCGAGAAACGATGATCGGTCAGACGAAGATCAACGGGTTTTCCTTGCCCTCCGAAGGAACATGAAGGGACGCCCGTACGAACCATCGGCAAGCGAATCGAGGTCGTCGTGTTCGATGTCTTCGAGCACGCCCAGCTTGCTCGTCCAATTGCCGGACTCCAACAACCGAGCGACGTGCGTGAACTCGCCGGCCCTTGCGTACAAGGCAATTTTCTCGAAACCGGGTTCAGGTTCCGAGTTGGCGCTCTCTTCGAAACCCAGTTCTCGAAACAAATCCACGTATGCTTCGACCGAGCTGTCCTGCGTCACGCCGTCAGGCCAATACCCGCACACGTGATCCCACCACCGGGTCGAATCGCAAGTCGCCCACGCCACGCAGTTGTAACCCGGATCCTCCCGGCTGGTTATGCGATGGTTCCGCGCGTCGAGTTTGGGGAACCAGGTCCTCAGGTCGTTGGGCATCCCCGTTCCGTCAAATCAGACCGCGGTTTCTACCCCAGCGTATCCAGGCGTCTCGCATCGCACCGAATCGCCCCTCGTCCTCCCGCCGCACCGGGTCTTCACCCGAGATGGATCTGAGTGCCCAGAACCAGTGATCGGGGTGGGTGGAAAGCCTTTCGATGATCAATGGAAGGGCGTCTCGCCCGAGCCCAATGATTCGCTGATAGCTTGGATGCATTATGCGTTGAGAAAGCACCGACAAGTGAGCCGTCCGGGTTTTCCACTCGTCCGCATGCTTTTCGAAGCATCGCCTCAACTCCGATCGGTCCCCGGCGCGGGTCGGATAGTGGACATATTCCGCAGCGTCGAGCCTCCGCATCCACATGGCCGGAGATGCCGTCAGCGCAGTGAGACGATCCCGCAGCCGGCGTTGTCTTGCTTCGTCGAGTCGAAGTTCTTCTTCTTCAACCTCGCCCATCCCTTCAGCGATGTCGTTCAGGAACGCCTCCGGCTGCGCTTCCAGCGCTTCTCTGGCGCTGGCGATTTGACGCACCGCTTTCAAGACCCGCTTGACGTCCCTGGCCTCCATGGAGGGGGTTCTGTCTATTACGTGCCGGACGAGTTGCTCGCCATCGATCTCGTCGGCGGCGGTGCTCAAGGCGCCGGAAAGCTCCGAAGCCTGCTCTTCCTCGAGCCCGGCCAGGAGAGCGAGAGACGGCCGCTCGTTCCTGGGTATGAAAGGCATTCACCGGGACGGTAGCATTCCGAAGTCTCGATTGCAAGGTCCTGCTCTTCACCGACGCCGCCGGCCGCTGACGGCGTGGCGCGTGAAACGCCGGTCACGCCCGCCAGCCCCGGAAGGTCGCGCGGAGGTCTTCGACGAAGCGCTTGAAGGAGCGATCCGCCCGCGTCGTGCGTTCGACGTCCATCCGCCGGACGATGTCTTCCGCATGCTCCAGGCCGCCCAGAATCGGGATTGCGCCCGCGTCGCGGACCGCTTCGATGAGGCGCTGCTTGTAGCGGTCGCGGTCGCACTTCCGGTCCGGGGCGTCGCAGCCGCGGCCCAATGCGGCCTTGAACGCTTCGCCGTCGAGCAGCAGCCAGCGTTCTATGTGCGGGTCCGGGACGGCGACGATGACCGGAGCGTGGCCCTGGCGGGCGTGGGAGTCTATCGTCCTTGCGCGGTCGTTCAGTGGTTCGCAGTTCGCGTCGGTCGCCACGATGAACAGATCCGGCCACGGTCCGCCCCCGTGGTTCAGGTTGCGCAGATAGCCGCCGAGTTCCCGTACGACCGCGCCGTGGCCGCGGACCGCGCTGCGCCAGTCGAGCCGGACCGCGGCGCCGTGCTCGGCGGCCAGCCGAAGCACGAGCGGCCCGATGACCTGCTGGTGAGCGAAATCTTCGACGAACAGCGTGATCGTGCGCTCACGCATCGAAGTCGCCTCTCAGGATGCGTTCCGAGACAGGCGACCGCTCCTGGTCTTCCGAAAGCCCTTCGCCGATGCTCCCGCCGCGCGACAACGGCCCCCAGGAAGTGGAGAACGGATCGATGCCGGTCGAGCCGTTCCTGCGGCGGACCACGAACAGCGAGCGGTCCGGCAGCAGGTCGGGCAGGAGCGGCGAATGCGTGGTGACGACGTACTGGCTCTGCTTCAGACTTTCCCGCGTCTTGAGCAGTTCGGCGATCAACTGAATGCGGCGCGGGTGCACGCCGTTCTCCGGCTCCTCGAATCCGACCAGCGCGGGATGCTCGTCGACGCCGGTCAGGGCCAGGAGACCGAGCATGCGGAGCGCGCCCTCCGACAGCACCCGCGCGGGGATGGCGACGCCGCCCTCCCTGAGGCGCAACTCCACTTCGCCCAGGTCGCTCACCTCCACCTCGATGCCGTCGATGTTCGGCATCAGGACGCGCAGCGCCTTTTCGATGTTCCGGAACTGCCGGGGGGCGTTCGCCTGCACGGTGTTGAGGAACGCCGCGAGATCCTCTCCCATCAGCCCGATGTGACGCACCTCCTTGACCGGGTTGGCCGCGCGCATCCGTTCCCGCGGCTCGAAGTAGAAGAACGCCCAGCTCTCCAGTTCGCGCCGCGCCGCCGCCAGATGCGGATAGTGCGGCGGATAGTGCGGCAGCGACAGGATGCTGTGGTCCAGGAACCGGTCGTAGTGCGTGGGGTGCGCCTGCCCTTCGAGTCGCAGGTGTATCTTCTCGCCCTGCCGCTCGAAGAACGGTTTCCGCTTGCCGGTCGGCTGGCCCTTGCTGTTCAACGCGGCGAGATATTCGTCGGCGACGCGCAGGATGCCGAACTTCGGCAGCATCTCTATCTCGATGCGGTAGCGCAGGTCCCGCTCGCGCACGCGGGCGGTCGGGCGGTCGGACGCTTCCGCTCCGGCGTCCCCGCTTGGCCGGCGCATGTCCCGTATCTGCCGGTTGACGGCGTCGACCACCGCGTCCGAGAGCCGCAGGTCCGCTTCGATGGAGAACGTCAGGCGTTCCTGCTCGACCAGCCCCTTGATCCCCTTCGCGCCGATACGGAACGTTTCGAGCGGCGTACCCCGGTAAGGAGGGTCGAAGGCGTCCTTGAGCGTCCGGCTCGCGCCCAGCCGCGACAGCAACTGCAGCGCGTCGAGGAAGTTGCTCTTGCCCGCCGCGTTCGGCCCGAACAGCACCGTCAGCGGCTCGAGTCGCACTTCGACGTCGGCCAGCGACTTGTACCCCTTGACGTGCACCCGCTTCAGCATGCCGCGCTCGAACTGCGCCGGTCCGCCGGCCCCGTCAATCCGTCAAGCGGTGCGCCGATCCGGCCCGGAGCGCCACGGCGACTGTGTTGGCCGGCGCGCCGGTGGGTAGCGGCGGCCGGTCGGTCACGGTCACGGCGCGAACGCCCGCGCCGTGGACTCGGCCCACGCTCGAGCATCCTGCAGGTCGGCTTCCGTGATTGCAGGCAGGTCGCGAAACACGATTCGTGATACGCGCTTCCTGGTTCCCGTGACCGAGCGCTGGCGCCCGATCACCCACCGGAAGATGCTCCCTTCGCGGATGCGTTCGGCGTCGCAGTCCGAAATTGCGGTCAGCGGGATGGTCGCCTCTTCGGTTTCGCGCTCCGACCCGGCCGTCAAGTCGATCAGGCGCGCCACGAAGTCGGTTGCTCCGACGTCGACGACGTAGCCTTCCCACTCCTGCAGCACGTCGAGGGTCGCGCCGGGCGTCCAGGGTTCAGTCGGCATTGGAAGTCGATGAGCCTTCGATCTTCAGATCTCAGGCTCGATCCGCATTTTCCTCCATTGTCGCCGATGTTGCCGGTTCGTGCACGCCGGCGGTCCGTCCCGCCGGCTCCGTCAGCAACATCCGCAGGGCGGTCAGCACGCGCCGCGGGCGGCGGCGGTGCATCGCCATGCCGAGCCAGTAGGCGGTCTCCTCGCGCTCCATCGCCTCGATCCCTTCGGCCACCGCGCGCATCCTGTCACGGCTGCGCATCGGGGCGAGGGCGCGGAACAGCAGGCCGAGCGTCAGCGCCAGGTCCTCGGCCAGCGGGTAGCCCCGGGGCTGCGGGCCGGCGCGCCGGCCGGGGCGGACGCCCGCCTGCGCGAGGCGGCGCAGCACCCGGTGCTCCACCAGCTCGAGGTTGCGGCCGCGGAGGCCGGCGACGCGGACCACCGGCGTCCGGACGTGCGGCGCGTCGGCGGCCGGCGTCCGCCGGATCTCGTACTCGGCGCCTCCGGCGCCGCGGCGCCGGAGGCGCAGCTCGTAGCGCGGGGCGGCGGCTGGGGTTTCGACGGCCGGCGTCCGTTCGGGCCGCGCCGTCACGGCTGCGCCTCCGCCGTCGCCGAGACGTGGGCGGCGCCGCTGGCGAAGCGGCACAGGCGGGCGGTCAGTTTCTCGGCCGCGTCGCCGGCCATCGGCAGCCCTTCCGGGAAGGTCAGGGTGAAGGCGGCCTCGACGCTCCGGTCGACGGCGTCTCGAAGCTGCGGCTCGAGGAACTCCCGGACCGGTTGCGCGTCCGGGACCGGGCCGGCGAACTCCAACTGGAACGATCCGCCGTCGCGGGTCTCGTAGCCGCCGGTGATGTCGACGCGCTTCTCCGCGCCGGCCACCGCGCCGACGGCGCCGAGCAGGGGGAAGGCGTCGCCCGCCTCGAACATCCGGATGGTGAGCGTGGCGACGGCGTCCGCGCGCCGGGCTCGCGCCTGCTCCCAGAGCTGCGTCAGCGCGTCCTTGAGCACGCCCTCGGCGGAAAACGATCCGGCCGCGGGCGGCGGCGGCTTCCCGCCTTCCGGCGTCCGACCGTCGCCCTCCGGCGGCGGTCCCGGCCGGCCGCCGTCTCCGGGCGGCGGTTCCGGGCCGCCCCCGTCGCCGCTCCCCTCGCCGCCGTATGGCTGGTCGGGCTTGTCGCGCAGGAGCCGCGGCCAGACGCCGGCGCCGCGGGCGTACGCCATCGTCAGAATCACGGCCTGCTCGTCGATCCGGACGGCGGCGGGCGGGTCGCCGGGGCCGAACAGCAGGTCGCCGCGCTGGTAGACGTAGTCGCCCTGCTCGATCCCGCGCCGGATCCCCTTGATGAAGATGTCGTCGCCCAGCAGGATCGGCAGCCCCGGGTCGCGCCGGAACTCGTCGCGCAGGGCGCGCGTCGTCAGTTGGCCTTTCTTGAGCGGCGTGCGGTCGCGCACGTAGGTCGGTGAATTCGGCTCGTCCTCGCTCGACCGCAGCTTCCCGAGGTCGCGCAGCGCCCGCGCGATGTGCTGCTGGCCGGCGCCGGGGCGGTCCGACGTGGAGTGGATGTCGAGCGCCGAGTGGGCCAGATCGACGCCGCCGGCGCCGAGACGGTTGCGCGAGGGGTAGAAGACGTGCCGGTAGCACTGCTGGACGGCCACGGCCAGCTCGTGCTCCGACTTCGCCTCCCACTCGCGGATCCGGTCCTGCTGGTGCTCCGCGAGATCGGCCAGGCGGTCCGGCGTCTTCAGGCGCTGCAACGCCAGCCGCCGGTGCGCCCGGCGCTGCATCGCCTCCTTGTCGCCGTCGTCCGCCGCCGCGAACACCACGTGGTTCCGCAGCTTCCGCAGCGCCGCGCCGTCGGCGCCCGCCCGCTCGTATACCCGGGCGATCAGCGCCGGGACCTCGTCGAGGGCGCTCCCGACGGTCACGCCGTCGTAGGCGAAGACGACCAGCTTCGGGCGGCCGTCGCCCACCTCGTCCGGGACGTCGAACGGCCCGCCGGGGAACGGGACGGCCTCGAACGTCGCGCCGTCGAAGATCCGGCGGATGCCGTCGTTCAGCTCGGCGCGCGCCTCGCCCGGGTCGACGTGCTCCTCCTCGCGGCGGACGATCTGGCTCAGGTTCGCCTCGGCCAGGAACCGCAGCGGCGCGCCGGCCCGGTCGTCGAGGTAGGCCGAGTCGGCGACGAACCGCTTGCGCGCCTCGTCGAGGAAGCTCGGGTCCACCGCCGGCCCGACCGCGGCGTAGCGCAACTGCTCCGGCGTCAACCCCTTGAGCGGGTCGTTGAAGGCGAGGGTGTGCAGGAAGATCGTCCGCGCGGCGTAGGCGGCGTACGGCGGCAGGCCGCGGTGGTGCTCCGCGTCCAGCGTCTCGGCGAGCGCCTTCGGCTCCACCCGGCCGGAGGCGACGTCGTGGGTGAGCGCGGGCAGGAAGGCGGACTGGCCGAGGCGGGTGACGATCTCCTGGCGGATCGGCTCGTCGCCGGGGTCGACGTGGTGCAGGTGGATCGCCGCCGCGTCCGCCGGCCGGTCGCGCCAGAGGATGGCGACGGTCCGCGCCAGCAGCCGCAGCATGCCGCGCACCCGCTGGAAGTTGGCGAGCGTCGCGGTCTTGCGCGTCAGCGTGTCGAGCACGTGCGGGTGCAGCGGGTAGCTGGCCCGCAGCGCCGCCGCCGTCTCGGGGCGGGCGGCCTCCGCCGGCAGCGCCGCGCCGGCCGCCGCCCACGCCGTCCGGAAGGCGTCGGCGGCGGCCGACGCCGCATCGTCGTCTATCGACTCGAACAGCCGCCGCCGCAGCACCTGCGCCGTCTCGTCCTCTTCCGTCGGGTTCAGCAGCGTCGCCTTGCGCGCCGAGACGCTCTCGATCTCCGCCATCCGGTCGGCGACGAACCGGTGCTCCTCGGCGTACGCTTCGGCCGGCCGCGCCCCGTCCTTGCCGGCCGCCAGCGTATAGACGAGCGCCGCGTGCGGCGCGGTCTCCACCGCCTTGAACAGCGAGGTCAGGAACGCCGTCAACTGCTCGCCGGCGCCGTCGAGCCGCCGCACCTTGCGCAGGTAGACCGACAGCTCGTCGAGCAGGATCAGCGCCGGCGCGTCGCCGATCAGCGACCGCAGCGTGTCCGCGCCCGGCGCCATCCGGTCTTCGTCGCTCCGGCGGACCCGCTCGTAGCCGGCCGTTCCGCCCAGCGCGTGGGCGATCTCGCCCCACGGCGTATGGGCGAGGACGCCGCCCTCCAGCGCGCGGCCGTTGGCCGGGTCGGCGTTCTCGCCGTCGAACGCGGCTATCCGCACCGGCGCCGCCGGCGGCAGCGCCGGGTCGACGAACTCCGCCGCGCCGGGAACCTCCTTCAGGCCGCGCGCCGCGTGCGCCAGGGCGATCAGCCCGTGCGTCTTGCCGCCGCCGTACGCCGTGTCGAGCCGGAAGATCGGTCCCACGGCGCCGCCCGCGCCGCTCAGGCGGCGGCAGACGTTGGCCAGGAGCTGCTTCAGCCCGCGGGTGGGCCAGGTGTTGGCGAAGAAGCGGACCGGATCCCGGTAGGCGGCGCTCGCCTGCCCGGTCAGCACCTGCGCGAGGTCGGCCGCGAAGTCGGCGTCGGCCACCGTGCCGTCGAGCACGTCCGGCCGCGGGCGGCAGGCGTCGAAGATCGTGGGGATCGTCACGGGGAGGTCGCTTCCGGGCTCGGCCGTCCGGCGTATCATAGCAAGCCGATGTTCAGTCCGCTGCGTGAATGGCTGGCGCGTCACTACGTCGCCGACGGGGCCGCGGACCTCGTCATCCTGGCCCTTGAAGCCGGCGTCGTGATCGTCCTGGCGGTCGCGGCCGACTTCGTCGCCAAGCGGCTGGCCGCGCGCCGGTTGGTCGCGCTGTCGCGGCGGTCGACGTTCGAGTGGAACCGGGTCATGGTGGTCAACCACCGCGTCCCGCACCGGCTGGCCCACCTCGCGCCGGCGCTCGTCGTCTACTACGCCGCCATACCGGTGCTGGCCGACTTCCCGGCGTTGACCGCCGTGGTGCGGCAGGCGGCGCTCATCTACATGATCGTCGTCGGGATGCTGGCGGCCGACGCCGGGCTGAACGCGGCGGTCGAGCTGATGCAGCAAGGGTCGCGCGCGCCGCGCGGGGTGCCGGTCAAGAGCCTCGCGCAGGTGGTCAAGCTCGCGCTGTACGCCGTCGCCGGCATCAGCGTCGTCTCGCTCGTGATGGGGCGGTCGCCGGCGGTGATGCTGGGCGGGCTCGGGGCGATGAGCGCCGTCCTGATGCTCGTCTTCCGCGACGCCATCCTCGGGTTCGTCGCCGGCATCCAGCTCGCGACGAACCGGATGGTCTCGCGCGGCGACTGGATCGAGATGCCGAACCACGGCGCCGACGGCGACGTCGTCGAGGTCGGGCTGACCACCGTCAAGGTGCAGAACTTCGACAAGACGATAGTCACCATCCCGACCTACGCCCTGATCAGCGAATCGTTCAAGAACTGGCGCGGCATGGCCGAGTCGGGCGGACGCCGGATCAAGCGCGCCCTCCGGATCGACATGCACTCGGTGGCCTTCTGCACCGACGAGATGCTGGACCGCTTCGCCCGGATCCGGCCGGTCGCCGAGCAGGTGCGGCGCGAGCGCGAGGCGATCGCGCGCCGCGCCGCCGGGCGGGGAGGCGACGCGGAGGGAGCCGCCGCGGCCGGGCCGGCCGACGACGGCCGCCCGACCAACGTCGGGATCTTCCGGGCCTACGTGAAGGCGTACCTCCGGGCGCATCCGATGGTGAATGCGGAGATGACGTTCCTGGTGCGGCAGCTCGACCCGACCGAGCACGGCCTGCCGATCGAGATCTACGTCTTCAGCCGGGAGCAGCGCTGGGCGCCGTACGAAGACATTCAGGCCGACGTCATCGACCATCTGCTGGCGATGGCGCCGCAGTTCGACCTGCGGGTGTTCCAGAACCCTTCGGGGCCGGACGTGGAGCGGGCGCTGGCCGCGCGGTCTTCCTGACGCCCCGCCCGCCGCCGGCATCCGGTATAGTGGGGCGGTCGCCGCATCGAGCCGCCGCGCCGCGCGGTCTGGTCGAGCGGCCTTCCCGATGCGAGGAGCAGCGCCGATGACCCGTGTTCCGAGAAGCGTTCTTTCCGCCGCCGCCGCCGCGCTGCTCGCCGCGCCGGCGCCGGCGCCGGCCGGCCAGGACGGAGGAGCGGCGACGTTCACCAGGGACGTCGCCCCGATCCTCCAGCGCAGTTGCCAGAACTGCCATCGCCCCGGGTCGATGGCGCCGATGTCGCTGATCACCTACGAAGAGGTGCGCCCCTGGGCGCGCAGCATCAAGCGGCGGACGGCGCTGCGCGACCGGATCGGCGTGATGCCGCCCTGGTTCATCGAGAAGGACGTCGGCATCCAGCGGTTCAAGGACGATCCGTCGCTGAGCGACGACGAGATTGCGCTGATCGCCCGGTGGGTCGACGCCGGCGCGCCGCGGGGGAACCCGGCCGACCTGCCGCCGCCGCGCGACTTCGGCGACGGGTGGGAGATCGGCGAGCCCGACCTGATCGTCTGGACGCCGTCGGTCACCATGCCGGCCGCGGCCCCGGACCGGTGGGGCGCCCTCGACCCGGTCCCGCTCGGCCTGACCGAGGACCGGCACGTTGCGGCGATGCAGGTGAAGGAGTTCAGCGACGCGCCGGGCGGCGTCGGCGGGAAGTTCATCTTCCACCACGCGCTGATGACGATGCTCGACGCCGAGGGGAACGCGTCCGGCATGGAGGGGTGGCCGAACACCACCACCGGCCGCTTCGGCTGGAGGTTCGACCCGGAGGTCGGCCGGCGCGTGCAGGCCGGGTCGCAACTGCTCTACCACTCGGTCCACCTGCACGCCAACGGCGAGGAGACGACCGCCCACCTGCAGGTGGCGCTGAAGCTCCATCCGCGCGGCTACCGCCCGACGAAGACGCTGGGGAGCCTCGGGTTCGGCACGCCGGACGTCGACCTGCGGCCGGGGGAGGCCGGCCAGGCGTTCCATTTCTACATGACGCTGGACCAGCACGTGCGGATGACCACGTTCAGTCCGCACATGCACGCGCCGGGGGTCCGGTTCTGCCTCGAAGCGATCTACGGCGGCCGGTCCGAGACGCTGAGCTGCGCCGGCTACGACCACAACTGGATCCGGTCGTACCAGTACGCCGACGACGCGGCGCCGCTGCTGCCGAAAGGGACGATCCTGCACGGCGTCGGCTACTTCGACAACACGGCGGCCAACCCGAACGTGGTCGACCCGCGCAACTGGACCGGGTTCGGCCACCGGTCTATCGACAACATGCTGCTGCACATCGGTCCGGGCGGCGTGGCGCTGAGCGACGAGGAGCTATGGGCCGAGGTGGCGGCGCGGCGCGCGAGTCTGAACCTGGCCGAGGGCCGGACGGCTATCGGCTGCCCGCTGTGCGGCGTGGCCGAGCCGCCGGCCGGGGAGCGCCCGGCGCAGAACCAGGACCAGTGACGCGGCCCGCGCGCACCGGCGCCGGCGGCGGTCTGCACGCCCGCGCGCGTGGGGACGGGCGCTCGGCGCGTCCGGCGCCGGCCGCCGTCGCCGCGCTGGCCGCGCTGCTCCCGCTGCTCCTGCTCCTCCCGCTGCCCGCCGCGCCGCCGGCCGGCGCGCAGACGATCCACCGGAGCGGGCGGACCGTCGTCCCGGTGTACGAGGGGCACCAGCGCAAGCCCGACGGGTCGTTCGACCTGCTGTTCGGCTACTTCAACCGGAACTGGGAGGAGGAGGTCGACGTCCCGGTCGGCCCCGGCAACCGCCTCGGTCCGGGCGGCCCCGACCGGGGGCAGCCGGCCCACTTCCTCCCGCGCCGCAACCGGTTCGTCTTCCGCGTCCCGGTCCCGGCCGACTTCGGCGCCGGCGAGGTGGTCTGGACGCTGACGACGCAGGGGGAGACGCTGACGGCGTACGGCACGCTCCGGCCGGAGTACGCGCTGGACGACGTGGCGGTGATGGCGAACTTCGGCGGGGCGGGCGGGACCGGGTTCCACCCGAGCATCGTCGGGAACCGCCCGCCGGCGCTGGCGGTGGAGGGCGCCCTGACCCGCGCGGTGAGCGCCGGCGAGCCGGTGACGCTGGCGGCGGTGGCGACCGACGACGGCAAGCCCGCCCCGCGTCCGCTCGGGAGGTTGATCGCCGGCGTCTCGGGCGGCGGGCGCGTGGCGCCGAGCGCGGCGACCGGGCTGCGCCTCTCGTGGATCCTGTACCGGGGGCCGGGCGCCGTCGCGTTCGACCCGCCGCAGATCAAGACCTGGGAGGACCTGCGCGACGGCGGCGGCTCCCCCTGGTCGGCCGGGTTCGAGACCCCCCCGGCGCCGCCCGGGAACCGGTGGGTCGCCCGCGCGACGTTCAGCGCCCCGGGCACGTACGTGCTGCGCTGCCTGGCGCACGACGGCGGCCTGCAGGCGTACGAGGACGTGACGTTCGTGGTCAGCCGCTGACCGGCCGGCAGGAGGGGGGAGGAGGGCAGGACCGATGGCGCGACGCTACTGGTTGATGAAGTGCGAGCCGGCCGCCTACGCCATCGCCGACCTGGAGCGCGACGGGCGGACGAGCTGGGAAGGGGTGCGCAACTACCAGGCCCGGAACTTCATGCGCGACGAGATGCGGGTGGGCGACGGCGTCCTGTTCTACGCCTCGAACGCCGACCCGTCCGGGGTGACCGGCCTCGCCGAGGTGGCGCGGGAGGGCTACCCCGATCACTTCGCCTGGGAGCGGGGCCACCGGTACTTCGACGCGCGGAGCACCCCCGACGCCCCGGTCTGGCACATGGTCGACGTCGCCTTCGTGGAGCGGTTCCCGGAGACCGTCCCGCTCGCGGCGCTCAAGGCCGCGAAAGGCCTCGAGAAGATGATGGTCACGAAGAAGGGCGTCCGGCTGTCGGTCCAGCCGGTGACCCGCGCCGAGTTCGACGTCGTCACGCGCCTCGGCCGCCGCGCCGGGGGCGGGTAGGCGCGCGTCAGTCGTCCGGCTGAACGACGAACCCCTCGCGTCGCGCGGCGTCGCGCAGGCGTTCGTCCAGGGAGACCAAGCGTTCGCCGTACGGCTGCTCCTCGCACCAGGTCAGGGCAGCCGCAAGCTGGAGCGCGTCGGCGGCGCGCAGCGGATGGACCGCCAGCAGACGGCCGGCCCGCCGCTGGACGTCGTCGCCCGGCGCCACCACGTCGGCGAAGTCGACGATCGCCCGCAGGCGATCGAACGCGCCGGCCAGCGTCGTCTGCGTCGCCGGCGTCTGGCGGTGGCGTCCGTGGATGGCCGACAGGCACTCGGACGGCGTCCCCCACCAGATCGCGACGGCGTCGTCGCCCGCCAGCCGCTCGGTCAGGTCCGCCGAGCGGAGCTCCGACAGGATCAACGGGACGATAGCCGAACTGTCCCAGAACATCAGCGGCCCTCGCTGCGTTCCGCGACCAGGGCGTCGAGCACTTCGCGTCCTATCGGCGCGCCGCCCGGCGGCGTCAGCAGCGCCGGGTCACGCGGCGCGCGCCCCGGCTTCAGGACGCCGGATCGCACGAGGCGGACCCGGCGGGTGTTGCGGTGCTCCTGAACCTCCAGGCCGCTGAGCCGCGCGACCGGGACGCCCCGGTCCGTGACGATCACGTCGCGTCCGGCCTTCACCTGACGGAGGAACTCGCTCAGCCTCGCCTTCAACGTGGCGACGTTCGTCGTCGTCGTCATCTGGTCATGATGGTTTGTGTTGTGTGATTTGTCAAGTCATTGCGACGAAGCGTCCGGTCCGCTCGGTTCCCCGGCCTCGTCGTCAGCCTCGTGGAACGAATCGCGTTCCTGTCGGAGCCAGCGCTCGCCCCCGCCGAGCGCTGCGAACGTTTCCCTGCCGACGCCCCGGAGCCCCCGGATTCCGTTCCGCGCCGGCCGTCCGGCCGTATCCGGGCCGCCGAGCAGCCGGTAGATGAAGGTCGTCGTCGTGCTCCGCTTCGACGGCGGACCCTCCACCTCGACCTCCAGAGCCTGTTCCCTGAGAAACTTCCGGGCGCGCAACGCGTCGCAGACGGCGGGAGCCCGCTTCGTGCGGAATCGCATGTCCCGCAGCACGTCTCCGGCCGCGACGGTGACCGCCGGCTCGCCGCGGCGGCGCGCCGGCTCGATGTAGCGGTCGACGACGTGCGATCGGATGGCGTCGGCAATGCGCATGGTCATCGCTTCCCTCTCTTGCGGTTGCGTTCAGAGAACATATTTTCGGTCGGTTGCCCGATCCGGCGGCGTCACCAGTCAGGGTGTACGGTGAAATCGTCCGCCTTTTCGAAGGCGGGGTTGTCGTCAAAGCGTTCGCGAACGTCCTCGCACTCCTGATCGTCGCACAGCCTCACCCGCTGCGAGGCGCCGCGCCTCTGGTCGAAGCCCGTCCCCAAGTTGTAGCCGCCTCGGTTCGTGAGCAGGTATCGGTCGTGAAAGTCGTGTGCGTGGTCGCGGGTCCGCAGCCAGCGACAGACGCGAATCGATGCGACCTTCCCGGAGGCCTGAAGGTGTCGTCGGCAGCTTCGTTGAAACTCCTGCTTTTCAGCCTCTTGCTCTTGCTGATTCGGTTCTGTCGATTCCAAGTGCTTGCATCGCGTGTGAATCGTGACGTTCGCGCGACCCTCGGCGGTCCGTCCCGCCAGATCGATGCACGCCTGCACCAGCGGTCGCCATCGGGGCGTGGACGGATCGAAATACGGATCGATCAGCAGCAGGTTCCGGCTGTTCCTGATGAGTCTTCCGACGTGGGCGGCCAGCACCTCCGGTTGCCGCAGCACGTCCGCCGAGGACGAGACTTTGATCTTGGGGTGCGAGTCTTCGACGTCGTCCGCGAGCACCACGTCGCGGTGGCCCTCCGGATTGCGGGTCGCCAGGATGGCGTGGAACGCCTGCGCTTCGGTCTGGCGGGCGACCGCGTTGCGGACCCAGCGTTCCTCCGCCGGCAGGACCGCGTCGTCGTACTCGTCCGGCGCGTCCGCGCGGACGATCTTGGCGTTCGACTGGTCGAGTTTCCTCAGGATCCGCCGGCGGTCCCGGTCCGGGAGATCGGCGTTCGCCTTGCAGGCGGCGCGGATCAGCGCCTTCCACCGTTTCCGGGTCGGATAGGCGGCGATCGCCCGTCCGTGCTGGAAGCCCATCAGGTCGAGGACGATCCGGCAATCTTTCCAGGTGGCGGCGAGCGCGTCCGGCTCGATGGCGTACGGGTGCAGCATCAGAACAGCTCGTCGTCCCGTTCGTCGAAAAACCCCTGCGGCCAGCGGTCGATGAACTCGCCGGTCGCGTCGATGCGGAGCCGTTTGGCCTGCACCTCGCCGCCCGTCTGACTGAGGTAGACGACGGAGACCTGGTCCGGCTGCAGGGGCGGCTTTCCCTCCGGCAGGTCGCCGCCGTGCGTCTCCTCAATCCGGCGCAGCAGACGCAGTATCAGGTGCTCGCTGTGGTTCTCGATCAGGAACACGCCGCCCCGATCTATCGGGTGGGCGAACAGGTCGCCGAGCTCCACCGCCAGCTTCGGGTGCAGGTGGAGCTCCGGCTGCTCGATGGCGGTAATACCGGGGCGTTCGGGGTCGAGCGCCGCGACGACGATCGGGACGACCTGGGAGATGCCGACGCCGACGTCGGACGTCCGGACCGGCAGCTCGGCGTCGTCGGCGGTCACGAGCTCGAGACGCTCCCTGTGTTCCGCCTCGGCGATCGCGTCGATGAGTTTCCGGACGAGCGACAGGTCTTCTCCCTTCCTGGCCGCTTCGACGGTGGCGAGGGTTCGGTAAGCCGCCTGGTACGACCCGTGAAATTGCTTGACGATTATGTCGTCTATGTCGTCGGCGGGCTGACCAGATCTGGGCTGACCAGATCTGATCAGCGCCTCGATGTCGGCAATTTTGGTTTCATCGGTGGAGTTAAAGAATAAGCCTGCCCACCAGGCCGCCTGCTGCCGCGTCCATCGCTTCAAATCGAAGTCGAATGCCTTGCAGGAGCGGATTGCGGCGACGAGCGGATCATCTTCCGACAGGATGACGTGCGATTGCCGCCGCAGCTTGTAGCCGGTATCGAGTCGATCCTTGCCGGCCAGCCAGTCGTTCACGGCGTCGAGCGTCAGGTGGTCGCCTGGAGCGTAACCGGGACTCAGCAGAAGCTCCCAGGCCGCCGCGCCGTCGCTCCAGGTTCGCTCCGGGGCGCCGGGCTCGATGCGGAGCTCCGGTTGCCGATTGCGCACCGGGCCGATGTATCGGAGGCCGCTCAGCTCTTCCTTCAGGGCATGCCCGATCCCCACCAGAATGGCCGAGATCGCCGTTTGGAAGCGGGCCCTATACGGTCTGATCGCGTTGAACGCTTCATCAAAGCGCTCGCGGCCCTCGTCGTCGTCAGTGTCAAATTTCAGGCCGGCGTCTTCCAGGTGCGCCACCGTATCTTCGCTGGCCAAGTCGTTAAGATCCGCTCCTTCAGGGTCCAGGAGCTCGTTCCAGTCCGGCAGCGTCGACCACAGCGGGACCGACAGCACCGACGCGTGACGGCGCGTCCAGTGGTCGCCCTCCGGGCCGGCTGTCTCGCGCACGCGGCCGGCCGGCGCCGGCGCCGGCTGCGGCTCAAGCTCGAAGTCCGCCGTCCCGAGAGCGAGCAACGGATGCTCGGCGTTGAACTCGATGTCGTTTCTCATGCTCGGTCGGGGGCGGGCCCGGATGCAGCCGACCGCAGCGTCGTTCACTCCCACGGCGTAGCTGGCGATCGCAGGGATCGGAAGCAGTCCGCCGCTTTGCTCGACCACAAGCTCCACCCACCCGGACGTGGTCCGCTTCGAGATGTCCTCGCCCCTTTTCCGCACCCAGTTGCGCCAGTCAGGATCATGGCGATTCGACACCAGCTCCTCCGCCTGCTTCAGCAGATGCTCGGGAACCCGCCAGCCCTCCAGGTTCAGCTCGAAGCGCAGCCGGATGGCGCGGCCGGTCTCGTGGCGGTGGACGAAGTTGCGGAAGCCGCCGAGGTCGGTCTGCTCGCCGCCGATCTCCGTCTGCGAGACGTCGACGCTGCGGTGGCTCAGGATCTCGTGGGCGTAGCAGAGCGCGTGCAGGATCGTGCTCTTGCCGGCGCTGTTCCGGCCGAACAGCAGGGTGATCGGGCGGAGGTCTATCCGGACCGGCCGGCCGATCGCCTTGAAGTTCTCGATCTCGACGGCGGTGATCGCGACCGGCCGCGGGCGGCGTGCGCCCGCCGGCGGCGGCTTCGGCGTCGGTGCGGGCGCGGACGTTTCCGGGGCGGCGTCGGCGGCGGGGCGATCGGGTGCGTCAGTCATGGGGTAATCATGAAGCAATGGCCGTGCCAAGTCAGCGATGGCCGTGCCGATCAGTACGGCGCGGCCGGTTCCGCGGGCGTCGTCACGTCGTACCGGCGCAGCCAGTTGGTGAGCGTCTGGTAGCTGGCCAGGCCGACCAGCTCGGCGGCGCGGGTCTTGTTGCCGCCGGCCTCGGCGAGCGCCCGCTCCAGGTAGTGGCGGGCCAGCTCGGCCATCAGGCCGGGGAGGCTGAGGCCGTCGCCGAGCGGCCGGTCGAGCAGACCGGCCGGTCCGTCCGGCGCGGGTCCGAGCAGCTCCCCGCGCGCGGCGTCGGCGGCGACGGCGGCGTGCGGCGTCCAGAGGACGAGGCGGTCCACCGTCGCCTGCAGCTCGCGGACGTTGCCGGGCCAGGCGTGCCGGAGCAGAACGTTCCTTGCGGACGGAGAAAGGGTCTTCTGCCCGACGCCCGGCTGATCGGCGAACCGGCGGTTGGCGGCGGCCAGGAAATGGTCGATGAGCGGCGTCAGATCGCCCGGACGCTCGCGGAGCGGCGGGAGCCGGATGACGCCGGTGGCGAGCCGGTAGTACAGGTCTTCGCGGAACCGGCCGGCCGCGGCGTCGGCGCGCAGGTCGCGGTTCGTCGCGGCGACGATCCGGACGTCCACCGCTATCGGGGCGTCGGAGCCGAGCCGCCGGATCGTCTTCTCCTGGAGCGCCCGCAGGAGCTTCACCTGGGCGCCGGGCGGCAGCTCGCCGATCTCGTCGAGGAAGAGCGTCCCGCCCGCCGCGGCCTCGAAATGGCCGGCGTGCGGGCGCACCGCGCCCGAGAACGCGCCCCGCGCGTGGCCGAACAGCAGCGACTCGACGAGTCCGTCCGGCAGGGCGCCGCAGTTCACCTCCTCGAACGGGCCGCGCCGCCGGCGGCTCTCGGCGTGGATGGCGCGGGCGAACAGCTCCTTGCCGGTCCCCGACTCGCCTTCGATCAGGACGGTGACGTCGTGCGGGGCGACGCGCCGCGCGCGGGTCCGGGCGCGCTCCATCGACGGGCTCCGGCCGATGATCCGGTCGAGCGCGGGCGACTCCGGCGGCGGGCCCGCGGCGAGGCGTTCGAGCTTCTCGTCCGCGCGGCGGAGGAGCGCCGGCACGTACTCGGCGGCGATGTCGAACGGGACGGAGACGGTCCGGACGCCGGTCTTCTCGTGCGACTGGATCAGCGCCGCGGGGTACCGGGTCTTGGCCAGGAGGACCCAGACCGCCTGCATGGCCGGCGTGCCGGGGCTGACGTGGATCGTCAGGTCGGCGCCGGCGCCGAACGTCTCCTGCGCGAAGTCGAGGGCCCGGACGGCGGCGTCGTGAATCGCGCCGTAGTCGGTCGGGTCGGGGAGGTCGGCGGTCCGGAGGCGGACCGGAGGGAGTCCGGCCTGCGCCAGCCGGTCTGTGTAGGCGCGGCTGTGCGCCGCCGGGTAGTTCGAGAGGAGGACCAGGGCGTCGAACGTCCGGTCGGCGGCGGCGGCGGCGATCGGTCCGCGGCCCGGCCTCAGGCCGCGCGCGCAGTCGAGGTCGGCCTGGCCGATCCAGGCGAGGAGAACGGAAGGCATGGGCCGATCATAAACTTTCTGGTGTTGAAAATATGAAACTTTGCGGCCGCGGGCGGCGGCGCCGGATCGGCTGCGGCCGATCGTCGCGTCGCCGCCGCCTGATCGAGTCGTATAATCGGGGAACCGGGACGAGCGGAGGAGGACCAATGACGATCTCTCGACATCGGAGCGTGCGGCGTGCGGCTGCGGCGGTCGTTGCGCTGCTGGCGGCGGGGCAGGCGTCGGCGTCGGCGCAGAGCTGGAACGCGCCGCGCACTGCGTTCGGACAGCCCGACCTGCAGGGGGTGTGGGACTTCGCGACGATCACGCCGCTGGAGCGGCCCGAGGAGTTCGCGGGCAAGGCGGTGATGACGTCCGAGGAAGCGGCCGAGTACGAGCGGGAGCGGTTCGCCCTCGTGGACCACGACACCGAGGAAGGCGCGACGTTCGTCTGCAAGGGGACCGGCAACTACAACGAGTTCTGGTACGACCGGGGGTTCGGCGACGAGGTGGACGGACGGCCCACGTCGCTGATCGTCGACCCGCCGGACGGCCGGCTCCCCGCGCGGACGCCCGAGGCCGGGCCGCCCGGCCGGCGCGGGCGCGGCTACGACTCGTGGGAGAGCCGGGGGATCGCCGAGCGCTGCATCGCCGGGTTCAACACCGGGCCGCCGATGACGCCGGGCGCCTACAACAACTACGTGCAGGTGATCCAGGCGGAAGACCACGTGGTGATCTTCAACGAGATGATCCACGACGCGCGGATCGTGCCGCTCGACGGCCGCCCGCATCCGTCGCAGCGGATCCGGCAGTGGCTCGGCAGCTCGCGCGGCCGGTGGGAGGGCGACGCCCTGGTGGTCGAGACGACCAACTTCCACGGGAAGACGGCGTTCACCGAGAACCACAGCGCCACCGAGAACCTGACGCTCGTCGAGCGGTTCACCCGCACCGGCCCCGACACGCTCCGCTACGAGTTCACGGTCGACGACCCGAAGACCTGGACGCGGCCGTGGACGGCGCGGGTCCGGATGACGCGGTCGGACACGCCGCTCTACGAGTACGCCTGCCACGAGGGGAACTACGGGATGACGAACATCCTCTCGGGGGCGCGGTCGCAGGAGGCGGAAGGGCGGTAGCCGGACCGCCGGCCGCCGCCGCGCGGCTTTACGGCCGCTGGCCCGGCCTCACAGGTCCTGCGGCGCGCACGCCGTCAACACCCGATCGCCGCGGCGGAGACGGTAGGGCCGTTTCACGGCGGGGCTGGCCACGTAGTCGTTCCCCGCCGGATAGCGGGAGCGGAAGGCGCGCACGGCGTCCGCCTCGACGTTGTCCGGATTGATCTTGCACTCGACCAGGTCGATGCGATCACCGGTGCGGCGGATCACGAAGTCCACTTCGCGGTGCGACTTGTCCCGCCAGTAGAAGATCGGCGCGTCGCCGAACCGGGCGCGCAGGGTGTCCAGCACCAGGTGCTCCCACAGCAGCCCGCGGTCGTCGTCCCGGACGCGGTCCCACCCCTTCTCGCAAGTGACGAAGCCGGTGTCGAAGGCGTAGCACTTCGGGCGGCGGACGATCTCGCGCGCGCCGCCGGCGTGGAACGGACGGACGAGGTGAACCGCGTGGGCGATCGACAGCGCCTCGACGTACGACGCGACGGTCGGCCGGCTCAGCTCGCTCGCCGCCGCCAGCTTGCCGTAGTCGAGCTGGCCGCCGCTCCGGCGCAACAGCAGCCGCAGCAGCGCCAGGAACCCGCGGCGGTTGCGGACGCCGAACAGCTCTTTGGACGTCCAAATGTAAATTTGGAATAGCTGGCCGTCGGCGTCACCGCAGCGCGGCGAAGAAGGCGCGCACGTCGTCCAGCCAGAGGTCGGGCTGCTCCAGCGCGGGGAAGTGGCCGCCGCGCGGCATGTCGGTCCACCGCACCACGTTGTACCGGCGCTCGGCCGCCCGCCGGGCTTCGGGGTCGGTCCGGGCCCGCCGATCGTACCGCCGCACGAAGGCGGCGCAGCCGGTCGGCGTCTCCAGCCGGCCGTCGGGCCGGCCGGCGCCGCCGTGGCGGTTCTCGTAGTAGATCCGCGAGGCGGACGTGATGCTGTTCGTCACCCAGTAGATCATGACGTTCGTCAGCAGCTCGTCCTTCGTGTAGGCCTGCTCGAGATCGCCGTCGTGGTCGCTCCAGCCGTGGTGTTTCTCCACGATCCAGGCGGCCAGTCCGGCCGGGGAGTCGCCGAGTCCGTACCCGAGCGTCTGCGGCCGCGTGCTCTGGATCTCGACGTACCCGAACCCGTCCGCCTCGAAGCCGGCCGGCCGGCCGAGCGGGACGGCGCGCCGCAGCACCCCCTCGCATCCGAGCAGGTGGACGCCGGCGACGCGGCCGGCGTCCCGGCGCGCCAGCCAGTTCGCGACTCCCGCCCCCCAGTCCGACGCGTGGACGCCGTAGCGGGCGTAGCCCAGCCGCGCCATCAGCGCGACCCAGAACTCGGCCATCCGCGCGGTGTCGAACCCGGGCGCGCGGGGCTTGTCCGAGAAGCCGTAGCCGGGCATCGCCGGGACCACCGCGTGGAACGCCTGGTCCGCCGACCCGCCGAAGCGGACCGGGTCGGTGAGCGGGCCGATCACCTTGGCGTACTCGTCGATCGAGCTGGGCCACCCGTTCAGCAGGAGCAGCGGGAACGCGCCGGGATGCGGCGACCGCTGGTGGACGAAGTGGATCGTCAGGCCGTCTATCGTCGTCGTGAACTGGTCGAGCCGGTTCAGCCGCCGCTCCTGGGCGCGCCAGTCGAACTGGTCGCGCCAGTACTCGACCAGCTCCCGCACGGTGGCCAGGCTGGCGCCGTAGTCCCAGTCGGCGCCGCGGATCTCGTCGGGGAAGCGGGTCTCCCGCAGGCGGTCCCGCAGGTCGTCGAGCACGGGGTCGGGCACGGCGATGGTGAACGGGACGATCGCGGCGTCGCCGCCGGGGGGCTGCGCCGTCGCCGGGTCCGCGGGGCCGCACGCGAGCGCCGCCGCGAGCGTGCAGCGTGCGAGGCGCGGCCGCGGCGCGAGACGCATGCCGGAAGCATATCACCGGGTCGATGTCCTATCAGCCCGTGGTGGAACCCCGCGGGGCGCCGAGAGCGGCGAGGCGCCCGGCTGACAAGGCGTGAGGAGGGCGCATATTGGGCATACGCAACCGACGAACAACGCCGTCAGGCGGGATGCATCGCCGCTCGAATGCAGCGGGGACCTCCGCCACGGGCTGCTATCCTGATAGACGTGTTCAGCGTCGCCTTCATGGTCGTCGCGGCGGCGGCCGCCGCGCAGGCGGAGCCCGAGGTCGGCCGGCCGGGGAAGGACGTCATGTGGGTCCCGTCGCCCGACCCGCTCGTGGACGCGATGCTCGAGATCGCCGAGGTGACGCCGCAGGACGTGGTGATCGACCTCGGGTCGGGCGACGGCCGGACGGTCATCGCGGCGGCCCGGCTCGGCGCCCGCGCGATCGGGGTCGAGTACGACCCGGAGCTGGTCGAGCTGTCGCGGAAGCGGGCGGCGGCGGCCGGCGTCGCCGGCCTGTCGACGTTCGTCGCCGCCGATCTGTTCGAGGCCGACCTGTCGGAGGCGACGGTCGTCACCCTGTTCCTCCTGCCGGAGCTCAACCGGAAGCTGCGCCCGCGGCTCCTGGCGCTGGCGCCGGGCACGCGCATCGTCTCGAACACCTGGGACCTGGGCGACTGGGCCGCCGACGACACCGTGGTGCTCGACCCGTGCCCCGGCTTCTGCACGGCGCTGCTCTGGGTGACGCCGGCGCGCGTCGAGGGGGTGTGGCGGCTGCCGGACGGCGGGGGAGAGCTGGTCCTCGAGCAGCGGTTCCAGGTCGTCACCGGCGAGCTGCGGACCGGGTCCGGGACGGTCGCGGTCGAGGACGGCCGGCTGCGCGGCGATCGGATCGGCTTCCGCGCCGGCGGCGCGCGCTACACCGGGCGAGTGACCGGCGACACGCTGGCCGGCGCCGCCGCCGCCGGCGCGCGCACCTTCGACTGGCGGGCGACCCGCGCGCCTCGTCAGCGCTGACCGAGGTCCCGCAGGATCTCGCCGGCGGCGTTCCGGCCGCACGCGCCCATCACGCCGCCGCCGGGGTGGCTCGCGGCGCCGCACAGGTAGAGCCCCCGGATCGGCGTCCGGTGGTCGGCCCATCCGGGCGCGGGACGCAGGAAGAAGAGCTGGCTCGGCGTCATGGCGCCCTGCATGATGTTCCCTCCGGTCAGGCCGAAGGTCCGCTCGAGGTCGACCGGGCTGAGCACCTGACGATGCTCGACGGCGCCCGGCACGTTCGGCGCGTACCGCGCCAGCAGCTCGATGCACCGGTCGGCGAACGGCTCCTTGACGTCGTCCCAGCGCGCGCCGCCGGCCAGGGCGTACGGCGCGTACTGCGCGAAGATCGACAGGACGTGCTTGCCCGGCGGGGCGATCGTGGCGTCGAGGCTGGTCGGCAGGGTGATTTCCAGCACCGGCTCCGCGCTCGGCCGTCCCGCCCGGGCGTCGGCGTGCGCGCGCTCCAGGTAGTCGAGCGTCTCGCAGACGTGGATGGTGCCGCGGTGGTGCGGGGCGATCCCGCGGGACGGGAGGCAGCGGAAGTCGGGCGGCTCGGCCAGCGCGAGGTTGATCTTGGCCGACGCCGACGAGTAGTCGATCCGGGCGATCGACTCCAGGAACTCGCCGGGCAGGTCGTCCGGTTCGAGCAGCGTCCGGAACGTGCGGTGGGCGTCGACGCTCGACGCCACCACCGGGGCCTCCACCGTCGAGCCGTCCGACAGCTCGACGCCGCGGACCACGCGGCCGGCCGTCAGGATGCGCCGCACGTCGGCTTCGCGGCGCGTCTCGACCCCCAGGTCCGAACAGACCGCTTCGAGCGCGTCGGCCAGCCCGCCCATGCCGCCCCGGACATAGCCCCAGACCCCCCGCGCGCCGCCGGCCCGTCCCATCGCATGGTGCAGCAGGACGTAGGCGGAGCCGGGCGTCGAGGGCGCCGCGAACGCCCCGATGACGGCGTCGGTGGCGAGCGTCGCCCGCAGCGCCTCCGTTTCGAACCAGCGCTCCAGAATCGGCCGCGCCGCGCCGGTCAGCAGCTCCAGGGCGGCCGGCAGGTCGGACCCGAGCCGGCCGAGCCGCGCGCGCAGCCTCCGGAGCCGGGCGGCGTCCCGCAGGCGCGCCCGGACGCCGAGGCGCCGTCCGCGCGGAGGCGGGAACGGGTTGGGCGCGGTCGCCGCGAGGGCCGGCTCGACGGCGCGCGCCACCCGATCGAGGAAGGCGTCGTAGGCCGGGAACGCCTCGGCGTCGCGCCGGCTGAACCTGGCGATCTCGCGCTGGTTGCGGGGCATGTCCTGCCCCAGCAGCAGGCAGCGCCCGTCCGCGAGGGGAGTGAACGACGACGGGTCGCGCGGCAGGATCGCCAGACCGCGCCGGGTCAACCGCAGGTCACGGACGATCTCCGGCAGGAGCAGGCTGATGACGTAGGCGCCGATCGACACCCGGTATCCGGGCCACACCTCCTCGGTGGCTGCGCAGCCGCCCAGCACGCGGCGCCGCTCCAGGACGCAGACCGACCGGCCGGCCTTCGCCAGGTACGCCGCGGCGATCAGGCCGTTGTGCCCGCCGCCGATGACGATGCAGTCGCAGGCGCGGTTCCGAGGCATGGCGGGCGCCGCCGCCAGATCCGCACGTCCGGCGCGCCGCATTGTACGCCGGCGCGGGGATCGGTCTTGGACCGGAGCCGAGAGTATGCGACACTTCGACGCGATGCGATCAGATGCGGGACGGCCGGACGCGGAGCGGTCAGGCGGGAGGCAGGCGGTGAAGCGGGCGTGGAGGGGACGGCTCGCCGGCGCGCTCGCCGCGTGCGCGCTGGCCGCGCCGGCGCCCGCGCAGGAGGTGCAGGTCGTCGAGCACGTGCTCGACAACGGCATGACGCTCCTGCTCGTCCCCCGCCCCGGCGACCCGAACGTCGCCGCGGGCTGGGTCGCGAAGGTCGGTTCGGTCAACGAGCGGCCCGGCATCACCGGGGTGGCGCATCTGTTCGAGCACATGATGTTCAAGGGGACGCACGCCGTCGGGACGCGGGACATCGAGGAGGACCTGCGGATCATCGACGCGCTCGACGCCCTCAGGGCCGAGCTCCAGGTGGAGGAGGCGCGGCTGGTCGAGCGTCACCGGCTGGGCGTCATCGACGATCCGAACAGCCCGGACGCGCGTTCGCCGCGGCATCGGGAGCTGCTCGACGAGTTCGACGCCCTGCTGGCCCGGCAGGGCGAGCTGGTGATCAAGGAGGACTTCAGCCGCCTGTACACCGGGCAGGGGGCGTCCGGCATGAACGCCGGCACCAGCTACGACTTCACGATCTACTTCGTCAACGTTCCCGCCAACAAGCTCGAGCTCTGGTTCTGGATGGAGTCGGACCGGCTGCTCAACCCGGTCTTCCGCGAGTTCTACGCCGAGCGGGACGTGGTGCGCGAGGAGCGGCGCCTGCGGACCGAGAGCACGCCGATCGGCAAGTTCCAGGAGCAGTTCGACGCGATGTTCTGGGACGCGTCGCCGTACGGCTGGCCGGTCGTCGGCTGGCCGTCCGACATCGAAGGGGTGACCCGGGAGGAGGCGCTGGCGTTCTTCGACGTCCACTACGCGCCGAACAACGTGGCGGCGGCGCTGGTCGGCGACTTCGACCCGGACCGCGCCATCGCGCTGGCCGACCGGTACTTCGGCCGCCTGCCGCGCGGCGCGCGGACGCCGGCGCCGCCGCGGACGCGCGAGATGCCGCAGTTGGCGGAGAAGCGGATGGTGGCGTACGCGGAGACGAACCCGCAGGTCGTCATCCGGCTCCGCACCGTGCCGGACGGGCACGTCGACGAGCCGGCGCTGGTCGTGCTGGGGCAGCTCCTCAGCGGCCGGACGGGGCGCCTGTACAAGGCGCTCGTCGAGGAGCAGCAGGTGGCGACGGACGCATCGGGCGGCCAGGCCGGGTTCAAGTACGAGGGGATGTTCGAGCTGCGCGGCACGGCGAAGCAGGGCCGGACGCCGGAAGAGGTGGAGCAGGCGATCCAGGCGGAGATCGAACGCCTGAAGACCGAGCCGGTGGGCGACCGGGAACTGCAGAAGGTGAAGAACCAGAACGCCGCCGGCATCTTCCGCGATCTGGAAGGGAACTTCCAGTTGATGATGCAGCTGCTGATCCGGGAGAACAACCGGGGGTGGGAGACGATCAACAGCGATCCGCCGCTGTACGACGCGGTGACCGCCGACGACGTGATGCGCGTGGCGGGGCAGTACTTCACGCCCGAAGCGCGGGCCGTGGCTATCTACTACCGGAAGGGCGGCGACGCCGCGGACGACGGCCGGCTGGCGGGGCTCGACGCGGAGGAGCGCCGGCAGGTGGAGCAGTTGACGGGGATGCTTCGGCGGATGGACGCTGAGCAGATCGGTCAGTTCCTGGCCGGCGCGGAGCGGATGGTCGACGAGGCGCCGCCCGAGAACCGGGACATGGCGGAGGCGATCGTCGAGCTGGCCCGGGAGCGGCTGGCCGAGCTAGGAGGCGGGCAGTGAGGGCGGCGCGGGAGGTCCCGGCGGTCGTGCTCGACACCCTGCGGCGGCGGCGGCGGACGGCGCCGGCGCGGATGGTCCCGGCGGCGGCGCTGGCGCTGCTGGCCCTGACGGCCGCCCCGGCGTCGGCGCAGGAGCCGGCGGCGATTCCGGCGCACCCGCGGGACCTCGTGTTCGACCCGCTCGACTTCGAGCCGCCCCGCCCGGCGGACCATCGCCACACGCTCTCCGGCGGCGGCGCGGTCTTCGTCGTCGAGGATCACGCCCTGCCGCTGGTGGACGTGTCGGTCTTCGTGCGGACCGGCTCGTACCTCGATCCGCCGGGCAAGGCGGGGCTGGCGGCGCTGGTCGGCGGC
The DNA here is from genome assembly GCA_965203565.1 of Vicinamibacterales bacterium. Taxonomy (GTDB): domain Bacteria; phylum Acidobacteriota; class Vicinamibacteria; order Vicinamibacterales; family UBA8438; genus JAAXGX01. The sequence continues at coordinate 2,286,498 of OZ241896.1, read as the reverse complement.
CAGTTGCGCGCCGGGGGCGCGGGGTCGCTGCCGGCCGCCGACTTCGACGAGGAGGCGGCGTTCCTCGCTGCGCGGATCAGCAGCTCGATCGGCGACACGATGGGCCAGGTCAGCCTGAACTGCCTGACGAAGGACCTCGATGCGGCGCTCGATCTGCTGTTCGACCTGCTGCGCCGGCCGCGGTTCGATCAGGCCCGGCTGGATCTGGCGAAGAGCCGATTGCTGCAGGAGATGGAGCGGCGCAACGACAGCACGCGGAGCATCGAAGGCCGGGAGTGGGGCCGCCTGATGCGCGGCGGCGAGCATTTCTCGACGCGGCCGGCGACGCGCGCGTCGGTCGAGTCGATCACGCGGGAGGACCTGGCCGCGTTCCACCGGCGGCACTTTCACCCGGGCGGCTTCATCTTCGCGGTGGCGGGCGACGTCGAGCCGGAGGAGGTGCTGGCGGCGATCGACGCCCGCATGGCCGGATGGCCGGCGGCGTCCGATCCGGCGCCGGACGTGCCGAAGCCGATGCACCATCCGGCGCCGGCGCTGTACGGCGTCGACAAGCCGGACGTCAACCAGGGCCGCGTGTCGATCGGGCACCTGGGCGCGACGCGCGACAACCCGGACCGGTACCCGTTGCTCGTCATGAACGACATCCTCGGCGGCGGCGGGTTCGCCTCCCGGCTGCTGACCCGCATCCGGTCGGACGAAGGGCTGGCTTACAGCGCCGGGTCGAGCTTCGGCATGGGCGTCCATTACGACGGGGTGTTCCGGGTCGGGTTCCAGTCCCGCAGCGAGACGGTGGCGCGGGCGGCGGCGATCGTGCTGGAGGAGATCGACCGGATCCGGTCGGAGCCGGTGACCGACGACGAGCTGCGGACGGCGGTCGCGTCGTTCGTCGAGACGTTCACGCGCAACTTCTCGAGCGCGTCGGCGACGGCCGCGCTCTTCGCCCGGGACGAGTACACCGGCCGGGATCCCGAGTACCTGACGCGCTACCGGGAGCGGATCCGCGCCGTGACGGCCGCCGACGTGCTGCGGGTGGCGCAGCAGTACCTGCATCCCGACCGGCTGGTGACGCTCGTCGTCGGCGATCTGGAGGCGATCCGGGCCGGCGATCCGGACCACCCGGACTTCGCGCTCGAAGAGGTCGCCGGCGCGTCGATGGTCCGGATCCCGCTGCCCGATCCGTTCACGATGGAGTATCCGGCGCGCTGACCGGTGTTACACTACGCGTCTTGACCTTGCAAGCCCCGCCGTCCGCGCCGGAGCGTCGTCGAGTGCGTCAGGCGCGCCAGGCGCGCCGCGCGCCGCGGCGCACCGTCCGGTTGCTCGTCATCCTGGTGGGCGTCGTCTTCGTCGGCAACCTGATCGTCGGCGAGCGCGGCCTCGTCTCGATGCTGCGCGCCGCCGGCGAGCTCGAGGAGCTGTCGCGCTCGACGGCGGCGTTGCGGGCGCGGAACGACCGGCTCCGGGAAGAGGCGCGGCGGTTGCGTGAAGACCCGCGGAGGATAGAGGAGCTGGCGCGGGGGGAACTCGGCCTGATGCGGTCCGGCGAGAAGCTGTTCATCGTCGTCGATCGAGCCGCCGACCGCCCGGCGCCCCCCGCCGGCGACGCTACGGCGCCTGACCCGCCGCGGCCGCAGCCGTAGGCTCCGGTTCCGTCACGAGGCCGAGCTCGGTGCGGACGCGGCGCTCTATCGCCGCGAAGACCTCCGGCTTCTCCTTGAGGATCCGCTTGACGTTCTCCCGGCCCTGGCCGAGGCGCTCGTTGTCGTAGGAGAACCAGGTGCCGCTCTTCTCCACGATGCGCCGGTCGACGGCCAGATCCAGCAGATCGCCTTCGCGCGAGATCCCCTCGCCGTACATCACGTCGAACTCGGCTTCGCGGAACGGCGGCGCCAGCTTGTTCTTGACGATCTTCACCCGGGTGCGCCCGCCGATCACCCGGTCGGCGTCCTTGATCGCCCCGATCCGGCGGATGTCGATCCGGATCGACGAGTAGAACTTCAGCGCCCGTCCGCCGGTCGTCGTCTCGGGGTTGCCGAACATGACGCCGATCTTCTCGCGAAGCTGGTTGATGAAGATGAGGCAGGTCTTCGACTTGGCCACGACGCCGGTGAGCTTCCGGAGCGCCTGCGACATCAGCCGGGCCTGGAGGCCGACCTGCGCGTCGCCCATCTCGCCGTCTATCTCGGCGCGGGGGACCAGCGCGGCGACCGAATCGACGACGATCACGTCGATCCCGCCGGACCGGACCAGAACCTCGACGATCTCGAGCGCCTGCTCGCCGTGATCGGGCTGCGAGACGAGAAGGTTCTCCAGATCGACCCCGAGCCTGCGGGCGTAGGTGGGGTCGAGGGCGTGCTCGGCGTCGACGAACGCCGCGTTGCCGCCCTGCTGCTGCGCCTGCGCGATCACCTGCAGGGCGAGCGTGGTCTTCCCGGAGGCCTCCGGACCGTAGATCTCGACGACGCGTCCGCGCGGCACGCCGCCGACGCCGAGCGCGTAGTCGATGCTGATGGCGCCGGTCGAGATGCGCGGCACGGCGGCGACGCCGCCTTTCTGCCCGAGCCGCATGATCGACCCCTTGCCGAACTGTTTCTCGATCTGACCGACGGCGATGTCGACGGCTCTGGTGCGGTCCGGTTGTGCGCGTTCCGTTCGCATGGACGACTCCGGTGTCTGAGGGCGCGGCGCTCGGGGCGGTAGCCGGGCGTCCGCAGGTTGCGGGGTTGCACGATTCTGCATCACGTCAGGATCGGCATTCTAAAGACGTGCCAGGTTTGCTGTCAAGCGAAAATGGATCTTGAATCTTCCATAGCATCAAATTCTGCAATCGTTTACGGCAATACGGACTTTCGCCCCTCCCGGCGCGCGCGGCAGTTTCCGGCATCCGGAACGCGCCTGAGCGTCGTCGACGACGCCACGCTTCCGGCGCGGCGATCGTCAGGAGGCATCGGGCGCGGCGGTCCGGGCGGCGCTGCGGCCGACGGCGCGCAGACTCGGCGCGGCGGGCTGTCAGGTCCGCTCGACCGCCAGCGCCACGCCGTTGCCGCCGCCCAGGCAGAGCGTGGCGACGCCGCGCGTCAGGCTCCGCCGCCGGAGGGCGTAGAGCAGCGTCGTCAGGATGCGCGCGCCGCTCGCGCCGATCGGGTGGCCGAGGGCCACCGCGCCGCCGTGGACGTTGACCCGGGCGGGGTCGGCGCCCAGCTCGCGGACGACGGCGACGGCCTGGGCCGAGAACGCCTCGTTCAGTTCGATCAGGTCGACGTCGCCCAGCGTCCATCCCACCTTCCGCAGCAGCTTCGTCACCGCCTCCACCGGGGTCATGAGCAGCCACTTGGGCGGGAGGCCGCTGACGGCCTGGCCGGCGATCCGAGCCATCGGCGTCAGGCCGAGCGCCGCCGCCTTCTCGGCCGCCGCCACCACGACGGCGGCGGCGCCGTCGTTGACGCCCGGCGCGTTGCCGGCGGTGACCGAGCCGTCCGGCTTGAAGGCGGGCCCGAGCCGGCTCAACGCTGCGACCGACGTGTCGGGGCGCACCGGTTCGTCGTACTCCAGCCGGACCGGATCGCCCTTCCGCTGCGGGACGTCGACCGGCAGGATCTCGTCCCGGAACCAGCACTCCCGGATGGCGGCGGCCGCCTTGCGGTGGCTGTCGGCCGCGAACCGGTCCTGGTCCTCGCGGCTCACGCCGTACCGTTCGGCGACCGCCTCGCCGGCCAGTCCCATCGACTGGTTCTCCAGCGAGCACCAGAGGCCGTCGTGGATCATCGCGTCGCGCGCCGCCGCGTCGCCCATGCGCATCCCTTCCCGCGCTTTGGGGAGCAGGTACGGGCAGTTGCTCATCGACTCCATCCCGCCGGCGACCACGACGTCGACGTCGCCCGTCGCGATCCCCTGGGCCGCCAGCATGACCGCCTTCAGGCCGGAGCCGCAGACCTTGTTGACGGTGAGCGCCGCCACCCGGTCCGACAGCCCGCCGCCGAGCGCCGCCCGGCGGGCCGGCGCCTGTCCGAGGCCGGCCGACACGACGTTGCCCAGGATGCACTCGTCGACTTCGGCCGGGTCGATCCCGGCCCGCGCCACCGCCTCGCGGACGACCATGGCGCCGAGCTCCGTCGCCGGCAGCCGCTTGAGCGCTCCGAGGAACTTGCCGGTCGGCAGACGCGCCGCGGCGACGATGACGGCTTCGCGCATCGCTTCCGGTCAGCCCCTTCCGTCGACGACGATCCGCCGGACCGCGTCCGGTCCGAGGAGGCGGGCGAGGCGCCGCCGGACGACGGCGGCCGACCGCCGCGTTTCGCGGCGCCAGTGATCGCTCTCGGCGGACACGCGCAGCGTGCCGTTCGCCGCCAGCTCGATAGACGTGGCCCGGGCCATCGCCGCGCCGACCGCCGCGCGCCACGCGAAGGCGGCCTTGGCGGCCGTCAGCGGTTGGCCGCGAATCAGCGCGCCGACGGCGCCCGGCGCGACGTCCCGGACGGAAATCATATGATGGCCGCCAGTGTATCATCCGTACGGACGGCTCGTGCTGGCCTCGGCGTCGCCGCGGCGCGCCGAACTGCTGGAGCGCGCAGGCTTTGCGTTCGACGTCGCGCCGGCGGACGTGGACGAACGCCGGCGGCCCGGCGAACCGCCTCGCGAGTACGTCGCGCGGCTGGCGGCGGAGAAGGCGGCGGCCGTCGCGTCCCGGCGTCCGGACCGCGTCGTGATCGGCGCGGACACGACGGTGGTCGTCGATGCGGCGGTCCTCGGCAAGCCGCGGAACCCGGACGATGCGGCCCGGATGCTGCGCCTGCTCTCCGGGCGGGCCCACGCGGTGCTGACCGGGGTGGCGGTCCGCCGCGCCGGGGCGCGCGCCGGCGCGGTCGAGGCGACGACGGTGCATCTGGCGGCGCTCGACGAGGCGGAGATAGCCTGGTACGTCGGGACCGGGGAGCCGTTCGACAAGGCCGGCGGCTACGGCGCGCAGGGGCTCGCGTCCCGGTTCGTGACCCGGATCGACGGCTCGTGGTCGAACGTGGTCGGGCTGCCGGTCGCGCGCGTCACGCAGCTTCTCGCGCGGGTCGGCGCCGGCGGGCCGCCGCGTTGACTGTCCCGCGGGCGGGCGATATTCTATGGATCGTACGGGGTCGCATGGGGAGGGCGCCGGAATCATGCAAGGCAAGGTGCTGAAGATAGGTCTCACGGCCGCGGTGCTGGCGGCGGCGTTCACGGGGCTCCTGTGGACCACGATGGCCGACGGCGCCGCCTACTACCAGCACGTCGACGAGGTGATGGCCGACCCGGACGCCTGGCGCGGCAAGCGGCTGCAGGTGCACGGCTACGCGAAGGACATCCGGGTGCGCCCGAAGAGCATGGACTACCGGTTCGACATCGAGAAGGACGGGTACGTCGTCCATGCCGTCTACACCGGCATCGTGCCGGACACCTTCCGGAACGACGCCGAAGTGGTCGTGACCGGCCGTCTCGACGGCGATGCGTTCGTCGTCGAACCGGACGGGATCATGGCGAAGTGTCCGTCGAAGTACGAAGCGAAACCGGGAGTCGGGACGTCGGGCGCCGGGGGCGGGGCCGCCGCGGACGCAACACCCGGCGCCGGCTGACGATCCGTCCCGGCCGGCTTCCCGGATCGGCGGCGCGCCGTCGGGCGCCGGGCTGACGCGCCGCGAAGTCATCAGCATGGCTGCACTGGGCTCCTTCACGCTGCTCGCCGCGTTCGTCGCCTGCGCCTACGCCGTCGCGGCGTCGGTGGCGGGGGCGCGGCGCCGGTCGCGCCGCGTCGTCCGGAGCGGGGTCGGCGCGCTCCACCTCGTCACCGCGCTGATGACGCTCGCCTCGTCCATCATCGTCCACGCCTTCGTCACCGAGAACTACGCCATCCGCTACGTCGATCGGTACTCGGACTCGGTCCAGCCGCTGTTCTACAAGCTGACCTCGTACTGGGGCGGGCTCGACGGCTCGATCATGTTCTGGGTCTTCCTGCTGTCGGTCTTCGGCTCCGTCGCGGTCCACGGCAACCGGGAGCGCCAGCGCGAGCTGATCCCGTACGTCGTCGCGGTCGTCGCCTCGGTGCAGCTCTTCTTCCTGTTCGTGATGATCGTGCACAAGGACCCGTTCGCCACCTACCTCACGGAGGCGCCGGCCGACGGGCGCGGCCTCAACCCGCTGCTCCAGAACCCGTACATGGCGCTGCATCCGCCGGCGCTCTACACCGGGTTCGTCGGGATGACCATCCCGTTCGCCTTCGGCATGGCGGCGCTGATCACCGGCTACCTCGACGACTCGTGGCTGCGCGCCGTGCGCCGCTGGACGATGTTCTCCTGGCTGCTGCTGTCGCTCGGCCTGACGCTCGGGATGATCTGGGCGTACGAGGAGCTCGGGTGGGGCGGGTTCTGGGGATGGGACCCGGTGGAGAACGCGGGCGCGCTGCCGTGGTTCACGGCGACGGCGTTCCTCCACTCGGTGATGGTGCAGGAGCGCCGCAGCATGCTGCGCGTCTGGAACGTCACGCTCGTCATCCTCACCTTCCTGCTGACGATCGTCGGCACGTTCATGACCCGGAGCGGCATCGTGCAGTCGGTGCACGCGTTCGGCGAGGACCCCCAGTTGACGGTGCTGTTCACCGTGTTCATGGGCGTCATCGTGGCGTTCAGCTTCGGATGGGTGATATACCGGCTGCCGCTGCTCCGGGCCCGGAACGAGCTCGAGTCGTGGATGTCGCGCGAAGCGGCGTTCCTGTTCAACAACTGGATCCTGCTGTTCTCGGCCTTCTTCATCCTGTTCGCCACCCTGTTCCCGACGCTCAGCGAAGCGGTGACCGGGCAGCGGATCACGGTCGGGCCGCCGTTCTTCAACACCTGGATGGTTCCGATCGGGCTGGCGCTGCTGCTGCTGACCGGCGTCGGACCGCTGCTGGCGTGGCGGAAGTCGAGCGCGCGCAACCTCGTCCACCAGTTCGCCTGGCCGGCCGGCCTGGCCGCCGCGACCGCCGCCGGCCTGTACGCGGCCGGGTTCCAGGTCTGGGTGTCCGGCCTCTGCTTCGCGCTCTGCGCGTTCGTGCTCGGCACGATAAGCCAGGAGTTCGTCCGCGGCGCCGCCGTCCGCCGCGGCGCGACCGGGACCGACCTGATGACGGCGATGATCGGGCTCGTGATGCGGTCGCGCCGGCGGTACGGCGGGTACGTCGTCCACGCCGGCATCGTCCTGATCTTCCTCGGCTTCGCGGGCGCCGGCTACAAGCAGGAGCGTCAGGCGCTGCTGAGCCCCGGCGAGTCGGTCGAGCTCGGGCGGTTCGAGGTGCGCCACGACCGGTTGAGCGAGTCGGACGACGGGCAGAAGCAGATGATCACCGCCCACCTGAGCGTCTTCAAGGACGGCGAGGCGGCCGGCGAACTCTATCCGGCGCGCTGGTTCTACCGGAAGCACGAAACCGAGCCGACCACCGAAGTCGCGATGCGGCGGTCGATCTCCGAGGACCTGTACGTGACGCTGGCCACCTACGACGTCGGCGATCAGTCGGCGGCGTTCCAGGTCACCGTCAACCCGCTGGTCAACTGGATCTGGTTCGGCTTCGCGATCATGGCGCTCGGGACCGGGCTCGCCCTGCTGCCCGAGAGCAGCTTCGCGTTCATGACCGCGAAAGTCCCGGCCGGCGCCGCCACGACCACCACGACGCTGGCGGTCCTCTCGCTGCTGGCCGGGGGGGCGGCGCCGGCGCGGGCGCAGATGGCCGTCCCGGACGGCGCAGCGCTGACGCCCGAGCAACGGCGGCTGGAGGCCGAGCTTCAGACGGAGCTGGTCTGCGTCTGCGGGACCTGCTCACACCTTCAGCTTTCGGTCTGCACCTGTCCGACCGCCGACACGATGCGCCGCCGGTTGAACGCGCAGGTGGCGGCGGGCAGCGGCCGGGACGCGGTGTTCCGGCACTTCATCGACGCCTACGGCAGTCAGGAGCCGCTCGGGTCGCCGATCGGGACGTTCAACCAGCTAGTCTGGGCTGCGCCGCTCGCCACAGGCGGCGCGTTCCTGGTCCTGGTGGCGGCGGCCGCCGTCCGGTGGTCGCGGCGCGCGCGCCGGACCCGGGAATCGCCCGCCGCCGGGCTGGTCGACGCGCGCCTCCAGGCCCGCCTGGACGATGAGCTCCGATACCTCGACTGACGCCGGCGCCTTCCGTCCCTGGCATCTGTTCGTTCTGGCCGGCCTCCTGGCCTCCACGGCGGCCGTCGTCGTCGTCCGGCCGGCCGATCCGATCGCGCTCGTCCTCCTGGTCGCCGCCATCGGCTCGGCGGCCTGGGTCGGGCTGATGCTCCACCGCACGTTGCGGCCTCTGGCCTCGCCCGACCTCGGCGACCACGTGGAGACCGTCGGGGGCCGGACGCGGGCGGCGCTCGAACGGGAGAAGACGCTGGTGCTGCGGGCGATCAAGGAGCTGGAGTTCGACCGGGCGATGCGCAAGGTGTCGGCGGACGACTTCCGCGAGATGCGCGACAGGCTCCGCGCGCGCGCCATCACGCTGATGCAGCAGCTCGATGCGGCGGCGCCCGCGCACCGGGAGGCGATTGAGCGCGAGCTGGCGGAGCGCCTCGACGGCCGCGCCGCGGGCGCGGACGCGGACGGCCCGCCTGCGCCGTCCGTGTCGCCTGCCGGCGCTCCTGCCGCTGCAGGTCGTCCCTGTCCCGAGTGCGCCGCCGCGAACGACGCCGACGCGCGGTTCTGCAAGTCGTGCGGCGTCAGGCTGGAGCCGGCGTGAGCAGGCGCGTCGCCGCCGCGGCCCTGGCGCTGGGCGCGGCGCTCGCGCCGGCTCCGGCGATCGTCGAGGCCGCGCAGCCGGACCCGCGGCGGATGTCGGGCATCCCGCTTCCCGACGCCGAGCTGCCGGACGGCGCGATCTCGGTCCGCGTGATCCGCGGGCGCCTCGACAACAACGTTACGGGCCACGTGGTCGAGCTCCGGCAGGGCGACGTGGTGGAGACGGCCACGACCGACGCCGAAGGACGCGCCCTCTTCCTGACGCTGAACGCGGGCCGGCAGGTGCGCGCGGCGACCGAGCTCGACGGGACGCGGATCGAGTCGCGGCCGTTCGCCGTCCCCGGCCGCGGCGGGGTCCGGCTGATGCTGGTCGGCGCCGACCCGGCCGCAGCGGCGGACCCCGCGGCGCCGGCGCCGCCCGGCCTGCTGACGTTCGGCGGCGAGTCGTTCGTGCAGGTGGAGCTGGTCGAGGAGAGCGTCGAGGTGTACTACTTCCTCGACGTCGTCAACCCGGCCGAGGCGCCGGTGGAGCCGCCGGCGCCGATCGCGATCGACCTGCCGCGCGGCGCGCAGGGCGTCACGGTGCTCCAGGGATCGGCGCCCGGGACGGCGGCCGACGGCCCGCGCGTGGAGCTTCCCGGCCCGATGGCGCCGGGCGCCACGCCGCTGCGCGTCGCCTACGTCCTGCCGTACTCCGGCCCGCGCCTCGTCCTTGTCCAGCCGTTTCCGCTCGACTGGGAGTCGGTGCTGCTGGCGGTGGAGCAGTGGGGGAGCCTCGACTTCGCGTCGGCGCAGGTGTCGCGGCGCACCGAACTGTCGCCGGAGGCCGCGGGCGGCGCGGGCCGACTGCTCGGCGCCGGGCCGCGGCTGGCCGCCGGCGACCCGCTGACGCTCGAACTGACCGGACTGCCGCATCGGAGCGCCCTGCCCACCACCGTGGCGCTCCTGGCCGCGCTGGCGATTCTGGCCGCCGGGTGCTGGGGAGCGGCCGGTTCGCCTGCGCCGGCGCCGGCCGAGACACGCCGGCGGCTGGAGGCGCGGCGCGAGCGGCTGTTCGCCGATCTCGTCAAGGTCGAGCGGCAGCGCCGCGACGGCCGGGTCGGCCGGACCCGGTATCTGGCGCGGCGCGGCGAGCTGTTCGACGCGCTTGAAAGCGTGTGCCGGGCGCTCGACGCGGAACGCGCGCCGGCCGCCGAGTCCGGCCCGGCCTGCTCGGCTCCCGGGGGCGCGGCGGCGGCCCGCTGATGCCGGCGTAGCAGCCCGTGGTGGAACCCCGCGTCGCGCCGAGAGCGGTGAGGCGCCCGCCTGACAAGGCGTGAGGAGGGCGCATATTGGGCATACGCAACCGACGAACAACGCCGTCAGGCGGGATGCATCGCCGCTCGAATGCAGCGGGGTCTTTCACCACGGGCTGGTACGCTCCGTCCGGCTTCGACTTCGAGCAGGTGGCCGTGTCGGGCGTGTCGCGCCATTACGGGCGCCGCCGCGCGCTCGCCGGCGTGTCGCTGGCGCTTTGCGCGGGTGAGCTGGTCGGGCTGCTCGGCCCGAACGGCGCCGGCAAGTCGACCCTCCTCGGCCTGCTCGCCACGCTGGTGCGGCCGTCGGGCGGATCGGTGACGTACGGCGGCCGGCCGGCCGGCGCGGCCGGCGCGGCGCTGCGCGCGCGGGTCGGCTTCCTCTCGCACGACCTGCAGTTGTACGGCGAGCTGACCGCCCGCGAGAACCTGGAGTTCTTCGGCGGGCTGTACGGCCTCCCCGATCCGGCGCGGCGCGCCGCCGCCGCCCTCGACCGGGCCGGCCTCGGGGGCCGCGCCGACGATCCGGTGCGGGGGTTCTCCCGCGGCATGCGGCAGCGGCTCGCGCTGGAGCGGACCCTGCTGCACGACCCGCGGCTGGTCCTGCTCGACGAGCCGTTCACCGGGCTGGACGAGACCGCGTCCTGTGCGCTGGCGTCGCGGCTCCGGTCGCTCGGACGCGGCCGGCGGATCGTGCTCCTGGCCACCCACGATCTCGAAGCGGTCGATCCGCTGCTCGACCGGACGCTGCTGCTCCGGGAGGGCCGGCTGACCGAGCTGCCGGCCGGGAGCGGCCGGCTCCGGGACCGCTACCGGGCGGCGCTCGCCGCCGCGGGCGCCGCAGGCAGGTTTACTTGGTGACGAGAGACTTCTTCCGGGCGGCCTGGCTCGTGATGCGGAAAGACCTGACGGTCGAGTCGCGCAGTTGGGAGATGGCGTCCACGACGCTGCTTTTCGCCGTCTCGTGCGTGCTCGTCTTCGCGTTCGCCTTCGTCCGCGCCGGCCGGCCGGTGGCGGGCGCCGCCGCAGGCATCCTGTGGATTGCGGTCGCCTTCTCGGGCGCGCTGGCGCTCGGACCGGCGTTCGAGCGCGAGCGGCGTCACGACGCGCTGCGCGGCCTGCTGCTGGCGCCGGTGGAGCGGTCGGCGATCTTCGTGGGCAAGCTGCTGGGCGTCCTGCTGCTGATGACCGCCGTCGAGGCGGTGGTCCTTCTGCTGGCCGCGCTGCTGTTCCAGGCGCCGCTCGCCGCCGCCGGCTGGCGGGTCGGCTTGCTGCTCCTGCTCGGCAACGTGGGGTTCGGGACGGTCGGGACGCTGTTCGCGGCCATGCTGGCCCGCACGCGGAGCCGGGCGGTCCTGCTGCCGATTCTGCTCTATCCGGTCGCGCTGCCGGCGCTCATCGCCGGCGTCATGGGGACGGCGGCGCTCTTCCAGCCCGAGCCGAACTTCGAGCTGGCCCGGTTCTGGACCGCCCTGCTCCTCTGCTTCGACGTGGTCTTTCTCGTCCTGGCGCTATGGACGTTCGAGCCGGTCATGACAGAATGAGACGCATGACGCCCGGTCAGCGCACGCTCGCAGGGTTGTCCATCGTCGGAGCCCTCCTGTTCGCCGCCGCCCCGCTCTGGATCGCGCAGGCGCCGTACGAGTCGACGATGGGACTGATCCAGAAGATCTTCTACTTCCACGTCCCCGGCTGGATCGCGATGTTCCTGGCGGTGGCCGTCTGCGGCGCGGCGAGCGCCGTCCACCTCTTCCGGCGGAAGCCGGCCGCGGACCGGCTGGCGTTTGCGGCGGCCGAGCTGGCCGTGGTGTTCGGTCTCATCGGCTTGGCGACCGGACCGCTCTGGGCGCGCAAGGCGTGGGGAGTCTGGTGGCAGTGGGACGCGCGGCTGACGATGGCGCTGATCCTGGAGCTGATCTTCTGCGCGTACCTGCTGCTCCGGCGGTACGGCGGCCCCGGCTCGGACAAGCTGGCGGCCGGGCTGGCCCTGTTCGGGCTGGTGAACGTGCCGTTCGTCTATGTCTCGGTCAACGTCTGGCGCACCATCCACCCCACGACCAGCGTGGTGCCTCAGCTCGCGGCGTCGGCGCCCGGGATGTTCGGCCCGTTCGTCTGGTGCACGGCGGCGTTCCTCGTGCTGTTCGTCCTGCTGCTGGCGGCGCGGGTGCGCCTCGAAGAGCAGCGCGCCGAGGTCGAGCGGCTGCATCTGGCGCTGGAGGAGCGATGACCTGCATTGCCCGACTGAAACCGGCCGCGGCGCTCGTCGCCGCGGCGGTGCTGCTGGCTATCCCGACGGGCGCGGCGTCGCCGGCATCGGCGTCTTCGAGCCAGCCGCAGCCGCCGCAGGAGGAGTTCGTCCCGATCGATCAGGTTCCGCCCGAGGACCGGCTCCCGGCGGCGCCGCTGCTCGTCGCCGCCTACGCCGTCGTCTGGGTGGTGGTGTTCGGCTACCTCTGGTCGATCCGGCGCCGCGCGTCCGCCCTGGACCGGGATCTGGCCGAGCTGTCCCGGCGGGCCGCCGGCGGCGGCGAGCGGAACCCGGAGGAGCGCGCGTGACGTTCGACATGACGGCCGGGCACTTCCTCTTCATCCCGGCCGTGCTCCTCGTCGGCGTCGCCATTGGCTGGATCCTCGGGTCGCGCGCCGCCGCCGACGCCTACGCGGCCGAGCTGAAGCGCCGCGACGACCGCGCCGCGCGCTGACGCGGAACGCATGCCGCGGCGAGATTGTCAGGCTCACCTGTCGTTGGAAAGAGACTCCACCCGGGCAATCCGATGCCGTCGAGCCGATTTGCCCACGCCGGGGGATGGTCGCTCCTCCTGTTGCTGCTGGCGTTGGCGACGATGTTCGTGTCCGGCCACGACCGCGGATTCTTCTACCAGCCGGGGGAGCACAACGCGGTCACGGCGAATCACCTGGCGGTCGCCGCGAACCTGTCGCCCGAGCACGGCTTCCTCGGGTTCTACAGACAGCATCTGAGCAGAGACGGAGAAACAAGCAGCTACGAGGTCTACAACCGCTTCCCCCTCGGCGGCCATCTGCTGATCAAGGCCGCCCTCCTGCCGTTTCCCGACGACCTGTCGGCGCAGATCCGCGCCGCCCGGACGCTGATGCTGGCGCTGCTGGCCGCCGCGGCCGTGACGGCCTTCCTGGCCCTCCGCCGGCTGACGTCGAGTTCCAGCGTCGCCCTGACGGCGACCCTCCTGAGCTTTGCTTCGTTCCATCCGCTGTTCTACGGCGACATGGTGGCCACCGAGGGTTCGATCGATCTGTTCGCGGTGCTGCTGACGTTCCACGGAATGGTGGTGTTCGCGCAGGAGGGCCGTTTCCGGCAACTGCTGGCGAAGACGTGCGGGGCGCTGCTGGTGGGCTGGCACGTCTACGGCCTGCTGCCGCCGTTCATCGTCTTCGGTCTGGCGGGCGAATGGCGCCGTGGGGGCGGGAGCGGCCGATCCCGGGCGGCGCGGCTGGCGCGCAGCCGCCATCTCGCGCTCGGCGTCGTCGCGCTGACGTTCGGGCTGTCGGTGCTGGCGTTCAACTTCGCCCGCGAATACGCCGCGCTGAACAGCGGCGAAGGCCGTGAAACGGCGCTGACGGACTTGCCGTCGTTCCGGTCGATGACGTATCGGCTTGGACAGGATCGCAGATTCAACGAGAGTCATGCGGAAGCGCTGGCGTGGCGCCCGTTTCTGGAATCGCTGTTCAGGCGCGCCGGCCAGGCGTCCGTTCCGTACTGCCTGAGCCGCGAAAACTTGTGGGCGGACGCATGGGCGGCCTGGGGGCTGATCGCGTTCGTCGCGTGCGCCGCCGGCCTGACGGCCGTCCGTCATCGGGTCCTGCTGGCGACCCTGGCGACGTTCGGCTTCTGCTGGGGTCTGCTCGTCCGCCATACCGTAGTCTTCCACGGACACGAGGGTCTGTTCCTCGTCGGTCTTCCGCTCGTCTGCTTCACGCTCGTCATGGCGCCGGTGCGCCGTCTGTCCGAACGGCTGGCCGACGGCTGCGCCGTCGCCGCGGCGGCGGTCTTCGTGCTTTCCAGCCAGCAGATGCATCGTCCCGACTCCGGCGGCGAGGCGTCCGACGGCCGGGAGATCGTTGCCGACTACGACGCCATCCGCACCATCGCGGGAGAGGGCCTCTCGGTGCTGGTCAGGGTCGGCGGCGGCTACGCACTCGGATCCCACTATTTTCTGGCCGGGAGAATCCTGGAGTTCTCCGGACGGAATCGCCACCGTACGGACTTTCTGCTGACGCGCGAGCGCATGCCGGACGCGCTGGGTCTGCTCACGCCGGACAATCGACAAATGTTCCTGCACAACCGGGCCGCGCACGACTTGCGGTACGTCGTGCTCGGCGACCCCGTTCTGGAGGGCGGCCGGGACTGGAAGGTCCATCGCGTCGGAAACCGGCTGATCTACACCACCGGTGAAGCTTGCAGCGCCAGGGAAGGCTTCAAGGACGAGCCGCGGTTCTTTCTGGAGTTTCTGGCGGTCGGCGAGGACGCGGGGTCCGGCGAGCAAAGAAAGTTCCGGTTCCAGCGACGCAGTTTCGATGTCGCGGGCCGGTGCATCGTGGATGTTGTCCTTCCGGCGCCTGACGTCGCGAGGATCCGGACCGGTCAGTTCGTCCGGGAGGGATGGGAGCTCTGGAGCGAGGAACGCACGTTGCTGCCCGCTGACGGCTTGCGGACGCCGCCGCGCCGGGGCGTGGCGCGGCCGGACCTTCCTGCCGATACCAGGTAAGTACGGGCGTCGGCGGGTCCGCGGCGCCTGCATCGACGGCCGGATCACGCGTGACTCCGAACGTGCTCGACTTGGCGCTGGGCGGGATACTGGCGTTCTCCGTCCTCGCGGCCTTTCGCAACGGCATCACCCGGGAGGCCATTCGGATCACCGCGGTGTTCTTCGGGGTCCTGGCCGCGGTATGGTGGTGCGACGCCGTGGGGCGGGCCCTGCATCTCTGGATCGCGGACGGCCGGGTCGCGGCCGGCGCCGCGTTCCTGTCGATATTCCTGGGCTGCCTGATCGCCGGCGCGCTGCTGTCGCGCGTCCTGAACGGCGTCTGGCGCTGGACGGGGCTGCGCTGGTTCGACAGGGGACTCGGGGCGGCGTTCGGACTGGTCCGGGGACTGCTGCTCGCGGCCCTGCTGGTCCTCGTGCTGCTCGTGTCCGAGCCGCTGGCCGGGTCCTCGCGGATCGTGGCCGACTCGAAGGTGGCGTCCTGGATTCTGCAGGTCGCCTGGGCGGCGGCGTCGATCGCGTTCGAAACGGGATGAGCCGGCCCGGCCCGGCTCACCCCTCCATCAGCCCGCCGGCCACCGCCTCGAGGAGCATGGCGCGCAGCGGGACCAGCCTCGAAGCGGGGTAGCGCTCCACCGCCGTGCGCCGGGCGGCCTGGCGCAGGCCCGCGAAGGCGGCCGGCCGCTCCAGCGCCTCGCAGATCCTGCCGGCGAGGCCGTCGGTGTCGAAGAAATCGGCCAGCAGCCCGTTCTCGCCGTCCCGGACCACCTCGCGCACCGGGGCGGTGTCCGAGGCGACGAGGAGACAGCCGGCGCTCATCGCCTCCATCATCGACCACGACAGCACGAACGGGACGGTCAGGTAGACGTGCGCGGAGGAGGCCAGCAGCACCTCACGGTACCGGCCGCGCGACAGCCTCCCGGTGAAGTGGAGCCGGTCGCGGTCGAAGTCGAGCTCGCGCAGCATCTTCTTCTTGAAGGTGTCGCCGTCCCGCAGGCGGCGTCCGTAGAACACCTGGTCTTCGCCGACGATCACCACGTGGGCGCGGGGTCTGCGCTTCTGGACTTCGGCGAAGGCGGTCATCGCCTGCGGGAAGCCGCGGTACGGCTCCATGCCGCGCGTCACGTAGGTGACGAGCTCGTCGGCGCCCGAGAGGTCGAGGCCGGGCAGCTTCAGGCGACTGCCGGGCGCCGGCGCGAAATAGTCGGTGTCGACCCCGTCGTGCTGCACCGTCAGCTTGCGGCGCAGCAGTGCGGGAAACTGCGACGCCTGGTACTCGGTCGGCACGATCCCCCAGTGGCTGGAGGCGAGGTCGAGCAGGATGGGGGCGTTGAGCGTCCGGACGCGATGCTCGTCGTCCCGCGTCACCTCGCGGAGGAACCCGACGTCCGAACCGTGCGACCGGTAGTACCACTCGAAATAGCCCAGGTGCTTCGCGTCGGGCCAGACGTCCCGCACGTACAGGCCCGGCCCCTCGCCGGCGTGCGCCACCACCAAGTCGGGCGCGTAGCCCTGCTCCTTCATGCGCCACCCGACGCGCGCCAGCGCCTGCCCGTTCAGGACGGCGTTCTCGGTGAACCCCAGGTAGGGATGTTGCTTCTTGCCGATCTCGCGATGCGGCTGGTAGCGCACCACCCGCAGCCAGTCGGGCGGGGTTCCGCTCCAGCGGGTGCCGAAGGTCACGTCGTGGCCCCGCTCCGACATGCAGTGGGCGAGGGCGCCGAACTGGGCCGGGAAGTTGTTGTGCAGAAACAGCAGGCGCATTCCGACTTACTTTCGCCGACTACGGCGGATCATGCGGAGATCTTAGCAGTCCGAGGCGGGGACTTTCCCGCGCGGGCCGCAAGTGTATGATCGCGCCATGCGGCTCGCCGTCTTCATCGCGGCCGCGGCGGCGGTCGTCGCCGCGCCGCTCGGACATCGCGTCGGCCTGCTCCCGCTGGGGCCGGCGTTCATCCTGCTGCTGGCGGGCGTCGCTCTGACGCTCGTCGCGCTCGTGTTCTGGGCGGTCGCCCTGGCGCGCGGAAGCGTCGCGCTGCTCGGCGACCCGCGCGTGACGGTCGCCGCCGTCGTCGCGGCGGTCGCCGCCGTCGCGCCGCTGGCGGCGATCCTGTCCGCCGCCGGCGCTCCGGCCATTCACGACGTGACGACCGACACCGACGACCCGCCGCGGTTCGAGGCGGTCGCGCCGCTCCGCGCCGACGCGCCGAACTCGATCGAGTACGGCGGACCGGAGCTGGCCGCGGCGCAGCGCGCCGCCTATCCGGAGCTGGCGCCGCTGACCGTCGATCTTTCCGTGGAAACGGCCGTGGAGGCGGCGCGGTCCGCGGCCGAGGCGCTCGGCTGGCGGATCGTGTCGGCGGACCCGGTCCGGGGGCTGCTCGAAGCGACCGACACGACGTTCTGGTTCGGCTTCAAGGACGACGTCGCGGTGCGGGTCCGGCCGGCCGGCGAGAGCCGCTCGCGCGTGGACGTGCGGTCCGTCTCGCGGGTCGGCGTGGGCGATCTCGGCGCGAACGCCGCCCGCATCGAGGCGTTCCTCGGCCGGATGCGGGCGGCTGCGGAGCGCTAGTCCGGGTTGGCGGCCGCGGCGTCGGACGTGCGGGCGCCGGCGAGCATGTTGCGCAGCGCGTAGTTCCCCTCGTGGCACGCATACTCGAACAGCGTGCCGTCGAACCGGTTGAGCGGAATCGCGGCGGTCCAGTCGCTGACGAACGTCGTCGGGTCCTCCACCGTGAACCGGTAGTCGATCGTGTCTTCGTTCACGCGCGTGAACCGCTCGACGAGGCGCAGGTTCTCGCCCATGGCGAAGACGGTCGGGATGTAGAGGCCCCGCTCGTACAGCTTCTCGGTGAAGTTGGTCGTCTCGACCACCAGCGTGTTCCCTTCCCACCGGCCGCGCGAGTCGCCCAGCCATTGCCGGACCGACGGGTCGACGTGCGCGCGCCCGTCCAGCGGGATGATCCGGGCGTCGTGGATCATCTCGACCACCAGCACGACGTGGTCGGCCGTCTGCATGATGTGGTAGTTATGGTTGTAGAACCCCGGCATCATGGCGCCCGGCAGCCCGCGCGTGATGCAGCGGTCGTAGGCGCTCATCTCCAGGTAATGGTCCGGGGCGACCATCGATCGGAGGCGGACCCCCATCAGCTCCTGCTGCCGCCGGGCCGCGAGCGGCGTCTGCGCCGGCAGCCGGCCGTCGGTCGGGTCGATGATCAGCGACGTGCGGTTCGTGTCCTGTCCGTACTCGAACCAGAATTCGTTGTAGAAGCCGGTGTCGCCCTCCCGCTCGGCGAACAGGGCGTCGGAGCTCGCCTGACGCCGCTGGGCCACTTCCTCGTCGGTCAGCGTTTCCCGGTCGCCGACCTCCAGCGGGCGCTGCAGCGGCACGACGGTGTTGTTGTTCCAGACCCCCTGCAGGTCGGGATCGCCCCAGGGAGTGGTCGGCGGCTCGTACCGGCCGGCCTCCTGGCCGGCGGCGCCGGCGGTCATCACGAGCAGGGCGACGGCGGCGCATGCGCCGAACGGCATGGCGGATCTCATGGTCATCACCTCGTCTGGGCTGGTTGCAATCGCGCGTCCCGCGATTATACCCGAATCGCGGCGGCCTCCCCAGCACGGATCCGGCGCCGGTCCGGGGCGCGGACGGCGGCGGGGAACCGTTCCCCGCTCGATTGCGTATCCATTTTCGTATACAATACCGGACCCGATACGCCCGCACGCGCGCCGCGGGCGCAGGAACACCCATATCAGGAGAGGGGCAGTCCGATGCAATCGTCTTCCCACGCGGTTTCGAGAGCGGTCGGCGCCGGCGCGCTGGCGCTGGCCGCGGCGCTGGCGGCGCCGGCGTCGGCAGGGTCGTCCGCAGCCGGCGAGGTCACCTTCACGAAGGACGTCGCGCCGATCCTGCAGCGCAGTTGCCAAAGCTGCCACCGCCCGAATTCGGTGGCCCCGATGTCGCTCATCACCTACGAAGAGGTGCGCCCCTGGGCGCGCAGCATCAAGCAGCGGACCGGGCTCCGGAACCGGATGGGGGTGATGCCGCCCTGGTTCATCGAGAAGAACGTCGGCATCCAGGCGTTCAAGGACGACATCTCGCTGAGCGAGGCGGAGATCGAGACGATCGCCGCCTGGGCGGACGCCGGCGCTCCGCGCGGGAACCCGGCCGACCTGCCGCCGCCTGTCGTGTGGTCCGCGGCGGAAGAGTGGGCTTTCGGCGAGCCGGACCTGGTCGTCGATACGGAGCCGGTGTCGATGGCGGCCGAGGCGCCCGACTGGTGGGGCGCGCTCGCGCCGACGCCGACCGGCCTGGAGGAGGATCGCTACGTCTCCGCGGTGCAGGTCAAGGAGATCAGCGACGTGCAGGGCGGGACCGGCGGCAAGTTCATCTTCCACCACGCCATCCACGCGATGCTCGACGCGAACGGGATGCCGTCGCAGACGATCGGCAGTCCCCACGAGGTCGGGCGCAACGCCGAGTTCTTCGACGAGCTGGCCGGCCGGCTGATGAAGGCCGGCTCGCAGCTCGTCTTCCCCTCCATCCACATGCACGCGAACGGGGAGGACACCACCGCATTCCTGCGGGTGGGGTACAAGTTCCATCCCCGGGGATACGCGCCGCAGCGGCAGCTCGGCGATCTGACGTTCGGGAACGGCGAGATCGATCTCCGCGCCATGCAGGCCGGGCAGGAGGTCCACATCTACCGGACGCTGCGCGAGCACACGAAGTTCACGACGTTCGAGCCGCACATGCACGCGGCCGGGGTCCGGATGTGCATGGAGGCGATCTGGGGCGGCCGGACCGAGGTGCTCAACTGCGCCGGGTACGACCACAACTGGGTGAAGGTGTACAAGTACGACGACGACGCCGCGCCGATCCTGCCGAAGGGGACGCTGATCCACATCACGGCGTACTTCGACACCACGCCCTCCAACAGGAACGTCGTCGACCCGCGCAACTGGGGCGGCTTGGGCCACCGGTCGATCGACAACATGGCGATCCTGATCGCGCCGACGATCGAGCTGACCGACGAGCAGTTCGCCGAGGAGATGGCGATGCGCCGCGAACGGCTGAACCTGGCCAAGGGGGAGACGGTGCTCGGCTGCCCGCTGTGCGGCTTCGAGGATCTCCCGGAGACGGGCCTCCCGGCGCAGGGGCAGAACTGACGATGCCGGCCCCGCTCTCGCGCTGCGTCCGGCTTCCCCGGCTCGCTCAGGCGGCGGCCGGGACGGCGTTCGCCGCCGCCGCGGCCGTCCTGCTGGCGGCCCCGGCCGTCACCGGCGCGCAGGCCCCGGCGCGCGGCCAGAACGTCGCGCCCTCGTACGAAGGGTTCTGGCGGCACGACGACGGTTCGATCGACCTCTGGTTCGGGTACTACAACCGGAACTGGGAGGAGGAGATCGACGTGCCGGTCGGACCGGGCAACCACATGGAGCCGGACGGTCCCGACCTCGGGCAGCCGACCCACTTCTTTCCGCGGCGCAACCAGTTCGTCTTCAAGGTTCCGGTCCCGGCCGACTTCGGCGACAGCGAGATCGTCTGGACGCTGACGAGCAACGGGGTGACCGAGCGGGCGTACGCGACGCTGCGGCCGGAGTACGTGGTCGACGAGACGGTGATGATGGCCAACTTCGGCGCCGGCGGGGTGACCGGGTTCCACCCTGACATGATCGGGAACGTCCCGCCGCAACTGACGGTGGAGGGTCCGAAGACGCTCGACGTCAGCGCCGGCGAGCCGGTCAGGTTGAGTGCGGTCGCCACCGACGACGGGAAGCCTGCGCCGAGATCGATCTCGACCTACCTGATCGGCGAGAGCCACTTCGTCCCGAATTCGGCCACCGGGCTGCGGCTGTCCTGGTACCGGTACCGCGGCCCGGGCGAGGTCGTCTTCGACCCGCCGCAGACCAAGGTGTGGCAGGACCGCCGGGACGGCGGCGACTCGCCCTGGTCCACCGGCTGGGAGACGCCGCCCGTCCCGCCCGGCAACCGGTGGACGGTCCGGGCGACGTTCAGCGAGCCGGGCGTCTACGTGCTCCGGGCGCTCGCCCACGACGGCGGGCTGATCGACTACGACGACGTCACGATTCACGTGAGCCGGTGACCGCGCGCGTTCACGCGCCCTCCTCCGCCGGCGCGTGCGCGCGGATGACGTCGAGAAAGGCCGCGCCGTACCGGTCGAGTTTCGCCGCGCCGACGCCCGGGATGGCGGCGAACTCGTCGAGCGTTCCCGGCCGCCGCTCCGCCATCTCGACCAGGCTCGCGTCGTGGAAGATGACGTACGGCGGGACGTTCTGCTCTTTCGCCAGCTCGCGCCGCCGGGCGCGGAGCGCGTCGAACAGCTCCGTGTTCGCGCCGCCGAGCGCCGCCGCGGCCTTGCTGCGCGCCGCGCGTGACCGGCGCGGCGGCCGCGGCGCGGCGTCCCGCCGGAGCTCCACCTGCGCGTCGCCCCGCAGCACCGGCCGCGCCGCTTCGGTCAGCCGCAGCGCCCCGTAGCCGTCGACGTCGACGCTGAGCAGACCGCGCGCCACGAGCTGCCGGACGACCGAGCGCCACTCTCCGGCCGCGAGGTCCGCGCCGACGCCGAACGTCGGGAGCCGGTCGTGGCCGAACCGCCGGATCCGGCCGTCGTCCTTGCCGCGCAGAACGTCGATGACGTACCCCGCCCCGAACCGCTGCCCGGTCCGGTAGACGCACGACAACGCCTGCTGCGCCGCGGCGGTCGCGTCCCACGCCTCGGGCGGCTGGAGGCAGTTGTCGCAGTTGCCGCACGGGCCGTCGAGCGTGTCGCCGAAATAGTCGAGCAGCGCCCGGCGCCGGCAGGTCGCCAGCTCGCAGTAGCCGAGCATCGCGTCGAGCTTCCGGATCTCGATCCGCTTCTGGGCTTCGCCCGCCTCCGAGCCGTCGACCATCTGGCGCAGCGTCATCACGTCCTGGATGCCGTACGCCATCCACGCGGTGGCGGGCAGCCCGTCGCGCCCGGCCCGGCCGGTCTCCTGGTAGTACGCCTCCAGGCTCTTCGGCAGGTCGAGATGCGCGACGAACCGGACGTCCGGCTTGTCGATCCCCATGCCGAACGCAATCGTCGCCACGATCACCACCCCCTCGCCGCGCACGAACGCGTCCTGCGCCGCGGCCCGCTCCCGGGCGCCGAGGCCCGCATGGTAGGGGCGGGCGTCGATCCGCTGCGCACGCAGCCACTCGGCCGTCTCCTCCACCTTGCGGCGCGACAGGCAGTAGACGATGCCTGCATCGCCGCGGTGCTCGCCGTCGATCAGCCGCAGGAGCTGATCGCGCGGGCTCGCCTTCGGCACGACGCGGTACCGGATGTTCGGCCGGTCGAACCCGCTGGTGAACACGCGGGCGTCCGCCAGCTCGAGCCGGGCGAGGATCTCGCGCCGGGTCGGGCCGTCCGCGGTGGCGGTGAGCGCCATCCGCGGCACGTCCGGGAACCGCTCGTGCAGCACCGACAGCTCGAGGTACTCCGGGCGGAAGTCGTGCCCCCACTGCGAGACGCAGTGCGCCTCGTCTATCGCGAGCAGCGCGATCTCCGCTTCGCCCAGCAGCGTGAGGGTCCGTTCGCCGAGCAGCCGTTCGGGGGCGGCGTACAGCAGGTCGATCCGGCCGGCGCGCAGCCGGGCCTCGACGTCGCGGACCTCGCCGTACGACAGGGTGGAGTTGAGGCAGGCGGCCCGCACCCCGGCCTGGAGCAGCCCGTCGACCTGGTCGCGCATCAGGGCGATCAGCGGCGAGACGACCACCGCCGCGCCGCGGCGCGCCAGGGCCGGAATCTGGTAGCAGAGCGACTTGCCGCCGCCGGTCGGCATCAGCACGAGGCTGTCGCCGCCCGCTATCGTGTGCTCGATGATCGCTTCCTGCTGTCCCCGGAACCGGTCGTAGCCGAAGACGCGTTCGAGCAGCTCCTGCGCGACGCCGGGCATTGCGGCGGATCGTACCACCGGCGCGCCGCTGTCGTCGAAGTCCGGCCGATGGCGCATAATGGGTACGGAGGGATCATGAGCGTCTCTGTCATTCGTGGCGCCAACGACAAGCCGGCGGCGAGCAGCGAGCTGATCTCGGCGATCGCCGACTGCCGCGACGTCTCCGGCCATCTGTTCATCGGCTATCCGATCGTCGCCGCGCCGGAGGGCCGCCACCGCATTGATGCGCTGCTGGTGTCGCCGGAGCGCGGACTCGTCGTTTTCGATCTCGTCGAAGGCGAGGCGCTCGACGGCTATGAGGCGCGGCAGGACGACTCCGCGAATCGGCTCGAAGGCCGGTTACGGATGCGCCGGGAGCTGACGCGGGGGCGCGAGCTCGCCATTCCAATTCATGCGCTGTCGTTCGCTCCCAGAGTCCGCGTCGACGAGAAGGAAGTCGACCCCGGCTATCCGATCGCCGATCACGCCAAGCTCCCGCAGGCGATGCTGAACTTCGAGTGGAAGAAGCGGGACCGCCACACGTACGAAACCGCGCTGTCCGCGATCGAAAGCGTCTCGGCCATCCGCAGGAGCCGCCGCAGGCGCTCGGCGGACCGGCCGGACTCCCGCGGCGCAAGGTTGAAGAAACTGGAGGATTCCATCGCCACCCTTGACGTCACCCAGGGGAGAGCAGTCATCGAAACCGTGGACGGCGTGCAGCGCATCCGCGGTCTCGCGGGCTCGGGCAAGACCATCGTCCTTGCGCTGAAGGCCGCTTACCTGCACGCTCAGCATCCCGAGTGGCGGATCGCCGTCACGTTCAACACCCGCTCGCTCAAGGGGCACTTCCGCCGCCTGATCAACAACTTCTCGATCGAACAGACGGGCGAAGAGCCGGACTGGAGCACGCTGCGCATCGTCAACGCCTGGGGCGCGCCGGGCCCGGAAGATCGGGACGGACTGTACTTCGAGTTCTGCCGGACGCATGGTCTGGATTACTTCGACTTCGGATCCGCCAGACGGCGGTTCCGGGGACGCGAATTCTCCGCCATATGCGCGCAGGCGCTCGATCAGTGGCGACAGTCCGACGATGGACAGTCTCTCTACGACGCGATACTCGTGGACGAAGCCCAGGATCTCCCCGACTCGTTTCTCCAGATCTGCTACGAGTCGCTGCGCGAGCCGCGCCGGCTGGTGTACGCCTACGACGAGCTGCAGAACCTGGTGGGCGAGCCGGTGTCGTCGCCGGAGGAGATGTTCGGCGTTCGCGAAGACGGCAAGCCCCGGGTCCGGTTCGACGGCGGCGACGGCGACGGCGACACGCGCGACCTCATCCTGGAGAAGTGCTACCGGAACTCCCGGCCGGTGTTGACGGCGGCGCACGCGCTCGGTTTCGGCGTATATCGGGAACCGGAGAAACCGGGAGACACCGGGCTGGTGCAGATGTTCGATTCGCCTCATCTCTGGCGCGACATCGGGTATCGACTCAAGGACGGGGAGCTGCGGGAGGAAGCCCGGGTTACGCTCGACAGAACACCCGACGCCAGTCCGAAGTTTCTCGAAGACCATTCGCCGCTCGACGATCTGGTGCGGTTCGTCTGCTTCGAAAGCAAGGAAGAGCAGATCGAGTGGGTGGCGAACGCCGTCGCGGAGAACTTGAAACAGGACGAGATGCGGCACGACGACGTCGTGGTCATCAACCCGAATCCGTTGACGACCCGCGAGGAAATCGGCCCGATTCGCAGTCGGTTGCTCGATCTCGGCATCGATTCCCACGTCGCCGGCGTCGATACGACCGCGGACGTGTTTTTTCAGGAGCACGCCGACTCGGTGACCTTCACCGGGGTCCACCGGGCGAAGGGGAACGAGGCGGGCATGGTCTACGTCGTCAACGCGCAGGACTGCCACGGCCGGGGGCGGAACCTCGCCCGCCTCCGCAATCAACTGTTCGTGGCGATCACGCGGAGCAAGGCGTGGGTGCGAGTACTTGGCGTCGGCGCGGGCATGCGTGCGCTCGAGGCGGAGTACCGCAAGCTCGCAGACCGCGGTTTCGAATTGCAGTTCACCTATCCGTCGCAGGAGCAACGCGAGCGCCTGCGCATCGTGCATCGAGACATGACGGACGCGGAGCGCCGGCGCGTGCGGAAGAGTCAGAAGGAACTTGACGCCCTGGCCGCCGATCTCGAATCCGGCAACCTTCACGTCGAAGATCTGAGTGACGAGCTGGCCAGACTGCTGGCGGGGCTGGACGATGAACAACTGGACAGACTGCGGGCCAAGCCGCGGGATTCCGCCGGCGGGCGGCAGGGGTTGCGATGCCGACCGTGAAGCGGATCACGGACCAGATGAACGAACGCATCCGCCGTCTGGTGGAGACAGGCCTCGCCGATCGGGTCCAGTTTGGTTTCCCGCGGCCCGCGGGGAAGCGGGTCGATGTCACTTTTCCGAACGCGGCGCACGTGTCGATGGCGTTGAAGAACTTCAAGTACTCGGACGTTTACCGGTGGTTCGTGCGCGAGCGCGTCTACAACGTGAAGATGCTCGACGGCGCGTTGATTCAGATGGCGTACGAGTTCGCCGGCGACAGGCTTCAGCGCCACAGGCTCGCGTTCCTTCCTGCGCCGCACCTGCACGAGTTCCAGAACAGTCCGGACGTCTACCTCCACGACGAGTTGCATGGTGACGTGATCGCCAGAAGCGTCGTGCCGTTTCCGTTGCGCTGCGATTACGACGGGCGCGACGAACGCCACGCGGAGGTGGCGCATCCGAAGTCCCACCTGACGCTCGGCCAGTACGAGCATTGCCGGATTCCCGTCTCCGCGCCGGTGACGCCGCACTGGTTCATCGATTTCGTGCTCAGGAACTTCTATCACACGCCGGCCAGACGCGACGCGGATCGGATGCCGGCCGGCGGCGCGACGTTCGACGAATCGATAGCGCCGGCGGAGCGTCGGGTGATGCACGTCGTGGTTCCGCCGTCGGCGAGTTGATCGGGCGGTTTCGGAACCTTGCGGCGGCGGTGCTCCAGGCCGCGTTCCAGCTAGAGCAGCGGAGCGGCGTCGAGGTCGTACTCGACGTACGCGGCGACGACGAGGCCGTGCAGTTCGCGGCACCGATCCAGAAGCCGCCGGAGGCGCGCCGCGTGGTCGTCCGGGCTCCGCCGGTCCACCGGCGACTCGCGCCCGGCCGCGGCCAGCTCGCCCGCCAGCCGCCGCGCTTCGGCGGCCGGGCCGGGTCCGGCGGGGAGGGCGGCCAGCTCGGCCGCCGCCCGGTCGAGCGTGCGGCAGAGCGATCGGGGGAGCAGCGGATCGCTCACCAGCAGGTCGAGCGCGCGGTCGGCCCGGACCTCGACGCCGTAGCGGCGCGTGTACGCGTCGAACGCCTGGCAGACCCGCAGCAGGCTGGTCCAGTCGTCCTCCGCCGCCGGTTCGTCGCGCGGCCGCACCGACGCCCGGTGCGCCAGCAGCAGCGCGATCGTCAGTTGCGCGCGCTCCGTGAACCGGCCGATCTGCAGGAAGCGCCAGCCCTGGTCCCGGTACATCGTCGTTTCGGCCGCGCCGGCGAACGTGTCGAGGCCGCGCGCCACCTCGGCGTAGAAGCTCTCCGGCGCGGTCCTCCAGATCTCCTCGATGCTGCGCGCTTCGAGCCGCAGCCAGGCCGCGTTCAGAGAGGTCCACATCTCGGCGCTGATGGCGTGGCGCACCTGCCGGGCGTTGTCGCGTCCCCGGGCGAACCCGCTCCGGATCGCGTCGGGGTTCGTCCGCTCGAACGTCAGGTCGTCCGCCAGGACGTACGCGTCGGCCAGCGTGTAGTCGTCGTCGTCGCCGGTGAATCCGACCTCCGGTCCGGGCGGCCGCCGGCCGAGCGACGCGTAGATCCGGCGCCAGCCGAAGTCGATCTCCCGGACCGGCCGGTCGACGAGCGCCTCCACCTGATCGCGCAGCAGCCGGCAGAGGTGCTCCGTCCGCTCCAGGTAGCGGCCCATCCAGTAGAGGCCCTCGGCGGCGCGCGCCAGCATCCTGCGTCGTCCCGTCAGTCGTCCAGCACCCAGACGTCCTTGCCGCCGCCGCCCTGGCTGGAGTTCACCACCAGGCTGCCCCGGCGGAGCGCGACCCGGCAGAAGGCGCCCGGCGCGACGCGCGTCTCCCGGCCGGTCAGGACGAACAGGCGCAGGTCGACGTGGCGCGGTTCGGCGCGGCCGTCGATGAAGCAGGGGGCGCGCGAGAGCGCCAGGGTCGGCTGCGCGATGAAGTCGGCCGGGTTGGCGCGGAGCTCCCGGGCGTAGGCGTCGCGCTCGGCGGCCGTGGCGTGGGGACCGACCAGCATGCCGTACCCGCCCGACTCGCCGACCCGCTTGACGACCAGCCGATCGAGGTTGTCGAGCGTGTACTCCAGGTCTTCCGGCCGGCGGCAGATCCGGGTCGGCACGTTGGCCAGGATCGGGTCCTCGCCCAGGTAGTACCGGATCAGGTCCGGCACGTACGCGTACACGCTCTTGTCGTCGGCCACCCCGGTCCCCGGCGCGTTCGCCAGCGTCACGCCGCCCCGCCGGTACGCCTCCAGCAGCCCGGGGACGCCGAGGAGCGAGTCGGGCCGGAACGCCCGCGGGTCGAGGAAGTCGTCGTCCACGCGCCGGTAGATCACGTCGACGCGCCGCAGCCCCTCCGTCGTCCGCATCCAGACCCGTCCGTCCCGGACCAGCAGGTCGCGCCCCTCCACCAGCTCCGCCCCGATCTCGTGGGCGAGGAACAGGTGCTCGTAGAACGCCGAGTTGTAGACGCCGGGCGTCAGCAGCGCGACGGCCGGGTCGCCGCGGTCCTCCGGCGCCAGCTCGACCAGCGTCTCGCGCAGCAGGCGCCCGTACTGCTCGACCTCCCGCACCCGGCAGCGCCGGTAGAGGCGGCGCAGGTTCGACTTCACCGCCTTCCGGTTCGCGATCATGTACGACACGCCGGACGGCACGCGCAGGTTGTCCTCCAGCACCTGGAAGCCGTCGTTCGTCCGCACCAGGTCGGCGCCGCAGACGACGGCCCAGGCGCCGTGCGGCGCGGCGAATCCGCGCAGCTCGGGGCGGTAGTGGGGGCAGCCGCGCACCAGGTCCTCCGGCACGACGCCGTCGCGCACCGCGCGGGCCTCGCCGTAGACGTCGGCCAGGAACCGGTTCAGGGCGGCGATGCGCTGCGCCAGGCCCGCTTCGAGCCGCCGCCACTCGGCGCCCGGAAGGATCCGGGGCAGGCAGTCGATAGGGATGATCCGCTCGTCGGCGTCGCCCTCGCCGTAGACGGTGAAGGTGATCCCTTCGTTGAGGAACGCGCGGGCGACCCGGTCCCGAATCTCGCCGAGCTCCGCCGCCGATAGCCGGCCGAGCGCTTCGTGGAGCGGGCGGCAGTGCTCGCGCGGCGCGCCGTCCGGCTGGAGCATCTCGTCGTAGATGGCCGGGTCGAGCGCGTACGACTTGAAGTCCATCCGCCTTGCGCCGCAACGATATCACGCCGCATCGCGCCGCGGCCGGCGCAAAAGTCGTTGCGCCGGAACGGTCGCCGTGCTATAGAGCCACTTGCGTGTCGTACGGGCCGGTCATCAGGAGTGGGGAGGAGTCGGATGACGAACTTCCGGAGATTTTCGAAGCCGCCACGCTGCAGCCGCCTCGGCGCCGCGGCGGCTGCGGTCGCCGTTTCCCTGCTGCTGGCGCCGGGCCCGGCCCGCGCGCAGTCTATCGGCGGCGTCGTGACCGACACGACCGGCGGCGTCCTGCCGGGCGTGACGGTGGAGGCCCGCAGCCCCGCGCTGATCGAGCAGGTCCGCGCCGCGGTCACCGACGGGAGCGGGCAGTACCAGATCGTGGCGCTCGAGACCGGCGTCTACACCGTGACGTTCACGCTGCCCGGCTTCAGCACGCTGGTGCGTGAAGGGGTCGCGCTGAGCACCGGCTTCACCGCGAACATCGACGCGCAGCTAGCGGTCGGCGCGCTGGAGGAGACGGTCACGGTTACCGAAGCGAGCCCGATCATCGACGTCCAGAGCGTTCGGCAGAGCGAGACGATCGACCGCGAGATCTACGAGGCGCTCCCGACGTCGAAGACGTACGACGCGATGGCCGTCCTCATCCCGGCGATGAACATCGCGGGCGGGCCGACCACCACCGTGTCGGTCGACACGAGCGGCGTCACCGGGATGGGGAACAACCGGCTGTCGATCCACGGGTCGGAGGAGTCGGACGGCGAGATGCAGCTCGACGGCCTCGACGTCGGCCTCGTGGCGCTCGAGGGCGCCCCGGAAGGGACGCCGCTCGACACCGCCATCGCCGAGTACGTCTACGACTACTCGGCCAACTCGGCGGAGGTCGAGACGGGCGGCGTGCGGCTGAACCTGATCCCGAAGGAGGGGAGCAACGCGTTCAGCGGCGGGTTCTACACCGACTTCGCCCACTCGAGCTGGTTGTCGAACAACGTGGACCAGGAGCTGATCGATCGCGGGATCGCAGGGGGGAGGAACGGCGCGCTGCGCGTGGATCAGCAGTGGTACACCGGCCCGTCGCTCGGCGGCCCGATAGTGCGCGACCGTCTCTGGTTCTTCGCTACCTGGTCATACCGCCGGGCGTCGCAGCTTCCGGCCGGCCTGTTCGACAACTCCGACACCAGCGCCCTGGCGTACGTCCCCGACCTCGACCGCCCGACGATCGACCGGCAGAATCTGTGGGAAGGGACGCTGCGGCTGACGTGGCAGGCGACGTCGAAAGACAAGGTGCAGACGTTCTGGGGCAGCAACAACTCGCAGCAGATCCCGTCGCTGAGCGGATCGCAGCTCGACCCGATCTACATCGCGCCGGAGGCGGGCAGCGAGGGGGTGAACAACGTCAACACGTACCAGCTCACCTGGGTCCGGCCGCAGACCAACCGGATCCTGTTCGAGTTCGGCGTCTCGTTGATGCCGGCGAACAACATCCTGAACCCGCTCGACGCCGAGACGCAGCGCCTCCACGGCACCGGCCGGGAGCATCTCGACGCCCGGACCGACCTGCCCAGCGTGTTCGAGGGGACCACGCTGACGATGTCCCGGAACATGGGGTTCTTCTTCAACGGGACCGACGTCCACTTCTCGACGTACAACCGGGCGTTCCGCGGGGCGATGTCGTACGTCACCGGCAGCCACAACCTGAAGTTCGGGTTCACCAGCAACATCAAGGGGCAGACCGAGACGTACCGGAGCGCCAACAACTGGACGAACATGCTGACCATCGTCGGCCGGCCGCTCGAGGCGTACTTCGAGTCGAGGCCGCCGGAGACGAACGAGCTGGTCAACGTCGGGGTGTACGCGCAGGACCAGTGGACGATGGACCGGCTGACGATCAACGCCGGGCTGCGGTTCGACTACTTCAAGGGGAGCTATCCCGACCACGTGTCGGCGCCGGGAGCCGTTCACACCTCCGTCTGGGTTCCCCGGGGGTCGTCGTTCCCCGGGGCGACGGCGGCGGTCTGGAAGGACCTCCAGCCCCGCCTCGGCATGGTGTACGACCTTCGCGGCGACGGGCGGACGGCGATCAAGGCGTCGGTCTCCCGGTTCGGGAGCCGGGACGCCATCGCGCTGGCCGGCGAGCTGAATCCCGCGGCGAACAACCGCCGGCAGACCCGGCTCTGGCTCGACGGCGCCAACACGCACTTCGTGCTCCCGCGGGGGACGGTGCTGCCGTCGTGCATCGGACCGGTGGCGTGCATTCCGGGCGACGGTCTGCCGCAGGGCGATCCGCTCAACCCGTTTCCCAACGGCGAGCTGATGAGCCCGACCGACAACCCGGCGTTCGGCGCGCCGATCGTCACCGAGGCGTTCGATCCGGACTGGGCGATGGGGTGGGGGAAGAAGAAGGCGAACTGGGAGTACGCACTGAGCATCGAGCACGAGCTGGTCGACAACGTGTCGGTGGACGTCGGCTATTTCCGGCGCCACTACGTCAACTTCGACGAGTGGGACAACCTGAACGTCGGCCCGGAGGATTTCGACCGGTACACCATCATGGTCCCGGCGGACGACCGGTTGCCGAACGGCGGCGGGTTCCCGCTCACGCTCGTCGACATGACGCCGGAGGCGTTCGCGCGCCTGCAGAACAACCGGAAGACCGGGACCGGCAACCTCGGCGCGGAGAGCGACCGGTGGCACGGCTTCGACTTCAACCTGAGCGCCCGGCTGGAAGGCGTGCTGCTGCAGGGCGGCCTGGCGACGGGGCAGCGGACCACCGACGTCTGCGGCCTGCAGGAGGCGGCGCCGGAAGTCCTGTTCGGGTCGCCGACCACCTACACCGCCTCGCGCGTCCTGGGGACGGCCGGGAGCCGCGGCAACCTGCTCGCCACCGACTTCTGCCGGGCCGAGCGGAACTGGCTGACGAACGTCTCGGTGTTCGGGTCGTACACCTTCCCGTACGGCATCGACGTGTCGGCGGCGTTCTTCAGCCGGCCCGGCACCGTGCGCGAGGCGATCTACACCGTGCCGGCCGACGAAGTCGTCGCGGCGCTCGGCCGGCCGGCCACAGTCGGCAGCGCCGTCTCGATGAACGTCATCCCGCCGGGGACGGCGCACGGCGACCGCTTCCACCAGTTCGACCTGCGGATCGGCCGGGTGTTCGACCTGCGCGGCGGCGGCGACGTGCGGGCGAGCCTCGACGTCTTCAACCTGTTCAACGGGAACTCCGTCTCCCGGGAGCGGTACGGCTTCTCCGCGGGGGGCGTTCCGGATTCGTTCCTGCAGCCGCTCGGCGTGCAGCCGGGCCGTCTGGCCAAGGTGACGTTCCAGTACAGTTTCTAGCATGGCCGGCCGGGATCTCCTGGCCCGGACGTGGTGCGACCAGGCGCGGGCGGACATCGCCGCCGCCGTGGACAGCACCGCCGCCGGGCATCACGAATGGGCCTGCTTCCAGGCTCAACAGGCGGGAGAGAAGGCGCTCAACAGCCCGTGGTGGAATCCCCGCGTCGCACCGAGAGCGGTGAGGCGCCCGCCTGACAAGGCGTGAGGAGGGCGCATATTGGGCATACGCAACCGACGAACAACGCCGTCAGGCGGGATGCATCGCCGCTCGAATGCAGCGGGGACTTTCGCCACGGGCTGTCAAGGCGTTTCTCTACGTTCGCGGGCGGACCAGCATCGTCACGCACAGTCTCCGCCGGCTCGCCCGGGAAGCGGCGGCGATCGACGCGCAGTACGGCGATCTCGACGAGGCCGCGCGATGGCTTGACCAGCATTACATCCCGACGCGCTATCCGAACGGACTCGACGTCGAGACGGCGCCGGCCGCCTACTACCAGGAGAAGGACGCCGAGCAATGTCTGCGGTCTGCTCGCTCGATCCTCACGCGCGTCAGCGCGTCGTTCGAGAGCTGAGACGCCTCGCGGCCGGCCTGAAGCGCGATTTCCCGATCGCGTCGGTCTACGTCTTCGGCTCGTTCGCCCGCGGGATGGAGCACGAAGGGAGCGACATCGACCTGCTCGTCGTCGGTGAGCTGCCGGGGCGTCTCTTCGACCAGGTCGGCGAAGTGCTGAAGCGCACCACGCTGCCCGTCGAACCGATTGTCGTCGGCGCCGCAACGTTCGAGCGGCGGCGCCGGGAGGCGCATCCCTTGTTTCGCGCGATAGCCGACGACGGATTGCGCCTCGTATGACGGAGGGAGGAAGGGATGAGCAGACCGTCACGTCGCCGCTTCCTGCAAGGGACCGGCGCCGCCGCCGGCGGGTTGGCCGCGCACGCGCTCGGCGCCGCGTCCGCCGGGGCGCAGGACCCGGGCGGCTCGACTCCGGGCGCCCGGCTGCGCCGGCTGCTGGCGCGGCCGGAGCCGAGCCGCTGCGTCAACTGCGGCGACGTGGCGACCGCCCGGCTGGTCGAGATGCACGGGTTCGAGATGGCGATGACGGGCGGGAGCGCGCTCTCGCTCAGCCAGTTCGGGCTCGGCGACTACGGCATGGCGACCATCGACGACCTGATCGACTTCTGCCGCCGCGCGGCCGACGCCGTCGCCCTGCCGATAGTCGCCGACGCGGACGACGGCGGGGGGAACCCGCTGAACGTCTACCGGACGGTGCAGCGGTACGAACGGGCCGGCGCGGCGTGCGTCATGATCGAGGACCTGTACGGCGCCAAGCACCTGCGCGGGCTCGGCGAGGGGAAGATCCTCGCCGCCGGCGCCATGGTCGACAAGATCCGTGCCGCCGCCGACGCCCGGCGGGGCGACACGGTCCTGATGGCCCGGTGCGACGTGGTGGCGGCGGGCGGGCCGGTCGAGGAGGCGCTGGAGCGGACCGCGCGGTACGCGGAGGAGGGCGGCGACCTGATCTTCATCCCGTCGCTCCCTCTGGATCAGTGCGCCCGGGCGGTGGAGACAGCCGGCCGGCCGATGCTCGCGTCGGTTCCCTCTCTCCGGGACGCGCAGGCGAACCGGGTGAGCGTCGCGTTCTTCGGCGGCCTGAACCTGGTGGCGCTCGGCGCCGTCGACCGCGCGCTCGCCGCGCTCGCCCGCGACGGCCGCGTGGGCCGGGCCGGCGGCGCCGCGCTCGACCCCGGCCGCCGGTGGGAGCTGGTCCGCAGCGACGACGTGGTGGAGCGCGCGCGGCGGTACGACGCGCAGAGCGCGGAGACGCAGTAACGCCCCCGGCCGCCCGGCTGCGGCGCAGGGTTCGCCGCAGACTGCACGGCCCGCCGCGCCGCGGCCGCATGCGCGGGAACGGCGCGGGCGCGCGCGGAGCGGGGGGGATGCCCCACGCGCGCCCTTCTCCGACTCAGTAGTTGTACTGGAAGGAGATCTTCGCCAGGCGGCCCGGCTGCAGGCCGATCGGCTGAAGGTACAACGGACCGAAGCCGGACTGCTCCCGCGAGACGGCGTTCGAGTTGAACAGGTTGTAGACGTCGAAGCTCGCCCGCAGGTTGCCGCCGAGGCCGAAGTCGAGCACCTTGGCTATCCGCAGGTCGAACTGGTTGAGCCGGTCGCCGAACGCCTCCCCCGGCGGGAGGATGTTCACGGCCGGGTTGGTCCCGATGGTCGGCTGGCGGCCGAGGGCCGCCGCGACCTCCGCGAGCGGGATCTGGTAGATCGCTTCGCGCCGCGGTCCCGGACGGGAGAAGAACGTGGCCGAGACGTCGACGTCGTACGGGAAGGTGTACGAGCCGGACAGCGACAGGTTCGTCAGCCAGTTGTCCTCGGCCCGGCAGAACTCCCGGGCGGACAGGTTGCCCCGGCTGCCGGCTATTCCCGCCAGTTGGCCGGTGGTTCCCCGGCCGACGCGCGACGCCGGGAACGGCGTGTACTCGCCGAACAGCACCTCCGGCTGCTGCTCCATGTAGCCGCAGTAGTCGGAGATCCGCCGCCCGGTGGCCAGACCGCCCTGCAGCAGGAGCCCTTCCAGCCGCGCGGTGGCGCTCAGGTCGATGCCGTGCCACATCTCGCTCTCGCCGCCGAGATCGTCGGTGCCGGTGGCCCAGTTCTCCTGGCCGCGGGCCAGCGCCTCCGGCTTCATGTCCACCAGGGTGAGCGCGTAGCCGCCGCCGTCCGGGAGCCGCGGATCCGCCGGTACGGTGATCTGGTACGTGTCGAAGTCCTCGGGGCCGACGCTCCGGTTGTCCCAGGCGTCGAAGTTGACGTATACGCGCCGGAAATACCCGAAGTCGACCGACACGTTGTCGAGCAGCTCGTGCTGGATGCTGCCCGAGAACTCCCAGTTCGCCTTCTTCTTGCCCCAGCCGAACGCCCAGTCGGGGTCGAAGAACTGCGTGGCGACGTGCGCGCCGAACGCCGCGTTGTCGGGCGGGCTCAGCAGCTCGCCGTTCGGATAGGGGAGGAGCGGATCGCCCTGCGGGATGCCGTCGCCGGGGACGCAGA
Organism: Vicinamibacterales bacterium; assembly: GCA_965203565.1. Taxonomy (GTDB): domain Bacteria; phylum Acidobacteriota; class Vicinamibacteria; order Vicinamibacterales; family UBA8438; genus JAAXGX01. The sequence continues at coordinate 2,251,948 of OZ241896.1, read as the reverse complement.
CCGCGGGATTGAGGCAGACCGCGCCGTCGATCCAGGTTCGGGCCTGCCGCGTGTTGTTCGCTATCGGGTTGAGGTCGCCCGCCAGGGAGATGGCGTCCCGGCTTCCGAACCGCGACGCTGACGCCTTGAGCGCCGTCCGGCCGTCGCCCCGCAGATCATAGACCACGCCCAGCCGGGGCTGGAGGTCCTTCCAGCTGGCCGCCGTCGCGCCTTCGACCATGATGACCTCCGGCGCCCAGGGCGAATGCGTGGGGGAGCCCGGCACGGACACCTGATCGGGGTAATGGCCGCGGAAATAGTCGAACCGCACCCCGGCGTTGACCGTCAGGCGGTCTATCGTCCACTGGTCCTGGACGTAGAGGCCGGTGTTCGTCAGCTCGTTCGTCTCCGGCGGCCGTGACCAGAAGTGCGCCTGGACCGGACTGCCGAAGAAGGTGATGGCGTTCGTCCAGTTCGACCCGCTGCGGTACGTCTCGTTCTGCGACTTGAGCGTCGTCCGGACGCCGAACTTCAGGTTGTGGCTGCCGGTGACGTACGACATCGACGCGCGCACCGTCTGGTTCATCGTCGAGTACCAGACGGTGTTCCCGCCGAAGAGGAACCCCATGTTGCGCGACATCGTCAGCGTGGTCGCTTCGAACAGGCCGGGCAGGTCGGTCCGGGCGCCGAAGTGCGCGCCGTTTCCCGGGGAGCCGAACTCGTTGTTGAGCGGGTAGAGGATGCTGTGGGCGGGGAGCCGCGAGTAGCCGGCCTCGAACAGGATCCGGTTGGTCTGCGGCCGCACCCAGGTGATCTGGTACGTGTTGAACGCCGACGTGCCGTCGCTGCCCGCCTCCGGGGCGATGTAGAGCGGATGCAGCTGCGAGCCGGTCAGCGACGGGATCTGCTTGACGTTGCTGTTGGCCCAGTACGCCTGCACCTTGTCGCGCGTGGTCGCCTGCCACGTCAGCCGCAGCGTCCCCTCGTAGTTGGTCGACTTCTCCAGGGTCGGCTCTTCGAGGTTGGGGACGTAGGACGTCGCGCTCGTGTCGGTGCTGTTGAACAGCCCGGACGGGAAGAAGCTGGCCCTCCGGTAGGTGTAGCTCATGAAGAACCACAACCTGTCGCGCACGACCGGGCCGCCGATCGTCGGCGCGACCTGCCACGACTGGTCCGCCCGGAACGCCCCCTGCCTGCCGCCGGTGATCCCGCGGTCGATCAGGTCCTGGTCGACGTTGTTCGACAGCCAGCTCGAGTGGCCGTAGTTCGCGTAGAAGCTGCCGGTGATCGTGTTGCTCCCCTCCTTCGGGATCATGTTCATCCGGACGCCGCCCGTCTCCACCTCGGCCGCGTTCGAGGAGTAGTCGTACACGTATTCCGCGATCGGACCGTCCTGCGGCAGGGCGCCCGGGGCGCCGTCGAACGCCACCGAGTTCACGTCGAAGCCGTCCACCTGGACCTCGGCGTCGTACTCGTCGGAGCCGTGGATCGTCAGCCGGTTGTTCGGCACGCCGCTGAGGCCGCCGGTGTCTATCGGGACCGCCGTCGACGGGCCGCCCTGGATGTTCATCGCGGGGATGAGCAGCGCCAGCGAGTCGTAGCCGCGCGTGGTCGGGAGCACCTCGTACAGCTCCCGGTCGATCGTCTCGCTCTGCCGGACGCTCTGGACGTCGATGATCGGGCTGGCCTCGGTGACGGTGACCGTCTCCTCGAGCGCGCCGACCGCCATCTCGACGTCGACGTTCGCGGTGAACCCGGTGCTGAGGTCGACCCCCTCGCGCACGTGCGTGCTGAAGCCGGGCAGCGTGAACGTCACGGTGTAGTCGCCCGTTTCGAGCGCCACGATCAGGTACTGGCCGGCGCCGTCGGTGACGGCGGTCCGGACCTGCTCGATCAGGGCCGGACTGCGCGCCTCGACGGTGACGCCGGGCAGGACGCCGCCCGTGGTGTCGGTGACCGTGCCGCCGATCGCCTGGGCGTCGGCCGAAGGTGGCGCAAGCAGCAGGCCCGCCGCGACGACGGCCGCGGCGACACCGATGCGCCGGAGGATGCATTGCGGTGCTGCGAACGTCCGGGAGAGATGCATGGCGACTTCTCCTCCTCGTGTTCCCGATGCTCCGTCCGTGACCGGCACGCTAGCCGACCCGCGCGATGCTGTCAAGCGCGAACGGGGGGCGCGATGTGCTACCCTGTGCGTCAATGCCGGGGCCGTCGACCCGTAGACTTGACGGCGAGACGATTCCCGCAGTGCTGCGGGAAGGGGAGGTTCAGATGCGCGCTCGACTCGTTTCCACCATGCGGGTTCTCGTCGTTCTGACGATGGTCCTTGCGCTGGCGCCGGTCGCCGCCGGCGCGCAGTCGGCGTCGTCCGTTCCGCGTACGGCGGACGGCCGCCCGGACCTTCAGGGGGTCTGGGACTTCAGCTCGGTGACGCCGCTGCAGCGGCCCCCCGAAATGGCCGGGAAGGAGTTCCTGACGGACGAGGACGTGGCCGCCATGGAGGAGAAGGCGGCGGCGCGCACCGACCGGAAGCCGCCCCCGGGCAACCCCGGCTCGTACAACCGGTTCTGGTTCTCCGACGGCACGACGGTGGCCGGCACCCGGCGCACCTCGCTGATCTTCGACCCGCCGGACGGGCGTCTGCCGGCCTACACGGCCACGGGCAGGGCGCGGATGGCGACCCGCGCGGAGGCGCGCGGCCGGAACGCCGGCCCGGAGGACCGCGACGTGGACGAGCGGTGCATCCTCGGGTTCAATTCCGGTCCGCCGATGCTGCCCGGCGCGTACAACAACTACGTCCAGGTGTTCCAGGCGCCCGGCCAAGTGGTGCTGCTCAACGAGATGGTGAACGACGTGCGGGCGATCCCGCTGGACGGCCGCCCCGCCCCGCCGTCCGGGATACGGCAGTGGAAGGGCGTTTCGCGGGGCCGCTGGGAGGGCGACACGCTGGTGGTCGAGACCCGGAACTTCCGGGACCTGGGGACCGCGCACCCGGCGCCCAACATGGAGCTGCTCGAAGCGCTGGGGCCGCAGATGCATCTCGTCGAGCGGTTCAGCCTCCTCGACGCCGACACGCTCCTCTACCGGTTCACGGTCGACGACCCGACCGGGTTCGAGAAGCCGTGGAGCGCCGAGCTCACGATGTCGAAGACCGACAACGCGGTCTACGAGTACGCGTGCCACGAAGGCAACTACGGCCTGTACAACATCCTCGCCGGCGCGCAGGCCGACTACCGCGCGGCGCAGCAGCAGCAGCAGTAGGAGGCGCCCGAGATCCCGCCGTCACCACTTCCGCAACCGGTCCCGCTGGCGCGCCAGCGCCACGACGAAGGCGATGCGGGACGACCGGTCGCGGCGCGTCTCGCGCCGGGCGGCGTCGCGCGACCGCTCGGACTTCCGGCACGATTCGCAGGTCCTGAAACGTCCCGAAGGCGACCCGCACCGCCAGCACAGCCCCCGTTCGCGCCGCGCCGTCCTCAGATCCCGGACGGCGTCGGCCGCCACCGCCAGGCAGGCCGCGCAGCGCACCCGGCCCGGTTCGGGCGCGCCGCCGCAGTCGGGACAGACCCCGGTCTCCCGGCGGACGTCCCGCAGCCGCAGGGCCCGCGCCGCGCGGCGCCACGCCCGGAACCGGCCGAGCGCCAGCACGCTGAGCGCCGCCATCCGTGACGCGGCCCGCCCCGGCGGCGTCCCTTGCGGCCGGGGCCGCCGGATCCGGAGCAGGGTGGCCGCCGTCCAGCTCAGCGCCGCCAGCCGGGAGGCGACGCGGCTCGGCGACGCGCGCTGCGGCCTGTCTCCCCGCCGATCGTCGGCCGGCATGCCGGTACGATTGTATCGCTCCGGCCGCGGATCGTTCCCTGCAAGATGCGGCCGGCGCGCCGCTCACATGGCGTCGATGATCGCGTTGAGGGTGGCGCTCGGGCGCATGACGCGCTCGGCCAGCGCGTCGTCCGGGCGGTAGTAGCCGCCGAGGTCGACCGGCCGGCCCTGCGCCGCGAGCAGCTCGGCGGTGACGGTCGTTTCGCTCGCCGCCAGTTGCGCCGCGGGGCCGGCGAAACGCGCCTTGAGCTCCGGGTCGTCGTCCTGCGCGGCGAGCGCCTGCGCCCAGTACAAGGCGAGGTGGAAGGTGCTGCCCCGGTTGTCGATCTCGTTCACCTTCCGCGACGGGTAACGCGCGTTCTCCAGGTAGGTTTCTATCGCCTGGTCCAGCGTCCGGGCCAGCAGCGCGGCCCGGGCGTTGCCGGCCTGCGCGGCGGCAAGCTCCAGCGCCGGCACGAGCGCGCAGTACTCGCCGAGCGAGTCCCACCGGAGGTGTCCCTCCCTGAGCATCTGCTGCACGTGCTTGGGCGCGGAGCCGCCGGCGCCGGTCTCGAACAGGCCGCCGCCTTCGAGCAGCGGCACGATCGACAGCATCCGGGCGCTGGTCCCCAGCTCGAGGATCGGGAACAGGTCGGTGAGGTAGTCCCGCAGCACGTTGCCGGTCACGGCGATGGTGTCCGCGCCGCGGCGGATCCGCTCCAGCGAGAAGCGCATGGCGTCGACCGGCTTCAGTATCCGGAGGTCGAGGCCCGCCGTGTCGTGCTCCGGCAGGCGGGCGTTCACCTTCGCGATGATCTCGGCGTCGTGGCCCCGCCGCTCGTCCAGCCAGAACACCGCCGGCGCGCCGGCCGCCCGGGCGCGGGCGACGGCCAGCTTCACCCAGTCGCGGATCGGCTCGTCCTTCGTCTGGCACATCCGGAAGATGTCGCCGGTCTCCACCGGCTGCTCGAGGAGGACCGTCCCGGCGGCGGCGTCCACCACGCGGACGGCGCCCGCGCCGGGGGCGGTGAACGTCTTGTCGTGCGAGCCGTACTCCTCCGCCTTCCGCGCCATCAGCCCGACGTTGGTCACGCTCCCCATCGTCGACGGATCGAACTGCCCGCGCCGCTGGCAGTCTTCGATGATCGCCTGGTACGTCGTGGCGTACGACCGGTCGGGGATCATCGCCAGCGTGTCCTGCAGCTCGTCGTCCGCGTTCCACATCCGGCCGCCGTCGCGCACGACGTTCGGCATCGAGGCGTCGATGATGACGTTGTTCGGCACGTGCAGGTTGGTGATCCCCTTGCGCGAGTCGACCATCGCCAGGGGCGGCCGGGCCGCGTACACGGCCGCGAGGTCCGCCTCTATCCCGGCCTTCTGCTCGGCCGGCAGGGCGTCGAGCTTGTCGAGCACGCCGGACAGCCCCTCGTTGACGTTCGCGCCGACGGCGCGGAGCGTCTCGGCATGCTTGCCGAGCGCCGCCTCGTAGTACACCGAGACGCAGTGGCCGAACATGATCGGGTCGGACACCTTCATCATGGTCGCCTTGAGGTGGAGCGACAGCAGCGTCCCGTTCGCCTTCGCCTCGTCGATCGACCGGGCGAAGAAGGCGCGCAGGGCCGCCACGTTCATCACGGCGGCGTCTATCACCTCGCCCGCCTCCAGCGGCAGCTTCTCCCGGAGCAGGGTGACGGCCCCGTCGCCGGCGACAAACTCTATCCGGACCTCGCGCGCCGCGTCGAGCGTGACCGACCGCTCGCTGCCGTAGAAGTCGTTCGCCTCCATGTGGGCGACGCGGGTCTTCGACCCGGACGCGGGCCACGCCTTCATCATCCGGTGCGGATGCTTCCGGGCGAACCGCTTCACCGAGGCGGCCGGCCGGCGGTCGGAGTTCCCTTCGCGCAGCACCGGGTTGACGGCCGAGCCGAGCACGGCGGCGTAGCGCGTCCGGATCGCCCGCTCGGCGTCGTCGGCCGGGTCCGCGGGGTAGTCCGGGACGTCGTAGCCGCGGCCCTGCAGCTCCGCGATCGCCGCCCGCAACTGCGGAACGGAGGCGCTGATGTTCGGCAGCTTGACGATGTTGGCGGCGGGCGTCTTCGCCAGCGCGCCGAGCGCGCCCAGCTCGTCCGGGATGCGCTGCTCCTCGCGCAGGCGATCCGGAAAGGCGGCGATGATGCGGCCGGCGAGCGAGATGTCGCGCAGGTCGATCTCCACGCCGGTCCCCTTCGTGAATGCCCGCACGATCGGCAGCAGCGCGCAGGTGGCCAGCGCCGGCGCTTCGTCTATTTTCGTCCACGTGATCCTGGCAGTTGACAATGGCGCCTCCCGAAACCCCTTATCGTACACCATGCGCCGCGCCGAGGCGCGGCGGACTCCCGCGCTCCGGCGGGCGGCGCGGAGTATCATCGGGGCGTCCGCGCCGTGCGCCCATGCCCCACTACCACGGCCACCGCAAGCGCCTGCGCGAGCGTTTCGTCAGGGACGGCCTGGACGGCTTCGCCGACTACGAGGTGGTCGAGCTGCTGCTGACCCTGGCCATCCCGCGCGCCGACGTCAAGCAGCCCGCCAAGGCTCTGATCGCCCGCTTCGGCGACCTCCGCGGCATCCTGGACGCATCCGTCGACGAGCTGCGCTCCGTCCCCGGCGTCGGCGCCGTCACGCCGGTCGCGCTGCGGATCGTCAAGGCCGCGGCGACCCTCTATCTGCGCCAGGAGAGCGCGGGACGCGACACGCTGGCGGACCCCTCCCGCCTGGAGGCGTTCTGGCGGATGCGCCTCGGGGGGCTGCGGATCGAGGTGTTCGAGGTCGCGTACCTCGACTCGGCGTACCGGCTGCTGCCGGACGGCCGCGAGGGGCGCGCAGCGGTCGAACGGCTCGAAGAGGGCACGGTGGACCGGGCGGCCGTCTATCCGCGCCGGGTCGTCGAAGCCGCGCTCCGGCGGGGCGCGGCGGCGATCGTCCTGGCCCACAACCACCCGAACGGCGACGCGGCCCCGAGCCGGCGCGACAGGACGCTGACGCGCGCCATCGTGCTGGCGGCCGAGACGGTGCAGTTGCGCGTGGTGGACCACCTGATCGTCTCCGCCGAGCAGGTTTTCAGCTTCCGCAGGGAGCGCCTGCTGTAACCGTCGCGTCCGGCGTCCGGGCGCGCCGGCCGGAGCAGGCCGCCTTCGCGACGTGCGACCGGCGTTCTGACGACGGCTCCCACGCGCCGGCCGACCGGAAAATCGAGAGGGAATGAAGAGAGTGCGTGAAAGGAGTACGGCTCGTCAGCCGAATATCTCGTCGATCCGCACGTCGAGCGTCGGCCCGCCGTCCGCCGGGCCGCGGTCTCCCTCGCCAGCCGCGCGGCGAAGAGCGATCCGGAGGCCGTCCCCCCGGCGCCGCACCTGCGCGCGCGCGTAGCCGTCCGGTCCCGGATCGGAGCACACGGTGACGATCCCGGCCGCAGGATCCACCAGCCACGTCTCGGGGATCCCCGCCCTGCCGTAGCGGGGCGCCTTCTGCTCCCGGTCATGCCGCAGGGACGAATCGGCCACCTCGACGACGAGAAAAACGTCGTCCGCACCGGGATGGCGATCGGTGTAGCCGCTTCGCCGCCGCCGCGCCACCACCAGATCGGGTTGCGGTTCGGTGTGGCGGTCCAGACGGATCGGATTCTGGATGCTCACGTACGCCCGGCCGGCGAGACGTGTGACGAGCAACTCGGTCAGGCGGCCGACGATTCCGGCATGCGGCGGACCGATGGGCGGCATCTTCAGGATCGCTCCATCGATCAGCTCCACCCGGTCGTCCTCGGTGAAGATCCCCGCTTCGCCCATGCGCGCGAACTCGTCGACGGCAAAGCGGTACGGCTCGGCGTGCGCGGCGCGTTCCCGCTCCGTCGCCGTCTCCGCGGCGCGGCCTTCCCATTCCGCCGCCACCGCCATGCCGCGTCCCGCACTCGCCATGCCCCATCATAGCAGCCCGTGGTGGAAGCCCTGCCGCATTCGCCGGACGCCGCATCCCGGCTACTCTGCGTCGTTCGTCGGTCACATGAGACCGGCATGTTCCCATCACATACCGTTCCGCGGCGCGCTTCGATCTTGACTGGCGTCCGCCTCTCTGAGCGACTGGTTCACGGTAGGGGCCGGGCGATTCGACGTTTCCGCCGACCGGCGCCGCGTCCAGTGGGAGTGTTCGCCGTCCCCCCCCCCCCCCCCCCCCCGAGGCGGCGATCTGTCAGGAGTGCGACCTGCGGGCGCTGTGCCGCGCAGAGGGTATCATTGGTGCGGAGGCACGTGATGGCGTGTGATTATCAGGCGATCCGGCGGGACAACGTGCGGCGCTACGGCACCGACATCGAGCGAATCGGTCCGATGCTGTTGAGCGATCGGTACGACGACCGCACACACTTCATCTACGAGCTGCTGCAGAACGCGGAAGACGCCCTCGCCAAGCGGGTCGGCTGGTGCGGACGACGTTCCGTGTGTTTCGATCTTTCGGAACGCGAACTGCGCGTGAACCATTTCGGCAAGCCGTTCGACGAGGCGGACGTTCGCGGCGTCTGCGGTATCTTGGAGGGCACGAAGGAGACGGACCTCACGAGGATAGGACGATTCGGCATCGGCTTCAAGTCCGTCTACGTATTTACCGATCGGCCCGAAGTGCACTCGGGGAACGAAGACTTCGCGGTCGAAAAATACGTCTGGCCCGCCGCCGCGCCCGAAATCCCGCGCGCCCGCGACGAAACCGTCATCGTCATGCCGTTGCGGGAACCCGCGGATCACGGCGTTATCGAAGACGGGTTGAAGCGTCTCGGTTCGGATGCGCTTCTGTTTCTGCACGAGATTGAGAAGATCAAGTGGAGTGTGAACGGCGGCGATAGCGGCCTGTATCTCAGACAGTCCGAAAAGCTCGACGAGCACGTGCACCGCATCATGGTCAGTGGCCAGACGGACGGACAGCAGGACACGGAGGAAAGCTGGTTAACGTTCTCCCATCCCATAAACGTCCCCAGCGGCAAGGAGGTCGGTCAGGTCGAAGTAGCGTTTCGGATGAACAAAAACGGACAAGTGGTTCCCGTTTCCCGTTCTCCACTGTTCGTGTTCTTTCCCACCGTAGTAGAAACCAGTCTCAGATTCTACGTTCAGGGACCCTTCCGCACGACGCCGAGCCGCGACAACGTTCCTTCCCGCAACGACTGGAACCGACGCTGCGTCCAGGAATTGGCGAAGGTCCTTGTGAATGCGCTGACGTGGCTTCGCGAAGCCGAATTGCTCGACGTGAATGTCTTTCGATGCCTGCCGCTCGATCCTGAAAAATTCGACGAATCGATGTTTGAGCCTTTATTCAAGCAAACGAAACATGCCATTGCGACCCGACACCTTTTGCCACGATCCGATGGTGGACACATAGCCGCCGAAGGCGCCATGCTGGCGCGAACACGGGAAACGCGGGAGCTTTTCGATTCACGACAGTTGAATCGCTTGTTCGGCGGCGACAGGACGTTCGCATGGCTGAGTGGCGATATCTCGCAAGACCGAACGCCCGAACTGCGACGTTATCTGACTGACCAACTCGGGGTCACCGAGATTACGCCGAGTACTATTTTGAGAAAACTCGACGTCGCGTTCCTGGGGGACGAAAGCGATGAATGGGTGCGCAGGCTCTATGAGTTCCTCAATGGTCAGTCCGCGCTTTGGAACGTGGCTGCGGATTTACCGTTGATCCGAATCGAGGATGGCACGCACGTCCAGCCGCGAAGTGATGGGCGGCTTCAGGCGTTCCTACCCGGGCAACTGGAAACGAAGTTCCCGACCGTTCGCGCCACGGTGTGTGATTCCGAACCCTCGCAAGCGTTCCTGCGTGGACTCGGCCTTACCGAGCCGGATCCGGTCGCCGACGTAATTGAGAACACATTGCCCAAGTACCGCGAGGACGAGCGCGAAGTCACCGCTGACGAAGAATATGACGCTGATGTTCGCCGAATTCTGCGCGCCTTCAAGAGCGATTCTATAGAGCGACGAAGCGCTTTAATCGCTGAACTGCGCCAGACACCATTCGTAATGGCCGTGGACGCTGGCGATGCATCCAGGCGATTCGCGAAGCCGGAACAGCTCCATCTGGCTACCGAACGGCTCAAAAGTTTGTACTCCGGAGTCGCTGGAGTGTATCTCGTGGACGACGAGTGTTCTTGTCTTCGCGGAGATGACGTCCGCGAATTGCTCGAGGCATGTGGTGCTGTGAGGTACATGCGGCCGATAAGAGACTACTCTATCGACTACGCTGCCCGGTGTGAACTTAGAAAAAGCATAGGCCACGAACATACGTCTGGCCGTAACGATCGCGTCGCGGACTGGACTCTCGAACGGTTGGACGTTTTACTGGGTGCATTTCCAGGGTTGACAATCGAAGATAAAAAGCTCAAAGCACGTCAACTCTGGTCAGAACTTGCCAACTTGCGAGAGCGCCGTGGCAAGTCGATTTTTCGCGCCAAGTATAGCTGGACCCACTACGGCGCCCATAGTGCTGAATACGATGCGGCATTCGTGCGAAAACTTAATGAGACGGAATGGGTTCCAGATCCAGTGGGAAACCTGCAACGGCCCGAACTGATTCTCTTTGACGGGCTTGACTGGCCGTCCGATCCCTTCCTGCAGTCGAAGATTCGTTTCAAGCCTCCGATCATTGATGAGCTCGCTGCGGAAGCCGGCATCGATCCAGAAGTGCTCTATCTGCTGAAGAAACGTTGTGTCACTAAGGAACAACTTATTGGCTGGCTCGGATCGGCTGAGATGATGAACATGGAAACGGAACCCGACGGATCTGCCACAGTGACAAAAGGCGACCGTGGAACGCCGAATGGCGGCGGGCGCGGCGGCGATGGGGTCTCGGGTGGCTCCGGCGGTTCAGGAAGGCGTAGTGGCGAGCGCCCTCCGGGAAGCGCACGGAAGCGCTCATTCATTTCCTACGTGGCCGTCCATCCTGATGGTGACGTGACCGATCCCGACCAACTGCAACATGCGGATCGTATGGCCCTGGAAGAGAAAGCGATTTCCTTCATCTTGAAGCAAGAGCCCGGGTGGAGGCGCACGCCGCCGCACAATCCAGGTTACGATCTGTTCCAGTCCGGGCATGACGATGCACCGGTGAGCTGGTGCGAAGTCAAGGCGATGACCGGAAGCCTCGAAGATCGCCCGGTCGGAATGTCCAGCGTGCAGTTCGATTGCGCACGCGATCACAGAAAAGACTACTGGCTCTATGTCGTCGAGAGCGCCGGGACGGATGACGCCCGGATCGTGCGCATCCAGGACCCCGCGGGGAAGGCGCGCACCTTTACTTTCGATCGCGGTTGGCGCGATGTCTCGGAGATCGATTCGTAGTCACGGGAATCGACGTCAAGCCGATGGCGAGAACCACACCGGCGGATCTCGAAATCCTCATCCAGCAGGGCGAAGGCACGACGCTGGAGTTCAAGGAAGCTCTCTCGCCATCGTCGTTCGCCCGCGAGATCGTCGCGCTGGCGAACACCATCGGCGGGAAGATTCTCCTCGGCGTGCGCGACGACGGTTCCGTGAAGGGGATCGGGGACTCCAACGCCCTGCGCGCCCGTGTGCAGGACGTCGCCCGCAACTGCGACCCGCCGGTGAAGGTGCTTGCGGAGCCGGTGAACGGCGTGTTCGTGGTCCACGTGCGCGAGAGCGACGCCAAGCCGGTGCAGTGCGGCGATGGCTTCTTCTGGCGGCAGGGCGCGGTGACGCAGAAGCTCGGCCGCGACGAGATCCGCGACTTCTTCCGCGCGGAGGGGGTGATCCGGTTCGACCTTTCACCCTGCCCCCGCTTCCGGTACCCGGAAGACTTCGACCGCGGGAAGTTCGACACCTGGCTCCGGTACTCGAACATCACCGCCGGGCTGCCGGTGGAGGACGTGCTGGTCAACATCGAGGCGGCCGAGCGGAACGGGAACGGACTGCTGTTCCGCAACGCCGGCGTGCTCTTCTTCGCCCGGAACGTGCGGCACTTCTTCCCGGAGGCGTACGTCACGTGCCTGCTCGGGCGGGGCGCGGACAAGGTCCATGTCCTGGACCGGAAGGACTTCGACGGCGGCATCGTCGCCGACGTCGAGGACGCCATGCGTTTCGTCGAGCGCAACACCCGCACCGCCTACCGGATCGAGGGCCTGCGGCGGGAGAACGTGCCGGAATACCCGATGAAGGCGCTGCGCGAGGCGATCACCAACGCGGTCATGCACCGCGACTGGTTCTTCGACGGCGCCAACGTCTTCGTCGAGCTCTACGCCGACCGCATCGAGGTGAGCAGCCCCGGGGGCCTGCCGAAGGGCCTGCGCGTGAGCGACCTCGGCTACCGGAGCATCCGCCGGAACCCGCTGATCTCCGACCTGCTGCACCGGATCGAATTCATCGAGAAGGCCGGCACCGGCATCCGCCGCATCCGGGACGAGGCGCGGGACCTGCGCTGCCCGGAGCCGGCGTTCGAATCCGACAGCTTCGTGACCGTCACCTTCCGGCCGAACCCCGCGGTTCGGGCCGCCGCCGGGGAAGTCGCAACCCAAGTCACGGGAGGGGAGCCCCCGCAAGTCACCGGGGAAGCCACCGGGGAAGTCACCGGGGAAGTTGCTCCGGAAGTCCGACTCCTGCCGGCGATGTCCGGGGAAATGACGAGGCAACAGCTCCAGGAAGCCCTTGGCCTCAAGCATGAAGATCACTTCCGTGCGGCTTATCTGCTGCCGGCCTTGCGGGCCGGCCTGATCGAAATGACCATCCCCGACAAGCCGCGCAGCAGCCGGCAGCGCTACCGGTTGACCCCGGCGGGCCGAGAGCGCCTGGAGCGAATCCGGGAGGCGCGATAGATGGCGAAGATCGACGTCACGAAGACCGAGCTGGTCTGGCCCGGCAAGTACGACGAGGACGGCGTGCTCCGGGAGACGCCGCGCGTCAACCTGCCGTTCCAGATCGTCGAGACGGTCAACGAGAGCCGCGCCGGACGGGAAGCGCGGAAGGGCGGCTCGCAGCAGTCGCTTTTCGACGTCTACGAGGGCAAGGAGGGAGACACTTTCGAGGAGGGCTGGAGGAACAAGCTCATATGGGGCGACAACCTGCTGGTGATGGGATCGCTGCTGGAGAAGTTCGCGGGGAAGATCGATCTGATCTACATCGACCCGCCGTTTGCCACGGGAGCCGATTTCTCGTTCGAAGCCAGAATAGGAGAAGACGGCGAAGAAACTACCAAAAAGCCGTCGACAATTGAAGAGAAGGCATACCGTGATACGTGGAGGCGCGGGTTGGCGAGCTACTTGTCCATGCTTTCGATCCGCTTGCGTTTGCTGCGAGAGCTACTATCGGAGATTGGTTCAATATACATACACGTCGGCGTCGACGTCGTTCACACGGTGAAGTTGATATCCGATGAGATTTTCGGGAATGAACGTTTCAAAAGCGAGATCATCTGGCACTATCGCCGCTGGACCAACGTTTCCGACACCTTTCAGCAGATGCACGATGTTTTGCTGTACTACAGCAAGTCACAGAATACGACGTTCAACAGAATTGAGATTGCTCCTACTCCGTCGCAGCAAGCGGTGATCGACAAGGGCTATAACGTAAACAAAGTACCTGCAAAGGGTGGTGGCAAGATTCTCCAGCTTTTGGTCTACGATCGCGAGAAGGTGGAGTCTCTGGTAGCTCGCGGAGAACTTGACACTTCCAAGTATGGACGGATCGTATATCGAGATCGGGAATTGACAGTCGCGAACGACGTCTGGGGTGATATTCAGTACTTGCACTCGCAAGCCATCGAAAGAACCGGCTACGCTACACAAAAACCAGAGTCTCTACTCGACAGGATAGTTTCTATTTCGTCTGATAGGGGCAATCTCGTCGCCGACTTCTTCTGCGGCTCCGGCACCACCCTCGCCGTCGCCGAAAAGCTCGGCCGCCGCTGGATCGGCTGCGACCTCGGCCGCTGGAGCATTCACGTCACGCGCAAGCGGCTGCTCGGCATCGAGAACTGCAAGCCGTTCGAAGTGCTGAACCTCGGCCGGTACGAGCGGCAGTACTGGCAGGGCGTGACGTTCGGCGGAAGCGACGACGAGCCGGTCGCGGAACAGGCGCTCTACGAGTACCTCGCGTTCATCCTGAAGCTCCACGGCGCCCGGCCGCTGCCCGGCATGACCCACCTGCACGGGAAGAAGGGCGCGGCCATGGTGTACGTCGGCGCGGTCGATGCGCCGGTCACCATCGGCGAGGTCGACGCGGCGGTGGACGAATGTCTCGCGTTGAAGCAGCGCGAGCTGCACGTCCTCGGCTGGGAATGGGAGATGGGCCTGGCCGGACCGAACAACGACGTGCGCAGGGGCGGCCCGATGCACCAGGCGGCGAAGGCGAAGGGCGTCAGGCTGCTGCTCCTGCAGATCCCCCGCGAGGTGATGGAGCAGCAGGCGGCCGACAAGGGCGACGTGCGGTTCTTCGAGCTCGCCTGGCTGGAGGCGGAGATCGGGAAGCCGGAGAAGCGCGCCGCGCGGGTGACGCTGAAGGACTTCGTCATCCCCAACCCGGATCTCGTCCCCGACGACGTGCGCGGCAAGATCCGGAAGTGGTCGGACTGGATCGACTACTGGGCGGTGGACTGGGACTTCCGCAACGACACGTTCATGCAGGGGTGGGTGGCCTACCGCACCCGCAAGGACCGGACGCTGCCGCTCGCCTCCGATCCGCACGTCTACGAGCGGCCGGGCCGGTACCGGGTGCTGGTCAAGGTGATCGACGTCTTCGGCAACGACACGTCGCAGGCGTTCGACGTGGAGGTGTGAACCATGCTGACCCTCGACCCGGCGGAGCAGGTCTGGCTGGACGAGTACCGGCGCGCCCTTCGGATGCGCCATCCCGGCGTGGTCGCGCGGATGGTGATCTACGGCTCGAAGGCGCGCGGCGACGCGCATGAAGACAGCGACCTCGACGTGCTGCTCATCGTCAGGAACGAAGCCGGCGGCATGAAGCGCCAGCTACGGCGCATCGGCTACGATCTGGCCGTGTTGTCGGATGCGATACCTTCCATTCTGGCGTTCACCGAAGAGGAGTGGGAAGGCCGGCGGAAGGACGGGTTCCCGTTCCAGCAGGCGGTCGAGCGCGACGCGGTGTCCGTCTTATGAATCGAAAAGTGATCGTCGACGAATGGCGTCGAGCCACGAGGTCGCTGCAGGCCGCCGACGTTCTGGCGCGTGAAGACTATGGCGATGACGCCGTGTCACGAGCGTACAACGCGGTCCTGCACGCGGCGAAGGCCGCGCTGCTCGTGCATGGCGTGGCGGCCGAGAGCCATGCCGGAGTCCGGCGCATGTTCGGCAAGCATCTCGTTCGCACGGGGGAGCTGGAGGCGCAGTGGTCCAAGCGCCTTGTGCAACATTCTGACGATCGCCTCGTGGCGGACTACGACGCGGGAGTCTTCTTCTCGGCCGAAGACGCGCAAGAGGAATGCGAGCAGGCGCGAGCGTTCGTCGATCGCATCCGGCGGTACCTGTCCGCGAAGGGCCTGACCGAGCAGGAGCTCGCATCGGAGCGCGGCGATGGCTGAGGCGGTCATCGCCTACGACCGGGACCTGCCGGAAATTCCGGACCGCCGTCCGTGGGAGCGCCCCGCGTCGCATCTGGTCAAGGACGACACCGCGCCGAACGGCTGGCGGGTGGACGACTCCGGCCGCCGCCCGAGCCGGCTGCTGCTGCCGCCGAAGATCCGCGCCGCCGTCGACGCGTGGCGCGACGGCGGCTACGCCGGCGCTTCCGACGTCACCCGGCGCCTGTTCGCGTACTGGTTCGACGAAGACCACGAGGTCGCCGGCTTCGACGCGCCGTTCCGGTACCACTTCTGCCAGCGCGAGGCGATCGAGACGCTGGTCTGGCTGGTGGAGATCGACGGCCGGCGCGACGCCCGGGCGCTCATCGAGGCGCACGGCGCGATTTCGCGGAAGGACCTGGTTTCGCGGAACGTCGAGTTCGAGACCGCGATCGACGGCCGGCGGCGGATCCGCCGCTACCTGCCGGAGCTGGACCGGGACGGCGTGCAGGACCTTCCGCCCGAGGACCTGCGCCGCTTCGCCTTCAAGATGGCGACCGGCGCGGGCAAGACCTGGGTGATGGCGATGGCGGTGGTCTGGTCGCGCTTCCACCGGCAGCGCGTGCCCGGCTCGGACCTGTCCACCAACTTCCTCGTCGTGGCGCCGAACGTCATCGTGTACCAGCGGTTGGAGAAGGACTTCGCGAGCAACCGGATCTTCCACGCGCTGCCGCTGATCCCGCCGGAGTGGAAGGGCGGCTTCTCGCAGAAGGTGATCCTGCGCGGCGAGGCGGCCGAACCGGACCCGTCGGGCAACCTGTTCCTCACCAACGTCCACCAGCTCTACGAGTCGCGCGACCGGGAATGGACGCCGGCGAACGCGGTCGACGCGCTGCTGGGTCCGAAGCCGGCGCAGGACCTCGCGGCGGCCGGCCGGCGCTCCCTGCTGGATCGCGTGCAGGCGCTCGGCGATCTCGTCGTCCTGAACGACGAGGCCCACCACGTCCACGACGAGGACCTGGCCTGGAGCCGGTCGCTGCTCGCCGTCCACGGCGCCCTGCCGCACGGCCTCGCCGCCTGGCTCGACTTCTCGGCCACGCCGAAGGACCAGAACGGCATGTACTTCCCGTGGACGGTGGTGGACTATCCGCTGGCCCAGGCGGTGGAGGACCGCATCGTCAAGGCGCCGATCATCGTCACCAACGAGGCGGACCGGAAGCAGCCGGCCGAGGACCCGGACGGCGTCACGAAGGCGAACGTCGCGGCGAAGTACGGCTTCTGGCTCCAGGCCGCCGTGCGGCGCTGGCAGGAGCACCGGCAGGCGTACGAAAAGCTCGACGTCCGGCCGGTGCTCTTCGTCATGGCGGAGAAGAACGTCTACGCCGACGCCATCGGCGAGCACCTGTGGAAGACCGCCGAGTTCGGGTTCACGCGGTCCGAGGTGCTCGTCATCCACACCGACAACACCGGGGAAGTGCGGAAGGGCGACCTCGACCGGGCCCGGGCGGCGGCGCGGGACATCGACCGGCCCGGCAGCCGGATCAAGGCGATCGTCAGCGTGATGATGCTGCGCGAGGGCTGGGACGTGCGCAACGTGTCGGTGGTGCTCGGCCTGCGGCCCTACACATCGAAGGCGGAGATCCTCCCCGAGCAGGTGATCGGCCGCGGACTGCGGCCCATGACGGGAGTCAGCCCGGACCGGACCCAGACGCTCGAGGTGCTCGGCACGCGCAACCTGCTGCGGGTGCTCCGCGAGCAGTTGGAGGCCGAGGGCGTCGGCGTGGCGAGCGCCCGCACGGCTCCCCCGCCGCCGGTGGTCGTCGAACCGGTGCGGGAACGGCTGGCGTACGACGTCGAGATTCCGATCACCAGGCCGAGCCTGCGGCACGACCTCCGCAAGCTCTCCGAGCTGGACGTCGCCGCGCTCGACGCGATCTTCAAGCAGGAAGAGCTGGCCGAGCCGTACCGAATCAGCTTGCAGATGGAGTTCGCGACCACCGAGACCGAGGTGCACCAGGACGACGTGGCCGCGGCGCCGCGGCCTTCCCGGGAATTGCTGGCGGACGTCGCCAACCTGGTCGCGCAACGGGCCGGTCTCACCAACCGCTTCGCCGAGCTGTACCCGGTGGTGCGGGGCTACGTGGCGGACCGCTGTTTCGGCCGGCGGGTCGACCTGGAGGACGAAGGCGTCCGCTCGCATCTGGGACGGCTGGAGATGCGGGAAGGCGTCGCCCGCTACCTTGCCCGGAAAATCGCGGAGGTCACCGTCGAACGGCGCACGCTGGAGTTCGAGCGGGCCGACTTCCGGCTGTCGGAGACGAAGCCGTTCAGTTGGCGGCGCGACCTGCCGCCGCTGGCGGCGAAGAAGACCGTCTTCAACTGCGTGGCCACCTGGAACCGCTTCGAGCGCCGGTTCGCGGAGTTCCTCGACCGCGCCGCCGACGTGCTGCGCTTCGCCGCGCTCGGCACGACGGAACAGGGAAGCTCCGGCACGACGTTCCGCGTCGACTACCTGAAGGCGAGCGGCGCCGTCGGCTTCTACTACCCGGACTGGGTGGCCGTCCAGCAGACCGACGGCGAGGAAGTCAACTGGATCATCGAGACCAAGGGCCGCGTCTGGGAAGGCACCCGCGAGAAGGACGCCGCGATGCGCGACTGGTGCCGGCGCGTCAGCGCCGCCGCCGGCGCGACGTGGCGGTACGCGCGGGTCAACCAGAACGAGTTCGACCCCAACCTCGCCACGCTCCGGCGCCTGCTCGTCCGGACCGTCTGCGACGCCATGTTCACGGAACGCGACCGGCGCGGAACGACCCTGTCGCGCGACGAGGTCCGCCGGGCGCGCGACGAGGGGCGGATGTGAGATGGCTCGCATTTCCGACGAAACGCTTTCGGGTTCAGCTCATGCCGTGGTTTTCCGTGGGAGTAAATCCACAATGAAGCGCTGTGGAACTGTGGAAATCTCGCGGCCTCGGCGCCGGCCCGAGCGCCGGGCAGGTCCACAGCGCCCGGCGGCGATACGGGGCGCGCCGCCGACAGGCGGGCGACCACGATGCCGGCGGAGCCGATGAGATTCGGCGGCGCCTGTGCGCCGTCGCCATCATGCAGTTAAAGCATTATAAAATGGTCTTTATAGGAAATTTTGTCTATTATATTGGACGCAATGCATGCGCGCCGGCGGGTGCCCGTTCCCCTCTCGGTGCGCCGGGTCCTCGGCCGGCTCGGCGCGGACGTTCGTGACGCCCGGCGGCTCCGGCGCATTCCCACCGCCACGATGGCGGAACGCGCCATGATCAGCCGCACGACGCTCCACAAGGTGGAGCGGGGCGACCCCGGCGTGTCGATGGGCGCCTACGCGACGGTGCTGTTCGTGCTCGGGCTCGACAGCCGGCTCGCGGAGCTGGCTAGCCTGCGGCACGACGAGATCGGACGCGACCTTGCCGACGATCTGCTTCCCCAGCGCATCCGCGCGCGGCGCGTCCGTGCGCCGGCGGATCGCGGCTGATGGATCGGGCGACGTTCGTATCGGTCGACTTGCGCGGCGAGGCCGTCTTCGTCGGACGGCTCTGGTCGCGGCTCCGCAAGGGACGGCATCGCGCCTGGTTCGAATACGACCGCGCCTGGCTGGTCCACCCGGAACGCTTCGCGCTGGAGCCGGCGCTGACGTTGACGGCGGGACCGTTTCACGCGCCGCCGGAGAAACCGCTGTTCGGCGCCATCGGCGACTCGACGCCCGACCGGTGGGGGCGTCTCCTGATGCG
This sequence comes from Vicinamibacterales bacterium, assembly GCA_965203565.1. Classification (GTDB taxonomy): domain Bacteria; phylum Acidobacteriota; class Vicinamibacteria; order Vicinamibacterales; family UBA8438; genus JAAXGX01. Next base: position 2,232,863 of record OZ241896.1, on the reverse strand, counting down.
CCGCGCCGAACGCCGGAGCGCCGAGCGCGAGGGGCGCGCGCCTCGAATGCTCACGGAGACCGACGTCCTGCTGCTGGTCGACGATGAAACCCGCCAGGGCGCGCTCCGGTTCGCCGCCGCCCCGGGTGGGCCGTTTCTCGCTGCGCCGGGCGGCGCGCGCATTCCGCCGCTGGTCGCGCTGCCGCGCCTGCTCGCCGGGGCCGAGCGGGTCGCCGGCGACGCGGAGGACGACGAGGACGTCCGCCTGCTCATCGGCCCGGCGTCGTCCCTGGGCGGCGCCCGACCCAAGGCGTCCGTGCGGGACGCCGACGGCGGTCTGGCGATCGCGAAGTTTCCCCGGCCGCAGGACGCGGAGGACGACCTGGAAGTCGTCCGCTGGGAGGGGGTCGCCCTGGCGTTGGCCGCCGGCAGCGGAATCGAGGCGCCGGTCTGGCGTCTGGAGCAGGCCGCGGGACGGGACGTCCTCGTCGTCCGCCGGTTCGACCGCCGCGCCGCGCGGCGCGTGCCGTTCCTGTCGGCGTCGAGCATGCTGGGCGCAGCCGACCATGAGTCGCGTTCCTACCTGGAGATCGCCGACGCCTTGCGCCGGCACGGCGCGGCGGCGCCGCCGGACCTGAAGCAGTTGTGGCGGCGGATCGTCTTCAGCGTGCTGATCTCGAACACCGACGACCACCTCCGCAATCACGGTTTCCTGTACGGCGGTCACCGCGGGTGGCGTCTCTCCCCCGCGTACGACCTCAACCCGACGCCGACCGATCTCAAGCCGCGCGTGCTCTCCACGTCGATCGGCCCCGACGACCCCGCCGCGTCGCTCGATCTGGCGCTGGAGACCGCGGCGGAGTACGGACTGGACGGAAAGGAGGCCGCAGTCGTTGCGAAGGAGGTGGCGGACGGCGTCGCCGAGTGGCGTCGGGAAGCTCGTCGCCTGGGCGCATCGTCCCGGTCGATAGACCGCATGGCGTCCGCGTTCGAGCATGCGGACCTCGCCGCGGCTCGCCGGCTGCGGGCGGCGTCGTGAGCCGTCGCCGCCGGCGGGCGAATCTGCGCCGCAGTTTGCGGGTAACATACGCGGCATGACCGTTCACCGCCGCCTATCGCCGGCCGCCGCGCTGCTCCGCGTCGCCGCCGCCGCCCTCCTGTGGCCGCCGGCGTCGGCCGCCGCGCAGTCGCCGGCCGACGGACCGGAGGCGCTGGTCCGGGAGGGCGCGACGGTGCGGGTCTCGGAGCACGTGCACGTGATTCCGGACGGCGGCGTCCGGCTCGTGGCGAACGTCGGGATCGTCACCGGCGACCGGGCGACGCTGGTGGTCGAGACCGGGCTCGGGCCGATCAATGCGCAGACGATTCTGCGCGAGGTCGCGAAGGTGAGCCGGGGCGGCTACCTGTACGTGGCGAGCACCCACTTCCATCCGGAGCACGCGGCGGGGGAGATGGCGTTCCCCGACGCGGCGATCGTCGTGCGGGCGCGGGCGCAGCAGCAGGACATCGACGAGCGGGGGGCCGACACGCTCCTCCGGTTCCGCGGCTTCTCGCCGCTCGTCGAGGAGCTGCTGGCCGGCGTGCGGTACCGCGAGGCCGACGTGATCTTCGAGCGCGAGCACGCGATCGACCTGGGCGGCGTCCGCGTCCGGCTGATGGCGCTCGGCCCCACGCACACCCGGGGCGACACGATGGCGTACGTCGAGGAGGACGGCGTATTGCTCGCCGGCGACGTGGTGATGAACCGGCAGTTCCTGGTCTTCGTCAGCCCGGAGTCGAGCGTAGCGGCCTGGCGCACGGTGCTCGGCGAGATCGCCGCGCTTCGGCCGCGCCACGTCGTGCCGAGCCACGGCGCGATGGGCGACGGCTCGCTCATCGGCGCGCAGCAGACGTACCTGGAGACGCTGGAGGCGCGGGTGCGGGCGCACAAGGCGGCGGGCCGCCCGGCCGACGAGACGGCGGAGCTGGCGGCCGGCGAGCTGCAGGAAGCGTATCCGGACTGGACCGGCGCGCGCTGGATAGCCCCCGCCGCGCGCGCCGCGTTCCGCGAAGCGCCGTAGAGTCGGACGGTGGCGACACAGCCCGTGGTGGAACCCCGCGGGGCGCCGAGAGCGGCGAGGCGCCCGCCTGACGCCGCCTTCCGGCCGCGCTGCGTTGTCCGCCGGCCGAAGAGGATCGATGTGCGCCGGCGTGTCTGGGGACTCGCGCTGCTGCCCGCCGCGCTGGGGCTGGCCGCCGTCCGGGCGGCCGACGCGCATCCGGTCCCGTTCAGCTATCTCGACCTGCGGATCGACACCGGCGCGGCCGCGGTCGAAGCATCGCTCGTCGCCCACGTGATCGACCTCGCCCACGAGCTCGGCATCGACGAGCCGGAGCGCCTGCTCGTCCCGGGCGTGGCCGGGCGGCATGCGGACGCGATCGGCGCCGTCCTCGGGCCGCGGCTGGAGGTGGCCGCCGCCGGCGTTCGGCTGACCCCGGTCTGGGCGGAGCCGGAGGCGCTGCGCGACCGGCGGTCGCTGAAGCTCCATTTCTCGTACGCGCTCGACGCCGTGCCGGGCAGCCTGACGGTGGCCGCCGGCCTGTTTCCGTACGACCCCCGGCACCAGACGTTCCTCAACGTGTACGAGGACGGCGAGCTGAGGACCCAGGCGATCCTCGACGCCGGTCGGCCGCGGACGGAATATTTCACCGGCACGTGGCAGGGCACGGGCGCGGTGATCCGGAAGTTCGTGCCACAGGGGGTCCACCACATCCTGATCGGCCCCGACCACGTGCTGTTTCTCGTCGGCCTGCTGCTGCTCGGCGGCGCGGTCCGGCAGCTGCTGGTGCTGGTGACGGCGTTCACCCTGGCGCACAGCATCACGCTGTCGGCCGCCGTGCTCAACTTGGTGAACCCGCCGGCGCACCTGGTGGAGCCGGCCATCGCGCTGAGCATCGTCTGCGTGGGGGCCGACAATCTGCTGGTCGGCGACGGGCGCGACGTGCGGGCCTGGATCGCTTTGGGATTCGGGTTGATCCACGGGTTCGGCTTCGCCTCGGTGCTCCGGGCGATGGAGCTGCCGCCGCGCGACGTGGCGTGGTCGCTGCTGTCGTTCAACGTCGGAGTGGAGCTGGGGCAGATCGCCATCGTGGTCGTCGCGGCCTGGCTGCTGGCGGCGCTGCGCGGGTGGAGCGAGACGGCGGGCCGGCGGCTGGCCGTGGGGGGCTCCGTCGTGGTCATCGCGGCGGGCGCGTTCTGGTTCGTGGAGCGGGTGTTCTTTCCAGGAGGGATCTGATGAGGCGAGCAGTCGTGCCGGGCATTCTGATGGCGGGGGTCGCCGTCGCGCTGGCGGCCGGGGCGGCGCAGGGGCCGTCGCAGGCGCAACTCGACGCGGCCGGCATGGTGCAGGTCCGCGACAACCTGTACTACGTCGCCGGCGACGGGCCGTGGAACCGGCCGGCGTTCAGCGGCGGCAACGTCGGCGTCTTCGTGGCCGACGAGGGGGTGACGATAGTCGACACCAAGCTGCCGGGGTGGGGGCCGACCATCCTGGAGCGGATCCGGACCGTCACCGACAAGCCGGTCGTCGCGATCATCAACACGCACACGCACGGCGACCACGTCGGCAGCAACGACCACTTCCCCCGGAGCGTCAACATCGTGGCGCACGAGAACACGAAGGCGAACATGGAGGGGATGGACGGCTTCCAGGGCGACGGCGCCCGGTTCCTTCCGAAGCAGACGTACCGGGACCGGCTGACGATCGGGTCGGGCGACGGCCGGATCGACCTCTACCACTTCGGCCCCGGCCACACGAACGGCGACACGTTCATCGTCTTCCCCGCGCTCCGCGTGATGCACGCCGGCGACATGTTCGCGTGGAAGGACGCGCCGTACCTCGACCGGAGCAACGGCGGGAGCGGCGTGGCGTTCTCCGAGACGCTGGCGAAGGCGGTGGCGGGGATTCCGGGCGTCGACACCGTCATCCCCGGCCACATCCCGATGACCTCGTGGACCGACTTCGAGCGGTACCAGCGGTTCAACGCCGATCTGCTGGCGGCGGCGCGCGAGGGGATGCGCGCCGGCCGGACGGCGGAGCAGGCCGCCGCCGCGTTCGATCTGACGATGCGCTACCCGGACTACCGGTCCGACCGGATCGCAGCGGCGTTCCAGACGATCTACGACGAGCTGCAGTAGTTACTTCGCCGCCACCCGGGCCTCCTCGGCGCGCGCGCCGGCGAGGATGTTGTACAGCCCGTAGTTCCCTTCGTGGCAGGCGTACTCGAAGAGCGGACCCTCGGTGCGGGTCAGCGGGAGGGAGCCGGTCCACGGACGGGTCCAGACGGACGGATCCTCCAGCGTCCACCGCCAGTCGAGGTTGTCGGCGTCGACCCGCCTGATCCGCTCGACCAGGCGCAGGCCGCCGCGCGAGCCGTTGAAGTTCGTCTTGTCGCTGAAATTGGTCGTCTCGATCACCAGGGCGTCGCCTTCCCACCGGGCGCGCGAATCGCCGAGCCACTGCCGGATGCCGTCGTCGACGTGGGGACGTCCGTCGAGCGGGATGACGCGCGCGTCGTGGATCATCTCCTGATGGATGACCACGTGGTCGGGGGTCTGGAGGACGTTCCAGTTGTTGTTGTAGTTGGTCGGGAGCGCCGGCAGGCCCCAGCGGGTGATGCACCGGTCGTACACCGACATGTCGAGCCAGGTGCGCGGAGCCTCGGCCTGCGCGCGCCGCGCCGCCCGCAGCTCCGCCTCCCGCTCCCGCACGCCCGGCTTCATCGGGATCCGTCCGTCCGCCGGGTCGTCGATCATCGCCGTGCGGGTGTCCTCCTTGCCCCACTCGAACCAGAACTCGTTGTAGAAGCCGGGGTCGCCGTCGCGGGCGGTGAAGAACCGGCTCGACCGCTCGGCGCGGCGCGCCGCCGCTTCCTCTTCGGTCAGGACCCGCGCCGTGACGCCCTCGGGCCGCTCGAGCGGCGTGCCGTGCGTCATCTTCCAGAGGCCTTGCAGGTCGGGGTCGCCCCACGGCGTCCGCGCGCCTTGGCCGGCGGCGGGCGTCGAGGCCGTGAGCAACGCGGCGGCTGCGGCCGATGCGGCGACGGAAGCGGAACGGCGGAATCTCATCTGATGCCTCCTGCTTTTCCGGCTCAACGATCGGGGAGCGCGAAGACGTGCATCACCGAGCCGCGCGTCCGGGGCCGCTGCACGTCCGGAAACACGAGTTCGGCGTTGCGCCACGCCAGGAACCAGCCCGGTCCGGACGGCACGGCGAGGTACTGGCGTCCGTCCACGGCGTACGTGATCGGGAAGCCGTCGGTCGCCGTCGGCGTGCGCGTCCGCCACAGCGCGTCGCCGGTGCGCGCGTCGAGGGCGTACACGTGGCGGTCGAGGTTGCCGACGAACACCAGCCCGCCGCCGGTCGTGAGCGCCGCCGTGCCGTACTGCAGGCGGCTCGGCCGCCGCCACAGCACCTCGCCGGTCCGGCTGTCCATCGCGACGAAGATGCCGAGGTGCTCCGGGCTTTGCGGATGGGCCGTGAACCGCCGGTCGGCCGGGCCGACCCCGCCGCCGCCGATCTCCGCCGGCTCCGGCATCGGCTTGAAGGTGGAGTGGGCGCAGCCGGGCATCAGCGGGATGTAGAACGCCTCGGTCTCCGGGTGGTACGCCATCGCCCACAGGTTCTTGAGGCCGCCCGGACCGGGGCAGTAGTCGACCGGAACGTCGAGCTGCGGGATGCGCTCCCGGCGCAGGATCCCCTGGCCGGTCGTCGGATGCAGGTCGACGATGTCCTGGTAGCCGAGGTCGTGGGCGGCGCGGTATTCGCCGGTCTTCGGGTCGAGCTCCCACAGGACGCCGATCTTCCCCATCTTGAACAGCGACCGCCCGCCGTCCCGGTCGACGATCACCACCTCGAACACCTCGTCGAGGTCGTGCGTCTCGGCCGGGATGTGCTGGTAGTACCACCGGATCTCGCCGGTCTCGGGGACGAGCGCCAGCGTCGAGTTGCTGTAGAGCGCCGCCCCCTCGGTGCCGCGCTGCGCGCTGGCCCACGGCTTCGGCTGGGCGGTGGACCAGTAGATCAGGTCGGCGTCCGGGTCGTAGCTGCCCGGGATCCAGGCGTCGGCGCCGGCGCGGAACGTCAGCGTCAGGTCGCCCCAGGTGTCGCCGCCCGGCTCACCGGGACGGGCCACCGTGGAGGTCCGCCACAGCTCCGCGCCGGTTTCGGGATCGTGGGCCGAGATGAAGCAGACGTCGTTCTTGTAGTACTCGCACCCGGTCATCCCGGCGACCACCATCCCCTTCACCACGATCGGGCCGCTCGTGTACTGGTAGCCGAGGTCGTGGTCGGCGACCTGGCGCTCCCAGACCACCTCGCCGGTCCGGGCGTCGAGGGCGACGAGCTGCGCCTCGCTCGTGCCGGCGAAGATCCTGTCGCCGTAGAGGGCGACGTTCCGCCGCGCGAGTCCGGGCTGCTGGTTCAGGGGGAGATCCGGGCTGGAGGGCATCGGCCGCCCGGTGCGCAGGTGCGCCCAGATCTGGTCGCCAGTGGCGGCGTCGAGCGCCACGACGCCGCTGCGGCTCGGGACGTACATCACGCCGCCGCGGACGAGCGGCGTCACCTCGTCGGTTCCAGCCGGCGTCTCCCACGACCAGACGAGCTGCAGGTCGCCGACGTTGCCGCGGTCGATCTGGTCGAGCGGGCTGTACCCCTGGCCGTCTATCGTCCGGCGCCAGTTGAGCCAGTCGGCCGGGTCGGGGTCGAGGAGCTCGGCGTCGGTGACCGGCTCGAACTCCCGGACCTGCGCCGGGGCGTCCGCGGCGAACCCGGCCAGCAGCAGGCCGGCGAGGAGGCGCGAGAACGTCGGGCCAGTCATGCCGAGAGTCTACTACGGCTCCGACGTCAGGAGGTACCGCTCCGGCCACCGGGAATAGCCGTCGACCGTGTAGAGGTCGCCCGCCGAGTCGACCGCCATCTCGTGGTTGCCCCCTCGGGTGTCGACTTCGGCCACCTGCTCCAGCGTCGACCGGTCGAGGACGTAGACCTTCCGGTAGCTGGTGGCCGACCCGACGTAGAGGAGCCGCTGGGCCGGGTCGTGCGAGAACGCGACCATCGAGGCGGACCCCACGCCCGGTCCCGGATTGCCGCGGCGCACGTACCGGTTGAGTTCGAGGTCGAACGCCCACGGCGCGGGGATTTCCCGCTCGAGGAACACCTCCTCGACGTACGTCCCGTCGGTCTCGAACACCTGGACGCGGTTGTGGCCGCGGTCGCAGACGTAGACCAGGCCGTCATGGGCCACGCGGACGCAGTGGGTCGGGTTCCAGCGCTCGGGCGGCGGGCCTTCCGGCGTCAGCGGCTCGGCGGGGCCGTCGTCGGGCGGCCGCCCGTACGCCCCCCAGTGGCGCTTGTACTCGCCGGTGACCGCGTCGAACACGATGACGCGCTGGTTGGCGTAGCCGTCGGCGACGAACACCTCGCCGGTGTCCGGATGGACGGCGGCGGTGGTCGGCCCGCCGAGCAGCCGCCGGTCGTGGCTGCCGTTCGTCTTGCCGTTCTCGCCGATCTGGAGCAGGAAGTCGCCGCCGGCGGTGAACTTGAGGACGACGCCGCCGGCCGCGCGGGTGCCGCCCCCGATCACCCACACGTTGTCCTCGTGGTCGATGAACATTCCGTGCTCGGCTGCGAACGTGTCGACCATCCAGTCGTACCCCTCGCCCGGACCGCCCCACGCCTGCAGGACGCCGCCCTCCCGGTCGAACTGGATGACCGGCGGCGCCAGCGTCTTCCCTTCCGCCGCGAGCAGGGCCTGGATCCGGTTGCTGTTCGCGTGGACGATCCACGGGTTGTCCTGCGAGTCGACCGCCACCCCCCAGACGTCGCCGAGCGCCCAGTCGTTCGGCAGCGGCTTCGGCCACGACGGGTCGTACTCGAACATGGGCGATTCCTCGGGCGGCGTCTCCGGCGCGCCGCAGGCCGCCCCGAACGCCGCCGCGCCGCCCATCAGCATCGCCGTCAGGGTCGCTCGCATCCATCTTGTCCTTCTTGTCCTTGTCCGCATCACACCTCCGCTTCGGTCCACCGGGTTGGAGAACAGTAGCCCAGCTAGCCCGGCCGCGTCGGTTCGACGGCCGGCGCCGGCTGCTCGGGTCCATCGGGCGGGATGTCCGTGTAGCGCTGGAAGCTCTCCCGGGCCGCGGACCTGGAGATCCGGTGGTTGAAGGCGATGAACCAGAGATCGATGAACCACCGCCGGCGCCTGCCGAAGTACCGGGGGAACCCGGCTTGCTGCAATCTGGCGCCCAGCAGGCGCAGGCCGAAACCGGTCTTGTGGGCCATGTGGACTTCGCCGCGGGCGACCGACGCGAGATGGCCGTACAGGACGTCGAGAGCCGTCATCGGGCCGGCCGGCGTCCGGTAGAGCTCCTCCGTCAGCGACCCGGCGGCCACCCGGGCGCATACGTTCTCGATGTCCGGGCAGGTGATCACGCAGAAACCGCTGTCCTTGAGGACGCGCCTGAACTCGCGCAGAACGTGCGGCGCCTCATGGTGGAACACGTGCTCGAGGTTGTGCGAAGACCATATCGCATCCATCGAGCCGTCCGGCACCGCCTCCATCTTCACGATGGAGCCGACGACGTCGGGCCGGACGCGCTCGTCGACGTCGAACCGCACTTCCTGCCAGGAGCCGTCGTGGAAGCCGCTTCCCATCGACTCGATCGTCTTCTGGCCGCAGCCCACGTGCAGCACCTTCTTCATCGTTTCCCGGCCGGGGTCGAGACGCCCCGATGCGCCGCGGGTTGCTATTCTATGCCGGGATGCTGGTTCTCGCGCTCGACACCTCCACGGCGGCGGGCAGCGTCGCCCTGGCCGACGGCGAGACGGTGCTGGCGTGCCGGGTCGGCGATCCGTCACGGACGCACGGCGCGCGCCTGCCCGGAGACGTCAAGGCGCTGCTCGACGCGCATGCGCTCGCGGCCGCCGACGTCGACCGGTATGCGGTCTGTTCCGGACCCGGATCGTTCACGGGACTGCGCGTCGGCCTGGCCACGATCCAGGCGCTCGCCCTCGTCAGCCGGCGGCCGGTGGTGACGGCGCCGACGCTCGAGGCGGTGGCGATCGCAGTCGTGTCGGCGGCGGCCGGCGACGAGCGTCCGGCGCTGGCCGGCGTGTGGATGAACGCTCACCGCGGCGAGGTGTTCGCGGCCCTCTACGAGGTTCGGGACGCCGCCGGCGCGCCGCCCGCCTGCGGCGGCGTCCCGGACCTCGTGGAGCTCTCGCCGCCGGCGGCGGCGGCGCCGGACGCCGTGCTGCGGCGGTGGAGCAAGCTGCTGCGCGGCGACAGCCGGCGCCTCGCCGTCGTCGGCGACGCGGTGGGACCGTGGCGGCCGTCGCTCGAACGGTCGCTGGACGGCATCGGTCTGCTGGCGTCCGACGTGCCGCCGCTGGCCCCGATCGCCGCGCGGATCGCCGCCGCTGCGCCGAGTCGGGACGCCGCCGGACCGCATGCCGTACGTCCTGTCTACGTCCGCCGTCCCGACGCCGAGCTGGCCCGCGGCCGGCGCCGCGCCGCCGGCGCGCGGCCGGGATGATCGATCGCGCACGGGCCGGATCGTGGGTGCTTGAAACCCCGGAGATCGTGTGATACGGTCGCCGCGGTCCGAAGCGATGGGTTCGTCCCGCCCGACTGTCGCGTTTCGACACGCCAGCACGAGGAGGCCGAATGACAGGTTCGCAGCAACTGCGGGAAGATCTTCTGCAGACGGATGAAGAGTTTCGTCGACTCGCCGCGCAGCACCGCGACCTCGAGACGCGGCTCGGCGACCTGTCGCGCCGGTTGTACCGAACCGGCAAGGAAGAGCTGGAAAAGACCACCCTCAAGAAGCGCAAGCTCCAGTTGAAGGACCGCATGGAAGCTATTCTGCGCCGGCGGCGCGGCTCGGCCGACCTGGACGCAGAGACTGCATGAGAATAGACCGCGCCGGTGTTCCGTTCATCGGGGGCGCGCTGCTGGTCGGGGCGGTCTTCATGGCGTTCGATCTCGCCCTGCCGGCGATCGGGGCCGCCGCCCTCGCCGGCTTCTTCGGGTTCTTCTTCAGGGATCCCGATCGCCGGCCGGCGGACGCTCCGGGCGCGATCGTGTCGCCGGCCGACGGGCGCGTCGTCTTCGCCGGCGACGCCGATCCGGACGTCTCGCCGGCCGGCGCGTGGCGGCAGGTGAGCGTGTTCCTCTCCCCGCTCGACGTGCACGTGAACCGGACGCCGGTCAGCGGCGCCGTGACGCGCGTGGACCATCGTCCCGGCCGCTTCCTGCCGGCGTACCGCCGCGCGGCGGCCGCGGAGAACGAACGGTGCGAGATCTGGATCGATCACCACGGCCGGACGGTGGTGTGCCGCCAGGTCGTCGGGCTGCTCGCCCGGCGGGTCGTGTGCCGTCTGACGCCCGGCATGACGGTCGGCGCCGGCCAGCGTTTCGGGATCATGAAGTTCGGATCGCGCATGGACGTCTTCGTTCCGCCGCCGGCGCCGCTCCGCGTGCAGGTCGGCGACGTCGTCCGGGGCGGCGAAACGATCCTTGCCGTGATCGAGCCGCCGGCGTCGTAACGGCGGCGAGGCGCGCGTGGCCAGACCTCTTTCCGTCTTCCGCCGGCCGAGACCGGAACGGCGCTTTCAGCGCGGCGTCTACCTGTTGCCGAGCATGTTCACGGTCGGCAACCTGTTCTGCGGCTGGGCGTGCATCGTGTACGCCTTGCGCGGGGATTACGTGACGGCCGCCCCGTTCGTCGGGTTCGCGATGGTTCTCGACACGCTCGACGGGCGTGTGGCGAGGCTGATGGACGCCTCGAGCGACTTCGGCGTCGAGTTCGACTCGCTCGCGGACGCGATCTCGTTCGGGGTGGCGCCGGCGGTCCTGATCTTCGCCTGGGGGCTGGAATCGCTCGGACGCCTCGGCTGGGCCGTCGGCTTCCTGTTCGTCACGGCCACCGCCATGCGGCTCGCGCGCTTCAACATCCAGGGCAAGGGCGGCGACCGCCGGTACTTCGTCGGGCTGCCCAGCCCCCCCGCGGCCAGCGTCCTCGCGGCCACCGTGTTCGCCTATCCCAGCGGGCTCGACGGCGTTCCCGAAGCGGTGTTCGCGCTGGCGGTCGTGCTGACGCCGGCGGCCCTGATGGTCAGCCGAATCCGCTATCGCAGCTTCAGTGCCCTGACGCCGGGCCGGCGGCATTCCTACCTCACGCTCCTCGTGATCGCGGGGATCATCGCCGCCATCGCCATCCATCCGCAGATCGTCCTGCTGGTCATGGCGTACGCCTACATGGCGTCGGGACCGATCGGGCTGGCCGTCTCCAGAGCGCGTCGCCGGCGACCCGGCGCGGCGTCGGACGAAGCCGGCAGGCTGGCCGAACGCGACCGGTCGGCGTCATGACGCCGCGGCGACCGGGAACGTCAACGTGACCGTCGCGCCCCGATCCTTCCGGCTCTCCACGCGAATCGCGCCGCCGCTCAATTCGACGTTGCGCTTGGCGATCGCCATGCCCAGCCCGGTGCCGGACACCTTGGTGGAGAAGTACGGCTCGAAGATGCGCCGGAGCGTCTCCGGATCGACGCCGACGCCCGTATCGGTCACGATCAGCTCCGCCGCCGACGGCGACGTCACGATGCGGACGCCGAGCGTCCCCCGGCCCGGCATGGCGTGAAGCGCGTTGTCGATGACGTTGGTCAGCGCGCGCGCGGTCAGCACCCGGTCCACCAGCACGGCCGGGCCGTCGGCCGGAACGTCGACGGTGACGGCGATCCGCCCTTCCAGCCCGGCCAGATACGGGGCGAGGACGTCGCGCACGATCGCTGCGAGCCGGGTCGGTTCGCGCGTCACGGCCGGCGACGAGGCGTAGCTCGAGAACTCGGAGGAAATCCGGCGCAGCATGCGGACCTGGGCCAGGATCGAGTCCACGCAGTTCTGCAGCACCGGGCCGAGCGGTTCGCCGCGGTCCCGGTGCACGCGGAGCAGGTGCTCCGCCGAAAGCTGGACCGGCGTGAGCGGGTTCTTGATCTCGTGCGCGACCTGCCGCGCCATTTCCGCCCAGGCTTCGAGCCGGTGCGTGCGCTCGAGGCGGCGCTGCTGGTCCTGAAGATCGATCGCCATCCGGTTGAAGGCCGCGACGAGCCGTTGCAGCTCGTCGGCCGACCTGACCGCGATCCGCGTATCGAAATTCCCGCGGGCCAGCTGGCGGGTGGCGCGAGTCAACCGCTTGACCGGATCGGCGATCCGCTCCGCCAGATAGAAGCCGCTGCCCGCGCCCAGCACGATGAACAGGGCTGCGCCGAGCAGAATCCCGCGGTCGAGATCGGCGATCTGGTTCTCGATCTCCTGCTGTCGGGAGGCGAGCGGGACGGTCAGGATGGCGTCGCGTCCGCCGGCGCGGATCGGCGTCGCGGCGACCAGGTGCCGCAGGGAGCCGATTGCGTCCTCCGCCACGTAGCTCGTCATGCCGCCGAGCGCCACCGCGTCGTAGACGTCGTGCGGCGTGCGGGTCGGCAGCAGCCCCGACGCGAACAGGTCGCGTTCGCTCGTCGCAATCAGTTGCGGCCCCTCGAACAGGTTGACGTCCTGATCGATGCTCTGGCTGATGAACACGAGGAGGTCGTCGTTGATCACCGCCGCCGCCGCTGCGTTCGTCTGCCGGCGTCCGATCGACTCCTCGATCACGCGTTTGGCGACGGCGGCCGTGCGCGCGGCGCCCGTCTCGACGTCGGCGCGCAGCCGGGCCGTGTAGTAGGTCCGAATCGCCGCCGCCACCGCGAGCATCGGGATCACCGCGGCGCCGACGAACGCGAGCAGCAGCCGGCGATGGAAGCTGGTGCGGACTTCGAGCAGCAGAGCCGCGCCGAACCGGCGGCGATCGGCCGCCCACGGCGCCGCGCAGACCGCGATCGGAAGGAGGGCGCAGCCCAGCACGCCCATGAAGGCGGCGATTTCGACCAGCCGCACGAGATGGTCGAACGCGCTGAACGCCGGATAGCCCAGCGCGTAGACGCCGGCGCGGTTGTTGGCCAGGTACAGCTCGTACTCCCGCTCACCCTTCGGCCGCCTGGTCCAGAACGGCTCGCGCGAGGCGTGGATGCGCGCGAACAGAGCGTCGTCGAGCAGCCAGGCGTCCGGGCCGGAGGCGAAGACCGGCTGGAGCCCCCAGCCGTAGATGACCAGCTCCACGTCCCGCCCGGGCTCGGGACCGGGCGGCGGGCTCTCGCTCGCGCGGAGGACCGCCGCGTACGGGCTGCCGGGCGAGATGAACGGGAGCGCCTGATAGTCCAGGGCCAGATGGACCACGACCGACCCGCGGACGAACGGATCTCCGCCGGCCCCGTCCGAGGCGCAGAGCGCCCGGTCGCCGTGCAGGATTCGGCGTTCTTCGGATCCGAACGGGGCCGCCTCCCCGAAGATCTCCCATTCGCACCGGCTCGAGATCCAGTCCTGCGGGACGTCTTCGTACTCCGGGAAGTTCAGGGCGAACCGGCTGACGAGGCGGCCTTCGGCGTCGTACAGCTCGATGGCCGACGTCAGCCGCAACTGCGCCAGTCCGGTCCGGCGCCATACGGAAAACGCGCGATCGGCGTCCGCAGGCTCGGCCTGCCGACCCGCCGCCGGCGACAGGATCTCCGGCAGATCGGGAATCGCGTCTATCTGCGCCAGCGCTTCGCCGAGCCGGGCTTGCAGTGCGTCGGGATACCGCGCCGCCTGCCCGGCGAACCGGGTCTCCACAAGTTGCCGCTTGGCGCGTTCCGCGTTGCGCCACAGCGACGGGTAGAGCAGCAGGGCCGGCGCCGCCGCCGCGAGCAGCGCCGCGAGCAGGCGTGACGCATGAGAGGCGTGGCGGAGCCGGCGCCGCGCGGCCGGGGCGAACAGCGCCGCCGGAACGGCGCCGGCCAGCAGGGCAAGCAGCGGCGTGGCCGGCCGGCCGGTCGCCGCGGCCGCCGCCAGACCCGGCGCGGCCCATGCGGCGACCGCCGCGGCCGTCGGGACGGCGTCGCGGCGCGGGTGACGCCAGAAGGTCCGGACCGCGACGAGAACCACTGCGCCGCCCCAGACCGATCCGACGGCGGCGAGCAGCAGGCCGGCCAGCAGTCCGATCCGTCCGGCGTCCCACGGCGAGAACGACGTATGGAGGAGATCGACCGACGCGGCGAACGCCGCGTCTTCCGTCACGGTGTGCAGGCCTGCCGCGATCGCCGCCAGCGCGGCGCCGCCGGACAGATGCGCGAGCAGGAACCACGGCGTCCGCCGAAGCGTCGGCGTCAGCCGGGCGCGCCGCAACGCCGGGCGGGCGCGTTCCAGCACCGTCGCGGCGATCAGCGCCAGCACGGCCGTGAAGGCGCCGCACACCAGGAGATCGGCCGGTGATCGCAACAGGCCGGGGAAGCGGATCGAGGCGAAGACCTCCGGAGAGAACAGGCGGCCGTGCGCCGGCGTCGGCGCGCAGGCCGCACGGAGGAGAAGGGCCGCTGCGCCGGCGCCTCCGACGGCCAGGCCGGCGCGCCGCAGGTGTTCTCCCGCCGACGCTTCCCGCGGCGGCCGCCGCAGCCCTGCGCCGGCGGCGGCGAGGACGATCAGCGCCGCGAACGTCAGGGTCAGGTTCCACAGCGCCCGCCGCCACCGGCGGCGCGCCGCGCGGAGGTCGGCGGAGGATACGACGGCCTCCAGCAGCGGCGCGCCCTGCGGCGACCGCAGCTCGAATGCCCGCTGGCCGGTCTGCAAGGCTCGCGGCCCGGGCCAGACCCGCACGACGACGTCGGCGATCGGGTCGTCCAACCGGAACGCATCGGACGGCGCCGCGTCCATGCCCGGCGCCGCTGACAGCACCTGCTCCGCCGCGATCGCTCCGATCCGCCGCGGTCGCCCGCCGCCGGCCGGCCGGTCGAGCACCGGTTCGACGTACACGAGCCGCAGCCCGAGCGGCCCCGGCGCGACGAAGAACGTTCTATCGTCGAGGATGCGGGAAACCGGCGCTTCCGACGGCCGGCCGGTCCAGGCTCTGGGGGACCCGTCGGCGCCGTATATCGTGACGGCGGCGTCGGTGGCGTCGGCGGCGTCGCGCAGCACTGCGAACAGGCGGGGCAACGCGGCGGGGTCTCCGTCGATCCGCTCGACGACTTCCGGATCGGCGGCCAGGCGTCCCGCCAGCGACTCCAGCGCGGCGGCCATCTCCCCGAAGCGCCCGGCCATGCGGCGTTCGACCCGGGCGAACGCCGCGTCGTCCGAGCCGCCCAGCCGCGCCAGTTCGGTCAGCCGGCCGGCGGCCTGGATGGCGAGCACGCCGGCCGCGCCGGCCAGCACGAAGCGCCGCCATCGGCTGCGGTCATCCATCCCTGGCTGATCCGAACGACGCCGGTGGTTCGAACGGCGGCAGGTCGGCGGGCGCAGGACGTTCGGGCGCGGGGAGCAACGGCGGCGGCAGCGGACCGGGCGGCAACCGCCGCGGGCCGGACGCCGGCGCCATGCCGACGAGCTGTCCGTCGGCGGTCAGGAGCACGATGCGCACGCCGGCGCGGGGCGCGCCCATGCGGGGCGGCGCGCCGAGTTCGCCCGGCGCGGACAGGACGTTCCCGGCCGCGCCGGTCGCGCCATGGAACGTGTGAATTTGCGCCGACACGCCCGATACGAACAGCGTCTCGCCGACGAGCGCGAGGCCGGCTCTCGGACGCAGGGTGAGGATCCGGCGCCACTGCTGCACGCCGGTGTCGCGGTCGAGGGCCCAGAGGGTGTTGTCGAGTGACACGAAGAAGAGCCGGCCGCCGTCGGTGACCGGTGCGCCGGCCACGTCGCCGCCCGCGCGCCACCGCCATTCGGTCGAGCCGTCGTCGAGCGACAGGCGGTACAGGTAGTTGTCGGTCGCGCCCACGAACACCGCGTCGAGCGGCAGCACTTCCCGCGGGTTTCCGTTCAGACGGCGCTCCCACAGCCGTGCGCCGGAGACGAGATCGAGCGCGACGAGACGGCCGTCGTCGACAGGCACGAACAGTCGGCGTCCGCCGAGCGCCGGCTGAACGCGCAGCGGACCGTCGAGCGGCGCCCGCCAGAATTCCCGGCCGTCCGCCGCCCGGAGCGTCACGACCTCGCCGTTAGCCAGCGGCGCGATCAGCCATCCGTTCCGGCGCAACGGCGCCGCGGAAACCGGCGCGGCGAAGTCGCGCGTCCAGAGCGTCCGCGCGTCGCCGCTCCGGCGGGCGATCAGCGCTGCGCCGTCCGCCACGATGACGCTGTCGCCGCCCGCCGCGGGGGGCAACGCCGTCGGCTGATCGATCCGCCAGACGACGCTGCCGTCACTGAGCCGAACCGCGGTGAGCGTTCCGTCCCGCAGCGGAACGTACGCCTGCAGGTCGTCGTAGCCGGGCGCCGCGGCGGGAGGCTGACCCAGATCGGTCGTCCAGGCCGCCTGAAGCGGGAAGACCGCCGCCGGCCGACCGCCGTCACCGTCGCCGCCGGCGATCTGGGCCGGCGCGGCCGCAAGCAGCACGGAGACCGGCAGCGCCGCGATCCCCGTCGTCAGCGCCGCGCCCGCGGCCCGCACGCCGCCGCTGGCCGTCATCCACCCGCGGCGCCGGCGCGGCGAGCCGCGATGGTGCGTCCGATCTCCACGCCGCTATAATAGCGGCAACGGTCTTCCGTGACCCATCAGACGATTCTCGTTCTCGACTTCGGCTCGCAGTACACCCAGTTGATCGCCCGGCGCCTTCGGGAGCTCTCGGTCTACTCGGAGATCCTGCCGTTCGACACGCCGGCCGCCGCCGTCGTCGAACGGGGGGCGGCCGGACTGATCCTGTCGGGCGGACCGGCGAGCGTGGCCGACCCGGACGCGCCGCATTGCGATCCGGCGCTGTTCGAGATCGGCGTCCCGGTGCTGGGCATCTGCTACGGCATGCAGGAGATGACGGCGGCGCTCGGCGGCCGGGTCGAGCGGGCGCCGGGACGCGAGTACGGCCATGCGGACGTCACCACGCAGGGAAACGGCGCGCTGCTGAAGTCGCTGCCGCGGGCGTTGCGCGTCTGGGCGAGCCACGGCGACTTCGTCGCCCGCGCTCCGCCCGGCTTCGCCGTCAAGGCGACCAGCGCCAACGCGCCGGTCGCAGCGATGGAGCACCCGTCGAAGCGGCTCCACGCGCTGCTGTTTCACCCGGAAGTCGCGCATACGGAGCACGGCGACCGGATCCTGCGCAACTTCGCCCGCTCCGTCTGCGCCTGCCGCGGCGACTGGACCATGTCGTCTTTCATCGACGAGGCGACGCAGCGGATCCGGTCGCGCGTCGGCCCGAGCGGCCGGGTGATCTGCGGGCTGAGCGGCGGGGTTGACTCGACGGTCACCGCGGCGCTCGTGCATCGGGCCGTCGGCGACCGCCTGACGTGCATCTTCGTCGACAACGGCGTGCTGCGTCTGGACGAAGCCGAGCAGGTCCGGCGGCGAGTCGCCGACTCGCTCCGGATTCCGCTCGTCGTCGAGGACGCGGGGCGGCTCTTCCTCGATCGTCTTGCCGGCGTGACCGATCCGGAACGGAAGCGAAAGATCATCGGGGCGACGTTCATCGACGTCTTCGAGCGCGCCGCGGAGAAGCTCGGCCGCTTCGACTTCCTCGCGCAGGGCACGCTGTACCCGGACGTGATCGAAAGCGTGCCGGTCGTCGGACCGTCAGCCGCGATCAAGAGCCATCACAACGTGGGCGGGCTGCCCGAACGGCTGTCGTTCGAGCTCGTCGAACCGCTCCGGGAGCTGTTCAAGGACGAGGCGCGCGCGCTCGGCGCCGCGCTCGGTCTGGACGAGGAGCTTGTCTGGCGGCAACCGTTTCCCGGTCCGGGCCTGGCCGTGCGGATCCTGGGCGAAGTGACGGACGAGCGGGTCGAGCTGCTGCGGCGCGCGGACGCCATCGTGGCCGACGAAGTCCGGCGCGGCGGCCTGTACCGCCGGTTGTGGCAATCGTTCGCGGTCCTGCTGCCGGTCCAGAGCGTCGGCGTCATGGGGGATGAGCGAACGTACGACTGCACGGTCGCCGTCCGCGCCGTCGAGAGCCGGGACGGCATGACTGCGGACTGGGCCCGCCTCCCGCACGATCTGCTCGGGACGATCTCGTCGCGCATCGTCAACGAAGTCCGCGGCGTCAATCGGGTGGTCTACGACGTCAGCTCGAAGCCGCCCTCGACGATCGAGTGGGAATGAGCGCGAACTTCGTCCACCTCCACCTGCACACGGAGTACTCGCTGCTCGACGGCGCGTGCCGGATCGGCGAACTGCTCGACCAGGCGGCCGCGCTGGAGATGCCGGCGGTGGCCGTCACCGAACACGGCAACCTGTTCTCGGCCGTCGCCTTTCACGATCAGGCGCGCAAGCGCGGGATCAAGCCTATCGTCGGGTGCGAGGTGTACGTCGCGAGCGGCAGTCGGCTGACGAAGAGCGGGACTCCCGGCGAGACGGCGAACCACCTGGTGCTCCTCGCGACTAACCAGACTGGTTACCACAATCTGATCAAGCTGGTCTCAGCCGGGTATACGGAGGGGTTCTACTACAAGCCGCGGATCGACAAGGACCTGCTGGCCCGGCACGCCGACGGGCTGGTGGGTCTCAGCAGCTGCCTCAAGGGCGAGGTCGCGACCCACCTGCGCCGCGGGCAGCAGCCGCGGGCGGTCGAAGCGGCGGCGACGTACCGCGACATCCTGGGCGCGGACAATTTCTTCCTGGAGATGCAGTTCCAGGGGATCGAGGAGCAGCGGACGGTGAACCGGGGGCTGCCGCCGATCGCGAAGCAGCTCGGCGCGCCCCTCGTCTGCACGAACGACGTGCATTACCTGCGGCAGGCCGACAATCGCCCGCACGACGTTCTCCTCTGCATCGGGACCGGCAAGAACGTCGACGACGCGGACCGGCTCCGGTACCACGGCGACCAGTTCTACCTCAAGACGCCCGACGAGATGGCGGCGATCTTCGGCGACTTCCCGGAGGCGCTGCGCAACACGGTGGCGATCGCCGAACGCTGCGACCTCGACATCGGCGGCGGCGAAAACCATCTGCCGAACTTCGACGTGCCCGACGGCTACACGCTCGATCGGTACTTCGAGCACGTCGTCCGCGAAGGGTTCGCGGAGCGCCTGTCCCGGCTGCGGGAGCTGGAGGGCCGCGGCGTGCTGCGGCATCCGATCGACGCGTACGAAGCCAGACTGGCCTACGAGATCGACGTGATCAAGCGGATGCGGTACCCGGGGTACTTCCTCATCGTCTGGGACTTCATCCGGTACGCGCGCGAGCACGGCGTTCCGGTCGGCCCCGGCCGCGGTTCGGCCGCCGGCAGCCTGGTGGCGTACTGCCTGCGCATCACCGACGTGGACCCGCTGGAGTTCGACCTCCTCTTCGAACGCTTCCTCAATCCGGAGCGCGTCTCGCTTCCCGACATCGACATCGACTTCTGCGAGCGCCGGCGGGGCGAGGTGATCGAGTACGTCACCCGGAAGTACGGCCGGGAGAACGTCGCCCAGATCATCACCTTCGGGACGATGAAGGCGCGCGCGGCCGTCCGGGACGTCGGGCGGACGCTCGGCATGTCGTACGCGGACGTCGACCGCGTGGCGAAGCAGATCCCGCCGACGCTCGACATGACGCTCGACCGGGCCCTCGAGGAGAGTTCGACGCTCAAGGAGCTGCACCGGCGCGACGAGCGGGTCAAGGAGCTGATCGGCGTCGCGCGACGGCTCGAAGGGGTGACGCGCCACGCGTCGGTGCATGCGGCGGGAGTCGTCATCGCGCCACGTCCGCTGACCGAGTTCGCGCCGCTCTACAAGAGCCAGAAGGACGAGATCACGACGCAGTGGACGATGAAGGACGTCGAGCGCGTCGGCCTGCTCAAGATGGACTTCCTGGGACTGAGCACGCTGACGCTGCTCCACGACGCGGTCGCGCAGATCCGGGAGACGGAAGGAACGGCGCTGGCCCTTCACGAGATCCCGCTCGACGACGCCCGGACCTACGAGCTGTTCGGCGACGGGCAGACGCTCGGCGTCTTCCAGTTCGAGAGCTCGGGGATGCGGGACACGCTGCGGAAGGCGAAGCCGAGACGGTTCGACGATCTGATTGCGCTGAACGCGCTCTACCGGCCCGGCCCGCTGCGCGGCGGCGTGATCGACGACTTCATCGCCCGAAAGCACGGCAAGGTGAAGATCTCGTACGAAGCGCCGCAGCTCGAGCCGATTCTCGACGACACGTACGGCGTCATCGCGTACCAGGAGCAGGTCATGCGCATTGCGAACGACCTGGCCGGGTTCACGATGGGCGAAGCCGACGTGCTGCGCAAGGCGATGGGGAAGAAGGACGCGTCGGTCATGCAGGCCCAGCGGGAGCGTTTCGTCGAGGGAGCGGTCGAGCGCGGCATCCGGAAGGCGCAGGCGGCCAGGATCTTCGACCTGATGGAGTACTTCGCCGGCTACGGCTTCAACAAGAGCCATTCGACCACGTATGCGCTGCTGGCGTACCAGACGGCCTATCTGAAGGCGAACTATCCCCGGCACTTCATGGCCGCTCTGCTGACGATCGAGCGTCAGAACACGGACAAGCTGGCGATCTACCTCGGGGAATGCCGCGACGTGGGGGCGCCGATCCTGCCGCCGGACGTCAACACCAGCGGCCTGCACTTCACGGTCGCGAAGAACGGGATCCGGTTCGGCCTGGCGGCGATCAGGAACGTGGGCGAGGCCGCGATCGCCTCCATCCTGAAGGTGCGCGCGACGCACGGCCGGATCCGGTCGCTCGACCGCCTGTGCGAGCACGTCGATCTCCGGCTGGTGAACAAGCGTGTGCTGGAAAGTCTGATCAAGGCGGGCGCGTTCGACTCGCTCGTGCGGACGATGCCGCGGCCGCCGGTGGCGGCGCTGCGGGCGCGGCTTCTCGACGCGGCGGATCGCGCCATCGAGCACGGGAGCCGGCGGCAGCGCAACCGCGATCTCGGTCAGACGGAGCTGTTCGGGGAATCGGATGCGGACGATCCGGGCGACGCCGCGCTGCGGGGCGAGCAGGTGAAGCCCTGGACCGAGACGCAGCAACTGGCGTTCGAAAAGGAGGCGCTCGGCCTGTACCTCAGCGGACACCCGGTCGACCGCTTCGCGCCCGATCTGCAGGCGAACGGCGTGAAGCGCATCGAAGAGCTGACCGACGCGGCCGGATCCGAATCGGTCGCCGGGATCGTCGCAGGCTGCCGCCGGCTCACGACCCGGAAGGGAGATCCGATGGCGGTCGTCACGCTCGAGGACCGCGGGGGCAGCCTCGAAGCGGTGGTGTTTCCCGACGCCTACGCCAAGAGCGCGTCGCTTCTCGAACCGAACCGCCTCGTCGTCGTCCGCGGACGTTTCGAGAAGGACGAAGAAGCCGCCCGGCTGATCGTTTCCGAAGTGCGGCCGATCGGCGGCTCGGGCGCCGGCCCGGGGGCCGGCCGGGCGCTGGCGGTTCGGCTGGCGGCGCCTCCGCTCGACCGCGCGACGCTGGAGGCGCTCGCCGAGGTGTTCGGCCGGCACCGGGGCGACGCCCCGGTCTCGCTCGATCTGGAGTTGCGTCAGCGGGCCGAGCCGCTCCGGCTGCGGGCGGCGCTGCCGCGGACGCGGGTCCGTCCATCGGACGCGTTGGTGGAGGAGGTCGAGCGTCTTTGCGGCAAGGGCGCGGTCTCCTGGGTGTGATCATGAGCGACGCGCTCGACTTCGAAGAACCGATAGCCGTGCTGCTCAAGGAGGTGGAGGCTCTCTCGATGCTGCCCCGGACGCGCGAGCGTCAGCAGGAGATCGAGCGCCTCCGCAAGCGCTTGGACGAGGTGCGCCGCGAGGTCTTCGCCAACCTGACCCCCTGGCAGCAGGTGCTCGTCGCACGGCATCCCGATCGGCCGCACACGCTCGACTACGTGAGCCGGATCTTCGAGGACTTCAACGAAGTCCACGGCGACCGGCGGTTCAGCGACGATCCGGCGATCGTCGCCGGCTTCGCGTGGTTCGGCCGCGACCCGGTCCTGGTCGTCGGACACCAGAAGGGACGCGGCACGCGCGACAGGATCCGGCGGAACTTCGGCTATGCGCGGCCGGAAGGGTATCGGAAGGCGCTGCGCGCGATGAAGCTCGCCGAAAAGTTCGGCCGCCCGATCGTCGTTTTCGTGGATACGCCGGCGGCGTACCCGGGGATCGATTCGGAGGAGCGCGGCGTCGCCGAGGCGATCGCGTGCAACCTCCGCGAGATGGCGATGCTGGCCGTTCCGACGATCGTCACCGTCACCGGCGAAGGGGGCAGCGGGGGAGCGCTCGGCCTGGCGATCGGCGATCGCGTGCTGATGCAGGAGCATGCCGTGTACAGTGTCATCCCGCCCGAAGGATGCGCGGCGATCCTGTGGCGCGACGCCGCCCGGAAGGTGGAGGCGGCGGGCGCGCTCAAGATCTGCGCGCAGGATCTGACGGCGCTCGATCTGGTGGACGCGGTCGTGCCGGAGCCGCCCGGCGGCGCGCACGCCGACCCGGCCGCGGCGGCGCGCCTGCTGGCGCCGGTCATCCGGTCGGCTCTCGACGCCGCGGCGGCGCTCTCCGACGAGGAGCGGCGCGAACAGCGGTACCGGAAGTTCCGGCGCATGGGCAACCTCGGTCTCCGCGACGCGCCGGAAACGGCGCCGGAGCCGGCTGCGCCGCCGGCTCCGGAACAGGTTGCGGAGCAGGCCGGATCCTGATGCGTCCGGCCGCGGTCTGGCGGCGCCTGGAATGTGAGGACGAACGCGCCGGCGCGCTGGCGCGCGAGCTCGGCGTCAGCCCGGTGCTCGCCCGGCTGCTGGTGCTGCGCGGCGTCGCCACCCCCTCCGCCGCCGCCGATTTCCTCCATCCGTCGCTCGACCAGCTCCACGATCCCTCCCTGCTCGCGGACCTGCCGGCCGGCGTCGACCGGCTCCTCGCCGCGATAGAACGGGGCGAGCGGGTCGCCGTGCACGGCGACTACGACGTGGACGGCATCGTGTCGACGGTCATCGTGCGACGGATGATCGAGCTGCTCGGCGGCGAGGTCGCGCACTTCATCCCGGAGCGTCTCCGGGACGGATACGGGCTCCGGCCCGAAGCGATCGAGCGGTTGCACACGGACGGCGTGCGCGTCGTCGTCACGGTCGATTGCGGCATACGGAGTCAGGAGGCGGCCCGGCGGGCGCGGGACCTCGGCGTCGATCTCGTGATCGCCGACCATCACGAGCCGGATCGGTCGCTGCCTCCGGCGCTGGCGGTGATCAATCCCCGCCGTCACGACTGCGCCTATCCCGACAAGGACCTCGCGGGCGTCGGGGTCGCCCTGAAACTGGTCCAGGGATTGTGCGCCAGGACGGATCGGCTGCGGTGGCTTCCGGGCTTTCTCAAGCTGGCGGCGATCGGCACCGTCGCCGACGTCGTGCCGCTCCGGGGCGAGAACCGCGTCATCGCGCGCCTGGGGCTGGACGCGCTGACGCGCGGGCCGCATACCGTCGGCCTCCGGTCCCTCCTGGAAGCCAGCGGCCTGGAGACCGGCAGGATCGGAAGCTACGAGGTCGGGTTCGTGCTGGCGCCGCGCCTGAACGCCGCGGGGCGGATGAACACGCCGGATCTGGCCGCGCGTCTGCTGCTGATCTCCGGCGCGGAGATGGCCGGGGAGGCCCGCCGTCTGGCCGCGCGCCTCGACGCGGAGAACACGCGGCGTCGGGAGCAGGAGGCGGAGATTCTGCACGACGCCCGGCGGCGCATCGCGGACGACCCGGCCGGCGCCGCGCAGCGCGCGCTGGTCGTCTGGGCCGACGGCTGGCACCGCGGCGTGATCGGCATCGTGGCGTCGAAGCTGGTCGACGAATTTCACCGGCCGGTCGTCGTGCTGTCCGTCGACGGCGACGTCGCGCACGGCTCGGGACGCAGCATCCCCGGATTCGATCTGCTCGCCGGACTGGAGCGGTGCGCCGACCTGTTCGACCGGTTCGGCGGCCACCGGCAGGCGGCGGGCCTGGTGATGCCGGCGGCGCGGCTCGCCGATTTCCGCGCCAGACTGGTGGCCCATGCCCACGAGCAGCTTGCTCCCGCCGACCTGACGCCGCGCCTCGCCATCGACGGACCGCTGCAGCTGACCGAGATCGACGGACGGCTGCTGGCGGACCTCGGCGCGCTGGAGCCGTTCGGGATCGGGAACCGCCGCCCGGTCTTCCACGCGACGGCGGTGGAGGTCGTCGACGGACCGCGCACGGTCAAGGACCGGCACCTCGGCATGACGGTCCGGCAGCAGCGGGCCCGATTCCGGGCGATGGCCTGGCGGGCCGCCGACCGCGCGGAGTTCGTGTCGGCGCGGCGCGGCGCCCTGGACATCGCGTTCTCGCTGACCGAGAACAGTTTCCGGGGAGAACCCGTCGTCGAGCTGTCCATCGCTGATGTAAAGTGATCTGGCCATGTGGCGGCGTTCCCTGCGTATCGTCCTGGCGCTGTTCGTGGCGGGCCTCGGCGCCGCCGTGCTGCTCGGTCTTCGCGAGCGCGCGGTCCCCGCCGGCGCAATCGTCGTGGAGCGCACCGACCCGGCCGCCGTCATTCAGTCGCGGAAGAGCCGGATCGTCCAGGCGGACTCGTCCGGCGACAACTTCATCGTGTCCGCCAACCACCAGTTGACCTATTCCGACGGCAGGGTTCGGATGCTCGACGGCGTCGAGGTCACGGTCGACGCGCAGGACGATCGCGAGGGGTTCGTCCTGCAGGGCGCCGAGGCCTCCGTCACCGGTGACAAGCAGGAAGTGCTCCTGGCCGGCGACGTGACGTTCGTTTCGGGTGACGGGCTC
The DNA here is from genome assembly GCA_965203565.1 of Vicinamibacterales bacterium. Lineage (GTDB taxonomy): Bacteria > Acidobacteriota > Vicinamibacteria > Vicinamibacterales > UBA8438 > JAAXGX01. Next base: position 2,208,081 of record OZ241896.1, on the reverse strand, counting down.
GAAGCCCGGAGCGAGTCGGCGACCTACACGCGGGGCGATCAGATCGTGCGGATGCCGAGCGCCGCATCGTTCGTGCGCGCCGGGATGCGCGCGGCGGCGCAGCAGGCCGTCTACGACAGGACGGGCGATCTGCTCAGGCTGTGGGGCGATGCGGAGATCCTTCTGACCGAGGGCGAGGCGATCACCGGCATCTCTTCGGCGAGCGCGGAGATTGCGCAGACCGACGGCCGCATGACGTTCGACGGCGGCGTCGACATCGACACGGGACGCCTGCGGATGGCCGCGGTTCGGGCGGAAGCCGACGTCACCGGCGAGGCCTCGGCGCTCGACGCGCTCCGGATCGAGGGCGGCGCGCAGGTGCGGGGCCTCGACCGCGATCCCGGGCGGCTGCGTTCGATGACGGCGTCGGAGATCCGGGTCGACTACGTCGACTCCGGACAGCGCATGGATCAGGCGGCCCTGGCCGGGGACGCCCGGCTGGTGCTGTTCGGAGCCGGGGGCGCCCGGGGCACCGAGATCAGCGCCCGGTCGATGGACGTAGGATTCACCGCCGCCGGTGACGGCGTCAGCGCACTGACCGGCCGAGAGGACGTCGTCCTCGAGGCGCCGGCGGAAGGGGCGCGCCCCGGACAGCGGATCAGCGCGGACGCGCTTCGCGCCAGCGGCCGGCCGGGTGGGGGTCTGGAGCAGGCAAGGTTCGACGGCTCCGTCGAGTACCGCGAGAACGGCGGCGACGTGCGGGCTGACGCCAGCGCCCGGATCGGCCGCGCCGCCCGCCTGGACGCGACGTTCGGCGACGACCTGTCGGCGCTCGAAGGGGCGACGTTCCGAGGCGGCGTCACGTTCGAAGGCGGTGAGGCGCGGGGGTTCGGCGACGAGGCGCACTACGTCGTCGCGGACGACGCGGTCGATCTGGCCTCGGCGGAGCCGGACGGCCCCGCGCCGAGAGTCGTCGATCGGAGGGGGGCGGTGCAGGCTCGCACGATCCGCCTCGTGTTCGACGGGCCGCGGATCGAGGCGCGCGGAAGCGTGGAAAGCGTGCTGAACCGGACCGCCGGCGCCGCCGGCTCGGGGGAGGTTCGGCATCCGGGGCTCCTGGACGACGATCAGCCGGTGCTCGTGATTGCGGAGGAGCTTGCCTACGACGGCCGCACGCAGACGGCCACGTACGGCGGCGGCGTGCGTCTGTGGCAGGGCGAGACGGAGTTCCGGGGCGACACGCTCGTGCTCGAGGAATCGGTCGGGAACCTCCGCATCGACGGCGCGGTCCGGACCCGATTCCCGATCACCCAGCTCGACGACGACACCGGGTTGCCGAAAACGTCGGTCTCCGGCGGCCGCGGCCGCTCCATGCGGTACGAAAACGACGCGCATCGCGTCATCTACACGGCCGACGCCGGCTTCGACGGTCCGCGGGGCGACCTGACCGCCGACGAGATCCAGTTGCATCTCCATGCGGACGACAGCACGCTCGACCGCGTGACGGCGGCGGGCGGCGTGGTGCTGGTGACGCCGGGCCGCCGCGTGTCGGGCGATGCGCTGGTCTACGTCGATTCGGACGGCCGGTACGAGATGACGGGGCGTCCCGTCAGGATGATCGAGGAAGTCGACGGCGAATGCCGCGAGACCACCGGGCGGACCCTCACGTTCTTTCTTTCCGCCGAGGATGCGTCGGTCGATGGGCGGGCCGAGGCGCGCACGGAAACGACCAGCGGCGAATGCCCGGAGTTGATGCGCAGGTGAATGGCGACGCTCCGGACCAGAAAGCTGACGAAGACCTACGGCGGCAGGACCGTCGTGCGCGGAGTCAGCCTGGGAGTCCGTTCGGGCGAGATCGTCGGCCTGCTCGGTCCGAACGGCGCCGGCAAGACGACCACCTTCTACATGGTGGTCGGGCTCGCCTCGCCCGACGGCGGGCGCGTCACGCTCGACGGGGAGGACGTGACGAACGACCCGATGTACGTGCGCGCGCGCAAGGGGATCGGGTACCTGCCGCAGGAGCCGTCGATTTTCCGCGGCCTCACGGTCGAGCAGAACGTCCTCGCCATTCTCGAGACCCTCAAGCTGAGCCGGGCCGACCGGCGCGCGCGCGCTGACCGGCTGCTCAAGGAGCTCAAGCTCACTCCGCTGGCCAGGTCCCCGGCGCACACGCTGTCCGGGGGGGAGCGGCGCCGGGTGGAGATCACGCGGGCCCTCGTCCTCTCTCCGGTGTTCATCCTGCTCGACGAACCGTTCGCCGGCATCGACCCGATCGCCGTGACCGACATCCAGGCGATCATCTTCCACCTGAAGGCGAGGGGGATCGGCGTGCTCATCACCGATCACAACGTCCGGGAGACGCTGCGCATCACCGACCGCGCGTACATCATCCATGACGGCGCCGTGTTTCGGAGCGGCACGCCGACCCGGCTGGCCGGCGACGACGACGTCAAGCGCATCTACCTGGGCGCCGATTTTCGTTTGGACTAAGATGGAGGGGACGCCGCGGCCCGACCGGATCCCGTGATGGTGATTCAGCAGAAACTCCAGACTCGACTCTCCCAGCGCCTCATCCTGACGCCGTCGTTGCAACAGGCGATCAAGCTGCTCCCGATGACGACGATCGAGCTGACGGACGTGCTGAACCAGGAAGTGGTGGAGAACCCGCTGCTGGAGGAAGTCTCCGTCGAGGAGATGCAGCAGGCCGACGCTCAGGCGCAGGTCGACAAGGCCGATCCGGATCCGGAGCCGGCCACGGAGAAGCAGGATACGTGGGATGACGCCGACTACGAATATTTTTTCGGCGACTACCTCGACGACGGGCGCCCCGCGCGCGCGCTCCGCGAGTTCAAGGATCTCCCGCCGATCGAGAACACGCTCTCCACGTCGTCTTCGCTCGCCGATCACCTCACGTGGCAACTGTCGGTCCGGACGGACGACGAGCTGCTGCGCGAGATCGGCGTCGCCATCATCGGCAACCTGGACGAGGACGGCTATCTCGTGGCGTCGATCGAGGAGATTGCCGCGATGGGAAGCTGGCCGGCCGCGGAGGTCGAGCGCGTCCTGGCGCTGATCCAGGAGTTCGACCCGATCGGCGTGGCCGCGCGGGACCTCCAGGAATGCCTGCTGCTCCAGCTGCGTCACTACGATCTCGCCGCCGCGCCGAGCGGAGTCATCGTCCGGGAGCATCTCCGGTTGCTGCAGAACCACCAGATCCCGGAGCTGGCCCGCCGGCTGGGCATGACGATCGACGCGCTCAGGCGCCACGTCGAGATCATCCTCCGCCTGGACCCGAAACCGGGAACGCGCCACAACCCGTCGCAGTCGCAGTACGTGACGCCCGACGTGTACGTGGTCAAGGTCGACGATCAGTACGTGGCGACCCTCAACGAGGAGGGCTTGCCGCAACTGCGGATCAGTTCGGTCTACCGCCGGCTGCTGGACAAGAACAGCCAGAACTCGGCCGAGACGCGCTCGTACGTCAAGGAGAAGTTCCGGTCGGCGCTCTGGCTCATCAAGTCGGTCGATCAGCGGCAGAAGACGATCCACAAGGTCGCCACGAGCATCGTCAACTTTCAGCGCGAGTTCCTCGATCATGGGGTCGAGCGCCTGCGGCCGCTGGTGCTGCGCGACGTCGCCAACGACATCGGCATGCACGAGTCGACCGTCAGCCGGGTGGTGAACAACAAGTACATGCACACTCCCCAGGGCGTGCTGGAAATGCGGTACTTCTTCCACAGCGGCATCCACAGCTCGTACGGCGAGAGCGTGTCGTCCGTCACGATCAAGGAGCGGATCCGGAAGATCATCGACGCCGAAGATGCGCGGAAGCCGCTGAGCGACTCGCGCATCATGTCGATGCTGCAGGAGGAAGGGCTGATCCTGGCCCGCCGGACGATTGCGAAGTACCGCGACGATCTGAAGATCCCGACCTCCAGCAAGCGAAAAGTGTTGTACTAAGGCGCCGTGCGCGCGGGACCCCGGCCCCAGCAGCCCGTGGTGAAACCCCGCGGGGCGCCGAGACGGGCGGGGCGCCCGGCTGACAAGGCGTGAGGAGGGAGCATATTGGCCATATTCGACCGACGAACAACGCAGTTCAGCCGGGATGCAGCGCCCGTCGAATGCAGCGGGGATTTTGCCACGGGCTGCCAGGATCGATGAAGAGCGCCGTCACCGGCCGTCACGTCGAGATCACCCTTGGCATTCGGCGGATCATCGCGCAGAAGCAGGCGCGTCTCGAGCGTCTCCTGCACGAGAACGCGGTGTCGATACAGTTCGTGCTGACGCAGGCGCATCGACGATGCTGCGCCGAGGTGGTGCTGCACGTCCGAGGCGACCACGTGCTGCATGGAGACGAGGAAGGCGAACGATGGGATCAGGCGATCGGCGGCGCGGTCGACAAGGTGCACCAGCAGGCGCACACCCTGAAGAGCCGATGGGAGGCGCGCCACCGGCAGGACGCGCGTTGACGTCCGGAGCCGCCCGGTTCCTCGTGCTGACCGGCCTCGCCGGAGCGGGGAAGTCCCAGGCGATCCACGCGCTCGAAGACCTCGGGTACTTCTGCGTCGACAACCTGCCGACGTCGCTGCTGCCGGACCTGGCGCGGTTCGCCGAGAACGAAGGCGCCGGGGGCAGGTTGACGGCGGTGGTCGTCGACGTCCGGGACCCGCAGTTCCTGGACGAGTTTCCGAAGATGCTCACCGATCTCCGGCGGCGGCCGTCGCTCGTGACGAGCCTGATCTTCCTGGAGGCGGACGACGGAATCCTCGTTCAACGGTTTTCCGAAACCCGGCGGCCGCATCCGCTGGCCGCCGACCAAGCTGCAATCGACGGCATCACCCGCGAGAGGACCGCGATCGCGCAGATCAAGCAGATGGCCGACCGGGTGGTCGACACGTCGGATCTGACGGTGCACGAGCTGCGCCGGGCGTTCATGGACCTCTCGCGGGTCGGCGTGGACACGCCGCTGGTCGTGACCGTACTGAGCTTCGGGTTCAAGCATGGCGTTCCGCCGGAAGCGGACCTGCTGCTCGACGTCCGGTTTCTGCCGAACCCCCACTTCGTCCCCGAACTGCGCCCGCTCACCGGCCGGGATCAGGCCGTCAGGGACTACCTCGACAACGCTGAAGCGACACGCCTGTTTCTCGACAAGACGACCGATCTGCTGCGTTTTCTGATCCCGCGCTATGCAGGGGAGGGGAAAAGCTATCTGACGGTCGCCATCGGATGCACCGGCGGGCGTCACCGGTCGATCGCAGTCGCTGAATCGCTTCGGCTCCGCTTGGCGGAGCAGGAAGGCGTGCGCCTGCGGCTCAAGCATCGCGATGCGTTCGCGGAATGAGACGGCCATGGCGCGCAGCGTCCAGGACGCGGCGCCGGCGCGCGGCGCCGATCGCGTCGACAAGCCGTGGGGCTACGAGCTGCATTGGGCGAAAACGGATCGGTACGTCGGCAAGGTCATCCACGTGGCGGCCGGCCAGGCGCTGAGCCTCCAGTACCACAACCGCAAGGACGAGACGATCCTGCTGTGGAGCGGCCGCCTGCTGTTCGAGATGCGGCGGGCCGGCGAGACGCGCACGTGGGAGATGGCGCCCGGCGAGCGGGTGCGCGTCCCGCCCGGAACGGTTCACCGGATGACCGCCATCGAGGACTGCGACGTCATCGAGGTGTCGACGCCGGAACTCGACGACGTCGTCCGGCTGCAGGACCGGTACGGCCGCGCGGCGGAAGGGTAGCAGCTCAGAACGGAATGTCGTCTTCGGTCAGTTCCGCGCCTTCGGCAGGCGCCGCCGGCGCCGCCGGCGCGCGCTGATTCTGCTCGTCCCCGTGCTGTCGGCCCGTCTGGGCGCCGCCGCCGCCTTCGCCGCGTCCGCTCAGCAGGACCACGCGGTCGGAACGGACCTCGGTCGTATAGCGCTTGTTGCCGTCGCGATCGTCCCACTGGCGGGTCTGGAGGCGTCCCTCCACGTAGATCTGCCTGCCCTTGAGAAGATACTCGGACAGGGTTTCGGCCGTCTTGCCCCAGAGCACGATGCGGTGCCACTCGGTCTTCTCCTGACGCTGGCCGGACTTGTCGTTCCAGACCTCGGTGGTCGCCAAGTTCAACGTGGCGACCGCCGCGCCGCCCGGGGTGTAACGCAACTCGGCGTCGCGTCCCAGATTGCCGACCAGAATGACCTTGTTCACACTTCCCATGCGGATGTTCCTTTGGCTACTGCTGACTCAGCCGGTCGAGCGCCTGCTGCGCGAGCGTCGCCATCGTGCTGTCCGGATAATTCTTCACGACGAGCTCGAACGCCTGCCGGGCCCGGTCCGTTTCACCGAGCCGGTCGAGCGCGAGTCCGCGTTTGTACGACGCGTCCGGCACGACGTCGCCGTCTGGATAGTTGAGCAGCACCTGCTCGAGCGCATCGACCGCATCCCGGAACGACCCGTCGGCGTAATGCGTCTGTCCGATGTAGAACTGCGCGTCGTCGGCGAGCTCCGATCTCGGAAAGGTCTTGATGTACGCCTCGAACCCCTGGATGGCGAGGGACCACTGTCCGTTCGTGTAGTCGGCCCACGCGGTGTCGTACATCCGTTGCGGCGAGACGCCGGGCGCCGCCGGGGACGTCGGCGGCGCGGCGGGATCGGCGTCGATCGGCAGTCCGGTTTCGGGGTCGGTATCGAGCCGCGCATAGGCGGGCGGCGACGGCGGAATGGCGACTCGGAGCGCTTCGATCTCCTGCGAGAGCGACGAGATGCGCACGTTCGTGTCGTCGAAGCGCTCCCGCAGGATGCGCACGCCGTCGGCCATCGCCTTCATCGCAAGCTGCTGATCGGCGAACGCCCGCCGCGTGGCTTCGGCCCGATCGTCCATCTTCGACGCGATCCGCCGCAACGCCTCGTCGACGGACGCCATCGCCAGCTGCAACCGCGTCGCCTGCTCCTGCAGCATCCGGATGTCGGCCATGATCTGCTGATGTTCGCGGTCGGCGCCGAGCGCGTGAGCCGGCGCCGCCAGGACGCCTGCGGCGCAAAGCCACCCCAACAGACGATCGCACCTCATGAAAGCTCCTGTCACAGGGCCGACCTTCAGATTACTGCAAAAGGCCGCCGCCGTGAAAGCCCGCCGCGCGGCGCGCGCTCACTGATCGCTGATCACGAGATGGGCCCGCCGATTCCTGGCCCAGGCTTCTTCGCCGCTTCCCGGGTCGAACGGAAACTCCTTCCCGTAGCTCACCGTCCGCAACCGGTCCGACGACAGGCCGATCTCGATCAGATACCGCCTGGCCGCCAGCGCCCGCCGCTCGCCCAGAGCGAGGTTGTATTCCGCCGTGCCGCGCTCGTCGCAATGTCCTTCAATCGTGATCACCCACGTCGGATACCGGCGCAGCACTTCGGCGTTCTCGTCCAGGGCCCTGCGTCCGGCGGGGTCGAGCTCCGAGCTGTCGTAGGCGAAGAAGACCGGTTTCAGCGGCGACTCCCGATTGATCTCCGCGAGATCCCTCGACGCGAAGTCCTCTTCCGGCTCGATGAGCGGAAGCTCCGGCAACTCCACCGCCGGCGGCTCCGGCTCCGACGGCGATTCGGGCGGGCGGGATTCGGCCGCGGCCGGCGGCGGCGGCGGCGGCTCCGGAGCGACCGGGGGCGCGTTGCGGACGCACGACGCGCTCACCACGCCGCACAGCAGGGCGGTCCGAATTGCGATGGTGTACAGGCGGCACGACATCGTGGCGTCTCCTTCGTCCGGCGGCATCGGCGCGTCAGTGCGACCAGCTCGGCATCTCGTTGTTGCCGACGCTGGTGAGTCGCCGCAACCCGCGGCCGTCGCGGCCGATGATCCAGATCTGCTTGTTCCCGCTTCCGCGCGTCGACATGAACGCCACATGCCGGCCGTTCGGCGAGTAGCTCGGGCTCTCGTTCGTGCCCAGGCCGAACGTCAACTGGCGCACTTCGTTCGTGGGGATGTCCACCACCTTGATGTCGTGGCCGGGACCGGTGCGCGACGAATAGGCGATTTCGTTGTACGGCGCCGGCGACCAGGTCGGGCGATCGCAGTACGACTCGAACGTGATCCTGCGGAGTCCGGTTCCGTCGACGCCGACGACGTAGATCTGAGGCGATCCGGTGCGGTCGGACGTGAAGGCGATCTGATGGCCATGCGGCGACCAGGTCGGCGTGGTGTCGATGGCGGGATGGTTGGTGAGGCGAGTCACGTTCGATCCGTCCGCATCCATGACGTACAGCTCCGGGTTTCCGTCCCGGTTGGAGGTGAATGCGAGCCGCCGGCCGTCGGGAGACCAGGCCGGGAGCCAGTTGTGCACGCTGCGCGAGCCGCCGGCCGGCGTCTCGATGCGTCCCTCGTAGATGTGGGACACGAAGACGTCCTGAAACCCGCGCCGCCACGACGTGTACGCGATGGCGCGGGCGTCGGGAGACCAGCCGGGCGTGGCGTTCAGCGACCGGCTGACCGTGACCCGCCGAACGTTCGCGCCGTCGTAGTCGGCGAAGTACACCTCCTTGGTCTGGCGGTTCTCGACCAGTCCCAGCGCCGATTCGTTGTCGCGGTCCGAGACGAACGCGATCTTCGTGCGCGCGACGCCTCGCAGCCCGCGTTGACGGCGATGGATCTCGTCGGAAAGCTGGTGCGCGTAGAGACGGACGTTGCGCGCGGATCCCCTGTATTCGATGCCGAACGCCGACTCGCGGGTCCGCGTGTCGAACAGCCGGGCGGTCACCCGCAACCGGTCGCCGCCCGCGTCGGCGACCAGGCAACTCACCACACCGTCGACGCCCAGCTCGCGCCATCGGTCGAGCGGCAGGTCGGTGAGCGACCGGGCGCGCGGGATCGTGTCGTAAGTGTCGCGGGCCATCATTCGGAACTCACGTTCGAAATCGAGGTCGCTCCAGAGCACCTCCGCTATCGCGCGGCCGGCTTCCGCGATCTGATCGCCGCCTCCTGACGTGAGGCAGTCGGGCACGGCGAACGTCGGTTGCGCGCCGATCCGGTCGCCGATGATCAGCTCGACCTCCGACTGCTGCCGGGGGACCGGCGGCTGGGACGCCGGAGGCTCCTGGGCCTGCGCGAGGGCCAGGACGCCCGCGCAGAGTGTCACGAACGGGATCGCGAGTCGGGATCGGGTCATCGTCGGTACTCGAACGCCAGGCGAACGGTCAGGTTCGGTTCGGTGAAGGCCGCGGGCAGCCCCGGCAACTGCGCCGTCAGCAGGATGGCGCGCTGGGCGCTCATGTCGAGCGCGAAATACCCGCTGGTCCGGTCCATCGTCACCTCGGTGATGGCGCCGTCGCGCTCGACCGTGAACCGCACGACCGCCACGCCCGGAACCTGCTGGTTGGAGTCCCATTGCCGGCGGATGAGATCCAGCATCGTGCCGAGGTATTGCGGGCAGCAGAAATCCGACAGGCTGATTTCGCCGCCGCCGCCGCCGAGTCCGCCGCCGGACAGTCCGATCCCGATGCCGTCGACGCCGGTGTCCGCCATCGCGGTTCCTTCAAGCAGCTCGGGGCCGCGGGTCGGCGTGCGTCCGCGCGCTTCGTCGGGCGCCGTCACAATCTCCGTTTCCGGCTCCGGCCGGGGCGCTTCCTCCACCGGAACGACCATCTCCGGCGGCGCCGGCGCCGGCGGCTGGATCCACTGCGGCCGCCGGGCTTCCTCGAGCGGCAGCACCTGCTGGATCGGACGCCCCCCGAGCGGGGTCCGCCCGCCGACGCCCGGCCCCTCCGGCCCGCCGAGCCGGATCGACATCGCAACGGTGGGCGCGTCACGCCCTGCGCCGCTCAGCCACGACGCCGGTCCGAACAGCATGGCGGCGACGGCAAGCGCGTGCGCGGCGAGCGACACGGCCAGCGTGCTCCGAAGGCTCTCTTCCTTGCGCCGCGTCACGGCTCGCTCGGAAAGTCGACCACGAGCCCGACTTCCTCGACGCCTCCCTGCTTCAGCTTGTCCATGACGCTCATCAACTCGTCGTAGGTGATCGCCCCGTCGCCGCGCAGGAACACGTTGCGCGCGGTCCGCGCCTCCATCTCCAGGGCGATCCGTTCATGCAGCACGTCGAACGGCACCGGGTCCTCCTCCACCTGGAGGACGCCGTCCGTGCGAAAGCTCAACGGCACGGTGACGAACAGACGCTCCGCGCTGATCGGATCCGCCCGCCGCGCCTCCGGCAGGTTGACGTCGAGACCCCGCTGCATCATCGGCGCGGCCACCATGAAGACGATCAGCATGACGAGCATGACGTCCACCAGCGGGATGACGTTGATTTCCGAAAGCGACGTGGCGACGCGGCGCCCGCGGCGGCGGCCCGATCCGCCCTGACTGTCCGCCTGCTGCGCCTTCGGCATCCGGCAGTGTCCCCTCAGGAGAAGTTCCGTTCGGTGATGTTCAGGAACTCCAGCGAGAAATCGTCGATCGACGCCGAGAGATCCTTTATCTTCTGCGTGAAATGATTGTAGAAGTACACAGCCGGAATCGCGGCGAACAACCCGGCCGCCGTGGCGATCAGCGCCTCCGCGATCCCCGGCGCCACCACGGCCAGACTGGTCGATCCGGTCGCGCCGATCCCCTCGAACGCGTTCATGATCCCCCACACCGTGCCGAACAGGCCGATGAACGGCGTGATGCTCGCCGTGGTCGCCAGGAACGGGACGCGCCGCTCCAGCTTGGCCACCTCGATGCCCGCCGCCCGCAGGAGCGCACGGTCCAGCGCATCGAAGCTCCTGAGAGTGGGGCGCGCGGCGGACGCTCTCGGCGCGGCCGAGCCGCCCGAGCCGTCGCCCTGGCGCAGTTGCGTGTTCAGCTCGACGTAGCCGGCCTGGAAGATGCCGGCCAGAGGGCTGCGCGCCAGCGACCGGCATACCGACTGCACGTCCGAGAACTTTCCGCTCCGCCGGAACACGTCGCGAAACCTCGCCGTCTGGCTCTCGACCCGCCGAAACTGCCGAAGCTTGAAGAGAATGACCGCCCAGGACGCGATGGAAAAGAGGACCAGGATGGCGAGGACAGCCTGCGACAGTGGAGACGAACGCCAGATCAGGTCCAGCATCCCGCCTCCGAAGCCCTCCTCAGACGCGCTCACGCCAGTCGTCTGGAGGAGGGCTGCGGCGTAGTGGTCAAGAGTACGCACCGAACCCCCCGCAATCCGATACCGGCGCGCCGCTGGGATGGCGCAGTCACGTGAAGGTAGCACGCCGCCGGGAAACCTGTCAAACGTATGATAAGATGGAGTTTCCATCGCTTTGACGCCATTCTCGCAAGCTGTCCCGACCGCTGCTTCGGGCATGTGAATGATTCGGTTCCTCAGCGTCAGAAACTTCGCGATCGTCGAGCGCCTCGACGTCGAGCTGCAACCGGGTCTGACTGTCCTCACCGGCGAGACCGGAGCGGGCAAGTCGGTCGTGCTCGGCGCTCTCAACCTGCTCGCCGGCGGGCGCGCGGCCGGAGATCTGGTGCGCACCGGCGCCGACCGGGCAGTGGTCGAGGCTGCGCTCGACACGGACGACGGCGGCGAGGTCGTGCTCCGGCGGGAGGTGACGTCCCAGGGCCGGAGTCACGTCTTCATCGGCGGCGCGCCGGCCACCGTCGGCGCGTTGCGCGCGCTCGGCAGGCGGTTGATCGACTTCCACGGCCAGCACCAGCACCAGACGCTCCTCGACCCGCGCAACCACCTCGTACTGCTCGACGCGCACGGCCGGCTCGCGGACGCGGCGACGGCGGCGGCCGAAGCGTTTCGGGCCTGGCGAGCGGCCGCGGCGAGCCTGCGGCGGGCGGCGCTGAGCGAGAAGGAAAGGGCGGACCGCGCCGAACTGCTGACGTTCCAGCGGAAAGAAATCGACGACGTGGCGCCGCGCGCCGGCGAAGATGAAAGCCTTGCCGCATCGCGCACCCGACTGGCAAGCGCCGAACGGCTGATCGAATTGTGCGCCGACGCCTACGGCGCCGTGTACGAGCGGGATGGGGCCGTGCTGGCGACGCTGGGCGGCGTCTGGCGGCGCCTGGAGGAGCTGGCGTCGATCGATCCGGCGTTCTCGGAGCATCTCGGCCGCCGCGAAACGATAGAGGCGCAACTGGAGGATCTGGCGTTCTTCCTCCGGTCGTACGCGGCCGGCATCGACGCATCGCCGGAGAAGCTCGATGCGGTCGAAGCGCGAATCGCCGCGCTGGAGCGGTTGAAGAAGCAGTACGGGCCGCGGCTGGACGATGTGCTGGAGCGTCGAGTCCGGATCGGCGGCGCGCTTGAGGCGCTGACCGGGCATGCCGAGCACGTGGGCCGCCTGGCGCGCGCCGAGGAGGAGGCCCGGGAGGCGTATCTCGACGTCGCGCGGCGATTGTCCGAGCGGCGGCGCGCGGCGGCCGTCGATCTCGACGCGCGGCTGGCCCCCGTGCTCGACAGCCTGGCGATGCCGCACGCGCGCGTGCAGCCGCGCTTCCAGGACGAACCGTTGCCGCCCGAGCGGTGGAGCGAGACCGGCATCGACGAGGTCGAGCTGCATTTCTCGGCGAATCCAGGGGAGGAGCCGCGCCCGCTGGCGCGGATCGCGTCCGGCGGCGAGCTGTCGCGGGTCATGCTCGGACTCAAGACTCTGGCGACGACCGACCGGCCCGGCAAGACGCTGATCTTCGACGAAGTGGACGCCGGCATCGGCGGCGCGACCGCCGACCGCGTAGGGCGGATGCTCCGGGCGCTGGCCGAACGGTTCCAGGTGCTGTGCGTCACCCACCTCGCACAGATCGCCGTCCACGCCGCATCGCACCATCACGTCTCGAAGCAGGTGCGAAACGGACGCACGGCGACGTCCGTGGAAAAGCTCGGTGAACAGGATAGAGTGGCGGAGCTGGCCCGGCTGATGACCGGCGCCGCGTCGCTCGCCGCCCGGGAGGGGGCGCGCTCCCTCCTGGACGGCAAATGAAACGCGCGGACGATCCGCGCAGGTTGAAAGAGCGCAGTGGCCAGGAAAGCGTGCATCGAGACGTTCGGCTGCCAGATGAACGTTCACGACTCCGAGCGGATGAGCGGCCTGCTCGAACAGGCCGGTTACGAGCTCACGCAAGACGCCGGCGACGCCGATCTGGTTGTCGTCAACACCTGCAGCGTGCGGGAAAAGGCGGAAGACAAGCTGTTCGCCAGGCTCGGCGCGCTCGGCCACCGCCGGGGCGGGCGGCCGCTGGTGGCGGTCACGGGATGCGTGGCGCAACAGGAGGGGAGTCGCCTCCTCGATCGCTCCGGCGCCGTCGACGTCGTCCTGGGAACGCAGGCGCTGCGGCGTCTGCCGGCGCTCGTGGACGAGGCGTTCGACACCGGAACGCCGCAGGTCGACGTGAACCCTTATGACGACGTGTCGTTTCCGCTGGGGATCGCGGTGCGGGGTGATCCGGTCAAGGCGTACGTCACCATCATCGAAGGGTGCAACGACTACTGCGCGTTCTGCGTCGTGCCCTATACGCGAGGCCGTGAACGGATGCGCCCGTCGCGCGAAGTCCTCGCCGAGGTCCGGCGCGCCGCCGCCGAGGGGCGCCGGGAGGTGCACCTGCTCGGCCAGATCGTCAACCACTACCACGACCCGGACCACCCGGACCGGGACTTTTCCTGGCTGCTGCGCCAGGTGCACGAGATCGCAGGGGTGGAGCGGATCCGGTTCGCCAGCCCGCACCCGCGCCACGTCACCGTGAGGATGATCGAGGCGATGCGGAACCTTCCGAAGGTGTGCCGGCACCTGCACCTCCCGGTGCAGTCCGGATCGTCGCGGGTGTTGAAGGCGATGCGGCGCCGGCACTCGCGGGAGGCGTACCTGCGCCTCGTCGCCGACCTCCGCGCCGCCATGCCGAACGTTGCGCTATCGACCGATATGATCGTAGGGTTTCCGGGCGAGACGTCCGACGATTTCGAGGAGACGTTGTCGCTGACCGAGGCGGTGCGGTTTCACGGCATGTTCTCGTTCAAGTATTCCCGGAGGCCGAACACGCTGGCGTCGAAACGGATGCCCGACACCGTGCCGGAACCGGAGAAGACGGAGCGGCTCATGAGGCTGCAGGCGCTGCAACGGGAGATCCAGGCCGATCTCAACGCCCGCTGCATCGGCGAAGAGGTCGACGTGCTGGCCGATTCCCGCAGCCGGCGGCGGCCTGACGAACTGGCGGGGAGGACCACCCAGAACACGGTCGTCAACTTCCCCGGAAAGGCCGGCTGGATCGGACGAACCCTCAAGGTGCGCATCGAAGGCGCCGGGCCGCACAGTCTGCGCGGCGCGGCCGCCGCCGGCCCGTGACGGCGGCCGGTCCGGAGCATCCCATGCAGATAGAGATGACGATCAAGGGCCTGGTGATCGATCCGATCACGAACATGCCGATCGTCATTCTCCGGGATCAGGAAGGGCAGAAGGTCCTGCCGATCTGGGTCGGCATCTTCGAGGCGAACGCCATTGCGCTCCAGATCGAGAACGTCGCCACGCCGCGGCCGATGACGCACGACCTGTTGCGCAACGTCATCAGCGACCTCAACGCCGCCGTCGACAAGATCGTCGTGTCCGACCTGCAGGACAATACGTTCTACGCCCTGATCCACCTGCGCGTGAACGGGGAGGAGATAGCCGTCGACGCTCGCCCCAGCGACGCCATCGCCCTCGCTCTCCGCGTCAAGGCGCCCATCTTCGTGGAGGACACGGTGATCGACAACGCGAAGACGATCGATTTCGCTCCCGGCAAGGGCGACTCCGAGCGGCTCGCCAAGTGGCTCGAAAGCCTCGACCCCGAAGATCTGGGCAAGTACAAGATGTAAGCCGGACGTCGGCCGGCCGACATTCAAGACAACATCCCGCCGCTGAACGACTTGCGCGCTTCCGGCAGCGCGGCGCGCGCCCTGCCTTGACAGGGCCGCCGCGGCTTCTGCTAGAATTCGCGCGGCTCGCCACGGAATTCACGGTGCCGGCGCGGCGGTATCGGCCGCGCGGTCCGCCGCTGATGATTGTCGCCATCACCAACCAGAAGGGCGGGGTTGGAAAGACCACGACGGCAGTCAATCTCGCCTCGGCGTTCGCGCTGCGCGGCAAGCGGACGCTGCTGATCGACCTCGATCCCCAGGCGAACAGCACCATTTCGTACGTCGATCGCGCGAGCCTGCAGCGGAGCGTCTACGACGTCATCGCAGACAGTTCGTGCGGCATGGCGGACGTCATCCGGCAGGCTCCGCAGGAGCATCTGTGGATCGCTCCGGCCCGGATCTCGCTGGCGAAGCTGGAGGCCCGTCTGGTGGGGGAGCTCGATGCGCATTTCCGGTTGAAGGACCGGATGGAGCCGGTGCGCAAGCGGTTCTCCCACGTCGTCATCGACTGCCCGCCGACGCTCGGCCTGCTGACGGTCAACGCCCTCGTGGCGGCGACGCATCTGCTGATACCGATCCAGTCGTCGTTCTTTGCCCTGGAGGGAACGGACGACCTGCTGGAAACGATAGAGAAGGTCCGCGCCAGAGCCAATCCGGGACTCGAGCTCCTCGGCGTGCTCATCACGATGCACGACCGCCGGACTTCGCTGGGCCGCGACATCCGGAAGCGGATCTGCGGCGTGTTCGGAGCGAAAGTGTTCAACACCGTCATCTCCAAGACCGTTCGCCTGGAGGAGAGTCCGGCCTATCGTGAATCGATCTTCAACTTCGCCCCGAACTCGACCGGGGCCGCCGACTATTACAGCCTGTGCGAAGAGGTGATGGATCGTGCCTAGGCGCGGACTGCCGGAAACCACCCGGATGCGTCACGACTCCCACTACGTCGATGCGCTGGCGGCGTCGTCCGGCCGGCCGGTGGGTCGCATCGTTCCGATTGAAATGCTCGATCCGAACCCGAACCAGCCGCGCCAGGTCATGGGCGATCTTTCCGAGCTGATGGCGTCCATCGCAGAAAAGGGGGTCATCGAGCCGCTGATCGTGCGCCGGAAGGACGACCGCTTCCAGATCGTCGCCGGCGAACGGCGCTATCAGGCGGCGGTGCAGGTAGGCCTTCAGGAAATGCCGGTCATCATTCGTGACGCCGACGACGGGGAGCTGCTCGAGATCGCGCTGATCGAGAACATTCAGCGCAAGGACCTCACGCCGTTCGAGGAAGCCGATGCGCTGCAGGCGCTTGCAGGCCGCTTCCAGTACACGCACGAGCAGTTGGCCCAGCGGCTCGGCCGGTCCCGAACGTCGATCACCGAGTCGCTGGCGCTCGCCGCCATGCCGGACGACGTCAGAAACATCTGTCGGCTGGCCGACGTCGCATCGAAATCGCTTCTGCTGCAGATCGTCAGGCAGTCCGATCCGAAGAAGATGATGGCGCTCGTCGAGCGGATCACCCGGTCGGGAATGACGCGGGCCGAAGTGCGGCGGGCGGCGCCGCCCAGGCGGACCGCGGCGCGGGCGAAACCGTTCGCGTACCGGTACGTGGCGCCGTCGAAGGCGTTCAGCCTGCGCCTGCAGTTCAGAAAGAGCGAGGTCAGCCAGGCCGAGCTTCTCGAAGCCCTGGAAGAGATCGTCGCCCAACTGCGCGACGCCGACCGGAATTGAGCCGGAATTGAATTGGTTAACATAACATACCTTATTGGACCCACGAAACCTGGACGCCCGGGGCGGCCCGCACGCCCCGGCGAACGTGCTAGCCTGTTCCTGAAAGGCGCTGACGTCCAGGCGGACGTCGGCCAACTGCGGGCGGGTCCGCTGACCGAACGAGGATCTCCGCGCTCCGGCGCGTCGACCGGCAAGCGCTTCCCCCGCCCCGGAAAATGATGCTGCGGATCACCGACCGCTACGTCCTCCGCGAAGCGATCCTGCCGTCCCTGCTGGGACTGTTCGTCTTCACGTTCCTCCTGATGATTCCGCCGATCATGACGGTCGCCGAGGATCTCATCGCCAAGGGGGTCGACAGCGTCACCGTGCTGCGCATCATGGGCACCCTCGTGCCGCAGGGCCTCGGCATCACCATCCCGGTGGCGTTGCTGCTGGGCGTGCTGATGGGACTCGGCCGGCTGTCGAGCGACCGCGAAACGGTCGCGCTGCAGGCGTGCGGCGTGAGCGTGCTCCGGCTGCTCCGCCCGGTGCTCCTGCTCGGCGCCGCGGCGGCGGCGGCGACGTGCTACATCCTCGTCGTGGCGGTTCCGGACGCGAACCAGGCGTTCCGCGAAATCACCTTCCGGACGGTGGCGAGCCGCGCCGAAGGCGAGGTCAAGTCACGGGTGTTCTACGAGGACTTCCCGAACGTCATGCTGTACGTGCGCGAGGTGTCGACGGCCGGCGCGGGATGGCGCGACGTGTTCCTGGCCGACATGCGGGACGCGGACCGGCCCGGCGTCTACGTCGCCGCCCGCGGGCAGGTCGCGCTCGACCCCGACGAGCGCACGGTCGACATCGTGTTGCGCGACGGAACGGGCCACGTCGTCGATCCGGCCGACCCGGCGGCGTACGAGCTCCATGCGTTCGACGAGATCGTCATCGGCCTCGATCCGGATACGGTCTTTCCGCGCAGCGGCCCCCAGCGCGGGCTGGCCGAGCTGACCATCCCGCAGTTGCGGCAGGAAGCGGATCGGATGCGCGCGCTGGGGCTCTCGCCGCATGCGCCGATCATGGAGGCGCATCGCAAGTTCTCGATCCCGGCCGCCTGCCTCGTCTTCGTCCTGATCGGGGTCGGTCTCGGCGTCACGAACCGGAAGGACGGCAAGCTGGCGAGCTTCGCACTGGGAATCGCCGTGATCTTCGCGTACTACGTCATCATGTACGGCGCGGAAGCGATGGCCAAGGGCGCCCTGGTGTCGCCGCATCTCGCCATGTGGCTGCCGAACGTCATCCTCGGGCTGGCCGGGCTCGTGCTGCTGGCGCGGCGCGCCCGATCGGTCGAACGGCGCCCCGCGCTCCCCGCCTTCCTTCGGCGCCGCGCCGGCGCGAATCGGGTCCTCTCGTTCTCCGCGCCGCCGCCCTACCGGGCGTCCCGAACCGGGGCGCTCCGGCCGCGGATGCTGAACGTGAGCCTGCTCGACCGGTACGTGATCCGGCTGTACCTGGGAATCGTGCTGCTGGCCTTCGTCGGACTGCTCGGGATCTTCTACATCTCCACGTTCATCGACCTGTCGGACAAGCTGTTCAAGGGGCAGACGACCGGACTGATGCTGCTGGAGTACTTCTGGTACGCGACTCCCCAGTTCGTCTATTTCGTGCTGCCGATCTCCGCGCTGGTCGCCGCGCTGGTCACCATCGGCCTGCTGACCAAGACGAGCGAGCTGACCGTCATGAAGGCGTGCGGCGTCAGCCTCTACCGCGCGGCGGCGCCGATCGTCCTGGCGAGCCTCGCCTGGAGCGGCCTGCTGTTCGTGATGGGCGAGACGATGCTCGCCCGGTCGAACCGGGTGGCGGAGGCGCTCCGAGCCGAGATACGGACCGGAGTTTCGAGGACGAGAACGCTGGACGTGCTGAGCCGGCAGTGGATCGTCGCCGAAAACGGCTCGATCTACCACTATCTCCACTTCGAGCCGGAACTGGACGAGATCGAGGACCTTTCGGTGTACGAACTCGGCGGCGAACCCTGGGGACTGACCGGGCGGGCGTTCGCCCGGCGCGCCGCGTTCGCCGCGGACGGCTGGGTCGGCCGCGACGTGTGGCGGCGCGATTTCGCGCCGCGGGGCGCCGATTCCGAATCGCCCCCGTACACCCCGGCGGCGGAGGCGCCGCTCCCCTTCCTGGAGTCGCCGGACTATTTCGAAACCGAGATGCCCGACGCGGAGCTCATGAGCTTCGCCGAACTGCAGACGCACATCGCCGCGCTCAGCG
Source organism: Vicinamibacterales bacterium (assembly GCA_965203565.1). GTDB lineage: Bacteria > Acidobacteriota > Vicinamibacteria > Vicinamibacterales > UBA8438 > JAAXGX01. The sequence continues at coordinate 2,189,320 of OZ241896.1, read as the reverse complement.
CGAGCGGGCTCGACGTGGTCCGCCTGGCCGTGGAACTGCACCGGAAAGTGTCGTTCCCGTTCGTCACGCTCATCCTCACGCTGATCGCGATTCCGTTCGCGATCACCACCGGGCCGCGCGGCGCCTTGTACGGCGTCGGCATCGGGATCGCGCTGGCGTTCACCTACTGGCTCGCCATCAACGTCTTCGCCGCCATCGGCAGCGCCGGGATGCTGGCGCCGGCCCTGGCGGCGTGGGCGCCGAACCTGCTCTTCGGCGCCTCGGCGACCTATCTGCTGCTGACGGTCCGCACGTAACAGCCCGTGGTGGCCGCTTGGGTGAGCGGCGTCAGAGACCGGCGGCGGCGCGCAAGGCGGCGGCCTTGTCGGTCCGCTCCCAGGTGAATTCGGGCTCCGTCCGGCCGAAATGACCGAATGCGGCCGTCTTGCGGTAAATGGGTCGGCGGAGGTCGAGAGAGTCGATGATGCCGCGCGGCGCCAGCGCGAAGTGCTCGCGCACCAGTCCGGAAATCCGGCTCTCGTCCATCCGCCCGGCGCCGAACGTCTCGACCAGCACCGACACCGGATCGGCCACGCCGATGGCGTACGCGAGCTGGACCTGAACCCGGTCGGCGAGACCGGCCGCGACGCAGTTCTTCGCGATGTAGCGGGCCATGTAGGAAGCCGAGCGGTCGACCTTCGTCGGGTCCTTGCCGGAGAAGGCGCCGCCGCCGTGCGGCGCCATCCCGCCGTACGTATCGACGATGATCTTGCGTCCGGTGAGGCCCGAGTCGCCGTGAGGCCCGCCGGTCACGAACCGGCCCGTGGGGTTGACGTGGATGGTGGTGTCGTCGTCGAGCAGATGCTCGGGGATCACGCGCCGGATGATCAGGTTCACGACGTCGTCGCGCATGCGCTCCATCGGGACCGCGTCGCTGTGCTGGGACGACACCACGACCGTATCGACGCGGACCGGCGCGTCGCCGTCGTACTCCACCGTCACCTGGGACTTGCCGTCCGGCCTGAGGTAGGCGATCTCGCCGGAGCGGCGGGCGTCGGACAGCGCGCGGACGAGGCGGTGCGACAGCATGATCGGGAGCGGCATCAACTCGTCGGTCTCGGTGCAGGCGTACCCGAACATCAGGCCCTGATCGCCGGCGCCGCCCGGGTCGACGCCGCGCGCGATGTCCGGCGACTGCCCGTGCAGCGACGACACGACGGCGCACGTCTCCGCGTCGAAGCCGTACTTGGCGCGCGTGTACCCGACGTCCCTGACCGCTTCGCGGGCGGCGTCGGCGAAGTCGCCGGCGCAGGTGGTGGTCATCTCGCCGGCCAGCACGACGAGGCCGGTCGTGACGAGCGTCTCGCACGCCACCCGCCCGGCCGGGTCGTGCGCGAGCACGGCGTCGAGCACGGCGTCCGACACCTGATCGGCGATCTTGTCGGGATGCCCCTCGGTCACCGACTCCGACGTGAAGACGTACCGGCCTGTGCGGCGCATGCTGCTGTACGGAGCCGCTAACGGTACCAGACGACCGGCCGGCCGGTCAATCCGCGCGGGTTTGTCAAGGCCGCGGGTGAAACTCGTCGTACAGCGCCCGGAGCCGCACATCGAGGATGTGGGTGTAGATCTGGGTGGTGGAGATGTCCGCATGCCCGAGCAGGCTCTGGATCGACCGCAGGTCGGCTCCCCGCTCCAGCAGGTGCGTCGCGAACGAGTGACGGAGCATGTGCGGGCTGATGTCGCGGGGGAGCCCCGCCTGGCGGCCGTGCTGCTTGAGGATCTTCCAGAACCCGACGCGGCTCAGTCGGCCGCCGCGCGCGTTGACGAACAGCCAGTCCGACGGCCGTCCGGCGAGCATCCGCGGCCGGCCGGAGTCGATGTACGCCCGGACCCACCGCACGGCCGGCGCTCCCATCGGCACGAGACGCTCCTTCGCGCCCTTGCCCAGGCAGGTCAGATACCCGCCCCGCAGGTTCAGGTCGCCCAGACGGACCGAGACCAGCTCGGACACCCGCATGCCGGTGGCGTAGAGCAGCTCGATGAGCGCGCGGTCGCGGAGTCCGGCCGGCGTCGAGACGTCCGGCTGTTCGATCAGGCGGTCGATCTGGTCGACCGACAGGAACTTCGGGAGTCCGGGCCAGGCGCGGGGCGCGCGCAGGTCGTCGGCCGGGTCCGTCCGAAGATGGCCGTCGCGGACCAGGAACCGGTAGAACCCCCGGACGCACGCGACGAAACGCGCCACCGACCGCGGCGAGAACCCGGCCGTCATCCTGTCGCGAACGGCCGCTTCGAGATCGTCCCGCGACAAGTGGTCGACCCCTTGCCCGCGTCCCTCGGCGAACTGCAGCAGGCCGTCCAGATCGCGGGCGTAGTTTTCCAGGGTGTTGCGCGCCAACCGGCGGACGCCGAGCAGCTCGTCGAGGTACCCGTCCGCCAGCGCGCGGCTGGCGGCGGCGCGCTGCGCCGCGCGGCTCCGGGTCGTCGTCATGCGCCGGAGTTGTATACTAGCGGACGGTGATTCGTCGCGCCTGCGACTTTCTTCGACGCGAGGAGCCCATGTCCCGGATGACTCGGGTGGACGTGACCGCAAGAGCTCTCGTGCTGCTCCTTTCCATCCTGACGGCTTCGGCGTGCGCCGCCCGGCGCGGTTCCGGCGCCGCCCCTGCGGCCGATGCGCCGTTCACCGGCGCCTCGGCGCCGCTCGACGTTCAGCTTGCAGGGTACGTGACCGCCCAGGAGGCGCTGGCGGCCGACGACTTCGACGACGCCAGGACGGCGCTCGAAAGCCTGACCGCCCTGGCCGATCCGATCACGCAGCCCCTGGTCCGGTCCGCGGCCGCGGCCGGCGACATCGATCTGATGCGAACCCGGTTCAAGCCGCTCTCCGAGTACCTCGCGGCGCTCGACCTGCCGGAAGGGTTCGCGCGCGCGTACTGCCCGATGTACGACGGCGGCTCCAACTGGGTCCAGCGCAACGGGCCGGTGCGGAATCCGTACTACGGCTCCGAGATGCTGACCTGCGGCGTCGTGGACGCCGCGCCCGGAGCGCACATGGACCACTCTCCCCGGCAGGGGGGGATCGTGTTCATGGCGCCCGACAGCTTTCATCACATCGAGGGCGCGTATCCCGAAAACGGGTTGTTCCGGTTGTACGCCACCGACAACTACCGCGAACCGGTCGACGTCGGCGGCTGGTCGGGGCGTGTCGTGCTCGAGGAGGAGTACGACGCGGAAACCGACGAGTTCGTCGAGGTCGTCGCCTTCGATCTCGTTCCGTCGCCGGACGGCGCGTTCCTCGAAGCGGCGGTCGGCGATCTCGCGGTTCCGGCCGAGGTGACGGCCAAGGTGGTGTTCGTCGAGGACTTTCCCGAGGAACGCTTCGACTTCATCTTTGCGGAGTACTCCGCCGCCGACGCGGCCGGACCGTCCACGGTCATGACGGGCGCTCCGGCGTCGGCCCCGCTGGCCGACCGGATTCGCCCGCCGATCCCCGAACGGACGCCGGACATCGTGTCCGGCATCACGGCGCGCGCGCAGGAGCTCGAAGAACTCATCGGCCGCGGCGCGTTCGCCGAGCTGTTCATTCCGGCGTTGCAGGCGAAGGAGCTGGCCCTGGCGCTCAACGACCGGACCGACGCGCTTGCCGAACCGGACCGCGACAGCGTCCAGATCGCGGTCCGCCACCTCGTTCGCGCCGCCTGGCTGCTCGACTGGTACGGCGACCTCGGCAACAAGCAGCAGGTGAGCGGCGCGTACGACGTCTTCGGATCGGCCGCAAGCGAGATCGCCCGCGCCTACGCGGACGTCCGCTGAAGGAGGAACGACTCGATGCGACGACACACGTGGCGGCTGCTTATCCTCGTCTTCGGAGGCGTCGTGGCGATCGGCTCCACCCCGCACGGGCACACGCCGATCTCGTCACGGTGGAACTACAACGAGCACCTGTTCCCCATCTTTCGCGATCAGTGCGGGAGCTGTCACACCGAGGGCGGCATCGCGCCGATGTCGCTCGTGACCTACCAGGAGGCGTACCCCTGGACGCAGTCGATCCGCGAAGAGATTCTCGGCCTGCGGATGCCGCCCTGGCAGGCCGAGGACGGGTTCGGGAGCTTCCGCAACGGCCATGCCCTGTCGGCCCGTGACATGGACATGATCCTCGAGTGGTCCAGCGGAGGGTATCCGCAGGGGCCCCGCGATCAGGCGCCGCCCGCGCCCGAGGCCGCGACGGCCTGGACGCTCGGCGAACCGGAGCTGACGCTGGAGATGCCCGAACCGTTCACGATCGACGCCGGCGTCAGCGAAACGGTCCGCTACTTCGTGCTGCCGGCGGAGATCGGCGCCGAGCGGTCTATCGACGCGGTCGACTTCCGCCCCGGGGCGCGGCCGGTCGTGCGCAGCGCCGCGGTGTTCCTCGACGCGACGGGCGCGGCCAGGGCGCTGGACGAGGCCGAGGACGGACCGGGATTCGGTGAGCCGGCCGGCGGAGACTTCCCGGCCGGTCCCCCGATCGCGTTGTGGATTCCGGGACAGGCGCCCGTGCGCACGGGCGCCGTGGGATACCCGCTGCCGCAAGGCGGCGACGTCGTGCTCCGTGTCCATTACAAGAAGACCTGGATCACCGAAGGGCAGGAGTTCTCGGACCGGAGCCGGCTGGGTCTGTACTTCTCGGATGGCGGCGCGGCGGAGATCGCCTCGATGCTCGTGGCCTCCCCCGAAGCGGTCGGCGGCCGGACGGTGACGTTCAGCCACGACGTCGAGCAGGCGCTGAGCCTCCTGGCGATCCTGCCTGAGGTCGACGTCGAATCGTCGGAGATCCGGGTCGAAGCGGTGCGGCCGGACGGCGGACGCATCCCGATGCTCTGGCTGCGCGAACCGGATTCGAGCTGGACGACCCGCTTCTGGTTCGACGCGCCGGTCAACCTGCCGGCGGGCAGCCGGATCGAGGTCACGACCGTGCTCGATCCGGGGGCCGAACGGGCGCCGTCCGCGTCGCTGCTCGGCGCCGCCGCCGGCGCGCCGATCCGCATGGCGCTCGACTACGTGGCCGGCGCCGCGGCCGCCAACTAGCCGACACGCCGTTCTCTGACCACCGGTCGTCCTCGCGAGTGGACGAATCGCTCGGATCGGAGTCAGCACATGACGCCGCTGACGGACAGCCCGCGACGTTGTCTCCCGTTGCGGGCGCCCCGAGCGCGTCGGGCGCAATCCGCGCAGGCGCAGGGGCGTGTCGAATGCCGGAAATCTCCCGATTCTTCGGAATCGTCATCAGGATGTTCGCCGAGCCGGCCACGCGCCACCAGCGGCCGCACTTTCACGCCTACTATCAGGATGCGGCCGCGGTCTTCGGATCGAGCCGTTGCGGTAGCGAGGGCGGTATGGAGCATCCACTCCATCGCGTCACGGCGTTCGAGATCGTCGAACCATTCGTGCTGAACGTCACGTTCGACGACCGAACGCGACAGCGGATCGATTTCCGACCCGTGCTGCACGGAGAGCTGTACGGGGCTCTTCGTGACGCCGCGGTGTTCGAACGCGTCGCGATCGACCCGGAAGCGCATACTCTCGTATGGCCGAACGGTGCGGACTTCGATCCTGCGACGCTCCACGATTGGCCTGCCGCCGGACCGGGAATGATCGCGATGGCTCGACGTTGGGCGGACCGGGACGGAGCGGTCCGAAATGCGCGCGGCGACACGTGCGCCGGCAGGATCATCGGCGTCGACATCGCAACGGAGGACGCCAGGACGGGACTGGCCCTGGCGATCGCCGCTGACGGCGTTCGGCTGCGCAAAGTCAGGATCGGCCGTGACCAGTCGGTCCGGTCCATCCTGGAAGAATGGCTGACCGACAGCGACGGCGCCGTGCTGATCGCCATCGACGCCCCGCTCGGGTGGCCCATACCGCTGGCCGCGTCCCTGAAGTCACACGCCGCCGGCGAGTCGCTGAAGACGCCGGCCGATGACCTGTTCCGTCGAGCGACCGACAAGTTCATCAAGCGTGAAGTGAAAAAGACGCCGCTCGACGTCGGCGCCGATCGGATCGCCCGGACGGCTCGTGCGGCTCTCCAGCTTCTGGAGGATCTGCGGACGAAACTCGGCGCCGCGATTCCCCTGGCCTGGGACCCGGCGGACGTGACCGAACATGCCGTGATCGAGGTGCACCCCGCCGCCACCTTGAAAGCCCACGGAATCCGGGAGACCGGTTACAGGAAAGACGGGGACCTGGAGCGTCGCCACGAGATCGTGGAGGCGCTGGGAAAGAAGATTGCCGTTCCGGAGCACATGGTTGCGGATCTTTCTCGAAACCCGGATCTGCTGGATGCGGCCGTATGTGTCCTGGCGGCGAAGGACTTCGTCACCGGGCGTGCGATGCCGCCGCCAGCTCCAAGGTTGGCCGAACGCGAAGGCTGGATCTGGACGGCGAAACCGGTCCGGATGGACGGCGGCAGGAGACGAGTAAATCATTGCTGAACCCCGCCCCGCCAGATCCGCACGATCTCGATGCACTTGGGATCTTTGGTCAAAGTCGTGTCCCTACATCGGGATGGAACACCACCAGCAGCCTCCGGACCTCACCGTCGTCCTGACGCGTGGATTCTCCGTTTGCGGGAACGCCCGGTGCGGCGCCGTCGGTTCGGGCCGGCGTTCCGGCGTTCGGCGCGCCACGCGCTTGGTCCTCGAAGACGTCGAGTCCCACACGCGAAAGGATTCGATACGCGTCCTGTGTCGTGAAGCCCGCCGACGGCGGACCGCTGGACAGCCGGAGGACCTGCTTGATCGGATAATTCCGCCCGTGGAGCTCGACGAAGCACTTGTTGCGCCCGTCGCCCGGGTCCGGCGGAACGTCCCGCGTCACCCTGAACACGTCAGCTTGTGTGACCGACAGCGCCTTGCCGCGGAGCCTGCGACGCCCGGCCGACCGGCCGCGGGCATTCATCGCAAGCGAGAGAACTGTTGCGCCAGAACGCTGAAGCAACAGTATTGGGGCTAGTCCAGCAGCCCGTCGATCATCATCAGCTCGGCGTTCAGGACGGCCGCCCCGGCCGCGCCCCGGATGGTGTTGTGCCCGAGCGCCACGAACTTGTAGTCGAGGACCGGGCAGCGCCGCAGGCGGCCGACGGACACCGTCATTCCGCCTCCCCGATCGACGTCGAGCCGCGGCTGCGGCCGGTTGGCCTCGTCCAGGTACTCGACCGGACGGGCCGGGGCGCCGGGCAGTCCCTCGGCCTGCGGACGCCCCGAGAACGACCTGAACGCCTCCACGATCTCGGCGGGGTCGGGCGTCGTCTCGAAGCCGACCGACACCATCTCCGTATGGCCGTTGGCGACCCCCACGCGCGTCGTGTGCGCGCTCACCACGACCGGATGGGGCTCGACCACGCCGTCGTCGCCGAGCGCGCCGAGGATCTTCTGCGTCTCGGTCTGCATCTTCTCTTCCTCGCCGCCGATGAACGGGATCACGTTACCGACGATGTCGAGCGACGGCACGCCCGGATATCCCGCCCCCGAGACCGCCTGCAGCGTCACGACGTTGACCGAGCGCAGGCCGAACCGGAGCAGGGGCGCCAGCGCCATCGTCAGGACGATCGTCGAGCAGTTGGGGTTCGTCACGATCAGACCGGGCCACTGCCGGACCGCGCGCTGCCGCGACAGCAGCCGCAGATGGTCCGGGTTGATCTCCGGCGTCAGGAGCGGCACGTCGGCGTCCATCCGATAGTTGCGCGCGTTGCTCACGACGACGTGGCCGGCTTGCGCGAACGCTCCCTCGACGTCGCCGGCGACCGACGCGTCCAGGCCGGAGAAGACGACCTTCGGCGCCCGGTCCGGCGCGACCGCGTCCACGACCATGCCGGCGACCGCCTCCGGCCGCGGCGTCGGGAGACGCCAGGCCGTCGCGTCGGCGAACCGGCGGCCCTGCGACCGCTCGCTCGCGGCGACCCAGGCCAGGTTGAACCAGGGATGCCCGTCGAGCTGCGCAATGAACTCCTGCCCCACCATCCCCGTGGCGCCGAGGATCCCGACGTCGACCCGCCGCGCGGCCGGCCGGGCGCTCATTCCGTCGGCTCCGGCGGAAAGAACTCGTCGTGCACTGCGCGGACCGCCCGCTCGACCTGCTCGCCGCCTATCACGCACGCGATCTTCATCTCGGACGAGCTGATGCAGTCGATGTTGATCCCTTCACGCGCCAGGGCGGAGAACATCCGCGCGGCGAGCCCGGGTGTGGACGCCAGCCGCGAACCGACGATCGAGATCTTCGCGACGTCATGGTCGACGGTCCCGTCGCCGGCGATCCCGGCCGCCTTCCAGCGATCGACGAGCCGCTCCGTCCGCTCCGCATACTCTTCGTCGAGGACGAACGTGATCCGGCCGCGGCCTTCCGAGCTCGCGCTCTGGATGATCAGGCGGACGCAGACGTCGTCGGCGGCGAGCTCCTGAAACACGCGCGCCGCCAGGCCCGGCTCGTCCGGCACGTCGCGCAACGTGACCTTGGCGATCTTCCGGTCGCTGCTCACGCCCACGACCTCCGCCTGCTCCATCACCATGTCGTCGCTCCTGCGAATCCACGTGCCGTCACGCAGGTGAAAGCTCGACCGCACGTGGATCGGAATGTCGTACGCCATGCAGAGCTCGGCTGCCCGGGGGTGCAGCACCTTCGCTCCGCTCGACGCCATTTCAATCGCTGTCTCGTAGCTGATCTCCGGCCAGAGCGCGGCGTGCGAGACCACGTTCGGGTCGGCGGCCAGCACGCCGTCGACGTCCGTGCAGATCTCGCAGACGTCCGCCCCGACGGCCGCGGCCACCGCGGCGGCGGTGATGTCGCTCCCCCCCCGGCCGAGGGTCGTCACGTCGTGCTCGGTGGTCACCCCCTGGAACCCGGTGACGATCACGACCCGGCCCGCCGCCAGCTCCGCCCGGATCCGCCCGGTGTCGATCGACTGGATCCGCGCGACGTTGAACGCGGCGTCGGTGCGGATTGCGCACTGCGCCGCGGTCAGCGACACCGCCGGCACGCCGCGGTCCTGCAGCGCCAGCCCGAGCAGCGAGACCGACACCTGCTCGCCGGTGGCCAGCAGCAGGTCCATCTCCCGCCCCACCGGACGCTTCGACACCTGACGGGCCAGGGCGACCAGCTCGTCGGTCGACTTCCCCATCGCCGACAGCACGACGACGAGCGCGGTCGAGGCGTCGACGCACCGGGCCACCCGATCCGCGATCGCGTTGATCCGTTCGGGCCCGGCGACCGAAGTGCCGCCGTACTTCTGCACGATCGTCCTCGCGCCGGAAGCCGTCGCAACGCTCACCGCTCAGCCTTGCTCCTCGGCGGCCGCCCGCGGAAACGCGGCGGCGGACTCCGCCCGGCCGGCGCCCGGCGCCGCAAGCTGCGTGGACAACTGGTGCAGGAACAGCCCGACGTCGGTGACGATGCCGACGGTCTGCGACGACCCCCGGTCGCTCAGCTTCGTCACCACCGCGGGATTGATGTCGACGCAGACCACGCGCACGTGGGACGGCAGCATGTTCCCCACCCCGATGCTGTGGAGCATCGTCGACAGCATCACGGCCATCCTGACCCCCTCGAGCGCCGCGGCGTACCGGTCCTGCGCCTCGATCAGGTTCATCTCGGTGTCGAGGAGCGGGCCGTCGTCGCGGATGCTGCCGGCCAGGACGTACGGGACGCCGCGGGTGACGATCTCGTACATGACGCCCGACCGCAGCACGCCGGCGGCGACCGCCGCCTGCAGACCGCCGGCGCGGTTGATCGCGTTGATCGCCCGCATGTGATTCCGGCTCCCTTCGTCGCGGGCGACGCCGGCGTCGAGGTCGACGCCCAGCGACGTGCCGAACAGGGCGTGCTCCGCGTCGTGGACGGCCAGGGCGTTGCCCGCCAGCAACAGGTCGACGTACCCCCTGCGCACGAGGTCGCTGAAGTAGCCCGCGCCGCCGCTGTGCACCACGACCGGTCCGGCGACGAACGCTATGCGCCCGCCTTCCGCCTTGACGTCGCGCATCATCGCGACGACCTTCGCCGCGCTGACCTCGACGCGCCGCTCGGTCGAGACGTCGCTCGTCATGAACGCGAACCCGAGCCGGTCCCGCTCCCGGAACTCCGGCGAGACGCGGATGCCGGCGACGCCGCAGACCACCAGGTCGCCGCGCCGGACGTCACGGAGCTTCCGGCAGCGCGCGCTGGCGCCGCGGATCACGATGACCGCGTCCATCCGCTGCCCGTCCACGGCCACCCACCGGCCGTTCCGCCGGACGAGGGTCCGGTGGTTGGTCGTCGAGTAGAAGTCGTCCGGAACCACGCCGTCCGCCTCGGCCGGCCGGAGCGCCGCGTCGCGGGTCGGCCGCGGGTGGCAGCCCAGCGGCATCAGATCCTCGATCAGGAGCTGCAGCACGTGAGGATCGGGAGCCGTGACCTTCAGCTCCAGACGCGAGAACTCGTCGTTGGTCCGTCCGATCTCGAACCGCAGCACCTCGAACCTCGATCGCCGTTCGATGACCTTGTCGAAGATCACGTTGAGGAGCTGCGAGTCGACGAGGTGCCCCTCGGCTTCGACGATCTCGGAACGCGCGGCTTCGTTCGTCATCTCAACCCACTGCCGCCGACGTGTCGGCGGCCCTCGTCGCTGTCGGCCAGGAACGCTTCGAATTCGCTCAGCGACCGGCCGAGGCGCCGCGGCTCCCGCACGGCGCCCGCCACGGCGCCGGCCGTCTTGTACCCGTTGCCCGTGATGCACAGCACGACCGATTCGTCGGGCGGGATCACGCCGTCCCGGACCAGCCGGAGCGCGGCGGCCAGCGTCGTCCCGCCCGCCGGTTCGGTGAAGACCCCCTCGGTGCGGGCGAGCAGCTCGATCGCCGCCAGGATGTCGGCGTCGGGGACGGCCGCGCCGCTTCCGCCAGTCGCCCGGACCGTCTGCAGCACGTGGAATCCGTCGGCCGGATTCCCGATCGCGATCGACTTCGCGATCGTGTCGGGCCGGACCGGTTCGGGATGTTCGAGGCCGTTGTCGAGCGCATGGATGACCGGCGCGCACCCGGCGGCCTGGGCGGCATGGATGCGCGGCAGCTCACCGTCCACCAGACCGGCGGCGCGAAACTCGCGGAAACCGCGGCCGATCCGCGGCAACAGCGTCCCGCCCGCCACCGGCGACACCACGTGCCGGGGAAACCGCCAGCCGAGCTGCTCGACGATCTCGAAGGCGCAGGTCTTCGCCCCTTCGGCGTAGTAGGCGCGCAGGTTGATGTTGGCGAACCCCCATCCGTGCCGGTCGCCGACCTGCGTGCACAGCCGGTTGACGTCGTCGTAGGCGCCGTCGATGGCGACCAGCCGGGGACCTGACACGGCGGACCCGAGGATCTTGCCCGGCTCCAGATCCTGGGGAATGAACACGTAGCATTCCAGGCCCAAGCGGGCGGCGTGCGCGGCCACGCTGTTGCCGAGGTTTCCGGTCGACGCGCACCCGAAGACGGCGACCCCCAGCTCCAGGGCGCGCGAGGCCGCCACCGAGACGACGCGATCCTTGTACGACAGCGTGGGATGGTTGACCGAGTCGTCCTTGAGGTAGAGCTCGCGCAGTCCCATCTCGCGCGCCAGGCGGTCAGCGCGGATCAGGGGGGTCCAACCCGAGTGGAACCCGGTCCGAGGCTCGCCGTCTATCGGCAGGAACTCGCGGTACCGCCACAGGTTGCCGGGCCGCGACGCGATCAGCTCGCGGTTTACCCGACGCCGGATCCCGTCGTCGTCGTAGGCCGCCTCCAGCGGTCCGAGGCACTTGTCGCAGACGTACAGCGCCTCGGCCGGAAACGCTTCCCGGCACAACGAACAGCGCAGCCCGGTGAGATGACTCACCGGTCGCGCCCTTGCGTCAGGATCGGCATCCACACCGGCGGCCGGACGTTGAAGTCGAACGACGACGCTTCGCCGAGCGCGGCGGCGAGCGTAGCGGCGCGGCACGCTTCGAACGTCATCACGAACGGCAGCATCGTCCGGGGGCAGTCGGGTTCCTGCAGCACCCAGTCGACGTTCATCCCGTGGCGCGCGAACACGCCGGCCAGATCGGCGACGACGCCGGGACGATCCGCGACGATGAAGCGGACGTAATGCGGCGACACGAAGTCGTCCGAGGCGCTGGCGAGCGGGCCGGGGCCGAGGGAGACCGGCGGGTCGCCGCCGGCCCGCGCGATGGAGTCGAGATCGGACACCACCGCGACCGCCGTGGGGTCGCCGCCGGCGCCGCGCCCGGAGAAGGCCGTCTCTCCTCCCGTCTTCCCTTCCACGACGACCACGTTGCGGCTGCCGCCGACGTGCGCGAGCGCGGAGGCCCGCGGCGCCAGCATCGGCTGCACGGATGCGAGCACCCGGCCGTCCGCATCCTCCTCGACCCGCGAGACCTGGCGGATGGTGCAGCCGAGCCGCGCCGCGTAAGTGAAGTCGACCGCTTCTATCGAGGAGATCGTCCGCACCGGAATGCTGTCCGCCGCGACCGGCCGGCGCAGCCCGACGGCCGACAGGATCGCCAGCTTCGCCTGCGCGTCGAAGCCGTCGACGTCCGCGGACGGATCGGCCTCGGCGTAGCCCAGCTCCTGGGCTTCGCGGAGCGCCGCCTCGAACGGCGCCCGATCGGCCTCCATCCGCGTCAGGACGTAGTTGCAGGTGCCGTTCAGGATGCCGAGCACGCGGAAGATCCGGTCTCCGGACAACCCTTCCCTGACGGCGTGGACGACCGGGACGCCGCCGGCGACGGCGGCCTCGAAACGGAGCCGGCCCCCGCGGCGGCGGGCCAGCGCCTCCAGCTCGACGCCGTGGCGCGCGATGACCTGCTTGTTGGCGGTGACCACCGACTTGCCCGCCTCCAGCGCCCGGCGGATCCAGTCCGCGGCCGGATCCTCCCCCCCGATCAGCTCCACGACGACGTCAACGCCGGAGTCGAGCACGACGCCGACGTCGTCGGTCCAGACCACGCCGCCGGGAACCCAGTCGGCCCGCTTCCGCTCGATGCGGCGATTGCAGACGTGCGTCAACCGGAGGCCGCGGCGCGGGCCGTCGCACAGAATCCGGGCCACCGCCTGCCCGACCGTGCCGAACCCTGCTATCGCGACGTCGAGCGGCGCGCCGCCGGTCCGGCCGTCAACGCCGCGTTCGGACATGACGCATCATCTGTCGTCCACAATGAAAAAGGGCCATCACCCGGTGTCGGATGATGGCCCGCTGTGAAGATCCCAAGCAACGTCGGCGGCATCACCCGTCGCGCACGACCGGCCCGGTCGGACCGGCCGTCGCCGGCGTCATCCACATGGGTCGATCGAACGCGACGCGACAGATGCGCATGGGCGCCTGCTCACCCCTGAACAGCCGGTATTTATATATCCCGGCCCGGCGCGAAGTCAAACGGCCGCGGGCTTGACCTCTCCGCCGCTTTCGTGCACATTACCACGCTCACCGCCGGCAGACGAGGAACACCGGACGCCGATGTCGACCGCCTCGAAGTGGAAAGACCTCCCGACGGAGGCGATCAACCCCGCCAGCCTCGATCTCGACCGGGCGTCCACCGAGGCGATAGTCGAGCTGATGGGCAAGGAGGAGCGGAAGGTGATCGCCGCGGTGCTGCGCGAGCGCGCCTCGATCGCGACGGCCGCCGACCTGCTGACGGCGGCGCTCCGCAAGGGCGGACGGCTGTTCTTCGTCGGCGCCGGCACGAGCGGCCGCCTCGGCGTGCTCGAAGCGGCGGAGATGACGCCGACCTTCAGCACGCCGTCGAGCCTGGTGCAGGCCGTCATGGCCGGAGGCCACGGCGCGTTCTTTCACGCGAGGGAAGGGAGCGAGGACAACTACGAGGAAGGCGCGCGATCGATCGCGCGGCTGCGCCCGACCCGCAAGGACGTCCTGGTCGGCGTCTCGGCGAGCGGGATGACGCAGTTCGTGCGCGGCGCCCTGTCGCGGGCGCGGCGCTGCGGCGTCAAGATCGTCTTCGTCACCTGCTGGCCCGGCACCGAGCTGCAGACGTTCGTGGACGTCGTCATCGCGCCGGCGGTCGGGCCGGAGGTCATCGCCGGCTCGACCCGTCTCAAGGCGGGAACCGCGACGAAGATCGTGCTCAGCATGCTGACGACCGTCGCGATGGTGCACATGGGCAAGACGTACGGCAACCTGATGGTCGACATGACCACCGGGTCCGAAAAGTCGCGCGACCGGGCCAGACGCATCATCACCACCGTCACCGGACTGGATTACGAGCAGGCCGGCGCGCTGCTCCGGAGGGCCCGGTGGAACGTCAAGGCGGCCATCGTCATGCAGAAGACCGGCGAGCCCTGCGCGGGCGCCCTGGCGCGGCTCCGGGAAGCCAACGGGTCGGTCCGCGCGGCGATCGGAGAGGACGTCCCCCCGCGCTCCCGAGCGTGACCGGGCGCCCGGCGACGCCGGCCGCCGGCTGAGCGGGGTTGTGTCACCGGGCGCGGCCTGCGTAGCAGCCCGTGGTGGAATCCCCGCGGGGCGCCGAGAGCGGTGAGGCGCCCGCCTGACAAGGCGTGAGGAGGGCGCATATTGGGCATACGCAACCGACGAACAACGCCGTCAGGCGGGATGCATCGCCGCTCGAATGCAGCGGGGACTTCCGCCACGGGCTGGTAGGATACCCTCCATGGCCAGTCCGAAGCTGTTCCGCCAGGAAGCGCTGGACCGGCTGGCGACGCCCGAGCAGCTCGATCGGGCGCTGGTCGTCACCACGCCCCGAAGCTGGCTGGCGGTCGGCGCGCTGGCCGCCATCCTGGCCGGCGTGGTCTCCTGGGCCTTCCTGGGCGAGGTGCCGACCTACGTGAAGGCCCAGGGCATCCTGCTGCACCGCAGCGGCACGGTCGTCGACGCGGTCGCCTCGGGCGCCGGCACGGTCACCCGGATCCTGCCGACGGCCGGCGACGTGGTCGAGACGGGCGACGTCGTCGCCGAGATCGCCAACCAGGAGGTCGCGGAGCGCCACCAGAGTTCGATGTCGCTGGTGAGTGAGCGCGCGACGGCGCTCGAGGAGATTCGGGCGGCGGCGGCCGCGGAGGACGCGCTCATCGAAGAGAACCTCGTCCGGCAACGCGAACGCCTGACGCGGCTGGAGCGCACCAACCGGGATGCGGTGGAAGTCGCCCGCGAACGCCTGGAGAACCACCGTCAGCTCTTCGAGGAGCGCGTCGTCACCCGCATGACGGTCGAGCGCAGCCAGCAGGCGCTCGATCTGGCCCAGCGCGAGCTGTTCGGCACGCTGGGCCGGCGCGACGCCCTGGAGTCGCAGGAGCTGCAGCGGCGTCACCAGCGCGACGTCCGGATCAGCGAGGCGGAGGCCCGCTTGCGCGCGGCGCAGCGCCAGGTCGCCGAGCTCGGAGTGGCGGTCGGGACCAACCAGGTGCAGGCGCCGGCGCCGGGCCGCGTCACCGAGATCAAGACGCAGATCGGCGCGGTGCTCCGCGCGGGACAGCCGGTGCTCGCCATCACCTCGGGCGAGGGCGACCTCGGCGTGCTGATGTACGTGCCGCCGGCCGACGGCCGGAAGGTCGAAGCGGGGATGGACGCGCTGGTCTCTCCGTCCACGGTGCGCCGCGAGGAGTACGGCTCCGTGAAAGGCACGGTCGAGAACATTTCCGAGTTCCCGGCCAGCCTTGCCGGGATGGTCGCGGTGCTGCAGAACCGCAACCTCGCCCAGACCTTCTCGGAGGACGGACCGCCCTACGCCGGGCGGGTGGTCCTGGATCGCGATCCGTCGACCGCCAGCGGATTCGCCTGGACGTCGCCCAAGGCGGTGGGCGAGGTGCTCTCGAACGGGACGCTGGCCAGCGTCGAAGTGAAGACGAACAGCCAGGCGCCCATCACGCTGGTCGTACCCCTGCTCCGGGAGACGTTCGGGTTGTGAACGCCGAACGGCCCGGCTTGAAGGGAAACCTCAAGCCCAGGCGGGGCGGGCGGCGGGCGGTCCCCACCATCCTGCAGATGGAGACGACCGAGTGCGGCGCCGCCTGCCTCGCCATGGTCCTCGCGCACTACGGACGCTGGGCGCCGCTCGAGGAGCTGCGGGTGCGCTGCGGCATCTCGCGCGACGGCAGCAAGGCGGTGAACCTGCTCCGGGCGGCCCGGGAGTACGGCCTCGTCGCGCAGGGCTTCCGCCGCAACCCGGGTTTCCTGTTCGACCTCCCCTTCCCGATGATCGTCTTCTGGAACTTCAACCACTTCCTGGTCATCGAGGGCGTCAGGGGCGGCGTCGTCTACGTCAACGATCCGGCCTACGGGCCGCGCAAGCTGTCGGCGCAGGAGTTCGACGAGGGGTTCACGGGCGTCTGCCTCGCCTTCGCGCCCGGTCCGGAGTTCCGCCGGGGCGGCTCGCGTCCGAGCGTCGCGTACGGCCTGCTCAGCCGCCTGGGCCGGGCCTGGTCGCCGCTCGCCTTCGTCGTCCTGGCGACCCTGATGCTGATCGTGCCGGGCCTCGCCGTTCCGACGCTGTCCAGGTTCTTCGTCGACGACGTGCTGATCCCGCGCAACGAGACGCTGGTCCGCCCGCTGCTGCTCGGCCTCGGAGCGGCCGTCGTCGTGCAGGGCGCGCTGACCTGGCTGCAGCAGCACTGCCTCGCCCGCATGGAGACGAAGCTGTCGCTGGTGACCACCTCGCGTTTCTTCTGGCACGTCGTCACGCTGCCGACGACGTTCTTCAGCCAGCGTTTCGCCGGTGACGTCGCCCACCGGGTGGCGGCGAACGACAAGGTCGCCCAGCTCGTCTCGGGCCAGCTCGCCACCAGCGCGATCGGCCTGCTCACCATGGCGATCTACGGCGGCGTCATGGCGTCGTACGATCCGCCGTTGACGCTGGTCGCGGTCGTCATGGCCGCCGTCAACCTGGCGGCGCTCCGTCTGGTCGCCCGCGCCCGGGAGGACGGCAGCCGGCGCCTGCTCAAGGAGCAGGGGAAGGCGGCCGGCGCCTCCGTCAACGGGATCCACATGATCGAGACGCTCAAGTCGAACGGCGCCGAGGGCGACTTCTTCTCGCGGTGGTCCGGCATGCAGGCCAACGCGCTCGTGGCGCAGCAGGAGATCGGGTTGCTCACCAACCTGCTGAACGTGGTCCCGCCGCTGCTCTCGTCGCTCACCACCGTCTCGATCCTCGGCGTCGGCGGCCTGCGGATCCTCGACGGCGCGATCACGATCGGCGGACTGATCGCGTTCCAGAGCCTCGCCCGGAGCTTCTCCCAGCCGATCGAGGGGCTCGTCGGGTTCGCCGCCAACCTCCAGACGATCAGGAGCGACATCGCCCGGCTCGACGACGTGCTGCATTACGAACCTGACGCGCGCGTGGTGGCGGGAATGACCGACCACGTGCGGGACGCGGCGCCGCCGAAACCGGCGCGCGGCGCCGTCAGCATCGACAACGTCACGTTCGGCTACAACCGGCAGGAGCCGCCGTTCGTCGAGAACCTCAGCCTGTCGATCCGGCCGGGACAGCGCGTCGCCCTGGTCGGCGGGTCCGGATGCGGCAAATCGACGGTGGCCAAGCTGGTCTGCGGCCTGCTGGAGCCGTGGTCCGGGACGGTGCGGGTCGACGGCCAGCCGGTCACGGAGATGCCGCCGAGCCACTTCGTGGAGACGATCTCCTACGTCGATCAGGACGTCGTGCTGTTCGAAGGGAACGTTCGCGAAAACGTCACCCTCTGGAACCCGACCATCCACGAGAGCGACGTCACCCGGGCCCTGCTCGACGCCGCGATCCACGAAGACGTCGCGGCCCGGCCGGGCAAGTACGACGCGAAGGTCGAGGAGAGCGGGCGCAACTTCAGCGGCGGCCAGCGCCAGCGCCTGGAGATCGCCCGGGCGCTCGCGACCAACCCGACCGTGCTGGTGCTCGACGAAGCGACGGCGGCGCTCGATCCGACGACGGAGCTCGCGGTCGACGACCGCCTCCGCCGGCGCGGCTGCACCTGCCTGATCGTCGCCCACCGGCTCAGCACGATCCGGGACGCGGACGAGATCATCGTGCTCGATCGCGGGCGCATCGCGCAGCGCGGCGTGCACGATGACCTGATCGGACAGGAAGGCGTCTACCGTACGCTGATCATGTCGAACTGAGGCCATGAAGAGCGCTGAAACGATCGAGCGGATCCGGAGACGGTCGTTCACCGTCGGGGCGAACCAGCCGTTCCTTCTGAACGATCCCGCGCGGATCTTCTATGTCGAGCAGGGGCATCTGGACGTCTTCGGGATCGAGGAGAAGGACGGCGCCGCCGCCCGGCGCCTGCCGTTCATCACCCGCGTGCCCGCCGGCGGAATCGCCTTCGGCGCGCCGGCCCTGACGTTTTCCGCCGGCGGCGTCCACCGCATCGTCCTCCAGTGCGTGCCGTCCCGGGACACCGTCGTCGTCGAATGCGATCGCGTCGGGTTCGCCGACGCCGAAACGTTCGATCTCAACGTCACGATCTGGATCGACGAGTGGATCTTCCGCCTGTCGGAGTTCCTGATCCGGGATGGACGCCAGCCGTCGCGCAACGTGCGGCTGCTCGAAGCCGATGCGGACGTCGCCTATCCCGCGGCCTCGGTGCTGAGCGCGCACCACTCGGACGTGATCTGGGTGTCCGCCAATCGGCCGGTGCGCTTCATCGGCCGCCGGGATCTGGTCGTCGAGGCGGGCGCGCAGCTTCCGCTGTCGGAGCGGAACTGGCTCGAGACCGACGTGGCGACGGAGGTCTCCGCGGCGTACACGCCGACCGTGGCCGTCGAAAGCCGCCTCTGGCCGGCGTTCGACCGGTTCAGTCTGCTGGTCCTGTCGTACGTGCGGATCTTCTGGAACGACCGTGCGGCGGCCCTGCGGGACCGCTACCAGGCGCAAGTACGGACGCGCAAGGCCACCGTCACGAGGATGTTCCACGGCGTCGGCGACGTGCTTCACAGGAAGGATGCGCCGGAGCCGTCCGTCGGCGGCGGCCGAACGCCGCTGCAGATGGTGGTCGGCGCGGTCGCGGAATCGCTCGGGGTCACGCTCGACGTTCCGGACACGATGACGGCCGCCGGCGACAACGAACTGGAGGCGGTCACCGCCATCGCCCGCCGGTCGGGCCTGCGGACGAGGCTGATCCGGCTGGAGCCGGAATGGTGGCGCCGTGACGGGCCGTCGTTCGTAGGACGCGAGACGGTGGACGGCGAGGAGCGTCCGATCGCCGTCCTTTCGGACGGCCCCGGAGCGTACCGCGCGTTCGACCCGCTGACCCGCGCCGCCGTCCCGGTGGACGACGACACAGGCGCCCGCATCGCGCGTTACGGCCTGATGCTTTACGCGCCGGTCCCGGAGCGGATCGAGGACGGGACCGCCCTGCTGCGGCACGCCGCCCGGGGATGCGGGCGCGATCTGCGCACCGTGATCGCCATGGGCGTCTGCGCCGGCCTGATCGCGCTGCTGACGCCGTGGCTGACCGGGCGCCTGCTCGCCGAAATCATCCCGCGCGTCGACGTCTCGATGTGGATCGCGGCGCTCGGCGCGCTCCTGATGGGCGCTTTCGGCAACGCGACGTTCGGAATCGTGCACGCGCTGTCGATGCTGCGCATCGAAGGCCGGATCGACGAACGGCTCCAGTCCGCGGTCTGGGTCCGGCTGCTCTCGCTGCCCGCGCCGTTCTTCCGCAACTACACCGCCGGCGATCTGGCGGACCGGGCGAACGGGATCACCCTGATCCGGCAACTGATGACCGGCGCCACCGCGACCGCGGTCATCAGCGGCATCTTCTCCGTCTTCAGCTTCGCCCTGCTCTTCTACTACAGTTGGCGGCTCACGCTGGTCGCGGGCGGTCTGCTGCTCCTGCTGCTCGGCGGAACCTGGCTGTTCGCGCGCGCCCAGATGCGCCATCACCGCGCGGCGTTCGAGATCCAGGGAACGATAGACGGCCTCGTGTTCCAGATGATCTCCGGGATCGCCAAGCTCCGGATCGCGCATGCCGAGACTTTCGCCCTCGCGCGCTGGATGGAGCGGTTCGCCGAGCAGAAGCGGGCAACGCTGGCCGCCCGCCGCTGGGCCGCCGGCCAGCAGACCGCCAACAGCATGTTCTCGCCGCTCGCCTCGCTCGCGATCTTCGCCTTCATCATGTTCCAGCTAATCGGCGCGGAGCTGCAGCCGACGTTCGACCTCCAGTCGTTCATCGCCTTCAACGCGGCGTTCGGGCAGTTCGCCGCGTCGATGACCGGCCTGACGTCCGCCTGGACCACGGTCGTCACCGCCGTCCCGCTCTTCGAGCGCGTCCGGCCGATCCTCGCAGCCCGACCCGAAACGTCGACCGGCGGCTATCTGCCGGAGGTGGCGGGGAACATCGAGTTCGCGAACGTCGTGTTCCGGTACCTGCCCGACGTCCCGAACGCGATCAACGGCGTCTCGTTCGAGATCCGGAAGGGGGACTACGTCGCCTTCGTCGGACCGTCCGGCTCCGGAAAGTCGACGATCTATCGCCTCATGCTCGGCTTCGAGCAACCGAACGGGGGCGCCGTCTTCCTGGACGGCCACGACCTGTCGAGTCTCGATCTCCCGGCGGTCCGCAACCAGATGGGGGTGGTGATGCAGAACGGACAGCTCGTCACCGCCAGCATCTTCCGGAACATCGCCAGCTCGTCCGCGCTGACCATGGACGATGCGTGGGAGGCCGCGCGTGCGGCCGGCCTCGCCGAAGACATCGAAGCGATGCCGATGGGGATGCACACGGTGTTGCCCGAAGGCGGAATCGGGTTGTCCGGCGGGCAGAAGCAGCGACTGCTGATCGCCCGGGCGCTCGCGCGCAAGCCCCGCGTCCTGCTGTTCGACGAAGCGACCAGCGCCCTCGACAACCGGACCCAGGAGATCGTGCAGGAGTCGATGCGGAAGCTCAGCGTCACCCGCGTGGTGATCGCGCACCGTCTGAGCACGGTGCGGAACGCCGACCGCATTTTCGTGCTGACGGCGGGACGGATCGTCGAAAGCGGCCGCTACGACGACCTGATGGCGCAGGACGGCGTCTTCGCCGATCTGGCGCGGCGCCAGGTCGTTTGAAAGAGGCGACGGGTGGACAGGCCGAAGTCGTGCGGTCCGGACGGCGAAGCGGCGCCGCCGGACGTGTTTCACCGCGTCGGCGTCGCGACCCCGGTCCTGCCGCACGCCACCGCCGCCGACCGCGGCATCGTCGAGACGCCGCTGCTCGCGCCCCACCTGGAGGCGCGCCCGATCGACGGCGAGACCGTGCTGCTCGTCTCCGAGTCGTTCAGCGCAGCCCTGTACGGGCAGCGGTACGTCGATCTGCTCCCGCTCGTCGACGGCGTTCGCTCGCGCCACCAGATCGCCGACGCGCTGGCCGACCGGCACGGGCGACTGGAGGTCCAGACCGCGCTCGTCTCGCTCGCCGCGAAGGGGTACGTCGTCTCGGCCGACTTCGCGATGCCGCGGGATGCGGCGGCGTTCTGGTGCCTGCAGGGCGTCTCGCCCCGCCTGGCGGAGGCGCGCCTGGGCGCGGCGCAGGTGGCGGTGGCCGGCGACGGGAGCGGCCGGCTCGGGGCGGCGCTCCGAGCGGCGGGGCTGGCCGTGACCGCGGACCACCCGACGCTGGCGGTCGTCGCCACCGACGACTATCTGGCCGAGGAGCACGCCGAGACGAACCGGCGGCGGCGGGCGGCCGGCGTTCCGTGGACGCTGGTCAAGGCGCGCGGCGCCCGGGCGCTGTTCGGGCCCGTCTTCCGGCCCGGGGACGACGCGCCGTGCTGGGCCTGCCTGGCCCATCGCCTGCGCGGCAACAACGAGGTGGAGAACTTCCTGCGCATCACCGGCGGCGACGCCGCCGCCGTCCCGCCGCGGGCCGCCCTGCCGCCCTTCACGGACGCGGTCCCCGGCCTGGCGGCGGCCGAGATCGCCCGGTGGGTCGTCGTCGGGGAGCGGGCGCCGCTGCACGGCCACGTGATCTCGGTCGAGTGCTGCGACGTCCGCACCGTCCGCCACCCGGTGACGCGGCGGCCGCAGTGCCGCGTGTGCGGCGATCCGGCGCTCCACCGCCCGGACCGGCCGGACGCCCCGGTCCGGCTCGGTCCGAGCCCGAAGCCGATCGCCAACAGCGGCGGCCTGCGGTCCGTGCCGCCGGAGGAGACGGTGCGCCGGCGCCGGCATCTGGTGAGTCCGGTCAGCGGCGTGGTGACCGAGCTGCAGCGCGTCACCGACCAGGCCGATCCCTGGCTGCACGTCTACCGGGCCGGCAGCAACCTGGCGCTGAAGGCCGATTCCCTGCGCCTGCTGCGCACCAGTCTGCGGACCAGGAGCTCGGGCAAGGGCGCCACGCCGGAGCAGGCGGAGGCGAGCGCGCTGTGCGAGGCGGTGGAGCGGTACTGCGGCGTCCACCACGGCGACGAGATCCGGCGGCGCGCGAAGCTGGACGACTTCGCCGAGGGGGAGGCGATCCACCCGAACGCGGTGATGCTGTTCAGCGACGCGCAGTACGAGCGCGCGGAGGCGATCAACGCCCGCCGGTCGCGGTTCAACTACGTGCCGGCGCGCTTCGACCCGGCCGTCGAGCTCGACTGGACGCCGGTCTGGTCGCTCACGGCTAACCGCCGCCGCTATCTGCCGACCGAGATGCTCTACTTCGCCGCGCCCCGCGAGAAAGACGTGGTCTACAGTCCGCCGGACTCGAACGGCTGCGCGGCCGGCAACACGCTGGAGGAGGCGATCCTGCAGGGACTGTTCGAGCTGGTCGAGCGCGACGCGTTCGCCTGCTGGTGGTACAACCGGGTCTCGCTCCCGGAAGTGGACCTCGACAGCTTCGACGACCCGTACCTCGCCGGCGCGCGCGACTACTACGCGGCCGCCCGCCGCGAGGTCTGGGTGCTGGACGCCACCAACGACCTCGGCATCCCGGTCTTCGTCGCCGTCTCGCGCCGCACCGACAAGGCGGCCGAGGACGTCCTGTACTCCGCCGGCGCCCATCTCGACCCGCGCATCGCGGCGCTGCGGGCCGTGTGCGAGCTGAACCAGTACCTTTCCGTGATCCGGGACGTGGACGTCGACGGCGGCGGGTACGGTTTCGACGATCCGGAGAGCCTCTGGTGGTGGCGGACCGCGACGCTCGCCGGCCAGCCATACCTCGCCCCGGCGCCGGACGCGGCGCGGCGCGGCGCGGCGGACTACCCGGTCCCGCCGACGGAGGACCTGCGCGACGACGTGGAGCACTGCCGCGCGCTGGTCGAGCGGAAGGGGCTGGAGATGCTGGTGCTCGATCAGACCCGGCCGGACGTCGGGATGCCGGTGGCGAGGACGATCGTGCCCGGCCTGCGTCACTTCTGGGCGCGTTTCGCGCCGGGACGGCTCTACGACGTTCCGGTCAGGCTGGGGTGGCGCGAGACGCCGATCGCCGAGGCCGACCTCAACCCGATCTCGGTCTTCATCTGAAGCCCGTGAGCTTCATCGACCTCGTGCGGGAGCCGGCCGTCCGCGTGCGGACCCGCGCCGGACTGACGATTCGGCGTTCCGCCGACGGCGCGTCGTTCGTGACCGGGCTCGCGAACGCCGCTGCGCCGGCCATCGGCGCCTACGCTCCGGAGTTCGAAACGGCGAACGCCCGGCTCGCCGCCGGCGCGCCGCTCGCCGAGCTTCGGAATGCGGTCATCGGCTCGGGCGGCGGCGCCCGCGCCGGCGTCTACCTGGTCTGGCTGCAACGGTTGTGCCGATGGGGCCTCCTCGAGTTCGCACTGGTCGACGAGAACGGCGAGCGCGCCGTCCTCGCGCCGCAACGGCAGTCGTTCACGCCCGCGCTCGCTCCCGCCGCGCCGGAAGCGGAGCTCGACCGCTTCGCCTGTCTCCGGCGCGACGGCGGCGCCTGGGTCCTGGAGTCGCCGCTCGTCGGCGCGCGCGTCCGGCTCGACGACCTCGCGGCGCTCGACGCTCCGATCGTCCGCCGCGCGCTCGCCGCCGCGGGGTTCCTGGCGACGGACCGGGCGGACGACGCCGCGCGGCGTGACGCGCTCGCGCAGTGGGAGTTCCACGATTTCGCCTTCCATGCGCACAGCCGCGGCGGCTGGCGGCGCGATCCGATCGGCGCCCTGTTCCCGTTCATCGGCACGATCGAGCCGCTGCCCGCCGCGCGGCCGCCCTGGCCCGGCGAACGGATTCCGCTCGCCCGCGCCCCGGACGGCGTCGAACCGTTCGCTTCGGTGCTCGAACGGCGCCGATCCGAGCGGCAGTACGACGAGACGCGCCCGATCTCGGCGGACGATCTCGGAGCGCTGCTCGACCGCGCGGCCCGCATCCGCTGGTCGGGCGTCGTCGAGGCCCGCAACTTCGCCGGCCGGAGCGCCCCGTTCGAGGTCACGCGCCGCCCGTATCCGAACGGCGGGGCGAGCTACGAACTGGAGATCTACCCGGTCGTCGACCGGTGCGACGGTCTGGCGTCCGGCCTGTACCACTACGATGCGGCGTCCCACGAGCTGGTGCGGATTTCGGACCGCACCCGGGAAGTCGAACAGTTCTTCACGGAAGCGGCGGCGGCCACCGGCCACCAGGCCGAGCCGCAGATCGTGCTCGCCATCGCCGCACGCTTCGCCCGGGTGACGTGGAAGTACCGATCGATCGCCTACGCCACCATCCTGCGCAACACCGGCGTGCTCTACCAGACCCTGTACCTCGCGGCGACCGAGCTCGGACTCTCCCCGTGCGGGCTCGGCAGCGGCGACGCGGCGCTGTTCGCCCGCGCCACCGGCCTCGATCCGACGGTTGAAGGCACGGTCGGCGACGTGATCCTCGGCGGCCGGCCCCGCGCCGCCTGACGGTCGGCGGACCTGTGGCGAGACAGGGACGGCGCGCCCTCGACGCGATCATCGCCCGGGCGGTCCCGCCGCCGGAACGCGCTGACGCCCGCCGGTTCGAACCGGTCCCGACCGACGCGGCCGTCCTGGCGCGCCGCCGGGCGGCGCTGGACAACCTCTTCGGCCCGCAGCAGGCGGCCGCCCATGCGGCGGCGCTCGGGCTCGCGCCGGACGCCTGGTTCGACCGTTTCCGCGACGTGCGTCTGGCCGGTCCCGACCCGGGCTGGGCGCGCGCGTTCCGAGCCGTCTTCGAACGGCCGGCGGACGGAGACCCGCCGTTCGCCGAGGCGCGGCGCTGGGCGCGCGCCGAAGTGGAGGCGGCGTGGCCGGCGGATCTCCCGCGCAGGCCCGATGCGCTCGAAGGACCGCTCGACTATCTGGCCGATCGCCTCGGCGGCGCGCTCCAGCCGACGCTGCGCGTCGAACGCGGACTCGGCGCCCGGTCGACCTGGGCGGAGCGCTTTCGGCGGAGTCCCGCCCTCGCCTACGTCGTCGGACAGGTCACGGCCGACTGGATCGCCGACTGCGCCCGGCTCGCCCGGCGGGCCGCCGCAGACCGCCCGCTGCTCGCACGCGCCTTCTTCGCGGGCGAAGACCCCGGGGCGCTGGTCCGCATCGAGGCGGGACTCGGCGATCCCCATGCCGGCGGCCAGTCGGTGGCGATCCTGCGCTTCGAGCGGGGCGGCGTGGTCTACAAACCGAAAGACCTGCGGATCGCCGCCGTCGTCGGCGCCGTCACGCGGCGGCTTGACGGCTCCGGACTCGCGGCGACGAACCTGCTGACGCGGGACGGTTACGCCTGGGAGCAGGCGTACGAGACGCAGCCGATCGCCGATCCGCAAGGCGGCGACGCGTTCTTCGGCGCCCTCGGCGGCTGGCTCGCGCTTCTGCAGGCCCTTGGCGGCGCCGACTTCTGGTTCGACAACCTGCTCGCCTGCGGCGCGACGCCGCGCTTCATCGACTTCGAAACCGCCGTGCAGCCGCCGCCGGAATGGGGACGCGCCGTCCGGCCGCTCACCGCCGCCGCCGCCGCGCTGGTCCGGACGTCGCCGCTCGCCGCCGGGATCCTGCCGATGCCGATGCCGTTGCGCGAAGGCGAAGACCCGACCGACGTCGGCTGCCTGGCCCGTCCCGGCGTTCATCGCTCGCCCCTGCCGGACGTCGAGGGCGGCGGTCTGTCGTCCTGGCGCGAGGACCGCTTCGCGCCCTGCGACGCCGCCGGCCGGCCGCTGGACGCCGCGGACCACTTCGACGCCTTCGAGGCCGGCTATCTCCGGGTCGCCCGCGCGCTGACGGCGCCGGCGCTGCAGACGCGCGTCGTCGCGGCGCTCCGGCAGGCGCCCGACGCTCCGGTCCGGATCATCCGGATCGACACCTGGACCTGCTACCGGGCGATTCGCCAGTCGTGCCTGCCCCGCTGCCTGTCCGACGGCGTGTGGCGCGAGATCGCCCTTCACGCCGTGCTGCCGCATGGGCGCGACATGGTCGGCGCGATCCGCGAGGCCGCGGTGCGGGACATGCGCCGACTCGACGTCCCGCTGTTCCGGACGCGGCTCGATTCGCGGGACCTTCTCGGCGTCGAGGGAGAACGGCTGCCGGATTTCTTCGGGCAGGACGCGATCTCGGGGGTCGAGAACGCGCTGCGGACGCTGGCCGGCCTGCCGGAAGACGAGCGGATCGCATGGCTGCGCTCCGGGTTCGGGCTGCGGGCCGCCAACCCCCCGCGCCGCCGGCCCGCGCGCGGCCGGTTGCCGCCGGCCGGTGCGGCGGATCTCCTCGCCTGGGCGGGCGAGATCGCTTCGTCAATCGCCCGCTACGCGGCGACCGACGAACAGGGATCGCCGACCTGGCTGGGCGTCCACTGCGACGTCTTCACCGGCGTGCGGGTCGTCGGACCGCTCGGCTTCGACGTGCTGTCGGGACGGGCGGGTCTGGCGCAGGCGCTCACCGAGCTGGCCGAAGCGCTCGACCGGCACGAGCTGGCCGAGCTGGCGCGCGAGACGCTCGCCGGCGCCGCCCGCGACTATGTCGAGCATGCCGAGGCCAGCCTCCGCGCGGGCGCCGGCCACGTCGTCGGCGGCGGGGGGCTGGTGGCGACGCTGGCTCGGGATCCGGCGCTGCGGCCGCTGGCCGTGGAACTGTTTCGATTCGCGGCGTCCCGCGACGTCTGCATGCGGTCCGGCGCCGACTTCGTGTCGGGACTCGCCGGCTGGCGGGCCGCCGCCGCCGCGCTCGGGGAGCCGGCGCCCGCGCGGCACGGACCGGAGCGGCGCTACGCGCCGGCGGTCCGGCCGCGTCTCGCCCGCTGGCTGGAGCCGGAACGCGCCGCGCCGCTCTGCTCCGACCGGCGCGCAGCCGCGCAGCGGCGCCTCGAATACGACCGGCACGGAAGCTGGTTCGCCGCCGAGTGGATCGACGATCGGCACAACCTGTCCGGCATCGACGGGCTGCCCGCCCTGGCGGTGCGTTTCGTCCGTCTCGCGGGCGGCCGATCGCAATCCGCGCGGGCTGCTAGTCCTTGATCGGGGCCGGCAACACGACGTGCAGCAGTTTTTCGGTGTTGAACAGCAACTTGACGGTGGCGCCCTCCGGGATTTCGAGCCCTTCGGACTTGAGGACCGAGGTCGGGTCCGCATCCACGGACGCCTTGAAGTCCGGGTCGCCGTAATACTTGGCGACCACGTCGGCGTAGATCTGCTGGTTGCGCTCCAGGCGCTCGGGAGTCAGCTCCGCGATCAACTCGTCCAGCTTGGCGTTCGTCTGGTCGTCCGCCATCCATGCACCTTCTTCCTCTCTTCAGCGCTCAACGAGCAGCGCCGTCATCCGGCCGATCGGAACGCCCAAAACCATTCTGTCACATTTTCGACCGGCGCGGGCGGCCCCGCACCGGCGGCGGAGCCCCGGCGCAGCCGTCCGTTTTATCCGGGACCGGTGCTGGCGCACATGCGGCACGCGTTCGAGATCCCCTTGCCGCCCGCCACCGCGTTGAGATCCTCGTCCGACAGCGCGGCGTTCGGGTCGGGCGGCAGCACGACGTGGTACGTCTCGGGCGTGTTCGCCACGATGCGCACGTCGATCCACGACGGCGCGTCGAATCCGCGCTCGGCGAGCGCCGCGCGCGGGTCCGCGTCGCAACGCGACCGGAAGTCGGCGTCTTCATGGTACGCCTGCGACAACAGCAAGCGAAACTTCTCGCGCTCCTGCGGCGAGATGGTCGACCACGACAACGTCGCCTTGTCCGTCATCTTCGTCATCTTCGTCATCCTTGCGCCTCCTTTGCGTCGACGCAACTTTGCATCGGCTCCGGGCGTCAGACGTACCCGCCGGTGCTGTTGCACATTTGACACGCGTTCGAGATCCCCTTGCCGCCCGCCACCGCGTTGAGATCCTCGTCCGACAGCGCGGCGTTCGGGTCGGGCGGCAGCACGACGTGGTGCGTCTCGGGCGTGTTCGCCACGATGCGCACGTCGATCCATGATGGCGCGTCGAATCCGCGATCGGCGAGCGCCGCCCGCGGATCCGCGTCGCAACGCGACCGGAAGTCGGCGTCTTCATGGTACGCCTGCGACAGCAGCAAGCGAAACTTCTCGCGCTCCTGCGGCGAGATGGTCGACCACGACAACGTCGCCTTGTCCGTCATCTTCGTCATCCTTGCGCCTCCTTTGCGTCGACGCAACTTTGCATCGGCTGTCGAGGGCGGTCACCCGGCCGTCGCGCCGGTGCTGTTGCACATTTGACACGCGTTCGAGATCCCCTTGCCGCCCGCCACCGCGTTGAGATCCTCGTCCGACAGCGCGGCGTTCGGGTCGGGCGGCAGCACGACGTGGTACGTCTCGGGCGTGTTCGCCACGATGCGCACGTCGATCCACGACGGCGCGTCGAATCCGCGCTCGGCGAGCGCCGCCCGCGGATCCGCATCGCAACGCGACCGGAAGTCGGCGTCTTCATGGTACGCCTGCGACAGCAGCAAGCGAAACTTCTCGCGCTCCTGCGGCGAGATGGCCGACCACGACAACGTCGCCTTGTCCGTCATCTTCGTCATCTTCGTCATCCTTGGGCGCCTCCCTTGCGTCGGCTCGACTTCCGAGGTCCTCGCTTCGGGGTCCCGCGTCCAGTCAGCCCCCAGTTAGTTAGCCCCTAAATACTCACGCCCCACTCTACAAGCGGCGTCAGCCGGGTGTCAACACCGGTTCGCGACGTCCACGATCAGGACGAAACGATGCTCCGGCGTATGGTTCCAGGCCTCGTGGAGGTGGGTGTCGTCGAACAGCAGGACCCGGCCGGCGCGCCACCGGCGGGTCTCGCCGTCGACGGCGAGGCCGCAATCGCCCGCCGGGATCGCGAGCCCGAGGTGCGCGCGGCGGAGAGTCGGATCGTGGCCCACGTGAGGCTCGATCCGGTAGCCGGACTCCAGGCAGGAGAAGCCGGCGTTGACCAGATCCGGCACGGTGGCGAGGGCGGCGGCGGTGCGCGGACAGAGGCGCTGGTTGGCCGCGATCCCCTCGCCCTTCAGCCACAGGCCGAAGAGACGCCAGCTCGGCGCGGCGCCGTCCGCCACCCGCGTCCGGCCGGTCCGCGCCTGCTCGCGGAGCTGGGCGGGAGTCATCCGGGTGAACGTCGGCGTGTGGCGCCGCGTCCCCCACAGCGTCCAGACCTGCCGGTCGATCACCTGATCGAGCTCGCGCCGGATATCGTCGGCGCGCGCTGCGAGCCGGGCGCACCACGGATGGTCCGCGGGATCGAGCCAACCCGTTCCACGCTCCGGCTGTCCCGGCGTGCGCGCCGTCATCGTCCGATGGTAGTGTACACGTCGCGCCGCCGCGGCAGGCGCGGGGCGCAACCGGGCCCCCGCCCCATGATCACACGCATCCCGCTGCTGACGCCGGACGAATGCGGCCGCGTGCTCGATCGGGTGCAGGCGAACC
Source organism: Vicinamibacterales bacterium (assembly GCA_965203565.1). Taxonomy (GTDB): domain Bacteria; phylum Acidobacteriota; class Vicinamibacteria; order Vicinamibacterales; family UBA8438; genus JAAXGX01. Next base: position 2,159,594 of record OZ241896.1, on the reverse strand, counting down.
GGGCGGCCTGGACGCAGCGGCATCCGGCGCTCCCCTTCTTCACGCTCGGGGCGGCCAGCTATCTCGATTCCGGGCCCCGCCCCACCGACGCCTACCGCGAAAGGGCGGCGGCCTGCAATCCGCTGCTGGAGCGCGACTTCGGCTGGGTGTACGACCGGCTGCTGCGCGCGGTCGGACGCCACCTGCAAGCGCCCGCCGCGTTCGCGCCGCGGGCGGCCCGTCCCGGGTTCCACATCTTCCTGGCCCACGACGCGTTCCGGCAACCGCTCGGCTCGATCCACTTTGACCTCCAGTTCGCCGGCGTCGACTGGCCCGACGACGAGCGGGTCGACTTCTCCCGGCCGGTCTCCTGCACGCTGGCCGTCCGCCTCCCGCGCGCCGGCGCAGGGCTCCGGACGTGGAACGTCACCCGGGCGGAACACGACGCCATGCGGCCGGAGGACCGCGGGCGCATCGGCCGGGAGCGCGCTCCGACGTACGTTCCCTACCGCGCGGGCGAGCTGATCTGCCACTCGGGACTGCTGCTGCACCAGATGGCGCCCGCGTCGGGCGGCATCCGGCCCGACGACATGCGCGTGACGCTGCAGGGCCACGCCCTGCCCGGACGAACCGGCTACTGGTTGTACTGGTAGCGGGGCCAATCCGGGCCAAGCGGGGCTAAGCGCAACATCCGAAGCAGATGCAGGCGTTGCTTTTGCCGCCGGCGACCATGGCGAGATCCTCGTCCCGCAGGTTGGCGTTCGGGTTGGGGGGAAGGATGAAGTGGTGCGTCTCCGCCGTGTTTTCCACGATCCGCACGTCCACCCATTTCGGCACGTCGATCCCATGCTCGGCCAGCACCGCGTGCGGGTCGGCGTCGGCGCGCGCCCGGAACGCGGAGTCCTGCCGATAAGCGTCGGCGAGCGCCAGGTACTGCCGGGCGCGTTCCCGTGACGAGACGAACAACGGCAAATCCATGGTTATCCTCCCCTTGTGCGCGCATGATAGCACTGTCGCCGCGGCGGAGACGCGAGGGTTCCACCACGGGCTGCTACGGCCCGGTGAGCGCGATCCCGGTCGAGCGGCGAATCTCGTCCTCCAGTCCCCGCACGATCGCCGGCCGGCGCCAGAGCGGCAGGCCGTCGGCGCCGTCGGCCAAGCCGATGACTGCTCGCCGGACCCGGTAATGGTCGAGTCGGCCGACGTCGAGCGCCCGCCGGGCGCGATAGGCGTCCAGGTACCGCGACGCCGCCCACGCCGCTTCCGATCCGGACGCCTGCGGCGCGAGCAGGCGCCGGCCGGGCACGGCGATCAGCAGCATCGTGCACGCCACGTCGGCCGCGGGATCTTCGACCGTGCAGTTCGACCAGTCGAGCACGCCGGTGACGCGGCCGTCCTCGACCAGGACGTTGAGCGGATGGAAGTCGCCGTGGCAGACCGCGAGCGACTCCGGCTCCGCCGGGCGGCTCGCGGCCAGCCAGTCGACGACGGACCGCAAACGGGGATGCCGGATCGCCATGGTCCGCAGCGCCGGCGAACCCTGTACGGTCCTGGACGCCGAAGGCTTCGCGCTGCGCCGCCCGAGGGCGCGCGCCACCGGTGCGGCGTCGAGGCCGTGCAGCGCGGCATGGGCCTTCCCCAGCATCTCGGGCGCCCCGGCCCGCGCGCGCAGCAGGTGGCCGCCGGGCAGGAGGTCCAGGACGAGGAATGCGCCGCCGAGGATCGACGGGTCGGCGCACGTCAGATGGACGCGGGGCGCCGGATAGCCTTGGCTCGCCAAGGCGTTCTGCACCATGCGCTCCTTGACGACCCGGGCGGCGCCGTACCCCCGGGGGAGCCGGCGCAACACCAGCGGGCGATCGAGGCCGGCCGGCGCGCCCGCCAATCTGAAACGCCAGACGTCGGCGGCCGCCCCTCCCTGCATCCGAGTCGGCGGGTCCGCGTAACCGATCCGGTCGTCGCCGAGCGCGCCGCGCAGACAGGCGAGCAGCCGAGCCGCCAGGGCGTCCGAAGCCGCCGTCGCCGAAAGGGTCATCCTATGGAAAAGCGGCCGTCCACGGCCGGAAACGCGCCATGACGGGCGACCTGCGCGAACGGCGCCGCCGGGACGGCCGCAGCGGCGCCGGTATGCGGGTCACCGTCCGGCGGGCTGCCCTTCGTACCGGAGCCAGTGCGTCGCATGACGCGCCCACCGCTCGAGCCGATCGTGATGGCTGAGACTCATGAAATCGTACGGCCTGAGCGACCCCGGATGGTGGAGCATCCAGCCGCCGTCCACCAGCATGCCCGCATGGTTCGGCGTTCTGGACCGCAGCCGGAACAGCACGCCGTCGCCCGGGCGCGCCTCCGCCGCCTCTATCGGACGGAACCCGGCCTGCTCGAACCCGGTCAGGTACAGGCTCCGCCCCTCGATCCACCAGTTCCAGTCCCGCGGGAACTCCGCGAACGTGATCCGCCGCTCCTGGCGGTACCAATCCCGGACGACCGAAAAGCAGTCAGTCACTCCGTGCCGGAACGGCCGGCCCAGCAGCGGCGGGATCGGGCACTGGTCGCCGAACCAGAACGGCCGGTACGCTTGCGCCCGGTCGCAGACCACGACGCCGAACGGCAGCGCGAGATCGAGTTGCGCGCGCATTTCGGCCGCGCTCGGCGTGAACAGCAGCGGGTCGATCTTCCCGCCTTCCGCCCCCTCGGGCGACGGATGGGCGATCACGATCGCCGCCGGCGCGCCGAGGGACGCGTCCACCTCGCGCACCGCCGCGGCGTCGATGCGGAACGTTTCCCGCGGCGCGTCGGCGACGCCGTCCAGCGGCCGGTAGACCGCCCCGCCGCCCCTTCCGAACACCCCGCCGCACGCCGCGGCCGGCCACGCGTCGAGCGCATGGGCCTTCATGGCGTCGTGCAGGGGCTCGAACATCTACACCGTGCGAAGGAAGTCCAGCAGGAGCACGATGCGCGCCGCGTCGGACCGGTTCCAGGCTTCGTGCTCGATCGTGTCGTCGAAGACCAGACAGCGGCGCTCCTCCCATCGCCGCGTCTCGCCGCCGACCCGGATCGCGCAGTCCGGCGGCACGACGACCCCCAGATGACACCGCAGGACGCCGCGGTCGCCGCCCACGTGCGGCCTGATGTGCGCGCCGGGCGCGAGACGGGAGAACCCGGCCAGGGTGAGGCCCGGCACGCGCGCGGCCGCCGCCGCCGTCCCGGGGCATCGGTCGCAGTTCGCAGGCAGCCTCCGTCCCGCGACGTACAGTCCGAAGACGTCCCACCGGCCGCCGTAGAGCTCCGTTTCCGGCCACGGCAGGAACCTGCTTCCCGTCATGACCCGTTCGAGCTCCTCCCGGATCGCCGGCGCCGCCCGCTCCAGGTCGCCGGTGAACGGAAAATCCGCCGGATCGAAGAAGCCTGACGGCGGCGCGGCCGGCTTGGTTGCGTCGGTCATGTCCGGGGTCAGCAGTCGAGCGGCGGCGCGTCCAGACGGGCCAGAGCGGGGTCCCAGTACCCGCCCCGGTCGTACAGGCAGCGGATCTGCACGTAAGAGCGCAATGCGGACCGGACGAACCGTATGGCCGAAGGCTTCCTGCGCACCGCCCGCTCCAGCCGGACGCCCATCTCCTTCAACTCGGCGTCGGACCGCAGGAACCGCTGCATCAACGCGGCCATGGTCCGGTCGAGGCGTCGGCGGGCGGGCGGTCCTTCGCCGGCCGGCGCGGCGGCGGACGGGACGACGTCCTCGACGAGACGGACCACCCGGTCGCCGAACCGCGACGGGTGGTACAGCCGGTTGGCCAGCCACCGCATGCCGATCGACATCTGCTCGCCGGTCATGCGGGCCGGAACGATGTTCGTCTCCCAGGGGAGGGCCGCCGTCTCGCTGCGGCCCTCGATCAGCCGCCCGCTCTCCCGCATGCGCGCATGGAGCGGCGTCGCCTCCGGCGCCACCAGCGTCGCGATCGAGAAGATCGGGATCGGACTGGCCATGGCGAACTCGAACTGCCGTTCGAAGATGTCCGGACCGTCCGCGTCGAACCCGACCACCATACCGCTCCGGACCATGACGCCGTGCGCGAGGAAGCGCCGGACCTGGCAGAGCGGATCGTCCAGCAGGTTCTGGCGCTTGCGGGTCTCCCGCAGCGCCGCCCGGTTCGGCGTCTCGATCCCGATGAACACGTGGTTCAGGCCGGCGGCGCTGCACGACTCCAGCAGCTCCTCGTCCCGGGCCGCTTCTATCGACGCCTGGGTGGTGAAGACGACCGGCTCCCGGCCCGGCGCCCGGTTCCAGTCGCGCAGGGCGGCGGTCACCTCCCTGGCCCGGTTCCGGTGGACCGTGAAGTTGTCGTCGGTCAGGAAGACGCCTCGATATCCGCAACGGTGCAGAACGTCGAGCTCGTCGAGGATCCGCTCGACCGGCTTGTGTCGCTGCCGGCGCCCGAGATACTGGATGACGTCGCAGAACTCGCAGTCGAACGGGCACCCGCGCGAGGTCTGGACGGCGCCCGCAATCGCCCGATCGTTCGGATAGAGGTCCCATCGCGGGACAGGAGAGGCGCCGAGGTCGGGCCGCCCGCCCCGATACTCCTCCTTCCACCGGCCGCGCCGGAGGTCCGCGAACAGGTCGGGGGCGATCTCCTCGATCTCGCCCTGCACCAGCACGTCGCAGGCGCCGCGGAACGCGTCGGGCGACAGCGATGCGGAGGGACCGCCGATCAGCACCGTCCGGCCCCGACGCCGAAACTCCTCGGCGATCTGGATCATCCGCTCGCGCTGGGTGATCTTTCCGGTGACGCCGACGAAGTCCGCCGCCGTGTCGAACTCTATCGGCGACACCGCCTCGTCGCACACCCGGACGTCGAAGTCGGGCGGCGCCAGCGCGGCGACGGTGGTGAGCGCCACGTCCGCGATGCCCTGTACTGGCGGAAAACCCCAGTGTTCGAACGCGTCGGCGCCGAATGCGCCGGGCGCGGACCTCGGCGCCACCAGGTAGAGCGACTTGGACACGGCAAATCCAGTGTGACACGCCGATCGCGGCGGCACAAGTCCGCTCGGCGGCCGGCGGCGAGGCCCGCTACCGCCCGCCGATCGACATCAGGCCCGGCGCGAGGCTCCAGCGGGCGTCCCCGGCTTCGCGGCCGAGGTCGGGCGCGCCGTCGATGCCGAGCGCCCGCGCCGTGAGCGCCCCGATCGCCTCCAGCAGCCGGTAGGCGCCCACGATGGCGTCGCGCTCCGCCGCGAGCGCGTGCACCCGACGCGAGACGAGGTTCCGTTCGGCGTCGAGCACCTCCCGCGTGGTGCGCTCGCCGAGGCCCGCCTCGCGCTGGATGCCGGCCAGCGCCGCCCGCGAGGCCTCGACGGCGGTCTCCAGCGCCGCGAGCCGCTGTCGGGCCGCCTGCAGCATGCGCCAGGCGCTCGTCACCCGCTGCTCCGCCTCCCGCGCCGCCGCATGCCGCTCGTGCCGGAACTGCTCGTGCAGGCGCTGCGCCTGGCGGAGTCTCGCCCCTGCCGCTCCGGCCTGGTAGATCGGCATGGTCACGCTGACGGTGATGCTCATGTCGGTGCTGTCGGGCAGGAAGGAGAGCCGCCCCTGCCCCACGACCTTCGTGACCGCGCCGCGCAGGTCGACGCGCGGCCCCAGGAGGCCGGAAGCCGCGCGGACCGCATGCCGGGCCGCCTCCATGCCATGCTCGGCGGCGCGCACCGCCGGCCGCGCGTCCCGGGCGGCGCGCACGGCGTCGTCCAGCGTCGCAGGCAGGCCGGCCGGCTCGCCCGGCGCCTCGAGGCCGCGCGGCGACTTCCCGACCAGCATCTCGAACAGCGACCGCTGGATCTCGAGCTCCGCCCGGGCCGACGCCACCTCCGCCGCGGCGACCTCCCGCTCCGCCTGAGCCTGCGCGACGTCGGCGCCGGTGCGGTCCCCGACCTGGAACTGCGCCTCGGTCTCCCGGGCGCGCGCTTCGAACGCCGCGAGCGACGCCCTGCGCAGATCCACCGTCCGCTCGGCCCGCAACACGTCGAGATAGGCCGTCGCCACGCGCAGCAGCACCGCCTGCTCCGTGTCCTCGACGGCGGCGTGCGCCCGAAGCACTTCCTGGTCCGCCCTGCGGAGCAGCGCGCCGTTGCGGCCGCTGTGATAGAGGTTCTGCGTGGCGGTCAGCGTCATGATCCGCTGGCCGCTGACCTCGGCGGACGTCTCGGCGTCGCCGCCGGCGAAGAAACTGGAGAAGTTGAAGACGGAACCGAAGCGGGTCCGGTTCGCGTGCGCTTCGGCCTGCACCGTCGGCATCCAGGCTGCGCGCGCGATCGGGACGTTCTCGTGCCGCGCGCGCGCGGCTTCCCGGGCCGCGCGCACGGCCGGATTCGTCCGCACCGCCTCCGAGAACGCCTCCTCGAGGGTAAGGGCGCGGGCCGGCGCCGCGGCCACCGACAGCGCTGCGAGCGTGGCCGCCGCCCGCCTCCACGCCGTGGTCCGTGTCGTCCATCCGATGTCGATTGCTCTGTCCATGACGGATCCTCTCGCGGCCGCGCGGGGAGCGCGCCGCCTGCCGCCGGCGCCCAACGCCGACTCGACTGCGGATTATAGGCGCCGCCCGCGAGGCGGACCGCTTGCCGGCGGCGCCGGCGCGACGCGGCCGTCAGAAGCGGCCGCGGCCCGTGCTATGGTGTCGCGCCATGCGGAGGCGGGCGGCGGCCGGCGCATGACGGCGTTCGAAGCGGCGCGAACGATCCTCGGCGCGGGGGTGCGCGACGGCGCGTTTCCGGCGGCGGTCGTCGAGGCCGGCGACTCGACCGGCCCCGTGTGGCGGGAGGCGTTCGGCGCGCTCGGCGCGGCGCCGGCGGCCGTCGACACGGTTTTCGATCTGGCGTCGCTGACGAAGGTGATCGCCACGACGACGCTGGCGATGCAGGCGGTCGATCGGCGGATCGTCGATCTCGACGCGCCGGTGGGCCGATGGCTCGCCGAGTGGCGCGGGGCGGATCGGGCGGTCGTCTCGGTCGCCGACCTGCTGGCGCACGCGTCGGGGCTGACGGCGCACCTGCCGCTGTTTCGCGACTGCCGGGGACGCGCGGAGTTCGAGCGCGCCATCTGCACGACGCCGCTCGAGTACGACCCGCGGTCGGCCTCCGTCTACAGCGACCTCGGCTTCATCCTGCTCGGCTTCATCCTGGAGGACGCGTGCGGGGCCAGGCTCGACGCGGCGTTCCGCTCGGTCGTCGAGCGGTTCGGCTGGGGCGAACTGCGCTTTCGCCCGCGCGCCGGCTGGCGCCGGCGCACCGCGCCCACCGAAGTCGACCCCTGGCGGGGCCGGTTGCTCGTCGGCGAGGTGCACGACGAGAACGCCTGGGCGCTCGGCGGCGTCGCCGGGCACGCCGGCCTGTTCGGCACGGCGGCCGCCGTCGGGCGGTTCGCGCGGACGATCGCGGCGGGGCTCCGGAACCTGCCGACCGTCGCCGGCGCCGCGACGCTGCGACGCTTCACGGACCGTTCGGCCGTTCCGGGCAGCTCCCGCGCGCTCGGATGGGACACGATGCTGCCGACCTCCTCGTGCGGCGCGCGGATGTCCGCAGCCGCCGTGGGCCATACCGGTTTCACCGGCACGTCGCTCTGGATCGACCCGGAAGCCGACACGTACGTCGTCCTGCTGACGAACCGCGTGCACCCGACGCGCGCCAACGAAGCGATTCTCGGCATTCGCCCGGCGCTGCACGACGCCGTCATGAGCGCCCTCGGCCGCTAGCGTGAGCCAGCGCGTGCGGGCTCCGGCGCGTCCTCCGGACGACCGTCGTCTACGGGCCCGGCCGGCCGGCCGTTCGGCGACGCGTCGTACACGAAGATCCACTCGTTGTACTTCGCGCCGCCGTTGTAGGTCCGGAGCGCCGCCTCGTCGCTCGTGCTGACGACGCCGATCACGCCGCCGCGCAGCGCTTCCGCCAACCGGCGGCCGTCCGCCGGAGCGACCGCGATCGGCGCTCCGGGCGATCCGGACGCATCGGCCTCACGCAGGATCCGGAACGCCCCGCCCTCCACCATCGGATCGCGGTAACGGCGGCGCAGGAACCGCTGGTCTGTCAGCGTGTCGACGTCGGGCGGAAAATCGCCCGCGTAGGCGCGTTGATACAGGGCGACGGCGCGGGCGTACTGTTCGCCCCGAAAGATCAGCTCGGCTTCGCGCTCGCGTTTCGCGGCGCGGCTCCAGACGGGCAGCGCCATCGACGTCAGAACGCCCATCACGGCGACGGCGACGAGGAGCGCGCCCAGGGCGTAGCCCCGGTCGCCGGCGGACTTCGCCCTACCACTCGCTGTACGACGTGCCGTCGAGCGCAATCCCTTCATGTCCGCTCCGTACGTCGTACACCCCCCGGGCCAACGGATGGGCCGGGTCGTAGTCGGCCGGCTCGGTCACCCACGAATCGGAAGCGCCGGTGAACGGGTCCTCCGGCACCGCCCGCAGGTAGCCGGCCGCCGCCAGTTCGTCCAGATCGCCCGGATACTCCCCCTTGTCGGCATGGTGCTGGTCGATGGCGTCGCGCATCCGGAACAGGTTCTCCTTGAGGACCGCCTCCCGCGATCGGGTCAGGGCGTTGCGGTAGCCCACCAGGGCGATCGTCGCCAGGATCGCGATGATCGAAAGGACGATCGTCATCTCGACCAGCGTCCAGCCGTCCTGCCGCGTCCGGAAACGGGCGGCTACCAATCCCGGTGCCTCGTACCGTCCAGCGCCGTGCCGTCCGACCGCGAGTACACGTCGTAGACGTTGCCGCCGCCCCACCGGCGGGCGTCGGGATCGTCCTGGTGCGAACGCAGTCCCCACTCCCGGCTGCGCGTGAACGGATCGATCGGGATGCGGCGCAGGAACTTCATCCTGCGGCCGTCGTCGGCGTCGAGGCGCTCCACGCCGTTGACCAGCGTCTCGAGGTCGGGCGGATACCCGGCGTCGTCCGGGTCGACCGCGTCGCCGCCGATCCTCCCCAGGTCGACCGCGTCCTTGTAGCGGTCGATCGCCGTGCGCAGTTCGCGCAGCGACCGGCGGAGCTCCATTTCCCGCTGGCGCTGCATCGTGACGGTGGTGAGCGGGACGACGGCGGACGCCAGCACGGCGAGGATCGCGCTGACCACCAGCAGCTCCACGAACGAATAACCCCCGCCGCTGCGCCGCCCGGCTCGACGAAGTGCAGGCATGGTCGGTCCTGTCGGCGGGAAGAGTCACCGCACCGTCACGGTCGCCGGACCGAAGCCGAGCGCCAGCGGCGCCCCGCCGGGAGTCAGGCCGAGGCCGCTCGGCGTGAGCGTGGCCGATCCGGGCCGCAGCGCCTCGAAGACGACGGCGGCCAGCAGTCCGGAGCCGGAGGCGCCGATCCGGTCGCCCGTCCTGGTCAGCACGAGGTCCACGCGGCCGACGGCTCCATCGACGTCCTGCGCGAACGTCACGTCGGCGCCGCCCTGGCGCATGAAGCTGCCTTCCTGCACGGCGGCGACTCGCAGCACGCCCGGATCGTAGCGCAGGCTGAGGGTGAGGGTGGACAGTTGCGACGCGCCGCGGACGGCGATCGGCACGGTGTACGGGCCGGCGCCCACTTGCAGATCGTGATCGGGCGCGCCGACTTCCACCTGCGGACCGGCAGCCGCCGGCGCCGAGGCTGCGTCCGCCGCAGAGGAGGGGCCGCCGCCGGCCGGCGCGGGAAGAGCCGCATCGTCGCCCGCCGCGGCCGGCGGGGACGCGTCCGGCCGAAGCGGACCGCCGGCGCCAATCCGCCGCGGCTGACCGATGCGCACCGGGTTGACGTCGTCCTGCGTCAACTCGTGCGTGCGCACGATCCGGGGGGTGAGGAGCATGACGATGTCGGTCTGCCGGATGGTGTCGTCGTTGGACGACAGCAGCCGCCGGATGACGGGCAGGTTCGCGATTCCCGGCAGTCCCTTGAGCGATCGGCGATCCTCCTCGCGGAGCAGGCCGGCCAGCAGGTTCGACTCCCCGTCCCGCAGCCGGAGCCTGGTGATGACCCGCCGCGTGCCGAACGTCGGCAGCGACTGCCCCGCCACGTTCACGTTCGTCCCCCGCGTGCTGTTCTCGACTTCCAGGTCGAGGATGATCTCGTTCTCGTACGTCACGCGCGGCGTCATCTCGACGATGACGCCGATCGGGCGGTAGTTGAACGACGTCAACGGGTTGACCGTCGCGCCCCCCGCGGCGATCGGCGTGAACGCGGTGGTCGGCACCGGCACCTCGTCGCCGAGGTTCAGCGTGAGGGTCGCCCCCTCCTGGCCTCGTAGCTGCGGCTTGGCCACCACCCGCGTCTCCTCGTCGGTCTCGAGGAACTTGACCACGGCGGCCGGGACCGAGAAGGCGAAGTTGCCCGACCGGGCGTTGGCGCCGTTCGGCAGCCGCGACGCCGACGGGTCCGGCGCGTACTCGGCGCCGATCGAGAACTGCGTCAGGTCGAGACCGAACTGCCGGGTCCGCTCCCGGCTGACCTCGAGGATCTCGACGTCGACGATCACCTCGGCCCGGGGCTTGTCGTTGGCGGCGATGACCCGCTCGATGACCGACACCACGGCCGGGGTGCCGCGGACGGCGATCGTGTTGGACGTGACGTTCGGCACGATGGTCGGCTGGACGCCGGCCTGCGGACCGCTGCGGACGATCTGGCTCAGCAGCGTCGCCAGCTCCTGGACGTCGGCGTTGGAGACGTAGAACGTCCGGATGACCTGCTCCTCGTACTGCGCCCGCTTCTGGGGCGTCTCCGGCGCGACGATCACGCTGCGGGGGCCCAGCACCTTGTAGAAGTGCTGGTTCGCCATCAGGATCTGGTCGAGCGCCTCCTCCATCGTGACCCCGTCGAGCTGGACGGTGTACGGACGGTCCTGGAACTGCTGGTCGAAGCTGACGTTGACGCCGGCCGCGGCGCCGATGAAGTCGAGGATGTCCCGCAGGCGCTGGTTGACGAAACGCAGGCTCAGCGGCTCGTCGGACGCCGGGTCGAGGAGCGGCGTCGCCGTCTCCCGCCGGGCGAGCTCCCGCATCTCCTCGATCGGCGCCGGCGGGCGGGACGCCTCGATCCGGTCGCGAATGGCGCGTTCGAGTTCGCGGGCGCGTCCGGCGGCGTACGTGTTGCCCGGATCGAGCTCCGCGGCGGCCCGGTACTCCCGCACGGCGTCGGCCAGCGCGCCGTCGGCTTCGTGACGGCGGGCCCGGTCCAGGTGGGCGCGCGACGCGCTGGTCATCGCCCGCTGGAGCGCGGTGCGGTAGGCGACGTTCCGCGGGTCTTCCTGCACGGCGCGCCGATAGTGCTCGACGGCGCGGTCCCACTCCTCCGCGCGCGCCGCCGCCTCGCCCTTCCGGAACGCGCCCCCCGCGGCGCAGCCGGCGACCACGGCGGCCGTCACGCCCAGTCCTATCGCCCGGAGCCACGCACGGGTAATCGTCCGCAAACCGTTCACCGCTCCTTGAAGCCCGGCGCCCCGTCTAGCTGCAGGGTCCGACCGCCGCCGGCGACCAGCAGTTCAACGTCGACGGCGTCGTCAGCGATACGGATTATCCGGTACCGCCCATCGACGGTGTCGCCCACGCGTCCTTGAAACACGTCCGCTCCATCCGTCAGCACGGCGATCGCCCCCGCGCTCTCCGGGGCGTCCACCACCCCGATGAACCGCAGCGCCGGTCGCGGGCCGCGGCGCGGTTCGGCGCCCGGCGCCTCCCGCGGCGCCGCGGCCGGCCGCCCGGCCGCGGCGTTCTCCGGCCGGCCGCCGCCGAAACGAAACGGGTTCCGGCTCGATTCCAACCGGACCGGGCGCGGTTCGGCGAGCCTGTCGAGGCGCACGTCGAGACCGCTCTCCCCTTCCGTATCGGTCGCAGCCGATCCGTTCATGCCGGCCGCGGCGGCCGCCCCTGCGTCCTGCGGCTGCCCGGCGGGCCGGTCCAGGCACGCCGACGCGGCGCCAACGACGGCGGCGACTGCAAGCGGCATGGTTCGATGCGGCACACGCTACTCCCCACTCTCCGTCCAATAGTACGTCGAGAGTCCAAGCGTCAGCGCCAGTTTCGCATCCGCCGCGTCCGGGCGCCGGCTCAGCGCGATCTCCTCGATGACGACGAACTCCGGCGCCGTTTCGAGCGCGTCGATGAAACGGCGAACGTCCATGTAGTCTCCGGCCAGGAACAGGTTCGCGCGAAGGCGCCCCAACCGGCCGCCGTCGACCGGCTCGGCCTCGCTCGTCCGGCGCTCCAGATCGAGGCCCAGCCGCCCCGCGAGCGCCGCCAGCCGCGGGTAGGTGAGCGCCCGCGCCGCGGCCAGATCGTTCGGCAGGACCCCGCGGTGGAATGCGTCGAGACTCTCTCTCGCGCGCGCCGCGCCGGCCAGACGGGTCCTGGCAGCGGCAAGGTCGGCCTCGCCGGCCGCCAGGGCGTGCGATGCGGACCTGGCGCGCGCGCGCGCCAGGTCCGTCCCGCTGCGGAGAGGACCGACGACGAGGCCGTGGAGCAGCGCGGCGGCCAGCAGGACGGCGCCTGCCGTCCCGACCGCCAGCCGTTTCTCGGTCACGATGCGGGCGGCCAGATTCACCGGTCCGCCTCCGGGGCCGGGCTCGGCGCCGGCGCGTAGCGCCCGACCAGCAGCGTGCGGTAGGCGCCCGCGGCGGTCGCGGCCTCGTCGCGGGGCAGCATGCCGGTGAAGACCCCCGTGGTTTCAAGCCGATCGATGAACGCGTCGATCTCCGCGACGCTGCGCCCGATCACGCCGAGCGTCACCGTGACGGCGCCGTCGGCGACGTCCGGCTGCACCGACGTCAACATCACGCCGGCCGGCAGGGTCTGCTCGATCCGGTTGAAGAACTCCGTCCAGGAGAACGCGCGCCGCTCGATCAGCCGGTTCGCCTCGGCGGTCGCCGCCGCCAGCCGGTCGAGCTCGACGCCGGCGAGCGTGCGGCGGACCTTCGCCGTTTCGCCCGCCGCCGACCGAGCCTCGCCCTCGTCCCGTTCGGCGGCTGCGGCGAGCCGGCCGCGCTCCCGCGACAGCTCGGCCGCCTGCCACAGGCCGACGCCGATCGCGCCCCCCGCCAGGAGGACGACGATCCCGATCACGAGATGCACGGCGCGTTCGTTGTAGAACGGACGCGTCGCCAGATTGCAATCCAGCATCACGTTCACGCCGCGCGGCGGACGCCGAGCAGAGTCCCGATCGGGGCGGCCGCGGTGGCGAGCGCCGCCGGCTTCGCGGTCCCGTCCAGGGCGACGGCGCCCACGGCGGCGGGCGTGACCTTCGCGCCGAGACTGTCCGGGAGCGCCCGCGTCACGGCGTCGATCGCGTCGGGTTTGCTCGCCGCGACGCGCACCGTTTCGATGCCGGCGCCGCCAAGCCGATCTTCGTAGTACATCATGGTCTGATACAAGAGATCTGAAAGGTCACCATGGCTGTCGCCCGGGCGGCTTCTGAACGAGACGAGATGCCGGCCGCGCACCACGCCGACCGAGTGGTGGCCGGCGGCCGCATACACCAGCATCCAGTCGCCGGACGGCTGCGGCGGCCGGCCGGCCAGTGCGGCGTTGATCGCGCCGAACGTCGCCAGGTTCACCAGGCCGGGCCGGCCGCCGGCGGCGAGGCACGGCCGCTCGTACTCCGCCACGACGTCGCGCCGCATCGCGGCGACGACGTACCGCCGGCCGCCGTCCTCCGCCGCCGCCCCGACCGACCAGGCGATCCGCGCATCCTCGATCCGGAACGGCGTCGATTTCCGGAGCCGCCACCGGATGAGGGAGACCAGATCGGCGGCGCGCCGCGGCGGCGACTCGAAATCGAGGAGCGACACCTTGGCGGCGGCGTCCGGCACGACGAGGCCCACTCGCGTCCGCGGCCGGCGCGCCACGGCGCTCAGGACGCGGCGAACGGCCTCCGCCACCGCCTCGCGCTCCACCACGTTGGCCGAGGCCGCGCCGGGCGCGACCGCCCCGTCCGGCAGCGGCTCGCGGGCATGGCCGATCAGGACCGGCCGCGGCCGCAGCGTCCCGAGCGCCACCGCCGTCACGCAGTCCGGCGCGATCTCGACCGCCACGGTCGGACCGGGGGTCGACGTCCAGGCGCGCGCCGCGCTCCAGGAGATCATTCGACGAACGTGACCTTGTTGATTTCCCGCAGCGTCGTGACCCCGCTCACGGCCCGCTCGACGGCCGACTCGCGGAGCAGCCGCATCCCTTCCGACCGGGCCGCCTGTCTGATTTCGGTCGCCGGGCGCCTGGAGAGGATCAGTTCACGGATCCCGTCGCTGAGGTCGAGCAGCTCGCAGATCGCGGTGCGGCCCCGGTAACCGGTTCCCCCGCACTCGACGCAGCCGCCCCCTTCACGGAACGTGCGCCGCTCCGCCAGCGCCGCGTCGAGGCCGGACTCCTCCAGCTCCTTCGGCGCAATCTCGACCGGCCGCTTGCAGTGCGCGCAGATCGTCCGGACCAGCCGCTGCGCCAGCACGCAGTTGAGGGCCGAAACGAACTGGTACGCCTCGACGCCCATGTTCAGGAACCGGCCGAGCACGTCGATCACGTTGTTCGCGTGGACCGTGGTGAACACGAGATGACCGGTCAGGGCTGACTGGATGGCGATCTGGGCGGTCTCCGTGTCGCGGATCTCGCCGACCATGATCTTGTCCGGGTCGTGCCGCAGGATCGACCGCAGGCCGCGCGCGAACGTCAGCCCCTTGCGCTCGTTGATCGGTATCTGGGTGATTCCCTTGATCTGGTATTCGACCGGATCCTCGATCGTGATGATCTTGTCCTCGGGGGTCCGGATCTCGGACAACGCGGCGTAGAGGGTCGTCGTCTTGCCGCTGCCGGTCGGTCCGGTCACCAGCACCATCCCGTACGGCTCGGCGACGTGCTTGCGGAGCCTCCGAAGCTCGTCGTCCGGAAATCCCAGGACGTCGAGGCGGAGCTCGCGGAACTGCTCGCTGATCGACTCCTTGTCGAGGATCCGGATGACCGCGTCCTCCCCGTGGACGCTCGGCATGATCGACACGCGGAAGTCGATCGCCCTGCCCGGCATCCGAACCTTGAACCGTCCGTCCTGCGGCACCCGCTTCTCGGCGATGTCGAGCTCCGACATCACCTTGATGCGCGACAGGATGGCGCTGTGGAACTGCTTGTCGATCGGCCGCATCGCGGACTGGAGGACGCCGTCGATCCGGTACTTCACGTGCACGGCGTCGTCCTGCGTCTCGACGTGGATGTCGCTCGCGCGGCGCTGAATCGCCGTGTACACCATCGAGTCGACCAGCCTGATGACCGGGCTGGCGCCGCGCGTCAGCCGCTCGACGGTCAGGCTCTCCTCGCCGGCGTCGTCTTCCCGGAGGAGCTGCAGCCCGAAGCTCTCCGTCGCCTCGTCGAGAACGCGTTGCGACCCTTCACTCTTCTCGAGGATCGATTCGATCGCCGACGGCGTCCCCACGGCGACGGTGACCCGCGAGCCGAGCAGCAGGGACAGCTCGTCGATCTTCGGCAGATCGGTCGGGTCGGCCACGACGACGACCAGGGACCGTCCGTCGCGCCGGTACGGGACGAACCCGTACCGAAGCATCAGCTCGGCCGGGATCGATCGGAACAGCTCCTGATCGACGTAGAACCGGTCCATGTCGACGTATTCGAGGCGGTAGCGGTCGGCCAGCCGCCGGGCCCGGTCCACCTCGCCTGCGGCGGACGGCGCGGTCACTGGACGAGGGTCCCCAGCTGGAGCAACGGCATGTAGAGCGCGAGGAGCAGGCCGGCGATGACGACTCCCATGACGACGAGCAGGATCGGCTCGAGCAGCGTCATGAACCGGGCGAGGGTCGTTTCGATCTCTTCGTCGAAGAAGTCCGCCACGCTGCCCAGCATCTCCTGGAGCGAGCCGGTCGCCTCGCCGACCTCGACCATCCGGATCGCGACGCCGGGAAAGACGCCCCGGGCGGCCAGCGCCGCCGCCAGCGACCGTCCCTCCCGCACCTCCCGGCCGGCGACGTCGAGCTGGCGCGCGACGTGACGGTTGCCGACGGATCGGCTGGCCACGTCGAGCGCGCTCACCAGCGGCATGCCGCCGCCGAGGAGGGTGGCGAGCGTGCGCGCCAGTTGCGACGTCGCGTACCGCGCGACGACGGCGCCGATCCGCGGCGTGCGCAGCAGGACGCGATCGACGAAGGCGCCCCGGCCCGGCCGCCGCATCCAGGTCCACGCCGCCGCGCCGGCCGCGGCCGGGACGAGGAGAACCAGCGGCAGGTGCGCGCGGATCAGCGCGGAGATCGCCATCATCACGCGCGTCACCAGCGGCAGGTCGG
The DNA here is from genome assembly GCA_965203565.1 of Vicinamibacterales bacterium. Classification (GTDB taxonomy): domain Bacteria; phylum Acidobacteriota; class Vicinamibacteria; order Vicinamibacterales; family UBA8438; genus JAAXGX01. The sequence goes on along the minus strand of OZ241896.1, from coordinate 2,143,330 downwards.
CTCCCAGTCCGTCGTAGAACCCGGCGAACTCCGGAACGACGCGCAGGACGATGATCGCCACGACCAGCAGCGACAGGCCGAGCAGAACCGCCGGGTAGACCAGGGCCGACAACGTTTTCCGCCTGACCGCGTCCAGCGCCTTGGCGTGGGCCACGTAGCGCCGCAGGACGTGATCGAGGCCGCCGCTCTTCTCCCCCGCCTTCAGCGACGCGGCGTAGACGCCGGGGAGCGCGGGCCGCTGGGCGTCGAACGCCTCGGACAGCGCCTCGCCGGCGCGCACGCGGCGGTGCACGTCGTCCAGCAGCGAACGGAAGGACGGGCTCTCGATCCGGCGCCGGAGAATGTCCAGCGACTCGACGAGCGGCAGACCGGCCTTGAGCAGCGCGGCGAGCTGCTGGTTGAAGACGATGAACTCGCGGCGGCCCGGCCGTCGCCGGCGGCGCGCGGACCCGCCGATCCGGCGCCAAGTCCCGCGGCGCCGCGACGAGAGCACGAGGAGCCCTTTCTCCTCCAGCTCCCGCCGCAACTGCGCCTCGTCGTCCGCGGAGTACGCTCTTTCGACGACTTCACCCGACGCCATCCCGATCCGGCAATGAAACTCCATCGGAGATGCGGCGGGCGCGACGACCGCTGGCGGCTAGTCTTGCCCGGCGGCGTCGACGATCCGGAGGATCCGGTCGATGTAGGTCTGCGTCTCCGGGTACGGCGGCACGCCGCCGTACCGAAGGACCGGCTCCTCTCCCGCGTTGTACGCCGCCAGGCCCGCGCGCATCCCGAACTTGTCGAGCAGCGCGCGCAGATGCCGCGTGCCCGCATCGACGTTCGCGGCAGGGTCGAACGGATCGCGCACGTCGTACTGCACCGCCGTCACCGGCATGAGCTGCATCAGCCCCATGGCGCCTCGAAGCGATTCAGCGGCGGGATCGTAGCCGGACTCCACCTCGATCAGCGCATGCAGCAGCACGTCGGGGACTCCATGCCGGACGGATGCGCGTCGAATCACGTCGGCGTACGGCTTGGCGGGCAGGGGGCGCGGCGCCGCGCGCGGCGCCGACGCGGGAGACGCCACCCGGACCACCGGCTCGAACCGGTCGATGCGCGACGCGTCGAACAGCACCGCGCCGCCGTTCCGGAGCGACAGGGACACCGTCCGCCCATCGACGACGTGATGTCCGGCGACCGCCATCACCTGTCCTGACGTGAAGTGCACGAGCTCCGTCGACACGGGCGCCGCCGCCGGGCGGGAAAGCAGGACGACGCCCAGGCATGGACCGAGAAGCCCCCTGGTCAGAAAGCCCATCGGCGTTCTACTTGTACCACAGTTCACGAACCTTCACAAAACGGGCGCCGCCTCCCCCTGCCGCGTGCGGCAAGACGCAGCGGCCGGCGGCGGGCGCCGCCGACGGCGATCAACGCGCCTCGATGAAGGCGTAGTACACGCGCACGCCGAGGCGGCGGTCGTCCCTGCTCCCGCCGCCCGGCGCTTCGGACGGAACGAAGGTCGGGCTGACGTGCAGATCGACGCGGGCCGCCTCCTCCTCGCCCAGCCGGTCGGCCGGCAGCGTGACCTCCGCGATGGCCGGCTCCTCCGAATCGAGCACGACCTCGTGCAGGAGCGCGTCTCCGGCCCGCACTTCGACCCGCTGCCGGCCGTCGGGCGACCGGTCCGGTCTGCCGCCGAGCCGCAGGTACAGCGCGGCGTCCGAGCGCGGATTGCGGAACGTGAGACTGGCCCGCTCCGCCGTCCATCGCCATTGCAGCCCGGCGCCGGGGTCGTACTCGCCGTCGTACCACCCGTCTTCGTAGAACAGGAAGCTGCTGTCGTCCTGGGGCTCGAGGCGCACGGCGGCGACGCGGTAGCTCCGCTCGCCGAGGTCCTCCCCGGCGAGCGCGAGCCGCGCGTCGGACTCCGGCGAGTAGAGCCCCGCCGCGATGGTCGCCTCGCCGACGTAGGGATAGATCGGCACCATGATGAACCGGGTGTACGCGATGACTTCTCCGGGCCGCCAGGCGCTCGTCGGCGTATCCGGGTCGTGATCGGCGGCCCACATCCACTTCCCGTCATCGTCCAGGAAATGCACGAACACCCGGTAGTCGCCGTCGATCGCCTCTGCAAGCGTCTCCGGATCCGGCGAGACGGCGAAGCGCAGCGACAGCTCGATAGGCCCGCCGAGCGGGACCGCCGGCCGGTCGACGCCGGCCGTGACGGTCGCGACCGCCGGCGCCGGGTCGGCGCACCCCGTGACCGCCGGCGCCAATGCGCCCAACGCGGTCGAAAACAGCATCCGCCGGGCTGACGGCAGTGAACGGAGCAAAGTGGACACGGCGAGTCGCGCGAACGATCGGGGCCGTATTCTAGCGTGTTGTCGCATCCTCGGCAACCATGTTACAGTCCGGCGCGCCGGGCGTCCGGCAGCGGCCGGCCCCGCCCGGCGAAGGAGCCTCGCATGACACTCGAAGCGCTCGGAATGGTCGAGACGAAAGGGCTCGTCGGCTCGATAGAAGCCGCCGACGCGATGGTCAAGGCCGCCAACGTCGTGCTCGTCGGAAAGGAGTACATCGGCGCGGGATACGTCACGGTGATGGTGCGGGGCGACGTGGGCGCGGTCAAGGCGGCGACCGACGCCGGCGCGGCCGCCGCGCGGCGGGTCGGCGAGCTGGTGTCGGTGCACGTCATCCCCCGGCCGCATGCCGAAGTCGAGAAAGTGCTGCCCCGTCTCGAGGAACCGTCGAAGTCGAAGTAACGTTTCCACCTGCGCGCCGTTCGCGGGCTCCCCTCTCCTCCCGCCGCCGCGCCCGGAGCCATGAGCCAGGTCTCCCCCGCCTCCGACCGGGACTTGATCTCGATGCAGGACGCCCGTGAGCGCGCCCGGCAGGCGAAGGCCGCGCACGCCCGGCTCGCGGAGCTGTCCCAGCGCGAAGTCGACGCCATCGTGGACGCCATGGCGCACGCCGCGGCCGCCGAAGCGGAAGCGCTGGCGGCGCTGGCCGTCGAGGAAACCGGCTACGGCGTCGCGGCCGACAAGGTGCGGAAGAACCTTTTCGCCGCCCGGGACGTGCATCGGTTCATCCGGCCGATGAAGACGGTCGGAGTGATTCGCCGGCGCGACGACCGCCGGGTGATCGAGATCGCCGAGCCGTTCGGCGTCGTCGCGGCCATCGCGCCGTCCACGAACCCGACGTCCACCGCCATCTACAAGATTCTGATAGCGCTCAAGGCCCGCTGCGCGATCGTCGTCAGCCCGCACCCCGCCGCCGTGCGATGCATCGCGCGAACGGCGGAGCTGATGGCGCGGGCCGCGCGAGACGCCGGCGCGCCGGACCACGCCGTCGGCTGGATGACGACCGTGACGATGGAAGGCGCGCAGGAGCTGATGCGCCACCGCGACGTCGCCGTCATCCTGGCGACCGGCGGGATGGAGATGGTGCGGGCGGCCTACTCGGCGGGCAAGCCCGCGTACGGCGTCGGCCCCGGCAACGCGCCGGCGTACATCGAGCGTTCCGCGGACGTCCCGAAGGCGGTCCGGGACGTCATCGCCGGCAAGACGTTCGACAACGGGGTGCTCTGTTCTTCGGAAAACTCGGTCGTGGTCGACGAATCGATAGCCGCCGAGGTGACGCGCGAGTTCGAGGCCGGGGGCGGCTACTTCCTGTCTCCGGCGGAGCGTGATGCGGTGGCCGGGGCGCTGGTGACGCCGCGGCGCCTGCCGAACCCGGCGCTGGTCGGCAAATCGGCGCAGGAGGTCGCGCAGCGCGCCGGTCTCCGGGCGCCGCCCGACACCCGCGTGCTGATCGCGCCGCTCGACGGCGTCGGCCCTGACCACCCGCTGTCGATCGAGAAACTGTGCCCCGTGCTGTCGTTCTACGTCGTGAGCGACTGGCGGGCCGGCTGCGACCGGTGCAAGGAGATCCTCGGATACGGCGGCATGGGCCACACCATGTCGATCCACTCCCGCAACGACTCCGTCATCCTCGAGTTCGGCCTCCGAAAACCGGCGTTCCGGATTGTCGTCAACACGCCGACGACTCACGGATCCGTCGGCATGACGACCGGACTGGACCCGGCCATGACGCTGGGATGCGGCGGCTACGGAGGCAACATCACGTCGGACAACATCTCGCCGATGCACCTGCTGAACGTCAAACGGCTCGCGCACGAGATCCGGCCGGCCGCCGCGGCCGCGCCGGCGGAGAAGCCGCCGCCGCCCGAGCCGGCGGCCGGCCCGAACGCTCCGCTCGACGGCGACACGCTGGCGGCGCGCGTTCACGAGTTCCTCGCCCGGCGGGGCGTCGCCGGACGCGCCGCCGCTGCGGCGGAGCCGCCGGCCGAGCGGCGAACGGCTCCCGCGCCGGCGCCGCCCGACCCTGCGCCGCCGGCGCCGCCCGAGCCTGCGCCGGCCGGCGCCGCCGCCCCGCCACCGGCCCGTCCGGCCGGCGAGACTCCGCCGCCGGCCGTCCCGTTCGTCTGCGAGGACGACGTGCGGCAGGCGATCCGCCAGTCGCGATCGATCGTGATCGACGAGCGCACGATCGTCACGCCCGCCGCCCGTGACCTCGCGGAGCGGCATCGGGTCTTCGCGCACGCCGGCCTCTTCCGGTAGTCTCACCCTCCGCCGTACGCAGTTTGGCCGGGGTCAGCGCTTCCGCTCGTCGGCAGTTTTCGCACACCCGCGGCGGCCCGGCGCCCGATCCGGCGCGTCCGGGCGCATGGTGCGGAACTTGCGAAGGACGGCGGCGTGCTCGCGCGCCTGCGGTCGGCGACGCTGTTCGGCGTGGAGGCTGCGCTCGTCCAGGTCGAGGTGGACGTGTCGTTCGGGCTCCCGACGTTCAGCATGGTCGGGCTGCCCGACTCCAGCGTCCGCGAAAGCCGCGACCGGGTCCGAAGCGCCATCCGCAACTCGGGCTTCGAGTTCCCGGCGCACCGGATCACCATCAACCTGGCCCCGGCCGACGTGCGCAAACGCGGCACGTCGTTCGACCTGCCGATCGCCCTCGGCGTGCTGGCGGCCAGCGGGGCGATCGAGCGGCGTGATTTCACCCACCTCGTGATGGTCGGCGAGCTGTCCCTCGATGGACGGATCCAGCCGACGCGCGGCGTGTTGCCGGTGGCGCTCGCGGCTCGCCGCAACCGGCTGTCGCTCTTCGTCGCCGCGGCGAACGGCCGCGAAGCGGCCATGGCGCCCGACCTCGAGATCGGCATGGTCTCGTCACTCACGGAAGCGGTCGCCGTGCTCAACGAGCAGCGTGCGGCCGAGACGCCGCCGCGCGTCCGGTTCGAGCCGCGCGTCACCGACGCCGACCGCGATCTGGGCGACGTCAAGGGACAGCTGACCGCGAAGCGCGCCCTGGAGGTCGCCGCCGCCGGACGCCACAACCTCCTGTTCGTCGGTCCGCCGGGCGCCGGAAAGACGCTGCTGGCGTGGAGCCTGCCCGGCATCCTGCCGGCGCCGAGCTTCGAGGAGGCGGTGGAGACCACCGCCATCCATTCGGTGCTCGGACTGGCGCCCGCCGACAGCGGCATCGTGCGGTCCCGGCCGTTCCGGGCTCCGCACCACACGGTCTCCGAAGTCGCACTGATCGGCGGGGGGAGCGAACCGCGCCCGGGCGAGATCAGTCTGGCCCACAACGGCGTGCTGTTTCTCGACGAGATCGCGGAGTTCGACCGGCGGGCGCTCGAAGCGCTCCGGCAGCCGCTCGAAGACGGATCGGTCAACGTCGCGAGGGCGTCCGGAGTCGCCACGTTCTCGGCCCGCTTCCTGCTGACGGCCGCCATGAACCCTTGCCCCTGCGGCTATCTGGGCGACCCGGCGCGTCCGTGCCGCTGCACGCCGACGCAGATCGAACGGTATCGCGGCAGGTTGTCCGGCCCGCTGCGCGACCGGATCGACGTCACGGCGCCGGTGGCGCCGGTGCCGGCCGAGGTCCTGAGCGCACGGGGGGCCGGCGAGCCGTCGCGCGCCGTGCGGGCGCGGGTGACCGCGGCGCGAGAGCGGCAGGCGCAGCGCTACCGGGGACTGCCGCCGCAGACGAACGCCGACCTGCGCGGGCGCCGGCTGAACGCGTTCTGCGCGCTCGGTCCGGACGAGCGCCGGCTGCTGGAGCGCGCCGTGACCCGCCTGAAGCTCTCGGCGCGCGCGTACGACCGCGTGCGGCGGGTCGCACGCACGATCGCCGACCTCGACGGGTCGCCGGCGATCTCGACCGCGCATCTGGCCGAGGCGCTCGGATACCGGGACCCGCAGGACTGACCGTCTGCGATCCGGCCCGGCGGCCGTCGGGCGCGCCTTCCCACGGCGCCGGCCGGTGTGATATTTTCTGGCTGAGTCCCGCTGGCGCTCCCATGCCCGACACGCGCTGTTCGTCGGATCGGTCGGCGCGGCCGGAGCGCTCTCCCTTCCCGTCGTTCGCAGCGTGATGCTCGACACCATCCTGGCGAAGGTCTTCGGCACGGAAAACCAGCGTCTCCTGAAGCGCATGCAGCCGCGGGTGGCTGCGATCAACGCGCGCGAGCCCGAGGTGCGGACGCTGTCGGACGAGCAGTTGCGCGGCCGGACCGCCGACTTCCGCGCGCGCGCCGCGCAGGGCGCGCCGCTCGACGACCTGCTGGTCGACACGTTCGCGGTCGTCCGGGAGGCCGGCCGCCGCGCGCTCGGCATGCGCCACTTCGACGTGCAGCTCATCGGCGGCATGGTCCTCCACCGCGGCGCGATCGCCGAAATGAAGACCGGCGAGGGGAAGACGCTCGTCGCCACGCTGGCCGCCTGCCTGAACGCGCTCGGCGGCAAGGGCGTCCACGTCGTGACCGTGAACGACTACCTGGCCCGGCGCGACTCCGAATGGATGGGGCGCATCTACCGGTTCCTGGGGATGACCGTCGGCGTCATCCAGCACGACATGCAGGACGCCGACCGCCAGGCGGCGTACGCCTGCGACATCACCTACGGGACGAACAACGAGTTCGGGTTCGACTACCTGCGCGACAACATGAAATTCGAGATCGCGCGGTTCGTGCAGCGCGGACACAACTTCGCCATCGTCGACGAGGTCGACAGCATCCTGATCGACGAAGCCCGGACGCCGCTCATCATCTCCGGTCCGGCCGAGCAGTCGACGGAGCTGTACTTCGAGGTCGATCGGATCGTGCCCCGTCTCGCGCCCGGCGCCGTCACGCAGGGGAACGTGCCGGCGGAAAAACGGGAGGAGCTCGAGTCGACCGGGGACTACCTGAAGGACGAGAAGCACAAGACGGTGTCGCTGACCGAAAGCGGGATAGCGAAGGCCGAGAAGCTCCTGCAGCGCCGGCTCCAGCCGGGGGGGCTGTACGACCCGGCCAACATGCCGCTCCTGCACCACGTCAACCAGGCGCTCCGCGCCCACGCCCTGTTCCGCCGCGACGTCGACTACATGGTCAAGGACGGACAGGTCGTCATCGTCGACGAGTTCACCGGCCGGCTCATGCCGGGGCGGCGGTGGAGCGACGGACTGCACCAGGCGGTCGAGGCGAAGGAGAAGGTCCGGATCGAACGGGAGAACCAGACGCTGGCGACCGTCACGTTCCAGAACTATTTCCGCAAGTACGACAAGCTCTCGGGCATGACCGGGACGGCCGAAACGGAAGCGCCCGAGTTCGCCAAGATCTACGATCTCGACGTCGTCGTCGCGCCGACCAACCGGCCGCTCGTGCGGGTCGAGCAGCCGGACGCCATCTACCGGACGGAGACCGAGAAGTACGCGGCGATCGTCGACGACGTCGCGGAGCAGCAGGGGCGCGGCCGGCCGGTGCTCTGCGGCACCGTCTCGATCGAGAAGTCGGAGCGGCTGTCCGGGCTGCTCAAGCGCCGGGGCGTCCGCCACGTGGTGCTCAACGCCAAGTACCACGAGCGGGAAGCGGAGATCGTCGCGCAGGCGGGCCGCAAGGGAAACGTGACGATCGCGACGAACATGGCCGGCCGCGGGACCGACATCCTGCTGGGCGGCAACCCGGAGTACATGGCCCGCCAGCAGGCGCTCAAGGAGAAGGCCGCCGAAGAGATTCCCAGGACAGAGTTCCGCTTCGTCGACGACGAGTCGTCCGTCTACTTCTCGCACGAGGACCGCTACTACCGTACGCCGCGCGCCGACTGGGAGCGCGTGTTCGACCACTTCAGGAGCCGGACGGAGGCCGAGCACGAGGAGGTCGTCGAGGCCGGAGGACTCCACATCATCGGGACCGAGCGCCACGAGGCGCGGCGCATCGACAACCAGCTTCGCGGCCGGGCGGGCCGCCAGGGCGACCCGGGATCGTCCCGCTTCTACCTCTCGCTGGAGGACGACCTGATGCGCATCTTCGGCTCCAACCGGATCTCCGGCCTGATGGAGCGGCTGGGGATGGAGGAAGGCGTTCCGATCGAGCACAAGATGGTGACGCGGGCGATCGAGCGGGCCCAGAAGCAGGTCGAGGCGCAGAACTTCTCGGTCAGGAAGCACCTGCTCGAGTACGACGACGTCATGAACAAGCAGCGCGAGAACGTGTACGTGCTGCGGCGGGAGCTGCTAGAGGGGACGATCCGGCTCGACGAGGACTCGGAGGCGGACAGCCGGGAGGTCGACACCCGTTCGTACCTCATGACGCTGGCCGAAGGTTTGATCTACGAGCGCGTGGAAGCCGCCTGCGGTCCCGACGTCGACCCGGAGGAATGGGACCTGGAGGCGCTCAGGCAGTACGCCGGCGAGCTGTTCGGCCTCGACGACGGGCAACTCGCGGAGCTCGACTTGCAGGACAAGGGAACCGACGACCTCGGCCGGGAGTTGTGGACGGCCGCGCGCGCGCAGTACGAGACGAAGGAGTCGGAGCTCGATCCGGCGCTGCTGCGCCGCGTCGAGCGCGACGTCATGCTGCAGGTGGTCGACGTGCAGTGGAAGGACCACCTCTACAGCCTCGACCACCTCAAGGAAGGGATCAGCCTGCGGGGGTACGGCCAGCGCAACCCGCTCGTCGAGTACAAGCGCGAGAGCTTCTCGATGTTCCAGGCGATGAAGGACCGGATCGACGAGGACACCGTGAAGTACCTGTGGCGCCTGCGTCTCGCCCGGGATGGGGACGGCGCCGCGGCAAGCCGGCCGGCGCTGCGCCGGGCGGCGCCGCTCTCGTACAGCCGGTCCGGCGGTCCGGCGCCGGCGTTCGCCGGCGCTGCGCCGGGCGGCGGCGCGCCGCCGCCGATGCGCGCCGGCGGCGACGACGCCGCGGTCCGGACCGTCCGGCGCAGCGTGCCGAAAGTGGGCCGGAACGACCCGTGTCCGTGCGGAAGCGGCAGGAAGTACAAGAAGTGTCACGGGGCCTGACGATGGAGACACGCACGGAAGCCGGACCGGACCGGACGACCGGCGCGGCGCTTGCGACCGCGCTCACGTTCGACGACGTGCTGCTCGTGCCGCGCCATTCCGGCGTCGTGCCGAGCGAGGTCGACGTCTCCACGCGGCTGACCCGCAACATCTCGCTCAAGACGCCGCTGGCCAGCGCGGCGATGGACACCGTGACCGAGTCGCGCATGGCGATCGCCATGGCGCAGCTCGGCGGGATCGGGATCGTGCACAAGAACCTCGACGTGGCGGAGCAGGCGTCGGAAGTCGATCGCGTGAAGCGCTCCGAGAGCGGGATGATCGTCAATCCGATCACCCTCTCGCCGAACAGCAGCGTCCATCAGGCCCTGGAGCTGATGAAGAAGTACCGGATCTCCGGCGTGCCGATCACGGAGGACGGCCGGAACGAGGCGCGGCTCGTCGGCATCCTGACCAACCGGGACCTGCGGTTTCAGGCCGACACCCACCGGCCGATCGCGGAAGTGATGACGCGGGACGATCTGATCACGGCGCCGGTCGGCACCACCCTGGATCAGGCGAAGGAGATCCTCCACCGCCACCGCGTCGAGAAGCTGCTCGTCGTCGACGAGGACTTCAGCCTCCGCGGACTGATCACGGTCAAGGACATCCAGAAGATGATCAAGTACCCGGCGGCCAGCAAGGACGCGCTGGGACGGCTCCGCGTCGGGGCGGCCGTGGGGATCGCGAGCGACACGATCGAGCGGGCGGAGGCGCTGGTCGCCGCGCACGTGGACGTCCTCGTGCTCGACAGCGCCCACGGCCATTCCCGGAACGTCATCGAGATGGCCCGCGCGCTCCGGGACGCCTTTCCCACGACCGACCTGATCGCCGGCAACGTGGCGACCGCCGACGGCGCCGAAGCGCTGATCGACGCCGGCGTCGACGCCGTCAAGGTCGGGATCGGCTCGGGGTCCATCTGCACGACGCGCATCGTCGCGGGGATCGGCGTGCCGATGGTGACCGCGGTGGGCGACTGCGCCCGGGTCGCCGATCGGAGCGGCGTTCCGATCATCGCCGACGGCGGCGTCCGGTACTCCGGCGACATCACCAAGGCGATCGCCGTCGGCGCGAGCAGCGTCATGATCGGAAGCCTGTTCGCCGGCACGGACGAGAGCCCGGGCGAGCTGATCCTGTACCAGGGGCGCAGTTTCAAGGAGTATCGCGGCATGGGCTCGATCGGGGCCATGCGCCGCGGCAGCCGCGACCGGTACTTCCAGGACGAGTTCGACCTGCCCGAGGCGCCGGTCGAAGACGATACTCGAAAGCTGGTGCCGGAAGGGATAGAGGGCCGCGTCCCGCACAAGGGAAGCGTCGGCGCGATGATCCACCAGCTGGTCGGCGGCGTGCGGGCCGGCATGGGGTACTGCGGCGCCGCGGCGATCGAAGACCTCCAGCGTGACGCCCGACTCATCCGGATCACCCCGGCCGGCGTCCGGGAGAGCCACGTCCACGACGTGGTGATCACCAAGGAAGCGCCCAACTACCGGAGCGAGTAGCGTCCTGCGGCCCGTCGGGGCGGGCGGAGGATCAGCCGGTCCGCGGCGCTGCGGCCCGGCAGCCCGGACGCTCGATCCGGATCGCCCGCGCATCGGCGCCGCGGTCCTCGATATGGACGCGAACCGCGTCGTCCGGCGGATGCGGCCAGCGGTCGGCCCACTCTATCGCGACGACGCCGCCGCCGGCCGCCAGCTCGTCCAGGCCCAGATCGCCCACCTCCGGAGCGGCGACCCGGTAGAGATCGACGTGCAGCACCGGCAGTCGCCCGGAATACTCCTGGATCAACGTGAACGTCGGGCTGGAGACGTCCTCCGGCGCGCCGCCTGCGCCTTCGAGCAGTCCGCGCACGAACGCCGTCTTGCCGGCCCCGAGCTCGCCGAACAGCAGCACGACGCCGCCGCGCGGCAGCTCCGCCGCCAGCTCACGGGCGATCCGGGCGGTCTCCGCTTCGCTGCGGCTCCGGATCGGCTTGCACGTCTGCGGCGCGTCGAGCACACCCTCCTCACGGGGCGACCGCGCGCAGTCTCCGGATCAGCGTGCAGCAGCACGCGCCGGATGCGTCCCGCCCGGCAGCGGAACTTCTCCGCTCCAGAGAGGTCCTGCGCCGCGGACGAACTGCCCGGTCCGGACCCGGGCGGCCGCGTCGTATCCCGGAATGGAAATCTCCGCCATGCACCGTCCCGCGACCTCGAATCCGCTGCTCCGGAAGCTGAACTCGCGGCGGGCGAGCGCACGCCCCTGGAAATCGAGAACCTCCAGAAAGAACGGCGGCGCGTTCCGGAAACGCCCTCCGGTCCCGCAAGCCGCGCCGGCGGTGTATATCAGCCGTCCGCCGACCAGATGGACGCGCCAGCCCCGCCCGCCTTCCAGCGCGGGGTCGCCGAGCGCAGCGTATTGCGCATCGTACACCGTCCGGTCGTACAGGAACATCCGCCGGTTGTCCGGCGTCAGCAGGCCCGCGCCGGCCGCGAGGCGCTCGCGAGAGAGCACGAAGTCCGCCCGGCGGCGTTGCCTTCCGTTCGCGCTGCCCACGAAGATTCTCCCGGTCAGAAAGAAACGCGCCAGCCACCTCTCCGCGCCGCCGGAGAGGATCACCGCGCCTTCCGGCGCGACGGCGCGGATCATCTCGTAATCGGCGGCCTCCACTCGGAAGTCGGACGCTTCGACGTCGGCCCGGAGCCGCCCCATCTGCAGGCCGGACAGCACGAAGACCAGCAGCGCGGCGCCGGCGCAGACGCCGATCGACCGTTCGGAAACGCGGCGCGCCTGCAGCAGCGCGACGGAAAAGAAGACCAGGGGAAGACCGACGAGGAACAAGGCCTCGTTGGATTCGTTCACGCTGCCGCGCACGAGCGCCCCCCAGCAGAAGCCGGACGCCGCCAAGGTCGCCATCAGCACGCGATGGCGAACGCGCGTCAGCCCGGCGGCGCACAAGAAGATGACGACGCCGCCCCAGGCGAACGCAGCGGTTTCGCGCAGGCCGGGAGAGGAACGCTCTCCCCTTTCCGGCCGTTCCACCAGACGCCCTCCCCCTCCTTCTCCACCCGGACGGCCGCCGAGCCGGAAGCCGGCGACGCGCTCCGCGCCATAGGGGGTCGACGCCCGGCCGGCGCGCTGGACGAGCTTGCCCAGCAGCGGGAGCCACGCGTCGCCGGACGTTTCCGCGTTGAAGTCCGGATCCCATCCCAGGCGCCGCGCCATCGCCTGGAACGACGGCAGTTCCGCCAACGCTGCTGTATCGCCCTGCGCGGGCGCGCCTCCGCGGGTCAGCGCGGCGTATTCGCGGGCGAAGTTGAACGTCAGCACCGACAGCCCGAACGTCAGCGCGACGCCGCCGAGCGCCAGATGGCGGCTGCGCGCCAGCCGCGCCGCCCGGGATCGGCTGCTCCCGCCTCCGCGACGCCACTCGCCCGCCAGACCGAAGACGATGAACGGCGGCAGCAGGCCGTAGACGTGCCAGCCCACCAGCAGCGCCCCGCACGTCTTCGCCAGCAGTTGCCGGAAACGGCCCTCCTGCGCGAACACCACCATCCCGTGGAACGTCAGCAGCACCGCGAACAGATCGAGCGAACCCTCGGGGGCCACCACGTCGCCGTAGAACAGCGGATAGAACGAAGAAAAGCTCAGAAGGGTCGCCGCCAGGGCGACGCCGGAACTCGACGTCAACCGGCGGAGGGCCAGGAAGGCCGTCACGGCCGCGGCGGCCAGCAGCGCCAGCATCAGCGTCCGGGCGGCGCGGAGTTGCGCCGGCGGGTCGCCGGGAAACGGCGCGATGACGGCCTTGATCAGCAGATGGCCGCCGAGAGGGAAGCGGTTGTACGCTCGATAAGCGGTTTCTCCGTCTTCGTTCAGGTACTGGTGGTAGAACCCGAGGAAGCCGTGCTCGGGCGACAGGTTCGCGACGACCGTCAGATGATTCCGCGTGAGATGGTCGAGATCCGGCGCGCCAAGATAGAAGCGGCCGCGGTCGCCGCCGGACACGAACACCGTCGCCAGCGCCAGCAGCAACAGGACGAGCGCACGCCTGCCCGAGCCGATCCGCCGCCACGAACCGGCCGCGACCCGCGGCGCGCCGGACGCGCCCGGGTTCATCCCGCCGCGGATGACGCCCTCCCGCCGCCCGGCAGTGGAACTTCTCCGCTCCAGAGGGGTCCTGCGCCGCGGACGAACTGCCCGGTCCGGACCCGGGCGGCCGTGTCGTGCCCCGGAATGTGAATCTCCGCCATGCACTGTCCCGCAATTTCGAACCCGCTGCTTCGGAAGCTGAACTCGCGGCGGACGCGTGACCGACTCCGGCGATCGAGCACCTCCAGAAAGAACGGCGGCGCGTTCCGGAAACGTCCTCCGGTCCCGCAGGCCGCGCCGGCGGTGTAGATCAGCCGCCTGCCGGCCAGGTGGACGCGCCAGCCCCGCCCGCCTTCCAGCACGGGGTCGCCGAGCGCGGCGTATTGCGCGTCGTACGCCGTCCGGTCGTACAGGAACACCCTCCGATTGTCCGGCGTCAGCAGACCTGCGCTGACCGGAGCGCGATCGCGCGTGAGCACGAAGTCCGCCCGGCGGCGCTGCCTTCCGTTCAGGCTGTCCACGAAGATTCTCCCGGTCAGAAAGAAACGCGCCCGCGCCAGCTCCGGTCCGCCGGCGAGGATCACCGCGCCTTCCGGCGCGACGTCGCGAATCGCCTTGTAATCGGCGACCTCCGCTCGGAAGCCGGACGCTTCGGCGGCGGTCGCGGATCGATTCATCTGCAGGCTGGACGCCACGAAGACCAGCACCGCGGCGCCGGCGCAGACGCCGATAGACCGTTCGGAAACGCGGCGCACTTGCAGCAGCACGACGGAGAAGAAGACCAGGGAAAAGCCGACGAAGGACAAACCCTCGTACGACTGGTCCATGATGCCGCGCGCGAGCGCCCCCCAGCAGAAGCCGGACGCCGCCAGAGCCGCCAGCGCCCCGCGATGACGGACGCGCGCCAGCCCGGCGGCGCACGCGAAGACGACGACGCCGCCCCAGGACAGCGCGGCGATGGCGGACAGGTCGGGAGACGTCCGCCCTCCCTGGCGCGCCTGGCGCCCTTCCCCTTCCCTTTCCCCCTCCCGAACGGCCGCCAGAAACCGGACGCCGGCGACGTGCTCCGCGCCGTAGGGGATCGTCGCCCGGCCGGCGCGCTGGACGAGCTTGCTCATCAGTGGACGCCATGCGACGCCGGGCGTTTCCGCGTTGTAGTCCGGATCCCCTCCCAGGCGCCGCACCATCGACTGGAACGACGGCAGCTCCGCCAGCGCTGCTGTATCGCCCTGCGTGGGCGAGCCTCCGCGGTGCAGCGCGGCGTATTCGCGGGCGAAGTTGAACGCCAGCACCGACAGCCCGAACGTCAGCGCGACGACGCCGAGCGCGAGATGGCGGCTGCGCGCCAGCCGCGCAACCCGGGATCGGCCGATCCCGCCCCCGCGGCGCCATTCGCCCGCCAGACCGAAGACGATGAACGGCGGCAGCAGGCCGTAGACGTGCCAGCCCACCAGCAGCGCCCCGCACGTCTTCGCCAGCAGTTGCCGGAAACGGCCCTCCTGCGCGAACACCACCATTCCGTGGAACGTCAGCAGCACCGCGAACAGATCGATCGAACCCTCGGTGGCCACCATGTCGCCGTAGAACAGCGGATAGAACGAAGAAAAGCTCAGGAGGGTCGCCGTCAGGGCGACGCCGGGACTCGACGTCAGCCGGCGCAGCGCCAGGAAGGCCGTCACGGCCGCGGCGGCCAGCAGCGCCAGCATCAGCGTCCGGGCGGCGCGTATCTGCGCCGACGGGTCGCCGGGAAACGGCAGGAGGGCGGCCTTGATCAGCAGATGGCCGCCGAGGGGGAAGCGGTTGTAGACCTCGTAGACCCGTTCGCCGTCTTCGTTCAGGTGCTGGTGGTAGAACCCGAGGAAGCCGTGCTCGGGCGACAGGTTCGCGGCGACCGCCAGGTGATTCGCCGTGACGTGGAACTCCTGGAACTTCCTGTCGCGAGACAGGAAGACGGTCGTCAGCGCCAGCAGCAGCAGGGCGAGCGCCCAACGATCCGCGCCGGTTCCGCGCGCAGTCATGGCTCAACGTGCAAGCAGCACGACGCCGCCATGCGGCGGCTCCGCCGCCCACTCACGGGCGATCTCCGCTTCGCTCCGCCGCGGATGACGCCCTCCCGCCGCCCGGCAGCGGAGCTTCTCCGATCCAGAGAGGCGCTGCGCCGCGGACGAACTGCCCGGTCCGGACCCGGGCGGCCAGGTCGTACCCCGGAATGAAAACCTCCGCCATGCACCGTCCCGCGACCTCGAACCTGCTGCTCCGGAAGCTGAACTCGCGGCGGGCGAGCGCACGCCCCTCGAAATCGAGAACCTCCAGAAAGAACGGCGGCGCATTCCGGAAACGCCCTCCGGTCCCGCAGGCTGCGCCGGTGGTGTAGATCAGCCGTCTGCCGGCCAGGTGGACACGCCAGCCCCGCCCGCCTTCCAGCACGGGGTCGCCGAGCGCGGCGTATTGCGCGTCGTACGCCGTCCGGTCGTACAGGAACGTCCGCCGGTTGTCCGGCGTCAGCAGGCCCGCGCCGGCCGCGAGACGCTCGCGCGTGAACACGAAGTCCGCCCGGCGGCGCTGCCTCCCGTTCATTGCGTCCACGACGATCCTTCCGCTCAGAGGGAAATGCGCCGTTCGCAGCGGCTCGGTCAGGATCACCGCGCCTTCCGGCGCGATCGCTCGGATCGCCTCGTAGTCGGTGATCGACGTTCGGAAGTCGGACGCCGGCTCACGGGCGATCCGGGCGGTCTCCGCTTCGCTGCGACTCCGGATCGAACGTCTCCCTGGCCGCGCGCCCGAGCGCCGCGGCGAGATCGGAGGCCGTCAGCGCGACCTCGCCGCAGACCTCGGCGGCACGGTCCCCGGCCAGTCCGTGCAGGTAGACGGCCGTGTTGCAGGCGGCCGTCGGGTCGGCAAGCTGCGCCCGCCACGCGGCCACGGCGCCGGTCAGAACGTCGCCCGTCCCACCGGTCGCCATCCCCGGATTGCCGGTCGGGTTCACGTGGACGGCGCCGTCGGGCGCGGCCACGATCGTCCGCGATCCCTTGAGCACGACGTGCGCCCGATGCCCGGCCGCGAAGCGCCGCGCGGCGTCGACCCGGTCGGTCTGGACTTCCTGCACCGACTTGCCGCACAGCCGCGCCATCTCGCCGGGGTGCGGCGTGAGGACGACGTCGGCGCCGCCGCGGTCGCGAATCCGCGCCGGCGCCTCGGCGCAGACGTTGAGCGCGTCGGCGTCCAGCACGATCGGGACGCGGGCGCGCTCCAGCAGGCCGTGCACCACTTCCGCCGCGCCGGCGCCGGCGCCGAGGCCGGGGCCGGCGGCGAGCACGTCGCACGGCGTATCGAGAACCACGTCCAGCGCCTCGCCGCGGACCGCGCCGTCGGCGGTCTCGGGAAGCGGCGCGGTCATGTATTCCGGCGCGCCCGCCGCCACCATTGCGACGCACGAGCGCGGGGTGGCCACCGTGACGAGTCCGGCCCCCGACCGCAGCGCGCCGAGTCCCGCCAGGCAGGCGGCGCCGGTTTTTCCAAGCGATCCGGCCACGATCAGCACGCGGCCGAAATCGCCCTTGTGCGCATCGCCGGCTCGCGCCGGAACGAGTCGGCGGATTCCGGCCGGCGTCAGCAGTTCGATCCGAGGCCCCTCCACGGCGTCGATGACGGCGGGGGGAATGCCGATGTCGGCGACCGCCAGCTTGCCGGCGAGGCGAGCGCCGGGCGGCAGGACGAGCGGAATCTTCGGAGCGCCGAGCGTCACCGTGACCGCGGCCTCGACGGCCGGCCCGATCGTCCGGTGGCTGTCGGCCGACAGCCCGGTCGGCAGATCGATCGACACGACCGGCGCCGACGCGGCATTGACGTCGGCCACCACGGTCTGCAGCATCCCGTCGAGCGGCCGGCTCAGTCCGACGCCCAGCATCGCGTCCACGATCAGATCGTAACGGGAAAGGTCGGATCCGCGCCGCGCCCAGGCGGCGCCGTCCGGCGCCTCCACGACCGGCTGGCCGGTCCGCACCAGAACGTCGAGGCAGGTTCTGGCGTCGCCCCGCACGCCGTCCAGCGCGCCGAGCACGAAGACGTCCGCCTCGATCCCGCGCCGATGGAGGTGGCGCGCGACGACGAATCCGTCGCCGCCGTTGTTGCCGCGCCCGCACAGCACCGCCGCGCGGCGCAACGCCAAGCCGTCGAAGGCGGACGCGATCGCCTCCACGACCTGCTGGCCGGCCCGCTCCATCAGAACGATGGACGGGACGCCGAGTTCCTCTATCGTGCGGCGGTCGGCTTCGCGCATCTGCGCCGCATCGAGCACACGCATCGGAGGATCGCCTGTACACTAGCACAGGGCGGCGCACCGCACCGGCCGCCCGCCTCAGCGATGCAGCACGCCGCGGTCAACGTGAACGGACGGCTCAGCGACGGCTCGTCGGCCGTCGTTCCGGTGTTCGACCATGGCTTTCTCTTCGGGGATGGGATCTACGAAACGCTCCGAACGTACAACCGCGCGCCGTTCCTGCTCGACCGGCACTTTCGGAGGCTCCGGGCTTCGGCCGGTGCGATCGGACTCGCCGTACCGCTCGACGACGCGCAGTTCGCTGCCCGGATCGACGCTACGATAGCCGCCGCGACCGGCGACGGGGAGCTGTACGTCCGGCTGGTCGTGACCCGAGGCGTCGGCGAGCTGAGCTACGACCCGCGGGCCTGCTCCGAGCCCACCGTCGTGGTCATCGTCATGCCGTTCATCGAGCCGCCGCCGGCGCTGCGCACGGACGGCGTCGCGATAGTCGTGTCGTCGGTCATCCGCAACCATCCACAGGCGCTCGACCCGCGCATCAAGTCGAACAACCTGCTGAACAACGCGCTGGCCATGCAGGAGGCGTTCCGCCGGGGCGCCGCCGAGGCGCTGATGCGGAACCACCGCGGCGAGATCTCCGAATGCGCCCAGTCGAACTTCTTCCTCGTCAGACAGGGCCAGGCGCTGACTCCGCCGCTCGACGCCGGACTGCTCGAAGGGGTGACCCGCAACTTCCTGTTCGAGGTCGGCCGAGCCGTCGGCGCGCCCGTGCGGGAGACGGTCCTCCAGGACGCCGATCTGGAGAAGGCTGACGAGGCGTTCATCACCAGCACCACCCGCGGGGTGCTGCCCGTGACCAGCATCGACGGCCGGACGGTCGGCTCGGGCCGGCCCGGCCCGGTGACGCGCGCGCTCGCCGACGGGTACGACCGGCGGGCCGACGCGCTGACCCGCCGCTGACCACCAGTCCGTCGAAAACGGTCGTGACCCTCAGCAGCCCGTGGTGGAACCCCGCGTCGCGCCGAGAGCGGTGAGGCGCCCGGCTGACAAGGCGTGAGGAGGGCGCATATTGAGCATACGCAACCGACGAACAACGCCGTCAGGCGGGATGCATCGCCGCTCGAATGCAGCGGGGACCTCCGCCACGGGCTGTCAGCCCACCGGACGCATCCGGATTCATCCCGCCGCGGATGGCGCCCTCCCGCCGCCCGGCGCCGGAACTTCTCCGGTCCAGAGAGGCCCTGCGCCGCGGACGAACTGCCCGGTCCGGACCCGGGCGGCCGTGTCGTACCCCGGAATGAAAACCTCCGCCATGCACCGTCCCGCGACCTCGAACCCGCTGCTCCGGAAGCTGAACTCGCGGCGCAAGCGTGACCGACTCCGGGAATAGAGAACCTCCAGAAAGAACGGCGGCGCGTTTCGGAAACGCCCTCCGGTCCCGCAGTCCGCGCCGGTGGTGTAGATCAGCCGGCTGCCGGCCAGATGGACGCGCCAGCCCCGCCCGCCTTCCAGCACGGGGTCGCCGAGCGCAGCGTATTGCGTGTCGTACGCCGTCCGGTCGTACAGGAACACCCGCCGATTGTCCGGCGTCAGCAGGCCCGCGCCGTCCGGGAGACGCTCGCGCGTGAGCACGAAGTTCGCCCGGCGGCGCTGCCTTCCGTTCAGGCTGTCCACGAAGATTCTCCCGGTCAGAAAGAAGCGCGCCTGTCTGATCCCCGGTTCGCCGGAGAGGATCACCGCGCCTTCCGGCGCGATCGCTCGGATCGCCTCGTAGTCGGTGATCGACGTTCGGAAGTCGGACGCTTCGGCGGCGGTCGCGGATCGATTCATCTGCAGGCTGGACGCCACGAAGACCAGCACCGCGGCGCCGACGCAGACGCCGATCGCCCGCTCGGAAACGCGGCGCGCCTGCAGCAGCACGACGGAGAAGAAGACCAGGGGAAGACCGACGAGGAACAAACCCTCGTGAGAATGCACCGCCACGTTGCCGCGCGCAAGCGCCCCCCAGCAGAAGCCGGACGCCGCCAGAGCCGCCAGCGCCCCGCGATGACGAACGCGCGCCAGCCCGGCGGCGCACGCGAAGACGACGACGCCGCCCCAGGCGAACGCAGCGGTTTCGCGCAGGCCGGAAGAAGAACGCTCTCCCTGTTCTGACCGTCCCGGCCGCCCTTCCCCGCCCGCTCCCTCCGAATGGCCGCCGGGCCGAGAGCCGGTAACGCGCTCCGCGCCGTAAGGGATCGTCGCCCGGCCGGCGCGCTGGACGAGCTTGCTCATCAGCGGGCGCCATGCGACGCCGGGCGTTTCCGCGTTGTAGTCCGGATCCCCTCCCAGACGCCGCACCATCGACCGGAACGACGGCAGCTCCGCCAGCGCTGCTGTATCGCCCTGCGTGGGCGAGCCTCCGCGGTTCAGCGCGGCGTATTCGCGGGCGAAGTTGAACGCCAGCACCGACAGCCCGAACGTCAGCGCGACGACGCCGAGCGCGAGATGGCGGCTGCGCGCCAGCCGCGCCGCCCGGGATCGGCCGATCCCGCCCCCACGGCGCCATTCGCTCGCCAAGCCGAGGACGATGAACGGCGGCAGCAGGCCGTAGACGTGCCAGCCCACCAGCAGCGCCCCGCACGTCTTCGCCAGCAGTTGCCGGAAACGGCCCTCCTGCGCGAACACCGCCATCCCGTGGAACGTCAGCAGCACCGCGAACAGATCGATCGAACCCTCGGTGGCCACCATGTCGCCGTAGAACAGCGGATAGAACGAAGCAAAGCTCAGGAGGGTCGCCGTCAGGGCGACGCTGGAACTCGACGTCAGCCGGCGGAGCGCCAGGAAGGCCGTCACGGCCGCGGCGGCCAGCAGCGCCAGCATCAGCGTCCGGGCGGCGCGGATCTGCGCCGACGGGTCGTCGGGAAACGGCAGGAGGGCGGCCTTGATCAGCAGATGACCGCCCAGGGGGAAACGGTTGTAGACCTCGTAGACCCGTTCGCCGTCTTCGTTCAGGTGCTGGTGGTAGAACCCGAGGAAGCCGTGCTCGGGCGACAGGTTCGCGGCGACCGCCAGGTGATTCGCCGTGACGTGGAACTCCTGGAGCTTCCTGTCGCGAGACAGAAAGACGGTCGCCAGCGCCAGCAGCAGCAGGGCGAGCGCCCAACGATCCAAGCCGATCCTGCCGCCAGTCATGGATCAACGTGTCAGCAGCACGACGCCGCCATGCGGCGGCTCCGCCGCCCACTCAAGGGCGATCCGGGCGATCTCCGCTTCGCGCCGCCGCGGATGACGCCCTCCCGCCGCCCGGCAGCGGAACTTCTCCGGTCCAGAGAGTCGCTTCGCCGCGGATGAACTGCCCGGTCCGGACCCGGTCGGCCAAGCCGTACCCCGGAATGAAAACCTCCGCCATGCACCGTCCCGCGACCTCGAACCCGCTGCTCCGGAAGCTGAACTCGCGGCGAAAGCGTGACCGACTCCGGGAATAGAGAACCTCCAGAAAGAACGGCGGCGCGTTTCGGAAACGCCCTCCGGTCCCGCAGTCCGCGCCGGTGGTGTAGATCAGCCGGCTGCCGGCCAGGTGGACGCGCCAGCCCCGCCCGCCTTCCAGCACGGGGTCGCCGAGCGCGGCGTATTGCGCGTCGTACGCCGTCCGGTCGTACAGGAACACCCGCCGGTTGTCCGGCGTCAGCAGGCCCGCGCCGGTCGGGAGACGCTCGCGCGTGAACACGAAGTCCGCCCGGCGGCGCTGCCTCCCGTTCAGGCTGTCCACGAAGATTCTCCCGGTCAGGGAGAAGCGCGCCTGTCTGATCCCCGGTTCGCCGGAGAGGATCACCGCGCCTTCCGGCGCGATCGCTCGGATCGCCTCGTAGTCGGTGATCGACGTTCGGAAGCCGGACGCTTCGGCGGCGGTCGCGGATCGATTCATCTGCAGGCTGGACGCCACGAAGACCAGCAGCGCGGCGCCGGCGCAGACGCCGATCGCCCGCTCGGAAACGCGGCGCACTTGCAGCAGCACGACGGAGAAGAAGACCAGGGGAAGACCGACGAGGAACAAACCCTCGTGAGAATGCACCGCCACGCTGCCGCGCGCAAGCGCCCCCCAGCAGAAGCCGGACGCCGCCAGAGCCGCCAGCGCCCCGCGATGACGAACGCGCGCCAGCCCGGCGGCGCACGCGAAGACGACGACGCCGCCCCAGGCGAACGCAGCGGTTTCGCGCAGGCCGGAAGAAGAACGCTCTCCCTGTTCTGGCCGTCCCGGCCGCCCTTCCCCGCCCGCTCCCCCCGAATGGCCGCCGGGCCGAAAGCCGGTAACGCGCTCCGCGCCGTAGGGGATCGTCGCCCGGCCGGCGCGCTGGACGAGCTTGCCCAGCAGTGGACGCCATGCGACGCCGGGCGTTTCCGCGTTGTAGTCCGGATCCCCTCCCAGACGCCGCACCATCGACCGGAACGACGGCAGCTCCGCCAGCGCTGCTGTATCGCCCTGCGTGGGCGAGCCTCCGCGGTTCAGCGCGGCGTATTCGCGGGCGAAGTTGAACGCCAGCACCGACGTCCCGAACGTCAGCGCGACGACGCCGAGCGCGAGATGGCGGCTGCGCGCCAGCCGCGCAACCCGGGACCAGCCGCTCCCGCCCCCACGGCGCCATTCGCTCGCCAAGCCGAGGACGATGAACGGCGGCAGCAGGCCGTAGACGTGCCAGCCCACCAGCAGCGCCCCGCACGTCTTCGCCAGCAGTTGCCGGAAACGGCCCTCCTGCGCGAACACCGCCATCCCGTGGAACGTCAGCAGCACCGCGAACAGATCGATCGAACCATCGGTGGCCACCATGTCGCCGTAGAACAGCGGATAGAACGAAGCAAAGCTCAGGAGGGTCGCCGCCAGGGCGACGCCGGGACTCGACGTCAACCGGCGCAGCGCCAGGAAGGCCGTCACGGCCGCGGCGGCCAGCAGCGCCAGCATCAGCGTCCGGGCGGCGTGGAGCTGCGCCGACGGGTCGTCGGGAAACGGCAGGAGGGCGGCCTTGATCAGCAGATGGCCGCCGAGGGGGAAGCGGTTGTAGACCTCGTAGACCCGTTCGCCGTCTTCGTTCAGGCGCTGGTGGTGGAACCCGAGGAAGCCGTGCTCGGGCGACAGGTTCGCGGCGACCGCCAGATGATTCCGCGTGATGACGTGGACCTTCCGATCGCGAGACAGGAAGACGGTCGCCAGCGCCAGCAGCAGCAGGGCGAGCGCCCAACGATCCGCGCCGATCATCCGTCAGTCATGGTCGGCCGCGCTCCTCCGCGTAGGCTGCGGCCGGCGGACAGGAGCAGACCAGGTTCCGGTCACCGTGGGCGTCGTCGATCCGACTCACCGGCGGCCAGTACTTGTTCGCCCGCACGAACGGCAGCGGGAACGCCGCCGCCTCGCGCGAGTACGGGTGGCGCCAGTCGGCGCGGGCGATCTCCTCGGCGGTGTGAGGGGCGTTTTTCAATACGTTGTCCGCCCGGTCGGCCGCGCCGTCGACGACCGCCTGGATCTCCTGCCGGATGCCGATCATCGCCTCGCAGAACCGGTCGATCTCGTCGCGCGGCTCGCTTTCGGTCGGTTCGACCATCAGTGTGCCCGCCACCGGGAACGAGACGGTCGGCGCATGGAAGCCGTAGTCCATCAGCCGCTTGGCCACGTCCTGCTCCGTGACGCCGGCGGCGGCCCGGAACGGTCGGAGGTCGAAGATCAGCTCGTGCGCCACCCGCCCGTTCGGCCGGGCGTACAGCACGTCGAAGTGCGGCTCCAGCCGGGCCTTGACGTAATTGGCGTTCAGGATCGCCACGCGGCTCGCATCGGCGACGCCGGCGCCGCCCAGCAGGCGGACGTACGCGTACGAGATCAGAACGATGCTCGCGCTTCCCCACGGCGCGGCCGACACGGCGGGGATGGCGTCCGGGCCGCCCTCCGGGACCACCGGATGCCCGGGCAGGTACGGCGCCAGGTGGCGGGCGACGGCGATCGGCCCCATCCCCGGTCCTCCGCCCCCGTGCGGGATGGCGAACGTCTTGTGGAGGTTGAGGTGGCAGACGTCGGCGCCGATGGCGGCGGGACTGGTCAGCCCGACCTGGGCGTTCATGTTCGCGCCGTCCATGTACACCTGGCCGCCGCAGCGGTGGACGACGCCGCAGATCTCCCGCACGCGCTCCTCGAACACGCCGTGGGTCGAGGGGTAAGTGATCATCAGCGCATTCAACCGGTCGGCGTGGTCGGCCGCTTTCGTCCGCAGGTCGCCGAGATCGACGTCGCCGCCGTCGTCGCAGGCGACGATGACGACCTGCATGCCCGCCATCACCGCGCTGGCCGGGTTCGTGCCGTGGGCTGAGGCCGGAATCAGCACGACGTCGCGGCGGCTCTCGCCGCGGGCGCGACGCCAGGCTCGAATCACCATCAGGCCGGCGAACTCGCCCTGGGCGCCCGAATTCGGTTGCAGCGACACCGCCGCGAGACCGGTGATCGCGCAGAGCGCAGCCTTCAGCTCGGCGAAGACGGCGTGGTACCCGGCCGCCTGCTCCGGCGGCGCGAACGGGTGCGGCGCGCTGAACTCCGGCCAGGTGACCGGCAGCATCCCGGTCGTCGGGTTCAGTTTCATCGTGCAGGATCCGAGCGGGATCATCGATCGGTCGAGACCGACGTCCCTGCCTTCGAGCCGCTTCAGGTACCGCATCATCTGCAGCTCGGAGTGGCTTCGCCGGAAGACGGGGTGCTCCAGGAAGGCGCTGGTTCGTCGAATCGCCTCGGGCCAGTCGTACCCAGGCGCCTCGGCCGCGGCGGCCGGCGCCGGCGCGTCCGCGGCGGCGGCGAACGTCCCCAGGATCCGGTCGACCTCCTCCCGGCGCGTCGTCTCGTCCAGCGCTATTCCGACGTCGCCGTCGTCCGTGTAGCGGAAGTTGAACCGCTCGGCCTCCGCCGCGCGCCGGACCCGATCCCGCGCTTCAGCCGATCCGGGGTCGATCCGCAGCGTGTCGAAGAAGCACCCGCGCCGCAGCGCGTAGCCGAGCGCATCGAGCCCCTGCGCCAGCGACCGCGTCAGCCCGCGCACCCGTTCGGCGATCGCCGTCAACCCGCGCGGCCCGTGGTGCACCGCGTAGAAGCCGGCCACGTTCGCAAGCAGCGCCTGCGCCGTGCAGATGTTCGACGTGGCGCGCTCGCGCCGGATGTGCTGCTCGCGCGTCTGGAGGGCCATGCGGTACGCCGGCCGCCCGCGGGCGTCGACCGACACGCCGACCAGGCGGCCCGGCATCTGCCGGACGTGCGCCGCCCGGGTCGCGAAGAACGCGGGATGCGGCCCGCCGTATCCGAGCGGCACGCCGAAACGCTGGGCGCTGCCCACCACCACGTCGGCGCCCCGTTCCCCGGGCGGCGCCAGCAGCGTCAGGGCCAGCAGATCGGTCGCCACCGCGGCCAGCGCTCCCGCCTCGTGCGCGCGGGCGATGACCGGACCGGGGTCCGAGACGGCCCCGTTCACGTCCGGATACTGCACCAGCACGCCGAACGTCGCGCCGTCGATCGCCGCCGCGGCCGGGTCGCCGACCGCCACCTCCAGCCCCAGCGGCTCGGCGCGCCCCCGCACGACCTCGATCGTCTGCGGCAGGCAGCCGTCCGAGACGACGAACCGGTTCGCCGCGCCCGGCCGGCGGGCGCGGATGCGGTGGAGCATCGTCATCGCCTCGGCGGCGGCCGTCGCCTCGTCGAGCAGCGACGCGTTCGCCACCTCCATCCCGGTCAGATCCTGGACCATCGTCTGGAAGTTCAGGAGCGCCTCGAGCCGTCCCTGGGCCACTTCAGCCTGGTACGGCGTGTACGGCGTGTACCAGCCGGGGTTCTCCAGGACGTTCCGGAGGATCACGCTCGGCGTGACGCACCCGTGATAGCCGAGTCCGATGAACGAACGGTGCGGCGCGTTGCGGCCCGCCAGGGCGCGCAATCGATCGAGGAAATCGGCCTCGGTCTCCGGCGGCGGCAGATCCAGGGGCTCGGTCAGCCGGATCGAGGACGGGATCGCCTCGCCGATCAGGGCGTCGAGCGACGGGGCGCCGACGACGCCCAGCATCTCGTCGAGATCGGCCGGCCGGGGACCGACGTGGCGGGATCGGAAGCCGTCGTCCGGGTCGGGCGGCATCTACTTCACGAGATCGCCGTAGGCGTCGGCGTCGAGCAGGGACGCCAGCTCCGCCGGGTCGGTCGTCCTGATCGCGATCAGCCACGTCCCGTACGGGTCCCGGTTCACGAGCTCCGGCTGGTCGAGGGCCGTCCGGTTCACGGCCACGACCTCGCCGGCGACCGGGCAGTACAGGTCGGAGACCGCCTTGACCGACTCGATCGAGCCGAACTGCTCGCCCCGGGAGAAACTGCGGCCGACCTCCGGCAGGTCGACGAAGACGACGTCGCCCAGCTGCTGCTGCGCGTAGGCCGTGATCCCGACCTCGCTCCGGTCGTCGCCCACCCGAATCCACTCGTGGTCTTTCGTGTAGCGCAGCTCGGGCGGGTTCGTCCCGGATGGGCGCATGGCGGTCAACTCCTCCGGCGCGCGTAGAACGGCATGCGGACGATGCGGGCGCGCAGCCGCTTTCCGCGCACGTCGATGGCCACCTCGGCGCCCGGCGCGCCGATCCCGGCCGGCACGTACGCCATGCCGATCGCCTTGCCGAGAAACGGCGTCCGCGTGCCGCTCGTGACGCGGCCGACCTTCTCGCCGCCGACGTGGACGCCGCACCCGCTCCGGGCGATACCCCGGTCGAGCATCTCGAAGCCGGCCAACTTCCTGGCGACGCCCCTTTCCTTCTGCTCCAGGAGCGCGGACCGGCCGTTGAACTCGCCCTTGTCCCAGGCGACGATCCAGCCCAACCCGGCCTCCAGCACGGTGGTCGTCTCGTCGATGTCGGCGCCGTGCAGGCGCATGGCCGCTTCGAGCCGCAGCGTGTCGCGCGCGCCCAGGCCCGCGGGCTGCAGCCCGGCCTCCTTGCCGGCGTCGAGCAGCGCGCTCCACAGGGCGCCGGCGACGGCCGGCGCCACGAGCAGCTCGAAGCCGTCCTCGCCGGTGTAGCCGGTGCGGGAGATCGTGGCGCGCGCGCCGGCGACCTCCCCGCTCGCGAACCGATAGTACCGGAGCGCCGGGAGATCGACGCCGGTCAGCGGCTGCAGGATCTCGACGGCGCGCGGCCCCTGCAGCGCGAGCAGGGCGTACCGGCCGCCGGCGTCGACCGCGGCCACGTCGCCGGCGGCCCGGATCTCGCGCCTGATCCAGGCGCAGTCCTTGCCGGCGTTGGCGGCGTTGACCACCAGCAGGAAGTGATCGCCGGCCAGCCGGTAGACGAGCAGATCGTCGACGAACGTCCCCTGATGCGTCGTCAACGCGGAATACTGCGCCTGCCCCACGTCGAGCGCGGCGGCGTCGTTGCAGGTGACCCGCTGCACGGCGGCCACCGCCGCGGGTCCGGCGATCTCGACCTCGCCCATGTGGCTGACGTCGAACAGCCCGGCGCACGTTCGCACGGCGGCGTGCTCGGCGGCGATGCCGGCGTACTCCAGCGGCATCTCCCATCCGCCGAACGCCGTCATCCGTGCGCCGAGCTCGCGGTGTCGTGCGTGGAGCGGCGTCCGTTTCAGTCCGGCGTCGGTGGCCGCAGGCATGCCGGCAGGGTTCACAGGATTGGCTCGCCGCGAACGGGCGTAACCGTACTATGCGGTCCGAGAACGGGTCAAGACGGCCCGCCGCGCGGCGGCGGTCGACTACGCGCCCGGTTTCGGGCCCTTGTACGCCAGGTAGGCTTGCAGCGTGTGGTAGCTGATGCCGAGCGTCCGGCAGGCCTGCCGCTTGTTCTGGTTGCACCGGTCGAGCACGATGCGGGCGTACCGGCTGCCCCACTCGCGCATCGTGTCGTTCCCGCGCAAGGAGGGTCCGATGACTTCGTCGTAGGTCCGGTTGATGGCGGGCGGCAGATCCCCGGCCGAGATCTCGTTCGAAGCCGCCAGCGCCACCGCGCGTTCGATCACCCGTTCGAGCTCCCTGACGTTGCCGGGCCAGTCGTAGGTCAGCAGCGCATCGACGGCGCTCCGAGAGAGCCGGATCTCCCGCAGCGCGCGATGACGGCCGAGGAAATGTCTGGCCAGCAGCACGATGTCGTCCCGGCGCGCCCGGAGCGGCGGCACGTGGATCTCGAGGCCTCCCAGGCGATAGTACAGGTCCGCACGGAAACGGCCGGCTTCGACGAGCTCCCGAAGGCTCCGGTTCGTCGCCACGACGATCCGCGTGTCCACGGCGCGCGTCGTGTGTCCGCCGACCCGCTCCACCGACATCTCCTGAATGGCCCTGAGCAGCTTCGCCTGGGCGGCCGGAGACAGATCCGACACTTCGTCCAGGAACAGCGTGCCGCCGTCCGCCAGTTCGAACTTCCCCCGCCGTCCGCGAACGCCGGTCGCCGTTCGATCCTCGATGCCGAACAGCTCGGCTTCCAGAAGCGTCTCGACCAGCGCCGCGCAGTTGACGCCGATGAAGCGCCCTTCCCGGCGGGCGCTCTCGTCGTGGATGCGTCGGGCGACGAGCTCCTTGCCGGAGCCGCTCTCTCCCTCGATGAGCACCGTGAACGTCGTGCTCGCCATCCGCGAGATCTCGTGCCGGAGCCTGATCATCAGCTCGGTGGCGCCGATGAGCCGCGGCGAGTCGAGCGGCGGGCTCCCGCAGCGCTCGGGGTCCGCGGCGGAGCCGTTCGACGCGACCCCGAGGGACAGCGCGGCGACCCGCGCCGCGTCGAGAAGATACTGGCGTCCCCAGGCGTCGAGCGGACGGTCGCGATAGACCGCGACCTCCAGCAGCATCGGCGGGTTCAACGCGCCGGGCAGCGCCACCCGCAGAACGTCGCTCTCCACGCGCAGGCCGTCCGATCCGGACCGGAGTCCTCCCTCGCGAATCGTCACCGATCTGGCGTCCAGCCCCCGCCGAATCGCGGCCTCCAACTGGATCCGCCGGCTCCGCAGTCCGTTCGCGCCGCCGATGCCGGTCACCGCCTGTGCGAGCAGCAGCGAGAGCCTCTGTCTTCTATCGACGTCGCGGCTCCAGACGCTCTGATCTCGGCCGGTCATGGATCTGGCTCGATCGCAGGTCGCAGCCGGGTCGCCGGCCGCGTGGCGAGGTCTAAACAATTCCAATGCCATGAAGGTTTCTCCTTGAAGATCACGAAATTCGTTGCGCGAGTCCGATCCGCGTTCCTCCGCGGGCCGGCTCATCCGGGTAGGCGCTGCCCGCGGAGCGGCGGACGCCGGCCGGGCGCCGGCCGTGAACGGGAAGTTCATGCCCGACTTGTTTAGGTCAAGGAGCGGAAATCGATCACCGGTCCCTCCAGGCGCCGGAGGCGGCGTCGAACGACAGCACCCGAACCCGTGCAGTCGCCCCGGTTATCCGAACGGCATGCTGTTCGCCCGTGCGCCCGCGCAGGTACAGCGTACCGCTCGTCGCCGTGCCCAGCGGACTGAACGTCAGGGTGTCGCTCCGCCCCAAGCGGATCGGGTCGGCGTTCGGGCCCGCGGACCGGGTCGAACCGACGGCGGGCGTGGAGGCGCCGAGCTCGAAACGTGCGCCCGGGTACGCGTCGCGCAGCCGCTGCTCCGGCCCGAGGGGACGATCGATGCCGCGGGAGACGTCGTTGCTGCGGACGCCGTCGCCGTCGCCGTCCACGAAAATCGTGAACCGATGGCCGCCGGCGTCCGGGTCGAACCGCAGAGCGACCGCCGCGCCGTGCCGCACGGCGCGCGCCCGGGCCAGCATCGCCTCCGCCGCCAGGCGCCGCGCAGCCGCCAGCGCCTGCGAGCGCTCGCGCGCGGCCGCCAGGTACGGCGCCGTCATCCCGGCGAGAATCGTCAGCACCGCGACGCCCACTACGCCGTCCGCCAGCGTCATGCCCCTGCATCCTCCGGGTCTCGTTTCCATGCCTCGCCACCCCGGAGCGAGTGGAGTCCGGCGGCGCGGACTCCACTCGCCGGCTCTACTGCTGCGGCGGATCGCCGATCTCCACGAGATCCCGCAGGCGCAGAAAGGTGCGCTCGCCGATCCCCCTGACGTTCATCAGCTCCTCGATCTTCCTGAACCCGCCGTTTTTCGTCCGGTACTCGATGATCAGCTCGGCGGTGCGAGGACCGACGCCGGGCAGCGCCTCCAGCCCCGCCTGATCGGCGGTGTTCAACTCCACCTTGTCCGCATCCCGCGCCGCCGACGCCGCTTCACTATCGGCGGACCGATCCTGAACCGCCGCGACGATCGGCTGCACCGACCCGCAGATGATCAACGCCGCAACGACCGCCATGACTCCGTGCATGAGCTGCTCCTCCTTCCAAAGCCGACGTCCGGCGCGCCACGCTGTCCGACCGTCTGTCGACCCCGCCTCGATCAGCGGTTGCGGTTGGAGGTCGGATAAGGCACCGGGCAATCTCGGCGGGGCCGCTCTTGCAGAGAGCAAGGCCTGCGCCACCGCAGCGCGGGCGGCGGACTGTACGGCTAATTCGTTGGATCGCCGGAAGAAATGCGAACCGGACGCCGCCGGCCGCGCCATCGGGTGCGCGCACGCCGCCGCTGACCGTCAACGCCGGTAGCCAGCCCGCGCCAGGCCAGAACCCCGGCGGTGACCGGTCCCAGGATCGCCAGCTCCCGCAGCGCGCCTCGGGCGTTGTGGAGCCAGCAGCCCGCCTGCCGGTACTCGCGGCACACGGCCGTGAACCACCGGCGGCCCGAGAGCAGGTAGGCGTCGCTGAACGGCCAGAGCGCCATCACCCCGTACGGCGCCACGTCGTCGGAGCCGAGCCAGTCGAGCAGCACGTGGCTCCCATAGGCGGCCGCCGCCGCGGCGATTGCACGCACGTGGAGGCGGCCGCCGAGCAGCGCCGCGGCCGTTCCCGCCACCGCGGCGGCGCCGACGCTGTGGGTGTGCATCGAGTGCAACCCGAACAGCACGTCGACGTCCGGCAACGCGCCGAGGAGGCCGAACGCCAGCAGGCGCCGCGCCGCCGGCCGGCCGCGCAGCGGGCGCGGTCCGTCCAGGGCGCAGCCGGCCGCAACGCCGGCGAGAGCATGACCGATCGGGCTGGGCACGACCTCCGCAGTCTACTCCGCGCCGGGAGCGGCGATTCGGTTCCGGCCGCACGCAGGTTCACGAAGCGGACGGCCGGTGGGATAGAATGGCGCCCGCCATGCCCACTGCGACGCTGGCCGCGCTGTCGCTGCTGCCGATCGTCACCGTGGCCGTCTTCCTGGTCGCGCTCCGGTGGCCGGCCAGTCGGGCGATGCCGCTCTCCTACGCCGTCGCGGCGGCGCTGGCGCTGGCGGTCTGGCGGGCGCCCGCGGCGCAGGTGGCCGCCGCGTCGATCAACGGCCTGATCGTGGCGCTCACCCTCCTGTACATCATCTTCGGCGCCATCCTCCTGCTGAACACGCTGCAGGAGAGCGGCGCGCTGAAGACGATCCGGCGGGGCTTCACGAGCATCACGCCCGACCGCCGCGTGCAGGTGATCATCGTCGCCTGGCTGTTCGGGGCGTTCATCGAGGGCTCCGCGGGGTTCGGGACGCCGGCCGCGGTGGCCGTGCCGCTCCTGGTCGGCCTCGGGTTTCCGGGCATGGCGGCGGTCACCGCCGGCATGATCATCCAGAGCACGCCGGTGAGCTTCGGCGCGGCCGGCACGCCGATCCTGGTCGGCGTAAGCACGGGGCTGTCGGCCGACCCGGCCGTCGGACAGTACGCCCTGGAGCTCGGGTTCGACGACTGGAACGACTTTCTGGCGCTCGTCGGCTTCCGGGTCGCCGTCCTGCATGCGGCGGCCGGGACCCTCGTCCCGCTGATCCTCGTCGCGGCGATGACCAAGTTCTTCGGGGAGAAGCGCTCGCTGGCCGAGGGGCTGCAAGTCTGGAAGTTCGCGCTGTTCGCGGCGGTCGCGATGACGGCGCCGTACGTCGCCGCGGCGTACCTGCTGGGCCCGGAGTTCCCGGCGCTGCTCGGAAGCCTGGCGGGACTCGCGATCGTCGTGACGGCGGCGCGGACCGGCTTCCTCGTTCCCCCTCCGGATCGCCGCTGGGAGTTCGGCCCGCGGGAAAGCTGGCCGCCGGACTGGACCGGCTCCGTCCGGCCCCGCGACCCCGTCGACAGCCGCGCCCCGATCGGGATGGCCAGGGCGTGGGCGCCGTACGTGCTCGTCGCGCTCCTGCTGCTGCTCACCAGACTGCGCGCGCTCCCGTTCGGAGCGTGGCTCCGCTCCTGGACCCTCGACTGGCCGAGCATCTTCGGCACGAACGTGTCAGCCAGCGTCCAGCCGCTCTTCCTGCCGGGGACGATCTTCATCGCCGCGTCGCTGGCGGCCTGGGGAATGCACCGGATTCCGGCCGCGGCGTACCGGACGTCGTGGACGACGTCGCTCCGCGTGACGGCGGCGGCGTCGGTGGCGCTGGTCTTCACCGTGCCGATGGTCCAGGTGTTCATCAACAGCGGCGGGGGCGCGGCCGGGTTCGACCGGATGCCGATCGTCCTCGCCGACGGCGTCGCCGCGCTGGTCGGCTCCGCCTGGCCGATCTTCGCGCCGCTGGTCGGCGGCGTCGGCGCGGCCGTCGCCGGCAGCAACACCGTCAGCAACATGATGTTCGCGCTGTTCCAGTTCGACATGGGACAGCGGATCGCCGTCGACCCGACCTGGATCGTGGCTTTGCAGGCGGTCGGCGGCGCCGCCGGCAACATGATCTGCGTGCACAACGTGGTGGCCGCCTCGGCCGTGGTCGGCCTGCTGGGCCGGGAGGGGGCGGTCATCCGGCTGACGATCGTGCCGTTCGCCTACTACGCGCTGCTGCCCGGCGCCCTCGGGTACGCCATCGTCCGGTGGCCGCAGGACGGGTGGTTGAACGCCGGCTCGGTGCTCGCCGCCGCGATCGCCGCCCTCGCCGCCGGCCTCGTCGTCCGCTACGGCCGCCCGCCGGCATCCGAAGGCCCCGCGCCGGCGCCGCGCGAACGTCCCTGACAGCCCGTGGTGGAACCCCCGCGGGGCGCCGAGAGCGGCGAGGCGCCCGTCTGACAAGGCGTGAGGAGGGCGCATATTGGGCATACGCAACCGACGAACAACGCCGTCAGGCGGGATGCATCGCTGCTCGAATGCAGCGGGGACCTCCGCCACGGGCTGCTGATCGCCGGCGGGCGCCGCAGGCCGCTCACCACCCGCACGGGCGGCCCGCGTTCTGTTCTTCGAGCCATACGGCCAGCGGCTCGAAGTAATCGAGGATGGCGGTGGCGTCCAGCGTCCGCGTTCCGGTGATCGCCTCGAGCGCGTCGGGCCACGGGCGGCTCGCTCCCATCGCCATCATCGCGCGCAACCGGCGGCCGGCTTCCGCGCTCCCGAAGATCGAGCACCGGTGCAGCGGACCGTCGACGCCGGCCGCGGCGCAAAGGGCGCGATGGAACTGGAACTGCAGGATGTGGGCAAGAAAGTAACGGGCGTACGGCGTGTTGGCCGGCACGTGGTACTTGGCGCCCGGATCGAAGTGCGCTTCGCTGCGCGGCGCCGCCGGACGCACCCCCTGGCGCCGCTCGCGCAACTCCCACCAGGCGGCGTTGTACCGATCGGGGCCGATCTCTCCCGAGAACACCCGCCAGCGCCACTGGTCCACCAGCAGGCCGAACGGGAGGAAAGCCACCTTGTCGAGGGCCC
This sequence comes from Vicinamibacterales bacterium, assembly GCA_965203565.1. Classification (GTDB taxonomy): domain Bacteria; phylum Acidobacteriota; class Vicinamibacteria; order Vicinamibacterales; family UBA8438; genus JAAXGX01. Next base: position 2,109,950 of record OZ241896.1, on the reverse strand, counting down.
GCCGCAGCAGCAGACCGACGTCGCGTCCGGCGGCCGGAGCGCGGCCCAGCAACCCGACCCGCACCAGATATTCCGGCGTGATCGACAGGGCGACGGTGTCGCCGATCGCTTCGTGGAATCCGTCGTTGGCGCCGTCGCGGTAGAGGGGGTCGAGCCGGCGATAGGCGCGCTGGTAGTAGTTGTGGCCCAGCTCGTGGTGAACGGTTACGAAATCCTCGCCGGTGACGTCGATGCACATCTTGATGCGCACGTCGAGATCGAAGTCGAGGTCCCAGGCGCTGGCGTGGCACACGACGTCGCGGTCGGCCGGCTTGACGAAGAGCGAGCGGTCCCAGAACGTCGCGGGCAGCGGCTCGAACCCGAGCGAGCCGAAGAACCGTTCGCCGTACCGCACCATCCCGCGCGCGTCGACCCGCGCCCGCTCGAGCAGCCGCGTGAGGTCGTAACCCGGGCCGGCGCCCCGGGGACCGACGGCGCCGTGGACGTTCACCCAGTTCTGACTCCACATGTCGCCGAGCAGATGCGCCGGGATCGGCTCGTCGCGCGGCACGACGGCGGTGCCGAGCTCGTCGGCCAGCGCGGTGCGCACGTGGCAGTGCAGCGCCTCGTAGAGCGGACGGACCTGCCGCCACACCCGCTCGATCTCCGCCACGAAGTCGTCGGGAGGCATGTCGTACCTGGAACGCCACATCTCGCCGGTGTCGGCGAAGCCGAGTTCCCGGGCGCCGGCGTTCGACAGTTCGACGAACCGTTCATAAAGCGGACGCATCGGCCGCGAGACCCGCCGCCATCCGCTCCAGACGTCGACCAGCTCGTCCGTGTCCCGCGCCGCGGCGAACAACCGCTCCATGGCGGGCAGATCCAGGCAGGCGCCTCCGTCCTCCGGACAGTATTCGCCCTGGCCGTAGATCCCTTCCATCTCGGTCATGATCCGGGCGAGCTCGCGCTGGAGACCGGGTTCGGACGGCGCGACCGCGGCGAGCGACGTCTTCAGGCGGAGCAGCTTGCGGTCGAGGTCGGGAGGCAGGGCCAGATCGTCGAACCGGGCCGCCGCCGCGGCCAGCTCGGTCGTCGCCGCCATCAGGTCGGCGCTGGCGGCGGCGGCGATCGCGTTGGTGTCGTCCGTGATGAAGTTGTTCTGGACCCATGCCGCGCGGCCGGCGTCGATCCACAGGTCGAGCAGCCGCGCCTCGGCGTCCTCGACGAACGCCCGCGCTTCGTCTATCGCCGGCGCCTGCGCGAGCGCGCAGGCGCCCGTCAGCGCCGCCGTCGCCCCGATCGACGACAGGCGGCCGGCGCGCCGCGCCCACCGTGCAAACGTCATCCCGGCATCCTGCCAGCGGCGGGAAGCTCGTCTCAGGCGAGCCAGCGGGCCACGATCGAGTCGTCGCGGATGATGGTGTCGCGCCGGTCGGATCCGGTCGACACCACGGCGACCGGCGTCCCGGTGAGCGCCTCGACCCGCTCGACGTACCGCACCGCCTCGGCCGGCAGTTCCTCGAAGCGGCGCAAGCCGGCCACCGGCTTCGACCATCCGGGCAACGTCTCGAACTCCGGCGCGCAGTTCGCCAGCTGCATCCCGCTGACCGGGACGCCGGTCAACGTCCGTTCCCCGCATCGGTACCGCGTGCAGATCTTCACCTCGGCCAGTCCGTCGAGCACGTCGAGCTTGGTCAGGGCCAGCGCGTCGAGGCCGTTCACGCGTGCGGCGTACCGCACCACGACCGCATCGAACCAGCCGCAACGGCGCGGACGTCCCGTCGAGGCGCCGTACTCGTCCCCACTGTCGCGGAGCGCCTCCCCGAACGGGCCGTCGAGCTCGGTCGGAAACGGCCCGCCGCCCACCCGCGTGCTGTACGCCTTGGCCACGCCCAGCACCCCGCCGATCGACCGGGGCGCGACGCCCAGGCCGGCGCAGACTCCGCCAATCGTCCCGTTCGACGAGCTGACGAACGGGTACGTCCCGTGGTCGACGTCGAGCATCGTCCCCTGCGCCCCTTCGAACAGGATCCGCTTGCCCGCCCGCGCCGCGTCGTCGAGGAACGCCGACACGTCGGCGACCAGCGGGTCGAGCCGCGGCCTGACGGCGAGCAGCTCGTCGAAGACGGCGCGCCAGTCCAACGGTTCGCCGCCGACCAGGCGGTTCCTGTGCGCGACGCTGGCCCGCACCGCATCGCCCAGAGGTCCGGCCCGGTCCGCGTCGGCGAGATCCGCCGCGCGGACGCCGCGGCGGCCGCTCTTGTCCTCGTAGCTCGGCCCGATCCCCCGCGACGTCGTGCCGATCCGCCGTTCGCCGCGCCCGGCTTCCGCCGCCTGTTCAACGTCGCGATGATGCGGCAGGATCAGGTGAGCGCGCTCGCTGACGACCAGCCGGCCGGCCGGATCGATTCCTGCGCTCCGCAACCCGTCGAGCTCGGCGAACAGCGCCGCCGGGTCGACCACGACGCCGTTGCCGATGACGCAGGTCACGCCGTCGTGCAGGATGCCGGACGGGATCAGGTGCAGGATGAATTTCCGGCCGTTCACAAGCACCGTATGCCCGGCGTTGTGGCCGCCCTGGTACCGCGCCACGATGGAGAACGCCGGCGTCAGCAGATCGACGATCTTGCCCTTGCCTTCGTCACCCCACTGTGCGCCGACGACAGCAACGTTCACGGCCGCCATGTCCGTCGTTGATCCAAGCGGCCGATGATAGCAGATGCGGCGCGGATCGGCGCCGCGCCGAGCGGCTCCGAAAAAGGGATTGACGCCTCCGCGCCCATTCCATAAGCTTCGGATTCTTCGGCCCCGCGGACGCGCGCCGAGGCCTCGACCGTCACCCATCTCGGCGATTCTCGATGCAGGCGATTCCGGGACGTCCAGCCGTCGAACGCAGCATTCTCGCTGCATGTGACGCAACGCCGCCGCGCATCTCCGTCCTCGTCGGCGGATGCGGCAGCGGCCGCACGTCGCTCCTGCTCCGTCTTGCGGGCCGCCTGGACGATGGCCGCAGTCAGTACATCGACGCCGAAAGGGCGGCGTCGACCCCCGAGGCGTTCTGGGCCGCGGTCGAAGCCGCGAGTCCGTACGTCGTCCGCGGCGCGATCGAGGCGCCGCGGGCCGTGCGCCCGACCCGGGCGGCGTTCGACAGCCTGCTGGCATTCTTCGGACAGGCGCGCACGCCGGAGGGCGGGGCATCGACGTTCCTCATCGACGAGTTGTTCGAACTGCGCACGTTCGAAAGCTTCCCGGGGCTGCGCGGCGCGCTGGGAGAACTGGTCGCCGCCCTGACGCGCAGTTCGAACCGGTTCGTGCTGGCGACCAGGTACACGAACCGGGCCCGCCGTCTGCTGGGCGACGCCGCCGGCCGGGTCGAGTTGATGCACGTGCCGCCGCTGTCGCCGGCGGAGACCGCCTCCGCGCTGGTCCGGCTCGGCCTCGACCGCTCTGTCAGCGACCCCGCCGAGGTCGCGCGTCTGATCCACGTGCTGGCGGACGGACGGCCGGCTTACGTCCAGGCGCTCGGCGCCGCGTTGACGTCGTCCGCCGGCGCAAGCCGTGACGATCCGGTTCACGCCCTGGCGTCGCAGTTGGCGGCGGGCGCGGCGCTGCACCAGGCATGCCGTCGCTGCTACGAACTGCGTCTCGGCCGCGCACGGGGGTACGGGGCGCTCAAGGCGATCCTGCAGCTGCTGGCGGACGAGGAGCGTCTGACGCTGACGGAGATCGCGCTGAGGCTCGGGCGCACCCCGGGGGCGACCAAGGATTATCTGCTGTGGCTCGAGGACGTCGATCTGATCCGGTCGGAGCGGAAGCGCTACTGCTTCCGCGATCCGATGCTGCGGCTGTGGGTGCGCCTCCACGGTCGTCCGACGCCGCCGGACGACGCCGACCTGATGCGCGAAGCGCAGGAGTACGCGGTGTCCAGGCTGCCGCTCGCCGAGCCCGCGCTCGGTGACGACCCGCCGGAGCCTCCCCGCCGCGCCGCCGTTCCGCAGCGCGACTGGAGCATCGTCGAGATCGACTGACGCGGCCCGCCGGCGACGGCAGGCGGGTGCGGTTCAGGCGCGTTCGATGCGCATCAACGCTTGCAGCGCCCGCGCCGCCGCCCGCTGCTCCGCCTCTTTCCTGCTCCGCCCTTCCGCTTCCGCCGCCGCTTCGCCGTCGACCCGCACGACGACCGTGAACACCTTGTCGTGGTCGGGGCCGCGCGTCGCCGCCACGTCGTATTCCGGCAGCGGGCGGCCGCGCGCCTGCAGCCATTCCTGCAGCGTCGACTTGTGGTCGTCGGCGAGGCCCGCAGCGAGCCGGCCCGACCGAAGCGCGTCGAGGGCCGGCCGGAACTGCCGCTCGACGAAGGCGCGCGCCGCCGGCAGGCCGCCGTCGAGATAGACGGCGGCGGTGACCGCTTCGAACGCGTCGGCGATCAGCGATCGCTTCCGCCGCCCGCCGCTCTTCTCCTCGCCGCGTCCCAGCCGCAGATGATCGCCCAGCCCCAGCGCCGACCCGAGCCCCGCCAGCGACGGCTCCGAGACCAGCAGCGCCTTCGCCTTCGACTTGCGCCCCTCGTCGTCGTCCGGGAAGTCGTGGTGCAAGCGGTCCGCTATCACCAGCCCCAGCACGGCGTCGCCGAGGAATTCCAGCGACTCGTTGTCGGAAACGCCGCCGGCGCCGTCCTCGTGCGCATGCGAGCGGTGCGTCAGCGCGCGCTCCAGCAGGCCGCGGTCGCGGAACGCGTATCCGAGCCGGCTCTCCAGTTCCGCAACGGCGGGACCGTTCCGGAAGTCGTCGATGATCCGCCGCGCGCGACCCGCCTCGTCGGCGCGCACCGAAAGCCGCACCTCGCCGCAACCGGCGCCGGCGAGCGGAAAGATCGCCTGCGGGACGTCGGACGACAGGAGCGTCCGGATGCCGCGGGTCTCGAGCAACCCGCGCACCAGGCTCGCCTCCGGTTCGGACCGGGCGCGGAAGATCACCGTGAGCGCGGCCGGCGGATCCACGGTCAGTCCGCCGCGTCCCCGTCGATCTTCAGCAGGACCATCGTCATGTCGTCGTGCTGCTCGGCGGCGCCGACGAACGCGTCGATGCTGCCGAGCACCTCCCGGCGCAGCGTGGCGAGATCCGATTCGCGGTGCGCTTCGAGCGCACGGGTCAGCCGCTGCTCGCCGAACAGCTCGTCGTCCGCGTTCATCGCCTCCGTAACGCCGTCGGTGAACAGCGCGACCACGTCGCCGGCGGCGATCGCGAACGAGTCCTCCTCCAGGATCTCCTCGAAATGCTGCTCGAATCCGTCCAGTCCCGCGATGAGCCCGTCCGGCGCCACCAGGCGGGCGGGAAGCCCGTCGCCGCACGGCAGATGGACGAGCGGCGTGTGGCCGGCGCGCGCGCAGGTCAACCGGCCGCGCTCCAGGTCGATCACCGCATACGCCATCGTGATGAACGAGCTGGCGTCGATGTTCCGGGTGACGATCCGGTTGACCTCGACGAGCAGCCGCTTCGGCGACGGGTGGATCGGCCCGAGCGACGCGAACAACCCCTTGAGCTCGGCCATGTAGAACGCCGCCGACGTCCCCTTGCCGGACACGTCGGCCACCAGCACGCCGAGCCGGCGCTCTCCCAGCCGGATGAAGTCGTAGTAGTCGCCGCCCACCTCCCGCGCCGGAACACAGGCGGCCGTGACTTCGAGTCCCGAGAGAACCGCCGTATCGGGCGGCAGCAGCGACATCTGCACGTCGCGCGCAATCCGCAGCTCTTCCTCCAGCCGTTTCTTCGCTCCCACCTGCTGGAGCAGGTCCCGCACGCTGGCCGTCATCGTGTTGAACGACTCGGCCAGTTCGCCGAGCTGATCCCGGGCGCGGACGCGGATCCGGTGATCGAAGTCGCCGCGCCGAACGTGGCGCGTGCCGACGGACAGCTCGTGCACGGCGCCGGTGATCGAACGGGCCAGCGCCAGGCCCATCACGAACGCCGCGAGCTCGATGACGAGAAACAGCGCGGCGACGGCCGCCAGCGCCGCCAGGAGCAGGTACCCGAGCCCCACGTCGCCGATCCGCGCCTGCGCTCCGAAGACCCGCTGGTAGAGCGCCAGGAGCGGCACGCGCACCCCCAGCCGGAGGAAACGCGGCTCACCGCTCGTCCAGTCCGTGTGCTCCAGGAACGTGAACCAGGCGAGGCCGCGCGCCGACACCACGGCGTCCGATTCGTCACTGGCCAACGTGGCGATCGGCGTCACGTCGGACGGCTGGCCCGTCCAGCGACGGCCATGGCGAGCGCGCCGCGGGTCTGGCGCGGCGATCGGCGCCACGTCGGACGGTTGACCCGTCCCGGCGTCGAACGCTACGATAGCGCCCCCCTGCACGTCGGCGCCCGTCTCGCGCCGGATGCGAGCGGCCGTGCTTCCATCGACCGGCAGATCGACGATGACCACCCGGGCCGAGCCATGCGCACCGACCGGCTGAACCGCGCGCGCCACGATGCGCACGCCGTCCGGCGCGCCCACGGCGACCAGGCCTTCGAACGCCCCGTCCTCGAGCCAGCGCGGCAGCCGCTCGGGGCGGCGCGCCGCCAGCCAGTTGCCGGCCGCGGGCGCGCCGCCGCGCGCCGGACGGCGGTCTATCGAACCCACGCCCGCGTCGAGGCCGCGCGCCGCCAGCGACCGGCGATGACGCGCCAGCACCGGACCGGCGTCGGCGTCCGGCCGGCCATCGAGCTCGCCGGCCGCCGCGGCGGCGACGATCCTCGCTTCGCGGACCAGATCGTCGAGGTTCGACTTGACCATGTACGAGCTGACCGACAGGAGCGTCAGCGTTCCGGTCAGCAGGAACAGACCGGCGATGAGCACGACCGGGATCAGGCCGATGAAGACGTACGAGAGAATCAGCTTGCGCCGGACGCGCCACAGCAGACGCCGCAGCAGCAGCACGAGAACGACGACGGCGCCGTACCCGGCGGCGACTGCGATGGTCAGATTCGCGGCAAGCTCCAGCAGGCCGACGACGAGCAGGCTCCGGACGTCCGAACCCGCAAGGGCGATCAGGGTCCGGACCACGATCGCGGCGAGCAGCCCGCGCGCCGGCCAGCCGGTCCACGCCGGACGCGGGAGCTTCACCCGCGGCGCTCCGACCGCCCGGGGCCGCGGGTTCCGCGCGCAGTCATGACGAGGCGCTCTTGCTGAAAGCTGTCGCGGACGTCCCGAGGCGTCTCTACGACTGGACGATCCGGTGGGCCGACACACCCCAGGCGCTGACGGCGCTGCTGCTCGTCGCGCTGGCCGAAGCGTCCTTCTTTCCGATCCCGCCCGACGTCCTGCTGATCGCGATCGTGGCGGCGCAGCCGGCGGCATGGTTGCGCGCCGCCGCGTTCTGCGCCGTCGGGTCGCTCGTCGGCGCGGCGATCGGTTACGGCATCGGCTTCGGACTGATGGCGGCGGTCGGCGAACCGATCATCGCCTTCTACAACGCCCACCATCACTGGGACCGGTTCACGGCGCTGGCCGACGAATGGGGCGTCTGGTTCCTGGCCGCAGCGGCGTTCACGCCGATCCCGTTCAAGGTCGCCACCATCGCAGCGGGCGCGACCGAGATGCCGTTCGCCCCGTTCCTCGCCGTCAGCCTCGTCGGACGCGCGGCGCGCTTCTTCCTCGTCGCGACGCTCCTGCGGATCTTCGGCGCGCCGATCCGCCGGACACTTGAAGAGCATCTGAACGCCGCGACGCTCATTTTCGTCCTTCTGCTGATCGGCGGCTTCCTCGTGCTCCGCCTCCTCTGAAGCAAGCGCTACGACGCCTCGGCCGTCGACGAGCGGACCCACTCCAGATAGGCGGCCGAGCCGTCGACGACCGGCAGCACGAGGATCTCCGGAACGTCGTACGGATGGACCCGGCGGATCCGATCGACGAGCTGCGCCACGCGGTCCCGCGTCGTCTTGATGGCGACCTGCTGCTCCTCGCCCTCCTCGACCCCGTCGCCCCACCGGTAGACGGATCGGGCGCCGGGCTGCGTGCTGACGCATGCTGCAAGCCGAGCCTCGACCAGCGTCCGGCCGAACGCCGCGGCGTCGAAACCCGCCGGCAGCGTCGTCCATGCCACCACGCACTCCCGGTCAGCCACCGTCCACTCTCCCGTTGACCCTGCGCGAACGGCATGTTAGCATCCCCGTTGCTGCGTTGACGCGGGGTGGAGCAGTCCGGTAGCTCGTTGGGCTCATAACCCAAAGGTCGGGGGTTCAAATCCCCCCCCCGCAACCATTTCCTTCGTTCTCGCGTTCATCCCTCTCCCGCCTCTCGTCTCTTTCTTGCAGGCCGGAGAGCGTCCCGGTTCACGTAGTGTAGTGTAGAGTGCTCATGGCCGGGAGGAACGGATGAAGAGCTCGCCGCTCGTGATCGCGCTGACGGCGGCGGCGCTGGCGGGCGCGGCGGCGCAGGACGGTGGAGCGTCCGGTCTCGCGCTGCTGCGGGACTGCGAGGAAGTCCTGCGGGCGAGCGGCGATCCGGTGCGGGCGAGCCGCTGCAACGGGATCGTGCGCGGCGCGGCGCGCACGTTGGCGCTCCTGCAGCGGGACGGCCGACTTTCGGACGCCCCGGTCTGCCTGCCTGACGACACGCCGGATCCGCGGCTGGTCCAGGTTGTCGTCGGTTATCTGAGCGAACATCCGGACGAGCTGCATCTCCCGGACGTCCGGCTCGTCATGGCCGCGCTCGGCGCGGCCTATCCCTGCCCTTGACGATCCGTGGTGTTATAGTGCGCACTCGCAGCATTGGCTGCCGGGCAAGGAGGCGAGGATGAAGCTGGTCACCGCGCTCATCAAACCGCACATGCTGGACGAGGTCCGGGACGCCTTGTCGCAGGTAGGCGTCACGGGGCTGACCGTCACCGAGGTCAGGGGGTTCGGCCGGCAGAAAGGACATACCGAGATCTACCGGGGCGCCGAGTACTCGGTCGACTTCGTGCCGAAGATCAAGATCGAGATCGTCGTGTCCGACGACCGCGCCGATCCGGTGACGGACGCCATCAGGACGTCCGCCAGGACCGGACAGATCGGCGACGGCAAGATTTTCGTCAGCGACATGGAGCAGGCCGTCCGCATCCGGACGAGCGAAGCGGGCGACGCCGCCCTGTGACGCATCCGGAAAGAGGAACGACGCCATGATGCGGCCCGGCGCCCTTCTCGGTCCGATCTCGGCCGGCCTCCTCGTGCTGGGCGCGCCGCAGGCGGCGTGGGCGGAGGGCGACGCGCTCAGCGCGGGCGACACGTCCTGGATGCTGACGTCGAGCGTGCTGGTGCTGTTCATGACGATCCCGGGCCTCTCGCTCTTCTACGCGGGCCTGGTCCGCGCCAAGAACGTCCTGTCGGTCATGATGCAGTGCTTCGCCGTCACCTGCCTGATCACGATCCTGTGGACGCTCTACGGTTACGGTCTCGCGTTCGGCGACGGCGGCGGCCTCGACGCGTTCGTGGGAAGCGGGAATCTGCTGCTGGCCGACGTCGGCGTTGACGCCGTGTCCGGAACCATTCCGGAGTCGGTGTTCCAGATGTTCCAGTTGACCTTCGCCGTCATCACGCCGGCGCTGATCGTCGGCGCGTTCGCGGAACGGATGAAGTTCTCGGCAATGCTCTGGTTCATGGGAGTCTGGTTCACCGTCGTCTACGCCCCGGTCGCCCACTGGGTCTGGGGCGGCGGCTGGCTCGGCGCCCTCGGCGTCCTGGATTTCGCGGGCGGCACGGTCGTTCACGTCAACGCCGGCGTCGCCGCGCTGGTGCTCTGCATCGTGCTCGGCAAGCGCCGCGGGTACCCCAGCACCCCGATGCCTCCGAACAGCCTGGTGCTGACCGTGGTCGGCGCATCGATGCTCTGGGTCGGCTGGTTCGGATTCAACGCCGGCAGCCAACTGGCCGCGGACGGCGTGGCGGGCATGGCGATGGCGGTCACGCACATCTGCACGGCGACGGCCGCGTTCACCTGGATGACGGTCGAGTGGGCGCGCCACGGCAAGCCGAGCGCTCTGGGCATCGCCACCGGCGCCGTGGCGGGTCTGGTCGCCATCACCCCCGCGTCCGGCACGGTCGGTCCGATCGGAGCGATCCTGATCGGGATCGTTTCGGGAATTCTCTGTTTCCTGGCGGCGAGCAACCTGAAACGGGCGCTGGGGTACGACGATTCGCTCGACGTCTTCGGCGTGCACGGCGTCGGCGGTTTCGCCGGCGCCGTCCTGACCGGCGTCTTCACGGCCGAGGCGTTCGGCGGCGCGGGACTCGAACGCGGCGTCGGCGGCCAGGTCGCCCTGCAGCTTGCCGGCGCGGCGGCGACCATCGTCTACAGCGGCGTGCTGACCTGGGTCATCCTCAAGGTGATAGACGGCGCGGTGGGACTCCGCGTCACGCCCGAAGAGGAAGAGGAAGGACTGGACATCGCCCTGCACAACGAGCGCGGGTTCAACCTCTGACGCGGCGGGCTGCTACGCCACGACGCCCGCGGCCCGCAGATCCGAGACTTCTTCGTCGGTATAGCCGACTTCCCCCAGGACTTCCCGCGTGTGCTGTCCCAGGACGGGCGCCGGACGGCCGGTGGTCAGCGGCGTCCGCGACAGCTTGACCGGCGCGCCGAGCGTGCGCAGGCGACCCAGCGTCGGATGGTCGGTTTCGACCACCATCTCCCGCGCCACGATCTGCTCGTCGGCCAGCGCATCGGCGTACGTGTTGATCGGCCCGCACGGGATGCCGTCCGCTTCGAAGCGCGCCAACCAATGCTCACGCGACGCCGTCCGGGTGACCTCCTGAATCCGTTCCGCCAGCGCCAGGCGGTTCTTCACGCGCGAGGCGTCGTCCGCGAACGCCGGGTCGCGCGCCCACTCCGGATGGCCGAGCGCCGCACAAAGCCGCGCGAACAGCCGGTCGTTGGCCGCGCCGACGGTGACGTAGCCGTCCGCGCACTCGATCGCCTGGTACGGCGCGCTCATCCGGTGGGCCGATCCGAGCGGCTCGGGCACGCCGCCGCCCGACAGGTGCTCGGTCGCCTCCCAGACCGACATCGCCAGACCGGCCTCGACGAGCGACGCGTCGACGTGCTGCCCTTCGCCCGTCAGGGCCCGGCTGTGGAGCGCCGCCAGCACGCCGGCCAGGGCGAACAGGGCCGCGCCGAGATCGGTCAGCGGAACGCCGGCCTTGACCGGCGGACGCCCCGGCTCGCCGGTCACCGACATGACGCCCGAGACGCCCTGCGCCACCAGGTCGAAGCCGCCGCGCGCGGCGGACGGACCGGTCTGCCCGTAACCGGAGATCGATGCGTAGACGAGCCGGGGATTGATGGCGCGCAGGTCGTCGTATCCCAGACCGCAGCGCCTCATCACCCCCGGCCGGTAGTTCTCGACGAAGACGTCCGCCGCCGCCGCCAGCCGCGCGGCGATCCGCCGGCCCCGGCCGGTCTTCAGGTCGACGACGATCCCCCGCTTGCCGCGGTTGACCGCGTTGAAGGCCGGGCTGTCGGCGCCGCGCGCGCCCGCCATCCGCCGCGTGGAGTCGCCGCCCGGCGGTTCGATCTTGATCACGTCGGCGCCCAGGTCGCACAGCAGCATCGCGCAGTACGGCCCCGCCATGACCTGCGTGACGTCGAGCACCCGGACACCGCTCAGTGCGTGTCGCATCGGTGAAGGAGATGTTACCCGTGCCGGCTTCCCACGTGTTGTACGAACGACGCGGACCTCTGGCCTTCGTCACGTTCAACCGCCCCGCCGCGCGCAACGCCATGACGTGGGCGATGTACGAGTCGCTGGTGGACTGCTGCGACCGGGTCGACGACCAGCCCGACGTCCGGGTTCTCGTGCTGCGCGGCGCCGGCGGCAAGGCGTTCGCGGCCGGCACCGACATCGCGCAGTTCCGCGCCTTCCGTTCGGCGCAGGACGGGATCGACTACGAACGGCGGATCGACGCCGTCCTCGACCGGATCGAGCGCGTCGCCGCGCCGACGATCGCCCAAATCGACGGCGTCGCGACCGGCGGCGGCTGCGCGGTCGCGGCGGCCTGCGACCTGCGCGTCTGCACGCCGGCCTCGCGGTTCGGCGCGCCGATCGCGCGCACCCTGGGCAACTGCCTCTCCGCCGCCAACCATGCGCGGCTGCTCGATCTGATCGGCCCCGCCCGGCTCAAGGAGATGCTCTACACCGGCCGCCTGTTCAGCGCGGACGAAGCGCTGGCCGCCGGACTCGTCAATCGGGTGGCGCCGGCCGAACGGCTCGACGACGCGGTGCGGGAGATCGCCGCCGCAATCGCCGCGAACGCCCCGCTGACCGTCCGGGCGGCGAAGGAAATGACCCGCCGCGTGCTGGCGCGGCGCCGCCTCGCCGCCGCGGACGGCGACGACCTGATCGCCGCCTGCTACTCGAGCGCCGATTTCCGGGAGGGCGTCGACGCGTTTCTCGCCAAGCGCGCGCCCCGGTGGCGGGGAGCCTGAAGCGGCCGGCGTCAGCGCCGGCCGAGCCGGCCGGCCAGATCGGCCAGCCGGCGCAGTCCTTCCTGCGGGTCTCCCGTCACGTGCAGCCGCACCGCCCGTCGCCCCCGGTCCGCCAGCGCCTGGTAGTCGCCCTGCGCCTGCGCCGCCTTGACTGCCCCGAAACCGTACCGCCGGCCCGGCGCCGACACGTCCTGCTCGTCGTCGCAGGTGATCTGAAGGAAGACGCCCCGGTTCGGCCCGCCCTTGTGGAGCTGGCCGGTCGAGTGGAGCAGCCGCGGCCCGAACCCGACGCAGGTCGCAGCGCGGGTCGCGGCGCGGAGCGCGTGCCGGACGCGCTGGAGCGCCTCCGCATGGGCGTCCGACGTTTCGACGTACGCCAGGAGCGCCAGATAGTCGCCGGCGGCGGCACGGCCCCAATGCGCCGCGAGCAGCGACTCGACCGAATCGTTCCAGCCGCCGCTTCGGAGCGCCGCCGCGTTCGCGCGGTCCGCATGGAGCGCCCAGTGGCCGTCGCGCGCGAGCGGATCGTCCGCAGGCAACGCGCCCCCGGTCTCGTACGCCGCGGTCAGCCGCCGCGTCTCCACCTTGCTCGCCTCGACGTCCGGCTGGTCGAACGGGTTGATCCCCAGCACCGAGCCCGCGACGGCGGTGGCGAACTCCCACCGAAAGAACTCGGCGCCCAGGTCGTACGGATCCTTCACGTCGAGACGGACGACGGGATGACCGGCGCGCTCCAGCGTCGCCACCGCCGCGTCCTGCCCGGGGCAGGGCGACGGCCGATCCCGCAGGTAGACGAAGATCCGATCGTCGCCGTAAAGCTCCGGCGCGCCCGCGTCCTCCCCGTCCACCGGAACGAGTCCCACGCCGTCCTTCCCGGTCGACTCCGCCAGAAGCTGCTCCAGCCAGGCGCCGAAGCCGCGGTACTGGGGCGAGATCACGAACGTCACCTTGTCCCGTCCGGTGCGCGCCGCCGCTGCGAGCGTGAGCCCCAGCATGACGCCGGGATTCTCCCGGACCGGAATCGAGGGCAGGCAGGCCGAGCGCATCGCCTCGGCCCGGCCGAGCAGGCGCGCGACGTCGAGCCGCATGACGGCGGCCGGCGCCAGTCCGAAATCGGAGAGCGCGGAGAATCGTCCGCCGACGTCCGGGGCGCCGTGGCGCACGAACCGGAACCGGTCCGCCGCCGCCGCCGAGTCGAGCGGCGAGCCGGGATCGGTGATCGCCATGAACCGGCCGCCGTCGTGACCGCCGAGCTCCTGCCGCGCGCGCTCGGCGAAGTGCCGCAGGAAGAGATCCGTTTCGAGCGTCGCGCCCGACTTGCTCGATGCGATGAAGAGGGTGCGCCGGTAGTCGAGCCGCTCGTCGACCGCCCGCACCTGCGCCGGATCGGTCGAGTCGAGCACCAGGAGATCGGGCGCGCCGGCGACGCGCCCGAAGCTCGACCGCAACGCCTCGGGGCAGAGGCTCGATCCCCCCATCCCCATCAGCAGCGCGTGCGTGAACCCCCGCCCGGCGATCTCCCGCTGCAAGGCCTGCAGCGATTCGATCCGCGCCAACTGCTCGGGAACGATCCGGAGCCAGCCGAGCCAGTCGGCCTCGTCGGCGCCGCTCCAGACGGAGGCGTCGCCCGCCCACAACCGGGCGACGCGATCTTCCGATTCCCACGCCGCCGCCAGACGATCGGCTGCGCCGCCGAGCATGACCAGCCCGCGGTCAGTTCGCGCGCATGGGACTCGGTCCGCCGCGGAACGTCAGCAGATAGTCGCGCACCGCTTCGATCTGCCGGACCGCATCGCCTTCCAGTTGCGGGTAGAGCGAATCGGGATATTCGGTCCAGAACATCGGCATGCGGGTCCCGGGCTGGATCTCGAGCGGGGCGACCAGCCAGTCGAGGATCCAGTCCGGCTGAAGGCGTTCCTGCGCCATCCGCAAGTCGGGCGCCAGATTGTCCGCAGGCTGGTCTTCCGGAATCGTGTCCAGCACGTGGCACTGCTGGCAGCGCAGCAGATCGAACAGCTCCTCGCCCGTCCGCGTCACGCCGGGCGCCGGCGCGGCGTCGTGGGTGCGGAACGGTCCTGTCGTGTCCGAAACGGCGGCGAAATAGTCGATGGCCCGGTTCCAGTGCGCATCGTCGAGATCGAACGTGGGCATGCGCACGTCCAGCCACGGCCGGATGGTGATCGGGCCGCGGAAGAAGGCGTAGAGCCACTCCGGCTTGACTTTCGCGCCTTCGGGCGTCAGCAGCGGCGGCGCCAGCGCCGGGTCTTCCACCAGCGCGCGATAGTCGCCCCCGTCCGCCTCGATCTCGTGGCAGGCGACGCAGTTGCGCCGCCGCACCAGGTTGCGTCCCTCCCGGAGCGCATCGTTCCGTGCGGAGCGCGGCGCCTGCGACGCCAGCGGCTGCACGTCGCTCTGGAAGCTCATGATCGCCGTCGCCAGCAGCGCCACCTCCTCCTCGCTGAACCCGAAATCGGGCATCCTGAGCTTCTCGAGCGGCTGGAGGACGCGGCTCCGGTCGAAGCTGCGCGGGTCCCGCAGCTTCTGCTTGAACCAGTCGACCTTGGTGTGCGGGATCTCGTGCACGAAGGCGAAGTCAAGGCGAGGCAGCAGCTTGCTGCCCTCTTCCGACAGTTCGATCCCGATCGCCTGCGTCTCCTCGAACCCCTTGATCGCGTGGCAACTGTAGCAGCCGTACCGGCCGATCGCCCGCCGCCCGAGCTCCAGTCGCCGCTCATCGGCCGACATCGCCGCGACCGTCGCGTTCGCCTCGTCGGTCGGCACGATCGCCCGCAGGTAGTCGGTCAGGATTTCGGTGACGTCGTCGTCGGTGTACGTCGCCCGCGGACCGTCGCCGTCCGCGCCGACCAGCGTCTCCAGGTAGGCGGCCACGTCGGCGACCTCGCCGTCCGTGAGGCGCAGGTCCGGCATGTACGTCCCGGCGCTGAAGTGCCGCGGGTCGCGCACCCAGTCGAAGAGCCATTCGAACGAGGTCTTGTTGCCGATGTTCTGCAGCGGCTGCCCGAACGTCCGGCGCGGGCCGGCTTCCAGCCGTCCCTCGTCGCCCGTGACGTGGCAGGCGAGGCATCCGACCGATTCGACCAGCTCCCGCCCCCGCGCCGCATCGCCCCGGCGCGGCGACGCGACGGCGAACTCGTGCTCCTCCGAATTCGCGAACAGGTACGCCGTCACGGCGGCGATCTCGGCCTCGTTCCGCACCGCGTCGTCCGGCCCGCTCGTGTTGCTGTTGTACCAGATGCGCGGCATCCAGGTGCTGGCCTTGATCGCCCGCGGCTCGCGGATCCAGCGTTCGACCCATTCCGGCTCGAGCTTGGACGCGATCTTCGTCAGGTCGGGACCCGGCTTGCGCAGGTCCTCGAAACCGCGCGTCTTGTGGCACGCATGACATCCCGCCCGCTCGTACAGGCCGTACGCCTCGCTCAGCTTCGGACCTTCGGGAACGAAGACGGTCTCGCGGTGGCACTTGGCGCACGACGCCTCGGTCATCGGCGTCGGCAGCATCGGGTAGTCCCACAGATGGGGCTCCTCCCAATCGAAGTCATGCTCCCACCGGAGCGTCTGATCCACGTCGATCGGCGTGTGCGAGGCATGCCGGAACGTCAGCGACTGCCCCATCCCCTCGTGGCAGACGGTGCATCCGAACCGCCCCACCGGATGCGGCGAAGCGCTGCCGACGTAGGCGTCGAGGTTCGAGTGGGTGCGGAACGGCTGCGGGTAGTCCTCGTACCCCTCGCGGTCGATCGCGAGATGGCAGGTCGTGCAGCGATCCATCTTCGCGACGCGCGTGAAGTTCACGTCCTCGACGATCTGCGGCGTGATGACCTGCCGCACCGTGATGGTCGGCGCCATGAAGTCGAGCAGCGGCGCGTTGAGGATCAGATCTTCGACCAGACTGGGCTGCAGATCGGCGACGCGCGAGCCGAGGCGATCGGTCTCCGCCGTCAGCGCCCGCAACTCCGTGTCGAGCTCCACCGACCGGCTCGTGAAACGGGCGATCTCCTCGCGGATGCCGTCGCGGCGCGCCGTGAGCCGCTCCACCTCCAGCCCGAGGTCGAGCCAGCGCCGGAACATTTCGTCTATCTCGACGCGCGCCTCCGCCGGCAGATCCGGATCGGCTTCCTGCCTCTCCTCGAACTCGTAACGTTCGGCGTCGTACACCGCCTTGGTCGTCTGGTGCTCCTGATTCGCCAGAAAGAGCTCGGCCTCGACGCCGGAAAGCCGCGCTTCGAGTGCGCGGATCTGCTCCTGGCTCGCGGCGGCTTCCTGCTCCGCCTGCGCCAGCTGGGACCGGAGCTCGGCCACCCGCGTCTGATCCACCTGCGCCTGCGCCGCCGCCAGGCTCGCTTCGGTCACCTCGCGCTCGAGCTGGACGAAACGCCGCTGGTAATCCTTCCACTCGCGGTCGTAGTCGTCCCAGATCATCAGGATCGTCGTGACGAACAGAAAGATGCTCGACGCGGCGAAGACCACGTTCAGAAAATCGACGTTGTACGCGTGCCCGACCGACCTCTTGTCAACCATCTGTCCTGCGCTCGCCTCGTCTGGCTCACCATCCCGGAGCCGCGGGAACCTGTGCGCCGCCGATCCCTATATGTTGAAGAAGAACTCGGGAATCGACACGACGTACTTCAGGTTGAACACCCACCGCGTCAGCATCTTGACCGGCAGGGACAACATCATCAGCAGCAGCATCGCGGTCACGTAGAACCGCGGCGCTCCCAGCTTTTCGTAATATCCCCGGAACGTCCTCGCCATCAGCGGCGGCAGGGCGGCCACGTAGGCCAGCGTCAGGGCGATCCCGAACACCTCGCGGACGAACCAGTTGTCCGGCAGCGGCCGCCCCAGCAACCGGACCCAGATGAAGTCGGAAAGCTGAACGTTCGTCAACGGCTCGAGCTTGTGGACGTCCCAGTATTCGAACGGCCCGAAGAAATTCCAGTTCGGTCCCCGGAGGAACGTGCCCAGCACGATCAGCGACGACCAGAGCACGACGAAGCCGAACAGGAAGATCGTGATCTCGGCGCGCCGCTCGCGGAACGTGTAGTACCCGTTCCCCTTCGGGTTCCGGTCCACGTACGGAATGGCCATCAGGCCGACGATGATCAGGCTCGGCAGGACGACGCCGGCCAGCCACGGGTCGAAGTAGACCAGCATCTCCTGGAGCCCCAGGAAGTACCAGGGCGCCTTCGACGGGTTCGGGGTGTTCGCCGGGTTGGCCGGCTGCTCGAGCGGCGCCTCGATGCCCACCGACCAGACGACCAGCACCGCCGTGCACAGGATCAGGGAGATCAGCTCCGTGTAGACGAGATCGGGCCAGACCCAGACCCGATCCGACTCCTGCTTCTCCACCGGGTCGCCTCCGCCCGCGATCAGCCGGTCGTTCCGCACCCCCTCGCGGATCGAGTACCACGTGAAGAACACCACGAGGAAGATCAGCACCACGATCGGGACGTTGTCCGGCTTGACGACGATCAGGCGGAAATTGTCGTCGAACAGCCCGAAAACGAAGAACAGCGCCAGAAAACCGAGCAGGCCGTAACCGACGGCGTTCTTCGAGAAGACCTCCCGCCGCCAGACGATGAGGCCCAGCGCGGCCACCGACAGCACGAAGAACAGCCGGGGGTCTGCGAACAGATTGATGAATCCCTTGATCGCGTCCATGACGTTCCCTGTCGCCGGCGCGCTTCCGGCTAGAGCGGCCCGGAAATGCCGCCGTCCTTCCGGACCCTCCAGAAGTGCACGGCCATGAGGAACCCGATGACGAGCGGCAACCCCACGCAGTGGAGCACGTAGAAGCGCAGGAGCGCGCCTTCGCCGACGAACGTGCCGCCGAGCAGGGCGAACCGGGCGTCGTCGGCCGCGTGGATCAGCTGAACGTCTCCGAGCGCGAGCAGCGCCGCCCCCGGTCCCTCGTGCCCGAGGAACGGGGTGGCGCGCGCCATGTTGGCGCCGACCGTGATGGCCCAGATCGCCAGTTGGTCCCACGGCAGCAGGTACCCCGTGAACGACAGCAGGAGCGTCAGCACGAGCATGATGACGCCGACGTTCCAGTTGAACTCGCGGGGCGGCTTGTACGAGCCGGTCATGAACACGCGGAACATGTGGAGCCAGACGGTGATGACCATCGCGTGCGCGCCCCAGCGGTGCATCTCGCGCATGATGCCGAGCGGCACGTGCTCGCGCAGGCCGACGATGTCCGAGTAGGCGTACTCCAGCGTCGGCCGGTAGTAGAACATCAGCAGCAGGCCGGTGAAGGTCAGCACCAGGAACAGGAAGAAGCTCAACCCGCCCATGCACCAGGTGTAGCGCAGCCGGACGCCGTGCTTCTTCAGGCGGACCGGGTGCAGGTGCAGGAAGACGTTCGACAGCATCACCAGCACCCGGTTGCGGTCGTTGATCGGGGCGTTGTGCCGGAAGATGGACGTCCAGACCTGCGTCGTCGTCAACCAGTTCCAGGCGCGGACGAGCGCTCCTTCCTTCGGCTTGACAGTCTCGGTTCGGGCCATGTCGTCGTCTATGCCTCGAGAAACGACTCGGGATCCGTCCACTGCCCGAGCTCGCTCTGAAACTTCCGGCTCTTGTCGATCAGGATCTGCCCGTCCTCCGCCAGCACGATGCGGGCGCGCTCGAGCGGCCGCGGCGCCGGTCCCTCGAAGTTGACGCCGGTCGGGCGGAACCCGCTGCCGTGGCACGGGCACTTGAACTTGTTCTCCGCCGCCAGCCAGTTCGGGGTGCACCCCAGGTGGGTGCAGGTCGAGAAGAGCGCGTAGAAACCGGACGCCTCGTGGACGACGTCGAACGGCGTGCGGACGATCCAGACGCCGAACCGGTCCTTCCACCGCTCGTCCACCCCGTCGGCGTATTCGTCCGGGAACCCGATGGTGAACTGCTGCGGCGGCTCGTTGAGCACGTTCGGAAACATGAACCGGCCCGTCGCGGCCAGGCAACCGGCCGTGGCGGCGGTGAACGCGCCCCACGACAGGCCGAGCCAGCCGCGGCGCGACATCAGCGGCGAGGTGTCGTCCGCGGGCCGCGCCGGCCGGGTCGGCGGCTTCACGGCGGCGGCGCTCGTCGTTCTCGGCGCCGAAGCCGGAGCCGCCGCCGCGGGCGCCGCCGGCTTCGCCTCGGGTTTCGGTTGGGGTTTCAGCTCGTCTGCCATTCCGTCGCCGTCCTCTCGCATCCGGCGCGTCAACCGTGGCTGCGCGTCGCGCGGCCGCCGGCCACCGCCGATCCCAGGAGGTCGAGCGTGCGGAGCGCCGCCTCCCGCACCCGCAGGCTCGCGTCGCTGCGGCTGAGCTCGGCCACCACGCCGCGGAGCGACGACGCGCCGAGCGCCCCGACCGCCTGCAAGCCGCTCACCATCACCGCGGCGACCGGGTCCAGGTCGGCGTCCAGGCCGGCGGTGCGGCTGACGTGGCGCTGCACGTAGTCCCGATCGAGCATCCGCCCGAGCACGCGCAGCCCGTCGGCGCGGCCGTGGCGCGCGAGCGCGACCGCCGCATTCCACCGAACGTCCGGCGCGGCGTCGTCCAGGGCGTTCCGCAGCGTCGCCGCCTGTTCGTCGGCCGGCAGCGCGCCGAGCGCGTACACCGCCATCTTGCGGACGCCGGCGTCGTCCGACAGGTACGTCGCCTCGATTTCGTCGACCACGGACCGATCCCCGATCGACGCGAGCGCCCAGATGACGCTGATGCGCGTTTCGGAATCGGGATCGTCCAGGGCTTCGACGAGCGCTTCGGTCGCTCCGGGCGGCAGCGTCCTGAGCCGCCCGACCGCCAGCGCCAGGTACCGACGCACGCGCGGGTCGTCGCCGGCGGAATCGGTGAACGCCCGCACGATGGCGGCGCCGAGATCCGGATGCTGCGCCTCGGTTTCAGGCCTGTCCAGCAGCCGCGACAACTCGTATGCGGCCGGCCAGCGCCGATCCCGGCCGCCGGCCCGAACGTCGTCGAGAAATTCCTCGGGCGTCCGTTCGTTCGTCACCAGCATGCGAAATCCGCCGTAGACGAGCACCACGACGCCGACCACCGCCAGCGGGATCAGGAAGAACTGGACGGCAAGCGCGGGGGTGCTCGCCAAAGGGCTGCGTGCGGGCGCAGCTTCGCTCTCGTCAAGCTTCTTCATCCTGCGATACGTCAGGGAAACGGAGACCGGACGCCGGCCATGCCCCCGGAGCGTGAGCGTACTACGAAGGCCGAATACCGGTCAAGGAAACCTGCGCTGCGCCCTCCTTCACCGCCGAACCAGCATCATGACGAGGCTGAGCGCCGCGCTCAGGAGGATCGACGTCGTGATCGGCAGGTGGATCGTCGCGCTCCCGCGCCGATACACGAGGTCGCCGGGGAGACGGCCGAGCGGCAATCCCGCCGTCACGAGCGCGCCGGCCCCCGCGATCAGCAGACCGGCCACCAGCAGCGTCTTCCCCATCACGCCCGCCCCCGCCGCGCCGCGGCTACCCGGCGTCCGACCCGGAGGCCGGGAAGAAATAGTCGATCTCGAACGCGGCGGTCTCGCCGGCGTCCGACCCGTGCACGGCGTTCGTCTCCACCGACCGCCCGAACTGCCGCCGCAGCGTGTCGCGCTCGGCTTCGGCCGGATCGGTCGCCCCCATCAGCCGCCGCCACCGCCGGATCACGTCGGGCGCTTCGAGCGCCAGCACGACGATAGGCCCGGACGACATGAAGTCGGTCAGGCTGTCGAAGAACGGCTTGTCCCGGTGCACGGCGTAGAAACGTTCCGCGTCCGCCTTCGTCAGGCGGGTGAGGCGCATCTCCCGAATGGCGAGCTCGGCCTCCTCGATGCGCCGGATGATGGCGCCGACCGAACGGCGTTCGACGGCGTCCGGCTTGATGATCGCCAGCGTGCGTTGCATCTGCTACCGAAGCGACGCCATGACCTCGTCGAGCGCCGCCTTCGGCGGCCGGATCCGCCGCTGCGGCAACTGCGCCAGCGGCTCGTCCACCAGGTTCAGCATCGTCAGGAAGTCGTCGCGGTCCGGCTCCACGTAGATGACGCCGGTCGCGAACTCGCCGCGCCGGCGCGTTTCGTTCAGCACCCGGAGCGCCTGGATCCTGTCGAGCGGATCGTACGCCTCGTCGAGCTTCGTGAGATACAGCGTCGAACCGTCGTGCAGCGACACCGCCTGCGTCGCGCCCGGCTCGTAGTCGATGGAGATGTCCTCGAAGAACGGCACGAAGCTGATCTCCTCGAGCGGATCGTCGTGCGCCTTCGCGTACGCGTAGCTCTTCGTGGACCCTTCGTGATCGTTGAACGTCACGCACGGCGACAGGACGTCGATCATCGCCGTGCCGCGATGGCTCAGCGCCGCCTTCAGAATCGCCATGAGCTGCTTCTTGTCGCCGGAGAACGAGCGTGCGACGAACGTGGCGCCCAGCTCCACGGCGAGCGCGCAGGTGTCGATCGGCGGCAGGTCGTTGATCACGCCGGTCTTCAGCCGCGAGCCCATGTCGGCGGTCGGCGAGAACTGCCCCTTGGTCAGGCCGTAGCAGCCGTTGTCCTCGATGACGTAGACGATCGGCAGGTTGCGCCGCATGAGGTGCACGAACTGGCCGATCCCGATCGCGCCCGTGTCGCCGTCGCCGCTCACGCCGATCGCGATCAGCTTGTGGTTGGCGAGCAGCGCGCCGGTGCCGACCGAGGGCATCCGTCCGTGCACCGCGTTGAACCCGTGCGACGACCCGAGGAAGTAGGCGGGGCTCTTGCTGGAGCACCCGATGCCGGACAGCTTCACGACCCGCCCCGGATCGAGCCCCATCTCGTAGCAGGCGCCGATGATCCGCTCCGAGATCGCGTTGTGGCCGCAGCCGGCGCACAGCGTCGACTTCGCGCCGCGGTACTCCTTCGAAACGAGCCCGATCCGGTTGACGTTCCTGCGCGGTTCCGATGGTGCGACGGTCGCCACGATGCGCTCTCCCCGAAAAATCCGGAACTATTCCCCGCCCACGCCGGCGCTGTGCGGCAACCGGAGCGGCGGCGCTCCGACCTTTTCGGCGCGGTACCCTTCCTTCTTCGAGACGATGTCGGTGATCGTCCGCGCGTCGATAGGGTTGCCCGAATAGTGCAGCACGCTGCGCAGCCGGCCGGCCAGCTCGACCGGCACGTCGAGCTTCATCAGGCTCAGCATCTGCGCGTCGCGGTTCTGCTCCACCACGTAGACGCGCTCGTGCCGCTCGATGAACGAGGCCAGCGCAGCCCGGAACGGGTACGCGCACACCCGGTAGTAGGACGTCTCCAGGTCGTATTCGGCCAGCAGCTGATCGCGGCTCTCGACGACCGCCCAGTGGGTCGTGCCGTACGCGACGACGCCGATCGACGCCTTCTGGTTGATCGTCACCACCGGCGCCGGCATCCAGTTCCGGGCGGTCTCGAACTTCCGCATCAGGCGATCGATGTTGTCCTTGTAGTCGTCCGGCCGTTCGCTGTACTGCGCCCACTCGTTGTGCCCCGACCCCCGGCAGAAGAACGCCGGCATGCCGTCGCCGGGGAGGCTCCGGTACGGAATCCCGTCGCCGTCGACGTCGCGGTACCGGCCGAACTTGCCGATCCGGTCGAGCGTCTCCTCGTCGAGGATCTTGCCGCGGTCGAGCGGCTTCGAGGGGTACGAAAACGGCTTCGACATCCAGGTGTTCATCCCGAGGTCGAGGTCGCTCATCACGAACACGGGCGTCTGGAACCGCTCCGCCAGATCGAACGCCTCCATCGCCATCGCGTAGCACTCTTCCGTCGACGCGGGGAACAGCATCAGATGCCGCGTGTCGCCGTGCGACAGGAACGCCGTGGCCAGCACGTCGCCCTGCGCGGTGCGGGTGGGCAGACCGGTCGACGGCCCGACCCGCTGGACGTCGAAGATGACGGCCGGGACCTCCGCATAGTAAGCCAGGCCGGAGAACTCCGCCATCAGCGAGATGCCCGGCCCGGAGGTCGAGGTCATCGAGCGCGCGCCCGCCCAGCCCGCGCCTATCGCCATGCCGAGCGCCGCGATCTCGTCCTCGGCCTGCACGACGGCGAACGTCGCCTTGCCGGTCTCCTCGTCGATCCGGTACTTCCGCAGGTACTCGATCAGCGTTTCGCACAACGACGACGACGGCGTGATCGGGTACCAGGTGACCACCGTCACGCCGGCCATCATGGCCCCCACCGCGGCGGCGGCGTTTCCGTCGATCAGGATGAGGCCGTCGGTCGCGTTCATCGGCTCCACCACCAGCGGGTCGCGCTTCTCGAGATGATCCTCCGCGTGACGGAACCCGACGTCGAGCGCCCCGCGGTTCAGCGTCACCGCCTTCGGCTTCCCGCCCAACTGCTTCTCGAGGGCGGCCTCCATCTGCGCCATGTCGATCCGCAGCAGGCTGGCGAGGACGCCGTCGTAGATCATGTTGCGGACCAGACGCCGCAACTTGACGTCGGTGCAGACCCCCGCCACGAGCTTGTCGAACGGGACCGGGTAGAAGATCAGGTCGTCGCGCAGGTCGTCGAGCTGCAGCGGCGCGTCGTACACGACCGCGGCGCCGGGGCCGAGCGAGAGCACGTCCTCGCGGGCGGTCTCGGCGTTCATCGCCACGAGCAGGTCGATCCTTTCCTTGCGCGCGATATATCCGTCCTTGTTCGCCCGAATCGTGAACCAGGTCGGCAGCCCGGCGATGTTCGAGGGGAAGAGGTTCTTGCCCGAAACCGGAACGCCCATCCGGAAGATGGAGCGCAGGAGAACGAGGTTGGCGGTCTGGCTGCCCGATCCGTTGACCGTGGCGACCTGGATGCTGAAATCGTTGACAACCCGCTCGGTGAGGTGCGCTGCTGGAGCGTCTTGTACGGCTACGTCAGAAGGAGCCATCCACGGCCTCGCCATCCTCCCGGATCCAGAAAACTGTTTATTGTAGCACGTTTTAGCGGTACCGCGCGGGGCCGGCGCGCGCCGTCAGCCGCCCTGCAGACGGGTCAGGACGGCGGCGCCGATTCCGGCCGGGCTGCTGACCACCGTGACCCCGGCCGACTCGAGGGCCGCCATCTTCTCGGCCGCCCCGCCCCGGCCGCCCGAGATGATGGCGCCGGCGTGCCCCATGCGCCGCCCGGGGGGCGCCGTCCGGCCGGCGATGAAGCCGACCACCGGTTTGGAGAACTCGTCCCGGACGTACGCGGCCGCCTCCTCCTCGGCGGTTCCGCCGATCTCGCCGATCAGGACCACCGCCTCGGTCGCGTCGTCGGCGTCGAACAGCCGCAGCGCGTCGACGAAGCTGGTCCCGATCAGCGGGTCGCCGCCGATGCCGATGCACGTGGTCTGCCCGAGCCCGAGTCCGGTCAACTGGTGAATCGCTTCGTAGGTGAGCGTGCCGCTCTTCGACACGACGCCGACGCGTCCCTCGCGGCAGATGTGCCCCGGAATGATGCCGGCCTTGGCCGACCCCGCCGAGAGGACGCCCGGACAGTTGGGGCCGATCAGCCGGGTCGGGCGGCCGTCGAGGAACCGCATCACGTGCAGCATGTCGATGGTCGGAATCCCTTCGGTGATGCAGACGACGAGCGGGACAGAGGCGTCGGCGGCCTCCATGACGGCGTCCGCGGCGACCGCGGGCGGAACGAAGACGACCGACGCGTTGGCGCCGGTCTCGCGGACCGCCTGCTCCACCGTGTCGAACACCGGCCACCCTTCGTGGACGGAGCCCCCCTTCCCCGGCGTGACGCCGCCGACCACCGTGGTCCCGAACTCGGCGGCCTGCTTCGCGTGGAACGTCCCTTCCCGTCCGGTCAACCCCTGGACGAGCAGGCGGGTGTCCCGATCGATGAGTACCGGCATCACCTGCGCGCGGCCTGACGCTTCAGCCCGCCCCGGCCGACCCGCCGGCGAGCGCCACGACCCGCTCGGCGGCCTCGTCCATGGCGTCGGCGGTCGTGAAGTTCAGGCCGCTCTCCTCCAGCATCCGTTTCCCCTGCTCCACGTTGGTGCCCTCCATGCGGATGACGACGGGCGCCCGGACGTCGAGCTCCCGCACGGCGGCGATCACCCCCGCCGCCAGCACGTCGCAGCGCAGGATCCCGCCGAAGATGTTGATGAGCACCGCTTTCACGTTCGGGTCGGACATCAGGATCCGGAAGGCGCTGCGGATCTGCCCGGCGCTCGCGCCGCCGCCGACGTCGAGGAAGTTCGCGGGGGCGCCGCCGGCGAGCTGGATGATGTCCATCGTCGCCATCGCCAGTCCGGCGCCGTTGACCATGCACCCGATCGAACCGTCCAGCCGGATGTAGTTCAGGGCGTGCTTCGACGCTTCGATCTCGAGCGCCTCCTCTTCCGCCGGGTCGCGGAGGCCGCGCAGCTCCGGATGCCTGAACAGCGCGTTGTCGTCGAGCGAAACCTTGCCGTCGAGCGCCAGCACGTCGCCGGTCTTCGTCACGACGAGCGGATTGATCTCGACGAGGGAGGCGTCGTTCTCGCGGAAGACGGCGTACGCGGCCTGCATCACCCGCACCGCCTTCGCCGCCGCCGGCCCGGTCAGTCCGAGGCCGAACGCCAGACGCCGCCCCTTGAAACCGGCCAGGCCGGCGGCCAGGTCGATCGACTCCCGCAGAATCCGCTCCGGCGTCTCGGCGGCCACCTGCTCGATCTCCATGCCGCCGGCCGCGCTGGCCATGACGATCGGCCGCGCCGACGCCCGGTCGATCAGCAGCCCGAGGTACAGCTCGCGGTCGATCTCCAGCCGCTCCTCGACCAGAACGCGCGACACGCGCCGCCCTTCTGGCCCGGTCTGCGGCGTGACCAGCGTCATGCCGATCAGCGTCTCCGCGGCCCGGGCGGCCTCGTCGGCGCTTGCCGCCACCTTCACGCCGCCGCCCTTCCCCCGGCCGCCGGCGTGGATCTGGGCCTTGACGACCGCCCCGCCGCCGAGACGTTCGGCGATGCCGCGGGCCTCGGCCGGCGTGAACGCCACCTCGCCGCGCGGCACGGCCAGGCCGTGCTTCGCGAACAGCGCCTTCGCTTGGTGCTCGTGGATCTTCACCGCGTCACACGCCGATGACCTGCACCAGCTCCCGCACGGCGGCGGCCGACTTGTCGAGCGCGGCCTGCTCGTCGTCGGTCAGGGCGATTTCGACGATCTGCTCGATTCCCCGGGCGCCCAGCTTCACGGGAACGCCTACGAACAGATCGCGGACGCCGTACTCGCCCTGCAGGAACGCCGCGCACGGCAGGATCTTCTTCTTGTCCTTCAGGATCGCCTCGACCATCTCCACCACCGCCGACCCGGGGGCGTAGAACGCGCTCCCGGTCCCGAGCAGCTTGACGATCTCCGCGCCGCCGCCGGCCGTCCGCTGCACGATCGCGTCGATCGCCGCCTGATCCATCAGCTCGGTGATCGGCACGCCCGCCACCGTGGAGTACCGCGGCAGCGGCACCATGGTGTCGCCGTGGCCGCCGAGGACGAACGCGTGCGTGTTCTCGACCGAGACGTCGAGCGCCTGCGCGATGAACGTCCGCATGCGGGCCGAATCGAGCACGCCGGCCATGCCGACGACCCGTTCGCGCGGAAAGCCGCTGACGCGGTGGACGACCTGGCACATGGCGTCGAGCGGGTTGGTCACCGGAATGATGATGCAGTTCGGCGAGTGGCGGACCACCTGCTCGGTCACGCTCCTGATGATCGCGCAGTTCTTCGTCAGCAGATCGTCGCGGCTCATGCCGGGCTTTCTCGCCAGGCCGGCGGTGATGACGACGACGTCCGAATCGGCCGTGTCGGCGTAGTCGTTGGTGCCGAGCACGCGCGCGTCCGACCCTTCCACCGGACACGCCTCGAGCATGTCCAGCCCTTTCCCCTGCGGCACGCCATCGAGGATGTCGAGCACCACGACGTCGGCGAGCTCCTTGTCCGCCATGCTGCGGGCGGCGGTGGCTCCGACGTTCCCGGACCCGATGACGCTCACCTTCCTGTTCATGCGTTCAACTCCTTCGTTGGGCGGAATGCGCGCCGTTTAGGTCACATCCCCATGACCTGCGGCAGGATCTTCAACAGAAAGTGTGGAAAACCTTGTGAAAAAATGCCCCGTCAGACCCATGCAAGCCAGACCAAACGGGGCGTTCCAGCGATTTGCACCATCGTGGTGCGGCAGGCGATACGGCGACCGGCTCCCCGCAAACGGCGGAACATTATACTGTACGGCTCGCGCGGCCCGGCCCGCGTCCGGTTCCCATGAAGATCGTCATCGCCGACCCCCTGCCCGACTCCGCCGCCGATCTCCTGCGCGCCGAAGGGTGGACGGTGGACGCCCGCGAGGGCCGCGCCGCCGACGCGCTCGCGGCGGACCTCGAAGACGCCGACGGCGTGATCGTCCGCGGCGCGACGCGGGTCGACGCCGACCTGATCGCCGCCGCGCCCCGGCTCCGCGTCATCGCGCGCGCCGGCGCCGGCGTGGACAACGTCGATCTCGAGGCGGCCAGCCGGCGCGGCGTCCTGGTGCTCAACGCCCCCGGCGCCAACAGCGTCAGCGTGGCGGAGCACACCTGCGCCCTGATGCTCGCGCTCGCCCGGTCGGTCAGCCGCGCCGACGCTCTGATGAAGGACGGCCGGTGGGAAAAAAGATCCCTGCAGGGCGCGGAGCTGCGGGGCAAGACGCTCGGCGTCGTCGGCCTCGGCCGCATCGGCCGGGAAGTCGTGCGCCGCGCGCGGGCGTTCGAGATGCGGATCGTCGCGCACGACCCGTACATCCCCGCGCAGGCCGCCAGCGATCTGGACGTCGAGCTGGTGTCGCTCGATCTGCTCTGCGAGCGGGCCGACTTCATCAGCCTCCACGCGCCATCGGCCGGCGGCGCCCGCAAGCTGCTGGACCGAGGCCGGCTCGCGCGGTGCAGGTGGGGAGTCCGGATCGTCAACACCGCCAGAGGCGCGCTCATCGACGAGGCGGCGCTGGCCGAAGCGCTGGCCTCGGGTCACGTCGCCGGGGCCGGACTGGACGTGTTCGAGGCGGAGCCGCCCGCGACGACGGCCCTGACGAGCTTGCCGCAAGTCGTGGCGACTCCCCACATCGCCGCCTCGACCCGGGAGGCGCAGGAAGCGGTCGGACTCGAGGCGGCCGCCTGCGTCCGCGACTACCTGCAGTCCGGAATCGTCCGCAACGCCGTCAACTTCCCGTCGGTCACCGCCGAGGAGTTCAAACGCCTGCAGCCGTACGTCGGGCTCGCCGAACGCCTGGGCAGTTTCCTCGCGCAACTCGCCGACGATCGGGTCGAGGGCGTCGGCATCCGCTACTACGGAGAGCTGGCGGGCGGCAACCACGACATGCTCGTCGGCGCGGCGCTCGTCGGACTTTTCCGCACCACGCTCTCCTCGACCGTGACGCTGGTCAACGCCCGCGCGCTGGCGGAGCAGCGCGGCCTGGAGATCGTCGAGTCGCACAGCTCCCGCGCCCGGAACTTCACCAGCCTCGTTTCGGTGAAGCTGCGCACCGGCGGCGGAGAGCTGTGGGCGGAAGGCGCCGTCTTCGAGCCGCAGGAGCCGCGTCTGGTGCTGCTCGACGGGGTGGAGGTGGAGGCGCCGCTGGCCGGCGCGCTGGTCGTCATCCGGAACAGCGATCAGCCCGGCGTCATCGGCGAGGTCGGCGCCATCCTCGGCCGGCGCCGCCTCAACATCGCCACGTTCGCGCTCGGCCGCAGCGCAGGCGGCGCAGTCGGAGTGGTCACCATCGAGGCCTGCGCCGGCGAGCCGGACCCGCCCGCACTCGACGACGGCGGCGCGCTGCTCGACGAGATCCGGCAGGTCCCGGCGGTCCGCCGCGTGAACCTGGTCCGTCTCTGACCGGCCGATCCGCGGCGCCGGTGTGATAGCATTCGCCGTGCATCCGGCCACGCCTCAGGCGACCGCCGCATCACCCCCTCCTCCGTCACCTTCTCCTCCGTCCGCCGTCGCCGTCATCCCGGCCCGCTACCGGTCGTCGCGCCTTCCGGGAAAACCGCTGGCCGACATCGGCGGCCGGCCGATGGTGGAGCACGTCTACCGGCGCGCGCTGGCTGCTTCGTCCGTGCAGGCGGCGATCGTCGCGACCGACGACGCCCGCATCCGGGACGCCGTCGCCGCGTTCGGCGGCGAGGCCCGGATGACGGCCGCCGATCATCGCAGCGGAACCGATCGGCTCGCGGAGACGGCCCGCGACCTCCATTGCGACGTCGTCGTCAACCTTCAGGTCGACGAGCCGCTCGTCGACCCCGGCGCCATCGACCTGGCGGTGCAGGCGCTAAGCGGCGATCCCGACACGCCGATGGCGACCGCGCGGCGCCGCCTCGACACCGCCGCCGAGCTGGACGATCCGAACGTCGTGAAGGTCGTGATCGACGCCCGCGGATTCGCCCTGTACTTTTCGCGCGCCGCCGTGCCGCATCAGGAGCGTCCGGGCGCCGGCGTTCCGGCCGGCGCCTGGCGGCACGTCGGTCTGTACGCCTACCGCCGCGCGTTCCTGCTCCGCTTCGCCGCGCTGGAGACGACCCCGCTGGAACGCGCGGAGCGCCTCGAGCAACTGCGGGCGATCGAGCACGGTTACCGCATCCGGACGGTGGAGATCGCCGGCGACCCGGTCGGCGTCGACACGCCCCGGGACCTCGAGCGCGTGCGCCGCATCGTTTCCGGCGGAACGCCGTGACGCCCGATCCCGTCCTCAACGCCGCGGGCCGGCCGGTGAAGTACATCTTCGTCACCGGCGGCGTCGTGTCGTCCCTCGGCAAGGGCCTGGCGGCCGCGTCGATCGGCTGCCTGCTGGAAGGCCACGGCTACCGCGTCACCCTGCAGAAGTTCGATCCGTACGTGAACGTGGACCCCGGCACGATGAGCCCGTACCAGCACGGGGAGGTGTACGTCACGGCGGACGGCGCCGAGACCGACCTCGACCTGGGGCATTACGAGCGGTTCACGAGCACCGTCACGACGTGCGACCACAACTGGACGACCGGCAAGATCTACCTTTCCGTGATCCAGAAGGAGCGCCGCGGCGACTATCTCGGCCGGACCGTCCAGGTCATCCCCCACGTCACGAACGAGATCAAGAACGGCCTCCGCGCCGTCAGCGGCGACGTCGACATCGTCCTGGTCGAGATCGGCGGCACCGTGGGCGACATCGAGAGCCAGCCCTACCTGGAGGCGATCCGGCAGTTCCGCCGGGACGTCGGCCGCGAGCACACGCTGTACGTCCACCTCACCCTCGTCCCGTTCATCGGGGCGGCCGGCGAGCTCAAGACGAAACCGACCCAGCACAGCGTGCGGGATCTGCGGTCGATCGGGATCCAGCCCGACATCCTGCTGTGCCGGACCGACCGGGCGCTGCCGAACGACATCCGCCGCAAGATCGCCCTGTTCTGCGACGTCGACGAGCGAGCCGTGATCGCCGCCCGGGACGTCGACAGCATCTACGAGGTGCCGCTCGTGCTCGGCGAGGAGGGACTCGACCGGATCGTGCTCGGCGGGCTGCATCTGCCGGAAGACACGCAGTGCAGACTCGACGAGTGGCGGGCGCTGGTCGGGCGGATCAGGAATCCGGCCGACGAAGTCACGGTTCACGTGGTCGGCAAGTACGTCGGCTACGAAGACTCGTACAAGAGCCTGAACGAGGCGTTGTCGCACGGCGGTTTCCGTCACCGGCTCCGGGTCGGCATCGAGTGGATCGAGGCCGAAGCGCTGGAGGCCGACGGCGGGGACCGTCTGCTCGCCGACGCGCACGGGATTCTGGTCCCGGGAGGGTTCGGCGACCGCGGCAGCCGCGGCATGATGGTCGCGGCGCGCATCGCCCGGGAACGGCGGATTCCGTACCTCGGCATCTGCTACGGGTTCCAGTGGGCGGCCGTGGAGTTCGCCCGTCACGTCTGCGGCCTGGCCGGCGCCGACTCGACGGAATGCCGCGAGGACGCTCCGCACAAGGTGATCTACAAGCTGCGGGACCTGCTGGGCGTCGACGACCTCGGCGGCACCATGCGTCTCGGAAGCTATCCGTGCCGGATCGAGCCGGGATCGCTGGCCGAGCAGGTGTACGGCGCGCCGGCCGTGCACGAGCGGCACCGGCACCGCTACGAGTTCAACCGGGCCTACGAGAAGGCGCTCACCGAGGGCGGACTGCGCATCTCGGGGCGGTCGCCCGACGGCAAGTTCGTCGAAGTGATCGAGATTCCCGGCCACCCGTGGTTCCTCGCGGTCCAGTTCCATCCGGAATTCCAGTCGAAGCCGCTGCGCCCCCACCCCCTGTTCGCCGGCTTCGTCCGGTCGACGCACGCGCATGCGGGGGCGGCGAGAGCCGCCGCCGAGTCGGTCGCCTGATCGAGCGGCGTCTATCTATAATGAAGCCGTGCGTCAGGTGGCTGCCGGCGACGTGTCTCTTGGCGGCGGCCAGCCGCTCGCGGTCATCGCCGGCCCCTGCGTCATCGAAAGCGAGACCCATGTCCTGGCCATGGCCCGCGCGCTCCGCGAGCGCGTCGCGCGCTGCGGCGGGCGGCTGATCTTCAAGGCGTCGTTCGACAAGGCGAACCGCACTTCGATCCGTGCGTTCCGCGGTCCCGGCCTCGATTCGGGCCTGCGGATCCTCCGCCGGATCAAGACGGAATGCGCCGTGCCGATCCTGACCGACGTCCACGAGCCGCATCAGGCCGAACCGGCCGCCGAGGTGGCGGACGTCCTCCAGATCCCGGCGTATCTGTCGCGGCAGACCGATCTGCTCGTCGCCGCGGCGCAGACCGGCCGGACCGTCAACGTGAAGAAGGGGCAGTTCCTCGCGCCCGGGGACGTGCGGCACGTCATCGAGAAGATCACCTCGACGGGCCACCACCGGATCATCGTCACCGAACGGGGCTCCTGCTTCGGCTACAACAACCTCGTGGTGGACATGCGCGCGTTCCCGATCCTGCGGAGCTTCGGATACCCGGTCGTCTTCGACGCGACCCACAGCGTCCAGCTTCCGGGGGGCGGCGACGGGGCGACGGCCGGGCAGGCCGAATTCATCGAGCCGCTGGCCGCCGCCGGGGTCGCCGCCGGCGCGGACGGCGTGTTCCTGGAAGTCCACGACAATCCCTCCGCCGCCCGGAGCGACGGACCGAACGCTCTGCCCCTCGACCGCGTCGAGCCGCTCCTGCAGCGGCTTCTGGCGATCGGGCAGGCCGCAGGCTCGACACCCTCGGGAACCGGTCAGCCGAGCCGATGACCGACGACGCGACGGCGGAGATCGACGTCGATCTGGCCCGCACGGTGATCAGGGCCGAGGCCGAAGCCGTTCGCGGCCTCCTCGACCGTCTGGACGAACGGTTCGCGCAGGCGGTTCAGCTTCTTGCGGACTGCTCGGGGCGCGTCATCGTGACCGGCATGGGCAAGTCGGGCATCATCGCGCGCAAGGTGGCGGCGACGCTCTCCAGCACCGGCACGCCCGCGTACTTCCTGCATCCCGCGGAGGCGGTCCACGGCGACCTCGGCGTCATTCAGGGCGACGACCTGGTCGTCGCCCTCTCCCGGAGCGGCGAAACGCCGGAGATCCTGCGCCTCCTCGAAACGCTCAAGCGGCTCCGCACGCGGATCATCGCCGTCACCGGGTCGCCGTCGAGCACGCTCGGCGAGACCGCCGACGTCACCCTCGACTGCCGCGTGGACGGTGAAGCATGCCCGTTGAACCTGGCGCCCACCGCCAGCACCACCGCCGCGCTGGCGCTCGGCGACGCGCTGGCGATGACGCTGATGGTCCGGAAAGGGTTCCGCGAGGAGGACTTCGCCAGCCTCCATCCCGGCGGGCGGCTCGGCAAGCGGCTGCTTCGAGTGGATCGGTTGATGCACGCCGGCGATCGGCTCCCGCGCGTCGCGCCCGACGCTCCGCTGCCGGACGTGGCGGCGGCGATGTCCGCCGGGAAGCTGGGCATGGCGTGCGTGACCGGCGAGAACCGGGCGCTGCTCGGCGTCGTCACCGACGGCGACGTCCGGCGGCGTCTGGCGGAGCGGATCGATCCGGCGGCGCTGTCGGCGGCCGACGTGATGACGAAGGCTCCGGTCACGATCCCGCCGTCGACCCTGGCCGCCGAAGCCCTCAGCCTGCTGGAGACCCGACGCATCACGTCGCTGATCGTCGTGGACGACGCCGGGCGCGTCGACGGCGTCGTCCACCTCCACGATCTGTGGCGAACCGAGCTGTTCTAGCCAGATGGTCGAGACCCTGACCCTGCTCGCGGCCCTGACGGCCCTGCTGACCGGTCTGGCGGCGGCAAGGCGTGGGAGCGGTACAAGCTCCGCGACGGCCGGTGGATCGACCGGCGCAAGGCGCGGGAATCGGCCCACTACATCCTCGGACTGAACTTCCTCGTCTCGAACCAGATCGACCTGGCGATCGAAGAGCTCACCAAGGCGGTCTGGTTCGACGACGACGCGCTCGAGATCCATCTCATCCTGGGAAACCTGTACCGCGAGAAGGGACAGGTCAGCAAGGCGCTCCAGGTTCACCAGAGCCTCCTGCGGCGCTCGCGCCTGACGCGGCTGGAGCATGCGCACGTCCTGCTCTGCCTCGGGCTCGACTTCCGGCGCGGCGGTTTCGTCGACCGGGCGTTCGAAGCGTTCTCCGAGGTCGTGCGGCTCGACCCGAAGAACAAGTACGCCCTGCTCAACCTCGAGAAGCTGCACGAGGAGCAGCACGAATGGCGGGAAGCGCAGGTGCTCCGCCAGCGGATGGCGGAAGCGGCGGCCGACGCCGAGAAGCCTCGCGACCAGGCTATCCTGGCCTTCCTCGAGAACGAGCTCGGCCTGCAGGCCCGGCGAGACGGGCAACCGGGGCAGGCGATCCGGCATTTCGAGGCGGCGATCGGACTGGACAAGAACACCGTGCCGGCCTACCTGAACCTGGGGGACGTCCGTCTGGAGCAGGGCCAGCCGAGAGCGGCCGTCGAAATGTGGGAAAAGATCGTGCACGTCGCGCCGGAGCGCGCGTACCTCGCCTTCCCCCGCCTGAAGGGCGCCTACGCCGATCTCGGCATGCCGTCCCGGTTTCTGGACCTGTGCCGCCGGCTCGTGGAAGCCAATCCGCAGGACTGGCGGGCGCGGCTCGCGATCGGGCAGCATGCGGCGGCGAACGGAGAACCCGCGCGGGCGATCGAGCTGCTCTTCGAATCGCTCGTCCACAACCCGCACGCCCTCGCGATTCATCAGGCGATCTGGCGGGCGCTCACGGCGCTCGATCTCAACGAAGAGCTGGTGCGGCGCTACGTCGGCCTGACGCACGACGCCGTCTTCTATCTCGATCCGCACGTGTGCATCCGCTGCCGCTACCGCAGCACGGAGCTGCTCTGGCAGTGCCCGCAGTGCCACGAGTGGAACACCTTCGTCGAGGAGCGGATAGCCCCGGCGGAGAACGCCGAGAACAGCGAGGAAACGCCCGCGTAACACCGCTTCGGACGAAACGATGCTTCGCGTGGCGCTGACCGGCGGCATCGCCACCGGCAAGTCGTACGTGCTCGCCCGTTTCGCTGCGCGCGGCGTCCCGACCGTGGACGCCGATCGCCTCGCCCGCGAGGCCGTCCGGCCGGGACGGCCCGCCTGGACGGCGATCAAGGCCCGCTTCGACCCTGATCTGTTCGCGCGCGACGGAACGCTCGACCGGCGGCGGCTGGCCGCGCTCGTCTTCGACGACGCGGCGGCGAGAGCCGATCTGGAAGCGATCGTCCATCCCCGCGTCCGCGCCGGGATCGACGACTGGTTCGAGCGGCTGGCCGCAGCCCGGACGGCTCCGTTCGGCGTCGCCGACGTCCCGCTGCTGTTCGAGACGGGCCGGCCGGCGGCGTTCGATCGGGTCGTCGTCACGGCATGCGCAGCCGCCGCGCAGTTGGCCCGCCTGGCGCAGCGCGACCGTCTTTCGGCCGCCGAAGGCCGCAAGCGGCTGGAGGCGCAGCTTCCGACCGGCGTCAAGGCCGCCCGGGCCGACTTCGTGGTGCGTACGGACGGCTCGTTCGACGAGACCGACCGGCAGGTGGAGTCGATCCGCCGCGCGCTGGCGGGAACGTCCGGCTGACCCGCGCCGGGTCGTCAGCCCGGACCGGCGCGCCCGCGGTCCTCGGCGGCCCGGACCGTGTTGGCCAGCAGCATCGCTATCGTCAGCGGACCGACCCCGCCGGGCACCGGCGTCAGCGCGCCGGCGACCGAAGCCACCTCGGGATGGACGTCGCCCGTCACGACCGAACCCCGTTTGCGGAACGCCGCCATCTTCCTGGAGCCGGCGCCGAACAGCGCCTCGACCTCGGCGGCCTGGTCGAGCCGGTTCATGCCGACGTCGACCACCGCGGCGCCCGGCTTCACGAACTCCCGCGTCACGAACGCCGCGCGGCCGATCGCCGCCACCAGGATGTCGGCCGTCGCCGCCACGTCGGGCAACGCGGCCGTCCGCGAGTGGCAGATCGTCACCGTGGCGTTGCGGTGCAGCAGCATCATCGCCATCGGCTTCCCGACGATGTCGCTGCGGCCGATCACCACCGCCCGGGCGCCGGCGATCGGGATCCGTGCGCGCTCCAGCAGCTCGATCACGCCGCACGGCGTGCACGGCGCCAGCGCCGGACGCTTCTGCGACAGGCGGCCCACGTTGACCGGGTTGAACCCGTCAACGTCCTTGGCCGGCGCGATGGCGTCGAAGACGCGCTGCTCGGCGTCGGCGCCCATCCCCGCCGGCAGCGGCGACTGCACGAGTATTCCGTCGTGCGCCGCACTGTCGTTGAACTCGGACACGACGGCCAGCGCCTCCGCGAGCGCCGCCGCCGCGGGCAGTCGCCGGAGGTCGCTGTCCATCCCGAGCTGCCCGCTCTGCCGGACCTTGTTGCGGACGTAGATTTCCGATCCGGGGTCGTCGCCCGCCAGCAGGATGCCGAGCTTCGGCGCGCGGCCGGCGCGTCGGGTGAACGCCTCGACCCGAGGGCGGAGTCCCTCCCGGATGCCGGAAGCGACCTCGGAGCCGTCGAGGGTGCGAGCCGTCGGTTCGTCCACGTCGTGCGTCATCCGGCCGGTGGCGGCGCCCATTCTAGCAGCCTGCGTCCGCACCGCGCCGAGTCCGGTAGAATACGGCGCGTCATGTCCGAGCGGGGCAGTTGGGGCACGCGCGCGGGGTTCATCCTCGCCGCGGCCGGATCGGCGGTCGGCCTCGGGAACATCTGGGGATTTCCGACGCGCGTGGGACAGGGGGGCGGCGCGGCGTTCGTGCTCGTCTACCTGGTCTGCATCGTCCTGATCTGCTTCCCGATCATGGTGAGCGAGATCGTGATCGGACGCCGGACGCAGCAGTCCCCGGTGCGCTCGTTCGCCGCGCTGCGGCCGGGCTCGCACTGGTGGCTGGTCGGCGCGCTCGGCGTGACGGCCGGCTTCGGCATCCTTTCGTTCTACAGCGTCATCGCCGGCTGGACCGTCGCCTACGCCTGGTTCTCCCTGACCGGCGGAGCGAGCGGCGGCGAGCAGGACGCCGCCGCGTTCTTCGCCGACTTCACCGCGAACGCGCCCGTCAGCGTCGCGCTGACGCTGCTGGTGCTGGCGGCCACCGCGGCCGTGCTGCTCGGGGGCGTCCGGGCCGGCATCGAACGGGTCACGAAGACGCTGATGCCTGCGCTCGTCGGCCTGCTGGCGCTGCTGGCGGCGCGGGCGGTCACGCTGCCCGGCGCAGCCGAGGGACTCGCCTACTACCTTCGTCCGAACCTGTCGAGCCTCCTCGACGTGTCGGTCTACAACGCCGCGCTGGGCCAGGCGTTCTTCTCGCTCAGCCTCGGCATGGGCTGCATCCTCACGTACGGGAGCTACCTGCGGAAACAGGACGGCATCGCCGCGTCGGCGGTCTGGATCGTCGCCCTCGACACGCTGATCGCGCTCCTGGCCGGCTTCATCATCTTTCCGGCCGGGTTCTCGATCGCCGGATTCGATCCGGGCAGCAGCGGGCCGGGACTGATCTTCGTGGTGCTCCCGCGCCTGTTCGCCGAGCTGCCGGGCGGCGGCCTGTTCGGAACCGCGTTCTTCGTCCTGCTGACGATGGCGGCGCTGACCTCCACCATCTCGTTGCTGGAGGCGCCGGTGGCGCACTGCGTCGACTCCCGCGGCTGGTCGCGCAAGCGGGCCGTCCTCCTGGTGACGCTCGGCGTCTTCCTTCTGGCGGTCCCGTCCGCGCTCGGCAACGGCGCCGTTCCGCTGCTGAGCGCCCTGCCCGGCGTCGGCCTCGACTTCCTGTCGCTGATGGCCACCGTCTGGAACGACTTCGCCCTGCCGATCGGCGGTCTCTGCACGGCGCTCTTCGTCGGATGGGCCTGGCGCATCGACGAGGCTCACGCCGAGCTGCGGCTCCACGGCGCTTGGTTCCCCGCCCCGCGCGCCTGGACGTTTCTGGTGCGCTGGATCTGCCCGGTCGCGATCGGCCTGATCATCGTCGGAACCGCCTGGTCGATGCTCTGACGCGCGGGCAGCGCGGCCAGCAGCTCGACGTACGCGGCGACGCGGCGCTCGGGGCCGCCGCCCCGCAGCAGATCCGAGACGACCGCCACCGCCGACGCGCCGGCGCCGACGAGATCGCGGGCGCGCTCCAGGGTGACGCCGCCGATGGCGACGACCGGACGCGGCTGGACCCGCGCCGCGTACCGGACGAGGTCGAGGCCGACCGGCGCGCAGCCGGCCGCCTTCGTCCGGGTCGCGTAGACCGGCCCGACCGCCACGTAGGCCGGCCGCTCGCCGAGCGACCGATCCACTTCGCCGGCCGCATGGGTCGAGATCCCCACCACCGCGGACGGCGGGAGCACCCGGCGCACGGCGTCCGTCCCGAGGTCGGTCTGGCCGACGTGAACGCCGGCCGCCCCGGCGAGCAGGGCGACGTCGGCGCGGTCGTTCATGACGACCCGCGCGCCGCAGCGCCGGGCGTCGGCGACGATCTCGTCGCACC
This sequence comes from Vicinamibacterales bacterium, assembly GCA_965203565.1. GTDB lineage: Bacteria > Acidobacteriota > Vicinamibacteria > Vicinamibacterales > UBA8438 > JAAXGX01. The sequence continues at coordinate 2,071,618 of OZ241896.1, read as the reverse complement.
AGTCCAGCGCCTGGCCGCTCGGCGCAGCCGTGACGCGCAACTGGATCAGGCGCGCGCCGCCGGCCAGGCAGGCGCGCGCGAGCGCCGGAGGACGCCAGCCCCGACGCGCGGCGGTCACCTGGTCGACGACGGCGTACAGACGCGCCGCGGTCATCCCGGCGCGAACCGGTCCATGAACGCCGTGCTCAACCGTCCATGCCGGAAATCGGGCTCGTCGAGAATCCGGAGATGCAGCGGCACGGTCGTCTCGATCCCCTCGATGACGGTCATCCCCAGCGCCCGGCGCATGCGCGCCGCGGCCTCCGCGCGGTCGGCGCCGTGCGCGACGACCTTCGCGACGAGGGAGTCGTAGTACGGGGAAATCGTGCAGCCGGCGTGCGCGGCCGTGTCGATCCGGACGCCCGGACCGCCCGGCGCGCTGAACACCGTGACGACGCCGGGACTCGGCGTGAACGTCTCCGGCGACTCGGCGTTGATGCGGCACTCTATCGCATGCCCGCTCCACGTCACGTCCTTCTGCTGGAACGACAGCGGCTCGCCCGCCGCGACCCGGATCTGCTCCTTCACGACGTCCACGCCGGTGACCATCTCCGTGACCGGGTGCTCGACCTGCAGGCGCGCGTTCGCCTCCAGGAAGTAGAAACGCCCCCCGCCGTCCATCAGGAACTCGAACGTGCCGGCGTTCCGATAGCCGACCGCTTCCGCGGCGGCGGTCACGAGCCGGCCGAGCTTCCGGCGCTGACGCTCCGTGAGCGCGGCCGACGGGCATTCCTCGACCAGCTTCTGGTGCCGCCGCTGGATCGAGCACTCCCGTTCGCCGAGATGCACGACGCGGCCGTGGTGATCCGCGAGCACCTGGAACTCGATGTGGCGCGGCGCTTCGACGTACTTCTCCAGATAGACGGCGCCGTTCCCGAAGGCGGCCGCCGCCTCCTGCTGCGCCGTGGTCCAGGCGCGATCGAGATCGTCCGGGCGCCGCACGATCCGCATGCCCCGGCCGCCGCCCCCGGCCGCCGCCTTGAGCATGAGGGGGCACCCCAGCTTGCGCGCCGCCTTCCGCGCGGCGGCCAGCGTATCGGGCGGCTCTTCGGTTCCGGGCAGCACCGGCAGCCCGGCGCGGCGGGCGGCGCGGCGGGCCTGCACCTTGTCGCCCATCAGACGGAGCGCCGCCGGCGGCGGGCCGATGAACGTGACGCCGCACGCCTCCGCCGCCTCGGCCAGATACCCGCTTTCCGAAAGGAATCCGTAGCCCGGATGGAGCGCGTCGGCCCCGGTGATCTCCGCCGCGCTGATGATCGCCGGCACGTTCAGATAGCTCTCGGCCGGCCGCGGCGGACCGATGCAGACCGCCTCGTCGGCGAACCGCACGTGCAGCGCGTGCTCGTCCGCCTCCGAGTGGACGGCGACCGTCGGGATCTCCATCTCCCGACAGGCGTGCAGCACCCGCAGGGCGATCTCCCCGCGGTTCGCAATCAGGATCTTCCTGAACATTCTGGACATGGGCGACGGGCCGCGGCGGCGCAGGCGCGCCGGGGACGGCGCGTCATGCGGGCCGGACGGCGAACAGCGGGTCGCCGTACTGCACCGGCTGGTTGTTCTCCACGAAGATCTTCACGACTTCGCCGTCCTGGTCGGCGTCGATCTCGTTCATCAGCTTCATCGCTTCGATGATGCACAGGACCTGCCCCTTGCGCACGCTCGATCCGACCTCCACGAACGGCGGCGCGTCCGGTTCCGGCGCGCGGAAGAACGTGCCGACGATCGGGGACTTGATCAGCGCGAGCCCGTCGTCTCCGTCGTCCGGAGGCTCCTCGCCGGACGCCGGCGGCGGCTCGGGCGCGGGAGCGTCCGGCGGCGGCTGCGCAACCGGCGCGGGACGCGCCTCGGCGGCTCCGCGCGCCGGCTTGCGCAGCCGCACGCGAAAGCCTTCGCGCTCCACCTCGATCTCCTCCAGACCGCGCTCGTCCATCAGATCGAGCATCCGCTTGATTTCGTCGAAGTTCGTCATCGTGACGGTCCTGAGTCAACAGACGGCCAGCGCGCGGGGCGCTTCCGTCAGAACGTCGCAACCTGTCGGCGTCACCAGCAGGTCGTCCTCTATCCGCACGCCGCCGACGCCCGGAAGGTACACGCCGGGCTCGATCGTGAAGACCATTCCTGCCTGCACCGCGACGTCCCCGCCGCCGCGCTGCAACTGACGGGCCGGGGCTATCCGGGGCGCCTCGTGCACTTCGACGCCCAGTCCGTGGCCGGTCCCGTGGCCGAACGCGTCGGCCAGCCCGTGCCGCGCGATCACGTCCCGGGCCGCCGCATCTATCGCGCTGACCCGCACGCCGGGCCGCACGGCGGCGATCGCCGCCGACTGCGCGGCGAGCACCGCGGCATGCAGTCTCGCCGCCGCGTCCCGGGGCGGGCCGACGCACGCCGTGCGCGTGAGATCCACGCAGTATCCGTCGTAGACGCCCCCGAAGTCCAGCACGACGAGGTCGCCGTCGTCGAGCCGCCGCCCGGCCGGCCGCGCATGCGGCAGGGCGCTCCGCGGGCCGGAGGCCACGATCGTCTCGAACGCCCGGTCGTCGAAACCGGCCGCGGCCAGCGCCCGCTCGACGTCGGCCGCAATATCCCGTTCGGTGCGGCCGCGGCGCGCCAGCGCCAGCACCGACGGCGTCATGCCGGCCAGCAGGCGGCCGGCGGCCCGAAACCGTTCGCGTTCCTCGTCGTCCTTGATCAGGCGCTCCGCCTCGACCACCCCGTCGATGGGAACCAGGGCCGCTTCGCCGTCCAGGTTGTCGTTCAGCCAGCTCCACCGCTTCACGGTCAGGCTGGCGGCTTCGACGCCGACGCGCGGGAGCGCACGCTCCCGCAAGAGGTCGCGGATCGCTTCGTCGTACGAATCCCGCACCTCGGTCACGACCACGCTGCCCGCGGCCAGCGCGCGGGCGGCGGTCACGTAGCGGGAATCGGTCGCCAGCGTCACCCGATCGGCGTCGATCAGCGCGGCGGCCGCGCTGGCCCGCAAGCCGGTCAGATAGTGGACGTTCGGCAGGTGGGTGACGAGCAGTCCCTGCACGTCGAGCGCGGCGATGCGCCGACGCACCCTGTCGACCCGTGCTTCATGGTTGTCGCGGCGCGTCATCGGAGCTCCGGACGACGGTCACCACGGCCGCGGCGGTTCCCACGCGGCCCCGGTCGTCCGTCACCCTGAGCATGACAGCAAACGCGCCTTCCGTCACGTACGAATGGCTGGCCGTCGCGCCGGCCGCGGTCGAACCGTCGCCGAAGTCCCACGCGTACGACGTCACGGCGCGGCCGGCCGCCGCCGTCGAGCCGCGGCCGTTGAAGTGGACCGGGACGTTCGGCGCGACGCGGGTCGGCGAGACGGCGAGCACCGCCTTCGGCGGCGCGCCGGCGGCCACCGTCAGCGACCTCGACGCGCGCGCCGAACGGCCGGCGTCGTCGCTGACGGTCAGGATGACGACGTACGCGCCGGCGGTCTCGTATGCGTGGATCGCCTCCCGGCCGGCGGCGACGGCCCCGTCGCCGAAGCTCCACCGGTAGCCGGCCGCGACGCCGCGGGGGTCGCGCACGCAACCTGTGTCGGCCGCCTCCCGGCAGACCGTCGTGAAACGCACCTGATCGCCCACCACGGGCGCGGCGGGGGCCCAGTGGAACCCGGCGATTACGTCGAACGGCGGTATCACCACGCCCGGCGGCGCCAGCCGGATCGTGACGCGTCGGGAGACCGCGTCGGCATAGTCTGGTCCGACTGGAGTGACCCATATGGTCACAGTGGTTTCGTCGTCCACCGCGCCGTTCCGGTCGGCCGGTTCGCTCGGCACGGTATAGGTGACCGCCGCGCGGCCGTCCGGGCCGGTCACCGCCCACCGGCTCGAGAGCCTGCCGAAGTCCTCGAAGCCCCGGGAGGTCGCAATCCGCACCGAGAGCCGGAGGTCGGGCGCCGGCGCGCCGAACGCATCCCGCGCCCGGATCCCGATCACCGACTGCGAGAAGCCGTCGAGCGCCAACGTGTCGGGACTCGCGGTCAACGCCAACGACAGGCCGAGCTCCGACGGTCCGGCCGGCGGACCCGGTCCTGCGTCGTCATGCACGCAGCCCGCAGCAGCCAGGAAGACGGCGCCCGCCGCGATCGACCACGCGAGACCGGACATCGAATCACCCGGAGGCGCGGGCGGGGCCGTCCCCCTCGTCCGCCCAGTCGGCGAAGGCGACGCCTATCGCGCCGGTCGCCTGGACGGCGGCGCCCGCCTGGTCGGCGCCGTAGAACGTCACCTCGGCCTGCGCGTTGACGACGACGGCGCCGCCGCCGTCCGCAAGCGCCCGCAGCGGCGGCTCGAGCTTGGCCGACGCGCGCACCAGAACGAAGTCGGCCGTCCGGACCCCGACGCCGGTCGTGAACGTGACCGCGCCGTGAACAGGAAACGGCACGTCCACGCCGGGAGTGTTCCGGCCGTCGGTCCGCCGGTAGACGACGCGGTACCGGGTGACCGTCACGTAGTTCGTCGTGGTCGGCGCGGCGGGGGCCGCCGCGGAGCCGGGATCCTTGAGGGCCAGCCGCGTCGTGACCCGCCCGACGTCGGCGAAGACGCCGCCGCGCGTCAGTACGTCCGATTCGAGCCACGTGCGGCTCGGCGCCGCGCCGCCGCCCCCTCCGACCGACTCGATCCGTTCGACGACGAGGATGCTGCCGGACCGCGACGTCGTGACGGCGCCGTCGACGCAGGAGCCGAACGCCGCCGCGCAGACGGCGACCCGGAGCGCGCCGCCCGCCGCGGCGCGAGCGCGGCGCGCCTGCCCGGTCCGGCCGTGGAACGGCGTCAATCGCATCGCAGCCTCCGACTAAGGGACGATCCGCGGCGTGAGGAAGATCAGCAGCTCGTCCGTGCTCTCCCGGTCCGCCTTGCTCCTGAACAGCCAGCCGAGCAGCGGGATGCGGTGCAGGGCCGGCACGCGGTTGTTCGACGAGCTCTGCTCGCTTTCGAAGATCCCCCCGATGACGGTCGTCTCGCCCGAGACGACCTGCACCGTGGTGCTCGCCCGCTGGGTCACGATCGGCGGAAATCCGTTGACGTTGCGTCCGAAGTCGGCGAAGTCGTTCTCGATCTCGATCTGCATGATCACGGTCCGGGCCGCCGTGATCTGAGGCGTCACGCGCATGACGAGGGCGGCGTCCTGGAACTGCACGGTCACCGTGTTGTTCGCGACGATCTGGATCGGTATCTGGTCGCCCTGGACGATCTCGGCCTGCACGTTGTTCTGCGTCGTGACCCGCGGATGCGAGAGCAGCTTGACGTGGCCGTCGACTTCGCCCGCCGACAGCACGACGTCGAGGTTCAGCGCGCCGTCGACCGATCCGAGGGTCAGGCCGATCGCCGACCGGGCGTTGGCGGCCGGAAGGTTGACTGCGGCGCCGGCGTTCTCGGTCGGGAGCGCCCGTGCGTCGGCGCCGGACGCCTCCGGACCTTGGGCGCCGAGCCGGCCGCTCACGCCGACCCGGCCGGGAAACGTCAGCGGCGGGGCGTTCCCGAGGTCCTGGGCCGCGCGGCCGGTGACGCCCCACTGCACGCCGATGGCGCGCGCGAAGTCCTTGCCCGCCTGCACGATCCGGGCTTCGATCTCCACCTGGGGCTCCGGCCTGTCGAGCTCGTCCACGAGACGCTCGGCGGCCTCGAGGCGGTCCTGCAGGTCGGTGATGACGAGGGTGTTGGTCCGTTCGTCGGTCTGGACCTGGCCGCGCGGCGAGAGCAGCGGCGTCACCAGGTCGGCCATCGCCGGCGCCCGGGCGAAGCTGAGCGTCCGTGTGCGGACGATCAGCTCGCCGGACAACGCCCGCGCTTCGTCCAGCGCGCGGCGCCGGGCCTCCTCGTCGGCCAGGACCGCGAGCGGCGCGATCCGGACGACCGAGCCCTCCACCGCATACCCCAACCGGTTCGCCCGGAGCACGACGTCGAGCGCCTGGTCCCACGGCAGGTCGGTCAGCATCACGTCCACCACGCCGTCCACCTCCGGATCGATCACGACGTTGAGCCCGCTGATCTCCGCGAACGTGCGGAGGACCGCGCGCAGATCGGCGTTCTGGAAGTCGATCGACACCGGATCCCCGGTGAACTCGCGCCGCCCCTCCTCGGCGGCTTGCGGCGGCCGGCGCTCCGCCGCTGCGGCGACGCCGCCGGGCGGCGCGGCCGCGAAGCCGAGCAGCGGCGCCAGGATCGCCAGGCGGCGGAGCGTCACCGTTGCGCCTCCTCGGCAGCGCCGGCCGCGTCGGCGAGGGTCATGCGCGCTTCGCGCCCCGGACCGGAAGGCGGCTCCTGCAGAAACACCACCGCGTCGTCGGTGACGGTCTGCACCGAACCGTCGAGCAGACGCTCGCCGCCGCGCAGGAAGTACGTCCGGCGGCCCGGCGCCTCCAGCACGGCGAAGCGCCGCCCGCCGGCGAGGACGAGCCCGCGCAGGACGAGTTCGCCGACGCGCACCCCGGCCAGCCCGCGCGGCCGCGGCCCGGCCGGAGGCGCCCCGCCCGCCCGCGCCGACAGTCCGGCGAACGGATCGCGGCGCTCCTCCGGGTCGGGCGGCGCGCCCCGCGGCGGCGCGGCTGACGCACCCGGCTCCTCCGCCGCCAGTGCGAACGCCGTGGCCGTGCCCGCCGCCACGACCGTGGGGCCGGGTCCGGGAGCCTCGACGGCGCGAACGTCCAGCTCGTCGATCCGGATGATCGGCGAGAGCCTGCCGACCTGATCGAGGAAACGCAGCAGACCGTGGTACGTGCCGGCCAGCTCGAGACGGTTCGGCCGCCCCGCGCCGGGCGCATCGGACGCCGGCGCCTGCGGCGCGAAGGCGCGGATCGACAGACTCTCGGCGCGCGCCAGCTTCTGCAGGCGCCGCAGCAATGCGCCGGAGTCCGGCGCCCCCCGCCGGCCGGCGCCCGGACCGGCCAGACGCGCCTCGAGCGCCGCGACTTCGGCGGCGACCTCCGGCAACCGCCGTTCGATGTCGAGCGCGGCGGCGATCTCCGTGCGCTTCCGGCCGAGCTCCAGCTCGCGGAGGGCGATCTCGTCCCGGCGCGGCGCGACCCACGCCGCATGGAAGAGCAGCAACCCGCCGACGGCGGCCAGGGGTACGGCGGCGGCCCGGCCGTACCGCGGGAGTCGCTCCAGACCGAACATGCTCCGGCTGGACTTCATGACGCGCTCACCGCCTGCGCGTCGAACCCGGCGCGCAGCTCGAACCGCACGGCCTCCCCATCGGGCGCCTCCTCCGTCCGGCTGTCGACGATCTCGATCGGGGATTCGACCTGGGACGACTGCTCCAGACGGGCCACGAAGTCGGACAGCGCGGCGAGCGTCGCCGCCCGCCCCGCGATGACGACCCCCTCCGGCGACCGGCGCACTCCGGAGAGCCGGAGCCCGTCCGGAACGCTGCGGCCGACCCCGTCGAGGAGTCGCGCCGCGCCGCCCCGCGTACGGCGCAACTCGTCGATAGCGGCGCCGCGCAGCGTCAGCTCGGCGCGGCGGCTTTCGAGCCGCGCGAGCTCGTCGGAAACGGTCGACAACTCCCGAAGGGCCCGGTCCGCCGCCGCCAGCTCGTCCGCCAGCCGTCCGGAACGCTGCTGGAGCGACCAGTGCTGCCACCCGGCCGCTGCTGCGGCGGCGGCGACGACGCAGCCGCCGAGCACGCCGCGCCAGCGGCGGGCCGGAACGGCGGCCTGCCGCCGCGGGACCCGGTCGCGGACCAGGTTGATCCGGATCATCGGTCGTCCGCGCGGCGCAGCGCGAGCCCGACGGCCACCGCGGCCACCGGGGCCAGCGCCGCAAGCTGCTCACCGCTGACGCCCTCCCCCGCCGTCATCTCCCGGAACGGGTCGAGCGGCGCGACCTCGACGCCGAGATCGCCGGCCAGCGCGGCGGCGAGCCCGTCCGTTCGCGACGCGCCGCCGCTCAGGACGAGCGCCCGCAGCTCCCCGGCCCCGCCCGCGGTCCGAAAGAAGTCGAGGGTCTTGCCGACCTCCATCACGAGGCGGTCGGTCACGGCCCGCACGATCGGCTCGGCGTCGCCGTACGTCAGTCCGCCGGCCGGCGCGCCCGCCTTCAACCGCTCGGCGTCCTCGAACTCCAGGCCGAGCCCGGTCTGCAGCGCCTCCGTATAGGCGTTCCCGCCGATCGCCACGTCCCGCGTGAAGACCGGGCAGCCGCCGTCCAGGACGTTCAGGTTGATCGCGGCGGCTCCGGCGTTCAGCAGGGCCACCAGGCCGCCGCGGCTGGCGCCGCAGCTCCGCTCGTAGGCGTTCTGCACCGCGAAGGCGTCGACGTCGACCACCACGGGCACGCGGTCGGCCCGGAACACGACGTCGGCGTACTCCGCGACCCGGTCCTTCTTGGCCGCCACGATCAGCACGTCGCGGGTTCGGTCCCCGGCGCCGTCCGCAGGCGGCGCCAGGACCTGATAGTCGAGATGGACGTCCTCGACGTCGAACGGGACGCACTGCTTCGCTTCCCAGTAGATCGACTCGCCGAGTTCGTCCGGACGCATCTCGGGCAGCGTGACGCGCTTGACGATCACCGCGTTGCCGGCGAGCGACACCGCGACCCGCGTCGCCCGGATCGCGTGGTCCGTGAACAGCTTCCGGATAGCGCCGGCCACGGCGTCGCGGTCCGCGACGGCGCCGTCGACGACGGCGCCGCGCGGCAGCGGCTCGACGCCGAGCGCGGCGACCGAGCAGGCCTTGCCGCTCCGGCGCAGCTTCGCCACCTTCACGGCGCTCGATCCGATGTCGAGGCCGACCAGCGCCGGCGGCCGCCGGCTGCGGCGGCGTCTGACGGCCCGCGGCGTCGAGGCCGCGGGGGCGTAACGACTGCGTACCTCGCCAGGTCCTCCGGTTGCATCCATTGCAGCGCTCCCCGCCCGTCCGATTCTTGACACCCTGTCCCGTCGCTCGGTAAGATCCGCGCTTACGGTTGCGCCCGGTGGAGTCACCAGTGCGCCGACACGAATACCCATGGCAACGTTCGTACCAACCCAGGCCGACCGCGACGGCGTCTGGCGCGTCATCGACGCCGACTCGCGCGTGCTGGGACGCGTGGCGACGGCCGCCGCCACGCTGCTGCAGGGGAAGCACAAGCCGCGGTACACGCCGTTCCTCGATCTCGGGGACCACGTCATCATCGTCAACGCGCGGAAGGTGCGGCTGACGGGCCGGAAAGAGCACCAGAAGCTGTACCGCCGGCACAGCGGGCACGAGGGCGGACTGCGGGAAGAGCGCGCCGTCACCGTCCGCGGCCGGCAACCGGCGCGGCTGGTCGAGCAGGCCGTCAGGGGGATGCTCCCGAAGACGAAGCTGGGCAAGGCGATCTACCGGAAGCTGAAGGTCTACGCGGGCCCCGACCACCCTCACGCCGCGCAACGGCCGACGCAGTACGAGGTAAGCTGAACGCGTGACGGGCGACTTCTACGCGACCGGCCGGCGCAAGACCTCGACGGCCCGGGTGTTCCTCAGGCCGGGCGCCGGCTCGATCAGCATCGACCGCGCCACGCTCGAGGTCCGCTTTCCCACCGCCGTGCTCCGCACCCAGATCACCGAGCCGCTCGTCCTGTGCGAAGCCGCCGACAAGTTCGACGTGCGCGCAACGGCGGCCGGCGGCGGCGTCGCGGGCCAGGCCGGCGCGCTCAAGCTCGGCATCGCGCGGGCGCTCGCCCTCGCCGACCCGGAGCTGCGGCCGCGCCTGAAGAAGGCCGGGATGCTCACGCGCGACGCGCGCATCAAGGAACGCAAGAAGTACGGACTGGCCGGCGCGCGCAAGCGCTTCCAGTTCAGCAAGCGGTAATTCCGCCGGATGGAGGGAGCTTGGCGCCGATCACGCTGAAGGAACTGCTGGAGTCGGGAGTCCACTTCGGGCACCAGACACGGCGCTGGAACCCGAAGATGAAGCAGTACATCTTCGGCGAACGGAACGGCATCTACGTCATCGACCTCAGCAAGACCGCCAGGCTGTTCCGGAAGGCGGAGGAGTTCGTGTCGCGGCTCGCGACCGAGGGCCGGACGATCCTGTTCGTCGGCACCAAGCGCCAGGCGCAGGACCTCATCCAGGAAGAAGCGCTCCGTTGCGGCATGTACTTCGTCAACCAGCGCTGGCTCGGCGGCCTGCTGACGAACTTCATGACGATCCAGCGAAGCATCGGCCGGCTCCGCGAGCTCGAGGCGATGGCCGAAGACGGCCGGTACGAGGCGCTCTCGAAGAAGGAGATCGCCCGGATCGAGAAGGAAAAGCGCAAGCTGCACAAGAACCTCGACGGCATCCGGCAGATGGCGAAACTGCCCGACGCGGTGTTCGTGGTCGACACCCGGAAGGAGAAGATCGCCGTCGACGAAGCCCGGACCCTCAAGATCCCGGTGATCGGGATCGTCGACACCAACTGCAATCCGGACGACGTCGATTACGTCATTCCGGGCAACGACGACGCGTTGCGGTCGATCCGGCTGTTCGTGACGCGCATCGCCGACGCCGTCATCTCGGGGCGCGGCCTGCGCGAGGCGTCCCGATCGGAGGACGGCGCCGGCGACGGGCCGCGCGAGCGCGCCGGCGCGGCCCCGATCGAGGCCCCGTCGCCCGCCTCGGCCTGACACGGGAAAGCCGAGCCATGCCGATCAGCGCGACACAGGTCAAGGAGCTCCGGGAGATGACCGGCGCCGGCTTCATGGAGTGCAAGTCGGCGCTCGCGGAAGCCGGCGGCGACCTCGACAAGGCGGTGACGGTCCTGCGCACGCGCGGCCAGGCGAAGGCCGCCAAGCGGGCCGGACGCGCGACGGTCCAGGGGCTGGTCGGCCACTACGTCCATCAGGGGGGGCAGGTCGGCGTGCTCGTGGAGGTCAACTGCGAATCGGACTTCGTCGCCCGCACGGACGACTTCCGCACCCTGGTGAAGGAAGTGGCGATGCACGTCGCCGCCGCCAATCCGCTCTGCCTCCGCCGCGACCAGGTGCCCGCCGACGACCTCGAACGGGAGCGGGCGATCGTGCGGGCGCAGTTCGAGGGATCGGGCAAGCCGCCGCACGTCATCGACAGAATCGTCGAAGGGAAGCTGAACAGCTTCTACGAGCAGGCGGTCCTGCTGGATCAACCGTCGATCCGCGATCCGAAGACGACGATCGGCGAAATGGTCAACGCGGCGATCGCCAAGCTGGGCGAGAACATCACCGTCGCCAGGTTCGCGCGATTCAAGGTCGGTGAATCGGCCCCGTAACCCCCCGGAGCGCGCGGCCCGGGACTGACCCATGGCCGCCCCCTCCTACCGGCGCGTCCTCCTCAAGCTGTCGGGCGAGGCCCTCATGGGCGAAGAGGCTTTCGGCATCGATCCGCCGGTGGCCGACCAGATCGCCCGGGAGATCGCCGAAGTGCAGGCGCTCGGCGTCGAAACGGCGGTCATGATCGGCGGCGGCAACATCTTTCGGGGCATCGCGGCCAGCGCCCGCGGGCTCGACCGGTCGACGGCCGACTACATGGGGATGCTCGCCACCGTGATCAACGGCCTGGCGCTGTCGGACGCCATCGAACGCCAGGGGTTCGAGACGCGCCTCGTCACCGCCATCGAGATGCGGCAGGTGGCCGAGCCGTTCATCCGGCGGCGGGCGATCCGGCATCTCGAAAAAGGGCGCGTGGTCGTCTTCGGCGCCGGCATGGGGAACCCGTACTTCACGACCGACACCGCGGCCGCCCTGCGCGCCATGGAGATCAAGGCGGACGTGATCCTGAAGGCCACGAAGGTCGACGGCGTCTTCACGGCCGACCCGGAGCTCGACCCGGCGGCGACGCGCCTCGGCAAGCTATCCTACCTGCAGGTGCTGGAGCAGCAGCTCAAGGTGATGGACGCCACCGCCATCTCGCTCTGCATGGACAACGAGCTGCCGATCGTCGTGTTCAACCTCCGCGTCCAGGGGAACATTCGGCGGGCGATCCTCGGAGAACCGGTCGGGTCGGTCGTCTCCGCCTGATCGCGCCGCCGGCGAAGGAAGGACCATGGACATCACTGACCCGCAGTCGGCGGCGGCGCAGACCCGCAAGCGGATGGCCGGCGCCGTCGAGCACGTGCGCCACGAACTGGCCGGCGTGCGCACCGGCCGCGCATCGGTCGGCATCCTCGACTCGGTCAAGGTGGAGGCGTACGGTTCGCGGCTGCCGCTCAACCAGGTGGCCAGCCTGTCGGTCCCGGAGCCGACGCTGATCGTCGCCACGCCGTTCGACCCGTCCCGGATGGCGGCGATAGAGCGGGCGATTCGGGCCGCCAACCTCGGCCTCAACCCGGGCAACGACGGCCGGATCGTCCGGATTCCCGTGCCGCCGCTGACCTCCGAGCGCCGCAAGGAGCTGTCGAAGCTGGTCCACAAACTGGCCGAGGAGGGGCGAAACGTCGTGCGCCAAGTGCGGCGCGACGCCAACGACGCACTCCGGAAGCTGCTGAAGAACCACGAACTGGGCGAAGACGACGAACGGCGGGCGATCGACGAGATTCAGAAGATCACGGACGCGCACATCCTCCGGATCGACGACCTGCAGAAGACCAAGGACAGGGAACTGCTCGAGCAGTAACCCACACGTCACCTGTCACGTTCGTCGCGAGCCCGTGACCGGCGGCCGACGACCGGTTACTGCTGATCCTGCGCCGCCGCGAAGGTCGGCGTCCCGCCCCGCGCCGCCACTTCCTCCTGGAACTGCTCCTCGGTCATCGTCACCATCCGGGAGATGCCGGACATCATGTCGTCGATCGACCGGTTCCCCCACCCCTTCCAGTTGCGCGGGTCGACCACGTTCCTGTTCGTGTCCGAGTTGTTGTACCACGCCATCACGTGGATCACCGTCCCGGCCGGCAGGAGCGGCGCGGCGTCGTCCTCGTAGACGTACACCTTGGCCCAGTTGTGGTCGTAGTCGGCGCAACTGAGCATCTCCCGCGCGTTGTTCGGGTAGAGGGCCTCGAAGCACATCCGCTTCCCGCTCGAATGCAGGTGCGGCTCGAACGTCAGCATCTTCGTCGGCTGCTCCAGCCGATGGAACCCGTCGCGCATCACGTCGTCGTCGTTGGCCGGGACGTCGAACTCGTAGTCGTACTGCGTCGCCCGGCGCAGGCTGGTGGAGCCCAGCTTGTACTTCGGATCGTACCCCTCGGGATGAAGCGTGAAGCCGACGTCGAGCCGGGCCCGCACCTCCCGGCCGACCGAGTGCAGGTGCATCGAGTTGAACGTGATCACCGAGTCGGCCGGCAGCTTGACGCCCACCTCGTCCGGATAGACCGTGGCGTTCTGCCCCAGCTCGTGCACCAGGGAGAACTCGTCGTCCCGCTCCCGGCAGAACGTCCGGGGGCCGCAGTCCGCCGGCCCGCCCGGATCGTCGGGCGGCTCGGCGGTGATCACCGCGTGGTGCACGACGAACAGTCCCAGGGCGGCCCGGCCGTCGTCGTCCACCTCGACGTCTTCCTCGGAGAGCCTGACCTCCTTCACCTCTATCGCCTTGACGTACCGGTCTTCGGACAGGCCGGACGGGGTCACGCCCCACTCGCCGAACCAGTCGGCGGCGTCGGCCTCGATCGTCCCCTCGGGCGACGGCACGATCAGGTCGGGCGGTCCGTACGTCCAACCGTCGGCCGGCCACTCGACGGGCGGCGGCAGATCGGCCGGATTGCCTCGCGGCGCGCCGGCGTCCACCCACGCCGCGATCGTCGCGATCTCGGCGTCGCTCAGCGACGGGTCGTCCTTGTACCGCTGGATCCCGATGTTCTTGTCGATGAACCACGGCGGCATCTCGCGCGACTGGGTGCGGTTCCGGATGGAGCGCGCCCACGGGCGGGCGTCCTCGTAGGAGATCAGCGTCATCGGTCCCCCGCCTCCCGGGCGGTGGCATTTCTCGCACGACCGCTGGAGGATCGGCGCGACGTCCTTGTTGAACGTGACCTCGGTCGCCCGCTCGGCGCCGGCGGCCGGGGCCGGCGCGAGGGTCATGCCGACGAGCGCAAGCCCTGCCGCAACGACAACGATTCTCGCCATCACAACCACCTCTCCCCTGATCGATGGAATCGGCTTAGAGTAGCATGAAGGCGCGGCGAACGCGACACGCGGCGCGAAAGCCCGGTATACTGGCCGGACAGACGGGCCGCTAGCTCAGTCGGGAGAGCGCCGCGTTCGCAACGCGGAGGTCGTGGGTTCGAATCCCATGCGGTCCACCACCCCGCTCCCGCGCCGGCCGTCCTCACTCCAGATGCCGGAGCAGGAACGCGTTCAGCTCCGAGTACACCTGCTGCGACTCGGGCGAGCCCGCCGCGATCAGGTAGTCCGCGTGCGAGACCCCCTCGTAGACGTTCAGGTCGGCGACGACGCCGGCGGCGCGGAGCTTCCGGTGCGCGCGGACCGTGTCGCTCAGCAGCATGTCGCGCGTGCCGGAGACCAGGTAGGTCGGCGGGAACCGGTCGAAGTCGCCGTACAACGGCGAGATCAGCGGGTCCTTCAGGTCGCGGCCGTCCGCGTACAGCAGGGCCGCTCCCTTCAGGAGCCCGTCGTACGTCATCAGCACCCGGTCCACCGCCGCGTTGGTGAACAGCGTGTCGCCGGTCTTGGTCAGGTCCGCCCAGGGCGTCCCGGCGTACAGCGCGCCCGGCAGGTCGAGGCCGAGCGCCTTGAACCGGAGGACCGACGCCAGCGTCAGGCCGCCGCCGGCCGAGGTCCCTCCGAGCGCGACCGACCCGGCGGGCCGGTTCTCGAGGACGCTCCGGTAGACGGCGACGACGTCGTCGACCGCGGCCGGGAACGGATGCCGCGGCGGCATCCGGTAGTCGATCGACAGCACCGGAATCCGCGCCCGGCTGGCGATCAGCACCGCCTCCTGCGCGCCGGCCTCGCCGCCGCCGAGGACGTACGCCCCGCCGTGCACGTAGAGGAACCGGCGGTCCTCGTGCCTGGGATCGACGTCGTCCGGCATCACCCGGTAGACCGGCACGCCCTCCACGACGTGGCGCTCGACCGACACCCCGAGCTGCGCCGCCGACGCCGCCAGCGTTCCTTCCGCCGCGCCGTCGGCCTGCGCGACGAACGCCTCCCATTCGGCGTCGGTCTCCAGCGCGAACGACTCGTCGCCGATCGCGCCGATCACCGGCGCGGCGGCGATCGACTCCCGCAGCTCCGCGCTCGCCGCCGCGGGCGGCGGGACATCCCTGGCCTCGATCCGCCGCGCGTCCTGCGCTTCCCCGACCGACGCCGCTCCACACGCCAGGACGACGACGCCCGCCGACCGGACCGCCGCCGAAAGCGCCTTCTTCATCATCGCTGTCTGTCCTTTCTCTCTTTCGCCGAACGTCGACCCCGCTCCGTCACTCGCCGTCGGGCAGCGTGAACACGAAGAGGTTGTTCCCGCGGCCCGGGCGAAGCTCCGGCGTAAGACGCAGGGCATCGTTCGAGCTGATTGACCATCCGGTGCTGGCGGCGACGTACTGGCGACCGCCGACGGCGTACGTGATCGGGAACCCGGTGACCGACGAGCCGAGGTTGACCGCCCACAGCACCTCCCCGGTTTCGTGATCGAGCGCGCGAAACCGGCCGTCCACGTCGCCGACGAACACCAGGCCGCCGCCGGTCGCAAGGAGCGCCGTCGCGGCCGCCCGCTGCTCGTGCTTCCAGACAGTCTCTCCCGTCTCCACGGAAATCGCCCAGACCGCGCCGACCCGGTCGGCGCCCGGCGCGATTTTGCCGCGGGACCTCAGCCCGATCTCTTTGAGACACCACCAGCCGAAAAAACGAAACACGGGATTCGCTCTCTTGCACAGCGGCGCAAAGGACAGCTCGAAGCCGAAACGCCGCGCAACTCGCGAGGGCAGTCCCCAGGAGCGCACTCTCATCTGCGCGCACACGTTGCGCAGCGGGAAGTACATGGCGTGCGTCAGCGGACTGTAGGCGCCGGCCTCCCAGTTCCTCCCGCCAGTCGCGTACCAGGGACAGACCAGCATCTCCTCCCCTTCGCGCGTGAAGACGACTTTCAAGTTCTCGGAGACCGCGCCGGTGGCGCCGTCGATCGAGTCGATCACGTTCTGCGCGACGGTCGGCGTCGCCCACAGGAACTCGCCCGTCGCCCGATCGAGCGTGTACACCACGCCGGTCTTGCCCGGAATGCCGGTCACCACCCGCCGCCGCTCCCCGGGCCGCAGCCGCGGGTTGATCCAGCGCACCGCATCGGGGTCGGGCGTCACGGCGGTGTCGACCAGCAGCCGCTCGAACACGTGATCGAGGTTCCAGTGGTCGTTCAGATGCTGGTAGCGCCAGACGATCTCGCCGGTGTCGGCGTCGAGCGCCAGCGTGGAGCCGTGGTGCAGGTGCGCCTTGCCCACTCCCCCCAGCAGGAACTTCGGCTGCGGCCAGGTCCCGGACGTGCCGACGTAGATCAGGTTCAGGTCCGGGTCGAAGCCGGGCGGCATCCAGGCCCCCACGTGCATCCGCTGCTCGAACGGGACGTCGCCCCACGTCTCGTCGCCCGGCTCGCCGGGCGCCGGAATCAGCAGCCGGCGCCAGACCTCCACGCCGGTCGCCGCGTCGTGCGCCGTGACGATGCAGGCGTGCGGCCCGCCCGGAGCCAGACATCCGCGACCGGAAACCACACTGCCGGCCGCGACGATCGGGCCGGAGGTATGTTCAACCGGGTGCTGCGCATAGTCGACGATCCGGGTCTCCCAGACCGGCCGGCCTGTCACCGCATCGAGAGCATACACGTAGCCGTCGGCGCTGGTCCCGATGATCGAGCGGCCGGAGATGGCGACGTTCCGGTTGGCCTCGATAAAGTAGGCGTACTCTTCGAGGTCGTCCGGCCTCGGCCGGCGGTGCTCCCACCGCAGGTCGCCCGTCGCGGCGTCGATCGCCTGGACGACGTCGCGCGGGTTCGGCATGTACAACACGCCGCCATGGACCAGCGGCGTGCCCTGCTGATTTCCCGGCCCCAGGGGACGGGACCAGACCATGCGCAAACCGCCGACGTTGCCGCGACTGATCCGGTCCAGCGGACTGTAACCCCAACCGTCGAGCGTCCGGCGCCACATCAGCCAGTCGGCCGGGTCCGGGTCCCGGAGCATCGCGTCGGTGACGGGAACGAAGCCGCCGGACGACTGCGCCTGAATCGGGCCGGGCGCCGCCAGACACGCTGCGGCGACCGCCGCCCCGACGCCGACCCGTGCGCGTCGAGAGGGGAAAATGGGCGTCGGCGTCATTCGCCGGGCTCCACCCATTCCTTGGAGCGCCCGCCAGCATGCTGCAGAGGCCGTAGCCCCCCCCCCCCCCCCCGTGGCGCGCGTACTCATTCCGCCGGTCATTGCATCCTCCTGTCCGGATCTGCCCGGATCCACCGAATCCGCATCGCGGGCCGTCCGGTGCGGACCGGCCGCCAGCATACTCCCGGATCGGCCCGCGGCGGGCATCTACTTGCCTGCCGAGTCCGCCGCGCCGCCCTCGCCGGCGTCGTCCGAATCGGCCCAGGGCAGCGCCGCCGCGTAGTCGATGGCCGGGTCGGGCGGGTCGCCCCCGGGGCCTTGCAGATAGTGCTCCATCCAGCGCAGGGTGCGCAACGCGTAGTCGAGCCGGGCCGCCGACCGGGCGTTGCCGTGCCCTTCGCCGGGATAGAGGACGAGGCGGACCGGCGCCTGTCCCACCAGATCGAGCTGGCGGTACAGCTCCAGCGACTGGCTGGGGTGCACGCGCGGGTCGTTCTTGCCGTGCAGGATCAAGGTCGGCGTGCGGTTGCGCGTCACGTACCGGATCGGGCTGGCCCGCGCGAAATACTCCCAGTCGTCCCAGAGCCGCTTGCGGTGGTGGACGTCGTGCATCTCCTGCGGGATGTCGGTCGTCCCCATCTTCGAGATGGCGTTGCTGATGCCGACGAACGGGATGGCGGCGGCGAACCGTTCGGAGTAGTAGGTGGCGCCCCACGCCGACGCGTACCCGCCGTAGGAGCCGCCGGTGACGCCGACCCGCTCCCGGTCGACGAGGCCGGCGTCGACCAGATGATCGACGCCGTCGACCAGGTCGTCGAACTCCGGCCCCGCCGCGGCCGCCTGGCTGATCTTCGAGAACGCGACGCCGCGTCCGGTGCTGCCGCGGTAGTTCGGATACAGCACCGCGAAGCCGCGCGCCGCCGCCACCTGCCCCGGCGTCGAGTAGCCGGTGAGCCAGCCGTTGGAGTAGTGGGCCTCCGGCCCGCCGTGCACGACGAGGATCAGCGGGTAGCGCCGGCCGCGCTCGTAATCGAGCGGACGGATCAGGACGCCTTCCAGTTCGAGGCCGTCGCGCGCCGGGTAGCGGACGACGGTCTGCTCGGCGAACCGCAGGTCGGCCAGCCACGGGTTGCTGTCGGTGCGGCGCGCGGGCGCGGCGTCGGCGCCGAGCGTGTACAGCTCGTTCGGATGCCGCGGCGTCTCCGCCACGAGCACGGCCCCGCCCCGGGAATCGGCGTCGATGCGGCGGACCACCAGCTCGCCGGCCGGCAGCAGCGTCCGCCGTCCGGAGCCATCGATGGAGACCGCGCCCACTTCCGTCCCGGTTCCGACGTCGGCGACGTAGACCAGCGTCTCCGCGTCCCGCCAGTCGAACGCCGCGACGTGCCCTTCCAGACCGGGCAGCAGATCGCGCGGCGCGCCGCCTTCGGCGCTCACCACCGTCAGGCGGCCCGGCGCCGGATCGTTCCGATCGACGGACGAGATCAGCGCGACGCGCCGGCCGTCCGGACTCCACGCCGCGCCGCCCAGCTTCCCTTCGGTCTCGATGCGCGCGGTCACGCGGCCGTCGAGGTCCACCACCCGAAGCGTCCGGGCGACGAATCCGTCGTCGACGAGCGGCGTCGGCGTCACCCCGACGAGGAGGCGCCGGCCGTCCGGCGCGAAGCGGACCGACCGCAGCGACCCTTCGACCTCAATCGTCCTCACTGCACGGTCGGCGGGCCCGTCGCCCGACGCGAGATCGACGACGTGCAGCCGCGTAAACCGCAGGTCCTCCTCGAAGATCTCCTGGTTGAACCCCTGCTGCTCGAGCGCCTCCCGGTCCGCGTCCTGCGGTTCGACGGCCAGAAAGGCCAGTTTCCGCCGGTCGGGGCTCACGTCGAACGCGCCGACGTCGGCCGCATGCTCGAACAGCTTCCGAGCCTCGCCGCCGCGCGTCGAGATGGCGTAGACGCTTCGATGCTCGTCGCCCTCCCGCCGCAGGACGAACGCCAGCTCGTCGCCGCCGATCCAGGCGGGCCGTCCGACCGACACTGCGCCGGTGACGAACGGCGTCTCCCGCCCGTCGGCGTCGAGCACGTACAGCTCCACCCACGCCCGGCCGCTCTCGTCGTCGAGCGGCCGGCGCGGGCGGGACCGGAGGAACGCAATCCGGTCGCCGTCGGGCGACGCCTCCGCCCACAGCACCGAGCGGTACGTCACCGCGTGCCACGGCTGGAACGTGCCGTCGGGCGTCCGCGACTGCCCCTCCGCCGGCGCGGCGGCGGCCAGCCCTCCCGCCAGCCCGCAAGCGGCGACCAGGATCCGGCGCAACGACCTGCCTGCACGCGATGCGCGTCTCATGCTCATCCTCCCCTCCGAGGCCGAACCGTCGCCGCGTCCCAACGGGCGCGACGACCGCAACAGTCTACCGCGCATGGCCGCCGACCCGTCGCTCGGCGAACCTGCCGCGGCGGCCCGGAAACGCCTTGCAACCTGATAGGTTACAGGTTACAATAGCCGGCGTTCCTGGTGCTTTGAGTGCAAATTCCATCCATCAAAAACATCTGAATCATGTGCATTTTTGAAAATCCATTGAATCGCGCGGGCGGAGGTGAAGACTTATGGTCCGGAACTTCAGGCACAAGGGCCTCAAACAATGCTATGAGACCGGAAATCGACGAGGGCTGCCGTCGAAACACGCGGAAAAGATCGAACGGCTCCTTGCCCGTCTTGATCAGGCGAAAGCGCCGGGCGACATGGCCCTGCCGGGTTTCCGGTTGCATCCGCTGCAAGGAGATCGCAAGGGGGACTGGGCGGTCAGCGTCTCGGGCAACCTGCGCATCGTCTTCCGTTTTGAAGGGCCGGACGTCGCGGGGGTCGATCTGATCGACTACCACTAGCGGCACGCCCGTTTTGCCGGAAGGTAAGGTTTCAGTGATGGCCATGAAGAATCCGCCGCATCCGGGCCTGTCGGTTCGGCGCGATTGCCTGGTCCCGCTCGGGTTGAGCGTGACCGAGGCCGCGAAACGGATCGGGGTCAGCCGAAAGCAGCTGTCGGACGTCGTGAACGCGCGTTCCGGAATATCCCCGGAGATGGCGATCCGACTCGACAAGGCGTTCGGCGGCGGCGCGGAGACGTGGCATCGCCTGCAGGCCGCCTACGACCTCGCCCAGGCGATGAAGCGAGCCGACCGCATCAAGGTCGCCAGAATCCGGGCCGCGGCTTCGTCGAGCGACATTGCGGCGGCGGATCTCCCGTAACCGCGGCAATCCTGGACGTTCAGTCGAGCAGCGCCTTGAAGACGCCGTCCGCCGGATCACGATAGAACTCGACGTTGATCTTCGTCCAGAGGTCGTCGGGCAGGTCGCTGAGCGCGCGGCGGGACGCCACCGGCATCAGCAGGGTCGCGGCCTGCTTGTCGACGGCCAGCTCCGCGACGGTGACCGGGTTCGGAATCGCGTCGACGGACCCGCCCAGGTTGAGCGGCCCGACGACGATCGTCCCGCCTCTCGCGCTCCGCTCCAGCAGCGCGCCGACGCACGCCGTCAGGACCGGCAGTCCCAGTCCGGCGCCCGACCTGTCCGTGTCGAACGGCCGCAGCTGGATGGAGAACTCGTGCGCGCGCGGGTCGCGGCCGCGCACGAACTCGGCGGTCCGGGCGTACAGGTTCTGCTCGCCGATCCGGACGCTCTCCCGGAACGCCGGCGGCGTCGGGTGGTTCAGTATCCGGACGCCGCCGCCGGGGCCGGCCACCACCTCCACCCGGTAGAGTCCCGCCCCGGCCGCGCCGTCGCCCGGTCCGATCGCCCAGACCTGGCCCGGCGGCAGCGGGTCGCCGTCTATCGCTTCGTCGCTGTGCAGCTCGGGCGTCGCCACGAACTGCTCGACGCCGTCCACTCCGAGCGTGAACGAGAAGTGGGTGTTGCGGAACTCGCTCTTCAGGCAGCGCTTCTGCTGCTCCTTCACGCGCCGGCGCGACTCGAGCGCCAAGCGGACGATCGCTTCGAGGTCGTCGTCGGGGACCGGCGCGTCCGGGTCGGGAAAGAGCAGCTTGAGGAGGGCGGAGCAGGTCTTCGCCGCCGCCTCCACGTCCCGGCCGCTGAGGGCGCCCCCCCAGAACACGCGGTTCTGGAGCGCCGAGACGCGGCTCGTCTCCCGGAGGCGGCTCCAGCACTCGCTCAGGAAGTCGCTGACCAGGCCGAAGCGGCCGGTCAGGTGCTCGTTCGGGTTGAGCTTCGGAAAGCTCCAGCCGGGCGCGTAGGCGTGGATCCGGTCGTGGAACGCCGTGTCGTCGCGCATCTCCTTCGGCAGCGGACCGAGGAGGTGGCCGATCCGCTGCTGCTGCTCGACGTCGACGTCGAAGTTGCCGACCATGACGATCCCGCCCTCGGCGCGGATCGACTCCTTCCCCCGGCTGAACTCGCCGGAGGCCATGTACCCCTTCATGACGTTGACGCCGTCCTTCTGGTCGAACGACACCCCGGCGATCTCGTCGAAGCAGACGACGTCGTACCGGCAGACCAGACCGCGCTGCCCGGTCGCCATGTTGACGAACATCTTCGCCACCGTCGCCTTCCCGCCCGACAGCAGGTGCGAGTACGGCGAAAGCTGCTGGTAGACGTGGCTCTTGCCGGTGCCGCGCGGACCGAGCTCGACCAGGTTGTAGTTGCGCTCGACGAACGGCGCCATCCGCAGCAGGACGACCCGCTTGGCCGGCTCGTCCAGCCGGTCCGGCTCCAGGCCGGCCGAGCGGATCAGCAGGTCGCGCCACCGCGCCGTCGTGAACGCCCGGCGCCCCCGGGCCAGCACGTCGAGCACGTCCGGCTTCGACATCTGGATCGGGCGCAGCAGCGCGATCCGGAACGGGCGGCCGGAGGCGTCCTGCGACTCGACCGGGTCGTAGGCGAGCGTCACCTCGGCGTAGAACCCGTCGGCGAGCATCCGCTGGTTCTCCCGGACGACCGCGTCGGCCACCTGCACGTCGCTCAGGTTCAGACTCGGCAGCTCCGCCACGTAACAGTCGTTCTTCGCGTCCAGCCGCGCGCGGACGAGGTCGATCAGCTTGACCGACCCGTCCTCCCGCGCCCGCGACTTGAACACCTCCTGGTCGCCGGCGCGCACGGTGCGCCCCCGGAGCTGCCGCTCGACGATCGCCAGTCCTTCGGCGATCTCCCGCTCGTCGACGCTCGCGCAGTAGCGGCCGAGCAGGAACTCCACCACGTAGGTCGGAACCGGGTACTGCCGGGCGTAGCGCCGCACCAGATCCTTGCGCACGAGATAGCCCGGAAACGCTTCCGCGGCGAGCGCGTCCAGCGGGTCCATCACCGCCGTTTCGGTCATCCGTCCTCTCCGACGCGGGTCGGCCGGTGGGCCAGCACCCGGCCTGCGGCGTCCAGCAGCACGAGCGCCAGCGCCGCCGACTCGTGCTCGTCGCCGGCCAGGACCAGACTGACCGCGCCCTCCGGGCCGACCGGCTTCGCCGCCGCCGCCACCGACGCGCCGCCGGGACGCTCCAGGCGGAGGTCGGCAGCCGCCGGTCCGCCGCGGACCTCCGCTTCGACGAAGCAGCGGAGGCCGCGCCACGTCACCGACGCGATGCGCGCGGCCGTCTCCTCGCCGCCGGCGCGGGTCACCGTCAGATCCGGGACCACGCATTCCTGAACGCTGAGCCCGCCGTGCGCGTACTCCGCCGACCGGTTGAAGCAGGCGACGCCCGGGGCGGCGGCGAACCACTGGCCGCCGTTCCAGTGCCAGGGGACGCGGGCGACCTCGGGCGACGCCTCGCTCGCGACGACCGCGCAGCGCGCCCACCGGCTCGCGGTCAGATGCTTCGGCAGGTCGACCTTCGGCAGCCCGCCGGGCAGCAACAGCCACCCGTGGTCGGTCACCACGCGCACCGCGCGCCAGCCGGCGGCCAGCACGCGCTCGATCCGCACCGCCAGCCGCTCGATCTCCGCCGCCAGTTGACCCGCGATCCGCGCGCCCATCCGGTGCCCCATTCTGTCGAACTCTCCCGCCTCCAGCCAGCCGCGGGCCGGATGGGCGCGCGGCGCGTCGTCGTCGGCGTCCGCGCCGGCGCCCAGCAGTTGATAACCGCGCGCCTCCAGCGCCGTGCGGAGGTTCGGCGCGTCGGCCGGCCGGCCGCCCTCCTTCAGCCGCGCGGCGAACGCCGGACCGAGCGCGCCGCCGTCGATCTCCGCCGCCAGCGGGGTGACCGCCGGCTTCGCCGTCGCCGTGACCGTCGGCAGCGCCGCCCACCGGCGCCCGATCCCGACGCGGCAGCCGCCATCCTCCAACCGCGCCGCCAGCCGCCGCGCGAGGTCGAACCGCAGTCCGTCGACGAACAGCAGACACTCGTCGTCCGCCGCGGCCACCGGCGGCTGCGCGCCCGCCCCGGACAGCGGCGCCCGGGCCAGCGCGGCCTGGAACGCCCGCGCCGACTCCTCCAGCCACGGCTCCGCCAGATGCCGCACCGCCGCCTGCACGCACGCCTCGTCGCCGACCGGCGCGGCGGCCAACGCCTCCCAGGCGGCGAGATCGGCCCGCCAGCCGCGCTCCAGGTACGCCGCCGCCACGTCGTCGGGCGCGGCGCCGCCCAGCGCGCGCCGCGCCGCGCCGGCCAGGACCGCGAGCGGGCGCAGCGCCTCCGCCAGCGGCGCCCGGCCCAGCCGCGCCCAGACCCAGCGCCGGCGTTCGCCGTGCCGCCGCTCCAGTTCCGCAACCGCCTCGCACGCCGCGGCGTGCGGCAGCTCCGGCAGCGCGGCGAGCGCGCCGCGCACCGCCTGCTCGTCCTCCGCGTTCAGGTCGGGCCACCGGTCGCGGCCCAGCGGCAGCGCGCCCGCCGGCCGGCTGCGTCCGAGCAGCTCCGCCACGCCGCCGTAGCCGGCGGGCGCCTCGGCGTACCGCTCCCACACCGCCGCCCACGGTCCCGCGCCCGCCGCCAGCCGCTCCCCCGCCGCGACGTCCGCCTCGCGCGCCGGGTCGAAGCCGAACTCCTTCCGGCAGCGGCTGCAGAACGCACGCCAGCCGTTCTCCCCCAGGCGGCCCCGCGCCCCTTCCGGATCGCCCATCCACCGCAGCAGGTCGCGCGCCACGTCGCCCGCCAGCATCCGGTCGAAGTCGTCCGCCGTCAGGCGGCGGCCCGCGAGCTGCGCCACCGGCGTCACCGCCACTTCCAGCAGCGCCCGCCGCAGCGCGGCGGCCGTCGCGCGATCGCCCGCGACGTCCAGCCCGAGCGCCTTCGGCGAGGTCAGGAACGCCGCCGCCGTCCAGTCTCCGCCGTTCGGGTGACGCCACCACGCCCCCCGGAACAGCAGCTCCACCAGCGGCTTCAGGCGGTCCGGGCAGCCCGCCCCCGCCCGGAGCGCCTGCCGCCCCACCCCGGGCAGGTAGACGATCGGCGGGCGTTCGCCGGG
This sequence comes from Vicinamibacterales bacterium, assembly GCA_965203565.1. GTDB lineage: Bacteria > Acidobacteriota > Vicinamibacteria > Vicinamibacterales > UBA8438 > JAAXGX01. The sequence goes on along the minus strand of OZ241896.1, from coordinate 2,046,979 downwards.
CGGCCCCGGCGCGGCGATGGCGCGGTCGACGACGCACCGGAGCCAGACGGCGGGACCAGTGCGGCGATCCGGCCGGTAGTCGCCCAGGACGAGCGCTTCGCCGGCCCGCGCCAGCAGCAGGTCGACCAGCGGCTCCCACTCGCCCCCCGGATCGGTCCAGAGGACCGCGTCCGGCGGAGCCTGCCCGTCGAGCGGCGCCGCGCGCTCCCGGAGGCTGGCGATCAGGCGGTCGAGGACGGTGTCGCGGGCCGGCTCGGTCATCGGTTCATGCGACGGCTCGGACGCGCGCCGGGATATGTGCATATGTGCGGCGTCATATCACTCATTCCTCACGCCGGCGGCCGAGCGCGGGCGGCGTTCCGCCGCGCGCCGTGGCGCATCGGCCCCAACTTGACGCCGCCCTTGCGGCGCAGGCGCAGGCCGGAGAGATACAGATCCGTAACGTCGACACGATCGTCCGAGCGCCGGCGAAACACGCCGATCTCGATCAGATAGTCCAGAAGCTCCGCCGGCTGGTCCGCCGGCGGGCGGCCTGCCGTGCCGGAAGGACCCCAGGACCCGCCCCATTCGGCGCCGAGCAACTCGACGACCCGCTTCCACTTCCAGGACACGAGCCGATCGGGTTCAAGCCGCCTGCGAACCCCCTCCAGCCACGGCCATTCGCTGGTAATGCCCTGCCCTACGTGTTCGCCGGACACGTCGTCGAGCGCCTGCCGCAGCGCGGTCGGATGAATCAGGCGGGGCGGACGCAAGGACTTGTTCGCTGCGTCCTTCCCTGCCGCCTGTTCGATCAGCCTCACCAACGACCGCGGGCTGACCGCGTCGTTGCCGTCGCGCAGATGGGCGGGAAGCCAGTTCGTCACCAGGCCCTTTTTCTTGCCCGCCCCCATGTATTCGCCCACCAGCCGGCGCAGCAGCGGGAAGGCGTCGGCCGGTTCCTCGATCCGGGGCATCAGTCCCAACCTCCCGTCCTGTTCGAAACGGATGCGGGATCGCCTGCAATACTCTTCGAGATCGCCGGACGTATTGGCGATCCGCTTCACCAGCATGCCGAGCAGCGCCGCGTCGGACCAGGGAAGCTCCGCGCGGTTGGCGGCGAGCTTGGCGAAGTCCGCCGTCGCCATCCCCGCGTGCCGGCGAAACAGATCGGAGCGGAGAAAGATCTTCGCCCGGACCCGCCGCCAGCGCCGACTGTAGTCGGACCAGAAAGCGACGAGTCCGCGCACCATCCGGGTCATCATGGACCAGTCACCCAGCGTATCGAGCTCGTCGTAACCGACGAACATCCAGCCGTCTTCCTGTTGGAGCTTCCTCTCCAGACGGTCCAGCGCCGCCGTGGCGCTGGTGTCCGGATCATCGTACGCGGCAAGGATCTCGCGGACTTCCACCGCCATCGGAGCCAGAATCGACGTCAACTTCTCCCTTTCGCGTCCGTGGATCCGATCCGCCAGGCGTCGAACCAGCATGGCGTGCCAGAGCTTCTTTGCGTCCTCGTCCGAGCGCACGCATTTCGAAAGCGCCTGGCTATCCGGAAAATCCGTCTCCGCGGGATACGCCGTCACCCATTCGGCGGCGTCGGACGTCAGTGGTGAAGCACTTACCCGCGGCATCCGTGCGGCAACCGCATTGACGAGCTCCCGATTGTTCGACGAAAGCAGGTTGAACAAGGCGGTCTTGCCTGAACCTCTCGGCCCGACGACCAGCACCACGTTCGGATCGAGTGCGTGCAGATGTTCGCGTACGGGGTACAAGCGGAGCGCGCCGATTTCGGGCGCTTCGCGGTCCGCTTGTCCGCAGCCGAGATTGCGCAGATCGCTGCGCAAGGCCAGACAGTCCTGTCTGGTGAGCCTGTTCGTACCACCGGTCATCGGACGCTCCTTCGGAATCTGTTCGCTGCGTCCCGCAGGCGGCCGGCAAGCCGCCGGTACGGTTCGCCGCGGAGCAGAACCGGTTCCGCGACCTCGCTCAGGTCGCGGAACGTAGCCAGGCGCTCGTCGTAGGGCAGCGCCACGGGAACGTGCGGCGCATCCGTGTCTTCCAGGTCGTCCAGGGTCCAGAATTCGTCCGGCGACGCCAGCTCCGCGGCGTCGGCGTAGTAATGCCGGCTGAAGACCTCCCGCGCCCGGTCCGTGAATCGCTCCACCAGCTTCTCGAACTGCCGTTCGACGGTTCGCGGCACCATGGCCGCGGCGAGCAGGCACTCCGCCTGCGCCTGCGGCGTGTCGGCGCGCACGCGCTCGCCCCCTATCCGGTCGAGAATGCGTTCCAGTCCCCGCCAACTCGCATCCGCCAGCGTGCCGAGAAGGACGTGCAGGTGACACAGGCCGCCGGTCAGGAATCCGGACACCTCGCCCAGTCCGGCGCGGGCGTCCACGAGAATCCACCCCGGTTCGAGGTCGTCGCCAATCTGCTTCAGCAGCGCCACGAACGGATGGTCGGCGCCGTTCGGCGGTACGCCGTAGTCGATGCGTGCGAGCTTCTCGACGTAGCGGTCGTCGAACGTCCCGGCCGGGAAGACGAAGATATCGCCTGCGCTGGCCGCGGAATCGGTGACGTGACGGTGGTGGTAGTCGCTGATGTCGAGCGCGTCGTCGGCGCCGACGACGCGTCGCTCCAGCAGGTAGTCCACGATTCCCCACGGAGCGATGGCCCCGTCGCGCCCGGCCAGCAGCGACCCCACGCCCGGCGCGTCGAGGTCGGCGTCGACGACCGCGACCCGTTCGCCCGCCGCGGCCAACTGCAACGCGGCGGCGGCCAGCGCCGTCGACCGGCCGGCGCCTCCCTTGAACGAGTAAAACAGCGCGACCTTCGGGTCGCTCTTGCCGCGCGATCTTCTCCCGCGCACCGTCCACGGCGGCGTGTCGGGAGCCTCGAACCAGCCGGTCTTGCCCAGGCGCCGCTCCAGAATCCCGAACCGGTCGTGAAGCTCGGCTTCGCGCCACGCCTTGTCCTGCCATCCGTGGTCAGGGTGCTTCGGTTTCCGGCCCTGGAGCACGCTTCCCGACCAGAAGACCGTAGCGGCTTCCCGCAGCATCCGGTCAAGCTCGGCGGAACACGACTCCCACTTGCTCGCTGGACACCAGAGCACGACGCGCAACTTCGCGATGACGTCCTTGACCAGCAGCACGCGCCAAGTCCTGTTTTTCGGCTTGCCGCCGAGCCACGCGGCGAGCTCCTGCTCGGCGCGCGCGTGGGCATCGTCGAGGTGCATCAGATCGCTCCTTCGAGGACGAGGTTCCCGATGATCCGGCCGTACGCTTCGCGCGCCTCCCGAAACCACGCGTCGGCGCGGCCGGAAGCCATTTCGGGGCCGCGGTACCGCATCTCCGGTCTCCAGTCGAGCACGTCGGCCGTTTCCAGCAGCGCCGCCACGTTCCCGTAGAGCCGGCCGGTGCGAGTCTTCGCGCGGACCGCGAGAACCTGCATCGTGTCCCGCAGGCCCGCCAGTTCGTGAGAATGGTCCGCTTCCCCGGCCTCCACCTGGATCAGCGTCTTCAACGCGCATTCGACCACGTACCCCGACAGATACGCCGCGCCGTCGAACCGCCGGCCTTTGAGGAGCGCGTCCGCGTCCTGCAGATGCTTCAATGCCGCCTCCGGGTAATCGTCGCCGTTCGGTTGCCGCAGGGCGCTCATGGTTCAGCGCCGGAACGTCACGCGGACGAAGCGGTTGCGCTCGTCGTTGATCAGCTCCGGTTCCGTGCCGTTGAAACGGGCCATCGCGTGGCGCATCGTCAGCCAGCCGCGGCCGCGGCGCTCCATCAGGCCGCGGACCACCATGGCGTTCGCCATCATCTCGTTGCGGGACCGGGGGGCGCCGCCGCGCCGCGCCTGCTCCACCGTCATGTGGTTCGGCAGGGCGCCCGGACTGGTCACCACGATCCGGTCGTCGAACACCTCCAGCAGGACTTGCGACCCGGTGACGGCGTAGTCCCGGTGGATGACCGCGTTGACGAGCGCCTCGCGCAGGGCGGGCTCCGGCATCGGCGGCACGTCCCGGCGTCGGAGCCCCTCGTAGACCTCGCGCCGGCCCAGGCTGCGGAACCAGCCGATCGCCCGCGCCACCTGATCTTCAAGGCGCCCCCGCCCCTCGCCCGCGCTCAGCACGTCGGCGGCCTGGTCGGCGCCGCCGTACGCGGCGCACTGCACGAACAGGTTCAGCGTATGCGGAAACGCCTGCGGGTCCCGGCCGAACACCATCAGGCCGTACAGCGTGGGGCGCAGCGCGCCGTCGAGATCGTCCGCGACGCTGGCGTTGCGCAGATCGTCCTCGCGCGCCGGTTGCGGCGCCGCGTCGGTCTCCAGCCCCTGCGCCCGCATGAAGGCGCGCACGGCGCCGAAGTCGACGTCGTCGACCCCGGCCGACGGGACGACCTGCCGTTCGGTTCGCCTCACGCCGCCCCGCCCATGCCGAAATCCGCCGCGTACGCCGCGTAGATCGTCAACCGCAGCTCGTCGCCGAACGTCTCGTACACGGGTTGCTTGCCCGAAAGGCGCCTGCTCCGCGAGAGGATGGACGGCACGCCCTCGCCCCGGCGGTCCATCATCGTCACCCGCGGCGTCTCGATCTCCTCCGGGACGGGGCAGCGGTCGAGGAGGTTGGCGATCGCCGGGTTCCTCGCATTCTGCTTGTACGGGAGATCGTCGATGCGCATGCCGTTGGCCAGCGCCCCCGGCGAGAACAGCTCGATGCGGTCGGAGAACATGCGGAGACGCACTTTGGAGCCGCGAAGCGAGTAGTCGCGGTGGGCGACGGCGTTGACGACGGCCTCGAAGACCGCCGTCAGATCGTATTGCGGCCAGGATCGCCGCCCCATCTTCTTGGACGCTTCGACCCGCTGGTTCCTCGCCACAAACCGGCAGGCGTACGCGATCTGGTCGTCGAGCGGCCCGTCGTCGTCCCTGGCGTCGAGCTGGTAGCGCGGCGCGTCGAGCGCCCCTTCGACGCTGACGCCGCGGTACGCCACGGACTGGATGTACGCCTGCGGCAGCCAGCGCTGCGGCCGGCGGCTTCCGAGCAGCACGCCCGCGACGGTCGGGCGCAGCACGCCCGCGTCGTCTTCCCGGAGCATGTCCAGCTTCGAAAGCGCCGTCATCCGGTCGTCGCCGCCTATCTCTCCCCGGAAGCGATCGACCAGACGCGCGTCCAGGTCGTCGACCGACGCCTCCTCGACGATCCGCCGGTCGAACTGCCCGGCCGGCGGCCGCTGTTCGAACAGCCGGCCGAGAACCGCCGGCTCCATCCGGCGCTTCGAACTTCCGACGCGATGCAGATAGCCGCCCGGGCTCTGATGCACGGCGAATCCGCGAGGAACCTCGACCTTGAGCACGGGCCGCAAGCGGCCGGCCGCGTCGGGCAGCTCCAGCTTCTCGACGAGCGGAACCAGCGCCGGCGTGATGGAATCGCGGACGATCTCCGACACGTAGCGTTCCACCGCGTCGAGATGATCGAGCGGAATACCGGTCACCGCGCGCGGCGCGTCGGACACGCCCAGCAGGACGACGCCGCCGGCGGCGTTGGCGAGGGCCGCGAGCTCGTCCGCCAACTGGTCCCGCCCCGGTCCCTTGATCCGGCCGCCGGCGAAGACCACCTCCTTGAGTTCGAGAAAGCTGTCCTCGCCGAGCCGGATCTTCCGGAGCCACTGCTCCGTCGCGTCAGGCATTCGGTGGTTCCTCTCCCGGCGACGTTCTCCCGCCGGACGACATTGCCGGCGCGAAGATCGTCAGCGTCAGCGCGGCTTCGTCGATCTCCCGGTATTCCGGCTCCCTCCCCGACAGGTCGCGGCTGTTCTCCAGGATGAGGCGCACGCCCTCGCCGCGCTTCTCCATCAGCGTGGCGCGATCCGTCTTCAGCCAGGGAATCCCGGCCGGAACGGGACACTTGGCCAACAGGCTCGTGACCACTTCGTTGCGCGACGACTGCAGGTGTTCGAGGCGTTCGACGGAGATCGCGTTTGGAATCGCGCCGGGGGAGTGCAGCTCCAGGCGGTCGCCGAACAGGCGCAGCCGGATCTTGGAGCCGTATATCGAATAGTCGCGGTGGGCCACGGCGTTGACCAGCGCCTCGAACACCGCCTCCATGTCGAACTGCGGGCGATCCACGCGCCCCATGTGCTTGAACGCGGCGACCTTCATGTTCCTGGCGACGAAGCGGCACGCCTGATCCACCTGGGCGTCGAGCGGCCCCGTGACGTCGGCCGCGTCCAACTGGTACGGATCGCCGGAAAGGTCCGGCCGGACCCGGGTCCCCCGGTAGGCGACGGCCTGGATGAAGGCGTTGGGAAGCCACCGGCGCGGGTCGGCCGACGCCAGCAGCACGCCCGCGACCGTCGGCCGGAGCACGCCGTCGTCGTCCGCCCGCGCCATGCCGAGGTTCGACAGCAGGCTCTCGGCCGCGGCGCCGGTGCGCGTCGTGCGGAACTGCTCCCAGAGCGGGGCGGAAAGGTCTTCCACGCGAGCGCCGGGCACGATCTGCTCGTCGAACCGGATGAGCCGGGCCTGGCTCCGCTGCTGTTGCAGACGAAACAGGTAGTCCGGCTCCATCTGGCGTTTCGAACTCCCGACCCGATGCAGATAGCCGCCCGGACTCCGGTGCACGAACAGACTGCGGGGCACGTCGATCTTCACCACCGCGAGCTCTTCCCCGGTCGCCGCCGGCAACCGGATCGGCTCGATGAGCGCATTCAGCGGCGGCTCCATCGACTCGGTGCAGACCTCGTGGGCGAGCGCGACCACGGCGCCGATGCGGTCCTCGGGAATCCCGACGATTTCACGCGGGTCGTCAGCCACCCCGAGCAGGCAGACGCCGCCACGGCCGTTGGCGAAGGCGGCAATTTCGTCGGCCAAGTCGTCTCGGCGCGGTCCCCGGACCTTGCCGTCGGCGAAGCGCACTTCCTTCAATTCCAGGAACGCGGCCTCGCCCAGCCGAATCCGATCGAGTATCTCCTTGCGGCTATCGAACATGGGCAGGTCCCAGTCGCCGGTAGCGGCGTTCGAACGCCTCGCGTCCGCCCTCCATCACTTGGCAGACCTTCTCCCGCATTGCTTCGTCCTGCAACGACCCTGACTGTTGAACCATGCACTGCCCGTTCACGAAATCGAGCGCGTGCAGCATCTCCGCGTCGCCGTTCACGACGATGTTCGGATTGTGCGTCACGACGATGATCTGGCGTCGGAGTTTGTTCTCCCGAATCTGGCGCACCACCAAATCGTAAATGAGGTGATTGTCCAGATCGTCCTCCGGTTGATCCAGAACCAGCGGTTCCTCGCCGTGCGCCAGCAGGAAAGCGAGCATCGCCGCCGCCCGCTGGCCGGCCGACGCCTGCGTGATCGGCCGAAAGTCTGTGCCGTCTCCGTGGCGGCTGTACTCCACCTGCAACCCGTCTTGCGGGAACCACGCCAGTAACTTGTCGAGCAGATCGGGGTCGCGCTTGCACTCGCGCGCAAGGTAGTTATTGAAGTGCCCCCCGAAGGATTCCGATCCGCCGCTGGCGGCGACAACCTTCTGCTTGAACTGATTGATCCGGTATTCAACTTCCACGCTCCGCTTATCCGAATCCTCCGGCAAGTTTCTCAGCAAGGCCTCGACAAACCCCTTCTTCGCACAGTCGTCGCCCATGACGAGAATGTCGTCCTCGAACCGATCGCCGCGAATGCGCAAAACGTCGCGCAGGTCCCGTTCGATGATTCGCGGGTCATCACCGTATCTTTGGCCGCGGATACGTACGAATCGATTCTGCGCCAGCGTCTCGCTCAGGAAGGTCTCCCGTGCCGCGCTGACGGCGCGCCGGGCCTCCAGAACGTCTTCAAGACGCGACTTCGACAGCTGCTCCTCGCGGTCGCGTTCCTCCCGCATCGACTCCAGCGTCTTCTCTTCGCTGTCGAGTCGCTGGCGTTCCTGCACCAGACGGCCGTACTCGCTCGGGTCGGCGACTCCCGCCGCTTGCAAGGCCTTGATCAACTGCTTGTATTTGCGGGCCGCCTGGTCAACGGCTGTCCGCCACGCCGTCCCGGCCAGCGCTTCGCGCTGCTTCCTGACCGCGACACGCAAACGCTCCGCCGTTTCGCGCACCTCCCGCGCGGCGGCGCGCACCGCATCCCCCAGCGACACGATGATCGCCATTGCCTGCCGGTCAACGTCCGATGCCTCGTCGAACGTTCCGTCCGGCAGATCGTCCGGCTGCAAGTTCGCCGCCGCCTCTTCGATCCGGGCAACCCCGTCGTCCGCGCTGGCGAACTGCCGTTCCAGTTCCCGGCGCTGCCGGCCATGCTGACGGTAGGCTGTCAGGATGGTGCGATGTTCCGCGTCCTCGAAGCGTTTGAGCTTGCGCTCCACGTCTTCGAGTTCGACGGTCAGAGAGGTTTCACGGCCCAACTTGCTGTCCAATTCCCGGATGCGCGCACGGGACGCGTAGAACGCTGCTCGTGTTTCTTCCAGCTTTTCCCGGAGCGCCGCCACCCCCGCCGCCTCGTCGATGACGTCCAGCAGCGCCTGCTGGTTCTCCCCGGCCAATTCGGTGATCTGCCCTTGGCTGAACACCCGAAGCGGAAAACGATCCGCTGTCACGCTCTGGGCTGCGGACAGTTTCCATCCGCCGCCATCCGTCGCGTCCTCCACCGCCGCGCCACCTCCATCCTGGCGCCACTGGACGCGATGCCGAACACCGTCCCGCAGCACCGTCCATCGAATCGTGGTCTTTTCGTTCAAACCGCCCTTGTCCAATCGGTTCGACGGCACCCGATTGAATCGATCGAAGGTCACACGAGGTGTGCTGCGATCGTCCAGACGCGTCAACTCCCGCTCTCGTCGCGCCGCCAGCCGCAGGGCGTGGATGACCGTGGACTTGCCCGTACCGCGCCCACCCACCAAGGCGTTCAGCCATGGACTGAACGTCAACCGGGTCGCCTTGCCGCGCCCCATGTAGCGCGCATCGGCGACCTCGATGGCTTCGACGCAGTGCTTAGGGGACGCGAACGGTTCGAACGGCTCCGGGTCATCGCTACGCCGGATGGAAAAACCTCCTCCATCCAACAGTGCAAGGCGCAGTCCTTCCAACGACGGCTTCGCCATCTTCACCCAAGTGTGATGCTGCTCCTGCCTCGCACCTTTTCGAAAACTGTGAAAATCACTACCCAGGACTTCAGTCCACCTGCACCCGGCTTCAACGTAGACTTGATGCTTTACCCAATCGCGATCGACAACTTCCGCAGCCAGAATTTCCGGCCGGTCAATCACCTGCCTCACGGTGTTTGGATCCCACCGCAGTCGTCCATCTTCCGCCGTCTGCAACAGTCCCTTGTCCTGATCGACATGGGCTGGGATCCCAAGGGCCCCGAGCCTTGAAACTATTTCGATGACCTCCGCCGCGGATTTCCGCGTGACGGCGTCGCACCGGCCATGCTTTCCCTGATACTCCACGCGAGAGAGCAAGTCGCGGACGTCACGGCCGGTCGCCTTCCGATCGAAGATGACCAGAAGGTGGAATCCACCGTGTACGGACAGCTCGACACCCGGAAACAGATGCAGCGGCGAAAAGTCCGGGTGCGGTTGTTGCTCGAGGTGGATGAGCGCGGCCTGGAGACAGTCAATCCACTCCCCGGAGTTGTGATCCGTCACCGCGACGCAGTCCACGCCCGCCCGCATGAAACCGAGCAGCCAGTCCTTCGGCGTAGTCTGCTTCAGGGAAGCCTGCGTCGGCCCTTTTCCGTAATCGTCGGAGGCGGGCGTATGCGTGTGGAAGTCGAACTTCCACCACCGCGCTCCCGGGTGAGGCCACCGCACGTCCGTGCCCTGCATAGTTCACTCCTCCGGCTGCAGCGGAACCGCGCGCCGATCCGCCGCGGCCCGGCCCGTCGAGATCGGGCCTGCCGGAGGCCGCAGACGTCCCACGTTCCGCACGTCGAGCCACGGGCCCGAAATCCACGGCCTTCGTGCTCTCCCTGCCCATGGCATATTATGCGCACCGTAGGGAGCCTTGCGACGGCGGTCGGCGATGCGGGAGGGGGACACCATGAAGAAGGCATCGATTTTCATCCGGGCTTTTTGGGACGGTGATGCGAAAGTATGGGTGGCGACGAGCGACGACATCGACAGCCTGTCGGTCGAAGGCGCCACGCATGAAGAACTGGTCGACAAGGTCGTGGCGGCGGTCGCCGACCTCGTCGAGATGAACGGAATCGAGACGGACCTGCCGGAAATCCCGGTGCACGTCATGACGGACGAAGTGCGCCGCGTCAGCAACCCGCGCGTGGCGTGACGGGTGAAGCAAGCCGGATTGAAGAAGACGTTCTGACGCACCATCAGGATGCTTCTCGCGAACCGCCGTCGCCGCGCACGCCGTCCGGCGATGCCAGCACCTTGCGGAACGTCAGGGAAATGCGGCGGCGGCGCTCCACGCGGCCCGGCTCGCGCTTCCGCTTCGGTATCTCGTGCGTCCAGCGGTACCGCGCGTCGCCGGTCATGATCGCCGCGCTCCGCCGGTCGAGCCGCTGCGTCACCCTGCGCCCCCGTTTCTTCATTTCGCGGAACACCATTTCCCACGACTCCAGCAGGCTGATCGTGGCGATGCCGTCGGCGAAGTTCTCGCTGTCGACGTGCTTGGCGATGCTCTGGTCGCCGAGGTATTCGTTGACGATGACCTGATCCGGAAGGTCGGTCAGCATCCCCTTCGACACCAGGCGCCGGGCAAGACGAACGGCCCAGTCCGGCAGCGGGCCGATGCGCATCGACGCATCGATCCGCCGCGCCTTGTAGTCGTACCGCCAGCCATAATGCTGCACGCGGCGCTGCAGCTCCGTGCTCCAGTCGGCCCGATTGATTTCCGCCACGAGGTTTTTTTCCTCGGGTTCACTGACGAAGTCGGGCATGTACTTCAGGCCGGGCACGCCGGCGGGTTCGGACCGTACGGCGCGCACCGGCGCGAGCGGCGGACTGGGCAGCGTTCCCGCCTCCACGGCGACTGCGCGGCGAAACGCTTCCACGTCGAAAACTTCTTCGCCGACGGCCGCCGCCGGCAACCGCATCCGCACCGCTCCTTGCACTTCGAGTCGTCGTTCCGAGCCGTCCCCGATGGTCTCGGCGCAGCCGGAACCCGACAACGGGAACCGCCCGTCCGTCAATACGATCTCCCGGTGCAGACACGGCCACGCCCCCTTCCTCGCAACCTCCTGCGCCTTCCGTCGCACCGCGGCATCTTCGAAGTTCGCCGCGTACCATCGTCCGCGCGCCTTCTCCGGCCTGCGGGCGAATTCTCTTCCGCCCCACGACAGGACGTACTCTTCGCCGTCCCTGCGCCACCGCGGCGCTTCTTCGGCCAGGGACGGCCAGGCGACGTCCGCCCCGTCCCCACCACACGCGCGCAGAGCGTGAATCGAGAGCAGCTCGCGCTGAAGCGAATCGCCGCGGAACCGCTTGTCCAGCCCCCGATATCCGCGCAGCAGTCCGCACAGCACCGCCGCGGACCACGCCACCGCCGGCGCCAGGTCCGGCCGTTCCTGGAACCACGTTCTGAACCTTTCCGGCTCTGGACGGGTCAGCACCAGATGCAGCGCGAGTCCCACCGGGCACGCACGCCAAGCGTCGAAGTAGATCGTCGAATCGGCGCGCAGGATACGGTGCGTGGCCTCGAGCCATGTGGCGACCCCGTCGGAGCAGGCTGAACCGCCGAGCGGTGACGCCTCCGCCGCGATGCGTTCCGCGAGCTCACGCGGCCTAGGACGACCTTCAGCCGGCCGCTCGCGAAACACGTCCACGGCCGCCCGCCAGAGACATTCGTCGACACCGGACGGCCGCGGTTCCTCCAACGGCCGCGTCCACGGCGGAAATCTCCACCATCCGGCGTCGACCACCGCCGCCGTCGCCGACAGCCGCGTCCCGTCGGACGCCAGACTCGCCGTGAGCAGATCCAACCACGGGTCGATCCGGGGCACGGCCCACACGGCCATGCTCGTCGCGCCGTGCAGTGCATCTTCGTCCTTTGGAACCACGAGGGTCCGTGAAGGACCAGGCGGTGGATCTCCAAGTTCGACCGTTCCGCCCGCGTCGAGATTGACATCGACGCCGACGGCCGCCAGATCGACGTTCGACACGCTCCGGGCCAACCCCTCCAGGCGCCGGCGCTCTTCTTCGGACGAGACCGATATCCCGACGATGGCGAAGGCCGGCAGCACCCCCGGCCAGTACAGCGCCGCGTCCGCCGCGTCGCATTCTCCGAGACGGGATGACACCCACCTGCCGTCTCGGCGGACGGAAACATCCAACGCCGGCAGCTTCGCTGCGTCCAGTCGCATGCGCACCGTGATGGGATGCCCTGCCGGGGCGTCGTCCTGCTCCACGGCATACGCTCCGACGCCGACGGAAACGCCCGCGCGCGATCCCAGGGGACGCAGCCAGCCGTCCTCCAGCGCTCCGAACAGCCGTCGATGATCGGTCGCGAGTCCCAGCCACCGCAGCCGGCGTTCCGGCGTTCCGGCATCCGAGCACACGGGTCCTGGACCCGGTTCCCGACCCGCCTCGCGCCGACGTTCCGGCGTGCCGGTGTCCGAGAACATGTCGATCTGGTCGGGGTCTGGGAGCGTCATGGTCTCTCCAGGACGTCCGGGCCCGGCAGTGCGGCGACAGCCTCACGCGACAGGTCGGCCGGGCCGTGGACGAGAAACAGGTTGTCTCGCGCGCGGGTGCACATCATGTACATGGCGCGGCGCATAGGTTCACTTCCGCACGGAATGAACTCGTCGAGCTCCAGGATGAACACGGTATCGAATTCCTGGCCCTTTACTGATTCCTTGTTCAGTATCGTCACGCCGGGCTCGATCACGTTGATAGAATCTTCATTGTTTCGACCGGATTCGTAGATGTCGACGCGCCTGTCCTGCAACTTTTCAGTCAGATCGGCATGTAAAGCAAGACCGGTCTGGTTCAGATTGACGATGACGCCCACGTTGCCGCCTCGGGTCTGGAGCCATCTCGACACCAGGCGTGCGGTGGACTCAAGGTTCGTCGATTTGACCAAACGCGGGAATTCTCCCGACGAAGAACGGAGCACTGCCGCGGCGGGCAGGCGACCACCATGGAAATGCTCCGCCACCCTGGCGATCTCGGGTGTGTTCCGGTGATTCCGGGCCAGGATCACCGGATCGGACAGGCCCGCGGCGTCCCTGATCTGCTCAAGTGTCGTGCGTTGAGCAGCAAGCGCCTGATCGTCGTCCGCGAACACAGTCATCACCCTGGAGACGTGCCGGGACGCGTACCTGAAGAATTCCTCCGGAAGGTCCTGTCCCTCGTCCACCACCAGATGTTCCCTGTCCGGTGCAGCTTGGGCGTGTTCGCGGAGCGCCTCCAGCATGGCTTTCCAATGGTAAGCGTACTGGCCATGAGGAAGACTTGGCGGCGCACAGCCGGCGCGACGCTGGTAGTCCCGCCAGACGAAGCTGTGCATCGTGGAAACATCCAGATCGCCGCCGTCATCGATGAGATTCAGCAGCCGCCGGAGCATGCGGTTGAACGTCACGACGGCGACCGACGACGGTCCGCCGGCCTGAGCCGCCAACTTCGCCCGCCGCACGGCGAGAACCGTCTTACCCGATCCCGGCGGCCCCACGACGAACAGGGACCGGTCAAGCGGATGCTCCAGTACAGCAAGCTGCTCCGGCTGCGCTTCGAGTTCTTCCCAGGTTGGAAGTCTCATGCTCCCATTCAACCAAGTTGCAGAGTTCGTTGTGCTGGCCGGTGAAACAACGCGTACCGGAGCCGACGGGTTCTCACGTCTTGCCCTCGTTCGACCTCAATCCCGCCTGTGTCTTCCGTGCGCAGGTTGAAACCCCGTTCACGCAGCATCGTGCGAAACTTCGGAAAATTGCGGTTCGCCTCATCCAGGACCGAATTCGTGTAAAGGACCGTTACCGATCCGCGCCCCAGCTTCGCCAGCAGGCGATCCAGATCGGGAACCAGCGCGTCGACGTCCAACGTTCGGCTCGCCAGGAGATACGACACGATGACGATCACCGGACGCCAGCCGGGCGCTTCGTTCCAGATCGCGGATGGCACGTCCGCCGCCCAGTGGCGACAGATTTGCGGCAACGCACTCACCACCTCGACGGCTGCTGCAAGGTGCTCACCAAGACGGCGCATCGCACTCGAACGGTCTATGCCGACGTAATCGATCTGCGAGTCTTGAGGAAACTGACTTGCGATGGCGAGGCCACCCGTAAACGGTCCGCATCCGATGTCGACCACGATCGGATTCTTCGGACGAGCGGAGGCGCCGAACAACTGTCCGAACGCCGTCAAGAGTTCTTCGAGATGTCCGCGTTGAAAAAAGTGGGCGTAGAGCAGAACACGATCGTCGGGAGAAAGCTCTCCCCACGGTTCGTCGAAATCAGCTTGGCCCCAACCGGCGGCGTCACGCGTCGCCTCTCCGGAATCGACTCCCAAGTGGTTCCCGCCCGTGGATCGGGGATCGTCTTTCACACGATTGGTGATTTCGGAACGACGCAGTTTTTGCAGCCAGTCAGGCAGCATCGGCTCCGGTCCTCTTCTGTCCATCCTGCTCGCTGCTCGCCGTCGCTCGCGCCGCCCGCTTCACCGCGTTCGTGTAATGCAGGCCGTTCCACCGGTTGCCGTCGAACTCGTCACCGCCCAGGAAATCGGTCCGCTCCGCCGCCGTCCCCGCGCCGGGACAACTCCAGAACCACGGGTACTCCCCCCGGGGCCGCAGGCTCGCCGGCTCCTTCCCGCGGTCCTTGCCCCAGACAACGTTCGGTTTCCAGCGCAGGACGCCGGCGCCGGCGCGGCCGCCGCGGGGGAGCTCGGCGGACAGGAACGGGCGGAGGTTGACGCGGACGCCGTCGTTCAGGTCGGGGGTCCAGCCGACGGGCTGCGCGGCGAGCGGCTTCCAGCGGACGAACAGGTCGCAGGGCGGCTCGCCTTCGAGGATACGTTCGAGCGCCTGCCGCAGGCCGTGAGCGGCGGCGAGGCGGCCGTCGGCGCCTTCCTTGCCGTCGCGCCGATCGGCCTCCTGGCGGTCGATCCAGTCGCCGAGGTGGCTGTAGGCGAGCGCTTCGAGCGTGCGGCGGCCGGCCCCGTCGGGGGCGGCGAGCCGGTGGTAGTTCACCAGCGCGCCGAAGCCGTCGCGCCGGCCGTCCCAGACGTGCCAGACGAACGGGCGGTGGTGGAACAACTTGCAGTGCTCGGCGAAGAAGCGGTCCCGCAGCCACGCTTCGAGCGATTCGGCCGCCTGTCCGTCGCCCGCCGCGGCGGTCAGCAGCCGCCGCTCCGTCGCCGCGGACCAGTCCGCACCGTACGCGGCGGCGAGCAGCCGGCGCAACCGGTCGGCGGCGGCCGGCTCGCCGCCGACCGGCGGGAGGCAGACGACGCCGTCGGCGTCGGCGAACTCGTCCAGCGCGCGGCAGCGCTCCACCCAGGTCCGCATCTCGCCGGCGAGCCGCATCTCCGGGTCGCGCTCGGCCGGCCAGCGGTAGCCGAGCAGCCGCGCCGCGGCGGCCTGGAGCACGGTGTGATCGGTCCGCCACGGGCCGTGCGCCGTCCGCTTCGCCTCCTCGTCCCAGACGACGCTGCCGCACGGGTGGCCGTGAAAGATCCACTGCGTGGGGTCGTCGGAGTACGGTTCGGGGAGGCCGTTGGGGTACTTTTCGGCGGCTGTTTTCTGCCAACGGGAAGAATCGAACTCGATTGTTTCAAAATACCTGACGTCCACGCTGAGCTTCTGGTTCTTTCGTCGAACGGCCGGTCCGAATTCCGAAGATCGGCAAAAGGACCAAAGCGCCGGAAGGTGTTCGATTGTCTTCGGAACAGCCACACAGATCACGTTCTCGAAAATTTCACCCGTATAAAGCGTGTCGCATATCTCACCCGTGTACGTGATTGCTACACCGCCTTTTCCCCACGCATCCCGACCGGCGATGGTGGCGCCCAGCCCGCCGGTCAGACGTGAGAGTTCGCCCGCGCCATCACTCCACAACAGACATCGCTCCCGTCCACCATACGACACGGTTTCCGCTACGGTGCTTTGTTGAAGCGCCCAACCGGTCTCGGACCTGATATTCACTTCCCAGAAAAACCGGCGGAATCTTGGAGCGTCGCCCGTGGTTGTACCGCCACGGACGAAAGCGTGAGCCCCGAAGAGATCCGACGTGCTCAACTGCTCGATTCGGATTATCGCCTTCGGATTCCGGAGTTGCTCGAACTGCTTGACGAAGCTGAGTGATACGCTCGCCGAACCGTTACCTGTTTCGGAAACCGGAGCCGTCCCCTCCACCGACTCCCCCCGCAGCAACGCCGCCTTCTCCGCCGCCCGGATCGGCCGCTGCCCGCGCGGGGCGGAGACGTCGATCCCCGCCATCTGCTGCGTCGGCGCCGGTGGGTCGGCGGACAGCACGTTCAGGGCGGCGAACGCACCGGCGGCCTGGGTATCCTCGAACGCATGTTCGCCGAGCCGCGCCACGAGGCTCCACGTCCGCTCCGTCAGCAGCCGCTCGCGGAGCTTCCGGTAGCTGGTGAGGAAGAGCCAGTTCTGCGGCGTCACCACCGCCTGCGCGCCGTGCGGGGCGAGGAGGTCGAAGATGCGCGAGACGAAGAGGGTGGCGAGGTCCGCCTTCGCGTCGGGGTGGCGGCGGGCGGCGAACGCCTTGAGCGCCTCGGACTGCTTGCCGCGGGCGAGGTACGGCACGTTGGTGACCACCAGTGTGTACCGCTCGGCCAGCAGCTCGGCGGCGCGCGCCATCCCCTGGGCGGCGACGCTCCGTTCGGCCGTCTCGTCGCCGCGGCGCTCGCGGGCGAGGGCGGCGGCGAGCGTATGGCGCGCCGATTCGAAGTCGGCCTGGAAGACCGGACGGTCGGCGGCGCGCGGGTCGATCAGCGAGCCGAGTTCGGGCGCCTGTGCGAACAGGTCGTGCAGCGCGGTCAGGCTGTTGCGCAGCGGCCCGGAAAGCAGCGTGTCGTCGACGCCGAGCAGGTCGCGGCCGGCCGGCGTCCCGCCCGCGGCGGCGGCGTCTTCCGCCAGCGCGATCCATTCGTCATGCCCCGCGTGCGGCGCCAGCCCGGAGCAGGCGAGGTGCAGCGGCGGCAGATCGATCGGCCGGCCGGCGAGCCGCCACGCGGCCAGCGCGAGGTTGAACGCGGCGATCTGCGTGCAGCGTGGGTCGATCTCCAGGCCGAACAGGTTGTCGCGCAGCACGGCGCGGATCGCGTCGTCGAGGGCGAGCGGCTCCTCGTCCATCCGCAGGCGGACCAGCAGCTCGAACGCCGCGGCCAGGAAGTGTCCGCTGCCGCAGCACGGGTCGAGGACGCGCAGCGCCGCCGCCCGCCGCGGCCACCCGTCGAAGGCGCCGGCGGCGGGGCGCCACGGCCCGGCCGGGCGCTCCGCCGCGTCGCCGCCGGGCGCCTCGCGGACGAAGCGCAGCCAGGCGAAGTCGTAGCCGCCCGCGGCCTCCAGGCGCGCCGCCCGCCGCAGCGCCGCCTCGTCGGGCGCGGCCTCCGCCAGGTCCGGCCGCGCGGCCAGCAGCCGCCCGGCGCGCCACGCGCCGAGGGTGTTGTGCAGGAGGAAGCCGACCATGTACGGCTCGGTGAAGAGCTGGGTGACCGCCGGCAGCTCGTCGGCGCCGATCTTCGCGCCGCCGCGGTTGACGGCGTCCTTCCGCTCCGCCTGCCAGAACTGGTAGGTCCAGCCGAGCGCGTCGCCGGCCGCGAAGACCGCCGCGGGCAGCGCCTCCACCTGCCGCTCCAGCGCCTGCCGCGTCTCGGGGGCCAGCGTCACCGCCAGCGCCGGGTCGTCGGACCGGAAGACGCGGGGCAGCATCCGTTCCGCGAACCGGCCGGCCAGCGCCCACGGGTCGTCCCCCCGCTCGCGGGCCAGTTCCGCGCACTCGGCCAGTGACACCGCCACGCCCGACGCCGGCTCGATCAGCAGGCCGCTCTCGGCCAGGAAGCGCGCGAACAGCATCCGGTGCCAGTGCTCGCAGGCGACCTCGGCGGCGAGACGCCCGGTCTCCTGCATCCCCGTCCGCGGGTCGCGCCGGTCGCCGATCTGCCGGCCGTGGGCGCGCAGCCTGCGCCGCAACGCCAGCGCCTCCGCCGCCGTCCCCGGGTGCGGTTCGCGGCGGCCCACGGCGAGCGCGTCGAGCGCCCGGCGAGCGCCCGCCTCGCCGTCCCGGCGCGCGGCCTGGACGGCTCGGGCGAGCAGGGCGCGCAGGTCGGGGGAGAGCGGAGTCATGGCGACAGAACTCTCAGCCTACCCAACCGTGACCTCGACCCGGGTCACGTACACTTCGTTGTGCAATCGCCGATCGATCTCCGTGGGCGACGCCTCTTCGAAGAACAGCGCCAGCGCCTCCTTCAGGTTGTCGCGAGCCTCGTTCACGGTCGCGCCCTGGCTGGCGATGTCGAGCTCCGGGCACAGCGAGACGTAGCCGTCTCCTTCACGCTCGATGATGGCTGTCAACTGTCTGGTCATCGAAGTCCTCCGGGCGTCGTCGGCCGGACCGCGACGCCGCTCACGGGTTCGCCCATTCGCCTTCCAGCGCGGCGTCGACCGGCCGGCGCGCTCGTTCCGCTCCCCTTCCACAACCACTTCCGCGGGCCGCCCCCGGCGCGGATCGCCTCGGCGAAACCGGACGGCGTCAAACGCAGCAGCTCCAGCGCCTCCATCACGTTCGACTTGCCCGATCCGTCGAGGCGGAGCGATTGAATGGTCGTCATCGGAGCGCTGGCGGTTCTTCGAACACCCGGCGAAACCACGCCACGAAACGCCCCGCCACCGGGCTGTCGTGGCGGAAGCACCGCGCCCGGATGGCCGACCCGTACGGCAGACCGGGATTCTCCTGCCACGCCAGCCATGCATGCAGCACGGCCTTCCTGTACGCGTTGCCGCCGAAACGCGCCCCGAGCTCCCGGGCCTGGGTGGTCGCGCTGCGGGCGTGCTCGATCAGCGGGTCCGACTCGGCCACCAGGGTTTCGAGAAAATGCTCCAGGGCGCCGTCCCGCTCGTTGTCCGGCATGAGCCAGACGCCGACTCGGGCGTGATACGCCGCCGACTCCCCGACGAATCCACCGGGCGGGATCGCATCCGGCATTTCCAGACCGAGTTTGCGAAGCCGCGACGCCATCGCGTTCCACCGATCCTGCAGCGACGAGTTCGCGTCGAGCACGAAGCCGACGGACCGGCCGTTGCTCAAGGACACCGCGGTACTGACGCCTGCAAGAAGTTCTTCCCTGCTTCCCGCGACGCGGATGGACGGAAACCAGGGCGGCCACGAGTTGCTGTCGTAATCGATGCCGTGCCTGATGAGCAGATGCCGGATCGCATGATCGTCGTCCTTACCCTCCACGTGAAGGCGAGACCGTTCTGTCGGCGCCGCCATCACCGCACCTCGATGTCCTGCTCGACCGCCACCCGTATTCCCTGCGCGTCGACGTTCACCGCATGCCCCAAGGACCGTTCAATTTTCTGAATGGAGACGTCGCCGGCGAGATCGGGATGAGACTCGACCAGGGACGCCAGCCCGCGAATGCAGTCGAAGCTGTGTGTCGTGGCGAACACCTGGATGGACGAACGCCTGGCCGTTTCGACGACCAGCCGCCACATTTCCTCCATGACCGTCCAGTGCAGTCCGGTGTCGATCTCGTCGACCAACAGGAATCCGTTCGCGGTGTGTATGAGCGAAAGCGACAGCGCGAGGAGCCGGCGCATCCCGTCCCCGTAGCTGCCCATCGGCGCGCGGCGGCCGGCGCCGCGAAAGCCGAGCAGCACGCCGGCGCGCCCGGAACGCATCCGCGGCGCGTCGCTCGTCAGAAAGTGAATGGAGTCGAGCTCGGGTTCGAGCAGCTTCATGGCGCGGATCACGTCCGACTCGCGCCCTTCCATCAGCACCCGGTCCCACATGACCCGCATGGGATCGAGATCCAGCGAGTCGGGCGTGACGAACTGGACCGGTGGCGGCGCCGGCGCGTCTTCGGACCCGGGAGCGCGAAACCGCAGATGCCGCGCATAGGGAAGCACGCCGTTTTCGGCGACCGGCAGAACCGTCGGGCGCTTGATCGAAGCGCCTTCAATCTCGAGAACCAGGACGTGGAAGTCGTCCGCGGTGTTCTCGAACAGCGACGGTCCATCGTCGGGGTCGGCGGAACGCACGGTAACGGAAACTTCGCGACGTCCGCCATCGGCGGACAGCCGGAAACCGGCGCCCGGTTCGAAGCGGCGACCGAAAAAGACGTGTGAAACGTCCGGCCGCACGCCCGGCCGCGGTTCCGCGCCCGCGTCGTTCACTTCGCCGCGGCGATTCGCGGAACGCACGAGAACGAACGGATCGCCCCTCGCCGCCAGGAAATGCACCGCTTCGAGGATCGACGTCTTGCCGCAGTTGTTCTTGCCGACGAGCAGATTGACCCGGGTCAGATCGGTCAGTTCGTACGTGTCGAACCCCCGGTACCCGTCCAGCTTGAGCGTCCCCAACATGTCGGTTCTCCACCCGCGGCGTCCCTACCGCACGATCACCGGCCCTTTACGCACCGCCTTCAGCAACTTGTCCTCCTGCTCCTCCAGCCACCCGCGCACCGCGGCTTCGTCGGCCAGCGTACCACGGCGCACCTCCACCGTCGTCGTCGCGGCTCCCGCCGGTCCGTCCTGCTCCCGCAGCCGCGCGGCGGCCTCCTCCAGCGCGCGGGCGGTCCGGGCGCCGGCGGCGTCGAGTTCGGAACGCCACGCGGCGAGCGGACGGGCGTCGAGCGTCCGCAGCAGGTCGGCGTCGGTCGCCACGGACAGGGGGGGCGGCGCGTCGAGACCGACTTGCCGGCGGATCTCCGCCTGCGCGGCGGCGTCGAGCCGGGACCAGGTGGCGTCGCCGGCCAGCGCGGCGGCGGCCCGCTCCACCGCATCCGCCAGCGCCTCGTGCGCGCCGGCCAGCGCCTCGCGCAGCGCCGCGGCGAGCCGGGCCGCGAGCGGCGCCACCGGGTCGGCGTCGGCCAGCAGCGCGCGCTGCTCCCGGACGGCGTCGAGCTCCGGGCCGGCCTCCGCCGCGGCCGGCAGCCCGTCCGCGTGGCGGCGGAGCGCGGTCGCCAGCTCCCAGGCCGGCGCGCGGGCGGCGGCGCGCTCCGCCGACGCCCGCCACGCGTCGATCCGCTGCGCCAGATCGTCCGCCTGCGCATGTATCGCGGCGAGCTGCTCGTTGCCGGCGAGGCGCGTCGCCTCTTCGAGGAAGGTCAGGTCGGGCCCGGGCGGCAGGGGCGACTCGCCGCCCGCCCGGCGGCCGAGATCGGCGAGCGCGGCCAGGAACGCCGGCGCGCGGGCTTCCTCTTCCCCGCTCCGGGCGTCGATGCCGAGCCGGCCGAACAGGCCCCGCAGGACGATCCGCTGGCCGGTGGCGAGCGGGACCCGTTCGGGACGGAACTCCGCCCCCTTGATCCCGGCCTGGTCGAGCGCGCCGGCGGCGATCGGCCGGCCGTTGCGGGCGGCGCGGAGCTGTCCGCCGCGGTGCAGGGCCATGAGCACGGCGTCTATCGCGTCCTGCGGCCAGCCGTACGGGGCGGCCTTGAGCGCCTTGTGGACGGCGGCGCCGCGCGCGCCGGCGCCGATGGCGGCCAGCGCCTCCCGCGCGACCGGATGGTCGCCGGCGGCGCCGTCCCAGCCGACGACCGTCAGTGGCTGGTCCGAGCCGTCCCTGGCGCGGCGCAGGGCGGCCTCCCATCCGCGGTGGTCGCCGTCGGCGAAGCGGGGGAAGAGGCGGGTCAGCGACGCCTCGGCGCCGGCGGTCAGCTTCTCCTTCAGGTCCGCGCCGAACAGCTCGCCGCCGCCGCCCTGGAGCACGGTCGCCGCCCGGAGCAGGTCGTCGGCGATCGCGTCGCGGGCCTGCTCGG
Organism: Vicinamibacterales bacterium; assembly: GCA_965203565.1. GTDB lineage: Bacteria > Acidobacteriota > Vicinamibacteria > Vicinamibacterales > UBA8438 > JAAXGX01. Next base: position 2,025,114 of record OZ241896.1, on the reverse strand, counting down.
CGCTCCGGCGCCGGCTCTCCATGCTCTCGCGCGCGTCCCGGCCTTCGGGCGAGGCGGGCGCGCCGTAATGGTCGAGGACCCGGCGGGCGGCCTCCGCCTCGACCAGCCGGTCGCGCAGCGCGTCGGCGCTCCGCTTCGGCAGGTGGACGTACAGCGTCGGGTCGTCGCCGCCGCCGCGCCGGGCGTCGGCCTGCACGCCGCCGAGCGACCCCGACCAGCCGTCGCGCAGCCGGACGGTGACGGCGTCGCCGGCCGGCGCCGGCGACTCCCCGGCGCGGAGGGCGAGCGCGCGCGGGAGCTTCGTCTCACCGTGGCGCAGCCTGATGCTCGACAGGACCGCCTGAACCTTCTCGCCGAATAGCTGGTCGCGGCGCGTCGCGACCTCGACCTCGTGCTGCCGCAGCGCGGTCTGCCGCTCGCGGAACGCCCGGTCCCATTCGGCGCCCTCGGTCGTCTGCAGACGGAACTCGTCGCCCACCCGCATCAGCACGCCGTCGCGCGCCAGCGCGTCGAGCGTCTCGGCGGCGCGCCGCCGGAACGCGCCCGAGTCGGCGGCGAGGTCGTCCACCAGCAGGTCGGCCAGCGCCGCCGCGGTCGCGCGGACGCCGGCGTCGACCCCCGCCTCGCGGGGGAGCTTGCCGATCAGGAAGACCAGGCCGCACAGGTCGCGCCGGAGCCGGCCGGCCGGCGTCCCGTCGTCGAGCTTCCGGATGCGGGTGTCGAGCTCGCCGAGCAGCACGCCGGTGTTGACGAGGTCGGCGGCGAGCGCGTCGAACAGCTCGCTCGCCGGGATGACCGCGCCGAGGTCGCGGCCGGCCACCCGCCGGAGCGCGTCGTGCACGATGCGCAGCTGCGAGCGGAGCTGGCTGTGGCTGCCGAGGGCGTCGACCGCCTGGAAGCACGCCTCCCAGAAACGGCGCCGGGTGCAGAGCAGCGGGTAGTCGGGCGTGCGGTCGCCGCGGTCGCCCGCCCGCGCGCCGAGCCGGGTTCCCTGGAGGTGGCGCGCCACCTCGCCGGCGTGCGCCTCGAACGTCGCCTCCACCGCCGGGACGGCGGTCGGCTTCTTGTGCAGCAGCACCTTGCGGGTGACCGCCTCGACGTCGGCGTCGGTCAGCTCCACCGCGATCCGGAACCGGTCGCGCAGCCACGTCAGCGCCGGCGTCCCCGCGGAGAGCGCCGACTGGCCGGCGCCGACCAGCATGACGCGGCTGTCGAGCTGCGTCTGGACCGCCTCGGCCAGCTCGGTGATCGCCGCCGACCGGTCCTGCGCTTCGTTGACGTACTGCTGCACCTCGTCGAGGACCAGCACGGTGAGCGGCAACTCGCCGTTTCCGCCGTTTCCGTCGTCACCGGCCAGCGCCGCGCGGGTCGTCTCGACGAACTGCTCCGTGGTGACGTCGGTGGCGAGCTGCGGGAACTGCTGCACCAGCACCTGGCGGGCGGCCGCGGCGTCGGGGGCGAAGGCGGGGTCGGCGTCGATCAGCGCTTCGGCGATCACCGGACTGACGTACAGGTCGTTGAGCTCGCGCAGCCACGGGCGGCCGGCCGCTTCGACCGCCGCGCGGATGCGGCCCAGCAGCCCGCGGCCGCGGAGCCAGAAGCAGAACCGGGCCTGCGGGTACTGCTCGGGCCAGCCGCGGGCGCGCAGCACGATCGCGAGCACCGCGGCCCGCACGTGGTCGACGCTGCCGCCGAGGAGCGTGCCGGCGGCGGCGGCGGGCGGGCGCCCGGTGCGCCGCGCCTGCGTGTCGAGCTCGCGGAGCAGCGCCGCGATCTCGTCCGGCAGGCCGCCGCGCACCAGGGCGCGGGCGGCGGCGCCGTCGGGGAATCGGGTGTTCACCCACAGGTGGGTCAGCATCTTGAGCAGGTGCGACTTGCCGCTGCCGAAGAAGCCGCTGACCCACGCCGACTGCTGGCGGGCGCGCCCCAGGTGGGCGAGGTAGCGGTCGAGGACCCGCTGGAGGGCGTCGGCGAACTGCCCCTCGCAGACGAACGTCTCGAGCTCGGCGCGGAGCTCGTCGGCCGCCCGCGCGTCGGCGGCGTCGGCGTCGGCGATCCGCGCCTGGCCGTCGTTGGCGAGATGGGCGGTGCGGGGATCGCGGTCGAGCGTTTCGTGGATCTTCACGAGGCAGGTCCTCCGCCGTGCAGCGTGACGCACTGCGCGAGATAGCTCCAGCCGTCGCGGGCGTCGAGCAGCCGGTAGTTGGCGTCGTTCTTCGTGCCGGGGAAGAAGACCACCAGGCGCCCCCGGATCGACCGCTCCACGGCGCGGATCAGATCGGAGACGCGCAGGAAGCCGTAGAGCGACCCGACGCCGGCCAGCGCCACCACGTCGTCCGCGCCGGCGCCTTCGAGCGCCGCCGCGAGCCGGCCCGCCGCCGCCGCGCGGAACTCCCCTTCCATCTTCATCCCGAGCAGGTCCGGCGTCTCGAAGTAGGCGTCGCGGTAGGCGTCGGCCGCGAGCCAGTCGGCGAACCAGCGCGTGGCGTCGACCAGCGTCCACCCGTGGCCGCCGCGCCGCGTCGCCTGCTCGAACTCGCCGAGGCGCGCCCGCAGCGTCCGTTCCTGCTCCTTCTCGTACACCACCATCGTGACGCGCTGCGCGCCGGCGAGCGTCCGCGGCCACGGCGCGCTCACGTGCCGCTCGTACGCCGCCGCGAGGTCCTCGATCCTGCCCACCGTCCTCTTCGCCTGTTCACCTATCCGGCCAGCGCCGGGTCGAGCCGGCGGGCGTCGATCTCGACGACGTCGCCCCCGGCGCGCGCATGGATCAGGCCGAGCCGGCGGGCGTGCGCCGCCGCCGGCCACAGCGCCGGGCCGGACCGGTCGAGCGCCCGCGTCCAGCGGGTGTCGAGCAGGGCGCGGCCGGCGAGGCCGTCGACGGCGCCGAGCCACAGCGCGAGAGCCGCCGTCCCGGGCGTCGGCTCCACCCGCCGGCGCATCTTCCGGACCCGGCCGGCGAGATGGCCCGACTGCGCCCAGGAGCTCGCGCTGTTCCGGGCCGCCTTGTCGAGCACCGCGTCGTTGAGGCGCGGTCCGACCTCGCACCGGATGGCGTCGAGCAGCGACGTCCGGACGAGCTCCGCTCCCGGCGGCAGCGCCAGCACGGCCTGTGCGGTGGCGCGCAGCAGCGGATCGCGCGCCAGCGCGCAGAGCAGCGCCAGCCGCGGCCGGCCGGGCGCGTCGATCGGCCAGAGCCGGCGGAGGATGCGGAAGATCGGCACGCGCGGGTCGAGCGCGTACAGCTCGCGCAGGCGCTGGTGCGTCAGGCGGCGGGTGGCGGCGGTCGCCTTGCCGAGCACGTTCTCGTCGACGATCGCCGCCGCGTAGTCGGCGCGCGTCCCACCGGGCGGAACGGCCGCGAACAGCTCGCCGAGCTCGGCGAGCATGATCGTCCGGCTGGTGTGGGTCCCCTTCTCCCCGAACCGGAACCCGGCCCGGGCCGCCGATGCGCGGGCGGTCGAGCCGGCGCGCGGCGGCGGCATCGGAACATCCTCCCCCGCCGCGCTACGAATGTCAACATTCTTGCCGGCAAACTTGCCGGCAAAACATGCCTGTCCAAAAAAACGACGTCGCGGCCGGCGTGATCAACCTCGACAGCAAACTTGCTACAAAAAGCTACAACTGTGGTACCCTGTCGCAATGCGAACGATCACGCAACGAGAACTCCGCAACGACTCGGCGGCCGTCCTGCGCGACGTCCAGGCCGGCCAGTGCATGATAGTGACTCGCAACGGCACGCCGGTGGCCGAGTTGAAACCGGTCGCCGTCCGCCGGTTCGTCCCCCGCGCCGTCATCGCGCAGGCGGCGCGCACGGCGCCGCGCATCGACGCCGCGCGGCTGCGCGCCGACCTGGACGCGGCCGTCGATCAACGCGTCGATGTCTGACAACCCGTCCGGGCCGGCGACGACCGGCGGGTCCGTCGGTCTGCTCGACACCTCCGTCGTCATCGACCTCGACGTCATCGACGCGGCGCTCCTCCCGGACGAGACGGCGATCTCGGCCGTCACGCTCGCCGAGCTGGCCGCCGGTCCCCATGCAGCCGCCGACGATCTGGAACGGGGTCGCCGACAGGATCGGCTGTTGTGGGCGGGCTCGCACTGGGACCCGTTGCCGCTCGACACGGACGTGGCGCGCGCCTACGGCCGCATCTACGCCGCTCTGAAGGGCGGCGAGCGGATCGGCCGCCGCCGCTTCGCCGATCTGCTGATCGCCGCCACCGCCCTGGCCCATGCCATGCCGCTGTACACACGGAACCCCGCGGATCTGGCCGGCGTCGAACGTCTCGTCGCCGTTCGCACGGTGTGAGCCGCGACGCCGGACAACTGCCCGCCCGCGCGCTTGGTGATACCATGCGGACGATGCGCATCCGCGTCCGGCTGCTCCCGGCCGCGGCGGTTCTCGCCGCCGCGGCCGGCGCAGGCGCCGCCGGCGCCCAGGAGCCGGCGGCCCGGCCCGCGGCGGGCGCGGCGGCAGCGTCCCGCGACGCCCGGGAGGTCCTCGACCGGTACTGCGTCGGCTGCCACAACGAGCGCCGGAAGGAAAGCTACGGCGGCCTGACGCTGGAGAGCGGCGCCGTCGACCTCGCCGATCCCGGCGCGCACGCCGAGGTCCTGGAGAAGGTGGTGCGCAAGCTGCGCGCGGGACAGATGCCGCCCGCCGGCCGGCGCCGGCCGCCCGCGGACGTCGCCGGCGCGTTGACCGCCTGGCTGGAGGCGGCGCTCGACCGCGCCGCCGAGGCCGATCCGAACCCCGGACGCAAGGAGGCGCTCCACCGGCTCAACCGGGCCGAGTATCGGAACGCCGTCCGCGACCTGCTGGCGATCGACATAGACGTGGCGCCGCTCCTGCCGCCGGACGACGCCGGCTACGGCTTCGACAACATCGCCGGCGTGCTCCGGATCGGCCCGCCGCAGCTCGATCAGTACCTGGCCGCCGCGCGGAAGATAGCCCGCGCCGCCCTCGGCGGGCCGCTCCCCGCGCCCGCCGTCACGGAATACCGCGCCCCCGAGACCCGGCCGCAGTACGACCATCTCGACGGCCTGCCGTTCGGCACGCGGGGCGGCCTGCTCGCACGCCACCACTTCCCGCGCGACGGCGAGTACGAGATCGCGATCGACCTGCTCTGCCGCATCCAGGGGGAGTGCGACGGGAGCGTCGGCTTCCCCGACCCGCACCAGCTCGAACTGACGATGGACGGCGCGCGCGTGCGGCTGTTCACGCTGGAGCCCCGCGCGGAGTTCCGGCCGCACGCGGAACGTACCTGGCGGGTCCGCGTCCAGGTGGCCGCCGGGCCGCGCGAGGTCGGCGCGGCGTTCCTCAAGCTGCCGTCGATCCGGGAGGCCGACTCGCGGATCGAACGGTTCCTCAAGCCCCACTACGTGACCGGGGTGGTCGGGGAGCCGAGCCAGATGATCTACCAGCCGTTCGTCGACCGGGTGACGATAGCCGGCCCGTTCGCCGACGCCGGCGCCGGGGAGACCCCGAGCCGCCGGGCGATCCTGACCTGCCGCCCGGCGCGTCCCGAGGAGGAGGCGGCGTGCGCCGCCGAGATCCTCTCGACGCTCGCCCGGCGGGCGTTCCGGCGGCCGGCGGCTGCGGCGGACGTCGAGGCGCTGACGCCGGCCTTCCACGCCGGGCGGACGGCGGGCGGCGGCTTCGAGGCCGGGATTGAAGCGGCCGTCCGGCGGCTGCTGGTCAGCCCGGAGTTCCTGTTCCGGGTCGAGCGCGACCCGGACGGCGTCCCGCCTGGAACGAACTACGCCGTCAGCGGCCTGGAGCTGGCGTCGCGTCTGTCGTTCTTCCTCTGGAGCAGCATCCCCGACGACGAGCTGCTCGACCTGGCGTCGCGAGGCGCGTTGAGCGACCCGGCGACCTACGGCCGGCAGGTGCGGCGGATGCTCGCCGACGGACGGTCGGCCGCGCTGGTCCGGAACTTCGCCGGGCAATGGCTGCAGCTCCGCAACCTGGACGCGGTCGAGATGGACTGGGCGCGCTTCCCGAACTTCGACGACGGGGTCCGGCTGGGGTTCCGGCGGGAGACCGAGCTGCTGGTCGAGAGCATCCTCCGCGAGCGCCGCGGCGTCGTCGAGCTGCTGACCGCCGACTACACGTTCGTCAACGAGCGGCTGGCGCGCCATTACGGCATGCCGGGCGTCTACGGCGACCGGTTCCGCCGCGCGCCGGTGACCGACCCGAACCGGCGGGGCCTGCTGGGGCACGGGAGCGTGCTGACGGTGACGTCGCGCCCGAACCGGACGTCGCCGGTGCTGCGCGGCAAGTGGATCCTGATGAACCTGCTCGGCGCGCCGCCCCCGGACCCGCCCGCCGACGCGCCGGCGCTCGACGAGGACGAGGCAGGCAACCACAGCCGGGCCGACACCGTGCGGCGGCGGCTGGCCCGGCACCGGCGCAACCCGGCCTGCGCCGGGTGCCACGCGATGATCGACCCGCCCGGGTTCGCCCTGGAGAACTTCGACGCGGTGGGCCGGTGGCGCGACGTGGACGAGGCGTTCCGCCCGATAGACGCCTCGGGCGCGCTCCCGGACGGGACCCGGTTCGACGGCGTGGCCGAACTGCGCGACGTCCTGACGGCCGATCCGGAGCGGTTCGTGACGACGGTCGCCGAGAAGCTGCTGACGTACGCGCTCGGCCGGGGGATCGAGCCGTACGACATGCCGGCCGTGCGCCGCATCGTGCGCGGCGCCGCACCCGACTACCGGCTGGCCGATCTGATCGCCGGCGTCACGAACAGCGTACCGTTCCGGATGCGGCGGTCGGCCGGCGCGCGTCCCGGACCCGATGCGTCCGGAGCGCCCGCGGCGCAGCGGCAATGACGCAGAGGCGGCCCCCGGGAAGCCACTGCCAAACCGATGGAGCGCGACTGCTGGAGACGCCGATGATCATCGACAGGATCGCGCTGCCGCGCCGGACGTTCCTGCGCGGCATGGGCGCCGCGGTCGCCCTGCCGGTGCTCGACGCCATGGCGCCGGCGCTCACCGCGCTGAGCCGGACCGCCGCCGCGCCGCCGGTGCGGCTGGGGTTCGTGTTCGTGCCGAACGGGTTGATTCTGCGCGACTTCCTGCCGAAGACCGAGGGACGCGGGTTCGATCTGCCGCGCATCCTCGCGCCGCTGGCGCCGCACCGCGACCAGCTGACGGTCGTCAGCGGCCTCGCCAACGCCGCCGGCGACGCGCTCGACGCGAGCAGCGGCCCGCACTCCCGCGGCAGCGGCTGCTGGCTGAGCGGCATGCGCGCCCGGCGGACCGAAGGGGCCGACATCGAGGCGGGCAAGACGATAGACCAGTACGCCGCCGACGCGCTCGGCCGCGAGACGCCGCTGGCGTCGCTCCAGCTGGCGCTCGAGCCGAACTTCATGACCGGCAACTGCGAGGGGGGCTACAGTTGCGCCTACATCAACACCCTCTCGTGGCGCACGGCGACGCTCCCCCTCCCGATGGAGACGAACCCGCGCGCGGTGTTCGAACGGCTGTTCGGCGAACCGGGCGGCTCGGACGTCCGGCGCGCGCAGCGGCGGATAGACCGCAGCATCCTCGACGGCGTCTCGGAAGACCTGGCGCGGCTCCGGGCCGAGCTGGCGCCGGGCGACCGGCGCATCGTCAGCGAGTACCTCGACGCGGTCCGCGACGTCGAGCACCGGATTCAGCGGACGGAGCGGCGCGCGGCCGAGGCGCCCGAAATCGAGGCGGAGGCGCCGCTCGGCGCGCCGCCGGCGTTCGAGGATCACGCGAACCTGATGTTCGACCTGCTGCTGCTGGCGTACCGGGCCGACGTGACGCGCGTCGCCACGTTTCAGATCGCCCGCGAGCTGAGCCACCGGGCGTACACCGAACTCGGCGTCCCGGAGGCGCACCACGACATCTCGCACCACGGCAACCAGGCGGAGGCGGTGGAGAAGAACACCCGCATCAACGTGTTCCACATGCAGCTCTTCGCCCGGTTCGTCGAGCGGCTCCGCGAGACGCCGGACGGCGACGGGTCGCTGCTCGACCACGTGATGGTGCTGTACGGCGCGGCGTTCGGCGACGGCAACCTTCACGTCCCGCACAACCTGCCGGTCGCCCTGCTCGGGAGCGGCGGCGGGCGGCTCCGGGCGGGACGCCACGTGCGGGCGAAGTTCGACACGCCGCTGATGAACCTGGGCCTCAGCCTGCTCGACAAGGTGGGAGCGCGCGTCGACCGGGTCGGCGACAGCACCGGCCGTCTCGCCGCTATTTAGTCATTAAGGTCTTTACTTTATGACTATTATGATTAACTCACGTGCGGCCGTTTGCGCGACCCTGGCCGCATCCGCCGCCGCGCCGCTGCTTGCGGCGGCGGCCCTGTCTGCGGCGGCTCCCGGGACGCCGCCGGCCGAGGCGATGCGGCCGGCCGCCCTGACCGGCGCGCCGATCGTCGAGGCGGTGAAGACGGGCGACCGGGAAACGGCGATCGCCCTGCTGCGCGAAGGCGCGGACCCGAACCGGGCGGCCCCGGACGGCGCGACGGCGCTGCACTGGGCGGCGTACCGCGACGACGCCGACACGGTCGAGCGGCTGCTCGGCGCCGGCGCCGACCCCCGTGCGAAGAACCGGTACGGCGTGACGCCGCTGGCGCTCGCCGCCGCGGGCGGGTACGGCGCGGTGGTCGAGCGGCTGCTCGACGCCGGCGCCGACCCGGACGCGGCGGCGGCCGGCGGCGAGACGGCGCTGATGTCGGCCGCCCGGGCCGGCGGCGTGCAGGCGGTCAAGGCGCTGCTCGCCCGGGGCGCCGACCCGAACGCCGCCGAGGCGACCCGCGGCCAGACGGCGCTGATGTGGGCCGCCGGCGAAGGACACGGCGAGGTCGTCCGCCTGCTGCTGACGGCCGGCGCCGACCTGCGCGCCCGGTCGCATGCGCCGGCGGCGGCCGACGCGGCGCGCGGCGCCGGGACCTGGACGCGGCGCGTCCCGCGCCTCGATGCGTTCACCCCGCTGCTGTTCGCCGTGCGGGCCGGCCGGACCGAGGCGGTCCGGGCGCTGCTCGACGCCGGCGCCGACCCGGACGCGGCCGCGCCGGACGGAACCAGCGCGCTGGTGATGGCGGCGGCCAACGCCCACTGGTCACTCGGCGCGCTGCTCCTCGACGCCGGCGCCGACCCGAACGCGGCCGGGCAGGGCTGGCCGGCTCTCCACCAGGTGGTCCGGACCCGGAACCTGAACATCGGCTTCTTCCCGCATCCCGAACCGACCGGCGCGATGAGCAGCCTGGAGTTCGCCGCGAAGCTGATTGCGCACGGGGCCGACGTGAACGCGCGGATCACGCGGCCGATCGTCGACGGGTTCCGCGGGTTCTGGACGCAGACCGGCGCCACGCCGATCCTGGCGGCGGCGAAGGGCGCCGACGCCGCGATGATGCGCCTGCTCGCCGAGCACGGGGCGGACGCCTCGCTGACCAACGACCGGGGGACCACCCCGCTCATGGCGGCGGCGGGCGTCGAGATGTTCAACCCGGACGAGGACAGCGGGACGAACGCGGAGGCGCTCGAGGCGCTTGAAACAGCAATCGCGCTCGGCGGCGACGTGAACGCCGTCAACCGGGACGGCGACACGGCGCTGCACGGCGCGGCGTGGCGCGGCGCCAACGCCATCATCCTCCGGCTGGTCGAGGAGGGCGCGGCGCTCCACGTCGAGAACAGGCGGGGCTTCACTCCGCTCCGAATCGCCAACGGCGAGGAGGAAGGGCGGGTCGCCAACATCAACGTCCGCCCCTGGACCGTCGCGCTGCTGCAGAAGCTGCTGAAGGAGCGCGGGCTGCCGTGGGAGCTCCGGCGCGGCCAGGAGCGGTACGCGTTCGAGAACAACCCCATCGACACCCGGAGCCGCGAAGAGATCCTGCGCGAGCACCTCGAGCGGCTCGGCGTCTCCGACGCCGGCGTCGCGGCCGGCGGCGGCGGCGGCCAGCCGGCGACGTCCGCCGGGGCGGCCGCGGCCGACGATCAGTGGCCGATGTTCCGCGGCCCGAACGCCGGCGACGTGGCGGACGACCCCGCCCTCCCCGACACCTGGAGCGCGACGGAGAACGTCGTCTGGAAGACGGCGATCCCCGGACTCGGGTGGAGCTCGCCGGTCGTCTGGGACGATCACGTCTTCCTGACGTCGGCGGTCGCCGCCGGACCGGAGGAGACGCCGGTCCCCGGCCTGTACGACGAGCACGACCACATCGCCGCCAACACCGTCCACCGCTGGATGGTGTACGACGTCGACGCCGCAACCGGCGCGATCCGCTGGGAGCGCGAGCTGCACCGCGAGCTCCCGCGCCTCCGGCGGCACGTCAAGAACAGCTACGCCTCGGAGACGCCGGTCACCGACGGCGAGCGGCTGTACGTCTACTTCGGCAGCATCGGCCTGGTCGCCGCCCTCGACTTCGAGGGCGCCGTCGTCTGGCAAAGGCGGATCGGGGCGTTCAACACGCTGATCGAGCTCGGGACCGCGGCCTCGCCGGCGCTCCACGGCGACCGGCTCTACGTCGTCAACGACAACACCACCGCCTCGTTCATGGTCGCGCTCGACAAGCGGACCGGCGCGGAGGTCTGGCGGGTCGAACGGGACGAGCGGGGCCACAACTGGTCGACGCCGGCCGTCTGGGAGAACCGGGTCCGGACCGAGATCGTCACCGTGGGGAGCGACGGGGTCCGCTCGTACGGCCTCGACGGCGCGCTGCTCTGGGAACTGAAGGGGATGTCGAACCTGACGACGCCGTCGCCGTTCGTCGCCGGCGGCCTCGTCTACGTCAGCTCCGGCTATCCGGGCGGCGCGCTCCGCCCCGTCTACGCCATCCATCCGGGCGCGGAGGGCGACATCTCGCTCTGGGCCGACGAGACGAGCCGGTGGTCCACCCGGTTTCCGGGCGACCGGACGTCGTCGGAATACGTCGCCTGGGCCTATCCGCTGCTCGGAACCTACAACACGTCGGCGCTCGTCTACCGCGGCCTCTATTACACCCTCCTCGACCGGGGCCTCCTGCTGGCCCACGACGCGCGGACCGGCGCGGAGGCGTACGGCCGGCAACGGATCCGGGTCGGCAGCGGCTTCACCGCGTCGCCCTGGGGATACAACGGGAAGGTGTTCCTCCTCAGCGAGGCGGGCGACACGTACGTCGTCCGGGCCGGGCCGGAGTTCGAGATCCTGGGGACGAACCCGCTCGACGAAATGACGCTCGCCACGCCGGCCGTCGTCCGGGGCAGCCTGTTCATCCGGACGCAGTCGGCGCTGTACCGCATCGCGAAGCTGGACGCGCCATGACGGACAGGCCGCGCCGTACGTCAGGCCGCCGGGCGGCGCTGCTGATCGGGCTGGGATGGTGCGCGCTGGCCGCCGCGGCGCCGGCCCGGGCGCAGGCGCTGGAGTTCGATCAGATCGCGACGCTCGCGGGGCCGGCCGACCTGGTGGAGGCGAGCGGCGGACGCGCCTACGTGGCCGCCGGCGGCGCCCTCACCCTCTTCGACCTCTCCGATCCGGCCGCGCCGCGGCGACAGGGCTCCTACGCCTTTCCGGAGAAGATCTGGGGGTTCACCGTCGTCGGCCAGGTCGTCTACGTGGCCGCCGACTTCTTCGGCCTGGGGATTCTCGACGCGTCCGACCCCGAAGCGCCGGCGCTGCTCGGCTCCGTCAGGACGCCCGGACAGGTGAAGAACGTCGACGTCTCGGACGGCGTGGCGGTCCTCGCCGATCACATGTCCGGCGTCGACCTGGTCGACGTCTCGGACCTCCGCGCGCCGGCCGCCCTCGGATCGGTCTATCTGGACGGGTACGGACGCGACGTCGCGACGCTGGGGCCGCGGGCGTACGCCGTGGACGACCCGTCCGGGTTCTACGTGCTCGACCTGTCGCGCACCGACGCCTGGGAGCCGGCGTTCGCCCTTCAGTCGGCGGACGGCCCCCGGATGGTGCGAGTGACCGAGACCCCGGCGGGCGCGCTGGCCGTCCTGGTCGGCCACGGCGCGCTCCAGGTGTACGACCTGTCGGCGCCGGACGCGCCGGTCCACCGGTCGACCTACGCCACGCCCGGCGGCGCGCTCCGCGTGGCGCTCGACGGCGCGCTGGCGTACGTGGCGGACGGCGAGCGGGGGATGCTGGTGGTCGACCTGTCGGATCCGGCCGCCCCCCGCGCAGCGGGGAGCCACCGGCCGGCCGAACCGGTCCGCGACGTGGCGGTCAGCGGCGACCTGACGCTGCTGGCGGTCGGGCCGCTCCCCACCGGGATACGACGCTCGCAGGGCGGCGGCGAAGTCGTGGTGCTGCGCCGGCGGCCCTGATCAGGGACGCACCTGCACCGTGACGTTCCGGGTCCCGTACCAGTCGCCGTCGTAGGCGACGGCGCGCAGCACGTACTCCCCGGGCTGGCTGAACGTCGCGGTGGTCGTAACGTCGAGCCCCTCCACCGGATCCTCGCCGGGCGGAAACGGCGTGCGCGGCGGCGAGAACGCAACCGTCCCCACGCCCCGGTAATGGACCCAGCGCAGGTTGGCCGACGTGCGGCGGCGCCCCGGCTGGCCGTCGTCGCTGACCGAGGCGAACAGCGTCGCGGCGCCCGACACGGGAATCGTGTCCGACGCAATCTCGACCTCGAGCGCCGGGGGCGTGTTGGTGTCGCGCGGCCGGAGCTCGTAGATCGGCAGGAACAAGCCGATGGCGCGGTCGGTCCTGCCGTGGGCGCGCACCGTCCAGACCACCTCGTCGTCGCTGGTCCAGTTGGCGGGGACCCGGACGCCGAACACCATCGTCTCGCGGCGCTGGACCGCCCGCCCCTCGCGCCGCCGCGGGACGAACACCGTCGGCTGCCCGCGGTCCGGACCGCCCGGCTCGATCCGGTTGTCCGGACCGACCGGGATGTGCAGCACCTCTTCCCAGTTCCGGTTCAGGTAGCCGAACCAGAGGTCGATAGTGCCGTCGGCGTTGCGCGTCCACCCTTCGTAGATCGGGGCGACGTGCATGCCGCGGTTGTACTGGATCTGGGTGTCCGGGATGTCGATTTCCTGGCCGCGGGCCGGCGCGGCCGCCGCCACGGCGGCGGCCGCGCCCCACGCCAGAAGCGTACGGAGAGGTCCCGTCACTGGTCGTTCGCCGCCAGCACGTTCCGGGCGGCGACGCGCGCCTTGTACTCGTCGTCGTCGATGTAGTAGTAGCTGACCCACGCGAACGACATCTCGTCGATCGTCCGCTGCCCGTACACCACGTTGTTGCGCGGGTCGGGGTTGACGCGGAGCGTCTCCGAGTTGTCGTGCCAGGTCGAGACGTGGATGACGGTTCCGGGCGGCAGGACCGGCGCCACGTCCTCGTCGTAGTTGTAGACTAGGTGCCAGTTGAAGCGCCACTGCGGCACGCAGTTCAGCGTCACCTGCCGCATCAGCGGCGCGGGCGAGTGGCCGGGCGCCTGCAGCAGGACGTTCCCCTCCTCGTCGGTCTGCGGGATGATCGCCTCGATGCACTGCGCCTGTCCGCGCGTGTGCAGATGCGGCTGGAACGCCGTGACCACCGCCGGCCGGGTCAGCATGGTGTAGCCGTCGGTCCGGACCCCCTTCTCCCCCGCCGGGATCAGCAGGTCGTCGTCGTCGCCCATGTGCTGGCTGACGAGCTGGTACTTCGGCACGTACCCCTCGGGGTACAGCTTCATGCCGACGTGCACCATGACCGGAATCTCCTCGCCGTACGGATGCAGGTGGAGCCCGAAGCGGATCTGGGTGCCGGCCTTGATCAGGCGGCCGGTGTTGTCGTCGAAGATGTCGCCGTTCTTGCCGACCGCGTACTCGTTGAGGAAGTTCCCCTTGGCGAGGTCCTCGTCGTACTCGGTCATCGTGGTCACCACGTGGTGCACCACCTCCAGGCTGTCGGGGTCCGGCTTCACCTCGACCGCCTTGATGTACCGGTCGGTCGTCAGGCCGGGATCGGCCAGGACGTTCGGGAATTCGTCCGGCCCCTCCGCCGGCAGCAGGTACGGCTCCGGCATCGAGACGATCAGGTCCGGCTCGCCGATCCGCCATTCGTTCGGTCCGAGGAACTCGACCGGCGGCGGCGCGTCGGCCGGATTGCCGCGCGGGGAGCCGGCGTCGACCCAGGCCGCGATCGTCGCGATCTCGTCGTCGGTCAGCGACGGGTCGTCCTTGAACTGCTGGATGCCGATCCGCCGGTCGATGTACCAGGGCGGCATCTCGCGCGCCTCGACGTTCCGCCTGATCGACCGCGACCACGGCCGCACGTCCTCGTACGTCACGAGCGACATCGGCGCGATCGCGCCGGGCCGATGGCAGCTCTGGCAACTGCGCTGCAGGATCGGCAGCACGTCCTTCGTGAAGGTCACGTCGCCGCCCGCGCCGGCCGCCTGCGCCGGGGCGGACGCCGCGCCCGCCAGCAGCAGCCCCGCGACTGCGTTCCCGAGCATACGGAACGTCCGGACGCCGTCACACCTACTCGTCACATCGCACCTCCCGCCCAAGGGGAACCCACGCAAGGCGACAGTATAAGTCCACCCGCCGCCGGCATCAACACTTTACAGATCCCACAACTGCTCGACCCGGCCGGTCGCGTCGCCGAGCTTTTCGGCCGGCACGCCCATCCGGTCGAGCAGGGTCATCCAGAGGTTCGTCACCGGCGTCTCCGCCGGATACCGGACGTGCCGTCCGCCTCTCAGCCCGGCCGCCGAACCGCCGACCAGGGCGATCGGCAGGTTGTCGTGGAAATGCGTGTTGCTGTCGCTGATGCCGGCGCCGTACGCCAGCACCGACTGGTCCAGCAGCGAGCCGTCGCCGTCCGGCGTCGCGCCCAGCCGATCGACGAAGTGCGCGAACTGCTCGACGTGGAACCGGTTCAACCGGCCGAGCTCGTCGATCTTGCGCGGGTCGTTCTCGTGGTGCGACAGCGGGTGATGCGAGTCGGAGATGCCGATCTCGGGATATGGGCGGCTGCTCACCTCCCGGCCGATCATGAAGGTGGCGACGCGGGTCAGGTCGGTCTGGTACGCCAGCGCCAGCAGGTCGAACATCAGCTTCGCGTGCTCGGCGAAGTCGTGCGGGACGCCGGCCGGCCGGTCGACCACCGGCATCTCGCGGCCGCTCTGCTCCTCCGCCTTCCAGATGCGGCGCTCGACGTCGCGCACCGCGTCCAGGTACTCGGACAGCTTGACCCGGTCGCCCGGCGCCAGCCGGAGCCGCAGGCGCGACGCCTTGTCCGACACCGCGTCGAGGATGCTGCGGTCCCGCCGCAGGCGGGCCAAGCGCTCCGCCGGGTCGGTGCTGGCGGCGACGCCGAACATCCGCTCGAACAGGGCGCGCGGATCGTTCTCCATCGGCAGCGGGGCGGTCGGCGTCCGCCAGGCGATGGTGTTGGTGTACGCGCAGGCGTACGTCCCGTCGCACGCGCCGAGCAGCTCCACCGACTCCAGCGCGAGCTCCAGCGAGGCGAGCTGCGTCTCCGCGGCCAGCTCCCGGGCGGCGATCTGGTCCGCCGAGACGCCGGACAGCACGTCGGCCGCCGTCGTCCGCCGGATGTGCACGCCGGTGAGGTACGTTCCGGCGGCCCGGGCGTGGTCTCCGCCCCCCTCGCCCGGCCGCGGATACGCCTCCATGGCCGCCAGGCCGGACAGCACCGTCAGCCGGTCCCGGTGCGGCGCCAGCGGTTCGAGCGTCCGCGGCAGGTCGAAGCCGGCCCCCTCGGTGGCCGGCTCCCAGTACTTCATCGCCATCCCGTTCGGGACGTAGAAGAACCCGAGCCGCCGCACCGGCGCGGCGGCGGTCCGTCCGAGCGCGGTCAGCGCCGGGACCATCCCGTCGAGCAGCGGCAACGCGATTGCGGCGCCCGTCCCGCGCAGGAACGTGCGCCGCGGCAGGTGTTGCTTCGTGATGATCATGACTCCGGCGTCCTCCGCATTCTGAACGGCGCGCTCTCGACGACGCCCAGGACGAGGGCCGACCAGCGGTAGTCGGCCGCGGCGGCCTCGCGCACGATCCGCCGCACCGCCGGCGCGTCGTAATGCTCGACGCCGCGGCCGAGCGCGTACGTCATCAGCTTCTCGGTGAAGTTGCCGACGAACGCCTCCGGCCGCGCCAGCAGGGCGCGGCGGAACGCCGCCGGACCGTCGACCGTCGACCCGTCCGGCAGCGCGGCGGACGCGTCGATCGGAACGCCGCCGTCCGCGGCGCGCCACCGGCCGATCGGGTCGAAGTTCTCCAGCGCGAAGCCGAGCGGGTCCATCCGCGCGTGGCAACCGGCGCAGGCCGGGTTCGCGCGATGCCGCTCGAGCCGCTCGCGCACGGTGGCGGGCGCCGTCTTCGACCGTTCGTCGAGCGCCGGGACGTCGGGCGGCGGAGGCGGCGGGGGCGCCCCCAGCAGGGTCTCGAGCACCCACTTGCCGCGCAGGACCGGCGACGTGCGGTTGGGATACGAGGTCACGGTCAGGACGCTGCCGTGCCCCAGCAGGCCGCGGCGCCGCTCGTCGGTCAGCGCCACGCGCCGGAAGTGGCCGCCGTAGACGTCCGGAATCCCGTAATGCTCGGCCAGGCGGCCGTTCACGAACGTGTAGTCGGCCCGCAGCAGGTCGAGGACGCTCCGGTCCCGCCGGAACTGATCGCCGATGAACAGCTCCGTCTCGCGCGCGAGCGCCTCCTTCAGATTCCCGTCGAAGCCGGGAAACAGCGCGCGGTCCGGCTCGGCGAACCGGACGTTCCGCACCAGCAGCCACTGGCCGGCGAAGCGGCGGACCATCGCCGAGGCGCGCGGGTCGGCCAGCATCCGGCGGACCTGGCGCTCCCGCTCGGCCGGGTCGGCCAGCGCGCCCCGTTCGGCCGCCGTCAGCAGCGCGTCGTCCGGGATGCTCCCCCAGAGGAAGAACGACAGCCGGGAGGCCAGCTCGACGCCGGACAGGGCGTACACGGTCCCCGGCGCCAGGCCGTCCGGGTCGCGCTCGATCCGGAACAGGAACTCCGGGTCGACGAGCAGGCGTTCAAGGGCCGCCCGGACGCCGGCGTCGAACGTCCCGCCGCGCCGGCCGGCCTCGTGGAACCGGAGCAGCGGATCGACGTCGACCGCCGTGACGGGCCGGCGGAACGCGCGCCGCGCCAGCGCGGACAGGATCTTCCGGGCGCACGGCGTCTCCTCGGCGGGCGACGCCGGCCGGCAGACGAAGATCCGCTCCCGGCTCGGCGAGCGGCCGGGCGGCGCCGCGGCGTACGGCCCCAGGATCTCCAGCGACCCGACCGACGGCCCGTCCCGCCGCCGGCCGCCGTCCTCCGCCACCCCCGCGTGCCGGACGAACGCCGCGCCGACGCGCCGGACGCCGGCCCGGACCGGCAGCCGCACTTCGAGCCGTTCGTCCGCGGTGTTCTCGTAGATCTTGCGGCGGAGCAGATCGGGCCGGTCCGGCGGAATCGGCTCCTGGCTGTCGTAGGTCAGCCCCTTGAGCTCCTCGACGCCGCCGACGGTGAACGTCCCGAGCAGCTCGCGGTCGAGGCGGATCTCGATCCGGTCGCCCCGGTCGAGGCCGGCGATGCCGTACTCCCCGACCCGTCCGAGGCGCACCTTGATCCGGTACTCGCCGTCGAGCGGAAAGGTGTGGCGGACGGCCAGGCCGCCGCGCGTGCCGAACGGCAGGTCCTCGCTCATCCGCTCGTCCTGCCGCACGCGCCGGGGCGCGTCGTACTGCGCGCTGACCGGCCGCAACGCCGGATCGCCGACCGCCAGCCGCGCGATCTTCGCCGCCGCCGCCAGGTACCGGTCGAGCAGCGCCGGCGACACCGTGAGGACGTCGGCGTTGTTGTCGAACCCGAAGCCGGAATCGTCGGGCGGCAGCAGCGCGCGCACGTCGACCTCCAGCGCCAGCAGGTCCCGGACCGCGCCGGCGTACTCCGTCCGGTTCAACCGATGCACGGCGGGGCGTCCGGGTTCGGGCGCCGCGGCGGCCGCGGCGTCGAGCGCCGCCGCCAGCTCGCGCGTGAACCGTTCGAGGTCGCCGGCGCCGGGGCGCGGCCGGCCGGGCGGCGGCATCTGCCCGCCGCCGACCTTCCGCAGCACCTTCTCCCACACCGCCGCGTCCGCCGCCACCTCGGCGGCGTCGACGGCGGCCTGCTCCAGGACCAGGCCGGCCGTCCGGAGCCGCTCGTTGTGGCACGCGGTGCAGTAGGCGTCCAGCAGCTGCCGCCGGTGGCCGTCGCCGGGCGCGGCGGCGCCGGCCGGCGGAAACAGCGCGAGCAGGGCGGCCACGGCCAGTCCGCACGCCGCCCGCGGCGGTTCGGGCCAGTACCGATACATGGGAGTCACGCCAGTCTACCCGCGCCGGCGGCGGTTTACAAGCCGGCCGCGTTCCGCTATCGTGGCCGGCAATCCGGGAATTCCGATGCCTGCCCGCCGCACCCCCGCGCAGTCGCAGCGGCGCGCCGAGCGCGCGGGCCGGCGCACGGTCTGCGGGGCGGCGGCGCTCGCGGCGCTGACGGCGGCGGCCGTCTCCGCCGCCGCCGGCGAGACGCCGCTCGTCGACGCGGCGGCGGGTCAGGACTGGCCCGCGGTGCGCGCCCTGCTGCGCGCGGCGGCCGACGTGAACGCGGCGCACGGCGACGGCGCCACGGCGCTCCACTGGGCCGCGCACTGGGACGACGTCGAGACCGCCGACCTGCTGCTCGGCGCAGGCGCCGCGGTCGATGCGGCCAACGACCACGGCGTCACCCCCCTGCTGCTCGCCGCCGAGAACCGGAGCGCGGCGATGGCCGCCAGGCTGCTGGACGCCGGCGCCGACCCGAACGCCGCGCTGCCGGCGGAGGGCGAGACCGTGCTGATGCGGGCGGCCCACTCGGGCGACGCCCGCATCGTGCGGATGCTCCTCGACCGGGGCGCCGACGTCGGCGCGCGGACGGTCAAGACCGGGCAGACCGCCCTGATGTGGGCCGTAGCCGAAGGCCACCTCGAGGCCGCCCGCCTGCTCCTCGCCCGCGGCGCCGACCCGCGCGCCCGGTCGAACGGCCGGTACACGCCGCTCCTGTTCGCCGCCCGGCAGGGCGATCCGGCGCTGGCCGGGATGCTGACGGCCGCCGGCGCGCCGGTCGACCGGGACGGCGGCGGCCGGGCGCCCCTGGCGGTCGCCATCGAGCATGCCCGCGTGCCGTTCGCGCGCCTGCTGATCGCGCGCGGCGCCGACCCGAACGTCCGGCTGCGCAACGGCGGCGCGCCGCTGCACGAGGCGCTGCTGATCGGCGGCCGGCAGCGCGGCTACGACCCGGAGGCCCCGGTCCGGGAGCCGCCGGACAAGCGCGACCTGATCCGCGATCTGCTGGCGGCCGGCGCCGACCCCGACTTCCGGCGGGGCGCGCCCCGGCCCGGCGCGCGCATCTATTCCCCGGACGGTCAGGCGTCCGGCTTCGACCGCGGCCCGACCGACCCGGACAACTTCGGCGTGGCGCGGCGCTGGATCGGCGCGTCGCCGTTCTGGGTCGCCGCGCACAAGGCCGACGTGACGCTGATGCGGATGCTGCTCGACGCCGGGGCCGACCCGGCGGCGGCCGCCGACGACGGCTCCACCCCGCTGATGGCCGCGGCCGGCCTCGGCCACGCCGGCGACCGGTACGAGAAGTTCTGGTCGCCGGCGGCGGCGCGCGAAGCGGTCGCGCTGCTCGTCGAACTGGGCGCCGACGTCAACGCCGCCAACGAGGCCGGGTTCACCGCCCTGCACGGCGCCGCGTTCGTCGGCGCGGACGCCGCCGCCGAGCATCTGATCGCGCACGGCGCCGACCTGAACGCCCAGGACTTCGCCGGGCGCACGCCGTACCGGATAGCCCAGGGCCACAAGGGGGGCGGGATGTCGTTCGTCTCGCGCCCGAGCACGGCGGCGCTCCTGGCGAGGCGCGGCGCCGACACCACGCTCGGGCCCCACTTCAACGACACCGAGCGCGAGGAAGGACTGACGGTCCGGTGATCCCTGCCGGCGCCGACCACCCAACGGAACGGCTGCCCCGCGACGTGGCCTTGCTCCAGGACGGACGCCGTCCCGGACCCGCCACGGGCGCTCGACACTCAGCAGCCGTTCATACAGGATTGTCTCTGTCATGAAGTAAAACTCTCTATAAGAGAATCCCGATATGAGAATCCGAAATCTTTTTGCGCTGTCGACGGCGCTGCTCGCCGCCGTCCCCGCCGGGGCGCAGACGTCCGGCGAGAAGCTGGACGATCGGCTGGAGGACGTCCGCACTCGCATCGAGAAACTGGACGATATGCTGGAAACGCTGGAGGACATGGAAGACCTCCGCGCCCGCGCCGAACAAGGCGACGCCTCCGCGCAGATCGTCCTGGGGGTCATGTATTACAACGGCGAGGGCGTCCCGGAGGACGACCGCGAGGCCATGCGCTGGTTCCGGCTGGCCGCTGAACAGGGCGACGCCATAGCGCAGACCTTCCTTGGAGTCATGTACGACAACGGCGAAGGCGTCCCGGAGGACAACCGCGAGGCCGTCCGCTGGTTCCTACTCGCCGCCAAGCAGGGCAACGCATCCGCGCAGTTCAACTTGGGGGTCATGTACGACAATGGCGAAGGCGTCCCGGAGGACAACCGCGAGGCCGTCCGCTGGTACCAGCTGGCCGCCGAGCAGGGCAACGCATCCGCGCAGTTCATCCTGGAGTTCATGTATGCCACTGGCGAGGGCGTCCCGGGGGACAACCGCGAGGCCGTGCGTTGGTTCCTACTCGCCGCCGAACAGGGCGTCGCATCCGCGCAGTTCGCCCTGGGGGTCATATATGACTATGGTGAAGGCGTCCCGGAGGACAACCGCGAGGCTATGCGCTGGTACCAGCTGGCCGCCGAGCAGGGCAACGCATCCGCGCAGTTCAACCTGGGGGTCATGTATGACAACGGCGAAGGCGTTCCGGAGAACGACCGCGAGGCTATGCGCTGGTACCGGCTGGCCGCCGAACAGGGCGTCGCATCCGCGCAGTTCGCCCTGGGGCTCATGTATGTCAACGGCGAAGACGTCCCGAAGGACAACCGCGAGGCCGTGCGCTGGTTCCGGCTGGCCGCCGAGCAGGGCGACGCATCCGCGCAGGCCGGCCTGGGGTTCATGTATGACAATGGCCGAGGCGTCCCGCAGGACGACCGAGAGGCCATGCGCTGGTACCGACTCGCCGCCGAGCAGGGCATCGCCGAAGCGCAGTTCGCCCTGGGGGTCATGTATGACAACGGCGAAGGCGTCCCGGAGGACGACCGAGAGGCCATGCGCTGGTACCGACTCGCCGCCGAGCAGGGCGTCGCCACAGCGCAGGGCATCCTGGGGTTCAGGTATGTCAACGGCGAAGGCGTTCCGGAGGACGACCGCGAGGCAGCGCGCTGGTTCCGGCTGGCCGCCGAGCAGGGCGACGCCTCAGCGCAGTTCAACCTGGGTCTCATGCATTACAACGGCGAAGGCGTCCCGGAGGATGACCGCGAGGCCGTGCGCTGGTTCCGGCTGGCCGCCGAACAGGGCGTCGCCGAAGCGCAGTTCAACCTGGGGAACATGTATTCCAACGGCGAAGGCGTCCCGGAGGACGACCGCGAGGCCGTGCGCTGGTTCCGGCTGGCCGCCGAACAGGGCGACGCATTCGCGCAGGCCGGCCTAGGGAACATGTATGACAATGGCCGAGGCGTCCCGCAGGACGACCGCGAGGCCATGCGCTGGTACCGACTCGCCGCCGAGCAGGGCGTCGCCACAGCGCAGTTCAACCTGGGAAACATGTATGCCACTGGCCGAGGCGTCCCGCAGGACGGTCGCGAGGCCGTCCGCTGGTACCGACTCGCCGCCGAGCAGGGCGACGCATCCGCGCAGTTCAACCTGGGTCTCATGTATTCCAACGGCGAAGGCGTCCCGGAGGATGACCGCGAGGCCGTGCGCTGGTTCCGGCTGGCCGCCGAGCAGGGCGACGCATCCGCGCAGGCCGGCCTGGGGTTCATGTATGACAATGGCCGAGGCGTCCCGCAGGACGACCGCGAGGCCGTGCGCTGGTACCAACTCGCCGCCGAACAGGGCTACGCCTCCGCGCATTTCAACCTGGGGGTCGCATATTACATTGGCGAAGGCGTCCCGCAGGACTACGTCCAGGCGCACAAATGGTTCAACATCGCAGCTTCGTCGGCGGAGGCGGATGATCGTGAGAAGTCCGCTGCGTCGCGTGACCGCGTCGCTGCGCGGATGACCCCGCGGCAGATCGCGGAGGCGCAACGGTTGGCGCGGGAGTGGCGGCCCGGTCCGTCCGCGGCTGAACCCTCGCCTCGGCCGGGAGCGTTCGGGCGGCGCGCCGACGGCGGGCGCCCTCCGGCAGGCCGCGGCGGCGTCTCGACCGGTTCCGGCTTCTTCGTCAGCAGCGAGGGCCACGTCCTGACGAATGCGCACGTGGTGCGCGACTGCGCCGCGGTGCATGCGCCGCCGGGCGTCGCCGTGCGCGTCGTGGCGCGCGACGACGCCAGCGATCTGGCGCTGCTCGACGGGCCGCCGAGCGGCGCGGTCGCGCCGTTCCGGGCGGGGCGGGGGATCCG
This sequence comes from Vicinamibacterales bacterium, assembly GCA_965203565.1. GTDB lineage: Bacteria > Acidobacteriota > Vicinamibacteria > Vicinamibacterales > UBA8438 > JAAXGX01. Next base: position 2,002,598 of record OZ241896.1, on the reverse strand, counting down.
GCCCGGCGACGAGGTGGTCGTGATCGGCTATCCGCTGCGCGGCATGCTCGCCTCCGAGGCGAACGTGACGCGCGGCAACGTCAGCGCGCTCGCCGGTCCGGGCGACGACCGCCGGCTGTTCCAGATGACCGCGCCGGTGCAGCCGGGCAGCAGCGGCGGTCCGGTCCTCGATATGGCGGGACGGGTCGTCGGCGTCACCGTGGCCCGGCTCGACGCCCTGACCGTCGCCCGCGCCACCGGCGCCATCCCGCAGAACGTCAACTTCGCCGTCGGCGCCGGCACGGCGCGGGCGTTCCTCGACGCCGAAGGGGCGCCGTACGAAACCGCGCCGTCCGACGCATCGATCGGGGCGGACCTCGTCGCCGCGGAGGCGCGGCGGTTCACCGTGTCGGTCGAATGCCGGCAGTGACGGCGCAGCGGCGATGCAACGCCCCTCCCCCGTCCCCGAAGATCTATCACATCGTCCCCGTGGACCGGTTGCCGTCTATCGTCGCGGACGACGGTCTCCTGTGCGACGCGACGATCTCTGAACGGGCAGGAAGCGGAACGACGATCGGCATGAACCAGATCAAGCAGCGACGCTTGAAGGTGTTGCAGCTGAGCAGCCATCCCGATCTGTTCGTGGGCGACTGCGTCCCGTTCTATTTCTGCCCGCGCTCGGTAATGTTGTACGTGCTCCACCGTGCGAACAATCCGGCGTTGTCCTACCGAGACGGGCAAGGCCCCATCCTGCACCTCGAGGCGGACATGCGGCGGACGGTCGCCTGGGCGGAGGACGAAGGTTTGCGGTGGGCGTTCACGCGATCGAACGCCGGCGCATGCTATTCCAAAGATTGGAACGACCTGGAGCGTCTGGACAAGATCGACTGGAACGCGGTCCGAGCCAAAGACTGGCGCTGCTGCAAGGACGAAAAGCAGGCGGAGTTCCTGGTCGAGAAGCGCTTTGCGTGGAAGCTGGTTTCGCGCATCGGGGTGTTGTCGCAGGATGTGCAACGGAAGGTCCGGGAGGCGCTGGAGGCGACAGATTCCGCCGCGCGCCGGCCGCGCGTCGAGATACTACGGGACTGGTACTACTGACAGCCAGGCACGGAAACTCCCATGATCGAGTACAAGAGCGGCGACATCCTCTCGGAAGACGTCGAAGCCCTGGTCAACACCGTCAACTGCGTCGGGGTCATGGGGCGGGGCGTCGCCCTGCAGTTCAAGCGGGCGTTCCCCGGCAACTTCCGGGCGTACGCCGACCGGTGCCGGCGCGGGGAGATGCGGCCGGGGCGGGTGTTCGTGTTCGAGACGGGCGAGATGCTGGCGCCGCGCTACGTCGTCAACTTCCCGACCAAGCGGCACTGGCGCGGCAAGAGCCGCCTTGAAGACGTCGAGTCCGGTCTGGCGGCGCTCGCGGCGGAGATCCGGGCGCGGGGCATCCGGTCTATCGCCATCCCGCCGCTCGGCTGCGGGCTGGGCGGGTTGCACTGGCCGACGGTGCGCGCCCGCCTGGAGGCGGCGCTGCGGGACCTGCCCGACGTCAGGATCGTCGTGTTCGAGCCGGGAGGCGGGCCGGCGGACGGCCGGGCCGACCGCATGCGCGACGTCCCGGAGATGACCGCCGGACGAGCGGCCCTGGTGGGATTGATAGACCGCTACCTGCGGGGCCTGCTCGACCCGTTCGTGACGCTGCTGGAAGTCCACAAGCTGATGTACTTCATGCAGGCCGCGGGCGAGCCGTTGCAGCTGAAGTTCACGAAGGGGCCGTACGGACCGTACGCCGAGAACCTGCGGCACGTGCTGAACGCCGTCGAGGGGCATTTCGTGTCCGGCTATGCGGACGGCGGGGACGCCCCCGACAAGCAGCTGGAGCTGGCGCCGGGCGCGATCGAGGCTGCGCGCGCGCTGCTCGATCGCAAAGCCGGCGCGCGCGCCCGCTTCGAACGGGTGTCCGACCTCGTCGACGGGTTCGAATCGTCGTTCGGGCTGGAGCTGCTCGCCACGGCGCACTGGGTCGCCGGCGAGTCCGAGAGCCGGACCGTGGACGATATCGTGCGGCGCGCCTACGCCTGGAACGAGCGGAAGAAGAGGTTCACCCGGCGCCAGATCGCGCTGGCCTGCCGCGTGCTCTCGGAGAAGCACTGGATCGAGGCCCCGGTCTGCAACCAGCCGTAGATCCTGCGATTGGCGGCGTTCAATTGTCGAGGAGATCGAGAATGGCTGAACGCGACGTCGCCGCGGAGGTTCTCGAGGGACTCCAGGAGGCTCGGAAGCACCGAATCGGCAAGCGCGCGCTGCGCGAGATCCGAACACGTGAGAAAGTTGAAGGTTCAGGAGAGGCTGTCGCGCTGGCGCCGGAGCGGCGCGGGCGTTCCTCGACGCCGAGAGAGCGCCGTACAAAACCGCACCGTCCGACGCATCGATAGGGGCGGACCTCGTCGCCGCTGCGGCGCGGCGGTGATGCGGCGACGCTATTCCCTTGTCTTGAACGCGGCGCTCAGGATGTGTTCGAGGCCGTAGTTCCCTTCGTGGCAGGCGTACTCGTAGATCACGTAGCCGTCGTCGCGGATCAGCGGGATCGACAGCGTCCACGGGCGGGTGAACGCGCGCGGGTCTTCGAGTTCGGCCCGGTAGTCGATCGTGTTCTCGTCGACGAGGGTGAACCGCTCGACCACGCGCTGGTCCTTCCCGCCGCCGCGGTACGACCCGAGCGGCTGCTGCGTCCCGAACGTCTTGTCGGAGAAGTTGGTCACTTCGACGACCAGCGTGTCGCCCTCCCACCGGCCGCGTGAATCGCCCCAGTACTGCCGGACGTTCTCGTGCAGCGGCGCGCGGCCGTCGAGCGGAACGATCCGCATGTCGTGGATGATCTCGTACCGGATCACCACGAAGTCGGGGGTCTGCATGATCTCGTAGGCGTTGTTGTAGCCCATCGGCGCCATCACGGTGGGAAACCCCTTGGTGATGCACCGGTCCCACAGGTCGAGGTCGGTCCAGGACGAAATGCCGATGCCGTAGTGGGCCGGCCCCCAGTCGTCGACCGCCTTCTGCATCTCGGCCGTGATCGGGATCCGTCCGTCCGGCGGGTCGATCACCAGCGCCGGCCGGTCGATCCTGCGCGCCGTCTCCGGCTCGTCCCAGACGATGTTGACGTCGCGGTTCGGCTCCTGCTGCTGACGCAGCGCCTCGGCCCGCTCCCGCCGCGCGACGTCTTCCGGCGTGAGCGTCTCCTTGGCGCGCTCCACCGGCACGCCCATCACCGCGTTGCTCGTCCAGATCCCCTGGAGGTCGGGATCGCCCCACGGCGTCCGCGGCGGGTCGAAGCCGCCGGGCGGCTGCCCGGCCGCGGGCCGCGCCGCGGCCGGCAGGCAGACGAGGAGGACGGCGAGCCCGACAGCCGCCGCCCTGCGCGGAGAAGCGGCGATCCGCTGACGCTTCTGACGCATCGGCATGCCCCTGTGACGCAAAGTTACGGCCGCTTGCGCAGGTGGCCGTACAGCAGCTCTTCGGAGAACTCCACGCACCGGAACTCGAGCAGCTGCATGTTCTCCTCCATCCGGCGGTACAGCGGCAGCCGGATCCTCCAGGGCCGGGTGAAGGTGTTCGGGTCCTCTATCGTCGCCTCGTAGTCGAGGTGGTGCGGCGTGACCGGCGTATAGCGCTCCACCACGTGGAGGGCGCTGCTGTGATGGTTCCCCGCCCGGTCGAACCAGGTCTGGCCGTTGAACGCGGTCACGTCCACGACCAGCGAATCGCCGTCCCAGCGCCCGACCGAGTGCCCCATCCAGGTGTCGACCGGACTCTCGGGCACCGGGTCCATGTGGACGACCCGGTTGGCGCTGGCGAACTCGTAGGCGATGAAGATCTTGCCGGTTCCCTGCACGATCTGGAACGGGAACGGCATGTAGGTGGCGCGCGGCACGCCCGGCAGGTAGCACTTCGCTTCCGGGTCCTCGGTCCGGCGGTTCTCGAAGTTCTCCTGCCGCTGCGCGATCGCCTCCGGCCGATACGGAATCATGCCGCCCTCGACGACGCCGAGACCGCCCGGCGCCGCGCCGATGGCGCCCGTCTCCGCCAGCCGGCCGGCGTACGCCGCATGCGGCTCGATGTTCCAGTAGGCCGAACCGACCGCCTGCCAGATGCCGCTCAGGTCGGGCCTGCCGTCCGACGCGCGCGGGAATTCGCCCGACTGCGGCTGCGCCCGGCCCGCCCGCTCCGCCGCCGCGACGCAGACCGCGGCCAGCGCCGCCGCTGCCATCAGCCTCCCCGTCCGACTCCGCCGCCGTCGCGCCATCGGCTCCGCCTCCCCCGGTCCGGTCACCGCTCGGTCGGATCGCGCCCGTCGCGCGGCGCGCCGGTGCCGGACGATCCGACGAACAGCTTGTCGCCGTTCTCGAACGTGATGTCGCGGCCGTTCGCGCGGAGCGCGCCGTCCTTCGCCTGGTATCCCTCCACCTGGATGACCGTACCCGGCGGCAGGGAGTTCTTGTTGAAGCCGCGGCGCAGGAGCGCGTTCGGCGCGCCGCCCTCGATCATCCACGCCTCCGTCGAGCCGTCCGCCTTCTCCACGTCGACGTGGATCCAGGCGTGCGGGTTGACCCACTCCATCCGGGTGACGGTCCCCTTCAGGGTCACCGGCATGTTCGCGTCGAACTCCGCCGAGAACGCATGGTGCGCCCCGGCCGGAGCCGCCGCCGCCGCCAAGCCCGCCGCCGCGATGAATCCGATTGCCGCCGTCGCTCGCATCGCCTCACCTCCAGCCGTCACTGATCGTTCGTCCGGCGCGCGTTGCGCGCGCCGACGCGCGCCTTGTACTCGTCCTCGTCGATGTAGTAGTAGCTGACCCACGCGAACGACATCTCGTCGATCGTCCGCTGCCCGTACACCACGTTGTTGCGCGGGTCGGGGTTGACGCGCAGCGCCTCCGAGTTGTCGTGCCAGGTGCTGACGTGGATGACCGTCCCGGCCGGCAGGACCGGCGCGGCCTCCTCCGCGTAGTTGTAGACCAGATGCCAGTTGAAGTACCACTTCGGCACGCAGTTGAGCGTCACCTGCTCCATCAGCGGCGCCGCGCCGTACGGTCCGGGCGCCCGCTTCCGCACGTTCCCTTCCTCGTCCGTCTGCGGGATGATCGCCTCGATGCACTGCGCCTGCCCGCGCGTGTGCAGGTGCGGCTGGAACGCGGTGATCACCGCCGGCTCGGTCAGCAGCGTGTAGCCGTCGGTCCGCACGCTCCCCTGCCCGGCCGGGATGAGCAGGTCGTCGTCGTCCCCCATGTGCTGGCTGATCAGGGTGTACTTCGGCTCGTACCCCTCCGGGTAGAGCTGGAGCCCCAGCTTCACCATCACCGGGACCTCCTCGCCGTACGGGTGCAGGTGCAGCCCGAACCGGATCTTCGTGCCGGCCTTGATCAGCCGTCCGGTCCCCTCGTCGAAGATGTCGCCGTTCTTGCCGACCGCGTACTCGTTGAGGAAGTTCCCCCGCGTGACCTCGTCGTCGAAGACGGTCATGTGGGTCGTCGCATGGTGCACGACCTGCAGGCTCCGGGCGTCGGGCTTCAGCTCGACCGCCTTGATGTACCGGTCGGCGGTCAGTCCGGGGTCGGCGATGACGTCGGGGTACTGGTCCGGCCCTTCGGCCGGCAGGAGGTACGGCTCGGGCATCGGCACGATCAGGTCCGGCTCGCCCATCCGCCAGTCCTCCGGGCCGGGGAACTCCCGGGGGGGCGGCGCGTCGGCCGGCTCGCCCCGCGGCGCGCCGGCGTCGACCCACGCGGCTATCGTCGCGATCTCCGCGTCGGTCAGCGACGGGTCGTCCTTGAACTGCTGGATGCCGATCCGCCGGTCGATGTACCAGGGCGGCATCTCGCGCGACTCGACGTACCGCTTGATCGACCGCGCCCAGGGCCGCACGTCCTCGAACGTCACCAGCGCCATCGGCGCGATGGCGCCCGGACGGTGGCAGATCTGGCAGCTCCGCTGCAGGATCGGCAGCACGTCCTTCGTGAACGTCACGTCGCCGCCCGGAGGCGTCCGGCCCTGCGCGGCGGCGGCGGCGGCGCCCAGCGCGACGATCGCGGCGGTCAGCCCGGCCGCCGCCCGCACGGCGACCGGCGGGCGCCCGCGCTCCCTGGTCCTGTTCCGGAAATGCATCACGCGCGCTCCTTCTTGTAGCGGCAATGCGGTTGAAAGTACTCCCGCCGGCCGCGCCTGTCAAGACGCCCGCCCGCGGCGACGCCGGGCGGCGGATTCCGGCCGTGGACGCCGTTGACAGCCATTTTCATATCCAATACGGTGTGACGAAGGTTCTCCAGGATCAGGCACGTACCACGGATATCCGCTGGAGCCGAACCAGATCGTGCGGGGACTCGAATGAACGCCTCCTGCCGATTCGACTGGGACTGGGTCGAAGCGGCTCAGGCGCCGGACGACCCTGCTCGGGAAACGCTGGCGACGCTCGTCATCGAAGCAGGCGATCAGACCGTCACGTCGGTGCTTGACCGCCGGCACGGGATCTACAGACGCCACGTCGTCGTTCCGCTGTTCGTCGTCGCCGAGTGGCTGGTCAACCACTGGCTCCACATCTGGCACGAGATCGAGGATACGAACGAACAGCGTCCCGACTTCGAATCCCGGCACAACCTGGCGTTCGCAGGCGACGGTTTCGTGCTGCCGGACCTCACCCTGATCCCCGAATCCGGGCGCATGCTGCTGCGCTGGACCAGGCGCCGGCCCCGGCACGCCCGGATCGAATTCGTCGACGAGGGGGAGCAGGCGGTCGACCGCGAGGAGCTGGAATCGCAACTCCGGCGCCTCGTCGAGGCGGTCATCGAACGGCTTCGCACCCGCCCCGGCGGCGGCCCGGCCGCAGAAGACCTGGAGAGCGCATGGCGGGCGGTCAACGCGCTCGACCCCGACGAACGGGCGTTCAGCCGCGCCGCGGCGCTGCTCGGCGTCGACCCGTTCGACGTGCAGGACTCCCTGGCGGACGCCATCGTCAGGTTCTGGGAGCACGTCGCTCCGTCCATACGCGAAGACGCACTGGCCGGCGCCAACGAAGACTCGCTGCCGGACGCCCGCCGATGGCTGGAAGAGGCCCTGGCCGCCATTGAAGGAGTCGGGGACGAACCCCTGTGGTCGGGCATCCGGCGTTCTGTCCAAGAGTCCCTGCCGGCGGAGCCGAACGGCCGGCCCTGGCGGAAGGGTTACGCGCTCGCGCAAGCGGCCCGCACCGCACTCGTCGCGGGGGAAGGACGATTCGATTTTCGATCGGCGTTCATGCACCACGAGGACAAGCCACCGATCTCCAACCGGATTCTCGGACTGGTGGCGACGGACACTCCGGCGTGCGTGACGGCGGCGCCCCGGAGCGAACCGGGGACGCGGTTTCTCAGAGCGCGTGCGATCGGCGATTATCTGGGCCGGACTGAACCCGGTCCCGGCCTGCTCAGTTCCCTGGCCACGGACCGCCAGGCGCTGTCTAGGGCGTTCGCTGCGGAATTCCTCGCCCCCGCCGCATCCCTCCGGGAACGGCTCTCGAGCAAGGTCGTCCACGCCGAGGAGATTGACGACTTCGGCCGGGAGTTCGGAGTGTCCAGCGAGGTGATTCGCCGCCAGATCGAGAACCACCAGTTGGCGAAGATCGCTTATTCATGATAATTCCAGGTCCTTGATCAATCTGGTCAACGCCGGCGTCAGGCCCAGGAGCCGCGCGTACAGCGCCAGCTGGGCGCGGTGGTACTCTTCGTGGGCGATGCCGTGGTGCATCCAGGCCAGGCGCGTGCCGCGCTTTCCATCGAACCGGGTGATGCGCTGGAGCATCCCGACCTCGCCGGCCGCCCGGAGCTGCGCGGCGCCCTGCGCGTGGGTCGTCTCCAGGAGATCGAGCAGCCCGGTCTTCGTCCGGCGGCCGGCGACGTCGCCGGCGTAATACTCGATGAACGCCGGGAAGTCCATGCGGGTGAAATCGCCCCGCGGATCGGAGAGTTCGCCGGACCACATCAGCCCGGTCTCGATGACGTGCCGGACCAGCTCGGCCACCGACCGCGCGCCCGGCGCCGGACGGAAACCGGCGCGCCGGGCCGGGATGTTGGCCAGCTCGGCCGCGACGCCCCGCCGGGCGTCGGCCCAGGCTTCGAGCGCCTCGTCGAGCAGCGTCGCGCGTGCAGGCTGCGCCACCGGCGTCCCTCCTTCGCGGGTAGACTGTAGCGCAGAATGCGGTACCGCGCCGTCTTTCGCTGCAGCGCCGGGTGCGAGGGCGAGCACTCCCTGCTCACGCCGATCTACCAGTGCCCGACGTGCGGCAACCTCCTCGAAGTGTCGCACGACCTCGACGCGCTCGGCGAACGCGCGCCCGGGTCCTGGACGCGGCTGTTCGACGACCGCTACAAGCGGACCACCTGGCCGTACGGGTCGGCCGTCTGGGGCAAGAAGGAGTGGGTCTGCCCGATCGTCGACGACGACAACGTCGTCTCGATGGACGAGGGGGGGACCAACCTGTTCTGGGCCGATCGGTTCGGGCGCGAGCTGGGCCTCGACGAGCTGTGGGTGAAACTGTGCGGGAACTCCCACACCGGGTCGTTCAAGGACCTCGGGATGACCGTGCTGGTCTCGGTGGTCCGGCAGATGATCCGCGCCGGCCGCTCGATCCGGGCGGTGGCCTGCGCTTCGACCGGCGACACGTCGGCGTCGCTCGCGGCCTACGCGGCGGCGGCCGGCGTTCCGGCGATCGTCATCCTCCCGCGCGGCAAGGTCTCGACGGCGCAGCTCGTGCAGCCGCTCGCCAACGGCGCCACGGTGCTCGCCCTCGACACCGACTTCGACGGCTGCATGGCGATCGTCAGGCAGCTTGCGGCCGAAGAAGGGATCTATCTCGCGAATTCGATGAACAGCCTCCGGCTCGAAGGCCAGAAGACGGTCTCCATCGAGATCGTCCAGCAGTTCGACTGGGAGGCGCCGGACGTCGTCGTCATCCCCGGCGGCAACCTCGGCAACGTGAGCGCCCTCGGCGCCGGGTTCGAGATGATGGCGCAGCTCGGCCTGATCACCCGGCAGCCGCGGATCGTCGTCGCCCAGGCCGAAGCCGCGAACCCGCTGTACCGCGCCTACGTGAACGGCTGGCGGTTCGAGCCGATCGCCGCCGCGCCGACCCAGGCGTCGGCGATCCGGATCGGGAATCCGGTCTCGATAGAGAAGGCGGTCCGCACGCTGCGACGGCACGACGGCGTCGTCGAGCAGGCGAGCGAGACGGAGCTGGCCGACGCCGTCGCCCGCGCCGACCGGACCGGCATGTTCAACTGTCCGCACACCGGCGTCGCCCTGGCGGCGCTGATCAAGCTCCGGGCGCGCGGCGTCGTCAAGGCGACGGACCGGGTGGTGGTGGTGTCGACCGCGAACGGGTTGAAGTTCACCGACTTCAAGTGCGGGTACCACGATCGCACGCTGCCCGGCGTCACGCCCGCGCACGCGAACGCTCCGATCGACCTGCCGAACGACTACGACGCCGTGCGCCGGGCGGTCGAGACGGCCGCCGGCGACTGATCCAGGCAGCCGGCGCACGGGACCCCGGACGCGCGGCGGCGCCGTGGTATCATGGGCGCCCGACAGATTCGACATGCCGATTCACGAGTACGTCTGCAACGACTGTTCGCACGCTTTCGAGATGCTCGTCCGCCGTCCCGAAGCGGCGCGATGCCCCGAGTGCCGGAGCGCGGCGCTCGACCGCCGGTTGTCGGTGTTCGCGGTCGGCGCGGGCCGGGCGGCGTCCGCGGCGGCGGAAGCGCCGGCGCCGTGCGGAGCCTGCGGCGACGTGCGCGGGCCGGGCGCCTGCTCGCTGAACTGACGATGCCGATCCCCCGCATCAGCAAGGAAGCCGTGAAGGAGCGGCTCGAGGGCGGCGAGTCCGCGGCGCCGATCCTCGTCGACGCCCGGCTCAAGTATCCCTACGAGCACAGCACCGTGAAGCTCCCCGGCGCGGTGCGCGTCGCGCCGCCGGAGTTCGTCCTCCCCGATCTGCCGAAGGACCGTGACGTGGTCGCCTACGACTCGGACCCCGACGAGCTGGTCAGCGCCCACGTGGCGGCCAGGCTGATCCGCCGCGGCTACCGGGCCAGCGCGCTCAAGGGGGGAATCGTCGAGTGGCTGACCGCCAGGTTCCCGACCGAAGAGAAGGAAGCCCCCAAGCAGAAACCGCCGCAGGCCGGCGCCCTGAAGGGCTAGCCGGGCGGATCGTCCGGTTGCTGGCCGCGGCTGTCCTGGCCGCCGGCGCCGCGCAGGCGCCGCGCGAAGGCCGGCCGCCGATAGACGAGCTGATCGACGCGCTGCAGGCGAAGTACGACTCGGTCCGCAACTTCTCGGCCGCGTTCGAGCAGACCTACGCGGGCGGCGTGCTGCGGACGACGCTGGTGGAGCGCGGCACGGTGATGATCAAGAAGCCGGGGAAGATGCGGTGGCGCTACACGTCGCCCGAGGAGAAGCTGTTCGTCTCGGACGGCGCCTCCCTGTATTCGTACCTCCCGATCGACCGGCAGGTGATCGTCGGCGCCGTGCCGTCCGGCGACAGCGTCTCGACGCCGGCGCTCTTCCTGGCCGGGCGCGGCGACCTGTCGCACGACTTCTCCGCCGCCTACGACGACGCCGCCGAGGCGCCGCCGGGCGCGTGGGCCGTGGAGCTGACCCCGGCCCGAAGCGACGTCGACTACACGCGGCTGACGCTGGTGGTCGACCGCGAGAGCCTCAGCGTCACCCAGGTGCGGGCCACCGACTTCCAGGGCGCCGTCTCGACGTTCACGTTCTCGGACCTCAAGGAGAACCAGGAGATGCCGGACGATCTGTTCGCGTTCACGATTCCCCCCGGCGTCGAGGTGATCGCCGACGAGGAATTCCGGCGGTGAGGGCGCTCGTCGCCCAGACCGCCGCGCTCGCGGCTGTCCTCCGGTTCCTCGTCTGACGGTCTTCCACGCACGCTACCGGCCCTGCGCCGTCCGCTCCACCGACACCTGCGCGCCGAGCGCGGCGAGGCGGCTCACCAGGTCGGCGTAGCCCCGCTCCACCGTCTCCAGCGGTCCGACCCGGCTGACGCCGCGGGCGGCCAGGGCCGCGGCGATCAGCGCCATGCCGGACCGCAGGTCGCGCGTGTCGAGGTTGCGCCCCTTCAGCTTGCGCGGACCGTTCACGATCATCCGGTGCGGGTCGCACAGGAACAGGTCGGCCCCCATGCCGCTGAGCTGCTCCAGCGCGAACAGCCGGAGCTCGTACATCCAGTCGTGCACGAGCGTCCGGCCGCGGGCCTGCGTGGCCAGCACGCTCACCAGGCTGACCATGTCGCTCGGGAACCCCGGCCAGGGGGCGGTCGTGACCTGCCGGACCGCCGCCGGCTCGGACGCGTTGACCACCAGCCGGTCGTCCGTCACCGCGCAGTCGACGTTCATCCGCGACAGGACCGCGGTGACCGGCTCGAGGTCGGCTGCGCGCACGCCCCGGATCTCGACGCCGCCGCCGGTCACCGCGGCCAGCACCGCCCAGCTTCCGGCCTCGATGTAGTCGCCGCCCAGCCGCCGCGACGCGCCGCCGAGCGGCGCGCCGCCCGTGACGCGGATGGTCGGCGTGCCGTCCCCTTCGACGTCGGCGCCCATGCTGCGCAAGAAGCCGCAGAGCTCCACGACGTGCGGCTCGCAGGCGGCGTGGCGGATCTCCGTCGTCCCGGACGCCGCCGCCGCCGCCAGGACCGCCGTCTCGGTGCCGGTGACCGACGCCTCCTCCAGGTAGACCGACGCCGGCCGAAGGCCCTTCGGCGCCTCGAGTTCGTGCGCCTCGCCGGGAATCTCCCGCACCCCCATCGCGCGGAGCGCCTGCAGGTGCGACGCGATGGTCCGCCGCGCCGGAAAGTCCCCGCCGGGCGGCGCCAGCCGCGCGCGGCCCGTTCGGGCCAGCAGCGGACCGAGCAGCAGCACCGACCCCCGCAGCCGCCCGACCAGAATCGGGTCCGGCTCGCCCGTGGCGACGCGCCGGCAACGGACCTCCAGCGTGGAGCTCCCGGAGCCTTTGATCTCGGCGCCCAGCCCCCGCAACAGCTCCACCATCACGCCGACGTCCGTGATCCGCGGCACGTTGGCGAGCCGGCACGGCCGATCCGTCAGCAGGCAGGCGGCGAGCAGCGGCAACGCCGCATTCTTGTTGCCGTCCACCTCGACGCCGCCGGCCAGCGGATGCCCGCCCTCGACGACCAGCGTCGTCGCGCCGTCCGCCCGCCGCTGCTGCCGCTTCATGGCGTCACGCATGACCGCGCCGGCCGGTGCGGAGGCGCCGGGGCCGGCGGCGGGTCCTCGAACTCGCCCAGGTAGACGATCTCGTCCCGCAGCACGACGCCGAGCCGGTCCCGCACCGCCGCGCGGCACTGCTCGATCAACCGGCGGACGTCGCCGGACGTCGTCCGCTGGGCGGCCACGATGAAGTTTCCGTGCAGGGGCGAGACCGTCGCTCCGCCGACCGAGGCGCCCTTGAGTCCGGCGCGGTCGATCAGCGCGCCGGCGAACGGCGGGAGTCCGGCCGGCACGTCGGCCCGCTCCGGGTTCCGGAAGACGCATCCGGCGCTGGGCGCCGCCAGCGGCTGGGTCCGCTTGCGATGGTCGAGCGAGGCGCGCGCGGCCCTTCGCAAGGCGGCCGGCTCGCCGTCGGCGATGGCGAACTCGGCCCACAGCACCGCCTCGCCGGTGCGTTGCAGCCGGCTCTCGTCATACCCGAACTCCAGGTCGGCGGCGTCAGCCTCCACTTCCCCGCCGCCCGCATCGGCCAGGCCGGCGCGCACGAGCCGATCGCCGAGCAGCCCCCCCTGAAAATGGGCGTTGCCGTGCAGACCGCCCCCCACGGTGCCGGGCGTGCCCGCCCACCGCTCCAGTCCCGCCAGTCCGCGACTCACGGTCCAGCGCACCAGTCCGTTCAACGTCACCCCGCCGGCGGCGCGCACCACGCCCGGCCGGACGAGACCGACCGCGCCGTGCCGCACCCGAACGACGAGGCCCCTGACCCCCCGCTCGCCGATCAGCACGTTCGACCCGCCGCCGAGAAGCGTGACCGGCAGGCCGAGACGACGGCTCACCCCGATGGCGCGCGCGACCTCGCGGCCGCTCCGCGTCTCGAAGAACCAGTCGGCCTCGCCCCCGGTCCGGAACGTCGTCAACCGGTCCAGCCGGACGCGGCGCGCCACCCGGCCGGCGCCGAGCGTTTCGGCGAACGCTTCGGCGGCGTCCGCATCGGCCGCGCGCGTCATCGCCGCCAGAACCGCCGCCGCGGCGACCCCATCAACGCGCGCTCCTGCGCGATCAGGGCGCGCAACGCCGCCGCGAGGTCGCAGACCTCGAACCGGATCCAGTCGGCCGGCGCGAGCTGCGCCACCAGCGGAACGTCCGCCGTGATCACGGTGCCGATCCGCGGGTAACCGCCGGTCGTCTGATGGTCCGCCATCAGGATGATCGGCTCGCCCGAGGGCGGCACCTGAATCGATCCGGTCGGCACGGCGCTCGATATGACCTCGCCTTCGGCCGACTGCTGCAGCGCCGGACCGGACAGGCGGTATCCCATCCGATCCGACTCGGCCGACACGCTGTAGCGGCCGGCTTCGAGTGCGGCGACTCCGTCCGCTCCGAACCGGTGCTGGTGCGGCCCCGGAATGACCCGGACCCGGACTCCCCGGTTGGGCAGACGGATCACGCCCGGCCACCGATCGCCCGCGCGGACGGTCCGCTCGGCCTCGCCGGCCGGGGGCAGCCGGTCGCCCGCCCGGAGCGCGCGGCCTTCGAGCCCTCCGGTCCGGCTGGCGACGTGGGTGGCGCGGCTCCCGAGGACGAGCGGCAGATCGATCCCGCCGGCGACGGCCACGTACGCCCGGGCGCCGGCCCGCCGATCGCCGAACGACAGGCGCTGGCCGGCGCGGGCCGCGTGCAGCGTGTTCATCGACAGGCGCGCGTCGTCCAGCGACAGGGCGAACTCGGCGCCGGTCACGGCGAACAGCGCCTCTTGCTCGAACTCGAGCTCCGGTCCGACCAGGGTCACCTCCAGCGCCGCGGACGACGCGCGGTTCCCGACGATCAGGTTGGCGAGCCGATGCGAGACGCGGTCCATCGGACCGGCGACCGGGACGCCGAACCGTTGATGGCCCCACCGCCCCTCATCCTGAACCGTGGTGAGCAGGCCGGGCTGCAGGACGCGGATCACCGCCCGGACCTCTCCACCGCACGATATTCCGCGTCCGTGATCGCCTCGAACCGGACCAGGTTGCCCGCGCGCAGGCGGAACGGATCGGTCCGTTCGATGTCGAACGTCCTGACCGGACAGCGGCCGATCAGTCGCCACCCGCCGGGGGCCTCCATCGGGTATATCCCGGTCTGGAGGCCGGCGATCCCGACCGAGCCGGCGGGCGTCCGCACGCGCGGAGTCCGCCGCCGCGGAGCGGCGATCCGCGGGTCGACCGTTCCCAGGTAGGCGAACCCGGGAAGGAATCCCAGCATGTAGACGCGGTACGTCGAACCGCAGTGCATCGCGACCACGTCGTCCGCGCTGCATCCCGCCCAGGCGGCGACGCTCTCGAGGTCCGGGCCATGGCGCCCGCCGTAGCAGACCGGGAGCGTGACCTCGCGGCCGGCGGCGGCGCTTCCTCTCCGCTCCGCGGCCGCGCGCTCCAGGTCCTTGACCATTCCATCGAGGTCAGTCCGCAGCGGGTCGAAGACGACGGTCACGCTGCAGAACCCCTCCACGACGTCGAGCACGCCGGGGCGGCGCGCGGAGCGCACCGCCTCGCCGACCGCCAGCGCGCGCGCGTTGACGGCCGGCTCGATCGTCTGCTCGAACTCGACGACGACGGCCGAATCGCCCACACGCGACAGCGTCCAGTCGCTCATCGGCCTCACCCGGCCGGCGCCGACAGCGCCTCCAGCACCCGCTCGTGGACGCCGCCGAAGTCGCCGTTCGACATCAGCACGACACGGTCGTCCGGGCGCGCCTCCCGCGCCACGATCGCGGCGATCTCGTCAACCTCCGGCACGTGCCGGGCCGGCACGCCCCGCGCCGTCAGGTCGGCGACGAGCCGTCCTTCGGACAGGCGCTCCGCCGCCGGCAGCGCGGAGCGGTGCACGCCGGCCACCACGACCTCGTCGGCGTGCTGGAGCGCGTCGACGAACGCCTGCTGGAACACCCGCCGGCAGGCGGTGGCCGAACGCGGCTCGAACACCGCCCAGATGCGGCCGGCGGCGGCCGGCGCGCGCAACGCCTGCAAGGTGGCGCGCACCGCCGTCGGATGGTGGGCGAAGTCGTCGTACACGGTCACCCCCCGCACCACCCCCCGCACCTCGAGACGGCGGCGCACGCCGCGGAACCGGCGCAGCGCCTCGACGGCGCCGGCGGCCGGGGCGCCGGCGCGCGCAGCCGCCGCTATCGCGCCCAGCGCGTTCCGCACGTTGAAGGCGCCCAGCAGGGGCAGGACGGCCTCGCCGACCGGCCGGCTCTCGTGGACGACGTCGAACGTCGTCGACCCGCTCCCGTACCGGACGCGCTCGGCCCGCCAGTCCGCGCCGTCCGCCAGTCCGAACGTCTCGACCGGACACGGCGCGCCCGCCGCGAGCGCGGCCGACTCGCCGTCGTCGGCGCAGAGCAGCAGCCGGCCGTTGCGCGGGACGATCCGCACCAGGCGGCGGAACGCCAGACGGAGCTCGTCCAGGTCGCGGTAGATGTCCGCGTGATCGAACTCGACGCCGTTGACGACGACTATCTCCGGCAGATACTTCAGGAACTTCGCCGTCTTGTCGAAGAACGCGCTGTCGTACTCGTCGCCCTCAACGACGAACGGCCGGCCCGGGCCGCCCAGCCGCCCGCCCGCCTGCAGGTCTTGCGAAACTCCCCCCGCCAGCAGCCCCGGATCGACGCCGGCCTGCATCAGCGCCCACGCCGTCATGAACGAGGTGGTCGTCTTGCCGTGCGTCCCGGCCACGACGATTGGCCGCCCCTCCCGGAGGAACTCGTCCCGTACGATCTCGGGCAGCGAGCAGTACCGGATCCGCTGGTCCAGCACCGCCTCGACCTCCGGGTTGCCCCGCGACACGGCGTTGCCGACGACGACCAGGTCCAGGCCGCGCGAGACGCGCTCGGCGCGATACCCCGGCCGCGGCGTGACGCCGTGAGCGGCCAGCAGCTCGCTCATCGGCGGATAGGCATGGTCGTCGGAGCCGCTGACGTCCACGCCGCGCTGCTTCAGCAGGACGGCGACGGTCGCCATCGCGGTCCCGCAGATCCCGATGAGATGCACCTTCTTCACGCGACGGCAGGCTCCTCCACGGTCAGGCCGGGGCGCGGCGCGGCGGTCACCGTGACCGTCGCGCCGAACGGGAGCGTCAGGGTCGGACCGCGCGTGTGTCCCGACGGGAACCCGAACAGCACGGGGCCGGGAAAACCGGCGAGCGACCGGGCGAGCACGGACCGGGCGTCGCGGCCGTGGCCGTCCTCGCACCGCGGGAACTCGGCGCAGACGACGGCCGACGCCCGGGCGAGCAGGCCGGCCTGGCGCAGCTGGGTCGCCATCCGGTCGATGCGGTACGGCGCCTCCCCCACGTCGTCCAGGAACAGGACGTACCCGGGGGGCGGCTCGAAGGCGAACGGCGTGCCCAGCGACGCCAGCAGCTGGGTCAGCGTCCCGCCCAGCAGCACGCCGCGCGCCGCGCCGCCGCTGAGGCTCTCGACCCCGTCCGGCCGGAGGTCGCCCAGCGCGGCCGGCTCGGCCACGCAGCCGAGCAGCGAGCGCCGGTCGTAGCCGGAGGTCCGCTCCGCCAGGTGGAGCAGCATCGGCCCGTGGAAGCAGACCGTCCCGCAACGGAGCGCCAGGTACGCGAGCAGCGCCGTCAGGTCGCTGCCGCCCACGAACGGCTTCGGCGCCCGCCGCATTTCCGACGCGTCGAGCAACGGCAGCAGTTGGGCGCTGCCGTATCCGCCGCGCGCCGCGAAGACGGCGGCGACGTCCTCGGCGTTCCAGGCGGCCCGGAGCGCCGCCGCCCGGTGCGCCGCCGGACCCGCCAGGTAGCCGTCGCGCGCGAACACCCCCTCGTCGAAGATCGGCTCGAAACCGAGCGCCCGCAACTCCTCGACGCCGCGCAGGAAGACGTCCCGGTCCAGCGGACTCGCCGGCGCCACGACGGCCACCCGGTCGCCGCGGCGCAGGGCCGGAGGCTTGCGCATCGGCGTCACTGCGGAGCCTGCTCCATCGCCTCGGCGATCGACGCGTGCTCGCCGCAGCCGAGGAGCGACCGGAGCGCGGACGGCGCCGGCGGGCGCCATTGCCGAACGCCGGTCAGGAACCGGGCCTTCACGCGCTCCTGCCGCAGGAGCGCGTCTTCGACGCGCGCGCGCGGGAGCCTCTCGTCCTCCACCGCGCGTATCAGGGCCTCGACGGCGCCGGCCTGCCGGTCCGGGTCGGCGCCGCACAGCAGCACCATGTCGCACCCGGCCGCCACCGCCCGCACCGCGGCGTCCTCGACCGCGTAGCCGCCGGTAATCGCCGCCATCTCCAGGTCGTCGGTCATCAGCAGGCCGTCGAACCCCATCTCCGCTTTCAGCAGATCGACGATCGGGCGCGACAGCGTGGCGGGCCGCTCGGCGTCGAGCGCCGGATAGCGCACGTGGGCGGTCATGACCGTCGCGACCCCGGCCTCGACCGCGGCGCGAAAGGGCGGAAGCTCGACCGCCCGCAGGCGGTCCGCCGGACGGTCCACGACCGGCAGCTCGGCGTGCGAGTCGGCGTCGGTGTCGCCGTGCCCCGGAAAATGCTTGCCGCACGCCGCGACGCCCGCCGCCTGCAGCGCGCCGACGATGACCGCCCCGAGCCGGGCGGTCCGCTCCGCGTCGCCGGACAGCGCCCGATCGCCGATCACCGGGTTCTCCGGACGGGTGTCCACGTCCAGCACCGGCGCATGGTCGAGCGAGATCCCGACCGCGCGCAGCTCGCGCGCCAGCGCACGGGCGAACCGGGACGCGAGCGCCTCGTCGCCGAGGCGTCCGAGCGCCCGCATCGGCGGCCAGCGCGTGAACGGCGCCGGCAGGCGGGCCACGCGCCCCCCTTCCTGATCGACGCTGACCCAGGGCGGCAGCTCGCCCGGCAGGGCGTGCGCCGCGCACGCCAGCTCGGCGACCTGTTCGGGCGATTCGACGTTCCGGCCGAACAGGATGATCCCGCCCAGGCCGGCGTCTCGCGCCAGCGCGCGCAACTCGGAGGGAATCGCAGTCCCCGCAAACCCGGCGACCACCAACTGACCGATCCGGCGGCGAAGGGGACTCGGCATCGACGACAGGCTGACCCGGGCGCTGCGACGCTTCGCGGGAGAACGGCGGCCAACTGCGCCTCATTATAATGCGCGCGTGCGCATCCGCTCGTCGGCGCCGACGCGGCTGGATCTGGCCGGCGGGACGCTCGACATCTGGCCGCTCCACCTGCTCCACGAAGGGGCCCGGACGCTCAACGCCGCCATCACGCTGCGGGCCGAGTGCGTGCTGACGGAGAACGCACGCGGGGGGTTGCGCGTCACCTCGCACGACACCGGGACGGTGCTGGAAGCGCCCGGCTGGTCCGCCCTCACCGGCCGCGAGGAGCCGCGGCTGGTCTCCCGCATCCTCCGCCACTTCCAGGCCGAACGGCTCACCGTCGAGACGCGGTCGCAATCTCCGGTCGGCGCCGGACTCGCCGGGTCGTCGGCGCTCAACGTCGCCCTGTGCGCCGCGCTGGCCGCCTGGCGGCGGCGGACCTGGACCCGTGAAGCGCTGATAGACCTCGCGCTGAACCTCGAGGCCCAGGTGATAGAAGCGCCGACCGGCTGCCAGGACTACTGGCCGGCGGTCTTCGGCGGCGTGTCGTGCATCGAGTTCGGGCCGGCGGGCGTCCGGCGGCGCGCGCTGCCGGTTGCGGCGCACGAGCTGGAGAGACGGATCGTGATAGCCCATACCGGCGACAGCCACGACTCGGGCGTCAACAACTGGGAGATAGTGAAGCGCCGCCTGGACGGCGACCGCCAAGTGACCGACGCGCTCGACGGGATCCGCGACGTCGCCGCCGCCATGCAGGGAGCGCTGGAGCGGCGGGACTGGGCGGAGGTCGGTCGCCGGCTCGGGGAAGAGTGGGCGCTCCGGAAGCGTCTGGCGCCCGGCGTGTCTACCCCGGCGATAGAGGCGCTCGTCGATCGGGGCCGCGCCGCCGGCGCGCGCGCCGCCAAGGTGTGCGGCGCCGGCGGCGGCGGCTGCGTCCTGCTGTTCGCCGACCCGTCCGACGTCCCGGCGGTCCGGGAAGCGGCGGCTGCCGGCGGCGCGCAACTGCTCGACTTCGGCATCGACGGCGGCGGCCTCCGCATCGACCGGGACTGCCCCCCGGCGGACGAGGCGCCCGGCTGACAGGTCATGCCCGACGCGCCCAGGCCGGCCGGCTCCGCCGGCGGCAAGTTCGAACGGCTGCTCGACGTCATGCGCACGCTCCGCTCCCCGGACGGGTGCCCGTGGGACCGGGAGCAGACGCTGGCGTCGCTCCGCCCGTTCGTGATCGAGGAGGCGTACGAACTGCTCGACGCGATCGACCGGGGGGAGCCGGCGGCGCTCCGCGACGAACTGGGCGATCTGATCTTCGAAGCGGTCTTCGTGGCGCAGATCTGCGCCGAGGACGGGCGGTTCACCATCGCCGACGCGCTCGACTCGGCCGCAGCCAAGCTGATCCGCCGGCATCCCCACGTGTTCGGCGACGGTCCGGCGGCGGCGGAGCCGATGACGGCGGACGACGTGAAGCGGCGCTGGGAGGAGATCAAGGCGGGCGAGCAGGCGGCCGCGGGACGCGATCCGAGCCTGCTCGGCGGCGTCCCGGCGGCGCTCCCGGCGCTGCTCCGCGCGCACCGGATCGGGAAGCGGACGGCGACGGTCGGCTTCGACTGGACCCGCCCGGACGACGTGCTCGACAAGGTGCGCGAGGAGCTGTCCGAAGTGGAGGCCGCGGTCCGGGCGCACGCGCCGGACGCCATCGAGGAGGAGATCGGGGACCTGCTGTTCGCCGTCGCCAACCTTGCGCGCCATCTGAAAGTCGAACCGGAAGATGCGCTGCACCGGGCGAACCGGAAGTTCACTGCGCGGTTCACCGCGATCGAGCAGCAGTTCCGCGAGAGCGGCCGGGCGCTTCGCGACGTCTCCCCGGACGAGATGGAGCGGGCGTGGGCTGCGATCAAGCGCCGCTGAAACTGGCGTGCGGCGGCCGCCATGGAGCCGCGCCCTCCGGGTCGGCCGCGGTCCGGACGCGGATGCGCCGCCCGTCGGAGCAGACCTCGACGGCCCCGACCCGGCCGGTCCGAAGGACGAGCGCCCCTGACGTTTCGTACCGCCGGACCACCGCCGGGTCGGGGTGCCCGAACCGGTTGTCCCGGCCCGCGCTGACGACCGCCACCGCCGGGTCGAGCGCCGCGAGGAACGCCTCCGAGCTCGACGTGCGGCTCCCGTGATGCGGAACCTTGAGCACGCGCCGCGGCGACGGCGGCATCACCGCCGCCAGTCGCGCCTCGACCTCCGCGCCGACGTCTCCCGGCAGGACGAACGAGACGTCGCCGTGGCGTATTTCGAAGACGAGCGAGTCGTCGTTGCGCACCCGTTGACGCTCCCAGTCCGGCGCCGGCGGATGCCATGCGATCACCTGAACGTCCCCGATGCGGAGCGCGTCGCCCGCCTGCAGCGTCCGCCATGCCGCGCCGACGCCGCGGGCGGCCGACTTCACCCGGCGCAACAGGTCGGAATTCGGCGCCGGCGCCCCTTCCCAGACTTCCCGGGGCCTGAAGTCGCGCAGCACCGCCTCGGCGCCGCCGGCGTGATCGGGATGCCCGTGCGTCAAGGCCAGATAGTCGAGCCGCCGCACGCCGGCGCGCCACAGCGCGGGCGCGACCACGCGTTCGCCGATGGAGGCGCCTCCCCACGCCGCCCCCGCAGCGTCGACCAGCAGCGACTGGCCGGCCGGGAACTGCACCAGCGTGGAGTCGGCCTGGTCCACGTCGAGGAAGAGCACGCGGACGGACGATGCGCCGGGACAAGGCGGGACGGCCGGGACGACGCCGACGACCATCGCCGTTCCCGCGGCCGCGGCGAGGCCGAGCCCGGCCGCGCGGACCGGCCGGCGGCGGCCCGCCCACAGCGCCAGCGCCCAGCCGGCGTAGTAGCCCGCCGTCAGGAGCGGCCCCGGCGCCGGCACGCGCCGCGCCAACTGCGGCGCCGCGTCCACCAGGTGCGCCGAGCCGACGATGCCGGCGGTCGCCGCGTGCGCGACGTAGCCGAACCCGGCCGCCGCCGCCGGCAGCGCCGCCGCGGCGGCGACCGTCAGCAGCCCGGCGATCTGCGCGACCGTCATCAGCGGTATCGCAACGAAGTTGAGCAGGAGTCCGGCGGCCGTGACGCGTGAGAATGCGGACGCCGCAACCGGCAGCAGCGCGAGTTCGGCGCAGACGGTCGCCGCCAGCAGCCCCGCCGCCGCCCGCGCGAGACGGGCGAGCCCCCTTTCCGGCCGGCCGAGCCATGCGCGCGCCCGGTCGAGCAGGCGCGGCGTCCCGACGAGAATCCCCAGCGTGGCGCCGAACGTCAGCAGGAACCCCGCGTCGGCGAGCGCGAGCGGCGCAGCCGCCACCAGACCGACGGCCGCCAGCGCCAGCGTGTTGAGCGGCGCGGTTCGATGGTCGGCGGCGCGCGCCGCCAGCAGCATCGCCGCCACGAACGTGGCGCGCGCCACGGACGGCTCCGACCCGACGACCTGCCAGTACGCCAGCAGGCAACCGAGCGCCGCCAGGGCGGACGTCCGGGGCGGCGCGCCGGCCAGACGCACGACCCCGAGGATCACGCTCGTCAGGATCGCGATGTTGCCGCCGGAGATGGCGATGACGTGGAACGTGCCCGCTTCCTGCAGGCGGCGCCGGGTTTCGACGTCGAGGCCGGCCCGGTCGCCGATCAGGATCGCGGTGACGATTCCGGCGGAGCGCGCGCTGTGCGCCCCGACCGTCCGGTCGACGGCGCGGCGCACGAACGCGCGGGCCGCCGCCGACGCCTCCTGCCGCGGCCGGCCGGCGGCGACGACCTCCACCAGCAGGGCGCTCTTGACCGACCCGAGCAGCGCGACGCCGCGCCACGCCAGCAGCCGCTCCCGATCGGCGACGCCGGGATTCAGGTAGCGGGCGGCGCGGCGCAGCGTGACCGGCGTCCGAATCCGCCGGCCCTCGACCCACTCGTCGATGCGGCCGGCGACGAAGCGTCCGCCCACGGCGACCCGCACGCCGCCGGAGACCGGCGCGCCGCGCCCGGCGACGCGGACCTGCTCCGCCTCCACCAGGAGGCGGGCGCCGTATTCGGTCGGCGTCGCATCGCGCACGAGCCGCCCTTCGAGCACGACGACGCCGGCGCCGGCGCCTGCCGCCCGCCGGTCGTCGTGCCACTGCCGGAGAGAGGTCCGCGTCGCCGTCGTCGCCGCCTCGGCGCCGAGCAGCGCCCCGGCGGCAACGAAGCCCGACGCCGCGGCGGCGGCGAACAGACGCCCCGCATTCCGCGCCAGGGCCGCCAGCGCGCAGACCCATGCGAACAGGCTGGCGGCCAGGACGGGCCATCCGGCCAGCTCCGGCGCGCGCCAGCCGATCGCCGCGCCCGGCAGGAACGCCAGCGCCGGGAACGCCGCAGGACAGCGCATGCCCGGACCGATGCAACTCCGCGGCCAGCCGCGGCGACCCGTTCACGGCCGGGACGGACGGCGGCCGAGACGCAGAATCCGCCACCGCCCGGCGGCGGGCCCGTCGCGGATTGCGTGCACGGGACCGCCCAAATCAGGCGCGATCAACTCAGTATGAAGTCGCCGGCGGCCAAGTCGTAGTGGTCGCCGAGCAGCCGCACCACGAAGTCGGGCGACCCGTTCCCGTTCACGTCCACCTGCACGTCCGTGTGCTCCGACGCCTCCGACCCCGACCCCAACGTCACATGCACGTAGCGCACCTGGCCCGGCGAATTCGTGAACGCGCCGTCCTCGTCCTCGATGAACCTCAACCCATCCGCCAACCCCTCCGCGAGGCCGGACAGATCGAGCTGGTCCTTGTCGTCGTCCGTGGACGACGACAAGGGCGAGAAGTCGAGGATCGTGTCCGGCGTCGCGGCCGGCGAATCGGACGCCGCCGAGAACACGAACTTGTCCGCGCCCTTGATCGTCCCGCCGTCGCCGGTCAGCTTGTCCACCCCCGCGCCGCCGTTGAGCGTGTCGTCGCCGGCGCCGCCCGTCAGCTCGTCGCCGCCGCCGAGGCCCTGCAGCTTGTTGGGACCCGAGTCGCCCGTCAGCTCGTCGTCGTGCTCCGAACCGATGACGTGCTCGAACCCGCTGATCGTGTCGTGCTGCGCGCCGTCGCTCGCCTGACCCCCGGACGCCGTTTGCCCCGTCCTCGGGGACAAGTCCACCGTCACGCCGACATCCGAACCTTCGTAGGTCACCGTGTCCACGCCCAGCCCTCCAACCAGGCTGTCCGCCCCCGAGCCGCCCTTCAGCGTGTCATTGCCATTTCCGCCATCGAGCACGTCCGCCCCGCTATTGCCAAAGAGCTCATCGTGTCCTTCCCCACCCCGGAGCGTGTCGTCGCCCCTAAAACCCCTCAGCCAGTTGTTCCCCGAGTTGCCAGTCAGCAAGTCGTTGTACCACGATCCGCCGACCCCCTCGAACTCCCGGAGCGTATCTCCCGCCGCAGCCCCCCCGGACGCCGTGACCGGGTTCGTGGACAGGTCCACCGTCACCCCGGTGGGCGAACTGCCATAGATCAAACGGTCATTGTTGCCGGGACCTCCATCCAGGACGTCGGCGACAGTGTCCTCGCCATCAAAGATCCTGTCGTCGCCCTCCCCGCCTTCCAGCGTGTCGGCGCCTCCTCCGCCACTCAGAGCGTCGTTGCCGCCGAGGCCCTTCAGCTTGTTGTTCCCCGAGTCGCCCGTCAGCTCGTCGTCGTGCTCCGAACCGATGACGTGCTCGAACCCGCTGATCGTGTCGTGCTGCGCGCCGTCGCTCGCCTGACCCCCGGACGCCGTTTGCCCCGTCCTCGGGGACAAGTCCACCGTCACGCCGACATCCGAACCTTCGTAGGTCACCGTGTCCACGCCCAGCCCTCCAACCAGGCTGTCCGCCCCCGAGCCGCCCTTCAGCGTGTCATTGCCATTTCCGCCATCGAGCACGTCCGCCCCGCTATTGCCAAAGAGCTCATCGTGTCCTTCCCCACCCCGGAGCGTGTCGTCGCCCCTAAAACCCCTCAGCCAGTTGTTCCCCGAGTTGCCAGTCAGCAAGTCGTTGTACCACGATCCGCCGACCCCCTCGAACTCCCGGAGCGTATCTCCCGCCGCAGCCCCCCCGGACGCCGTGACCGGGTTCGTGGACAGGTCCACCGTCACCCCGGTGGGCGAACTGCCATAGATCAAACGGTCATTGTCGCCGGGACCTCCATCCAGGACGTCGGCGACAGTGTCCTCGCCATCAAAGATCCTGTCGTCGCCCTCCCCGCCTTCCAGCGTGTCGGCGCCTCCTCCGCCACCCAGAGCGTCGTTGCCGCCGAGACCCTTCAGCTTGTTGTTCCCCGAGTCGCCCGTCAGCTCGTCGTCGTGCTCCGAACCGGTGACGTGCTCGAACCCGCTGATCGTGTCGCCTTCCGCATCACCCCCGCGCGCCGTCTGCCCCCGGGACGACCGGCTCCACCATGGCGACGAAGACAGGGACACCATCACGCCGGCGTCCGAGGACCGGTACTCAAGCACATCCTTGCCGGCGCCCCCGTCCAGATTGTCCGCACCCTCGCCGCCTTCCAGCGTGTCGTTGCCGCCGCCGCCCTTCAGCGTGTCGTTGCCGCCACGCCCCAACAGCTCGTTGTGCGCCGCCGGCCCCGAGTCGCCGCCCGTCAGACTGTCGGCGTACTTCGAACCATGGACCCGCTCGAAATTGCTGATCGTGTCTTTCTGATCGCCGCTCCCCGCATGGCCTCCGGACGCCGTGTCGTCCTTGAGGCTCACCGTCACGCCGGTGTCCGACCCCCGGTAGCTCAACGCGTCACGGCCGGCGCCCCCGTCCAGATCGTCCGCTCCCTTGCCGCCTTCCAGCGTGTCTTTGCCGCCCCCGCCATCCAGGGTGTCGTCACCGTCCAGACCCTTCAACTCGTTGGGCTCCGAGTCGCCCGTCAGCGTGTCGCCGTGATTCGAGCCGGTGACGTGCTCGAAGCCGCTGATCACGTCGTTCTGCGCATGACCCCCGGACGCCGTGTCCGTCGCCGGGGACAAGTCCACCGTCACGCCGTCGGTCGAGGACCGGTACTCAAGCACGTCCTTGCCGAGGCCCCCTCTCAGGGTGTCCGCCCCCGCGCCCCCTTCCAGCGTGTCGTTGCCGGCCCGGCCGTCCAGGACGTCGGCCCCTCCCCGGCCCAACAGCTCGTTGTGCGCCTTCTCCCCCGAGTCGCCGCCCGTCAGCGTGTCGCCGTGATTCGAGCCATGAATCCGCTCGAACCCCTTGATCGTGTCGCCTTGCGCATGGCCCCCGGACGCCGTGCCGTCAGTCCCCGCGGACAGGTTCACCCTCACGCCGCCGGTCGAGGACCGGTAATCCACCGCGTCCCGGCCGGGACCGCCGTCCAGAACGTCCGGGTCCGCGCCGCCCTCCAGCGTGTCCCGGCCGGCCCCGCCGTCCAGAACGTCACGGCCGGCCCCGCCCGACAGCGTGTCGGCGCCGTCCAGGCCCGACAGCGTGTCGGCGAGAGGGGTTCCGGTAAGTACGTCGTTGACGTCATCCGTTCCTATCAGAATCGCCATGGTCGTTCCTCCACTTCAAGAGCGTTTCATTCCGTCAGGTTTACG
The DNA here is from genome assembly GCA_965203565.1 of Vicinamibacterales bacterium. GTDB lineage: Bacteria > Acidobacteriota > Vicinamibacteria > Vicinamibacterales > UBA8438 > JAAXGX01. The sequence continues at coordinate 1,976,730 of OZ241896.1, read as the reverse complement.
CGAACGTGCAGAATCCCCGCGCCGGCAGGAGGGCCGGGCCCGCTCTCGAACGAACGGACGGATGGCGCGGACGGCCGCCGGGAGCGGCCGCGGCGCGGGCAGGCGCAACGGCGGCGTCCGCAGGCGAAGACAGCTCGCTTGCGCGACGCGTGAATTTGTGATAAGCGCTAGAAAATCGAGACGAGACGAGACGAGACGAGACGAGACGAGACGAGACGAGACGAGACGAGACGAGACGAGACGAGACGAGACGAGACGAGACGAGACGAGACGAGACGAGACGAGACGAGACGAGACGAGACCGAGGAAACGAGGAGATGCGCGCCGGTCATGGCCGCGTAGCGTATACGCGCTTCCGCCGGGGTGTCAAGGCGAAGTTTCTTCCAACGTCCGGCGCGCCGCCGGACCCGCCGGCGCGTCAGGCGCTCGGCGTCGCCGAGCGGTCGTGGTAGTCCTGGAGCGGCAGGACGCCGAGCTGCTCCGAACGGAGCGCGCGGATCGCGCTCACGGTGGCGGCGGCGCCGGTCAGCGTCGTGATGCATGGCACGCCGAGCATCATCGCGACGCGCCGCACGGTCAGGTCGTCGAAGAACGACTCGCGCCCGAGCGGCGTGTTGATCACGAGATCGACCTCCCGGTTGAGCAGCCGGTCGCCGACGTGCGGGCGCCCCTCGTTAATCTTGAAGACGACCTCGACGTCGAGGCCGTGCGCGCGCAGGTAGGCCGCCGTGCCGCGGGTCGCCACCAGCTTGAACCCGAACGCGGCGAGGTCGCGGGCGATCGGCGCGACGTTCGGCTTGTCGTCGTCGTTCACGCTGAGGAACGCCCGCCCCGCCTCGGGCAGCCGCTGCCCGGCGGCCAGCTGCGCCTTGGCGAACGCCGCTCCGAAGCTCGACGCCCCGCCCATCACCTCCCCGGTCGATTTCATCTCCGGTCCGAGCAGCGTATCGACCCCCGGAAACCGCACGAACGGGAAGACGGGCGTCTTGACGAACACGCCGGCGACGTCCAGATCGCTCACCAGCGCCTGGTCGGCGAGGCTCCTCCCGACCATGACGCGCGCCGCCACCTTGGCGAGCGGGACGCCGGTCGCCTTCGACAGGTACGGGACGGTTCGCGACGCGCGCGGGTTGACCTCGAGGACGTAGACGGTGTCGTCCTTCACGGCGAACTGGATGTTGAGCAGTCCGACCACCTTCAGCGCCCGCGCCACGCGGCGCGTATAGTCGCGGATCACCGCCAACTGCCGCTCGGGCACGAGATACGGCGGCACGACGCACGAGCTGTCGCCCGAGTGGATGCCGGCCTGCTCGATGTGCTCCATGACGCCGCCGATGACGACCGCGCCGGTGGCGTCGGCAACCGCGTCGACGTCGAGCTCGAACGCGTCCTCGAGGAACTTGTCGATCAGGATCGGATGCTCCGGCGACGCCTCGACCGCCTCCCGCATGTACCGGTCGAGCGCGCCGGGGTCGTAGACGATCGCCATCGCCCGGCCGCCCAGGACGTACGACGGCCTGACGACCAGCGGATAGCCGATAGAGTCCGCCGCCGCGCGCGCCTCTTCGCGCGAGGCGGCGACGGCGCTCGGGGCCTGGGGGATGCCGAGCTCCCACAGCAGGCTGGCGAACCGCTTGCGGTCCTCGGCCAGATCGATCGAGTCCGGCGACGTGCCGATGACGTCGACGCCGGCCGCCTGGAGATCGAGCGCCAGCCTGAGCGGCGTCTGCCCGCCGAACTGCACGATGCACGAGACGCCGCCGCCGGCCGCCTCCTCGCGGGCGATGACCGCCTGGACGTCCTCCAGCGTCAGCGGCTCGAAGTACAGCCGGTCGACCGTGTCGTAGTCGGTCGAGACCGTCTCCGGATTGCAGTTGACCATGACGGTCTCGAACCCCTCCTCCCGCAACGCGAACGCCGCGTGGCAGCAGCAGTAGTCGAACTCGATCCCCTGCCCGATCCGGTTCGGCCCGCTCCCCAGGATCACCACCTTCGGCCGGCCGGTCGGCGCCGCTTCGCACTCCTGCTCGTACGTGCCGTAGAGATAGGGCGTGAACGACTCGAACTCGGCGGCGCACGTGTCGATCCGCTTGTAGACGGCGCGCACGCCCGCCTCCGCGCGGCGGGCCGAAACCACCTGCGGCTCGACCCCGGCGAGCCGCCCTATCTCCGCGTCGCCGAACCCGCCCCGCTTGAGCGCCCGCAGCAGCTCGACCGAGGTCTCCCGCCAGTCGACCACGCCCGCGGACCGGCGCAGCTCGACCAGCTCCGCGAACTGGGTCAGGAACCAGCGGTCGATGCGGGTCGCCTCGTGGACCTGCTCCATCGTCCAGCCGGCCTCGAGCGCTTCGAACACGGCCCAGATCCGGCGGTCGTTCGGAGACGCCAACCGCCTCCGGAGCCGCCCGGCGGCGTCGCCGTCGCCGGAGTCGCGGCGCCGATCGAACACGAGGCCGGCGCGTCCCAGCTCGAGCGAGCGAATCCCCTTGAGGAACGCCTCCTTGAACGTGCGTCCGATCGCCATGATCTCGCCGACCGACTTCATCTGCGTCGTCAGGGTGCGGTCGGCCTGCGGGAACTTCTCGAACGCCCAGCGGGGGATCTTCACGACGACGTAGTCGATCGTCGGCTCGAAGGAGGCCGGCGTCAGGCGGGTGATGTCGTTCGGGATCTCCTCCAGGCGGTAGCCGAGCGCCAGCTTCGCCGCGATCTTGGCGATCGGGAAGCCGGTCGCCTTCGAGGCCAGGGCGGACGACCGCGACACGCGGGGGTTCATCTCGATCGCCACCATCCGGCCGTCCTCCGGGTTGACGGCGAACTGGATGTTCGACCCGCCGGTCTCGACGCCGACGCGCCGGATAATCCGGCGCGCGGCGTCCCGCATGCGCTGATACTCCTTGTCCGTCAGCGTGAGCGCGGGGGCGACCGTGATGCTGTCTCCGGTATGGACGCCCATCGGGTCGACGTTCTCTATCGAGCAGACGACGACGAAGTTGTCGGCCGCGTCGCGCATCACCTCGAGCTCGAACTCCTTCCAGCCGATCACCGACTCCTCGATCAGGATCTCGTGGACCGGGCTCAGCTCGATGCCGCGGCCCGCCAGCTCGCGCAGCTCCTCCACGTTGTAGGCGATCCCGCCGCCGACGCCGCCCAGCGTGAACGACGGCCGGATGACGATCGGAAAGCCGAACCGCTCGGCCTGTTCGAGCGCCTCGTCGAGCGACCGCGCATATTCGCTGGCCGGCACTTCGACGCCGATCGAGGTCATGGCCTGACGAAACAGCAACCGGTCTTCAGCGACCTTGATCGCCTCGGTCGACGCGCCGACGAGCCGGACGCCGAACTCGTCGAGCACGCCGCGATCCGACAGCTCGACGGCGAGGTTCAGCGCGGTCTGGCCGCCGACGGTCGGCAGCAGCGCGTCGGGACGCTCCTGCTCGATGACGGCGCGCGTCATCTCCCAGGTCAACGGCTCGACGTACGTCCGGTCCGCCACCTCCGGATCGGTCATGATCGTCGCCGGGTTGCTGTTGATCAGGACCACCTCGAGGCCCTCGCTCCGAAGCGCCTTGCACGCCTGCGAGCCCGAGTAGTCGAACTCGCAGGCCTGACCGATCACGATCGGCCCCGAGCCGACGACCAGGATCCGGTTGACGTCGCTGCGCCGCGGCATGATCGTCGGGGTCAGGCGCCGCTCCGGCGCTGCATCGTCTCGATGAACTCCGAGAACAGGTAGTCGGCGTCGTGGGGCCCGGGCGACGCCTCCGGGTGGTACTGCACGCAGAAGACGGGCCGGCGCGCGTGGCGCAGCCCTTCGACCGTCCCGTCGTACAAGTTGACGTGCGTCACTGCGACGTCGCTCGGCGCCGATTCCCGCTCGACGGCGAAGCCGTGGTTCTGGGAGGTGATCTCGACCTGCCCGGTCGCGAGGTTCTTGACCGGATGGTTGGCGCCCCGATGCCCGAACTTCAGCTTGTACGTCCGCGCGCCCATCGCCAGACCGAGCACCTGGTGCCCCAGGCAGATGCCGAACACCGGCAGGTCGGCGTCGATCAGCGCCCGGGCGTTGGTCACCGCGTAGTCGAGCGGCGCCGGGTCGCCCGGCCCGTTGCTCAGGAAGACCCCGTCCGGCTCCGCCGCCAGCAGCGTCTCCGCCGGCGTGTGCGCCGGGAACACCGTCACCCGGCACCCGTACGCGGCGAACCGGCGGAGGATGTTCCGCTTCATCCCCAGGTCGTACGCGGCGATCCGCAACGGCCGGCCGCTGCGCCGGATCGGCTCGACCCGGAACGCCGCCGGCGGGTCGTCCGCCGGCGGCTCCCACTCGATCGGCTCGGCGCAGGTCACGCGCCGGACGAGATCGCTTCCTTCAATGGCGGGAACGTTGCGCGCTTCGGCGATCAGCGCCTCGGGATCGGCCGCGCCGGTGGCGATGACCCCCCGCATCACGCCGGCGGTTCGCAGCAGCCGCGTCAGCGCCCGGGTGTCGATCCCGGCGATGGCGACCACGCCGTGCTCGACGAGGTAGCTGCGGAGCGTGGCGTCGGCGCGCCAGTTGCTGGCGACCGGAGACGCGTCGCGAACGACGAACCCGGCGACCTGGGGGCGCGCGGACTCGACGTCGGCCGCCGCGACGCCGTAGTTCCCGATCTGCGGGCAGGTCATCGTGACGATCTGGCCCGAGTACGACGGATCGGTCAGCACCTCCTGGTACCCGGTCATGCTGGTGTTGAACACGACCTCGCCGCGCGCGGACCCTTCCGCGCCGGCCGCGGCTCCCCGGAACCAGGTTCCGTCCTCGAGGGCCAGGACCGCGTTCATCGCCCGGGAAGATGGTCGAGCGATGCGGCGACCCGCACCTGATCGGACCCCTCGACTTCGACGTCCGCGACCCACGGCCGGTAGCCGTCGCGCTCGATGCGCACCTGGTGGATTCCGGCCGCGACGTCGGCGACGACGGCGGGCGTCGCGCCGACCACGCGGCCGTCCAGGATGACCGTGGCGCCGGCCGGACGGGACTCGACCACGATGGAGCCGGCCGCCGCCGCGGCGGGCGGAGCCGGCGCCGGGAGCAGATCGATCTCGATCGCGGCGACCGGATCGGCCGGCGACAGCATCATCTCCCGCGCCTGGGGCTCAAACCCGGAGCGGCTCACCTCGACGCGGTAGGCGCCGAACGGCAGGTTCCGGATCGACAGCGGCGTGCGGCCGCGGTCCTCACCGTTCACCGCCACCGCCGCGCCGGGCGGCGTGGTCCGAACGAGCAGCCAGCTCTCGGCCGGCGGCGGCTCGGGCGCGGCGGCCGGCGCCGGTGGTCGGTCCTCGCCCGCGGGCGCGGCGGCCGGATCGGCCGGCGGGGGCGACGGATCAATCGGCGGGGGCGGCGGCGCGGCCGGCGGGGGCGGCGGATCAATCGGCGGGAGCAACGGCTCGGCCGGCGGGCGCATGATCGGCGGCGAGATCACGGGCCGCGAAGTGACCGGCGGCGCGGGCGCCGCGGACTCGGCCGGCGGACCGTCCGGCTCGGCGCCGACGGCGGCCGGATCGCGCGACGCGCCGGCCAGGCCGGCGCCGGCGTCGCCGGCCGCCTCCAGTTCGGTCCGGGGGCTCGCAATCTCGCCGTCGCCGGCGCGCCCGCTCCCCGGCGCGTAGCCGCCGGCCAGTCGAAAGCCGACGAAGTACGCGGCGGCCGCCCCGATGCACAGCATGACCACTATCGCCGGCCCTGAACCGGACATCCAGGATCGGCGTTGCGCGTACGCCTCGCCGTCGGACGAGGCTCCGACAGGAGCGCCCGGATCGGGGACGTCCTGCACCTTCCGGCGGTCCGGTCCATCGGCGACGTCCTCCGGGTCGAAGCCGTCCTCGACGTCGTCCGGTTCGTCGAAGCCGTCCGGCCGCCCGGCCGCCGCATCTATCGCAGGTTCGGCCGGCGCCGCCAGCGGCAGCTCGTCCTGCCGCCCGCCCGCATCCGATGCGGCGGCGGCGCCCCGCCGATCGACCCGCACGGGCGGCTTGGACGTTTCCGGCGCAACGACGGGCGCCGGCGGCGCGGGCGGATCGTCGATCTCGACGCCCGCCGCGGCATGCAGATCCGACGCGAAGCGGAAGGCGTCCGGATACCGGCCCTCCGGCTTGCCGGCCAGAGCGGTGGCGAAAGCCGCCTGCATCGACCCGAGATCCTCGACCTTGTCGACCGCGCCGAGCCGGGCGGCGATCTGCTCCGCCGTCCCGGCCGCCCGCTTGCCGGTCAGCAGCTCGTACGCAACGGCCGCGAGCGAGTACCGATCGGCCTCGGGGCCCCAGGCCTGGCCGGCGACCACCTCCGGCGCGGCGTACGGCCTGCGCAGCGGTCCGGAGAAGCCGACCTTCTCTATCGCCGCGACCACGCCGAACCCGGTCATCCGCGCGCCGCCGGGCGTGAAGAAGACGTCGCGAAGGTGCAGGCCGCCGTGGACGATGCCGCGCGCGTGCGCCGCATCGACCGCCTCCGCCAACCGGCGAATCAGCGGCAGCGCCGTTCCGAGCGCGATCGGCGCGTAGTGCCGCATCGCAACGTCGAGCGATTCGGCGGCGACGTATTCCTGGGCGAGAAACGGGACGCCGTCCTCGACGCCCGCCGCCGTCGCCGCGACCACGCCGGCATGGAACGGCCCGGCCTCCGCAAGGCGTTCGAGGAGCGCCGCCAGCTTCTGCGCCTGCTCGGGTGTGAGGTCGACGTGGAACGCCTTGACGGCGAAGAGGCTGTCGCGCGTCGGGTTGTACACGCGATAGACAGGGCCGAGGACGCCGACCCCGATCTGGTGCATCACGCGAAAGGGGCCGAATGCGTCAGGGGCGCCGAGGGCGCCCGCGTCGTCGGTCGTCATGCGACGCGGGGTTTCACCACGGACCGCCAGCAGCCACGCACGTCACCGAAGAGCCATGTATCGGGATGCATCGCCGGTCGAATGCAGCAGGCCTCTCACCATCAGCCGCCGGCCGTACGATGCTACCACGGAACCGCGGGCGCTCCAAAGCCGGGCGCGTCTTGACAGCCCCGAACGGCTTTGCAAGAGTACGGCGAGAGTGTCGGCCCAACCGCCGCCCCCCCCGGACACGCCGTTCACTTCCGCCGTCGACTTTCGCAGTCTCCCGTGGACCACGCCGCTCGCGCGCGACTACTGTCACGCCTTCGACCGGCTCGAGCCGTTCTACGCGGGCGCTCCCGCGGCGCCCGACAGCTGGCGGAACGCCATCGAGGCGCGGCGGGCGGCCTCCGGCGGCGCGGCGGAGATCGCAGGCGTCCTCAGCCGCCAGCTCCGCGCGCGGAACGCCCCGGCGGCGGCGCTGACGGCGGCGGAGCGGCTCGCCGAGCCGGGCGCCGTCGCCGTCCTCACCGGACAGCAGGCCGGACTGTTCGGAGGACCGCTCTTCACGCTGCACAAGGCGCTGACCGCGATCGCCCTCGCGCGGCGGGTCGAGTCGGAGCACGGCGTGCGCGCGACGCCGATCTTCTGGGTGGACGCCGAGGACCATGACCTCGACGAAGTCCGAGCCTGCTCGGTGCTGGACGCCGACCTCGTTCCGCACCGCCTCGCGCTCGACCTTGCGTCCGAATCGGGCCGGCCCGCCGCGGCGGTGCGCCTCCCGGCGGCGGTCGGCGCGCTGCTCGACGCGCTCCGGCGGACGCTGCCGCCGACGGAGTTCTCCGACGCGGTCCTGGGCGCACTGGCCGGATCGTACGCGCCGGGCGCCGGGATGGCCGAGGCGTTCGCCCGATGGCTCGACTGCGTCGCCGGCGGCCACGGACTGGTGGTGTTCGATGCGTCCGACGCCGCCGCCAAGCCTCTCGCGCAACCGGTGTTCGACCGCGAGCTTCGGCTCCGCGGCGAAACCTCGCGGCTCGCGGCGGCGGCCGGAGCGGAGCTGCTCGCGCGGGGGTATCACGCCCAGGTGACGCCGCCCGACGACGCGGTCGCGCTGTTCGGGCTCGACGGCGCGCGTCTGCCGATCCGCCGGCGGGGCGACGCCTTCGTCCTGGGGGAGACGTCCCTGGCGCCGGACGATCTGGCGGATCGGGTCCGCCGGCGCCCGGCGGAGTTCAGTCCCAACGTGCTCCTGCGGCCGATCGTGCAGGACACGCTGTTCCCCACCGTCGCGTACGTGGCCGGACCGAACGAGCTCGCCTACCTCGGCCAGCTCCGGCAGGCCTACCGGCGGTTCGACGTCCCGATGCCGCTGCTGCATCCGCGCCTGAGCGCGACCGTTCTGGACCGCGCCGCCGTGAAGTTCCTCGACCGGTACGACGTCCGCTTCGAGACGTTGCACGCGCAGGACGACGGCGTCCTGAACCGCCTGATCGCGGCGCAGCTTCCGCCCGAGGTCGACGCCGCGGTCGCCGGCGCCGAGCGCCGCATCGACGGAGAGATGGCGTCGATCGCCGCCGCGGTCGGGACGATCGACCCGACGCTGACCGGCGCCGCGCGCACGACCCGGGAACGGATGCGGCGGGACCTCCGGAGCCTGCGGGGGAAGGTCGTCCAGGCGGCGAAGCGCCGGGACGCCACACTGCGCCGGCAGCTGCACCGGACCCGGGCGCAGGCGTTTCCGGCGGGCGCGCCCCAGGAACGGGTCGTCGCCTTCGTCTGTTTCCTCAACCGGTACGGGCCGGGCATGGTGGACCGCCTGCTCGAACGCCTGCCCCTCGACGTCGGCCGGCATTGGCTGGTCGCGATATAATCAAGCGGGAAAAGGACTTGCAGCGACCCGCATGAACGAAGAAGTCTTTCACGCGGTGGGCGAGGCGCTCCGGCGCGGAGAGTCGGCGGCGCTCGTGACGATCATCCGCACCGAGGGCTCGACGCCCCAGCGCGTCGGCGCGAAGATGGTGGTGTTCGCCGACGGCCGGACCGTCGGCACCATCGGCGGCGGCTGCTACGAGAACGACGCGTTCTGGAAGGCGCGGGAGGCGTTGCGGACCGGCAGGTCCGAGGTCGTCCGTTACGAGCTGTCGGACGACGTCGCGGAGGAGTCCGGGCTGATCTGCGGAGGCCAGATGGAGGTGTACGTCGAGCCGCTCGAAGCCGCCCCCCACCTGTACCTGATCGGCGGCGGACACGTCGCGCACCACCTGGCCCGGGCCGCCGCCGCGGTCGGGTTCCACATCCACGTGCTCGACGACCGGGAGAAGTTCGCCAACCGCGAACGGTTCCCCGACGCGGCGGAGATCGCGGTCGATTCAATCCCGGCTTGGCTCGAACGGGCGGAGCTGACGGCGAACGCGTACGTCGTCATCCTCACCCGCGGCCACCGGTACGACCTCGACGCGCTGCGGGCGCTGGCGCCGCGGCCGGTTCGGTACCTGGGCCTCATCGGCAGCCGGGCGAAGGTCGCGCGCCTGTACGGCGCGCTCCGCGAGGAAGGCGTCGACCCGGAGCGGCTGGCGCACGTGCACGCGCCGGTCGGACTGGCGATCGGCGCCGTGACGCCGCAGGAGATCGCGATCAGCATCCTCGCCGAACTGATCGCCGTCAAGTACGGGAAGCTCGCCGACGGGACGAACGGCCGGCGCGGCGTCGAGGCGCTGCGCTGGACCCCGCCCGCCCCCGCCATGGCCGGAGAGTGACCGCCGGAACCGGCTGCTATAATGGGCCTGCGTCCGTTCATCCCATGACATCGCCTCCTGCACGCCCGCTCGCGAGCGTCGACATGTCCGACCGGGCGCGCCGCATCCTCGCAGGACTCGTCAGGCGGTACATCGACCACGGCGAGCCGGTGTCGTCGCTGTGGCTCACGCGGCACGGCGGGTTCGGCTGCTCGTCGGCGACGGTCCGGAACGTGCTGGCGACCCTGGAGGCGCTCGGCTACGTGCACCAGCCGCACGCATCGTCCGGCCGCGTGCCGACGGATCGCGGCTACCGGGCGTACGTCGACCTGCTGCTCGAGTCCCGTCCGGAGCCGAAGCCGACGCCGGACGTCGAGGCCCGGCTCCGGCAGGCCGGCACGGTCAACGACGTGCTGTCCAACGTCTCGCACGAGCTGTCTATCGCCTCCCACCACCTCGGCTTCGCGCTGCTGCCCACGCCGGGGCGCGCGTTCCAGCACATCGAGTTCGTCCCGCTGGACGGATCGCGCATCCTGGTCGTCGTGACTGCGGACGGGCACGAAGTGGTGCACAAGGTGGTCGATCTGGGCGAGCGGATACCGGCGTCCGAGCTGCGGCAAGGCGCGAGCTACCTGAACGGCGAGTTCACCGGCATGCTCCTCTGGGACGTCCGCGCGGCGGTGGCGGACCAGTTGCGGCAGGAGTGCATGCTGTACGACCAGCTGCTCTCCCGCGCACTGCGTCTCGCCAGCTCGACGCTGGAGGAGGTGGCGCCGCAGAACACCCTGTTCCTCGAAGGCGCCGGCTTCCTGGTCGAGCAGGTCTCCGAGGACGACGCCCGGGTGCCGTTCGGGACGCTGCGAGCCCTGCTCTCGATGATCGAGCGGAAGCACCAGCTCGTCCGCCTGCTCAACGAGTACCTCGACGGCTCGGGTCTGACGGTCGTGATCGGAACGGAGAACGTCTCGCCGGAGATGAAGAACGTCAGCATGGTGATGTCCCCCTATTTCGACGGCCGGCTGACCGGCAGCGTCGGCGTCATCGGTCCGCGCCGCATGCGTTACTCGCGGGCTATCTCGGCCGTCGACAGCGTGTCGCGCGCCGTCAGTCGAGTCCTCGTCGCGCAGGCGGCCCCGACCCCCGCCCATGATGGACGACACCCGATCGGAAACGCCTGACTCCCCGGCCGAGGCCGATCCGCCGTCCGCCGCACCCGACGAACCGGCGCCCCCGGACGCGGAGACGGCGGCCGAGGCCGTCCGCGAACGCGACGAGTACCGCGACCTGCTGCTGCGCAAGACGGCCGAGCTCGACAACTACCGCAAGCGCGTCGAGCGGGAGCGCGCGGCGATGACCCAGACCGCCACGGCCGACCTCGTCCGCGATCTGCTCCCCCTCGTCGACAACCTGGAGCGCGCGCTCGGCGTCGACGCGGAGGCCGGGGACGCAGCCGCCTACCGCACCGGCGTCGAGCTGATCCGCAAGCAGCTGCTCGACCTGCTCGCGGCGCGGCAGGTGGCGCCGATCGACACGGCGGGCCGGCAGTTCGATCCGCACTACCATGAAGCCGTGGTCCACGAAGCGAGCGACGCGCACGCCGAGGGGCAGATCATCGAGGAGATCCAGCGCGGCTACGTGATGGCCGGGCGTCTCCTGAGACCCGCCATGGTGAAGGTGGCGAAGGGGTGAGCAAGCGGGACTATTACGAGGTCCTGGGAGTCTCCCGCTCCGCGGACGACCAGCAGCTCAAGAGCGCGTACCGGAAGCTGGCGCTCCAGTACCACCCCGACCGGAACCCGGGCGACAGGCAGGCCGAGGAGCGCTTCAAGGAGGCGGCCGAAGCCTACGCGGTGCTGGCGGACGCGGACAAGCGCCGGCGTTACGACCAGTTCGGTCATGCGGGCGTGGACGGGGCGAGCGGAGCGCAAGGGTTCGACCCGACGACCTTCGCGGACTTCGGCGACATCCTGGGCAACCTCGGCGACCTGTTCGGATTCGGCGGCTTCGGTCAGGGGCGCCGGGGGGGCGGGCCCGCGCGCGGCGCGGACCTCCGCTACGACCTGCGGATCGCCTTCGACGACGCCGCCGAAGGCGCGGAGACGGTGCTGCAGATACCCCGGCTGGAGGCGTGCGCCCGGTGCGGCGGCTCCGGCTCCGCCGGCGGCGGTCCGTCCGCCTGTCCCCAGTGCCGGGGGCGCGGCCAGGTCCGCTACCAGCAGGGCTTCCTCACCGTCGCCCGGACGTGCGGGCAGTGCGGCGGCCGGGGGCAGGTCGTCACGGACCCGTGCCAGGCCTGCGTCGGCCGGGGCCGCGTCGAGCGCGAGCGCAGGCTGTCGGTCAAGATTCCGGCGGGCGTCGCGACGGGCCAGCGACTGCGCCTGCAGGGCGAGGGGGAGCACGGCTCGGCCGGGGGGCCGCCCGGCGACCTCTTCGTCATCGTCCACGTCGAGGACCACCCGTTCTTTCGCCGCGAAGAGGACGATCTGTGGTGCGACGTGCCGGTGGCGTATCCGACGCTCGTGCTCGGCGGAAAGATCTCGGCGCCGACCCTCAAAGGGGAAGACACGCTCGTCGTGCCGAAGGGGACGCAGCCGGGCACCGCGCTCCGCCTGCGCGGAAAAGGGATGCCGCACCTGTCGGGACGCGGCCGGGGCGACATCTACGTCCGGATGAAGGTCGACGTCCCGACCGAGCTCTCCAGGAAGCAGCAAACGCTGATCGAGGAGCTCGGCGCGACGATGCCGAAGACGTCGCGCGGCCCGAGCGCACAGCCGGACAAGGATGAACGGCCGTTCTTCGACCGCGTGAAGGACATGTTCGGATAGCCGCCGGCCGGCGGCGATCATGCTCGACCGGACCGCGCGGGCGCTGACGGCGGCGCGCCGTTTCTACGCGCCGGACGCGTCCGGGATCGATCGGACCGTCGCGTTGCCGCCGGGGGAGGCCCGGCAACTCGGGCGCGTGCTGCGCCTCCGGCGGGGCGCGGCCGTGCAGGTGTTCGACGGCCGCGGCCGGGAGTTCGCGGCGCGCGTGCAGTCGGTCGATCGCGACGGGGTTTCGGTCCGCACGCTCGCAGCCGTGGAGCCGGCGCGCGAGCCGGCGGTGCGCTTGGAGCTCGCGCTCGCCCTACTGAAGGGGCGTGCGTCCGGCGCGGTGGTTCGCGACGCCACGATGCTGGGCGTGGCCGCCATTCAGCCGGTCGTCACCGCCCGAAGCCTCGCGCTCCCGGCAGCAGCCGGTCCGAACGGCCTTGCCGACCGGTGGCGGGCCATCGCCGTCTCGTCGGCCAAGCAGTGCCGCCGCGCCGTCGTGCCGGAGGTCCGGCCCGTCGCGCCGTTCTCGCAGCTCGTGGCGGATCCCTCCCCGGGCCTCGGCGTCCTCTTGGTCGAACCGGTCCTCGGCGTCCCGCGCGCCGGCATCCGCGCCCTGGCGGAACGGCCCGCGCCCGACCGCGCGACGATCGCGGCCGGACCGGAAGGCGGCTGGACGGACGCCGAGGTCGACGCCGCGGCCGCGGCCGGCTTCGAGCCGCTCACGCTCGGGTCCCGGACGCTCCGAGCCGACGCCGCGCCCGCCGCCGCCATCGTGGTTCTGCAGCACGTCTGGGACGATCTGTAGCCGGCCCGCGCCCTGTCCACTTCCTCTATACTGGCGCGATCCGCCCCGCTGCCCGCATGTTGTTCCGAGACCAGACGCTCGGCAAGTACAAGATCGTCGCTCCCCTCGGCAGCGGCGGATTCGGCGCCGTGTATCTCGCCCGCGACACCTGGATCGACAAGGACGTGGCGATCAAGGTCCCCCATCGCCAGAACAGCAACTTCACGGAGCTGCTCCGGGAGCCCCGCCTGCTCGCGGCGCTCGACCATCCCAACATCGTCTCGATCACGACCGCCGAGAAGCAGGAGAACATCTTCTTCATCGTCATGGAGTACGTGGAGGGCGACACGCTCGAGAACCTCATCGCCGGCGGCGGCGCGATGGGCGCGGACAGGGCGATCGACTTCGCCGTGCAGGCGTGCAGGGCGGTCCGCCACGCGCACGGCCAGGGCGTCATCCACCGCGATCTGCGTCCGCCGAACATGCTGGTGTCGAGCGCCGGGGTGCTCAAGGTGGCCGACTTCGGGACGTCGCGGTTCATGGAGATCGCCGCGCGCGGCACTACGGTCATCGGCAGCCCGACCTACATGGCCCCCGAGCAGTTCGAGGGGAAGGCCGTGTTCGCGTCGGACATCTATTCGGTCGGCGTCACGATGTACCAGATGCTCACCGGATCGCTGCCGTACGAGACGCCGTCGCGGAGCGATCTGGACCGCCTGATGCGGGGCGAGCTCGTCAAGCCGCCCCGGGCGCACGTGCCGTCGATTCCGGCAGCGCTCAGCGACGTCGTCATGAAGGCGATGGCGCCCGAGCTGTCCGACCGGCACCAGAACGTGGACCAGCTCCTGGGCGACCTCGAGACGGCCGGCGCGCGCGGAAGCGGGCGCGGGGACGCCGGACGCGCCGAGGCGGCGCAGCCCGGCCGGACCGGCGCAGGCCGCCGTCCGCCGAAGAGCCGCCGGCGGGCGGCGGAGACGGCGAGCGCGCAGTTCTGCTGGCGCTGCCGAAAGCCGCTCCACGCCCGCGCCCGCCGGTGCCCGTTTTGCGGGGAGATCCAGTAATGCTACACTCGTCGTAACACGTTCACCGCACGTCACTTCTGGACACATCGACCATGAGTTTCGGATCCGGGAAGATCTGGATGAACGGCGCGCTCGTGGACTGGGCGGACGCCAGGATCCACGTCGCGGCGCACGTCGTCCATTACGGCAGCGGCGTGTTCGAAGGGGCGCGCTGCTACGACACCCCGAAGGGCGCCGCCTGCTTCAGGCTCGACGCGCACCTCCGGCGGCTCTACGACTCCGCGAAGATCTACCGGATGGAGTGCGGCTTCAGCCGGGCGGCGCTCCACGAGGCGGTGCTGGAGACGATCCGATGCAACCGGTACCAGGCGTGCTACATCCGCCCGCTCATGTACCGCGGGTACAACACGCTCGGCGTCAACCCGTTCTCCTGTCCGGTCGAGGTGGCCATCCTCGTATGGGAATGGGGCGCCTACCTCGGCGAAGACTCGATAGAAAACGGCGTGGACGTGCAGGTCAGCTCGTGGGGACGGGGCGCGCCCAACCGGTTCCCCTCGCTCTCGAAGGCGACGGCGAACTACGCGAACTCGCAGCTCATCAAGATGGAGTCGGAGATCCACGGCTACGCCGAAGGGATCGCCCTCGATCCGATGGGGTTCCTCAGCGAGGGGAGCGGCCAGAACCTCTTTCTGGTGCGCGACGGCGGGATCACGACGCCGCCTATCGGGACGTCGACGCTCGCCGGCATCACCCGCGACGTCGTCATTACGATCGCCCGCGACCTCGGCTTCCCGATCCGGGAGGAGATGCAGCCCCGCGAGGCGCTGTACGTTGCGGACGAGGTGTTCTTCACCGGCACCGCGGCGGAGATCACGCCCATCCGGTCGGTGGACAGGATTACGATCGGCGACGGGCGCCGCGGGCCGGTCACCGCGGCGATCCAGCAGCGCTTCTACGACGTCATCCACGGGCGCGCGCCGGACACCCACGGGTGGCTGACCTACGTCTATCCCGAATCCGAACGCCGGGAGGCGGCCGAGGCGGCCGCACGCGCGCAGTAGGCTCCTCCGGCCCCGTCGCGCCGGACTCCGGCGGATGCCCGATCCGTATCTGGCGGGATTGACGATGCTGGCGCGGCGCGAGTTGTCCGCGGCGCAGGTCAGGGAACGGCTTGAGCGGAAGGGGTTCGGCCGGGACCAGATCGCGCCCGCGCTGCGGCGCCTGCAGCGCGCGGGCGCGCTCGACGACCGGCGCGCCGCGCACGCGCTGGCGCACCGATCCGCGCACGTCAGGATGCACGGACGCCTCCGCGCAGTGCGGGAGATCGAACGGCGGGGGATCGACCGGGAACTGGCGGCGCGCGCCGTCGACGAGGCGTACCGCGAGATCGACGAGGGCGCGCTGATCGCGCGCGCGCTGGCGCGCCGCCGGCGCGGCCCGATAGAAAGCGCCGCCGAGCGGCGCCGCCTGCACCGCTATCTCGTCCGGCAGGGCTTCGACGGCGCGGCGGCGGCGGCGGCGTTGAGGGTCAGCGTCCGGGCGGCCCCGCCCGACGACGACGGCGGCTGACGGATGCGCCGGCGGCTGTGAAACAATAGGGCGATGACGACCTCGGCGGAGATCCGGCGGAGCTTCCTGAGCTTCTTCGAGAGCCGGGGGCACCACGTGGCGCCGAGCGCGCCGCTCGTGCCGGCCGACGACCCGACGCTGCTGTTCACCAACGCCGGCATGAATCCGTTCAAGGACCTGTTCCTCGGCCGCGAGACGCGCGGCTACCGGCGGGCAGCCTCGTCACAGAAATGCATGCGCGTCAGCGGCAAGCACAACGACCTCGAGAACGTCGGCCCGTCGCTCCGCCACCACACGTTCTTCGAGATGCTCGGCAACTTCTCGTTCGGGGACTACTTCAAGGCCGACGCGCTCCCGTTCGCCTGGGAGCTGCTCACCGAGGTCTGGGGCCTGCCGCCCGAACGCCTCCACGTCACCGTGTTCAAGGGGGAGGACGGCATTCCGCGCGACGACGAGGCGCACGCCGTCTGGCGGCGGATCGTCCCGGAGGCGCGCATCGCCGAGATGGGCGCGGCCGAGAATTTCTGGGCGATGGGCGACACCGGACCGTGCGGCCGATGCTCGGAAATCCATTACCACCGGGGAGACCACCTGCCGTGCGGCGCGGCCCGGTGCCTCGGCATCGACTGCGGCTGCGACCGCTACGTCGAGATCTGGAACAACGTCTTCATGGAGTTCGAGCGGCGCGGCGACGGCGCGCTGGCGCCGCTGCCCGCTCCGTCTATCGACACCGGCATGGGGCTGGAGCGGATCGTCGCCGTCCTTCAGGGCGCGCTGTCGAACTACGACACCGACCTGTTCACGCCGCTCCTCGCCGCGATCGGCGAGCGGGCGGGCGTGGAGTACGGCGGACGGGCGGGACGCGCGCCGGACGCCGCCGCCGACGTCTCGATGCGGGTGATCGCCGACCACCTCCGGGCGATGACGTTCCTGATCGGCGACGGCGTGGTCCCGTCCAACGAATGGCGGGGGTACGTGCTGCGCAAGATCATGCGGCGGGCGATGCGGCACGGCCGGAAGCTCGGCGTCGCCGAACCGCTGCTGCACGATCTCGCCGGTGTGGTGATCGCGGAGATGGGCGCGGCCTATCCGGAGCTGATCGCGAGCCGCGACGCGATCGTCGCGACGGTGCGGCGGGAAGAGGACCAGTTCGACCGGGTGCTGACCGACGGCCTCCCCCGCCTCGAAGCGGAGCTCGACGCCGCCGCGGCGGCGGGCGGCCGCACGCTCGACGGCGACCGGACGTTCCGCCTGTACGACACGTTCGGCCTCCCGCTCGATTTCATCGAGGATCTGGCCGAGTCGCGGTCGGTGCGGGTCGACCGCGCCGGCTTCGATCGCGCGATGGAGGCCCAGCGCGCACGCGCGCGCGCCGGCGCGCACTTCGCCGGCGACGGCGCCCCGGGCGCGACGGCGGCGATAGCGGACCACGTCCGCTTCGGACCGGATGCGTTCGTCGGCTACGACACGACTTCGGCGCCCGGCGCCGTCACCCACCTCTTCCGTCGAGGCGAGCCCGGGGCGCCCCTCGCGTCCGTGGACGCGCTGAACGCCGGCGACGCAGGGTACGTCGTCCTCGATGCGACGCCGTTCTACCTGGCGGCGGGCGGCCAGGTGTCGGACACCGGGCGGCTGACCGGGGACGGCGTCGAGGCGGCCGTGACGGACGTCGTCCGCCTGCAGCCGGCCTGGCCGCGGATGCACGCCGCATCGGTGACGGCCGGCGCCCTGCGCGTCGGCGGCCGGGTGACCGCCCAGGTGGACGCGGCGCGGCGCGACGACGTCCGACGGAACCATACGGCGACGCATCTGCTGCACGCCGCATTGCAGACCGTGGTCGGAACGCACGTGCGGCAGGCCGGATCGCTGGTGGCGCCGGACCGGCTCAGGTTCGACGTCACCCACCACGAGCCGATCGCCCCCGATCAGCTCGGAGAGATCGAGCGCCTCGTCAATCGCCGCATCTTCGGGAACCAGACGGTGGAGACCGCGGAGCGGTCCACGGAGGAGGCGATTGCGGCCGGCGCCACGGCGCTCTTCGGCGAGAAGTACGGCGAACGCGTCCGCGTCGTCACCGTGCCGGGCTTCTCGATGGAGCTCTGCGGCGGCATTCACTGCCGCGCGACCGGCGACGTCGGACCGTTCGTCATCACGCAGGAGAGCGGCGTCGCCGCCGGCGTCCGGCGGATCGAGGCGGTCACCGGGACGGCGGCCGTGCAGGCGCTTCAGGAGCGCGGAGACCGGCTCGCCTGGCTCGCCCTGCAGGTGACGGATGACCGCGCCGCGGCCGAAAAGCCGGAGAACCTGCGCTTCCGCTGTCCCGTCAGCGCCGCGCGCGCCGAGCAGGCCGGCGCGGCCGTCCGAAAGCTGGCGGCCGACGTGAGGCGGCTGGCGCGCGAGAACGAACGGTTGCAGGTGCGGGCGGCGCTGGCGCCTGACGGCGGCGGCGAGACGCACGATCCGGACGCCGTCGAGATCGACGGCGTCAAGGTGGTGGCGCGCCTTGCGGCCGGCCTCGACGCGGGCGCGCTCCGCACGCTGGCCGATTCGTTCCGCGATCGGATCGGCCGGGGCGTCGTCGTGCTGGCGTCCGACCACGACGGGAAGGCGGCGCTGGTCGTGTCGGTGACGCGCGACCTGACGGGCCGCGTCCACGCCGGCGACCTCGTCAGGACGCTCGCCCCGATCGTCGGCGGACGCGGCGGCGGACGGGCCGACTTCGCGCAGGCCGGCGGCCGGCGGCCGGACGGCATCGAGGCGCTCCTGGCCGAGAGCCGGACCGAGGTGGCCCGCATGCTCGCGCAGCGCACGGGCGCGCGCGGTTAGACGGCGCAGGCCGGACGGTCTATAATGACCGCTCCGGCGCAACGAACGGGAAGGATGCCGACGGAGTGGCCAACCACAAATCCGCGCTGAAGGCGCATCGCAAGAACGTCAGGACGCGGGCGCACAACCGGGAGATGCGCAGCCGGTTGCGGCGGGCGCTGAAAGCGGCTCGCGCCGCCATCACGGACGGCGACGCCGACAAGGCCCGCGCGGAGCTGCGGAGCACCGTGTCGCTGATCGACAAGCTGGCCGGCAAGGGCGTCATTCACGCCAACGCCGCCGCCCGCCACAAGTCGAGGCTGTCACGGCGCGCCGCCAACGCGGCCCCGGCGGCCTGATCCCCTCGACTCCCCGGCGGCCGGCGTGCATAGCTGAACCACCAGACGCTCCAGCAGCACCCGCGGCAAGCCGCCGGACCGCTTCAGGGCCGCGTCGGTCCTGAAGACCGCATCGACAGCCGGTCCCACCCGCGGCGTCGGCAGCCGGGTTCGCGCAACCCAGGCCAGTTGCCCCAGCACCACGTGGGGCGTGGCGCCGTGCTCGAGCGCGAGCCCGAGCTCCCGCAGGGCGACGGCGGCGGCCCCGCGCTCTATCGCCCGCGTGACCGCCCAGTCGTCGTACGCCGCCGCCCCCCCCGCGACGCTCCGCACGTCGGCGGCCGAGATCCCGGCCGCGTCCCCGACGAACAGCAGCAGCCGGTCGATCTCGTCGCGCAGCCGGTTGACGTCGGGGCCGATCCGCTCCCCGAGCAGCCGGACCGCATCGGGCGCCATGCGCTTGCCCGCCGCCTCGACCTGCGCCCGTATCCACCGCTGGGCGTCCGCGACGGTGTCGAGATCGCCGCATCGCACCACGGTGGCGGCGGCCAGCAGCCGCTTGACCAGCGCGCGACGCTCGTCGAGCTGTCCGCTGACCAGCACGAGGGTGGCGTGGGCGGGCGGCGCGGCGATGAACGCCTCGAACGCCTCCGCCTCGTCGGCGCTCCCGCCGGACTCCCGCCGGGGCTGGAGGGTCCGCTCGGCGTGCGCCACGACGACGATGCGCCGCGGCGCCATCATCGGCAGCGTGCGCGCGGCGTCGAGTATCGCGCCCAGGGAGGTCTCGCCGCCGTGGAGCCGATCGACGTTGAAGGCGCGGAGCCCTGCGTCCACCACCTGCTCGAACTCGGCGGCGACCTCCGTCTTCAGCCGCTCGTCGTCGCCGAGCAGGAGATGGACGCCGTCGAGCTCGCCGGAGGCGAGCCGGGTCCGGAGGGTCGCGAGCGTGACGGCGCCCATCGATTCGCAGAGGTGCGGCGCCGGCCGTCAGAACGCTTCGAGGATCGAGCTGACGACCGTCTCCGCGAAGTCTTCGGCGATACGCTCGACGGCGTTCGACCGCTGGCCGAAGAACGACGACACGCTCTGGACGTCGCCGCCGCCCGAGGCGACGTCGTACTCGTCGCTGAACACCAGGGCGGGGTTCCGCCAGAGCACCTCGTCGGTGGTCAGGTCGGTGAACGCGATGCTGGCGGTCACCGTGAACACGTAACGGGACGCCTGCTGGTCGGCGTTGAAGCTGGCCGGGGCGATCTGGACGGAGTAGATGGAGCCGTCGAGGACCGCGTCGGCGCCGTCCGTCTCGGGCACGACGCGGTACCGGCCGCGGCCGATGAACTCCTGCCGCACCTCCTGCGTCACGAGCTGCTCGACCTCGAACGCCGACGTGTTGTTCTCGAACATCGGGATCCCGATCGTCCTGATGTAGTCCGGCAGAAACGAGCCCCGGCCGGCAAGCGTGTATCCGCACCCCGCGGCCGCCATGCAGGCGAGAACGACTCCCGACAATGCGCACTTCCTGGTCATCGGCTTCCTCGCGTCAACGCGCGACGATGTTGACGAGTTTTCCCGGCACGACGATCACCTTCACGATCCGCTTGCCGGACGTATGGGGACGCACTTTCGGATGGTCCAGGGCGAGCGCCCGGAGCCGGTCGTCCGGCGCCCCGGCCTCCAGGGCGATCCGCGCGCGGACGCGGGCGTTCACCTGCACCGGGACGACGACCTCCTCGGCCCGGGCCGCCGCCGGCTCGTACGCCGGCCAGCCGGCGGCGGCGACGCCCCCCGCGCGCCCGAGCGCCTCCCACAGCTCTTCGGCAAGATGCGGGGTGAACGGCGAGAGCATCAGCACGAGCGCCTCCACCGCCTCCTTGACCACCGCGAGGGCCGCGGGACGCGCCGGCCGGGCCGGCGCCGCCTCGGGCGCCGCCGCGCCCGGGAGGCCGATCCGCTCCCGGTTGCAGTACGCGTAGAGATCGTTGACCAGCGTCATCAGGCTCGACACCGCCGTGTTGAGGCGCACGCGCTCGTCGATGTCGCGCGTGACGCGCTCGATCGTCCGGTGCGTGGTCCGGCGGAGGGCGCGATCGGCCGGGTCGAGCTCCAGGGCGCCGGGAGACGGCATCGACGCGACGTCGCCCGCCCCGCAGAACGCGACGACCAGGCGCCAGACCCGGCCGAGAAACCGGTGGCTGCCCTCCAGCCCCTCGTCCGTCCACTCGATCTCCTTCTCGGGCGGCGCCACGACCATCTCGTAGAGACGCAGCGCGTCGGCGCCGCAGGTCGCCACCAGGTCGTCCGGGTCGACGACGTTCCCCTTCGACTTCGACATCGCCGCCCCGTCGCGCAGCACCATCCCCTGCGTCAGCAGCCGCGTGAACGGTTCGTCGTGATCCACGAGCCCGAGGTCGCGGAACACCCGGCAGAAGAACCGCGAGTAGATCAGATGCAGGATCGCGTGCTCGACCCCGCCGCTGTAGAAGTCGATCGGCCCCCAGTACCGGACCTTCTCCGGATCGAACGGCTGCGCGTCGTTGCGGGGGTCGCAGTACCGGTAGAAGTACCAGGCCGAGTCGAAGAACGTGTCCATCGTGTCGGTTTCCCGCCGGGCCGGGCCGCCGCACGCCGGACAGTCGGTGTTGACGAACTCGGAAACCTGCGCGAGCGGCGAGTCGCCCCGGCCCGTGAAATCCTCCACCGGCGGCAGCTCCACCGGAAGGTCGGCGTACGGCACGGGCGTGACGCCGCACGTCCCGCAGTGGACGATCGGGATCGGCGTCCCCCAGTACCGCTGCCGGGAGATCCCCCAGTCCTTCAGCCTGAACTGAACCTCTCCGCGCCCGATCCCCTGCTCGCCGGCGGCCCTGGTCATCGCCGGGATCGCCTCCGCGCTCGGCATCCCGCTGAACGGTCCCGAACCTGCGAGCACGCCCGGCGCCGCCGACGCGGCCTCCATCGTCTCGCCCGAAAGCGGCGCGCCGCCGGCCGGCTGAATCACGACCTTGACCGGCAGGCCGTACTTGCGGGCGAATTCGAAGTCCCGCTGGTCGTGCGCCGGCACGGCCATGATCGCCCCGGTTCCGTACTCGGCCAGGACGAAGTTCGCGATCCAGATCGGGACCGGCTCGCCGCTGAACGGATGGACGGCGCGGCGGCCGGTGTCGAACCCTTCCTTCTCGATCCGGCCGGTCAGCCGCGCCGTCCGGTCCAGCGCTCGAAAGCGCCCGACCCGCGCGCGGAACCCGTCCGGGTCGTCGCTCGAGACGGCGAACTCGTCCACCAGCGGATGCTCGGGAGCCAGCAGCACGAAGGTGGCGCCGTAGATCGTGTCGATCCGCGTCGTGAACACGTCGAGGCGCCGGGAGGCGCCGTCCCCCGGCGGGGCGGGCGCCACGTCGAACCGGACCAGCGCGCCCTCGGAGCGGCCGATCCAGTTCCGCTGCATCGTCAGCACCTTCTCGGGCCACTGATCGAGCCGCTCCGCCCCTTGCAGCAGCGCATCGGCGTACCGCGTGATCCGGAGGAACCACTGGTCGAGGTCGCGCGCCTCCACCCCGGCGCCGCATCGCCAGCACTCCCCGTCCACCACCTGCTCGTTCGCCAGCACGGTCCGGCAGGACGGACACCAGTTGACGGTCGAGCGCCGGCGGTAGGCGAGGTCCCGCTCGAACATCCGCAGGAACAGCCACTGGTTCCACCGGTAGTACTCGCGCTCGCACGTCGCGAACTCGCGCTCCCAGGCGTAGCTGATCCCCAGCCGCTGGAGCTGCCCCTTCATGTGGGCGACGTTGTCGAGGGTCCACCGCTCGGGGTGGGCGCCGTGCTCGATGGCGGCGTTCTCGGCCGGCAGCCCGAAGGCGTCCCAGCCGAACGGATGCAGCACGTTGTACCCCTGCATCCGCTTGGTCCGCGCCACCACGTCGCCGATCACGTAGTTGCGCACATGGCCGACGTGGGCGTGCCCGGACGGGTACGCGAACATCACGAGGCAGTAGAACTTCGGGCGACCGGGGTCTTCGGAGACCTCGAACGCGCGGGCGTCCCGCCAGCGCCGCCGCCACTTCTTCTCGACAGCCTGGGGATCGTAGGAGCGCACGGGCGGGTCCACGGCGGTGATCGGCCGGATTATAGCGCAGCCCAGAACGGCGCCAGCGCCCGGCGGACCTCGCCGAGCGCCGCCTCCGCCCGCTCGGTCGACCCGTCCGGCGGCGGCGCCGGGGAAACCGGATCCTGCAGCGCCTCCAGCGTCGCCGCGAGACAGGCCTCCAGCGCCTCGAGGTCGTATCCTCCCTCCGTCACCGCCGCCAGACGCCCGCCGCAGCAGCGGTCCGCCGCCCCCCGCAGCGCCCGGGTCATCCAGGCGTAGCCCCCGGTCGATACGCGCATGCCGCCCAGCGGATCGCGATGGTGGGCGTCGTAACCCGCGGAGATCAGGATCAGGTCGGGACCGAACTCCTCCAGGACCGGAATCACCACCTGGCCGAAGACCAGGCCGTAGTCGGCGTCGCCGGCGCCGGCCGCCAGCGGCGCGTTCACCGTCCGGCCGGCGCCCGCGCCGCGGCCGACCTCGCCGGCGGCCCCCGTGCCCGGGTAGAACGGATACTGGTGCAGCGACAGGTACAGCACGCGCGGTTCGTCGTAGAAGATCCACTGGGAGCCGTTGCCGTGATGCACGTCGTAGTCGACTATCGCCACCTTGCCGGCGCCGCGGCCGAGGGCGTGGGCCGCCGCCGCCGCGACGTTGTTGTAGAGACAGAACCCCATCGCCCGGTCGCGCTCCGCATGGTGCCCGGGCGGACGCACGAACGCGGCGGCGCGGGCGCCCGTCATCGCATGGTCGGCGGCGGCTATCGCCGCCCCGGCGGCCAACCGGGCGACGTTCTCCGAGTCGGACGACACGTACGTGTCCGGATCGAGCCGCGCGCGGCGGCCGGCGGCGGCGGCGATCGCATCGAGATGCCGACGGTCGTGCACCTGGAGAAGCGCGTCGGTCGACGCCGGCGGCGGCGGCGCCACCGCGCCGCCCGCATCGGCCCACCGCCTCGCGACGGCGGCCATGACGGCCGCCCGTTGCGGCCGCTCCGGGTGGCCGGCCGGCGCCGCATGGCCTGTGAACCGCTCCGACGTCAGCAGCAGGACGCCGTCCGATCCGCGCCCGCCGGCGGCCTGCGTCGTCGTCTCCATCGTCTCCGTCTTCGGCGTCACCGCGGCCCGTCCTCGAGCATCGCGGCTGTCCGGGCCTCCAGACGGCGCAGCGACCTGTCGAGCGCGGCGCGGACCGCCTCGAGCGTCGCGTCCGCCGCCTTGGGCGGCGCTTCCATCGCCTCCCCTATCGCGACGGCGACCGGGCTGAACGGCCGCGGCACCTGCGTCCTGTCCCAGCTGCGCGCCGACCAGCTGCGCTTCGCCTCGACGTGGAACGGCAGGATCGGGCTGCCGGTCAGGCTCGCCAGCCAGACGGCGCCCGGCTGCGCCGACCGCGCCGGGCCGCGGGGGCCGTCCACCGTGAACGCCGCCGGCCGCCCGTTGCGGACGTCGCGCCGCAACTGGGCCAGCGCGCGCGCGCCGCCGCGCGACGTCGACCCCCGCGCCGTGCCGTAACCGAACCGCCGGATGATCCGGGCGATCCACTCGCCGTCGAAGTTCTCGCTCGTCATGACGACGATGCCGCGGCCGCGCCAGAAGTACGTCGCCGGCAGGATGCGGCCATGCCAGAAGGCGAAGATCGGCTCCCGCTTCGCGGCGCGGATCGCCTCGTAATGCTCGTAGCCGTCGACGCGCCAGCGGCACGTCCTGCCCAGCAGGGCGACGAGCGGATATCCGAGCGCCGCAATCGCCGACGCCCGGAGCCGGTCGCGGCGCGACAGCGCGCTCGACGTCACGTCCGTGCGTCACATCCCTTCGTACCGGGGGCCGTCGCCCCCCTCCGGCGGCGTCCAGTCGATGATCTGGTACGGGTCCATGACGTCGCACGTCTTGCAGTGGACGCAGTTCGAGGCGTTGATCCGGAGCTGCTTGCCGCCCGAACCGTCGGTCGAATCGATGATCTCGTAGACGTCGGCCGGACAGAAGCGGGTGCACGGGTTCCCGTATTCCTCGAGGCAGCGGGTGCGGCACAGGTCGGTGTCGTGCACGAGCAGGTGCGACGGCTGGTCCTCCGCGTGGCGGGCGCCCGAATGGTGCACGCTGGTCAGCTTGTCGAACGTCAGGGTCCGGTCGATCTCGACCGGGGCGTCCGGAGCCGCCGTCCCGCGCGCCGACGGCGCCACAGGCTGCATCCGTTCGTGTCCCGGCTCCGTGCGCATCGGGTCGCGCGGCCACCGGCCTTTCGTCATCCACGCCGCCGCCGAACCGGCCAGCCCGGCCGCCAGTCCGCGCCGGAAGCTCTGATGCACGTTGCGGACGGGGTGCAGCTCGGCGCGGACGGCGCCCGTCTCGATCAGCGAGCCGTAGCGCGCCAGCCGGCCGCCCGACGGATCGCCGGCGCGCACCGCCTCGAACGCCGCCTCGGCCGCGCAGATTCCGCTCCGCATCGCCAGGTGGATCCCCTTGAGCCGCATCGAGTTCAACAGCCCCGCCGCGTCGCCGGCGATCAGGGCGCCGGGCATGTGGCAGCGGGGCACGGCGCGCCACCCGCCCTCCGGCAACGCCTTGGCCCCGTAGCGCACCATCTGTCCGCCTTCGAGCAGGCGCGCGACCAGCGGGTGCCGCTTGAACCGCTGGAAGGCGGCGTGCGGGTCGAAGCGTGGATCGCGGTAGTCCAGGCCGGCCACGAGGCCGACCGACGTCCGCCCGGCCTCCAGCGCGTAGACGAACCCCCCGCCGAACTCGCGGAGACCGAGCGGGTAGCCGAGCGTGTGAACGACCGCGCCCGGCCGCATCCGGCCCGGCGGGACGTCCCAGACCTCCTTGATCCCGATCGCGTAGACCTGGGGCGGCCGTCCCCGGTCCAGATCGAAACGGCGGACCACCTGCTTGGTGAGGTTGCCGCGCACCCCGTCGGCGAGAATCGTCACCGCCGCCCGGACGTCGACGCCCGGCTCGAACGTCGCCTTCCGCGCGCCGCGCCGGTCGATCCCCCTGTCGCCGGTCCGCACGCCGACCACGCGGTCGCCGTCGATCAGCGCCTCCGCGCCGGCGAACCCGGTGAACAGATCGACGCCGGCCTCCTCCACGAGGCCGGCCAGCCACTTGACGAACCGGTTGAGCGAGATGACGTAGTGGCCGTGGTTGCGCAGCGGCGGGGGGACGACGGGAGACCGGAGCGCCCGCCGCCGCGTCAGGAAGTAGATCCGGTCCTCCGCGACGGCCGTATCGAGCGGCGCGCCGCGGGCGCGCCAGTCCGGGATCAGCTCGTCGAGGGCCGACGGGTCCAGGACCGCGCCCGACAGCGCGTGCCCCCCGTTCTCCCGCGCCTTCTCCAGAACCGCGACGGCGATCGGGGGGCCGCCCCGTTCGCGCTGCAGCGCGGCGAGCCGGTACGCGGCCGACAGCCCCGCCGGCCCGCCCCCGACGATCAGCACGTCGACGTCGAGCGTCTCCCGCTCCAGCGTCACTCTCCTGGCGTCAACGCCGAGACGAGCGCCGGCACGACCTCGAACAGGTCCCCGACGATCCCGTAGTCGGCGACCTCGAAGATCGGGGCGTCCGCGTCCTTGTTGATCGCGACGACGGTGCGCGATCCCTTCATCCCGACCAGGTGCTGGATGGCGCCGGAGATGCCGAGCGCCACGTACAGCTTCGGCGCCACGGTCTGTCCGGAGCTGCCGATCTGCCGATCCATCGGCAGCCACCCGGCGTCGCAGATCGGCCGCGACGCCGCCACCTCGGCGCCGAGCGCCTGTGCGAGCTCCCGGACGAGCGCCAGGTTCTCCCGGGCCTTGACGCCGCGGCCGACGGCGACGATCCGCTCGGCCTGACCGAGGTCGACCGCCTGCTTCGACTCCCGAAACGGCGCCTCCGGCCGCTGGCGCACCGCCGCCGGATCGATCGTCACGGCGGCTTGCCGCACCGGGACGGGGCTCTCGCGCCGGCGCGCCGCGTCCGCCCGGTACGCGCCGATCTGGAAACTGGCGAAGTGCGGTCCCGGACCTCCGGGCACGACGTCGGCCACGAACTTGCCCTGGAACATCGGCCTGACGAAGGCGGTCGCCGCTGCGTGCGGCTTCGCCGCGATGCAGTCCGTGACGAGCGCGCGGCCGACCCGCGCGGCGAGCCGCGGCGCGAAGTCGCGGGTCTGGTAGGTGTGCGGCAGAAGGACGAGGTCCGGCGCCTCCGCCTCGACGACCTGCGCCCAGACGTGCACGAATCCGTCCGACGTGTACGGCTCGAGCGCGGGATCGTCCAGCGCCAGCACGCCGGCGACGTCGGCATGGGCCAGCTCGCCGGCGACCGGGCCGACGCCGCGGCCCGCCACCGCCACCGTCACCGGACCGCCGAGCTGCTGGGCGGCGGCGACGACCTCCCAGCTCGCCGGGTTGAGCGCGCCGTCCCGCTGCTCGGCCACGACCAGGTTCATCGTCCGCCCTCCGCCGGCCGGAGGACGCGCGCGTCCTCGCGCAGCACGCGCACCAGCTCGGCCGCCGCGGCCGGCGGCGCGCCGTCTAT
The DNA here is from genome assembly GCA_965203565.1 of Vicinamibacterales bacterium. GTDB lineage: Bacteria > Acidobacteriota > Vicinamibacteria > Vicinamibacterales > UBA8438 > JAAXGX01. Next base: position 1,949,206 of record OZ241896.1, on the reverse strand, counting down.
CAGCCGGGTGCGCTTGTCCTTCTCGGGCGCGTACAAGCGTGCGATCGGCGGACCCGACGCCGCGGGCAGGTCGGGAGAGACGGTGCGGACCTGCTTCTTCCTGGCGGCCATGATCCCCCGGAGCGTCGCGTACCGAAGCTGGTTGATCCCGCTCTGGATCGTCAGGAGCGCCGGCAGCGGCATCGACATCCACTGGAACCAGCCGCCTTCGAGTTCGCGCTTCACGCGAAGCCGCCCCTCCTCCACGACGACCTCCATGACGATCGTCGCGTGCGGGATCCCCAGCCGCTCGGCCAGCACGACGCCGGTCTGGCCGAATCCCTGATCGTCCGACTGCAGCCCCGTCAGCACCAGGTCGCACGACTCGGGCCGCAGCGCGTCCGCGAGCGCGCCGGCCACGGCGCCCGGCTCCGCCGATCCGAGCCGGCCGGATTCGACGTGGATCGCCCGGTCGGCGCCCCGGGCCAGCCCTTCCCGGAGCACCTGCGCGACCCGGGCGGGACCGGCCGAGCAGACGACGACCTCGCCGCCGCGCCGCTCCTTGAGCCGCAACGCCTCCTCGAGCGCGTACGCGTCCGGCTCGTTCATCTCGAAGCTGGCGTCGCCGTCGCGGACCCAGACGCCCGCCTCGTCGACCCGGAGCGGCCAGTCCCGCGTCACGACCTGCTTGATGCAAACGGCGATTCTGATCATGGCTCGATGACCGCCCGGCCGCCCCTGCGGCGCCGCGGCCGGCGCCTACTCCTCGTAGCGCCTGAAGAGCAGGCTGGCGTTCGTGCCGCCGAAGCCGAACGAGTTGGACAAGGCGTACGTCACCGGAGCGGCGCGCTTCCGGTTCGGCACGTAGTCGAGGTCGCAGTCCGGGTCCGGACAATCCAGGTTGATCGTCGGCGGGAGCAGCTGGTCGCGGACGGCCAGCACCGCGATGCCGGCCTCCAGCCCGCCCGCCGCGCCGAGCAGATGGCCCGTCATCGACTTCGTCGACGAGATCGCCAGCGACCGCGCATGGGCGCCGAAGCACTTCTTGATCGCCAGCGTCTCCAGCTTGTCGTTGTACTGCGTCGAGGTCCCGTGGGCGTTGACGTAGTCGACCGCCGACGGTTCGACGCCGGCGTCGTCGAGCGCGGCCTGCATGACGCGAACGGCTCCGCCCGCATCCTCGGCCGGCGCGGTCATGTGGTACGCGTCGGCCGACATGCCGTAACCGACCACCTCCGCGTAGACGGGCGCGTCCCGGCGGCGGGCCCGGTCGAGCGCCTCGAGGACGACGACGCCGGCCCCCTCGCCGATGATGAACCCGTCGCGGTCCTTGTCGAACGGCCGGCTGGCCCGCTCCGGTTCGTCGTTGCGCGTCGACAGCGCCCGCATGGCGGCGAAGCCGCCGACGCCCATCGGGGTGATGGCCGCCTCCGACCCGCCGGCGATCATCACCTCGGCCGCGCCGCGCCGCACGATCTCGAAGGCGTCGCCGATGGCGTGCGCGGAGGCGGAGCAGGCCGTGCAGGTCGCCGAGTTCGGCCCTTGCGCCCCGAACCGGATGGAGACCTGGCCGGCGGCCAGGTTGATGATGGCCGACGGGATGAAGAACGGCGAGATCTTGCGCGGACCGCTGGCCAGCAGCGCCCGGTGCTCGCGCTCGATCGTGCTGAACCCGCCGATCCCCGAAGCGATGTACACCCCGGCCTCCGGGCCGAGCGGCCGGCCGGTCTTCAACCCGGCGTCGCACAGGGCGAACTCCGACGCCGCGATCGCGTACTGGATGAAGACGTCCATCTTCTTGACGTCTTTCCTGCCGATGAAGTCGAGCGGGTCGAACCCCTTGACCTCACCCGCGATCCGGGCGGCGAACGCGCTCGCGTCGAACCGGGTGATCGTCCCGATGCCGCTCCGGCCGGCGCACACGCCGTCCCACGTCGCGCGGGAGCCGACGCCCAGCGACGACACCAGACCGACGCCGGTGACGACCACCCGCCTGCGCGCCATCATCCTCGCCCCGCCGGTCCCGGAGAGCTACTTCTTGTCCTTGGCGTGCGACTCGATGTAGTCGATCGCATCCTTGACCCGCGTGATCTTCTCCGCATCCTCGTCGGGAATCTCGAGTCCGAACTCCTCTTCGAACAGCATGAGCAGTTCGACCGTGTCGAGGGAATCGGCGCCGAGATCGTCGACGAACGAAGCGTCGGGAGTGACCTCCTCCTCATCCACCCCCAGTTGTTCGACGATGATGCCTTTCACTTTGTCCGGTACGGCCATTACGCCTCCTACATGTGCATCCCACCATTGACGCCCAGAACCTGGCCAGTAATATACGACGCTTCGTCCGATGCAAGAAAGCGGACGGCGGCGGCGACGTCCTCGGGCCGGCCGGGACGGCCCGCCGGAATCCGCCCCGTGAGCGCGGCGCGGGCGTCGGCGGCGAGCCCCGCCGTCATGTCGGTCTCGATGAAGCCCGGCGCGACCACGTTGACCGTGACGCCGCGGGCGGCGACCTCCTGCGCGAGCGCCTTGCTGAAGCCGATCAGCCCGGCCTTCGAGGCGGCGTAGTTGGCCTGGCCCGGGTTGCCGGACTGGCCGACCACCGAGCCGATGCCGATCACCCGGCCCCACCGCTGCTTCAGCATCGGGCGCAGGACCGCCTGCGTGCAGGTGAACGCGGCCGTCAGGTTGGTGGCGATGACCGCGTCCCACTCCTCGGACTTCATCCGCATCAGCAGTCGATCCCGCGCGACGCCGGCGTTGTTGACGAGGACGTCGATCCGCCCGAAGCGATCGAGGACGGCTCGCACGGCCCCGGTCAGGGCCGCGGCGTCGGTCACGTCCACGCTCACGGCCTCCGCCGCGCCGCCGGCCGCCGCGATCTCGCCGGCGACGCCCCGGGCATGGTCCGCGCGGGCGCAGGCGGCCACCGACGCGCCCGCCGCCGCGAGCCGGAGGGCGACCGCCTTGCCGATGCCCCGCGAAGCGCCGGTGACCAGCGCCACGCGGCCGTTCAGATCAGTCATCGCCGATCAGCTGCTCCAGGGCGGCCACCCCTTCCGGATCGCCGACGCTGACGACCCGCACGCGGCGGTCGATCTTCCGGATCAGCCCCGCCAGCACCGTACCCGGACCGACCTCGACGCAGGTGCGCACGCCGGACGACGCCAACCGTCCGACCACCGCCTCCCACCGCACCGGCGCGCTCACCTGCGCGATCAGGGCGTCGATCGCGGCCGCCGCGTCGCGCTTCGGCTCGGCGTCCACGTTCGCGACCACCGGGACGGACGGGTCGGAGACGACCAGGGCGCGGAGCTCCGGCTCCAGACGCTCCCGGGCCGGCTCCATCAGCCGGCAATGGAACGGGGCGCTCACCGGAAGCGGGAGCACGCGGCGGGCGCCGAGCGCCCGGGCGCGCGCGCCGGCCCTCGACACCGCTTCGCGCGCGCCGGCGATCACCACCTGGCCCGGCGCGTTCAGGTTCGCCGGGCTCACCACCTCGCCCTGCGCCCCCTCTTCGCACGCCTGCGCGACCAGGGCGGCGTCGAGCCCGACGACGGCGGCCATGGCGCCGGCGCCGACCGGCGCCGCTTCCTGCATGTAGAGCCCGCGGCGGCGTACGGTCCGCAACGCGTCCGCGAACGACAGCGTTCCGGCCGCGACGTGCGCCGAGTACTCGCCGAGGCTGTGCCCCGCCAGCAGCGCCGGCCGCACGCCGCGCGAGACGAGCAGCCGGCAGGCCGCGACGCTCGTCGCCAGCACCGCCGGCTGGGTGTTCGCCGTCAGGGTCAGCGCTTCCGACGGTCCGTCGAAGCAGAGCCGGCTCAGCGGTTCGCCGAGCGCGTCGTCGGCCTCGTCGAACGTCTCCCGGCAGACGGCGAACGCTTCGGCCAGCGCCTTCCCCATGCCGACCTGCTGCGAACCCTGTCCGGGAAACACGAACGCGATCACGCGCGCGCCTTCCCTGCGCCGGCGACGACGTTGCGCGGCGCAAGGCCGCCGCCGGACGCGTCGATGGCGACAGGCATCGTGCAGGTGGGACGGCCGGAGGACGGGACACGCGCCGCGGGGCGGACGCTACTCGTCCTTGACCGGCGCAATCTGGCGCCCGCGATAACAGCCGCAGTGCGGACAGACGTTGTGCGGACGGATCGGTTCGTGACACTGGGGGCACTCACCGAGGTGCGTCGGCGCGAGTGCGTCATGCGCCCGCCGCTTGCCGGTGCGGGCCTTGGAGTGACGTCGCTTCGGATTCGCCATGGCGTTTCATTCTCCATCACGGCCGCTGACGCCGCGGGCGGCTCGGCCGCAGCGCCTCGAGCGCCTCCAGCCGGGGGTCGCGCCAGCGCGTGTCGCATCCGCACCGCCGCTCGTTCCGGTTCGCCCCGCATGCCGGGCACAGCCCGCGGCAGTCGCCACGGCACAGCGGCTTCATCGGCAATGCGAGCTGGAACTGCTCGGAGACCATCTGCGCCAGGTCGATCCGGCCGTCACGATAGAAGGCGACCGACAGGTCATCCTCCGTGACCTCGGCCTCGCCCGCGCCGCGGTTCGCGCTGTGCGGGAGGTAGAGCAGGTCGACCGTCAGATCGCACGGGACCCCGAACCGCTCCAGGCATCGGCTGCAGGAAAGGGTCAAGGCGGCTCGCACGCGGCCGGATATGCGGCACTTCTCTCCATCCCTGCGCGCCCGCAGCGCCAGCGAGACGCAGCCGGCGACCGAATGGTCGTCGCGCGGGTCGGCGCCGAACGCGGCTGCGGGAACGGTGCGGTCGATCCGCTCCTCCGACCCGCGCATCTCGCGCAGATCCAGCAGCAGCGTCACTCTGTCGTCGCCCCCGGTCGAAAGATTCAGACACTATATCACGCGGTCCGCGCGTCTATCGGTCCCCACGAACGGGGGATGAACAACTGCTCGAACAGGCGGATCGCGTACCGGTCGGTCATGCCCGCAAGAAAGTCGCGGGCCGCGACGTCGACGCCGTCCCGCTCGACCGTCCGGCGATCGAGGAACGCATCGGGCCGCCGGCGCACCTTGTCCCACAGCCCCTCCAGGATCCCGCGCGCCTTCTTGAATTCGGCCGTGGCGGCGTCGTTCTCGTACACGGCGTCGAACAGGAACGCGCGCAGGTCGAGCGTGGCGTGGAGCACCTCGTCGCTCATCCGGATCTCCGGCGAGGCGGCCGACGCCGACGTCCGCTCGACCACGTCGGTCACCATCCGCCCGATCCGTTCGGAAGACGTGCTCCCGAGCACCGAAACCGCAGCGCGGGGCAACGCGCGCGCGTCGAGGACGCCGGCGCGAACGGCGTCGTCGATGTCGTGGTTGACGTACGCGATGATGTCGGCGACGCGGGCGATCTGCCCTTCCAGCGTCGCCGCCCGCCGCGCCGGGTCCGCGTCCACCGGCGACCCGTCCTTCCCCTTGGAGTGCTTGGCGACGCCGTCGCGCACTTCCCAGGTCAGGTTGAGTCCCCGCCCGTCGCGCTCCAGGATGTCGACGACGCGCAGGCTCTGCTCGTAATGGTTGAAGCCGCCGGGAAGCAGCTCGCGGAAGACGCGCTCGCCGGCGTGGCCGAACGGGGTATGTCCGAGGTCGTGGCCGAGCGCCACCGCTTCGGTCAGCTCCTCGTTGAGGCGCAGCACCTTGGCGATGGTCCGGGCGATCTGCGACACCTCGAGGGTATGCGTGAGCCGGGTGCGGTAATGGTCGCCGGCCGGCGCCAGGAAGACCTGGGTCTTGTGCTTGAGCCGGCGAAACGCCTTCGAGTGGACGATGCGGTCGCGGTCGCGCTGGAAGGCGGGACGGATCGGGTCGGGCGGCTCGGGCCGCAGCCGGCCCCGGCTGTCCGCGCTCCGCGCCGCCCGGTCCGACAGGTTGCGCCGTTCCCGCGCCTCGAGTGCGGCGCGTATCGCGCCGGAAGGCGGCGCACCGGCGCTCACGATGCAGGAAGGAGCGGCGGCGCGTCCACCACGGGCTGCAAGGGCCGCTGCGTCGCTACGGACAGGACCTCGTTCAAGGCGTCAGGGTGCTCGCCGGGGCGGTCGATCCAGTACAGGTTAGGCTCTTTGCGGAACCAGATCAACTGCCGCCGCGCGTACTGCCGGTTCGCCCTGACGATCGCCTCCCGGGTGGCCGCCTCGCCGCGCACGCCGCGGAGGTGCTCGACGACCTGGCGGTAGACGAGGCCGGTGAACGGGTGCGCCGAAACCGGCACGCCGGCCGCGAGCAGGCCGCGCACCTCCGAGAGGAGACCCGCGTCGAACTGCCGATCGACGCGCCGCGCCACCCGGGAGGCGGTCGCCGCCGGGTCCAGCCGGATGGCGAACGCCGTCACGTCGTAATCGGCGAGCGGCGAGCGGGTCTCGCGGAAATGCGCGCTCAGGGGGCGGCGCGTCAGCCGGTAGACCTCCAGCGCGCGCACGAGGCGCCGCTCGTCCCGCGGATGGATCCGGCCGGCCGACGCCGGGTCGACGCGCGCGAGCATGCGGTGCAACCGCTCGACCCCGCGCCGGCGGGCGATGCGGGTCAGCCGGCCGCGCAGCGCGTCGTCCCGCGCCGGCCCGTCGAACAGCCCGCGGGTGAGGGCCCGATAGTACAGCCCCGACCCGCCGACGACGATCGGGGTTCCGCCCGCCGCCGTGATCCGGCGGACCGCGGCGGCCGCGTCGCGGGCGTAGCGGGCCGCCGTGTACGACTCGGCCGGGTCGACGACGTCAACCAGGTGGTGCGGAATGCCGCGACGCTGCGGCGCCGCCATCTTGTCGGCGCCGATGTCGAAGCCGCGGTAGACGGCGGCCGAGTCGCAGCTGACGACCTCCCCGCCCACCCGCTCGGCCAGGGCGACGCCGAGCGCGCTCTTTCCGGAGGCGGTGGGACCGACGACGGCCAGCAGCCGCGGCCGGCGGGGGCCCGTGGCCATGCGCTCACTGCAGGACGACGCCAGCAGCCCGCGGCGGCGCGGCGCAAGCCGGCGCCGGGCATCCTCCGACGACGCGGACCCAGGCCAGCACGGTCAACGCGGTCAGCAGCACGAACCACCCGATCCGCTGCGCGCGCGTGGAGCGGAGCTTCACTGCGCCGGCGGCGCCTCGTTGAAGTAGAACGTGACGGTGAAGAACGCGTGGTCGTCCGGATACTCGGGCGGCAGCGGCTGCGTCGGATTCGACGACCGCAACGCGTTGAAGGCGGAGTTGTTGAACGCCTCCACGGGGGACGGCTTGAAGACGGTCAGGTCGGTCAGCGCGCCGTCCTCCTGCACGTTGAACGTCAGCACCACGTGCCCGTGCATCGACCATATCGCATACGGCACGAACCAGTTCCTGCGGATCTGCGCCACGAACCGGCGCAGCCACGGACCGAACTCCACCCCCTTGGAGTCGAACTGGATCTCCGGGCCGTACCGGCCCGTATCGCCGCTGTAGTTGCGGAACGTCTCGCGGCGGACGCGCTGGCGGAGGTCTTCGACCGCCCGCCCGAGCAGGCCGTCGGGCGTCAGATCGAGCTGCCCGCCGTCCGGCGGATCGGGGCCGGCCGGGCCGGCGCCCTGCTCCGCCAGCCGGGAATCGGGCAGCGCCGGCGCGTCCACGTCCTCCACCTCGGGCGGCGCGCCCGGGTCGTCGACCGTTTCCGCGGACGCTTCCTCGGCGGCGGCGCCCTGTCCCGCGGACGCCTCCGCAAGCTCGGGGTCCGGCGACTCGCCGGCGCGCGCGGCGCCGTCGGCGGGGCCGTCGATCGCGGCGGAGTCGAGGCCGTCGTCGACCTCCCCGCCGTCGGGAGCCACGACGAACTCCGGCGAGTTCCCTTCCGCGACCGGCAACCGGCTCTCCGGATCGAACGTCCTGAGCGGCGACCGGGCGATCCGGTCCCGGTCCGAGAGGACCGCCTCGGGCGGGAGCGGCGCAGGCGCCGGCGGATCGATCTCCTCGCGAGGCTGGATGAAGACGAACGGGCGGCGCTCGTCCCGTGCGAGCTCCTCCCGATGCAGCCGCGCCTGCAGCTCGGCGGCCTCCGCCCGCTCGCGCAGGCGCTCCGCGCGGCGCTCGACCGCTTCCTGCACGAACGGCAACCGCGGGACGAGCACCACCAGCGCGGCCGCCGCAAGGTGGACGAAGAGCGACAGCAGCGCCTGTTCGCGCCGGGACATCGCCGACTCGACGGTCGGGGTCTCGACGTATCGATCCTCGAAATCGAAGGGCATCGGGAGACGGCTCCGATTATAGCAACCGCCGCCCGCCGGCCCACGGCGGAGGCCCGCGCCGCATCGAGACGGGCGGCGGGCGGCCGGTCACGACCTCTGAATCAGGCCGCGCGCGCGACGTACAGGTAGACGACGCCGAAGGTCAACGGGGCGATCCGCACGTCCTCGAAACCGGCCGCCGCCAGGAGCCGGCCGAAGGCGGGCGGGTCCGGGAACGCTTCGACCGACGCCCGCAGGTATGCGTAGGCGCGGCGGCGCCGGGAGACGAGGCCGCCGATGCGCGGCAGGAGATGGCGGAAGTACCACCGGTACGCCGCCCGCACCGGCGCCGGCCGCGGCTCGCCGAACTCCAGGATCGCCAGTTTCCCCCCGGCGCGCAGCACGCGCCGGACCTCGCCCAGCGCCCGGGCGCGGTCGCGCACGTTGCGGATGCCGAAAGCGATAGTCACGCCGTCGACCGAACCGTCCGGCAGCGGGAGCCGCTCGGCGTCGCCCCGCAGCAGGCCGACCGCCCCGGCCGCGCGGCGGCGGACCTTGGACTGCCCCAGCCGGAGCATCCGGGCCGACAGGTCGACGCCCACGACCCGCCCGGCCCGGCCGAGCGGCGGGGCGAGCGCCAACGCCAGATCGGCGGTGCCGGTGCACAGGTCGAGCACCGTCTCCCCTCCGCGCAGGCCGAGCGCCTCGACGGCGCGGGTGCGCCAGACCCGATCGCGTCCGGCGCTCAGCAGGCGGTTCACCAGATCGTATCGGCCGGCGATCTCGTCGAACATGCCGGCGATGGCGCCCGGCGCCCGGTCGAGAGGGAGCCCGTCAGGCGGGTTCATCGCTCGGCGGCGGCCGCCCGGTCCAGGCCGGATAGAGATCGTGGTCGAACCCGAGCGCCGACAGGATCTTGCCGGCCATGAAGTCGGCGAGATCGTCGAGCGAAGCGGGCCGCTGGTAGAAGGCGGGCATCGCGGGAAGCACGACGGCGCCGGCCTCCGCGCACAGGACGAGGTTCCTCAGTTGCGGCAGGCTCATCGGCGTCTCGCGCGGCACGACCACCAGGCGCCGGCGCTCCTTCAGCATCACGTCGGCCGCCCTCTCGATCAGGTTCCTGGACGCTCCGTGGGCGACGCCCGCGAGCGTCTTCATCGAGCACGGAACGATGGCCATCCCCCCGCACGCATGGCTGCCGCTGGCGATCGCGGCCCCCACGTCCCGGTTGCGGCGCACCGTCAGCGCGCCTGCGCCCACGCCGTACCGCGCCGCCAGGTAGCCGCCCAGCCGATCGACCGCGGCCTGCGGCCCTATCTCCTCCCGCAGCAGGCGGCGGCCGAGATCGGAGACCACCAGTTCGACCCGGCAGCCGCGCTCGAGCAGGGCCGACACCGTGCGCACGGCATAGACCGCTCCCGACGCCCCGGTGACGCCGATCGCGACGCTCGGCTCAGCCATGGACGCCGACCGCGGTGCTGACCATGTAGAGCAGACCGACGTAACCATTCAGGTCGAACGCCTGTTTCACGCGGGAGAGGTCGTTGACCCGCACGAGCGACTGCTCGTAGGCGAGCAGCGCCGCGACGCCGGCGACCCCCGCGACGTACAGCGGTCCGAGCGGCATGACGGCGCCCACGCCCGCCAGGCTCGCGACGGCGGCGAGATGCAGGCCCCGCGACATCCAGAGCGAGCGTGCGAGTCCGAACCGCGCCGGGATGGAGCGGAGCCCCTGCCGGCGGTCGAACGCGACGTCCTCGCAGGCGTACAGGATGTCGAACCCGGCCACCCACGTCGCCGTGCCGAGCGCGAGCAGCCACGGCGCCCACCCCGCGCGCCCCCCGGCGGCCAGCCATCCTCCGACCGGCGCGATCGCCAGCGCCAGCCCGAGATACAGATGGGTGAAGCTGGTGAACCGCTTCGCGAGCGAGTACGAGAACACGACGGCGAGGGCGACCGGGGACAACGCCAGACAGAGCGGCCCGAGCAGCGCCGTCACGCCGACGAACGCCGCGGACGACGCCGCCACCAGAGCGACGACCTCCCGCCTGGACACCGCGCCGCGCGGCAGCTCGCGTCCGGCGGTACGGGGATTGGCGGCGTCGTACCGCGCATCGACCAGCCGGTTGAACCCCATGGCGGCGGTGCGGGCCAGCGCGACCGCCAGGACGATCCAGGCGACGCGGCTCCACGTCAGCGGCGCGGTCCGGGACGCCAGCAGCACGCCGCTCAACGCGAACGGCAGCGCGAAGACCGTATGGCTGAAACGGATCAGCGACGCGTAGGCGCGAACGCGCGCGAGCATGCTTACCACTCCACCCAGGCGACCTGCTCCGGCTCGATGCCGCTCACGAGGTATTCTTCCACATCGCCGACCGATTCGGGGCACGCCACCGCGATCAGCGACGCCCGGCGGCCGGGCGCGACGGCTCCCAGACTGGCGCCGTATCCCAGCGCCTCGGCGCCATGCTGCGTCGCGCTGCGCAGCAGGTCGGCCGCCGGCGTCGACGGCCCGAGCCGCCGCGCCTCGTGCAGCTCGGCGAACAGGTTGAGGTCGGCGACGCTGGCCAGGCTGTCGGTCCCCAGCGCGACCCGCACGCCCGAGGCGTAGAACCGCTCGATCGGCGGACTGCCCGCGCCGGTCCACCGGTTGCTCCGGGGGCAGGCGACCAGCGTCGCGCCGGCCGACGCCATGCGAGCCAGCTCCGCGTCGGTCAGGTGCACGCCGTGCACCATCAGCGTGTCCGGCCCCAGCCATCCCAGTCGGTCGAGGTACTCGACCGGACTGGCCGTACCCGCAACCCAGCCGGCGTCCCACCGTCCGCGCGCCTCCAGGATCTCGCGCCACGCGCCGGCGCCCGAGCGCAGCAGCTCGATCTCCTCGGCGGACTCGGCCACGTGCACCGACAGCGGCCACAGGCGATCCGCCGCCGCCGCCGCGCGCAGGGCGCGGAACAGCGCCGGCGACACCGAGTACGGGGCGTGCGCCGCCAGGCGGCGGCGGGGGTCGCCCCGGCGCCGCCGGGCGATCGCGGCGCGCGCCCGCGCGACGAGCTCCGCCGGCTCGCGCTGATCGAAACCGAGCAGCTCGTGGAAGACCACTCCCGGCATCCCGGCGTCGCGCAGGGGGGCGACGGACGCCGGCGTGTCGCCGACGTCGCCGACGAGTCCGGTCCCGGCCCGCCGCGCCTCGGCCACCGCCCGGCGGATGGCCGCGTCGTCCGGCGCGGCGCCGGCGGTCCGGGCCATCAGATCGCGGGCCCACTGCGGCATGCTCGGCGCCGGCGCGATCCGGCCGCGGACGCCGGACAGCTCCAGGTGGGTATGGGCGTTCACGAGGCTGGGCAGGACGATGCGCGGCCCCAGATCGACCTCGCGACGGCCGGCCGCGCCGGCGGTCCGATCGGCCGCTCCGACGCCGGCGACCCGCCCCCGATCGACGTCCACCCAACCGCCGCGGATCGGAGGCGCCGCGACAGGGACGACCCAGGCCGCACGGTAGCGAGTCATCGGGAGCGCGGCGGGCGGCCCGGAACGGGTCACTCCGCGGCGCGCTGAAGTCTGGCCGCCCGGCTGCGGGCGGGATACCGGCCGAGCTCCGGCGGGACGCCCGCCGCGCCGCCGGCGCGGGCCACGTCGAGCTCCAGGAAGCGGGGAACGTCGCGCTGACGAAAGAACGGGTCGCCGAGGATCTCGTAATGCATGTTGCGGCGCTTGGCCACGAACCCCGCGTCCTCGACGTTGCGGACGATCTCGACCTCGTCCATGCAGTAGGCCGCCCCGGCCGCGCGGACCACGTTCTCCTCGATCATCACGCTCCCCATGTCGTTCGCGCCGAACAGCAGGCTCAACTGCCCGACCTTGCCGCCCTGCGTGACCCAGGACGCCTGCAGGTTGTCGAAGTTGTCCAGCACGAGACGCGCGAGCGCCAGGGTGCGCAGATAGTCGATCCCGGTCGCCTCGACGCCGCCGAGCTCGGTGTTCGGCGGCTGGTAGCTCCAGGCGACGAACGCGGTGAAGCCGCCCGTCTCGTCCTGCAGCTCGCGCAGCCGCAGCAGGTGGTCGATCCGCTCCTCCGGACGCTCGACCGTCCCGTACATCATCGTCGCCGTGGTGCGGAGTCCGCGCTGGTGCGCGATCCGCATCACTTCCAGCCACTCCGCCGCCGTCGCCTTCGAATGGCAGTTCAGCAGCCGGCGGACGCGGTCCACCAGGATCTCCGCCCCGCCGCCCGGCACGCTGTCGAGCCCGGCGGCGACCAGGCGATCGACCACCGTGCGCACCGGAAGCTGCGAGAGGCGGGAGAGGTGCACGATCTCGGGCGGCGACAGCGCATGGAGCTTGAAATCCGGGCGCCGGCGCTTCACGGCGCGAAACAGGTCCTCGTACCACCCGAGCGGCAGATCCGGGTTGTGCCCGCCCTGCAGCAGCAGCTGCACGCCGCCGAGCGCGATCGTTTCGTCGATCTTGGCGAAGATCTCGTCGAAGCCGAGGACGTACCCGTCCGGCGCGCCGACGCTGCGATAGAACGCGCAGAAGTTGCAGCGCGCCACGCAGACGTTCGTATAGTTCACGTTCCGGTCGACGATGTAGGTCACGACGCCGCGGGGGTGCTTGCGGGCCCGGACCGCATCGGCGAGCCGTCCGAGGCGGTGCGTGGAGGCGCGCCGGTACAGCGCGATCGCCTCGTTTCGCGTCAGGCGCTCGCCCCCCTCCGCCTTGCGGGCGGCCCGCTCCACCGCCGTGCGCGTCATCGGCCTCCGCCCGGATCGTGGAAGCGCACCTTGCCCGCCGCCGGCACCACGCCGAGGTCGGCCGCCACCTGGTAGAACTTCTTCAGGCCGGACAGATCGCGGTCGTCGAGCGTGTACGCCACGTTCTCGCGCAGATAGGCCCGGGCGACCTCCACCGCCTCGTCGTCCTCGCCGGCCGGCGCGAACTGCGCCGCGATCGCGTCGAGCGCCTCGACGCCGCCGCTGCGGGCGGCGCGCAGGGCGTCCAGATGGGGCTGCGCGACGGCGCCCTGGCGTCCCACCCAGAACGCCCAGACGAACGGAAGGCCGGTCATCGCCGTCCATTCCTCGCCGAGATCGATCTTGTCGAGCCCGGCGGTTTCGTGTTCCGTGAACAGCGCGCAGTCCCCGATCAGCAGGGCGGCGTCGCACCGCTTGAGCATGGGAGACAGCTCCGGCCGCATCTTCACCAGCGTCGGCTCGATCTCGAACCACTGGGCGCACAGGATGCGGAGCAGCGCGACCGCCGTGCGCGAGCTCGAGTCGACCGCGATAGACCGGATGGCGGTCGCCGGACGCTGGCTGAACAGCGCCACCGACGCGACCGGACCGTCCGACTTCACCGCGATGCCGGGAACCACCCGGTAGTCGGGACGCTGGAGATACTCGATCGACGGAATCAGTCCCAGGTCGGCCGCGCCCTCGTGCAGCCGCGCGGCGCATTTCGCAGGCACGTGGAACTCCAGCGAGAAGAGGTCCGGCTGCGCGTCCAGCCCGTGGACCAGCGGCCGGGCGTTGAGATATTCGACGGCGGCGACGCGCAGTGCGTTCATCGTTCCAGGCTTTCGAACCGGCCGTTGCGCTCGACCGGCACCAGCGCCGCGGCGCGAACGTTCCGGACGACCTCCTCGATCGGCGTCCGGCGCGGCCCGAGGCTCCGATCGTCGGTCGGGGACACGCCGTCCAGATCGTCCGCCCCGAACGTCAGGGCCACCTGCGCCAGCTTCGGTCCGTGCACGCTCCAGTCGATCTGGAGCGAGTCGATATTGTCAATCAGGAGGCGCGCAATCGCAACCTGCCGGAGATCCTGGAAGCCGGTGGTCGGCTGCGGCGGCGCGGACGCCGGCAACGGCGCGAACGCGCGCACGTGCGCGAGCGCGGCGCCCCAGTCCGCCAGACGGCGGATCGGCGCGACGCCGTCGCCGCCGGCCGGGCCGCCCGCCGTCAGCCGCCCGATCCGCAGGCCGGCCCGGCCCGCGGCCTCCAGCCACTCCGGTCCGGGCAACCGGTCCGCCCGCGCCTCCGCGACCTGCGACAATCCGGCTTCCCGCAGCGCCGCCAGCGCGTCGAGCAGCGCCTCCGGATTCCACGCGCCGATCTCGGCAAGCCGCTCGATCGCGAAACCGGTCACCGGCGTCGACCCGGCAAGCGGCGCGAGCCGCTCGACGGCGCGGAGCGCCTGCTCGTACCGGTCCACGCCGCCGGTGATGCGCACCTCGCCCGCCGACGGCGCAATCGCGACGTCCGACGACGCGATCCGCTCCATCGGAACCTTCTGCACGCGGACGAACGTCGTCCGATCGCCGCGCCGCCGGCGTCGGCATTCGTCCGCGAGGACGCCCAGACCGAGCAGATCGCCGGCGCCGGCCACCGCGTCCGCGTCGTCCGGACCGAGCCGCCGGCCCGCCGCCAGCTTCTCGCCGACCTCGCTCAGGGTCATCATATCCGTCCGCCGCCGCCTTCCAATGCGTCGGCGACCTGCTGCGCCAGCGCCAGCGCCCGCCGGCCGGCCGCGCCGTCCACCAGAGGCCGGCGGCCCGTGCGAACGGCGTCGACGAAATCGGCCAGCTCGCGTTCGAGCGGTTCGCCGGACGGCGTCTCGACCGCGCCGCCGGCGACGGCCGGATCGGCGCCGGGGGTGCGGACCACGCGCCAGGCTTCGACCTTCCGGGCGGCGCTGTCTATCGTGATCAGGGCGTCCTTCTGGAAGAACCGCAGCTTCCTTACGCGCTCGCGGCTGACGCGGCTCGCCGTGAGGTTGGCGATGCATCCGTCGTCGAAGCGGATCCGCGCATTCGCGATGTCGACCCGGTCGCTGAGCACGGGGACGCCCACCGCCTCCATCGACACCGGCTCGGCTCCGACGAGATCGAGCAGCACGTCGAGATCGTGAATCATGACGTCGAACACGACGTCGACGTCGAGACTCCGGCCCGAGAACTGCGCCAGACGATGCACCTCGACGAACCGCGGCGCCGCGACGAGCGGCTTCGCGGCGGCGACGGCGGGATTGTACCGTTCGGTGTGC
The DNA here is from genome assembly GCA_965203565.1 of Vicinamibacterales bacterium. GTDB lineage: Bacteria > Acidobacteriota > Vicinamibacteria > Vicinamibacterales > UBA8438 > JAAXGX01. The sequence goes on along the minus strand of OZ241896.1, from coordinate 1,934,009 downwards.
CCGACGGCCAGCGTCGTCTTCGCGGCGGCGGCGGCGGCGAGCATCGCGTCGGCCTCGGCCACCGATCCGGCGATCGGCTTCTCCACCAGGACCGGAACGCCTCGTGCGAGAAACGGCGCGGCGAGCCGCTGGTGCGCTTCGGTCGGCGCCGCAATCGTCACCGCGTCGACCTCTTCCGCGAGCGACGCCGCATCGGCCGCCGGCCGCGACCGGGTCGCGGCCGCGACCGCCGCCGCCCGGGCGGCGTTCACGTCCGCGACGGCCACGAGCTCGACGCCGCGCATCCCCGCGAGGATCCGCGCATGGTGCCGGCCGAGGTGGCCGACGCCGACGACTCCCAGCTTCAGCGGGGACGCGGACATCACCGACTCTCGGCCGCCGGCCGCCCGACCACGGCCACGCCGGCGTCGTCGGCCGCCTCGAACACGGCGTCGCCGTCGAGCACGAGCGTGCGCCCGGCGTCTATCGACAGGGCGGCCGCCCGGGCCCGCCGGAGCGCCTGAACCGTCCGCATCCCGATGACCGGCACGTCGAACCGCATGTCCTGATTCGGTTTCGCCACCTTGACGACCCGGATCCCCGGACCCGCCAGCCGAGCCGCACGCTCAATCGTCTCGTCGGTCCCCTCCATCGCCTCGACGGCCACGACGGCCCGGTCCTTCACGACTAGCGTCTGGCCGACGTCCAGCGCGGCGACCGCGTCGGCCATCCGGCGGCCGAATGCGAGGTCGGCCTGCTCCTCGCCGGTCGGCGCCCGGCGGGTCAACGGACCCGATCCCGCCAGCAGCGGCTGCAGCAGTCCGGTCGAGTCGATCAGCTCGATGCCGTGCTCCGCCAGGACGTCGGCGATGGCCGAGATCAGCGCGTCGGTGTTCCGGGCCTTGAGCCGCCGGAGGACCGACAGCAGCGCGAGGTCGGGCGCGACGCCGGCGAACAGCTTCGTATGCTTGACCTGCCCCGCCATCACCGCCTGCGTCGCGCCCGCGTCCTTCAGCAGCCTGATGCATCGACCCAGTTGCCCCAGCGACACCCAATGCAGGTCCGCCGCCGACTCCTCGCCCACTTCCTCCGCAATCCGGGGGTCGGTCTCCTCCCGGATCGCGACGACCGTGACGCGGCGCCCCAGGCCCCTGGCGGCGCGCAGCGCCAGGAACGGGAACCGGCCGTTGCCGGCGATCAGGCCGAGACGCATCGCGGAACGCTCACCGGAGAGGCCAGCGGAAGACGGCTCCAGGCTGCTAGTCGTCGACTCCCACCGGCTCCATCCGCCGGGGAGGACGCCGGAGGTTGACTCCGCGCTTGGACGTCCGTATGAACTCCACCAGGTACGCCACCTCGGGGCAGGCCACGGCCGGATCGTCGACGATGCAGCGCAGGGCGCGGGTCGTGTTCAGCTTCGACTGCAGGAGATAGCGGTACGCGCGTTTCAGCTTGGTGATGGTGGCGGGCGCGCAGCCGCGCCGGACGAGTCCGACCGTGTTGAGGCCATAGATCCGCGCCCGGTTGCCGACGGTCTTGCCGTACGGCAGCGCATCCTTCGTCACCACCGAGTACCCGCCGACGAACGCCTGACGTCCGACGCGGCAGAACTGGTGGACGCCGGAGTAGGCGCTGATCGTCGCCTCGTCCTCGACGGCGACGTGCCCGCCGAGCGTGGCGCCGTTCCCGAAGATCGTCCGGTTGCCGATGATGCAGTCGTGCGCGACGTGCGCGTACGCCATGAAGACGTTGTCGTCGCCGATCAGGGTCAGGCCGCCGCCGCCGCGGGTCCCGCGGTGCACGGTCACGAACTCGCGGAAGACGTTCCGGGCGCCGATCACGAGCCGCGTGTGCTCGCCGCTGAACTTGAGGTCCTGCGGAACGAGGCCGATGGAGGCGAACGGATAGATCTTGCAGGCGTCGCCGATCTCGGTGTCGCCGTCGATGACGGCCGACGCGCCGATGCGGCACCCTGCGCCGATGCGCACCTGGGAGCCGATGACGGCGTGCGGTCCGACCACCGCGCCCGGCCCCACGACGGCGCCCGCGCGCACCCGCGCCGTCGGGTCTATCGCCGCCGCGGTCCGCTCGACGCCGATCAGCAGCTCGGCCTCGGCGACGGTCTGCTCCCCCACCGTCGCCTCGCCCCGCACGACGGCGAGGCCGGCGCGGCGGCGGCGCAGCGCGGCCTCGAGCCGGAGCCGGTCGCCCGGCAGCACCTGCCGGCGGAACTTCGCGTTGTTCACCCCCCGAAGCACCGTGCGCGCGTCGACGCGCTCCTCGTGCAGGAGGAGCGCCGCCACCTGGAGCAGCGATTCGATCATCATCACGCCCGGCATGAGCGGCATCCCGGGGAAATGGCCCTGGAAGTACTCCTCGTTGATCGTCACGTTCTTGACGGCGACGATGTTGCGCCCGGGGTCGCGATCGACCACGGCGTCGACGAGCAACGCGGGGTAGCGGTAACGGAGACTGTCGAGAACGAGCGGTATGTCGAGTGCCACGGAGTGCTCGGGCTGCCGCCGGCCGGCGCGTCTCGGGCGGGCGTGCGCTCCGCGGCGCCGATCCGCTCCAGCTAAGGCGCCGCGCCGGTCTGGGCGTTCAGCAGGTCGATCAGGTCCTGCGTCAGATCGAGGGCCGTGTCGGCCCAGATGAGGCCGCCTTCCGCGGCGTTGAAGATGAAGGACAACCGCCGGTCGGCCGCCACCTGCTCGATCACCGGCCCGAGCTTCTTCTGGAACTCGATCTGGAGCTCCTGCTGCAACGCCTGCACCTCGGCCTCGGCGTCCTGCGTGAGCCGTTCGGCTTCCGCCTGCGAGTCCTGGGTCGTCCGCTGGATGTCGACCTGGAGCTTCGTGATCTGCCGCTGCAGCTCGAGCCGCGCCTCCGCGCTCATGACGTTCTGGCCCTGCTGCGCCTTCTGCTGCAGCTCCTGCAACTGCTCGTTGAGCGAAGTGACCCGCCCTTGCAGCTCGGTGTTCCGCATTTCGATCTCCGCCAGCTTCTCCTGGCTGAGCTCCTGCACCCGGGCGTTCGCCGCCTTCCCGGCTTCGGACTCCGCGACGACCCGCTGGATGTCGACGAACCCGAACGCGGCGCCGCCCGCGGGCGGCTGCGCGGCCGCCGCCGTTTCCTGAGCACCTGACCAACCGGCGGCCGACACGCATACGGCCGCCACCGTCGCGATTACGCATTTCATCAGTCGCGTCCCTCTCGGTTCAGAACGTCGTGCCGACCGCGAACCGGAAGACCGTCTCCTCCTGCGGCTGCAGCCGGTCGTTGTAGACGTTGTCACGCTGCGGGTTCCAGGCGTAGATCAACCGGAACGGCACGTTGAGCATCGGAATGAAGAAGCGGAGCTCGACGCCGGTGGACGTCTTGAAGTCCTCCAGCGCGAACTTCCGCCCGAAGTACTGCACCTGCCCCGCGTCGTAGAACGCCACCAGACGCACCGGGTCGGCGATGCTGAACTGGTACTCCGCGTTGAACAGGATGCTCTTGTTGCCCCCGATGATGTAACGCCCCGCATAGGTGTCGGCCGATATCGCAGAATCGACGTCGCTCTGCGTCGGACCGATCCGGCGGATGTCGTATCCGCGCACGGAGTACTCGCCGCCGAGCCACAGGAGCTCGAAGATCGGGATGTCGTTCGGGTCGGCGGCCGACAGGTGCTGGTACTGGACGCGGAACCCCATCGTCGTCCGGGAGGTGTGCGGCACGTACCAGATCCCTTCGAGCACCGGCTTCCAGAACCGGGAGTTCCCGCCGAAGCCGGCGAGATCGACGCCTGCCTGGTACCGCGTGCCGGACCGCGGGAAGATCGGGTGGTCGATCGTGTTCATGCTGAGCATCGGGGTGATCTTGCTCACCGTGCGCCGCCCGTCGCTGCCCCGCAGCAGCGCGCCCCGGAGATACGGGTTGCTCAGCAGGACGTCGGGATTGTCGAAGTACGGGCTGACGTCCGAGACGCTGGTCTGCTCGTAGCTGTAGCTGACGAACAGCCGCGTGTAGAGCGCCAGCGGGAAACCGACCGTCGCCGTCCCGCCGGTGCTGTCCTCGGTGTACGCCCCGAGCCACTCGATCCTCCGGGAGAACAGGCCGATGCTCCCCGACATGTTCCTGTCGAACAGGTACGGCTCGGTGAACGTGAGGTTGATGTCGCGCACGCGCGAGCCGCTCTGGATTCCGACGCCGAGCGTCTCCCCCCGCCCCATGAAGTTGCTGGTCTGAAACGACACCTGCCCGAAGAACCCGTCGTACTGCGACACGCCGGCGCCGAACGTTATCTGGTTCAGGTTCGTCTCGGTCAGGTTTATCGTCAGGTCGACCTCGTTGTCGGCCTCCTCGGTCTTCTCGATGCCGATGGCCGTGTCCTCGTCGAGCGGCTCGAAGAAGCCCAGCTGGTTCAGACGCCGCACGCTGTGCTTGAGTCCGGCGGTGTTGAACACGCCGCGCTCGACGAGCTGGAGCTCGCGCCGGATGACCTGGTCGTGGGTGTTCTGGTTCCCCACTATCGTGATCCGGTTCACGAAATACTGCTCGCCTTCCTGGAGCCGGATCGTCACGTCGACGACGGGACTCCCCTTCACGTGCGTCGGCCGGGCCTCCGGGAGGGCCTCCGGGAGCAGGCCGGCGCCGTCGCCCGCCTCCGGATCGGCCTCGGGGGCGGCGTCCGCCGCGGTGCGCGGCTGCAGGTCCGGAAACAGGGTCATCTCGTAGTAGCCCAGCGCTCCGTACACCTCGCGCGACGCTTCGAACGCTTCGCGGACGTCCCCTTCGCTGTAGAACTCGCCCGGTTCGAGCTCCTTGAAGATCTCGGACAACCCGAGATCGTTGATGACGTCGTTCCCCTCGAACCCGACTTCCCCCACCCGGTACCGCTCCCCCTCCTCGACCGGGATGCGCAGGCGCAGACCGCGGCTGTCTCCGTCCTCCGACTCATCGAGGTACTCGAGATCGGGCTGGCCGACCTGCGCGTCGATGTACCCCTGGTCCCGGTAGAAGGCGACGATCCGGTCGGCGTCCTCCTCGAACTGCGCTTCCTTGTAGGCGCCCCGGCCGGTGATCCACGAAAGCCACCACCGCTCCTTCGTGTTCTTCATCTGACCCCGGAGCTTCCGGTCGCTCATCGCGTCGTTGCCGACGAACGCGATGTTCTCGACGAACACCTTCGGCCCCTCGTCGAGGTGGAACGTGAGCTGCACCGTCTTCGGTCCGCCCGGCAGCGGCGTGACCTTGTGCTCGATCTCCGCGAACTGATACCCCTTGTCCGCGAACATGAACTTCAGGAGCCCCTTCACGCGCTTGATCAGCCCCAGATCCAGGAACGAGTCGACGCGGATGGCCAGCCCGTTCTCCTGCATCGCGGTGTCGATGTCGGTGCGGTCGATCTCGTCCGAACCCTGGAACTCGATGAACTTCACCCGCTGCCGCTCTTCGAAGTTGAAGATGACCCGCTTGCCGACCACGCCGTTCTCCCACGCCTCGTCGACCACCTCGATCCAGAGATCGTCGAGGAAGCCGGTGTCCCACAACCGCTGGAAGTCCTCGCGGACGATCTCCTCGGTCTCCGGCGTGTACGGCGCCCACTTGCCCTGCGACGGCAGGCTGCGGTGGTTCGGCGCCTCCATGTAGTAGAGGTAGGTCTGGGGGTCGATGCTCGACACGCCGCCCTGTGTGGGGAACGCCAGCTCCACCGTCCGCAGCAGGTCCGGGGAGTCGTCGGGCGGCAGCAGCGCCTGCGGGGCCTGCGCGGCGGACGCCGCGGCCGGCGCGCCGCCGGCGCCGGCCTGGCCGGCGGCGGGAATCGGCAGCGCCGCGAACCCCGCCGCGAGGCAGGCGCACAAGATCCTTCTCGGCACGATCGTCATCGCTCGCTGCCCGCGCGCCGGCGACGGGCGCATCCGGACAGTGTACGCAATCCCGACGGCCCGTGGCAAAGGCTCCGCCGCGCGCCGGACGCCGCATCCCGGCCGGGATCAGCAGTTCGTGGCCAGGCGCCGGCCTTCGACCGACTGCCCGGCCCGGCGCCAGGCCAGCGCTCCGCCGTCGAGATAGACCTCTATCTCGCCGGTCTCCAGCCGCCCCCGGATCAGCTCCTCGGACAGCGGATCCTCCACGTAGCGCTCTATCGCGCGCCGCAGCGGCCGCGCGCCGTACGACCGGTCGCCGCACGTCCGCTCGATGATCCAGTCGACCACCTCCGGCGCCAGCGCGATCCGCAGCCCGCGGTCCACCAGGTTGTCGTTGAGCCGCGCCACGAGCATCTGCGTGATCTCGCGGAGATCGTCGTCCAGAAGCGCCTCGAAGACGATGATCTCGTCGACGCGGTTGATGAACTCCGGATTGAAGGTCCGTTTCACCTCTCCGAGCACCATGTCCGACACGCTCCGCCGGATCTCCTGCGCGTCCGGCGACTGGAACCCCATCGACGTCTTCTTCTGGATGTGGCGGGCGCCGATGTTGGAGGTCATGATGACGATGGTGTTCTTGAAGTCGACGCGGTTCCCGAGGCCGTCCGTGAGATGCCCGTCCTCGAACACCTGGAGCAGGATGTTGAACAGATCGGGGTGCGCCTTCTCGATCTCGTCGAGCAGCACGACCGAGTACGGATGCCGCTTGACCTTCTCGGTCAACTGCCCGCCTTCCTCGTGCCCGACGTAGCCGGGCGGCGAGCCGATCAGCTTCGACACGGAGTGCTTCTCCATGTACTCCGACATGTCGAACCGTATCAGCGCCGTGTCGCTCCCGAAGAGGAAGTTCGCCAGGGCGCGCGCGAGCTCGGTCTTGCCGACCCCGGTCGGCCCCAGGAAGACGAAGCTGCCGACCGGCCGGCCCGGCGACTTCAGGCCGGCGCGGGACCGGCGAATGGCCCGGGCCAGGGCGGAGATCGCCTTCTCCTGACTGATCACGCGCTGGTGCAGGCGCTCCTCCATCCGGAGCAGCTTCGCCCCTTCGTCCTGGTTGATGGAGGCTATCGGCACCCCCGTCCACTTCGAGACGACCGCGTCGATGTCGGCCCGCTCGACCGCCATCCGGGAGCCGCCCGACTTGACGTCGAACTTCTCCCGGACGAACTGGAGGTTCTCCCGCGCCAGCACCTCCTGCTCGCGGAAGAACTGGGCGCGCTCGTAGTCCTTCCGCGCCGTCGCGCTCTCCATCTGCTCCACCGCCACCCGGATGCTCCGGTTGATCTCGCTGAACTCCTCGCTGCAGCCCGCGACGCGGAGCTTGGCGCACGCGCCCGCTTCGTCGACCAGATCGATCGCCTTGTCCGGCAGGAACCGGTCGCTGATGTAGCGGCTCGACTGGCCGACGGCGGCCTCCAGCGCCTCCCGGGTGTACGTGACGCGGTGGAACGTCTCGTAGCGGTCCTTGACGCCGAGCAGGATCTCCAGCGCCTCCGCCTCGGTCGGCGGGTCGACGCGGACCGCCTGGAAGCGGCGCTCCAGCGACCGATCCTTCTCGATGTACTTGCGGTACTCGGCCGGGGTGGTCGCGCCGATGCAGCGAATCTCCCCCCGCGAGAGGGCCGGCTTCAGGATGTTGGCGGCGTCGAGCGACCCCTCCGCGGACCCGGCTCCCACCAGCGTGTGCAACTCGTCGATGAACACGATGACGTTCGGGTTCTCGGTCAGCTCCTTCATGATCGCCTTGAGGCGCTCCTCGAACTGACCCCGGTACTTCGTGCCGGCGACGATCAGCGAGATGTCGAGCGCCAGCATCCGCTTGTCGCCGAGGAAATACGGGACTTCGCCGCTGACGATCCGCTGCGCCAGCCCTTCGACGATCGCCGTCTTGCCCACCCCCGGCTCGCCGATCAGGACCGCGTTGTTCTTCGTGCGGCGGCAGAGCACCTGCTGGACCCGATCGAGCTCGACGCGGCGGCCCACGAGCGGGTCGAGCCGGTCCTTCATCGCCGCCTCGGTCAGGTCCCGGCTGAACTCGGCCAGCAGCGGGGTCTCCTTGACGCGCGCATGGGTCGTCTTCTCGCTCAGGAGCTGGACGACGTCCTCGCGGACGCCGCTCAGCCGCATCCCCTTCCCGGAAAGGATCGACGCGGCCACCGACCGGTCCTCCCGCAGGATGCCGAGCAGCAGGTGCTCCGTCCCGATCTGGTTGTGCAGGAGCCGGTCGGCCTCCTGCGCGGCGTGCTGCAGCACCCGCTTCGTCTCGGTGCTGAACGGGATCTCGACCGACGTGGAGACCTTCTCGCGGAAGACCGTGCGGCCTTCGATCTCCTTGCGGATCTCCTCGAGCGACAGGCGCGAGCGGGCGAAGAGCCGGCTGGTCAGCCCCTTGCCTTCACGGATCAGGCCGAGCAGCAGGTGCTCGGTCTCGATGGAGATGCTGCCGAGCTGGCTCGCCTCGTAACGGGCGAAGAACAGAACGCGCCGCGCCCGCTCCGTGTACCGCTCGAACATCGACCCCTGCCCGCGAAGCGCCCGGAAAGGCCTGCGGACGCATTATAGAGGAAACGCCCCGCGCATGACGGCGTCAGGCCGGCCGCAGCCGGCCCTCCTCGAGCCGCAGCACCCGGTCGCACGACGCCGCGAGGCGCAGGTTGTGCGTGGCGATCAGCGACGTGAGCCGGCGCCGCCGGTGCATCTCGCGCAGCAGCCGGCAGAGGTCCTCCGCCGTCTGCTCGTCGAGGTCGCCCGTCGGCTCGTCGGCCAGCAGGAGCGACGGCTGCATGACGAGCGCGCGGGCGACCGCCACGCGCTGCTGCTCGCCGCCGGAAAGCATCCCCGGGCGGTGGGTCAGCCGGTCCGCCAGACCGACCTGCTCCAGCAGCGTCCGGGCGCGCGTCCTGGCCTCGGCCGCCGGCGCCCGGGCGATGCGCAACGGCATCTCGGCGTTCTCCAGGGCGCTGAACTCCGGGAGCAGGTGGTGGAACTGGAACACGAACCCGATGCGGCGGTTCCGGAACCGCACCCGCTCCGCATCGGGCAGCGCCGAGATCTCGGTCCCGTCGATCCGCACCCGCCCGCTGTCGATCCGGTCCAGCCCGCCGGCCACGTGCATCAGGGTGCTCTTGCCCACCCCCGACGCGCCGACCACCGCCACCATCTCGCCGGCGGCGACCGACAGATCGAGCCCGCGCAGCACCTCCAGCCGCTCGCCGGCGGCCGCGTACGACTTTGAGAGGCCGGCGATCTCCAGCAGCTCCCCGCCGGCGGCCGTCACTGGCGCCTCAGCGCCTCGGCCGGGTCCAGGCGCGCCGCCTGCCGGGCGGGATAGATCGTGGCGGCGAAGCAGATCGCCAGCGCCGAGACGATCACCAGGGCGAAGTCGAACGGCTCGACCGTGAACGGCACGTGCGAGAGATCGTAGACCTCGACGTCGAGACGGATCACCCGGAACCGGTCCAGCAGCGTCGCCGCGGCGTACCCGGCCGCCGCGCCGGCGGCGGTGCCGACCGCGCCGATGATGACGCCCTGCAGCATGAAGATCCGCAGGATAGCGGGCGGCGCCGCGCCCATCGTCTTCAGGATGGCGATGTCGCGCCCCTTCTCCATCACGAGCAGCACGAGCGACGCCACGATGTTCAGCGCCGCCACCATCACGATGAGGCCGATCGTGATCGAGATCGCCACCTTCTCCAGCCACAGCGCCGAGAAGAGCGACTGGTTCAGCTGCGACCAGTCCTCGGTCAGGTACCCGGGCCCGAGGGCGTCCGCGACCAGCGCGGCGACCTCGCGCGAGGCGTAGACGTCGTCGATCCGGAGCTCCATCAGCTCGACGCGGTCCTTGTCGAACAGCCGCTTCGCCACGTCGAGCGTGACGAAGCCGTATCCGTTGTCGTAGGTGTAGAGACCGAGTTCGAACGTCCCGACCACGCGCAGGCGCCGCGGGCGCGGCATCATCCCCAGCGGGGACAGCGCGCCGTGCTCGGTGATCAGCGTGACCTCGTCGCCGACGAACGCTCCGAGCTGCGCCGCCACCCCTTCGCCGAGCACCACCCCGCCGAGCGACCGCCCGCCGCCGGCGCCGCCGTCCAGGTCGAACAGGCTGCCCCGCCGCACCGCGCCGGCCACCTCCGTCACGCGCCGCTCCAGGTCCGGCTCGATCCCCTTGACGGTGATGAACGCTTCGCCGCTGCGGGTCGTCGCCAGCGCCTTGCCGAGGATCGACGGCGCCGCCGCGATCACCCGGGGCAACTCGCCGAGCCGCCGCGCCTCCTCCCGGTAGTCGTCGAACCCGCCGGCCGCCACGTTCCAGACGTACACGTGCGCCTCCGAACCGGTGATCCGGTCGCGCAGCTCCTGCTGCATCCCGGTCATCAGCGCCAGCGCCACCACCAGCGCCATGACCCCGAGCGTCACGCCGAGCGTCGAGATCAGGGAGATCAGCGAGATGAACGCCTGCTTGCGGCGCGCCGTCAGGTACCGAACGGCCACGTACAGCTCGAACGGCGACGCCATCGCTACTCCGCCCGCGCCGGCCGCATGAGGGGAAACAGGATGACGTCCCGGATCGACGGACTGTTCGTCAGCAGCATGACGAGCCGGTCGATCCCGAGCCCCTCGCCGGCCGCGGGCGGGAGGCCGTACTCGAGCGCCCGGAGGTAGTCCTCGTCCATCGCGTGCGCTTCGTCGTCGCCCTGCTCGCGCGCGGCGAACTGCGCCTCGAACCGCCGGCGCTGCTCCGCCGGATCGTTCAGCTCGCTGAAGGCGTTGGCGATCTCCATGCCGCCCGCGTACAGCTCGAACCGTTCGACCGTGTCGGGATCGTCGGGCCGCTGCTTCGCCAGCGGCGAGACCTCGGTCGGGAAGTCGTGCACGAACGTCGGCTGGACGAGCGACTCCGCGCACAACGCCTCGAACAGCTCGAACGTGATCCGGCCGGCCCCCGCCCCGGCGGGCGGCGCCATGCCGGCGCGGCCGGCGAGCGCCGCGGCCTGCGCCCGGTCGCGCAGTTCGCCCTCGGTGACCGCCGCGCCCAGACGCCGGCCCAGCGCGTCCCGCACCGCGTCGCGGAGCGCGATCCGCTCGAACGGCGGGGCGAACGCGATCCGTGCGTCGCCGAACCGGCATTCGTCACCGCCCAGCACGGCGCGCGCCACGTGCGACAGCAGCGCCTCGGTCAGCGTCATCAGCGCGCGGCAGTCGCTGTACGCCTCGTAGAATTCGAGCATCGTGAACTCGGGGTTGTGCTGCGTCGAGATCCCCTCGTTCCGGAAGTTCCGGTTGATCTCGTAGACGCGCTCCATCCCGCCCACGACGAGCCGCTTGAGGTACAACTCCGGGGCGATCCGGAGATAGAGCGGCAGGTCGAGCGCGTTGTGGTGGGTGACGAACGGCCGCGCGAGCGCGCCGCCGGCGACCGGCTGCATCATCGGCGTCTCGACCTCCAGGAACCCCCGCGCGTCGAGGAAGGCGCGGACCGCCGCGAGCGCGCGGCTGCGCGCCTCGAACACCCGGCGCGCCGCCGGGTTGACGATCAGGTCCAGATAGCGCTGCCGGTGCCGGATCTCCACGTCGGTCAGCCCGTGCCACTTCTCCGGCAGGGGCGCCAGGCACTTGGCGAGCAGTTCGAGCCGCTCCGCCCAGAGGGTGAGCTCGCCGGTCCGGGTGCGGAAGATCCGCCCCGCGGTCCCGACGACGTCGCCGAAGTCGAGCAGCGTGAAGATCCGGAAGTCGCGCTCGGACAACGCATCCTCGCGCACGTACGCCTGAATCCGCCGCCGGCCGTCGGAAAGGACGAGGAAGTTGGCCTTCCCGAAGCGGCGGATCGCCAGCACCCGCCCCGCCGCCGACGCCTGCGGACGGTCCGCTTCGAGCGCCGCCCCGTCGGCGCCGCCGTACGCCTCGACCAGCGCCGACACCGTGTCGGACCGATCGAACCGGCGCGGATACGCCTCGACGCCCGACGCCCGGAGCTTCTCCAGGTTCTCCCGGCGCTGCCGCCGCTGCTCGGGCTCCCGCTCCCGCCGCGCCTCCTGTCCGTTCATGCCGGCGCCACCGGGCCGGCGGGCCGTTCGATCCGCCGGGAGACCCCGTCGAGAATCCCGTTGATGAACGGCGCCGCCTCGTCGGCGCTGAACGTCTTCGCCAGCTCGATCGCCTCGTCGATGATCACCGCCTTCGGCGTCTCGGTATAGACGAGCTCGTAGATCGCCATCCGCATGATCAGCCGATCGATCACGGCCATCCGGGCCAGGCGCCAGTGGTGGGAGCTGGACGCCAGGAGCGTGTCGATGGCGTCGAGATGCGCCGTCGTCCCTTCGACGAGCGCCGTGGTGAACCGGCGGCGGGAGTCCGGAACGCGGCGGCCGCCCCAGAACGCTTCGCTCGCCGCGCCCGATCCGCCGGACCCGGCCCACCCGACCTCCCGCTGATACAGGAGCTGGAGCGCCGCTTCGCGGCCGCGGTGGCGCTCCGTCCCGCTCCGCCGGCCGGTCACGCGCCGGACCCGGCGGAGCGGGACCGCTCGAGACGCCGCCTGACGCCGGTCAGCTGCACGGCGGCCATCGCGGCCTCCCACCCCTTGTTCGTGTCGTCAGGCGCCGATCGGGCCAGCGCCTGGTCGCGCGAGTCGGTCGTGAGCACGCCGAAGGTGATCGGCACGCCGGTCGCCTGCGACGCCGCGGTGATCCCGTGGGCGACGGCCGACGCGATGTACTCGAAGTGCGGCGTCTCGCCCCGGATCACGCAGCCGAGGCAGACGACCGCGTCGAACCGGCCGCACTCGGCCGCCTGGCGGGCGGCGAACGGAATTTCGAACGTCCCCGGCACGGGCACGACGACCACCCGGTCGTTCCGCACGCCGGCGCGCGCGAGCCCCTTGGCCGCGCCGTCCCGGAGGCGCCGGGTGACGGCGTCGTGATACGTCGAGACGATCACGGCGACCCGCAGGCCGCCGGCGGCGTCCCGTCCGGACGGGAGCGGGGCGGCGCCCCTCACCGGCCCCTGAACTCCGGCCGGCGCTTCTCGAGGAACGCCCGCGTGCCTTCCTGCTTGTCCTCCGTCGCGGTCACCGCGCCGAACAGCGTCGCCTCGTATTCGCACGCCTCGTCCAGCGGCATCCGCAGCCCCGACCGCACGGCGTCGAGGACGTACCGCACCGCGATCGGCGGCTTGGCGGCCAGCTTCGCCGCCAGCGCCGCCGCTTCGTCCAGCAGCCGGTCCGCGGGGACGACCCGGTTCACCAGGCCGAGACGCCGCGCCTCCTCCGCCGGGACCGGGTCGCCGGTCAGCAGGATCTCCAGCGCCGGTCCGGGACCGACCAGCCGCGGCAGCCGCTGCGTGCCGCCGTAGCCGGGGATGATCCCCAGGTTGATCTCGGGCTGGCCGATCTTCGCGGTGTCGGCGGCCACCCGCAGCGTGCAGGCCATGGCGAGCTCGCAGCCGCCGCCCAGGGCGTAGCCGTTGATCGCCGCGACGACCGGCTTGCCGCAGCTCGCAATCAGCACGCACAGCCCCTGGCCCCGCCGCGCCACCTCCCGCGCCTCGGTCGGCGCGAGCCGGGCGAGCTCGGCGATGTCCGCGCCGGCGACGAACGCCCGATCGCCCGCGCCGGTCAGCACGACGGCGCGGACGGCCGCGTCGTCCCGCAGCTCCTCGAACGCCTCCAGCAGCTCGCCGACGGTCGCCGCGTCGAGCGCGTTCAGCACCTTCGGCCGGGCGACGGTGACGCAGGCGACGCCGTCGGCCTGCGCGCGGTTGACGGTCACGTTGTCCATGTCGAAGCACTATACCGCACGCGGCGCGCGATGCGGATTCAGAGGGGGAACGGATAGATCAACCAGCCGAGCAGCACGGCGGCGCCGGCGAACGCCGCCCAGAGCATCGCGCCGAACCGGAGCTGCTCCTTCGGGTCCTCGCGCATCAGCAGCGCGAACACCAGCGACACGAAGCCCGCGAACAGCGCCATCGACAGGAAGTGGCTCGCCACGTCACACCCGCCGAATCACTTGCGCCCCCGCGCAACGTCCCAGGCGTCGAGCACGACCAGCAGGTTCAGGAGGCCGGCGGCGACGAGGAACGTGTTGCCGTGCTCGTACGTCGGGGCGACCACCCGGCCGTCGCCCAGTCCCAGGAAGACGGCGCACAGGTACGGCGCGCCGATCCCCAGGTCGGCCAGGGCCGCCAGCGTCACCAGCAGCTGCCCGGTGCCGAACGGCGCCAGCCGCCCTTCCAGCCAGAGCCCGACGGCGAACATCAGCGGGAGCGCCACGAGCAGGATCGCTCCGGTGCGCCGGCGTCCCAGGACGAGATGCCCGGCCCCCGGCAGCGCCCAGGCGACGGCGCACACCCCGAGCGCCTTCGTCAGGTCGTCGCGCGGCGCGGGCGGCGGGCGTCTCATGCCTTCGATCCTGGCGGCAGCCGTCACAGCGCCTCGAAGTGCGTGAGATGCTTGAACTCGGCGAACCGGGCCCGGACCTCCGCATCGTCCAGCCGCAGCAGCCGGTCCAGGCCGAAGTCCTCGACGGCGAACGACGCCATCGTGCTGCCGGCGACGACCGCCTGCGCCACGGCGGCGTCGGAGAGCGCCTCGGACGCCGCCAGGTAGCCGACGAACCCGCCGGCGAACGTGTCGCCGGCGCCGGTCGGATCGACCACGCGCTCCAGCGGCAGCCCCGGAGCGGCGAAGAACCGGTCGCCGTGCGTCATCAGCACGCCGTGCTCGCCCCGCTTGATCACCACCCGCCGCGGCCCGAGCCGCCGGATCGCGCGCGCGGCCCGGACGAGGTTCGACTCGCCGCTGAGCTGCCGCGCCTCCTCGTCGTTGACGATCAGCACGTGCGTGCGCGCGAGCGCGCGCCGCAGCTCGTCCGGGGTCGACTCGATCCAGTAGTTCATCGTGTCGAGCGCGACGAAGTCGGGGGCGGCGACCTGATCGAGCACCTCGGTCTGGAGGGCGGGACGGATGTTGGCCAGGAAGACGAACGGGCTGTCCCGGAACGACTCGGGAATGCGCGGGCGAAAGCCGTCGAAGACGTTCAGGCGGGTGTAGATCGTCTCGCGCGCGGCGAGGTCGGCGCCGTACTCCCCCTTCCAGCGGAACGTCTCGCCCGGCGCGCGCTGAAGCCCCGCCAGGTCGATCCGCCGCCCGTCGAACACCCGCAGGTGCTCGCGCCCGAAGTCGTCGCCGACGACCGCGACCAGCCGGACGTCGGTGAACCGCGACGCCGCCAGGCTGAAGTAGGTGGCCGCGCCGCCGACGATGCGGGACGCGCCGCCGGACGGCGTCCCGATGGAATCGAACGCCACGGACCCGACGGTCAGCACCGGGCGCATCAGCTCAAGTACTTCCCGACGATCGGGGCCAGATCCCTTCGCGTCTCCGCCGGGATCGCCTCCGGGCGGGTGATGATGGCGGAGGCGAGCGCCGTCGCGCACTCGCAGTCCCGGTCGACCGGCAGCCGCTCCACCGCCGCCCTGACGACCGCCTGCGCGGTCTCGGCGTTCCGGAGCAGGTTCCCGACGATCAGGTCGACGGTGACGCGATCGTGATCCGGATGCCAGCAGTCGTAGTCGGTCACCAGCGCGAGCGTCGCGTAGCAGATCTCGGCCTCGCGCGCGAGCTTCGCCTCCTGGAGGTTCGTCATGCCGATGACGTCCATCCCCCACGACCGGTAGAGCCGGGACTCGGCCAGGGTGGAGAACTGCGGACCCTCCATGCAGACGTACGTGCCGCCCTCGTGCGCCTGCGCGCCGGCGACCCGCGCCGACTCGCAGACGATCCCGCTCAGGCGGCGGCAGATCGGATGGGCGAACGTGACGTGGGCGACCAGGCCCCGCCCGAAGAACGTGGAGACGCGGCCGCGCGTCCGGTCGAGGAACTGGTCCGGGACCACCACGTCGAGCGGCCGGAACCGCTCCTGCAGGCTGCCGACGGCGCTCGCCGAGACGATCCACTCGACCCCCAGCGTCTTCAGGGCGTAGACGTTGGCGCGGAAGTTGAGCTCGGACGGCAGGATGCGGTGCCCGATCCCGTGGCGGGCGAGGAACGCCACCCGCCGTCCCGCCAGCGCGCCGACGACTATCGGGGCCGACGGATCTCCGAACGGGGTCGAGACGGCGACCTCCTCGCGATCGGCGAGGGCGGCCACGTCGTACAGGCCGCTCCCCCCGATGACGCCGATGCGCGCCGGCCGGCCGGCCATCAGCCGCGCTCCTGCTTGAGCTCGACCAGCACGCCGTGCGCGCTCGACGGGTGGATGAACGCCACCAGCGCGCCCTCGGCTCCCGGGCGCGGCGCCGCGTCGATCAGCCGCACGCCCCGCGCCCTGAGCGCTTCGAGCGCCGCCCGGAGGTCGTCCACGCGCAGCGTCAGGTGGTGCAGACCGGGCCGCCGGCCGGCCAGGAAGCGGGCTATCGGCGACGTCTCGGACGTGGCTTCGAGCAGCTCCAGCGCGGCGCCGCCGGCCGGGACGAAGTGCGCGCGCACCTGCTGCGAGGTCACCTCCTCGGTTCCGGCGACCTCCAGTCCCAGCGCGTCGCGGTAGAAGGCCAGCGCCTCTTCGAGGTCGGCCACCGCGATCCCGACGTGATCGAGCACCGCCTTCATGACGCCTGCTCCAGGATTCCGGCCGCCGCCGCGTACGGGTCGAGCGCGCCGGCGGCGATTCGATCGACCGCGTCGGCGATCAGCCGCCGCGTCTCGTCCCGCCGCTCCAGGCGTTCGATGAACGTCCGCTGCAGCAGCGCCGTGAGGCGGAGCCGGGCCCGCTCCCGCCGCCGCGTCTCCACGTCGCGGCGCTCGCCCTCGAACCGCGCGACCGCCTCGACGACCGCCGGCACGCCTTCCCCGGTCGCCGCCCGGGTCTTCAGGACCGGCGGACGCCAGGCGCCCTCCTCGAACTCCCGCAGCGCCAGCATCGTCTCGATCTCGGCCGCCGCCCGTTCGGCGCCCGGGCGGTCCGCCTTGTTGACGACGAACAGGTCGGCGATCTCCATGACGCCGGCCTTCATCGCCTGCACGTCGTCGCCGGCGCCCGGAATCGTCACCACGACGGCGACGTCCGCGGTCCGGGCGACGTCGACTTCCGCCTGGCCGACGCCGACCGTCTCGATCAGCACGACGTCGCAGCCGGCGGCGTCGAGGATCAGCGCGGCGTCGCCCGTGGCGTGCGACACCCCGCCCAGATGCCCGTGCGTGGCCATGCTCCGCACGTACACGCCGTCGTCCAGCGTATGGCTCTGCATCCGGATCCGGTCGCCGAGGAGGGCGCCGCCGCTGAACGGACTGCTCGGATCGATCGCCAGAATCCCGACCGTCCGGTCCAGACGCCGGTACTCCGCGGCCAGCCGGTCGACCAGCGTGCTCTTCCCCACGCCCGGCGAGCCGGTCACCCCGATCAGGCGGGCGCGCCCGGTCCGGCCGAACAGCCGCCGCATCAGCGCGGGCGTCCGGCCCGGGTCGTTCTCCACCAGGGAAATGGCGCGCGCGAGCGCGCGCGGGTCGCCGGCCAGCACCCGGTCGGCCAGCTCCGCCGCGCCGTCGCCCCCCATGACGTGGCGGACTCTATCACACCGCTTGGACGCGGCTCCCGGTTGCGGGTACAGTCTACCCGCTTATGCAACGAGCCGCAGCGCCGCTGCTGGCCGGCCTGATGCTGTTCGCGGCGGCGCGCGACGCGTCGGCCGACCTGACGGCGTTCGTCGGATCGAACCACACCCCCTCCACGCGTCCGGCGCGCGGCGCCGCCCTGAGCATGTCGCTGCTGTTCATCGGATTCGAGTTCGAGTACTCCGCCTCGGGAGAAGATGCGTCGACCGGCGCCCCGTCGCTGCGCACCGGCATGTTCAACCTCCAGGTGCTGACCCCCAGCGTCAGCGGCGTGCAGGCGTACGGCACCGCCGGCGGCGGCGTCTACCGGGAGGAGCTGGCGGCGCGCCGGAAGACGAACTTCGGAACGAACGTGGGCGGGGGGGTGAAGATACCGCTCGCCGGCGCCATCGGCCTGCGGCTCGACTACCGTCTGTTCGTGCTGCGGGGCCGCCCGCTCCACTCGAACGTGCAGCGGATCTACGCCGGCTTCAACCTGGCGTTCTGATGGACCCCGCAGGAGCTCCCGTGCGGAGGCCGCTCCGTCAGAATTCGTCGTCGGCCGGCGCCGCGACCGGCTCCATCCCGATCCGCGACTGGCCGGCGCCGAACGCGCCGACGTACGTTTCGTACAGGCTCTGGACCTCGTCGGGAAACGCTTCGCCGAGCAGGTGCGCGACGGAGTAGTCCGCATCGGGCGCCGCGGGGTCGAAGAGCCAGACGTAGAGCACGTTCCCGTCGGGACCCGGCTGCTGCGCCCTGTACATCCTCCAGCCGGACGCCTGCGCCCGGAGCCGCGCGTCGCCGCTCGCGGCCAGCGCGCCGTGGAGCCTGCTCGTCACCGACTCGAAGTCTTCGGCGCGGTTCGCCTCGACGTAGTTGAGGACCAGGCCGGCCGGCGCATCGAACGCCGCCGCTTCCTGCGCCGCTTCGGAGGCGCGCGTCAGCGCGGCCGCGAGCACGGCGCCTGCGCCCGCCGCCAGCGCCAGTGCGCAGGCGGCCTGCACAGCCCGTGGTGAAAGTCTCCGCTGCATTCGAGCAGCGATGCATCCCGCCTGACTGCGTTGTTCGTCGGTTGCGTATGCCCAATATGCGCCCTCCTCACGCCTTGTCAGGCGGGCGCCTCGCCGCTCTCGGTGCGACGCGGGATTCCACCACGGGCTGTGCAGGGCTCGCCGGCCGGATCCGATCGTCATACGCGCTTCTGGCCGCCGCCGGAATCGATGCGCTCAGGGCGATCCCGCGAGGCGGCGCATTCGCCGCTCAGTTTCCGAAATCGCGGATCAGGTCAAGGTTGTAGCTGACCTGCTTGGTTTGACCGTCGGTGTACGCCGCGTTGTAGGTCTCGTACAACTGCTGCACTTCCTCGGGAAACGCTTCGGCCAGGATGGCCGCCGCGGCGTAATTGCCGCCGGCCGCCACCGGATCGATCACCCAGACGTACATGGCGTTCCCCTGACCGGTAAGGTCCTGGTCGGCCCTGTACACCTTCCAGCCGCGGGCCTGATTGCGATTCGTGGCGTCAAGCGCCTCGTCGATCCTCTGCATTACCTGCTCGAACGCCGACGCCTGCGCGGGCTTCACGAAGTGAAGCATCAGGGCTGCGTCACTGCTGAACGTCCGATTCGGCTGCGCTTCGGCTTTCGACGCGGTCAGCGCCATGCCGATCACGACTCCGGCGGCCAGCGTCGCGATCAGCGCGCACCCCATGACGACCTGCCGGCGCGACGTCAGTTTCTCGATCCAGCGCATCTGTGGACGCCTCCTTCCTTGAAACGAGCGGTTACTTTATCGTACGGGACGGCTGGACGAAAGTCTGCATCACCTCGTTGGAGAGCAGCATGCCGCGCCGCGTCAGCCGGAGCCGGCCGGCGGCGCGGACGAGCAGCCCGGCGTCGATGAACCGGCCGAGCGCCGCGCCGTACCGCTCCATCACGTCCACGCCGTACCGCCGCGCCGTCCGGTCGAGGTCGATCCCCTCCGCCAGGCGCAGCCCGGTGAACAGCGCGTCGCCGAACCGCTCGCCGCGCGTCAGCTTCCGGCGCTCGGCGACGGTCGAGGCGCCGCGGCCGACGCGGTCGACGTACCGGCCGGTCTCCGCGACGTTCCGCCACCGGCGCCCGGCCCGCGTCGAATGCGCGCCGCAGCCGAAGCCGAGCCATTCGCCGTCCCGCCAGTACTTCAGGTTGTGCCGGCAACGTCTTCCCGGCCGCGCGACGCTGGAGATCTCGTACTGCTCGTATCCGGCCGCGTCGGTGCGGGCGAGCGTCTCCAGGTACATATCGGCCGCGTCGTCGTCGGGCGCCCGGGACCAGCCGGCCCGCGCCATCTCCTCTCGCAGGGGGGCGTTCGGGTACAGCTCCAGCAGGTAGAGCGAGGCGTGGTCGGGCCGCAGCGCGAGCAGCGCATCGACCGAGGCCGCGCAGTCGCGAGGCGACTGCCCCGGCAGCCAGAGCATCAGGTCCACGCTGACGTCGCAGCCGACCGCCTGCGCCAGCCCCACCGCCTCCCGCGCCCGCTCGGCGGTGTGCCGCCGCCCCAGCCGCTCGAGCTCCGCGTCGCGCAGCGACTGCACCCCGATGCTGACGCGGGTCGCGCCGGCGTCGACCCAGCCGCGCAGCGCGTCCGCGGCGACCGTCTCGGGATTCGCCTCCAGCGTGACCTCGGCGTCCGGCGCGACGGCGAACCCGTCCCGGCAGGCCGCGATCAGGCGCGCGAGCTCCGGCGGCGACAGCAGCGACGGGGTGCCGCCGCCGAAATAGATCGTGTCGACCCGCGCGCCGTCGCCGGCGCGGCGCACCTCCGCGGCCATCGCGTCGACGTAGCGCGCCTTCAGCGCTTCGTCGAGTAGTCCGCGGTTGAAGTTGCAGTAGCTGCAGATCGAGCCGCAGAACGGGACGTGCAGATAGAGGCCGAGCGGCTCGGCGTCCGCCGCGCCCGGCGCCGCACGGAGTTCCACCACGGGCTGTCAGGCGCCGGCCTTGCCGCCCGACCACCCGAGATCGAGCCGCTCGCCCTTCGGCCGGGCGCGCGCGTGGGACGCGGCGCGCCGGGGCAGCCGGCGGCGCGGCTGCGACTTCCACCGCTGGTAGAGGATCTTTTCCGTCGGCGGAAACTCGAATTCGCGGTAGTCCGGGCCGCTGTACTCCAGGAACTCGCACATCTCCCGCAGCCGCGAATGCATCCGGAACCCGACCCGCTCCCGCAGCGAAACGGAGCGTTCGTCGTCCGGCTTGTCCTCGGAGTCGGTATGCGGCACGTCCTCGTAGTTGGAGGTGAAGATGGTCGGACGATCGTCGTTGTACCGGGTGTTGACGACGAGGTTCATCGTCTCCTCCACCCAGTCGGTCGGCCGCTCCGCGCCGAGGTCGTCGAGCACCAGCAGCTCGGCGTCCATCACCGCGCGGAGCACGTCGGCCTCCGCGGTGCGGGTGACCGGATTGAACGTGCTCCGGATCGCGGCGAGCAGCGTCCGCGTGTCGAAGTAGAGGCCGCGGACCGCCTTCCCGAGCACCACCTCGCGCAGCGTGGCGACGGCGAGGTGGGTCTTGCCGACACCGGGCGGGCCGATCAGGATGAGGCTCCTGTCGACGACCGGAAACTGCTCGGCGAACCCCCGGGCGACCCGGACCGCGCGCAGGAGCTCCTCGTTCCGGTAGGTCACGAAGCTCGAAAAATCGCACTTCCGGTACCGGCGCGGTATGCCGGCCCCGTCGAGCAGCGTGCGCGTGACCTGCCGGCGCCAGCAGTCGCAGCGATCGACGCGCCGGACGCCGTCTTCGTCGCGCGCGCGCCAACCGCTGCCGCCGCACTCCGGACACTCCGCCGGCTCGTCGCGCGCCATCGCCCCTACAGAATACCCCGTTCGAGATCGGGGGCGGGCGTCAGCGGGCGTCGGCTCGCCGCCGGGGCCGGCCGGCGTACGGGCCGGCTCCCGGCGGGCGGCGGCGGGCCGGCGCGATCAGTCGCCGGTCAGTATGAAGTCGCCGGCGGCCAGGTTGTGGTGGGCGCCGAGCAGCCGCACCATGAAGTCGGCCGAATTGTCCCCGTCCACGTCCACCTGCACGTCCGTGTACTTCTCATCCGACGTCGTGTCCGTCCCATGCACGTAGCGCACTTGGCCCGCCGTGCCGTCGTCGTCGTCGAACGCATCCCCGCCAATGAACTTCAACGTCTCCTCCGTGAGGTCGGACAGATCGAGCTGGTCCGGGTCCTTCCTTGTCGTGCTCGACGACGCCAATGACGAGAAGTCGAGGATCGTGTCCCATGCCGTAGACGTCGAATCGGCCGCCGCCGAGAACATGAACGTGTCCTTCCCGCCGTCGCCGGTCAGCTTGTCCGCCCCCGCGCCGCCGTTGAGCGTGTCGTCGCCGGCGCCGCCCTTCAGCGTATCGTTGCCGCCGAGGCCCTTCAGCTCGTTGGGACCCGAGTCGCCCGTCAGACGGTCGCCGTGCTCATTCGAGCCGGTGACGTTCTCGAACCCGCTGATCGTGTCGCCTTCCGCGTGCCCGCCGGACGCCGTTTGCCCCGTCCTCGGGGACAGATCCACCGTCACGCCGGCGTCAGAACCCCAGTAATCCACCGTGTCCGCTCCCAGACCCCCATCCAGCTTGTCCGCCCCCGCACCGCCGGACAACGTGTCGTCGCCACCTTCGCCATGGAGCTCGTCCGCGTCCTGTCTGCCTCTGAGAAGGTCATTGCCGTTTCCGCCTCGGAGCGTGTCCTCCCCAGTGTTGCCTACGAGATGGTCATGTCCTCCCCTGCCCCAGATCTCGTCGTCGCCCTTGCGACCCCTCAGAAGGTTGTTCCCGTCATCGCCCTTCAGCTCATCATCATGGGCCGAGCCGTGGACATCCTCGACACCCTGGATCTTGTCTCCATCCGCATGACCTCCGGACGCTCTCCCGCTGGCTAGTGGTCTGTCCCGTAAATAGCTTTACACTTCCTGAGCTTATTGAGGATAGCATCGACGGTGGTGTTCCACACGAACGGCTTCGGATCCGCATTGTGGTGGGCCAAGAAATCGTCGATGGCCGCGACCAGTTCCTGCACGCTGCAAAAGACGCCACGCCGAAGGCGCTGCTGCGTCAGCTTGCTGAACCAGCTTTCGACCAAGTTGAGCCACGAGGCGCCCGTGGGCGTGAAATGCAACTTGAAGCGCGGGTGGGCGGCCAACCACTTGCGAACCGCTTCGTGCTTGTGGGTTCCGTAGTTGTCCAGGATTACGTGCAGCGTGAGGTCGCGAGAGAACGCGCGGTCAAGACACCGCAGGAACTTCAGAAATTCCTGATGCCGATGGCGCCCATGACATTCGCCGATGACCTTGCCGGTCAACACGTCAAGCGCGGCGAACAACGTCGTCGTGCCGTGGCGCTTGTAGTCATGGGTCATCGTACCGCAACGGCCCGGTTTCATCGGCAAGCCCGGCTGCGTGCGATCCAAGGCTTGGATCTGACTCTTCTCGTCCACACACAGCACTACCGCCTTGTCCGGTGGATTCAGGTACAACCCCACGACGTCGGTCAGTTTCTCTACGAACGCCGTGTCGGTCGACAACTTGAACGTCTTGATGCGGTGCGGCTGCAGCCCGTGCGCGTCCCAGATGCGCTGGACGGTCGTTCGACTCACCCCGGCCGCCTTGGCCATCGATCGACAACTCCAGTGCGTAGAACCCGGCGGCGTATCGTGCAGCGTGGCATGCACGATGGCCTGCACTTGGCGAGCGGAGATCTCCGGTTTCCGGCCTCGGCCAGCGCGCACCGTTCCCACCGAATTCAGCCCATCGACAAGAAATCGTTTGCGCCACATCAACACAGTTGGCCGGCTGATGTCGAGAGCGGTTGCGATGAGGCTGTTCGGCATGCCGTCACCGGCCATCAGCAAGGCCTTGGCGCGAGCAGCGACGCGACAAGAAGCAACTGCACTGTGCGCCCACTTCGTCAAGGCGTTCCGATCCTGCTCGCTCAAAAGCATCGGGGCAGCGGGGGCGTTCATGCGTAAGGTATATCACGTGACCCACGAAATGTAAAGTTATTTAAGTGACATACCACTAGATCCACCTTCACTCCAGTGGGCGAACCGTCATAGGTCAGGTAGTCACTGCCGAGACCTCCATCCAGGAGATCGGCTCCTGCCTCACCACGGAGATGGTCATTGCCCACCCCGCCTCGCAGCGTGTCGTCACCACCTCCACCATAGAGCCGGTCGCCGCCGCCGAAGCCCTGCAGCTCATTGGGACCCGAGTCGCCCGTCAGACGGTCGCCGTGCTCATTCGAGCCGGTGACGTTCTCGAACCCGCTGATCGTGTCGCCTTCCGCGTGCCCGCCGGACGCCGTTTGCCCCGTCCTCGGGGACAGATCCACCGTCACGCCGGCGTCAGAACCCCAGTAATCCACCGTGTCCGCTCCCAGACCCCCATCCAGCTTGTCCGCCCCCGCACCGCCGGACAACGTGTCGTCGCCACCTTCGCCATGGAGCTCGTCCGCGTCCTGTCTGCCTCTGAGAAGGTCATTGCCGTTTCCGCCTCGGAGCGTGTCCTCCCCAGTGTTGCCTACGAGATGGTCATGTCCTCCCCTGCCCCAGATCTCGTCGTCGCCCTTGCGACCCCTCAGAAGGTTGTTCCCGTCATCGCCCTTCAGCTCATCATCATGGGCCGAGCCGTGGACATCCTCGACACCCTGGATCTTGTCTCCATCCGCATGACCTCCGGACGCTCTCCCGCTGGCTAGATCCACCTTCACTCCAGTGGGCGAACCGTCATAGGTCAGGTAGTCACTGCCGAGACCTCCATCCAGGAGATCGGCTCCTGCCTCACCACGGAGATGGTCATTGCCCACCCCGCCTCGCAGCGTGTCGTCACCACCTCCACCATAGAGCCGGTCGCCGCCGCCGAAGCCCTGCAGCTCATTGGGACCCGAGTCGCCCGTCAGACGGTCGCCGTGCTCATTCGAGCCGGTGACGTTCTCGAACCCGCTGATCGTGTCGCCTTCCGCGTGCCCGCCGGACGCCGTTTGCCCCGTCCTCGGGGACAGATCCACCGTCACGCCGGCGTCAGAACCCCAGTAATCCACCGTGTCCGCTCCCAGACCCCCATCCAGCTTGTCCGCCCCCGCACCGCCGGACAACGTGTCGTCGCCACCTTCGCCATGGAGCTCGTCCGCGTCCTGTCTGCCTCTGAGAAGGTCATTGCCGTTTCCGCCTCGGAGCGTGTCCTCCCCAGTGTTGCCTACGAGATGGTCATGTCCTCCCCTGCCCCAGATCTCGTCGTCGCCCTTGCGACCCCTCAGAAGGTTGTTCCCGTCATCGCCCTTCAGCTCATCATCATGGGCCGAGCCGTGGACATCCTCGACACCCTGGATCTTGTCTCCATCCGCATGACCTCCGGACGCTCTCCCGCTGGCTAGATCCACCTTCACTCCAGTGGGCGAACCGTCATAGGTCAGGTAGTCACTGCCGAGACCTCCATCCAGGAGATCGGCTCCTGCCTCACCACGGAGATGGTCATTGCCCACCCCGCCTCGCAGCGTGTCGTCACCACCTCCACCATAGAGCCGGTCGCCGCCGCCGAAGCCCTGCAGCTCATTGGGACCCGAGTCGCCCGTCAGCTTGTCGCGGTGGTCCGAGCCGTACACCCGCTCGAACCCGCTGATCGTGTCGTCTTGCGCATGGCCACCGGACGCCGTTTGCCCCGTGCCCGAGAGGTCCACCGTCACGCCGGCGTTCGACTGCCGGTAGCTCACTACGTCCCGGCCGGCGGCGCCCCCGACCAAGCTGTCCGCCCCCGCGCCCCCTTCCAGCGTGTCGTTGCCCGCGCCGCCGCTCAGCGTGTCGCGGCCGCCGAAGCCCTGCAGCTCGTTGTTCCCATCGTCGCCCGTCAGGCTGTCGCCGTGATCCTTCGAGCCGTACACCCGCTCGAAATTTTTGATCGTGTCGCCGTCCGCATGACTCCCCTCACCGGACACCGTGTTCGTCTTGAGGTTCACCGTCACCGCGCGGGGCGACCCCTTGTAGTTCAACACGTCCCGGCCGGCGACGCCGCCGTCCAGCTCATCCGCTCCCGCGCCGCCTTGCAGCGTGTCGTTGCCCGCGCCGCCGCTCAGCTTGTCGTCGCCGCCCCAACCCACCAGCTCGTTGGGACCCGAGTCGCCCGTCAGACTGTCGGCGTGCTCCGAGCCGTACACCCGCTCGAAATTCCTGATCGTGTCGCCGTCCGCATGGCTCCCCGCACCGGACGCCGTTTGTCCCGTGCCCGACAGATCCACCGTCACCGCGCGGGGCGACCCCCGGTAGCTCAACAAATCCCGGTCGCCGGCGCCGCCGTCCAGAACGTCCGCACCGCCGCTGCCCTTCAGCGTGTCTTTGCCCGCGCCGCCGCTCAGCGTGTCGCGGCCGGAAGTGCCCGTAAGCAGGTCGTTGCCAGTCGTTGCCATGGTTGTTCCTCCACTTCAAGAGCGTTTCATTCCGTCAGGTTTACGCGAACGTGCAGAATCCCCGCGCCGGCAGGAGGGCCGGGCCCGCTCTCGAACGAACGGACGGATGGCGCGGACGGCCGACAGGAGCGGCCGCGGCGCGGGCAGGCGCAACGGTGGCGTCCGCAGGCGAGGGCAGCTCACTTGCGCGACGCGTGAATTTGTGATAGGCGCTAGAAAATCGAGACGAGACGAGACGAGACGAGACGAGACGAGACCGAGGAAACGAGGAGACGCGCGCCGGTCATGGGCGCGAATCCTACACGCGCTCTCGTCGGGATGTCAAGCACAACCTGTCGGGACGGGCGATCAGGCCTGATCCGGAAAATGCCCACCGCGGCTGCGTTCGATCCAGACTTCCAGTCGCGCCAAGCGCCGATCGATTCCGGTGATCGTCCCGGTGATGTCCCGGCTGAAAGCCTCGAACCGCTGCGCGAGAGCCGCGTTCTGGCGCCGGAGGAAGGCCGCGAACGCGACGGCGACGGTGACGTTGATCCCGGCCAGGGTCAGAAGCTCCATGACGCCGCCTCCTGCAGGCCCTCGCGCGGACGCTGCGAGTGCGCCGCGCGGGTCGCACCGCTACGGCAGAGATTCTCTCATACACGGTTCAGGACACGTCGGCGCGACGCCATCCGGGCCGGGATCGGAATCGCTGATCCACCGGAAAGAATCCGGCCCCGCCGCTCCCCGGCGTGCAAAGGGGAGCGGACAGGGCCGGACGACCGGAAAACGGGCGCGATCAGATCAGTGTGACGTCGTCGTCGGTCAGTTTGGTCAGTATGAAGTCGCCGGCGGCCAAGTTGTGGTGGGCGCCGAGCAGCCGCACCATGAAGTCATGCACATTGTCCCCGTCCACGTCCACCTGCACGTCCGTGTACTTCTGATCCGACGCCGTGTCCGTCCCATGCACGTAGCGCACTTGGCCCGCCGTGCCGTCGTCGTCGTCGAACACATCCCCGCGAATGAACGTCAACGTCTCCTCCGCGAGGGCGGACAGATCGAGCTGGTCCGGGTCGTTGTCCTCGTCGTCCTCCCTTGACGACGCCAACGCTAACGACACGAAGTCGTCGATCGTGTCCCATGCCGTGGACGTCGAATCGGCCGCTGACGAGAACACGAACGTGTCCTTCCCGCCGCCGCCGGTCAGCTTGTCCGCCCCCGCGCCACCGTTGAGCGTGTCGTCGCCGGCGCCGCCCTTCAGCTCGTCGCCGCCGCCGAGGCCCTGCAGCTCGTTGGGGCCCGAGTCGCCCGTCAGTTCGTCGGCGTGCTCATTCGAGCCGGTGACGTTCTCGAACCCGCTGATCGTGTCGCCTTCCGCGTGCCCGCCGGACGCCGTTTGCCCCGTCCTCGGGGACAAATCAACCGTCACGCCGGCGTCCGACCATTCGTAGCTTACCGTGTCCAGGCCCAGCCCTCCAACCAAGCTGTCCGCCCCCTCACCGCCGCTCAGCGTGTCACTGTCGCCCCCACCATCGAGCTTGTCATTCCCCTGATGGCCTGCGAGCGTGTCGTTACCACTTCCACCATAGAGCGTGTCAGATTCCTCACGGCCATGGAGAAGGTCGTTGTCGCTCCCACCATGGAGCTCATCGTCTCCCTGATGGCCTACGAGAACGTCATTTCCGTCCCCGCCCCGGAGCGTGTCGTCGCCTGGGGCGCCTCTTAGAAAGTTGAACCCCTCATCGCCCGTCAACTCATCGTCGTAGGCCGAGCCTCGGATGGCCTCGAAATTCCTGATCGTGTCGCCGTCCGCATGACTCCCCTCCGGACCGGACGCCGTTTGCTCCGTGCCCGACAGGTCCACCGTCACCGCATGGGGCGAATCCCGGTAGCTCAACCAGTCCCAACCAGCGCCGCCATCCAGCTCATCCGCCCCCGCGCCGCCCGTGAGCTCGTCGCCGTCCGCACCGCCGCTCAGCGTGTCGGCGCCACCTCCACCATAGAGCGTGTCAGATTCCTCACGGCCATGGAGAAGGTCGTTGTCGCCCCCACCATGGAGCTCGTCGTCCCCCTGATGGCCTACGAGAACGTCATTTCCGTCCCCGCCCCGGAGCGTGTCGTCGCCTGGGGCGCCTCTTAGAAAGTTGAACCCCTCATCGCCCGTCAACTCATCGTCGTAGGCCGAGCCTCGGATGGCCTCGAAATTCCTGATCGTGTCGCCGTCCGCATGACTCCCCTCCGGACCGGACGCCGTTTGCTCCGTGCCCGACAGGTCCACCGTCACCGCATGGGGCGAATCCCGGTAGCTCAACCAGTCCCAACCAGCGCCGCCATCCAGCTCATCCGCCCCCGCGCCGCCCGTGAGCTCGTCGCCGTCCGCACCGCCGCTCAGCGTGTCGGCACCACCTCCACCATAGAGCTTGTCGTGGCCGCCGAAGCCCTGCAGCTCGTTGTTCCCACCATCGCCCGTCAGCGTGTCGCGGTGGTCCGAGCCGTACACCCGCTCGAATCCGCTGATCGTGTCGTTCTGCGCGCCGTCGCTCGCATGGCCCCCGGACGCCGTTTGCCCCGTGCCCGACAGATCCACCGTCACGCCGGCGTTCGACTGCCGGTAGCTCACCACATCCCGGCCGGCGGCGCCCCCGACCAGGCTGTCCGCCCCCGCGCCCCCTTCCAGCGTGTCGTTGCCCGCGCCGCCGCTCAGCGTGTCGCCGTCGCCGAAGCCCTGCAGCTCGTTGTTCCCCGAGTCGCCCGTCAGGCTGTCGCCCTGCTCCGAACCGTAGACCCGCTCGAAATTCTCGATCTTGTCATTGCGCGCATGACTCCCCTCCGGACCGGACGCTGTTTGCCCCGCCTCCGCGGACAGGTCCACCGTCACCGCGCGGGGCGACCCCCGGTAGCTCAACACGTCCCGGCCGGCGACGCCGCCATCCAGCTCATCCGCCCCCGCGCCGCCCTGAAGCGTGTCGTTGCCCGCGCCGCCGCGCAGCTTGTCGTCGCCGCCCCACCCCACCAGCTCGTTGGGACCCGAGTCGCCCGTCAGACTGTCGGCGTGCTCCGAGCCGTACACCCGCTCGAAATTCCTGATCGTGTCGCCTTCCGCATGACTCCCCTCACCGGACGCCGTTTGCCCCGTGCCCGACAGATCCACCGTCACCGCGCGGGGCGACCCCCGGTAGCTCAACAAATCCCGGTCGCCGGCGCCGCCGTCCAGAACGTCCGCACCGCCGCTGCCCTTCAGCGTGTCTTTGCCCGCGCCGCCGCTCAGCGTGTCGCGGCCGGAAGTGCCCGTAAGCAGGTCGTTGCCAGTCGTTGCCATGGTTGTTCCTCCTTTTCAAGAGCGTTGCATTCCGTCAGGTTTACGCGAACGTGCAGAATCCCCCGCGCCGGCAGGAGAGCCGGGCCCGCTCTCGAACGAACGGACGGATGGCGCGGACGGCCGCCGGGAGCGGCCGCGGCGCGGGCAGGCGCAGCGGTGGCGTCCGCAGGCGAAAGTGCTTCGCTTGCGCGACGCGTGAATTTGTGATAGGCGCTAGAAAATCGAGACGAGACGAGACGAGACGAGACGAGACGAGACGAGACGAGACGAGACGAGACGAGACGAGACGAGACGAGACGAGACCGAGGAAACGAGGAGACGCGCGCCGGTCATGGGCGCGAATCCTATACGCACTTTCATCGGGCTGTCAAGCACAACCTGTCGGGGACAGGCGGTCAGGTCTGATCTGGAGAATGCCCGCCGCGGCCGCGTTCGATCCAGCCTTCCAGCCGCGCCAAGCGCCGATCGATCCCGGTGATCGTCCCGGTGATGTCCTGACTGAAAGCCTCGAACCGCTGCGCGAGAGCCGCGTTCTGGCGCCGGAGGAAGGCCGCGAACGCGACGGCGACGGTGACGTTGATCCCGGCCAGGGTCAGAAGCTCCATGTCGCCGCCTCCTGCAGGCCCTCGCGCGGACGCTGCGAGCGCGCCGCGCGGGGCGCACCGCTACAGCAGAGACTCAATCATACACGGTTCAGGACACGTCGGCGCGACGCCATCCGGTCCGGGGGCGGAATCGCTGAGCCACCGGAAAGAATTCGGCCCCGCCGCCCCCCGGCGTGCAAAGGGGAGCGGACAGGGCCGGGCGATCGGAAAACGGGCGCGATCAGGTCAGTATGAAGTCACCGGCGGCCAAGTCGTAGTGGTCGCCGAACAGTCGCACCACGAAGTCGGCCGACCCGTTCCCGTTCACGTCCACCTCCACGTCCGTGTACTCCGACACATCTGACCCCGACCCCGACGTCTTGTGCACGTAGCGCACCTGGCCCTGACCCGCCGCGCCATCGAACGCGCCGTTCTCGTTCTCGATGAAACTCAACTCCTCCGCGAGGGCGGACAGATGGAGATGGTCCTCGTTGTCGTCGTTACCCGTTGACGATGACGAGAAGCCGTAGATCGTGTCCGGCGCCGTGGGCGGCGAATCGGCCGCCGCCGAGAACACGAACGTGTCCTTCCCGCCGCCGCCGGCCAGCGTGTCCTGCCCCGCGCCGCCGTTGAGCGTGTCGGCACCGCCGTCGCCCTTCAAATCGTCTTTCCCCACGCCGCCGCTCAGCGTATCGGCGCCGCCGCCGCCCGTCAGCGTATCGTTGCCGCCGAGGCCCTTCAGCTCGTTGGGACCCGAGTCGCCCGTCAGCGCGTCGCCGTACTCCGAACCGATGACGTTCTCGAACTTGCTGATCGTGTCGCCTTGCGCATGGCCGCCGGACGCCGTTTGCCCCGTGCGCGGGGACAGGTCCACCGTCACGCCGGCGGGCAAGACTGCGGGAATCGCGCCATAGGTGGAACTGTCGTAGCTCACCGTGTCCACACCATCCCCCCCATCCAAACTGTCCGCCCCCACACCGCCACCGAGCGTGTCATCGCCGTCTCCACCGTAGAGACTGTCATTCTGGTTTTGACCCATGAGCATGTCATTGCCATCTTCACCATAAAGGTGGTCGCTCCCGGGGTCGCCTATGAGCGTATCGTGCCCATCTCCGCCCCTCAGCGTGTCGTCGCCGCGGCGACCCCTCAGGTAGTTGTCCCCCGAGTTGCCCGTCAAATGGTCAGCGAACCTGAGGTTTTGGTCGGGGTACGACTCCGCCAGCTGGCGCACCCCCCCCGAACCGAAGACGTTTTCGAACCCCTTGATCGTGTCGCCTTCCGCATGGCCCCCGAACGCCGCCTTGGTGGCCAAGTTAACCGTCACCTTGTCATTCGACCGGGAGTAGTCCAGCCTGTCGTTGCCGTTCCCGCCATCCAGGTAGTCACCATCGGCCCCGCCACTGATGTCGTCATTGCCCTCACCGCCTCGCAGCGTGTCGGCGCCGGCGTCGCCGACCAACCTGTCGTTGCCGCCGAGGCCCTTCAGCTCGTTGGGACCCGAGTCGCCCCTCAGCAAGTCGCTGTACTCCGAACCGATGACGTTCTCGAACCCGCTGATCGTGTCGCCCTGCGCATGGCCGCCGGACGCCGTTCCGTCAGTCCCCTCGGAGAGGATCACCCTCACGCGGGCGTCCGAACCGCGGTAGCTCACCACGTCCTGGCCGGCGACACCCCCGTCCAGGCTATCTCGCCCCGCGCCGCCTTGTAGCGTGTCGTTGCCCACGCCGCCGCTCAGCGTATCGGCGCCGCCGCCGCCCGTCAGCGTATCGTTGCCGCCGAGGCCCTTCAGCTCGTTGGGACCCGAGTCGCCCGTCAGCGCGTCGCCGTACTCCGAACCGATGACGTTCTCGAACTTGCTGATCGTGTCGCCTTGCGCATGGCCGCCGGACGCCGTTTGCCCCGTGCGCGGGGACAGGTCCACCGTCACGCCGGCGGGCAAGACTGCGGGAATCGCGCCATAGGTGGAACTGTCGTAGCTCACCGTGTCCACACCATCCCCCCCATCCAAACTGTCCGCCCCCACACCGCCACCGAGCGTGTCATCGCCGTCTCCACCGTAGAGACTGTCATTCTGGTTTTGACCCATGAGCATGTCATTGCCATCTTCACCATAAAGGTGGTCGCTCCCGGGGTCGCCTATGAGCGTATCGTGCCCATCTCCGCCCCTCAGCGTGTCGTCGCCGCGGCGACCCCTCAGGTAGTTGTCCCCCGAGTTGCCCGTCAAATGGTCAGCGAACCTGAGGTTTTGGTCGGGGTACGACTCCGCCAGCTGGCGCACCCCCCCCGAACCGAAGACGTTTTCGAACCCCTTGATCGTGTCGCCTTCCGCATGGCCCCCGAACGCCGCCTTGGTGGCCAAGTTAACCGTCACCTTGTCATTCGACCGGGAGTAGTCCAGCCTGTCGTTGCCGTTCCCGCCATCCAGGTAGTCACCATCGGCCCCGCCACTGATGTTGTCATTGCCCTCACCGCCTCGCAGCGTGTCGGCGCCGGCGTCGCCGACCAACCTGTCGTTGCCGCCGAAGCCCTTCAGCTCGTTGGGACCCGAGTCGCCCCTCAGCAAGTCGTTGTACTCCGAACCGATGACGTTCTCGAACCCGCTGATCGTGTCGCCCTGCGCATGGCCGCCGGACGCCGTTCCGTCAGTCCCCTCGGAGAGGATCACCCTCACGCGGGCGTCCGAACCGCGGTAGCTCACCACGTCCTGGCCGGCGACACCCCCGTCCAGGCTATCTCGCCCCGCGCCGCCTTGTAGCGTGTCGTTGCCCAAGCCGCCGCTCAGCGTATCGGCGCCGTCCCACCCCACCAGCTCGTTGTTCTCATCGTCGCCCGTCAGCCTGTCGCCGTGCTCCTTCGAGTTCGAGCCGTACACCCGCTCGAAATTTTTGATCGTGTCGCCGTCCGCATGACTCCCCTCACCGGACACCGTGTTCGTTTTGAGGTTCACCGTCACCGCGCGGGGCGACCCTTTGTAGTTCAACACGTCCCGGCCGGCGACGCCGCCGTCCAGCTCATCCGCCCCCGCGCCGCCTTGCAGCGTGTCGTTGCCCGCGCCGCCGCTCAGCGTGTCGCGGCCGCCCCACCCCACCAACTCGTTGGGACCCGAGTCGCCCGTCAGACTGTCGGCGTGCTCCGAGCCGTACACCCGCTCGAAATTCCTGATCGTGTCGCCGTCCGCATGGCTCCCCGCACCGGACGCCGTTTGCCCCGTGCCCGACAGATCCACCGTCACCGCGCGGGGCGACCCCCGGTAGCTCAACACGTCCAGGCCGGGACCGCCGTCCAGAACGTCCGCACCGCCGCCGCCCTTCAGCGTGTCGTTGCCGGCCAGGCCGTTCAGTGTGTCGTTTCCAGGAGTGCCCGTAAGCAGGTCGTTGCCGGTTGTCGGAGTCGCCATGGTCGTTTTCTCCTCTTCAAGAGCGTTGCATTCCGTCAGGTTTACGCGAACGTGCAGATTCCCCGCGCCGGCAGGAGGGCCGGGCCCGCTCTCGAACGAACGGACGGATGGCGCGGACGGCCGCCGGGAGCGGCCGCGGCGCGGGCAGGCGCAACGGTGGCGTCCGCAGGCGAAAATGCTTCGCTTGCGCGACGCGTGAATTTGTGATAGGCGCTAGAAAATCGAGACGAGACGAGACGAGACGAGACGAGACGAGACGAGACGAGACGAGACGAGACGAGACGAGACGAGACGAGACGAGACGAGACGAGACGAGACGAGACGAGACGAGACCGAGGAAACGAGGAGACGCGCGCCGGTCATGGGCGCGAATCCTATACGCGCTCTCGTCGGGATGTCAAGCACAACCTGTCGGGGACGGGCGGTCAGGCCTGATCCGGAGAACGCCCGCCGCGGTCGCGTTCGATCCAGCCTTCCAGCATCGCGCCAAGCGCCGATCGATTCCGGTGATCGTCCCGGTGATGTCCTGGCTGAAAGCCTCGAACCGCTGCGCGAGAGCCGCGTTCTGGCGCCGGAGGAAAGCCGCGAACGCGACGGCGACGGTGACGTTTATCCCGGCCAGGGTCAGAAGCTCCATGACGCCGCCTCCTGCAGGCCCTCGCGCGGACGCTGCGAGCGCGCCGCACGGGGCGCACCGCTACGGCAGAGACTCAATCATACACGGTTCAGGACACGTCGGCGCGACGCCATCCAGGCCGGGGGCGGAATCGCTGAGCCACCGGAAAGAATCCGGCCCCGCCGCCCCCCGGCGTGCAAAGGGGAGCGGACAGGGCCGGACGACTCCCGTCACGGCGCGATCAGATCAGTGTGACGTCGTCGTCGGTCAGTATGAAGTCGCCGGCGGCCAGGTTGTGGTGGGCGCCGAGCAGCCGCACCATGAAGTCGGGCGCATTGTCCCCGTCCACGTCCACCTGCACGTCCGTGTACTTCTCATCCGACTCCGTGTCCGTCCCATGCACGTAGCGCACTTGGCCCGCCGTGCCGTCGAACGCGCCGTTCGCGTTCTCGATAAACGTCAACGTCTCCGCGAGGTCTGAGGTGGTCCCGCATTTTTGGACAATCCGTTAAGGTGTATTCCAGAGCCTTGTGGAGGCGCTGGGATGACGACGAGACGCCGGCGGCGGTTCACGGCGGAGTTCAAGAAGCGGGTGGCGCTCGCAGCGTTGCGGGGCGACCGCACGGTGCAGCAGATCGCGGCCCGACACGAGGTGCATCCGAACCAAGTGAGTCTCTGGAAGCGCCAGGCGGTCGACGGGTTGGGGGAGATCTTCGCCGACCGCAGGGCGTCCCGGCAGTCGGAGCACGCGACGACGATTCGGGATCTGCACGCGAAGATCGGCGAGTTGACGGTGGAGCGGGATTTTTTTCTGCGCGGGTTCCCACGCTGAGCCGCGCCGCGCGTCTGGAGCTGCTCGACCGCGCCGGCGCGTTGAGCGTCAGCCGCCAATGCGCCTTGTTGCGGATCAGCCGCTCGTCGGTGTACTACCGGCCGCGGGGGGCAAGCGCGGAGCATCTGGCGTTGATGCGCCGCATGGACGCGCTGTCGCTGCGGCATCCGTTCTACGGCAGCCGGCAGATGACGCGCCACCTGCGGCGCGAGGGCAGGGCGGTCGGGCGTCGTCGGGTGCGGCGCCTGATGCGCCGGATGGGGCTGGAGGCGCTCTACCGCCAGCCGCGCACGAGCCGGCCGCATCCGGACCATGCCGTCTATCCGTACCTGCTCGGCGGCCTGACGATCGACCGCCCGAACCAAGTCTGGTGCGCGGACATCACCTATATTCCGCTGGCAGCCGGCTTCCTGTATCTGGTCGCCGTCATGGACTGGGCGAGCCGGCACGTGCTGGCATGGCGGTTGTCGAATACGCTGGACGTCGACTTCTGCCTCGAAGCGCTGGAGGCGGCGCTTCGGACCGCTACGCCGGGCATCTTCAACACGGACCAGGGGGCGCAGTTCACGAGCGCGGCGTTCACCGGGCGGGTGCTCGCGGCCGGTGCGCGGTGCTCGATGGACGGCCGGGGGCGGTGTCTGGACAACGTCTTCATCGAGCGGCTGTGGCGGTCGCTGAAGTACGAAGCGGTGTATCTTCACGAGTTGCGCGACGGGTTCGCAGCCGAGCGGGTGATTGCGGAGTGGATGCGGTTCTACAGCCACGTGCGTCCGCACTCGGCGTTGGGCGGACGCACGCCGGCCGAAGTGTATGGCGCGGAGCGGGCGGCGTGACCTGCCGAACAGCGAGACAGGGAGCTGCGGGCGTCGGCTGCCGGGCGCCTGTCTTGCCGGCGGCGGGGTTCGAACGGCCGTTGCCGTGCAGGGTGTTGCGGCTCGCGTCCCGGGCTGGCGCTGCCGGTGCGACGCGCAGACGAACGCGGACCTGCCGTGCCGTGGAACTTCCCTCGGCGCCGCGGGGCGTGGCTGCGGCCCCGGCCGGATCGGAGGGCGCAGCGTATCGCCGCCGGGCGCTGTGGACCTGCCCGGCCTGTGGACGCCCGGTCCGCAACGGGCTGCATCCGCAGAGCGGGGACACGGGCGCCCACAGTCCGTTGGAAATCTCGCGGGCGACCGCTGGCGATCGGGCCGGCGCCGAGGCCGCGAGATTCCCACAGTTCCACAGCGCTTCATTGTGGATTTACTCCCACGGAAAACCACGGCATGATCTGAACCCGAAAGCGTCAATCTGTCCGCAGAATCGGGGCAACCTCAGACGAAGAACACGAGGGCATGATTCGCAACCGGAATACACCTTAATGAAGCCCTCGAATTGTCCAAACAACCGGGACCACCTCAGTCGGACAGATCGAGCTGGTCCGGGTCCTTCCTTGTCGTGCTCGACGACGCCAATGACGAGAAGTCGAGGATCGTGTCCCATGCCGCAGACGTCGAATCGGCCGCCGCCGAGAACACGAACGTGTCCTTCCCGCCGCCGCCGGTCAGCTTGTCCGCCCCCGCGCCACCGTTGAGCGTGTCGTCGCCGCCGCCGCCCGTCAGCTCGTCGCCGCCGCCGAGGCCCTGCAGCTCGTTGGGGCCCGAGTCGCCCGTCAGGTCGTCGGCGCTCGGCGTGCCGACGACGTTCTCGATGTTCTGGAGCGTGTCACCCGCCGCCCAGCCCCCGGACGCCGGACTCTCCGGCTTCGTGTTCTTGGCGAGGTCCACCGTCACCCCACCGGGCGGGTTGGCGAAGTTCGCGTAGTTCCCGTCGGGGTTGTAGTCATAGCTCGCCGTGTCCACGCCCGGACCCCCATCCAGGCTGTCCGCCCCCGGGTCGCCAACCAGCGTGTCGGCGCCGCCTTCACCCCGGAGCGTGTCGGCGCCGCCTTCAGTCCGTCCCGAGCTGCCGCCGCCTCCTCCATAGAGCTCGTCATTGCCATCTCCACCATAGAGCGCGTCGTCGCCGCTCCAACCATAGAGCTTGTCGTGGCCATCTCCACCATGAAGCTTGTCCTCTCCCTCAAAGCCCCAGAGACTGTCATTGTCGCCTTCCCCATGGAGGTCGTCGTCCCCCCTATTGCCTCTGAGAGAGTCGTCTCCTTCCCCGCCTCGGAGCGTGTCGTTGCCTTTGCGCCCCCTCAGACCGTTGTTCCCCGAGTCGCCCGTCAACTCATCGTCGTGCTCCGAGCCGTCGATGCCTTCGACATCTTGGATTGTGTCTCCCGCCGCATGACCCTCGGACCCCGTGCCGTCCTTGAGGCTCACCTTCACCCCGAAAGGCGAATCTTCATAGTCCACGAAGTCATAGCCGGTGCCTCCATCCAGAAGGTCGGCGTCTGCCCCACCCGTGAGAGCGTCTCTGTCCGCACCGCCCCGCAGCGTGTCGTTGCCACCTCCACCATGGAGCTTGTCGTGGCCGCCGAAGCCCTGCAGCTCGTTGTTCCCATCGTCGCCCGTCAGCGTGTCGCGCTCGGGCGTGCCGATGACATTCTCGATGTTCTGGAGCGTGTCACCCGCCGCCCAGCCCCCGGATGCCGGACTCTCCGGCTTCGTGTTCTTGGCGAGGTCCACCGTCACCCCACCGGGCGGGTTGGCGAAGTTCGCGTAGTTCCCGTCGGGGTTGTAGTCGTAGCTCGCCGTGTCCACGCCCGGACCCCCATCCAGGCTGTCCGCCCCCGGGTCGCCAACCAGCGTGTCGGCGCCGCCTTCACCCCGGAGCGTGTCGGCGCCGCCTTCAGTCCGTCCCGAGCTGCCGCCGCCTCCTCCATAGAGCTCGTCATTGCCATCTCCACCATAGAGCGCGTCGTCGCCGCTCCAACCATAGAGCTTGTCGTGGCCATCTCCACCATGAAGCTTGTCCTCTCCCTCAAAGCCCCAGAGATTGTCATTGTCGCCTTCCCCATGGAGGTCGTCGTCCCCCCTATTGCCTCTGAGAGAGTCGTCTCCTTCCCCGCCCCGGAGCGTGTCGTTGCCTTTGCGCCCCCTCAGACCGTTGTTCCCCGAGTCGCCCGTCAACTCATCGTCGTGCTCCGAGCCGTCGATGCCTTCGACATCTTGGATTGTGTCTCCCGCCGCATGACCCTCGGACCCCGTGCCGTCCTTGAGGCTCACCTTCACCCCGAAAGGCGAATCTTCATAGTCCACGAAGTCATAGCCGGTGCCTCCATCCAGAAGGTCGGCGTCTGCCCCACCCGTGAGAGCGTCTCTGTCCGCACCGCCCCGCAGCGTGTCGTTGCCACCTCCACCATGGAGCTTGTCGTGGCCGCCGAAGCCCTGCAGCTCGTTGTTCCCATCGTCGCCCGTCAGACTATCGCGGTGATCCGAGCCGTACACCCGCTCGAACCCGCTGATCGTGTCGTTCTGCGCGCCGTCGCTCGCATGCCCGCCGGACGCCGTTTGCCCCGTGCCCGACAGGTCCACCGTCACGCCGGCGTTCGACTGCCGATAGCTCACCACGTCGCGGCCGGCGGCGCCCCCGACCAGGCTGTCCGCTTCCGCGCCCCCTTCCAGCGTGTCGTTGCCCGCGCCGCCGCTCAAAGTGTCGCCGCCGCCGAAACCCTGCAGCTCGTTGTTCCCATCGTCGCCCGTCAGGCTGTCGCCGTGCTCATTCGAGCCGTACACCCGCTCGAAATTTTTGATCGTGTCGCCTTCCGCATGGCTCCCCTCACCGGACACCGTGTTCGTCTTGAGGTTCACCGTCACCGCGCGGGGCGACCCTTTGTAGTTCAACACGTCCCGGCCGGCGACGCCCCCGTCCAGGCTGTCTCGCCCCGCGCCGCCTTGCAGCGTGTCGTTGCCCGCGCCGCCGCTCAGCGTGTCGCGGCCGCCCCACCCCACCAGCTCGTTGGGACCCGAGTCGCCCATCAGACTGTCGGCGTGCTCCGAGCCGTACACCCGCTCGAAATTCCTGATCGTGTCGCCGTCCGCATGGCTCCCCGCACCGGACGCCGTTTGCCCCGTGCCCGACAGATCCACCGTCACCGCGCGGGGCGACCCCCGGTAGCTCAACAAATCCCGGTCGCCGGCGCCGCCGTCCAGAACGTCCGCACCGCCGCTGCCCTTCAGCGTGTCTTTGCCCGCGCCGCCGCTCAGCGTGTCGCGGCCGGAAGTGCCCGTAAGCAGGTCGTTGCCAGTCGTTGCCATGGTTGTTCCTCCACTTCAAGAGCGTTGCATTCCGTCAGGTTTACGCGAACGTGCAGATTCCCCGCGCCGGCAGGAGGGCCGGGCCCGCTCTCGAACGAACGGACGGATGGCGCGGACGGCCGCCGGGAGCGGCCGCGGCGCGGGCAGGCGCAACGGTGGCGTCCGCAGGCGAAAATGCTTCGCTTGCGCGACGCGTGAATTTGTGATAGGCGCTAGAAAATCGAGACGAGACGAGACGAGACGAGACGAGACGAGACGAGACGAGACGAGACCGAGGAAACGAGGAGACGCGCGCCGGTCATGGGCGCGAATCCTATACGCACTTTCATCGGGCTGTCAAGCACAACCTGTCGGGGACAGGCGGTCAGGTCTGATCTGGAGAATGCCCGCCGCGGTCGCGTTCGATCCAGCCTTCC
Source organism: Vicinamibacterales bacterium (assembly GCA_965203565.1). Lineage (GTDB taxonomy): Bacteria > Acidobacteriota > Vicinamibacteria > Vicinamibacterales > UBA8438 > JAAXGX01. The sequence continues at coordinate 1,894,781 of OZ241896.1, read as the reverse complement.
AGCCGCGCCAAGCGCCGATCGATCCCGGTGATCGTCCCGGTGATGTCCTGACTGAAAGCCTCGAACCGCTGCGCGAGAGCCGCGTTCTGGCGCCGGAGGAAGGCCGCGAACGCGACGGCGACGGTGACGTTGATCCCGGCCAGGGTCAGAAGCTCCATGACGCCGCCTCCTGCAGGCCCTCGCGCGGACACTGCGAGCGCGCCGCGCGGGGCGCACCGCTACGGCAGAGACTCAATCATACACGGTTCAGGACACGTCGGCGCGACGCCATCCGGGCCGGGGGCGGAATCGCTGATCCACCGGAAAGAACCCGGCCCCGCCGCTCCCCCAGCGTGCAAGGGGAGCGGACAGGGCCGGACGACCGGAAAACGGGCGCGATCAGATCAGTGTGACGTCGTCGTCGGTCAGTTTGGTCAGTATGAAGTCGCCGGCGGCCAGGTTGTGGTGGGCGCCGAGCAGCCGCACCATGAAGTCAGCCGAATTGTCCCCGTTCACGTCCACCTGCACGTCCGTGTACTTCTCATCCGACGTGTCCGTTCCATGCACGTAGCGCACTTGGCCCGCCGTGCCGTCGTCGTCGTCGAACGCATCCCCGCCAATGAACGTCAACGTCTCCTCCGTGAGGTCGGACAGATCGAGCTGGTCCGGGTCCTTCCTTGTCGTGCTCGACGACGCCAATGACGAGAAGTCGAGGATCGTGTCCAATGCCGCGGCCGTCGAATCGGCCGCCGCCGAGAACACGAACGTGTCCTTCCCGCCGCCGCCGGTCAGCTTGTCCGCCCCCGCGCCGCCGTTGAGCGTGTCGTCGCCGTGGCCGCCCTTCAGCGTATCGTTACCGCCGAGGCCCTGCAGCTCGTTGTTTCCATCGTCGCCCGTCAGTGTGTCGCCGTGATCCGAACCGTACACCCGCTCGAACCCGCTGATCGTGTCGTTCTGCGCGCCGTCGCTCGCATGCCCGCCGGACGCTGTTTGCCCCGTGCCCGACAGGTCCACCGTCACGCCGGTATCCGACTGCCGGTAGCTCACTACGTCCTGACCGGCGGCGCCCCCGACCAGGCTGTCCGCCCCTGCGCCCCCTTCCAGCGTGTCGTCGCCACCCTCACCATAGAGCGTGTCGTCGCCGATCCAACCGAAGAGCGCGTCGTTGCCACTTCCACCATAGAGCTTGTCATCTCCCTCGCGGCCAAAGAGACGATCATTGTCGCCTTGGCCATGTAGCTCGTCATTCCCCGGACTGCCTACGATAGCGTCATCTCCGTCCCCGCCCCGGAGCGTGTCGTCGCCTTTGCGGCCCCTCAGAAAGTTGTTCCCCTCATCGCCCGTCAACTCATCGTCGTAGGACGATCCTTCGATGTTCTCGACATTCTGGATCGTATCTCCCGCCGCATCCCCCCCGGACCCTCTCCCACCCAGAGTCACCTTCACCCCGCCAGGCGCAGCTTTGTATGTCAGGAAATCACTCCCGGGACCTCCATCCAGAAGGTCGGCACCCGCCCCACCCGTGAGCCTGTCGTTGTCCGCACCGCCGCGCAGCGTGTCGTTGCCACCTCCACCATAGAGATGGTCGCCGCCGCCGAAGCCCTGCAGCTCGTTGTTTCCATCGTCGCCCGTCAGTGTGTCGCCGTGATCCGAACCGTACACCCGCTCGAACCCGCTGATCGTGTCGTTCTGCGCGCCGTCGCTCGCATGCCCGCCGGACGCTGTTTGCCCCGTGCCCGACAGGTCCACCGTCACGCCGGTATCCGACTGCCGGTAGCTCACTACGTCCTGACCGGCGGCGCCCCCGACCAGGCTGTCCGCCCCTGCGCCCCCTTCCAGCGTGTCGTCGCCACCCTCACCATAGAGCGTGTCGTCGCCGATCCAGCCGAAGAGCGCGTCGTTGCCACTTCCACCATAGAGCTTGTCATCTCCCTCGCGGCCAAAGAGACGATCATTGTCGCCTTGGCCATGTAGCTCGTCATTCCCCGGACTGCCTACGATAGCGTCATCTCCGTCCCCGCCCCGGAGCGTGTCGTCGCCTTTGCGGCCCCTCAGAAAGTTGTTCCCCTCATCGCCCGTCAACTCATCGTCGTAGGACGATCCTTCGATGTTCTCGACATTTTGGATCGTATCTCCCGCCGCATCCCCCCCGGACCCTCTCCCACCCAGAGTCACCTTCACCCCGCCAGGCGCAGCTTTGTATGTCAGGAAATCACTCCCGGGACCTCCATCCAGAAGGTCGGCACCCGCCCCACCCGTGAGCCTGTCGTTGTCCGCACCGCCGCGCAGCGTGTCGTTGCCACCTCCACCATAGAGATGGTCGCCGCCGCCGAAGCCCTGCAGCTCGTTGTTTCCATCGTCGCCCGTCAATGTGTCGCCGTGATCCGAACCGTACACCCGCTCGAATCCGCTGATCGTGTCGTTCTGCGCGCCGTCGCTCGCATGCCCGCCGGACGCTGTTTGCCCCGTGCCCGACAGATCCACCGTCACGCCGGCGTTCGACTGCCGGTAGCTCACCACGTCCCGGCCAGCGGCGCCCCCGACCAGGCTGTCCGCTCCCGCGCCCCCTTCCAGCGTGTCGTTGCCCGCGCCGCCGCTCAACGTGTCACCGCCGCCGAAGCCCTGCAGCTCGTTGTTCCCATCATCGCCCGTCAGGCTGTCGCCGCGCTCATTCGAGCCGTACACCCGCTCGAAATTCTCGATCGTGTCGCCGTCCGCATGACTCCCCGTACCGGACACCGTGTCTGTGGACAGATTTACCGTCACCGCACGGGGCGACCCTCGGTAGCTCAACACGTCCAGGCCGCCGCCGCCGTCCAGATCGTCCTGCCCCGCGCCTCCCTGCAGCGTGTCGTTGCCCGCGCCGCCGCTCAGCGTGTCGCGGCCGCCCCACCCCACCAGCTCGTTGGGACCCGAGTCGCCCGTCAGACTGTCGGCGTGCTCCGAGCCGTACACCCGCTCGAAATTCCTGATCGTGTCGCCGTCCGCATGGCTCCCCGCACCGGACGCCGTTTGTCCCGTGCCCGACAGATCCACCGTCACCGCGCGGGGCGACCCCCGGTAGCTCAACACGTCCAGGCCGGGACCGCCGTCCAGAACGTCCGCACCGCCGCCGCCCTTCAGCGTGTCGTTGCCCGCGCCGCCACTCAGCGTGTCGCGGCCGGAAGTGCCCGTAAGCAGGTCGTTGCCAGTCGTTGCCATGGTTGTTCCTCCTCTTCAAGAGCGTTGCATTCCGTCAGGTTTACGCGAACGTGCAGATTCCCCGCGCCGGCAGGAGGGCCGGGCCCGCTCTCGAACGAACGGACGGATGGCGCGGACGGCCGCCGGGAGCGGCCGCGGCGCGGGCAGGCGTAGCGGCAGCGTCCGCAGGCGAGGGCTGCTCGCTTGCGCGACGCGTGAATTTGTGATAAGCGCTAGAAAATCGAGACGAGACGAGACGAGACGAGACGAGACGAGACGAGACGAGACGAGACGAGACGAGACGAGACCGAGGAAACGAGGAGACGCGCGCCAGTCATGGGCGCGAATCCTACACGCGCTCCCGCCGGGCTGTCAAGCACAACCTGTCGGGGACGGGCGGTCAGGTCTGATCCGGAGAATGCCCGCCGCGGCCGCGTTCGATCCAGACTTCCAGTCGCGCCAAGCGCCGATCGATTCCGGTGATCGTCCCGGTGATGTCCCGGCTGAAAGCCTCGAACCGCTGCGCGAGAGCCGCGTTCTGGCGCCGGAGGAAAGCCGCGAACGCGACGGCGACGGTGACGTTGATCCCGGCCAGGGTCAGAAGCTCCATGACGCCGCCTCCTGCAGGCTCTCGCGCGGACACTGCGAGCGCGCCGCGCGGGGCCGCACCGCTACGGCAGAGACTCAATCATACACGGTTCAGGACACGTCGGCGCGACGCCATCCGGGCCGGGGTCGTAATCGCTGATCCACCGGAAAGAACCCAGCCCCGCCGCCCCCCGGCGCGCAAGGGGAGCGGACAGGGCCGGACGACTCCCGTCACGGCGCGATCAGATCAGTGTGACGTCGTCGTCGGTCAGTTTGGTCAGTATGAAGTCGCCGGCGGCCAGGTTGTGGTGGGCGCCGAGCAGCCGCACCATGAAGTCATGCACATTGTCCCCGTCCACGTCCACCTGCACGTCCGTGTACTTCTCATCCGACTCCGTGTCCGTCCCATGCACGTAGCGCACCCGGCCCGCCGTACCGTCGTCGTCGTCGTCGTCGAACGCATCCCCGCCAATGAACGTCAACGTCTCCTCCGTGAGGTCGGACAGATCGAGCTGGTCCGGGTCCTTCCTTGTCGTGCTCGACGACGCCAATGACGAGAAGTCGAGGATCGTGTCCCATGCCGTAGACGTCGAATCGGCCGCCGCCGAGAACACGAACGTGTCCTTCCCGCCGTCACCGGTCAGCTTGTCCGCCCCCGCGCCACCGTTGAGCGTGTCGTCGCCGCCGCCGCCCATCAGCTCGTCGCCGCCGCCGAGGCCCTGCAGATCGTTGGGGCCCGAGTCGCCCGTCAGTTCGTCGTCGTGCTCCGAACCGGTGACGTTCTCGAACCCACTGATCGTGTCGTGTTGCGCGCCGTCACTCGCATCGCCTCCGCGCGCCGTCCCCCCGTGCCCGCAGACAGATCCACCGTCACACCGGCCTTCGAGGACCGGTAACTCACCGTGTCCACACCACCCGGTCCGCCATCCAGCTTGTCTGCGCCCTTGCCGCCCTCCAGCATGTCGTTGCCGCCTTCGCCATAGAGCTCGTCCGCCCCACCCCTGCCATAGAGATCGTCGTCTCCTTCCCCGCCCCGGAGCGTGTCGTTGCCGCTGGCTCCCACCAGAAAGTTGTTCCCCGAGTTACCCGTCAACTCGTCGTCGTGTTGTTTCGAGCCAGCGATCGCCTCGAAACCCTGGATCGTGTCTCCCTCCGCATGTCCCCCGGACGCCGTGCCGTCCTTGAGGTTCACCGTCACCCCGACGGGCGAACCTGAATAGACCACGGTGTCATAGCCGGGACCGCCATCCAGGAGTTCGGCGCCACTGTCCCCATGGAGAACGTCATCGCCCTCCCCGCCTCGCAGCGTGTCGGCGCCGCCACGGCCAAACAGAACGTCGCCGCCGGCGAGGCCCTTCAGCTCGTTGGGACCCGAGTCGCCATACAGCCAGTCGCGGTGCTCCGAATCCGAACCGGTGACGTTCTCGAACCCACTGATCGTGTCGCCTGCCGCATCGCCTCCGGACGCCGTCTGCCCCTGGGACGACCGGCTCCACCATGGCGACGAAGACAGGGACACCTTCACACCGGCCTTCGAGGACCGGTAACTCACCGTGTCCACACCACCCGGTCCGCCATCCAGCTTGTCTGCGCCCTTGCCGCCCTCCAGCATGTCGTTGCCGCCTTCGCCATAGAGCTCGTCCGCCCCACCCCTGCCATAGAGATCGTCGTCTCCTTCCCCGCCCCGGAGCGTGTCGTTGCCGCTGGCTCCCACCAGAAAGTTGTTCCCCGAGTTACCCGTCAACTCGTCGTCGTGTTGTTTCGAGCCAGCGATCGCCTCGAAACCCTGGATCGTGTCTCCCTCCGCATGTCCCCCGGACGCCGTGCCGTCCTTGAGGTTCACCGTCACCCCGACGGGCGAACCTGAATAGACCACGGTGTCATAGCCGGGACCGCCATCCAGGAGTTCGGCGCCACTGTCCCCATGGAGAACGTCATCGCCCTCCCCGCCTCGCAGCGTGTCGGCGCCGCCACGGCCAAACAGAACGTCGCCGCCGGCGAGGCCCTTCAGCTCGTTGGGACCCGAGTCGCCATACAGCCAGTCGCGGTGCTCCGAATCCGAACCGGTGACGTTCTCGAACCCACTGATCGTGTCGCCTGCCGCATCGCCTCCGGACGCCGTCTGCCCCTGGGACGACCGGCTCCACCATGGCGACGAAGACAGGGACACCTTCACGCCGGCCTTCGAGGACTGGTAGCTCAGCACGTCCTTGCCGGCGCCCCCGACCAAGCTGTCCGACCCCGCGCCCCCTTCCAGCGTGTCGTTGCCCACGCCGCCGTTGAGCGTGTCGGCCCCACCGCCGCCCACCAGGCTGTCGTTGCCGCCGAAGCCCTGCAGCTCGTTGTTCCCATCGTCGCCCGTCAGCGTGTCGCCGTAATCCTTCGAGCCGTACACCCGCTCGAACCCGCTGATCGTGTCGTTCTGCGCGCCGTCGCTCGCATGGCCCCCGGACGCCGTTTGCCCCGTGCCTGACAGGTCCACCGTCACGCCGGCGTTCGACTGCCGGTAGCTCACCACGTCGCGGCCGGCGGCGCCCCCGACCAGGCTGTCCGCTCCCGCGCCCCCTTCCAACGTGTCGTTGCCCGCGCCGCCGCTCAACGTGTCACCGCCGCCGAAGCCCTGCAGCTCGTTGTTCCCATCGTCGCCTGTCAGGCTGTCGCCGCGCTCATTCTCATTCGAGCCGTACACCCGCTCGAAATTCTCGATCTTGTCACCGTCCGCATGACTCCCCGTACCGGACACCGTGTCCGTGGACAGATTTACTGTCACCGCGCGGGGCGACCCTCGGTAGCTCAACACGTCCAGGCCGCCGCCGCCGTCCAGATCGTCCTTCCCCGCGCCTCCCTGCAGCGTGTCGTTGCCTAAGCCGCCGCGCAGCGTGTCGTCGCCGCCCCACCCCACCAACTCGTTGGGACCCGAGTCGCCCGTCAAACTATCGGCGTGCTCCGAGCCGTACACCCGCTCGAAATTCCTGATCGTGTCGCCGTCCGCATGGCTCCCCTCACCGGACGCCGTTTGTCCCGTGCCCGACAGATCCACCGTCACCGCACGGGGCGACCCCCGGTAGCTCAACACGTCCAGGCCGGGACCGCCGTCCAGAACGTCCGCACCGGCGCCGCCCTTCAGCGTGTCGTTGCCGGCCAAGCCGTTCAGTGTGTCGTTTCCGGAAGTGCCCGTAAGCAGGTCATTGCCGGTCGTTGCCATGGTTGTTCCTCCCACTTCAAGAGTGTTTCATTCCGTCAGGTTTACGCGAACGTGCAGATTCCCCGCGCCGGCAGGAGGGCCGGGCCCGCTCTCGAACGAACGGACGGATGGCGCGGACGGCCGCCGGGAGCGGCCGCGGCGCGAGTGGGCGCAACGGGGGCGTCCGCAGGCGAAAATGCTTCGCTTGCGCGACGCGTGAATTTGTGATAAGCGCTAGAAAATCGAGACGAGACGAGACGAGACGAGACGAGACGAGACGAGACGAGACGAGACGAGACGAGACGAGACCGAGGAAACGAGGAGACGCGCGCCGGTCATGGGCGCGAATCCTACACGCGCTCTCGTCGGGCTGTCAAGAGCGCCGATCGGCCGGCGGGCGGGCGGGCGGATCCGGGCGGGCGGCGGCGGGCGGATCGGCGCGGACCAGCTTCGAGGGGGGCGAGCGGACCAGCGCCGTGTTCAGCCGCTGCTCCCAATCGCCGAGACCGCGCGCCATCTCGCGCTTGACGTAAGCCATGAACTCGTTGACCTCGTGCTGCATCCGGTCCATCTTCTGCCGCATGTTCAGGATGATCTCCACCCCGGCCAGATTCACCCCGAGGTCGCGCGTCAGCGTCAGGATCGTTTCGAGCCTGTCGAGGTCCGCCCGGGAGTACAGCCGCGTGTTCCCGTCGGTGCGCGACGGCTTCAGCAGGCCTTCGCGCTCGTACAGGCGGAGGGTCTGGGGATGGATCCGGTAGCGGCGCGCGACGGCGCTGATCATGAACATCGCCTTCCCCCGCTCGCCGGCGGTTTCGTTCATCGCCGCCCGAACAGGTCGCGCCGCACGTCGGCCGCGTTGAGCCGGCCGAACTCGCGCAGCAGTTGTCTGGAGCGTTCGTCTTCGAGCGGCGGCACCACGATCCGGACCTCGGCGACGAGATCGCCGCGCGCCCCGCCGCGCGGCGACGGCGCGCCGTGCGACCGGAGCCGGAGACGCGCGCCGGACTGCGTGCCGGGCGGGATGCGGAGACGCGCCGCGCCGTCGACCGTCGGGATGGTGACGGTGGCGCCGAGCGCCGCCTCGTGCACGCCGACCGGCAGGGTCAGCGTCAGGTCGTCGCCGTCCCGCCCGAACAGGCGGTGCCCGCGCACCCTGGCGGTGACGTACAGGTCGCCCGGCGGCGCCCCGCGGCGGCCGGCGTTCCCCTTCCCGGCGATCCGCAGGCGGGCTCCGTCCGCGACCCCCGCGGGGACCTGGATCGTGATCTCCTCGGTCCGCGGCGCCGTTCCCTCGGCCCGGCAGGCCGCGCACGGCCGGCGCCGCTGCCGGCCGGACCCGCCGCAGTGGCCGCACGTCTTCGCGAACACCATGTGCCCGCGCCGCCACTGCGTCGCGCCCCGGCCGAGGCAGCGCCCGCACCGGCTCTCCGCCGCCCGCCGCCGGCCGCTGCCGCCGCACGCGCCGCAGGCGTCGAGCCGCGTCACGGCGAGCCGCCGCGCCGCGCCGCGCCACGCCTCCTCGAAACCGAGGTCGATCTCGCCGTGGAGGTCGCCGCCCCGGTCGTCCTCGCCGGCCGCGCCGTCGCCGTCGTCCGGCCGCGCCGGCGCGTCCGGGAACAGCTCCCCGAAGGTGGCGGACGCGCCGGCGGCGGGCGTCGAGAAGTCGAACCCCTGGAACTCGACCGTGGTCTCCTGCGTCACGACTTGCGGCGCGCCGTCCGAGTCGTACTCCCGCCGGCGGGCCGGGTCGCGGAGCGTCTGGTACGCGTCGGCCACGCGGCGGAAGAACGCCTCCGCCTCGCGGTCGCCCGGGTTGATGTCCGGGTGGTACCGGCGGGCGAGACGCGTGTAGGCGCGCTCGACCTCGGCCGGCGTCGCGTCGCGCTCGACGCCCAGGATGACGTAGAAGTCCATCGCCTACTTCTTGTCGTCCTCGACCACCTCCGCGTCGATCACCTCGCCGTCGCCGGCGGCGGACCCGCCGGGGGCGCCGCCGCCCGCCTCCCCGGCGCCGGGCGGCGGCTCGCCGGGCGCCGCGGACGCCTGGGCGCTCTTGTACAGCTCCTGGGCCGCCGCCTGCTGCGCCGTGTTCAGCTGGTCGAGCGCGGCGTCGATGGCGGCGACGTCCTGACCCTTGACGGCCGTCCTGACCCCCTCGACGGCCGCTTCGACCGCCTGCTTCGCATCGGCGCCGATCCTGTCGCCGGACTCCTTGATCATCTGCTCCGCGGCGTAGATCGTCTGGTCGGCGCGGTTGCGCGTTTCGACCTCCTCCTTCTGACGCTTGTCCTGCTCGGCGTTCGCCTCCGCCTCCTTCATCATCCGGTCGACGTCCTCCTTGCTCAGGCCGCTGGAGGCGGTGATCGTGATCTTCTGCTCCTTGCCGGTGCCGAGGTCCTTGGCCGACACGTTCACGATGCCGTTGGCGTCGATGTCGAACGTCACCTCGATCTGCGGCACGCCCCGCGGCGCGGGCGGAATCCCCACGAGGTGGAACTTCCCGAGCGTGCGGTTGCCGCGCGCCATCGGCCGCTCCCCTTGCAGCACGTGGACCTCGACGCTGGTCTGGCCGTCGGCGGCGGTCGAGAACACCTCGCTCTTCTTGGTCGGGATGGTCGTGTTGCGGGCGAGGAGCGTCGTCATCACGCCGCCCAGCGTCTCGATGCCGAGCGAGAGCGGCGTCACGTCGAGGAGCAGCAGGTCCTTGACCTCGCCGGACAGCACGCCGGCCTGCACGGCGGCGCCGACGGCCACCACTTCGTCCGGGTTGACGCCCTTGTGCGGCTCCCGGCCGAACAGCTCCTGCACTATCCGCTGCACCTTCGGCACGCGCGTCGAGCCGCCGACCAGCACCACCTCGTCGATCTTCGAGGCGTCGAGGTCGGCGTCCGACAGCGCCTGCTTGACCGGCCCCACCGTGCGCTGCAGCAGGTCGTCGACGAGCTGCTCGAACTTCGCGCGCGTCAGCTTCTTCTGGAGGTGCTTCGGGCCGGACTGGTCGGCGGTGATGAACGGCAGGTTGATCTCGGTCTCCACCACCGTGGACAGCTCCATCTTGGCCTTCTCCGCCGCCTCCTTCAGCCGCTGGAGCGCCATGCGGTCCTTGCTCAGGTCGATCCCGGCGTCGGACTTGAACTCGCCGACGATCCAGTCGATGAGCCGCTGGTCGAGGTTGTCTCCGCCGAGGTGGGTGTCGCCGTTGGTCGACTTGACCTCGACCACGCCCTCGCCGACCTCGAGGATCGAGATGTCGAACGTGCCGCCGCCGAAGTCGAAGACCGCTATCGTCTCGTCCTTCTTCTTGTCGAGTCCGTAGGCGAGGGCCGCCGCCGTCGGCTCGTTGACGATGCGCATCACTTCGAGCCCGGCGATCTGCCCGGCGTCCTTCGTCGCCTGGCGCTGGGCGTCGTTGAAGTACGCCGGCACGGTGATGACCGCCTTCTCGACCTTCTGCCCCAGATACTCCTCCGCCGCCTGCTTCAGCTTCTGGAGGACCATCGCGGAGATCTGCGGCGGCGAGTAATGCTTGCCGATCGCGTCGATCTGCGCGGCGCCGTTCGCCGCCTTGCCGACCCCGTACGGCACCATCTTCATCTCCTCGCTGACCTCGTCGCAGCGGCGCCCCATGAACCGCTTGATCGAAAAGATGGTGTTCTCCGGATTGGTGACGGCCTGCCGCTTGGCCACCTGGCCGACGAGCCGCTCGTCGCCCTTCGTGAACGCCACGACCGACGGCGTCACCCGGCTCCCCTCCGGATTGGTGATCACGGCCGGCTCGCTGCCTTCCATGACCGCGACGACCGAGTTGGTCGTTCCCAGGTCGATACCGATGATCTTGCTCATTCCGTCCGTCCCCGTCGGCCCGGCCGGGCGGCCGGGCGCATCTGGCGGCCGCGCGCACGGCGGGCGGCCGGGTTGCCTGTGACCTAATTCGCCCGCGATTATAAAATATGAGCTTCAAGATGTAAAATATCGGCGGCGGCGGCATCCGCCGATAAAAAGGGGGGCCGGCCGGCCGCCGGAGCCGGCGCGCGCGCAATCGCGTGTACAATGGGGTCCCGAACGTGGCCAGCAGGAAGACTGCGCGGTCCCGGCGCCGGAAGGCCCGCCGCGGAGGCGGCCGCCGGGCGATCGTCACGGCCTGCGCCGCCGCCGCGCTGCTCGGCGCCGCCGGCGGCGCCCTCTTCGCCTACTCCCCCGACCTGCCGATCATCGTCGAGCTCGACGACTACGTGCCGGGCACCATCACGCGGGTGCACGCGAGCGACGGCGCGCTGATCGGAGAGTTCACGACCGAGCGCCGCGTCATCCTCCAGTACGACGACGTTCCGGCGGTGCTCCGCCACGCGATCATCGCCGCCGAGGACGGCGACTTCTTCGACCACATCGGGATCAACATCCCGCGCATCCTCGTCACGTTCGCCGGAAACGTCCTGTCGGGCAACCTGACCGGCGCCGGCGCGCGGGGCGCCAGCACTCTGACGATGCAGCTCGCCCGGCACATCACGCTCGGCGGCGAGCAGCTCGGCCTCCAGAAGACCTGGCAGCGCAAGCTCCGCGAGGCGTACTACACGTTCCACCTGGAGAAGCGCTACACGAAGCGCGAGATCTTCACCCTCTACTGCAACCAGATGTGGCTGGGGACGGTCACGCACGCCGCGTACGGCGTCGAGGCCGCGTCCCGGCTCTACTTCGGCAAGTCGGCGCGGGACCTGAACCTCGACGAGGCGGCGCTCATCGCCGGCATCCTCCAGACGCCGTCGAAGCAGAGCCCGCTGGTCAACCCGGAGGCGGCGCGCCGCCGGCGCAACTACGCGCTCGATCGGATGGCCGAGGAGGGCTACGTCACGCGGGCCGAGGCCGACGCGGCGAAGCAGCGGCCGATCCGGCTGGCGCGGCGGGCCCGGCGCACGAATTCGATCGCCCCGTACTTCCTCGAGGAGGTGCGGCGGCGCCTGGAGGCCGAGTACGGAGCGCGGCGCCTGTACGAGGACGGCCTGACCGTCCGGACCACGCTCGACAGCCGGCTGCAGGCCGCCGCCGCCGAAGCGGTGTCGGCAGGGCTCCGGCAGCTCGACAAGCGCCACGGGTTCCGGCCGGCGACCCGGAACGTCGTCGCAGAGGGCGGCTCGATCGAGGCGTACGAGCACGGCCGGTGGCAGTTCGCGATGGCCGCCGGCGACGTCGTGCCCGCCGTCGTGACCGCGGTCGGCCGGCGCGCCGTCGGCGTGCGCTTCGGCCCCTGGAAAGCGACCATCCCCCCCGCCGGCTTCCGGTGGATCGGCCGCGACCCGACGCGGCTCGTCGAGGTCGGCGACCTGGTGGAGGTCCGCATCGCCGCGCTCGACGACGGCGCCGGAACCGCCGACGTCACGCTGGACCAGGAGCCGGAGGTCGAGGCGGCCCTGATCGCGATAGAGAACCGGACCGGCCGCGTCCTCGCCATGGTCGGCGGCTACAGCTTCGACCGGAGCCAGTTCAACCGGGCCACGCAGGCGTACCGGCAGCTCGGCTCGCTGTTCAAGGGCGTGCTGTACGCCGCCGCGATCGACCAGGGGTACACCGCGACGTCGATCCTGCAGGACGAGCCGGTCAGCTACGAGCTCGGCCCGGACCAGGAGCCGTACGAACCGGCCAACTACGACGAGGAGTTCGAAGGGACGGTGACGCTGCGGCGCGCCCTCGAGAAGTCGCGCAACGTGCCGGCCGTCTGGCTGATGAACGAGATCGGCCCCGAGACCGTCGTCGACTTCGCGCGCCGGCTCGGCATCACCTCCCCGATCCCGCCGTTCCTCTCGGTCGCCCTCGGATCGGCGGAGACGACGCTCGCGGAGATCACGAGCGCCTACTCCGTCTTCCCGAACGGCGGGATCCGGATGGCTCCGTACCGGATAGAGCGGATCGTCGACCGCGAGGGCAAGGTGCTGGAGGAAGGCCGGCCGGTCCCGCACGACGCCATCCCCGCGGACACCGCGTACGTCATGGTCTCGCTCATGCGCGGCGTCGTCCAGCGCGGCACCGGCCGGGGCGCGCTGCGGCTGGAATGGCCGGTGGGCGGCAAGACCGGCACGATGGACGACTACACCGACGCCTGGTTCGTGGGGTTCGACCCCGAGATCACGGTCGGCGTCTGGGTGGGGTACGACGAGAAGGTCACGCTGGGCGAAGGCGAGGAAGGCGCGGCGGTGGCGCTCCCGATCTGGCGCGACTTCATGCAGGCCTACATCGACGGGCAGGGAGGCGGGACGGCGGCGGCCGGCTTCGTGCCGCCGCCGAACATCGTCTTCGCCGCGATCGATCCCGAGACCGGCGCCGTCACCGAACCCTGGGCGCGCAACGCCATCGAGGAGGCGTTCATCGCCGGCACGGCCCCGGGAACCGCCTTCCGGCGCTAGCCCGCGCCGGACGCGGCGCCGGACGCCTTCCGCATCAGGTACCCCTTGACGAACGGGTCGATGTCGCCGTCGAGCACGCGCTCGACGGCGCCGATCTCGATCTTCGTGCGGTGGTCCTTCACCAGCTGGTACGGGTGGAGGACGTAGCTCCGGATCTGGCTGCCGAAGGCGATCTCCTTCTTCTCTCCTCCGAGCCGATCGAGCTGCTCCTGCTGCTGCTCGCGCCGGAGGTCGTACAGGCGCGCGCGCAGCACCTTCATCGCCGCGTCGCGGTTCCGGTGCTGCGACCGCTCGTTCTGGCACGACACGACGACGCCGGTCGGCAGATGGGTGATGCGGACCGCGGAATCGGTCACGTTGACGTGCTGGCCGCCCGCCCCGCTCGAACGATAGGTGTCTATCCGGAGGTCCTTGTCCTCGATCTCCACTTCGACGTCGTCCGGCAGCTCCGGCCAGACGAAGACCGACGCGAACGACGTGTGGCGGCGCGACGCCTGATCGAACGGCGAGATGCGGACCAGGCGGTGCACCCCCGCTTCGGCGAGCAACAGGCCGTACGCGTAGTCGCCCGCGACGGTGATCGTCGCGCTCTTGATCCCCGCCTCGTCGCCGGGCTGGTAGTCGATGACCTCACGGCCGAACCCGCGGCGCTCCGCCCACCGCAGGTAGGCGCGCAGGAGCATCCCGGCCCAGTCCTGCGACTCCGTGCCTCCGGCGCCGGGGTGAACGGACAGGATGGCGTTGCAGGCGTCGTGCTCGCCGCCGAGCATCTTCTTGACCTCGGCCGCCTCCACTTCGGCGGCGAGGTCGTCGAGGCCGCGGGCCAGCTCGTCGGCGACGTCCTCGCCCTGGCCGGCCCACTCGACCAGCACGTCGAGATCGTCGCTCCGCCGCCGGAGCGACTGCGACAGATCGCGGTCTTCCTGCAGGCGCCGGCGGCGCTGCAGGACCTGCTGCGCGCTCGCCGCGTCGCTCCAGAAATCGGGCGCGGCGGCGCGCCGCTCCAACCGGGTCATCTCGTCGACCGGGCTGGCCGCGTCAAAGATAGCTCCGCAGATCGGCCGCCCGCTTGACCAGCTCCTGGTACCGTCGAACCTGTTCCTCGAGTGCGATCTCCACGAACGTCCCCCCTTGTCAGCCGGTTCCCCGGGCGCTGGCTCCCAGCGGCCTGCTCCTGCGCGTCACGAACCCGCGCACCGGTCCAGGATAGACGATCTCGCAGCAGATCGCCGCGCCGGCCGGCCGCTACCGCGTGACCCAAGGCTTGAAATGTCCTTCCTCCTCCAACCGCCGGCGCACCTGCTCGGCGCGGCTGCGGTCGGAGTACCGGCCGACCCGGACGCGGTGCATCGCCTCGGCGTCGCCCGGCGCCGGCGGATGGAGATAGGCGGGATACCCCTTGGCGATCAGACGGCCGACCACCTGCTCGGCCGCTTCGACGTCCCGGAGCGCCGTGACCTGCACCGTGTACGGACCGCCGGCGTCCGGCGGCGCCGCAGGGATCGACCCGGTGATCCAGGGCTTGAAATGCTCTTCCTCCTCCAGCCGCCGGCGCACCTGCTCGGCGCGGCTGCGGTCGGAGTACCGGCCGACCCGGACGCGGTGCATCGCCTCGGCGTCGCCCGGCGCCGGCGGATGGAGATAGGCGGGATACCCCTTGGCGATCAGACGGCCGACCACCTGCTCGGCCGCTTCGACGTCCCGGAGCGCCGTGACCTGCACCGTGTACGAACCGCCGGCGTCCGGCGGCGCCGCAGGGGCCGACTCGTCAGGCGCTTCGGCCGGGAAGGGACGCGCGGGAAGCGGCGCGGCCGAATCGGCGGCGACCGGCTCCGACTCCCGCAGCGGCGGACCGGCGGCGGGCCCGCCGATCTCGGCGCCGGCCGGGACGGGGACGTCCGGGCGGAGCGCCGCCCCCTGACCGAACAGAACGTAGTCGTCCACCTGCACGTAGCGCCAAAGCAGCGGACCCAGCCAGGGCGGGGGCGGGAGCGGCGATGGCGCCGCGCCGAACTCGATGCGGCCGATGTACATGAAGTTGTCGTCCAGCTGCAGCACGTAGTGCAAAGGCGCCCTATCCAGCCAGGGCGAGGGCGGGAGCGACGGCCGAGGCGCGCCGAACTCGATGCGGCCGATGAGCGAGAAGCGGTAGTCGGCCGATCGGCCGAGCGCGATGCGCCGTTCGCCGGTCAGCTCGACGTCGACGGCGTCGCCGATCTCCCCCACCCGCAGGCCGAGCCGCTGCCGCTGCGCGTCGTGCGCCCAGCCCATCTCCGCGAACGGCGCCAGCAGTCCGAGTCCGTATCCCACCCGCGCATCGAGCGAGCCGGTCTCCGGCCGGCCGATGCCCGCCGCCGCGCCGAGCGCCTGCTCCTGCCACAGCGTCTCCGCCCCGATCTGCGGCGCTCCCCACCGCGGCGTCACCTCGACCGACAGCCCCCGCCCGGGGTCGCCCCCCGGCGTCAGCCGCGCCCGCACGCTCGCCCCCCGCTCCCGGTACTCCGACCCCGTGCGCAGCGCCAGCACCCGACCCGACGCCTCCACCTCGATCCGGCCCGCCCCGTCCGACGCCCGCAATCCGCCCGCCACCTCCAGCCCCGTCCCCGTCGCACCCGCCCCGCCGTCGTACCGTCCGCTCACCGCCGCGAACGGCCGCACCGTCAGCCCCGTTCCGAACGTCCGTCCGAACTCCAGGCCCAGCCGCGACCGGTACACCGCCACCCGCCGCCCCGCCAGCAGGCCGCCGCCGGCGCCGCCGTCGGTCTCCAGCCACACCCCGCCCACGTCGCCCCGCAGCGCCAGGTCCAGCCCGCCGTCCGGCCCGAGCTCCCGCCGCACGCCGCCGAGTCCCATCAGCGCCGCCAGGTTGGCCGACTCGCCCGCCGCCGTCACCGACCGCGCCAGCGCCGCCCGGCCCCAGCCGGCGCCGAACACGCCCCACACCGACGTCCGCTCGTCCAGCGCCCACCGCGCATACGGCTGCGCCGTCAGCAGCCGCGTCGACAGCTCGCCCTGCCCGGTCGCGCCCGCCGCGTCCCGGAACGCATAGGTCGCCTCGGCCACGCTCCGCGCCACCGCCACCCCCACCAGCAGGCGGCCCCGCTCGACGTCCACCCCCACCTCCGCCATCGCCGGCCGCCCGTCGTAGGTCGCACCCGAGTCGGTCGCTCCCCGGAACGACTGCCGGTCGCCCGCCCCCCACGCCGTCCACCGCAGCCCGCCGCACGGGTCCTCGGCCGCCGCCGGGCCGGCCCCGCCGCCGGAGAACGTGAACGCGCTGCCGAACAGCAGCTCCTCGCCCGTCAGCCGCCCGCCCTGCGCCGCCGCCAGTCCCGCCCGCACCGCCGACCGCAGGGCCGCTTCCCGCGGCCGGTCCAGCGGCGGCGCCGCAGACATCGCCTCCGGCGACCACGCCCCCGCCTCCGGACGCATCCACGCCGTCCGCCCCACCGCCGCCGCCAGTCCGCTGCCCAGCGGCAGCATCCGGCCCGCCAGCGACGCCTGCGCCTCGGGCGCGCCGCACCGCCCGTCCAGCCGGCGTCCCACCGTCGTGGCTGCGCTGGCCAGGAGGCTCCGCCCCACCCCCGCCAGCGTCGACACCATCACTTCGCGCTCCGCCGCCGACGTCACCACCACCACCCCGAACCGCTGCTCCGCCGAACCCCCCGGGTTCCGACCCGTCACCGTCACCGACGTCGTTCCTTCCGCCAACCCGGTCACCAGCGCCGACGAACCGTCCACCTCCACCGACGCCAGCGACCCGTCCGCCACCGCCGCCGCATACGTCTCCACCCCCCGGAACGCGCCCGACAGCTCGACCCGCACCGGCGGGGCGCCCAGCACCACCGTCACCGTACGCAGCGT
This sequence comes from Vicinamibacterales bacterium, assembly GCA_965203565.1. GTDB lineage: Bacteria > Acidobacteriota > Vicinamibacteria > Vicinamibacterales > UBA8438 > JAAXGX01. Next base: position 1,877,588 of record OZ241896.1, on the reverse strand, counting down.
CCCCACCGCCCGAGGCCGGCCGTCCACCCGGTGCCCCGCCTGGTCCGCCAGACCCGCATGCCCCAACTCGGCCGCCGTCCCCATCGCGTCCGTGATCCGGCCGCCGCCCAGCGCCAGCGCGTTCGCCGACACGCTCACGCCGTCCTCGTCCAGGTCCGTCCCCGACACCCGATACTCGAACCGCAGCCGCGGGCCTTCAGCGCTCGCCAGACGCATCGTCCGCACCGCCGCGCCGACCGTCAGCTCCAGCGTCGGCGTCCCCCGCACCTCGACCGGCTCGCTGAACGCCAACTCCGCCGCAATCGTCTCCCCGTACCCGTACGTGTCCCCCGACGCCGGCTGCGACACCAGCCGCAGACCGGTCACCACCGGCGGGTCGAGCACCGCCATCGTCACCTCCAGCGTCGCCGTGTCGCCGTCCGCGTCGGTCGCCGTCAGCGTCCAGGGCGCCGGCCGCCGCTCGGCCGTCGGCGTCCCCGCCAACGTCCGGCTCCCGCCGTCGAACCGCAGGCCCGCCGGCGGCGCCGGCGCCAGGTCGTACCGCAGCGGCCGGTCGCCCCCCGCGGCCGCCGGCAGCGCCGGCCCGTCCGCCGGACGGCCCACCCGGTACTGCCGCGAAACCGGCGGAATCCCCGCGAACGACGGCCGCAGATCCGGACGCGCCTCACGCGCCTCACGCACCTCTATCGTGAACGTCAGCGCCGCCGCGTCGCCGTCCGCATCGGTCGCCGTCAGCGTGCAGCGCACCGCCGCCTGCTCCGCCGTCGGCACTCCCGCAATCACGCCGCCGATCGAGGATCCCGCACCGCCCGGAGCGCCCGCCGCGCCGCCCGGAGCCGTGTAGACCAGACCGGGCGCCGGACGGTGCGGCGTCAGCGTGTAGCGCAACGGACCGTCGCCGCCGGTCGCCGCAGGCAGCGTCAGCGGATCGATCTCCGAGCCGACCTCGTAGCGCTGCGCCGGCACCGAAGCCAGGAACGCCGGCCGCCGGTCCCGCTCCGTCACCGTCACCGTGAACGTCGCCCGCACCGGAGCCGCCACGCCGTCGGATGCCGTCACCGTCACCGGATGGACCCGCACCGCCGCGTCCACCGCCACCGTTCCTTCCACCCACCCGTCCACGTGCCGCAGACCCGGCGGCAGCCCGGCCACCTCCACCGTCACCACGTCGCCGTCCGGGTCGCTCACCGCGATGGCGAACGGCGTGATCCGCTCCCCGCGCAGATACGTCCGGTCGCCGGAGGTCGTGATCGCCGGCGGACGGTTCACCGCCGACGGCGGCGTCGCCGGCGCCGACGGCGTGATCGTGATCGTGAACGTCGCCTCCACCGACGGCGGCGTTCCGTCGGTCGCCGTTATCGTCACCGCATACGCCTGCGCCGCCGCGTCCGGGGCCACCGTCCCCTCCACCTGGCCGGCCGCATGCCGCAACCCGGACGGCAACCCGGTCACGTCCACCGTCACCGCATCGCCGTCCGGATCGTCCACCTCGATGGCGAACGGCGTGATCGTCGTCCCCTGCGCGTACGTCCGGTCGCCCGGCGGCGTGATCACCGGCCGGCCGCCCGCCGCGGGAGCCGCGACCGTCAGCACCGTGACCTCCACCGTGTCCGTCGCACTCGAACCGCCCGCCGTCACCGTCAGCGTGAACGTCAGAACCGCGTCTCCCGTCAGATCCGACGGCGCCGTGAAGCTCGGCGCCGCCGTCGCCGAACCCGTCAGACTCACACTCGGACTGCCCCCCGTCTGGCTCCACGAGTAGCTCAGCGCCTCGTTCTCGGGATCCGAACCGCTCCCCGACAGGCTCACCGAATCGCCCTCGTTCACCGTCTGGTCCTCTCCCGCGTTCGCCGTCGGACCGTCGTTGTCCGCCCGGACCGTGACGTCCACCGTGTCCGTCGCGCTGTCCCCGCCCGCCGTCACCGTCAGCGTGAACGTCAGAACCGCGTCCGACGTCAGGTTCGGCGCCGTGAAGCTCGGCGTCGCCGTCGCCGACCCCGTCAGACTCACACTCGGACTGCCGGATGTCTGCGTCCACGCATAGCTCAGCGGCCGGTTCGCAGGGTCCGAACCGCTTCCCGACAGGCTCACCGCGTCGCCCTCGTCCACCGTCTGGTCCAACCCCGCGTTCGCCGTCAGCACGGCGGGTGCGGCGCCCGCCCGCACCGTGACGTCCACCGTGTCCGTCGCGCTCGAACCGCCCGCCGTCACCGTCAGCGTGAACGTCAGAACCGCGTCCGCCGTCAGACCCGACGGCGCCGTGAAGCTCAGCGTCGCCGTCGCCGACCCCGTCAGACTCACGTTCGGGCTGCCCCCCGTCTGGCTCCACGAGTAGCTCAGCGCCTCGTTCTCGGGGTCCGAACCGCTCCCCGACAGGCTCACCGAATCGCCCTCGTTCACCGTCTGGTCCGATCCCGCGTCCGCCGTCGGACCGTCGTTGTCCGCCCGGACCGTGACGTCCACCGCATCCGTCGCGCTGTCCCCGCCCGCCGTCACCGTCAGCGTGAACGTCAGAACCGCGTCCGACGTCAGGTTCGGCGCCGTGAAGCTCGGCGTCGCCGTCGCCGACCCCGTCAGCGTCACGCTCGGACTGCCGCCCGTCTGCGTCCACGCATAGCTCAGCGGCCTGCTCGCAGGGTCCGAACCGCTCCCCGACAGGGTCACCGAGTCGCCCTCGTCCACCGTCTGGTCCTCTCCCGCATCCGCCGTCAGCACGGCGGGGGCGCCGGCCGCCCGCACCGTGACGTCCACCGTGTCCGTCGCGCCTTCGAAGTTCGCCGTCACCGTCAGCGTGAACGTCAACGTCACGTCCGACGTCAGGCCCGACGGCGCCGTGAAGCTCGGCGTCGCCGTCGTCGCCCCTGTCAAAGTCACCGCCGGGCTGCCCCCCGACTGGCTCCACGCATAGCTCACCGGATCGCCGTCAGGGTCCGAACCGCTCCCCGACAGGGTCACCGTGTCGCCCTCGTTCACCGTCTGGTCCTCTCCTGCATTCGCCGTCGGGAAGTTGTCGTCGTCCGTGATCGTCCCCGTCAAGCTGGCCATGCTCGCCGTCAGGAATCTCGCGTTCGTCAGGCTGCTCAGCGACACCACCACCGTCTCGTTCGTCTCGGCCTCCGTGTCCCCCGTCACCGACACCGTGATCGTCCCGCTCGTATCCCCCGGCGCAAAAGTCACGGTCCCCGCCGCCAGCGCCGTGTAGTCCGTACCGCTCGTCGCCGTCCCCGTGCCGGCGTCGGCGTAGCCCACCGTCACCTGCTTCCCGCTCGCCGACACCAGCGTCAACGTGAAGGTCAGCGAGGCCGGGCCGCTGTCCCCCTCCGTCACGCTCGCCGGGCCGGTCCGCAGCAGCGGCGCCGCGTCGTCGTCCGTGATCGTCCCCGTCCCGCTCCCCGACGTCGACGACACCGCCGCGTTCGTCGGACCGCTCAACTGCACCACCACCGTCTCGTCCGGCTCGTCGAGCGTGTCCCCACGCACCGACACCGACACCGTCTTGCTCGTCTCACCCGCCGCGAACGTCAAGGTCCCCGCGCTCAGCGCTGCGTAGTCCGCGCCGCTCGTCGCCGTCCCCGTACCCGCGTCCGCGTACTGCACCGTCACCTGCTTGCCGCTCGCCGCGTCCAGGCTCACCGTGAACGTCAGATTCGTCGAGCCGCTGTTCCCCTCCGTCACGCTGGCCGAACCGATCGACACCGTCGGCGCGTCGTCGTCGTCCGTGATCGTCCCGGTCCCGGTCCCCGTCCCGATCTGCGCGTCAAAGGAAACCCCGCTCAACCGCGCCACCACCGTCTCGTCCGGCTCGTCGAGCGTGTCCCCCTGCACCGACACCGACACCGACTTGCTCGTCTCCCCCGGCCGGAAGCGCAGCCGCAACCGGTTGTTCTGCAGCGACGTCGTGTAGTCCGTACCCGCCGTCGCCGTACCCCCCGTGATCCCGAACACCACGTTGACTTGCCGCGTGCTCGCCGGGCTCAGACTCACCGTGAACGTCAGGTTCGTCGAGCCGCTGTCCCCCTCCGTCACGCTCGGAGAATCGACCGACAGCGTCGGCAAAACCGCCGCCCGGACCGTGACGTCCACCGTGTCCGTCGCGCTCGCCCCGCCCGCCGTCACCGTCAGCGTGAACGTCAACGTCACGTCCGACGTCAGACCCGACGGCGCCGTGAAGCTCGGCGTCGCCGTCGCCGACCCCGTCAGACTCACGTTCGGGCTGCCCCCCGTCTGGCTCCACGAGTAGCTCAGCGTCTCGCCCTCGGGATCCGAACCGCTCCCCGACAGGTTCACCGTGTCCCCCTCGTCCACCGTCTGGTCCTGTCCCGCATTCGCCGTCGGGCCGTCGTTGTCCGCCCGGACGGTGACGTCCACCGTGTCCGTCGCGCCTTCGAAGTTCGCCGTCACCGTCAGCGTGAACGTCAGAACCGCGTCCGACGTCAGGTTCGGCGCCGTGAAGCTCGGCGTCGCCGTCGTCGCCCCCGTCAACGTCACCGCCGGGCTGCCCCCCGACTGGCTCCACGCATAGCTCACCGGATCGCCGTCAGGGTCCGAACCGCTCCCCGACAGGCTCACCGTGTCCCCCTCGTCCACCGTCTGGTCCGGTCCCGCATTCGCCGTCGGGAAGCTGTCGTCGTCCGTGATCGTCCCCGTCACGCTGGCCATGCTCGCCGTCAGGAACCTCGCGTTCGTCAGACTGCTCAGGGCCACCACCACCGTCTCGTTCGTCTCGGCCTCCGTGTCCCCCGTCACCGACACCGTGAGCGTCCTGCTCGTCTCCCCCGCCGCGAACGTCAACGTCCCCGCACTCAGCGCCGCGTAGTCCGTGCCGCTCGTCGCCGTCCCCGTGCCCGCATCCGCATACGCCACCGTCACCGGCTTGCCGCTCGCCGCCAGCAGCGTCAACGTGAAGGTCAGCGAGGCCGGGCCGCTGTCCCCCTCCGTCACGCGCGCCGGGCCGGTCCGCAGCAGCGGCGCCGCGTCGTCGTCCGTGATCGTCCCCGTCCCGCGCCCCGCCGTCGACGACACCGCCGCGTTCGTCGCCCCGCTCAACTGCACCACCACCGTCTCGTCCGGCTCGTCGAGCGTGTCCCCACGCACCGACACCGACACCGACTTGCTCGTCTCGCCCGCCGCGAACGTCAACCGCCCCGCACTCAGCGCCGCGTAGTCCGTGCCCGACGTCGCCGTCCCCGTCCCCGCGTCCGCGTAGTTCACCGTCACCTGCTTGCCGCTCGCCGCAGACAGGCTCACCGTGAACGTCAGATCCGTCGAGCCGCTGTTCCCCTCCGTCACGCTGGCCGAACCGATCGACACCGTCGGCGCGTCGTCGTCGTCCGTGATCGTCCCCGTGCCCGTCCCCGTCCCGATCTGCGCGTCAAAGGAAACCCCGCTCAACCGCGCCACCACCGTCTCGTCCGGCTCGTCGAGCGTGTCCCCCCGCACCGACACCGACACCGTCTTGCGCGTCTGACCCGGACTGAAGCGCAGCCGCAACCGGTTGTTCCGCAGCGACGTCGTGTAGTCCGTCCCCAGCGTCGCCGTACCCCCCGTGATCCCGAACACCACCGCGACGTTCCGCGTGCTCGCCGGGTTCAGACTCACCGTGAACGTCAGGTTCGTCGAACCGCTGTCCCCCTCCGTCACGCTCGGAGAATCGACCGACAGCGTCGGCAAAGGCGTCACCTCGACCGTGACGTCCACCGTGTCCGTCGCGCTCGCGCCCCCCGCCGTCACCGTCAGCGTGAACGTCAACGTCACGTCCGACGTCAGACCCGACGGCGCCGTGAAGCTCGGCGTCGCCGTCGTCGCCCCCGTCAACGTCACGTTCGGACTGCCCCCCGTCTGGCTCCACGAATAGCTCAGCGCCTCGTTCTCAGGGTCCGAACCGCTCCCCGACAGGTTCACCGTGTCCCCCTCGTCCACCGTCTGGTCCTGTCCCGCGTTCGCCGTCGGGCCGTCGTTGTCCGCCCGGACGGTGACGTCCACCGTGTCCGCCGCGCTGTCGCTGCCCGCCCGGACCAGCAGCCGGAACGTCAGCGTCACGTTCGCCGTCAGGTTCGGCGCCGTGAAGCTCGGCGTCGCCGTCGTCGCCCCCGTCAGCGTCACACTCGGGCTGCCCCCCGTCTGACTCCACGAGTAGCTCACCGGATCGCCTTCGGGGTCCGAGCCGGTCCCCGACAGGTTCACCGTGTCCCCCTCGTCCACCGTCTGGTCCTCGCCCGCGTCCGCCGTCAGGCCGTCGTCGTCCGCCTCGACCGTGACGTCCACCGTGTCCGTCGCGCTCGCGCCCCCCGCCGTCACCGTCAGCGTGAACGTCAGAACCGCGTTCGCCTTCAGTTCCGGCGCCGTGAAGCTCGGCGTCGCCGTCGTCGCCCCTGTCAACGTCACGTTCGGGCTGCCCCCCGTCTGGCTCCACGAGTAGCTCAGCGGCTCGCCCTCGGGGTCCGAACCGCTCCCCGACAGGTTCACCGTGTCCCCCTCGGTCACCGTCTGGTCCTGTCCCGCGTTCGCCGTCGGACCGTCGTTGTCGGCCCGGACCGTGATGGCCACCGCGTCCGTCGCACTCGAACCGCCCACCGTCACCGTCAGCGTGAACGTCAGCGTCCCGTTCGCCGTCAGGTTCGGCGCCGTGAAGCTCGGCGTCGCCGTCGTCGCCCCCGCCAACGTCACGCTCGGGCTGCCCCCCGTCTGACTCCACGAGTAGCTCAGCGCCTCGCCGGCAGGACCCGAACCGCTCCCCGACAGGCTCACCGAGTCGCCCTCGTCCACCGTCTGGTCCGATCCCGCATTCGCCGTCACCGTCACGTCGTCGTTCGTGATCGTCCCCGTCCCCGTCCCCGTACCAATCACCGCGTTCTGCGCACCGGACAAACGCACCACCACCGTCTCGTCCGGCTCGACCGCCGTGTCCCCGCGCACCGACACCGACACCGACCGGCTCGTCTGCCCCGCCGTGAACAGCATCGACAACCGGTTGTTCAGCAACGTCGTCGTGTAGTCCGTCCCCAGCGTCGCCGTACCCCCCGTGATCCCGAACACCACCCTGATGCTCTGCTCGCTCGCACTGCTCAGCGAAATCGTGAACGTCAGATTCTTCGTACCGCTGTTCCCCTCCGTCACGCTCGGAGAATCGACCGAAATCGACGGCCGGGCGTCATCGTCCCGGATCGTTCCCGTCCCACTGCCCGCCGTCGCCGACACCGTCGCGTTCGTCGGGCTGCTCAGGGTGACCACCACCGTCTCGTTCAAAGACTCGTGCGTCGTGTCCCCCCGCACCGACACCGTGATCGTCCTGCTCGTCTGACCCGCCGCGAACGTCACCCGACCCGCACTCAGCGCCGTGTAGTCCGTGCCGCTCGTCGCCGTCCCCGTGCCCGCATCCGCATACGCCACCGACACCTGCTTCCCGCTCGCCGCGTCCAGACTCACCGTGAACGTCAGATCCGTCGTTCCGCTGTCCCCTTCGTCCACGCGCGGCGAATCGATCGACACCGTCGGCGCGTCGTCGTCGTCCGTGATCGTTCCCGTCCCCGTACCCGTCCCGACCACCGCGTTCTGCGCACCGGACAGCCGCGCCACCACCGTCTCGTCCGGCTCGTCCGTCGTGTCCCCCCGCACCGACACCGACACCGACCGGCTCGTCTGACCCGCCGAGAACACCATCGACGACCGGGGCGGGCTCCTCCCCAGCGTCGTCGTGTAGTCCGTCCCCCGCGTCGCCGTGCCCCCCGTCAGCGCGAACACCACACGGACCCGCTTCTCGCTCGCCGCGCTCAACGTCACCGTGAACGTCAGGTTCTTCGTTCCGCTGTCCCCCTCCGTCACGCTCGGAGAGTTCACCGACAGCGACGGCAAGGCGTCGTCGTCCCGGATCGTCCCCGTCCCGGACGCCGTCGAAATGCTCGCATTCGTCGCCCCGCTCAACTGCACCACCACCGTCTGGTGCGGCTCGTCCGTCGTGTCCCCGCGCACCTGCACCGTCACCGTCTTGCTCGTCTCGCCCGCCGCGAACGTCAACCGCCCCGAAGGCAGCGCCGTGTAGTCCACGCCGCTCGTCGCCGTCCCCGTACCCGCATCCGCATAGTTCACCGTCACCTGGCTGCTGAGCGCCGCGCTCAACGACACCGTGAACGTCAGAGCCGTCGTCCCGCTGTCCCCCTCCGTCACGCTCGGGGAATCGATCGACAGCGACGGCGGCGGCGCCGCCCGGACCGTGACGTCCACCGTGTCCGTCGAGCCTTCGAAGTCCGCCGTCACCGTCAGCGTGAACGTCAGCGTCACGTCCGACGTCAGACCCGACGGCGCCGTGAAGCTCGGCGTCGCCGTCGTCGAACCCGTCAGCGTCACCGCCGGGCTGCCCCCCGACTGGCTCCACGCATAGCTCAGCGGGGAGCCGTCAGCGTCCGAACCGCTCCCCGACAGATTCACCGTGTCGCCCTCGTCCACCGTCTGATCCTGTCCCGCATTCGCCGTCGGGAAGCTGTCGTCGTTCGTGATCGTCCCCGTCACGCTCGCCATGCTCGACGTCAGGAACCTCGCGTTCGTCAGACTGCTCAGCGACACCACCACCGTCTCGTTCGGCTCGGTCGCCGTGTCCCCCGTCACCGACACCGTGAGCGTCTTGCTCGTCTCCCCAGGCGCAAACGTCAACGTCCCCGCACTCAGCGCCGCGTAGTCCGTACCGCTCGTCGCCGTCCCCGTCCCCGCGTCCGCATACGCCACCGACACCGACTTCCCGCTCGCCGACACCAGCGTCAACGTGAAGGTCAGCGAGGCCGAGCCGCCGTCCCCCTCCGCCACGCGCGCCGGGCCGGTCCGCAGAAACGGCGCCGCGTCGTCGTCCGTGATCGTCCCCGTCCCGCGCCCCGCAGACGACGACACCGCCGCGTTCGTCGCCCCGCTCAACTGCACCACCACCGTCTCGTCCGGCTCGTCGAGCGTGTCCCCACGCACCGACACCGACACCGACTTGCTCGTCTCCCCCGCCGCAAACGTCAACCGACCCGCACTCAGCGCCGCGTAGTCCGTCCCGCTCGTCGCCGTCCCCGTACCCGCGTCCGCGTAGTTCACCGTCACCTGCTTGCCGCTCGCCGCGTCCAGGCTCACCGTGAACGTCAGATCCGTCGAGCCGCTGTTCCCCTCCGTCACGCTGGCCGAGCCGATCGACACCGTCGGCGCGTCGTCGTCGTCCGTGATCGTCCCCGTCCCGGTTCCCGTCCCGATCTCCGCGCCAAGGGAGACCCCGCTCAACTGCGCCACCACCGTCTCGTCCGGCTCGTCGAGCGTGTCCCCACGCACCGACACCGACACCGACTTGCTCGTCTCCCCCGGCCGGAAGCGCAGACGCAACCGGTTGTTCTGCAGCGACGTCGTGTAGTCCGTGCCCGACGTCGCCGTCCCCCCCGTGATCCCGAACACCACGTTGACGTTCCGCCCGCTCGCCGGGTTCAGACTCACCGTGAACGTCAGGTTCGTCGAGCCGCTGTCCCCCTCCGTCACGCTCGGCGAATTCACCGACAGCATCGGCCGCTCGTCGTCCCGGATCGTCCCCGTCCCGCTCCCCGCAGACGACGACACCGTCGCGTTCGTCGGACTGCTCAACTGCACCACCACCGTCTCGTTGGACTCGTACGTCGTGTCCCCCGTCACCGACACCGTGATCGTCTTGCTCGTATCCCCCGCCGAGAACGTCAACGTCCCCGAAGGCAGCGCCGTGTAGTCCGTGCCCGACGTCGCCGTTCCCGTACCCGCGTCCGCATACGCCACCGTCACCTGGCTGGCGCTCGCCGCGCTCAACGTCACCGTGAACGTCAGGTTCGCCGAACCGCTGTCCCCCTCGTTCACGCTCGGCGAATCGATCGACAGCGTCGGCAAGGCCGCCGCCCGGACGGTGACGTCGACCGTGTCCGCCGCGCTGTCGCTGCCCGCCCGGACCAGCAGCCGGAACGTCAGCGTCGCGTCCGCCGTCACGCTCGGCGCCGTGAAGCTCGGCGTCGCCGTCGTCGAACCCGTCAGACTCACGTTCGGGCTGCCACCCGTCTGGCTCCACGAGTAGCTCACCGGATCGCCCTCGGGGTCCGAGCCGCTCCCCGACAGGTTCACCGTGTCCCCCGCGTCCACCGTCTGGTCCGCTCCCGCGTTCACCGTCAGGCCGTCGTCGTCCGCCTGGACCGTGACCGCCACCGAGTCCGTCGCACTGGCGCCCCCCGCCGTCACCGTCAGCGTGAACGTCAGAACCGCGTTCGCCTTCAGTTCCGGAGCCGTGAAGCTCGGCGTCGCCGTCGTCGAACCCGTCAGACTCACGTTCGGGCTGCCCCCCGTCTGGCTCCACGAGTAGCTCAGCGCCTCGCCCTCGGGATCCGAGCCGCTCCCCGACAGGTTCACCGTGTCCCCCTCGGTCACCGTCTGGTCCTGTCCCGCGTTCGCCGTCGGATCGTCGTTGTCCGCCTGGACCGTGACCGCCACCGTGTCCGTGCCGCTCGCGCCCCCCGCCGTCACCGTCAGCGTGAACGTCAGCGTCCCGTTCGACGTCAGGTTCGGCGCCGTGAAGCTCGGCGTCGCCGTCGTCGAACCCGTCAGCGTCACGCTCGGACTGCCCCCCGTCTGGCTCCACGAGTAGCTCAGCGGACGGTTCGCAGGGTCCGAACCGCTCCCCGACAGGCTCACCGAGTCGCCCTCGGTCACCGTCTGGTCCTGTCCCGCGTTCACCGTCAGTTCGTCTTCCGTGATCGTCAGCGTCACCGACGACGGCTGCACAATCCCCTGGCTGTTCGTCGCCGAACCCGACACCGTCACGCTCTTGTTCGCCGCAACCTGCGTGTTGTCCACCGCCGTCACCGTCACCACGCCCGTGCTGCTCGTCGAACCCGCCGCTATCGTCAGCGTGCGGTTGCTGCTCAGCGAGAAGTCCCCGCTCACCGCGTTCGTGCTCGCAGCCGCCGACACCGTCACCGTCGTCGCCGCGCTCGACGCATGGCTCAAGCGGGCCGTCACCGCCGTCGAGTTCGTCGTCCCGCTCTCCGCTATCGCACTCCGCGACAGCGCCAGCGTCACCGTCGGAGCCGCGTCGTCGTCCGTGATCGTCCCCGTCCCGGACGCCGTCGAGATGCTCGTGTTCGTCGGGCTGCTCAGGGTGACCACCACCGTCTCGTTCGGCTCGTCCGTCGTGTCTCCCCGCACCGACACCGACACCGGCTTGCTCGTCTCCCCCGCCGCGAACGTCACCCGACCCGCGCTCAGCGCCGTGTAGTCCGTGCCGCTCGTCGCCGTCCCCGTCCCCGCATCCGCATACGCCACCGACACCGACTTCCCGCTCGCCGCGCTCAACGTCACCGTGAACGTCAGATCCGTCGTCCCGCTGTTCCCCTCCGTCGCGCTGGCCGAACCGATCGACACCGTCGGCGCGTCGTCGTCGTCCGTGATCGTTCCCGTCCCCGTTCCCGTCCCGACCACCGCGTTCTGCGGGCCGCTCAATCGCGCCACCACCGTCTCGTCCGGCTCGTCCGTCGTGTCCCCCCGCACCGACACCGACACCGACCGGCTCGTCTGACCCGCCGAGAACACCATCGACGACCGGGGCGGGTTCCTCCCCAGCGTCGTCGTGTAGTCCGTCCCCCGCGTCGCCGTGCCCCCCGTCAGCGCGAACACCGTACGGACACGCTTCTCGCTCGCCGCGCTCAACGTCACCGTGAACGTCAGGTTCTTCGTTCCGCTGTCCCCCTCCGTCACGCTCGGTGAACTGACCGACAGCGACGGCAAGGCGTCGTCGTCCCGGATCGTCCCCGTCCCGGACGCCGTCGAAATGCTCGCGTTCGTCGCCCCGCTCAACTGCACCACCACCGTCTGGTGCGGCTCGTCCGTCGTGTCCCCCCGCACCTGCACCGTCACCGTCTTGCTCGTCTCGCCCGCCGCAAACGTCAGCGTCCCCGGACTCAGCGCCGTGTAGTCCGTACCGCTCGTCGCCGTTCCCGTTCCCGCATCCGCATACCCCACCGTCACCGCACTGCCGCTCGCCGCGCTCAACGTCACCGTGAACGTCAGAGACGCCGTCCCGCTGTCCCCCTCCGTCACGCTCGGCGAATCGATCGACAGCGACGGCGTCGGCAAGGCCGCCGCCCGGACGGTGACGTCGACCGTGTCCGCCGCGCTGTCGCTGCCCGCCCGGACCAGCAGCCGGAACGTCAGCGTCGCGTCCGCCGTCACGCTCGGCGCCGTGAAGCTCGGCGTCGCCGTCGTCGAACCCGTCAGACTCACGTTCGGGCTGCCACCCGTCTGGCTCCACGAGTAGCTCACCGGATCGCCCTCGGGGTCCGAGCCGCTCCCCGACAGGTTCACCGTGTCGCCCGCGTCCACCGTCTGGTCCTGTCCCGCGTTCACCGTCAGGCCGTCGTCGTCCGCCTGGACCGTGACCGCCACCGAGTCCGTCGCACTGGCGCCCCCCGCCGTCACCGTCAGCGTGAACGTCAGAACCGCGTTCGCCTTCAGTTCCGGAGCCGTGAAGCTCGGCGTCGCCGTCGTCGAACCCGTCAGACTCACGTTCGGACTGCCCCCCGTCTGACTCCACGAGTAGCTCAGCGCCTCGCCCTCGGGGTCCGAACCGCTCCCCGACAGGTTCACCGTGTCCCCCTCGGTCACCGTCTGGTCCTGTCCCGCGTTCGCCGTCGGATCGTCGTTGTCCGCCTGGACCGTGACCGCCACCGTGTCCGTGCCGCTCGCGCCCCCCGCCGTCACCGTCAGCGTGAACGTCAGCGTCCCGTTCGACGTCAGGTTCGGCGCCGTGAAGCTCGGCGTCGCCGTCGTCGAACCCGTCAGCGTCACGCTCGGACTGCCCCCCGTCTGGCTCCACGAGTAGCTCAGCGGACGGTTCGCAGGGTCCGAACCGCTCCCCGACAGGCTCACCGAGTCGCCCTCGGTCACCGTCTGGTCCTGTCCCGCGTTCACCGTCAGTTCGTCTTCCGTGATCGTCAGCGTCACCGACGACGGCTGCACAATCCCCTGGCTGTTCGTCGCCGAACCCGACACCGTCACGCTCTTGTTCGCCGCAACCTGCGTGTTGTCCACCGCCGTCACCGTCACCACGCCCGTGCTGCTCGTCGAACCCGCCGCTATCGTCAGCGTGCGGTTGCTGCTCAGCGAGAAGTCCCCGCTCACCGCGTTCGTGCTCGCAGTCGCCGACACCGTCACCGTCGTCGCCGCGCTCGACGCATGGCTCAAGCGGGCCGTCACCGCCGTCGAGTTCGTCGTCCCGCTCTCCGCTATCGCACTCCGCGACAGCGCCAGCGTCACCGTCGGAGCCGCGTCGTCGTCCGTGATCGTCCCCGTCCCGGACGCCGTCGAGATGCTCGTGTTCGTCGGGCTGCTCAGGGTGACCACCACCGTCTCGTTCGGCTCGTCCGTCGTGTCCCCCCGCACCGACACCGTCACCGCCTTGCTCGTCTCCCCCGCCGCGAACGTCACCCGACCCGCGCTCAGCGCCGTGTAGTCCGTGCCGCTCGTCGCCGTCCCCGTCCCCGCATCCGCATACGCCACCGACACCGACTTCCCGCTCGCCGCAGACAGGCTCACCGTGAACGTCAGATCCGTCGTCCCGCTGTTCCCCTCCGCCGCGCTGGCCGAACCGATCGACACCGTCGGCGCGTCGTCGTCGTCCGTGATCGTTCCCGTCCCCGTTCCCGTCCCGACCACCGCGTTCTGCGGGCCGCTCAATCGCGCCACCACCGTCTCGTCCGGCTCGTCCGTCGTGTCCCCCCGCACCGACACCGACACCGACCGGCTCGTCTGACCCGCCGAGAACACCATCGACGACCGGGGCGGGTTCCTCCCCAGCGTCGTCGTGTAGTCCGTCCCCCGCGTCGCCGTGCCCCCCGTCAGCGCGAACACCGTACGGACACGCTTCTCGCTCGCCGCGCTCAACGTCACCGTGAACGTCAGGTTCTTCGTTCCGCTGTCCCCCTCCGTCACGCTCGGTGAACTGACCGACAGCGACGGCAAGGCGTCGTCGTCCCGGATCGTCCCCGTCCCGGACGCCGTCGAAATGCTCGCGTTCGTCGGCCCGCTCAACTGCACCACCACCGTCTGGTGCGGCTCGTCCGTCGTGTCCCCCCGCACCTGCACCGTCACCGTCTTGCTCGTCTCGCCCGCCGCAAACGTCAACGTCCCCGAAGGCAGCGCCGTGTAGTCCGTGCCCGACGTCGCCGTCCCCGTACCCGCGTCCGCATACCCCACCGTCACCGCACTGCCGCTCGCCGCGCTCAACGTCACCGTGAACGTCAGAGACGCCGTCCCGCTGTCCCCCTCCGTCACACTCGGGGAATCGATCGACAACGACGGCAATGCGGCCGCCGCCTCGACCGTGATGGCCACCGTGTCCGTCGCGCTCGCCCCGCCCGCCGTCACCGTCAGCGTGAACGTCAGAACCGCGTCCGACGTCAGACCCGACGGCGCCGTGAAACTCGGCGTCGCCGTCGTGGCGCCCGTCAACGTCACGTTCGGACTGCCCCCCGTCTGGCTCCACGAGTAGCTCAGCGCCTCGCCCTCGGGATCCGAACCGCTCCCCGACAGGTTCACCGTGTCGCCCTCGTCCACCGTCTGGTCCGGTCCCGCATTCGCCGTCGGACCGTCGTTGTCCGCCCGGATCGTGATCTCCACCGCGTCCGCCGAGCCTTCGAAGTCCGCCGTCACCGTCAGCGTGAACGTCAACGTCGTGTCCGACGTCAGGTTCGGAGCCGTGAAGCTCGGCGTCGCCGTCGTCGCCCCCGTCAACGTCACGCTCGGACTGCCCCCCGTCTGCGTCCACGCATAGCTCAGCGGGGAGCCGTCAGCGTCCGAACCGCTCCCCGACAGATTCACCGTGTCGCCCTCGTCCACCGTCTGGTCCGGTCCCGCATTCGCCGTCGGGAAGCTGTCGTCGTTCGTGATCGTCCCCGTCACGCTCGCCATGCTCGCCGTCAGGAACCTCGCGTTCGTCAGACTGCTCAGCGACACCACCACCGTCTCGTTCGGCTCGGTCGCCGTGTCCCCCGTCACCGACACCGTGAGCGTCTTGCTCGTCTCACCCGCCGCGAACGTCAACGTCCCCGCACTCAGCGCCGCGTAGTCCGTACCGCTCGTCGCCGTCCCCGTACCCGCGTCCGCATACGCCACCGACACCGACTTCCCGCTCGCCGACACCAGCGTCAACGTGAAGGTCAGCGAGGCCGAGCCGCCGTCCCCCTCCGCCACGCGCGCCGGGCCGGTCCGCAGAAACGGCGCCGCGTCGTCGTCCGTGATCGTCCCCGTCCCGGACGCCGTCGAGATGCTCGTGTTCGTCGGGCTGCTCAGGGTGACCACCACCGTCTCGTCCGGCTCGTCGAGCGTGTCCCCACGCACCGACACCGACACCGACTTGCTCGTCTCCCCCGCCGCGAACGTCAACCGACCCGCACTCAGCGCCGCGTAGTCCGTCCCGCTCGTCGCCGTCCCCGTACCCGCGTCCGCGTAGTTCACCGTCACCTGCTTGCCGCTCGCCGCGTCCAGACTCACCGTGAACGTCAGATCCGTCGAGCCGCTGTTCCCCTCCGTCACGCTGGCCGAGCCGATCGACACCGTCGGCGCGTCGTCGTCGTCCGTGATCGTCCCCGTCCCGGTTCCCGTCCCGATCTCCGCGCCAAGGGAGACCCCGCTCAACTGCGCCACCACCGTCTCGTCCGGCTCGTCGAGCGTGTCCCCACGCACCGACACCGACACCGACTTGCTCGTCTCCCCCGGCCGGAAGCGCAGACGCAACCGGTTGTTCTGCAGCGACGTCGTGTAGTCCGTGCCCGACGTCGCCGTCCCCCCCGTGATCCCGAACACCACGTTGACGTTCTGCCCGCTCGCCGGGTTCAGACTCACCGTGAACGTCAGGTTCGTCGAACCGCTGTCCCCCTCCGTCACGCTCGGCGAATTCACCGACAGCATCGGCCGCTCGTCGTCCCGGATCGTCCCCGTCCCGCTCCCCGCAGACGACGACACCGTCGCGTTCGTCGGACTGCTCAACTGCACCACCACCGTCTCGTTGGACTCGTACGTCGTGTCCCCCGTCACCGACACCGTGATCGTCTTGCTCGTATCCCCCGCCGAGAACGTCAACGTCCCCGAAGGCAGCGCCGTGTAGTCCGTGCCGCTCGTCGCCGTCCCCGTCCCCGCATCCGCATACGCCACCGTCACCTGGCTGGCGCTCGCCGCGCTCAACGTCACCGTGAACGTCAGGTTCGCCGAGCCGCTGTCCCCCTCGTTCACGCTCGGCGAATCGATCGACAGCGTCGGCAAGGCCGCCGCCCGGACGGTGACGTCGACCGTGTCCGCCGCGCTGTCGCTGCCCGCCCGGACCAGCAGCCGGAACGTCAGCGTCGCGTCCGCCGTCACGCTCGGCGCCGTGAAGCTCGGCGTCGCCGTCGTCGAACCCGTCAGACTCACGTTCGGGCTGCCACCCGTCTGGCTCCACGAGTAGCTCACCGGATCGCCCTCGGGGTCCGAGCCGCTCCCCGACAGGTTCACCGTGTCCCCCGCGTCCACCGTCTGGTCCGCTCCCGCGTTCACCGTCAGGCCGTCGTCGTCCGCCTGGACCGTGACCGCCACCGAGTCCGTCGCACTGGCGCCCCCCGCCGTCACCGTCAGCGTGAACGTCAGAACCGCGTTCGCCTTCAGTTCCGGAGCCGTGAAGCTCGGCGTCGCCGTCGTCGAACCCGTCAGACTCACGTTCGGGCTGCCCCCCGTCTGGCTCCACGAGTAGCTCAGCGCCTCGCCCTCGGGATCCGAGCCGCTCCCCGACAGGTTCACCGTGTCCCCCTCGGTCACCGTCTGGTCCTGTCCCGCGTTCGCCGTCGGATCGTCGTTGTCCGCCTGGACCGTGACCGCCACCGTGTCCGTGCCGCTCGCGCCCCCCGCCGTCACCGTCAGCGTGAACGTCAGCGTCCCGTTCGACGTCAGGTTCGGCGCCGTGAAGCTCGGCGTCGCCGTCGTCGAACCCGTCAGCGTCACGCTCGGACTGCCCCCCGTCTGGCTCCACGAGTAGCTCAGCGGACGGTTCGCAGGGTCCGAACCGCTCCCCGACAGGCTCACCGAGTCGCCCTCGGTCACCGTCTGGTCCTGTCCCGCGTTCACCGTCAGTTCGTCTTCCGTGATCGTCAGCGTCACCGACGACGGCTGCACAATCCCCTGGCTGTTCGTCGCCGAACCCGACACCGTCACGCTCTTGTTCGCCGCAACCTGCGTGTTGTCCACCGCCGTCACCGTCACCACGCCCGTGCTGCTCGTCGAACCCGCCGCTATCGTCAGCGTGCGGTTGCTGCTCAGCGAGAAGTCCCCGCTCACCGCGTTCGTGCTCGCCGTCGCCGACACCGTCACCGTCGTCGCCGCGCTCGACGCATGGCTCAAGCGGGCCGTCACCGCCGTCGAGTTCGTCGTCCCGCTCTCCGCTATCGCACTCCGCGACAGCGCCAGCGTCACCGTCGGAGCCGCGTCGTCGTCCGTGATCGTCCCCGTCCCGGACGCCGTCGAGATGCTCGTGTTCGTCGGGCTGCTCAGGGTGACCACCACCGTCTCGTCCGGCTCGTCCGTCGTGTCCCCCCGCACCGACACCGTGATCGTCCTGCTCGTCTGACCCGCCGCGAACGTCACCCGACCCGCGCTCAGCGCCGTGTAGTCCGTGCCGCTCGTCGCCGTCCCCGTCCCCGCATCCGCATACGCCACCGACACCGACTTCCCGCTCGCCGCGCTCAACGTCACCGTGAACGTCAGATCCGTCGTCCCGCTGTTCCCCTCCGTCGCGCTGGCCGAACCGATCGACACCGTCGGCGCGTCGTCGTCGTCCGTGATCGTTCCCGTCCCCGTTCCCGTCCCGACCACCGCGTTCTGCGGGCCGCTCAATCGCGCCACCACCGTCTCGTCCGGCTCGTCCGTCGTGTCCCCCCGCACCGACACCGACACCGACCGGCTCGTCTGACCCGCCGAGAACACCATCGACGACCGGGGCGGGTTCCTCCCCAGCGTCGTCGTGTAGTCCGTCCCCCGCGTCGCCGTGCCCCCCGTCAGCGCGAACACCGTACGGACACGCTTCTCGCTCGCCGCGCTCAACGTCACCGTGAACGTCAGGTTCTTCGTTCCGCTGTCCCCCTCCGTCACGCTCGGTGAACTGACCGACAGCGACGGCAAGGCGTCGTCGTCCCGGATCGTCCCCGTCCCGGACGCCGTCGAAATGCTCGCGTTCGTCGCCCCGCTCAACTGCACCACCACCGTCTGGTGCGGCTCGTCCGTCGTGTCCCCCCGCACCTGCACCGTCACCGTCTTGCTCGTCTCGCCCGCCGCAAACGTCAGCGTCCCCGGACTCAGCGCCGTGTAGTCCGTACCGCTCGTCGCCGTTCCCGTTCCCGCATCCGCATACCCCACCGTCACCGCACTGCCGCTCGCCGCGCTCAACGTCACCGTGAACGTCAGAGACGCCGTCCCGCTGTCCCCCTCCGTCACGCTCGGTGAATCGATCGACAGCGACGGCAATGCGGCCGCTGCCTCGACCGTGATCGCCACCGTGTCCGTCGCGCTCGCCCCGCCCGCCGTCACCGTCAGCGTGAACGTCAGAACCGCGTCCGACGTCAGACCCGACGGCGCCGTGAAACTCGGCGTCGCCGTCGTGGCGCCCGTCAACGTCACGTTCGGACTGCCCCCCGTCTGGCTCCACGAGTAGCTCAGCGCCTCGCCCTCGGGGTCCGAACCGCTCCCCGACAGGTTCACCGTGTCGCCCTCGTCCACCGTCTGGTCCGGTCCCGCATTCGCCGTCGGACCGTCGTTGTCCGCCCGGATCGTGATCTCCACGGCGTCCGCCGTGCCTTCGAAGTCCGCCGTCACCGTCAGCGTGAACGTCAGCGTCGCGTCCGACGTCAGGTTCGGAGCCGTGAAGCTCGGCGTCGCCGTCGTCGCCCCCGTCAGCGTCACGCTCGGACTGCCCCCCGTCTGGCTCCATGCATAGCTCAGCGGGGAGCCGTCAGCGTCCGAACCGCTCCCCGACAGGCTCACCGTGTCGCCCTCGTCCACCGTCTGGTCCGCTCCCGCATTCGCCGTCGGGAAGCTGTCGTCGTTCGTGATCGTCCCCGTCACGCTCGCCATGCTCGACGTCAGGAACCTCGCGTTCGTCAGACTGCTCAGCGACACCACCACCGTCTCGTTCGGCTCGGTCGCCGTGTCCCCCGTCACCGACACCGTGAGCGTCTTGCTCGTCTCACCCGCCGCAAACGTCAACGTCCCCGCACTCAGCGCCGCGTAGTCCGTACCGCTCGTCGCCGTCCCCGTCCCCGCGTCCGCATACGCCACCGACACCGACTTCCCGCTCGCCGACACCAGCGTCAACGTGAAGGTCAGCGAGGCCGGGCCGCCGTCCCCCTCCGCCACGCGCGCCGGGCCGGTCCGCAGAAACGGCGCCGCGTCGTCGTCCGTGATCGTCCCCGTCCCGCTCCCCGCAGACGACGACACCGCCGCGTTCGTCGCCCCGCTCAACTGCACCACCACCGTCTCGTCCGGCTCGTCAAGCGTGTCCCCACGCACCGACACCGACACCGACTTGCTCGTCTCCCCCGCCGCAAACGTCAACCCACCCGCACTCAGCGCCGCGTAGTCCGCGCCCGACGTCGCCGTCCCCGTACCCGCGTCCGCGTAGTTCACCGTCACCTGCTTGCCGCTCGCCGCGTCCAGGCTCACCGTGAACGTCAGATCCGTCGAGCCGCTGTTCCCCTCCGTCACGCTGGCCGAGCCGATCGACACCGTCGGCGCGTCGTCGTCGTCCGTGATCGTCCCGGTCCCGGTTCCCGTCCCGATCTCCGCGCCAAGGGAGACTCCGCTCAACTGCGCCACCACCGTCTCGTCCGGCTCGTCGAGCGTGTCCCCACGCACCGACACCGACACCGACTTGCTCGTCTCCCCCGGCCGGAAGCGCAGACGCAACCGGTTGTTCTGCAGCGACGTCGTGTAGTCCGTGCCCGACGTCGCCGTCCCCCCCGTGATCCCGAACACCACGTTGACGTTCTGCCCGCTCGCCGGGTTCAGACTCACCGTGAACGTCAGGTTCGTCGAACCGCTGTCCCCCTCCGTCACGCTCGGCGAATTCACCGACAGCATCGGCCGCTCGTCGTCCCGGATCGTCCCCGTCCCGCTCCCCGCAGACGACGACACCGTCGCGTTCGTCGGACTGCTCAACTGCACCACCACCGTCTCGTTGGACTCGTACGTCGTGTCCCCCGTCACCGACACCGTGATCGTCTTGCTCGTATCCCCCGCCGAGAACGTCAACGTCCCCGAAGGCAGCGCCGTGTAGTCCGTGCCGCTCGTCGCCGTCCCCGTCCCCGCATCCGCATACGCCACCGTCACCTGGCTGGCGCTCGCCGCGCTCAACGTCACCGTGAACGTCAGGTTCGCCGAGCCGCTGTCCCCCTCGTTCACGCTCGGCGAATCGATCGACAGCGACGGCAATGCCGGCGCGTCGTCATCCTTGATGGCGCCCGTGCCGGTCGGCGTACCACTGGCGTTGACGGGGTTGCTCAGGCTCACCAGGATGGTCTCGTCATTTTCCTCCGTGGCGTCGCCGGTCACCAAAACGGCTATGGTCTTGCTGGTCTCCCCCGCCGCAAAGGTCAGGGTGTTGCCGGTGATGGCGGTGTAGTCCGTGCCCGAAGTGGCCGTCCCCGTGCCGGCGTCCGCGTAATCCACCGTCACCTGCTTGCCGCTGGCCGCGCTCAACGTCACCGTGAAGTTCATGGTGGTGGAGCCGCTGTCGCCCTCGTTTACGCTGGGCGAAGAAATCGACAGCGTCGGCGGGTCGTCATCGTCGGTGATGGCGCCCGTGCCGACGCCCGCCGTACTGGAAATAGCGGCGTTCGCGGCGTTGCTCAGACTCACCAGGATGGTCTCGTCGACCTCGTCCGTGGCGTCACCGGTCACCAACACGGCTATGGTCTTGCTGGTCTCCCCCGCCGCAAAGGTCAAGGTGTTGCTGGTGATGGCTGTGTAGTCCGTGCCCGAAGTAGCCGTCCCCGTGCCGGCGTCCGCGTAATCCACCGTCACCTGACTGCTGCTGGCCGCGCTCAACGACACCGTGAAGTTCATGGCGGTGGAGCCGCTGTCGCCTTCCGTCACGCTGGGCGAAGAAATCGACAGGATTGGCTTACCGCTGTCGTCATCGACTATGGGGATGGTCACGGAACGGCTCAGGCTGGCGTAACTCCCCGCAGCGGCGCCCCTGTTGTAGGTGAGCGTGACGGTGCAACTGTTCGCGCCAACCATGTCGTTGTCGGTCGCCGTCACCCGGAACGTCTGCCGGGTTGTAGCGGAGCCGAAATTAGTCCCTCTGAAGTAGCCGCTGGAATCCTGAAGGCTGCAGTACTGGCTGCTGCCGGACGCGACGTTGAAATTGACGTAAAACCAGGTATAAGGGAACGGAGTGGGCGTCGCCATGTCCACGGTGACCGTTATTTGCTGGCCTTCCCCGAGAGTCGGATAGGAAAACAGGTAGCCCGCGTCGTCGCTGCGGATCGTCAGGCTCCGGCTGGCCGGCCCCGTGACCGAGCTGGCGCTGCTGGCCACGCCCGACACGGTCACCGTCTTGCTGGCGGACGCGACGCTGTCGTTCACCGCGGTGATGGTCACCGCCCCCGTGCTGGTGGTGGCGCCCGCCGCTATCACCAGCTCCCTGTTGGCGCTCAGGGTGAAAGCGCTGGACGTCGCCGGCGACACCGCGGTCGCCGACACCGTTATCGTCACCGTGGAACTCACCGCCGAGCTCAGGGTCGCGGTCACCGTCGTGCTGCCGCCGTTTTCGCTGATTGACGAGGACGACAGGTTCAGCGTCACAGTGGGCTGGGCCGGCGACGCCGCCTCGACCGTGACGTCCACCGTGTCCGTCGCGCTCGCCCCGCCCGCCGTCACCGTCAGCGTGAACGTCAGAACCGCGTCCGACGTCAGACCCGACGGCGCCGTGAAGCTCGGCGTCGCCGTCGTCGAACCCGTCAGCGTCACGTTCGGACTGCCCCCCGTCTGGCTCCACGAGTAGCTCAGCGCCTCGTTCTCGGGGTCCGAACCGCTCCCCGACAGGTTCACCGTGTCGCCCTCGTCCACCGTCTGGTCCACTCCCGCATTCGCCGTCGGACCGTCGTTGTCCGCCCGGATCGTGATCTCCACCGCGTCCGCCGAGCCTTCGAAGTCCGCCGTCACCGTCAGCGTGAACGTCAACGTCGCGTCCGACGTCAGGTTCGGAGCCGTGAAGCTCGGCGTCGCCGTCGTCGCCCCCGTCAGCGTCACGCTCGGACTGCCCCCCGTCTGCGTCCACGCATAGCTCAGCGGGGAGCCGTCAGCGTCCGAACCGCTCCCCGACAGATTCACCGTGTCGCCCTCGTCCACCGTCTGGTCCGCTCCCGCATTCGCCGTCGGGAAGCTGTCGTCGTTCGTGATCGTCCCCGTCACGCTCGCCATGCTCGCCGTCAGGAACCTCGCGTTCGTCAGACTGCTCAGCGACACCACCACCGTCTCGTTCGGCTCGGTCGCCGTGTCCCCCGTCACCGACACCGTGAGCGTCTTGCTCGTCTCACCCGCCGCAAACGTCAACGTCCCCGCACTCAGCGCCGCGTAGTCCGTACCGCTCGTCGCCGTCCCCGTACCCGCGTCCGCATACGCCACCGACACCGACTTGCCGCTCGCCGACACCAGCGTCAACGTGAAGGTCAGCGAGGCCGAGCCGCCGTCCCCCTCCGCCACGCGCGCCGGGCCGGTCCGCAGAAACGGCGCCGCGTCGTCGTCCGTGATCGTCCCCGTCCCGCGCCCCGCAGACGACGACACCGCCGCGTTCGTCGCCCCGCTCAACTGCACCACCACCGTCTCGTCCGGCTCGTCGAGCGTGTCCCCACGCACCGACACCGACACCGACTTGCTCGTCTCCCCCGCCGCGAACGTCAACCGACCCGCACTCAGCGCCGCGTAGTCCGCGCCCGACGTCGCCGTCCCCGTCCCCGCGTCCGCGTAGTTCACCGTCACCTGCTTGCCGCTCGCCGCGTCCAGGCTCACCGTGAACGTCAGATCCGTCGAGCCGCTGTTCCCCTCCGTCACGCTGGCCGAACCGATCGACACCGTCGGCGCGTCGTCGTCGTCCGTGATCGTCCCGGTCCCGGTCCCCGTCCCGATCTCCGCGCCAAGGGAGACCCCGCTCAACTGCGCCACCACCGTCTCGTCCGGCTCGTCGAGCGTGTCCCCACGCACCGACACCGACACCGACTTGCTCGTCTCCCCCGGCCGGAAGCGCAGACGCAACCGGTTGTTCTGCAGCGACGTCGTGTAGTCCGTGCCCGACGTCGCCGTGCCCCCCGTGATCCCGAACACCACCGCGACGTTCCGCCCGCTCGCCGGGTTCAGACTCACCGTGAACGTCAGGTTCGTCGAGCCGCTGTCCCCCTCCGTCACGCTCGGCGAATTCACCGACAGCATCGGCCGCTCGTCGTCCCGGATCGTCCCCGTCCCGCTCCCCGCAGACGACGACACCGTCGCGTTCGTCGGACTGCTCAACTGCACCACCACCGTCTCGTTGGACTCGTACGTCGTGTCCCCCGTCACCGACACCGTGATCGTCTTGCTCGTATCCCCCGCCGAGAACGTCAACGTCCCCGAAGGCAGCGCCGTGTAGTCCGTGCCCGACGTCGCCGTTCCCGTACCCGCATCCGCATACGCCACCGTCACCTGGCTGGCGCTCGCCGCGCTCAACGTCACCGTGAACGTCAGGTTCGCCGAGCCGTTGTCCCCCTCGTTCACGCTCGGCGAATCGATCGACAGCGACGGCAATGCCGCCGGCGCCTCGACCGTGACGTCCACCGTGTCCGTCGCGCTCGCGCCCCCCGCCGTCACCGTCAGCGTGAACGTCAGAACCGCGTCCGACGTCACGCTCGGCGCCGTGAAGCTCGGCGTCGCCGTCGTCGAACCCGTCAGACTCACGTTCGGACTGCCCCCCGTCTGGCTCCACGAGTAGCTCAGCGCCTCGTTCTCAGGGTCCGAGCCGGTCCCCGACAGGTTCACCGTGTCGCCCGCGTCCACCGTCTGGTCCGACCCCGCGTTCGCCGTCGGACCGTCGTTGTCCGCCCGGACCGTGATGGCCACCGCGTCCGTCGCGCTCGAACCGCCCGCCGTCACTGTCAGCGTGAACGTCAACGTCGCGTTCGACGTCAGGTTCGGAGCCGTGAAGCTCGGCGTCGCCGTCGTCGAACCCGTCAGCGTCACGCTCGGGCTGCCCCCCGTCTGACTCCACGCGTAGCTCAGCGCCTCGCCGGCAGGGCCCGAACCGCTCCCCGACAGGTTCACCGTGTCGCCTTCGTCCACCGTCTGGTCCGATCCCGCATTCGCCGTCACCGTCACATCGTCGTTCGTGATCGTCCCCGTCCCCGTCCCCGTACCAATCACCGCGTTCTGCGCACCGGACAAACGCACCACCACCGTCTCGTCCGGCTCGACCGTCGTGTCCCCCCGCACCGACACCGACACCGACCGGCTCGTCTGACCCGCCGAGAACACCATCGACGACCGGGGCGGGTTCCTCCCCAGCGTCGTCGTGTAGTCCGTCCCCCGCGTCGCCGTGCCCCCCGTCAGCGCGAACACCACACGGACACGCTTCTCGCTCGCCGCGCTCAACGTCACCGTGAACGTCAGGTTCTTCGTTCCGCTGTCCCCCTCCGTCACGCTCGGTGAACTGACCGACAGCGACGGCAAGGCGTCGTCGTCCCGGATCGTTCCCGTTCCGGACGCCGTCGCAAGGCTCGCGTTCGTCGCCCCGCTCAACTGCACCACCACCGTCTGGTGCGGCTCGTCCGTCGTGTCCCCCCGCACCGACACCGTGATCGTCTTGCTCGTCTCGCCCGCCGCGAACGTCAGCGTCCCCGAAGGCAGCGCCGTGTAGTCCGCGCCGCTCGTCGCCGTCCCCGTCCCCGCGTCCGCGTAGTTCACCGTCACCGAACTGCTGAGCGCCGCGCTCAACGTCACCGTGAACGTCAGGTCCGTCGAGCCGCTGTCCCCCTCCGTCACGCTCGGCGAATCGATCGACAGCGTCGGCGGCGCCTCGACCGTGATCGCCACCGTGTCCGTCGCGCTCGCCCCGCCCGCCGTCACCGTCAGCGTGAACGTCAGAACCGCGTCCGACGTCACGCTCGGCGCCGTGAAGCTCGGCGTCGCTGTCGTCGCGCCCGTCAGCGTCACGTTCGGACTGCCCCCCGTCTGGCTCCACGAGTAGCTCAGCGTCTCGCCCTCGGGGTCCGAACCGCTCCCCGACAGGCTCACCGCGTCGCCCGCGTCCACCGTCTGGTCCATCCCCGCGTTCGCCATCGGGCCGTCGTTGTCCGCCTCGACCGTGATCGCCACCGCGTCCGTCGCGCTGGCGCCGCCCGCCGTCACCGTCAGCGTGAACGTCAGAACCGCGTCCGACGTCAGGTTCGGAGCCGTGAAGCTCGGCGTCGCCGTCGTCGCGCCCGTCAACGTCACGCTCGGACTGCCGCCCGTCTGGCTCCACGAGTAGCTCAGCGCCTCGTTCTCGGGGTCCGAACCGCTCCCCGACAGGTTCACCGTGTCCCCCTCGGTCACCGTCTGGTCCGTACCCGCGTTCGCCGTCGGATCGTCGTTGTCGGCGTCGATCGTGATGGCCACTGCGTCCGTCGCGCTCGCCCCGCCCGCCGTCACCGTCAGCGTGAACGTCAACGTCGCGTCCGACGTCAAGTTCGGCGCCGTGAAGCTCGGCGTCGCCGTCGTCGAACCCGCCAGCGTCACACTCGGACTGCCGCCCGTCTGGCTCCACGAGTAGCTCAGCGGCTCGTTCTCAGGGTCCGAACCGCTCCCCGACAGGCTCACCCCGGCGCCCTCCGTCACCGTCCGGTCCGTACCCGCGTTCGCCGTCGGACCGTCGTTGTCCGCCTCAATCGTGATCTCCACCGCGTCCGTCGCGCTCGCCCCGCCCGCCGTCACCGTCAGCGTGAACGTCAACGTCGCGTCCGACGTCAGGTTCGGCGCCGTGAAGCTCGGCGTCGCCGTCGTCGAACCCGCCAGCGTCACACTCGGACTGCCACCCGTCTGGCTCCACGAGTAGCTCAGCGGCTCGTTCTCAGGGTCCGAACCGCTCCCCGACAGGCTCACCCCGGCGCCCTCCGTCACCGTCCGGTCCGTACCCGCGTTCGCCGTCGGACCGTCGTTGTCCGCCCGGACGGTGACGTCGACCGTGTCCGCCGCGCTGTCGAAGCCCGCAGTGACCAGCAGCCGGAACGTCAGCGTCACGTCCGACGTCACGTTCGGCGCCGTGAAGCTCGGCGTCGCCGTCGTCGAACCTGTCAGACTCACGTTCGGACTGCCCCTCGTCTGACTCCACGAGTAGCTCACCGGATCGCCCTCGGGGTCCGAGCCGGTCCCCGACAGGTTCACCGTGTCGTCCTCATTCACCGTCTGGTCCGCTCCCGCGTTCGCCGTCAGGCCGTCGTCGTCCGCCTCGACCGTAACCGCCACCGAGTCCGTGCCGCTCGCGCCCCCCGCCGTCACCGTCAGCGTGAACGTCAGAACCGCGTTCGCCTTCAGTTCCGGAGCCGTGAAGCTCGGCGTCGCCGTCGTCGAACCCGTCAGCGTCACACTCGGACTGCCGCCCGTCTGGCTCCACGAGTAGCTCAGCGCCTCGCCCTCGGGATCCGAACCGCTCCCCGACAGGTTCACCGTGTCCCCCTCGGTCACCGTCTGGTCCTGTCCCGCGTTCGCCGTCGGATCGTCGTTGTCCGCCTGGACCGTGACCGCCACCGTGTCCGTGCCGCTCGCGCCCCCCGCCGTCACCGTCAGCGTGAACGTCAGCGTCCCGTTCGACGTCAGGTTCGGCGCCGTGAAGCTCGGCGTCGCCGTCGTCGAACCCGTCAACGTCACGCTCGGACTGCCCCCCGTCTGGCTCCACGAGTAGCTCAACGGACGGTTCTCAGGGTCCGAACCGCTCCCCGACAGGCTCACCGAGTCGCCCTCGGTCACCGTCTGGTCCTGTCCCGCGTTCACCGTCAGTTCGTCTTCCGTGATCGTCAGCGTCACCGACGACGGCTGCACAATCCCCTGGCTGTTCGTCGCCGAACCCGACACCGTCACGCTCTTGTTCGCCGCAACCTGCGTGTTGTCCACCGCCGTCACCGTCACCACGCCCGTGCTGCTCGTCGAACCCGCCGCTATCGTCAGCGTGCGGTTGCTGCTCAGCGAGAAGTCCCCGCTCACCGCGTTCGCGCCCGCAGCCGCCGACACCGTCACCGTCGTCGCCGCGCTCGACGCATGGCTCAAGCGGGCCGTCACCGCCGTCGAGTTCGTCGTCCCGCTCTCCGCTATCGCACTCCGCGACAGCGCCAGCGTCACCGTCGGAGCCGCGTCGTCGTCCGTGATCGTCCCCGTCCCGGACGCCGTCGAGATGCTCGTGTTCGTCGGGCTGCTCAGGGTGACCACCACCGTCTCGTTCGGCTCGTCCGTCGTGTCCCCCCGCACCGACACCGTCACCGGCTTGCTCGTCTCCCCCGCCGCGAACGTCACCCGACCCGCGCTCAGCGCCGTGTAGTCCGCACCGCTCGTCGCCGTCCCCGTACCCGCATCCGCATACGCCACCGACACCGACTTCCCGCTCGCCGCAGACAGGCTCACCGTGAACGTCAGATCCGTCGTCCCGCTGTTCCCCTCCGCCGCGCTCGCCGAACCGATCGACACCGTCGGCGCGTCGTCGTCGTCCGTGATCGTTCCCGTCCCCGTACCCGTCCCGACCACCGCGTTCTGCGGGCCGCTCAATCGCGCCACCACCGTCTCGTCCGGCTCGTCCGTCGTGTCCCCCCGCACCGACACCGACACCGACCGGCTCGTCTGACCCGCCGAGAACACCATCGACGACCGGGGCGGGTTCCTCCCCAGCGTCGTCGTGTAGTCCGTCCCCCGCGTCGCCGTGCCCCCCGTCAGCGCGAACACCACACGGACACGCTTCTCGCTCGCCGCGCTCAACGTCACCGTGAACGTCAGGTTCTTCGTTCCGCTGTCCCCCTCCGTCACGCTCGGTGAACTGACCGACAGCGACGGCAAGGCGTCGTCGTCCCGGATCGTCCCCGTCCCGGACGCCGTCGAAATGCTCGCGTTCGTCGCCCCGCTCAACTGCACCACCACCGTCTGGTGCGGCTCGTCCGTCGTGTCCCCCCGCACCGACACCGTCACCGTCTTGCTCGTCTCGCCCACCGCAAACGTCAGCGTCCCCGGACTCAGCGCCGTATAGTCCGCGCCGCTCGTCGCCGTCCCCGTACCCGCGTCCGCATACCCCACCGTCACCTGATGGATGCTCGCCGTGCTCAGACGCACCGTGAACGTCAGATCCGTCGTCCCGCTGTCCCCCTCCGTCGCGCTCGGCGAATCGATGGAGATGGCCGGCTCATCGTCGTTCGTGATCGTTCCTGTCCCCGTCCCCGTACCGACCACCGCGTTCTGTGGACCGCTCAATCGCGCCACCACCGTCTCGTCCAGCTCGATCGTCGTGTCCCCCTGCACCGACACCGACACCGACTTGCTCGTCTGACCCGCCGAGAACACCATCGACGACCGGGGCGGGTTCCTCCCCAGCGTCGTCGTGTAGTCCGTCCCCCGCGTCGCCGTGCCCCCCGTCAGCGCGAACACCACACGGACACGCTTCTCGCTCGCCGCGCTCAACGTCACCGTGAACGTCAGGTTCTTCGTACTGCTGTCCCCCTCCATCACGCTCGGAGAGTTCACCGACAGCGACGGCAATGCGTCGTCGTCCCGGATCGTTCCCGTCCCGGACGCCGTCGCAAGGCTCGCGTTCGTCGCCCCGCTCAACTGCACCACCACCGTCTGGTGCGGCTCGTCCGTCGTGTCCCCCCGCACCGACACCGTGATCGTCTTGCTCGTCTCACCCGCCGAGAACGTCAACGTCCCCGAACTCAGCGCCGTGTAGTCCGCGCCGCTCGTCGCCGTCCCCGTCCCCGCATCCGCGTACGCCACCGTCACCGCCCGGCCGCTCGCTGCGCTCAGACGCACCGTGAACGTCAGATCCGTCGACCCGCTGTCCCCCTCCGTCGCGCTCGGTGAATCGACCGAAAGTGACGGCGCAGCGTCGTCGTCCGTGATCGTGCCCGTCCCCGTCGCCGTACCGATCACCGCGTTCGTCGGCCCGCTCAACCGCACCGCCACCGTTTCGTTCGGCTCGTCCGTCGTGTCCCCCCGCACCGACACCGTGATCGTCTTGCTCGTCTCCCCCGCCGAGAACGTCAACGTCCCCGAAGGCAGCGCCGTGTAGTCCGCGCCGCTCGTCGCCGTCCCCGTACCCGCGTCCGCATACCCCACCGTCACCTGATGGATGCTCGCCGTACTCAGACGCACCGTGAACGTCAGAGCCGTCGTCCCGCCATCCCCCTCCGCCGCGCTCGGCGCATCGATCGACAGCGACGGCGCATCGTCGTTCGTGATCGTCCCCGTCCCCGTCCCCGTACCAATCACCGCGTTCTGCGCACCGGACAAACGCACCACCACCGTCTCGTCCGGCTCGACCGTCGTGTCCCCCCGCACCGACACCGACACCGACCGGCTCGTCTGACCCGCCGAGAACACCATCGACGACCGGGGCGGGTTCCTCCCCAGCGTCGTCGTGTAGTCCGTCCCCCGCGTCGCCGTGCCCCCCGTCAGCGCGAACACCACACGGACACGCTTCTCGCTCGCCGCGCTCAACGTCACCGTGAACGTCAGGTTCTTCGTTCCGCTGTCCCCCTCCGTCACGCTCGGTGAACTGACCGACAGCGACGGCAAGGCGTCGTCGTCCCGGATCGTTCCCGTTCCGGAAGCCGTCGCAAGGCTCGCGTTCGTCGGCCCGCTCAACTGCACCACCACCGTCTGGTGCGGCTCGTCCGTCGTGTCTCCCCGCACCGACACCGTGATCGTCTTGCTCGTCTCACCCGCCGAGAACGTCAACGTCCCCGAAGGCAGCGCCGTGTAGTCCGCGCCGCTCGTCGCCGTCCCCGTCCCCGCATCCGCGTACGCCACCGTCACCGCACTGCCGCTCGCCGCGCTCAACGTCACCGTGAACGTCAGGTTCGCCGAGCCGCTGTCCCCCTCCGTCACGCTCGGCGAATCGATCGACAGCGACGGCGTCGGCGCCCGGACGGTGACGTCCACCGTATCCGCCGCGCTGTCGAAGCCCGCAGTGACCAGCAGCCGGAACGTCAGCGTCACCTCCGACGTCACGCTCGGCGCCGTGAAGCTCGGCGTCGCCGTCGTCGAACCCGTCAGACTCACGTTCGGGCTGCCCCCCGTCTGGCTCCACGAGTAGCTCACCGGATCGCCCTCGGGGTCCGAGCCGCTCCCCGACAGGTTCACCGTGTCACCCGCGTCCACCGTCTGGTCCGCTCCCGCGTTCGCCGTCAGGCCGTCGTCGTCCGCCTCGACCGTGACCGCCACCGTGTCCGTACCGCTCGCGCCCCCCGCCGTCACCGTCAGCGTGAACGTCAGAACCGCGTTCGCCTTCAGTTCCGGAGCCGTGAAGCTCGGCGTCGCCGTCGTCGAACCCGTCAGACTCACACTCGGACTGCCGCCCGTCTGGCTCCACGAGTAGCTCAGCGCCTCGCCCTCGGGGTCCGAACCGCTCCCCGACAGGTTCACCGTGTCCCCCTCGGTCACCGTCTGGTCCTGTCCCGCGTTCGCCGTCGGATCGTCGTTGTCCGCCTGGACCGTGACCGCCACCGTGTCCGTGCCGCTCGCGCCCCCCGCCGTCACCGTCAGCGTGAACGTCAGCGTCCCGTTCGACGTCAGGTTCGGCGCCGTGAAGCTCGGCGTCGCCGTCGTCGAACCCGTCAGCGTCACGCTCGGACTGCCCCCCGTCTGGCTCCACGAGTAGCTCAGCGGACGGTTCGCAGGGTCCGAACCGCTCCCCGACAGGCTCACCGAGTCGCCCTCGGTCACCGTCTGGTCCTGTCCCGCGTTCACCGTCAGTTCGTCTTCCGTGATCGTCAGCGTCACCGACGACGGCTGCACAATCCCCTGGCTGTTCGTCGCCGAACCCGACACCGTCACGCTCTTGTTCGCCGCAACCTGCGTGTTGTCCACCGCCGTCACCGTCACCACGCCCGTGCTGCTCGTCGAACCCGCCGCTATCGTCAGCGTGCGGTTGCTGCTCAGCGAGAAGTCCCCGCTCACCGCGTTCGCGCCCGCAGCCGCCGACACCGTCACCGTCGTCGCCGCGCTCGACGCATGGCTCAAGCGGGCCGTCACCGCCGTCGAGTTCGTCGTCCCGCTCTCCGCTATCGCACTCCGCGACAGCGCCAGCGTCACCGTCGGAGCCGCGTCGTCGTCCGTGATCGTCCCCGTTCCGGAAGCCGTCGCAAGGCTCGCGTTCGTCGGCCCGCTCAACTGCACCACCACCGTCTGGTGCGGCTCGTCCGTCGTGTCTCCCCGCACCGACACCGTGATCGTCTTGCTCGTCTCACCCACCGAGAACGTCAACGTCCCCGAAGGCAGCGCCGTGTAGTCCGCGCCGCTCGTCGCCGTCCCCGTCCCCGCATCCGCGTAGCCCACCGTCACCGGCTGGCTGCTCGACGCGCTCAACGTCACCGTGAACGTCAGGGAGGTGGAGCCGCCGTCACCCTCGGTGACGCTCGGCGAATCGATGGAGAGGGTCGGCGTCCCGTCCTGCGCGGCTGCGCCGACAGCGAACGTCCACGAGGCGGCGGTCAGCAGCCCGACGACGAACCGGGCGGCGCGAAGCGGTCTCATCAGCCCAATCTGCAAAGTCGCCTGAGCAACATCAGCATTGCCGGCGAGCTGTACGAATCCCCCAATAATTCTTTCGGATGGAATGAGGAAATATGGATCGTGTTCCGATCGCGCGATGACGCAGGGCGACAACGCGCCGTGGGACTGTGGAGTCTCGCGGCCGGTATGCAGGCGTCAGCGGAGATACGTTGCGCCGTCCGATCCGGCCGGAGCCGCATCACGCCCGCGGCGTCACGCGAAATCCTGCGGCACGGGCAGGTCCGCGTCGTCTGCGCGCGGTTCAAGCGCGACGGACACGGTGGAGTCGAACCGGCGGCGCCAGCCCGTAACGCGAGCAGCATCACCGCTGAACGGCGCCGGTCGTTCGAGCATCGTCTTCAGCCGTTCATGGATGATGCGGATATTCACATCCGCCGAGCCCGTCGTCACGCGCATCGTGCTCATCGCCATACCCGCCAGTGTAAAATAAAAAAATTGGCGTGTTGATCCCCCAAATGCCATGATTTTCGCACCTTTTCCACGTTTCGTGAAGCCAACCTCGGCTCCGCGCCCTTGCCCGGCGCAAGTATCCGACCATGCGGTTCTTCTCGCTCATCGAGGTCCGAGCAAGGGGGCAGTTCCGGATGTCGGCGAGGCGTCAGCGTCGGGGGGGGGGGGGGCTGGTATCGGGGTCAGCATGAGGCTGAAGGGAACTCCTGACATGCCGGCTGCGAAGCCGATACGAGCAAATTTACAACAGGCCGGCATGCATTCACCATATCGGTCGGCGGCGGGCGATCCGTCAGTGAGTGTCCCTGTACAGGTTGCGGACACGGGTGCAAGCGTTGTCGGGCGGGTCGCCGGCGGCCCTCTCTGCAGGACGCGCGCCTGATTCGCCCGGAACCGGGCTGTTGAGTTCCGGTTCTCAGATTGTCAGCCCGGTTCCGCGGGCGCTGGACAGCAGGGCGAGCGCCGACAGGACGGCGCAGGCCCAGGCCAGGACGTCGCCTGTCCGGCTGTAGACGGTGCGGCCCTCCAGCAATCGAACGTCGGCCGTGATCACGCGGGGCGCGAACAGCGGCGTGCGCGCCAGCACCCGCCCGTACGGGTCGACGACGCCGCTGATCCCCGTGTTCGCCGCGCGCACGAGGAACCGGCCCTGCTCGATGGCGCGCATCGACGCCTGCTGGAAATGCTGGTGCGGCGCCGACGAACGGCCGTACCAGGCGTCGTTCGTGACGGTGACGAGCAGCCTGCTCCCGCGCGTCACGAACCCGCGCACCAGTCCAGGATAGATGATCTCGTAGCAGATCGCCGCGCCGACCGGCTGGCCGTCCATGAGCAGGGGCCGCGGGCCGGGACCGGCGGAGAAGTCTCCCACCGTCTCCACGAGCGGCGACACGAAGAACAGCAGGCGCCGGAGCGGGACGTACTCGCCGAACGGCACCAGGTGGTGCTTGCGGTAGATTCCGGCCGTGTCGCCGGCCGCATCGACCATGACCGCCGCGTTGAACCGGCGCGGGCCGCCGGCGTGCGCGATCTCGGTCGTGCCGAGCAGCAGGTGCGCGCCGGCGTCGCGCGCGGCGCGCCGGACCGACGCCGCGCGGGCCGGATCGCTCTCGAAGGCGAACGGCGTCGCGGCCTCGGGCCAGACCACCAGACGCGCCCCGTCGGCGGCGGCCGCCCGCGTCAGATCGAGGTGCCGGTCGAGGATCTCGTCGCGCAGGGCCGGGTTCCACTTGTCGTGCTGCGCGACGTTCCCCTGCACCGCCGCCACGCGCAGCGGCGTCCCCTGGTCAAGCAGCGCGCCCGCGCCGAGGCGCCAGCCGCCGAAACCGGCGGCGGCGATCAGGAGGACGGCGGCGGCGGCGAGAGCCTTCACGCCGCGCGCGCCGCGCGCCAGCGCCGCGAACGCCAGCGCCGCGTTGACCGCCGCCACCAGCGCCGACAGGCCGAGCACGCCGACCAGACTCGCCAGTTGCGCCACCGGCAGCACCGTCGCCTGGCTGTAGCCGAGCAGCGCCCACGGGAAGCCGGTGAACAGATGGATCCGGCCCAACTCGGTCGCCACCCACAGGGCGGGCGCGCACGACGTCGCCGCAGCCGGGCCGAAGCGGCGGGCGATCGTCGCGGCGGCGGCGGCGAACGCCGCCGGGAACAGCGCGAGGTAGGCCAGCAGCAGCAGATGGACGATTCCGGCGGCCGCGGCCGGGAGCCCGCCGTACTCGGTCATCACGCGCGGAATCCAGTAGAGGACGCCGGCGAAATGCACCCCTCCGGCGAGCAGGCCGCACCCGAACGCCCGGGCCGCCGACGGCGCCTGCACGGCGGCGATCAGCAGCGGCGCCAGCGCGACCCAGGCCGCTCCGGGGTGGCCGGCGGTCGGGAAGCTGAGCGCGAGCAGCGCGCCCGACGCCGCGGCGAGCGTCGGGCCGAAGAGCCGGGCGGCCACTACCGCGTGATCCAGGGCTTGAAATGCTCTTCCTGCTCCAAGCGCCGGCGCACCTGCTCGGCGCGGCTGCGGTCGGCGTACCGGCCGACCCGGACGCGGTACATCGCCACCGCGGCGTCCGGCGCGGGCGGATGGAGATAGGCGGGAAATCCCTTGGCGATCAGCCGGCCGACCACCTGCTCGGCCGCTTCGGCGGCCTGGAGCGCCGTGACCTGCACCGTGTACGGACCGACGGCGTCCGGCGCCGCCGCAGCAACCGACTCGTCAGGCGCTCCGGCCGCGGCCGGCCGGCCGGCCGCCGGCGGAAGCGGCGCGGGCGGCTCGTCCGCCGGCGAATCGGCGACGGCCGCCGCCGACCGCGGCGACGGACCGGCGGAAGGTCCGCCGACCGCGCCGGCCTCCGGGACGGGGTCGTCCAGGCGGCCGGGGTACGTGAAGTCGCTCGCGTTGCGGGCGGCGGCCGAGGGTTCGCCGCTCGTCACGTCGAGGACCGCGGGGCGCGGTTCGTCCCGCATCCGATCGAACGCCGCCGCGGCGCCGGCCCGGTCGGCCTCGCCCCCCTGGCGGCGCGCCGTCCCCTGGCCGACCAGCACGCCGCACAGGAACAGCGCGACGCCGGCGACGGTCGCCGTCATGAAGAGAAAGACGCGCCGCCTGGCGGGCGGGACGTTGATGGTCGACCCCGGTGAAGCCATGGCTTGCGGCCCGCTGTCGCCGAAACCGGATCCGGGCGGATCAGGACGACGATTCCCGCTTCGGCATCAGCACGTTGAGCAGGTCCACCGGCAGCGGGAACACGAGCGTCGAGTTCTTCTCGCCGGCCACTTCCGTCGCGGTCTGGAGGTAGCGCAGCGTGACGGCCAACGGCTCCTGCGCGATGACGCCCGCCGCCTGCGCGAGCTTCTCGGACGCGATGTACTCGCCTTCCGCGTGGATGATCTTAGCACGCTTCTCCCGCTCCGCCTCCGCCTGCCGGGCCATCGCCCGCTGCATGTCGGGGGGCAGGTCGACGTGCTTGACCTCGACGGCCGACACCTTCACGCCCCACGGGTCGGTCTGCGTGTCGAGGATCTGCTGCAGCTCCTTGTTCAGCGCATCCCGCTCCGACAGCAGGCCGTCGAGCTCCACCTGCCCCAGCACGCTGCGCAGCGTCGTCTGGGCGAGCTGCGACGTCGCGTAGTTGAAGTTCTCGACCTCGACGATCGCCCGCTGCGGGTCCATCACGCGGAAGTAGATCACGGCGTTGACCTTCACCGACACGTTGTCCTTCGTGATGATGTCCTGCGGCGGCACGTCCATGACGATCGTCCGCAGGCTGACCCGCACGATCCGATCGATCGGGGCGAACACGAGGATGACGCCGGGCCCCTTCGGCCTCGGATACAGCTTGCCGAGCCTGAAGATGACCCCGCGCTCGTACTCGTTCAGGATCTTGATGGAGCTCGCAACGTACAACGCGACGATCAATCCGAACATCAATACCGGGCTCACGTCCATCACTCTGATCCTCCTGATCCTCCGGTGGTCCGGGACGACTCCCGCCTGACCACGAGCCGCAGTCCGTCCACCGCCACCACGCGCACCTGGTCGCCGTCCTCGATCGCTTCGTCGGCGGTGGCCGACCAGAATTCGCCGTGCGTGAACACCGTGCCCGCCCCGCCGGCGGCGATCGGCCCCGAGGCCCGGCCGATCCGCTCGACCATGCCGCTCCGGCCGGTCACCGGCCGGGTGAACTGGGCCCGGACGCCGAGCCGGGCCAGCAGCGAGACGACGAGGCCGAGCGCCAGCATCGACGAGACGACGAACGGCCACCCGAGCTGCATCTCGGGCGCCGGCGAGTCGATCAGCATGAGGCCGCCCAGCACCATGCTGACCAGTCCCCCGGCGGCCAGCAGACCGTACGTCGCGGTCAGCAGCTCGGCCGCCAGGAGCGCCAGTCCGAGCAGGATGAGCGTCAGCCCCACGTAGTTGATCGGCAGGATCTGGAACGCGAAGAACGCCAGCAGGAGACAGAGCGCGCCGACCACGCCCGGCACGATCGTCCCCGGGTTCCACAGCTCTATCGTCAGTCCCAGCGTGCCCAGGCTGAGCAGGATGACCGCCACCTGCGGATGCGCCACCGCGCTGAGCAGCCGCTGGCGCCAGTTCATCTCGACCCGCTCGACGTCGGCGCCGGCGGTATGCAGCACCGCCGCGCCGCCGTCCCAGCGCGTCACCTCCCGGCCGTCGAGCCGGTCGAGCAGCGCGTCCAGATCGGACGCCACGAGGTCGATGAGCGGCGGGTCGGCGTCGAGCGCCTCCTGCTCGGTGAACGACCGGCTCTCGGTCACGGCCTGCTCGGCCAGCTCGACGTTGCGCCCCCGCTGGGCGGCGAGCGAACGGGCGTACGCCGCGACGTCCGACGCCGCCTTCTCCGCCGCCGTCTCGTCCATCGGCTGCCCGGTTCCGGCCACCGGATGCGCGGCGCCGATGTGGGTGCCCGGCGCCATGGCGGCGACGTCGGCGGCTATCGTGATCAGGAAGCCCGCGGAGGCGGCCCGCGCCCCGCTCGGCGCGACGAAGACCACCACCGGCGTCTCCGCCTCGATGATGCTCGTGTTGATGGCGCGGGTGGCGTCGACCAGGCCGCCCGGCGTCTGGAGCATGAAGACGACGAGGTCGGCGCCCGCCCCGTCGGCCCGGGCGATCGTCCGGCTGATGAACTCGGCCGACACCGGATGGATCAGCGCATCGACCTCCGCCACGTGGACCCGCGGCCGGCCGCGGGCGCCGTCCGCCTCCGCGGGCGCCGCGGCGGCCGGACCGAGCGCCGGCTCCGCCATCCAGCAGACGGCAAGCCCGGCGCAGAGACGAACGGCATGAACAGACATCAGCACCCGCGGCGCCGTCGGCGGCGCTCGGCTCGCCCCACGGTACCGGAGCGGCATCGGACTGTCAACGCGCCGAACGGCCGCGCGGCGGCCGGGCGGGCCGCCATCCTGCGCCGTTCGGGAATCTGCTAAGGTTGCCCGGTGCACACGGCGGCGATTCTGGCGGGGGGGCGGGCGCGGCGGTTCGGCGGCCGGCCCAAGCCGCTTCTCCCGTTCGGCGGCCGGCGCATCGTCGATCGCCAGCTCGAAGCGTTGCGCGCGGCGGCGGACCGGATCGCCATCGTCACCGCCGACCCGGATCGCTACGGGGCGCTGGGGGTTCCCCTCTGGGAAGACCTCGTCCCCGGCGCCGGCCCGCTGGGCGGCATCTACACGGCGCTGGTCCGCGCCGCCGCGCCGCGCACGCTGGTGGTCGCGGGCGACATGCCGTTCCTCACCCCGGCGTTCCTGCGGCATCTCGTCCGGGCCGGCCGCGGCGCCGACGTGGCGCTCGCCCGGACCGCCGACGGCCCCCAGCCGCTCTGCGCGTGGTACGGCGGCGCCTGCGCCGGCGTGATCCGGCGGCGGATCGAACGCGGCGCGCGCAAGGTGGCCGACCTGCTCGGCGAGGTGCGCGTGCACGAGATCGGCCCGGACGAGATCGCGCCGTTCGACCCGGACGGGACGCTGTTCTTCAACGTCAACACCCCGGCCGACTACGAGCGGGGGCTGGCGCTGGCGGACGGCGGACGGCCCCGCGAACCGCAGCAGTGATGCCGCCGCTGCACGAGGCGCTGCGGGCGCGGCTCCGGGAAGTGCTGACCGGCCGTTACGGCCTTGACGCCGCCGCGCTGCCCCCCCTCGCCGTGCAGCAGCCGCCGAACCGCGCGCTCGGCGACCTCGCCGTCCCCGTCGCGTTCGAGCTCGCCCGCGTGCTGCGCAAGGCGCCGAGGATCATCGCCCGGGAGCTGGTCGATCAGCTCGGCGCCATCGAGGGGGTCGCGCGCATCGAAGCCACGCCGAGCGGCTACGTCAACCTCCACCTCGACCGGCCGGCCGCCCTCCGGCGCATGCTCGCCGCGCCGCCCGAGCCGCGCCCGGCGGCCGGCGCCGGGAAGACGATAGTCGAGCACACCGCCATCAACCCGAACAAGGCGGCGCACGTCGGCCACCTGCGGAACTCGGCGCTCGGCGACACGCTCGTCCGGCTGCTCCGCTTCCAGGGCCGCGACGTCGAGACGCAGAACTACATCGACGACACCGGCGTGCAGGTGGCCGACGTGGTGGTCGGGTTCCTCGAAATGGAATCCGGAACGCACGACGACGTGCGCCGGCTCGCCGACGCGCCCCGCTTCGACCATCACTGCTGGGACCTGTACGCGCGGGTGACCGCGTGGTACGCGGCGGACCCGGCCCGGCTCGACGCGCGCGCCCGCGTGCTGCACGCGATAGAACGGGGCGGGAACGCCACGGCGGAGCTCGCCGGTTTCGTGGCCGACCGGATCGTCCGCCTCCACCTGGCGACGATGGACCGCCTCAACGTCGAGTACGACCTGCTGAGCTGGGAAAGCGACGTCATCCGCCTCGACTTCTGGACCACCGCGTTCGGCGTCCTGAAGGCGGCGGGCGCGATCAGGCTGGAGACCGCCGGGAAGCAGGCCGGGTGCTGGGTGATGCCGATCGGCGGCGAGGGAGGCGACGACGCCCCGGACCGGGCGGCGGACGCCGACCCGGAGACGGAGCGGCCGCGGACGAAGGTCGTCGTGCGGTCCGACGGCACGGTGACGTACGTCGGCAAGGACATCGCCTACCAGTTCTGGAAGTTCGGCGTGCTCGGCAAGGAGTTTCCGATCCGGCGGTACGGCGTCCAGCGGTCCGGACGCCTCCTGTGGACGACCGCCGGCGCCGCGGCGAGCCGCGCCGCGGACGAACCGGCGCCGCCGGTCTTCGGGCGGGCCGCCGCCGTCTACAACGTCATCGACGCCCGCCAGTCGTACCTCCAGGCGCTGCTCGGGCAGGCGCTCGCGGCGATCGGCCGCCCGCGGGAAGCCGAACGGTCGGTCCACTTCTCGTACGAGATGGTCGCGCTGTCCCGCGCGACGGCCCGCGCCCTCGGTTACGCAGCGGACGCGGACTCCGGCAAGCCGTTCGTGGACGTGTCCGGGCGCAAGGGACTCGGCGTCAAGGCGGACGACCTGCTCGACCGCGTGACCGCGGCGGCGCGCGCGGAGGTGCGCGCCCGGAACGCGGAGATGACCGGCGACGAGGCGGACCGGACCGCCGCCGTCATCGCGGCCGCCGCCGTCCGGTACTGCATGATCAAGTACTCCCGGGGCAAGATGATCGCGTTCGACATCGACGAAGCGCTCAGCTTCGAGGGCGAGAGCGGTCCGTACCTGCAGTACGCGGCGGTCCGCGCCGCGAAAATCCTCGACAGGCTGCAGGCGATGGACGGCGCGGACGAAGCGGCCGTCGCCGCGTCCCTGGCGGACCTGCCGCCGGCCGCTCTCGACGGCCCGGACGGCGAAGACCTGTGGGCGCTCGCGCTGGAGGCGTCCCGCCTCGACGAGGTGGTCGACCAGGCGGTGCGCACGCTGGAGCCGTCGGTGCTGGCCAAGTACGCCTTCGGCCTGGCGCAGGCGTTCAACGCCTTCTACCACCGCTGTCCGGTGATCGCCGAGAAGCGCCGCGACGTCCGCCTGTGGCGCGCGGCGGCCGTCATCCACCTCCGGCGGCAACTCGTCCGCGCGCTGGATCTGATGGGGTGCGAGGTCCCGGCCCGCATGTAGCTGCGGCCCGTGGAGTCATTTCCAATTCAGAAATGAGCCTGAAGCCGGGCGGTGATCCGCGCCTGTCAGGCGACCGAACCGACGGGTCGAAAAGGGGTTCGGCGCGGGCCGCGCTCCGGACGGCCCGACCAGGCGATTATCGCTCATCGTCGTGTGAGTGAGGTTGCCCCGATTCTGCGGACAGGTTAACGCTTTCGGGTTCAGCTCATGCCGTGGTTTTCCGTGGGAGTAAATCCACAATGAAGCGCTGTGGACCTGTGGGAATCTCGCGGCCTCGGCGCCGGCTCGATCGCCAGCGGTCGCCCGCGAGATTTCCAACGGACTGTGGGCGCCCGTGTCCCCGCTCTGCGGATGCAGCCCGTTGCGGACCGGGCGTCCATAGGCCGGGCAGGTCCACAGCGCCCAGCGGCGATACGGGGCGCGGCGCCGACAGGCGGGCGACCACGATGCCGGCGGAGCCGATGCGATTCGGCGCCTGTGCGCCATCGCCGTCATGCCCTCCCGGTGTTCCCCGCAGCAACGCCGGTGACGAAGCCGGCCGGCCTCGTGACGCCCCCGGACGGTGTCCGCGAGCCGAGCAGCCCGTGGACCGCGCCAGCGGCATGGAAAACGCGGGGGGTCAGTTTTCGATGTCGCCTGACACCGGCCAGCGGTTCCGCTTCGCGGCGGCGCCCAATCAGCCCGTGGTGAAAGTCTCCGCTGCATTCGAGCAGCGATTCATCCCGCCTGACGGCGTTGTTCGTCGGTTGCGTATGCCCAATATGCGCCCTCCTCACGCCTTGTCAGGCGAGCGCCTCGCCGCTCTCGGTGCGACGCGGGATTCCACCACGGGCTGCAATGTGTCCGGCGACGGCAGGCGTTCACCGCTGCTGCGCACGGGCACGCTGCGGGTGGTGCGAGCCTTTCACATTTTCGCAGAAAGTACTTGACACGATTATTTCGCCCGCCTGATCCGATCTGCCGACCGGAACGTAGCGTGCCCATCGGACTGCCTCACCCGCCCTCTGAGAGCCGTACGCCCACCGGAAGGTCAAAAAGCATTGAACGGATTGGGAACGGCCGCCTGAGAGCCGTACAAGCGGCTGAAAAACAAGGGGTTACCATAGGCGCATGCCCCTCGAAACCACGCCGGTTCCGGCCTCGATTTCGCCTTCCGTCCGCCCGGTCATGCCTCCGACGGCGCGCGCCGATTCGGTGGACGAACCGCGTTCACCAGACGGCTTTCCGGCGGCGATTGACGCCGCTGCCCTCCCGGACCGGCCTGACCTCGACCGGTTGGGCGACCGGATCGCCGAGCTCTCCGCCCGCATCCAGGCCGCCACCTGCGCGCTGCTCGTCCTCATCCGGCAGTTCGACGAGCAGGGCGGCTGGCGAGCGGGCGGCTTCTCCTCCTGCGCCCACTGGCTGAGTTGGCGCACCGGCCTCGCCCCCGGCGCCGCCCGCGAGAAGGTGCGCGTCGCCCACGCGCTTGCCGCGCTGCCCCGGGTCAGCGCCGCGATGCAGCAGGGGCGGGTCTCGTACTCGAAGGTGCGGGCGCTGACCCGCGTGGCGACGCCGGAGAACGAAGCGGCGCTGCTCGACGTCGCGCTCGCCGGGACGGCGGTGCACGTCGAACAGGTGACGCGGGCGTGGCGGCGGGTGGACCGGGCGGCGGAGATCGCCGAGGACGTTCCCGCGGGAACGTCTTCGGTCGTCCGACCCACAGCGGCCGGCCGCACTGCGGCAATCCGCCAGCCGGGAGGCGACGCCGCGGCAGGCGTCGGCGGCCCGCAGGGTGCGGCCGGCGACTCGGTGGACTCGGCGCCGACGGGCGCCGCATCGACCGGAGGAGAGCACGTTCCCGCGGGAACGCGCCGGCCGGCGGGCGCTGACGGGTCAGGTCTCGACGACGCCCGCTGTTCGCGCCGCTCCTCGTCGGAGAGCGCCGCGGCGGGAGGCGCTGACGGGCCAAGTCTCGACGCCGCTGCTCGCGCCGCGCACGGTGGTCAGGCGGTGCTGGAGGACGCCGGCGGGCTGCGCGTCTCCACGGAAACGGCGCGCCGGCTGGCGTGCGACGCGGGGCGGGTCGTCATGACGCACGGCGCCGCCGGGCAGGTGCTCGGCGTCGGCCGCAAGACGCGCACGATCCCGCCGGCGCTGCGCCGCGCGCTCGCCGCGCGGGACCGCCGTTGCCGCTTCCCGGGCTGCACGGCCCGGCGGTGCGATGCGCACCACATCCGGCACTGGGCGCACGGCGGCGCGACCCGGCTCGACAACCTGGTGCAGCTCTGCCGGCGGCATCACCGGGCCGTGCACGAAGGCGGCCTGCGGATGACGTTCGACGACACGGGCGCGGTCCGCTTCACGCGGGCGGGCGGCCAGCCGCTGCCGGAGGTTCCAGAGCCGCCGCGCTGGACGGGGGCGGCGCTGGCGCCGGTCGATGCGCGGCTGGCGGCGGCGGGGACCGCGATCGGGCCAGGTGCGGCGCTGCCGGCGTGGACCGGGGAGCGGCTGGATCTCGGCTGGGCGATGAGCGTGCTGTGGCGTCCGCGCGCGAGCCCGACCGGGGCCGCGTCGGACGGGCCGACGCCTCCGCCGGCATGAGCTCGAAAGGTCGAAGCGCCTGCCGCGGGTGGGAGATGCTGCTGAAGAACCTGCGCAAGCGCGGCGCGGGCGCCGCCGGTCGCGGCAGGGGTGTCAGTAGATGGGGACGGGATCTGCGCAAGCCGACATCCGGCGTCGCCGCTGCTCGTCCGCGAGCGGAGGGACCGACGTTCCGCCGGCGCCGCGACCGGGCGTGGAAATGGCAACTGAAAAAGGGACCCCCGTGGCCATGTGAAACCGGAGGCCGGCCTGCGGTCCACTTCGCGGCGGCGCCCAACGCGTCCGACGACGGCAGGCGTTCACACCGCTGCACACGGGCACGCTGCGGGTGGTGCGGGCCTTTCACATTTTCGCAGAAGTACTTGACACGATTATTCACCCGCCAGGTCCAATCTGCCGGCCGGAACGTAGCGTTCAGCGGGAACTTTCCTGCGCGGGCTGTCTGGCGTCGCGTCCGGAGTGGCGAACGCTCTCGGCGGTGCGGGCCGGCCGCGGCTTCGTCACCGGCGGGAACCGGTATCCCGCGGGGCGGCGAGAGCGGCGAGGCGCCCGGCTGACAAGGCGTGAGGAGGGCGCATATGCAACACGGCGGCCGGTACGACCGTTCCGATCCGCCTCTTTCTCATGCACATGTTCCGCCACTGGCCAACCGGCAATCTGGGCGCTGAGCAAATGTTGCGGCGGCCGCGGACGGTTCAACAGCAGCCGCCTCACTCCGCAGGCGCTTCGACCTTCGACGAGGCGGGGCGGCTCCGCTCCCTGCCTGCGTCTCGCATCGCATCCGCTATCGGCCCGAGCCGCGCAGGTCCGGAAAAGACGCCCCTGTCGAGCATCCTCGCCATCTCCTCGACGCTCATGGACGCCAGGAACCTGAACACCTTCGGCGCCGCGCCGGCGCGCGAATCGAAAGACCCGTCGATGCCGTAAACGCCGCAGAAGTTGCGGACGTCCCCGACCGTAGGCAGGAACGACTTGTCCTGGAACTTCTCCGCCGCAGCGACCAGCAAGGCCTTGCGCTCCGGAGCGACGTCCATCCTCGCCACGTATTCCGGCGTCGTAAGCCTTGAACGCTTCTTCCGCGCGTACCCGGGACGGCGGGCGCCGGCCGTCGAATCTTCTCGTCCGGCGTCACGAGAACGCCGCGACGAACGCGCGATCTTGCGCAGGGACCGATCGACGCGCTCGACGCCGAACCGGCGGACCATCGAGCGAAGCTCCGCCTCGAGAGATTCAGTCCTGGGATTGGGCACGGGTTCGTCGCCTCCACAAATCCGAGATTCCAGCTCCAAAAATAACGTCCAACGCGTCCGGAAACCCGATCTTCATCAGGAACTCACTGGCGAAATATTTGAAATCCTCAGCGTTCCCAGGGTAATTCCAATTACCGCGCATCATCTTCGGAAACCCGCGTGAATGCGGAATCTCGTGCTTGAATACATACCACCCGTTCTTTTCCGCCTCCTCCCGTATTTCCGCCAGAGCCTCCTTTTTTTCGGGTCCGCCGTCGTTGCCGCCGGCGTAGAACGCGTTGTTGATGACGACGCCGGCGACCTCGATCTCGTGGCCGCGATTCCTGTC
Organism: Vicinamibacterales bacterium; assembly: GCA_965203565.1. Taxonomy (GTDB): domain Bacteria; phylum Acidobacteriota; class Vicinamibacteria; order Vicinamibacterales; family UBA8438; genus JAAXGX01. Next base: position 1,833,582 of record OZ241896.1, on the reverse strand, counting down.
CCTGTAGCCGGCGAGAGATTCTCGCAGGAGCGGAAATCCGATAGTCGCGAAGTACTCCGGCTTGACCGGCACGAGGATGAAGCGAGAGGCTCCGTACGCAGCCTGGGTCAATATCGATTCGGTCGGGGCGCAGTCAATGAGAATGAGATCCCGGTCCGAAAAGCGCTCGGAAAGGAACCTCGCCAGCGTCTTCGAATCGGGTTTGAGCGCCTCGACCAGGTAGTCGGAAAAGTCGAATCTCGAAGGGATGAGTTGCAGGTTCTTTCCGCCCAGTAGGGTGTCGCGAACGACCACATCGTCGACGTCGAGCGGACGCGACGATCCCGAACTGGACGACGGCGGCAGGTACCCGCGAAATATTTCGACAATGGAAGCCTTCCGTTCCCTGAGAAAATTCCGGTAGTCATTCGTCATGAACGCCTGGGACAGATTGGCTTGGGGGTCCAGGTCTACCGCCAGAACCTTGATGCCTATGAGCGACGCGTGCCGGCCGAGCAGCGCCGTGATGGTCGACTTGCCGACGCCTCCTTTCAGATTGATCACCGAAACGACGATCGGTTTCACGATGCTTGAAGACATCATGGCATCGTAGCATGCGTCGGCCTCACCGCCCGCCGACGCCGCCGCCCTGTTCGAACGCGATGCGCGGCAGGTCGAGGCGCTCCCGCAGCAGGCGGTCGGCGCCGGCCTCCAGCGACTGCCGGAAGGCGTCGGGGGGCATCCGGCCGCGGAAGGGGGCCAGGTCGCGCGCCGCCTCCCGGCGGACCGTTTCGCGCAGCGCCGGATCGGCCGACTCGCGCGCCGCCGTCGTCAGCGCGCGATCGAGCTCGTCCAGCCTGGCCAGGAGCCGACGCCGCGCCGCGCCGCGGGCGGTCTTCGCGGCGGGCCGCAGGGCCTCGAGATCGGCGACCGTACGCGCCGCCAGGGCGTCGAACGCCGGCGGACGCCGGACGGCGCCGGTCCGGGCGCGCGTCAGCGCCAGGACGACGTGATCGAGGTGGGAGACGAGCGACCGCCGGCGCGGGCGGCGGGGATCGGACGCGGCGGAGGCGCCCCCGGCCACGCCGACGGCGCGCCGCCACTCGTCGAACGCTTCGTCGACGTCCGCCGCGCAGAACTCGATGCGGGCCGGCCGCCGGTTGCCCGCCGCCTCGCGCCGCGCCACCGTCCGATCGATCGCCCTGAAGACGACGCGCAGCGGAACCCGCCGGGCCTCCCAGCCGCGCACCAGCTCGAACGCCGGCCCCACGATCCGGATGAGATGCCCGTCGTTCCGCCGGCACAGGTACGACTCGACGCCGCGGCAATAGTCCCCTGCCCCTGCCGCCGCCCCCGCGGTCATGGTCCGGCGTTCCGCGCCCAGACCCGCTGCAAGCCGGCGAGCGTGAGGTCGGGGTTCACGTGGTCGATGACGTCGGTGTCGCCGGCGACGGCGCCCGCCAGCCCGCCGGTGGCGACGCAGACCGCGTCGCCCTCGTCCGCCAGCGCGCCGCGCAGCCGCCGGACGAGCCCTTCCACCATGGCGACGTAGCCGAAGAACAGGCCGGACTGCATCGACCCCACCGTCGTCCGGCCGATCAGCTCCGGCGGGCGGCGCACCTCCACCCGCGGGAGGCGCGCCGCCCGCTGGAAGAGCGCGTCGGCCGAGATCTCGACGCCGGGGCAGATGACGCCGCCGAGGTAGTCGCCGGCGGCCGAGACGGCGTCGAACGTGGTCGCGGTGCCGAAGTCGACGACGATCAGCGGCCGGGTCCCGCGCCCGTACAGCGCGTGCGCGGCGACGCCGTTGACGAGGCGGTCGGCGCCGACCTCGCACGGGTTCTCGTACCGGACCGCGAGGCCCGCGTTGCGCGCGTCGACCCGCAGCGCCTCCCGGCCGAGTCCGCGCGCGGCCATCTCCGCCACGGTCTGCGTCAACGCGGGCGCCACCGACGCGAGGATGACGCCGTCGATCTCGGAGGCGGCCACCCCTTTCTGCGCGAGCAGCTGGCTCACAACCACCCACAACTCGTCCGCCGTGCGCTCGGGCCACGTCGCCAGGCGCCAGCTCGTCGCCAGCCGCTCGCCCTCGAAGACGCCGAAGACGACGTTCGTGTTCCCGACGTCAATCGCCAGCAGCATCGGTCTCTCCCGCAGGCGGCGCGGACGCGGCCAGCCGCGTCACCTCTCCCGCCACGAGCCGCTCCACCCGCCCCCCGCAGCGGACCAGCAGCGCGCCGTCGGCGTCCACCCCGGCCGTCACCCCCCGCCGGCGCCTCCCGCCGGCGCGCCACGCGACCGGCGCGCCCCGGGACATCGGGGCGAGCTCCCGCCACCGCGCCAGCACCGGCGCCGGGCCGCCGGCCGCCAGCACGCCGCGCCAGCGGGCGAGCGCGGCGAGCGTCTCGACGAAGACCGCCGCACGGTCGACCGGCCCGCCGGTCTCGGCCGCCAGCGAGCTGGCGGGCCGCGCGGGACCGGACGGAAGGGCGGCGCGCTCGACGTTGATCCCGATCCCGACGACGACCGGATCGGCCGCGCCCCCGAGCCGCGGCGCCTCCGCGAGGACGCCGGCCAGCTTCGCCGCGCGCCTGACCGTGCGTCTGACCGCTCCGCGCTCCGGCCGCGCCGGCGCCACGACGTCGTTGGGCCACTCGATCTCCACCGGCAGCCCGGCCGCCGCGCGGACGGCCTCCGCCACCGCCACGCCCGCCGTCAGCGTCACCGGCGCCGGCGCCGGCGCGGCGTCCCGCAGGACGACCGAGAAGTACAGGCCGCCGGGCGGCGAGACCCAGCGCCGGCCGCGCCGGCCCCGCCCGGCGGTCTGCTCGCCCGCCAGCACCGTCGTCCCGTCGTCGGCGTCCGCCGCCGCCAGGCGCAGCGCGACGTCGCTGGTGGACGAGACCACGGCGGCGTAGAAGACCCGTCCCGCGCACGTCCCGATCCGGTCCCGCGCGGCGTCGAGCGCCCGGGCGACGTCCGCGGGCAGCGGATTCATGCGCCGTCCGGCGCGGGACGCAGGTCGAAGCTGAAGTCCACCGCCGGGGCCGAGTGGGTGAGCGCCCCGACCGACATGCGGTCGACCCCGGTCGCCGCCAGCGCCGCGGCGCGCTCCAGCGTGACCCCGCCCGACGCTTCGGTCCCGGCCCGGCCGCCGACCCGGGCGACCGCCGCGCGGACGTCCGCGACCGACAGGTTGTCGAGCAGCACGACGTCCGCGCCCGCCGCGACCGCCTCGTCGACCTCGTCCAGGCTCTGCGCCTCCACCTCTATCGGCGTCGCGGGTCCGGCGGCCCGAGCACGGCGCACCGCCTCGGTCACCGACCCCGCGATCCGCACGTGGTTGTCCTTGATCAGGATCGCGGCGTCGAGCGCCGCGCGATGGTTCGCGCCGCCGCCGGCGCGCACCGCGTACTTCTCCAGGGCGCGAAGCGTCGGCGTCGTCTTCCGCGTGTCCAGGATGACGGCCCGCCCCGCCGCCGCGTCCACGAACCGCCGGGTCAGCGTCGCCGTTCCGGACAGGCGCTGGAGGAAGTTGAGGGCCGTCCGCTCGGCGGTCAGCAGCGCCGCCGCCGATCCGGTGACGCGCGCGACCGCATCGCCCGCGCCGCACCGGTCGCCGTCCCGCCGCCGCCGGTCCGCCTCGACGTCCGGGTCGAGCTGGACGAACGCTTCGATCGCCACGTCGAGCCCGGCCAGCACGCACACCGACCGCGCGATCAGGTCGCCCGCCGCCCGCGCGCCCGCCGGCACGATCGCGGCGGTCGTGACGTCCCCCTTGCCCACGTCCTCCGCCAGGGCGCGGCGGACCAGGTCGCGACAGCACGCCCGATCGAGCGCCCCGAGCGGCTCGACCGTCACCCGGCGAGCTCCTCCAGAATCCGCTCCAGCTTCGCCTGGCGCTGGGCGAGGTCCTGCTCCTGCGCTCGCGCGTCGCGGACCACGTCGGGGTCGGCCCGCTCGACGAACGCCCGGTTCGCCAGCTTCGCTCGGAGTCCGCCGCGCTGCTTCGTCAGCTTCGTCAGGCTGCGCCGGACGCGCTCCGTCTCCTGCGCGCGGTCGACCACGCCGGCCAGCGGGACGTGCAGTTGAAAGTCGCGGACGACCCGGCGGACGGTGTCCGGGCTCCGCGGCACGTCGTCGGCGCATTCGAGCGACGACAGGCCGGCCAGCGCCCGGACGTGCCGGCCGTGGCGGGTCAGCAGGCCGCGGACCTCGGCGCCGGCGCCCTCCACCAGCGCCGCGACCGGGCGCGACGGCGGCACGCCCCACTCCGACCGGACGGTCCTGACGGCGGTGACCACCTCCTGCAGGAGCGCCACGACCGACGCCGCCCGTTCGTCGCGCCACGCCGGTTCCGGCTCCGGGAACCGCGCCAGTGTGATCGTCCGCTCCGCGCCGCCGCCGGCCTGCCCGTCGCCGGGCCGTTGCGGCAGCGCCTGCCACACCTCCTCGGTGACGAACGGCATGAACGGATGGAGCATCCGCAGGACCCGGTCGTGGACCTCCAGCAGCACGGCGGCCGCGGCGGCTCGATCCGGTTTGTCCTCCTGCAGCGCCGGCTTGACGAGCTCGATGTACCAGTCGGCGTACTCGTGCCAGAAGAAGTGGTAGAGCCGGTCGGCCGCCACGTCGAACCGGAACGCCTCCAGGGCCGACCGCAGCTCGCCGCTCAGCGCGCTGGTCCGGTGCAGGATCCACCGGTGGACGAGGTCGAGGCCGGCCGGCGGCGGCAGATCCGGCCGCGCCGACTCCCCGGGCGGCAGGTGCATCAGCACGAACCGCGAGGCGTTCCAGATCTTGTTGACGAACTGGCGGTACCCGCGCAGCCGCCCTTCCGTCAGCGAGATGTCCATGCCGGGCGACGCCAGGGCCGCCAGCGTGAACCGGAACGCGTCGGCGCCGATCTCCGAGACGAGCTCCAGCGGATCGACGACGTTCCCCTTCGACTTGCTCATCTTCCGGCCGTGGGCGTCGCGCACGAGCGAGGTGACGTACACCTTCTCGAACGGCGCGTCCCCGGCGAACCTGACGCCGAGCATCATCATCCGCGCCACCCAGAAGAAGATGATGTCGTGCGCCGTGATCAGCAGGCTCGTCGGGTAGTACCGCGCCAGATCGGGCGTCGCGTCCGGCCATCCCATCGTGCTGAACGGCCACAGCCCCGAGCTGAACCAGGTGTCGAGCACGTCGTCGTCCTGCCGGACCGCCCCCCCGCACGCGCAGGCGGACGGCGCCGCCTCGGCCACCGTCACCGCGCCGCAGGCGCCGCAGTGCCACGCCGGAATCCGGTGCCCCCACCAGAGCTGGCGCGAGATGCACCAGTCGTGGATGCCGGTCATCCACTCGTCGTAGGTCTTCGTCCAGTTCCCGGGGACGAAGACGGTGCGGCCCCGCCGCACCGCCTCCAGCGCCCGCTCCGCGAGCGGCCCGGTCCGGACGAACCACTGGGTCGACAGCAGCGGCTCGACCACCGTCCCGCAGCGCTGGCAGTGGCCGACGGCGTGCGCGTGGTCCGCGACGCCGTCGAGCGCGCCGGCCGCCCCGAGGTCGGCGACCAGCGCCTCGCGCGCCGCGAACCGGTCCCGGCCGGCGTACGGACCGGCTTCCGCCGTCATCCGGCCGTCCTCGTCGATCACCGGGATCTGCGGCAGGCCGTGGCGCCGCCCGATGGCGAAGTCGTTCGGGTCGTGGGCCGGCGTCACCTTCACGGCGCCGGTCCCGAACGCCGGGTCGACGAACGCGTCGGCGATCACCGGAATCTCGCGGCCGACCGCCGGCAGCACGACCTGCCGGCCGACCAGGCCCCGGTACCGGTCGTCGCCGGGATGGACGGCGACCGCGGCGTCGCCCAGCATCGTCTCCGGACGGGTCGTGGCGACGGTGAGGCTCCCGTCCCCGCCGCGCAGCGGATAGCGGATCCGGTACAGCTTCCCCGCCGTCTCGCGGTGGTCCACCTCCAGGTCGGAGAGCGCCGTCCGGCACCGCGGGCACCAGCTCACCAGGTAGGCGCCGCGGTAGATCAGCCCGTCGTCGTGCAGCGCCACGAAGACGCGGCGGACCGCCCGCGACAGGTTCTCGTCCAGCGTGAACCGCTCGCGCGACCAGTCGACCGACGAGCCGAGCTTGCGCATCTGGCCGGTGATGCCGCCGCGGCTCCGCTCCACCCACTCCCGGACGCGCTGCTCGAACGCCTCCCGCCCGAGGTCGTGGCGCGTCCGTCCCTCCGCCGCCAACTGCTTCTCGACGACGTTCTGCGTGGCGATCCCGGCATGGTCGGTCCCCGGCAGCCAGAGCACGTCGAACCCCTGCATCCGTTTCCACCGCGCCACGACGTCGGGGAGGGTCTGGTTGAGCGCGTGCCCTATGTGGAGCCAGCCGGTGACGTTCGGCGGCGGGAGAACCATGCTGAACGGCGGGCGGCCGGACGACGGGTCGGCCCGGAACGCGCCCAGCCGCTCCCAGTGCGCGTACCACTTCGGGTCGATCTTCGCGTGCTCGAAGACCTTCGTCAGCTCGGGCATCTCCGGGCTTCTACGCCGGTTGCGGCGGCTCGTCCCGCCGCACGCGGCCCTGGATGAACTCGGCGATCGCCTGCATCGGCGCGCCGGGCTGGAACACGCCCGCTATGCCGATGGCGTTGAGCCGCGGCACGTCGGCGTCCGGGATGATCCCCCCCACCACGACGAGCACGTCGCCGAGCCCCTTCGCCCGGAGCAGCTCCATCAGCCGGGGACAGATGTGGTTGTGGGCGCCCGACAGGATCGACAGCCCGATGACGTCGGCGTCCTCCTGCAGCGCGGCGTCGACGATCTGCTCCGGCGTCTGGCGGAGTCCGGTGTAGATCACCTCCATCCCGGCGTCGCGCAGCGCGCGGGCGATCACCTTGGCGCCGCGGTCGTGGCCGTCGAGTCCCGGCTTGGCGATGACCACTCGTATCTTGCGCATCGTGCGTGCGGCTCCGTCAGACCGCCGGCGTCTCCTCGTACTCTCCCCAGACGTCGCGCAGCGCGTCGCACATCTCGCCGACCGTGGCGTAGGCGCGGACCGCGTTCAGGATCGGGGGCATCAGGTTCTCGCCGCCGGCCGCCGCCCGCCGCATCGCGTCGAGCGCGCCCGCGACGGCGCCGGCGGCGCGGCGGCCGCGGAGCCGCTCGACCGCCTCGACCTGCCGCCGCTCGACCTGTTCGTCGATCCGCAGGATCGGCGTATCGGCCTCGTCCGGCTCGACGTACCGGTTCACGCCGACTATCGTCCGCTCGCCCGACTCGACCGCCTGCTGGCTGCGGTAGGCGCTCTCGGCCACCTCCCGCTGCGGGTAACCGTCCTCGATCGCCTCCACCATCCCGCCGTACCGGTCCACCGCCGCGAAGCACTCGCGCGCGCCGGCCTGGAGGTCCGCCGTCAGCCGCTCCAGGAAATACGATCCGCCCAGCGGATCGACGACGCCGGTCACTCCGCTCTCGTGGGCGATCACCTGCTGGGTCCGGAGCGCCAGCAGGGCCGCTTCGGAGGTCGGCAGCGCCAGCGCCTCGTCCAGCGCGTTGGTGTGCAGCGAGTTCGCGCCGCCGAGCACCGCCGCCAGCGCCTGCAGCGCCGTCCGGACGACGTTGTTGTACGGTTGCTGCGCCGTGAGGCTCACCCCGGCGGTCTGCGCATGGAACCGGAGCTTCCACGACCGCTCGTCCCGCGCGCCGAACCGGTCGCGCATGACGGACGCCCACAGGGCGCGCGCAGCGCGGTACTTGGCGATCTCCTCGAAGAAGTCGCTGTGCGCGTTGAAGAAGAACGAGACCCGCGGCGCGAACCGGTCGACCGGCAGGCCGGCGTCGATCCCGTACTGCACGTACTCGATCCCGTCGCGGAGGGTGAACGCCAGCTCCTGCAGCGCCGTCGCGCCCGCCTCGCGGATGTGGTACCCGCTCACCGAGATGGTGTTCCACCGCGGGACCTCGTTGGCGCAGAACGCGAACACGTCGGTCACCAGCCGCATCGACGGCCGCGGCGGGTAGATGTACTCCTTCTGCGCGATGTACTCCTTCAGGATGTCGTTCTGGATCGTCCCGGACAGCTCCGCCCACGCGGCCCCCTGCCGCTCCGCCACCACCAGGTACATCGCGAAGATCATCGCCGCCGGCGAGTTGATCGTCATCGAGGTCGTGATCCCGTCGAGGCGGATCCCGTCAAGCAGGGTCTCCATGTCGGCCAGCGACGCGATGCTGACGCCGCACTTGCCGACCTCGCCGAGCGACAGCGGATGGTCGGGGTCGCGTCCCATCAGGGTGGGCAGGTCGAACGCCACGCTGAGGCCGGTCCCGCCCGCGCGCAGCAGCTCGTGGTAGCGCCGGTTCGTCTCCTCCGGGGTCCCGAACCCGGAGAACTGGCGCATCGTCCAGAGCTTGCCGCCGTATCCGGACGCATGGACGCCGCGGGTGTACGGGAACCGGCCGGGCGCGCCGAGCGCGGCCGGCGCCACGTCCGCCACGTCCTCGGCCGTGTAGAGCGGCTTGACGGACTGATCAGGCGCCGCAGTCGACGTCATGACCGGAGCCGGAAGGCGACGAGCCGCGTCACGTCGCCGGCCGGCGACGAGGCGGCGAGCTCTATCACGTAGTCGCCCGGCGGCAGATGCGCCGGGCGGAGGTCGACCTGGTACGGGAGTCCGTCCGCGGCCGGGCGGACTTCGAGCGGGTGGATCGGCTCGCCGCCCCGGTTGAGCAGCCGCGCCCTGACCTCCGGCTGCGCCGCGCCCGGCGCGTACGCCTCGAACCGGACGAGGATCCGCTCGGTGCGGCGGAATTCCCGGGACGCGGTGGGGTCGGCGTCCCGGTCCTCGACCAGCGCCTTCCACTCCCGGGCGTTCCGGGCGCGCACGAACGCCGGCGTGCTCAGCACCAGGTCGCCGCCGGTGAAGTCGGGGACGTCGATCTCGAGGCGGTCGCGGTCGATCACCTCGCCCGCCGCGTCCTCCACCGCCAGACCGAGCTGCAGCGCGCCCGGCGCCGCTTCGAACTCCACCCGCGGGACCGCCGGCGGATCGTCCGCCGCGACGCCGCCGGCCGCCCGGCCGTCCGGCGTCGCCCGCTCCGGCACGCGCCCCCGGAACGACGGCCCGCCCGCGTCGCTCAGCGCCGTGAGCAGCACGCGCGCCGGGCGGTCCGCCTCCCGGCGCGCGCCGGCCGCCGGCTCCCACAGGAACGTCACCTTCGTCCGCCCGCCGCCGCCCTTCGCCGTCCCGATCCAGGTGCGGACCAGCCGGCCGCCGCGCCGCGGCCGCGCCAGCGCGGCCAGCGCCGTGTCGACCGCCTTGGGCGGCTCGTCGACCGCGGCGATCAGCGCCCGCTCGGCGTCGCGCTCGGTCAGCGCCCAGTACCCCTGCCGGTGGCGCACGTCGACCCCGCCGCGCTGCACGCGCACCTCTATCTCGTGGTACTTGCCGTCGGTCGGCGCCCGCGACGAGTTGTAGCCGAGCAGGTAGTAGACGCTCGAGTCGCGCAGCATCCGCCGGAGTCCCGGCTCCAGGTCGTTCGTGTTCGTGATGGCGCGGCCGTCGGTCTCGCGCGCCAGCACCCGCAGCGTGTCGCGGGTCGAGCGGAGCATCCGATCGTCGGTGGCGCGGCTCACCGGCCGCTGGCTGACGTCGTACTCGCTGATCGCCAGCCCGCGCGGGTCGAGGGCGTAGATCGTCGTGTTGAACCGGTTGGCGGCCGAGAAGACGTCGCGCAGGTCGTAGAACAGGCTCTGGTCCGAGAAGAACTGGGCCGTCTCCTCGTAGCGGTCGAGGCGCGGGTCCGACACTATCGGCTGGCCGAACAGCTGGGCGTTGACGGCGCGGTGCTCGGGCGGCACGTAGTTCGAGAACCCTTCGCTGATCAGCAGGACGTTCTTGCGCCCCTCGCGCATCCCGCCCATCCGGATCATCAGCCCTTCGAGCGCCGACAGCGAGACGTCGTTCCGCAGCCGCTCGACGACCTCGGTCGGATAGTGGGCGTACCGCTCCTCGTACAGGTTCACCGGCTGGTAGTCGTACTTCCGGCCCCGGAAGTTCTCGGCCGCTTCGACGATCGCCTCGTGCCTGCGCGTCAACCGCACGTCGTCGAGCGGCGTGAGCGGGTGCATGAGGCCGATCAGGTCGGTCGGCTGCAGGTTCGTCCGCAGGAACTCGGCCAGCGCGCGGCCGGCCCGGACGCCGTTCTCCCACCGCACGTGGTAGTCGTCGAAGAAGACGACGAAGATCCGGGTGTCGGCGCGCGCCGCCTCGCGCTCCTCGTCGTACCGGTTGATGATCGGGCGGGCCGGCTCCGCGTCCGGGGCCGGAACCGGTCCGATCTCCACTAGCTGGAACGACTCGATCTCCTGCGGCTCGCCGTCCTCGAACACCTGGAAGTCGGCGGCCCGGAGGTCCCGCACCGGGGCGCCGTCGCCGTCGGTGACGATGACGTCGACCCGGATGAAGTTGACGCCGGTCCGGAAGATCGGCGGATCGCCCTGCGGGTCGCCGGCCGGCCCGGGGTCCGGCGGCTGCGAAACTCCCGGCGCCGGCTCGGGGTCCGGCTGCTGGCCGGCGGGCGCGCCGGCCGGCGGCGCCAGGATCAGGATCAGGAGGGAGACGCCGAGGATGCCGAATAGCGGCGTTGTTCGCACCGTCAGACCACCGTCAGACCACGCACGTGAGCGGCTCCATGACCATCGGAGCGGGATATGTCCAATGATAACATCGGGGAAATCGATGCAGCCTTCACCGTGAAAGCGAGGTGGTCCGCATGCCGGAGCCGGCCGATCGTCCGCCCCCGCCGCTCGCCGCGCTGTCCGAGGACGAACAACTCCTGCGCGCCAGCGTGCGGGCGTTCGCCGAGACGGAGGTGGCGCCGCTCGTCCGGGAGATGGACGAGCGGCAGGAGATCCCGCGCGCGCTGATCGACCGGCTGGTCGATCTCGGCGTGATGGCGATAGAGATCCCCGAGAAGTGGGGAGGGGCGGGCGGCCATTTCTTCCTCTCCGTCCTCGTGGTGGAGGAGCTGTCGAAGGTCGACCCGTCGGTGGCGCTCCTCGTCGACGTGCAGAACACGCTGGTCGTCAACGCGCTGCTCCGATGGGGAAGCGACGACCTGAACGGCCGCGTGCTGCCGCGGCTGGCCGGCGGCGCCGTCGGGGCTTACGCCCTGTCGGAGGCGGGCTCCGGCAGCGACGCCTTCGCGATGGCGGCGCGCGCGGTCAGGGACGGGACCGACTACGTCCTCAGCGGCCGGAAGCTCTGGATCTCGAACGCGAACGAGGCCGACCTGTTCATCGTCTTCGCCAACGCGGCGCCGGAGGACGGCTACCGGGGAATCACCGCGTTCGTGGTCGAGCGCGGCGCGCCGGGATTCAAGGTCGGCAAGAAGGAGGACAAGCTCGGCGTCCGCGCGAGCAGCACGTGCGAGCTGCTGCTCGACGACTGCCGCGTGCCGTGCGCCGACGTTCTCGGCGAGGTCGGGCGCGGCTACAAGGTGGCGATGGAGACGCTGAACGAGGGACGGATCGGGATCGGCGCGCAGATGGTCGGCCTCGCGCAGGGGGCGCTCGACCACGCGCTGGCGTTCGTCAGGGAGCGCCGCCAGTTCGGGCGGCCGGTCGGCGAGTTCCAGGCGGTGCAGTTCCAGCTTGCCCAGGCGGCGACCGAAATCGAGGCGGCGCGGCTGACGGTCTACGAGGCGGCGCGGCGGCGCGACGCCGGCCGCCCGTTCGCCACGGCCGGCGCGATGGCCAAGCTGCTGTCGTCGCAGGTGGCCGAGCGCGCGGCGTCGCTCGCCGTGCAGCTTTTCGGGGGGGTCGGCTACACGAAGGACTACCCGGTCGAGAAGCTGTACCGCGACGCCGTCATCGGGCAGATCTACGAGGGCTCCTCGAACATGCAGCTTCAGACGATAGCGAAGCGGCTGCTGGCCTGACCGGCGCCGCAGCGCAGGCGCCGCAGCGCAGCGGACGCCTACGACGCCAGAAGCCGCGTGAAGATCGGCCGCAGGCGTTCGAGCGTGGCCTCGGGCTCCTCCGGCACCACCCGCGTGTCCGCCACCACCGTCATGAAGTTGGTGTCGCCGTCCCAGCGGGGCACGAGGTGAACGTGCAGATGCCCCACCGCGCCGGCGCCCGCCGCGCGCCCCAGGTTGATCCCGACGTTGAGGCCGTGGGGCGCGTACGCCTGCGTCAGCGCCATCTCGGCCGTCCGCGTCAACGCGGCGAGCTCGCCCAGCTCGGCCGGCTCCATCTCGCCGAGCGTCGCCGCATGGCGGACCGGGACCACCAGCAGGTGGCCGTTGTTGTACGGAAACTTGTTCAGGACGACGAAGCAGCGCGCGCCGCGGTGCAGGACGAGCTCCGACGGCCGCTCGGCGTCGAGCGCGCGGCAGAAGATGCACCCTTCGGCGTCCTGCGCGGCGGCGGCGCTCACGTACGCCAGTCTCCAGGGGGCCCAGAGGCGCTCCACGGCAGGCCCGGTCAGTACGGCGTCATCCCGGTCCCCGCGGGCGAGGACCGGCGCGGCGCGGGCGCGGGCGGCGCCGGCTCCACGTCCCGGTTGATGAGATCCTTGAGCTCCTTGCCCGGCTTGAAGTACGGCACGCGCTTGGACGGGACGTCCACCCGGTCGCCCGTCTTGGGGTTGCGGCCCTTCCGGGACTCGCGGCGCCGCAGGCGGAAGCTGCCGAAGCCGCGAAGTTCGATCTTCTCGCCGCGGCGGAGGGCGTCGATGATGCTCCGGAACACCGTTTCGACGATGATCTCGGCGTGCCGCTTCGTGAGGTCGGTGACGCGGGCGACCTCCTCCACGAGCGCCGCCTTCGTCATGCTCCCTCCGGCCACGCGTTCCTCCCTGCCGCGGCTCGGGGATCGTTACGAGTCGGACGATTCCCGGCCGTAGTTGAAGTGATCGCCCAGGGTCACTTCCGGCGACTCGCTGGTCGCGTAGTTCTGCCAGTTGTTCTCGTAGTCGTCCGACTTCAACGCGCGGATGCTCAGCCCGATCTTGCGCTCGTCGGGACTCAGCTTGATGATCCGCATCCTGATCGTCTCGTCCACCTTGACTTCCTCCTGCCCGCCCTGCTCCCCGTCGAACTCCGAGACGTGGATCAAACCCTCGATCCCCTCGGCCAGCTCCACGAACGCGCCGAAGCTGGTCGCCCGGACCACCTTCCCCTCGACGACGTCGCCGACCTTGTGGCCCGAGAAGAAGGCGTCCCAGACGTCGGTGGCGAGCTGCTTGAGGCCGAGCGACAACCGCTGGCTGTCCGGGTCGACGTTGAGGACCATCGCCTCCACCTCGTCGCCCTTCTTCAGAACGTCGGACGGATGGGCCAGCCGCTTGCTCCACGACATGTCCGAGATGTGGATGAGGCCGTCGATCCCCTCCTCGACCTCGACGAACGCGCCGAACTCGGTCAGGTTGCGCACCGTGCCGCGGATGCGCGATCCCACGGGGTACCGCTCCGCGAGCTCGCGCCACGGGTTGGCTTCTATCTGCTTGAGGCCGAGCGAGATCCGCCGGGCCTCCGGATCGACGCCCAGCACCATCGACTCGACGGCGTCGCCGACGGAGAGCAGCTTCGACGGATGCTTGACCCGCTTGCTCCACGACATCTCCGAAACGTGGATGAGGCCTTCCACTCCCGGCTCGAGCTCGATGAACGCGCCGTAGTCGGCCAGACTCACCACCTTGCCCTGCACGCGCTGGCCGACCGGATAGCGCTCCGCGGCCGAACCCCACGGGTCGTCGTGCAGCTGCTTGTACCCGAGCGAGACGCGCTCGGTCGCGGCGTCGTACTTCAGCACGATCACCTCGACCTCGTCGTTCACCTTGAACAGCTCCGACGGCTGCTGCGCGCGCCCCCACGACATGTCGGTCACGTGGAGCAGCCCGTCGATGCCGCCGAGATCGATGAACGCGCCGTAGTCGGTGAGGTTCTTGACGACCCCCTGCATCACCTTCCCCTCGGCGATGCTGGCCAGCGTGTCCTTCTTCTTCTCCGCGTTCTCCTCTTCGAGCAGCGCCTTGCGCGAGAGGACGATGTTGCCCCGCTTCTTGTTGACCTTGATCACCCGCATCCGGAGCTCCTGCCCCTTCAGCGCGTCGAGGTTCCGGACCGGCCGCACGTCGATCTGCGAGCCGGGCAGGAACGCGCGGACCCCGATGTCGACCGCCACCCCGCCCTTGATCCGCTCGATGACCCGGCCGATGACGACGCGGCGGTCGGCGTACGCCTTCTCCACCTCGTCCCAGATCTTCATCTTCTCGGCCTTCTCGCGCGACAGCACGACGTGGCCTTCGCGGTCCTCGGTCCGTTCGAGCAGCACGTCGACCGTGTCGCCCGGCTGCACCGCGACTTCGCCCTGCTCGTTCAGGAACTCCGAGATGGCGATGATCCCTTCCGACTTGTACCCGACGTCGACGATCACCTCGGACGACGAGACCTTGAGCACCGTCCCTTCGATGACCTCGCCCTCGGAGATGTTCCGGAAGCTGCTGTCGTACAGGTCCAGGAGGCGGGCGTACTCGGCCGGATCGATCGACTCGCCGTCCGCGGCGGCGTCGAGCGCGTCGACGTCAGCGGCGTCTTGTGCGTTCGTCATGCTCTGAAAGCTCCCCTCGGATCGAGATAAGCATCAGACTATACGCCGCTTATCGGCGCGGGGTCAACGCCTCCGAGCCGCGCCGGGCGCGCGCCTCCCCCAGCACCGCTTCGGCCGCCCGGCGGGCGGCCCCGGGCGGCCCGAGCCGCTCCCGCACCCGCGCCAGCGCCTCCCGCATCCGGGCGGCGCGCGCCGGATCGCGCAGCAGGCCCGCCACCTCGCCGCTCACCGCCTCCGGGGTGAACGCCCGCTGCACCAGCTCGGGGGCCACCCGCTCACCGGCGATCACGTTGACCATCCCGACCGAATCGACGTGGGCGAACGTCCGGACCAGCCGGTAGGTGAACGGCGACAGCCGGTACACGATCACCATCGGCCGGCCGTGGATGGCGGCCTGCACGGTGGCGGTGCCGGACGCCGTGACGACGACGTCCGCCGAGGCCAGCACGTCGTCCGTCCGCGACGCGACCACCGTCAGCCGCGGCGCCGCGGCGTCCCCCGCGGAGGCGAACAGGCGGTCGTCGAGGTCGGGGGCGCGCGCCACGAGGAACTGCGCCGCCGGCTCCTCCCGGCGGATCGCCGCCGCCGACCGGACCAGGTCGGGCAGGATGGCGCGCACCTCGTTCGGCCGGCTTCCCGGCAGCAGCGCCACCGTCGGCGCGCCGGGGTCGAGGCCGGCTTCGCGGACCACGCCGGTGGTCGAGCCGCCGTCCGGCCGCGCCGTCCGGCAGAGCTCGACCAGCGGGTGGCCGACGAACTCGACCGGAACGCCCCACCGGCGGTAGAGCGCCTCCTCGAACGGGAAGATGACCAGCGCGCGCCGGACGAACCGCCGCATCGCGCGGAGCCTGCCCCGCCGCCACGCCCAGACCTGGGGGCAGACGTAGTAGACGACCGGGACGCCCAGCCGGTGGAGCGCCCCCGCCAGGCGGAAGTTGAAGTCGGGGAAGTCGATCGGCACGAAGACGTCGGGCGGGTCGGCGCGCGCCATCCGGACCAGGCGGCGGTAGACGGCGAGCGACCGCGGCAGCACCGCCAGCGCCTCCGACAGCCCGGTGACCGTCAGGCCGCGGTAGTCTTCGACCAGCTCCCCTCCGGCCTCGCGCAGCCGGGGGCCGCCCAGCCCGTACACCCGGGCCGACCGGTCGAGCGCGCGGAGCTCCCGGGCGAGGGCGCCGGCGTACAGATCGCCCGACGGCTCCCCGCACGCGATCAGGATCTTCAACGGCCCCGGACGTCGATCGCCGACAGGTCGATGCCGGCGATCGGCACCACCTCGTAGTCGTCGAACCCGACGCCGGCGAGGTCGTCGACGAACGACGCCGCGTCGCCGACCAGCACGACGGCGAGGCTGTCCGGCCGCAGGAAGGTGCGCGCCACGCGCTGGATGTCGCCCGGGGTCACGGCGCGGACGCGGTCCGGATAGGTCTCGAGCTCGTCCGGATCGAGGCCGAACAGCACCGCTTCGAGCACCTGCGTGGCGATGGCGTTCGGCGTCTCGATCGACAGGGGGAAGTTGCCGGCCAGATAGTCCTGGGCCCCGATCAGCTCGCTGTACCGCACCCGGTCGCGCTGCAGCCGCGCGATCTCGTCCACCATCAGCCGCAGGACCTCGCCCGTGGCCGGCGAGCGGGTCTCGGTCTTCGCCATGAAGTCGCCGGTGAACTGCCGGCCGGCCAGGTCGGCCGACGCCGAGTACGTCAGCGACCGGGCGGTGCGCAGCACGCCGCCCAGCCGGTTTCCGCCTTCCCCGCCGAGGATCTTGATCGCCACGTCGAACGTCAGATAGTCGGGATGCGCCCTCGGCAGCGCCAGATGCCCCACCCGGACGACCGTCTGCACGGCGTCCGGCTTGTCGACCACCACCACCCGGCCGGCCGGCCGCGGCGGCTCGACGACGCTGGGAACCGGCAGGTCGCCGCGCGCCCAGTCGCCGAAGACGCGGCGGACCCCGCCGAGCGCCTCCGCCGCCGTCACGTCGCCGACCACCGCCAGGATCGCGTTGTTCGGAAGGTAATGCGTCCGGTGGAACGCGGCGAGATCGTCGCCGGCGATCTCCTGCGCCGACGCCGGCGTGCCGGTGACAGGCCGGCCGTACGGGTGCAGCCCGTACACCAGCCGGCCGAACACCAGGCCCGCCACGTACCCGGGGTCGTCGAGGCTGACCTGCATGCTCGACAGCAACTGCCGGCGGTGACGCTCGATCTCCTCGGCCCGGTAGGCCGGCCGGCGGGCGACGTCGGCCAGCAGGTCGAGGGCCAGATCGAAGCTGTCCTTCATCACCAGGACGTTGACGAAGCTCAGGTCGCTGCCCGCCCCGACCGACAGGGCGCCGCCGACGTTGTCTATCGTCGCCGCGATCTCCTGCGCGGTCCGGCCGGCGGTCCCCTGGTCGAGCAGCTCCGCGGCCATCGCCGCGACGCCCGGCAGCGTCTCCGGCTCGTGCGTCGCGCCGGCCCGGACGAGCAGGCGGACGTTGACCACCGGCTGCTCCCGCGCCTCCACCACGACCACCTGCAGACCGTTGTCGAGCCGGGTCAGCTCGTAGTCGGGAAACCGCACCTCGGGGGCGAGCAGCGGCGGCGGCGGATCCTCCATCGGCCAGTCCGGCGCCTGCGCGACGGCGGCGGCCGGGAGCAGGAGCCCGGCGAGCGCCGCGGCGGCGGCCGGCCGGCGGCGGGCGCTCATCGCGCCGCGACCCCGCGGGCGGCGCCCGACCCGCGCGGGAGGATCGTCAGCACCAGGCGGTTCTCTTCGGTGAAGTAGGTGCTCGCGACCCGCTGCACGTCGCCGGCGGTGACGTTCATGAAGATGTCGAACTCGCCGTCGGCGGTCGTGACGTCGTCGTGGATCACCGCCGCGTGGGCGAGGTGCGCGGCCTTCTGGGCGTTGGTGATCCGGCCGATGACGTAGTCGCGCGCGAACTGGTTCTTCGTGCGCTGGAGCTCCTGGCCGCTCACCGGCTCCTGCTTGAGCCGGTCGAGCTCCCGGATCAGCGCGGCCGCGGCGTCGGCCGGGGCGCGCCCGGGCGCCACCAGCGCCACGGCGTAGAACAGGTTCGGGTCGTCGATGATCGTCCCCTGGCCGAAGGCGGAGACCGCCAGCTCCTCTTCGTAGACGAGCCGCCGCCAGATCCGCGAGCTCTGGCCGTCGGAGAGCACCTTCGACGCGATGTGCAGCGGATAGGCGTCCGGGTGCCCGTCGTAGGTGATGTGGTGCGCCACCACCACCGCCGGCAGCGGCCAGTTGTCGGCCTCCACCGTCACCCGCCGCTCGGCGCGCGAGGGCGGCTCCCGCGGGATCTCGCGCGGCGGCGCCCGGCGCGCCTTCGGGACCCGCCCGAGGTAATGCTCGATCATCTGGAGCGCATCGTCCGGGTCGACGTCGCCCACGACGACCAGCGTCGCGTTCTCCGGCGTGTAGAACGTCTCGTAGAACTCCCGGACGTCGGCGATCGACGCCGCTTCGATGTCGCGCATCGACCCGATCGCCGTGTGCTTGTACGGATGGACCGAGTACGCGTGGTCGTACACGATCTCCGACAGCAGGCCGAACGGCTCGTTCTCGTACCGCCAGCGCCGCTCCTCCTTGACCACCTCCCGCTCGGCGTCCAGCGTCCGCTGGTCGATCCGGAGCGTGGCCATCCGGTCGGCCTCCAGCCAGAGCACCAGCGGCAGGTACTGGGACGGAACCGTCTGGTGGAACACGGTGGCGTCCTCGGTGGTGTACGCGTTGCCGTCGCCGCCGACGCGGGAGACGTGGGTCAGATGCTGATCGGTGCGGACGTTCTGCGACCCCTTGAACATCAGGTGCTCGAACAGGTGCGCGAAGCCGGTCCGCCCCGCCGGCTCGTTCTTCGACCCGACGTGGTACCAGACCTCGACGTGGACGATCGGGGTGGAGTGGTCCTCCGACACGATCACCTTCAGCCCGTTGTCGAGCGTGGAGAGCCGGTAGTCGAGCTTCGGCGGCCGGACCGCCGCGAACGGCGCGGCGGCGAGCAGCGCGACGAGCGCCGCGGCGGCGGCCGCGGCCGGCAGGCGGGGTCCGGCGCTCATGCCGGCGATTATCTCACAGCACCGCCCCGAGAAGTTCGCGCCGGACAGACGGCTCCTCGCGCGACGCCGGGAGCGTGTCTTTCGGCGATCCTGACGAGTCGTCACGGCGCCGGGGCGGTCAGCCGCAGGCCGAGGCGGAGCCAGCGGCGGGAGTCGCGGGCGAACGGGTCGGCGTCGATCCGCGACTCCCAGGCGGCCAGCAGGTCGACCGCGCCGACGCCGGTCGGGATCCGGACGCCGCCTGCGAGCTGTCCGCCGCGGCGGGCGCCGCGGCCGTACTGCGCGCGGTCGACCGGCGCGACGACCCCCTCGGCGGCGGCGACGATCGCGGCGCGCCGGTGGAGCGGCCACTCGGCGGCGCCCCACCACTCGAACTGGCCGGCGTAGTCGACTCCGGCCCGTTCGACGGTCCCCATCCCGCGCACGCCGGCGTCCACCCGGACCGGCCCGAACCAAAGCCGTTCGCCGTACGAGACGCCCACCATGTTCCACGAGACGCTCCCTCGGTCGGCCCGGTCGGCGAGGTGCCGCGAGACGTGGTGGAACGTCGCGCCGAGCTCGCCGCGCGGCAGCCGGACGAAGACCGAGACGTCGGTGACGTAGTTGGTCTGGTTCGGATCGACGTCGCGCAACTGGCTGCCGACCACCGTCTCGAAGCCGGCCAGCAGGTTCCCGCGGACGATCCCGACGTCGAACAGGTCGACGTCGATCCGCAGGTCGGCTTCCCAGTCGAACTGCGCGTCGGCGTCGGCGCCGGCCAGCCCGGCGACGTCGAACGTGGTGCGGAACGCGGTCAGCGCGCCGTGCCCGCGGGGGCCGTTGAGCTCCGGCCGCGCGCCCCCCACCGTCTGCGCGGAGGCCGCCGCGGCCGGCCAGAGCAGCACGCACAGGAGCATCCGGCAGCCGCGCCGCACCGTCGCCTGCATCTGTCGATATGTCCGATTGTCCGGCGGGTCCGGGGCGGGAGCCGGTCCTGCGGAACGAGCCGGCGCAGTATATCATGGCGATCGCCGTGGACCGGTTCGCCGAGCAGGTCGGAGCGCTGATCCCCGGCGTGCTGACGGAGCCGGCCGTGCTCGCAGGATTGTTCGGACTTTCGCTCGTCCTGTTCTTCGGGAGCCTTGCGGCGATGCCTGTGGTGGTGGCGCGCATGCGGGACGACTACTTCGTGCGCCGGGCCGGACCGGACGGGAGCTGGATCCGGCGCCATCCGGCCGTCCGCGCCGTCGCGCTGATCGTCCGGAACGCGCTCGGCGTCGTCCTGCTGCTCGCCGGCCTGGCGATGATGGTCCTCCCCGGACAGGGAATCGTCACCGTCCTCGTGGCGCTGACGCTGCTGAGCTTTCCGGGCAAGCGGAGGCTGGAGCTGCGCATCGTCCGCCAGCGGCACGTCCGGCGGGCGGTCGACTGGCTCCGGGCGCGGGCCGGGCGCCCGCCGTTCATCGTCCCCGACTCCGATCCGCGGCCCCCCGCCGATTCGCCGCCCGCCCCGGAGTCATAGACAGTCGCCCGTCCGATTCCGGGAGACCGGCCGGCGGTCGTTTTGATCCCGACGCTCCCGCGGCGTACGATGGACGCCGGCCATGCGTCGATCGGTGTCCGCCGGAATCGGGGCCGCCGCCCCGATCGCTCTCGCGTTCGCGTGCCTGCTCGGGGTGGCCGCCGCAACCCTGGCGTCGGCGCCCCGGGAAACGCCGGCGGACGACGGCGCCGCCCGCGGCCTCGGCGCGCCGCCGGCCGAGTTCAGCCACCGGCGGCACGTTGCGGACGTCGGTCTCGACTGCCAGTTCTGCCACGCGTACGCCCGCCGCGGGCCGGTGGCGGGGATGCCGCCGCTGGCCCGGTGCGCCGGATGCCACCGCGTCGTGGCGCCGGACAGCCCCGAGATAGCGCGCCTCCTGGCGCGCTTCGAGGCGGAGGAGCCGGGCTCCTGGCCGCGCGCGCACCAGCTTCCGGGGTACGTCCGGTTCACGCACAAGCGCCACGTGCGGGCCGGCGTGGCATGCGAGACGTGCCACGGCGACGTCGGCGGAATGGAGGCGGTCAGGCAGGTCGCGCCGCTGACGATGGGATGGTGCATGGGCTGCCACGAGCAGCGGCAGGCGTCAGTCGACTGCCTGACCTGCCATTACTGATGGTGTGGCCGTGAATCCCGATCCGGACGCGGCGCTGACCCGGACCGTCGGGCGGCGGACGCTGCTGAAGGTGCTCGGCTCCGCGGCGCCCGCCGCCGCAGCCGCAGCGTGCGCGCCCGGCGCGGCGGAGCGGATCGTCCCGTACGTCGTCCCGCCCGACGACCTCGTGCCGGGCGTGGCCGCCTGGTACGCGACGGTCTGCGGCGAGTGCCCCGCCGGGTGCGGCCTGCTCGTCCGCACCCGCGAGGGGCGCGCGGTGAAGGTCGAAGGGAACCCGCGCCACCCGGTCAACCGCGGGAGCGTCTGCATCCGGGGGCAGGCGGCGCTCCAGGGGCTCTACGACCCGGACCGGTTCACCGGCCCGCAGCGGCGGCGCGCCGTCGCCGCCGGCTCCGCCGGCGACGGCGTCTTCGAGCCGATCGACTGGCCGGCGGCGGAGCGGCTTTTCGCCGGCCGGCTCCGTGAGGCGGCCGGCGGCGGCCGGCGGGGACGGGTCGCGATAGTCACGCCGCTGACGACCGGCGCGCTCGACCGGCTGGTCGATCGCTGGGCCGCGGCGCTGGGCGGCCGGCGGCTTCGGTACGAGCCGTTCGCCTACGAGGCGATCCGGGCCGCGAACCTGGCGGCGTTCGGCCGGCGCGCCGTCCCGCACCACGACTTCGCCGCGCCGCGGCTGGTCGTCTCGTTCGGCGCCGATTTCCTGGAGACTTGGCTCTCGACCGTCCGCCACAGCCGGGACCATGCGGCCGGCCGGCGGCGGACCGGCCCGGAGCGGCCGCGGCTGGTCCAGATCGAGCCGCGCCTGTCGCTCACCGGAGCGAACGCGGACGAGCGGCTGGACGTCGCGCCGGGAACGGAGGGCATGGTCGCGGCGGCGATGGTCCACGCGATCGTCACCGAAGGCCGCTCCCAGGCGCGCGGCCTGACCCCGGACGACGCCGCCCGGATCGCCCGGCTGACCGGCGGCTATCGGCCGGAACGGGTCGCGGGGCGGACCGGCGTCGCCGCGGAGGCGATCCGGGCGCTGGCGCGCCGCTTCTCCGATCCGGCGGCCGGGCCGGGCCGGACGCTGGCGGTGGGGGGCGGCGTCGCGGCTTCGGGCGCGGCGGCCACGGCGGCGCAGATCGCGGTCAACCTGCTCAACTACGTGGCGGGAAACGTCGGCGCCACCGTCGTCTTCGACGGAGGCGGCCGGTCCGGCGCCGCCGCGAACGCCGGCTGGAGCGGAGTCTCCACCCACCGGGAGATGGTCGAGCTGATCGAGGCGATGCGGGCCGGCGCGATCGATCTTCTGATCCTGCACGGCGTCAATCCCGCGTACGCCATGCCGGGCGGGTCCGCCTTCGCCGAGGCGGCGGACCGCGTGCGGACGGTGGTGAGCACGTCCGCCTGCCCCGACGAGACCGCCGCGCTCGCCGATCTCGTGCTGCCGGCGCACACCCCCCTTGAATCGTGGGGCGACGTCGAGCCGGGACGCGGCGTCCGCGGGCTGATGCAGCCGGTGATGCGGCCGCTGTTCGACACGAAGCACCTGGGCGACGTCCTGATCGACGCCGGCCGGGCCGCGGGCGGCGCCGTCGCCGAGGCGTTGCCGGCGCAGGGCGGCTTCGAGGAGCTGCTCCGCGACGAGTGGCGCGCGGTCCACGCGCAGGCGGCAGGCGACGCCGGCGGCGGCTTCGAAGAGTTCTGGGACGAGGCGCGGCGGCGCGGCGGCGTCTGGCGGCCGGCGCCGCCGGCCGACGTGACGCTGAACCCCGCCGTGCTCGACGCGCCGCTCGACCTGGATCAGGACAGCGCCCCGATCGATGACCCGAGCGGCCTCTCGAACGACGGGCCGGACCGCGGTCCGGGCGACGGCCGGCGCCGTCTCGCCCTGATCGTCTCCCCCTCGCTTCACCTCTACGACGGCCGCGGCGCGAACCGTCCGTGGCTGCAGGAGACGCCCGACCCGCTGACGAAGACCGCCTGGAGCAGTTGGGTCGAGCTGGCGCCGGAGACGGCGCGCGCGGTCGGCGCCGAAGACGGGCAGCTGCTGACCGTCGAATCGGACCACGGCAGGGTCGACGCCACGCTGGTGATCAACCCGCGCCTCCGGGCCGGCGCGGCGGCCATTCCGCTCGGACAGGGACACACGCGGTACGGCCGGTACGCCACCGGCCGCGGCGTCAACCCGGTCCGGCTGCTCGACCCGCGCCCCGAGGAGGCCGGCGGCGGCCCGCGCTGGCTGGGAACGCGCGTCACGGTGACGCCGAGAGCGGTCCGGCGGCCCGTGCCGCAGCTGCAGACCACGTTCGACCAGGCCGGCCGGGAGATCGCGCAATCGGTCCCGATCGAGGCGCTCGCGGCCGGAGCGGCCCGCGAGGCGGACCCCCGCGACCCGCCGCCGAGCCTGCACGCGGACCATCCGCACCCGAAGCACCGCTGGGGGATGGCGATCGACCTCGACGCCTGCACCGGGTGCAACGCCTGCGTCGCCGCCTGCTACGCCGAGAACAACGTCCCGGTCCTCGGCCCCGACCGGATGCGCCGGGGGCGCACGATGTCGTGGATCCGGATCGAGCGGTTCGTCGACGGCGGCGCGGGCGGCGCCGACCACCGGTTCGTCCCGATGCTCTGCCAGCACTGCGACCACGCGCCGTGCGAGACGGTCTGCCCGACGTACGCGACGTACCACACCGACGAGGGGCTGAACGCGCAGGTGTACAACCGCTGCGTCGGGACGCGCTACTGCGCGAACAACTGCCCGTACAAGGTCCGCCGCTTCAACTGGTTCGCCCCCGAAACGCCGGAGACCCTGCGCCTGCAGCTCAACCCGGACGTGACGACCCGGGTCGCCGGAGTGATGGAGAAGTGCACCTTCTGCGTGCAGCGGATCCGCGAAGGCCAGGATCGGGCGCAGGACGCCGGCCGGTCGCCGCGCGACGGCGAGATCACCCCGGCCTGCGCGCAGACCTGCCCGGCGCAGGCGATCGTCTTCGGCGACCTGAACGACCCGCGCAGCCGCGTGTCGCGGCTCTCGGCCGACCGGCGCGCCTACCGCGTGCTGGGCGAGCTGAACACCCGGCCGGCGGTGGCCTATCTGCGCAAGGTGCGGGCCTGACGACGATGCGCCGCGACGCCGTCGCCGACGACGTCTTCCGCACGCTCGGCCGGCCGGGGCGCGCCTGGACGCTGACGGCGGCCGGACTGCTCGCCGTCCTGGCGCTCGGCGTCTTCGGCTTCGCGCACCAGGTGCGGAACGGCCTGGGCGTGGCCGGCTACCAGCCCCCGATCCTCTGGGGGGTCTACGTCACGAACTTCGTCTTCTGGATCGGAATCACCCACTCCGGGACGCTGATCTCGGCGGTGCTGTTCCTGTTCCGGGCCGGGTGGCGCACCGGCGTGGCCCGCGCCTCGGAAGCGATGACGGTGTTCGCCATCATGACCGGAGCGCTCTTCCCGATCATCCATCTCGGACGTCCGTGGCTGTTCTACTGGCTCCTCCCGCTGCCGAACGAGCGCCAGCTCTGGGTGAACTTCCGGTCGCCGATCATCTGGGACCTGTTCGCCATCCTGACCTACCTGACGGTGAGCGTCGTCTTCCTCTACGTCGGGCTGGTTCCGGACCTCGCGAAGGCGCGCGACCGGATCCGCGACTGGCGCCGGCCGGTCTACCGGCTCCTCGCGATCGGCTGGTCCGGCTCGGACCGCGAGCGCCGCCATTACGCCGCGCTGTACGGCCTGCTCGCGGGACTGGCCGCGCCGCTCGCCGTGTCGGTGCACAGCATCGTCTCGTGGGACTTCGCCACCACGCTCCTGCCGGGCTGGCACAGCACCATCTTCGCGCCGTACTTCGTGGCCGGCGCCATCTTCTCCGGCGTGGCGATGATGATCACGCTGCTGGCGCCGATGCGCACCCTCCTGGGCCTGGAGGCGCACCTGCAGGTCCGGCATTTCGACCACCTGGGCAAGCTGCTGCTGGCGATGTCGCTGCTGATGAGCTACGCGTATGGCATGGAGCACTTCACCGCCTGGTACAGCGGCAGCCCGTTCGAACGCCACACCTACTGGGCGCGCCTGACCGGCCCGTACGCGCCGCTCACCTGGACGATGCTGGCCTGCAACGCCGTCGCGCCGCTCGCGCTCGTCTCCGGACGGGTCCGGCGGCGGCTGCCGGCGCTGTTCGTCGTCGCGCTGCTGGTCAACGTCGGCATGTGGCTGGAGCGGTACCTGATCGTCGTCTCGTCGCTCGCGCAGGAGTTCGACCCGGCGAACTGGACCGGCCTGTATCGTCCGACCTGGGTGGAGTGGTCGATCACGGCCGGGTCGTTCGCCCTGTTCGGACTGCTGTTCCTCGTCTTCGTGAAGCTGTTCCCGGCGGTGGCGATCCATGAACTGGAGGAGCAGCAGGCGGAGGGAGCGCCGGATCCGGCGGTGGGCGCGCCCGTGGAACGGCCCAGTCCGGTCCGGATCTTCGCGCTGGCCGGGGCGGCGGCGGGATGCGCCGCCGGGGTCGCCCTTCCCGCGTACACCATGCTCGACACGGGGTTGATCGTCGGCGGCAAGCCGATCGTTTCGATCCCGCCGATCGTCGTCATCGCCTTCGAGCTCACGATGCTGGGCGGCGCGCTCGGCGGGCTGATCGGGTTCCTGGTCCTGAGCGGGCTGCCGCGCCTGCGGGAGCGGGCGGCCGAGGAGGCGCGCGAGGGCGCGGAAAGGGCGCGCGTCGGTGCGTAGCCTTCGACATGCCTGCTGGGCAACCGGCGCGTTGGCCGCCGGATGCCTGTCGATCGCCGGATGCGCCGCGCCGCCCGACATGAGCCGCAGCGCGGCGGTCGGCCCGTACGGGCGGCCGATGACGCCGCCGAACGGCGTGCTGGCCGCCGAATCGCCTTCCGCCGCGGGCGGCGGCGCGGACGCAGCTGCGAACGGCGACGAGCTGTACCGGATCTACTGCGCCATCTGTCACGGTTCTGACGGCGGCGGCGCGGGCGTCCTGGCGGACTACTACCCGCGGATGCCCGACCTGACGGCGCCGCACGTCGGGCGCTATCCGGACGCCCGGCTGGAGACGATCGTGCGCCGGGGCGGGTTCAGGATGCCCGCCTACGCCGACGCTCTGAGCGCGGACGAGCGCCGGGCCGTCGTCGCGCACGTCCGAATGCTGGGAAACCGATGACGCCGGCGCTGCGCGACGGCCGCCGACCGATCCTGTCCGCCGCCGCGCGGCGCCTCTGCGCCGCGCTGGTCCTCGCCGGCGCAGCGGCGTTCCTGCACGGCGTGCTGCTCGGGGACCCGCTCCGCGCATGGCGGACGCTGCTGGTGAACTTCCTCTTCTTCACCGGCCTGGCGCACGCCGGCGTCGCCCTGTCGGCCCTCCTGCAGGTGACGTCGGCGCGCTGGGCGCGCCCGCTGAAGCGCCCGATAGAGGCGGCGGCGGCGTTCCTTCCGGTCTCCGGCCTGCTGCTGGCGATCCTCCTGATCGGCCTCCCGGCCTGGGCGCCCTGGACTGACGAGCCGGCGGACGCGCGCCGAGGGTGGCTCGACCTCCCGCTGTTCGCGGTCCGGGAGAGCGCGGCGTTCCTGCTGCTGAGCGGGTTGTGCCTCGCGTACGTGCGCTGCTCGGTCCGCCCGGACGTCGGCCTGCTCGACGAGACCGG
This sequence comes from Vicinamibacterales bacterium, assembly GCA_965203565.1. Taxonomy (GTDB): domain Bacteria; phylum Acidobacteriota; class Vicinamibacteria; order Vicinamibacterales; family UBA8438; genus JAAXGX01. The sequence goes on along the minus strand of OZ241896.1, from coordinate 1,807,167 downwards.
CGCGCGCAGGGCGACCGGCTTCGCGCGGCGGCTGATCCGGAACTGGCGCGGCGTGGAGGCGGAGCGGGCCCGCGGCCAACGCCGCCGGCGCCTGCTGGCGCCCCTCGTGCTGATCGCCTTCGGCTGGGTCCAGTCGCTCGTCGCGTTCGACTTCGTGGTGGCGCTCGACCCGCACTGGTACTCTGCGCTGGCGGGCGGCTACTTCTTCACCGGGAGCCTGCTGGCCGGAGCGGCGCTGCTGGCCCTCGCGGCGGGGTGGGGACGCCGGCCGCTCGGGCTCGGCGACCACGTCGGCCGCCGGCATCTGCGCGACGCCGGCGCGCTGCTGTTCGGCGTGGCGACGCTCTGGGCGTACCTGCTCTGGTCGCAGTACCTCGTCATCTGGTACGGCGACCTGCCGGAGGAGACCGCCTTCGTCGCCCGCCGGATGCGCGGACCCTGGGCCCCGTTCACCTGGCTCGCCCTCGGACTGGCGTTCGCCGCGCCGTTCGCGGCCCTGCTCGGCCGCCGGATGAAGGCTTCCGCCTCCGGCCTCTCCGCCGTCGCGCTGGCCGTCCTGGCCGGTATCTGGCTGGAGCGCTTCGTGCTCGTGTCGCCGTCGCTCCGGCCCGCCGGGGCGCCGGCGCCAGGCTTCCCGGAGCTGCTCGTCACCGCCGGCGCGCTCGGCGCGTTCGCCCTCTGCTGCGCGCGCTTCCTGGAACGGTTTCCGGCGCCGCCGGTCCCGGACCCGCAGTACTCCCGCGCCGGCCAGGACGTCTGACAGCCCGTGGTGAAAGTCCCTGCTGCATTCGAGCGGCGATGCATCCCGCCTGACGGCGTTGTTCGTCGGTTGCGTATGCCCAATATGCGCCCTCCTCACGCCTTGTCAGCCGGGCGCCTCGCCGCTCTCGGCGCCCCGCGGGGATTCCACCACGGGCTGCTGAACCGCCGCCGCGCGAACGGAACTGCGTCGTTGCAATACTCCTCCGGATCCGTTGCAATCCCGCCCCTGCAAGCGCGATAATCCAGGCAGTCCGCACCCTGCTGAAGTTCGCCGACCCCGAAGCCGCCGGCGTCCGCCCGCAATCGACCATCGCGCAGCGCAGAAAGGAGAGCGAACCGTGGTCCACTATCTGAAGACGATATCGTTGATGAATGACGCGCCGGCCGCTTCCCGATGCCTGCTGGCCGCGCTGGCCGCGGCCGCCGTCGCCGTCGCGCCGGCTTCCGGTCAGGACCGCGAGGTTCCGGAGACGTTCACGGCGACGACCGCGAACATGGACCCCGACGGGGAAGACGTCAGGTTCAGCCTCCTGCGGTGGTCGTCCGACGACGAGCGCCGGGCCGTCCTCGACGTGCTGACGGGCGCGGACGGCGAAGCGGGCGGCGGAGCGGGCGAGAGCGAAGAGAACGACGAGATCGCGGCGCTGCTCGAACTGCCGACCGTCGGGTACCTCTGGCCGAGCAGCAGCGGCGTCGGCTATTCGCTGAAGTTCGCCCGCCGCGCCGCCGCGCCGGACGGCGGGGAGCATCTGACGTTCGTCACCGGCCGGCGGCTCGGGACGTTCGGCCGCGCGCCGTGGGCGCCGCCGGACGCGCCGGAAGCGGCGCCTCGCCGGTACACGGTGATCGAGCTGCGCCTGGACAGCAGCGGCGCCGGCGCCGGCACGACGTCCGCGGCGGCTGACGTCGCATTCGATGCGGAAAACGCCGTGGTCACCCTCCGGGACTACGCCGCCGCTCCCGTGCTGTTCGAGAACGTGAAGCGGCGGCCGCCGCCGTACTGGGCGCGGTAGAATTCACTCAAAGCTCCTGAAGCGTGGCGCAAGAAGCAGGTGTGACGCGCAGCGTCCCGTACCTCGCCGGACGGCTGGCCGGCAGGCAGTTCCGCAAGGCGAAGTGGATCTGGGAGTCGGTGGCCGGCGGCGAGGACGACGCCGTCCGGGCCGAGCAGGCGGTTGGCCGCGACATGGCGGCGGTCGTGCGCGAACGGTCGCCCGGCCCCGTCGCGCCGGACGTGCAGGCGCTGCTCGACGGCGTCGCCTCGACCCTGGCCGACCGGGTGCGCAACCGGGTCCACCGGTTCGAGGTCGCCGCGCTCGCCGGCGGCCATCCGACCGCCTTCGCGCTGCCCGGCGGGTTCATCTTCGTCGCCTCGCCGCTGGTGAACCTCGCCGGACGCGGCCGCGACGAGCTGGCGTTCGTGATCGCCCACGAGATGGCGCACGTGATGCGCCGCCACGCGATAGAGCGGCTGCTGAGCCGGAAGGCGATCTCGGCGGTCGCGCTGGCGACGCCGGCGGGCCGCGCCGTCGCGCCGTGGCTGCGGAACGTCGGGGTGCGGTGGCTCGAAAACGCCTACTCGCGCGAACAGGAGTTCGAGGCGGACGAGCTCGGCGCACTCCTGATGCGCGCGGCCGGGTTCGACGTCCGCGGCGCCGTCCGGATCCTCGAACGGCTCGGCGGCCTGGACCCGGAAGGCGATCCGCCCGGCCCGGCCGCCTACCTGTCGACCCATCCCCCGGTGCGCGAACGGATCCGGCGGCTGCGCGGCCGGCGCGATCCGGCCGCGTGATATTCTTCCTGCCGCCATGCAGGCGCACGCCCACCAGGTGATGAGCCGTCCGGACGACGGGGCGGCGACGCTGTCGCACGAAGGGCTGATCCGGCGGCGGTTCGAGCGGCGGCTCCGGCTGCTGCGGATACCGGACGACCTGACCGGCTGGTCGGTGCTCGACGTCGGGGCCTGGCACGGGTTCTTCTCGTTCGAATGCGAGCGGCGGGGCGCCGACCGCGTGCTGGCGGTCGACCGGTACGCCTGGGACCGGTTCGGCGCGGACGAGTTCCTCGCCGCGCGCGAGCGGCTCGGCTCGGCCGTGGAGCATCGCCGGGTCGACGTCCACGATCTCGACCCGGACGAGGTCGGACGGTTCGACCTCGTCCTGCTGCTCGGCGTGTTCTACCACCTGCGGCTCCCCCTCCGGGCGCTGGAGCGGATCCGCAGCGTCACGAAGCGGCTGCTGATCTGCGAGACGCACGTCCTGCTGCCGTTCGTCCACGAGCGGTACCCGCTGATCCCGTTCTTCCCCGGCGACGAGAACGCCCGCCAGGCGCCGTACGAGCTGTGCGCGATGCCGACCCTCGCCGCGCTCGGACAGATGATCGAGTCCGCCGGGTTCAGCCGAGCCGAGGTCGTCCACACCCCGTCGTTCCGCTACTGGAAGAAGTTTCTGGCGCTCGTCACGAACCGCCCGCGGTCCGGGCGCGGCGTCGTGCACGCGCACGTCTGAGGGAACGCATCGGCACGCGATTCGAAGGAGAACGGTCCAGATGAACGTTGCGGTGATCGGCCTGGGAACGATGGGCGGACCGATGGCGGAGAACCTGATCGAGGCCGGGTTCGACGTGACCGTCCACAACCGGACGCGCAGCCGGGAAGAGCCGCTCGGGCAGCTCGGGGCGGCGCGGGCCGAAAGTCCGGCCGCAGCGGCCGCGCAGGCCGAGATCGTGCTGACCTGCGTCTCCGACACGCCCGACGTAGAGGCCGTCCTGCTCGACCCCGCACAGGGCGCGGGCGTGATCGCCGGCCTGAAGCGGGGCGGCCTCGTCATCGACTGCTCGTCTATCGAGCCGGAGGCGACGCGGCGGATGGCGCAGCGGTTCCGCGCGGGCGGCGTCGGTTTCGTCGACGCGCCGGTGTCGGGCGGGTCGGAGGGGGCGATCAAGGGGACGCTGACGGTGATGTGCGGCGGATCGGAGGAGGACTTCGAGCGCGCGCAGCCGGTCCTCCAGGTGATCGGGAGCCGCGTGACGCGGATCGGGCCGGTCGGCTGCGGGCAGATCGCGAAGGTGGCGAACCAGGTGGCGATCACCGGCACGTTCATGGCGCTGGCCGAGGCGCTGACGCTCGCCTACCGCGCCGGCGCCGACCCGGAGCGGGTGGTCGACGCGATCGGCGGCGGGGTCGCCGGATCGTGGATCCTGGCCAACCGCTCCGACAGGATGCTGAACGACGACTACCCGCTCGGTTTCCGGCTGCGCCTCCACCGCAAGGATCTGGGGATCGCACTGGCGACCGCCCGCGACGCCGGAGCGCCGGCGCTGGTGGCCAGCCTCGTCGCCACGATCGAGGACGCCCTGATCGCGCAGGGGTACGGCGACGAGGACATGTCCAACCTGGCCCGGTTCGTCCGCCGCGGCGCCGGCATTCCGGACGGACCGATGAAGGCGGGAAGCTGACCGTCGCCGTCAGTAGAACAGCACCGCGACGACGAACACCACCACCGCGAACGCCAGCATCCACTGCCAGAGCTCCTGCCTGTCTTCGGCCGGGATCATCTGGAACGAGATGCTGCGGTGGGAGCTCACCGCGTTGCGGAGGAACGGCGCCGCCGAGACGCCGGGGCTTTCGATGACGAGCGACCGGCCGCCGGTGCGCTGCTCCAGCATTGCGAGACCGTCGGTGTCGAGGCGGGTCCGGATGGCGTCGAGGTCGGCCTCCAGCGACTCGTCGTAGTCGACCCCCCGGACGTAATCCTGCAGCACGTCGTCGAGGCTGGTCCCGGTCCGCGACCCGATGCCGACCGGATAGACGGTCAGCCCGCGGCGCTGGAACTCGGACAGGGCGGCGTCGAGGCGCGCAATCTGCTCGCGCCCGCCGAGGAAGTCGCCGTCGGTGAACAGCAGCACCAGGCGGTCCGATCGCCGCTCCGGCGTCCATTCGTCGTCGCCCGACTCGAACCGGTCCTGGTTGTCCATCGACTGATAGACGTGCTCGAACGCCGACGCGATGTCGCTGTCCCACGGGAACGCGTCGCCGGAGAGGGTGTCCGGCGGCGCCACGCGTCCCAACTGCTCGACGAACCGCTCGGCGTCCGACGAAAGGTGGGCCTTGCGGACCGCCGTCGCGCCGAAGACGAACAGCGCCGTCCGGTCGCCCGGCGTCAGGATCTCTTCCGTGTACAGGTTCAGCGCCTCCCGGACGGCGATCGCCAGCCGCGGCGGACCGAGGTCCTTCACCCACATCGACGCCGAGCCGTCGATGACTATCGCCAGATCGACGTCGCCGCGCTTGAAGGTGCGTCCGCCGTACACCCAGTACGGCCGGGCCGCCGCCGCCGCCACCGCCACGAGCACGACGATGGCGAAGAACCAGAACTTGATCGGCCCGATCCACGGATACGACGACCCGTGCGTCCTGGCGGGACGCAGCAGCAGGCGCAAGACGAAGACCGCCGCCCCGAGCCCCGCGAGGAGCAGGGCGATCGGGACCGCCATCAGGAACTCCGGGTTCTCGAACTCGACCGCGTTCCGCAACAGCGACAACTGCATCGTCCCGTCCGGCCGCCTTCGGAGCCGCGGCGCCGGCTAGCCGCGGCGGCGCCGCGTGGGAGTCCCCTCCCCCTTCATCTGCTCCAGCTCCGGCGTCTGGAGCCGGCGCAGCGGCTCGAGGGCGAGCCGCACCGCGTCCGGGTTGCTGGTGAGGTCGTAGTTCCACTTGTACTCGAACCGGTCGGCGTCGTCGCTGCGCAGGGCGCGCTCGTAGTCGGCGTTGACGTCGTCGAGCACCTCCTGGATGATCGCCGTCTTGATCTCCACCCCGTCCGGATCGTCGTCGGCGACCGCCCGGTACCGCTGCTTCGCCAACTGGAACTTCGCGCTCCCGAGCAGGTACGACGCGCGCGGGTCGTCGACCTCGTCCGACAGGTTGTCGACCACGGTCTGGTAGTCGCCCCGCAGGTAGCGGTAGGCGGCCTGCTGGAGGAAGGCGTCGTCGAACAGGTACGCCTCGGCGAGCCACTGCACCCCCCAGCCGCGGCTCGCTTCGTAGAACGCCGTCACCTCCTCGAGCTCGGCGCCGGCCTGCTCGAAGCTCCCCCTCCGCACGCTGTCGCTCAGCCCGTCCAGCCGGTCGTAGAACCCGGCCAGGCTGCGCGCCGGACTCGCCACCGCCACGAAGAAGATCGCGGCCAGCACGAAGCCGATCAGGTACCGGAACGCGTTCTCCCGGTCAAGCAGGTCCGTCACTCGCATCGTCCACTCCCGTCGGCCCGTCCGCGGACCCGCCGTTCACCGCGCGCGATCTTCAGGGGCCGGTCCCCCAGAACAGCTCCGACACGAACCCGATCGGGATCCCGACGACCAGCATCGCCAGGGCGGCGAGCAGGAAGCGGGAGTAGATCGGCACCTTCAACGCCCGGTGCTTCATCTCGACCCGGACCGCCTCGCGCTCGTCGATCGCCTCGTACGCCCGCATCAGGCTGTCCTGATCGGTCACGTCGAAGTAGTCCCCGCCGTACTCGCGGATCATCTCGATCAGCCGCGGCGTCGTCGTCGGATGCCCGATCATCGCGGTCCGCACGTCGCTGGTGTTGATGTAGATGAGGTACGGCACGATGTTCCGCTGGTTGAGCGCCGCGAACTCCGAGTCGGGAAACTCGTCCACCGCCGCGTCGGTGATGATCAGCACGGCGCGGTTCAGGTTCTCCCCGCCCCCCATCAGCGCCTCGTCACGCTCGAAGTGCCTCATGATCGACCGGAGCGGACGGATGATGTTGGTGTCGCCTTCGGCCGGAATGATCCGGACCTTGTCGGGCGGGACGACCATCGCCTTGTCGAGCCGCTGCGTCGTGACGTACGGGGCGTCCCACACCTGGAAGTAGTACAGCTCGTCGTCCATGACGAAGTCGTCCACCATGTACGGGTAGGTCGAGAACAGCCAGAGCGACACCCGGTCGTTCTTGTCGCGCCGCATCTCCAGGAATTCGAGATGGGCGTCGCGGGCCACCTCCGCCTTCGACTTGCCGGTCTCCGGGAACTCCCACGCCATCGACCCCGACGTGTCGACCAGGTCGACCCGCACGCGCGACTCGATATAGCCGCTGACCTCCTCGGTGGCGGTCAGGAACGGGTCGGCCGCCGCGTACACGACGAGCGCCAGCGCGGCGCCGACCAGCGCCTTCGGCGCGGCGTGCAGCGCGCGCGCCCGGAACCGCTTCCGGTGCGCGGCGTCAATCGCGTGGCCCGAGTGGTGGCGGGCGTGCCGCCGGCGGAGCAGTCCGAGGCGGCCGAGCGTGACCAGCAGGCCGACCGCCACGAGCGCGGCCAGCGCGGCCGCCATTCCGACGTCGCCGTACCGGATCTGCTCGAACCGCGTCTCGACGAGCTCCCGCGCGCCCGACCGCAGGAAGGCGGCGAACTCGTCCCACGTCATCAGCATCGCGTCATCGCCGCCGCGTTCAGCGCGCCCCGGCCAGCGCCTTGATCCGCCGCCACAGCCGGACGTGCGGCCGCAGCATGGTCAGCGCCTCCTCGAACGTGCGCGCCTCGTCCGCCGGATCGGCGATCGGCGGCGGCGCGCCCTGCTCCAGGCGCGACTGGTGCTCCACCAGCCGCGCGGCGAGCCGGCCGAGCGCCTCCTTGCGCGGCCCGTCCCGCATCCCGGCGACGTACGCGCCGATCTCCTTCGGCGTGTCGCCGGCGTGCAGGTCCGGAAGCTCCGCCTGCAGGTACTCGCGCCCGCAGATGATCAGGCCGCGCCGGATCTCCTCCGACGCGGCGCCGTTGCCGGACGCCGCGGCCTCGTCGAGCGTCCGGACCTGCCGCAGCAGGTTGCGCCGCGCCTGCCAGATCGACGGCGGGACCGGGATCTGCGCGTCGATCCGCTCCAGCTCCTCCGTCTCCTTCCGCTTAGCCTCCGAGACCGCCTTCGGGCGCCGGGCCTGCCGGACGAGCAGCGCCGCCCAGACGAGGAGCGGCAGCGGCGCCACGACCCAGGCGACGGCGCGGAAGGCGGCGGCCCGGCCGGCGAAAACGCCCAGCTCGATCGTGTCACGGACGTCGAGCTGAGGCGCGTCGGTCAGGGTGGTCACGTACCGGACGAGGTTGCCGCCCCCGTCCACCTGCCGGACCTCGGCGTCCTCGACGTCCTCGCCGAGGTCGCGGACGAGGTAGTAGAAGCTGAAACCGGGCAGCACGTACGTCGACTTCTCCGGGGCGATCAGCCGGAAGCGGTAGTCGAAGTCCCAGACGTGCTCGTCGCCGACCCGCCGCTTCCGGACGTCGAGCGACAGCCCCTCGAACGGGTGGACCGGCAGCGTCTCGGGCGCCATCCGGTCCTCCAGGACGATGATCTCCTGCCCCGCGCCGATCAGGTCCGGGAACCGCACGCGGTACGTCTGCGCGATCGGGTCGCCGGTCTTGACGACGGTCGGCTCGAGGTCGAGCGTCTCCACGCGGACCAGCGACTCCTCGGCCGGCGCTTCGCCCGGGACCTGCTGCGCCGCGGCGGCCGCGAGGCTCGGCGCGCCGGCCGCCATCGGGACCGCCGCCGCCAGCGCCGCCGCCGCCCCACGGACAGTCCAGCTGCGTTTCGTCACGTCGCCACCACCCACCTCCCGCGCCTCCTGCCGCCGGCTCAGCGGGATATCCGCGCCACCAGGAACTTCGCGAGCTCGTCCGCGTGGTTCCCGGGCGCCAGCACCACCGAATCGATCCCGCACAGGCGCTTCAGCCGGTACTGCACTTCCTCCTGCGCCTCCTCGATCCGCCGCCGGATCGCCCCCGCCTTCCGCGCGGAGATCACCGTCTGCCTGCCGGTCTCCATGTCCGAGATCCGGATGTACCCCAGGCGGCTCTTCACCCGGTACTCCTCCGGGTCGTCGAGGATGAGCATCATCATATCGTGCTTCGCCGCGAGCGTCCGCAGCCGCGTGACGTCGATCGACTCCGGGTCGTTGAGGAAATCGACCAGATCGGAGAGGACGACCACCGAGTGCCCCGTCTTGAGGCGGGCCATCATGAAGTCGATCGCCACCGAGAAGTCGGCGCGCCGCCGCGACGGGAACTCGCGCTCGAGCGCCAGCTTGTCGAAGATCTGCTGCGCCATGTGGAACACCTGCGGCGAGCCGAGCCGCGGCTTCATGTACAGCTCGATCCGATCCGAGAAGCCGAGCAGGCCGACCGGGTCGCGGATGTTGGCGCGCGTCAGGCCGATGTTCCCGATCAGCTCGAGCAGGAGCAGCCCCTTGTTCGCGGCGCGGGAGATCCGGAACAGGGTCGAGTACGACAGGTCGGCCACGATCAGCGTGCGGAGCTCCTTCGGCTCCATCCGCTCGATCCGGAACAGCCGGTCGGGGAACGTCTTGAGGCTGAGCGACCAGGCGATGTCCTTGAGCGGCTGGCCCGGCCGCCACTCGTCGACGCCGACGATGTCGTATCCCGATCCCTTGAAGCCGCTCCGATGCTCGCCGTAATGGATGCTGGTCGCCTTGCGCTTCGCCTTGATGCTGTGCTTGATGTCGCGGAACCGTGCGAAGACCTCCTCTACTTCCACGGAGGAACCTCCATGTCCTGGATGATCTTCCCGAGCAGCTCCTCCTTGACGACCGAGAACTCCATCCCCTCCTTCAGCACCAGCCGGTGGGCCAGCACCGGCTCGGCCACCGCCTTGATGTGGTCGGGGGTGATGACGGTGTCCCCGTTGAAGAAGGCGAACGTGCGGGCGACCGCCTCGAGATGGAAGTGGACGCGCGGCGAGATGCCGACCCGGACGTACTCGCGGACCGTCCGGGCCGCCCGGCCCTGCGCCCGGTGCGGGCGCGTGTTGCGCAGCAGGCGCACCTTGTACTGCTGGCCGTAGTCGGAGATCTTCACGTTGTCGAAGATGAAGCGGGCGATGTCGAGCACCTCGTACAGGTTGGTCAGCTTCTCCACGTGCTTGCCGACCACGTTGTGGGCGCTGATCTTCAGCTCGTCCTCCTCGTGCTCCGGGTCCATCATGTTGATGGAGAGCGTCGTGCGGTCGAGCTGGGCCACCGGGTTGGCGAACGTCCCCTCCTCCTCGCCGAAGATGTTCTCGGTGCAGATCACCATGAAGAAGCGCGGGCCGTCGATGTCGTTGAAGTCGCACGACAGCGGGAAGAGCGGCAGCATCTTCCCTTCGGCGAGGTTGCCGTAGTCGGACGACAGGGTCGCCGAGCTTTCCTCCATCCCTTCGAGCACGGCCGCCTTCGTCTTGCCCGACAGCCGGTTGTCCTCGTCGATCAGGACGATGTGGGCCATCAGCTTTCCCGGCTTGAAATGGATCTTCCGCGTCCCGTCGAGCTCCTCGACGATCGTCTCGTAGCCGAGGATGTCCTCCGGCATGTAGGTCGGCAGCCCCTGGATCCGCTCGAACTTCGCGTCCACCGCCATCGCGCACGCGCTGACCAGGTCGGTCTTGCCGGTGCCGGTCGGCCCGCGGAACATCACGTGCGGCTGGCGCAGCAGCTTCCCCTGGCTCAGCTTGTCGGTGTACGGCAGCAGCGTGAAGAAGGCCCACGACAGGATCCGGGCGGCGTCGTCGAGGCCGTACAGCCACTTGGTCGACTCGCGCTGGAACCGGTCCACCACCTCCCGGGCGCGGTCGAGGTCGATGGCCGGCTTCGCTTCGGCCGGCGGCCCGGCGGCCGCGGCCGCCGCCGTCTCGCTCGTGCTCGTCACGGTCGTCGTCATCGTCATCGGACCCCGAACCCGACCGTCACGCCCGCGTACACCTCCCGGCCGGGCGACGGCTCGTAGTACCGCCCGCCGAACGCGTTCGTGATCGTCGAGGAGTTGTACCGTTCGCCGAACAGGTTGTCGATCCCGACGAACGGCCGGAAGTCGGCGGCGCCGCCGGCGGCGTCGAAGGCGAAGCGAAGGTCGACCACCGTGTACGCCCAGTTGAAGGCGGTGTTCGCGTTGTTGACGGCGTACTCGTCCACCCAGCGGACCGTCGCCATCGACGTCAGGCCGAACGGCGCGCGGTGGGTGACGCCCCAGAACAGCCGGTGGGGCGGCGCGCCCGGCTCGTCGGCGCCGGCGAAGTCGGTCCCGCCGAGGACGAACCGGTCGAACGCGAAGTCCTGGTACGTGTACGCGAACCGGGTGCTGAACGCGGCGTCGGGCGCCCATTCGATCAGCGCCTCCAGCCCGTTCCGGGAAGTCTCGCCGGCGTTGACCTGGAAGATCTCGTCGTCCGGCCGCTGGACCGGCACGAACGCGTTCGTGACGTTCGCCGTGTAGAACGCCACCTCGTACCGGAGGCGCGCCGGCTCGGCGAGGCCCCGGACGCCGAACTCGAAGCTGGACAGGTCCTCCGGCTCGAGGTCCTGGTTGAACCCGCCCGCGCCGGTCGGCGTGTTCGACAGCTCGACGGTGGTCGGGGTCTCGTAGGCGGTGGCGAAGTTCGCGAACAGGTTCACGTTGCGCGCCGCCGCCACCGTCACCCCGACCGACGGGCTGACCGCGTCCATCGTCCGGTCGCCCGACTGGTCGCCGTCCTCCAGCCGCCGGTCGCCGGCGCGGAAGTCGTAGTAGTTCCAGCGGACGCCGGCGGTCAGCCGCACGCGGTCGGTCGGCGCGATCCCGATCTGCGCGAACGGGCCGAGCGACAGCACGTCCTCGGTCTGGTCCTGGAGCAGCCGGCCGCTGACGTCCACTTCGCCCGGCAGGTGAAGGCGGCTGAGCTGAGCGTACTCCTTCCGGTCGTCGTTCTGGGTGGCGAGGTCGAAACCGACCGCCCAGTCGAGCGCCACCGCGCCGGTCTGCGCGCCGCCCAGGTACTCCGAGCGGAACCCGAACCCGGTCCGGCCGAGGTCGATGTTCCGGAAGGCGCCGATCGCCTCCAGGTTGCGCCACATCCCCCACCCGGTCGCCCGGAACTGCTGCGTCTCGCTGAAGCGGTGCTCCACCGTCACGCCGCCCTGCCCCTGGCCGGCCCCCTCGCCCCAGCCGCGCGTCACCGCAACGCCGCGGGCCAGGCAGGCGCCGGAGAGGCATTCGCCGTCCGGGCCGCGCACCGGATCGGCCATCGCGTCGGTCCGGTTCAGGAAGCTCGGGCTCTCGGCGAACGGCGAGTCGTACAGGTTGAAGACGCCCCGGATCTCGGTGTCGGCCGACAGCTCCCGCCGCACGACGACGTTCGCCTGCGTGATCTCCGCGTGGCCGTTCTGGCGGAAGCCGTCGGTCTCGAACCGGCTGACGCTGGCCATGAACTGCGTCCCGACGCCGCCCCCGTCGACCCGAAGCTGCTGCCGGTTGTAGCCGTGGCCGCCGAACTGCACGTCGGGCCGGAACGTCAGCCGGCGCGTCGTGTCGAACGTCGTGCTCAGGTTGATCACGCCGCCGGCCGAGTTGCCGTACAGCACCGAGCTCGGGCCGCGGATGACGTCGATCCGGCCGACCGAGCCGAGATCGACGTTGCCGGGCTCGGTGGTGCCGTCGGCGGTCGTGATCGGGATGCCGTCCTGGAGGATCGCCAGGCCGCGCAGGCCGAACCGCGGCTCCGGCGCCCGGATGCTGAGCCCGATCCCGCCCGAGAGGCCGTAGTTGCGGCGGTTCTGCACGAACAGGCCCGGGATGCCGCGGAGCGCTTCGTCGAGGGAGGCGCGGCGCTGCCCGACCTCGATCGCGTCGCGCTGCACGACGGCGATCGAGCTGGGCACCGCCGCAAGCCGCCGGTCGGTCCGGGTCACCGTGACCGTCTCGGCGACAGGCGCGATGCCGAGCACGAGGTCGAGCGCGACGTCGCCGGCGCGCACCGTCACCGTGCGCGGCTCGGTCCGGAATCCGGGCAGGACCGCCTGCACCTCGTAGTCGCCGGCGGCCAGCCCGGGCGCCACGTACTCGCCCCGGCTGTCGCTGACGACGCGCCGCGACAGGCCGCTGCGGACGCTCGTCGCCGTCACCGTCACCCCCGGCAGGACGGCCCCGCTGTCGTCGCGGACCGTCCCGGCTATCGCGCCGCCGGCGTCCTGGCCGGCCGCGCCGGGCGCGAGACCGGAGGCCGCCAGCGCGGCGGCGAGCAGGCAGGCGGCGGTCCGGCGCCGTGCGCGCCGCCTCTCCGTATTCGTGCTCATGTTCGCCCTGTTCGTGCTCATGTTCGCCAAGTCTCCTTGCAGCTATCGGCCGGCGCGCAGGATGGCGGCCCGGCGGCGCCCCGCCCGTACCGGTTGCGGCGCGGGGGTCATCACGGGCTGCTACGCCGCCGCCTCCCGGCCGGGCGGCCGGGCGAACGCCAGCGCGATCAGCGCCACGACGGAGAGGCCTGCGGCGAGGTGGAACGCGAACCGGTAGTCGCCGTAGGCGTCGAAGACGCGGCCGGCGATCACCGGACCGACGACGCCGGCGACCCCCCAGGCCGAGAAGAGCAGGCCGTAGTTCACTCCCATGTGGCGCGTGCCGTAGAAGTCGGCGCAGGTGGAGGCGAAGACCGACAGCAACGTGCCGTAGCAGTAGTAGATCACGACGAGCAGGAGGTAGAACAGCGCCACCTGCCCGGCGAACAGGTGGAAGAGCGGCAGCGCCGCGGCCGAGAGCAGGACCATCAGCCGCAGCGTGTTGAGCCGGCCGAACGTGTCCGACATCCAGCCCGACAGCACCCGCCCGCCGGTGTTGCCGACCGCGCCGATCGTCAGGCCGAGCGCCGCCGCCGCCCCCAGGCCGGCCGCCTGGCCCACCGGCACGAGCTGGCTGATCACCATCAGCCCGGCGGCCGAGCCGAGGCAGTAGGCGATCCAGAGCAGGTAGAACGTGGGGGTGCGGACCATCTCCCCGGTGGCGAAGTCGCGGGAGGCCGGCGCCGGTTTCGGGGCGCCGCCCGCCGCCGGGGCCGCCGTCGGCGGCCGCCAGCCGGGCGGCGGGTTCCGGAGCAGCCAGGCCGCCGCCAGCGTCATCACCAGGAAGACCAGCGCGGAGATCCGCATCGTCCCCTGCCAGCCGTAGGCGGGAATCAGCACTTCCCGGGCGAGCGGCCCGTAGATGCCGGAGCCCGCGCCGTATCCGCCCACCACCAGGCCGACGGCGAGGCCGCGCCGGTCGGGGAACCACTTCGAGCAGACCGGGATAGGAATCGCGTAGCCGAAGCCGTTGCCGGCGCCGGCGAGCGCCCCGAACGTGACGTAGAGCCAGACGAGCGACTCGGTCTGACTCGCCAGGAAGAAGCCGAGCGCGTACAGGACGCCGCCGACCGCGGCGACCGGCCGCGGCCCGAAACGGTCCTGCAGGAAGCCGGCGACGACGAACCAGGAGCCGACCGAGAGGATGGCGATGGTGAAGACCACCGACACCTGGGTGCGCGTCCAGCCGAAATCGGCCTCGAACGGCGCCACGAAGACGCTCCAGGCGTAGATGACGCCGAGCGCCAAGTTCATCAGCACGCCGCCGACGACCGCATGCCAGCGATTCATGACCGCTCCCCGTGTGAAAGAATTGTAAAGCCTAGCCGCTCCCGTTCGACCGGTCAACAACGGGAGCGCGCCGCGGCGGGCCGGAGGTGCGAGACGTGGCGGACGCAACGTCGTCTTCGATCGTGAGATGGGTCGGCGACCTCGGCGAGCGATTGTCCGACTTCACGCAGCGGTGGATCCCGGACTCGTGGGTGGTCTGCATGGTCCTGACGGTGATGGCGATCCTGCTGGCGCTCGCCGGGGCCGGCGCCACCCTGAACGAGGCGGCGCTCGCGTGGGGCGGCGGGATGTGGCAGCTCCTCGAGCTGGCGATGCAGTTCAGCATCGCCCTGATCGCGGCGCACGCCTGCGTCTCGTCGCGGCCGGTGTTCAACCTGCTCGACCGGCTCGCCAGCCTGCCGAGCCGGGAGCGCCCGGTGCAGGCGGTCGCCCTGCTGGCCGTCTTCTCGATGGGGATCGCCTACCTGAACTGGGCGCTCAGCCTGGTCGCCTCGGCGCTGTTCCTGCCGTTCGTCGCCCGGCGCAATCCGCAGGCGGACGTCCGGGTCCTGATAGCCGCCGCGTACCTCGGCGTCGGGACGATCTGGCACGGCGGCCTGTCCGGGTCCGCGCCGCTGATCCTGGCCACGCCGGGCAACCCGCTGCTGGAGCCCGGCTCCGGCGAACCGGTGATCGACCGGCTGATCCCGGTGACCGAGAGCGTCTTCAACCCGTTCAACCTGACGTACGTCGTCGTGCTGTTCCTGATGGCTCTCGCCGCGGTGGTCGTGCTCCACCCGCGCGGGACGCCGCGGACGCTGACCGCCGAGCAGCTCGACCGGATCATGCCGAAGCTCGCCGACCCGGCTCCCGCCGTAACCCCCGCCGCGCGCCTGGAGGCGTTTCCCGGCTGGGTCATCCTGGCGGCGGTCCTGATCGGCTATCCGCTCGGCCACTCGATCGTGACCCGCGGGTTCGGGGCAAGCTGGACGATCAACGCCTACAACGCGGTCTTCCTGGTGTCGGCCCTGCTCCTGCAGGGACGTCCGTCGAACCTGGTGCGGGCGTTCGGTAACGGCGCCCGCGCGGCCTCGGGCGTCATCCTCCAGTTCCCGTTCTACGCCGGGATCTTCGGCGTCATCAACAACACCGACCTCGGCAGCTGGCTCGGCAGCCTGTTCGTCCGGTTCGCGACCACGGAAACCTACCCGCTGGTGGTGTACTTCTACTCCGGGTTCATGAACCTGTTCGTCCCGTCGGCCGGCTCGAAATGGCTGATCGAGGCCCCCTACCTGCTGCCGGCCGCCAAGGAGCTCGGCGTCTCGGCCACCACCACGGTGCTGGCGTACGCCTACGGCGACTCGACGACGAACCTGATCCAGCCGTTCTGGGCCATCCCGATCCTGACCGTCACCGGCCTCCGCTTCGGCGACGTGCTCGGCTACACCGGGATCATCGCGGTGGTCTGCACGATCACGAGCGTCGTCGCGATGCTGCTCATCCCGGCGGCGCTGTAGGAAGCTCCCGGCCGGCGGCGCGCGGGAGCCGCCACCGGCGATTCATCGCAGCTTCTCGAGCCGGTTCTCCACTCGCAGCACGCCGTGGGTCTGCGCGACGATCTGCTGCATCGTCATCCGCTCGACCTGGCCCTGCACGTAGCCGACCAGCAGCACGGCGCCGTTCCTGACGACGATGCGGAACGGCGGGTTCGCCATCCGGGCGAGCCGCTCGAAGTGGGGATCGAACGCCAACTGGCGCAGGATGGCCACCCGGAGCCGCTGGTCGCTCTGCGACGGGGGCAGGGTCTCGATGGAGCTTTGGACGTCCTGCACCCCCTTGATCTTCGCCACCCGCTCGAACAGGTCGTTCCGCTTGTCGCGGTCCGGCGTCACCCAGCCGCCGAGCAGGACCTGCCCGCCGTTCACGCGGCCGGTGACGTGGTCCCACAGGGTGTAGTGCGGGTAGCGCTGCACGACCTTCGAAATCTCCTCCGCGATGTCGTTGTCGTCCTCCGCCTCCGGCAGCTCGAGTTCGCTGGCGACGGTCTCGACGCCGTCCACCTCCAGCGCCCGCTCAATCGCCTGGCGCTTGGCCCAGAACGTCGGAACGCGGCCGGTCAGCGTCGCCTCGCCGCCCTGCACGGACACGTCGATCCGCCGCAGGTCGCGTTCGCCGCGCAGCGCCTCCCGGACCTCGCGGGCGAGCCGCCGCTCCGTCTGACCCGCGTCGGCCGGCGACCAGGCCAGCGGAACGGACGACGCCACGCACGCGACGAAGACGACCTGACGGACCACGGTTCTCATGACGGCCTCCAGTGCAGGCATCCGGCTACCTCCCTTGTATCACACAAGCAAATCGCGTGCCCGGCCAGGGCTGGTAATGTATACCGGCGAGGACGGCATGTTGATGGCGGCGACGTTCTTCGGGCAGGCGGCGCGCGGCGCCGCGATGTCCAGGAAAGAGTACAAGGCGTGCGCGCCGGCGCTCCGCCAGTCGCTGTTCGAGGCGCAGCAGCGGCTCGGGAAGACGCGGGCGTTTTCCGTCGTCGTGGTGGTCGCCGGGATCGACACGGCCGGCCGGGGCGAAACGTTGAACTTGCTCAACGCGTGGATGGACCCGCGCTGGATCGTGACCCGCGCCTGGGGCGCGCCGTCCGACGAAGAGGCCGAGCGGCCGCCGCTGTGGCGCTACTGGCGGTCGCTCCCGCCGCGGGGGCAGATCGGCCTGTTCCACGGCGCCTGGTACGAGCCGGCGCTGGACGACCGGGTGGAGCGGCGGTGCAGCCTCGCCGCATTCGACCGGCGGCTCGGACGGATCGCCGCGCTGGAGAAGGCGCTCGCCGACGACGGGACCCTCGTCCTGAAGTTCTGGCTGCACCTGACGGCCGCGGCCCAGCGGAAACGGTTGAAGGCGTTCGGCCGCGACCCGCTGACGCGGTGGCGCGTCACGGAGCGGCGCCGGGAGCGCGCCCGGCTGCACGAGCGGGTCGCGCGCGCGGCCGAGCACGCGATCCGGCGGACCGACGCCGTCCGGGCGCCGTGGCGCGTCGTGGACGCCGCCGACCGACGCTCCCGGAACGCCGCGGTGGCCGCCGGCGTGCGGAACGCGATCGCCGGCGCGCTCGATCGGGCGGCGGTGCGCGGACCGAAGCCGCGGCCCGCCGTCCGGCGCCGGACGGTCGAATCGCGTGACGCCGAGGCGGCTGCTTCGCCCACGGACCGGCTCGGCGCCCTCGACCTGACGCTCGCCATCGACCGGAAACGCTACCGCGCCGAGCTGGCGGCGCAGCAGGGGCGGCTGAGCCGCCTGCAGCGCCTGGCGGCGGCGCGCGGACTGTCGACCGTCGCCGTCTTCGAAGGGTGGGACGCCGCAGGCAAGGGGGGCGCGATCCGCCGCGTCACGGCGGCGCTCGACGCGCGGCACTGCCGGGTGATCCCGATCGGCCCGCCGACCACGGAGGAGCTCGCCCGTCACTACCTGTGGCGCTTCATGCGCCGCCTGCCCCGCGCCGGCCGGATCACGATCTTCGACCGAAGCTGGTATGGGCGGGTGCTGGTGGAGCGCGTCGAAGGGCTGGCGTCGCCCCGGGAGTGCATGCGCGCCTGGCCCGAGATCAACGACTTCGAGGACCAGATCGTCAGCCACGGGATCCTTCTGCTCAAGTTCTGGATGCACGTCTCCCGCCGCGAGCAGCTCCGGCGTTTCCACGAGCGGCGGCGGACGCCGCACAAGGTCTGGAAGATCACCGACGAGGACTGGCGCAACCGCCGCCGGTGGCGCGACTACGAGCACGCCGTGAGCGAGATGGTGGCGCGCACCGGCACGCGCCGCGCGCCGTGGACGCTGGTCGAGGCGAACGACAAGCTATTCGCCCGGATCAAGGTGCTCCGGACGCTGGCGGACCGTCTGGCGCGGCGGCTCGAAACTTGACAGCCCGCGCGATGACGGCTTCCGGATGGCATTATAATGCGGGCCCTCCGGGAGGTGACGCGTGAAGGTTCCTGTCCGCATCACGGTCAACGGCCGCCTCCGTGAGCAGGAAGTCGAGCCTCGGCTGCTGCTGGTCCACTTCCTCCGCGGCCTCGGCGGCCTGACCGGCACGAAAGTCGGCTGCGACACCAGCCAGTGCGGCTCGTGCACCGTCCTGATCGACGGCGCGTCGGCCAAGTCGTGCACCACGTTGGCGGCGCAGGCCGACGGCGCCGCCGTCACGACGATAGAGGGGCTCGCCGACGGCGAGCGGCTCCATCCGCTGCAGGAGAGCTTCTGGAACAGGCATGGCCTGCAATGCGGCTTCTGCACGCCCGGGATGATCCTGGCGGCGCACGAACTGCTGCGGACGAACCCGTCGCCCGGCGAGGCCGAGATCCGGCGCGGCCTGGAGGGAAACCTCTGCCGGTGCACCGGCTACCAGAACATCGTGCGCGCCGTGCAGGACGCGGCGGGCGCAGCGGCGGACCGGTAGCGGAGAGACAGCGATGAGCAGCAGAATCTTCGGCTCCGGCATCCGCCGCCGCGAAGACCCGCGGCTGATCACCGGCGCCGCCGCCTACACCGACGACATCACGCTCCCCGGCATGGCGCACGCCGCCATGCTGCGCAGCGGCCACGCGCACGCGCGGATCGCCCGGATCGACACCAGCCGGGCCGCCGCCGCCCCCGGCGTGGCCGCCGTCTACACCGCCGCCGACATCGAAGGCGCGCTGCAGCCGGCGCCCTGCGCCTGGCTGCTCCCCGACTCGGACCTGAAGGTCGCCCCCTACCCCTGCATCGCGAAGGACGTCGTCCGGTACACCGGCGACATCGTCGCGGCGGTGGTGGCCGAGACCCCCTACCAGGCGCACGACGCGCTCGACCTGATCGAGGTCGACTACGAGCCGCTGCCCGCCGTCACCGACCCCGAGGCGGCGGCGCGGGCGGACGCCCCGCAGCTGCACGCCGCGGACGTGAACGGCGAGCCGATTTCCGGCAACCAGGCGTTCCACTGGGTGGTGGCGGGCGGCGACGTCGACGCGGCGTTCGCCGAGGCGGAAGCGAACGGAGTGGTGGTGCGGGAGCGGATCCGCCAGCAGCGGCTGATCCCGAACGCGATGGAGACGCGCGGAGCGGTGGCGCAGCACCACCGCGCCACCGGCGAGCTGACGCTCTGGAACACGACGCAGAACCCGCACATCCTCCGCTTCCTCTGCTCGGTCGTGACCGGGACGCCGGAGGACCGGCTGCGCGTCGTCGCCCCGGAGGTGGGCGGCGGCTTCGGCAGCAAGATCGCCGCCTACCCCGCCGACTTCGTCACCGTCTTCTGCTCGATGCGGCTCGGCCGTCCGGTCAAGTGGACCGAGACCCGCAGCGAGAACTACCAGGCGACGACGCACGGCCGCGACCACGTGCAGGACGTGGAGCTGGCGGCGACGAAGGACGGGAAGATCACCGGGCTGCGCTGCGCCGTATACGCCGGAATGGGCGCGTACCTGTCGACCGCCGCGCCCGGCATCCCGACCATCCTGCACGGCCTGATGCTGTCGGGCTGCTACACGATCCCGGCCCTCAGGGAGGACGTCTACGGCGTCTACACCAACGGCGTCCCGGTGGAGGCGTACCGCGGCGCCGGGCGGCCGGAGGCGACCTTCATGCTGGAGCGGCTGATCGACGCGCTGGCCGTGAAGCTGGAGATGGACCCGGCCGACGTGCGCCGCAAGAACTTCATCCCGAAGTTCGACGACGGCCACACGGTGGTCACCACGCTGGAATACGACAGCGGCGACTATCCCGGCGCGCTGGAGAAGCTGCTCGACCACACCGGCTACCGGGCGCTGCGCGAGAAGCAGAAGGCGGCGCCGTCGAACGGGAAGCGCCTCGGACTGGGCCTCTCGTCCTACGTCGAGATCTGCGGCCTCGGCCCGTCGCAGGTGGCCGGAAAGATCGGCTTCCAGGGCGGGCTGTGGGAGAGCGCCATCGTCCGCTTCCACCCGACCGGCAAGGTGCACGTCTTCATCGGCGCGTCGCCGCACGGCCAGGGCGAGGAGACGACCTTCGCGCAGATCGTCGCCAGCGAGATCGGCGTCTCGCCCGACGACGTGAAGATCTTCCACGGCGACACCGACGCCACCCCGATGGGCTGGGGCACCTACGGCAGCCGGACCACGGCGGTCGGCGGCGCCGCGCTCGCGATGGCGGTGCGGAAGATCCGTGACAAGGCGAAGGCGCTCGCCGCGCACCTGCTCGAAGCGTCGGTCGAGGACGTGGATTACGCGGACGGCAGGTTCTTCGTGAAGGGGTCGCCCGACAAGGCGAAGACGATCCAGGACGTCGCCCTGATGGCGAACGTCGCCTGGAGCCTGCCGGAGGGGATGGAGGCCGGCCTCGAAGCGACCACGTTCTACGACCCGCCGAACTTCGTCTTCCCGTACGGCGCGCATCTGGCGGTGGTGGAGGTGGACGCGGAGACCGGCGAGGTGGAGCTGACCGGCTACACCGCGCTCGACGACTGCGGCCCGCAGATCAACCCGACGATCGTCGAAGGCCAGGTGCACGGCGGCGTCGTGCAGGGGATCGGCCAGGCGCTCTGGGAAGGGGCCGCCTACGACGAGAACGGACAGCTCGTCACCGGGTCGATGCTCGACTACGCGCTGCCGCGCGCCGACAGGCTGCCGCCGATCGACGTCATCTCCACGGTGACCCGGTCGCCGCACCATCCGCTCGGCGTCAAGGGGATCGGCGAAGCCGGAACCATCGCCTCGACCGCCGCCGTCTGCAACGCGGTGCTGGACGCCCTCAGGCCGCTCGGCGTCACCCGGATCGACATGCCGCTGACGCCCGAACGGGTCTGGCGCGCCATCCAGGAAGCGAAGGGGAGCTGAGCCATGTTCGCCGCCGATTTCGATTACTATCGCGCCCATTCGGTGGCCGAAGCGGGCCGGCTGCTCGCCGCGCATCCGGGGGCGAAGCTCCTCGCCGGCGGCCACAGCCTGATCCCGCTGCTCAAGCTGCGGCTGGCGGCGCCCGCCGCGGTGATCGACGTCGGACGGATCGCGGAACTGCGCGGGATCGCGGCCGACGGCGGCGGGCTGCGCATCGGCGCCCTGACGACGCACGCCGAGATCGCGGCGTCGGACGCAGTCCGGGAGCACGCCGCGGCGCTCGCCGAGGCGGCCGGCCAGATCGGCGACCCCGCGGTCCGCAACCGCGGCACCATCGGCGGCAACCTGGCCCACGCCGACCCCGCGTCGGACCTGCCGACGGTGCTGGCCGCGCTCGAGGCCACGCTGACCGTCGCCGGACCGGACGGCGAACGCACGGTCGGCGTCGCCGACTTCATCACCGGCGTCATGACGACCTCGCTCCGCGAGAACGACGTGCTGACCTCCATCCAGGTTCCCGCGGCCGGTCAGCGCGGCGGCGCCTACGTCAAGTTCTCCCACCCGGCCTCGCGCTACGCCGTCATCGGCGTGGCCGTCTCGCTCGCCGCCGGCGCGCGGGGCGGCGGCTGGACGTCCAGGCTCAAGGGCGAGCCGCGGGAGGCGCTCTGCGCGGAGGCGGCGGTCGCCATCGGCGGCCTGACGCCGAAACCGACGCGCTGCCGCGCCGTCGAAGCGGCCCTGAAGGACCAGCCGCTCTCGGACGAGACGTTCGCCGCCGCGGCCGCCGCCGTGTCGGGAGACCTCGGCGACGACCTGCTCGGGGACGTCTTCGCCTCGGCCGAGTACCGCAAGGCGGTCGCGCCGGTGTACGTCCGCCGCGCCCTCGCGGCCGCCGCCGGGCGCGCCGGGTAGGCGAATACGAACCGCGTGAACGTTCCGTCGCCGTCCGACTTCGTCCCGGATACGAACGAAACTGACGCTCCGCCACATCGGACCGCCTCATGCCGCCCGCCGCGCCCGCGTCCATCGACGACCTTGGACGGCTCCTCGCGGAACACCGGTACGTGGCCGACGAGGGTCTCGCGACGTCCATCTACCTCGCGCTGAAGCTCCAGCGGCCCCTCCTGCTCGAAGGCGAGGCGGGCGTCGGCAAGACCGAGGTCGCCAAGGTGCTGGCGGCGGCGCTCGACGCCGAGCTGATCCGGCTCCAGTGCTACGAGGGCCTCGACGTCAACCACGCCGTCTACGAGTGGAACTACGCGCGCCAGTTGATCGAGATCCGGCTCGCGGAAGCGGAACGCGCAGCAGCCGATGCGGAAGGACGACCGGAAGGCGTCCGCGTTGCGGGCGGCGGCGCCGCAACGGGCGACGGTCCCGCAGCCGCCGTGCGCGTCCGGGAGCTGTTCGGCCCCGACTTCCTCATCGAGCGGCCCCTGCTCCGGGCGCTCCGCGACGGACGGCCGCGGCCGCCGGTGCTGCTGATCGACGAACTCGACCGCGCGGACGAAGAGTTCGAAGGCTACCTGCTGGAGCTCCTCTCCGACTTCCAGATCACCATCCCCGAGATCGGCGCGATCAAGGCTGCGGCGCCGCCGGTCGTCGTCATCACCTCGAACCGCACCCGCGAACTGCACGACGCGCTCAAGCGGCGCTGCATCTACGCCTGGATCGACTACCCGAGTTTCGAGAAGGAGCTCCGGATCATCCTGACGAAGGCGCCCGACGCGCCGGCTGCGCTCGCCGAGCAGGTGACCCGGTTCGTGCAGGAGCTGCGGCAGGCCGACCTCTACAAGGCGACCGGCGTCTCCGAGACGCTCGACTGGATGGCGGCGCTCGTCGCCCTCGACCGGCAGGAGCTCGACGCCGCGACGATCGACCGCACGCTCGGCGTCGTGCTCAAGACGCAGGAGGATCTGCGGAGCGTCCGCGGCGAACGGATCCAGCAACTGCTGAACCGGGCGAAGACGCCCGGCGCGCGGCGCGCCTGACAGCCCGAAGCGGCGCCGCAGTTGACTGCAAATCGGCGCATGCATAGACTGCAACTCCTGATGCTCAGGCGCGCTCATCATCCTGTGAACGATGCGGCACGCGACGCATGAACGGCTCGTCTCCGACGAATCCGCCGCCGCCATCGGCTCCAATCGCGCCTTCGGGATCGTCTTCGCGGTGGTGTTCGCGGCGATCGGCCTGTGGCCGCTGCCGGGCGGCGGGCCGCCCCGCGGCTGGGCGCTGACCGCGGCCGCGGCGCTGCTGGCCGTCGCTCTGGTCCGGGCGGCCTGGCTGGCGCCGTTCAACCGGGTCTGGTTCCGGTTCGGACTGCTGCTGCAGCGCGTCGTCCACCCGGTGGTCCTGGCGGTCATCTACTTCGGCGTGGTGACGCCGACCGGTCTCGTCCTGCGCGCGCTGGGCAAGGACCCGCTCCGGCGGCGGCGCGAGCCGGACGCCGCGACCTACTGGATCCGGCGCGACCCGCCGGGTCCGGAGCGCGAGTCGATGACGCGCCAGTTCTGAGGCCATGCATCGTTCCCAAGGAGGCTGCCGATGTCCTTTCTGATCGAGCTGTGGGCGTTCATGCGGGTGCGCAAGAAGTACTGGCTGTTTCCGGTCATCGTCATGATGCTCGTCCTCGGCGGGTTGATCGTCCTGAGCCAGACCACTGCGGTCGCGCCGATGATCTACACGATCTTCTGATCTCGTGCGCATCCTCGGCCTGTCGGCGTTCTACCACGACAGCGCGGCGGCGCTGATCGACGGCGGACGGATCGTCGCGGCCGCGCAGGAGGAGCGCTTCACGCGCCGGAAGCACGACGCCGGTTATCCTGCGAACGCCGTCGCGTGGTGTCTCGACGAGGCCGGCATGACGCCGGCCGACGTCGACCGGGTCGCGTTCTACGACAAGCCGTTCCTCAAGTTCGAGCGGCTGCTTGAAACGTACGTCGCGGTCGCGCCCCGCGGCTTCCGTTCCTTCCGGCTGGCGGCCCCGATCTGGATCAAGGAGAAGCTGTTCCAGAAAGACCTGCTGCGCCGGAAGCTGCGCGCGCTCGACCCGGACGTCGACTGGCCGGCCAGACTGCTGTTCACCGAACACCACCAGTCGCACGCGGCGAGCGCCTTCTATCCGTCGCCGTTCCGCGACGCGGCGGTGCTCACCATGGACGGCGTCGGCGAGTGGGCCACCACCTCGGCGGCGGTCGGCCGCGGCGCCGACCTGCAGGTGATTCGGGAGATCCACTTCCCGCACTCCCTGGGGCTTCTCTACTCCGCGTTCACCGGCTACCTCGGCTTCAAGGTCAACTCCGGCGAGTACAAGGTGATGGGCCTCGCGCCGTACGGCGAGCCGACGCACGTCTCGACCATCCTCGACCACCTGATCGACCTGAAGCCGGACGGCACGTTCCGCCTCGACCTCGACTACTTCGACTACTGCACCGGCCTGACGATGACCAACGGCCGGTTCGACGCGCTGTTCGGCGGCCCGCCGCGCGAGCCGGAGGCGCCGCTGACGGGTCGGCACATGGACGTGGCGGCGTCGGCGCAGGCGGTGGTCGAAGAGGCGGTGCTGCGGCTGACCCGATCGCTGCGCGTGGAGACCGGCATCCCCCGCCTGTGCCTGGCCGGCGGCGTCGCGCTCAACTGCGTCGCCAACGGCAAGGTGCTGCGGGACGGGCGGTTCGACGACATCTGGGTGCAGCCGGCGGCGGGCGACGCGGGCGGCGCGCTCGGCGCCGCGCTGGCCGCGAGCCACGGCTTGTTCGGCGAACCGCGCGTCGCGGGCGGCGCTTCGACGGACGCCGGGGACGCCATGCAGGGCGCGCTGCTCGGCCCCGCGTTCGGCCCGGACGCCGTCCGCGCCGCGCTCGACGCCGCCGGCGCGCGTTACGAGACGCTGCCGGACGAGGCGCTGATCGACGCCGCGGCCGACGCGCTGGCCGCGGGCAAGGCGGTCGGCTGGTTCCAGGGCCGGATGGAGTTCGGGCCGCGCGCGCTCGGCAACCGGTCGATCCTGGCGGACCCGCGCGCGCCCGCCATGCAGCGGACGCTGAACCTGAAGGTGAAGTTCCGCGAATCGTTCCGCCCGTTCGCGCCGAGCGTGCCGCGCGCGGACGCCGCGGACTGGTTCGAGCTCGACCGCGACAGCCCGTACATGCTCCTGGTGGCCGGCGTGCAGCCGGCGCGGCGGCTTCCGGAAACGGAGGCGGACCGGGCGCGGTCCGGCATCGATCGCCTGGACGTCCCGCGTTCCGAGATTCCCGCGGTGACCCACGTGGACGGCTCCGCCCGCGTGCAGACCGTCGACCGCGAGACCAATCCCCGCTACCACGCGCTGCTGGAGGCGTTCAGATCCCGGACCGGCTGCCCGGTCCTCGTGAACACCAGCTTCAACGTCCGCGGCGAGCCGATCGTCTGCACGCCGGCCGACGCCTTCCGCTGCTTCATGGGAACGGACCTCGACTGCCTCGCCGTCGGGCCCTGCTTCCTCCGCAAGGAGGATCAGGACCCGCCGGCCGATCGCGGACACGCGCGTTCGTTCGAGCCGGACTGACGGACGCCTGCGGCCGGCGTCGCCCATGACCGCTCTGCTCCGCAACCTGCTCCACTTCACCCGGCTGCTCCGCCGGCTGGGACTCGACGTGCAGGCGGGCCGGACCCGCGACGTCGCCGACGCGCTCGCCAGGGTCGACGTCGGCCGGCGGCCGGTCTTCCGTCACACGCTCCGGAGCCTGCTCGTCCATCGCGCCGAGGATCTCCCGCTCTTCGACGAGGCGTTCCACGCCTTCTGGCGGCGGCCCGGCGACCTGGCGGCTTCGGACCTCGCCGCACTGGGCGAGACGCGCCGCTCCGGAGCGCCCGAGTACGAATCGGCACTGCCGCCGGGAGCGGAGCGGGAGGCCGGCGTCGACGCGGATCGGCAGCCGGCGCATCGCGTGGAGCGGATGGCGGCGCTCAGCTACAGCGACCGCGAAGCGCTTCGGACGAAGGACTTCGAGCAGTTCACCGAGGCGGACGCGGCGGCGGCCGAACGGATGATGGCCCGGCTCGACTGGACGCTCGGCGAGCGCCGGTCGAAGCGGTGGACCGCCGGCCGGG
This sequence comes from Vicinamibacterales bacterium, assembly GCA_965203565.1. Classification (GTDB taxonomy): domain Bacteria; phylum Acidobacteriota; class Vicinamibacteria; order Vicinamibacterales; family UBA8438; genus JAAXGX01. The sequence continues at coordinate 1,781,054 of OZ241896.1, read as the reverse complement.
GACCGGCGCTCGATCTGCGGCGGATCGCCCGCGCCAGCATCCGCTACGGCGGCGAGCCGATCGACCTGCCGGCGCGCCGCCGGAAGACGGCGCGCCGGCCGCTGATCCTGCTGTGCGACGTCAGCGGATCGATGGAGCGCTACAGCCGGATGCTGCTCTGCTTCGTCCATGCGCTGACCGGGGGCGGGAAGCTCGGACGCGTGGAGTCGTTCGTCTTCGCGACGCGCCTCACGCGGGTCACTCGCCAGCTCGAAGCGCGCGCCGCGGGCGCCGCGGCGCCCGCGCTGTCGCGGACGATCCGCGACTTCGGCGGCGGCACGCGGATCGGCGACGCGCTGCGCGCCTTCAACGTGGAGTGGGCGCGGCGCGTGCGCGGCCGGGGACCGGTCGTCCTGCTGATCTCGGACGGGTGGGACCGCGGCGCGCCGGAGCGGCTGCGGGCGGAGATGGCGCGGCTCCAGCGGTCGTGCCATCGCCTCATCTGGCTGAACCCGCTGCTCGGGTCGCCCGACTACCGGCCGCTGACGCGCGGCATGCAGGCGGCGCTTCCGTCGATAGACGACTTCCTGCCGGTCCACAACCTCGCGAGCCTCGAAGCGTTGGCCCGGCATCTCGATGCGCTGCCGGCGCGCCGCCGGGCGAGACGTTCCGCGCTTGCCGCATCGGTGTAACGGGGATACGCTTGGATAGATGGAGCTGTCGGCCGCCTACTCGTTCGACGCGCCGCGGCGCCGGGTCTGGGACCTGCTGATCGATCCGGAGGCGATAGCCGCCTGCCTGCCCGGATGCGAATCGATGGAGGCGATCGGCGACGACGCCTACCGGGCGACGCTGACGATCGGGGTCGCCGCCATCACCGGGCGCTATCAGGGCACGGTCCGGATCACCGACCGGCGCGAGCCGGAGCGCTGCACCCTCGTCGTCGAGGGAAAGGGGAAACCCGGCTTCGTCAACGGGTCGGCGACCATCGCGCTGGCGGAGGCCGACGGCGGCGGCACGCGGGTCACCGTCACCGGGAAGGCCAGCGTGGGCGGCACGATCGCGCGGGTCGGCCAGCGGCTGCTCGGCGGCGTCTCGAAGATGACCCTGGACCGCTTCTTCGCCTGCCTCGACGCGCGGGCCCGCAGCCGGACGCCGTGACTGCGACGATGCGCAGGATGCGGTCGATCGCGATCGGGCTTGCGGCGGCGGCTGCGCTCGCCGCGATCGCGATCGGCCTCCTCGTGGCCGTCGCCGATCTGCGCGTCGAGCTGGCCGGGAGCGGCTTGCGTCCGATCGTGTCGTTCGGTGACGCCGACGACCACTTCGCGGCGCTCGATCTGAACCGTTCTCAACATTATTCCCGGCTGCTGCCGGCCGGCGACGCGGCGAGGCCGGCGGCCGCCGCCGACGTCTACTGGACCGACTTCCGGGGGCCCCGCCGGGACGGGCGGTACACCCAGCTCCCGCTGCGCACGAGCTGGCCGGCCGACGGCCTCGAACCGCTCTGGACGCAGCCGATCGGCGGCGGGTACGCGTCGTTCGCGGCGGCGCAGGGACGCGCGTTCACCCTCGAGCAGCGGCGCGGGCGGGAAGTGGTCGCCGCGTACGACGCGGCGACGGGCCGCGAGCTCTGGACGCACGGCTGGGACGCGCAGTTCACCGAACCGATGGGCGGTCCGGGACCGCGGGCGACGCCGACGTGGCGCGACGGCCGCGTCCATGCGCTGGGCGCGACCGGCCTGCTGTGGAGCCTCGACGCCGCCACGGGCGACGTCGTCTGGCGCCGGGACATTCTGAAAGACGCCGGCGCCGAGAACCTGACCTGGGCGATGGCCGCATCGCCTCTCGTCGTGGGCGATCTGGTGGTGGCGCAGCCGGGCGGCGCGGACGGATGGTCGGTCGTGGCGTACGACCGGGCGACCGGCGGCGTCGTCTGGCATGCGCTCGGCGACGCCCAGAGCTATACGTCGCCGATGGCCGTCACGCTGGGCGGCGTGCGGCAGATCCTGACGGTGACCGCCGAACGCGCGGTCGGCCTGCGGGCCGACGACGGCGCGTTGCTGTGGGACTATCCATGGGCGCCGGAGACGATGGACGCCATGGCGCAGCCGCTCCTCCTCGGCGGCGGCCGCATCTTCCTCTCGGCGTACGGGGGTGCGGCGGTGATCGAGGTGACGCGCGCCGGCGCGCGGTTCACCGCCAGCGAGGTCTGGAGCAACGACCGGATGAAGAACGGCCTCAGCAGCTCGGTGCTGCACGACGGTCACGTCTACGGCCTCGACCGGGCGATTCTCGCCTGCATCGACGCCTCGACCGGGGAGCGCCGGTGGAAGGGCGGACGCTACGGCGCCGGTCAGCTACTGCTGGCCGGCGACCGGATCGTCGTCCTCACCGAACGGGGCGAGCTGACGCTGGTGCGGGCGACGCCCGAACGGCACGAAGAGATCGCGCGGTTTCCCGCCATCGAGGGCAAGACGTGGAACGTCCCCGCAATCGCCGAGGGGATACTGCTGGTGCGCAACGCCCGACAGATGGCCGCGTTCGACCTGCGGACGCAGTAGCCGCCCGGCCGCGGACGGCCGTCTCCCGCTGCGGAACGGGCCGCGCCGCCCGATCAGGCGCCCCGCCGGCGCCGGGCGGAAGCCCGGCCGGCGCGCGCCCCGCCGGCGGCCTTGACCGGCTTCTTCTTCGACTTCCCCACCGCATCGAGACTCTTCCGCAGCGCCTCCATCAGATCGACCACCTTCGCGGGCGCGTCGTCCTCGACCGACACCACCTGCTCGCCGGCGACCTTGGCGTCGATGACCCGCCGGAGCTCCGCCTGATACTCGTCGGTGAACTCGGTCAGATCGAGCTCGCCCTCGAAGTTGCCGATCACCTGCCGCGCCAGTTCCACCTCCGCGGCGCTGACCTGGGCGGGAATCTGGCCGAGTTCGTCGATCGCCGACATGCGGCGGACCTCGGCCGCCGGCCGCAGGGTGAACATCGCCAGACCGCGCTCGCGCGGCTGCACCGCGACGATCTGCTCCCGGCCGCCGATGGCCAGCTTGCCGATGCCGGCCTTGCCGCGCAGCGCCTCGCGCAGCACGCCGAACGCCTCGCCGGCCACCTTCCCGTCGGGCGCCAGGTAGTAAGGCCGGTCGAAGTGAATCGGGTCGAGCGAATCGCCGTCGACGAAGCGCAGCAGGTTGATGATCCGGGTGGACTCGGGTCTTGCCTTCGCGACGTCTTCGTCGTCCACGACCACGTACCGCCCCTTCTCGAACTCGTACCCCTTCACGATCTCGGTCTTGTCGACCTCCCGGTCGCAGGCCGGGCACCATTTCTTCTGCCGGATCCGCGTCCGGCACTCCTCGTGCAACTGGTTGAAGCGGATCGAGGCCGCCGTGTCGGTCGCCGGAAACACCTGGACCGGCGCCGTCACGAGGCTGACCTTCAGGTGACCCTTCCAGGCCGGACGCGCCGCCATCAGTCCCGCTCCATCCCTTCGTGCATCGCGCCTGCTCAGTGTATCGGTTCGAGCGGCGTCTTTCCTGACCGCCATCCCCTGTATCCTGAACAGCCCGTGGTGGAACCCCGCGTCGCTCCGAGAGCGGTGAGGCGCCCGGCGCGCGCCGGGCCATGGCGCGAAGCCCCGGGCGGTGTCCGTCCGATGCTCGCCGACCGCCCCGACGCCGCGGCCTGCGACCGGCTCCTCCGGCGGCGCGATCTGATCTTCGAGCCGAAGTACGACGGGATCCGGGCCCTCGTCGCCCTCGACGTCGGCGCGCCGCCGGGCATCTACAGCCGTCTCGGACGGGACAAGACCCCGCAGTTTCCCGATCTGATCGGCCCGCTGTCGACGCTCGCGCGCCGGCTGAAGCGGCCGGCGCTGCTGGACGGCGAGATCGTGGCGACGGGCGACGACGGCGCCGCGCTTCCGTTCCAGCGCGTGCAGCCGCGGCTGCACGCGACCGGCGCGGCGGTCCGTGCGGCGGCGCGCGCCGTCCCGGTCGCCCTCGTCCTGTTCGATCTCCTGCGCGACGGCGACGAGGACGTCCGGGCGCTGCCGCTGACCGAGCGCCGCAAGCGGCTGGAGCGGGTGATGCGCGCCGCCCGATCGGACGCGTTGCGGCTGGTCGAGAGCGCCGCCGGCAACGGCGTCGAGCTGGCGGCGCGCGCGCGGGCCGGCGACTGGGAAGGCGTGATCGCCAAGCGCCCGGCCAGCCGCTACGCCAGCGGCCGACGCAGTTCGGCCTGGCTGAAGTTGAAGTTCGCCTCGACGGAGGAGTTCGTCGTCGGCGGCTGGACTTCGCCGCGCGGGTCGCGCCGGCGTTTCGGCGCCCTGCTGCTCGGGTACTACCCCGCCGGCCGCCGCCGATCTCCCGCCGGCAAGCTGGTCTTCGCGGGACAGGCCGGATCGGGGTTCACCGGCGCCGACCTCGACCGCATCGCCGGGTTGCTGACGCCGCTGGCGACCGATGCGCCGCCGTTCGTCGAGACGCCGCCGCCGAGACCCTCCGAGGAGCGGCGCTGGGTGGAGCCGGCGATCGTCGTGCAGGCGTCGTTCAGCCGGTGGACGCTCGACGGCCTGCTCCTGCATCCCGTCTACGCCGGTCTCCGCGACGACAAGCGGCCGGCCGACGTGCGGCTTCCCGTCCGGAGGCCGCCCGCCGCGACGACGGCGCACGGCCGCGCGGCGCGGCGGTCCGAAACGCAAGCCGCCAGCCCGAAACCGCGGACGCGGCAACGGATCGGACGACGGAAAGCGAACGATGCGGACAGTCCGGCGCGCCCGGAGCATCCTGAGCATCCTGAGCCGGCGGCGCGCGATCTCCTGGAGCAACTCGCAGATCTGGAACAGCGCCGGCGGCGCGGGACGCTCGTGCTGAGCGACGGCTCGCGCGTCCCGGTCGGCAATCTGCACAAGGTGTTCTGGCCCGAATCGGGCGCCACGAAGGGCGATCTGATCCGCTTCCACCTCCGCATGGCCCCGTACCTGCTCCCGGTCGTCGCGGGCCGGCCGCTGGTCATGAAGCGCTTCCCGGACGGCGTCGCCGGCCCGTCGTTCCATCAGCACCGCGCGCCGGACCCGCTCCCGGCCGGGGTCGACGCGGCGGCCGTCCCGGAAAATCCGGGCAAACCGGAGTCGGGCGCGCCGTGTCTGATCGGCGGCCGACTGGGGACGCTGCTCTACATGGCGCAGCTCGCCGTCATCTCCCAGGACCCGTGGTTCTCGACCGTCCCGGAGGTGGGGGCGGCGGACACCGCCGCGCTCGACCTCGATCCGACGCCCGGCTGTCCGTTCGCCCGCGTTCTCGACGTCGCCCGGTGGGTGCACGACGAGCTCGAGAAGCTCGGCGCGCCCAGCTTCCTGAAGACGTCAGGCGCCTCGGGACTGCACGTCGTCATTCCCCTGCCGGCCGGAACGCCGTTCGAAGCGGGGATGATCTTCTGCCGGATCGTCGCGACGGTCGTCGCCGCCAGGCGCCCGGCGGCGGCCACCGTCGAGCGCGCCGTCCGGCGGCGGCGGCCCGGCGTGGTCTACGTCGACTGTCTGCAGAACGTCTACGGCAAGACGCTGGCCGCGGCCTACAGCGCCCGGGCGAGCGCGTTCGCCGGCGTATCGACGCCGCTCACCTGGGCGGAGGCGCACGAGGGCGCGCGGAGCGGTCTCGAACCGGGCGACTTCACGATCCGGTCGATCTTCTCGCGTCTCGATCGGGTGGGCGACCTGTGGGCCGCGTTCCGCACGTCGAAGCCGGCGCAGCTCGACGCCGCCTTCGCGTACGGACGCCGCCGGGTGTAACGGCCCGGAGCGGCCTGCCGAAACGGTTGTACGATGAAGGCGATCCGCATGTTCGTGAAACGCCTCCGGGCCCGCGCGTCGTTCGTCGCCGCGCTCGCCGCGGCCGCCGGCATCGGGGCATGGGCGCTGGCCGCACGCCCTTCCGACGCTCCCGCCGACCGCGCGGCGGCGGCGCGGCGACCGGGCGCCGAAGCCGTCGGCGTGGTCCACGTGCACACGACGCACTCGGACGGCGCGCTGGACGTCGACGGCGTCGCCGCGTCGGCCAGGGCCGCCGACCTGGATTTCGTCGTCGTGACCGATCACAACACGCTCGACGCGAAACCGGCCGAGGGATACGCCGGCGACCTCCTGCTCATCGTCGGCACGGAGATCTCGACGGACGCCGGGCACCTGCTCGGACTCGGCTTCGACGAACCGAGCTACCGCTTTCCGCATGACGCGCGCGACGTGCTGCGGGACGTCGCGGACCTCGGCGGGGCGGCGTTCGTCGCCCATCCGACGCACCCGAAAGAGGACCTGCAATGGACCGACGCGTCCATCCCCGGGGGATGGGGCATCGAACTGTTCAACGGCGACACGCAGTTGCGCACGGCCGGACGCCTGAACATCCTCTACAACCTGCTCCTGTACCCGCTCCGGAGCGAGCGGGCGCTTGCGCGGCTGATCACGAAGCCGGACGCGCTGAAGCTGTGGGACGACCTCCTGAGCCGGCGCCACACGGCGGGAATCGCCGGCGCCGACGCGCATCTGCGCCTGCCGTCGTACGAATCGGTGTTCCGCGTGGCGCGCAACCACGTGGTCCTGGACAGTCCCCTGACCGGGGACGGAAAGCGGGACGCCGCCGCGGTCGTCGAGGCGCTCTCCCGCGGGCGCGCGTTCATCGGCGTCGACGCCGTCGCCGACACGAACGGTTTCTTCTTCGTCGCCGAGCGCGGCGGCCGGACGTGGACGATGGGCGACGCCACGCCGCCTCATCCAGCCCTCACGCTCCGCGCCGGCGGCGTCACGGACTCGCGGGCGGTCTTCCACCTGCTGAAGGACGGCGAAGTGACGTCGACCGCGGTCGGCGCGCTTGACGCCCCGGCGTCCGGCGGCGGCGTCTACCGGGTCGAGGTCACCCAGCCCGGGTGGTCTGCGCCCTGGATCCTGTCGAATCCGATCTACGTGTTCGACGAAGCGAAACGCGACCGGCGGCGGCTCCGGACGATCCCGCCGCCGCCGCCCGCGGCCGACGCCGCAGCCTACCTGGATCGATTCGAGAACGGGTCCGTCTTTTCGACTGTTTCCGATCCCGCGTCGTCGATCGCCATGGAGATCGAGAACCGCGACGGCGGCGCGGCGGCGCGGGTCGCCTTCCGGCTCGGCGCGCGAACCCCCGCCGCGCCCGATCCGTACGTGGCGCTCACCAGCATCGCCGCGCGCGACCTCTCGGCCTACGACGGCCTCACGTTGAAGATGAAGGCCGACGGCACGTACCGGCTGTGGGCGCAGGTCCGGGACCGCAACCCACGGTCGCCGGAGGGGTCGGAGTGGTGGTCGGCCTCGCTGAAGGTCTCCGCCCGGTGGCGACGCCTGACCGTCCCGTTCAATCGCCTGCGGTCACGGGACCCCGGCACCGACGGGCGACTCGATCTGGAGGAGGTCGAAGCGGTCATGCTGATCGTTGACGCCGATTCCGTGCCGGTCGGGACGGAAGGAACGCTCTGGCTGGACGACGTCGGCCTGTACAGCCCGTGGTGAAAGTCCCCGCTGCATTCGAGCAGCGATGCATCCCGCCTGACTGCGTTGTTCGTCGGTTGCGTATGCCCAATATGCGCCCTCCTCACGCCTTGTCAGGCGGGCGCCTCGCCGCTCTCGGTGCGACGCGGGATTCCACCACGGGCTGTGTACCGACAGTGATATGCTCATTCCCCTTCAATCGTTCCGGACCGCCGTCCAGTTTCCGCTGCCGTACCGGCCGAACGCGACCGTCCCCTTCATGCTCGAACCGTCGACCGTTCCGGAAAAGGCCAGCGTGATGACGCCGACCTGCCCGGTGTCGACCTCATAGAACATCTTGATGTCGCCGCCGTCGAGGGCCCCCTCCACCGTCGACTGGACCACCGAGTTGTCCGCGACGCCGGTCAGCGTTTCACCGTCCTGCTCCAGCGTCAACGCCACCTGGTTGTCCCTTCCCAGAGGATCGGAAATCACGAGCGCCCAACTGCCGGCCACGTCGGCTTGCGCGGCGGCGAACGCGGCGCCGCCGAGAGCTGCGGCCACGGCGATCGTCAGTGCACGGAACATGCGTCTCCTCCCTGAACATACCAGCCGCGCTGCACGGCTCCTGTCTCGCAATACGCAGCGGCGGGTCAAGTTGTTCCTCACCCTCCCCCGGCCGGCCTTGCAACGGCGCGCCGTACAGCCGGCGGCGAAACAGTGTACACTGTCGCCGGGCGCCCGTAGCTCAGCTGGATAGAGCGTCGGCCTCCGGAGCCGAAGGCCACAGGTTCGAATCCTGTCGGGCGCGCCACGTCACGTCCACGGCGTGACGGGAGGGCGTCGGGAGAAACGGGCCGCTAGCTCAACGGGTAGAGCAGCAGACTCTTAATCTGCGGGTTCGGGGTTCGAGTCCCTGGCGGCTCACCATTTTGATCTCTTCGGGTGAAGGCGGTCGCAGGCGCCGATGATTTCGGAAGCAGAACTCGCGCTTGTGGAAATACTCGGGACCCTGGCGGTGCCCCCGAGCTGCAATCTGCTCCTCGCGCTGCTGGGCTTTCTGCTATTCCCTTGGTCTCGGCGCGCCGCTGCGACGACCGTAGCCATCTCGATGGTCTCGCTCTACGCCTTCAGCATCGGCTTCGTCGCCAACCAACTGCATCGAAACCTGAACGAGTACTCGATCCTGTCACCGGACGTCGACCTCTCGAAAGCCGAAGCGATCGTGGTGCTGGCCGGGGGCGCCAGCGCCATTTACAGCTATGAAGACTCCTTGACGGCGAGCGGCCCGACGATTGCGAACGGCCCGACGATGGAACGGCTGCTGTATGCGGTGTCCCTGCACAAGCACACCGACCTGCCTCTGCTCGTGACGGGAAACCCTCAAGAAACGCAGTTGATGTTGCAATCGCTGAAGAACACTTTCAGCATCGATGCGCGTTTCGTGGAAAAGCATTCCCACAACACCGCCGAGAACGCCGCCTACAGCGCGGCGGCGCTCACCGAGGCGGGGATCACGCGTATCGTGCTGGTGACGAGCACGCACCATATGCCCCGCGCGATGGACGCTTTCGCACGCCAGGAAATCAAGGTGACTCCTGCGCCCGTCATGGGTCAACAGGGAACCCCCTCCTGGAGACTCGCCAGCTTTTTGCCCAGAGCCGACACGCTCGCCTACTCCGCTTCCGCCATCCACGAGTACGTCGGTCGCGTGTGGTACCGCTTGCGCTACTGACGCCGCGCCTGCGCCTCCAGCCAGTCGCAGGCCGGCGGCGTCACCCGATCCCAGTGGAGCGCGGCGCCTCGGCGCCATGCGCGGCGCCGGCACGACTCGTACAACGCGGCGTCCTCCAGCATTCTGCGGACGCCGGCGGCCAACGCTTCCGGCGTTTCGGACCGGACGACGATGCCTGTCTCTTCGTGCAGCGTGGAGTCCACCAGTCCCGGAACCGGATAGACCACGGCCGGCGCGCCCAGGCAGTTGGCCTCCATCACGCTCAATCCCCAACCTTCCCGCATCGAGGTGTGCAGCAACAGGTCGGACGACTCCAGCACCCGGTCCTTCTCCTGCTCGGACAGCCTGCCCAGAAACGAAACCGCGCCGCCCAACTGCAACTTCGAGACCCGGGCCCGCAACGATTCTTCGGCCGAGCCGCCGCCGACTATCGCGAGCCGGGCGTCCACGCCCCGGCGCCGCAGCACGTCGACAGCGTCGATGGCGTGATCTATCCGCTTGGTCGGCTTCAACCAGGAAACGACCGCCAGGCGCAAGGGCTCGGCCAGCCTCTTTTCCGGCAGCGGGTCGACGACGCGGGCGCCCACTCCGCTCTGAACATGGGTGACGTCGCGAATCCCGCAACGCCGCAGCGCCGCCTCGGTCGACCGGCTGACCGCCCAGAACGGCACCTTCCTGTACCGCCGAAGGTTCCAGCCCTCCAGCCGGCGCCCGATTCCCGCCACCGGCCAGGGATACCAGGCGTCCCAGATCGGCCCCAGGACTTCATGAACGTAGGCGACGACCCTCGTTCCCGCCCACCACGGCGCGTACCAGGGAAGCCCGTGATGTTGCTCGATCAGCAGATCGAAGGCGGCCGGCTGGCGACGCGTCCACCGCCATGCCCGGAAAATCAGCGAAACGATCCCGTACGCCGGCGGCGGCCAGGCGTCTGACCGCCGCGCCCGCAGGGTCGACGCGCCGCACCGGCCCCCGCGCACCACGCGGATACCCCTGAACACCGTTTCGGGCTCGCAGCCAGGAAACGCGTTCGCGAACCAGAACACTTCATGGCCGCGCCGGACCAGAGCCGCCATGTACTCGGAAGAGACCCGCTCCGCGCCGCCCTCCAGGGGGTTCTCCGGATCCATCCAGTTCAGCATCAAGAACCGCATCCCGACCTCGCGGCGAACACCGAGCCATCGTACCACGACGGACCGCCGACCCGTCGCTTGCGCCGCGCACGCTTATAATGCGTGGTTGACGGCAATGAAGCGACTCGGTGTGAACAGGCTGGCCGGGTTCCGGGCTTCCATGCCTCCTGTCCCTGCGGGCGTCGTTGCCCTCGCCATCCTGGGAACGGCCCTGATACTGCTCCGGGAAGTCCACTACGGGGTGGGCATGGCGAACGATGGGGTCGGGTACGTCCTGCGCGCGCAACGCATCCTGGCGGGCCCGGGCTGGCTGGTCCACCTCTCGGGCACGCAGGCGCCCCTGTATCCGTTCCTGCTGGCGTTCGCGGGACTTCCGGGCTTCGATCTCATGCACGTCGCCGGCGTCATGAATGCGACCGCGTTCGGTCTGACGATCCTGTTCGCGGGCCTGCACCTGAACGACCGCCTCGCATCCCGCCCGCTGGCGATCTGGGCGACCGCCGCCGTCATGCTGTCGATTCCGCTCACGACCGCGGCGTCGAACTCCGCGACGGAGCCCGTGTTCATCCTGTTCACGCTGCTCGCGCTGATCGACGCCGAAAGGTTCCTGACGCGCCAGGCGCGCTCTGCGCTGATCCGGGCGGCCGTGTTTTCCTCCGCCGCCTGTCTGACCCGCTACAACGGCGGCGCCGTCATCCCTGTCGTCGCGCTGTTGCTCCTGTTCGGATCGGACGCGGCGCTGCGGGACAGGTTCAGGCAGGCCGCAGCGTATTCACTCGTCGCCGCCGCGCCGATCTGCCTGTTTCTGCTGCGCAATTTCCTGCTGGCCGGTTCGATCACCTGGCGCCCCGGCCACACGATGGCCCCGGACGTGCCGCTGACGGCGAATCTGCGCGCCTTCGCGGAAGCTCTCGCGTCCTGGGCGCTTCCGGTATTCGATGCGTCGAACCCGCCGGCCGGAATGCAGGGCGCGCTGACGGCGGCGCCGATCCTGCTGCTGCTGGCGTCGATGACGGCGGGATGCCTCTCCGCGCGCTCTATTGCGAAATCCGGCGGACGCATCGCGCCGGCCCCGAAGCCGCTTGCCCCTTTCGCCGGTTATGCTGCGGCGCAGATCAGCCTGCTCGTCGTCGTGGCCATCGTGGAAAACATGGAGACCTCCAACGCCGATCGATACCTTTCGCCCGTGTACGTTCCTCTCGTCATCGCCCTATCGCTTGCCGCGGACCGGCTGCTGAGCCCCGCTCCATCCGCGCAGCGCGGCGGACGTTCGCTGCGCGCCGTCCTGATCGCTTCGATGTTCCTCTGGCTGCACTATCCGGCGCTGGAAAATGCGCGCGCCGCGGCCGTCCACCTGGAGCAGGGCGTCGGGCATACGTCTGCGCAGTGGCGAGATTGCAGCGTCATGCGGTATCTCGAACGCAATCGCGTGGACGACCCGGTTCACACCAACAAGCCTGAATGGGTGGATCTGTCTCTCGGGCTCCGAACGACGCAACTTTTCAATTTCGATCAACTGATGAGCGAAATCAGACGTCAGCCGCCGACGCACGTCGTCCGCATCGACCACAGATACGATTACAGGTGGCTGCCGGCGCGTCGCCCGTCGTTCGAGGGCCTGCCGGAGGTCGAAACGCTGTTCAGCGCCGCGGAAGGCGCCGTCTGGCGCTTCGCGCTGCGCGGCCGGAACAGCCTGGACGAGATCATGAAAACGACCGAACCGGTCATTCGCTCCGACTACTATGACGTCTATCTGGACGGAGATCGACTGATATACGTAAGGAATGGGTCCGCCGAAGACGACGAGGCCGGCTTGCGGTTTTTCCTGCACGTCGTTCCGACGGAGACGGAAAACCTGCACTGGGCCAGGAAGTGGCTCGGACGCAGGCAGTTCGACTGGGGTGAGTCCTGCACCTGGCGGAGCGGCGGACGATGCGCGGTGGTGGCCGGTCTGCCGGAGTACTCCATCGCGTCGTTCAGCACCGGCCAGTATCTGGCGGGGGCGAACAAGACTTACGGCGACCTGACGTATGCGCGTTCGTTGGAGGTCGTCTGGAATTTCGCCGCCAGCGGCCGGTTCGCGATCGAGGACCACCTCTGGGAAGGAGAATTCTCCTTCGACCGAGCCGAAGACGGCTGATGCTCAGCGGGTGACGGTGACGGTGAGGTTCCGGCCGGTCGAGAGCGCGCCGTCGCTGGCGATGGCGCGCAGCACGTACGTCCCGGGCTCGTCGAAGGTGGCGTCGACTTCCCATTTCCCGTCAGGGGGGACCGGCGGGAGCAGGTAGGGAGGCGACCAGGGGGAGTTCGAATACACCCGCGTGTCCTGCCACATCTTCAACTGGTCTTCGGAAAAGGCGACCTTGGAGGCGTCGCCCCGGTAGACGATCCAGGCGAACCGCAGTCCAGGCGGGTTGCCGGGCACGATCTGCCGGGGCGGCCGGTACGCCGGATGCGGCTTGCCGGGCTCGACGGCCGGCGGTTCGTAGTCGCCGGACGGGACGCCGTCGTCGGCGGCGAACGCCACCAGCGGCAGCGGCTCGCCGACCCGCACGCGGCGCGGCTGGTCCACCGCCAGGTCGAGGGTCGGGAAGACGTTGCCGCGCCACTCGTCCTTGACGCGGCCGAAGTTCGCGCCCATCTCGGTCGCGATCGTCTGCGGGTCGAGCAGGTAGTCGGTCCGGAGCGAGCCGTACGCCCGCTCCGTCCTGCCGTTGGTGGTGAGGGTCCAGACGACTTCCTGATCGCCGAAGTCGGCCGGCGCCTCGACCGTGAACAGGAACAGGTTGCGGCGGGGGTAGAAATGCGTCGGCTGCCCCCGGTCCGGCCCGCCGGGCTCGATCCGGTTGTCGGGCCCTATAGGCACGTCGAGCTCCTCTTCCCAGTTCGAGTTCATGTATCCGAAGAAGAGCGAGAACGTGCCGTCGTCGTTCCGCCACCAGCCTTCGTAGGCCGGCGACACGCTCTGCCCCCGCGAGTACGTGAACCGGGTCTGCGCGGCCGCCGCCACGCCGAACGCGAGGACGGCCAGCGCCGCGAGCGACCAGCGCGATCCGATCCCCATCACCCTGTCCCCGTGCGCGCCGGCGCCGCTACTGGTCGTCCTGCTGATCGTTCGCCGTCACGCTCCGCGCCGGGAACTCGACCAGACAGAGCGGGCATCCGATGACGTGGTCGTTCTTCGTCAGTTGGAGCTTCTCGCGCCGCGCGGCCATCTCCTGCTCGAACTGCTCGTCGGTCAGCTCGAGCGCCAGCCCGAGGTCGATGAACATGTTGGCCACCGAACGGCGTCCGCCGCCCGACCAGTTCCGCGGGTCGGCCACGTTCCGGTTGGCGGCCGTCGTGTCGAGCCAGCCGATGATGTGCAGGATCGTCCCCTTCGGCAGCAGCGGGGCGTGGTCGTCGTCGAAGATGTACTGCTTGACCCAGTTGTGGTCGTACCCGACGCAGGCCAGCGTCTCGATGTTGTGGCCCCAGATCGCCTCCAGGCACATCCGCGTGCCGGGCGCGTGCTGGTGCGGCTCGAACGACACCAGCCTGGTGTGCTCGTCGAGCACCCGATAGGCGTGAAGCTCCTGGCTGGACGCGTTCGGCTTGATGTCGATGTCGACGCCGTTGCCGACGAGCTTCCGGGAGTACTTCAGCTCCGGCTCGTAACCCCGGGGGTGGAGCTTGAAGGCGAACTTCAGATGCGCCCGGGTCTCGCGGCCGTTCGCGTGCAGGTGCGCGGTGTCGAGGTCCACCACCGACCCCGCTTTCAGGAGCCGGCCGGCTTCCGGCGGGAAGACGTCCGCGTTGCGGCCCACTTCGTGAACGGGCCACCGGGCCGGCGGTTCGTCCTCCGGGTCGTCGGGCGCCAGCGTCGTGTAGGTCATGTGGTGGAAGACGTACCGCCCGCCGACGGTGTTGCTCGCCTGCCGCTTCGGCGCGTCGTTGAACTCCCGGACCTCGACCGCCGCGACGTACCGGTCCTCGGTCAGTCCCGTCGGAACGTGGCCCAGCGACGTCCACTTGTCGGGCGCCGCGGCCGGGACCACGACTTCGGGCGATTCAAGGATCAGATCGGGCTCGCCGATCGTCCACTCGTCCTCGTCCGCGAAATCGAGCGGCGGCGGCAGGTCGGCCGGGTCGCCGAGCGGCGCGCCGTTGTCGGCCCAGAGGGCGATCGCCGCGATCTCCGCCTCGCTCAGCGACGGGTCGTCCTTGTAATGCTGGATGCCGATGTCCTTCTCGACGAACCAGGGAGGCATGGCGCCGCGCCGATGCCGGAGGGCGGTCCGCGCCTTCATGGCCCGGGCCCACGGCCGCGCCTCCTCGTAGGTCAGGAGCGACATCGGCGCGACCGACGCCGGCCGGTGGCACTGCTGGCAACTGCGCTGGAGGATCGGCGCGATGTCCTTCGCGAACGTCACCTCGCGCGGCTCGGATGCGCCGGCGGCGCCCGGCTGGGCGCTCGCGGCGACTGGCGACAGCAGGCCGACGACGATCAATCCGGAGCGATACGCAGCTATCATCGCAGAGATCTCCCTTCCGGCTGACCCCTTACCGTGGGCGACGGTCTACAGTATCACTCCAAACCGCCGCGGACGCAACCGGCTTCTTCGACCTTCGTGACGCCCGCGGCCGGCCGCGGCTGGTAGAATCGCGAGGCCGAAAATCGGACAGGGAGAAGGAGAAACAGGAGATGAAACCGACCAGCCTGCCGGCGGCCCGCGGCGCACGCCGCGCTCGACGCAACGCGGGGTTTTACCGGGCGCTGCTCGGCGTCGCGGCGGTGCTGCTGGCCGGCGCCGCGGCGGAGGCGCAGTTCCGGGCGCCCAGCCCGGACGGCCTGGCGTCGACGGAGACCGGCGGGCGGTACGTGGGCGGGCGCACGCCGTACTACGTGGACGGCAGGTGGATAGAGATCAGCTACGGGCGCCCGATCAAGCGCGGCCGGGAGCTCTGGGGCTCCGGCGACGCCTACGGTTTGTGGCTGAACCGGGGCGCCCCGGTCTGGCGCGCCGGCGCGGACGTGTCGACCTACCTGATGACCGAAGCGCCGCTCGTCATCGGCGGCGTGCGGGTCGAGCCGGGCGGCTACACGATGTTCATCGATCTCGCGCCCGACGACTGGACGCTGATCGTCTCCGACTGGCGGCCGCAGCGCCGGTACGATCCGAACAACCGCCGCGCGCTGTGGGGATCGTACGGCTACACCCCGGACAAGGACGTCGTGCGCGCGCCGATGGATCTGTCGGTCCTCCCGTGGTCGGTCGATCAGCTCACTTGGCTGTTCCTGGACGTGTCGGACGCCGGCGGCCGGTTCGCCCTCCTGTGGGACAGGATGATGGCGGCGGTCTCGTTCGCCATCGATCCGGAGCCTCCCGCGGCCGACGCCCCCGGCGGCGCCGCCGACCCGCGGGCGGCCCCGGTCATCCGCAACGGCCCCGGCGATCCCGGCCGGTAGCAACGTCCGCCGCGGCTACCGCGGCGCGAAGCTCGAACGGGCCTTGACGCCCCACCGGCCGTCCTGGCGCGTCACGAGATACAGGGTGTGAAATCGTGCGATGCGCTCTCCGCCGGCGTCGTAGCGCGACAGCTCCAGCCCGACGTTGACGCCGTCGCGCGACACCTGCAACGGCTCCACCGAATCCCAGGCGCTGCGGACCCAGCCGGTGCTGGCCAGACGCTCGAAGCTCGTCGTGGAGGCAACGTCCCGAGCCTGCTCCCACACCTGGATCGCGCCGCGGGCGACCCGGTAGTGCGGATAGTGCAGCGCGTCGGCGAACGCTTGCGGATCCCTGCGGTTCACGGCGTCGAGATACGCCTGGATCACCTCGACGGCGCCCCGCCGGCTGGCGGCGGCGACCGGACCGTCCACGGGCGGGCCGGCCGAAAACCGCGCCTGCACGCCCCAGCGTCCCTCCTGCCGCGCCATCACGTAGAGCGTCTGGAGAGTCGCAATCGGCCGGGCGTCGGCGTCGACCCGGCGCGCGCGGCCCGCCACGTGGACCTTGTCCGTCCCGGCATGCACGATCGTGCGCGCCTCCCAGTGCGAGCGCACCCATCCGGCGGCCGCCAGCGGCGCGAAGTCGACCCCGGCCGCGTACCGCTCAGCGCTCCGCCACAGCCCGTCGCCGGCCGGCGACTGCCGCGTGTGCGGGTAATGGAAGGCGGCGGCGAAGGCGGTTGCGTCGCGGGCGTTCCACACCGCCAGATATCGATCGAGCGCCTCCAGAGCCGCCGGCCCGCCGTCCGTCTGGGCGAGTCCGCCCGCCGCGGCGCCCAGGGCGACCATTCCGCAGCAGGCCAACGCCCCGATCGACCGCCGCCGCGCCGCGGGTTCATTCATGGGCCTGCTCCGTGCGGACACGCCCGCGGCGCGCGCGGGCGGCCGGGCGTGTGCTAACGTTCGACGACGACGGTGACGTCGGCGGTCGAGATGAAGGCGCCGTCGTCGGCCGCGGCCCGGATCACGTAAGTCCCCGGCTCGCTGAAACGGACTGTCGTGTCGGCCCGGCCGTCCACCGGCCGGACCGGCGTCGTCATCGGGCTGAAGACGACCCGGCCGGGGCCCCGGTGGTGAAGCCACGTCACCGCCAGCCCGGTCTCGTACGCCGCGCGCACCTTCACCATGTTCTGATCGGTCGGGCCGCCGTCACCGCCGCCGGCGCTGCTCCGGCGTCCGCCGATCGTCGGCAGGTCGTTCGGAAGCGGATCGTACGGCGGGCGCTCGCGGCGGCTCTGCGGTCCCGGCTGGCCGTCGTCGCCGGCGGTCGCGGTCAACGCGATCGGCGTCCCCACCCTGGCTGCAAGCTCCGTCTCCCCGGCGATGGCGACGACGGGCGGCCGGTTCGTCATCGCCTCGGCGCCGTACCGCCCCCGGAGTCCGGCGCCGCGGTTGACCCGCCAGACCCCTTCATCGATCACCCAGGAGTCCCAGAGCGACCCCCGGGCGGTGTACGTCTCGCCGTGGACGGTCAGCGTCCAGACCAGATCCCGGCCGCCCCAGTCCGCCGGCGCCCGGACGCCGAACACGAAGTGCTGCCGCCGCGGATAGAAGTGCGTCGGCTGCCCGCGGTCGTCCGGCCCGGGCGTGAACCGGTTGCCGGCCCCGACCGGGACGTGCGGCTCCTCCTCGTAGTTCCGGTTCAGATACCCGAACCACATCGTGAAGCTGCCGTCGGCGTTCCGGCTCCACCCTTCGAACACCGGCTGGACCGACTGGCCGGTTCGGTGGAGGACCTGCGCGCGCCCGGTCCCGCCGAGCCACAGCAGCCCCGCCAGCGCCGCGGCGACGCCGCGCCGAGCCGAACGGCCGGCAAGACGCGGCGAAGGGGCATTTCGCCGCGATCCGGTGATCATGATGACCGCTCCCCCCGGCTGGACCGGCGGCGTCAGTCGTCGTCGGTCCGGCGCGCCGCCAGCCGCGCGGCCAGCTCGGCCTCGTACTCGTCGTCCGACAGCTCGTACCAGCTGATGTGGGCGAACGACATGTCGTCGGTCGAGCGGTTCCCCCACCCCACCCAGTTCCGCGGGTCGGCCGCCCACCGGTTGCCCTGCGAGTTGTCGTGCCAGCTAATGACGTGGAGCACCGTCCCCTTCGGCAGCAGCGGCTGCGCCTCGTCGGCGTAGTTGTAGGCGATGTGCCAGCCGAAGTCCCAGTCCGCGCAGCTCAGGGTCTGCGCGCGGCCGTCCTGGTAGATCGCCTCCAGGCATTGCCGTTTCCCGAGGTTGTGCAGGTGGGGCTGGTACACCGTGAGGCGGACGTTCGCATCGAGGAACGTGTAGCCGTCGGTCCGGACGCTGCTCTCCCCCGGCGGAAAGTCGAGGTCGGTCACGCTGCCGACCGAACGCCGGTGGAGCGGGCGCGCCGGCTCGTATCCGGACGGATAGAACCAGAGCGCGATGCTCGTCCGGTCGGTCGTGTCCTCGCCGTTCGGGTTGGCCGAGTAGTGCAGGTTCCAGAGCAGCTGCGTGCCGGCCTTCATCAGGCGGCCCGTCCCGTCGGGATGGATGTCGCCGGTCTTGCCCAGCGCATATTCGCTGAACGACTCCTGCTCCTCCGGCGCGGACGGCAGGAACATGCGCGTCGTGGCGTGGTGGACCACGGGAAACCCTTCGACCGACGGCTTGGTCTCGTACGCCTTGATCCAGCGGTCTTCGGTCAGGCCGGTGTCGCTGACCAGCTCGATCCACCAGTTGGGGCTGCCGGCCGGGACGAAGAACGGCTCCGGGATCGGAACGACGAGATCGGGCGGACGCCCGATCGCGTTCTCCAGGGTCCACTCGTGGAGGTTGACGGCGAACGTGACGGGCGGCGGCATGTCGGCCGGGTCGCCCCGCGGCGCGCCGCCGTCGACCCACGCCGCGATCGTCGCAATCTCGTCGTCGCTCAGCGAGCCGTCGTCCTTGAAGCGCCGGATCCCGACGGTGCGGTCGATGAACCAGGGCGGCATCTTGCGGGCGACGACCCGCTGCCTGATCGACCGCGCCCACGGGCGCGCGTCCTCGTACGTCGCGAGCGACATCGGCGCGATGGAGCCGGGCCGATGGCACGCCTGACAGGAGCGCTGGAAGATCGGCGCCACGTCGCGGGTGAACGTGACCTTCGCGCCGGCGCCGCCTGACGCCGCCGCCTGCGCCTGCGCGGGCGCCGCCGCCATCCCGATCGCCGCCGCCAACGTCGCCGCGCCGAGGATGGCCGAACCGGACGACCGAACGTTCTCAACCGTCAGCATCGTCATCGCCGCCCCTCCTGCCCGCAGTATACCCGCCCCGCAACCTGTGTGATATCGTAATTTCGAGGTCGGGCGCGGGCAGCCGGGAGGACGAAGGACACGGCTCATGAAAGACTATGTCGCGCCCGCGATCATCGTCGCCGTCATGCTCGGCGGATTCACCCTCGTCACCAGCCGCATCGACGACGTGCGCAACGACCTCGGCGCCCGCATCGACCGGGTCGAGATGCGCCTGAGCGCGCGCCTGGACGGTCTGGACACCCGCCTGCGCGCAGTCGAAGTCGGGATCGAGAAAGTGCAGCAACGCGTCACAGCGGTGGAGCGCCGTCTCGACGGAGTGGAGCAACGTCTCGACGGGGTGGAGCAACGTCTCGACGGGGTGGAGCAACGTCTCGACGGGGTGGAGCAACGTCTCGACGGGGTGGAGCAACGTCTCGACGGGGTGGAGCAACGTCTCGACGGGGTGGAGCAACGCCTTGGAACGCTCGAACGGCTGCACGGGCCGGCGCCCGCCGGATGAACTCATGCTGGCCGGGCTGACGGCGGACAGGGTGAGACGCTTCGCTCCGCTGGCGGCCTTGATTGCAGCCGCAAGCCTCGATGGACTCGGCGGCGGCGGCGCGATTGGCCCCGATCATGCCTGGGCGCAAGCCCGAGGCGGCGGCGCGGTCAGCGTGGCGCACGTCGGAATCGTCGTCCGGGACGTCGAGCGATCCGCGCAGGCCTGGGCGGCGCTGACCGGCGCCGATCCGCCGGCCGCCCGGACGGAGGAGGCGGACGGCGGGGAAGGAGCCGTGCGCGTCGCGCGCCTGCGCCTGAGCAACGTCACCCTCGAACTCCTGGAGCCGGTGGGCGACGCGCCCGGCGCGTACCGCGACTTCCTCGACACCCGAGGTCAGGGAGTCCACCACGTCGCGCTGCGGGTGGAAGGCGGGACGTTGGCTGCGACCCATCCCGGCGGCGGACGGATCGACCTGACCCGCTCGCTCGGGCTCGCAGTGGACGTCGTGGCGCCGGACGAGCAGGGCCGTCCGTCCGAACCGTCGGCGCCGGGACCGGTTCGCGACGCCGGACGACTCGCCCGTCCGACCTGCGTGACGCACGTCGGCATCGTCGTGCGCGACGTCGAGGCGTCGCGGCGGGCGCTGGCCGATCGGATCGGCGTCGACCCGACGCCGGTCCGGCCGTTCGAAGCGGCCACCGGGACCGCCGCATTCTCCGTCTTCAACCTCGCGAACGTCAGCATCGAGCTGATCCAGCAGACCGGCAGCGGCGCGTACGCCGATTTCCTCGACACGTACGGGCATCGGGCGCATCACCTCGGTCTGCACCTGCGGACGGCCGGCGGCGGGCTCGACATGGCGGAGCAGATCGCCTGGTTCGAGCGCCACGGCGGCGTCATGACGGTGGACGGCGGCGGGTTCGCGTACGTCGACCTGCGGCCGCGGCTCGGCCTCCACGTGGAGGCGCTGCCGGACGCGAGCAGCGACGCCGTCTACCCGCATCCCCATCCGCACGACGCGCCGTAAGCGAGGAGGAACGATCTGTTGCGCATGCCGCGTCTCGCCGCGTCCTTGTCCGGCGCCGTCCTGGCCGGCGCCGGCCTGGCCGGATCGAGCGCCGTCGCGCGCGGTCAGGAACTGCAGCTCGTCGGCGTCATTCCGGGTCCGGCGACCACCGTCGCCGTGCACGGCGGCCGGGCGTACGTGACCGACGGCCCGACGCTCCGCATCGTCGACGTCACCGACCCGGCGGCGCCGGCCGAAGCCGGGTCGTTCACCTTTTCGCAGAACGTCTACGGCGTCAGCGTGTCGGGCGCGACCGCGTACGCGGCGATCGACTTCGGCGGGCTCGCGGTGCTGGACGTCTCGGACCCGGCAGCGCCGGCGCTGCTCGGCTCGTCCCGAACGCCGGGCCAGGCGCTGAGCGTCGCCGTCTCCGGATCGGCGGCCGCGGTGACCAACCGGCTGTCCGGCCTGGAGATAATCGACGTTTCGGACCCGGCAGCGCCGACGCCGCAGGGCGACTACTTCACCGAAGGGTACGCGATAGACGTCGACGCGGCCGGATCGTACGCCTACGTCATCGACACGCCGGGCGGGTTGTCTATCGTCGACCTGTCGGGCGCCGGCGAACTGACGGCCGCCGGCGCGCAGGAAACCGTCGAGCGGTCGGCCGCCGTCTCGGTCACGACGCTCCGCTCGCCCGGCGGCGCGGACGTGACGCTCGCCGGCCTGATGAGCTCCGACTCGCTGCTGGAGCTGTTCGACGTGACGAACCCGGCGGAACCGCGCGCCGCCGGCACGTACCGCGTCACCGGCCGGCCGGGCGCCGGCGGCTACCTCGCCCCTGCCGCCGCCGCCGCCACCGGCGGCCTGGTCCACGTCAAGCTGGACGGTTCGCGCGCGTTCCTGACCGACGCCTACCCGCCGTTCGTCGTGCAGGTGGTGGACGTGTCCGATCCCGCCGCGCCCGTTCTGGCCGCGGCGTACGAGCCGCCCGGTCCGCCGCGGGACATCGCGGTCTCCGGGCGGCTGGCGCTGCTTGCCGTCGGCCCGGCGCCCGGCGCCGGCGGCGCGGGCGAGTCGCCCGCGCCGGGCGTGCTCATCCTTCGTCTCGGCTCCTGATCGCGGCCACGCTCCGCGCGTGGCCGCCCCGACGCCCTTCCTGCCCGCCGCGTGCGAGGCCGACCGGCGGGTCGGCTCCGAGCGTGATACATTACGCAAACCTGGAGGGACGCATGAGACGGAGTTTGCGGCTGATGGTCGCGGCGCTTCCGGCGCTCGCCGCGTGCGGGGGGACGGAGGGGGATCTGCCGACGCCGAACGCCGATTGCGAGGCGGCGGGCGAGGTCGAATTCATCTGCGGCGTCATCAATCCGGAGGACGTCGTCGCGGTGCCCTACACCCCCTTCGTCGTCGCGTCCGGGTACGGCGGCGGGGGCGGCATCCACTTCATCAGCGCCCGCGACCAGACGAAGCTGCAGGTGTTTCCGACCGCCACGCCGCGCCTGCGGCACGACACCGACGCCTATCCGGACTGCCCCGGCCCGATCGACCCCGCCGAGGGGGACCAGTTCAACGCGCACGGCCTCAACCTGCGCAACGTCGAGGAGGGGCTGCACCACCTCTACGTCGTCCACCACGGGTTCCGCGAATCGATCGAGATCTTCGAGATCGACACGCGTTACCAGGGCGCCGTCTCGACCTCCCCGACCCCCGGCTTCGTCTGGATCGGCTGCGTCGTCGCCCCCGAGTCGATGACGCTGAACTCGGTCAGCCCGCTGCCGGGCGGCGGCTTCGTCGCCACCGTACCGTTCGTCCCGACCGAATCGACGACGCTGGACGGGATCGCCAGCGGCGAATCGTACGGCGTGGTCTGGGAATGGGATCCGGCCGGCGGCTGGGCGATCGTGCCGGGCAGCGAATCGGCCGGGCCGAACGGCGTCGAGGCGTCGCCGGACGGCGAGTGGCTGTACGTCAACCTCTGGGGCGGCGGGCAGGTGATGCGGCTCTCGCGGGGCCGGGACCCGGTCGAGAAGCAGGTGGCCGACCTCTCGTTCCACCCCGACAACATCCGCTGGCAGACGGACGGTTCGTTGCTGAGCGCGGGACACAGCACGTCGGGGGGTCTCAGCCGGATCCTCGAATGCCTCGACACGCTGTGCGAAGACATGTCGTCGCACGTGGCGCGCGTCGATCCGGAGACGATGACGGTGGACGAGATCGTCACCTGGCCGGCGAACGAGCGGTTCTTCACGGCGACGGCGGCGCTCCAGGTGGACGACGAGATCTGGATCGGCAGCGTGCGCGGCGACCGGATCGCCCGCTACCCCGCCGAGTAGGCGACCGCATCGCGGCAGACCGGGTTGTCCCGATGCCGGCGTCAGACGGGGCGGGCTGCCTGGTCAGGCGGGCGCCTCACCGCTCTCGGCGCGACGCGGGGTTCCACCACGGGCCGCCAGTGAACCGGACGCGGGGTCGGAACCGCCGACCTCGTCGTCCGACGCCGGCGCCGGGGCGGTCTCGGCAGGCCGAAACAGTTCCTGCAACTCGGGCGGCGGCGCGGTCTCGGACGGGACCAGGAACAGCCCGCGGCGCCGAGTCCACGCCCCCAGCCTCCGGCTGCTCGTCCAGCGGACCAGCGGCGCGGCCAGCAGCAGGCCGGTGAAGATGGGCGCCAGCCAGACGAAGAAAGCCGGGCTGCAGTACAGCGTGAGCCCCGCCCAGGCTGCGCCGGCCAGCGTAATCCAGGCCGTCTCGGCGGCCGCCGGCCGCCAGCCGACGGTCCGGCCTTCGCGCGCCTGCGCGTCCCACCGGACGTCGCGGCCCGCGAGCACGCTCGCCACGAAGCGCGCGTGGTGCATCATCATGATCGGCGCGACGACGACGGCGAACAGGGTCTCCAGGAGGATGCTCGCCAGCAGCCGCGGCGCGCCGCCGAACTGCCGGCGACGGCTCGTGAGCGCCAGGATCAGCGCCAGCAGCTTCGGCGCGAACAGCAACCCCGCGGTGACCCCCAGCAGCGACACGGCCGGGCCGGCCCCGCCGGCCGGCGCCGCAGCCCGCGCGTCCGCGCCGAGCGCCGGCGCCAGCACGTACGCGCTGCCGGCCAGGAGAAGCAGCAGCCAGACGACCGACGACAGGTATCCCGCCGCCCCGAGCGCGAAGTGCGCGCGGCTGACGGGATGGAGCCCGCGGCCCGCCAGCAGGCGCAGGTGCTGGAGGCTGCCCTGGCTCCACCGGCGGTCGCGCGCGGCGTAGTCGACGACGTTCTCGGGCGCTTCCTCGAAGCTCCCCTCGACCGACGGCATCAGGTAGACCGCCCAGCCCGCACGCCGCATCAACGCCGCCTCGACGAAGTCGTGGCTCAGGATCGGGCCGCCGAGCGGCGGGCGGCCGGGCAGCATCGGCAGGCCGCAATGGTCGGTGAACGGCCGCACCCGGATGATCGCGTTGTGCCCCCAGTAGTTCGCCGCGTCGGTCTGCCAGAAGCTCTGTCCGGCCGCCAGCATCGGGCTGTACAGGCAGCCGGCGAACTGGACGAGCCGGCCGAACAGCGTCGTCCGCCGCGCCGGGATCGGCACGGTCTGGATGATGCCGGCCCGCGGGTCGGCCTCCATCGCCTGCGCCAGCCTGACCAGCGCCGCCCCGGTCATGACGCTGTCGGCGTCGAGCACCACCATGCAGTCGTACCGGCCGCCCCAGCGCCGGCAGAACTCCGCTATGTTGCCCGCCTTCCGGCCGACGTTGCCGGCGCGGCGCCGGTAGCGCAGGCGTCCGGGGTGATCCGTCCGCGCGGCGAGCGCCGCCCAAGCCGCCTCCTCCGCCGACGCGGACGCCGGATCGGAAGTGTCGCTCAGCAGGAACAGATCGAACCGGCCGGCGTGGCCGGTCCGGGCCAGCGAGCGCAGCATGGCGTCCAGCCCTTCGGTGACCCTGGCCGGGTCTTCGTTGCGGATCGGCATCACGAGCGCCGTCCGGCGCGCGATCGAACGGCGCGCGGCCGGCCGCCCGGCCGCGTCGTCCGGAGCCGCGGCCGGAGCGAGCGACAGCGGGTCGCGCCTCAGCACGGTCAGCGTGAACCCGATGACCGCGTTCCAGAACGGGAGGGCGATCCAGCCGAACGTCGCCGTGAACAGGGCGAGGATGACCAGCTCCAGGCCGGTGAAGCCGCCGGCGCGCATGACGTCGACCATCATGGCGACCCCGATCAGGGTGGTCGCGGCGACCAGGCCGGCGAACAGCCGCCGCCGCGCCCGCACGCACGGCGTCCGGACGGCTTCACTGCCCGGCGCCGTGTCGCTACCGGACGCGATCGGGATGCCAGACATAGGCCCAGGTCTCGGACAGGCGTTCGCCGCCGCGCGTCAGATGCAGCCGCAGCTCCGCCGGCGCGCGTCCGTCGGGCGCGAGCCGGAACGCGGCGCGCCAGCCGCCTGCCTCCGGGAGCGGATGGACGACGAGGTCGGAGACCTCGCCGGACGACGTCTCCAGCACCGCGTCGACCGTCGCCGGCGCGCCCGGCGGCGGCGCGGCCTCGGCGCGGAAGTCGACCACGAACCGGCGGCGGCCGGGCGGCGGATCGTGCGCGCCGGGCAGCGCGGCCCGTCCGATCCGCGTCCGCTCGACCGCGGCCAGCGTCCGGGCGGCGATCCGGTCGTCGAACGTCGTGATCCGGTACCGGTACCGCCGTGCGTCGCCGGCGGCGAACGGCCGGTCCGGCACCCAGTAGGCGGCGACGTTGTCGTTGAACTCCGAGGTGACGGCGTACTCCAGCAGCTCGACCCGGCCGCGGCCCCAGTCGCCGCCGCCGGGGGCGATCCAGACGCTCGGCCGCCGATGGTACATCGCCTCCGCGTCGAGGTAGTCGTCGAAGCGCCGGGCGCGCTGCGCCAGACCGAACCCGCGCGGCGCCGGACCGGGGAACGCGGTCACCTGCACCCCCGGACCGTTGGCGAGCGGACGCCAGATCCACTCGCCGCCGGCGGTGTGGAGGAGCAGGCCGTCCGAGTCGTGCACCTGCGGGCGGAAGTCGTCGAACGGCGGGATCCGGTTCGGGCCGTACAGGAACATGCTGCTCATCGGCGCGACGCCGAGCTTCGTCACGTCGGTCCGCGCGAACAGGCGGGCGTCGACGTCGAGCGTCGTGCCGCCGCCGGGCGTCAGCTCGAAACGGTAGGCGCCGGCCGCCGACGGGCTGTCGAGCAGGGCATGGAAGGTGACGGACGCCGCCGCCGGGTCGGGCCGGACCAGCCAGAACTCGCGGAACACCGGGAACTCTTCCCCGCTGTCGAGCGCGGTGTCCACGGCCAGCCCGCGGAGCGACAGGCCGTACACCTGGCCGCGCCCGAGCAGGCGAAAATAGGATGCGCCGAGAAACGCGGCCACCTCGTCCTTGATGGCGGGGTCGTTGAGCGGATAGTGTATCCGGAACCCCGCATAGCCGAGGTCCCGGCCGCCGGCGCCGGCGGCCGGCGCGGCCGGACCGTCGTAGCGGAACAGCGCCTGGTCGAACGGCACGGCCGCAATCCGGCCGCCGTCCACCAGGTGCAGGCGCACCGGCTCCCGGTGGATGAAGCCGGGGTGGAAGAGCTGCGCCTCGAAAGGCGCCGCGCCCTTCCAGAACGCCGCCTCGGGACGGAACCGGATCGACCGGTACTGGTCGTAGTCCAGGCCGGCCAGCGCTGCCGGCAGCGCATCGCTCGGCGGCGGGCGGTACGGCGCCTGCGCCAGGCGGCGGGCGCGCTCGGTCACGTCGTCGAGCAGCGTCGCGGCGCGGACGGGGTAGCGGCCGGAAGCCGGCGGCGGATGGCCGGCCGGCGGCTTCTCGTCGCCGCCGGCCGCCTCGATCGGATCGCCGCCCGGCGGAGCGGCGTTCCGACGGGCGGGCGCGTCGCAGGCCGCCGCGGCGAGCAGCGGCAACGACGAGAGCAGGATGAGGCGACGAAACTTCATGACGCGCCGCGGCGGGGCCGGGAGATTCCTGAGTCTGGCGATCGCCCTTGCGGTTGTCAACGTCCTGCTGCTGGCGCCGCACTGGCTGTTCGACGGCGAGGCGGCCGGCGTCCGGATCGCGCTCGAAGCGGTGCTGGCGGCCGCCGTGTTCGCGGTTCTGCCCGGGACGCGCTGGCGTGCGCCGCTCGCCGGAGCCGTGGCGGCGGCGGCGGTGCTCGCGAGCGCACTGGCCTTCGCCGACGCGGTCGCGCGCTACAGCCTGGGCCGCCCGCTCAACCTGTACCTCGATCTCCAGCTTGCCGGCGCCGTATACCGGCTGATGACCGGCGCCTTCGGCGTGAGCTTGACGGCGCTGCTCCTCGCGGTCGGCGCGCTGACGGCCGTTCTGGCGGCGTGGCTCGTGGCGACACTGCTCTCTTCCGCCGCGGGAGCGCGATGGAAACGGCTCGCGGCGGCCGGGATCGCCGCCGCCGCCGTGACCGGCGCGACGCTGCCGGGCGACGCGTTTCGTGACGCCGCGCCGCCCGACGCCGCGCCGCCGCAGTCCGGCCGGCGCGCCGCCTGGCCGGCGGCGCGGCTCGTGGCCGACCAGGCGCGCCACTTCGGGCGGATGCTGCGCGAGCGGGAAGCCTTCGCGGCCGAGCTGGCGGCGGCCCCCGCCGGCTACGCCGACCATCCCGGCCTGCTGCGCCGTCTGGGCGGCCGCGACGTGCTGCTCGCCTTCGTCGAGTCGTACGGCGTTTCGGCGCTCGACGATCCGCGGTACGCCCCGGTCGTCCGGCCGCGGCTCGACGATCTGGCGGCGCGCGCCGCCGCTGCGGAGGTGCATCTTGCGACCGGACTGCTGACGGCGCCGACCCAAGGCGGCCAGTCGTGGTTCTCCCACCTGTCGCTGCTCAGCGGCCTGTGGGTGGACAACCAGCTACGGTACGACCTGCTCCTGGCCAGCGGCCGGGAGACGCTGATCGACGACTTCCGGCGAGCCGGCCACCGCACCGCCGCGCTGATGCCGGCCAACACGCTGGCGTGGCCCGAGGGCGAGCGGCTCGGCTATGACGAGATCCTGGCCCGGCGCGACATCGCCTACGCCGGGCCGGCGTTCAACTGGGTCACGATGCCGGACCAGTTCACCTGGTCGTTCCTGCAGCGGCGCGTGCGGGCGCCCGGCGGCGGCGCGCGGCCGGTCTTCGCCGAGATCGGCCTGATCAGCAGTCACGCGCCCTGGACGCCGATACTCCCGGTGCTGGACGACTGGGACGCGATCGGCGACGGCGCGATCTTCAAGCGCTGGCGCGGGGCCGGCGAGCGCCCGGAGGACCTCTGGCGGGACCTCGGCCGGGTCCGGGAGCATTTCGCGCGCGCGATCGGCTACGCGATCGACGTCGTCGCCGGGTACGCCGAGCGGTACGTCGACGACCGGACGCTGCTGATCGTGCTCGGCGACCACCAGCCGGCGCCGCTCGTCACCGGCGAGGACGCGAGCCGCGCGACGCCGGCGCACGTGATGAGCGGCGACCCGGCGCTGATCGAACCGTTCCTCCGCCGGGGGTACGCGGCGGGCGCCCTGCCCGACCCGGCGCAGGCGGCGGCCGGCATGGACACGTTCCGGGACTGGTTCGTGCGGGCGTTCAGCACGCCGGCCGGGGCGGCCGGGACCGCCGCGGCGGAATGAGGCGCGGATGAGCGGCGACGCGGGGTCAGGCTACGGCGCCGGCGCGCGGCTGTTCCACTGGGTCACGGCCGTGCTGATCCTCGTGCAACTGCCGGCGGGGATCGCGATGACGAGCGAAGCGGTCCCCGCCCTGAACGACGCGCTGTTCATCCTGCACAAGGGCCTCGGATGCATCCTCCTGCTCGTCGTCGCGGCCCGGCTCGCCTGGAAGCTGTCGCATCCGGTCCCGCCGCTGCCGCCGGGGGCGCCGGCCCTGCAGCGGCGGATCGCCGCCTGGACGCACGGACTGCTCTACGCTCTGCTGATCGTGATGCCGGTCAGCGGGTACGTCCGGACGGTGGGCGACGGATACCCGATAGAGATGCTCGACGCGCTCGGCGTCCCACCGCTCGTCACGGGCGTTCCGGACGTCGCCCACGTCATGCTGGTCGTCCACAAGTTCTCGGGCTATCTGCTGGCCGCCCTGATCGCCGCGCACGTGGCCGCGGCCGTCCACCACGGCCTGTTCGGGCCCGGCGGCGCGTGGTCGCGCATCTGGCCGCCCGTGCGGCCGAAAGGCGGGCGCGCGCGTGCGTGAAGGGCCGGGCCTGCTCGGCCTGCTGCGGTCGCTCGTCACGTACTGGCGGCCGGGACGCCAGCGGGGGCTGCGCCGGATGTACCGGCCGCTGGTGCAGCCGGGAGATCTGGTCTTCGACGTCGGCGCGCACCTCGGCGACCGCGCGGCGGCGTTCGCGGCGCTCGGCGCGCGCGTCGTGGCGCTCGAGCCGCAGCCGCAGGTGGCGGCGTGGCTGCGGCGGCTGGTCGGCCGGACCGGCCGGATCACCGTGCGGCCCGAAGCGGTGGGCCGCACGGCCGGCGTCGCGCAGCTAGCGATCAGCCGGCGGACCCCCACCGTCTCGACGCTGTCCGAGGCGTGGCGGCGCCGGGTCCCGGCGGCCAACTCCACCTTCCGGCGCGTGCGGTGGGACCGGGTGGTGGACGTGCCGGTCACCACGCTCGACGCGCTGATCGACCAGTACGGCATGCCGGCGTTCTGCAAGATCGACGTGGAGGGGTACGAGGCGGAGGCGCTGGCCGGGCTGACCCGGCCGCCGCCGGGCCTCTCCGTCGAGTTCGTGGCGGGCGCGCTCGACGTCGCCGCGGCGTGCGTCCGCCGGCTCGACGCGCTCGCGCCGTACGAGTTCAACGCCGCGGCCGGCGAGCGCCGGCGGTTCGTCTTCGACGCCTGGGTCGGCCGCAGCCGCCTGCTGGCGTGGCTGGCCGCCGGCGCCGGCGGCGCCTCGTCGGGCGACCTGTACGCCCGGACCCCGCCGCGCGACGCCGCGCGCCGCCCGCAGCCCGCAATCCGGGAGAAGCGCCCGCGATGTCCGCCGTCCGATACTGGCACGCGCTGACGACGGTCGAGGCGGCGCGGCTGGCCGAGCGCGATCCGGTCGCCGTCCTGCCGGTCGCCGCGATCGAGCAGCACGGCCCGCACCTCCCGCTGTCGACCGACCTCGACATAGGACTCGGGCTGCTGGCGCGGGCGTTCGGCCGTCTGCCGGACGACTTCCCGGCCTGGACGCTGCCGCCGGCGGCGGTCGGGTCGAGCCGGGAGCATGCGCGCTTCGCCGGCACGCTGAGCCTCGATCCGGCGCTGCTCGGCGCGGTCGTCCACGCGCACGGCGCGGGGCTGGCGCGCGCCGGCGTCCGGCGGCTGGTCCTCGCCAACAGCCACGGCGGGAACCGCGCCGCGCTCGACGCCGCGGCGCTCGGCCTGCGCGACGAGCTGGGGATGCTCGTGGTCACCGCCAACTATTTCCTCTTCCCCCGCCCCGACGGAGTGGACCTGCCGGAGTCGGAGTGGCGTCACGGGCTGCACGGCGGCGCGGTGGAGACCGCGATGATGCTGCACCTGCGGCCCGACCTGGTGCGAACGGCGGAGATCGAAACCGCCCGCCCGCTCGGGGAGGATCTGGAGCGGACGCTCCGGCGGGTGGACGCCGCGAGCGACGCGGCGTCGTTCGCCTGGCTCGCCGGCGACCTCGACCGGTCGGGCGCGGCCGGCGACGCCGTCCGCGCCGACGCCGGCACCGGCAGGCGCCTCGTGGACCATTACGGCGCCGCGCTCGCGGAGGTCATCCTCGACGCCCGGGAGTTCCCGATCGACCGGCTGGCCGAGTGAACAGCCCTGGTGGGAGCCCCGCGGGGCGCCGAGAGCGGTGAGGCGCTCGGCTGACAAGGCGTGATTCGATCGGAAGTTGCTTCACGTCAGGTCAGGATGCGATCATGGAGGAAGCGGATGACGTTCAGGATAGAGTTGGAGCGCGAGGACGACGGCCGGTGGCTGGCGGAAGTGCCGGCGCTCTCCGGCGTGATGTGCTACGGCCGGAACCGGGATGACGCCATCGCCCGCGTCCAGGCGCTGGCGCTCCGTGTCATGGCTGACCGGCTGGAGCATGGCGAAACGCGTTCCGAGTGCCTGGACGTGTCGTTCGAGGCCGTGTGAGGCGCTGGCCGGCGACGAAAGCCGCCAGGGTTCTCGGCGCTCTCCTCCGCATCGGCTGGACGCTGAAGCGGCGGAAGAGCTCTCACCGCATCCTCCAGCGCACGGGTTGGCCCGACTTCGTTTTCGCCTTTCACGACCGCGAAGAGATCGGGCCCAGGACGCTGGCCCGAACAAGCCGCCGGGCCGGGCTCACTCCAGACGATCTGCAGTAGCCGCCGACGAGGCCGGCGAGCCGTCAACCCGTCAGAACGCGAAGTCCGAGGCGTCCAGGTCGGCGAGGTCGACCCCGGCGAGCAGGATCGTACCGCCGCCGTGGCTCTCCAGGTCGATCATCGTCCCGCCGGAGGCCGTCCAGATCTTCAGGCTGGAGAATCCCGAGAGGCCGAACGCCGTCAGGTCGATGACGTCGTCCCCCTGGCCGAAACGCGTGACGGTGTCGTTGCCGTGCCCGCTCCGGAAGACGAAGGTGTCGTCGCCGGCGCCGCTCTCGAGAAGGTCGTCGCCGGCGTCGCCTGATATCGTGTTGTCGCCGACAGTGCTCCCGTCCCTTGCGTCGGCCCAGATCCAGTCGTTCCCGTCTCCACCCGATATCGTATCGTTTCCGGGATTGTAAATCTTGATTTCGTCGTCGCCGGCATCACCCGAGATCGTGTTGTCACCCCAGAGCGCCGTGATCCGATCGTTCCCGTCTCCGCCCGATATCGTGTCGTCTCCACCACCGTAATCTTCGATACGGTCATCGCCGGCATCACCCGATATTGTGTTGTCACCGTTGGTGGATTGACCACTTATGTAGAAGCTGTCATTGCCTGGACCGCCCGATATCGTGTCGTCTCCGGGATTTTCATCGTAGATACGGTCATCGCCGGCATCACCCGAAACCGTGAGATCGCTGCCGCCATAGCCGCCCTGAACATAGATATCGTCGTTGCCGGCGCCGCCTGAAACGGTATGGTTTCCATTACTGCCGACGTTGATGGAATCGTCACCCGCATCGCCGAAAACCGTGTTGTCACCATACGCTCCATCAGCGGAGACATGGATGTGATCGTCGCCATCACCGCCGGAGACCGTGTTGTCGCCATCCGCCCACCATGGAATGCTGATCCTGTCGTCGCCGGAGCCGCCCGAGAGCGTGTCGTCACCATCATCACCAACGCCAATGACGTCGTCGCCGGGGCCGCCCGACACCACGTCGTTGCCGCCAGGGCCAGTGTCACGGTTGTTACCGGAGAGCAGGTCGTCACCGTCGCCGCCGTACAGCGTGTCGTCGCCGCCTTCGCCGTACAGCGTGTCGGCGCCGCCCTCGCCGTACAGGCGGTCGGGACCGTCGCCGCCCCGCAGCAGGTTGTCGCCGTCGTCGCCCCGGATCGTGTTGCCGTCGTTCGTACTCGCGCCGCCCTCGTTCGTGCCGTCACCACCGGCGTTCGTGTCCCCAGCGTTCACGCCGCCCTCGTCGTCGCCGCCGGTTTCGTCCGCACCCTCCTGCGCGAACACGAAGTCGGACGCATCCAGGTCGTCGACGGCGAAACCGGCGAGCACGATCGAGCCGCCGCCCGCACTCTCCAGATCGATCAGCGTCCCGATCGACGTCGTCGTCGTCTTCAGGCCGGAAAACTCCGAGACCCCCAGCGCCGCAACGTCTATCCGGTCCTCGCCGTCGGTGAACCCCACCACGGCGTCGTCGCCGTGCCCGGACCCGAAGACGAACGTGTCGGCGCCCGCGCCCCCTTCGAGATGGTCGTCGCCGGCGCCGCCCGTCAGCCGATCGGCGCCGTTGCCGCCCCAGAGCGTGTCGTCGCCCGCGTCGCCGTACAGCCGGTCTTCGCCGGGGTTGCCCACCAGAAAGTCGTCGTCACCGCCGCCCCGCAGGACGTCGCCGCCGGCGCCGCCCATGAGCCGGTTGCCGCCGTCGTCGCCGGTGAGCCGGTCGGCATGCGTCGAGCCGTCGACGTTCTCGACGCGGTCGAGCGTGTCGCCGCCCGCGTCGCCGCCGGACCCGGCGCCGGCGGCGAGGCTGACCGTCACGCCGGACGCCGACCCGGAGTAGCTCGCTGTGTCCACGCCCGAGCCGCCGACCAGCCGGTCGCCGCCCGCGCCGCCCGAGAGCAGGTCGTCGTCGTTGCCGCCCCAGAGCGTGTCGTCGCCCGCGCCGCCGTATAGCTGGTCGTCGCCGGTGTTGCCAATCAGGTGGTCGTCGCCGCCGCCGCCCCGCAGGACGTCGTCACCGCCGCGGCCCCGGATGGTGTCGTCGGCGGAATCGCCGGAAAGCCGTTCGCCAAGCGCCGTGCCGTCGATGTTCGCCATGCCGTTCTCCGCTGCCGCCGGTGCGCGTCAGTATATCACCCTGCCTTCTGCGGCACGGGCGCCCGATCGAGATGCTCGGGGCGGATTCTGGAGCGGATGCTCCGGCGGGTGGACGCCGGGAGCGACGCGGCGTCGTTCGCCTGGCTCGCCGGCGATCTCGACCGGTCGGGCGCAGCCGGCGACGCCACCCGCGCCGACGCCGGCAGGCGCCTCGTGGACCATTACGGCGCCGTGCTCGCGGAGGTCATCCTCGACGCCCGGGAGTTCCCGATCGACCGGCTGGCCAAGTGAACTGCCCTGGTGGGAGCCCCGCGCGGGGCGCCGAGAGCGGTGAGGCGCTTGGCTGACAAGGCGTGATTCGATCGGAAGTTGCTTCACATCAGGTCAGGATGCGATCATGGAGGAAGCAGATGACGTTCAGGATCGAGTTGGAGCGCGAGGACGACGGCCGGTGGCTGGCGGAAGTGCCGGCGCTCTCCGGCGTGATGTGCTACGGCCGGAACTGGGATGACGCCATCGCCCGTGTCCAGGCGCTGGCGCTCCGTGTCATGGCTGACCGGCTGGAGCATGGCGAAACGCGTTCCGAGTGCCTGGACGTGTCGTTCGAGGCCGCGTAAGGCGCTGGCCGGCGACGAAAGCCGCCAGGGTTCTCGGCGCTCTCCTCCGCATCGGCTGGACGCTGAAGCGTGGAAGAGCTCTCACCGCATCCTCCAGCGCACGGGTTGGCCCGACTTCGTTTTCGCCTTTCACGACCGCGAAGAGATCGGGCCCAGGATACTGACCCGAACAAGCCGCCGGACCGGACTCACTCCGGACGATCTGCAGTAGCCGCCGACGAGGCCGGCGTCGTTGCCGCCCCGGAGCGTGTCGTCGCCCGCGTCGCCGTACAGCCGGTCTTCGCCGGGGTTGCCCATCAGAAAGTCGTCGCCGCCGCCGCCCCGCAGGACGTCGTCACCGCCGCGGCCCGGATGGTGTCGTCGGCGGAATCGCCGGAAAGCTGCTCGCCAAGCGCCGTGCCGTCGATGTTCGCCATGCCGCTTCCCCGCTGCCGCCGGTGCGCGTCAGTATCACCCTGCCTTCTGCGGCTTCGAACCTCCGTGCGGCGCGGGCTGCCTGCCGGCGGACGCGGCGCCGGACAGCATCTCCCCCAGCCAGTGGCCGGCGCGCGACACCTTCGCCTTGACGTACCGGAGGTTGTGGCGGTTGAGCGTGCCGTAGAGCGGCTCGCGGGCGGCCACCTCGATGCCCGCGTCCCGCACGGCCCGCACCTTCTCCGGGTTGTTGGTGAACAGCCGGATCCGGTCGATCCCCAGGTGCTCCAGCATCGCCACCGCCGCGTCGTAGCGCCGCTCGTCGGCGCCGAAGCCGAGCACGCAGTCGGCGTCCACCGTGTCCATCCCCTGCTGCTGCAAGGCGTACGCCCGCAGCTTGTTGCCGATCCCGATGCCGCGCCCCTCCTGCGCCAGGTAGAGCAGCACGCCGCCGCCCCGGGCCGCGAACGCCCGCAGGCTGCCGCGCAACTGCTCGCCGCAGTCGCAGCGGAGGCTGCCGAACAGGTCGCCCGTGAGGCAGGCGGAGTGGATGCGGACCGGCGCCGGATCGGGCCACCGCGTCCGGTCGCCCACGAGCACCGCCACGTGCTCCAGCAGGCCGTTCGCCTCGCGGAAGCAGGCGAGCGCGGCGTCTTCCGCGTCCTCCAGCGGGACCGGCCCGTCGCTGACGTGCGTCAGCTCCAGCTTCGTGTCGCCGGCCAGCGCTCCGATCTGCGCCGTGGTGACGCCGAGGACGGCGCCGCGGTCGAGATCCCGCCGCAGCGCCGGCGCGCCGGCCGGGCCGATCGGGACGCCCACCACCGCCGGGATCAGGCGGCCCAGCCGCGCCAGCGTCAGTCCGCCGACCTCCGGATCGGACGCCTCGCGCACGTCGCGCACCTCGCCCGAATAGTCGCCGGGCGCCGCCGACAGACGCAGGATGTCGTCCGGGCTCGACGCGCCGTTCAGCCGCAGGCTGAGCGGCGCGGGGCGGCCGCCGTTCGCCAAGCCCATGGCGTGCGCCCGGCGATCGGTCACGGCGAGCCGGAGCGCCGCGCCGTCGATCCGCCGGAGGCGGTCCACCGTCCGCGGGCCGAGCCCCTCGACCGCCGCCACCAGGACGCCGGGCAGGGGCGCCGACCCGGCCGGCGGCGCGACGTACAAGGGCCGCCCCCGCTGCAGATCGAACAGGCCGCGGTCCGCCTCGTCGTGCATACTTGCCGCGTGGACCCTTTCATCGACGAGCGCACGGCATGGAGCCTGCTGCGCGCCGCGCCGCGGGACCTGAAGTCCGGCGGCGCGCCCGTGCGCGTTGAACATGATCCCAATCCCGGCGTATGGTTGCAAGTCCACCCCTCCGGCGACTGGACGGCCTCCGCGGCCGTGAGCGATGCGGCGCGCGATCTGATCGACCTGTTCCTGCCCTTGCAGATCCGCCCGGATCTGGCGATCGCGCAGGCCGGACAGAGCCTTGACGGCCGGATCGCGACCGCCGCCGGCCATTCCCGTTACGTCACCGGCCCGGCCGACGTCCGGCGGCTCCACCGGCTCCGCGCCCTGGTCGACGCGGTGGTGGTCGGGGCGGGGACCGTCGCCGCCGACGACCCGCGCCTGACGGTGCGGGAGGCTGCGGGCGAGAATCCGGCGCGGGTGGTCCTCGACCCGGACGGGCGCCTCGACCGGAGCCGGCGCGTCTTCTCGGACGGCGCCGCCCGGACGGTGCAGGTGCGCCGGGCGCCGGGCAGGCGGGCGACTGCGGCGCCGCGCCTCGAAGGAGACGTGCTGCTGATGCCGGCCGCCGGGCAAGGCGGCGGCCGCTTCGACCCGAAGGCGGTCCTGCAGGCGCTCCGCGGCCTGGGCTACCGCCGCGTGCTGATCGAGGGGGGCGGCGCGACCGTCTCCGGTTTCCTGCAGGCCGGCGCGCTCGACCGGATGCACGTCACGGTGGCCCCGATGCTGATCGGCTCCGGCCCGGCGGCGATCGCCCTGGATCCGATCGAGTCGCTCGACGAGGCGCTGCGCCCGCGGCGCCGGTGCTTCCGGCTCGGCGACGACGTCCTGTTCGACCTCGACTTCCGCCGTTAGTCGACGGGTTGTCCAAAAATGCGGGACCACCTCAAACAGCCTGCGGCGGGACCCGGCGTCGTGCGACGTCATTGCAGCCCCTCCCCCAGCCGGCCGTCCGGGTCGAGCCCGCGCGGGGCCCAGGCGGCGAGCGCTTCGGCCGACAGCGGGGCGAACGGCGGCATCTCGCCGACGACGGCGACCTCGCCGTAGCGCTCTATAGCCGCCCGGTTGTGACGGTTCGGCTCGCCGACCATGACGACGCCGGCCACCGGCAGCGCGCGGGAGCGCAGCGCCTCCAGCGTCAGCAGCGTGTGGTTGATCGTCCCGAGCGTGCTCCGCGCCGCGACCAGCGCCGGGAGTCCCAGCCTGCGGATCAGGTCGAGCATCGTTTCGGATCGGTTGATCGGCACGAACACGCCGCCGGCGCCTTCCACGATCCAGCGGCCGGAGGCGAGCACGGGCGCGGCGGAGGCGATCAGCGCGCCGAGGTCTATCGTCGTTCCGGCCAGCTCGGCGGCCAGATGCGGCGAGACCGGCTCCGGCAGCCGGACGCCGTCGTCGAGCGCCTCCGCCGGCGCGCCGGCGGCCAGCCGCCGCACCTCGGCCGTGTCGTCGTCCCGCCGCGTCCCGGTCTGTATCGGCTTCCAGTAGCCGAGCGGCGCGTCCCGGCCGTACCGGTGCAGCAGGGCGGCCGAGACCACCGTCTTCCCGACGCCGGTGTCGGTCCCGGTCACGAACAGGCCGCGGCGCACTGTCCGACCTCCTCGAGAGCCTCCCGGAGCGCATCGACGAACCGGCCCAGGTCGCTCTCGGACAGCCCGGCGTTCACCGAGATCCGCAGCCGCGCCGTCCCCTCCGGCACCGACGGGGGGCGGACGGCGCGCACGTCGAATCCCCGCCGCTGCAACTCGGCGGCGAGCGCGACGGCGGCGGCGTTGGCGCCGACCACGATCGGCACGATCTGCGACAGGTCGGCGGCGAGGGCGACGCCGGCCTGCGCCAGCCGCGCGCGGAGGAACCGGACGCGGGCGGCGAGCGCCGCGCGGCGTTCCGGCTCGGCGGCCACCGCGTCGAGCGCCGCGTCGATCGCCGCGGCCAGCGCCGGCGGCGCGGCGGTCGAGAAGACGAACGGGCGGGCGCGCTGCTCCAGGTAGTCAATGGCCCACGCCGGCCCCGCCACGAACGCGCCGGCGGCGCCGAGCGCCTTCCCGGCCGTGTTGATCGACAGGAAGACGTCGCGCTCGACGCCGCACGCGCGGACGAGCCCGCTGCCGTCGTCCCCGTAGACGCCGACCGCGTGCGCTTCGTCCACCACCAGCGCCGCCCCGAAGCGCCGGCAGACCGAGGCGTAGCCGGCGAGCGGGGCGAAGTCGCCGTCCATGCTGTACAGCGACTCGACCACCACGAACCGCTGGCCCGGACCGCCGTCTTCGGACAGCCGCCGCGCGAGGCCGTCCGGGTCGCCGTGCGGCGCGACGACGCACCGGGCGCGCGACAGGCGGGTTCCGTCGATCAGGCTCGCGTGGTTCCGCGCGTCCGAGTAGATGACGTCCCCCGCCTCCGGCAGCGTCGCCAGCACGGCGAGGTTGGCGAGGTAGCCGCTCGAGAAGTAGAGGCTGCGCTCGGTCCGCTTGAACGCCGCGAACCGGCGCTCGACGGCGGCGAAGCTCTCGCGGTGGCCCCGGAGCAGGCGCGAGCCGGTGCTGCCGCACCCCTCCCGCATCGCCGCCTCGGCCAGACGCCGCGCCAGCCGCGGGTCGGCCGCCAGCCCCAGGTAGTCGTTGGAGGAAAGGTCGATGCCGGACGGCGGACGCAGCGTCCGGAGCAGCCCTTGGGCGCCGAGGTCCGCCAGGCGTGCGCGGACCTGGGCGGCGAGCGCGCTCTCCGCGCCGCGGAGCGGCGGCCGGGCGTCGGCGCGGCGAGACATGGCGGGGAACCGTTCGGCGGGGCCGCCTACCGCGCCGGCGGCGCCTCTATCGCCAGCTCGGCGCTGAACAGCAGGCGCCGGTCCTGGTCGACGGCGGCCCAGCGCAGCAGCGTCGCCGCGTCGGGGGGCGCCGCGGCGTCGTGGGCGACGACGCCGTTGACCACCACCCTGACCGGCCGGGACAGGTCGAACTGGTCCTCCGAGAGCAGCAGCGTGAACCGGCGGACGCCGCGCGTCGAGGCGGCGACCGTGTTGCCCTCCCGCCGGAGATCGACCCGCCCGGACGTCCGGCCGCCGGGGAACGCGGGCCGCGACTCGCCCGGCTGCGACGCCGGAAACCGCAGGGCGAGCCGGACCGGCGCGCCCGCGCGCTCCACCGTGACCGGCAGGCTCCGGCCGGGCCGGACGCCGAGAAGGACCCGCCGCGCCGCCTCGGCGGTCCGCGCGGGGACGCCGCCCAGGTCGAGGATGACGTCTTCGGCCGCGACGCCGGCCTCGTCCGCCAGCGAGCCGGGCCGGACCTCGACCACCTTCAGACCGGCCCCGTCCGGCAGCTCGGCGACCGTGTCGATGCCGAGCGGCCGGCGCGGCCCGGGCACGGTCACCCGGTCGAACTCCTCCGGCGCGCTCTCCCCGCGCACCGCCCCCAGCTCGTCGATGACGAGCCAGTGCGCGCGGTTGAACTCGCGCGCGGTCTCGGTCTCCCAGGTCAGCCGGTCGGGCAGCGGCCGGCGGGGGGTGGCTGCGATGAACGCCTCGACGCGGGCCGCTTCCCGGTCCCACCAGCTCAGGTCGTGACCGGCGTCGGGCTGCGGGCGGAACTCTATCGCGACCCCCGCCTCGGCGAACAGCCGGACGTACGGCTCGATCACGGCGGCGGGATACAGGCGGTCGCGCGCGCCGTTCACCACGAAGAACGGCTTGCCGCGCAGGTTGACCACGTGCATCTCGCCGTCGACCGCCGACCGGGGGTTGCCGAGCACGGCCGGATGACCGATGAAGCTGAGGAAGCCGGCCCAGGGAGTCGTGGCCTTGAAGGCGTGGTACCAGGCGCCGGTCGCCCCGTCGGAGACGCCCAGCAGGTGGACGCGGTCCTCGTCCACGTTGTAGACGCGCTTGACGTCGCCCAGCAGCCCGGCCAGATTCTCGATCTGGCTCCGCCGCCACCAGACCGATTCGCTCCACGACGCGGGCGCGACCACGATGGCGTCGTCGCGGACCCACCGCTCTTCGCTGCGCCACCACTCGCCGTCGGCCGGCCGCGGGCGCATGACGCCGCCGTGCAGGTAGACCCGCACCGGGATCGGCGTGCGCGGGTCGTACGCGGGCGGGACGCGCAGCACGTAGTCGTGCCGCACGCCGTCGCGGTTGCGCCGGCTCCGCAGATGCCGGCCGGTCGGCGCGTCGGCCGGATGCTCGCGCCCGGCCCGGAGCCGCGCCCGGACCTCGCCGGCGGTCGGGCCGGCGGCCAGGACGGCGGCGATGGCGCGCGCCGCCGCCCGGTCCGAGTCGGCCGCCCAGAACGCGGCGAACGCCGCGTCGAGCGCCGCCGGGTCGGCCGCGCCGCCGCCGGCGGCCTGTCCGGCGGCGAGGGCCGCAGCGCCGCCCCCCGCCGCCCAGACGAGCGCGGCGCACGCCAGCGCCGTCCGCGGCGCGCGCAGCCTGATCATGCGGCCCCGATCAGTCCTGCTGGTTCGTCGCCCGGCGCGCGCCGACCCCGTGCCGGGAGAGGAAGCCGAAGATCTTCTCGTAGATCGCGATAGTCTCGGCGTCGGTGAAACTGCCGTGGCCGCCGCCCGGCACCGTGTGCAGCTCGTTCGGCGCGCCGGCCGCATCGAGCTGGTCCTTCAGCCGGACCGCGTGCTGGTACGGGACGATAGGATCGTCGTCGCCGTGGATCGTCAGGATCGGCGGCAACCCGGCGCGCACGTAGTTCACCGGCGAAACGCGGGAGGCCACCTCCGCCCGGTTCGGCAGGCTGCCGAGCCACTCGACGGCGTACCCCTTGGCGTTCGGTCCGTCCAGCATGTCGACCACGTCGGTGATGCCGTACCAGTTGACGATGGCGACCACCGTGGCCGGGTCCGCGGGACGGGGCCCCGAGAAGGCGCGCGCCATGCACTGCCGGTCGAGGCCGGCCGACGACGGGATCATGCCGGTCGTCAGCGACAGGTGCCCGCCGGCGGACATCCCGGTGACGACGACGCGCGACGCGTCGAGGTTGTACTCCTCGGCGTTCTGCGCGATCCACCGCAGCGCGCACAGGCAGTCCTCGACCGCCGCCGGCGCCAGCGCGACGTTCGCCAGGCGGTACTCGACGTTGACCACGGCGAACCCCATCTCCAGATAGGGGAGCAGCCGCATCGTGTACGTCTCCTTCTGGCCGATCACCCAGCCGCCGCCGTGGATCAGCAGCAGCACCGGCGGGGCGGCGTCGGCGTTGCGGGGCAGGTACAGGTCGAGTTTGTTGTCGACGCCGCTCGCCGTGTGGTACGTCACGTTCGGAACGACCCGGTACGCGTTGTCGAGCGTGGCGAGCAGCACTCCAGCCTCGCTCAACTGGGCCCGGGCGGCGCCCGGACCGGTGAACGTCAACGCCGACGCGATCAGGACCGCGCACGCAATGGACCGTCTGGACATCTGGCTCCTCGCTGTCTGAGAGGGAAGGAACGTTCGGCTGCCCCTAGTATAGGATCGGAACGGAAAGTCATGCGCGCCGTTCTCGCCGCCGGGCCGCTGCTCGCGCTGACGCTGACCGCCCCCTTGCGGCTTGCGCCGGCCGCCGCGACCGAAGCGGCGCAGGCGGCCGGCGGCGGCGACGCACTGACCCCGGTCGTCGTCGAGCTGTTCACGTCGCAGGGCTGCTCGAGCTGTCCGCCGGCCGACGACCTGCTCCGGGCGCTCGAGCGCAACCAGCCGGTCCGGGGCGCCCTGATCATCCCGCTCAGCGAGCACGTCGACTACTGGAACCGGCTGGGCTGGCGCGACCCGTTCTCGTCCGGCCGGTTCAACGACCGGCAGCGGGCCTACGTCGAAGCGCTCGGCGAGCGGCATCTCTACACGCCGATGATGGTGGTCGACGGCCAGACGGCGCTCGTGGGCAGCCGGTCGATCGCCGCGCACGACGCCGTCGCCGACGCGCGCAAGGCGCCGAAGGCGGCGCTCGCCATCGAAGCGGCGCCCGCCGGCGGCGACACGGTGCGCGTCACAGGGCGCGCAACGGCGGTCCCTCCCACCAGCGCGCCGCCCGACGTCTGGGTCGCCGTCACCGAGGGCCCGCTCACCACCGACGTCACCCGCGGCGAGAACGCGTCCCGGACGCTGACCCACACCGGCGTGGTCCGCAGCCTCACCTGGCTCGGCGCCCTGCCCCGCCCGCCGCGCGACGCCTACCCGATAGAAGGCCGCGTGCACGTGAGCCCCGCCTGGCGCCGCGGACAGCTCCGCCTCGTGGTGCTCCTGCAGGAGCCGGACGGCGGCCCGATCGTCGGCGCCGCGCAGGCGCCTCTCGGATGAAACTCCGACTGGGCGCGCCGTGACCGCCGACCCGCCGCGGCGCGCCTTCACCGCCGCCTTCACCGCCGCCTTCGCCGGCATCGCGCCGGCCGATGCGCCGGCGTTCATCGCCGCCCGGCTTGCCGGCGCCGCCGCGGCGACCGGCTTCTTCCGCTGGCTGGACCCGCCATGAGCGCCGCCGCGTCCAGGCAGCGCAGCCCGCTCGCCGCGTCGGAGGACTGGTGGGCGGTCTGGCTCGCCGGGCTGGTCATGGCGGGCGCGGCGGCGGGGCTGATCGACGCAGTGCCGAGCGTCGGACGCTGGTCGGTCCTGCCGACGGAGGCGTTCGCCGGCCGCGCGCCGGGACTCCTGGGACTGGGGCTGGGCCTGCTGGGACTCGGCGCGCTCGCCGCGCAGGCGATCGCCGGCGAGGGCCGCCGCCACGCCGCCGCCTTCGTTCCGCTGTTCCTGCTGGCCGTCGCCGCCTACACGCTGGCCAACCAGGTGGGCGTGCGCGCCGCCGGCGTCGGGTACGCGTTCTGGGCGCTCCTGATCGGACTCGTCATCGCCAACACCGGCCGGGCCGGCGCCGGCGGGACGCCGGCGTGGCTCCGGCCGGCGCTCCGCAGCGAGCTGTACGTCAAGACCGGACTGGTGCTGCTCGGGGCGGAAGTCCTGTTCGGCAACGTCCTGCGCCTCGGCCTGCCGGGACTGTTCGTCGCCTGGCTGGTCACCCCCGTCGTCCTCGTCTGCATGTACCGGTTCGGGGTCCGGACGCTCCGGATAGGCAGCCGCCCGCTGGTGATGGTGATTGCGGCGGCCACTTCCGTCTGCGGCGTCTCGGCCGCCATGGCGGTGGCGGCGGCCACGCGCGCCCGGAAGCAGGAGCTGACGCTCGCGGTCGGCATGTCGCTGATCTTCACGGTGGCGATGATGATCGTGATGCCGCTCGCCGTCCGCGCCGCCGGCATCGACCCGGTGGTCGGCGCCGCCTGGATCGGAGGCACGGTCGACGCCACCGGCGCCGTCGTCGCGGCCGGCGCCCTGCTCGGCGAGCAGGCGGAGCAGATCGCCGCCGTGGTGAAGATGATCCAGAACACGCTGATCGGCCTGATCGCGTTCCTCGTGGCGGTCTTCTGGGTCGCCAGGGTCGAACGGACGGGCGGCCGGAAGCCGGAGGCGATCGAGATCTGGCGCCGCCTGCCGAAGTTCGTCATCGGCTTCGCCGCCGCGTCGCTCCTCTTCTCGTTCGTCCTGACGCCGACGCTCGGCGCAGCGCGCGTCGCCGCAACCCTCGACCTGACGTCCGACGTGCGCGGCTGGCTCTTCTGCCTGGCGTTCGTCAGCATCGGCCTCGAGTCGAGCTTCCGCGACTTGGCGCGCCACACGGCGGGCGGCCGGCCGATCCAGCTCTACCTCGCCGGCCAGACGTTCAACCTCGCGCTGACGCTGGCCGCCGCCCACCTGGCGTTCGGCGGCGTCCTGTTCGAACGCCCGCCGCGCACGGACGCCGCCGCCGCCGCCGCGCCGCCCGCCGCCACGACGATAGAACACAACCTCGCCACCGGCCGCGACGCCGCGGCGCTCTTCCACACCGACGTCGGCGACTGGCGGCGGATCGCCGGAGGGCGGGGCGACGGTGAGTGAAATATTTTAAGGAACCCCTTAGTTTGATTACACTAGGAGCTTATATAGAGGAGGCTGGGCTTTCCAAAGAACCCGCGCACACGGGCGGGGGTGCGCTGCAAGGAACGCAGGTGGCTGAGGACGTAGCGCCTGAGCTCCGCCGGCGTTTGCAGCAGGCGCTTGCGAGTCCCATGCGTCTTCAGATGATTCCATACCAATTCATCCGGATTCAGTTCCGGAGAGTACGACGGCAGGAAGAACAGCCGCAGGCGGCCGTGCGTCGACTGCACGAACGCATCGACCAGCCGGGCCCGGTGCGCGGCATGCTGATCGACGATGAGGTAGATCGGGCGGGTCTGGTTGTGCAGCAGACGCTTGAGAAACTCGATGAATCGCCCCGCCGTCATCCGCCCGTCGACCACCATGAACCGCAGCACGCCTTGCGGACTCACCGCCGACTGGAGTTGACCCGGTTTTGCGGACACCTGATCCTGTTGGGAGTGAGGAGGTGTTCGCGATGGCGAAATCGAGACCGCCGTATGCGGCGGAGTTCCGGAAGCAGATGGTCGATCTGGTCCGGTCG
Source organism: Vicinamibacterales bacterium (assembly GCA_965203565.1). GTDB lineage: Bacteria > Acidobacteriota > Vicinamibacteria > Vicinamibacterales > UBA8438 > JAAXGX01. Next base: position 1,737,339 of record OZ241896.1, on the reverse strand, counting down.
GGGCGTGCGCCGGAGGACTTGGCTCGGGAGTTCGAGCCGTCGGCCCAGGCGATCCGGAACTGGGTGGCGCAGGCCGGCCGCGATGCCGGCGAGCGCACCGACGGTCTGCGCACCGAAGAGCGTGAAGAGATGCGCCGGCTGCGTCGGGAGAACCGTCGGCTGCGGGAAGAACGGGAAATATTGGCAAAAGCCACGGCCTGGTTCGCACGGGAGACCGGACCCGGGAGGTCTACCGGTTCATGAGTGCGCATCAGGCCCGCTTCCGCATCGCCACCATGGCCCGCGTGCTCGGTGTCTCCACGAGCGGGTACTATGCGTGGCGTCAGCGGCGTCCGTCCACCCGCGTGCAGGCCGACGCGGATCTGACGGCCCGCGTGCGGGCGATTCACGTCCACAGCCGCGGGACGTATGGCGCGCCCCGGATTCACGCGGAACTGTCCGCCGCCGGAGCCGCAGTGAGCCGCAAGCGGGTGGCGCGGGTGATGCGCTCGGCGGGCATTGCGGGCGTGAGCCGTCGCCGCGGGCCGCGAACGACGCGCCGAGCGCTGCGGGTCCGGCCAGCCCCGGACCGGGTCGATCGCCGTTTCGAGGCAGTGGCGCCGAACCGTCTGTGGGTCGCCGACATCACCTACGTTCCGACACAGGCCGGCTTGCTCTACCTGGCCGTCGTCGTGGACGTGTTCAGCCGGCGGGTCGTGGGCTGGGCGCTGGCGGCGCACCTGCGCACGGCGCTGGTGACCGAGGCGCTGGAGATGGCCGTGCAGCAGCGCCGGCCGTCGGCGGTGATCCACCATTCCGATCCAGGTTGCCAGTACACGTCGCTGGCCTTCGGCGCCCGCTGTCAGCGATGGGGCGTGCAGCTATCGATGGGTTCGGTCGGCGACTGTTTCGACAACGCGCTGGCCGAGAGCTTCTTCGCGACGCTCGAGTGCGAGTTGCTCGCCCGCACGCGGTGGGCGACGCACGCCGAGGCGCGGACGGCCGTGTTCGCGTTCATCGAAGGGTGGTACAACACGCGGCGGCGTCATTCCTCGCTGGGCTACCTCTCGCCGCTCGCCTTCGAACGTCTCCACGAGACGGCGGCCGCGGACCGGTCCGGCAAGGCGCTCGCACCCACGAGCCGGTTCGCGGCCGACACGCCGACGCCGGCCGGCGTCGTCACCGGCGTTGCTGCGGGGAACACCGGGAGGGCATGATGGCGATGATGGCGCACAGGCGCCGCATCGCATCGGCTCCGCCGGCATCGTGGTCGCCCGCCTGTCGGCGCCGTGCCCCGTATCGCCGCCGGGCGCTGTGGACCTGCCCGGCCTATGGACGCCCGGTCCGCAACGGGCTGCATCCGCAGAGCGGGGACACGGGCGCCCACAGTCCGTTGGAAATCTCGCGGGCGACCGCGGGCGATCGGGCCGGCGCCGAGGCCGCGAGATTCCCACAGTTCCACAGCGCTTCATTGTGGATTTACTCCCACGGAAAACCACGGCATGATCTGAACCCGAAAGCGTCAATCTGTCCGCAGAATCGGGGCAACCTCAGACGAAGAACACGAGGGCATGATTCGCAACCGGAATACACCTTAATGAAGCCCTCGAATTGTCCAAACAACCGGGACCACCTCAGCGCAGGACCGCTCGAATCCGAATAGCTTCAAGTGTTTTGTGATCAAGGGCGCGACCATCTCGTTTCGTCATACCAATCATTATATCATTTTATTACATCGTTGTCATGATAGTTTCCGTGTCCTTAATAATTCCACCCATCAGTGCATGAACGCCGATGGAGCGGGCATTGCGCCGCCCGCACCCGATTTTCTGCTTTTTCTGCAGAAAGTACTTGACACGATCATTTCGCCCGCTTGGTCCAATCTGCCGACCGGAACGTAGCGTGCCCCTCGGACCGCTTTAGCTGCAATACTGTTGCTTTAGCGTTCTGGTGCAACAATGTGCGGCGTCCAGTCCCACTTGCGGCGGGACACCGGGCCAGGGCGGCGGAGCGGGTAGCCGCTCATCTTCCGCTTGACGCAGCGCGGTTTCTTCTGACCGCGACTGGAGACCGCTCGCTCTTCCAGAATCTCCTCCAGCACGCGGTCGTGGAGCTGCTCATGCGCCGAGGGGGGAAACGCCGGGGTGCTCGACACGGCGGCGCAAGACCCGCACGGCGTGGACGAACGAAAGACGGTCCGGGTCCTCGTCCACCCTGCGGGCCGCCTTGTAGATCAGGCGCCGCACCGCGTAATGCGCCAGCATCAGACCGTGCACTTCCTGCAGCACCAGGTCCGGCGTCTTGCTGCGCAGGATGGCGCCGGGACCCAGGATGTGCGTCTTGACCTCATCATAGGTAGTTTCCACTTCCCAACGCTCATGGTACAGGGCGGCCATCTCGGCCGCCGGCGCAACGGCCGGGTCGAGCAGAGTGGTGGCCAGGCGGTAGACCTCGCCGCTGGCGCCGTCCAGCGTGTACTCGACGACCCGCACGGGGCAGACGCCCCGACTGCGCCGGCGATCCTGTCCGCTGCCCCGGAGCATGCTCCGGTAGGAACCGTCGGCGAAGCGTTCCAGTACCGGCAGGCGCAGATTCGCCTTCATGCGCCACAGCAGGTCGGCGCCGGTGTCCGACGCCCGCCGCCAGAGTGGGAAGCCACAATAGCCCCGGTCCGCCAGCACCAGCATCCCCGCCGACAACCACGGCAGCAGCGTCTCGACCTGCGTCTCCTCCGACTCGCCATACGCCCCCGCCCGCCAGGCGAACGCCGCCCGCGTCCCCAACTCCACCAGCGCCGTCAAGCGCACCTGCGGGAAAGCGGCACGGCCCCGTGACGCCCCGGGCGCCCCGAACGTCTCCCGGTTCCCCGCCTCGTCCGGCACGTTCAACGCCGACCCGTCGAACGCTACCAGGCGACGGTTGCGATACCACGCCCCGCGCGTCGCCGGATCCGCCAGCGGCTTGACCCGCACCGCGCGCAACGCCTCGAACGGTTCCGGTCCCAAGCGCGCACGCGCACGCGAAATCGACGACTTTCCCGACACCCGCAACGCCGCCGAGTCCGACGACACCCAACGCAGTCCCTCCAGCAAGCAGCGCAGCACCTCCCGCGCCGACACCGACCGGAACAGCCCCAGAGCCACGACGTAATACACCATCGCTTCGGCCGGCAGATCTCGCTGCCGACCGCTTGCCCGACCACACGAAGCCAACGCCGCGCGCACCGACGTGATCGGGTACACTTGCGCGAGCACCCCGATGCTCAAATAGTCCGACAGCCGAGGACCACCAAGCAGAACCGCTTGTGTTCGGGACATCCACCCCTCCGCGTTTCCCGCCTTTTCGGGACAGCATACAGGAGGCGTGAGTCTTAAAGCAACAGTATTGGCTTTAGCTGCCCTCTGAGAGCCGTACACCCAACCGGAAGGTCGAAAAGCATTGAACGGACCGGGAACGGCCGCCTGAGAGCCGTACAAGAGGCTGAAAAACAAGGGATTACCATAGGGCATGCACCTCGAAACCACACCGGTTCCGCCTCCGGGTTCGCCGTCCGCCGGTCCCGTGCTTCCCCCGTACGCGGGCGCCGGCGCGATGGACGAACCTCGTTCGCCAAGCTGCGCTCCGACGGCGATTGACGCCGCTGCCGTTCCGAACCGACTCGATCTCGACCGGTTGGGCGACCGGATCGCCGAGCTCTCCGCCCGCATCCAGGCCGCCACCTGCGCTCTGCTCGTTCTCATCCGCCAATTCGACGAGCAGGGCGGCTGGCGAGCGGGCGGCTTCTCCTCCTGCGCCCACTGGCTGAGCTGGCGCACCGGTCTCGCCCCCGGCGCCGCCCGCGAGAAGGTGCGCGTCGCCCACGCCCTAGCCAGGTTGCCGCTCATCGGCGCCGCGATGCAGCGCGGGCGGGTCTCCTATTCGAAGGTGCGGGCGCTGACCCGCGTGGCGACGCCGGAGAACGAAACGGCGCTGCTCAACGTCGCGCTCGCCGGGACGGCCGTGCACGTCGAACAGGTGACGCGGGCGTGGCGGCGGGTGGACCGGGCGGCGGAGATTGCCGAAGACGGACGGCGGCACGCGCACCGGGAGCTGCGGACCTGGGTTGACGACGACGGGATGGTGGTGATTCGGGGGCGGCTTGCGCCGGAGGTCGGGGCGGCGGTGCTGCGGTCGCTCGATGCGGCGAGCGAGCAGTTGCGGACGGAGGCGGCGGACGCTCCGGAAGAAGACGCGCCCGAGGCGTCGTCGGAGCAGCGGCGGGCGGACGCGCTCGGCCGGGTGGCGGAGGCGGCGCTGTCGGCGTAGCTGGACCCCGGGACGGCGGGCGGGCGACCGGTACCAGGTGGTGCTGCACGTGGATGCCGCGACGCTGGCGCACGACGCAGCGATGACAAAGAGAGCGGATCACCCGACGTACGTTCCCGCGGGAACGTCTTCGGTCGTCCGACCCACAGCGGCCGATCGCACTGCGGCAATCCGCCAGCCGGGAGGCGACGCCGCGGCAGGCGTCGGCGACCCGCAGGGTGCGGCTGGCGACTCGGTGGACTCGGCGCCGACGGGCGCCGCATCGATCGGAGAGTACGTTCCCGCGGGAACGCGCCGGCCGGCGGGAAGCGCTGACGGGCCAAGTCCCGACGACGCTGCTCGCGCCGCGCACGGTGGTCAGGCGGTGCTGGAGGACGCCGGCGGACTGCGTGTCTCCACGGAAACGGCGCGACGGCTGGCGTGCGACGCCGGGCGAGTCGTCATGACCCACGGCGCGTCCGGACAGGTGTTGAACGTCGGCCGGAAGACGCGCACGATCCCGCCGGCGCTGCGCCGCGCGCTCGCGGCGCGGGATCGGCGTTGCCGCTTCCCCGGCTGCACGGCCCGGCGGTGCGATGCGCACCACGTCCGGCACTGGGCGCACGGCGGCGCGACCCGGCTCGACAACTTGGTGCAGCTTTGCCGGCGGCATCACCGGGCGGTGCACGAAGGCGGCTTGCAGGTGAAGCTTGACGACACGGGCGCGGTCCGCTTCACACGGGCCGACGGCCGGCCGCTGCCGGAAGTTCCGGAACCGCCGCGCTGGACCGGGGCGGCGCTGGCGCCGGTGGACGGGCGGCTGGCGGCGGCGGGGATCGCAATCGGACCGGATACGGCGCTGCCGGCGTGGACCGGAGAGCGGCTGGATCTCGGCTGGGCGATGAGCGTGCTGTGGCGTCCGCGCGCGAGTCCGACCGGGGCCGCGTCGGACGAGTCGCCGCCTCCGCCGGCGTGAACGCGGTGGCGGGACCGGCGCTGCTCGTCCGCGCGTGGAGGGGGCGACGTTTCGGCGGGCGCCGTGAAGCTGGAGCGCACGATTCGGAAACACGCGGAAGTCATCCTGGCCTGTCTGGACACCCGGATGACGAATGGACCGGTGGAGGGCATCAACAACAAGCTGCGGGTGATTGCGCGGCGCGCATACGGGTTCCACCCCCCGGCGCCCTCATCTCGATGCTGTTCCTCTGCTGCGGAGGCATCGAACTGGCGCCGCCACTACCCACACGCATTTGAGGAGATTCACATTATACGTACGCGCTCGCGCTGCGTTTGACGGCGGCGCGGTCGGGCGGCTACCGTCGCTTCGGTGCGCTGGCGCTCCGGGCGTAGGTTCGGAGCGGCCAGAGGGAACCCGGTGCGAATCCGGGGCTGCCTCAACCACCCTGGTCAGCATGGGAATCTTTCCGCCGCTGCTGTTCAGCCGGGCTTCGTTGCGCGATCCGTCGCCGGCGCCGGAGAACGGCCAACCGGCGGCGGCGCGCTGGTGAGCGCCCGGTGGCGGAGCACCGGATCGTCTCGCTCATCGCCAGCGCGACCGAGATAGTCGCCGCGCTCGGCTTCGAGGAGCAGCTCGTCGGCCGGTCGCACGAGTGCGACTTCCCGCCGTCGGTTGACAGCCCGTGGTGGAACCCCGCGTCGTACCGAGAGCGGCGAGGCGCCCGGCTGACAAGGCGTGAGGAGGGCGCATATTGGGCATACGCAACCGACGAACAACGCCGTCAGGCGGGATGCATCGCTGCTCGAATGCAGCGGGGACTTTCACCACGGGCTGTTGAGCGCCTGCCGGTCTGCTCGGCGGCGAAGGTGGACGCCGGCGCGCCGAGCCGCGCCATCGACGCGCAGGTGCGCGCCATCGTGGCCGACGCGCTGTCGGTCCACCATGTCGACGCCAGCCTGCTCGACCGGCTCGCTCCAACCGTCATCGTCACGCAGGCGCAGTGCGAAGTCTGCGCGGTCAGCCTCGCGGACGTCGAACGCGCCGTAGGCGATCTGGTCGCGTCGCGGCCGGCGCTCGTTTCGCTGGAGCCGATGGCGCTCGGCGACGTCCGGCGGGACGTCAAGACGGTGGCGGCGGCGCTCGACGCGCCGGATCGCGGCGTGGATCTCGTCGCCCGGCTCACCGCGCGGCTGGACGCGATCCGCGCGGCGGCTGCGGCGCGGCCCGCCCGCCCGTCGATCGCCTGCATCGAGTGGATCGATCCGTTGATGCATGCCGGCAACTGGATGCCGGAGCTGGTGGAGATCGCCGGAGGCGTCGTCATGATCGGCGAAGCGGGCCGCCACTCCGGCTATCTCGACGTCGAGGAGCTGGCGGCGCGCGACCCGGACGTGGTGGCGATCATGCCGTGCGCAGCCCGTGGTGGAACCCCGCGTCGCACCGAGAGCGGCGAGGCGCCCGGCTGACAAGGCGTGAGAAGGGCGCATATTGGGTATACGCAACCGACGAACAACGCCGTCAGGCGGGATGCATCGCCGCTCGAATGCAGCGGGGACCTCCGCCACGGGCTGTGCGGCTTCGACGTCGACCGGTCGATGCGTGAGATGCCCGCCCTGGCGTCGCGTCCGGAGTGGCGGACGCTCTCGGCGGTGCGGGCCGGCCGCGTCTTCGTCACCGACGGGAACCGGTACTTCAACCGTCCCGGCCCGCGTCTCGTGGAGTCGGCGGAGATCCTGGCCGAGCTGCTGCATCCGGGCGTCTTCGATCGAGGGCGCGAGGGATCGGGCTGGATGCGCTGGTCCTGATCTCCCGGCGCGCGGCGCGCCGGGCGGCCGCGGTCTTGCTACTGCCCCGTCCGGCGGCGGCGGAAGTACTCCACCTGGAACTCGTGGACGTTCCGGTTGTGCTCGCGGAGCGAGTCGGCGAAGGCGTGGGTGCCGTCGTTCCGGCTGACGAAGTACAGGTAGCCGACGTCGGCCGGCGCGAGCGACGCCTGCAGCACGGCGCGGCCGGGCGCGGCGATCGGGCCGGGGGGCAGGCCGCGGTACCGGTAGGTGTTGTAGGGCGAGTCGAACCGGAGATTGTCGCGCGTCAGGTTCCCGTCGTACAGGTTCGCGCGGCCGAGGGCGTAGATCACCGTCGGGTCGCTCTGGAGCGGCATCCCGATCCGCAGGCGGTTGTTGTAGACCGCCGAGACCAGCCCGTGCTCGGCCGCCGCGCCGGTCTCCTTCTGGATGATCGACGCCAGCGTCACCGCGTCGCGGACGCTCAGGTCCCGCTCGGCGGCCCGCGCGCGAAGCTCGTCGTCGAACGCCTCGCGGAACTGCGCCACCATCGCCGCCACCAGGTCGTCGGCGGTCGCGCGGCGCGGCAGCGCGTACGTTTCGGGGAACAGATAGCCTTCGAGGTCCGCGGCGCGGGGGTCGAGGTCGGCGATCAGCGCGGCCTGCTCCGCCGCGGCCCGGAACGCGTCGGCGGAGCCGAAGCCGCGGGTCTCGAAGACCGCGGCCATCTCCTCGATGGTCAGCCCTTCGGGGAAGGTGATCGGCCGGAGGTAGACCCGGCCGGCGGCGATCCGCTCGACCACCGCCATCGCCGACAGCGGATGGTCGAACCGGTACTCGCCGGCCTGGAGCGCCCGGTCGCGGCCGGCGCGCCACGCCGCCAGCCGGAACGTGAGCTCGTCCCGCACGACGCCGGCCGCGACCAGCCGCGCCGCTATCGTCCGGATCGAGTCGCCCGGCTCGACCTCGACGAACACTTCTCCGCCCGCCCGCTCGCCGTACGGCAGCTCCAGACGGCCGATCAGCGCGTTGACCGCCACGATCGCGCCGGCGGCGGCGACCCCCGCGAGCAGCGCCGCCGCCAGCAGGAGCTTTCGCAGCATCACCCTCCTCCGCCGGCCGCCGCCGGCCGCACCGGGCGGGCGTCCAGATAATCCTGCAGGATGACGGCCGCGGCGGCGGCGTCGAGCTTCCGCTTGCGGCGGCGCCAGTCGTTCTCGCGGAGCGCGAGCCGGCGCTCCGCCTCGCGGCTGGTCAGCCGCTCGTCCTGCACCGCGACAGGCAGCCCGACCGATCGCCGCAGCGCCTCGACGAACGCGGCCACCCGCGCGGTCTGCGCATGGGGCCGCCCGTCGAGGCTGCGCGGCATCCCGACGACCACGCCGCCGAGTCCCGACTCGTCCTGCGCGAGCCGGTCGATCTCCCGGACGACCGCCTCCACCCGCGTTTCGAGGCGCGGTGGCGGCGCCAGCGCGCCGAGCGGCGTGGCCAGCGCGCCCGACGGATCGCTCAGCGCCAGACCGATCCGGCGCGCGCCGACGTCGATGCCGAGCATCCGCACGGCGACAGAGTACCGCCCGGTGGCGGGTCTGTCCACCGATCCATTAGAATAGGCAGCCTTACGCTGGAATAGGCAGCTTTACGCCATGCATCCGCGCACGCGTCTGATCATCCTGACGATGACGTTCCCCGTGGTGGCCTTCACCCTCCTGGGGGGCTACCTCGGCCAGGCCGTCGCCCGCGAGGGCGCCTACCGGCATCTTCGCATCTTCGAGGACGTCGTCTCCCTCATCACGGAGAACTACGTCGAAGACGCCGATCTCGACGCGGTGATGGACGGCGCGCTCCGGGGGCTGACGAGCGGGCTCGACACCGACAGCGCGTACCTCACGCCGGAGGAGGCGGCGCGAGTCGAACGCGGCGACCCGGCGCCGCCCGGCGGGATCGGCGTCGAGACGACGAGCCGGTACTACACGCAGATCGTGGCGGTGCGCGACGACTCGCCGGCCGCGCGGGCCGGCCTGCGGCCGGGAGACTACGTCCGCACGATCGACGATCAGTCCACCCGGCGGCTGTCGAGCATCGAGAGCGCGGCGCTGCTCCGGGGCGAGCCGGGATCGACGGTCCGTCTCTCGCTGCTGCGGGGCAACACGTCCGAGCCGTACGACGTCGCGCTGGTCCGGGAGGAGCCGGCCGGTCCGAACGTCACCGGCCGGATGTTGTCCGGCGGCGTCGGGTACCTGCGCGTGGCCGCCTTCCCGGCCGGGACGGCGGCCGAGATCGCGCGCGAAGCGGCGCGGCTGACGGCCGACGGGGCGGCGCGTCTCGTGGTCGACGTCCGCAACTGCGGCGGCGGATCGTTCGACGAAGGGATCGAGGCGGCCCGGTTGTTCGTGGCGTCGGGCACGTTGCTGCAGCGGGAAGAGACCGGCGGCGGCCGGACCCCGATCGAGGCCGGGGCCGGGAGCGCCGCCATCGACACGCCGCTGGTGCTGCTGACCGACTACGGGACGGCGCACGCCGCCGAGCTGTTCGCGGCCGGCCTGACGGGCAGCGGCCGCGCGGAAGCGGTAGGCCGGCGCACGGCCGGACGGGTCAGCGTGCAGCAGCTGGTCCGGCTGCAGGACGGCGGCGGCTTGTGGCTGTCGCAGGCCCGTTATCTTCAGGCGTCCGGCGATCCGCTGCACCGGTCCGGAGTCGAGCCGGCGGTCGTGGTAGAGCCGCCGACGGTGGAGCTCGGCGAACCGGCGCCGGCCGGCGACCCGGTCCTCGAACGGGCCCTCGAACGGATCGGACGGAGGTCGGACCCTCGGGATTCAGGCGCGTAGCTCAGTTGGTCAGAGCGCCTGCTTGACATGCAGGAGGTCGGCGGTTCAAGTCCGCCCGTGCCTACCATTTCTCCAGCTCTCCCTCACTGCGAACCGCCGCATGAACCAGGTGATCGTCACGCTGCCGGACGGGTCCACGCGCGGCGCGCCGGCCGGCGCCGAACTCTCCGCCGTGGCCGCCGACGTGTCGCCTCGGCTGGCGAAGCGGGCGCTGGCCGCCGTCGTAGACGGGCGGATGGTCGATCTGTCGCACCGGCTCGCATCGGACGCGTCGGTCCGGTTCGTCACCCCCGACGCGCCGGAGGCGCTCGAGCTGTACCGCCACAGCACGGCGCATCTGCTCGCCGCGGCGGTGACCGCGCTCTTTCCGGAGGCGCAGTGCGGCATCGGACCGCCGATAGACGACGGCTTCTTCTACGACTTCGTCGTCAGTCGCCCGTTCGTCCCCGAGGACCTGGAGGCGATCGAGCGGAAGATGGCCGAGCTGGCGTCCCGCGACCTGCGCTACGAGCGGAAGATGATGCCCAAGGCCGAGGCGGCCGCGTACTTCGGCGAGCGGGGCGAGCCGCTCAAGGTGCAGCTGATCGAGGAGAAGGGCGGCCCGGTCGTCTCGTGCTACGCCATCGAGGACGCCTTCGTCGACTTCTGCACCGGGCCGCACGTGCCGTCGACCGGCCGGCTCAAGGCGTTCAAGGTGCTCAGCAGCTCGAACGCCTACTGGAAGGGGGATGCGAAGAACCCGCCGATGCAGCGGATCTACGGCACGGCGTTCTTCAAGGCGTCGGAGCTCCGCGCGCACCTTGCGAAGATCGAGGAGGCGAAGCAGCGCGACCACCGCAAGCTCGGCAAGGAGCTCGGCCTGTTCCTGTTCCATCCGGCGGCGCCTGGGGCGCCGTTCTGGCAGCCGAAGGGGGCGACCTTGTACGGCCTGCTCGCCGACTACATGCGCGGCGTGCTCGCCGGCGAAGGCTATCAGGAGGTCCGGACGCCGCTCGTCTTCAACAAGGCGCTCTGGGAGACGTCGGGCCACTGGGAGCATTACCGCGAGAACATGTTCCTGGTCGAGTCGGCAGGCGAGCCGTGCGGCCTCAAGGCGATGAACTGCCCCGGCCACATGCTCCTGTTCGCGAGCGAGGTCCGGAGCTACCGCGACCTCCCGCTGCGCTACGCCGACCAGGGCGTCCTGCACCGGAACGAGGCGTCCGGGGTGCTGTCCGGCCTGACCCGGGTCCGCCAGTTCTCCCAGGACGACGCCCACTGCTTCATCACCGAGGACCAGATAGGCGCCGAGGTGGAGCGGCTGCTGCGGCTCGTCGGCCGGGTCTACCGCGACTTCGGGCTCGACTACGCGGTGGAGCTCTCCACGCGCCCGGACGACTGCCTCGGGAGCGCCGCCACGTGGGACCATGCGGAGTCGCAGCTGCAGGGCGCCGTCGAGGCGGCCGGCGCGCCGTACACGGTTTCCGAAGGGGGCGGCAGCTTCTACGGGCCGAAGATCGACGTCCACGTGACCGACGCGCTCGGCCGGCGCTGGCAGTGCGCCACGATCCAGCTCGACTATCAGATGCCGCAGCGGTTCGGCCTGAAGTACGTCGGCGCCGACAACGCGGAGCACACGCCGGTCCTGGTCCACCGCGCCCTCTACGGCAGCTTCGAACGGTTCATCGCGCTCCTGATCGAGCACCATGCCGGGGCGTTTCCGCTCTGGCTGGCGCCGGTGCAGGCGGTGGCGATCCCGATCGCCGACCGGCACGCCGAGTACGCGGACTCGGTGCGGGCGCGGCTGGCCGCCGCCGGCCTGCGCGTCGAGCTCGACGCCCGGCAGGAGAAGATCGGGTATAAGATTCGCGAGGCGCAGTTGCAGAAGGTCCCGTACATGCTGGTGGTGGGTGACCGCGAGGCGGCGGCCGGCGCCGTCGCGGTGCGGACCCGCGGCGGGGGGGACCAGGGCGCGCAGCAGGTCGATGCGTTCCTCGACGCCGCGCTCGACGAGGTCCGGCGCAAGGGCCGCCCGGCGGGTTGCTAGAATAACGGGAGGGAAACGCCATCGCTTTTCGACGAGGACCGCGCCGGGACTTTCGCGCGAACCGTACGCGCATCAACGAGCGTATCCGGGTCAGGGAGGTTCGGGTCATCGACGACGAGGGACAGCAGCTCGGGGTGATGTCCCCGCAGCAAGGGCTGGCGATAGCCCGCGAAAAGGGTCTTGACCTCGTGGAGGTGTCGCCCACGGCGCAGCCTCCCGTCTGCCGCATCACCGACTACGGGCGATACCAGTACCAGGAGCAGAAGCGCACGCGGCAGGCCAAGAAGCACCAGAAGACGATCGAGATCAAGGAGATCAAGTTCCGGCCGAAGGTCGACGAGCACGACTACCAGTTCAAGAAGAAGCACGTCGAGCGCTTCCTCGCCCACGGCGACAAGGTGAAGGCCACGATCTTCTTCCGCGGCCGGGAGATGGCCCACCCCGAGTTCGGGCGCCACATCCTCGACCGCCTGGTGGAGGAGCTCGTCGAAGTCGCCACGCAGGAAACGATGCCGCGGATGGAGGGGAACCAGATGCACACCATCCTGGCCAGCAAGACCGTCCAGCGGAAGGGGCACTGATCGAACCGGAAGGAAAGAAGGAAAACCGGATGCCGAAACTGAAGACGCACCGCGGCGCGGCCAAGCGGTTCAGCGCGACCGGAACCGGAAGGCTCCGGCGCAGCAAGGCATTCAAGCAGCACATCCTGACGAGCAAGACCGCCAAGCGCCGGCGCGGCCTGCGCGGCACGACGACGGTGGACGAGGCCGACGCGCCCCGTCTGAAGCGGATGATCCCCTACAGGTGAGCAAACCATGCGAGTGAAACGCGGACCCCTGCGGCGCGCCCGGCGGCGGCGCCTCCTGGCCAGAGCCAAGGGTTTCTACCAGACCAAGAGCAAGCTGCACCGCGCGGCGAAGGAAGCGGTCGACACGTCGCTGAACTACGCGTTCGTCGGCCGCCGCCGGAAGAAGCGCGACTTCCGCCGCCTGTGGGTGATCCGGATCAACGCCGCGGCGCGATCCCACGGCCTGAGCTACAGCCGGTTCATCAACGGCCTGAAGAGCGCCGGCGTCGCCCTCGACCGGAAGAGCCTGGCGGATCTGGCCGTGCGCGAGCCGGCGGCGTTCGCGCACCTCGCCGAGCGGGCCCGGGAGGCGCGCGGCTCCTCCGATGCGGCGGCCGGCGCCGCCGCGGGCGCCGACGCCTGACAGATAGTGGCGAAAGCCCCGCCGCCTCCGCCCGACGCCGCCGCGCCCGCCCCGACCACCGAAGCGATCCGCGCCGCCTTCCTGGCCGATCTCGGCCGGGCGTCGTCCGCCGAGCAGTTGCAGGAGCTGCGCCACCGCTATCTCGGCCGCAAGCGCGGCGCCGTCACGGCGCTGCTGAAGTCGGTCGCGCAGGCGCCGCCGGACGCGCGCCGCGGCCTGGGCCGGCAGGCCAACGATCTGAAGCAGGAGATCGAGCGCGCGCTGGCCGGGGGGGGCGATGCGCGCGCGCCCCGCGAGGCGGTCGACGTCACGCTCCCCGGCCGGGAGGTCCGGGTCGGACGCCGCCACCCGCTGACCGTCATCCGCGAGGAGATCGAGGAGATCTTCACCGGCCTCGGCTTCGAGGTCGTGGAAGGTCCGGAGGTGGAGGACGACTACCACAACTTCGAAGCGCTCAACATGCCGCCGGAGCATCCCGCCCGCGACATGCAGGACACGCTGTACCTCGACGCGCCCCTGCCGACGCCGGCCGGACCGCCCGGCACGCTGCTGCGCACGCACACCTCCGGCGTGCAGATCCGGTACATGGAGACGCACGAGCCGCCGGTGCGGATCATCGCGCCGGGGCTGGTCTATCGGCGGGACACCCCCGACCTGACGCACTCCCCGATGTTCCAGCAGGTCGAGGGGCTGCTGGTCGGCGAGGGGGTGACGATGGCCGACCTGAAGGGGACGCTCGAATGCTTCCTGCGCCAGCTCTTCGAGCCGGACACGCAGGTGACGTTCCGCCCGAGCTTCTTTCCGTACACCGAGCCGAGCGCCGAGGCGTTCATCAGTTGCGTCTTCTGCGGCGGCGGCGGGTGCGCCGTCTGCAAGCGGACCGGATGGCTGGAGATCCTCGGCAGCGGCATGGTCCACCCGGCGGTGCTCGAAGCGGTCGGCTACGACCCGGAGCGGCTGACCGGCTGGGCGTTCGGCCTCGGGATCGACCGCGTCGCCATCCTGAAGTACCGCGTGCAGGACATCCGCGCGTTCTACGACAACGACCTGCGGCTGCTGGAGCAGTTCCCCTATTGAGAATCCTCGTCTCGTGGCTGCGTGAGATCGCGCCGGTCACGGCCGGCGTCGGGGATCTGGCCGACGCCCTCACCCGGCGCGGCTTCGAGGTCTCGTCGATCGAGCCGCCTCCCGCGGCGCCGGGGTCGGCGGCGGACGGGGACGACGCGGTGCTCGACCTGGAGATCACCACCAACCGTCCCGATTGCCTCGGCGTCGTCGGGATCGCCCGGGAGGTCTCGGCGATCTACGACGCCGACCTCGTCTGGCCGGCGCTGGCCGGCGTCGGCGTCGGCGACGGCGCGCTGCCGGTCGCCGTCGAGGACGATGCGCGCTGTCCGCGGTACGCGGCGGCGGTCGCCGACGTGACCGTCGGCCCGTCGCCCGGCTGGATGACGGCGCGGCTCGAGGCCGCCGGCGTCCGTCCTGTCAACAACGTCGTCGACGTCACGAACTACGTGATGATCGAGCTCGGCCACCCGATGCACGCCTTCGACCTTGACCGGCTCCAGGGGGGCGAGCTCCGCATCCGGCCGGCCCGCGCCGGGGAGACGGTGCGCACGCTGGACGGGGTCGAACGCTCGCTCGACCCCGGCGTGCTCGTCATCGCCGACGCCGCGCGCGCGCAAGCCGTGGCCGGCGTCATGGGCGGCGCCGACTCCCAGGTGACCGCGTCCACGGCGCGCGTCGCGCTCGAGAGCGCCTGGTTCGATCCGGTCTCGGTCCGCCGCGCGAGCAAGCGGCTGGGGCTGTCGACCGACGCGTCGCACCGGTTCGAGCGCGGGGCGGACGTCGAGGCGCCGGTGCGGGCGTTGCGGCGCGCCCTCGCGCTGCTCGAAGCGGCCGGCGCCGGGACGCCGCGCGGCGCCATCGTCGACCGCTACCCCGCGCCGCGCGCCCCGGCGGCCGTCACTCTCCGGCGCGCGCGGATCGAGCAGGTGCTCGGGGTCGACGTCGCCCCGGACTGCGTCCGGACGACGCTCGGCCGGCTCGGGTTCGGCGTCGAGCCGGCGCCGGCGGACGACGCCGGGACCAGGTGGCGCGTCACCGCGCCTTCGCACCGCGTCGACGTCGGCCGCGAGATCGACCTGATCGAGGAGGTGGCCCGCCATTACGGCTACGACCGGTTGCCGTCGACGTTCCCGGCGCTGGTCCGCCCCCCCGCGCCGGCGAGCGGCGAGCGCGCGCAGCGGCGGCTGGTCAGCCGGATGCTCGCGGCGAGCGGCTGCTCGGAAGCGATCACGTACGGGTTCATCGACGAAGCGGCCGCGCTGCCGTTCGTCGACCGGGCCGAGGACCTGGCGCGCATCGCCAACCCGCTGTCCGAAACGTCCGCGGTGCTCCGGCCGTCGCTGATTCCCGGTCTGGTCGATGCGCTGGTCCACAACCTCCGGCGCGAGCGGAGCGACGTCCGGCTCTTCACGATCGGGCGCCGGTTCACGGCGGCGGCGGGCGAGACCTGGGCGGCCGCGGTCGCGATCACGGGGCCGGCGGCCCCGGAGCACTGGAGCGACAGCCGGCGCTGGCCCGGCGGCGCGCCGGCGGCCGACTTCTTCGACGCCGCGGGGATCGTCGATCGCGTCTGCGAGGCGTGCGGCGTGGAGGCGGCGTTCGCGGCGGCGGCGCGCCGGCCGCTCGTCGAGGACCGGACCGCCGTGGCGCAGGCGGCGGCGCCCGGCGAAGCGGCGCCCGTCACGCTCGGCCACGTCGGCCGTCTCGACCCCGAGGTCGCCGCGGCGCGCGGTCTGCCCTCGCGCCGCCACGCCGTCTACGTGGCCGAGCTCGACCTGGGCGCGCTGGCCCGCGTCGGCGTCGATCGCCGGCGGACGACGGCGGCGCCGCTCCCCCGCCACCCGTCGATCGTCCGCGACCTCGCCGTCATCGTCGATGCCGCCTTGCCCGCCGCGGCGGTTCGTGACACGATTCGATCCGCGGCGCCGGAGACGCTGCTGCGCGTGCGCGAGTTCGACCGGTACGCGGGCGAGGGAATCCCCGACGGCCGTGTCAGTCTGGCCCTGCGCCTGACGTTCCGGTCGCCGGAGCGGACGCTGACCGACGCCGAGATCGATCGTGCGATCGGCGTCATCGTGGCGCGGCTCGAGGCGGCGCACGACGCGAAGCTGCGGTAGCGGGGATGGTGACGAGATTGGACGACAGGAGCCGGAACAGATGCCAGTGACCACGGGACAAGCGATTGACGTCGATCAGATCGAGCGCCTCGTCGACAAGGTGAAAGGCCTCATCGCGCTGTCGGAACGGACGCGGTCCGAGCTGGCGCGGGCCCACGAGGACAACCAGCGCCTGCAGAACGAGGTCGAGAGCCTGCGCGCGCAGCTCGAGGGCGCCGAGTCCGCCTCGGCCGAGCTCAAGAACCTGGTGACCGAACGGGAACAGGTGCGCAACCGCGTCGAGGACCTGCTCCAGCAGCTCGAAACGATCGACGTCTGACGGAGCGTCCGGGGAGCCCGATCGTGAACGATGGAGCGGCCGTCGTCGTCGTCGAGATTTTCGGCCGGCAGTATCCGATCCGGAGCGATCTGGATCAGGCGTACGTGGCGCAGCTCGCGCAGTACGTCGATCAGAAGATGCACGCGTCCGCGGAGCAGACCCCCGGCGACTTGGTGCGCATCGCCGTGCTGACGGCGCTGAACATTGCAGACGAACATTTCAAGGCGCTGGCGGCCCACTCGGCCCGGAGCGACGACGCGCAGCGTCTGACCATCGATCTCGAACAACTGGTCGACGATGCGCTGGCGCAGTCCGCGCCGCCGGCCTGACGGCCCGCGGCGCTGGAAGTTGCCGGCCCGAGCATGTCGTGATAGCATTTCGGGTTGCCTTGTCCGGTGAGTTCGGTGGGTGGGCGTTTGCCCACTTTTTGTTTTTTGGGGGTGTCCGCGGGGGGCCGCCGCCGTGGGACGCGACGAGTTGCTGTCGGAGATTGCCGACGCCGCCGCGCGGGTGGCGTCGAGTCGCGGACTCGACGTCTTCAGCGTCGGCTTGCGGCGGGAATCGATCGGGTGGGTGCTGAGGGTGATCCTGGATCGGGAGGACGGCGAGCGGGCCGGAGGGCGTCCCGGCGCGCCGGTCAGCGTCGGCGACTGCGAACAGGTGAGCCGGGACCTGAGCGCGGTCCTGGACGCGGAGGTGACGTTCCCGCACCGGTATACGCTGGAAGTCTCGTCCCCCGGACTGGACCGGCCGCTTCGGCATCTGGACGACTGCCGCCGGTTCGCGGGGCGTCTGGCGAAGATCGTCACGACCGACGCCGTTGACGGCCAGCACGCATGGAAGGGCCGGATCAGCGGCGTCCTGGGCGAGGACGTGGTGCTCGAATCGACGGATCGCCGGCGCCGGATCCCCTGGTCGCTGGTCTCGCGCGCCCGGCTGGAGGTGGAGTTCTGAGAGAACGGCCATGAACAATCCACTGCAGCAGACGATAGAGGCCGTGGCCAAGGAGAAGGGGATCGATCCCGACGTGATCGTCACGGCGATCGAAGACGCCGTCCTGACCGCGTCCCGCAAGTACTACAAGTCCGACGAGAATCTGAGAACGAAGTTCAACCCCGAGACGGGCCAGGTCGAGTTGTTCGCCGTCCGCCAGATCGTCGAAGAAGTCACCGATCCGCTCGTCGAGATCTCCCTCGAGGAAGCGCAGGATCTGTACGGCGACGACGCCGAGGTCGACATGGAGATCGAGTTTCCGAAGCCGACCGATGTGCTCGGACGCATCGCCGCCCAGACCGCGAAGCAGGTGATTTTCCAGAAGGTGCGGGAAGCCGAGCGCGAAAACGTCTACGCGGAGTACAGCGGGCGCGTCGGCGACGTCGTGTCGGGAACGGTCAAGCAGTTCGAGAACGGCGACATCTTCGTCGAGTCGGGCCGCGTCGAGGCGCTGCTGCCGAGACGCGAGCAGTCGCGGGCCGAGAACTACACCGCCGGCGACCGGGTCCGCGCCGTGATTCGGGAAGTCAACAGGAACGCCAAGGGCCCGCAACTGATCCTGTCCCGCACCGACCCGGCGCTGCTCATCAAGCTGTTCGAACAGGAAGTGCCGGAGATATACGACGGCACGGTGTCGATACGCAGCGCGGTGCGGGAGGCCGGGGACCGGGCGAAGGTCGCCGTGTACTCGCGCGAACGCGACATCGATCCGGTCGGCGCGTGCGTGGGCATGAAGGGGACCAGGGTCCAGGCCATCATCCGCGAACTGCGCGGAGAAAAGATCGACATCGTGGAGTGGTCGGAAGACCCTGCGGCGTTCGTGAGCAACGCGCTCAGCCCGGCCAGAGTCCAGCGCGTCACCGTCGTCGAGCACGAGGAAAACGTGATCGAGGTCGTCGTGGAGGACCGCCAGTTGTCGCTCGCCATCGGCAAGAAGGGCCAGAACGTGCGGCTGGCGGCCAAGTTGACAGGGTGGAGGATCGACATCAAGAGCGAGGAGGAGAAACGCCGCGAGGTCGAAGCGCAACTCGACGGGCTTGCCGCCGACGACGCCGCGACGCTGACGTTGCCCGACCTTGACGGCGAGCAGCTTCGGAAGCTCAGCGCCGCGGGTCTCGACACCGCCGACCGGTTGCTGGAGGCGACGACCGACACGCTGGCCGAAGTGGCGGGGATCGGCAGGGAGGCGGCGGAGGCGCTGAAGGAGGCGGTCCGAGAGCAGGTCGATGCGGCGGAGCGCGCGACGGCCGCGGAAGCGGAGCAGGCGCCGGACAGCCCGGAATCCCCGGCTGCGTCTGAAGAGCGGGCGCCGAACTGACTTGCGCCGGCGCGCCGCGGCG
The DNA here is from genome assembly GCA_965203565.1 of Vicinamibacterales bacterium. Taxonomy (GTDB): domain Bacteria; phylum Acidobacteriota; class Vicinamibacteria; order Vicinamibacterales; family UBA8438; genus JAAXGX01. The sequence goes on along the minus strand of OZ241896.1, from coordinate 1,718,432 downwards.
CGTTGCCGAGAGAAAACGTTGGCTACCATCCGGATCCATCTGGTCGCGAAGGCGCTCGGCCTTCCCAGTCAGGAGATCATCGAACAGCTTCGCCGCGACTCCGGCATCGACGTCAAGAGCGCCTCGAGCACGGTCGAAGAGATCGTGGCCCGCCAGTTCGCGATGCGGGTCGCGCGCGAGCGGGGCATCGAGCTGCCGAGCGGCCGCCTGTTCACCGAGGCGGCGTTGCGCCGGCCGTCCGCCCGGCGCGGCCGGCCGACGCAACCTGGAGCGGAAGCGCCGAAGCCGGCCAGGCCGACGCTCGGTCCGCCCCGGCTGATCAAGGCGGCCAAGGCGGCCAGAGCCGAGGCGAGAGCCGCGGCGGAAGCCGAGGCGGCAGTCGCCGCCGACGCCGAGTCCGCCGCCGCGCCGACCGCCGAAGCGCCGCCGAACGGCGCCGCGGCGGCGGCGCCGGCCGCGCCACCGGCGCAAGCCATCGACACGCCCGTTGCGCCGCCGGCCGCAGCGGCCGCGGCGACCGCTGCATCCGATGTCAAGCCGTCAGCGCCGCCGCGGCGCGCCGCCGTCCTCGCGAAACCGACCGGCCGGGCCGCGCCGCCGACGTTGCGGCTGCGGGTCGAGGAGCCGAAACGGCCGGCGGCGTCGGCCGCGCCCGTTGCGCCGCCGGCCGCAGCGGCCGCGGCGACCGACGTCAGACCGCCGGCGACGATGCGCACGCCGCCGCCGATGAGCCAGCAGCCGCTGGGCGGCCCGCGGCCGCTGCCCGCGCAGCCGGTCCGCCCCCCGTCGTCCAGACCGCTGCCGCCGCGGCCCGCCGTCGGATATCGACCGCCGCCGCGGCCGTACCGGCCGCACGGCAAGCGCGGCGACCGGCGGCCGCGGCAAACGGCGCCGCCGCCGGCGGCGCCGCCGCCGCCGATCACGCGGACGATCACGCTGGCGGAGGGGATGGCCGTCAAGGACCTCGCCGACAAGCTGGAAGTCAAGGCGAAGGAGGTGCTGAAGAAGCTGATCGAAAAACGGCTCATGATGACCATCAACACGACGCTCGACACCGACACGGCGACCATGATCGCCCGTGAGTTCGGCGCCGACGTCGAGATGCGCTCGTTCGAAGAAGAAGTGGGCGTCCTTGAAAGCGAGGACAGCCGTCCCGAAGACCTCGTCCCGCGCGCTCCCGTGGTCACCGTGATGGGGCACGTGGACCACGGCAAGACCACGCTGCTCGACGCCATTCGGGAAACGCGGGTCGCCGAGCGGGAGGCAGGCGGGATCACGCAGCACATCGGGGCGTATGCGGTCACCGTCAAGGACAGCCGGATCGTGTTCCTCGACACGCCCGGCCATGAGGCGTTCACGACCATGCGCGCCCGCGGGGCCGGCGTCACCGACGTCGTGGTCCTCGTCGTGGCGGCCGACGACGGCGTGATGCCGCAGACGCAGGAAGCGATCGACCACGCGCGCGCGGCGGACGTTCCGATCCTGGTCGCCATCAACAAGATCGACAAGGCGGACGCCAACCCCGACCGCGTCAAGCAGGAGCTCGCCGAGCGCGATCTCGCGCCGGTGGACTGGGGCGGACAGACGGAGATGATCCCGGTCTCGGCGAAGCAGCGGCGGAACCTGGACACGCTCCTGGAGACGATCCTGCTGCAAGCGGAGTTGGGCGAGCACAAGGCGAACCCCAAGAGAACCGCCGCCGGCGCCGTGCTCGAAGCCAAGGTCGATCGCGGCCGCGGGCCGGTCGCCACCATCCTCGTGCAGGACGGCACGCTCCGCGTGGGCGACAACTTCATCGCCGGCGCCCGCGTGGGGCGTGTCCGGGCGCTCATCGACGACCGCGGGCGGCAGATCAAGGAAGCGGCGCCGTCGAGCCCGGTCGAGGTGCTCGGGCTGACGAGCCTGCCGCAGCCCGGCGACGCGTTCCAGGTGGTCGGCGACGCAGCCAAGGCGCGCCAGATCGCGCTCCTGCGCCAGAACCAGTTGAAGGAGAAGGCGCTCGGGAGCCGGGGAACCCGGCTGACGCTGGAGTCGCTGCAGCAGCAACTGGCGGAAGGCGAGGCCAAGGAGCTCCCGATCATCATCAAGGCCGACGTGCAGGGATCGGCCGAAGTGCTCGCCGAGTCGCTCGCGAAACTCGGGGACGAGCGGGTGAAGATCCGGATCATCCATACCGGAGTGGGCGCCGTCAGCGAGTCGGACGTCCTGCTGGCGTCGACGTCGAACGCCATCATCATCGGGTTCAACGTCAGACCGGACCGGAACGCCGCCACCGTGGCCGAGGCCGAAGGGGTCGACGTCCGCAAGCATTCGGTCATCTACAACGTGACCGACGAAGTCAGGAAGGCGATGAGCGGGCTGCTCGAGCCGACGACCGAGGAGAAACAGCTCGGCCTGGCGGAAGTGCGGGAAGTGTTCAAGGTGCCGAAGTTCGGCGCGGCCGCCGGTTGCGTCGTGACCGACGGCCGCATCACCAGGGCCGGCGACGCGCAGGCCCGTCTGGTCCGTGACGGCGTCGTGGTGCACGAAGGACGGATCGGATCTCTCCGGCGGTTCAAGGACGACGTCAACGAAGTGAAGACCGGCATCGAGTGCGGCGTCGCCTTCGAGAAGTTCGCCGACGTCAAGGTCGGCGACGTCATTGAATCGTTCACGGTCGAAAAGGTCGCCGCGACCGTGTAGCCATTTTCGGGGTTCCTGCGTCGCGTCGTGCCTGTCGTCGGCCTCCTGTCCATCGAGATGCGCGTTCCGGGCGCCCGCTCGCTCAAGGACAAGCGGGCCGTGGTGCGGAGCGTGAAGGACCGTCTCCGCCGCCTCAACGTCTCGGTGGCGGAGACCGATCATCAGACGCTGCGGCAGCGCTGCCGCCTCGCCGTCGCCGCGGTCGGCGCCGCGCAGCAGGCCGTCGCGCGATCGCTCGACGCCGTGGTCGAGGAAATCGAGCGCCAGGACCCGGGATTGATCGTCGCCGCCGACCGCGAGTGGCTGGCGTAGCGGCTCATGGGTCCGCCGATGCCCGGTCCCATTCGGCCGCAACGGGTCGGCGACGTGATCCGGACCGAACTCGGCGCGCTGCTGCAGCGGGAGGTGCGCGACCCGGGCGCGCGCAACGTGACGGTGACGCACGTGCGGATGACGAACGACCTGCAGCATGCGCGCGTGTACTACACCCTGCTGGCGGACGGCGACGCCCGCACGGCGCGGCGGGCGTTGCGCCGCGCCCGGCCGTTCCTCAAGCGGCGGCTCGGCCGCGTCGGCCTGCGGCGCGTGCCGGAACTGACGTTCCTCCACGACGATTCGGCGGAGCGCCAGGACCGCGTGGCGCGCCTGCTCGAAGAGGTCGGCGCGGCTCGTCCGCCCGACCCGCCCGACCGCGGCGCGGACGATGGCTGACACGCCGCTGGAAGCGGTTCTCGACGCGCTGCGAACGCGGCGCCGTTTCGTGGTGGCCTCCCATGCGCGGCCCGACGGCGACGCCACCGGGTCGCAGCTCGCGCTGGCCGGCGCGCTGCGGCGGCTCGGGAAGCAGGTGCGCCTGGTGAGCCGGGACCCGCCGCCCCCGTTCCTGCAGACGTTCGAAGGAGTTGCGGACGTGGAGGTCACCGACCGGGTCGAAGGGACTTTCGACGCGGCGGTCATACTCGAGTGCAGCTCGATCGACCGGACGGAGATCGCGGGGCTGGACCGCGGCTTCGTCATCAACGTCGATCACCACCTGGGCAACACGGGGTACGGCGCCGTCAACTGGTTCGACGAGACCGCCGCGGCCTGCGGCGAGATGGTCTTCGACGTCGTGAAGGGTCTCGGCGTCCCGCTCACGCCCGACGTTGCGACCTTCCTGTACGTCGCCATCCTGACCGACACCGGATCGTTCCACCACGCGAACGTCACCGCCCGCACGTTCGAGATCTGCCGGCAGGTGGCCGGGACCGGAGTGTCGCCGGCGGCCGTGGCGGCGCGCGTCCACCAGCAGGAGACCGTCGGCAAGCTGCGCCTCACCGGCGCGCTGCTGGAGCGGATGGAGCTCGCCGCCGGCGGGCGCGTGGCGGTGCTGGACGTCGACGATCGGCTGCTGCGCGCGACGGGCGGCGGGACCGGGGATCTCGACGGGCTGGTCAACCTTCCGCTGGCGGCGCGGGACGTGCAGGCCGCGGTGCTCTTCAAGGAACTGGACGGACAGTTGCGGGTCAGCCTCCGTTCGAAGGGGGCGATCGACGTGCGCGCCGTGGCGGCGGCGCACGGCGGCGGGGGCCATCGCAACGCCGCCGGCCTCACCGCCGCGGAGCCGTTCGACGGCGCCCGCGCCCGGGTCGTCGCCGACGTGGCGGCGGCGGTCGATGCCGGAACCAGCTAGCGGGACCGCGCGGCTGGACGGCGTGCTGGTGGTCGACAAGCCGCCGGGTCTCACGTCGCACGACGCCGTCGTCCGGGTCCGGCGCATCCTGGGCGTCCGGCGCATCGGTCATCTCGGCACGCTCGACCCGCTGGCCACCGGCGTTCTGCCGCTCGTGGTCGGCCGCGCCACCCGGCTGGCCGCACTGCTGGCGGCCGGGCCGAAGACGTACGACGCCGTCATCCGGCTCGGGGTCTCGACCGACACGTACGACGCGACCGGGACGGCCGCGCCCGCTCCCGGACCGCCGCCGCGGATCGACCGCGGCGCGGTCGAAGCCGCGTGCCGCGCGTTCACCGGCGCCTTTCAGCAGCAGCCGCCCCCGTTCTCGGCTAAGAAGGTCGGCGGCGTACGCGCCTATCGCCTGGCGCGGCGGCGGAAGCCGGTGGAGCTTCGTCCGGTGGACGTCACGGTCCACCGCTTCGAGATCCTCACGCTGAGCGACGATCGGCTCCGTTGCCGCGTCTCCTGCTCGCCGGGGTTCTACCTGCGGACGCTGGCCCACGACCTCGGCCGGAGCCTCGGGTGCGGCGCCTGCCTCGAAAGCCTGCGCCGCGAGCGGAGCGGGGCGTTCACCCTCGACGCGGCCGTCCGCCTGGACGAGATGGGCGGCGGCGCCGATGACGCCGCGCCGCGGATGGTCGCGATGGCCGACCTGCTGCCCGAGCTGCCGGGCGTCGTGGTGACCGGCCGCGGCGCGGCGCGGACCGCCCACGGCAACCCGGTGGTCCCGGCCGACGTCAGGTCCTGGACGAGCCCGGCGCCGGCGGGCAAGTGCAAGGTGTACGACGGCGGTGGAAGGCTGCTGGCGATCGCCGAGACGGGACCCGGCGGCGCTTTGCATCCGCGGATCGTCTTGGTGTAAGATTCGATCGCGGTAATCACAGGAGAAAGAAGAGTTTAACGCGGCAAACGGCGGCTGGATGCGCGCGCGTGAACTGACCGTTCACAAGGCAGCGTCCGGGTCGTACGCGGAGGCGGACGGACGTGTTGCCCAAGGATCGGAAGTCGGAGCTCATCGGCTCGTATCGCACCCACGACGCCGACACGGGGTCGCCGGAAGTGCAGGTGGCGATCCTCAGCGAGCGCATCAGCAGTCTGACCGAGCATTTCAAGGTCCACGCCAAGGATCACCACTCGCGCCGCGGGTTGCTGAAGCTCGTCGGGCAGCGGCGACGTCTCCTGGACTACCTGAAGGGCAAGGACTCCGATCGGTACGCGGTCCTGATCAAGCGGCTGGGCATCCGCAAGTAGCGCGCGCCCGATCCGCCGCTCGCGCCTCCCCGCCTCGTCTCCGTCATCTCGAACCGAGGGAGCAGAATTCATGCACACAGGCCACCTCAACGTCGGCCGCGAAACACTGGCATTCGAAACGGGCAAGCTCGCCAAGCAGGCGGACGGCGCGGTCGTCGTCCGGTACGGCGAGACGGTCGTCCTGGTGACGGCCTGCTGCGCGCCATCGGCCCGGGAGGGGATCGACTTCCTGCCGCTGACCGTCGACTACCGCGAGTACACCTACGCGTCGGGGCGCATTCCCGGCGGCTTCTTCAAGCGCGAAGGGAAGCCGACCGAGAAGGAGGTTCTGACCAGCCGCCTGATCGATCGGCCGATCCGTCCCCTCTTTCCGTCCGGCTGGAGCCGGGAGACCCAGGTGGTCGCCATGGTCCTGTCGGCCGACTCGGACAGCGACCCTGACGTGCTGGCCCTCACCGGCGCTTCCGCGGCGCTGGCGGTCTCGAAGATACCGTGCGAGAAGACGATAGCCGCCGTCCGGGTGGGGCTGGTCGACGGCGAGCTGCTGATCAACCCGACGTACGGCGAGCGCAGCCGGGGCCGGCTCGATCTGGTCGTCGCCGGCAGCCGTGACGCGATCGTGATGGTGGAGGCCGGCGCGCAGGAGGTGTCGGAAGACGAGATGCTGCGCGCGCTCGAAGCGGGCCACGAGGCGATCCGGCGGATCGTCGCCGCCATCGACGAGATGGCGGCCGCCGCCGGCAAGCCGAAGGTCGCAGTGGCTGCGCGCGAGACCGATGCGGCGTTCGCCCGGCAGGTCGAGGCGCAGGTCCTCGCCCCGCTGACCGAGGCGATGCAGGTCCGGGACAAGCTCGACAGCTACGCGCGCGTGGACCAGGTGCTCGCGGAGCTCCTCGACTCGCTGCCCGAGGACGACGCCGACCGCCGGGCCGACGCCGGGCGCATCTTCAAGACGCTCAAGGAAAAGGTGCTGCGCGACGAGGTCCTCGAACGGGGGCGGCGGCTGGACGGCCGGAAGTTCGACGAGATCCGCGCGATCTGGTCCGAGGTGGGCGTGCTCCCGCGCGTGCACGGCTCCGCCGTCTTCACGCGAGGCGAAACGCAGGCGCTCGTGACGGCCACGCTCGGCACCTCCGACGACCAGCAGAAGATCGAGCGGGTCGACGGCGAGACGTACAAGCGCTTCCTGCTCCACTACAACTTCCCGCCGTTCTCCGTGGGCGAAGTGAAGTTCCTGCGCGGACCGGGGCGGCGGGAAGTCGGCCACGGAAACCTCGCCGAGCGCAGCCTCGTCCCGATGGTTCCCGGCGAGGAAGCGTTCCCCTACACCTTGCGGGTCGTCTCCGACATCCTCGAATCGAACGGGTCGTCGTCGATGGCCACGGTCTGCGGCGCCACGCTGGCGCTGATGGACGCCGGCGTGCCGCTCAAGGCCCCGGTGGCGGGGGTGGCGATGGGACTCGTCATGGAGGAGGACGGCGACCGCTACGCCGTCCTGTCCGACATCGCCGGCGCCGAGGACCATTACGGCGACATGGACTTCAAGGTGGCCGGCACCGCCGACGGGATCACCGCGCTGCAGATGGACATCAAGATGACCGGCGTCCCGGCCGAGGTCATGCGGGAAGCGCTGGCGCAGGCGCGCGCCGGCCGTCTCGCCATCCTGGAGGCGATGCAGGCCACCATCGCGGCCCCCCGCGAGTCGATCTCCACCTACGCGCCGCGGATCGTCACCATCACCATCCCGGTCGAGAAGATCCGGGACGTCATCGGACCGGGCGGGAAGACGATCCGCAGCATCGTCGACCGCACCGGCGTCAAGATCGACGTCGAGGACGACGGGCGGGTAAACGTCGCCTCGGCGAACGAGGATGCGGCCCGGAAGGCGATCTCCATCATCGAGGAGCTGACGGCAAGCCCCGAGCTCGACAAGACCTACCTCGGAAAGGTGCAGCGCATTACCGACTTCGGGGCGTTCGTGGAGATCCTGCCGGGTATCGACGGCCTGCTTCACGTCTCGGAAATCGCCCACTACCGGGTCGGCGAGGTTCGCGACGAACTGCAGGAAGGCGATCAGGTCCTCGTCAAGGTGATCAACGTCGACCCGTCCGGGAAGGTGCGGCTGAGCCGGAAGGCGTTGCTCACGCCGCCGGCCGACGCGCCCTCTCAAAGCCGCGAGGAAGACGCCAGGGGCGCCGGCGCTCCGGGCGCTGCTCCGCGCAACCGCTCGCGGCGGCGCCCGCCGCGCGGCCGGGACAGCCGCGAGCACGTGCGGGGGTAAGCGGCGCGACGCGGCACCGTCGCCGGTCAGTGGAGCCTGACGGAGATGAGCTTCGAGACGCCCGGCTCCTCCATGGTGACGCCGTACAGCCGGTCGGCGATCTCCATGGTTTTCCGGTTGTGCGTCACCAGCACGAACTGCGTGCAGTCCTCCAGACCTCGAAGCATCTCGACGAACCGGCCGATGTTGGCGTCGTCGAGCGGCGCGTCGATCTCGTCGAGGAGGCAGAACGGACTCGGCTTGTACTTGAAGATGGCGAACATCAGCGCCATGGCCGCCAGCGCCTTCTCGCCGCCGGACAGCAGCTGAAGGTTCTGCAGCCGCTTGCCGGGCGGCTGCGCGACGACGTCGATGCCGCTCTCCAGGACGTCGGTCTCGTCCAGGAGCACGAGGCTTGCGCGCCCGCCGCCGAACAGCGTGGAGAACGTCTCCTGCAGGCGCTCGTTGACCGCGTCGAAAGCGTCCCGGAACCGCTTGCGGGTCGTGGCGTCTATCCGCGTGATGGTTTCGCCGGTCGAACGGATCGAGTCGAGCAGATCCTTGCGCTGCGTCGTCAGGAAGTCGCGCCGCTGCTCCAGCTCGTCGAACTGCTCAATCGCCATCAGGTTCACGGGACCGAGCCGATCGATCTCGGCGCGCAGCCGGCTGATGATCTCTTCCGGCGCGCGTTGCGCCCGCCCGGGCCGGCCGGCCGCCTCGGCGGACTCGCCGACGCCTGCGCCGGCGGCCGGCGGGTCCGCAGGCGCCTCGGAGTCGTCGTCGGAGAGGACGGGCGGCTCGACCTCACCGCCGATGACGCCGTCGCGCTCGAGCTGCTCGACCTCCGCCCGAACCTGGTCCAGGCCGGCCTGCAGATTGTCGCGGCAGGCTGCCGCCAGCGTGTCGTGCTCGGCCTCGGCCTTGGCCTTGTCGACCTCGATCCGGGCGATCTCGGCATGGACGGCGTCGAGGGTCTCGCGCGCCGCCTGCGCCTGTTTTCCCTGTGCCTCAATCCGGTCGCGCAACTCGGCGGCGCGCGCGTCGATGGCGCGAACGTCCCCCCGCCGCGCATCGAGCTGCTCGAACTCCGCATCCATCTGACGCGTGGACTGCGCGGCGGACGCCTCCAGGGACGCCTGCTCCTCGACGGCGCGGCGATTGTCGGCGGCGAGGACGCCGATGCGCCGCCCCAGGTCGCGGACCGCTTCCTCCAGCCGCTTGACGTCCGCTGCGAGGCCCGACGCGCGTTCGACCAGCTCGGCATGGGCGACTCTGGCTTCGCTGGCTTTCCGGCTCAACTCGTCCACTGACGCCCGGGCGTCGAGCAGGCGGCGCTGGGCGCGCATGCACTGCTGTTCGGCGGCGCGCTGGTCGACCTCCAGCCGGGCGATCGCTTCGCGCGCCTCGGACTGCTTCGCCACGAGCGCATCGCGCGACTCCTGCGCCTTCCGCTGCTCGGTCCGGACGACGTCGCGCCGCCGGCCGAGACGCGCCTCGTCTTCGCCGCATCGCGACAGCCCGAGCTCGGCCTCGATCAGCTCCTTCTCGCGCGCGTGCTCCTCGGCCTGCAGCGCCCTGACCTCGGCGTCCGTCTCCGAAACAGCGGCGGCGAGCCTGGCGACTTCGCCGTCGAGACGCCGCACCGCGTCCCGTTCGGACTCCAGACGGGCGCGGAGCTGCTTGACCTCCCCTTCGGCGCGCAAGATGCCGCGATCGGCGGCCCGCCCGCCGCCGCGCACGATGGCGGACCCCTGAAACGTCGTCCCGTCGGGCGCGACGATCACGTCGCCGGCGACCCGGGCCGCGGACTCCGCCGCCTCGAGCGACGGCGCGAGCCATCGACGCGCCAGGAGGCCGCGCACCGCCTCGGCGGCGGGACCCTCGACGCCGGCCACGTCCGTGAACGGGACGAGCGACGGCGCCGGCGGGGAGCCGGCCTCGCCGGAGGCGATCTCCTCGGCGACGAGAAAGACGCAGCGGCCGGCGCCGTTCGCCGTCGCTATCGCCACCCCGGCGCGGGCGTCCCGCCCCGTGCGCACGACAACCGCCTCGAGCAGCTCCCCCAGGCCCGCTTCGACGACGCGCTCGCGACCCCGATCGACGCGCAGGTGGTCCGCGACCGAGCCGAGATGCTCGAACGTGTCGTGCGGCCGGCTCAGCATGAGCCGCGCGGCGTCGTCGTATCCCTCACGCGCGGTCACGAACTCCTCCAGCGAGGTCATGCGCGCGGACAGCGACGCCAGCTCGCGCCCGCGAACCCGCGCCTCTTCGACCCGGGACTCGTGCTCCGGACGCGCGGACGCAAGTTTCGCCTCCTGCTCCGCCCGCGCGCCGCGCGCGGCTTCGATCGCCTCGCGGACGCGGGCCGCATTCGCCTCGGCCTTCTCGCGTTCCGCAGCCAGCTTCGCGGACTCGGTCGCGACGTCCGTCGCCTCCGTCTGGAACCGGTCGATGTCGGCGCCGACCCGGTCGAGATCGCCCGGCGTCGCGCCCAGCACGTGCTGGAGCACCGTCGCCGCGTTGATGGCCGAAAAGACCTCGCTTCGCGCCGCCTCCACTTCGGCGTCCATCCCTTTGAGCGCGCCCTGTGCGGCCTGATGCGCCGTCTCGGCGGCCCGCAGCGCCTCCGCCGCCGCGGCCCGCTCGGCCTCGCACTGCGCCAGCAGATCGATCTGACCGGACAGCTCCGCCTGCGACGGCTGGTGTTTCGCCTCCAGCGCCTCGAGCTCCGCGGCGCCCCGAGCGGCAGCCTCGGCCAGGGACTGCGCCTGCTGCTGGTGGAACTCGATCTGCTGCCGGAGCCGGTCCACCGCCAGCTCGTGTCCGTGCGCCGCGTCGCGGGCGGCGGTCGCCGACCGCTCCACTTCGGCAAGCTCGATCCGCCGCCGTTCGTGCGCGGCCTCGACCGCCGCCGCCTCGGCCGCGGCGCCGGCTTCGCGGGCGCGCGCATCGTCGAGCCGCGCCGACGCCGCTTCGATCGCCTGCATCAGCGATCGGCTTCTGCGCGCGTACTGCGCCTTCTCCCACCGGCGCAGCTCCTCCCGCAGCCGTGCGTACCGCCGCGCCTTCGCAGCCTGACGCTTGAGCGCGCCCCGCTGCTTCTCGACCTCGAAGACGATGTCGTCGACGCGCGTGAGGTTCTGTTGCGCCGCCTCGATCTTCAGCTCCGCGGCGCGCCGCCGGTTCTTGTACTTCGTCACCCCGGCCGCTTCCTCGATCAGCCGGCGCCGTTCCTGCGGGCGCGCGCCCAGGATCTGGCCGATCGTGCCCTGCTCGATGATCGAGTACGCCTTGACGCCCATGCCGGAGTCCATCAGCAGGTCCTGGACGTCGCGCAGGCGGCACGCCTGCCCGTCGATCAGGTACTCGCTTTCGCCGGACCGGAACAGGCGCCGCCCGACCTCGACGTCCCGAGCGATGCAGGGCGCCTCGTCGAACGGATCGATCGCTGCGTCGGCGCCGTTCACCGGGGCGACCCCGGCGTCTCCTGCGCGGGCGGCGTGGCCGCCGCCGTTCGAACCGCCGCCGGAGCCGTTGCGGCCGTCGCCCGACGCCCGACCGGAGGACGCGTCACGGCCGCCCAGCACGGCCAGTGCGGCAGTCACCCGGGAAAGCTGCAAACGGACTTCGGCGGTCGCCGTCGGCCGGCGCGCATCGCTCCCGCTGAAGATGACGTCCTCCATCCGCTCGCCCCGGAGGCTCCGCGCGCTCTGCTCGCCGAGCACCCAGGTGATCGCATCGATGACGTTGCTCTTGCCGCACCCGTTCGGGCCGACGATGGCCGTCACGCCGGAGTCGAACGCGAGCTCGGACCGCTCGGGAAAACTCTTGAAGCCGGAGATCTTCAGGTGGTTCAAACGCATCGCACGCGCGCCGCGCCCGGCGCCGCCGGTACACGAAAGGGCCGCTCGGACAGGTCGGCTCTCTCCTCTCCTGTCGAGCGGCTGGGAACGCTTCGACGTGTTCCTGTTCGCGCCTGCACGGGAAGCGCCTCGGACGCGGCGGCTGCAGAGGCCCGTCGAGGGGGCGTCACGTTGACGCCGACGGCAGTGTAGCAAGCCGGCGAGCCGTATCGCAAGCGCAGCCCGCGCTATCGCGCCGCGACGACCGCCGGGTTTCCGGATCCTTCGAGCAGGCGTTCGGACTCGTCGAACAGCGTCCCCGCATACTGCGTCTGCGGGTCCGCGTCGAACAGATTGCGCCGGGCCTCGTCGGCGCCGAACACCGCCTTGTCGATCTCGTACCGGAGCATCGCCGCGACGAAGTCGAAGTCGGCGGCGAACGCCTCGTCGTCGATCGTCAGTCCCCGGCCCCGCACGTAGTCCTTGAACTCCTCCAGCAGCGCGTCGTCGATCGTGAAGCCGGGCGCAACCACCTTGCGCCCCCGACTCGGAGCGGCGATGCGGCGGTCGCCGGCCGCCGAAAAACGCTCGGCGAAGCCCGCGAACTCCTGGCGCGCGGCCAGCAGACGCCCCAGCCGCGACGGATCGAACCCTTCTATCGGGCCGGCCATGCGGTTGTCGGGCTCGATGCCGCCGCCGCTGTACACGACGCGTCCGCCGGCCGTATACTTCCGCTCCGCCGGAGAATGCGGGCGCGGATGCTGCTCCCGCATCGAGTAGGCGAGGTACTCGTCGAACGCGCCGTCCCACGGACGCTGGATCATGCGCCCGCTCGGCGTGTAGTACCGCGCCGTCGTCAGCGCCAGCCCGGCTCCGTGGCTGACCCGGTAGATCGACTGCACCAGCGCCTTGCCGAACGTCGTCTCGCCGACGATCAGGCCGCGGTCGTGATCCTGGATGGCGCCGGCGACTATCTCGGAAGCGCTCGCGCTGTTCCGGTTCACGAGGACGACCAGCGGGAGCCGGGTGAACGCCCCCTCCCGCGTCGCATGGTAGTCCTGATCGGAGTTGTCCACGCGGCCGCGCGTGTACACGATCAGGTCGCCGCGCGGCAGGAACTGGTTCGACACCTTGATGGCCTGATCGAGCGGCCCGCCCGGATTGTTGCGGAGGTCGAGGAGGAGGCGCTCCATCCCCGCGTCCCGCAGCCTGCGCAGCGCGGCGCTCAGATCGGCGTCGGTCGTCTCGGAGAAGTCGCCGAGCTTCACGTACCCGGTCCGATCGTCCACCAGGAACGCCGCCTCGACCGTCGCGATCGTGATCTCGTCGCGCTCGACCGTCAGATCGATCAGCGCGTCGTAGCCGAACCGCCGGATCGAGATCTCGACCGACGTCCCCCTGGGGCCGCGGAGCAGCCGCACCGCGTCGTCGCTGCTCATGTCCTTCGCGTCCTGCCCGGAGATCCTGGCGATGACGTCGCCGCGCCGCAGCCCGCTCCGGTAGGCCGGCGACCCTTCGAAGAGACTCATCACCGTGATGTCGCCGTCGATGACGTTGATCGAGATCCCCAGTCCGTAGTAGCGGCCCTCCTGCCGCTCCCGAAGCTGGGAGTACGAGCGCGGATCCATGAAGCTGGAGTGCGGGTCGAGCGTCTGGAGCATGCCGCCGATCGCCTGGTGGATCAGGTGCTCGGCGTCGACCGCTTCGACGTAGTGCGTCTCTATCGCGGCGAGCGCGGCGGCGAACCGGTCGTAGCGCTGCGGGAGGTCTTCCTGCGTCGCCAGGACCCGCCCGCCGAACAATCCGCCGACCAGCGCCGACAGCACGACGGCGCCCGAGCCGATCGCCAACGGAGAAACAGCGCGCACGACGCCTGCATGCTATCAGACAGGCCCCTGACCCGCAACGGCTGTCAAGGCGCGGCCGCCGCCGGCCGCGCCTTGACAGCCCGCGGTGGAAAGCCCCGCTGCATTCGACGGACGCTGCATCCCGGCTGTTGACCGCCCGCCGGCGCACTCTTATACTTTTCGAGGTTGCCTGCGTGTCGGCCGGGCGAAGAGCGCCGTCAGGAGAGCCTCAGTCAAAGGAGCGTCATCGATGTTCGGCTCAATCGGGATGCCCGAGCTGATAATCATCTTCGTCATCGCGCTGATCGTCTTCGGTCCGCGCAAGCTGCCCGAGCTCGGCCGTTCCCTCGGGCGGAGCCTGACGGAGTTCAAGCGCGCGTCGAACGATCTCCGCAGCACGCTCGAAGAGGAGATCCGGATCGAGGACAAGCCCCCCCCCGAGCCGCCGCCCAAGGCCGCGGCCGGCGCGACGCAGGCCCCGGAGGGCGGCAACCCCGGCGCGTAGCAGCCCGCCCTCCGGTCGCGGCCGGCGGCCGGCCGCCCACACTCCGCCGTTCAGCCCATGTCGCTGGCCCAGTTCCCGGCTCCCGGTCCCGGCGGCGACCCGCACGGGCAGCGCGAACGGATCGAGGACACCGACGAGCTCGACGCGGCCGGCGGGAAGATGTCGTTCCTGGAGCATCTCGACGAGCTCCGGAAACGCCTGATCATCTCCGTCGCCGCGCTCCTGGCCGGATTCCTCGTCGCCTTCGCCTTCATCGCGCGGATCTTCGAGTTCATCATGCGGCCGCTCCAGCAGATCCTGCCGGACGGCGGCCGCCTCGTGTACACGGAGCCGACCGAAGCGTTCTTCCTCTACATCAAGATCGCGGCGCTGGCCGGCCTGGTGATGGCCGTTCCGGTCGTCCTCCACCAGTTGTGGCAGTTCGTCGCCCCCGGCCTGTACGCCCGGGAGAAGAAGTTCGCCATTCCGTTCGTATTCTTCGCATCGCTCTTCTTCGTCGGCGGGGCGCTGTTCTCGCACTTCCTGCTGTTCCCGTGGGCCTGGAGCTTCTTCGCCGGGTTCACGACCGACTACATGGAGTTCTTCCCGCGCATCCAGCCCGCGTTCTCGCTGTACGTGAAGCTGCTGCTCGCCTGCGGGCTGGTTTTCCAGATGCCGACGCTGGTCTTCTTCCTTGCCCGGGTCGGCGCGGTGACGCCGGGCTTCCTGGCGCGGAACACCCAGTACGCCGTGCTGCTGATCTTCGTCTTCGCCGCCGTGCTGACGCCGACCGGCGACCCGGTGACGCTGACCATGATGGCGGCGCCGATGATGGCGCTCTACGGACTGAGCATCGTCATCGCGTGGGTCTTCCGCCGCCGGGGGGAGTGACAGCCCGTGGCGGAACCCCGCGGGGCGCCGAGACGCCCTCGCAGGCCGCCGGCGTCGGGCGTCGCCGTTGACTTGCGCGCGCCGGCGCAATACCATCGCCTGTTACGAGGATTTGATCGATGACACGACACGTTGTGGTCGCAGGGGTACTTGCCGGGCTGGCCGCGCTGCCGGCGGCGCCGGCCGCGGCGCAGGACGCCGACGCCGTCCGGCCCGCCGGATCGACGCTGATCGGAGACACCGGCCTGTGGTTCGTGCCGACCGCGGAAGTGCTGGACGGCGGCGCGTTCGCGGCGGGAGGGCATTTCGTCAACTTCGACCGGGAGCAGGGATTCAGCAACGTCAGGCACCTGGCCGGCTCGTTCGCGGCCGGCGTCGGCGGCCGAGCCGAGATCTTCGGGTCGGTCCGCGTCCTGACGCGGATCGACCGGGACGTACGCCCTCTGTTCGGGGCGTCGCCGAGGTTCGGCGGCGTGCTCAACGACTACCCCCTCGCGACCAGCGCGTTCAGCGGCAACCAGTTCGGCGACGTGCTGGCGGGCGTGAAGTTCAACCTGCTGTCCGAGGCGCGGATGAACCCGGCGGCGCTCGCCGTGCGCGGCTTCGTCAAGCTCCCGACGGGAGATGACGACGCGGGCGTCTCGAGCGGCAAGGTCGACGGCGAAATCGACCTGATCGTCAGCAAGGCGACAGGCGCCGTCGAGATCGCCGGGTTCGGCGGCTTCGCCTTCCGGAGCGACCCGGACGACGTCGACGTCGCCAACGGCGTCACGTGGGGGTTCGGGGTCGGCGCGCCCGTGCGCGGCCGTCTGCAGGCGTTCGGTGAAATCGGCGGCGAGGCGTACTTGAGCGACTCGATCTTCCTGAGTCGCCTGGTCGGCCCGGACGGCGGCCTGTCGGCGCTGCAGACCGAGCTCCGGAGTCCCCTCGACGTCACGGTCGGCCTGCGCTGGAACAGCCCGGCGGGGCTCTCCATCGGCGGCGGCCTCGGCTGGGCGGCGCGCCATCCCAACCGGTCCGAGGGCGGCCAGGCGTCGGACGTCAAGGACCGGCTCAGCCTGCTGTTCCGGGTCGGGTACCACCCGGGCGTCAAGGTTTACCTGCCGCCGCCGCCCGATGCGCCGCCGCCTCCGGCCAACCGGCCGCCGACCGTCAGCGCAAGCTGCGACCCGTGCCGGCTGGAATTCGGAGAGGAGACGCGGCTCCGCGCCGATGCGCAGGATCCGGACGGCGACCCGATCGAGTACCGCTGGACCGCCCCGGCCGGCGAGCTGCCGGGCGCCCGCAACCAGGCGACGCAGCAGTGGCGAGCGCCCGAACAGGACGGCCCGGTCCCGGTGACCGTGACGGTCAGCGACGGCCGCGGCGGGTCGGCGTCCGGCACGGTGACCATTCAGGTCGATGCGCCTCCGCCGCCGCCGCGCAAGGAGTACATCTTCGAGGACGTGCACTTCGACTTCGACCGGTACACCTTGCGGCCGGGGGCTGCGCGCGTCCTCGACGAAGTCGTTGCGGCCCTGGAGGAGGATCCCGACCTGAACATCGAGATCGAAGGCCACACCTGCAACATCGGCACCGCCGAGTACAACCTGGCGCTCGGCGAGCGGCGGGCGAACTCGGTGCGGGAGTACCTGACCGGACAGGGCGCCGGCGCCGGCCGGCTCCGGACGATCAGTTACGGCGAGGAGCGGCCCGCGCACGACAACGCCCGCGAGGAGACGCGCCGCCTGAACCGCCGCGCCGCGCTGGTGGTGCGCCTCCGGTAGGGCCGCCGGGCGGCTAGTACGACTTGGCGAAGTACGCGTCGACCTGACCCGGCCCCCCGCAGCGAATGCAGGGGCCGGAGGCCGGCGGCGGCTCGATCGGAACGCTCCGGATCGTCGCCTGCAAGTCGGCCTTGATCCCGGTCTCGCACTCCTCTCCGCCGCACCAGGGGGCGACGACGAAGCCGGGGCGCCCTCTGAACGCTTCGACGAACTCGTCGCGCGCGGCCGCGCGCATCGTGTGGTCGTCGCGGAACCGGACGGCGCGGTCGAGCAGGTCGCGCTGCACCCTGTCGAGCAGCTCGTGCACGCGGTGCGGCAGCCCCTCCATCGGAGCCGGCGCCTTCTCGCGGGTGTCCCGCCGGACGAGCATCACCTGCGACCGCTCGACGTCGCGGGGGCCGATCTCCAGCCGGAGCGGCACGCCGCGCATCTCCCACTCGGCGTACTTCCATCCCGGCGTGTACTCCTCCCGGTCGTCGAGCCTGACCCGCACGCCGGCGCCGGTCAGCGCCCGGGCGATCTCCTGCGCCCGCGGCAGCACCGTCTCCCGCCAGTCGCCCCGCGGGATCGGCACGATCACCACCTGGTGCGGGGCGATGCGCGGCGGCAGGATCAGCCCGCTGTCGTCGCCGTGCGTCATGATCACGCCGCCGATCAGCCGGGTGGTCATTCCCCACGAGGTCTGCCAGACGTGCTGCACCGACTTGTCGCGCGCCTGGAACTTGACGTCGAACACCTTCGAGAAGTTCTGGCCGAGCATGTGCGACGTGCCGGCCTGCAGGGCGCGGCCGTCCCCCATCAGCGCCTCTATCGAGTACGTGACGTGCGCCCCGGCGAACTTCTCGCTCTCGGTCTTCCGTCCGTCGAGCACCGGCATCGCCAGCTCGTGTTCGGCGAACTCCTTGTACACGCCGAGCATGCGCAGCGCCTCGGCTTCGGCTTCCTCCCGCGTCTCGTGCGCGGTGTGGCCTTCCTGCCACAGGAACTCGGTGGTCCGCAGGAACAACCGGGTCACCTTCTCCCACCGGACGACGTTCGCCCACTGGTTGATCAGGATCGGGAGGTCGCGCCACGACTGGATCCACCTGGCGTACATCGTCCCGATGATCGCTTCGGAGGTCGGCCGCACGACGAGGCGTTCCTCGAGGTCTTCGTCCCCGCCGCGGGTGACCCACGCCACCTGCGGAGCGAACCCCTCGACGTGCGCCGCCTCCTTGCGCAGCAGGCTCTCCGGTATGAACAGCGGGAAGTACGCATTGACGTGTCCGGTCGCCTTGAACCGGGCGTCCAGCGCCGCCTGCATCAGCTCCCAGATCGCGTAGCCGTACGGGCGGATGACCATGCTCCCCTTGACCGGCGAGTAGTCGGCGAGCTCCGCACGGCGCACCACGTCGGTGTACCAGCGCGAGAAATCCTCCGAGCGCGGCGTGATCTCAGTGACGAACTTGTCCGGTTTCGCCGGCATCGCCTCCCCTCACCCTCTCTTTCGACTCTGCTGCGTGGCGCGCCCAGTCCCTGTCGTTGCGCTCCGGGAAATCGGACCGGCAGTGGGCGCCGCGGCTTTCCTCGCGCCGTAGCGCGGCTCGCGCGACGAGCCGGCCGACCGTCACGATGCTCGCGATCCGGACGGCGGCCGGATCGTCCCCTCCGGGTTCGAGCGCGGCGCTCCATGCGTCCAGCGTCTTCAACGCCTCGGCCAGCCTCGGCCCGTCCCGGAACAGGCCGACGTCCCGCCACATCAGCTTGCGCACGGCGCTCTCGGCCGGGCCGGGCGGACCGGCGGCCGGCCGGCCTGCGGCGGCGGGCGCACGGAGCGCAACGCGCGGCCGGCCGCAGTCGGCCGCCCAGCGGCGCATGGCGGCGCCGGCGGCGGCGCCGAACACCAGCCCTTCGAGGAGTGAGTTGCTGGCCAGCCGGTTCGCCCCGTGCACGCCGGTGCAGGCGACCTCGCCGGCCGCGTACAGGCCGGCCACGGACGTCCGTCCGTCGAGATCCACGTCGACGCCTCCCATGACGTAGTGCGCGGCCGGACCGACCGGTATCCGATCGTGCGCGAGGTCGAAGCCGGCGCGCCGGCACGCGTCGGTGATGATCGGGAACCGCGCGCGGACGAATGCGGGGTCGAGCCCGTTCATCGTGAGGTGCACGCGCCCACCCGTACGCTGCGCCTCGCGGACGATGGCGCGCGCCACCCGGTCGCGCGGCGCCAGGTCGCCGGCCGGATCGACGCGCTGCATGAACCGCTCGCCGGCGTCGTTGACCAGCGCCGCTCCCTCGCCCCGGAGCGCTTCGGAGAGCAGGAAACGGGGCGCGCCTTCGACGTCGAGCGCGGTCGGATGGAACTGCACGAACTCCAGATCGGCGACGCGCGCGCCGGCGCGGTACGCCATCGCGATCCCGTCGCCCGCCGCGACCGGCGGGTTGGTCGTCTCGCTGAAGACCTGCCCGGCGCCCCCGGTGGCCAGCAGCGTCGCGGCGGCCGCCACCGTGCGGCGGCGGCCGTGCGCATCGAGATACCAGGCGCCTGTGCAGCGGCCGTCGCCAACGGCGACGTCCACCGCCAGGGCGTGCTCGATCACCTGAACGCCGGGGCAGCCGGCGATCCGCTTCCAGAGCGCCCGGCAGATCTCGCGCCCGGTCGCATCGTGCGCATGCAGCACCCGCCGAACCGTGTGCGCGCCTTCGCGTGCGAGCGCGACGCGGCCGTCGGGATCCCGGTCGAACCGCGCGCCCCACTCGAGGAGTTCGCCGACGTAGCGCGGCCCGCGCTCGGTCAGCGCCTGCACGGCCTCCGCGCGGCACAGCCCGTCGCCCGCCGCTATCGTGTCCGCCGCGTGGAGCGCCGGCGAGTCGCCCTCGCCCACCGCCGCCGCGATCCCCCCCTGCGCGAAAGCGGTGCTCCCCTGCGCCGCGGCGCCCTTGGTCACCATCAGGATCTCGCCGGCCCCGGCCGCTTCTATTGCGGCCCGCAAGGCCGCGATGCCGCTGCCGACGATCAGGAAGTCGCAGTCCAGGTCCGCCAAGAACGTCGTCCTCGCGCAGCCATCGCTTCGCGCCGCGCCGACGGCGAAACGATTGCTGTTATCCTACAGGACGCAACCCTTCACAGCCCGTGGTGGAATCCCCGCGTCGCGCCGAGAGCGGCGAGGCGCCCGCCTGACAAGGCGTGAGGAGGGCGCATATTGGGCATACGCAACCGACGAACAACGCCGTCAGGCGGGATGCATCGCCGCTTGAATGCAGCGGGGACCTCCGCCACGGGCTGTCCAGGCCGACTCCTGCGACGACGCTCCTGATGAACGACGGGATCGACGTACGGACCGCATCGCGCGCCTACCGGGCGCACGTCGGGAGCGGCCTCTTGCGGCGCCTCGATCGGATCGTGTCGGAGGCGGGCGGCGCCGGCCGGCGGTTCGTCGTCTCCAGCCCCCGGATCTGGAAGCTGCACGGGCCGGCGATCGAACGGACGCTCGGGGGCGCGGAGCCGCTGTTGATGCCGGACGGCGAGCGGGCGAAGACGCTGCGCACCGTCGACCGGCTCTACGGCGCGCTGATCGAACGAGGAGCCGACCGCGGCGCCACGATCGTGGCGGTCGGGGGCGGCGTGGTGGGCGACGTGGCCGGTTTCGCGGCGGCGACCCTGCTGCGCGGCGTGCGGCTGGCGCACGTGCCGACCACCCTGCTGGCCCAGGTCGACAGCGCGATCGGCGGCAAGGTCGGCGTCAACCATGCGTTGGGCAAGAACCTGATCGGAGCGTTCCACCAACCGATCGTGGTCGTCGCCGACCCGGAGCTGCTCGCCACGCTGCCCCGGCGCGAGTTCCGGTCCGGACTGTACGAGGTCGTCAAGTACGGCGTCATCGCGAGCCGCGAGCTGTTCGAGCGGGTGCGCCGCGACCTCGAGGCCATCGTCGAGCGCAAGATCCCGGCGCTCGTCCCCGTCATCCGCGAATCGTGCCGGATCAAGGCGGCGATCGTCTCGGCGGACGAGCGCGAGGGGGACCGCCGGCGCACGCTCAACTTCGGGCATACGGTAGGGCACGCCATCGAAGCCGCGAGCGGGTACCGCCGGTTCCGGCACGGCGAAGCGGTCGCCCACGGGATGCTTGCGGCGGCCGACGTCGCCGCCGCGCGCGGCCTGTTCCCGCGCGACGACGCCGCCGCGCTCGCCGGCCTCGTCGCCGCGCTCGGCCCCCTGCCGCCGGTGAACGACCTGCCGGCGTCCCGGATCGGCGCCGCCATCCGCCGGGACAAGAAGGTGCTTCACGGGCGCCTGCACATGGTGCTGCCGACCGGATTGGGCGAAACGGTGATCGTCGATGACGTCACCGAAGCCGAGATCCGGGCCGCGCTCCGCGCGATCGGGATTCGTGACGCGGCATGATCCGCTCCGGCGCGGACCGATCATCGGCCGTTCAGCGCACCAGCGTCCACGACGCCAGCGTGACCCGGCGGGCCGGACCGGTCCTCCGCAGCGTCGCCTGCACGGCGCGCTGCGCCAGGGCCGGCCCGACGATCGCGGCGTGGACCAGCAGCGCATCGTTGGTGTCCCGGAACGGATCGCCGTCGGTTTCCGCCGGGTCGTCGGCGACCCAGACCACGACGCGGAGGAGCCCGGCGGACGGATCGCGGCGCAGCAGCCCGTCCAGCGATCCGCGCGCGTAGAGACGCCACCGCAGGTTCCGCCCGGCCGCGCCCGCGCCGCGCCGGTTCAGCTCGGTGGTCGCCCGATCGAGGTCGAGCACTGCGCCGTCGGCGAACCGCAGCATCGCTTCGCCCTCCCACAACCTCGACCGCCGGCTTCCCGCCAGCACGGCATCCCACGAACCGACCTGCCCGAGTTCCTGCGCCGCCCACTCGATCGCCGCCTCGGCCGCGTAGAACGCCTGCGCGGCCCGGCGATGGTTCGCGGAAACGGCCGTTTCCGTCGTCGTCAGCGGCACGAGCGCGCCGGTGAGGCCCACGAGCGCCATGAGCGCCATCAGGGTGACGATCAGGGCGATCCCGCGAGCGCTGGCGGCGCGCGCCGAACCGAGCGCATGCAACGAAATTCTCGTCACGGATTGCCGGACGTCAGTGACCGAGTACGCTCCGCGGCGCCGCCTCGAAGACTCCGATCAGGTCGGGAAGTTGCCGCGCGCCGCCGCGCGCCGAACCGGGCCGGACGAACAGGGACGGGTCGCGGCCCCGGAACCGCTCGGCGGAGACCTGGAGACGGATCTCCACCCGGACCCGCCGTACGCGAAACAGATCGACGTCGTAGGGCAGCCGCCCGCCGCAGCGCGGCCCGTCCAGCAGCGCGGAAGGCTCGATTTCGGCGTCCGGGCCGATCGGCTCCCCCGATCCCGCCCCCGGCGGGGCGCGCAGGCATGGGGCGACGGGCGCGCCGGGCGCCGCCGGCGGCAGCCGGGCGCCGAAGTAGCGCAGCGACAGTCCGACGACGTTGTCGAGCACCGGGGCGTCCAGCGTCCACCCGTCCTGCATGCGGAGTTGCGAGGACTCCGCATCGTGGTAGTAGCTGCGCACGGTGAGCGGCGTTATCGACGCGCCCGCCGCGAACGGCTGCGCCGGGCCGCCGGCGACTGCGCGGACCTGCAGCGCGTCGTCGAGCACTTCGGTGACGCGCACGACGTCGGACCGGCCGCCGGCGTCGAAGACCAGGGCCATGCCGCCCCTCTCGAACGCACACGTCGTCACGCCGGCGCCGCAGCGCGCATCGCCGGGCGCAAGCCGCACCGCCGCTCCGGCAAGCGGAGACGCCAGCGGCGCGGCGGGACTCCGCGGCGGGGCGTACAGGATAGTGACGGCGTCGCGTCTGAAGGTGGTCCCGGCCGCCGGCGGATGGCGGTGGCCGACCAGCGCCGGGAGCACCGGCGCCCGCAAGCGTGCGACGGAGACGTCGAGGGTCGGATGCGGCCCGCTCCCGGCCATCACGAGGTCGGTGTGCAGCCGTACGAACGCCGCCCGCATCCGCTGGTGCGTCTCCGCCGCGTGCGGCTGGATCGCCAGTGCGCCCTGCGCCGGATCCACGAGGCTGAACACCGACCCGAGGAGCAACGCCAGCACCGCCGCCGCCACGACCAGCTCCGCCAGCATCGAACGTCCTACCGGCGTCCCGTGAGCGAGCCGAGCCAGACCACGCCCGGCGTGTTCGAGGCCACCGGTGACGCCCCGGCGCGCTCGAAGACCGGCAGCGGCGCGACCACGACGTCGAGCGCGAGCAGATCGTCCGGCGCCAGCGGGCTCGGCCGCACCGACCAGCGCCGCACGAACGACGCGCCGGGCGGCGCAGTCGCCCCGGCGCCGACCCAGGCGCCGGCGGCGTTCAGGTAATCGGCGTACCCCGGCGCGCTGCGGTCGAGGCTGTCAGCCGGCGACGCCCGCAGGCCGACGCCGCCGGGGGCGGGCGGATCGCGCGACAGGTCAGTCACCAGATCGGACCGCGGCGACGCATCGGCCGGGTCTCGGCTCCACGTCAGGGACCGTAGCTGCTCCATCTTCCAGACCGCCAGCAGCAGCGCCGTCGTCTGATCGCCGGAAGCGCGAACCGCCTCGATCGACGCCGCGGTCAACCGGGCGACGCCGGCCGCCAGGGAGACGATCAGGCCGGACGCGATCAGGACCTCCATCAAGCTGAAGCCGGCGCCCGAGACCGAGCCGCAGCCCGGACCGCAGTCGGTCCGGGACCGGGAATCCGCCCGGCTGCGCCCGGCGCGCCGAGGATGTCCGGAGGCGCCCATCACCAGCAGTTGTTGCAACATCCGAGCCGGACCGTCCGCGCCCGCCGACAGCCCGCGACGAGGCTCCACACTTCGCTTTGACGATCACGGCGGAAGCCCCGCCGCCTGCGCCGGGGCGCCGCATCCCGAACGGCGCTGCTGCCTCGGGCGAGCGCGCGCCGCATCGATCGTCGTGCGCGACGTGGCGGAAACAGCCCGGGATCCGGTCCCGAGGGGCCGCGGAAACTGCCGGCAGCCCGTGGTGGAGCCCTGCGGGGCGCCGAGAGCGCATCGCTAACTAACGATAGAGCGCTGCGTACCAGGCCAGGAGCGGTTCTCCGACCGCCATGGCGATGACGGCGCCGACCGCCAGGAACGACCCGAGCGGCAGGGCGTACCGGCGATCGGCGAGGCGGAGCGCCAGCAGGCCGATCGCGATCGTCGCCCCGAGCACCGACGCCACCAGCAGCGTCACGAACGTCTGCCGCCATCCGAGGAACGCGCCGATCATCGCCAGCATCTTGACGTCGCCCATGCCGAGCCCTTCCTCACCGCGCAGCCGGTAGTAGACCTCCGCCAGGAGCAGCAGCGTTCCGCCGCCCGCCGCCGCGCCGATCAGGGCGTCCCGCCAGCCCGGCTCCAGGAAGACGCCGGCCGCCAAGCCGACCGCGACGCCCGGCACGGTGATCTCGTTCGGCAGCAGCCGATGCCGCAGGTCGATGACGAACAGGGCCAGCAGGGCGCTCGAAAACGCCAGGCGAACGGCCAGAAGCGGCTGCCAGCCTAGCTGCCAGTACTGCGCCAGGAACAGGACGGCCGCGGCCATCTCGACCGCCGGATAGACGGCGGAGATCCGGGCGCGGCATGTCCGGCAACGGCCTCGGAGCGTCAGATAGGCCAGCACCGGCGTGTTCTCGAACCACCGCAACGATCGACCGCACGCCGTGCAGTGCGACGCCGGCCGGACCACCGACTGACGCCGGGGCAACCGGTAGATGCAGACGTTGAGAAAGCTGCCGATGACAAGTCCGGCGGCGGCCAGCGCCACGAAGCCGGCGAGACCCGGATCGGTCATCGCCTCGCCGCGGCGCCGGGCTCGACCGATGGCGGATATTGCCAGCGCTCCGGCCGCGCACGTACGCCTTTCTTCAACGGCTTCACCGCCGGGTCGGGCCGGCCCGCGCCGTCCGGATACAGCTCCGCAAGGAAGATCGCGCCGAACCGGTACGCGGCGTCGAACCGGGGATCGAGGGTGGTGACCGCATCGAGCATCGGATGCAGCAGGTCGCGGCGAGAGAAGATGAACATCGACCCGATCAGGAACAGGACGGCGTGGGCGATCCCGTACACGATTGCAAGCACGATCCGTTCCAGCGCGCCGGCCGCCCGACCTCGGGTCGTTGAACCGGCTTGGCCGGCGATCGGCGCGGACGTCCGTCGGCCGCCCGGTCAGAACCGGACGCTGACGCCGACCTGCGCCCGGCGGGTGTCGCCGAGGCCGCTCCGGATCGTGCCGTCGAAATTGAACAGGAGCGATCCGACGGCGGCGTCGATGAAGTTGTCGGCGTTGGTCAGGTTGAAGACCTCGACGATCGGCTCGACGACCGCGCCGCCGGAGAGCGTGAAGCGGCGCGACACGCGGAGGTCCCACGTGAAGAAGTCGTTCTCGCGCCGGAGCGTGTTGCGCGTCAGGATCGATCCGTCGGCGCAGATCCGGTCCGACGGCTGCGCGGCCCGCACGCCCCGGCGGGCGCACTGCTCCGACGCCGGCGAGGCCGACAGGTAGCGGACGACGTTGTTCCACTGGACGCCGCCCGGCAGCCCGAGCAGCACGTACCCGCTCGCCTGGTGGCGCCGGTCGCGGTCCGACCAGCCGAACTCCGGCGTCAGGTCGGCGGCGCTTGCATACCGCAGGATGAACGGATCGCGTTCGTTGTCGTCGTCGGACCGGTCGAAGGCGAGCGTGTAGTGGGCTTCGAAGGCGAGCAGGCGGCCGCGGAGGCCGCTCCGGCCCCGCAGCCCGAGCGTCAGGGCGTGGTATCGCGAGCGCGCGCTGCTCTCGGCGACCGTCAGCGTGTTGAGGCCGCCCCCCGACGGGTGCGTGCCGACCCCGAACGGCGCGCCGAGCGCCGGGTCGTTCCGGTTGACGAAACGGAACAGGTTGTCGGTGCGGGCGTGGAGGTACGTCGCGCTCGCAGCCAGGCCGCGGCCGAGGTCGCGGTCGACGCCGGCGCTCAGCGACCAGGTGCGCGGCAGCTCCAGGCCGCGGTCCGCCACCTGGACGTCGGGCAGGAACGGCCGCGCGGTCGAGGCGTCTATCTGCTCGTCGAGGGCGGGGACCGGGCCGAGCTCCGGCGAGGCGCTGCTCCGGAACAGGATCTGCTGGAACGCGCCGTTGGTGGTCCGGTGCTGCGCGAAGACGAGCAGCGGCATCCGCGCGACGTACGAGCCGGCGTTGGCGCGCGCCACGGTGCGGCCGTTCCCGGCCAAGTCCCACGCCAGCCCGATGCGCGGCTGCAGGTTGTCGAGGTCGTCCGGGATCCGGCCGTCGGACGGGAACCGGGGGTCGCCCAGGTACGGCGCGAAGAAGGCGTCGTCCGGGTCGACGAAGACGTCCGGATGCCACGCGCCGTCCCAGCGCAACCCGAGGTCGAGCGTCACCCGGTCGTGCGGACGCCACGTGTCCTGCACGAACGCCCCGACTTCGTGCGCCCGAAGCTGCTGGCGCCCGAGCCGCTCGGGGGCGACGCCGGGCACGGTGGCGGACTGCAGGTAGAGCAGCACCGGACCGGTGACGCCGGCGCCCGGCGGACAGTCGGCGGGCGTGCGGCCGCGGGTCCCGTCCGAGCAGGTGACGGCGCGGCCGTCGTGGGTGACGAAGTCGATGAAGCCGTCGACCGAGTCGAACAGGTAGCGGCTGTTCGCGAAGCCGAGGAACTGCTGCTCGGCGACGGTCCGGTTGTACTCCACCCCCGCCTTGAAGAGGTGGTCGCCGGCGGCGAACGACACGTTGTCGACCAGTTGCAGCCGCGTGTCGAAGCTGGGGTCGATCGGGAGGAAGAACGGCAGCCCGATGCGGAAGCCGTCGTCGAAGTCCATCGCGACGTCCGGGAACGGCCGTCCCCCCAGCGCGGCGAACTGCGGCGGTCCGGGCGGCCGCGCCCCGGGCAGCAGCGGCCCCCGGTATCCGCGCGGCCGGTCTTCGCGCGCCCACTGGACCCGGACCTCGTTCGAGAGCGCGTTGGTGAGCAGGGAGCGCAGGCCGCCGTTGAACGCGTGCGCGCGGTTGCCTTCGACCCCGTTCGCCGACGCGCCCCAGGCGTCGACGTCGAACGTGCCGTTCACCTGCTCCGACCAGTTGTAGTTGTACTTGAACGACGCTTGGTGGCGGCCGTCGAGGTTCAGGTCGAGCTTGGCGATGAGCGACCGCGCGTCGTCGGTCCGGCGGATCGGCCCGAACTCGTCGTCGAACAGTCCCGGCCAGCGCGCTTGCAGGAACCGCTCCAGCTTCCTCAGGTTCGCCGGGTTCCGGACGTTGCGCGCCGCCTGCTTCGTCTCGGCGGCGGCCTGCTGGTCGTAGGCCAGGAAGAAGAACGCGCGGTCGCGCACGAGCGGCCCGCCCAGGGTGGCGCCCGCCTGGTTCCGGTGGAAGTCGGGCCGCCCGCCGCCCCGCGCGGCCGGGTGCGGGGCGGCCGCCTCGTCCCACTGCCCGAAGTAGTGGGCCGAGCCGGCGAACGCGTTCGTCCCCGATTTGGTGATCACGTTGACGAACCCGCCCGCCGACCGGCCGTACTCGGCGGTGGCGCCCTGGTTCACCACCACGAGCTCGGCGACGGCGTCCTGGTTGAACGTGAAGGCGGGACGCTGTCCGCCGCGCTGCTCGCCGAAGAACGGGTTGTTGAAGTCGGCGCCGTCGACGATGAAGTTGTTGAAGATGCCGCGCTGGCCGGCGATGTTCAGCTCGTCGCCGTCCGGCCCCTGCGAGATCGACGCGCCCGGCGTGAGCAGCGTCAGGCTCATGAAGTTGCGGCCGTTGCTCGGCAGCCCGTCGACCACGTCTTCGAGCACGCGCTGCGAGCTGGTGACGTCCGCGGCGTCGATCGGCGTCGGGAGGCTGCTGGCGACGGTGACCGTCTCGGCCGCCACCACGCGGAGCGCGACGGCCAGATCGAGCGTTTCGCCGACGCGCAAGGCGGCCCCCTCGATCCGCTCGACGCCGTATCCGGCGGTCGCCGCCGTCACCGTCAGGTCGTACGTGCCCGGCGGCAGCAGGGTGCGCGCGAACGTCCCGGAGGAGGTGGTCTCCACCGACGTCAGCAGGTCGGTCTCGCGGTGCCGGATGACGACGACCGCGCCCGCCACCGGATCGCCGGCCGGGCTGTGGACCGTCCCGCGGACGACGCCGGTCGTCGTCCCGGCCTGGGCCGCGAGCGCCGGGGCGTCCGGGCGGCAGACGGCGGTCAGCAGCGCCGCAGCGGCCAGCGCGCGGCGCACCGCGCCGCAGCGGCGGGCGCGCCGGGGAGATCGCGGCGAAGAGCCGGTCAGCGGAGGCGTCACGGGCAGCGGCCGGGTCATGACCTTCATCGAGCCGTCGTCACGGGCCGAACCGGTGGACGATCGCCAGGCGCGCGAGGCCGAACCGGTTCTCGACGCCGTAGGCGCAGGGCCGTCGGGGACCGCCCGGCCCGCACCGGTTGTCGCCGGACCGGTTCACGGCGCGGGAGCGCCGGCCGAAGTCGAGGTACGCGCCGTCGAGCCGGACCGCCCAGGCGTCGGACAGAGCCGCCTCCGCGCCGACCCGGACCATCCAGCCGACGTCCGCCGAGGCCTCGCGAAACGAATCGTCGAGGTCCCACCGAAACCGCGGCGGCGGGCCCGGGACGTAATCCACGTCGGTCACCGCGCTGGCGGTCCCGGCGACCGCCAGACCGCCCGTGGCGAACAGCGTCGCGCGGCCGAGCGTCCGTTCGAGGCCGCCGGCCGCGGTGACGATCCACTGCATCTCCAGATCCACCGTCTCGTCCCGGCCTTCGGGATCGAGCCGGTTCGTCGTCGCCAGCACGTCGCCGAACGCGGCGTCGAATTCGACCCGCACCGGCGCGCCGCCGACGTCGATCTTCCTCCCGATCAGCAGGCCGCCGACCAGCTCCACGTCGTCGTACCGGAGGGCCGCGCCGGGGTTCCCCCAGTTCGCGAAGCCGTCCACGTCGACGATCCGGGCGTGCAGGCGGCCGGAGCCGACGAAGGCGCCGGCGTAGTGGCGCGGCCGATCCGCGTCAGGCTCGCCGTCCGCGGCGACGGCCGGACCGCCGTGGGCGAGCGCGAGGAGAACCCCCGCCGCCGGCAGCGCGCGGCGCCGGGCGGAGGGCCGGCAAAGCGTTCCCATGAAATGATCCGCGCGGATCGTATCACCACGGGCTGGTAGGCATGCTACGGTAACGCATGCGCTGCACGTTCAACCCAAGCACGTTCGACCAAAGGAGGAGAGCCATGCGCGGATTGCCGCTGCTGCTGACGGGCGCCCTGATCGGCATGCTCGGATCGCTTGCCGCCTTCGGCTGGGTCCACGCCCAGGAGGCCGGCGGGCCGGGCGGCCTGACCGGGGAGGACCTCGCGGAGATCCACCAGTTGTACTCGCGCTACAACCAGGGGACCGACTTCGGGAACGCCGAGATGTGGCTCAACGTCTTCACCGAGGACGCGATCTTCCGGATCGGCGACCGGGGGGAGTTCATCGGCCGGGAGCAGATGGCCGAGTGGCGCCGCCGGAGCTTCGCCCCGCGCGCGCCCGACTACACGTACCGCCACTGGAACAGCAGTTGGGTGATCACCCCCGACGGCGACGGGCGCGCCACGGGGAAGGTCTACTGGCTCGCCTTCGACCCGAGCGCGGAGGAGCTGGCGATCACGGACACGGGGTATTACGAAGACGTCTACGTCAGGACGGCCGACGGGTGGCGGATCCGGCAGCGGCACGCGCACCCCGACCCGACGTCGCCGTCCGGCGGCCGGTCGCGGCCCCAGGCGCAGTGACCGGCGTCCGGCGCCGGATGCGTTGCAGGCAGGCGGGCGGGCGGCGCATGCTAGGATAATCGTCTGCGCGGCGCTCATGCCGGCGCGGCGGCGGAGGCTCGAATCAGATGAAACGTGGGTATGCGGCGGGCGTGATCGCGGTGCTGGCGGCGGCGGCGCCGCCGGCCTTCGCGCAGACCGGGTCGGGGTTCTATCTCGGCTCCGGCCTCGGCGTGAACTTCGCGACGGGGATGGAGTTCGCCGGGATCGGCTACGACGGTCCGAGCGATTGCGACGAGTACGTCACCCGCTGGCGCCCGAAGATCCGGACTGCGCGAGTCCGGGCGCGAGCGCCTGGGAAAGCGCAGTGGGGAGCGGCGGAGGGCTGCTGGCCGGCGCGGTGCTGGGCTACCGGCTGCCGGCTGCCGGGCTGCGCGTCGAGGTCGAGTACTTCTACCGGGAGTCGGCGTTCAACGAGACCGCGGCGGTCGCCGCGGCGGGCGGCGCCACGTTCGCCAAGCTCGGCGGCGAGCTGCAGCGGGCGGAGGACCGGATCGGCAGCGTCACGTCGAACAACCTGTTCGGCAACGTCTACTACGACTTTTCCGGGGGCGGCCCGATGACCCCCTACGTCGGGTTCGGCGTCGGCGTCGGCGTCACCGAGATGGACTACGTCAGCCTGTGGGCGCGCAACTTCAACCCGGACGCCATCGTCACCGGCGCCGGACGCCCCAACGCGGAGGAGATCCGGCGGAACCTCGCCGGCTCCACCAGCGTCGCGCGGGCCGATCTCGACGACGCGCTGTTCGGCTACCAGGTGCTGGCCGGCGTGCGCTACGCGCTCTCGGATTCGGTCGCCCTGGACTTCAAGGGCCGCTGGGTCGACTACGGCGCGTTCGGCGACGACGACGGGATCGTGTGGGACCCGCTCCGCAGCCATCCGCCCGCCCGGCGGCGGGACGGCGGCCAGCCGGTGTCGGGCGGCATCGAGACCGGCGACATGCGGCTGTTCGGCGTCAGCGCGGGCCTGACGTACAGTTTCTAGCGACGGGGCCGGCGCCGGCCCCGTCGGGTGGGAAAAGTGGCGCGCCCGGCAGGATTCGAACCTGCGACCCTCGGCTTAGAAGGCCGGTGCTCTATCCAGCTGAGCTACGGGCGCGTCGGGCCGCGACGCTTCCCAGTATAGTAGCGCAGTCGCGGGCTTCCCGGGAGAGAGCGTCTCGGCGCCCCGCGCGAGGCTCCACCACGGGCCGTCAGAACACCGCTATCGGGTTGATCGGCGACCCGGTCCCCTTCGGTACGCGGACCGGACTGGCCATGAAGAGAAACTCCCAGCGCCCGAGGCGGGCGGCGGTCTCCGCCGCCTCTTCGAGATCGAGGTTGTCGAACAGGTTCATGCCGCGCGCCACCACCATGAACTTGTGGATGACCGTGACGTCGAGTCCGGGGATGTTGTCGCGGAGCTCGTGGGCGGTGTCGCTGCCGAACAGCGCGACGTCCCGCTCGGCCAGCAGCGGCAGGAACGACGCGTCCATCCCGGCGTTCCCGCCTCCTTCGGCGCGCCGGCGCGCCCAGCGGCCGGTCCGGATCAGAAGAACGTCGCCCGGCTCGACGGCGGCGCCCGTCCGCTCCTCCCACTCCTCGATGTCCTCGCGGTAGACGCGGGTCCCGGGCGCCAGATGGGGCACGCCCCGCAGGCGCGGGACGTCGACGAGCACCGCCTTCGTCACCACGCCGTCCTTCAGGCCGGTAATCCCCAGGTGCTCGCAGCCGTCGTCGGTCACCGCCTCCCGCATGGCGTGGCCGTTGTAGATCCTGCCGTCGTAGACGACGTGGCAGATCGCGTCCAGGTGCGTGAAGAACCCGCCGTGGTAGTCGATGTCGAGCCGGTCCCGGATCCGGTCCGGGTCGAACGAGATGATCATGTTCAGCCCGAACGGGCGGTTCGGGTCGCTGCCCAGATCGTCGGCCACGTCGTGGCCGAGCGAGACCGCCTCGCCGGTCTCGACCAGCGCGGCGGCCTGCTTCCGCTTGGCCGGCGTGATCAGGTTGGCGGCGCCGAGCTGGTCGTCGTCGCCCCAGCGGCCCCAGTTCGAGTGCTCCGTCATCCACCGCTCGAACTGCTGCTGCGTCGCGCCGGGCGCGTTCGCCGAGCGGTCGGGCTGGCCGTACGCCGTGCAGCCGAAGCCGGCGAGGCCGAACAGGGCGAGGCCGGCGGAAGCGGCCAGGGGTCTGATCGTCATGAAGAATCTCCCGTGTTGCGGGCGCGGCGCCCCGACGCGCCGCGCCCGCACGCTATCATGAAACGCCTCGTCCGGCCAGCGTCGCGGCGAAGGCAGGCTGTCAGGCTTCCACGCGAAAACATCGAGCGTCGACGCCCTTGAGGGCCACCGCCTGGAAGTAGAGTCCCTGCTCCACGCCCGGTCCGCCGGGGAAATGCAGCGTCCCCGGCAGCAGCTTCACCGGCCATCGATCCTTGTCGATGCTCACCACCCGTGACAATTCACCATCCCGGATCGTCCAGAGCGTAGCCGATCTCCCTGTCTGACTCGGACAAAGCTCCGCCGTCACGGCGAAGAACAAGCCGCGCCGCCATACGGTCGAATAGTAAACGGGGCCATCCACCACGCCCAATTCGAAACGCCGCCCGGTCGCTCGATCGATGCGGAACACCCTGTTAGCCTCGAATTCCGCATCAGTCGCATACCAGACCCCGTCTCTGGTGAACAGGACGCTTACCGCTCTCCAGCTTTCATCTCCACGGCCGATCGTCGACAGCGTCTTGAATCCATCGTCCGTACGCAGCACGCGCGCCTCCTGAGCCGTGTCGCCGGTCAGGCACCAGAGGCTGTGATCGAACGGATCGTGATAGACGCCGTGCACGTGGCGGATGGAGGCCGGCGGGAAGGTGTACGCCACGCTGACGCCGTCGCCGCCCGGCGCGTATCGATAGACTCGCACCGGTCCACGTTCGACGTTGGCAAGATACTCGCCGAAGAAGACGCGCCCGTTCCTGTCGAGCGCAGAAGCGCCGCGCAAGACCCGGCAGGGGCGAACGAGCCCCTTCAGCCGGCGATAGATTCCGTTCCGAACGATCCCGACCTCCCTGGCGTAGGTGACGAACACCGAGCCGTCGTCCAGGGGCAGGGCGTTGTAGAACATCAACCGAAGCGCTCGTTGCGCCAGCCGCACGCGGTTTCCCAGGCGGCGCCACACGGACAGAGGGACCGCCCCGATGCGCCTGAAGTCGCCGCCTATCGCCTCGGACTGGCGCAGGACGTTTCGCTTCGACACCAGCACTTGCCCGGGAGCCAGCCATTCGATCGCAGAGCCGCGCAAGGAAACTTCTTCCTGCACGCGGTAGCAGGGGGATGACGGACGCGGATCGGATCCGTCAAGCATGACGACGGGGTCTTGCATCAGGCGGCGCTCGGCCGCCGCAGCTTCCCGGCCAGGATCGCGACGATCCGGTCGGCGCTCCGGCCGTCCCAGAGCGGCGGCGCCTGACCCGGCCGGGGGGCCGACGCCACGTCGCGGAAAGCGGCCACGATGCGCGCGGGGTCCATCCCGACCAGACGATTGGTCCCGACGGTGATCGTGACGGGCCGCTCGGTGTTCTCCCGCAACGTCAGACAGGGTATCCGGAGTATGGTCGTTTCCTCCTGGAGCCCGCCGGAATCGGTCAGCACGGCCTGCGCGCCACTCGTCAGCTTCAGGAAGTCGAGGTACCCAAGCGGGTCGATCGGCATGAAACGATCCATCGACGCAAGCCGCCGATCCAGCCCCGAACGGGTCAGGGCCGTTCGAAGCCGGGGGTGCAGCGGCGCCACCACCGGCAACTCCGCCTGGATCTCCTCGATCGCGTCGAGAATGCCGGCCAGGACCGTCCGATCATCGACGTTCGACGGCCGATGCAGGGTCAGTACGGCGTACCCGCGCTGCGTCAGCCCCAGGGTTTCCAGTATCCGGGACGCCCCGGCCCGCTCATGGCGGTCAAGCAGCGTGTCGACCATCACGTTGCCGACCAGAAAGACCCGGCCGGCGTCGATCCCCTCGCGGGCGAGGTTGTCGACCGCCGCCTGCTCGGTGCAGAAGAGCAGATCGCTCACTGCGTCGGTCACTATGCGGTTGATCTCCTCCGGCATCGCGCGGTCGCCGCTGCGCAACCCCGCCTCGACGTGCGCCAGCGGGATGCAGAGCTTCGCCGCGACCAGGGCGCAGGCGAGGGTGCTGTCGACGTCGCCCACCACCAGCACGGCGTCGGGACGATGCTCCAGCACGACCCGCTCGAACGCCGCCATGACGTTCGCCGTCTGCAAGGAGCGGCTGCGCGGCGCCGTCTCCACTACAGGCAATCTGACGTCCGGTTCGGGGATCCCGAGGTCGCGGAAGAAGGAATCGCTCATCGCGTCGCCGCGGTGCTGGCTGGTGTGGATCAACAGCGGCTCCAGCGCTCCGCTGCGGCGGTACGCGGCCATCAGAGGGGCGATCTTCACGAAGTTGGGGCGCGCTCCGACTGCGTTCAGGATCCGGATCCGGTTCCTGCTCATGCCGCGGGAGTCTCCCTCTTCGGGTCGGTGGTCTGCGCAAGGATCGCCAGATACCGCGCGGCCAGCCGATCGCGATCGTAGGCGGCGGCGGCGCGGCGTCCGGCGCGTCCCAGCCGATCCCGGAACGCCGCGTCGGCGGACAATCGCAGAATTGCATCGACCAGATCGTGCTCGTTCTCCGGTTCGATGCATACGCCGCATCCGGCCTTCTCCACGAACCCTCGGGCAAATCCCTCGACTCCCAGGATGATCGGCCGGGCCATCGCCGCCGCTTCGAAGATTTTCGACGGCATGACCGTCGTGAAGGTCGGCGCCGGGCGCAGATGCACCAGGCAGGCGTCCGTGAGGGAAAGCACCCCCGGGATGGCGTCGATGGCGAGACGCCCCGCAAAGATCACGTTGTCGAGTCCGGCGCGCGCCGCCGCGCCGCGCAACGCGTCGAGCCGCGCGCCGTCGCCGACCAGCAGGAACACGACGTCCCGCCGGCCGCGCTCGATCAGCAATGCGCCCGCCCGCAGGACCACCTCCAGGCCATGGGCCATCCCGATCGTGCCGCAGTAGGTCACGACGAAACGGCCGGCCACGCCGAGCCGCCCGGCAAGCGATCGGTCCGGCTCCCGCGCGAAGAAGCGCCTGGAGTCGACGCCGTTCATGACGACCGAAACGCGGCTCGGGTCGACGCCGCGCTCGATCAGGCGCGTCCGGTAGCCGTCTCCCACCGTGACGACGCGCCGGGCCGCCCCGTACATCCAGCGCTCCAGCGTCTCGAGCAGGCGCAGCCCGATCCGGAGCCTCATCGCGTCCACCGCCAGGATCGACTCCGGCCACAGGTCGCGAATCTCGAGCAGCAAGGGACGGCGCCGAAGCCGGCTGACCAGTACGCCGGCCCAGCCGCAGAAGAACTGGGGCGACGTGGCGACGACGACGTCCGGCCGGCGCTCGAAGAGACCGGCCGGCACGGCCGCGGCCAGGTAAGAGAGGTAGTTGGCGATGCGGCGCCATCTGCCTCTGTTGGCGGCCAGGAACGTGACGACCCGCACCACGCGGATCCCCTCGACGAATTCGACTTGCCGCAGCCGATTCCGGTAGCCGGGATACAGCTTCCCCCCCGGATGGCTGGGGGCGCACGTGACGACCGTCACGTCGTGGCCGGCCGCGGCCCAGCGCGTGCAGTGGTCGAAGGTGCGCAGCGCCGGGGCGTTGCCTTCCGGCGGAAAATAGTGGGACAGGAACAGGATCCGCATGTCAGCCCGCGGCTCGATGCGGATGGTCCCGGCCGATGAAGCGCATGCGCCAGATTCGCCAACGGTACCTGCGCGAGAGGAGAGCGTCAAGCGTCATCGGGTGCGGCGCCGGCCTCTCGGGACGAATGTTTCTATAGTATCTGCCTGACAGCCCGTGGTGAACGCTTCGGCGGGCCGGCGGCGCCGGGTTGTCGCAGGAGCGGGAGGTGAGGATGGGGACGACGGCGGACAGCGGCGGCGGCGGGGCCGGAACGGGCGCCGGGGGCGACGCCGGGTTCACGCTCGGCGTCGAGGAGGAGTTCTTTCTCGTCGACCCGGAGACGCGCGATCTGCTCGCGGACCCCGATCCGGGGATTCTGGAGGCGTGCGAACGCAGCCGCGGGCCGCACCGGGTGGTGGCGGAGTTCCTCCGCTCGCAGATCGAGACGAACACCCGGGTCTGCGGGTCGGTGGCCGAGGCGCGCACCGCGCTTCAGCAGACCCGCCGGCTGGTGATCGAGGCGGCGGAGGCGCACGGGGCGGCGGTGATGGCGGCGTCGATCCACCCGTTCGCGGCGTGGGAGGCGCAGATGCCCACCCCGAAAGAGCGTTACCAGCGGTTCGCGCTCACCTTCCAGGAAAGCGTGCGCCGGCTGATCGTCGGCGGCATGCACGTCCATGTCGGCTTCGGCGATCCGGACGAGCGGATCCGGGTCATGACCGCCCTGCGGCGCCACCTGCCGCTGCTCCACGCGCTGTCGGGGTCGTCGCCGTTCAACGGCGGCCGCGAGACCGGATTCAAGTCGTACCGGCTCAGCATCATGGGGGCGCTGCCGCGCACCAGCCTGCCCGGCCCGCTGGTCTCCCTGGCCGACTACGAGCGGGTCGTGGCGAGCTACCGGCGGATGAACTTCATCAAGGACGGCACGGAGCTCTGGTGGGACGTCCGCCCGTCGGGGAGCTACCCGACGGTGGAGCTGCGGATCTGCGACGTCTGTCCGCGCCTCGAAGACGCGGTGAGCATCGCCGCGCTCTACGCCTGCCTGGCCCGGTGGCTGCTGCGCCAGGCGCGGGAGCGCACGCTGCCGCCCGAGCCGCCGACCGAGATCATCGCCGAGAACCGGTGGCTCGCGCAGCGCTACGGCGTGCTCGCGTTCCTCGGCGACACGATCGGGGGCGGGCGGGTCGACGTCGCCGACTCCGCCGCCGCCCTCGTCGAGGACGTGGCCGCCGACGCCCGCGACCTCGGCTGCGAGGCGGAGGTGCGCCGCGTGCTGGAGATCATCCGCGACGGCAGCGGCGCCGACCGGCAGATCGACCATTTCCGCCTCCGCCGCCTGGAGGGCGACGACGTGGAGGCGGCGCTGCGCGCCGTCGTCGATCTGGCGATCGCCGAAACCCGCGAGGGTTTGGAAACGTGACCGCGTTCCGGCGGTCCGCGCGAACGCGCCGCGGCGCGCGGAAGACGTGACCACGAACCGCGCGCGCTCCGGCTACGGCGGAGGCGGCCCGGTCGCGCCGCCGTCGGTGTTCCAGCGCCACGCGATGGCGCGGCCGCAACGCCGGCAGGTCGCGCCGCGCCGCAGCCCGCGGTTCAGGCGTTGCCGGAACCAGCGTTGTCCGCATCCGCATTCACCGATCCACCGGGCCAGCGTGTGGGTCACGTCGTGACAGCGCTCGGCGGTGCAGCCGATCTCCCGCGCCTTGGCTTTCCAGACGTCGTCGTGATGGCGCTTGCGGCCCACGATGGCGTGGGCGATTTCGTGCAGCAGCGTGTTCTCGATCTCGGCCCGCGTCGCCCGCTGGCAGAAGCTGACCGACAGGTCGATCCGCCTGTCCGCATATCGGCAGACGCCGGCGCGCGTCGTGGAGAGGTCGAATCCGAACGTCCACGCTTCGCCGGAGCCGCCGCCGGCCAAGTGGCGCGCCAGCAGGCCGCGGGCCAGCGTCTCGACTTCGGCCAGCGTGCACTCCCGCTCCGGGACGCGCACCAGCACCTGGAGGACGGCGTACGGGACCTGCCATCTGGCGTCGCCGGCCAGCACGACCGCCCGCCGAAGCTGCAGCTCGGCGACGACGCCGGTGATCGCACGGCCTCCGTGCGTGAAGCGCACCCGGCTGCCGACGGGGCAGGCGGCGCCCGGGAAGTCGGCGGCGACGGCGGCGCGTACGCGCGGCGGCCGGGGCGGACGGCGCGTCCGGGCGCGCCCCCAGATGGCGGCGACCTCCTGTCGGGACGCCATGGTCAGCCGCCGTCCCAGGCGTAGCCGATCCGCGCGTAGTAGTACCCGCCGCTGAAGCCGAACGGCGCGGTCGGCGGATAGAGGTTCCCGCCCCAGAACCCCAGCGACGGGTCCGCGGCCTTCGGGTTCTCGTCCGGGTAGGTGTTCAGCGCGTTCTCGCCGCCGAGGGTGAACGTGACGGCGTCCGTCAGCGGCCAGGCGGCCTCGACGTCGACGATCGGCTTGCCGCCGTACACGAAGCCGTCCCGGTAGTCGAACCAGGCGCCGTACCAGCTCAGCCGGCCGCGCAGGCTCACCGGGCCGGCCGCCTGATCGACGGTGAGGCTCCAGCGGCTCTTCGGATGCGCCTCCTCCAGGTTGCGGACCCGGTCGGTCACCCAGTCGGCGCTCAGCAGGGCGCGGTTGACGCCGGTCACGGCGGTGTCGGTGTAGTTGAGGACGAGGCTGACCGAGGCGCCGCCGTCGAGCGCCGGCGGCGTCCAGACGGCGATCAGGTCGACTCCCTGCGTCCGGGTCTCGAGGTCGTTGGTGAAGAACCGGAAGTCCGACAGGCCGCGGGCGATCCGCGCGTCGTCCGCCGTCAGACGGGCCGCTTCGTCCCGGTCGAGCGCGAAGTTCCGCGTCAGGATCAGGCGGTCGGACAGGTCGATGCGGAAGTAGTCGGCCGTCAGGGTGAACGGTCCGGTCTCGACGACGACGCCGGCGGCGTAGTGGACCGACCGCTCCGGGGTGAGCGGCCGGCCGCCGCGCAGCCCGGCGGCGCCGGAGGTCGACGGGATCGTGCCGACGTTGAACAGGTCGCGGCGGTCGAAGTCGAAGACGGTGGAGACGTTGAAGGCGTTCTGCTGGCCGGGCGTCGGCGCGCGGAACCCGGTGCTCACGCCGCCCCGCAGCGCCACGGCGTCCGAAAGCGGGTAGCGTCCGGACAGCTTGCCGTTCACCGTGGCGCCGAAGTCGTCGAAATGCTCGAACCGGGCGGCGCCGCCGAGGGTCCAGCCCCGCTGCGCGCCCCGCCACTCGACGTCGCCGTAGGCGGCGTAGTTGCCGCGGCCCCAGGCGCCGGCGGCGACCGGGCCGAACCCGTTGAGCCCGTTCGACCCGACGCTGAACCCCTGGGCCGCGTAAGGGCCGGCCCGCCAGGACGCGGGGTCGCCGAGGCCGATCTCGAACCGCTCGTGACGCCACTCGACGCCGGCGGCGGCGTGCGCCCGGGGGGTGAGCTCGTGGGCGACGTCGAAGTGGACGCCGATCTCCCGCTGCCCGTAGCTCCCGGGACGGTGCCGGGTCGGCGATTCAGGACCGAGCGAAGCGTTGACGGTGTTGAGGAAGAAGAAGTCCGCGGCGTTCGACCCGGCGGTGAAGCTCGCGTCCCAGCGCGCCCCCCCGGCGAACTGACCGCGCAGGCCGGCGACGGCCGACGCATCGCGCGCGGTCCCGCCGAACCGCGGCGTGAAGCCGCCCGGGAACCGCTCCCGGAACGAGAAGCAGTTCGGATCGTCGGCGATCCGTTGGTACGCGGCCGGGTCCGGCGCGTCGCCGGTGATGGCGACCGTGGGGCAGCCTGCGGACCGTTCGCCGCGCGCGGCCAGGACGTCGCCGACGAGGAGGGTCCGGCCGCCGTCGTTGCTGAACACGCCGCTGCGGGTGTTGGGGTTGCGGAAGTAGAAGAAGCTGACGACCTCGCGGCGCGCGTAGTTCGTGTGGCCGTATAGCTGCACGCCGTTGCCGAACAGGCGTCCGAAGTTGCCGAACAGCTTGAGGTCGTCGTTCACCTCCGGCGCGCCCCAGATCTGGGCCGGGTCGTCGACGTGGGTGTTGCCGGCGGCGACGAGCGCCGCCGCGTCGCGCCGCTGGCCGCTGCGGCTGGTCGAGTTGGCGTTGCCGTACTCCAGGCTGAGGTTGGCGAAGCCGGTCCGGCCGAGCGGCAGGCCGGCGTTGCCGGCGACCGAGTAGCCGCGGCCGTCGCCCGCGCCGCGGACTCCGGTGCGCAGCTCGAAGGCGCCGCCGGACCGATCGTCCTTGAGCAGGAAGTTCAGCACGCCGGCGATGGCGTCCGAGCCGTACTGGGCCGCCGCCCCGTCGCGCAGCACCTCGACCCGCCGCAACGCGATCGCCGGGATGGCCGAGACGTCCGGCCCCTGCGCGCCCTCCGACATGCCGTAGGCGTCGTTCCAGGCGATGACCGCGCCCCGGTGGCGGCGCTTGCCGTTCACCAGCACCAGCGTGTGGTGGGGCGCGAGCGCGCGGAGGTGCGCCGGCCGCACCACGGCGGCGGTGTCGCCGTCCTCCTGCGGATTGACGTTGAACGAGGGCAGGATCGCCCGCAGCCGGTCGGCGAGGTCGGCGGCCCCCCGGCGCGCGACGTCGGCGGCCGGGATGGCGTCGACCGGCGCCGTCGACTCGGTGACGGAACGCGGCCGGGCGCGGCTGCCGACCACCACGACCTGCTCGGCGAACGCCGGCGGCTGCTCGCCCGGCTGCGCCGGCCGGCCGTCGTCCTTCGTCCCGGCGCGCCGGGACGCATCGTCCGGGGGTTTCTGTTGCTCCTGCGCCGCCGCGGCCGGCGACAGCCAGGACGTCAGCGTCCCGGCGAGCATCCAGGCCGCCGGGCGCCGAAGCCGATGGATGAGCATGGAACAGCGGATCCTACCACGCACCCCGTCAAGCTGTCTTGACAGCAGATCCATGATGCATCATGCTGTCAGCATCCGTGCGAACCACCGTTACGCTCGACGCCGACACGGAGCGTCTGCTGCGCAAGGCGATGCGCGAGCGGAACGTCACCTTCAAGGCGGCGCTCAACGATGCGGTTCGCCGCGGACTTGGAAAACGCGCATCGTCCGGAACCGAGCCCCGGTTCACCGTGACGGCCAGGCCGATGCATCTGCGGACGGGGCTCGATCCGT
Organism: Vicinamibacterales bacterium; assembly: GCA_965203565.1. Lineage (GTDB taxonomy): Bacteria > Acidobacteriota > Vicinamibacteria > Vicinamibacterales > UBA8438 > JAAXGX01. The sequence goes on along the minus strand of OZ241896.1, from coordinate 1,678,042 downwards.
CCCGCATGCACGATCTCGACGCCGGGCTGGAGATCGAGGCGTTCAAGGCGCTGACGGCGCGTCTCGATCGGCGGCGGGAGGCGCGGTGATCGTTCCGGATGCGAACCTCCTGCTGTACGCCGTGGACTCGTCGAGTCCCTTCCACGCCGCGGCCGCCGAATGGTGGGCGGACCGCCTCAGCGGCGACGAGACGATCGGGATGGCTCCCGCGGTCGTGCTCGCGTTCGTCCGCGTGAGCACGAACCGGGCGGCTTTCGCCGATCCGTTCACGCTGGCCGAAGCGGCGGCGGAAGTGCGCCGGTGGCTGGATCGGTCGGTGGTGACCGTGGTCGACGCGGACGCCGCCGATCTGGATCAGGCGCTTGCGCTCGTCGAGGCGGCCGGCGCGGCCGGAAGATTGGCCACGGATGCGCTGATTGCGTCGATCGGAGTTCGACATCGCGCAGTCGTCCACACCGCCGACACCGACTTCGCCCGCTTCCCGCAGGTTCGGTGGTACAACCCGATTACCGGCCGGCGCGGCTGACCGGCCCGCGGGGTGCAATGGGTCATGGGACGTAACGATCGAGGCCGGCCGCGCACGTTCGCGCACGGCGTGCTGGCCGCCGCCGCGGTCTGCGCCGGGTTCGGGGCGCCGCCGCGCGCCGCCGAGGCTCTCGCCCCGCGGCAGGCCGCGGCGGGCGGCACGGTGCTGGACGGCGTGTACACGCCGGAGCAGGCGGCCCGCGGCGAACGGGTCTTCGGCGAGGCGTGCGCCGCCTGCCACGAGGCGGACGAGTTCGCGGCGGCGCGGTTCCGGCTCGCCTGGGTCGGGCGGACCGCCGGCGACCTGTTCGACGCGATCGCGACGCTGATGCCGGAAGGCGATCCGGGAAGCCTGCGTCCCGCCGAGTACGCGGCGATCGTCGCCTACCTGCTTCAGGTCAACGGCTATCCGGCCGGCGCGGCGCCGCTGCCGGCCGACCTGCCGGCGCTGCGGACCGTGGAGATCGTCGAGGGGCGGCCATGACCGCCCGCGCGCGGCGCTGCGCCGGCCTTGACGGTCGAACCCGGCTCGGCGCACGATACCCTTGACAGCCATGGCGTCCACGCCGGCGGCTCCCGCTCGCAGCGTCCGCTACGAACCGAACGAACGGCCTCCCGCCGCGGTCACCGTCGGACTCGCGTGGCAGTACGCCGCGATGACCGTCGCGCCGATCGTGTTCACCCCGGCCATCATGATCCGGGCGGCGGGCGGGAGCGAAGCCTACACGTCGTGGGCGGCGTTCGCGGTGCTCCTGGTGAGCGGGATGACGACGCTGATGCAGGCGGTCCGCCTGGGCCGCCTCGGCGCCGGCTACATCCTGATGATGGGCAGCTCCGCCACCTTCGTCGCCGTCGGCGTAACGGCGATCGAGCAGGGCGGACCGGGACTGTTCGCCACGCTGATCGTCGTCTCGTCGCTGGTGCAGTTCGCTCTGGCGGCGAAGCTGTCGCTGTTGCGGCGCATCTTCACGCCGACCGTCACCGGCACGGTGATCATGCTGATCTCGGTGACGCTGATGCCGATCATCTTCGACCTGCTGCGGGCCGTGCCCGAGACGGCCTCGGCGGCGGCGGCGCCGGTCTCGGCCGTGGCGACGCTGGGCGTCACCGCCGCGGTCGTGCTCCGGGCCGGCGGCGTCTGGCGCCTGTGGGGGCCGGCGATCGGCATCGCCGCCGGCTGCGCCTGCAGCGCGGCGTTCGGCCTCTACGACGCGCGGACGGTCGCCGAGGCGTCCTGGGTCGGCTGGCCGGGCGTGGCGTGGCCCGGACTCGACCTCTCGTTCGGCCCCGCCTTCTGGGCCCTGCTGCCCGCCTTCGTCCTGGTGACGATCATCGGCGCGGTCGAGACGGTCGGCGACGGCGTCGCCATCCAGCGGGCGTCGTGGCGGACGCCGCGCGCGGTCGACTTCCGCGCGGTGCAGGGGGCGGTCACCGCCGACGGCGTGGGCAACCTGCTCTCCGGCCTCGCCGGCACGATGCCGAACACGACGTACTCGTCGAGCATCGCGGTCGCCGAAATCACCGGGGTCGCCGCCCGGTCGGTCGGCGTCGGGATCGGCGTCATCTTCGTTTCGCTGGCGTTCCTGCCGAAGTTCATGGCGGCGATCCTGGCGATCCCGGCCCCGGTGATGGGGGCGAGCGCGCTGGCGACGATGGCGATCCTGTTCGCCCTCGGCATGAAGATCGTCGTGCAGGGGGGGATCGACTACCGCAAGAGCCTCGTCGCGGGGGTCGCCTTCTGGGTCGGCTCGGGATTTCAGAGCCGGAGCCTCTTCGCCGACTACTACAGCGACTTCTGGGGCGGGCTGCTCCAGAACGGCATGACCGTCGGCGGCTTCACGGCGATCCTGCTGACGCTCTTCCTGGAGCTGACCGGCCCGCGGCGCCGGCGCCTGCGGACCGTGCTGGACGCCGACGCCCACCCGAAGATCAGGACGTTCCTGACCGATCTCGCCGCCCGGCGCGGCTGGAGCGGCGAGATGGCGGAACGGCTGCGCGCGGTCGGCGAGGAGACGCTGCTGACGCTGCTCGAACGGGGCGAGCGGCGGCCCGCGGCCCAGGGTCGGCGCCTGCTGCTGATCGCCCGCGCCGACGGCGCGGCGGCCGACCTGGAGTTCATCGCGTCGCCCGGCGAGGAGAACCTGGAGGATCGGATGGCGATGCTCGGCAGCCGGGCCGGCGCGACCGGCGTGGAGGAGGAGGCGTCGCTCCGGCTGCTCCGGCATTACGCCTCGTCCGTGCGCCACCAGCAGTACCACGACACCGACGTGATAACGGTCCGGGTGGAGCCGGCCGCCTCGGTCTGACGCCGCGGCGCAGGAGCGGGAGAGGGTGCAGCCGATGCGGACGCGCGGGCGGCGGGTGGCGATTGCGGCCGGGATAGCCGGGTTGCTGGCGATCCGGGCCGGCGCGGCGTTCGGACAGCAACCGGCGGACTCCGACTGGACGCCGGTCACCGGCGACCGGCTGCTCCGTCCGGAGAACGGCGACTGGATGCACTATCGCCGCACCTACGACGCGGCGGGGTTCAGTCCGCTCGACCGGATCGACCGGACGAACGTCGGCGGCCTGCGTCTGGTCTGGGCCTGGTCGATGCGCGACGGCAGCCGCTGGGTTCCGACGCCGATCGTCGCCAACGGCTTGATGTACGTCGCCGAAGGGAGCGGCCGGGTGACCGCCTTCGACGTCGCGGCCGGCGAGGTCGCCTGGGTCCACGCGCGGAGCTATCCCGACGACGTCGAGAAGTCGCAGGCGTTCAACCGGCATCGGGGCGTGTCGATCCACGGCGACACGATCTACTGGGGGACGGCCGACGCCGCGCTGGTCGCCCTGGACGCGCGGACGGGCGAGCAGCGCTGGGAGGTGAGCACCGGCGACTACACGACCGGGCTGGGACACGCCCACCCCCCGCTGATCGCCGACGGCAAGGCGGTGCTGGGGTTCGCCGGGGGCGACCGGAGCGCCCGCGGCGCGGTCGTCGCGCACGACGCCGAGACCGGCGAGCGGCTCTGGATCACTTACACGACGCCGGCGCCGGGCGAGCCGGGGTACGAGACCTGGACGGAGCACGAGATCGAGCCGCTCGGCGGGCTGACCTGGAACACGATCAGCTACGACCCGGAACTGGGCTGGATCTTCGTCGGCGCCGGCCAGCCGACGCCCTGGGCCTCCACCCTGCGCGGGCCGGGCGACGCGCTCTACACCAACTCCATGCTGGCCCTGGACGTCGACACCGGCGAGATGCAGTGGCATTTCCAGGTGGTGCCGGCCGACAACTGGGACCTCGATTCGGCCTACGAAGGGATGCTGGTCGACCTGGTGATCGGCGGCGTCGAGCGCAAGGCGCTCGTCCATACCAGCAAGATCGGGTGGGGCGTCGTGCTCGATCGGACCACCGGCCGGTTCCTCCACGCGTTCCGGACCGGCTACGACAACCTCGTCACCGGGTGGACCGACGGCGGGAGCCCGATCTTCAACCCCGAGCTGATTCCGACGACGGACGACGTCGACTCCGGCCGCGTCTTCGAGGTCTGTCCGCACTACCACGGGACGCGGAACCTGAACTCGCCGAGCTACAGCCCCGCCACCGGTCTCTACTACCTCGGCGTCAACAATAGCTGCATGGACGTCACGTTCGTGTCGGAAGAGTACAGGCCGGGCCGGCGGTACGGCGGAATCGCCGCGCGCGTCAAGCGGGTCCCGGGCTACGACCACGTCGGCGAGTTCGTCGCGTTCGATCCGGTGACGGGCCGGCGGGCCTGGACGCACCGCCCGCCCGGCGGGGCGGCGATGACCGCGGCGGCGCTGGCGACGGGCGGCGGCCTCGTGTTCGGCGGCGCGGCGGACCGCCGTTTCTTCGCGCTCGACGCCGAGACCGGCGACCTGCTGTGGGAAACGCGGCTGAACGGCGACGTGTCGGGCGCGCCGGTCACGTTCGAGGTCGGCGGGCGCCAGTACCTGGCGGTCGGCGCCGGCGGCCGGATCGGCCAGACGACCTCCTACGCGCGGCTGACCGGCGTCACGCTGCCGCAGGGGAGCGGGGTGATCTGGGTGTTCGCGCTGCCCGACGCGTCCGGCGGCCGTTAGTTAGTTAGGAGAACCATGCCAATCGGCGACTCCCCCGCCGCGCCCCTGTTCACCGTCGTCGTCCAGCCACCGGATGTCGAGGCGCCCGATCCGCCGGAACTCACGCCGACGCACGTCAAGAGGCGCGGCTTCATGTCCGCGTTGTTCGAACAGGCGCGGGACGAGAAAATCGACTCGCCGTTCAGGGATCTTGCGCCGAGCATCGGCGGCATGCTCCACGTCCGCGCGAGAGGCGCCGGGCTGGTCTACCGCGTCGCAGTCAACCGCCGGCAGTCGCGGGTCGTCCTCACCAACACGGTGGGCAAGTGGCAGGGGGCGATCAAGGAGCTGGAGGGAAGGCGGGCCGAGATGGACGCCGCTTTCAAGACCGCCGGCTTGCCGGGAACGCTCGAATGGTATGAAGGCGAGCCGGCGGGCCGCTGGGTGATCCGATGCACGGTCGACGCCGGCTACGAGGATGAAACCGTATCGGCCGACAGGATGCGAGAGCTCAACCAGGCTTCGGCCGCACTGAAACGTGTGTTCCAGCCGCACATCGACCAGCTTCCGCCGGAAATCGAGGAAGAAGCGGCGTCCGGAGACCTCGCCGGCGCCGAATGACCGGAACGGACCGAAGCCGAAGCCGCCCACGCCGCTGAACCGGCGCCGCTGCAACGCCGGGCAGGTTCCGGCCGGAAACGCCGTGCCGGCCCGGGCGTCCGGCGGCGACCCGACGCACGGTCAACGCTGATGCGCCCTCCTCACGCCTTGTCAGGCGGGCGCCTCGCCGCTCTCGGCGCCGCGGGGGGTTCCACCACGGGCTGCTGAGGATCGCCTGCCGCAGCCGTCGCTTCGCGGGATCTGTCTCCACGGACCGGCGGGGCGGCGACCGGCTCGGCCGCCGCGCGCGGGATGATGGCAACCACGGTTGCGCGCAAGTCGTCGATCCGCCTGTTCGTCTGCGCGTGCCCTTCCCGGAACTCTGCGCGCAGGTCGTCGATCCGCTTGTTCGTCTTCGCGTGCCCTGCCCGGAACTCCGTTCGCAAGTCGTCGATCCGCCTGTTCGTCTGCGCGTGCGCTTCCCGGAACTCCGTTCGCAAGTCGTCGACCCGTCTGTTCGTCTGCGCGTGCGCTTCCCGGAACTCCGTTCGCAAGTCGTCGACCCGTCTGTTCGTCTGCGCGTGCGCTTCCCGGAACTCCGCGCGGGAATCGTCGAATTGCCTGCGGGTGTCGCGCTTGAAGTCCCGGAGCAATCCGGCCATCAACGCCGCCAGCGCGACGAACCCACCCATCATCGCCCAGTCCATATCGGCATCTTAGGTCGGGCCGGCCCGTTTTGCAAAATCACCCGGCGCCGCCGGTCTCGACCACCCTCCTCGCAAATGACTCGAGCAAGAACGATGCCGGACCAGAGGCATGGAAACTGCTGCGGTGATGTTTCCGCATCGTCAACGGTTCTTGCCGTCACCGAATCCACCGACGACGACGGCGGTCACGACACCTACCTGACGCCCCGGAGATCCGGTCCGAAGCCGGCCACTCCGAACCGCGGCTGTGGATCCGGCGCCTCGCGATCTGGCGCGCGCCCGGAGTGTTCCATTTCGTCCGCGCTCTGGAGGACATGGCGGCGCGACCGTCGTTTCAGTACGTCACCACCACCACCACGAGTCCGCCGGGCGAGCTGCGGACGGAGCCGTGGCTGGTGGCGACCCTCGGAGGCGCCGCCGGGGAACGGCTGTTGAGACGGGATTTGTGAGGAAGTTCTCCGCCGCGGGAGGACGGGTCCGCGGCTGACGGATCGGCGCCCGTGGACGAATCGCACAGGCCGGCCGTACGGTTCCTGCGCCCGTGGTAGCATGTGGCTGGTGATTGACACGCATGCCATCGCCCGCAGGCTGAACGGCGCCGGTCTTTCCACCGCGCAGGCCGACGCGATCACGGACGCCGTTCGGGAGGCCGCCGAGCACGGTGCTTACGTGACACCGGAGGCGTTGCACGCCGAGCTTGCCGGCCTCGAGGCGCGCCTGACGTGGCGCTTCGCCGGCGCGATGCTCGCGCAGACGCTCGCGATCCTCGGTGGCGTGCTTGCGATGCTGCGCTTGCTGGAGTGAGGGCGCCGTCCGCGCGTGGGCTTTCCCGCGGCAGCCTCAGAATGACCGGCAGGAGTTGGACCTTTACAGGTCGACCAGGCACGAGGCGTCGTTGACGATAATGGTCGTCACCAGTCACGCGGTCCCCTGATTCCCCCGTTCGACGTCGCTCAGCCGAGCGCCCCGGCCCGACGCGCTTGCCGGCCTTTCCGATCCACGACAAGCCGCCAGACGACGGTCCGCGGCGGTTGAAGATTCGACAATCTTTTATGAAAAAGCCGCCATGGATCCGATTTTTAGGAAAGATTTGATAATCTTTCCCTGTCATGGCCTCCGTACCCGGGCTCGGCGCCATCCCGCAGCGGCTCGCCGTCGATGCATTCTGGAGCCTGTTCGGCCGCCTCGAGCACGAGCAGCTCGACTTCAAGCGGGGCGTCCCGGACGACGTTCGCGACACCATCGCCGCCATGGCCATGACCCACGGCGGGTTGATCGTCCACGGGGTCGACGACAGGCGGAACGTCGTCGGCTGCCCGCTCTCACAGAACACCCAGGACCGGATCACGCGCATCGCATTCGAGTGCGGAGTCGACGTTCAGGTCCGGGAGGTCGTCGCCGGCGAACGGAAGCTGACGATCTGCGCCGTGCCCGCGGTGCGCGGGCGGATCGTCACCACGCCCGACGGCCGCCTGCTGCGGCGCGTGGGCGGCGACGCGCAACCGCTGCGCGGCGATGCGCTGGCCCGCTTCGTGTTCGAGCGGCGACATCGCGCCGGAGAAGACCAGCCGCTCGTCACAGTCCAGGTCTCGGCATTCGATCTCGGCGCCGTCAACCGGGTGCTGACCGCCGACGGCCGGACCGCCGTCGGAGAGGACCGGATGGTCCGGGCGCTGGCGGACCTGGGCGTGGCCGTCGCGGCGCCGCCGCCGCTGGAGCCGAGCGTCCTGCGCGCCGCGGCGGTCCTGTTCGCGCGCGAACCGCGGGACTTCATCCGCGGGGCCGCCGTGCAGCTCGTACGCCGCTCCGGCGTCGGCCCCGGGCCGGGACCGTCCGCCGCACGCGAGGAATGCTCCGGGCCGCTGGTGGAAACCGTCGACTGCTGCCTGCGTTTCATCGGCCGTCATACACGGCAGTTCGAGGCCGTCGCCGGCGTGCGGCGCGAGACGCTGCCCGAGTACCCCCAGGCCGTCCTGCGGGAAGCGGTCGTGAACGCGCTGGCGCATCGGGACTACGGTCTGGACGGCGCCACCGTGGACGTCACCGTATGGGACGACCGCATCGAGGTGCGCAGCCCGGGACCGCTCCCCGGCCACATCACCGTCGACAACATGCGCGACGAGCACTACAGCCGCAACCCGCGCATCATGCGGGTCCTGAAGACGATGAGACTCGTCGAAGAGTACGGCGAGGGCGTCGACCGCATGTACCGCGAGATGGAGTCGCGCCTCCTGGAGCCGCCGCTCTTCGAGGCGACCTCCAGCTCCGTGACGGTCACGCTGCGCAACCGCTTTCTGGTCGACGTGGAGGATCAGGTCTGGCTGACGCTGCTCGGCCAGCAGGACCATCTGACCGCGGACGAACGCCGGACCCTGGTCGCCGTGCGGCGCCACGGCGCCGTCACGCCGCGCGAGCTCCGCCGGATGCTGCCGGACGCCGACGCCCGCGCCCTGCTGGCCGGCGCCGTGGCGAAGGGACTCCTTGTGCGCGTCGGCCGGCGCGGAGGCTCCCGCTACGTGCTCTCCGAGGAAATCACCCTCCGCGCCGGCGGCGCCGGAATCGCGGCGCAAGGCCGCCGGCGCCGGCTGCTCCTCGATGCAGTCCGCCGCCGCGGCAGCATTTCCGTGGCGGAGGGCGCCAGCCTCCTCGACGCGTCGCCGGCCGCGACGCGCAGCCTGCTGAACGAACTCGCACAGGCCGGTCTCGTGCAGCCCGAGGGCCGGACCCGGGCGCGGCGGTATCGCCCGGCGTGACGATCCGGTGGACGACGGTCCTGTCACCGGCGCCACTGCCGAAGCCGCCGGTCAATTTCCTGACGGGGCAGAAACACCGCCCGGTCGTCTCGCCAGCGTTCGAGCGCCGAGATCAACCGCGCGTCGTCGCACGCGCCGCATCGTCGAAGCTCGTCCACGATCCACAGGACGCCGTGCACGCGTGTCGCAGAAACAGTCGTTCGCCGAGAGCTTCGGGTGGAGCCTCCGGAGGCGCAGGACGTCAGCGATTCGTTCCGGCGGCGGATCGAAGGTGACGAGGCCAAGGTCGTCCAGGCGCCGCCAGTCCCGGTCGGTCAGGTCCAACGCTTCGGAACAGCGAATCGGCAGCGGAACGACGAACCGATACGGCAGCTTCAGCATGAATGGCAGGAGCCGGACCTTGTGCAGGTCGATCAGGCACGAGGCGTCGTTGACGATGACGGCCGTCACCGGTCACGCGGTCCCCTGATTCCCCGCTCGACGTCGCTCAGCGAGCGCCCCAGCAGTTCCGCCGCCCGGACCGGGGAGATCAGTTCCTCTCCCAGCGCGCGCCAGACCAGGCGCTCGAACCGTTGCGGGCGCTCGAAGGTCGCCAGCCCTTCGTCGTCCCTCAGCGGTTCCGGCTCGCGCGCCCGCCACGAGCGGGCATAGGTCCGGAAGGCGTACCCGACAGCGGCGGCCGGCAGGATGCCGGCGTCGCGCAGGCGGATCAGCATGGCCGCCGCCGACATGCCGTAGAACTTCTTCAGCCGCATCAACTCCCGGTAGGGAAGCCGCTGGCGGCGCGGTCCGACCTCGGCGCGCAGATGCTCCGCGGGCGCAAGAAACGCCGCCGCGAATCGGTGCATCGCCTTTTCGAGCCGGATGGCCGGATCGGAGGCGCCGCGGACGATCCGGTGCGCCAGCTCGTGCGCCAGGGTGAGCCGGCGACGCTCGACGTTGGTCCGGGTCGAGACGACGACGGCCTCGGTGTCCGGCCGGCCGCCGCCGCGGGCGACGCCGCAGGCGAGACCATCGCAGCGCGCCGGTAGATCGGCCAGAATCACCTTGATCCCGCGATCTTCGAGCAGGGCGGTCACGCTCGGCGCCGGATCGAATCCCAAGTTCCAATGCTGGCGCAGCGCGCCGGCTTTCTCCTCGACTTCATCGAAGCTCCCGGCGCAATCGCACCGCAGACCGTCGAACGGATCGGCGGGCGGCTCGATCTCCAGGATGTCCTCGATCGTCAGGTAGCCCTCGAGCTGCTCGATGACGATCGCCTCGGCGCGCGCCCGATCCTTCGCCGACGCGCCGGAGTGCTTGCGGAACTCGACGCCGGTCAGCGCCTCGACCTGCGCCGCGGTCAGGAAGTCGAGCGAGACGCCGAGCACCCGGCCGAGGCCGATCAGTACGGCCGCGCTCGGCATCATCCGGCTGGTTTCGTACTTGCCGATCGCCTGCACGGAGACCGGCGGCGACAACCGCCCGGCCAAGTCACGCATCGACAGCCCTGCCTTCTTCCGGGAAAGCCTGAGCCGGGATCCGAACATGCATTCTCTCTGAAGGTTCATGGACATCATTTTCAATTATGAATATCAACTTCAGGTTGTAAAAACTTCGTTATTCCAGCAGAGATATAGTGGAGCGGCGTCGCCTGCGGCGAGCCGGCGCTACTGCGACGCCGGGCAGGTTCCGGCCGGAAACGCCGTGTCGGCCGGGTCGCCCGGTGCGAACCAGCCGCCATCGCGCACCGTCCGGTCGACGTCGATTGCACAGTACTCGAAACGCTCCGGCGTGGCGCGCACGTAGACGAAGTGGTTGAACCGGCCGCGGTCGTCGCGCGGCCAGGTCCGGTTGTCGGGGTCGAAGGCGTCAGGCCGGCGGCTGCCGGCGCCGGTCACGACGTAGCGGACCCCCTGCTGCGGCCGGAGGCGGGCGTACAGGTGCTGGTGCCCCTGGAAGACGACGTCGACGCCGCGCCGGACGAAGATCGGCTCCAGTTGCACCCGCAGCCGGGAGTCCGGACCGCGGCGGGCGAAGATCCAGAACCGCCGGCGGGACGGCGAGTGGACCGGGTGGTGCACGGCGACCACCTTCCAGGCCGCGGCGGACGCCGCCAGCGCGCGGTCGAGCCAGGCGAGCTGCGCAGCGTCGTCGCCGCCTTCCAGCCGGGTCTGGTCCTCGCCCAGCGTGTTCGAGTCGAGGACGAACACCTCGACCAGCGGCGCGCCGGCGGCCGGGACCGGGACCGCGTAATAGCGGTCGCCGCCGACGTAGCCGAACTCCGGCGTCGCCAGATGCTCGGCCGCCCAGCAGTCCCGCGCCGGCGCGTAGGCGGCGGCGCCGCGCGGCACGGGCCGGCCGGCCGCCGCCTCGCACCCATCGACGTCATGGTTGCCGAGCGCCGCGTGGATGCGCACGCCCAGGTCCGTCACGGGGCGGAAGACGTCGAGGAACCGCGGGGCGATCCGCCGCGCCGCGCCGTCGGGGTAGACGTTGTCGCCCAGCAGGAACAGGTGCGATGCGCCGGCCGTCGCCGCCGTCTCCCGGATGGCGTCGCGCACCCGCCGGGCGCGGTCGTCGCCGGTTCCGGTGTCGCCGGCAAACAGGAGCCGCGCTTCGCCGGCCGGCTCCGCGGCGGCGCGCTCGACCGCGGCGGCGCGCGCCGTGGGACGCGGGGCTTCCCCGGCGCCGACGGCCGGCGCGGCGGCTGCGGCGACCGCGACGACGCCGACGGCGGCTGCGGCGGCCGGCGCGAACGGCGCCGCGCGAACGGCGCGCGCAACGGCGATCGGGCGCAGCTTCATGGTCCCGGCGGTTCCCGCGAATCGCACCCGGCGGACGCGAAGGCGGCGTATCGTTCGATCGGCGACGACTCCTCCCAGGCGGCGAAGATCTGCTGCAGCAGCCGCGGCCGGTAGCTCAGCAGCTCGAAGAAATCGTCGCGCTCGATCCAGAGGATCGAGGCGGCGGCAGTGGCGAAGAGCCGCACCGACCCCGCCGCGTCGTCGACGCCGGCGAACGACCGCTGGCCGATGACGTCTCCCGGCGCGGCCCGGAGGACCGTTCGCGGCGGGTCGGCGCCGGTCCGCAGCCCGAACGCGCCCGAGAGGACGATGGCGATCCCCGCCGGGGCGGTCTGCTCGGCGAACGGGACGTCCGGTTCCACCGCCGTCTGCCGCGCGACGGCGGACAGGTGCAGCATCTCGACGCCGGTGACCCGGGAGAACAGCGGGATCCAGCGGAGCACGATCCCCTTCTGGCCGTCGGTGAGCGTCCCGGCGAACGCGCCGAGATCGTCCGGCGCGGTGCTCCGGACGGCGCCGGCCGGAATCTTCGCCGCCTCGGCCACCATGCGGAACAACCCCTGCACGAGCTCGACGTTGTCGGACAACAGCGTCCGCAGGACGGCGTCGCTGAACGTGAGCAGCGCCGCCGGGCCGGCCGTCCGGCAGGTGTCCGCCGCCCGGCCGCCGGCGAGCGCTTCCGCAAAGCCGAGCGCCGCCGGCGCCGCGATCCGCCGCTCCTCGGCGTCCCCCCGCGATGCGATCACTTCGCCGTCGAGAAGCAGGTGGAGCTCCTCGGGGCGCGCCCCCTCACGCAGCACGACCTCGCCCGCTGCGCGCCGCGTCCGGCGTCCGGCGCGGGCCATGCGGAACAGCTCGTCCGCCGCGACCGCCGCGAACAGCGGCAGCGTCCGGATCCGGTCGACCACCGCGGCGGTCGGCAGCGCGTCCGCGTCCGGCGCGGGACGCGGCGGCGGCACCAGGCGGGCCAGCGTCCAGGCGGCGGCTTCCGCAACGTTCGCATCCGCTCCGCCGGATGCGGCGGCGCCGATCCGCTGCTCCACGCGGCCGCGGAGTCCCGCGATCTCCTGCTCGCCGGCGAAATGGATCGCCGCCGCCGCCACGATCGGGTCGCCGTCGCCGATCAGCGCGGCGAGCGCGGCGTCGGCGTCGCGCGGGACGTCCGGCAGGACCGCGCGGGCGTGGCGCAGCTTCTCGTCTGTCGGCGATTCCTCGAGGACCGGCAACAGCCTGCCGCGCAGCGGTCCGGCGAGGACGTTGTCGAGGTACTCCAGAGCGCCGGCGCGGGCGCGCGAATCGCCGTGCTCTATCGCCCAGCGGGCGGCCGACACGTCCCGCCAGCCGTGTATCAGGCCGAGCAGCCGGTAGATCCGGTCGACCGCGCGCGTCATCTTCTCGCGGAGCGCCTGCGCCAGCAGCGCGCCGCCGGCCGCGCCGGCGCGCCCGAACACCTGATGGCGCTGGACGAAGCGGCCGAAGTAGACCCGCCCCTCCGCGCGCGCGATCCGCTCCACCCGTTCCGCGTCGAACGCGAGCGCCGGGCGATCGCGCCGCAGCTTCTCGGCGGCGGCCAGCGCCTTGAACCGCAGGAAGCCGTCGCCCGCGTCGAGCAGCGCCAGGACGGCGTCGAGCGAGGCCTGGCACGGGATGCGGGCCAGCGTCGCCGGCACGTGACGCCGCACCCAGACGTCCGCGCCCGGATCGTCGAGGGCGCGCCGCAGCACGCCGACCGCCGGCTCGCCGTATCCGATCAGCGTCTCGCGCGCCGCCCCCTTCACCCGGCGGTCGCCGAGCCGCGAGACCAGGATCGGCGCAATCCGCTCGTCGTCCGGCGCGAGCGCCCGGACGGTCCGCATCGCCTCGTCGGCCACCGCGGGATCGGGATCGCGCAGCAGGTCGATCAGTACGTCGATCAGCGCGTCGCCGGGCCGCGCGTGGCCGGTCTGGCGAATCGCCGCGGCCAGGTCGCGCCGCACCGCGCGCGCGGCGTCGCGCGGGTCGGCCGCCGTCGCGGCGAGCGTCCGCGCGGCGAGCGCGCGATCGTCCGCGCCGGCGCTGGCCGACAGCGCCACCGCGGCGGTGACGGCGATGCGCGGGTCGGAGTCGTCGATCAGCCCGCGGGCCGCGGCCGCCGCATCCTCGCGGCGAACGGCGGCGAGCGTCCGGACCGCCGCCATCCGCACTTCCGGGTCCTGGTCGGTCATCAGCCGCTCGACCGCCGGCGCCCAGCGAGTCGCCAGATCGGCCCGCGCGGAGCCGAGGGCGCCGAGGGCGCGGGCGCGCACCGCGGCCGACTCGTGACGCAGCAGGAGCGGGGTGATCAGGTTGCGCTTGTCGAGCGATTCAAGGACGTCGATGGCGTAGAGCACCCGCCGCGCGTCGGGATGGGCGAGCTCCTCGACGAGCGTCTCGACTATCGACAGATCGACGACGCCCGGATGGACGCCGGACAGCCGCTCCGGCTCCAGCCGCGTCCGGGCGGACAGCCCGCCGGCGTCCGGCTGGGCGATCGAACGCCGGAACGACGCCAGATACTGGCGGCGCGCCCGCACCGCCCCGGCCACCCAGAGCGCCGTCACCGTCAGGCTGACCCAGCTCAACTGCCGCCACGCCAGCCCGAACCCCCACGGCTGGATCAGGACGAGCGTCAGCACCGCGCCGAGCCCCTTCGCGAACCGGTCGACCGTGACGTCGATGAACGGCTTGGCCTGGTGCTTGAGGTCGGCCGGCAACGGCAGGAACAGGATCTCCCGCGTCGTCTTGTCGACCGAGTACCGCAGCGACGAGTCGAGGATCCGCCCCGTCGCCGCCGCCCACAGCGCGCCGGTGACCAGGATCAGGCCGCCCGTGGACCCGAGGCCGATCGGCAGGATCAGCAGCGCGAACCCGATGCCGAGATGACGGTGGATGCGGCTCGTCAGCCCGATCTGGATGACCAGTCCGGCGAGCGACAGGTAGAGCTGCACCTGGCCCAGGAACGCCGCAATCCGGTCGGTTCCGCCGCTTCCGGCCGACTCCTCCACCGCCATGTTGAGCTGCTGGTCGAGCAGGCCGGCGCCGACGGCGGCGAACCCGATGATCAGGGCGATGAGCTGCAGATGGCGCGACTCGCGCAGCATCCGCAGCGCCGCGAGACCGCCGACCCCCTCCTGCGCCCCGGTCGAGGCGACGCCGGCGAGCGCCGCGCCCCGCGCCCCGCGCACGACGGCGGTGACGACGCCGGCGCAGGCGACGAGGAGCGCGCTGCTGACGAGCAGCAGGTTGCCGGCCCCGACCGCGTCGACCGAGAAGACGACCACCGCCGACGCGGTCATCCCCCCGAGGCTCGCGCCGCCGCCGATGAAGCCGAACAGCCGCTTCGCCTGCCGGGCGTCGTAGACGTCGTTCGCCAGCACCCAGAACTGGCTGATCAGGAGCAGACCGAGGATCTGCCCGACCAGGTAGAAGAGGACGGAGGCGCCTGGGGCGCCGGCCCGGAACGCCGCCCAGAACCCGGCCAGCAGCGCCGCGATCCCGACGTGGGTCGCCGCGATCACCGCCCGCGGCGGCAGGCGGGACGCGCCCTTCGCGTAGAGCTGCATCACCGCGCCGACCAGCACGCCGGAGACCAGGAGGACCCACGGCAGGTTGTCGGCCCCGAGCGCGCTGATGAACTGCGCCCGGGTGAGCGGCTTGACGATGTTGTAGGCGGTCATCACCAGGAACGAGTAGAGGAACATCAGCAGGAGTGAGCCCGCCTCCTCCCGTCTGACCTCCACCACGGGCGACAGCAGCCGCTGGACGGCGGACGCTTTCGGCATGTCGATCCGGCCTCGCCGGGATCATATCCGTCCCCGGCGGATCATCTGGGACGACGCGCAGTCATTTCCCAATTCAGAAATGAGCCTGAAGGCGGGCGGTGATCCGCGCCTGTCAGGCGACCGAACCGACGGGTCGAAAAGGGGTTCGGCGCGAGCCGCGCTCCGGACGGCCCGACCAGGCGATTATCGCTCATCGTCGTGTGAGTGAGGTTGCCCCGATTCTGCGAACGGGTTGACGCTTTCGGGTTCAGCTCATGCCGTGGTTTTCGGTGGGAGCACCTCCATGATGCAAGCGCTGTGGACCTGTGGGAATCTCGCGGCCTCGGCGCCGGCTCGATCGCCAGCGGTCGCCCGCGAGATTTCCAACGGACTGTGGGCGCCCGTGTCCCCGATCTTCGGATGCATCCCGCTGCGGACCGGGCGTCCATAGGCCGGGCAGGTCCACAGCGCCCGGCGGCGATACGGGGTGCGGTGTGCGGCCAGGCGGCCGGCCGGCGGTCGCAACACCCGGTCTAGGCAGCCGGGTCGAGGGAGCGAAACAGCCGCTCGCGCGCGAGGTTGAGGGCGCGCGCGGCCTCGTTGTCGCTGCGGGCCGTGGCGACAGCGTCGAGTTGGTCGAAGGTGATTCCGGGCTTGAGGCAGGCGGCGGCGTCGGGCAGCGACTTGAGCCTCTCGTAGGGGGTCATGACGTCCGCGGGGCGATAGCGCTTGCGGATCCGGCCCTGGGCATCGACCTGTTCGCGGGGGAAAAAGCAGGGGCGGTGGAAGTTGAGGTAGGGGGAGAGGACCTGCTGGGTGAAGGCGTTGACCTGCTCGGCGTAGCGGCTGGAGATGTGGCCGTGGCCGAGATGCTTCCGGAGCACGGAGCCGTTCTTGCTCTCGACCAGCGCATTGTCGTTGCTGCGCCGCGGCCGCGACCTGGTGAACGCGTCGATGCGCAGCGCCCCGAGCAGCGCGGCGACTTCACGGTTGACGAACTCCGAGCCGTTGTCGGTGTGGAAGCCGTGCAGCGTGAACGGGAACGCCCGCAGCAGCGCGTCGAGGACCGGGAGCAGGCAGGCGGCGTGGATGTGCTCGACCGAGCCGATGCACTGGAACTGCGTGACCTCGTCCACCAGATTCAGATGGTGGAGGCCCTTGATGCCGTCCAAATCGCCCTGATGGACCGTATCGACCCGGACCCAGCCGGGCCGTCCGAACGGCTGCGGGCGGCGGCGTTCCCCAATCGTGACCTGCGCCGGGCGGGTCGGCTGAGGGATCGCCCCGCGGCGCCGGGCATAGGTCGTCGAGCGTCGCAGGTTGTACAGGTGGCCGTTGGAGATCCGGGCCAGGCGCTCGAAGCGGCCGTCGCCGAACAGGCGCCAGGCGCGCGCACAAAGGGCGCGCGTGGCCGGGCCGGACAGCGTGCCGTGCAGCGCGTCCGTCTCGGCCAGCAACCCGATGTCGGCGCGGGTGTAGCGGCGGGCGAACGGCCGGCGCGGAGCGCCGCGCCGGTCGGTGACCGCGCCGGTGGTCCGGTGTTGGCGCAGCAGGCGGGTGACCTGCGCTCGTGACAGACCGGTCGCCCGGCTCAGAAAGCGGCGCAGCAGGCCCTTGTCGGTCTTCCCGCACAGGGCGTAGTCGAACCGTTGCACGGTCGTGGCCACCAACGCGTAGGCGTCAGCGCGGCGGTGCGGTTGCAGGGCGATCCCCGCGCTTCCGGCCAGGAACTCCCGAACCTGATCCAGGGTCTGCAGGCGGTGCGTGTCGAGTCTCACGATCATCCTCCGATGATCCGCGACTCGGCCCCCCTTCAGGCTCATTTGTCGTTGGAAGAGACTGCGGGTTGATGCTCGCCGCCGCAACCCGATATTCTCCGCAAGCCGTGTCTTCAAGATCGCACGAGACCGGGGACCGGGTCCTGCCGGGAACTTCGGCCTTCCCCCCGCTCGCGCCCGAGCGGATCGCGGCGGCGCGGGAGCGGTACGGCGTCGCCGTCGATCAGTACCTGGAGCACCTGCGCCTCGGCGACCCGGCGGCCGACGAGCTCGTGCGCTGCTTCGAGCGCATGCCGCCGGGCGAGGGGTCCCGCCTGCTGGTCCGGGCGCTCCAGGAAGGGATCGACGCCGTCGACGATCCGCCCGAGCCGCTGGCGGCGTTGTTCGAGCAGATCGACCACGTGCCGTTCTGGGTCGACTGGGACCTGATGCTCGTCGCGAGCCGGAAGATAGTGCGAGACGGGCTGCTGACCACGCTCGCCTTCGCCGCTTACGCCCTCCCCCACTCCTATCTGGCGACGGGCAACAGGCCGCTCGCGTTCACCAGCGCGCTCCTCGACGACACGCCCCGGCGCTACGCCCAGACCTTGCGCTTCGTCATCGAGAGCTTCCTGCCGGGCGGCCTGCGGCGCGACGCGGACGGCTTCCGGCTGGCCGTCTGGGTGCGCATCCAGCACGCCCGGGCGCGGCGGCGGATTCTGAAGTCCGGCGACTGGGGCCTCGGCGACGCCCAGATCCCTCTGAACCAGGCGCACACCGCGGTCGGCACGGCCCTGTTCTCGTTCTACGTCGTCGAGGGGATGCGGCGGCTCGGCGCGCGCTTCAGCCGCCGCGAAGTGGAGGGCGTGCTGCTGACCTGGCGCTACATCGGGTACCTGTTCGGCGTCAATCCCGAGCTGGTCTACACTTCGGAGGAGCAGGCGCACCGGATTCTGGACGTCGCGTTCAGCCTGGAGTTCGACCCCGACGAGACGTCGAAACGGCTCTGCCGCGCCCTGATCGAAGCCGGCCCGCAGTTCATGCAGATCGACAACGCGTGGCAGGCGCGGTTCTTCGTCGGCATGGCCAGCCCGATGACGCGCTACCTGCTGGGCGACCGGCTGGCGGACCGGCTCGGTTATCCCCCCGAAAGGCGGCGGTGGCTGTGCCGATGCTTCGTCGCCCTCGTGTGGCTCTCGGAACGGGCGCCCTGGCTGCTCCCCCGTGCGGTGAGCGACTACAAGGGCGTGACGTTCTGGCTCGAGAAGGGCGCCTACGACATCGACACGATGCGGTTCGAGTGATCGGCCGGCGTCCCGCGCGGGCGGTCGACCACCCGCACCGGCAGGCCGCTGCGGAAGAAGTAGCCCGCCATGGTGTTCAGCGCCGGCGGCCCGTCGGCGATCACCTCCAGCCGCCACCGCTGCGCGACGCAGGCCAGGGCGTAGACGGCGCTCATCCGGGCGAACGCCTCCCCGACGCAGCCGCGCGACCCGGCGCCGAACGGCATCAGGGCGTACTTCGGCCGCTCGGGTTGCGGCGCCAGCCAGCGCTCCGGCCGGAACCGGTCGGGTTCCGGGAACCACCGCTCGTCCCGATGCGACGCGTAGCAGCAGAGCTGCACGTTGGAGCCGGCGGGAACGCGGTGCCCCCCGATCGTGCAGTCGGCGACGGCGCGGCGGCCGATGTAATACGACGGCGTCGCCAGGCGCAGCGTTTCGTCGAGGACGGCGCGGGTGCAGGCGAGTTGGTCGTAGTCCGACAGGGCCGGCGGGCGATCGCCCAGCACGGCGTCCACTTCCTGCTCCATCCGATCGCGCGCGTCCGGATGCCGGCTGAGGAAGTAGAACGCCCAGGCCAGCGTGGCGCCGGTCGTCTCGTGGGAGGCCATCAGCATCTCGATCACTTCGTCGAGCACCTCGTCCTCACTGAACGCGGGGCCGCCCTGCTCGTCGTCGGCGCAGGCCAGGAACGCCGTCAGATCGGTCCGCTTTCCAGGGTCGGCGCGGGCGGCCCGGATCGACGCCAGGACGATCTCGTCCATCGGCTCCTTCAGGCGCTGCAGCCGCCGGTACCGGGGCAGCATGCGCTTGATCGCCGCGCGGCCCGGCAGCAGGGCCAACTGGAAATCCAGGGTCAGCAGCGCGATCAGGTCCTTGGCCATCTGGACGTCGATCCGCGGCCGGTCCTCGAAAAAGACCCGGAGCGAGATCGACAGCGTCAGGTTGCGCATCTCCCGGTCGGCGTCGATCACCTGATCGCGGCGCCACTCTTCCCGCTTGGCGACGGCCCGTTCGGCCATGGTGGCGGCGTACCGGGCCAGCGCATCCCGGTGGAAGAACGGCTGGATGATCCGCCGCCGCCGCCGGTGGTCGTCGCCGTCCCCCGTGACCAGCGTCGGCCCGTGCAGGACGGTGTTCCGCTTGTAGATGAACCCTTTCTCGAACGACGTCCGCTTCTCGTCGATCACCTCCCGGATCATCTCGGGGTCGAAGAGGATGCAGAACTCGAGCAGGAGGATCCTGTAGCGGACGATGTCGCCGTGCTCCCGGCGCAGCGCCGTGAACAGCCCGAGCGTGTCCCGGACCCGCGCGATCAGGTTGCGGACGTAACGCCCGCGGGCGGCCGGCGGGAGCCTCGCCGGTTCGATGGCCGGTGCGTCCATGCTGCCCCTCCTCGCGTCGTCCACTCTGTCAGCCCGCGCAGGACAGTCCCCGCTCTCGGCGTCACGCGAGGTTACGCCGCGGGCTGATGCCCCAGCAACTTCTGGCCGGGCTCGCAGGCAGCCGCCAGCCGCGCCTGCTCGTCCGCGGCCAGACGCGTCCAGCGCGGCGACTGCGGTCGCGCGAGGCCGCGGGCGGCTTCCAGCCACCGGCCGTCTTCGAACTCCGGCCCGACGAATCGGACGAACCGGCGCAGCTCGCGATCGGGATCGGACAGCACCGTCTCGTAGCGCATCGACAGCACGCGGTCCGGCGGCAGCGCGTCGAGCTCCGCGGCGCCGCGCACGATCAGCCGGCTCCAGAACCGTCCGAACGCCGGCAGCGGGATCTCGGTGCGCCGGTACCGCTCGGCGGTGAAGAGCCGGAACCGCAGCCACTCGGCGAACGGGCCCCACGGACTCGTCCCGATCAGGTTGAACGGACGGGCGGGGTCCATCCCGACCCGCAGCAGCAGCTCTTCCGACTCCACGCGGAGGCGGAAATAGTGGTGCCTGGACATCGACAGCGCGGTGTCCCGGCCGTCCCGGTGAACGTGGACGAACCGCGCGTCCGGGAACAGCCGGGCCAGCGTCGGGACGAACGGCAGCGAAAGGCCGGAACGCTCGATCCAGACCCGCTTCCCGAAGCGGTCCGCGAGCCACTCGAAGACGAAGCGGTAGTGGGCGGCCAGAGCCGCGCGGCCGCGCGCCCGCAACGCCGCCGACAGCTCGTCCCAGACCCGTTCGTGGTCGTCGGTCAGGTGCGGCAGCGTCGTGCACAGGATCGCCGGCGTCTCGCCGGCGCCGTACCGCGCGTCCGGCCCGAGCGGATACAGGAACTCGTCGACGAACAGGCCGTTCGTCAGCAGCGCCCGGCCCCCCGGCGACAGCGTGTTCAGCCGCCGGAAGACGGTCTCGCCGGCCGGCCTGCGCCCCCGGAACGCCCGGCTGGTCAGCGCCGTGAAGAACTCGGAGACGCTCAGCAGCTCGGGGTGCAGCCTGACCATGTTCGACAGCATGGTCGAGCCGCACCGCCCGGTTCCGACGATGAAGACGGGGGACGTCATGGGCCATGCGGCGAATACGCTCGCCAGGACGTCAGGCGGTCAGGCCGCTGAGCGGAATATCCAGTGTCCGGGCGGCATCGGACAGTCGGTGATCGTATGTTGCGAGTTCGACGGTCTGTCCATGCCGGCGCAGGTAGTCCGCCGACGCCAGGTGCAGCGCGTCGAGGGTGCGAACGGGTGCGGGAAACGCTTCGAGCGCGCGGATGAGGACCGGCGGTGACAATTCCAGGAAGGCGGTGCGGCCGAGGAGCGCGGTGGCGGCCTCGCCGTGGGATTCGGCGAACGCCCGGGCATGCAGGACGGTCCAGACCTCGTACTCGAGCAGGCGGCTGGCGGCCAGCGTCTTGTCCCAGAAACCGTCAGGCGGACGTCGATCCTCAAGAAATAGGTGCGCCAACGCGACGGAGGCGTCGAGGTAAATCACCTGTCGCCTCGGACCTCGTCCAGCATCTCGAGCAGTTGCGGCAGCGTCATGATCGGCGCGGGCGCCGGGGGCGGTCCGGCGCCGGGAGCCGCGGGCGGCGCCAGCAGGCCCTTGCGCACCATGTCGGCGAGCAGGGCATCGGCGAGGATGGGACTCCGTTCAGTCCGCGGCGGCACGATTTCCGCCACGACGCGGTCGCGGTCCGTCACGAGCACGGTCTCGCCGCCGGCGGCCAGGCGCACGTACTCGCTCAGCTTGTTGTTGAGCATCTTCAGGCCGACCGAGCGCATGCTCCTCAAGGTAGCTTCCGATAGCCGCCACCGTCAAGACCTTCCGGCCCCGCGATAGAGCCGGGGAATGAAGCTCTGGTCGGAGGTCTTCGCCGCCTGGACGCCGCACACGATACTGACGACGACGCGGCGGGACTTCGGCTATTGCCCGTTGTCCCCGGCCGGCTCGTTGGACGGCAATCGATGCACCGGCACCGTCAGGACCGGCATGGACATGCGGGCCAGGGAAGACTGCACCAACTCACGCCAATAGGGCCATGCGTTGAACACGGCGTTGACTTTCCCGAACCCCTTCAGTTCATCCGAGGAAAATTTTTCGTCGGCGGGAACTTGATACGACAATTCGAAAATTCCGCGCACCTCGGCCTGAAGCTCTCCTTCACCGCCGCCGCCGCCGCGAATTTCCAGATTGAACTGCGTCCTGATCAGAAGCAAGCCGTCGCCTTCCGGCTTCTTTACTACGTCAACATCTATCGACGTCATCTCGCCGACGCTTTCTGCAATATCGACCGGCCGGACCAGGGAGCGGCAACTCGCCTCACAGACCCGGATCTCCTCGATCTGGACGACCGAGATGATTTTCGACAGGTCAACCATCTTGTAACGCCATGCTGGTGCGCGCCTGTCGAATGCAGCGGGGCTTTGCTACGGGCTGCTACGCCGCAGCCGGATATTGGACGCCGCTGACAGGGATGTCGGCAAGTTCTTCCACGCGCACCCGGCCGATATCGAATTTGCACCGCGGCGGGTCCAGACGCATCTCTTGATCCGTGTCAACCACCCGCGCACGATCGACGCGCAACTCCAACCCAGGGCGCAGCGACAACGCGACTGCAATGTCCGAGATGGTTCGGAGCGTCAGATTTCTCCCCCCGCCGAGCAATTGAGATACGAAGCCGGGCGTCCGTCCCAGGCGCCGAGCCAGTTCGGCCTTGGTCACGCCCGCCTCCTGAAGCGCCTCCGTCAATCGCTCGGTCACGTCCAGAATCAGTTCTTCCTGGCGCACCAGCCGCTCGTAAGCTTCGCCGCGGCTCCTGGAGTTCGCGTTGGTCGTCATCGTCATCTCCCGCTTGCCTGCCTGGACATGTGCTCGTTGAGAATCCGGGCGGCCCGATCAAGGTCACTCGCCTTGTGCTTGTCCTTTTTCTTGCGAACGCCGTGAGCGATCACGAACTGTCTGTATGGGACAAAGCCGCCCAAGAATCTGATCTGGAATCTCTTGAATTCCCAAATCGCTTGCCCTTGCCTGTCGCCCAATTTCTTGAATTGTGTAACGTTCTTTACCTGACCGAATTCCGCCAAGCGCCTGAACAACGCATCGAGCCGGCCAGCATCCTTTTCAGGTAAATCCAGGAAGAATTCAAGAGCGGGCATCCTGCCCGATGCGTCGACCGCCCAGACAACAGACCCCCACCGGCCTGTCGCGGCAGGTCCTTCATCGCACACACCGAGCCGATTATTTACATTTACGTATACCCCTGTCAAGCATCCCGCGCGCGCCGCCGCGGGCCGCCGAACGCGGCCGGCCATTTCCACAGGGTCGACGGCGTGACGCGCCGGGCGGTCCGGAGCGCGGCGGCGGATGCCTGCAGGGCCCGCGCCTGGCGCGCGCTCCACGTGAATCCGTAGGCGTCGCGGATGGCGGGCGGCAAGAGGCCGACCGTGACGAGCCGGCCGATCCGGAACGCCGGGGCGACCCACCGCCGGCCGGGCGGCGCGAGCAACGCCTCCGCCAGCGCCCGCGCGGTCTCGCCGACGGCCAGACGGTCTCCCTGCTCCATCTCGGCGAGACAGGCTTCGAGCTCCGCTCTGGTCGCCGGCAGCGCGTCCGACGGCACGCCGAGCAACGGGCCGACCTGCGCCGTCTCGGCGCAGTACCGATCCTGGTCGTCGGCGGTCAGCGGGCCGACGAACAGCGCGTAGGTCCTGAGCTGGCTGTCGACGAGGGTGGCGTGCACCCAGGCGAGGAGCGCCGGGTCCGCGGCGTCGTACGGCGTTCCTGTGGGGTAGCGGCCGGCCGCGCGGTCGAGCCGGCCGCGGACGCGGCGGTGGACCGCGTTGATCCTGTCGGTCGTCCGCCGGATCTCCGACTCGGTCCCGAACGTCAGCGACAGCATCGCGCCGATCGTCCGGCGCATGCGCCGGACGTACGCGCGCGGGCCGGCGTCGAAGCCGCTGTGCCCGCGGACGCCTGCCGCCACGAGCGGATGCGCGACCTGCAGCAGGATGGCGCGTCCCCAGCCAAGCACCACGACCGCCTCGCCGTTGACGCGGTGGGCGACCACAGGCAGAGGATAACCGGTGCAGTAGCGTGACGGTCGGCGGGCGCGTGCATCGGCAGTACGCGGCGCCGCCACGGGCTGATAGCATACGCGCAATGAGGACCAGACTGATCGTACTTGCCGCCGGAGCCGTTGCGGCGTGCGCGCAGCCGGAAACGACCATGCCGACAAGCGAGACCGCGGCCGCGCCGGACCTGACGCCGTTCGCCACCGAAAGTTCGCTCCCGCTCCACTATCCGCCGTTCGACCGGATCGACGACGACGCCTACCGGCCGGCGTTCGAGCAGGGGATGGCGGAGCATCTGGCCGAGGTCGAGGCGATCGCCGGCGCGGCCGACCCGCCGACGTTCGAGAACACGCTGGTCGCCCTCGAGCGATCCGGCCGCATGCTCGACCGCGTGCAGAGCGTCTTCTTCAACCTCGTCGCCGCCGACACGAACGACGCGCTGGACGCCGTCCGCAGCGAGATGGCGCCGAAGCTGGCCGCCCACCGCGACCGCATCCTGCTCGACGGCCGGCTGTTCGCCCGGGTGCAGGCGGTGTACGACGTGCGCGACGCGCTGGACCTGGACGACGAGTCGCGGCGGCTCGTCGAGGAGTACTACGTCGACTTCGTGCGGGCGGGGGCGCGGCTGTCCGCCGCCGACCAGCAGCGGCTCCGCGACGTCAACGCGGAGCTGGCGAGCCTGGAGACCACCTTCAGCCAGAACGTGCTGGGCGAGGTGAACGCGGCGGCGGTGGCGGTGGAGATGCGCGGCGAGCTGACCGGGCTGTCGGACAGCGAGATCGCGGCGGCGGCCGAGGCGGCGGAAGCCCGCGGCCTGGAAGGCAAGTTCGTGATCACCCTGCGCAACACGAGTGGCCAGCCGGCGCTGGCGGCGCTGGAGAACCGGGAGCTGCGGCGGCGGATTCTGGAGACGTCGCTCGCCCGCGGCAGCCGGGACGGCGAGTTCGACAACCGGCCCGTCGTCGCGCGGATTGCCGCGCTCCGCGCCGAGCGCGCCGCGCTGCTCGGGTACCCCACGCACGCCGCCTACAGCCTGGAGCGCCAGACCGCGCGGACGGTCGCGGCGGTCAACGAGCGGCTCGCGAGCCTGGCGCCGGCGGCGGTCGCCAACGCGCGCCGGGAGGCGGCCGACCTGCAGGCGACGATAGACGCCGGCGGCGGATCGCACGACTTGGCGCCGTGGGACTGGGCGTACTACGCGGAGCGGGTGCGGACCGAGCGGTACGCCTTCGACGCCGCGCAGCTCCGGCCGTACTTCGCGCTCGACAACGTGCTGCGGAACGGCGTCTTCTACGCCGCGACCCGGCTCTACGGCCTGACGTTCGAGGAGCGGACCGACCTGCCGGTCCACCACCCGGACGTGCGGGTGTTCGACGTGCGCGACGCGGACGGCGAGCTGCTGGCGATCTTCCTCGGCGACTATTACGCGCGGCCCTCCAAGCGCGGCGGCGCGTGGATGAGCGCGTTCGTGTCGCAGTCGGAGCTGCTCGGGACGAAGCCGGTGACGGCGAACTACCTGAACGTCCCGAAGCCGCCCGCGGGCGAGCCGACGCTGCTGACGTTCGACGAGGTCGAGACGCTGTTCCACGAGTTCGGCCACGCCCTGCACGCCATCTTCTCGTCGGTGCGGTACCCGTACTTCTCGGGCACGGCCGTGCCGCGCGACTTCGTCGAGTACCCCTCGCAGGTCAACGAGATGTGGGCGACCTGGCCGGAGGTGTTCCGGAACTACGCCGTGCATCACGAGACCGGCGAACCGATGCCGGCCGAGCTGCTCGACAAGGTGCTGGCCGCCGAGAGGTTCAATCAGGGGTTCGCGACCACCGAGTATCTGGCCGCGGCGCTGCTCGACCAAGCCTGGCACCAGCTAGCGGAGGGCGAGGCGCCGGACGCCGAGGGCGTCGAGGCGTTCGAGGCGGCGGCGCTCGAACGGGCGGGGGTCGCGCTCGACGCCGTGCCGCCGCGGTACCGGAGCACGTACTTCTCGCACGTCTGGGGCAGCGGCTACTCGGCCGGATACTACTCGTACATCTGGGCCGAGGTGCTCGACGCCGACTCGGTCGAGTGGTTCAAGGAGAATGGCGGACTCACGCGCGCGAACGGCGACCACTTCCGGCGGACGCTCCTGTCGAGGGGCGGCAGCCGCGAGGCGATGGCCCTGTTCCGGGCGTTCCGCGGGCGCGAGCCGGACGTCGCGCCGCTGCTGGACCGCCGCGGTCTGAACTGACGCGCCGCGTCATGCGCGCCCAGCTCGATTCCGTGGCGCGCCGCGCCATCGGAGCCCGTCGACTGCGAACTCTACCGGCGAAGCGCGGAAGACCGCCTTCCCGGGCTGTGCGGTGGGCGGGGCGGGAGCGCTTTGGGCCCTCCAAGGAGGCGTTCAACGCGTCTTCGCGAGTGGATCGCGCAATTGACCGCGACCGGTCAGTTCAGGCTGGCCATCCGCCGCCGGAGCGCCTTGACGTGCTCCCGGATCCGGGCGCGCTCCTCGTCCTCGTCCTGCGGTTCGCGTTCGACCTTCGACGTATAGTGCAGATACGCTTCGAGGTCCCCGAGCGCCGCCGCGTAATCGTTCAGGTGGTAGGCCAGGAGCCCGCGGTCGCGGAGCTCGATCATGTCCGCGGGGTCGAGGGCGACGAGCAGGTCGGTCACGGCCCGCGCCTGGGGGAACGACCGCATCCTGATGTAGATCCGCTTCAGGTTGACCAGCATGCGCGCCACGATCTGGAGCTTGGTCGCGCGCGCGAGCATCCGCCGGTCGAACGCGGCGCGGCTCCCCACGTGATCGCGCAGCAGCCGCCGGCAGTCGTCTTCCGACAGGATGGCGCCGCGGTGGAACGGGTCCACGATCAGGACGGCGTCGTACTCGTCCGGGAATCCGTCGCGGCGCTCGGTCCGCAGCAGGAAATGGCCGGGGAAGTTCACGCCGTCCACGGCCAGGCCGGCGCGCCGCGCCACCTCGATGTAGACGAGCGCCAGCGTGATCGGGATGCCGGTGCGCCGGTCGAGCACCGCGTTCAGCAGGTTGTCCCGGGGGTCGTCGTACCGGTCCGGGTTGCCGGCGAACCCCTGTTCCTCGAACAGGTAGCCGCTCAGCGTCTCCACCCGCCGCACCGGGTCGTCCGCCGGGGCGCGGTCGAGGCGCTCCGCCGCCGCGAGCCCCATTTCGTCGAGCCGGACGAGGTACCGCGACGCGTCGAGGCGCGGATACTCCAGCCGCGCGATCAGCAGCGCCGTCGTCGCCAGGTCGGGGTCCGGACTCCGGGCGATCTGCGTGAACTTGCGGACGAACTCCTCCGACAGCATCACGCGCGCCTTTCCCGGGGCGCGCCGGCCGGCTGATCGAGCCGCCGCAGGAGCGCCGCCTGCACGTCTTGCAGATCGCCGAGCACCAGGTCGGCCGACGCCAGGACGTCGGCCGGGTAGCTGTGCGTGACCGCGACGCACCACAGCCCCGCGGCGTGCGCCGACTCGATGCCCCACGCCGAGTCCTCGACCGCCGCCCAGGCGGACGGGTCCGGTCCGGGGCCGGACCCGCGCAGCAGCTCGACGGCCCGCCGGTACGGATCGGGCGCCGGCTTCGACCGCGGCACGTCGTCCGCCGCCACGATCGCGTCGAAGCAGCGCCGGAGGCCAGCGGCGCCCAGAATCATGTCGATCTCGGCATGGAGCGCGCCGGAGGCGACGGCGAGCGGCGCCGCCGCCGCCAGCCGTTCGACGCAGTCGGCCGCGCCCGGAAAGAGAACGCCGCGGCCGCCGGCCAGCGCCCTGAAACGGCGCGACTTCGCCTCCACGAGCCGGCGGAGCTCCGGCTCGTCGATCGGGACGCCCTGGTCGTGCGCCAGCGCCGTGAAGAGGCCCGCGTCGTCGTAGCCGAGGTAGCGGGCGTAATAGTCGTCCGCGCGCAGCTGCAGCCGCGCGCCGGCCAGCGCCTCCTGGCACGCCCGCAGGTGCAGCGGCTCGGTGTCGGCGAGGACCCCGTCGAAGTCGAAGACGATCCCCCGCAGCCGGGGGCCTGCGCCGCTATCGGTCACCGCCGGCGTCCGGGTTGTCGGTTGCGGGAGCCGAGCCGCCGCCGAGCGGGAACCGCCGCCCGCTCTCGGGCGGCAGCCGCTCGCCGGCCCGCACCGGCGTGGCCAGGCGGTTCTCGGGGGGCGGGAACGGGCAGTCGTACGCCTCGTCGTAATAGCAGGTCGGATGGTACGCACGGTTGAAGTCGAGGTCGTAGATGCCGGTCGGCGTCCGGTCGAGGTCGAGGTAGCGGCCGGCCGGATACGTCTCCGCGCCGCTCGTCTCGTCCCGGAACGGGACGAACAGCCGCGCCGCGCCATCGGCCGGCAGCTCGACCAGCGCCGCCAGCGTGCGCGGCTCCCCGTTCAGCATGAACTCCAGCGCGCCGATGCGCTGCATCGTCCGCATCTTGCCGGTGGACGTCGGAACCTCGAAGACCGGCTGGTCGTCCGAGACGGCAAGCTGGGCGGGCACGCGGTACGCCAGGTCCGGGTCGTAGTACCGGATCGGCAGCATCCACGGCCGCCGGTCGAGCGGCACCGGCGAGTCGGGGCCGCGGGCGAACGCCTCGTCCTTCATCGCACGGTCGGCCAGCAGGCGCTCGACGTACCCCGCTTCGTCGGGCGGCGGCGGACTGCACGCGCCGGCGGCCAGGGCGACGGCGGCGGCCGCGGCAGCGGCGCAGCGCCCGGCGGACGCGCCGGGACGTGCGCCGCCGATTGCCGGTCCGCCGGCGGGTCGACTCGGCACGCTAGAAAATATATCCCGCCCGCGCCACCGCCTCGTCGGCCAGCCGCCGGCGGATCGCCACCGTGTCGACCGGGTCGACGTCGAGCAGCCTCCGGAACGCGGCAAGCTGCGCCCGGAGCGCGTCCCCCCCGGTCATCGCGGCCAGCGCCGCGCGGACCGCGACGGCGATCCGTCCCGCGGCGTCGTTGACGAACGCCCGGGCCGCGTCGGCCTGGAGCGCGGCGGCGGACGCGCCGGCGTCGTGCGCCTGCCGCGCCCGCAGCAGCACGCTCTCGGCCGCGAACGTGTCGATCAGGACGTCGGCCGTCAGCGACAGCGCCTCCTGCTCGTCCGACAGCTGGTCGCCGTACGTCTGCATGGCGAGGCCCAGCGCCGCGAGGCCCGCCTGCCGGAACCTCCGCACCGCGCCGGCCTGCGGCGCGAGCGGGCCGGCGCCGTCCGGCTGCACGGGCTCCGGATCGCGGAGCGCGTCGTGCAGCTTCCGGACGGCCGGAAGCAGCGGAAGCCGTCCCTGCGCGGCGCGCCGCACCAGCAGGCCGGGAATGAGCAGGCGGTTGATCTCGTTCGTCCCTTCGAAGATCCGGTTGACGCGCGAGTCGCGGTAGCGGCGCTCGGCCGGATAGTCCTTGACGTAGCCGTTCCCGCCGTGGATCTGGATGTTCTCGTCGAGCACGTAGTCGAGGATCTCGCTGCCGGCCACCTTCAGGATCGACGACTCGACGGCGTACTCCTCCAGCGCCGCCAGCAGCGCGCCGTCGTCGTCCCGGCCGGACGCTTCGAGCGCGGCGTCGAGCAGGCCAGCGACGCGGAAGACCATCGACTCGACGGCGAAGGCGCGCACCGTCATCTCGCCCAGCTTGTGCCGGATCGCTCCGAAGCTCGCGATCGGCCGGCCGAACTGCCGCCGCTGGGCCGCGTAGCGGGCCGCGTCCGCCAGCGCGACCCGGGTCCCGCCGACGGTGGCGCACGCCAGCTTGAACCGGCCGTAGTTGAGCACGTTGAACGCCACCTTGTGTCCCTGGCCGATCTCGCCCAGCAGGTTCTCCGCCGGCACGCGCACGTCCTGCAGGATGACCGGCGTCGTCGACGAGCCGACCAGCCCCATCTTGCGCTCTTCCGCGCCGGCGCTGACGCCATCGAAGCCGCGCTCGACGAGGAACGCCGTGAACTGCTCGCCGTCGACCTTCGCGAAGACGACGTACAGATCCGCGAACCCGCCGTTCGAGATCCACATCTTCTCGCCGCTCAGCACGAAGCCGCCGTCCGGCCGGCGGACGGCGCGCGTCCTGGCCCCGAGCGCGTCCGAACCCGATCCCGACTCGCTCAGGCAGTAGGCGCCCACCCACTCGCCGCTGACCAGCCGCGGCAGGTACCGCCGCTTCTGGTCCTCGGAGCCGAACATCCGGATCGGCAGGATGGCGAGGCCGACCTGCGCGGCGAACGCCGTGCTGAACGAACCGGCCTCTCCGAGCCGGGCCGCGACGATCGCCGTGCTCGCCTTGTCGAGCGGCAGGCCGCCGTACGCCTCCGGGACGTTCGTGCCGAGGAAACCGAGATCGGCGCACCGCCGCAGCAGGCTGCGGGCCAGATCCCAGTCTTTCGTTTCGAGCCGGTCGTGCGCGGGGAGCACCTCGTTGACCAGGAACTCCCGCGCGGCCTGATCGATCAGCCGGTGCTCCTCGCTCAGGCGTTCGGGCGTGAACGTCTCGCCGGCGGGGACGTCGCCCAGCAGCCAGCTTCCGCCGCGACGCGCCGTCATCGTCGAAGCCGCAGTAGTCGTCATGGAGCCTCCGCCGTTCAAGCCGAACTTTACAGCCGTTCGAAAATTCCCGCCGCCCCCATGCCGCCGCCGACGCACATGGTCACCAGGCCGTAGCGGCCCTGCCGCCGACGGAGCTCGTGGAGCAGCGTCGCCGTCAGCTTGGCGCCGGTGCAGCCGAGCGGGTGCCCCAGCGCGATCGCCCCGCCGTTGACGTTGAGCCGGTCCGGGTCGATCGGCAGCTCCCGGAGGCAGGCGAGCGCCTGGGCGGCGAACGCTTCGTTGAGCTCCACCAGGTCGATGTCGTCCATCGTCAACCCGGCCAGCTTCAGGACCTTCCGGACGGCCGGCACGGGGCCGAGCCCGAACAGCTCCGGCCGGACCCCCGCAACGGTGAACGCGACGAACCGCGCGAGCGGGCGCAGCCCGGCCTCCGCCGCCAGCTCGGCCGAGGTCACGACCACCGCGGCGGCGCCGTCGCTCATCGGCGACGAGTTCCCGGCGGTGACCGTCCCCGCCGCGTGAAAGGCGGGCCGGAGTCCGGCGAGCGCCTCGGCGGACGTGTCGCGCCGCGGGCCTTCGTCGACCGTCACCGTGCGCTCCTCGACGCGGGGCGTTCCCCCGACGCCGTTGACCACCCGGACCGTGACCGGCGCGGTCTCGTCCGCGAACCGGCCGGCGTCGATCGCCGCGACCGCCCGCGCGTGGCTCCGGAGCGCGAAGGCGTCCTGCTCCGCGCGGGAGATCTTCGACCGGGCGGCGTGGTTCTCGGCGACCAGGCCGGTGCTGAGGTAGACGTCCGGGTAACGGTCGATCAGCGCCGGGTTCGGAGCGACCTTGTGGCCGCCCATCGGGATCAGGCTCATCGATTCCGCGCCGCCCGCGACGATGGCGCGGGCCGACCCGCACGCGATCCTCTCGGCCGCGAACGCGATCGCCTGGAGTCCGGAGGAGCAGAACCGGTTGATCGTCACCGCCGCGCTCTCCACCGGCACGCCGGCCCGCAGGCTGGCGATCCGGGCCACGTTCATCCCCTGCTCCGCCTCGGGCATCGCGCAGCCCAGGATGACGTCGTCGATCGCCGCGGGGTCGAGTCCCGGCGCGCGCCGGAGCGCCTCGCCGATGGCGGTCGCCGCCAGCTCGTCCGGCCGCGCGGTGCGGAGCGCGCCGTTCGGCGCCTTGCCGACCGGCGTGCGCACGGCGGAAACGATGACCGATTCCGTCATGTTCGTCAGTTCCGGAGCGTCTTCCCCGTCTTCAGCGTATACGCTATCCGCTGCTGTGTCAGCGGCTCGCCGCACAGACTGAGGAACGCCTCGCGCTCCAGGTCGAGCAGGTGCTGCTCGGAGACCACCGTCGGGTGCGGCGCCGCGCCGCCCGCCAGGACGTGGGCGATCCTGCGGCCGATCAGCGCGTCGTGCTCGCTGATCCGCCCGCCGCGCCACGCCAGATGCGCCCCGAGCGCCAGCGCCGCCCGGACGCCGTCGCCGCCGACCGGGACGCCGGAGCGCAGGGGCGGCCGGTATCCGCCGCGCGCCAGCGCGAGGGCGTGCGCCTTCGCGTCGGAAAGCAGGCGTTCGCGGTTCATCGTCACGCCGTCGGCGTCCCGCAGCAGCCCCAGCCGCCTGGCGTCCGCCGCGCTCGTCGAGACCCGGCCGAAACCGATCAGCTCGAACGCGTGACGCACCGCCGGCAGCGGGTCCGCGGCGCCGGGCGGCAGGCGCGCCATCCCCCGCGCCAGAAGCTCCTTCGCGCCCCCGCCGGCGGGGATCAGCCCGACGCCCGCCTCCACCTGCCCCATGTACGTTTCGGCCGCCGCCTGCGCCCGATCGCCGTGCAGGGCGATTTCGCACCCGCCCCCGAGCGTCGGACCGGCCGCCGCGACGACCACCGGGACGCCGGCGTAGCGCAGTCCGGTGACGGCGGCCTGGAAGCTCCGGACCATCCGGTCGATCTCCTCCCAGTGCTGCTCCCGGGCCTCCCGCAGGATCATCGTCAGGTCGGCGCCGGCCGAGAAGGCCGCGGCGTCACTGCCCACGATCAGCGCCTCGAAGCGTTGCTCCGCCTCCTGCGCGCCGCGCTCGAGCATCTCGACCGCATCGGGGCCGATGACGTTCATCTTCGAGTGGAGCGCGACCGCCAGCACGCCGTCGCCGAGGTCGACCAGGCTGGCGCCCGGGTTCCGCCGGACGGCGGGGCGCTCCGCCGCCGCGCCGCGCAGGCTCAGGACGTCCGGGGCCGCGGGCGGGCGCGCGCCGCGCCGGTCCCGCACCGCCGGCGGCGGCTCGGACGCCCCGCACGATGCGAGGACGGCGTCGGCGCCGATCGCGTCCCAGAGCTCGAACGGTCCCAGCTCCCAGCCGAACCCCCAGCGCATGGCGCGGTCGACGTCGCCGGGGGAGCGCGCGACGGCGGGCGCGACGGCGGCGGCGTAGTGCAGCGTCCGGCCGAGCGTGGCCCGCAGGAACTCTCCGGCGCGGTCCCGGGCAAGGAACAGCGTGCGGACCCGCTCGCGGACGTCGGCGACGGCGCGCGCCGCCTCGACGGCCGGCAGTTGCGGCGCCCGGCGTTCCCGGTAATCGAACGACGCGGGGTCGAGAACCAGGATGCGGCCGCCGTCCGCGGTGCGCTCCCGCCGATAGAAGCCCTGCCCGGCCTTCTGGCCGATCCATCCCCGCTCGATCAACCCCTCGATCAGCGGCGGCGCCGCGAACGCCCGGCGCTCGTCCGCGTCGTCGAGCCGCCGGCTCAGGTCGCGCGCGACGTGGGCCAGGACGTCAATTCCGGCGATGTCCGCGGTCCGGAACGTGGCGCTCTTCGGCCGGCCGAGCACCGGCCCGGTCAGCAGGTCGATCTCCTCGATGGTGAACTCGCCGCTCGCCAGGACCTCGAGGATCCGCATCATGCCGTACGTCCCGATCCGGTTCGCGACGAAGCCCGGCGTGTCGTTCGCGACGACCACCCCCTTGCCGAGCGCGCGGTCGGCGAAGCGGCGGACCGCGTCGACGACGCCGGGATCGGTGTCGGCGGTCGGGATGACCTCCAGCAGGGGCAGGTAGCGCGGCGGGTTGAAGAAATGCGTCCCGAGCCAGCAGCGCCGGAACTCGGGGGAGCGTCCGTCGGCGATGCCGGCGATCGACAGCGCCGAGGTGTTCGAGCTGACGACGGCCGCCGGCCGGCGGTGCGGCTCGACCCGCGCCATCAGTTGCTGCTTGACCTCGAGGCGCTCCACCACCGCCTCGATGATCCAGTCGCACGCCGCGAGCTTCGGCAGGTCGGCGTCGAACCCGCCGACCGCGACGAGCCGCGCGGCGTCGCGGGTGAAGAACGGGTCGGGCTTCAGCTTCCGCGCGCGGTCGAGGCCGGCGGCGGCGGTCTTCGCGTCGAGGTCGAGGAGCAGCGCCGGCACGCCGGCGTTCGCCAGGTGCGCGGCGATCTGCGCGCCCATGACGCCGGCGCCCAGCACCCCCGCCGACTGGAACTGCTTCATCGTCGATCTCTCGCCCGCCCGCGATCTTCCGGCCGGCGGGGCGTACAAAAAAAGGGCGGGGCCTCGACCCCGCCGGTTCAACAGCCCGTGGTGGATTACGGCAGCGCCGCCAGCGTCGCCGACGCCTGCGCGCCTTCCTCGGAGCCCGGGTCCAGGTCGACCACCTTCTGGAAGTGCTGCTTGGCCGTCTCCATGTCCCCCTTGTTCAGCGCCACGAGCGCCAGCTTGAAGACCGGCTTGGCCCAGTTCGGGTCGACCATCGACGCCTTCTCGTACCATTCGGCGGCGGCGTCCACCGCGCCTTTCGCGAACTCCAGCTCGCCCAGGTTGTAGAGGTCCTCCTTCGAGGCGTCGAGTCCGGAGGCGGCCGCCGCGAGCTCCGCGCCGGCCGCTTCGAAGTCGCCCATCGCCAGCTTGGTCCGCGCGATGTCGGTCTTGACGCTCTCGTTGTCCGGCTCGGCCGCCAGCCGCGTCTCGAAGGCCGCTATCGCCTCCTGGTGGTCGCCGCGCGCCCGGTAGGCCTGGCCGACCTGCGAGTACAGGTTCGTGAGCTGCGGCAGCTTCTCCAGGATCGACTCGTACCCGGCGATGGCGGCGTCCCAGTCCTCCGCGTTGAACGCCGCGTCGGCCGCTTCGAGCTCGGCCTCGATCTCGTCCGGGTCCAGTCCTTCCATCGCCTCCTCGCCCAGCGCCTGGACCAGGGCGTGCCGCTCCTTCGCGAGCGTGAAGTCGACCGGCGGGGTGCGCGACTGCGTGACGTTCACAGTGCCGAAGTCGCTGGAGTACCCGTCGGCTTCAGCCGAGACCTGCCACGGACCGCTGGCGAAGCCGATCAGCGAGAACCGGCCGTCGTCGTCCGTGGTCGTCTCGCGGACCGGCGGATTCGCGTCGGCCTTCTCGGCGCGGATCCGGGCGCCCGGAATCGGGTCGCCGTTCTCGTCGACCACCTGGCCGCTCATCCGGCCGCTCTGCGCCAGCGCCGGCGCCGTGAACCCGAGCAACGCCGCCGCGACGACGAGGCGATGGACGAGGCAACCTGGACGGGACATGGCAACGCTCCTCTCGACCGATCCGGTGGATCAGTATAGCGGATGTTCGACGCCGCCGGTCCGGCGCCGTCAGTAGTCGTCCGGCAGGCGTCCGGCGCGCTTCTTCACGGTGCGGCGCGCCTTGAACAGGCCGCAGTCGGGGCACCAGGAGTCGGGGCGGAAGCCGTTCATCCCGGCGTACGGCAGCACGTCGCGGTGCCCGCAGTACGGCGCGCCGCCGTTCTGCTGGGTCTTGCGCCACCGGCAGGAGTCGAACCGGAGCGCAGCGGGCTCCTCCCGGCCGGACGGATCGCCGGCGCCGCCCGGCGCCGCGTCGGCGGCCGTCGGCGCGGACGATTCGTCGAACATGCCGCGGCTCACCTCGCGCGAAACGTGATGATGCCGCGCGTCGGGTCGTAGGGAGAAACGCCGACGGTGACGCGGTCGCCGGGGACGACCTTGATCCGGAAGCGGCGCATCCGGCCGCTCAGTTGCGCCAGCACCTCGTGGCCGGGGTCGCACTGCACGCGGTACAGCCCCCCGCTGTGCACGGCGGTGACCGTGCCCTGCACGTCGATCAGGTCGTCTTTCGCCAATCGCGCTCCCGGCGGCAGATTATAGCAGCCTGCGGCAAACGCCCCGCGGCATGCGGCGCCCGCCGCGCCCCGGCCGAAACTACAGCGCCCGGACCGCCTCCTCCACCCGCCGCGCCAGCTCGGGGTAAGAGCCGTCGCCCAGGTCGAGGGGCGGTCCGAACGCCACCCGCACCCGGCCCGGCGCGGCCATCCGCCACGACTTGTGCAGCACCCGGTCGAGACCCTCCAGGCGGACCGGGACGATCGGCGCCCGCAGCCGGGCCGCGACCATCCCGATGCCGGGCAGGAACGGCCCGATCTCCCCGGCGTCGGTGCGGCGCCCCTCCGGGAAGATCAGCACCGAGGCCCCTTCGTCGAGCAGGCCGCCGAGATACCGGATGGCGCCGCGCGCGCCCGCTTCGCGCTGGGGGAGCGGGAAGACGTTGAACAGGAGGCTGGCGAGGTAGTAGTTCAGGCTGTTCGTCAGCCGCCGGCGCCGCGGGCGCCGCTCCACGCCGAAGTGCGCGGCGAAGAACTCCTTGGCGGCGGCGGTCGCCACGGCGTACCGGCGGCGCGGCGGCAGCGCGGCCAGGATGACCGGCGCGTCGAGATGGCTCTGGTGGTTCGCGGCGTAGACGACCGGCCCCGGCGCGGCGTCGAGGTGGCGCAGCCCCTCGACCTCGATCCGCGCGAACAGCCGGGTCAGCGGCAGCAGCCAGCAGCCCAGGGCGAGCCGCCGGACCAGCCGCGCCGGGCGGCTCCGGCTCCAGGCGGGAAAGTCGAACGGCTCGGCGGCCGGCGGCGCATCGGGGGCGGCGTCCGGCCCGCCGGCGCCGGCGGCGAGCCGCTGCAGGTCGGCGACGGTCGTCGCGGCGGCGAACGCCATTTCGTCGATCGTCCGGTCGAACGCCTGCTCGAGCGCCATGAGCAGCTCGATCCGCTCGATCGAGCTGAGGCCGATCTCCTCGAGCCGGGTCTCGCCGGTCACCGGCCGGTCGGGCGCGAACCGTCGCACGATGGCGGCGGCGCTTTCCGGCGCGCCGCCCGCCGCATCGCCGGCGCCGGCGGCCTGCGCGCCGCCCGTCGTCCCGCCGGTCTCGACCCACCGCTTCAGCTCGCGCCGCTTCAGCTTCCGCGTCCCTTCCGTGCGGGGCAGCGCCCCGCCCGGCCAGATCGACCGGCTCCGGATCTTCTGGTGCTCTTCGAGGCGCAGGTTCGCCGCGCCGAGCACGGCGGCCGGGTCGGCGCCCGGCTCCAGCGCCAGCACCGCGTGCACCTGCTCGCGGCCCTGGCGCGAGACGCCCACGACGCCCGCCTCCCGCACGCCGGCCACCGCGGAGAGCGCCCGCTCGACGTCCTCGGGGAAGACGTTCAGCCCCTCGGGCGTGACGATCACCTCCTTCTTGCGCCCCCGGACGGTGAGGCGCCCCGCCGCGTCGCGCGACCCGACGTCGCCGGTGCGGAACCACCCGTCCTCGAACGCCGCCGCGGTTTCGCCCGCCGCGCCGTAGTAGCCGTCGGTGACGTTCTCGCCCCGGACCAGGATCTCGCCGTCGTCGGCTATCTTCACCTCCACGCCGCCGATCGGCGTCCCGACCGTCCCCCGCCGGGCGCGCAGCGGGTGGTTGAGGGTGACGATGGGCGCCGTCTCCGTCAGCCCGTACCCCTGGACCACGAGGAACCCCAGACGGGACCAGAACGCTTCGAGGTCCGGGTCGAGCGGCGCGGCCCCCACGACGAACGCCCAGAACTTGCAGCCGAACGTCCGGTGGACCCGGCGGTGCCGCCACCAGCGGAGCGCGACGGGGCCGGCCGGCTGCGCGGCCGACTCCGGGGCCGCGGCGGCGGCCAGCGCCGGGTCGAGGCGGACCAGGTGATCGCGGAGCACCTCCAGGATCTTCGGGACGCAGACCACCACCGAGACGCGCCGCTTCCGGACCTGCGCGATGACGTCGGCCGGGTTGTGCCCGCGCATGAAGACGGTGACGCCGGACAGCATCGGCGGGACGAACGTCGCCATCGCCTGTCCGAACATGTGGCTGAGCGGCAGCAGGTTCAGGAACCGGAGCGGGGCGAACGGCCGGGCGTACCGGCGGTGCTTCACCACCTCCCGCTCGACCGGGACGACGTTCGCCAGGATGTTCCGGTGGGTCAGCCGGACCCCCTTCGGGTTGTCGGTCGCCCCCGAGGTGAAGATGATCTCCGCCAGGTCGCCGGGCGCGCCCCGGTCCGCGCGCCCGCCCGCCGCCGGCGCCGCGCCGGACGGAGAACCTTCCGCCCGGTCGTCCGCGTCCGCCGCCGGCGTCATCAGCCGTTGCAGCGGCCAGATCGCCACACCGTCCGGCAGCGGCGGCGCCTGCAGGCCGTCGCCGACCAGCACCGCGCGGGCGTCGACGATCGCCGCCACGCGCGCCAGCAGCTCCCCGGAGGCGCGGAAGTCGACCGGCACGAGCACCGCCCGCGCGAGCAGGCATCCCCACAGGGCGGCGATCCAGTCCGGGCTGTTCTCGCCCCAGACGGCGACCTTCTCGCCCGGCCCGATCCCGGCCGCCGCCAGCCGCCGGGCGAAGGCGGCGGCGGCGCGCCGGACGTCGTCGTACGTCCAGGCGCGGGCGCGGTAGCCGTCGTCGTGAACCACGAACGGCGCCGCGGAGCGGATGCGGTCGTCGAAGAAGTCGAGCAGCGTATCCCGCGTCATCGATCGCTGTGGGCGGCTGCGCGCCGCGGCGTGGCTACTTGAACGACGCGCCGGCGCTCAGCACCATGATCGTCGTGCGCGCCACGGCGGGTTCGGCCGCGGTGGCCGGCAGCGGGCTGAGGGCGTAGAAGCGGAGGTCGAGGGAGAACGCCACGCGCCGGTTGATGAACCACCGGGCGCCGCCGCCGTAGTTCAGCGTGTCGGCCGCCCGCGGCCGCGGCGCGTCGTCGCCGCGCGGGTGGAGCCCCAGGCGCGCCCGGCCGATCCCGCCGCTCAGGTAGCTCCAGCCGTCCCGGCCGCCGAAGTTCAGCGACAACTGCGACGAGACGGCGCTGAACGTCTTCCGGAACGTCGGACCGTCCGGGTTCCGGTCGTCCTCCTGCGGGCGCCGGTCGCCGAGCGACGTATGGTAGCTGCCGCCGACGCCCAGGGTGACGAAGCCGATCCGGAGGAAGTGCAGGTGCGCTCCCGCCTCTCCGCCGAAGCCGAGCGAGGGGGTCGTGCGCGGGTCGACGCCGCGGCTGGCGGCCAGGGCCGCGTCCTGTCCGAACGGGACGATCGAGCCGCGCAGGTCGGCCACCAGCCAGCCGATCCGGTCGTCCTCCTGGGCCGCCGCAAGCGGCGCCGACGCCGGCAGCAAGGCCAGAACGGTCAGCAGCAGGCGCACGGGCTGCCAGGGGGCGGCAGGCGGCATGGGGCACAGTATAGAGGTTGCGGCTACGCCCCGGACTCGATGAGCGTCCGCGCGGCCCGCACCGCGTCGTCGCCGGTTCGCACGTCGCCGTCGAGCTGCCGCTCGTACACCTGCCGCAGGATGGCGCCGACGCGCGGCCCCGGCGGGACGCCGAGCGCCAGCAGGTGCCGGCCCATCAGGAGCGGCGCCGGCGGGGCGTGCTGGACGCCGAGCGCCCGGGCGCGCTCCAGGAACCAGTCCATCGCCGAGCAGTCGAAGCGGCCGGCCCGCCCGAGGCAGTCGGCCTTCGCCAGCCGCGCCAGCAGCTCCAGGTCGACCTTGCGCGCCAGCCGCCGGAACGCGCCGTCGCCCACCTTCGGCGCCGCCCGCCACATCCCCGGCTTCAGATGATGCGCCACCAGGCCGAGCGCCTGCCCGCGCACGTCGTAGCCGTCGAGCGTGCGGACGTCGAGGCGGCCGAGCAGCGCCGCCGCCGGCGCGACCCCCTGCGCCTCGTGGTCGAGCGACCGGATCCGGCCGTCGATCCGCGCGGTGGTCGCCGGCTTCCCCAGGTCGTGGCAGACCGCGCCGAGCATGACGGCGAGCTGCTGCGGACGCGGCAGGTCGTCGATCCGGGCGCGCGCCTGATCGATCACCAGCAGGGTGTGCGTCCAGACGTCCCCTTCCGGATGCCACTCCGGCTCCTGCGGGCAGCCGATCAGCGCGGCGAGCTCCGGCCAGAGCCGCTCGACCACCCCGAGGTCGCGGGCGAGCGCGAAGCCTGTGGACGGCCGCGCGGCGCGCAGCAGCAGCTTCTCGACCTCGCCCCGGACCCGTTCCGCCGGCAGGTCGTCGAGCGGGGTGGCGCGGCAGACCGTGCGGGTCGGCTCGTCCATCCCGCATTCGAGGCGCGCGGCGAGCTGCACCGCGCGGAGCACCCGCAGGCTGTCGTCGCCGAACGTCGCCGGGTCGACCATGCGCAGGCGCCGGCGATCGAGGTCTTCCCGGCCGCCGTGCGGGTCGAGATGCTCGTCCCGCAGCGGGTCCCAGGCGATGGCGTTGACGGTGAAGTCGCGCCGGCGCGCCGCCTCCGCCACCGGCAGCATCGGGTCGCCGGCGACCGTGAACCCCCGGTGGCCGCGGCCGGTCTTCGATTCGGTGCGGGGGAGGGCGACGTCGAGCGGACCGAGCTTGAAGACCGCGAAGCTCGCGCCGACCGCGTTGACCGGACCGAGCGTCGCCAGCACCGCCCGCAGCCGGTCCGCCGGGAGGCCGTACACCTCCAGGTCGACGTCCTTCGACGCGATCCCGAGCAGCCGGTCGCGCACCCAGCCGCCGACGACCAGGGCGCGCCCGCCGGCGTCGCGCACCGCGCGCGCGACGCCCAGCGCGAGGTCGATCTCCGGCCCGTCGCGCGCGGCCGGCTCTGGTTCAGGCATCGCGCGCCACGCGGAAACCGTAGTCGGTGTAGCGGAACGACGGATCGAGCCTGCTCCGGGCCGAGACCCGGCTGACCGTCACCGCGTGCCGCCACGAGCCGCCCCGCGACGCGCGGCGGACGCCGGACGGCGGCCCGGCCGGGTTGCGCGCCGGCGCGCGGCGGTAGTAGTCGCGCGCGTGCCAGTCGGCGCACCATTCGTGGACGTTGGCGGCGATGCCGCGCACGCCGAACCGGTTCGGCGGACCGAGGGCGACCGGCCACGGCCCGCCGAGCGGCCCCCGGCCGCCGTTCGGCGCCCACGCCGGCACGCCGGCGCCGCCCGGATAGTCGTCGCCCTCCCGGCCGCCGCGCGCCGCCCGCTCCCACTCCGCCTCGGTCGGCAGCCGCACGGGCGGCGCGTCCCCGGTCGACGAGCGCCAGAGGCAGTAGGCGACCGCGTCGTTCCAGCTGACGCCGACCACCGGCAGGCCGGGGGCCGCGAAGCCGGGGGCGTCCCAGTCCCGCGGCGCCGTCCGCCCGGTGGCCGCCAGGAAGCGGGCGTACTCGGCGCGGGTCACCGGATCGACCGCCAGCTTGAACGCGTCGACCCAGGTCCGGTGCGCCGGCGCTTCGTCCGGCTGCCCGCGGTCGCTCCCCATGACGAACCACCCGGCCGGGATCGGAGCGAACGCGTCCATCTCCCGACGATAGCACGGTTCGATCCCGGCCCCGCCGGCGGTGCTACGATCAGTACGTGGGACGGACAGCAGTCGAAGCGACGATGGAGAACGGGACCGATTCGACGCGCAGCATTCGCTGCGACGCGCTGGTCGACACCGGAGCGGCCTGCCAGCCCGTGAAGAAAGCCCCGCTGCATTCGACGGGCGCTGCATCCCGGCTGAACTGCGTTGTTCGTCGGTTGCGTATGCCCAATATGCGCCCTCCTCACGCCTTGTCAGCCGGGCGCCCCGCCCGTCTCGGCGCCCCGCGGGGTTCCACCACGGGCTGCTATCTGACCCTGCCCAGCTCGTGGCGTGAGCGGTTGGGGAAGTTGAGACTGCTCGACACCGTCTCGGTGGAGACGGCGACGCAGGCCGTGGTGAGCGGCGACATCTGCGGGCCGGTCCTCCTGCGGATGGGACAGTTCCGGCCGGTGCTGACCGAGGCGCTGTTCATCGACATGGAGCCGTCCGACGGGCAGTATGCGCCCCTGATCGGCTACATCCCGCTGGAGCAGGCGCAGGCGGTGGTCGACAGGGTCGGTCACCGTCTCGTCAAGTTCAGCCGGGTCGATCTGAAGCAGCTCGACCGGGACGGCGGCGGCGTCCGCCGGTCATGAAGGCGCCTGCCGGCGGCGCCGTCCGGTTGGCGGCGGCCGTCGCCGCGGCGGCCGCGCTCGGGGGGTGCTCCCTCCGGACGATGGCGGTCAACGCGGTCCTGCCGACGCTGGTCAACCCGGCCGTCTACCTGTCGGAGGAGGACCCGGAGGTGGTCCGGGCCGCCCTCCCGTTCCTGCTCAAGACGATCGAGTCGATCCTCGACGCGGACCCGGCGCGGCGGGACGTGCTGCTGTTCGCCAACACCGGCTTCGTGCTGTACGCGAACGCGTTCCTGCAGGCGGACGCGGAGATGGCCGAGTGGGACGACTACGGGCGCGCGGCCGAGCTGAACGCGCGGGCGCGCCGGATGTACCTGCGGGCGCGGGACTACGGGCTGCGGAACGTCGAAGCGGCGCGTCCGGGCATCACCGGGCGCCTCCGGGCGGACCCGGCGGCGGCGGCGGCGGAGTTCGACGCGGCCGGGGACGTCGAGAGCCTGTACTACCTGGGCGGGGCGTGGATGCTGGCGATCTCGCTCGGCCTCGACCGGCCGGCGCTGGTCGCCGACCTGCCGGCGGCGCGGGCGCTGCTCGACCGGGCCCTGGCGCTCGACGAGGATTTCGAGCGGGGGGCGCTGCACGCCGCCTTCATCACCCTGGAGTCGGTGGGGGAGGCGATGGGCGGGTCGAACGCGCGGGCTCGGGAGCATTTCGCGCGCGCGGTGCAGCTGTCCGGCGGGCAGGACGCCGGCCCGTACCTGGCGCTCGCCGCCGGCGTCGCCGTGGCGGAGGAGAACCGCGCCGAGTTCCGGCAGCTGCTGGAGGCGGCGCTCGCCATCGACCCGGACGCGGTGCCGCGCAACCGCCTGCTGAACGTGATCGCGCAGCGGCGGGCCCGCGTCCTCCTCGACCACGAGGACGACCTGTTCTTCGAGCCGCTCGACGCGCTCGACGACGATCCGGAGAACCGACCATGAGACCGCTCCGTCACGCCCCGATCGCCCGCCGCCGCGCCGCCGTCGCCGCCATCGCCGTCGCCGCCGCGCTGCTGGCGGCGACGGCCGGCGCGCTGGCCCAGCGCGCCAACCTGCGGCTCGGCACCATCCTTCCGGCGAACTCGGTCTGGGACCGGGCGCTCAAGCAGATGGCGTCGGAGTGGCAGGAGGCGACCGAAGGCCGGGTCCGCCTGCAGGTGCGCGGCACGGCCGGCGACGAGGCGACCATCATCCGCCGGATGCGGCTGAACAACCCGCAGGTCGCCGCCCTCACGCAGCCCGGCCTGACCGAGGTCGCCCCGGCGTTCAACGTCTTCGGCATCCCGTTCTTCTTCGCGTCGGACGCCGAGGCGGCGCACGTGCTCGACGCCCTCACGCCGCGGCTCCGCGCCGCGCTCGCCGGCCGCGGCCTGGTCCTGATCGGGTGGGGGCACGGCGGCTGGGCGCACGTCTTCTCGGCGCAGCCGGTGCGCGGCCTCGACGACCTCCGGGCGGCGAAGCTGTTCACCTCGTCGGGCGACGACGGGATGGTGCGGTGGTACAAGGAGAACGGCTTCCAGCCGGTGCCGCTCGCGCTGACCGACGTGCTGATGGGACTCAACACCGGCCTGATCGACGCCTATCCCAGCCCGCCGTACGGCGCGCTCGTCTTCCAGTGGTACCGGCGGACCGCCTACATGCTCGACATTCCGCTCAGCCCGGTGTTCGGCGCCACCGTGATGACCGAACGGGCCTGGGCCGGCATCGACGAGGCGGACCGCGCGGCGCTGCTCGACCGCGCGGCGGCGACGCAGGCGTTCCTGTTCGCGGAGGTCCCGCGCCAGGACCGCGAGGCGGTCGCCGAGATGCAGGAGCGCGGCCTGACCGTCTCGGCCGTCGCCGAGCCGGAAGCCGCCGCGCTCCGCGCCGCCGCCGAGGCGCTGACGAAGACTTGGCGCGGCGACCGGGTCCCGGCCGACGTCTACGACGCCGCGCTCGCCGCCCGCAACGCCTACCGGGCGCGGTGAGCGTGACCGCGCGGCGGCATGCGGCAAGGGTGTGAAAGATGCTGACCCGCCTGCGGCTTCAGGCGTTCAAGTCGTGGAAGGACACGGAGGACGTCGCCCTCAAGCCGGTGACCGGTTTCTTCGGTCCCAACAGTTCGGGCAAGACCAGCCTCATTCAGGCCCTTCTGTTGCTGAAACAGACGGCCGATTCGCCGGACCGCGGGCTCGTCTTCCATTTCGGAAGTGAGAAGACTCCGGCGGATCTGGGCGACTTCCGCAGCATCGTCCATGCGCACGGCGAAGATTCGATCCTGGAGCTGACCCTCGACTGGGAGCATCCGAAGCTGTTCAGGATCGTCGATACGAAGGTCGATACGAAGGACGGCAACCGGACGGTCGTCGAGGATCGCCGCCTCAGTTTCACCGTGGCCGCCCGCGAGGCTGCCCCTTCCAGAAACGGGCGCGTTTTCGTCGAAAAGATGTCGTACCGGGTCGGTGAAGCGACGTTCGGCATGCGTCGCGTGGAGAAGCCAAGAGCCGAATATGAATTCTTCGTCGACGGGACGGCGTTCACCCCCGTTCGCAGCGTGGGGCGCAAGTGGCCGCTGCCGGCCCCGGTGCGGAACTACGGGTTTCCCGATCAGGTGCGCGCGTACTTTCAGAACACCGGATTCGTCGCCGATCTGGAGTTGGCGCTCGAAAAACGTCTGCAGCAGGTGCACTACCTCGGCCCGCTGCGCGCCTGGCCGGTGCGTCGGTACACCTGGACGGGCGCGCAGCCCGCCGACATGGGGCGGGCGGGCGAATCGGTGGTCGATGCCATCCTGGCGTCGCGCGAGCGGGGCGAGATGATCGGCCGCGGCCGCGGCCGATCCAAGGTGACGCTTGAACAGTACGTCGCTCAATGGCTGAAGGACCTGGGGTTGATTCATGACTTTCGTGTCGAGTCGCTGACGAAAGGAAGCCCGGTTTTCGAGGTCCGGGTACGCAGGTCCGAGACGGCGCCGGAGGTTCTGCTCACCGACGTCGGCTTCGGTGTTTCGCAGATACTTCCCGTTCTGGTGCTTTGCTTCTACGTTCCGCGCGGCGCCACGATCATCCTGGAGCAGCCGGAAATCCATCTGCACCCGGCCGTCCAGTCGGGACTGGCCGACGTGTTGATAGACGCGTGGAGCAAGCGCGGCGTCCAGATCCTGCTCGAGAGCCACAGCGAG
This sequence comes from Vicinamibacterales bacterium, assembly GCA_965203565.1. Taxonomy (GTDB): domain Bacteria; phylum Acidobacteriota; class Vicinamibacteria; order Vicinamibacterales; family UBA8438; genus JAAXGX01. Next base: position 1,633,382 of record OZ241896.1, on the reverse strand, counting down.
CACCTGCTCCGCCGACTCCAGCGCCGTGTGGCGGAGCAGAAGGTGTCGAAGGACAACGTCGGTCTTTATTTCTGTTCGACCAGCGGCGGCGGCTCCACGATCATGCCGCTCGATCTCGACGTTCTGGGGAACATTCGGAACTGGCCCGAGGGTTTCTTCGGCGACGATTTCGGCGAAATCGCGGCCATGAGCCGGGCAGCGCGGCTGCGTCGGCGCGAGGGCGCGGCATGAGAACGGACGTGGTGATGGACACCAACGTCGCTGTCGTGGCGAACGGGGCGGCCTCACATGCCGGCCCCGATTGCGAGGACGCCTGTCTGAGTGCGCTCGAGCGCATCCGGAACGAGCACCGTCTGGTGCTGGACAACCAGGGCGACATCGTCGGTGAATATCGCAAGCGCCTGCGTCCGGCCGGCCAGCCCGGCCCGGGCGACGCCTTCTTCAAGTGGCTCTGGGACCATCAGGCCAACGAGAGTTGCTGCGTCATGGTCGCGGTGACGCCGAACAAGAAACGCGCCTACCTCGAGTTTCCAGAAGATTCGGACCTGGCCGACCTCCACTGGGACGACCGCAAGTTCGTCGCCGTTGCGTGCGCCGCCGGGACGAGTCCGCCGATTCTCAACGCTTCCGACACTGACTGGCTACGTCACCACGAGGCGCTGGGTCGCCATGGCGTCCGGGTCAACGACCTCTGCCCGGAGCTCATGCGCCGGAACGGACGCCGCGCCGCCGGCGGGCGCCGATCGTCTCGGCCGAGATCCGCGGCATCGACGGATCACTGACGAAGACTTGGCGCGGCGAGCGGGTCCCGGCCGACGTCTGCGACGCCGCGCTCGCCGCCCGTAACGCCTACCGGGCGCGGTGAGCGCGCTCCTTGCGAAGTCTGCGCGGCGTCTCGGCGCCGCTGTCGGCCAGCATCCCGACGACCGCCGCTTCGTGTTCCGGATCGATGGAGGCCGCCGCCAGCCGCGCCGAGAACCGCTGCCGGTCCACCTCGGTCTCGACGGCGCGCGCCTCGCCCGGAAAGACGATCTCGATCCCTCCGCGTCCGGCCTTCAACGCGTAGTCGCCCGCGCCCAGCTTGACCCGCGTCCGCAGGCAGTCGGTCCACTTCTGCGCCCGCGCCAGCGCGGCCGCCGCTTCCCGTTGGCGGGCGTCCCAGTCGCCGGCGAACCGCTCGGCCAGCAGTTTCGGGCGCGCCGGGGCCGGGCCCGGATTGAAGCCGGTGTCGGCCAGCCGGTGACTCAGCGCCGCCATGCGGTGGGAAACGGCGGCGGAAGCCGCCGCGCCGCCGCGCAGCGGCAGCGGCAGCTCCAGCCAGCCGGCGCGGGCGCCGAACAGCAGCGCCGCCGCCAGCCGGTCCTCGGGGGTCAGCGCCTCGTGCTCGAACGCCAGCAGGTCGGCGCAGGTCGACCGCAGGAACAACAGCGACAGGGCCCGTGGAAGCGGCGTCCGGAACCGATCGAACAGATCGGACGCCGTCAGGTCCGCCAGCCCCGTCAGGGAATCGAGCGTCTCCCGCAGCTCGACGACGTGTTTCCGCAGCGGTTCGTCGAGATCCGCCGACTCGCGGGCGAGATAGTCGAGCAGCCGCGCGTTGGCGGCGTCGACGCCGCCAACGCCCGCCTCCTCGGCAAGCGTGTCGACCGCGCCCCAGAACAACGGCCGGGGGTCGCTTCGACCGATGCCGGGCAGGGCGGCCCCGGCCCGCGCCGGAGACGCCTCCGCCTGCATCCACGTCGTCAGCCGCGCCGCCACCGTCGCCGACAGGAGGGCCGGCGGACCCGCCGGCGGGTCGAACGCGGCTCGACTGGCGGCCAGGCTCAGCGGCTCGCCGGCCGCCAGCACCTCGCCGGCGTCCCGATGCGCCAGAAGCTGGAGCATGGCCAGCATGCCGCCGGCGGCCTGGGCGGCTTCGAGCCGCGCCGGGCGCTCGGGCGGCGCGTGCGCCGGCGGCCACGCCGGCCCCGAGGCGCGGTCGAAGTCTGCGCCGGCCGCGCGGGTCTTGAAGTCGGCCAGCGGCACGTTGCCGTAATCCCGCGCTTTGGCCCTGCAGGCCGTCAAGTCGTCGCGCGACCGGAACCGGATCTCCTCGATGGCCGAGACCGGCAGCGGAGCGGGGACGAAGACGAGGGGGGCGGCGCCGACCTCGTGCGGCCATCGGCGCTTCTCGACGCCGTCCGGGGTGGGAACCATCACCGGACCGTCGCAGCCGCGCAGCGAGACGACCACCTGGCAGGGCCGGAGATGCCCGGCCTCGGCGGTGGAGTGCTCGACCGCGTCCCGGCCCGCGGGGCCGGTGAACAACGGCAGCCAGCCGGGGCAGACGTCGAGGGTGTCCCGATAGTACTTCTCGCCGAAACCGCTCTTCGGCAGCAGCAGGCCGGACGCGAGCATGTACATCAGGTTGAGATGATTGGTGACCAGCCGGCCGCGTTCGGGCGCGGCGCTCGGCGCGGCGGATGCCGGCCGCGCGCCGCCCTCGGCGTGCGGGCCGGGCCCGGGTTCGGGGGCGTCCAGCAGGAAAGGTTGCTCCGGAGTGGCCATCCTGCTTGCCCCTGCTACGTCAAATCCTTCCGCCGCAGCACGTCGGGATCGTCCGGCAGGATCTCGTCGATTCGACTGCGCACTCCGTGCCGTCGCAGCAGGATCACCTGCTCGCGGGCCCGCGCCACCATCACGTAGAACCGTTTCCGCAAGAGGTCGAGATCGTTCGCCGGCGCCTTGTGCCGATCGACGTCGGCGAGCACCGCGACGTCGAACTCCAGGCCCTTGCAGGCCTGGGCGTTGACGACCAGGATACCGCCCTCGTCGAACCGCACGTCCGGCCGGTAGTTGCCGAAGAACGTCTCGATGCGCGGCGCGCCGTGGTCCAGGCCGCCGGCCGCCGCGCGCAGCCCTTCGACGTAGCGTGCCCTGACGTCGTTGTTCGGCGCAATGACGCCGACGAGCGTCGCCGGATTCTGATCCACGCGCTTCACGATGCGCCGGCAGAGCGCCGCGAACCAACCGGGTGCGTAGTCGCACAACCAGGCGTCGGGACCGGGCCGCGACGGCAAGTCGACCGGCGGGCTGGCCGGGTCGCCGGTGCGGAAGGCGCGCGCCAGTTTCGCGACCGGGCCGCTGTTGCGTCGGTTGTGCTTCAACTCGATGACGTCACCGGAGTCGATGGCCAGCTCCGTCTCGATGGCGCGGCGGCTGCTGCACTCGTCGTGAATCTGCTGGTTCTGATCGGCGGCCACGAAGAACCGTTCGAAGCCGAGCGCCACGAGCGCCCGGTAGAACTGCGGCGGCACGTCCTGGCCCTCGTCGATGACGAGATGCGGCGCGTCGGCGATGGGCGGGGCGCCCGCGGCGATCCGCAGCACGCCCTCCCAGTCTATCAGTCGGAACCCGTCGGGCCGCGCGGGCTCCTGCGGCGGGGCCTCGCCGGTGATCGCCTCGAATTGCTCGCGGAACCAAGCCATCCAGGTGGCGCTCGACAATGCGCCGGGGAACTGTTGAACGCTGGCGCGGTGCAGCAGATGGTTGTAGACCAGGAAGACGTACTCGTTCCCCTCTCGCTGGTGGGCGAGCGCCCGGAGCAGGGCGACGACTGTCTTGCCGGCGCCGGGGCCCCCGACGATCAGCCGCCGGTCCTCCCCCGGGGCGAGGGCCGCCTCCTGCTCCTTGCTCAGGTCCTGGATGCCCGGCAGCTCGAACTTGCGTTTCGCCACGGGCTGCCGGGGGACGCCGCCCGCCCGCACCGTGCTCACGCGCCGCCGTCCGGCGCCCGCCCGGCGAACAACGCCGGGCAGCTCCCCTCCGCGTCGCCGGCCACGAAGGTCCGGTCCAGCAGCACGTTGCCGTAGGCGCAGCTCGGCTCGGGCACGAGGGCGCAGGCATGACAGGCGGCCCGGTTCAGCAGGCCCGGCCCATGGCCCTCCCGCTCGCCGCAGACCGGATCCATCGAGCACCAGGCCGCCGACTCCACCGCCGTGACGAGCAGGCGGAGGAACCGGCGCGGCTCCGCCTGTTGTATCAGACCGCCCAGCGATCCCTCGGCGTCGGGCGTCGCGACGTAGACGAGGACGCCGGCCATCGGGAACTGCCCTGCTTCACCGCCGGCATGGCTGTAGATGCGTTCCTTCAACGACGCCGCGGGATAGCCGGCCGTCGTCTCCAGCGCGCGGACCAGCAGGTGGGCCAGCGTGTGCAGCAGCAGGAACCGCGGCGACACCTGCGGCGGCGCCGGCAGGCGCACGGGTCCGCCGGCGAGCCGGTCGGCGAACGCCTGCGCCCGCGCCCGCAGGACCTCGTTCGCCTCCCAACGCCGCAGGCGCGCCTCGTCCAGGGTGAAGAACACGCCTTCGCCGTACAGCTCCAGGGCCGGCAACCAGTCGCTCTCACCGGTCAGGTCGGGCGGCGTCAGGGTCTCGCCGCCCAGCCGCCGGAAACCCTTGAACACCAGGACCTCCTTGAGGCGCTCGACCGCCGCCAGCCGGTCCACGGCGCCGGCCATGCCGCCCGCCGCGCCCGCCTGATCCCGCACCAGCGCCGACCAGGCGGCGCCGTGGTGTTCGGTCACGAAGTCCTCGTCCTCGCGCAGGTCCGGGATCGGCTCGACGAGCGCGCGGTACTCGCTGTGCAGCAGGCCGCCGCCGGGGAGGGGCCGCCCGTGGAACGGATAGCCCCGGTCGATCGCGTCCTGCGCATGGGCGACCTCGTCCGGGGCGCAGCGAAACTCCTGCGCGATGCGCCGCAACGCCGCCTTCCGCTGGAGGCCGGGGCGGGCTTCGCCAAGAGCCTTCTGCTTGTCGGTGCTGCCGTACAGGCGGTCCACGACCGTTCCCCGGCGGATGCGCGACTCGGGCGGAATCACCAGCGCGCTCACGGTGTCCGGCGTGTGCACGCGCACGTCGTTGATGGCGATCACCCAGGCCGGCTCGTCCGGCGGCGCCGGCGGCGGCTCGGGAAACCACGGCTGGCGCCATTGGCCGTGTCCGAACGGAAAACGGTCGGGCAGCCGATTCGACGCCTGACAGCGTGTGCATCGGACCTCATGGCCGCGGCCGGCCGACACCACCTTCAGATACGGGCGTTCCCGGTCGGCCGGGCACCGGCGCCGGTCCGGATGCCGGCTCCCGGCGTGCGCTATCCCGTGCCACGGCACGTCGGCGAGGTGGCCGCCGGCGTGGGCGAGGACCCACGGCGCCTGCTCCAGTCTGCCCCCGCACGCCCGCCGGTCCGGCCCGGCGGCGCAGGTCCACGCGGCGCCGGACAGCCGGAATCCGGTGTCGGCGCCCGCCGTGGAGAGGCGCCTCCACGGCCGATAATGCAGCAGCCCGCACCGCGAGCAGCGCGTCCACTGCGGGAACCGCATGGCGGGAACGGGGCTTCCGGTCACTCCCCCGTCCTCGACGCGCGCCGTCGGCGGCGCACGCAGCGTCTTGCCGATGCCGAGGGCGGCGCGCACCTGATCGACGTACCGGATTTCGCGATCGGGCCCGCACCGCCAGTCGCTCGTGTCCCGGACCGTCACCAACCGGTCCGGACCGCGCACTATCGCGCCGACTGCGCAATCGCGCAGCAGGTGGGACAGCCGCACGGGGATCGGTTCTTCGTCGCGCGCTTCCATTCTCGTCACGCCCGGTCCGGCCGCCGCGCCGCCGGCCACGGCGTCCCGCGGCGTCCAGCGCCCCGGGCGGTCCATCTCTGCGCCGCCCCCAGCATCGCCGTCTCTTCGACGTTGCGCATCGAATGGAGCATCTTCCAGCGGCCCCGCCGCGCGCCGTCGAAGTCGCCCAGGAGACTGTCGGCGGCGTTGTCCCGGCAATCGTACTGCAGCCCCCGCCGCTCGCGGCGGCAGCGCGCCGCCTCGTCATGCCATTCGTCGACGAGTCTGTCGAGGTGCGCCGCGGTCTCTTCCGCGGCGTCGGCGGCGGCCCGGCGGCAACGCCGCTCGAGCGCCTCGACGACCGCGCGCACCCCGGCGTCGCCGCGGTCGAACCGGCCGGCGGCGGCGTTGGCGGTCCACGCGCCGCAGCCGTGACGCAAGGCGATGACCAGCGCCGCATGGAGGGCGCGCCTGCGCACCTGGTGGGTGAACGGGGTGACGCTGGTGGGTTCGACGAAACGGTGGAACGACTCGTGGTATGGACGGAAGTTTTCGTAATGGGACAGGCTGCGCGCCTGGTGGCGGTAGTAGTTGGCGAAGACGAGGCCCGGCGCGTCGGCGCGCCCGATGCGGCTGCTGGCCTGGATGTACTCGGCGGTGGTGAGCGGCTGCCCGTTGACGATCATCGCGGCCAGCCGGTCGACGTCGACCCCCACCGAGATCATGTTGGTCGCCAGCACCGCGTCCAGGCAGTCGGGCGCGCCGCGCGGGGCCTTGAGCCGGTCGAAGGTGCGGGCGTTCTCCTGCGCCGTCGACTGGCTCGTGAGCTGGACCACGACCGGCTGGCCGCGCCCGCCGGCCGGGTCGGCCCCGCCGCCGCCGGACGCCGGGGCGGGAGACGCCTCCGGGGGGCCGTCGACGCGCGCCGCGTCGCGCCGCTCGGCGTCGAGGCGCCGCAGGAACGTGCGCACGTCGGTGACGAAAGCGTTGTGGCTGACCCCGACGCCGCGCAGGCTGCCGTGGTAGATCACCTGCGTCCACCACGCGTCGAGCAGAGCGTCCCGGTCCTGCTGGTCTGCGAACAACGTCTGCGGGGCCGCCAGCAGGGCCGCCGCCAGCGGCGCCAGACAGCGCTGCTGGTCGAGCCCCGGCGCCAGGTAGCCGACGTACAACCGGCCCGGCCCCGAACGGTCGGTGCGCGCGAACCACGAGTCGTCGGCCGACAGACCCGGCGGCGGAAAGACGGCCATCTCGCGCCCGTACAGCCGCCGCACCTGCTCGCTCGCCATGCGGATGGTCGCGGTCGAGGCGACGTACTTGGGCCGCACGCCGCGCTGCTCGATCACCGTCTCGACGGCCGCCTCGTACAGACCGGCCACCGACCCGAGGGGACCGGCGATCAGGTGCAGCTCATCCTGGATCACCAGCTCGGGCGGCCGGCGCGCGCCGCCCCCGAAGAACGCCGCCGCGCGCTCTTCCCACGCCAGCCGCGCGAACTTGTCGACGGTGCCCACGAGCAGCGTCGGCGGCCGCTCGTACAGCGCTTCGTCCACCACGTTGCAGGGCAGCGGCCGTCCGTCGCCGAAATCGCACTCGGGGTTGGCGCACAGGAACCCGAACCCGGCGGGACCGGCGCGGAAGCCGTGCGGCGCCGCGAGTCTCCGGCCGCACCAGGGGCAGGCCTGCAACACGAGGTGATGCGCCCGGCCGCCGTACTCCCCGGGCGCCTCTCCCGGCTCCGCGGCGCCGAGCGCCGCACCGGCGCCGTTCCCGCCCGGCGGCTCCGCCTCCGCCGCCAGGTCCGCAACCTGCCGCGCGGCGTCCTCGAAGGTGTTGGGGCTGACCGCGGATCCCACCCACAGACCGACCGAGACCGGCTCTTCGCCGATCGGCGCGACCCCGCGGCGGCGCAGCAGTTCGAGCGCGCAGACGACGCGCGCGGCCCGCTCGAACTGCTGCCGCGTCAGCAGCCGCAGCGTGTAGCGCATGATCGCGGCGGTTCCGCCGCCGGCCGCGCCGTGCCGCAAGCGCCGCCAGACGACGAGGAAGGCGAAGAGTCCCAGGTACGCCTCGGTCTTGCCGCCGCCGGTGGGAAACCAGATCAGGTCCAGCACGCCGCGGCAGGCGTCCTGCTCGTCCATCGTCGATTCGATGACCGTCAGCAGGAACGCCAACTGGAACGGCCTCCAACGGTGCTCGCGCGCGTCGCGGTCCCGGGCGCGGTCGCGCCGGCGCATCTGATCGAGCATCGCCCGGTTGGCCAGCCGGAAGGCGCGGCCCGCGTCGGGGTCGCGGCGCAGGCGCGCCACCCCGCCCCGCATCCGTTCCCGCGCGGCGTCCATCCGCGCGCAGATGCGGGCCGCCGTCTCCTGCTCGCCGGCCGCGAAGCGGCCCGCCGCCGCGCGCTGCCGGCCGACCCACTCTTCGTAGCCGTCCACGAAGGCTTCCAGCCGGTCGAGGATCGTCTCGAAGGACGCCTCCGCGAGGTCGTGCATCACCAGCGCGTCGTCGAGGACGCCGGCGGCCTGCGTGGTCACGGCCGGCACGTCCACCGCCGGCACGCACTCGGTCCGGATGCGCGGGGGCCGGCCCGGCTCGAGCGCCCAGTCGGCCGCCGCGCCGTGGCCGATCGCATAGATGCGCCTGTCGCGGTACCGGAGTTCGATCTCCTGCTCCTCGTCGGTGAGCAGGGCGGGGTCCACGCGCGGGTACTCGGCCAGGTCGCCCGCTTCGACCTCGCACTCGAGACGGGCCTCGAACAGGCGCCGTTCCGCGCGGTCGGCGCCGGGCGGCCCCGACCGCTGGCGGTTCGCGAAGACGACCGTCAGGATGCGCCCGTCCCCGTACGGCCGGCTGCGCACGTCGAGTTGCGCCATCCACTCGCCGGCCTCGGCCCGCGGCGCCCCGGCGTCGGCCGAAGGCCGGCGACCCGAGAACGTGGCCGTCAGCAAGTCGCCATTCTGATACGGCCGGCGGCTGACGCGCCGTTCCGGCCCGGCCGGCGCATCGCCGTCGCCCGCCGGCCAGATCAGGCCGCATTCGAACGGCGTACGCGCGTAGCGCGCGTCGCCGTCGTCGCCGGCGTCCCCCTCCGGTCCCGCGCCGCCGGCGGAGTCGGCGTCCGGCCGCCCGGCCGCGAACCTTCCCGCCGCGCCGCGGCCGCGCACCCGCCGGTAGCTGGCCGCGGAGGCGGAGACACGCACGCGCGCAGCGCCGCGCACGTAGAAGGACACGCCGACGGACGCCGGCGGGACGTGCCGCCGCCGGCTCACCGGCCGAGCCGCAACCGGGCCCGGCGTCCCGTCGGCGTCGGCCGGCGCATCGTCCTCTTCGTCGTCCGGCAGCGCCGCCGCGGATTCCAACCCGTCCGGCGCCGGGTCGAGGCCGAGTCCGTCCTCGTCCTGCTGCGCGGGATCGAGCCCGGTCACGCCGGGGCCGCCCGGATCGACCGGATGCAGCACCCCGCTCGGATAGCGATCGACGGGCGAACCCGCCAACAAGCCCGGACGGGCCGGACCGACGAGCTGCCGGCGCACCCAGTCGACCAGGCGGCGCCGCTGCCGGCCGAACGACTCGGCTGCCGCCGCTCCGGATGAAGCGCCGGGGCTTCGCAGTTTCTACTCGCTCCAGGTGAAGTCGGCCGGAGTCGCCGGCGCGTGCTGGACGCGCCAGCGGGTCTTCCCGGCCAGCAGATCGAACACCAGCCGCACCCGGAACGACTCGCCGCGAGAGGGCGCGTTCCGCCCGGTTCGCCAGATGGTGTCCGCAGCGCTCGGGTTGTAGCGCTTCTGAAGGTAGGCGTGCGGAACCGCGGCGATCGTGATCGAATCCAGGCGGTGGGCCGACGAATCGCCCGCGTTCCGGTAGTTGTACTTCACGAATATTGTGGTCGTGAGAAATGGTCCGTTCTCGATGTCGAGAACCGGGGGCAGCGCGCCGGGCTCGTCCACGGGCAATCCGGACCGCATGTGACGTATTCGCAGGGAAGTTTGCGCCGTCTGGAGCGTTGCGGTCGCCGCCCCGCTGGTCTTTTCCGCCTTGGAGTCCACGAACAACGCCTGTCGGACCGCGTAGTCGGGATGGAAGACGTATCGCGCACGCTTGTAGTCAATCTTTCCATACAAACGTTGTCGTATCCGCGAGACGCCCATCTCATCCAGCGCCTCGCGCGTGATGTCTTCTCCGAAATCCTGCGGCAGGTCACGCTCGTTGGCGAACAGGTCACCGGCGGTCTCGCGGAAGTCCATGACCGCCTGCGTGACGAGCCGTGCTGACGCCTTCTCGATCTCTTCGAGCGTGTCGAGGTCGTCCTGCAGCGTTCGCGGATTCACGAACATGGCAGGCGCAGTTGGCGTTCTTCAGCGAGACGGCGCCGGGCCATCGTCACGTACTGGGGCTGGAGCTCGATCCCGACGTATCGGCGGTCCAGGCGCGCCGCCGCCACGGCGGTCGTGCCGCTGCCCATGAAGCAATCGAGCACGACCTCGCCCGGATCGGTCAGCAGCCGGATGACCCGCGTCGGCAGCTCCACGGGAAACTTGGCTTCGTGGTCGTCGTTCTGCCGCACTGACGGGAACGTCCAGACGCCGCGGGAACCCCATTCCCGCCACTCGTCACGGCTGAGGCGAGTCCGGTCGACCTTCGTCACGCCCGGCTTCCAGAACAGGTAGAGGTACTCGAACTCGTCCACCGCGCGGTACGAGAGGCTGGCCCAGCGGCTGTTCTCCCAGCAGGCGTCCTTCACCCAGACCCGGCGGTCGTATGCGTAGAATCCGGCCGCCGCGGCCCACTCCTCGACAAGTCCGCCCACGATCCTGATGCGGGTCTGACTGTCGTACTTCCCGCCCCGGACGTTGTTGCCGTTCAACCGGCGGTCTATCGTCTGCTCGCTGCAACCGAGCAGGTCCGCAATCTGGTGACGGTTCATCTCCGGGTGCTCGCGCATGGCCTGGAGCGCCATCTCCCGGGTGACGCGCCGCCGGCGGGCGCCGATCGTCTCGGCCGAGATCCGCGGCATCGACGGATCGCGGAAGCACAGGATGTCGGCGATGTTGACGACCAGGAACCCGCCCGGTTTGATCACCGGCCAGTGGGCCGCGATGACGTCGCGCAGGAGCGCCTGCCAATCCTCGAAGCTCAGTCCCGCCTCGTACGACTTGCCGACGAAATACGGCGGCGACCAGACGCTGACGGCGACGCTGCCGGACGCGATCCGCGGAACGAGCTCCCGCGCGTCGCCCTGGTGCAGTGCGTCGATGGTCAGCGTGTCGCCGCCGGCCGGCGGCGCCGATGCGGGCGGCCCGAGCTGCTGCTGAAGGGTTTTCGGAAGACGGCCGAAAGCGAATGACGACTCGTTCGACGGCGCCCGCTCGCGGACTTGCGAATCGCCGCCGGACGATCCGGCGAACGGATACCGGGCCGACGTGTCGCGCGCGGTCGACGAATCCTCCACCAAGGGATTGCTCACCATCGGACGTCCTCCCTCCGATCCGCCGCTCCCGCGCCTCCACGCGCCGCCGCGTCACCGCGCAGTACGACGATTATACGGGCAGGGTCGATCAGTGCAGTGCGGACCGAGCCGGGTCCCCGCCGACGTGTCGCGCCGCGGCGCCGACGCCTACTCCTGCTTGAAGCGGGCGCCGCTGAGCGCGTTCGGGACCGAGTAGTTCCCCTCGTGGCAGGCGTACTCGTAGATGTCGTACGTGTCGTCGCGCTTGAGGGGGAACGCTGCGGTCCAGGGCGCGGCGTACGTCTCCGGGTCGTCGACGTGGAGCGAGTACTCCAGGGTGTCCGGGCCGACGATGGTGAAGCGCTCGACCAGCCGCTGCCGCTCGGTCTGCCGCGACCGCACGCTGGCGGTCGCCCCGCGCATGCTGCGCACGTTGCGGAAGTTGGTCGACTCGACGACGAGCGTGTCGCCCTCCCAGCGCCCGCGCGGGTCGCCCTCCCACTGGCGGATCCTGTCGTCGAGGCGCGCGCGCCCGTCGACCGGAATGATGCGGGCGCGGTGGATCATCTCGCTCAGGATGACGACGTAGCCGGGCGGCTGCAGGATCTGCGCGCCGTTGTTGTACACGCCCGGCATCATGATGCCGATCACGCCGCGCGTGATGCAGCGGTCCGCCGACTCCATGTACTCGTACGAGTCGTGCAGATGCTCCCGGTTGTAGCGCAGCATCTCGTGCGCGGCCGGCGTCCAGTCGGGGATCCGGCCGCTCGGCGGCTCGACGATCAGCGCCGGGGCCGCGCTCTTCTCCGCCTCGTTCCAGAACGAGTCGAACCAGTGCTCCCCGTAGGCGCCCACGCTCTTCGGACGCGGCAGGGCGGCGCGGCGCTCGGCCTCGGCGGCGCGGGCGGCGGCTATCGCCCGCAGGTCTTCGGGCGAGAAGTCGGGGCCCGAGAACCCTTCGGGCAGCTCGAGCGGCGTGCTCAGGGCGTCGATGTTGTTCCACGTCCCCTGGATGTCCGGCTGGCCGTCGGCGAGCACCGCGGGCGTCCACGCCGCGGCGCCGGCCGGCTGCGCCGGCGCGGGCGCCGGCCGGCCCGGGACGGCGGCGAGCGCGAGGGCGGCGGCGGCGATCATCGAGCGAGTTGACATGTTGCCTCCTGTGTTCAGTCGCGCAGCGCGAAGGTGGAGAGGGAGTGTCCGGCGATGACCGACACGTACTGCCTGCCGTCCACCGCGTAGGTCATCGGTCCGTTGGAGATCTGCCCGCCGAGGCTGGTCTTCCAGAGCAGCCGCCCCGTCCGGGCGTCGAGCGCCTGGAAGTAGCCGGAGCGCAGGCCCGCGAACAGCAGGTCCGAAGCGGTCGTCAGGAGGCCGCTCGAGATGACGTCCGTCAGCTCGAACTTCCACTGCTGCTCGCCGGTCAGCGCGTCGAGGGCCAGGACGGCGCCCTGCCCGGACACGTCGGTCCAGTCGTTGATCGGGCCCCGGGTCATCGGCACGACCGGCGCGTCCGGCACGGGGCTGTAGGTCAGCGGATAACCCTCGGCCGTGCGGCCCGTGAAGTAACGCCCTTCGACGTAGACCTGCGGCTCGGCTTCGAAGACCGTCGCGTAACCCTCCCAGGCCGGGACGTAGAACAGCTCCGTCCGCGGACTGTAGGCGGGCGAATACCAGTTCGTCGCGCCGAGGAGCCCCGGGTAGGTCGGCGCGCCGGGCGGCTGCGGCGTCTCGACGGGCCGGCCGCTGTCGTCCAGCCCCTCGGCCCAGTTCACCGACACGAACGGACGCCCGGAGTAGAACCGGCCCGTCGCCCGGTCCAGCACGTAGTAGAACCCGTTGCGGTTGGCCCACAGCATCACCTTGAACTCGACGCCGTTGCGGGTGACGTCCGCCAGGACCGGGATCTGCACCGCGTCGTAGTCGTAGAGGTCGGCGGGCGTGAACTGGAAGTGCCAGCGGAGCTCCCCGGTATCGGCGTCGAGCGCCACCACCGAGCAGGTGTAGAGGTTGTCGCCCGGCCGTTGCGCCCGGTTGTAGTCGGGGCCCGGGTTCCCGACGCCCCAGTAGGTCAGATTGAGCTCCGGATCGTACGAGCCGGTGATCCAGGCCGCGCCGCCGCCGTGCCTCCACGCTTCCGGGTCGCAGTAGGTGGCCGGGTCGGGCGGGCACGGCTCCCACGTCTCGTGACCCGGCTCGCCCGGCCCCGGGATGGTGTGGAAGCGCCAGACCTCCTCGCCCGTCTCGGCGTCGAGCGCCGCGATGAACCCCCGGATGCCCTGATCGCCGCCGGTCGAACCGACCAGCACCTTGTCCTCGAGGGCCAGCGGCGCCAGCGTGAAGGCGTACGCCGCCCGCATGTCCGCCACCTCCACGTCCCAGACCTCGACGCCGGTCGCCGCATCGATCGCCACCACGTGGGCGTCGAGCGTGGCCATGAACACCTTGTCGCCCAGCACCGCCACGCCGCGGTTGTTCGCCCCGCAGCAGGCCAGGTGCTCGGGCGACGTCGGGTGCCGGTAGATCCAGTACGCCCGCCCCGTCCGGGCGTCGAGGGCGACGACGTCGTTCGGCCGCTGCGTCACGTACATGACGCCGTCGACCACGATCGGCGTCGCCTGCCACGGCCCGATGACCGGCGCCTGGTGCACCCACTGCAGCGCGAGGTCTCCGACGTTGCCGGGAGCGACCTGGTCGAGCGCGCTGTAGCGCCGGCTGAAGTAGTCGCCCGAATAGGTCAGCCAGTCGCCGGGTTCGCCCGCCGCCTCGAGCAGCCGCTCGAACGGGACCTGCGCGGACGCGCCGGCCGGCGTCAGTCCGCACGCGATAGCCGCCAGCGCGACGCCGCGCGCCATCCTGCCGCGAAGAAGATGCATGGCCTGCAGCTTATCAGGCCGTCCCGCGAACGAACACCCCCCGGCGGGTCACGACTGCAACCCGAGCAGCCCGGCCGGCTCCGGGGGTTGCGGGTCGGGGACCGGAACGTCGTCCGAATCCGGCCGGCCGAGCAGTTTTCGGCCCAGCCAGCGGAAGTCCTCCAGGATCATGTAGGTGGTCGGCACCAGCACCAGCGTGATGAACGTGGCGAACACCACGCCGAACGACAGCGAAATCGCCATCGGCTTGAGGAAGGCCGCCTGCGTGCTCCGTTCGAGCAGCAGCGGCGCGAGGCCGACGAACGTCGTGAGCGAGGTGAGCAGGATCGGCCGGAACCGCGCGGCGCCCGCCTCCCGCACGGCCGCCAGGAGGCCGTCGCCCTCCCGCCGGTGGCGGTTGATGAAGTCGACCATCACCAGGCTGTCGTTGACGACGACGCCCGACAGCGCCACGATCCCCATCATCGACAGCATCGTCACCCTCTCGTCCACGATGACGTGCCCCCAGATCGCCCCGACCAGCCCGAACGGGATGGCGCTCATGATGATCAGCGGCTGCGCGTACGACTTGAGCGGGATGGCCAGCAGCGCGAAGATCGTCAGCAGCGCGATGGTGAACCCGATCTGCAGGCTGCCGATCGCCTCCGCCTGCTCCGCCTCGACGCCTTCGAAGGCGTAGCGCAGGCCGGGGTGCTCCGCCATCACCTCGGGGAGGATGGTCGACGTCAGATCCGCGTTCACCGCGCCGCCCGACGCCACGCTCTCGTCTATCGAGGCGGTGACGTTGATCGCCCGGTTGCGGTCCACGCGCTTGATCGACGCGTAGCCGCGTCCGGGTTCGACCACCGCGACGTGGCTGAACGGCACCTCGCTGCCGTCCGGCGTCCGGATCCGCATGCTCTCGAGGTTGCCCACCGACCGGCGCTGGTCGGCGGGGTACCGGACCATGACGCGGATCTCGTCCCGCCCGCGCTGGATGCGCTGCGTCTCCTCGCCGTAGAACGCCTGGCGCACCTGGCGGCCGAGGTCCTGCAGCGTGAGTCCGAGCGTCTCGGCGGCCGGCGTGATGCCGAGCTTGATCTCGTCCTTGCCCGCCCGGAAGCTGTCCGAGACGTCGTAGACGCCCGCGTACGTCGCAAGATGCCGCTTCACGCGATCGGCGGCGGCCTGCAGCTGGTCCACGTCCGGTCCGACCAGCATCACGTCGACGTCGTTGCCCGCCGAGACGTTCGTCGACGTGAAGACGAGCTCGGTCGCCTCGGGAATCGGACCGGTCAGCTCGCGCCAGCGGTTGCCCAGGTGCTCGGCCCGCAGGTCGCGGTCGTCCGCGGACACCAGCTCCACCATCACCTGGGCGAGATGCCCGGACGACTGCGCGCCGAGCGCGCGCATCGGTCCCGGACCCTCGCCGCCGAGCGGCTGATCGCCGACGGCGCCGTAGACGTGCCGGATCAGATCGGTCCCGGTCTCGTCGAGCACTTCGCGCCGCAACTGCTCCGCGCTGGCTTCGAGCCGCGCCACCGCCTCCGACGTCATCGCCGCCGGCGTGCCCAGCGGCATCGTGACCGACGCCGAGATCACCTCCGCCTCGGGCTCCGGGAAGAAGTGGAACGCCACCCGTCCGCTGATCACCATCCCGACCGTCAGGACGAGCGTCGACACCCCGCCCGCCAGCGACAGGTAGCGCCAGCGCAGGGCCAGCGTCAGCGCGGGGCGGTACACGTGGTTCACGAACGCCATCAGGCCGTCCGCGAAAAGACGCTGGAACCGGCGCCACAACCCGGGGCGGCCCGGCGACCGGTGCGCGAGGTGGGCCGGCAGGATGTTGAGCGACTCGACCAGCGAGAACAGCAGGCACGGAATGACGACCAGCGGGATGAAGATCATCATCTTGCCCATCATTCCGAGCACGAAGAGCAGCGGCGAGAACGCCGCGACGGTCGTCAGCACGGCGAACACGACCGGGGTGGCGATCTCCTGCGCCCCGCGGATGGCGCCCTGCAGCCGACTCCCGCCGCGCTCCTGATGGCGGAAGATGTTCTCGCCGACGATGATGGCGTCGTCCACGACGATGCCGAGCACCATGATGAACGCGAACGTCGAGACGACGTTCGCCGTCACGTCGAGTCCCGGCATCAGCATGATCGCGCCGAGGAACGAGATCGGAATCCCCAGGCTGACCCAGAACGCGAGCCGCAGCTCGAGGAACAGCGCCAGCACCACGAACACCAGGGCGAATCCCGCCAGCCCGTTGCGCAGCATCAGCGACAGCCGGTCGATCAGGATGTCCGCCTGGTTCATCCAGACCGTCAGGGCCATCCCTTCCGGCAGGGTCCCGGCCGCGCGCGCCATGTAGCCGTCCACGGCGCCGGCGATGTCGAGGTCGCTCTGCTCGCCGGTCCGGAAGACGGAGACGAGGATGGTCGGCTCGCCGTCGAACCGTCCGAACTGGTCGGTCTCCGCGAAGCCGTCGACGACCGTCGCCACGTCGCCCAGACGCAGCCGCGTGCCGTCCGCGCGCGCCATCAGCACCAGGTCCTCGAACTCCTCGCCCCGGTACGCCTGGCCGATCGTCCGGAGCAGGATCTCGCCGCTCTCGCTGCGCACCGACCCGCCCGGCAGGTCGAGCGACGACCGTCGGACGGCGTTCGCCACGTCGTCGAACGTCAGCCCGTGACGCCGGAGCGCCAGCTCGGACACTTCGATCGAGATCTCGTACGGCCGCGCGCTGGCGAACTCGACCAGGGAGATCTCCGGCAGCGCGGCGAGCTCGTCCCGGACCCGCTCGGCGACCGCCTTGAGGGTGAACTCGTCGGCCTGTCCCGACACCGCGATGTCGACCACCCGGAACCGGGCCAGCATCTCGCTGACGATCGGCTTCTCGGTCTCCTCCGGGAACGTGTCGATGGCGTCGACGGCGTTCTTGACGTCGTCGAGCACCGCCCGCGTGTCGGCGCCGAGCTCGACCTCGGCGATCACCGTGCCGATCCCTTCCGACGCCTGGGAGGTGATCTGCTTGATGCCGTCGATGCTCTGGATCGCCTCTTCGATCCGGATGCAGACCCCCTCCTCGACCTCCTCCGGCGCCGCCCCCAGGTACGGCACCTGAACCTGCACCCGGTCGAGATCGATCTCGGGGAACGTCTCCCCCCGGACGTTGAACAGACCGATCAGGCCCGCGACGGAGAGGAACACCATCAGCAGGTTGGCCGCCACCGGGTTGCGCGCGAACCACTCGATCATGCCGTTCATGGCCGCTCCCCTATCCGGTACAGGTGGGTGGACGTGCGCAGGAAGAGCGCCCCTTCGGAGACCGCCATCGACGCGAGGGTCGCGCCGTCGAGCTGGTTGGTCGCCAGCGCGCGGAATTCGGCGCCGGGCGCGGCCACGGTCGTCTTCCCTTCCTCGCTCTGGAAATAGATCCGTCCGTCGGCGAAGACCGGGGAGGCGGAGTAGTTGCCGCCGATCCGCTCCCGCCAGCGGATTTCGCCGGTCGCCGCGTCCACGCAGGTGACGACGCCCTGGTCGCTGACGACGTACAGCGCGTCGCCGACCAGCAGGGGGGACGGAGTGTGCGGCGCCCCCCGGCGGAGCCGCCACGCGACGTGCGTGTCGGTGACGTCGCCCGCTCCGTCGGGACGCACGGCGATCACGGACGGCGTCTGGAACCCGGTGGCGAGGTAGACGAGGCCGCGGCCGTACACCGGCCGCGGCACGTTCGAGAAGCCGCGCGCGTACCGCACGCGCCAGATCTCGGCGCCGGTCGCCGGGTCGTACGCCGACGTGCGGAACGCCCCGACGCTGACGATCTGATCCCGGCCGCCGACGCGGATGGCGAGCGGCGTCGAGTACGCCTGCGACACCGGCTCGTCGCGGTCCGTCCTCCAGCGGACCGCGCCGGTCCGCGCGTCGAGGGCGACGACGAACGCGGCGTCGAAGCCGTCGCAGCTCAGGATCAGCAGGCCGTCGTGCAGAATCGGGGAGCCGCCGTTGCCGTGCTGCGTCTCGCAGGTGAACCGCGCGGTCCACACCATGTCGCCGCCGGTCGTCAGCGCGGCGGTGCCGTACGTGCCGAAGTGCGCGTACACGCGGTCGCCGTCGACGATCGGCGACGGCGACGCCAGGCTGTTCTTCGGGTTGGGGGCGCTCTCGTCGGTGGTGCGGAACAGCTCGGCGTCAACCGCCTTCCGTCCCGACTCGACGTCGAACGCCAGCAGGCGGAGCGATCCGCCCTCGCCATCGGCCGTCGCCGTCGTGACCCAGGCGCGGCCGTCCGCAATCGCCGGCGTCGACCATCCGAGTCCGGGCACGGCCGTCTTCCACGCCACGTTCCGCGACTCGCTCCACTCGACCGGCAACCCCCGCTCGGCCGAGTGGCCCTGTCCGTCCGGCCCGCGGAACTCCGGCCAGTCGCCCGCGCCGGCGTGCGCGGCGCCGACGTGCAGCGCCGCCAGCAGCGCCAGTCCCCGTCCGACCCGTCCGAAGCCGCGCATCGTCATGTCCGACATTCTACAGCCGGCGCCCGGGATCCGGCCGCTATAATCGCCGTTTCACGCATGCCGCGAACCCTTCGATCCGGCGCCGTCGGGACGTTGCTGGCGGCGAGCCTGTCGCTGATCGCCGCGCCGGCGCCGGCCGGCCCCGGCGCGGCGGGCGGCGCCCGGCAGGTGGTGATCCTGACCCCCGCGCCGGACGACGGGCGGCTGGCGGCGACCCGCGAGGCGCTGGCGTTCTGGAACCGGACGCTGGCCGACCTGGGGCTGCGTCCGCGGCTGCTGGAGGCCGCGCTCATCGAGGCGTCGTCCGCCGCGCGCGGACTCGAGCGCGCCCTGGAGAATTACGCCCAGAAGCTGTGGCGGCAGGCCGGGCGGATCTCGGCCGGGGAGATCGGTCCCCGCGCGCCCCGCGAGCTGCACGGCCTGGAGGGCGACATCGTCGTCCTGCTGTCCCGGCAGCACCTGATGTCGTTCGCGTGGCCGATCGATCGGACCGGCCGGTACTTCGTCGCCATCGGCGCGCGGTCGACCGATCCCCGGGAGAACCCGGCCGCCGCGCACAACGTGGTGGCGCACGAGCTGGGCCACGCGCTCGGCCTGGTCCACAACGACCACCCCGCCGCGCTCATGTGCAGCCCGTGCCGGACGGCGCCGATCGACGCGTACGAGCAGCGGTTCCTGCCGCTGACGCCGGCCGACCGGTCGCGCCTGCGCGCGCTGCACGGCGCCCGCTGACTGGAGTTACGCCGGTGTCGGCCGTGACAGCGGCGCAAGCGCAGTCCGTGGGTCGGATTCGGGCGTTCTCGAATGCCGTCAAGACGCCCGCTACAGCGTCATGACGTCGAACTGCTCGTGGTGCAGTTGCGCGTCCGGCCTTATCGTCAGGCGCGGGCCGAGGAGCTGCTCGATGGCATGGAGCACGCCGCGTTCTTCGTGCTGCAACGCGCGGGCGACGTCCGGATTCACGCGCAGCGCCACCGCGTGGCCGTTCAGGTCGGCCGAGAGCTTTCGCATCTCCAGCAGGATGTCGTGGCAGATGGTCGGCGTAGCCTTGATGACCGCGCTGCCCGAGCAGTAAGGGCACGGGTCGGTCAACTGCCGCTCCAGGCTCTGCTTGGCGCGCTTGCGCGTGACGACGATCAATCCGAACTCCGACACCTGCACCGCCTTGGACGGCGACCGGTCCTTCCGCAGCTCCTGCTCCAGCGCCTGGTGGACGCGCTGGCGGTTCTTGCGCTCCTCCATGTCGATGAAGTCGAGCACGATGATTCCGCCGAGGTCGCGCAGGCGGATCTGGCGGACGATCTCCTTCGCCGCCTCCAGGTTCGTCCTGACTATCGTGTCCTCGAGCCGGCCGGTCCGCTTCCCGACGTAGCGGCCGGTGTTGACGTCTATCGCCACCAGCGCTTCGGTGTGGTTCACGACGATGTACCCGCCCGACTTGAGCCACACCTTGCTCCGCAGCGCCTTGTCGATCTCCGCCTGCACGCCGTACTCGTCGAAGATCGGGAACTCCTTCGTGTAGTGGTGCGTCCGCGAGACGAGGCCGGGCATGATCCGTTCGATCAGCTGCACCGCGCGCTCGTGCTCGCGGGCGTCGTCGATCCGGATCGCGCTGAAGTCGCCCGTCAGGAAATCCCGGAGGAGCTTCGTCACCAGGCTTTCCTCGCGGTGGATCACGGCCGGCGCGCGCGCCTTCTCGTTCCTCCGCCGGGCGTCGCTCCAGAGCTGGTGGAAGTACGACAGGTCGGCCGCGATGTCTTCTTCGGGACGGCCGGACGCCGCCGTCCGCAGGATGACGCCCCCGGTGAACCCGTGCTCCTCGCGAAACCGCTTGACGATGCCGCGCAGCCGCCCGCGCTCGCCCCGGCCGTCGATCTTCCGCGAGACGCCGATATGGTCGACGGTCGGCATGAAGACCAGGAAACGGCCCGGCAGCGCCACGTGCGACGTGATCCGGGCGCCCTTCGTCCCGAGCGGATCCTTGGCGACCTGGACGACGATCTCCTGCCCCGCCTCGAGGAGATCCTCGATCTTTCCGTCCGGATTCGCGCCGTACGGCGGCTCGTCGCCACCCGCGTCGTCCGGATCGGAATCGCCCGCCGCGAGCCGCTCGAACTGCTCCACGGTGTCGACCACGTCGGAGACGTACAGGAACGCGTCGCGTTCGAGGCCGATGTCTACGAACGCGCACTGCATGCCCGGCAGCACCTTCGACACCCGGCCCTTGTAGACGTTCCCGACGGCGCCGCGCTGGCTGGCGCGCTCGACGTGGATCTCGGCGACCTGATCGTCCTCGAGGATCGCGGCCGTCGTCTCGTGGGGAGACGACGCAATGATCAGTTCCTTGTTCATGGACGGCGTTCGGCGCGCATGGAGCGTCAGGCGGCGGTCAACGGGTGATCCGGCGCATCCCGACGTTCAGGATGAGCCCGAAGCCGGTCAGCGTCGCGATCAGCGACGATCCGCCGTAGCTCATCAGCGGCAGCGTCAGTCCCTTGACCGGGGCCAGTCCGGCCGACATGGTGACGTTGTAGATCACCTGGAACGCGAACCCGGCGGTGACGCCCACGACGAGCAGCATGCCTATCCGGTCCCTCGCCGACCGCGCCGCGTCCAGCGCCCGCATGATGACGAACAGGTACAGTCCGAGCACGACCAGCACGCCGACGAACCCGTGCTCCTCGGCCAACGCCGAGAAGACGAAGTCGCTGTGGGCGACCGGCAGGAAGTCGTACTGGCTCTGCGTGCCCTGCAGGAAGCCTCGGCCGGTCAGGCCGCCCGACCCGACGGTGACGCGGGCCTGGATCTGCTGATATCCGGCGCCGCGGGGGTCCTGCTCCGGATCGAGAAAGCTCGCAATCCGCGTGCGCTGGTAATCTTCGAGCGCGTAGGTCCAGGCGACGGGAGAGAGCAGCAACCCGACGACGCCGATGACCGCCAGCCGCTTCACCCGCATCCCCGCGAACAGCATGATCGTCAGACAGACCGGCGCCAGCGTGACGGCCATCCCCAGATCGGGCGCGGCGGCGATGAGCAGGGCGGGGACGGCCGCTATCGCCAGACCGGCGAGCCAGCCGTACAGGCGGCGCGCGCCGCGCAACCGCGCGTAGAACGTTCCGAGCATCAGAGCCACGGAGATCCGGGCGAATTCGGAGGCCTGCAGGTTGAACGGTCCGAGATCGATCCACCGCTGCGATCCGCCCTGCTCCGAGCCGAAGACGAGCGTGTAGACGAGCAGGAGGACGAGGCCGCAGTAGAACAGCGGGGCGTGGTCGGCGATCACGCGGTAGTCGATCCGGATGCAGACCGCCATGGCGGCCAGGCCGAGCCCGGCCGCCCACAACTGCCGCACGAGCTGCGGGGCGAGCCGTCCCGTCTCCACGTGGGTGGTGCTGTAGATCATCGCCAGCCCGATCAGGCACAGCGTCAGGACGGCGGCGAACAACGCCCAGTCGAGGTGGCGGTACAGATACCGTTCGAACATCGGTCCAGCGTGGTCTAGCGTGCGCCTCGCACTCCGCTCGCCGCGACGGCCGTCGCCACCACCGGCGTGGCCGGCGGGGCAAGGCCGGGCAGGGGCCGGCCTTCCTGCTTCGCGAAATAGGTTTCGATCATGTGCTTCGCGATCGGCGCCGCAAGATACCCATGCTCCCCGTGCTCGGCGAAGACGACGCCGGCGATTTGCGGCTCGTCCCGCGGCGCCGCGAAAACGAACCAGCCATGGTCGCGCACCTCCTGGCCGGCGCCCGCCGCCGCCGACCGGCCCTGGAGCGAAACGACCTGCGCCGTTCCGGTCTTGCCGATGACGTCACGCTCCGGAATCCGGGCGCGCCGCGCGGTCCCCTGCCCGTTCACGGCCATCCACAGGCCGCGCCGGATCGTCTCCACCGTTTCCGGGCGCAGGTCGACGCGCGCGGGCGGCGGCCGGTCCGCTTCGACCCAACGGCCCTGCTCCCGGGTGGCCTTGAGCAGGCGCGGCGCGACCCGATGGCCCCCGTTCGCGACCGTGGCCATCATCACCGCGAGCGACATCGGCGTGACCGACACGGCGCCCTGCCCGATCGAAACGGAGATCGTCTCGCCGGGATACCACCGCTCCGCTCTCGCCTCGCGTTTCCACGCCCGCGACGGCATGAGGCCCAGCACTTCGTGGGGCAGGTCGACGCCGGTCATCACGCCCAGTCCCAGGGCGGTCGCCCACCGGTGGATGGCGTCGATGTCGGTCATGCTTCCGAGCGTGTAGAAGTACGTATTGCACGACTTCTCGAGCGCTTCGTCCATCGCGACCGCGCCGTGGCGGGCATGGCACCGGAAGAAGCGGCGGTAGAACGTGCTGCCTCCCTTGCAGTTGACCTGGAAGTCCGGCGTGACCACCCTTTCCTCCAGCGCCGCCGCCGCCATGGCCACCTTGAACGTGGAGCCGGGCGAATAGCGGCCCTGGAGCGCGCGGTTCTGCAGCGGCTTGCGGGAATCGTCGTTGAGCGCGGTCCAGGTCGATGCGTCGATGCCGGCCACGAAGTCGTTCGGATCGAAGCCCGGCAGGCTGGCCAACGCCAGCACTTCCCCCGACCGCGGATCGAGCGCCACGGCCGCGCCGTTGAATCCTGCGCGGGCGAACGCCTCTTCCGCAGCCTGCTGCACGTCGAGGTCTATCGTCAGTTGCAGTTGCCGCCCCTCGGCCGGCGGCGACTCGTCGAGGGTCTCGATCTCGCGGCCGATGCTGTTGACCGCGATGCGGCGCGCGCCGTCGTCACCCATCAGCAGGCGGTTGTACGCGCGCTCGACGCCGGACTGTCCGATCAGCGCCCCGGCCTGTATACGCTTGTCGTCCCCGGCGCGAATCTGGCTGTCCGTCGCCTCGCCCACGTACCCGAACAGGTGCGCCGCCACGGTCCGGCCGGGGTAGTGCCGGGCCGGATTGCGTTCAAAAACCACCCCCGGGAACTCGAGGGCGCGCGCCGCGACGGCCGCCACCTGCGCCAGCGTCGCGTCCGGTACGACGACCACCGTACGGTGGACGGGCGCGTCCGAGCTCTCGACGACGCCGCGCAGCGCGCGCGCGTCGGTCCCGGTCACGGCGGCCAGCCGGGCGAGCGTCCCGTCCAGGTCCGGTGCCTGCTCCTGCACCAGACCGATGTCGAGCCGGTGACGGTTCTGCACCAGGACGCGCCCGTCACGGTCGAAGATCACGCCGCGCGGCGCCCGGACGTTCACCGTGCGTTGATGATTGTTCTCCGCCACTTCGGACCATCGGCCGTGCTGGCCGACCTGGATGTTCCAGAAACCGAGCGCGAGCAGGCTGAACGCCGCGGCGACGCCGATGCGGAACCAGAGCAGCAGGGCGCCGGAAGCGTCACGATCGTGGTCGAAACCGTAGTCCATGGTCTGCGGGAACGGATTGCTAGGACACGATCCAGCGCCGGCGTCCGAACGGGTCGCGGCGGCGCAGGCGCGCCCACCGGAGCGCGCCGGGGGCCGTGCGGGCGACAGCGACCACCGCGGCGCCTGCGACGCCGTTGGCGGCCACCTGACTCGCCAGGAACGCAGCCGTCACCGGCTGCATGGTGTGCACGAGCGTGTATACGCCGACGAAGCAGACGGCGTGCACGATGCTGGCCGCCATGAAGACGACGAGGTGGCGCCGGACCGTATCGACGACGAACCACGAGCGGGACGCGCCGGCCAGCAGGCCGGTGAGGCTCTTCGCCAGACCGCTGACGCCGATGACGCCCCCCGACAGCAGATCCTGCAGCAGCCCCGCGGCCGTGCCGGTCCACAACCCGACGAGCGGGCCGCCCGACAACGCGGCCAGGACCACCACCACCAACACGACGTCCGCCGGCGCCTGATCGCCCAGGACGATGCGCAGGAGCGCCGTCTGCGCAAGGAGCGCCGCCGTCAGCGCGGCCGCTATGCCGGGAGTCGTCATTCGCTCCTCGCGCTCGATGCAGCGGCCGGCTCGTCGCTCACGATGACGAGCACCTCTTCCAGCCGGGAAAAATCTATCGCCGGGGCGATGCGAATGACCAGCAGGTCCGGCCCCGGCGCCACGGACGTCACCGCGCCGATCACGAACCCCTCCGGGTAGATGCCGTCGGTCCCCGACGTGACTATCCGGTCGCCGACCCGCACGTCCTCGCTGTTCGAGACGTACTCCATGCGGAGGGCCGCGCCGTCGTCACCGCCGGTCACGATGCCCGAGACGCGCGTCCGCTCCACCCGCGCGCCGGCCGCGGCATGCCGGTCGATCAGTAGCTGCACGCGGGATGCGCGCGCCGCCGGGGAGCCGACGATCCGCCCGACGATGCCTTTCGGCGCGATGACCGCGGCCTCGGCGTAGACGCCGTGGTTCGCGCCGCGGTCGATGGCGAGCGTCCGGACGTACGGGGTTGCGGCGGTGGCGATCACCCGCGCGCCGACCGTGCGCAGGTCGACCGCCCGCCGCATGTCGAGAAGCCGCCGCAACCCGCGGGCCTGCTGCGCCAGCGCCCGCTCCTCCTGCAGCCGCAGCTCGAGGTTCGCCACTTCCTCGGCCAGCGCCCGGTTCCGCGCGTGGAGGTCCCGCAGCGCGACGTACCGCGACCACGAGTCGGCCACGACGCTCCGGGCGGACGCCAGCGCGCGCTGCATCTCCGCGAACGCGCCGAACGTCACGCGCTCGAGCACGCCGGCGCGCGGCTGGGCGCCGATCTGGACGGAGATCAGGAAGAAATGGCCGAGAACGACGGCCAGCACGAGATAACCGGTGCGCCGACGCCGAGCCACCTCTGCACCCTCGGGGCCCGCAGGAAAAATCAGGCCCTCGCAATCCTCTTCAGGAGACTGAAGTCCGACAGCATCTTGCCGACGCCGAGAGCCACGCACGAGAGCGGGTCTTCGGCCATTTCCAGAGGCAACCCGGTCTCTTCGCGCAGCCGCTTGTCGAGGTTCCCGAGCAGCGCCCCGCCGCCGGTCATCACGATCCCGCGGTCCACGAGATCGGCCGCCAGCTCCGGAGGCGTCTGCTCGAGGGCCACGTGCACGGCGTCGATGATCACGGAGACCGTCTCGGCCAGCGCTTCACGAACCTCTTCGTCACTGATGGTGACCGCCTTCGGGACGCCGTCCACGAGATGGCGGCCCTTGATCTCCATGGTCTTCTTCTCGTCGAGCGCATGGGCCGAACCGAGCTGGATCTTCACCTGCTCCGCAGTGCGCTCGCCGATCAGCAGGCCGTACGTCTTCCGGATGAACTGGATGATCGCTTCGTCCATCTCGTTGCCGGCCACGCGCACCGCCTTGCTGTAGACGATGCCCGCCAGCGAGATGACCGCGATGTCGGTGGTGCCGCCGCCGATGTCGACGACCATGTTGCCGTACGGCTCCGTGATCGGCATGCCCGCCCCTATCGCAGCCGCCATCGCCTCTTCGACCAGGTACACTTCGCTCGCCTTCGCCCGGTAGGCGCTGTCCTTGACGGCGCGCTTCTCCACCTGGGTGATCTGGGACGGCACGCCGATGACGATGCGGGGACGCACCCATATCGCCCGCTCGTGGGCCTTCCTGATGAAATGCGTCAGCATCTTCTCGGCGACGTCGAAATCGGCGATGACGCCGTCCTTCATCGGCTTGATGGCGATGATGTCGCTCGGCGTCCGCCCCAGCATCTCCTTCGCGTCGCGGCCGACCGCCTCTACGTCGCCGGTCTTCGTGTTGAAGGCCACGATCGAAGGCTCGTTGAGCACGATCCCCTTGCCGCGAGCGAACACGCACGTGTTGGCGGTCCCGAGGTCGATGGCGAGATCATTCGACAGCAGTGAGAAGATGGAGCGGAGCCTCAAGCCGGCCGGCCCTCCCGGGAAAAGCCATGGATGGTGAACGGATCGTCTAAATCCTTCTATTGCCGCGAATTGTAGCATATCCGCCCGATCCGGCCCGCCGGATCGCCATTCCTCGCCGGCGGATGACACGATTCGCGCAGGACGGCTACAATCAGCAGCATGACGATGCTCGACGGCATGCGGCGCCACAAGGGGTGGCTCAAGTGGAGCCTGGCCCTGGTCTGTCTCGCGTTCGTGTTCCTGTACGTCCCCGGATTCGTCGACCAGACGGCGGTCGAAGGGATGCCGAACGAGGTCCTCGCGACGATCGGCGGTCACGAGGTCACGGTGGCGAGCTTCCGCCGGATCTACCTGGCGCAGCTCCAGAACTACCGTCTCCAGTCGTCCGGCGAGATCACCGAGGAGATGCTCCGTTCGCTCGGCGTCGAACGGCAGATCCTGCAGAGTCTGATCAGCCGCCATGCGGCGCTGTCCGAAGCCGGGCGGCTCGGACTGGACGTGAGCGACGCCGAAGTGCGCCGGCGGATCATCGACCTGCCGGCGTTTCAGGAGAACGGCCGGTTCGTCGGGGAGCAGCGGTACCGGCAGGCGCTGCAGTTCCAGCGCCCCCCGATGACGCCGGCGCAGTTCGAGGAAGAGGTGCGGCGCGACATCCTGTTCGAGCGGCTGGAGGCGGCCGTCACCGGCTGGGTCACGGTCTCCGACGCGGAGGTCGCCGAAGAGCACCGCCGGCGCAACGAGAAGGTCAAGGTCGAGCTGGTGGCCTTCCGCGCCGACGACCACCTCGATGCGGTGGAGGCGTCGGACGGCGAGATCCGGACGCGGTACGACGAATCGCCGCTCGCGTACGAGACCCCGGAGAAACGGCGGCTGCGGTTCCTGCTGGTCGACGAGTCGGCGATCTTCGAAAGCATCGACCCGACCGACGAGGAGGTCCGGCAGTATTACGACGCCAACGTCGGCCGGTACACGACGCCCGGGCAGGTGCGCGCCAGCCACGTCCTCCTCCGCACCGAAGGAGAGGACGAGAGCGCGGTGGAGGCCCGGGCGAACGAGCTGGCCGCCCGGGCGCGCGGCGGCGCCGACTTCGCGGCGCTGGCGCGCGAGCATTCGGAGGACGAGGCCACCGCGGCCGACGGGGGCGATCTCGGAACGTTCGGCCGGGGCCGGATGGTGACGGAGGTCGAGGACGCCGCCTTCGCCCTCGACGTGGGCGCCGTCTCGGACCCGGTCCGCAGCGCGTTCGGCTTCCACGTCATCCGGGTGACCGAAAAACAGGAAGAGACCGCGCAACCGCTCGACGAGGTTCGGGAGGCGATCGAGAACACGCTGAAGAACGAGCGGGCGACGGCGCGGGCGACGGCGCTCGCGCGGGCCATCGCCGCCGATGTCTCGACGCCGGACGATCTGGAGCGGGCGGCGGCGGCTCGCGGGCTCGAGCTGCAGGACTCCGGGTTCGTCGCGGCCGGCGAGCCGATTCTCGGCCTCGGATTGGCCCCGCAGGTGTCGGCGCAGGCGTTCCAGCTCGAGGAGGGCGCCGTGGCGGGTCCTATCCGGACCCCCACCGGACCGACGTTCGTCACCGTCATCGACCGGCAGGATCCGGTCGTCCCGCCGCTCGACGAGGTGCGCGACGACGTGCGGCAGGACGTGCTGCGCCGCAAGGCGCTGGAGCGCGCGCGCCGGAAGGCGGACGACGTGGCCGGCGCCTTGCAGGGCGGTGACGGCTTCAGGGCGGCGGCGGCCGACGCCGGGCTGACGGTCGGCGCGAGCGAGTTGATCGCGCGCGGCGCCGCGTTCCCGGAGGTCGGCGTCAGCCCGGCGATAGAGCGCGCGGCGTTCGCGCTGGCCGCCGGCGGCGTGAGCGGCGTGGTGGAGGCCGGCGGCGACACCCTGGCGGTGGTGCGCGTGGTCGAGCGCGAGGAAGCCGACGCCGGGCAGCTCGCGGAGGTCCGCGACGCGCTGCGGGCGGAGCTGCTCCAGGCCCGCCGGGACGAGTTCTACGCGTCGTACATGTCCCAGGTGCAGCAGCGGCTCCCGATCGACGTCAACTACGCGGCGCTGGAGACCGCGGTCGGGTCGTAGCTCACGCTCCGCCCTGCGGCACGTACACGAACGGCATCAGCGCCAGCGGCTCCCCCGGACGGAAGAGCCGGAACGGCGCGGCCGCGGCGGCGCCGAGGCGGACCGCCGGCGCGGTCGGCCAGCCGACGCCGACGGCGGCCCGAATGGCGAGGCTCTCGGCCAGCGTCTCGATCAACGACTTCGGCCTCGGATACGGTCTCAAGGTGACCTCCTGATCGGCGTCGATGCCGGCCAGCTCCTTCGCCGCCGCCACCGCGCGCCGCAGTCCGCCCAGCTCGTCGACCAGTCCGGCGTCGCGCGCCTGCCGGCCGGTCCAGACCCGCCCTTGCGCGACCGCATGGACCGCCTCGCGGCTCATCGACCGGCCGTCGGCCGCCTTGTCGAGGAACTCGTCGTAGAACGCGTCGATCAGCGCCTGCACGCGGACCCGCGCTTCGTCGGAGTACGGCGTGACGATCGAGTGCATGTCGGCCATCCGTCCTTCGGAGACGGACTCGACCCGAAGACCGAGCTTGTCGAGCGCGCCGCCGAGCGCCAGCTTGCCGGCCACGACGCCGATCGAGCCGGTCAGCGTCGCCGGCTGCGCGACGATGACGCTTGCCGGCATGGCCAGGTAGTACCCGCCGGAGGCGGCCAGATCGGACATCGACGCGACGACCGGCTTGGCTTCGCGGGTGAGCACGATCTCGCGCCAGATCAGGTCGGAGGCGACCGCCGACCCGCCGGGGCTGTCGATGCGCAGGACGACCGCCTCGATCGACGCGTCCTCGCGCGCGGCGCGGAGCGCCTCGATCAGCGCCTGGGAGCCGACCACGCTCCCGCCGAAGCCGTCCGACCCGCCCTCGCCGAACGTGATCGGACCTGCGGCGTAGACCACGGCGATGGAGGGTCCGTCGTCGAGACCCAGCGTCGCCGGGTCCACGCCCCGGTACTCGTCGTACGACAGCCGCGCGGGCGCGTCGCCGCCGTCCGCGAGCCGGTCCAGGACTTCATCCTCGTACGCGAGACCGTCCACCAGCCGGCGGCGGACCGCGTCGTCCGGCAGGAACGGGCCGTCGTCGATCAGCGCCCGCACGACGGGCGCCGGCAGTCCTCGCCCCTCCGCGATGCCGTCGACCAGTTGCGCGTACAGATCGCGGTTGAGCGACTCGCTCATCTCGCGGTGCGCCGGCGTGAACGTCGTCTCCGTGTAGACGTTCGCGGCGGTCTTGAAGTCGCCCGCATGCAGCATGTCGGGGAACGCCCCGATCTTGTCGAGCGCTTCACGGGCGAACAGCTCGTACGTCGCGACCCCCACCAAGTCGAGCGGGCTGGTCGGGGCGAGGAAGATCTCGTCGCACGCCGTCGCGAGGTAGTACTGCTGGCCGCCGCCGTATTCGAGCCAGGCGGCGACAGGCTTGCCCGACGTCCGGAAGTCGCGCACGGCGTCGCGGATCTCCTGCGCCTTTCCCCACAACCCCGGCTCGAGCGGCGGCGCCAGCACGACCGCCCGGACCCGGGAGTCCACTTTCGCCTTGCGCAGCGCCTCGACGACCGCGCCGACCGTCTCGCCCCGGCCGACGAGCTGGCCGAGCAGGTGGTCCGGCTCCTGCTCGACCAGGTTCCCGGGAACCCGGAGCCAGAGGACCGAATCGTCGGCGACGTCGGGGCCGCGCGTGGCCAGGAAGACCATGGCCGCCGCGGCGGCCACCGAGACGAGAACCGACAGTGCGATGAAGCTGAAGATGAAGCGGGCGCCTCTGGACAATGCCACGTCGTGCCTCCTTGTCGAACCCGGTGCTGCTATACTCGATCGCCTGTCGCGGAAGTGGCGGAACTGGCAGACGCGCAAGCCTCAGGAGCTTGTGGGCCTCGGCTCGTGGGGGTTCAAATCCCCCCTTCCGCACCAACAACTGTACAACGGTTCCCGGTCGAGCCGGACCCCGTTCGGACCTTGGCATTTCGAGCCGCCCGGCATGTCCATCCGGACCGTCTCTCCCGACGACCTCACGCGCCTCGAACGGGAACGCCGTGAAGCCGACCGCACGTACCACGACGCGCTGGCGCGTCTCGACGCCGCGACCCTGCAGCCGCCCGCGGCGCCGCCCCCGCCGGCCGACGGCGGCGTGGCGGCGCTCGAAGCGCTCGCCGGAGTCTCGTCCGCCCCCGCCGGCGCGGGCGCGCCTCGATGGCGCCGATGGCTGCTGAAACTCGCGGCCCGGGTCGCGCGGCCGGCGCTCCGGCGCCAGGAAACGTTCAACCGCGCGCTGGTCGAGCATCTGGCGGACCGCGCGGCGGCCCGGCGCGGCGAGCGCGGGCAGGCGGCGGAGCCGGTCCGCGGCCCCGCCGCCCCGGCGGCCGACTTCCAGTCCCGTGTGGTGCAGTATTGCCGGCAGATCACCCCCTACGTCGATGCGAAGGACCGTGAAGTCTCCGGCGTCCTCCGGCGCGTCAGCGAAGACAACGCCGTTCGAGCCTCGGAACTCGCGGCGGCGATCGAAAGACTGACCGCCGCACAGCGCGGGTTGAGTGAGTCGGTCGGCATCCTCCAGGCGTCGACGCGCGCCGCCGCACGCGAGATCGGGCGGCTGCGCGGCCCGGACGACGGGCCGTCCCCCCGGGAAGCCGCCGAAGCGCCGGCGCCGCCGGCCGCCGGCGACGTCCTTGCGGGCGCGGACGCGTACAAGTACGTGAGCTTCGAGGACGCGTTTCGCGGGTCGCAGGACGACGTGCGGGCGCGGCAACAGGAGTACCTGCAGTACTTCGAGGGCGCTGCGGACGTGCTGGACGTCGGCTGCGGCCGCGGCGAGTTCCTGGACCTGCTGCGCGAACGGCGGATCCCGGCGCGCGGCATCGACGCCAACGCCGAGATGGTCGAGCGCTGCCGGGAGCGCGGCGTCGAGGCCAGCCGGGCCGACGCGCTGAGCCACGTCGCGGCGCTGCCCGACGGGTCGCTCGGCGGGCTGTTCGCCGCCCAGGTCGTCGAGCACCTCGACGCCGGCTATCTCGTCCGCCTCCTCGAGCAGGCGCACCGAACGCTCCGTCCGGGGTCCCGGGTGGTTCTGGAGACGATCAACCCGGCGTCGTGGGTGGCGTTCTTCAGCGCCTACCTCCGGGACGTCACGCACCGGCAGCCGCTCCACCCCGACACGTTGAGCTACCTGCTGCGCGCAAGCGGATTCGTCGAGGTCGAGGTGGTCTACCGCTCGCCGCTGCCGGCGGCGGCGAAGCTGCTGCGCGC
Organism: Vicinamibacterales bacterium; assembly: GCA_965203565.1. Lineage (GTDB taxonomy): Bacteria > Acidobacteriota > Vicinamibacteria > Vicinamibacterales > UBA8438 > JAAXGX01. The sequence continues at coordinate 1,601,840 of OZ241896.1, read as the reverse complement.
CGCCGCGGATCCGGCGACGGCGGACGGGGCCGCCGTCCGGACCCTGGCGGAGACGTTCAACCGGAACGTCGACCGCCTGAACGCCCTGCTGTTCGCCGACCAGGACTACGCCGCCGTGGCGACGCGGCATTGACGGCCATGGAAACGTTCGAGCAGCTCGTCCGGACGGTCAAGTTCTACGTCGACAACTTCGGCGTCCCGATCGGCGATCAGGTCGTCCCGCTCAAGGTGATCGCCCTGCTCGGCGCCGGCGCCTTCCTGACCGTCAGGCTCGGGTTCGTGCAAGTCCGTCATCTCGGCCACGGGTTCGCGGTGGCCGCCGGCCGGTACGACGACCCGGACGATCCGGGCGACGTCTCGCACTTCCAGGCCCTGACGACGGCGCTGTCGGCGACGGTCGGCATCGGCAACATCGCCGGGGCCGCGTGGGCGATCCATTACGGCGGTCCCGGCGCGGTCTTCTGGATGTGGGTGACGGCGCTGCTCGGCGCGGCGACCAAGTTCTCGGAGGTGACGCTGGCGCAGCGCTACCGCGAGCTGCGTCCCGACGCCGGGAAGCACGAGGGCGCCGCGGCCGGCGGCCCGATGTACTACATCGAGCGCGGCCTCGGCCCGCGGTGGCGGTGGATGGCGCTGGCGTTCGCCGGCGCGCTCGGCTTCAGTGCGTTCATGACCGGCAACGCCATCCAGGCGAACACGCTGGCCGACACCCTGGCCTCGAACTTCGGCGCGCCGAACGCCGTGACCGGGGCGCTGGCGGCGGCGGCCGTCGGCGCCGTCATCCTGGGCGGGATCACCCGCATAGGCAAGGTCACGGCCGTCCTCGCCCCGCTCATGGCGGGGATCTACGTCTGCGCGGCGCTCGTCATCATCCTGATGAACCTCGGCGAGGTCCTGCCGACGTTCGCGTTGATCCTGCGCGAGGCGTTCAACCCGACCGCCGGCGTCGCCGGCGTCGGCGTCGGCGGCCTGCTGGTCACGCTCAACTGGGGCGTCAACCGCGGACTGTTCTCGAACGAAGCGGGACAGGGGTCGGCGCCGATCGCGCACGCCGCCGCGAAGACGGACGAACCGGTGTCGGAAGGGGTCGTGGGCCTCGTCGAGCCGTTCATCGACACCATCGTCATCGTCACGATGACCTGCCTCGTGATAGTCATCACCGGCGTCCACGACGACCGCGTCCCGTCCGAACTCGCATTGGCGGGGGGCGATTCGTCGTACGTCGCGGCCGCGCCCGACGGCGCCCTGCGTCCCGCCGATCCGCCGGCCGAGATCCGCGTGACCGGCGGGCGCCAGGCGGTCGGCGCCGGGCAGGCCGCGTTCGCCTGGCACGACGTCCCGGTCGAGCGGCTGTACACCGACGCGGCGCAGACCGCGGCGTTCGACGGCGCTATCGCGCCGGACCGCGGCGTCGCCGTCGGCGACGACGGGACCGTTCACGCCGTCCTGTACGGCGACGCGCCGGAGGGCGGCGCCCCGCTGACCCAGTTGGGGTTCCGGCGGGGGTTGGCTCCGATCGGCTCGTGGGGCGGGCTGATCGTCGTGCTCTCGGTGATCCTCTTCTCGATCTCCACGGCGATCTCGTGGAGCTACTACGGCGACCGGTGCGCGGCGTACCTCTTCGGGCCGCGGGCGATCCGTCCGTACCGGCTCGTCTACGTCGGGATGGTGTTCGTCGGCGCGCAGATCGCGCCCGCCGCCGCGTGGGACCTGGGCGACATCGCCCTCGGCGTCGTGATCCTGCCGAACCTGCTGGCGCTCGTCCTGCTGTCGGGCCGGACCCGGGAGCTGATGGACAGCTACTTCGCCCGCCGGCCGTGGCTGTCGCAGCCGCGGGCGCGGCGCGTCTGACGACCCGCGGCAAGATCCGACTTCAAGGGGTACGCCCATGCCGAACGGAGAGAAAGCCGACGCCATCCGCGCACACGTCCTGGAACGCTACGTCGAACCGGCGCGGCGGCGCGGCGACAAAATCGTAAAGGTCAAAGGCAGGAGACGTCCATCGGGAGATGGCGCTCAACAACCGCGTACCGAGCGTCTGTTCGGCGCTGGAAGCCGGTAAGCTCCACTCGCCCAACGCTCTGAAGTTGATCAAGAGAGACGGGCCGAAGCAGAGCACGACGACGACCTTCACCTTTCGTCTGCTCGACCGGCCGGAAGCCGCCGGAGGCCGGCCGGCGAGAACGTGATCCGGAGCCTGCTGGGCGCCGGCGCTGAATCGTTCGCCGCGCTCGGCGGCGGCGAAAACTGGCTCCGGCGGGAACGCGCATCGTTCTACGACGCCGGCGCCGCCGCTGCCCCCGGAAAAGGACGAACGGCATGACGTCCCGGATCTATTGGGACACGATGCTTTTCGTCTACTGGCTCGAAAAGCGGTCGAAGTACGTCGCTCGTCTCGCGCGGATCCTGGAGCGGATGGAGACGCGGGGCGACCGGCTCTGTTCAAGCGCGTTCGGCGTCGGAGAGCTGCTCGTCGGGGCGATGCAGCGTGACGATCGTTCCGCCGCTCCGGTGTCGAACGGCAGCAACTCGACGTGGGGCGGCCGCATCGCCTCCCGAATCGTGTCGACCAGTTTCCGCGCCCCAGCGCTCCTGCAGCGTGAGGCAGTCGGCCAACGCCTGGCAGGGGTGCTCGTCGTTGCTCAGCGCGTTGATCACCCGGAGCTCGCGCGTCGCCATCGCGAGGTCCACGATGCGCGCCTGGTCGAACGTGCGCACCACCGCGCCCTCCACCCACCGCTCCAGGCTGCGGCCGACGTCCGCCAGCGACTCCCGCGCGCCGAGCGCCACGTCGGCCGACGGGTCGATGAAGTCGCCGCCCAGCTCGCGGATCGCGATCTCGAACGTCGAGCGGGTGCGGAGCGACGGCTTCTCGAACAGGACGCTCACCGCGGCCGGCGGGCCGGATCGGGCCGCCAGCAGGCGGACGTCATCCGCCTGCTGCTGCTGACGGGTTGCCGGAAGGCCGAAATCGTGACCTTGCGCTGGGCGGAGGTCGACGGCGACGTCCTGCGGTTGAGCGACAGCAAGACGGGGCGGCGGACGGTGTGGTTGAGTGCGCCGGCGCAGCGGGTCCTCGCCCGCCAGCCGCGTAGCGGCAGCCCGTACGTCTTCCCCGCGCCGGACGGGTCGCCGGGACCGCGCCCGCTGGAGCTGTCGCTCTGGGACAAGGCGCGCCGGGAGGCCGGCCTCGCCGGCGTGCGCCTGCACGACCTCCGCCATACGTTCGCGAGTCAGGCGGTGCTCGCGGGCGTGGCGCTGCCGGTGGTCGCGCGCCTGCTCGGCCACGCCGCCGAGCGGATGACCCTGCGCTACGCGCACGTCAGCGATCGGGACGTCGAAGCGGCGGCCGAACGCATCGGGGCCGGTCTCGCCGCGGCGCTGGCCGGCGCGCCGCCGTCCGGCGCCGGGACGCCGATGGCGGCGGGGGCGCAGGGAGCGCCATGCTCTCGCGGCGTCGCCTCGACGACCTGAACCGGCGGCTGCAACACGTGACCTCGAAGGACCCGATACAACGCGCTCGGGCAAGGGTCACACGACGCGGGCGATCCCGTGGTTCTCGATCTGGTGCTGGATCACGAGCGACGATACGCCGAACTCGACGGCCAGCTCGTCGATGTCGTCGCCGTCCAGCACCGGGCGGGACACTCTTTGCCGCAGCCCCGACGACGGCGCCAGGAACTCCGCGGCGAAGGCGCGGTTGCGCTGTTGCCGTTCGGAGTGCGCCCGCGTGAGCAGCGCGTCCGAGCCGGGCTGCGCCAGCACTTCGGCGAGGGCGCGGCAGAAGGTGAAGGGCCGGTTTTTCCGAAACGCGAAACCGTGGCGTCCGTCGTCACTTTGCGTGACGACGCCGTCGATCAGCGCCGCGCCGTGGAAGCCGCCTCCGGACATCGCTCTATCGAGGGCCTGTCGGTCCTCGCTCAGCGCGTCCGCCAGGGTTTCCAGCGTCGGCAGCGGGTCGCCATCCAGATCCAGCCGTTGCCGGAGTCCTTGCGCCCAGCCATAGCCGGTTTCCCAAGGACTCGACGCCGCTGCGTTCTCCCCGCACACGGGGCCGCGAAGCTGGCTCAGCCTTTCCAGGGCGAGGACGTTGCTCTTGGCGTGCGCCACTGCATCCGCGATGGCGGTCCCGTCCGCGAGCGGATCGCCGCCGCCGAGAGCCGGCGCCGCTTCGTCGAGCAGACCGCCCAACGTATCGGCCAATCGGAGGACCGTTTCCCGCCGGTCGTCGTTCAAGGCGTAGGGATCCCACCCCAGGCTGGCGGCGGTTCTGCAAAATGCAGTCTCCTCGTCGTCCGCAGTCTGCACGGCGGTCCATTCGTCCCGCAGAAACGTGTCGTCCACGCCGAGCGCGTCGAGACGGCGGAGCACGGAATCGACGAGGCCGGCGCACGCTTGACGGAACTCGCCGCTGTCCACCCACGCTTCTCCGCCACCCAGGAACGTCACCCGGGTCCAGGGCGCGAAACCGCTGGTCCAGCGAACGCGGGTGCGCGAACCCGAGGGAACCACTTCCAGATCCGGGAACGCGTATCCCTCGCGGCTGGTCCCCAGCGCGTGCCGGCGACGGAACGCAGGGTTGCCCTCCTTGACCGGGTTCTCGATCTCGTGCGTCAGGAACCACCAGTTCGAAGCGAACCATTCCGCCAGCGGATACAGCGGTACGTATACGAAATCGAGGACGGTCCGCGCCCGCGCGTCGTCTATTCTGGTGACGACAGACTCGCCGGCGCGGATCGTCAGAGCCGCCCAGGTTCCAGCGAGCTCCGGACCCTGGACCCCTTCCGCATCCACCCAGTCGAACGCGAAGTCAAGCGTCGGCATAGAGCGCCTCGATGCCTTCCGGCCACTCGTCCCTGTCGAGCGGATATTCCTTGTAGTCGCCGGTTCCACGGTTCACGAGCCGACCTTCGAACACCGTGTCGTCATGCTTGTACCACACGTACCGGGGGAAGTCTCCTTCCCACGGTCCACCGGTCGCCCCACGGCGAATGGCGGAACGCAGCCATTCGAGAATATCGGCCGGGTCTGCAACTTCCCGGGGACAGCGAGACGCGTGAGCACGCGGGCGCGGCTGTCCAGCAAAACTCGGAACGTCCTTGTGTTCCGGGCTGCCGACGTACGCGGCCGAACTGGCCACACGATCCAGGTCGGCGCCGGGTGGCGCGTGAATTTCCCGCCGCCGTGGGCGTCTGCGCCGTACCGCGCGCATTGTCCATCATCCTCCGTCAGTCGCGCCACGTTCGCCGTGCATCGTTCGGAGGGTTGGTTCACTCGCGCTCGAAGCCGTGGCTGTCGAACTTCAGCGTGCGGCTGTTCTCGGTCACCGTGCGCACGACCTGATCGGGCGCGCCGGCGGGAATCTCGGCGTCGATCTCCAGCGTCACCCTGACGTTGGCCCCCACGAGGCCGGCGAGATGGCTGATCACCTCGTCGGCGACCTGGCTCGCGTCGCGTCCGGCGCGGGTCGCATCCAGTGTGACGCAACCGTGGAAGCGGGTCGGGTGCGGGTCGGTTTCCGGGCCATCGTCCGAGCCTCCGCCCGGCTCCGGGGGCGGCGTTGCGGAGCCGCCAGCCGGGTCGCCGCCCGGCCCTGACGGCGCGGCCGGCTTCTCGGCGTCCATTTGCCGGCGGGCGGCGGCCGGCTTGACCAGCACGCCCGCGGCCTCCGCGTCCGCCAAGGCAATCATCTGTCCGCCGCGCAGGCCGCGGTACCGTCCGGCCTCCGCGTCGAAATCGTCGGCGCAACCGAAGCTCTCGGCCTCCCAGGTCAGCAGCCCGACGCCGTCGGCGACGGCGCGGAGCAGCACCGACGGGTCTTGCAGGCGCGGCAGGTAGAGGTGGCTCGCGAAATACTCCACAACCTGCCGGACCGCCACGTGGTCGTGGTCGCGGTCCCACAGCGGCACGCGGTCGAGCTCCATCCGCAGGCGCGTGCCGGCGAAGCTGGCCGCCAGCAGGTCGTCGCTCTTCAGCCGGCGGGCCGCCCGCGCCGCCAGGGCGCCCTGCCCGGTCAGGCGCGCCGCCTCCCAGGCGACCGGATCGGCCGGCTCTTTCTGCGTCGGCGTCAGGAGCCACTGGTACGTCTCCGGCAACCGGGCGGTGACGGCCTCGGCGGCGGCGTCCCGCCGGGTCTCCGCCTGCCGCACCTGATGGGGCGACAGATCGAGCGCCTCCCGCTCGGCGAGAATCGACTCCCAGGCCCGATGCAGGCGGACCGCCTCGTCCAGATCCTGGAGCCGCGTCTGGTCCGGGGCCAGAAAGACCAGGGTGTTGCGGTAGAGCCGCGGCGTCGTCCCCCGCGACTCCAGGATGGCCGCGGCAGCCGCTTCCGCCGCGGACCCGGTCTCCCGGCGGTACGGATGATCGACGCCGAACACCACCAGACGGGTCTCCCGTTCGTCCGGCACGTCGTGCCCCGACCGCGGGGCAACGGCGCCCAGTGGTCGGGCAGGTAGCGGGTCAGCTCGGACTGCACGCGCGGATCGTCGATCGACAGGTTGGCGGGCAGGATGAGCGGGCCGCGGTCGCCGGCCGCCCAGAGGCTGTGGATGACCGAGGCCATCAGCCGCAGCACGCCTCTCGTCCGCTGGAACGTCACCAGCGTGGACCAATCGGCGTAGAGGCGGTCGAATATCTCCGGGTGGATCGGATACGCGGCGGCGATCCGCTGCTCGTAACCGGCGTCGCGGCACTCGGGCGGAAACTCCTGGCGCTGGGCGCGGTACAGATCGGCGAACGCACGGGCGACCACGTCGCGGTCCTTGAACTGCGCCGGCTCGGTGAACGGCTCGAACAGCCGCCGCCGGACGATCTCGAACCCTTCCTCGGCGCTGGCCGGCCGCCACGACGATTCGACGCGCCCGATCACGTTGCGCAACCGTTCGAGCGCCTCCCGCCCGCGCCGCCCGCCCACCTCCACGTCTTCCGTCTGCGCGTGCGGAGAAGGGTCGGCGTCCGACGCCGGGAGGCGACCACCGGCAGGGAGTCGCCGGCCGCCTTCACCGACTCGGTCAGCGCCTGCGCGAACGTGAACTGCGTCTCGAAGCTGCCCGCCGGCAGGTCGCTCCGGTCGTGGAGCTGGCGCGCGTAGGCGACCCACTCGTCGATCAGGATCAGGCACGGTCCGTACTCGACCAGAAGCTGCCGCAGAACGCCGTCACGGAAACGGCCCTCGAACCGGTCGCCGTCGAGCAGCGCCAGGAAGAGCTGGAAATCTTCTTCCTTGCCGTTGTGCGGCGTCGCCGTCATCAGCAGGAAGTGACGGGTCAGGCCCGACAGGAGCCGCCCCAGCCGGTACCGCTTCGTGTACTTGACCTCGCCGCCGAAGAACGTGGCCGACAGCTTGTGCGCCTCGTCGCACACCACGAGGTCCCAGCCCGCCTCCGGGGCCTGCAGCTTCCGCTGCGCCTCCTCGTCGCGCGACAGCTTGTCCAGGCGGGCGATGACGAGGTCGGCCTCCAGGAACCAGTTGCGGGTGCGGGCCGCTTCGAGCTTGTCGTTGGTCAGGATCTCGAACGGAAGCTGGAACCGGCGGTGCAGCTCGTCCTGCCACTGCTCGGCGAGACTGCCGGGGCAGACGATCAGACACCGTTCCAGGTCGCCGCGGGCCATCAGCTCCCGGATCAGCAGCCCGGCCATGATCGTCTTGCCGGCGCCGGGGTCGTCGGCCAGCAGGAAACGGAGCGGCTGACGCGGCAGCATCGCCTCGTAGACGGCGGTGATGCTGACCACCGTGACCAGCCCGTCCGGCAGCACCCCGCGGACGGCGGCGCGCGGTTGCAGGTCCTCAAGACGCATCGCGGGTCCCGCTCAGTCTTCGAACAGCATCACCAGGAGGGCCTTGGCGGTGTGCAGGCGGTTCTCGGCCTGCTCGAAGACGACCGACGCGGGACCGTCCATCACCGAGCCCGCCACTTCCTCGCCGCGGTGGGCCGGGAGGCAGTGGAGGAAGCAGGCGTCGGACTTCGCGTGCGCCATCAGCCGTTCGTTCACCTGATACGGCGCGAACAGGCGGCGGCGTTCGGCCGCTTCCGCTTCGCTGCCCATCGACGTCCAGACGTCGGTGTAGACGGCGTCCGCCTCCCGGACCGCGGCCACCGGGTCGGTGAACTGCCGGAGTTCGGCGCCGTCCGCGGCGATCCGCGCGACGTCGGCCGCGACGCGCGCCGGCAGCGCGAATCCGTCCGGCGTGGCGACGTGCACGGTGACGCCCAGCATCGTAGCGGCCTGGACGAACGACGTCGCCACGTTGTTGCCGTCGCCGACGAACGCCACGCGCCGCCCCCGGAGCGCGCCCCAGCGCTCCTGCAGCGTGAGGCAGTCGGCCAGCGCCTGGCAGGGGTGCTCGTCGTTGCTCAGCGCGTTGATCACCCGGAGCTCGCGCGTCGCCATCGCGAGGTCCACGATGCGCGCCTGGTCGAACGTGCGCACCACCGCGCCCTCCACCCACCGCTCCAGGCTGCGGCCGACGTCCGCCAGCGACTCCCGCGCGCCGAGCGCCACGTCGGCCGACGGGTCGATGAAGTCGCCGCCCAGCTCGCGGATCGCGATCTCGAACGTCGAGCGGGTGCGGAGCGACGGCTTCTCGAACAGGATGGCGACGTACGTCCCCTGGAGCGCGGCGGAGGTGGCGGCCTCGCGTCCCAGGCGGCGGTCGCGCTTGAGCGTGGCGGCCAGCGCGAGATGGTGCGCCAGATCGTCCGGGTCGAAGTCGAGGATCGAGAGGAAGCACCGGCCGCTGAGCGCGCCGGCGCCGGGCTCCGCCGGCTCGGGCGCGCGGGACGTCGCCGGTCCGGACACAGGCGTGCGGGGCGAGGGCGTGCGGGGCATCAGGTCCGATAGTCGGCGTTGATGCGCACGTAGTCGGCGCTGAAGTCGCACGTCCAGAACGTCGCCGCCCCGCCGCCGCCGACGCCGAGGTCTATCGCGACCTCGACTTCGTCCGCCTGCAGATGCTCGGCCGCCGCCGGCTCCCGGCCGGCCAGAATCGTTTCGCCGGCGTAGAGGGTCACGCCGCCGATCCGGACCTCGGTCCGCTCCGGGGCGAAGGCGACCCCGGCCCGGCCGGCGACCGCCACCAGCCGCCCCCAGTTCGGATCGCCGCCGTGGACGGCCGTCTTCACCAGCGGCGAGTTGGCGATGGCGCGGGCGGCCCGCCGGGCGTCGGCGTCGGACGCCGCGCCGGCGACCCGGACCGTCACCAGCTTCGTGGCGCCCTCGCCGCCCCGGACGATCTCGCGGGCGAGCCGGCCGCAGAGATCGGAGAGGCCGGCGACGAACGCCGGGCGCGACGCCTCGTCGATCGTGACGCCGCTCGCCCCGTTCGCCAGCAGGAACACGGTGTCGTTGGTCGACGGCTCGCCGTCGACGGTGATGGCGTTGAACGTGTCGCGGACGGCCTCCCGGAGCGCGCGGTCGAGCGCGGCCGGGCTCAGGGCCGCGTCGGTGGTCAGGAACCCGAGCATCGTCGCCAGGTTCGGCTCGATCATCCCGGCGCCCTTGGCCATCCCGCCTATCGTGCAGGTCCCGGCCGGCGTCGCGACCTTGACGGCGGCCTCCTTGGGCGCGACGTCGGTCGTCATGATCGCTTCGGCGGCGCCTCGGTGGCCGTTGCGGCTCAGGCGGCGCGCCGCCGCGGCGATCCCCGCCGTCACCTTGCCGGTGTCGAGCGGGGTTCCGATGACGCCGGTCGACGCGATCAGCACGTGCGCCGGATCGCAGCCGACGGCGGCCGCGGCGGCGGCCGTCATCGTGCGCGCCGCGTCCATTCCGGCGCCGCCCGTGCAGGCATTGGCGCACTTGCTGTTGACGGCGATCGCCCTGGCGCGCCCGCCGGACCGCGCGAGCTGCGCCTTCGACACCACGACCGGCGCGGCGACGGCGAGGTTCGTGGTGAAGACGCCGGCGGCGCTGGCGACGTCGTCCGAGACGATCAACGCAAGATCGAGGCCGGACGACTTGAGGCCGCACGCGACTCCCGCCGCGCGATAGCCGGCCGGCGCGGCGACGCCGCCGCCGACGGCGGTGACGTCAGGAGCGGCCATCACTTCCCGGCCGGCCCGCCGTCCGGCCTGCCTGCGGACGCGCCGTCAGGTCCGTCTCCGGACCGGGCGCCGGCGGCCGGCTTCAGGTCGAGCACCACCGCGTACTGCCGGCAGCGCCGGAACCAGACGCAGGCGTGGCAGTCGGCCGCGATCTTCTCCGGCGCCCAGTGGTGCGGCACGATCGAGAACCCGAGCCTGACGAACGGGCGCGGGTCGTGCGTGAAGGCGCACAGCCGCGGATACCCCTGCTCGCGCGCCGTCCTGACGACGGCGGTCAGGAGCCGCGAGCCGACGCCGTGCCCGCGCTGCGGCGCCGCGACGACGAGCGACCGGACTTCGGCGACCCGCGACCCCAGCTCGGCGACCTCGGCGCAGGCGATCACGCCGTCCGGCCCGGCCGCCACCAGGAAGCGGGGGGTGTGGACGACGATTTCGCCCAGCGGCCGAGGCAGCAGACGCCCCGCCTCCAGGTTGTCGGAGATCAGGCGGAACAGCGCCGGCGCCTCGTCCGCGGCGGCCGGGCGGATCACGACTTCTTCGCCGGACGCGGCCGGCGCCGGCGCCAGGACCGCGGCGGATCCGGGCGCCGTCACGTCACGTCCTCGATCGCCGCGCCGAGCCGGGCCAAGCCTTCGTCGACGTCGTCGTCGGTGATGGTCAGCGGCGGGAGCAGCCGGACGACCGCGCCGGCGGTGCGGTTGACGATGACGCCCCGCTCCAGCGCCGCCGGGACGATCCGCTCCGCCGCGTCAGGCGCCAGCTCCATGCCCCACATCAGGCCGGCGCCCCGGACTTCGCCGGCCGCGGCGTGCGACGCGGCCAGTTTCCTGAGCCCCGCTTCGAGGCGCGCGCCGGCCGCGGCCACGCGCTCCGGCAGCCCGTCCTCCAGCGCGTCGAGGAAGACGAGCGCGGCGCGGCAGGCGAGCAGGTTTCCCCCATAGGTGCTGCCGTGGTCGCCAAGCGCCACGGCGGCGGCGACGCGCTCCGCCGCCAGCGCCGCGCCGACCGGAAAGCCGGCTCCGAGCGCCTTGCCGAGCGCCATCAGGTCGGGCCGCAGGCCGCAGGCCGCCGAGTGAAACGGGCGGCCGGTGCGGCCGAGCCCGCACTGGACCTCGTCCGCGACGAGGAGCGTTCCGGTCTCCGCGCACGCCGCGCCGACGGCGTCGGCCATCGCGCCCGAGAGGAGCCGCACCCCGCCTTCGCCCTGGATCGGTTCGACGATGACGGCCGCCGTCGCGGGCGTCACCGCGCGCCGGAGCGCGGCCGGGTCGTCCGGGTCGACGAACCGCACGCCGGGAACGAGCGGCGCGAACGGCGCGCGGTACGGCGCGCCCGACGTCACCGACAGCGCCCCGAACGTCCGTCCGTGGAACGACCGCTCCAGCGCCACGATCCCGGTCCGCGCGCGCGACCCGGCCGCATGCCAGTACCGCCGCGCGAACTTCAGGCAGGCCTCGACCGCTTCCGTCCCGCTGTTGCAGAAGAACGCGCGGGGCAGCCCCGACAGCCTGGCGAGCCGGGCCGCGAGCCGCCCCTGCAGGGGGTGGAAGAACAGGTTGGAGGTGTGCGCCAGCTCCCGCGCCTGCTCGGCGAGCGCCCGCGCCAGGCCGGGGTGGGAATGCCCCAGCGAGGCCACGCCGATCCCCGACAGCAGGTCGACGTACTCGCGCCCGTCGGCATCGACGACCCGCGATCCCGCGCCCCGCACCAGGACCACGGGGAGACGCTTGTAGACCTGCAGGACGTGGGCGGCTTCGACGCTGCGCACTTCCTCGGCGAACGTCGTCATCGTCCGGATCCTGTCCGCTGCGTTCCGGCGGGGCCGGTGACCAGGGTCGCCCCCGTCGTATCGGTCCCGTCGCCGCCGCGCAGCATGGCCGGCCGCCGTCCGTCGACGATCTCCACGCGCGCGACCCCGCCGCGTTTCGCGGCCCGGCACGCGAGCAGCTTGGCGACCATCCCGGCGCGCGCCTGCCCGTCTTCGATCAATCGCCCGATCCGTGCGTCGTCCACCGCCGGCATCGTCCTGCCGTTCGCGTCGAGCACGCCGGGCGTGGCCCCCGCCATGGTCAGCCGGCCGGCGCCGAGGCGGACGGCGAGATCGGCCGCCAGCGTGTCGGCGTTGACGTTGTAGAGCCGCCCTTTTCCGTCGCCGCCGATGCTCGCGACGACCGGGACGTGGCCGGCCCGCATCAGCTCGGCCAGCAGGCGCGGCGGATCGGCGCCCCGCTTCGGCAGGCCGACGAAACCGAGGTCGACCTGCGTTCCGTCGGCGGCGCGGTACCGGCGCGCCGGCCTGACGGGCGCGACGCCGGCGTCGGCGCCGGTCAGGCCGACCGCGCTCGCCCCGGCCGCGCCGATCGCCGCCGCCAGGCGGGTGTTCACCCGGCCGGCCAGCACGCCGAGCACCACGTCGAGCGCGGCGGCGTCGGTGACCCGGAGCCCGTCCACCGCGCGCTTCCGGATTCCGAGCCGCGCCATCTCGGCGTCCACCTCCCGGCCGCCGCCGTGGACGACCACGACGGGGCGGCGGGCCGCGGCGTCCCGCAGGGATCGGGCGATCCGCCGGAGCCGCCGCGGCTCCTCCAGCAGCTCGCCGCCCAGCTTGACCACGTGGCAGTGCTGCCGGGGGGCGGCCATCAGAGCAGCCCCGCCCGCTCGTCGAAGCCGAAGGCGACGTTGAAGTTCTGCACGGCCTGCCCGGCCGCCCCCTTCACCAGGTTGTCCAGGACGGAGACCATCACGAGGCGGCCGGCGGCGGCGTCCAGCCTCCAGCCGACGTCGCAGAAGTTGGTGTGCGCCACCTGCTTGATCTCGGGCAGCTCGCCGCGGCGGAGGCGCACGAACGGCGCGGCGCCGTACGCCTCCTCCAGGCAGGCGGCGACGGCCGCCTCGTCGGCGCCGGAGGCCGCCCGCGCATAGATCGTCGTCAGGATGCCGCGGTCGAGCGGCACGAGGTGCGGGACGAAGGTGGCCGGCCGGCCGAGCTCCTGCTCGATCTCCGCCGCATGACGGTGGGCGAAGACGCCGTACGCGGCGACGCTGCCGTGGCGCTCCGAGAAGTGGGTCCGCTCGGTCGGCGTCTTGCCGGCGCCCGATATCCCCGACTTGGCGTCGATGACGACGTCGCCGTCGATCAGGCCGGCGGCGGCCAGCGGCTCCAGCGGCAGGAGGGCGGAAGTCGGATAGCATCCCGGACAGGCGACGACGCGCGCCGCCCGGACCGCGTCCCGCCGCCGTTCGGTCAGGCCGTAGACGGCCGGCGTCTCCAGGTCCGGCGTCCGCGGATACCAGCGCGCCCGCGCGGCGGCGTCCCGCAGCCGGAACGCGCCCGACAGATCGAAGATCCGGGCGCAGCGGTCGATCAACCGGGGAAGGACCTCGGCGCTGGCCGACTCCGGCAGCGCGAGGAAGACCGCGTCGGCGCCGTCGGCCAGCTCGTCGAGAGCCAGCGGGGCGATGCGGCCCGACCACAGTCCGGTCAGGGCCGGGAGCGGCCGGCCGCCGCCGCCGCCGCTCGACGCCATCGCCGCCGCCACGCGCGCGTGCGGGTGCCGGGCGAGGAGGCGCAGCAGCTCCTGCCCGCCGTACCCCGTGGCGCCCGCGATCCCGACCCGCACTTCGGACATGTTCGGATAAAAATACTACCATGTGTATAATAATTCAACGATGAAGCGCTACCGGCAGTCCGCCATCCTCGATCTGGTGACGCAGGCATCGGTCGGCAGCCAGGACGAGCTGCGCCGCCGCCTGCGGGTGCGCGGGTTCCACGCCACGCAGGCGACCATTTCAAGAGACGTCAAGGAGCTGGGCCTCGTCAAGCGCGCGGCCGACGGGGCGTACCAGAAGCCGGGGGTCCCGCCGGGCGGGCGCGCGGACCGGGAGCGCGCCTCGGAGAACGGCGTCCGCCGGGCGGTGGCGGAGTACCTGCGGCGGCTCGACCAGGTGCAGCAGTTGCTCGTGCTCCGGACCGACGCCGGCCAGGCGCAGTCGCTGGCCGTCGCGATCGACCGGGCGGCGTTGCCGGAAGTGGTCGGGACGATCGCCGGCGACGACACCATCCTGGTCGTCACGCGCCACGCGCGGGCGGGGCGGGAGGTCACGCGGATGCTCGAAGGGTGGGCGCGGAAGTAACGCTCCGGAAAGGAAAACTGGCATGGAACGCATCGTGCTGGCGTACTCGGGCGGTCTCGACACGTCGGTCGCCGTCAAGTGGCTCGCCGACCGGTACGACGCCGAGGTCGTGGCGGTCACGATAGACCTCGGACAGGGGAAGGAGCTCGACGACGTCCGCGAGCGGGCGCTGGCGGTCGGCGCCGTGCGCGCCCACGTCGTCGATGCGCGCGCGGAGTTCGCCGAGGAGTACGTGCTGCCCGCGCTGCGGGCGGGCGCCCTCTACGAAGGGAAGTATCCGCTCGCCACCGCCCTCGGGCGCCCGCTGATCGCGAAGAAGCTGGTCGAGGTCGCGGCGATCGAGAACGCCGGCGTCATCGCCCACGGCTGCACCGGGAAGGGGAACGACCAGGTGCGGATGGACGTCTCGGCGCGGGCGCTCAACCCCGCCGTCCGCGTCGTGGCGCCGGCCCGCGAGTGGGGCATGACCCGCCCGGACGAGATCGCATACGCCCGCCGGCACGGCATCCCGATACCGTCCTCCGACGACAACCCGTACAGCACCGACACGAACCTGTGGGGACGGTCGATAGAGTGCGGAGTGCTGGAGGACCCCTGGACCGAGCCGCCCGAGGAGATCTACGCGCTGACGAAGGCGCCGGCCGACTGCCCGGAAGCGCCGGCCTACGTCTCGGTGGAGTTCGAGGCCGGCGTCCCCACCGCGGTCAACGGCGTCGCGATGCCGCCGGCCGAGCTGATCAACTCGCTCGACACGATAGCCGGGGCGCATGGCGTGGGGCGGATCGACATGGTGGAGAACCGCCTCGTCGGCATCAAGTCGCGCGAGATCTACGAAGCGCCGGCCGCCACGCTGCTGCACGCCGCCCACCGGGAGCTGGAGGCGCTCGTCGTCCCGAAGGACCTCGAGCGGCTCAAGCACGACATGGGCCGCACGTACGCCGACCTCGTCTACAACGGCCTGTGGTTCACCCCCGCCCGCGAGGCGATCGACGCCTTCGTCGCCAAGGTCCAGGAGATGGTCAACGGGACGACCCGGCTGAAGCTGCACCGGGGCGACTGCCGCGTCGTCGGGCGGCGCTCGCCGGACGCCCTGTACAGGACGGAGCTCGCCACCTACGACGCGGGCGACGCGTTCGACCATGCCGCGGCCGAAGGGTTCATCCGGATCTGGGGTCTCCCGGTCGAAACCGCCGCCCGGCGCACGGCCGCGCCGGAGCCGCCGGACGCCGGCGGCGGCGCGGCGGCGGCGACGCGATGAGCGGATGAGCGGCGAGCGGCATCTCTGGTCCGGACGCTTCGCCGAGCCGCCGGACGCCGGCGTGTTCCGGTTCCAGGCGTCGTTCGGCTTCGACCGCCGGCTGTTCGAGGACGACGTCGCGGGAAGCCTGGCGTGGGCGGACGCGCTGGCCGAGGCCGGCGTGCTGTCGGCCGGCGCCGCCGAGGCGATACGCGGCGGCCTCGCGGCGATCCTCGAGGAGGGCCGGCGGGCGCCCGAGTCGGTCGCGGGCGACGACGAGGACGTCCATGCGTTCGTCGAGCGCAAGCTGATCGAGCGGGTGGGCGACGTGGCGCGCCGGCTGCACACCGGCCGCTCCCGCAACGAGCAGGTCTCGCTCGACCTGCGGCTCTACCTGCGCCGGCGCCTCCGGCGGATGCAGCAGGGCGTGGTGGAGCTGGTGGACGCGCTCGCGCGGCGGGCGGGCGAGGCGGAGGCGGCGCTGATGCCCGCCTACACCCATCTGCGGCGGGCGCAGCCTATCCTGGTCGCCCATTTCTTCCTCGCGCACGCGGCGGCGCTGCGGCGGGACCACGCCCGCCTCGAGCACGCGCGGGACGAAGCCGACGCCCTGCCGCTCGGCTCGGGCGCCGTGGCGGGGACGAGCTACCCGGTCGACGTCGAGGCGCTCGCCCGGCGGCTGGGATTCTCGCGCGTCGTCGAGAACAGCATCGACGCCGCCGCCGACCGCGACTTCGTGTCAACCGCCCTGCACGCCTGCGCGCTGCTGATGGTCCACCTCAGCCGCCTCGCGGAAGACCTGGTCGTCTTCACCGGCGACGAGTTCGGCTTCTTCGCGCTCGCGGACCGGGTGGCGACCGGCAGCAGCCTGATGCCGCAGAAGAAGAACCCCGACCCGCTCGAGCTCGTGCGGGGCAAGACCGGCCGGGTCGTCGGCCACGTCGCCGGCTGGCTGACGACGATGAAGGGACTGCCGAGCGGGTACAACAAGGACCTGCAGGAAGACAAGGAGGCGCTGTTCGACGCCGAGCGCACCGTCGTCGATTCGCTGCAGGCGATGACGGCGGTGGCGGCGAGCCTGACGCTGCGGCCGGACGCCGGAGCGGCGGCGGACGACGGGGCGCTGCTCGCGACCGACGTCGCCGACTACCTCGTCGCCCGCGGGCTCCCGTTCCGCCGCGCGCACGAGGTGGTCGGCGGGATCGTCCGCGAACTGGCGGCGAGCGGCCGCGACTTCGCGGCGCTGACGCCGGCGGAGTGGAAGCGCCGTCACGAGCTGTTCGAGGAGGACGTGACGGCCCGGATCACCGCCCGCGGCTCGGTGGAGGCGCGCAGGACGCCGCAGTCCACGCAGCCGGCCGCCGTGCAGGCGGCGCTCGACGCCGTGCGCGCGTGGGTCGAGGCGCGCCGATGACTTGCGATTTGCCTGCGCCTTGCGCCCCTGCTAAACTGTGGGTTTCCCGGGCAGCGTTCCTGTTCCCGCCTCAGGCCTTCGGGAAGCTGGTCAGCGTAGAGTTCGCGCAGGTATGAACAAAGTGAGTGAGCACGATCCTGCGGCTCACCGGCCGGGAGAACCCGACCCCGCCGCGGAGCCGTCCGAAGCACCGGCCGCCGACGCCGACGCGCCGCCTGCGCGCCGGGACGACGGGCCGGTGCGCCGTTCGTTGATACGGGCGACGCTCCCGCCGGCGGCGGGCGTCCCGTCGACGCCGCGCGAGCCGCCGGTGTTCACGATGCACCAGCAGACGCGCGGCGGCGCCGGCTCCGGCCGGGGGAATTTCCGTTCCCGCCCCGGCCGTCCCGACCGGGCCGACGGCTACTCCGGTCAGGTGAACGGCAACAAGGCGCCCCGGCCGGGCCAGCGCAACGAGCGGAGCGGCCAGCACCGCTTCGGTTCGACGTCGCGGCCCGCGGCGTCGCGCCGGGGCAGGGGACGCTCCCGCTGACCGCCGGCCGAGCCGGGCAAGCCTGACGTGACGGTCCCGCCGGGGCCGCACCGAAACCAGCGAAGCGACCGGGCGATGGGCGACCTCGACGGCAAGAACGGTCTGGTGGTCGGCGTCGCCAACCGGCGCTCGCTCGCGTGGGCGATCGCGAAGGCGGCCGACGCGGCCGGCGCCCGTCTCACGCTCAGCTTCGCCAACGAGCGGTTCGAGAAGAACACGCGCGCCCTGGCCGGCGCCCTGAGCCGGCCGGTCCAGCTCGTGCCGTGCGACGTGGCGCGAGACGACGAGATCGACGCGCTCTTCGCGGCGGTCGAGGCCGAACACGGCGGGCTGGACTTCCTCGTGCACGGCGTCGCGTTCGCCTCGCGGGAAGCCATCTCCGAACCGTTCGTGCAGACGACCCGCGGCGACTTCCTCCAGGCGCTCGACGTCAGCGCCTATTCGCTGGTCGCGCTCGCGCGCGGCGCGGCGCCCCTGCTGGAGCGGCGCGGGGGCGGCGCCGTCCTGACCCTCACCTACCTCGGAAGCGGCCGGGTGTTTCCGAACTACAACGTCATGGGGGTGGCCAAGGCGGCGCTCGAAGCGACGGTGCGGTACCTCGCCGCCGATCTCGGCCCGCGCAACGTCCGCGTCAACGCCGTGTCGGCCGGTCCGATCAAGACGCTGGCGGCGTCCGGGATCTCCGGCTTCAGCCGGATTCTGGATCACTACCGTGACCGCGCGCCGCTGCGCCGGACCGCGGAGAGCGCGGAAGTGGCCGACGCCGCGGTCTTCCTGATCGGGCCCGGAAGCCGCGCCGTGACGGGCGAAGTGTTCATGGTCGATGCCGGATACCACGTCACCGGCATGTAGCCGGCCGCGGCGGGGCGCCGGGATGCGCCGGGCGCGGGGCCTCGTGCTGCGTCTGGCGTTCGCCCGCCGCGGCGCCGCGCTCGCCGGGGGGATGCTGATCGCCGCGTGCGCCGTCCTGCGTCTCGCCGACTTCCCCTGGGAGTCGGCGCTGTCCGACGGAGTCGGCCTCCTCCTGGGCGCGACCGGCGCCGCGCTGCTGCTGGCGGCGGCCGGGGGGCGGCGGCCGGACTGGATCGAGCCGGGCCGGGTCGAGCCGGGCGGAGGCGCCGCCGGGTAGCGGACCACCGCCGTGCCCCATCGACCGACCGGCGCGCTCGCCGACTCTGCTCCCGACTCCGCCGCGGGTCGGCGCCGCCCGTTGAGCGGCGCCCCGATCCGCTGCTATCGCCCGCGCGGCAGCGCCGAAGTCCGGCGGCTGATCGACGACGGGTTCCAGGCGTTCAACGCCGGGCGGCTCTCGGAGGCGTGCCGCGTCTTCACCGACCGGATGCTCGACCCGGCGCACGACACGACGATAGGGCTGACCATGGCGGGCGCGCTGACGCCGGCCGGCCTCGGCGGATGCGTCATCGAGCTGATCGACCGGGGGCTGGTCGACTTCGTCGTCAGCACCGGCGCCAACCTGTATCACGACCTGCATCACGCCCTGAACTTCACGCTGCATCGGGGCTCGCCGTTCCTCGACGACGTCGAGCTGCACGAGCAGGGGATCATTCGGATCTACGACGTCCTGTTCCCGGCGGAGGTCCTGCTGGAGACCGACGCGTACCTTCGGGAATTCCTGGCGCGCCGGGGGTACGATGCGCCGATCTCGTCGGCCGAGCTGCACCAGGACCTCGGCCTCGACCTGCTGGAGCGGCGGCCCGGCTGCGACGAGCACTCGGTGGTGGCCAAGGCGGCCGCCGCCGGCGCGCCGATCTACACCTCCTCGCCCGGCGACAGCTCTATCGGGATGAACGTGGCCGCCCACGCGCTGCTGAACGACGGCCGGTGCATGGTCGATCCGAACCGGGACGTCAACGAGGTCTGCGCCATCGTCCTGGCCGCCGAGAAGAACGGCTGCGTGATTCTGGGCGGCGGGTCGCCGAAGAACTTCTACCTGCAGGGCCAGCCGACCCTCTGGGAGGTGTACGGGATCCCGAAGGGGGGGAACGAGTTCTTCATCCAGTTGACGACCGACCAGGCGGTCTGGGGCGGGTTGTCGGGCGCCACCCCGGCCGAGGCGGTGAGCTGGGGCAAGGTGAACCCCGGCCGGTTGCCCGACACCGTGGTGGCGTACTGCGATTCGACCATCGCGTTCCCGCTGCTGTGCGAGTACGTCGTCGGCTCGCCGCGCGGACGCCGGCCGAGGAAGGAGCTACTGCGCCGCCGCGACGACCTGCTGGCCGATCTCGAACGCCGGGCGTCCGCCGCCCGTCCGTGAAGCGGCGCGGCGGCGCGCATCCGGCCGCCGCGCATGCTCCCGCCGCCGTCCGTCCCGGCCGGCCGCTCCGTCAGCGCGCCTCCTCCGCGCGCTTGCCGGAGAGCATGTTGGGAAGCGAGTAGTTCCCTTCATGGCAGGCGTACTCGAAGATCGGACCCTCGATGGCCGTCATCGGCATCAGGGCGGTCCACGGTCCGGTCCACTCCGCGGCGTCGGTGACGGTCACCCGGTAGTCGATCTCGTCCGGCCCGACCCGCGTCAGCCGTTCGACCACGCGGCGGTCTCCCTCGTGCAGGCCGGTCGTTTCGATCACCAGGGCGTCGCCCTCCCACCGTCCGGTCGAGGCGCCCAGCCACTGCGTCAGGGCCGACGACGGGCGGGGCCGGCCGTCGAGCGGAACGATCCGGACGTCGTGGATCATCTCGACCAGGATGGCGACGTGGTCGGGCGTCTGCAGGATCTGGTAGTTGTGGTTGTAGAACCCGGGCGTCATCGCGCCGGGCATGCCGCGGGTGAGGCACCGGTCGTAGGTGCTGAAGTCCTCCCACGACGCGAGGTCGCCGCCGCCGGTGAAGCTGGCGAACCGCTTCGCCCGGCGCGCCTCCCCTTCCGGCGTCCGCGGCGGATACCGTCCGTCGGGCGGGTCGATGATGAGCGACGTGCGCAGCGACAGCTCGCCCTTCTCCAGCCAGAAGTCGTTGTACGCGCCGGTCGGCATGAAGTCGGACCGGGCTTCCGCCGAGAGTCCGGAGCCGGGATTCCGTTCGGCCCGCTCCTCCTCGGTCAGGAACTCCCGGCCCGCAAGGTCGGCCGGCCGCTCCATCGGCGTCGTCGTCGTGTTCGACCAGATCCCCTGCAGGTCCGGATCTCCCCAGGCGGTCCGCGCCGGCGACCATGCCGCGCCGTCCTGACCCGCCGTCTGTCCGCCGGCCGGCGGCGCCAGCAGCACCGAAATCCCGAGCACCGACGTCGCTGCAACCCTTCGAACGGTCATGATGCCTCCTTGGCGGCCTGGCAGCCCGTGGCGGAGGTCCCCGCTGCATTCGAGCAGCGATGCATCCCGCCTGACGGCGTTGTTCGTCGGTTGCGTATGCCCAATATGCGCCTTCCTCACGCCTTGTCAGCCGGGCGCCTCGCCGCTCTCGGCGCGACGCGGGGCTCCACCACGGGCTGCTGGGTAAATCCCCGATTGCCAGACAGTAAGTCCCGGCGTTGCGCGTGTCAACCGCCGGCCGGCAGCCTGTGACGGACCTCCGCGTCACACCGGCACGGGCAGGCGGCCGGCGCCCGGTCACGCCGTCGGCCGGACGCCCCGGATCGACGCATCGACCAGCTCCACCAGGTGCATCGTCCGCAGCGGCCGGCCGGCGCGTTCGAGCGCGCTCCGGAGCTGCAGCAGGCAGCCGGGGTTCGACGAGACGACCGCTTCCGCGCCGGTCGCCAGGATGCTGCTCGCCTTGCGGCGTCCCAGCTCCGCTGCGACCTCCGGCTCGACCAGGTTGTAGATTCCGGCGGATCCGCAGCAGAGCTCCCCTTCCGGCGCGTCGCGGACGTCGAGCGCCGGGATGGCCGACAGCACGCGGCGCGGCTCGGCGCTGACGCCCTGCGCGTGCCGGAGGTGGCAGGCGTCGTGCCAAGCGACGCGCAGCGGGATCGGGTGGCGCGGCGCGCGCGGCTCCAGATCGGCCAGCACTTCCGAGACGTCGCGGCACCGGGCGGCCAGCGCCTCGGCGCGCGCGGCGTACGCCGGGTCGTCGCGCAGGAGGCGGCCATATTCCTTGAGCGTCGAGCCGCAGCCGGCCGCGTTCGTCACGACGGCGTCGACCCCGGCGGCCGACCGCTCGAACGCGTCGATGAACCGCCGCGCCAGCGCCGCCGCGTCGTCTTCGAGCCCCGCGTGCAGCATCAGCGCGCCGCAGCATCCCTGCCCCGGCGGAATCACCACCTCGCACCCTTCGGCCGAGAGCACGCGGGCGGTCGCCCGGTTGACGCCGCCGAAGAAGACGCGCTGCACGCAGCCGAGCAGCAGCGCGACCCGCCGCCGCCGCCCGCCCTGCGCCGGGACGACCGCCGGCATCGCCGACCAGGCGGCGCGCAGCGACAGGTCCGGCGCCACCGCCTCCATCGCCCGGAGCCGCGCCGGCAGGAGGGCCGGCAACCGGAACGACCGGACCAGCCGCCGGAGTCCGAGCCGCTGATAGCCCCAGAGCACGAGCGCCGCCCACCGCAGGCGGCCGGGGTGCGGGAACAGCGCGAAGACGAGGCGGCGGAACAGCCGGTCGCCGGCCGGACGCTCGACCCGCCGCTCGATCTGCGGCCGGACCGCCTCGATCAACCTGTCGTACTGCACGCCGGACGGACAGGCGGTGACGCACGCCATGCAGCCCAGACAGGTGTCGAAGTGGCGCGCGAACGTCGGGTTGATCGGGGCGCCGCCTTCGAGCGCCGCCTTCATCAGATGGATCCGGCCGCGCGGCGAGTCGGTCTCGCGGCTCCACAACGCGTACGTCGGGCAGGCCGGCAGGCAGAAGCCGCAATGCACGCAGTCGGCAAGCAGGTCCGCCGCCGGCGGGCGGCGGGCGTCGAACGCGCCCGTGGTCGCGGCCATGTTGCGGGAATTCCGGAGCGGCGCGGACGCCGCGTGCGGCGCGCCGCGGCCCTATGGTAACGGGTAACGCAGCGCACGTCATCACACGGCTCCCGCGATTCGGATATCGTTGCCGCGTGAAGACGTACGCGGTGCGGATGCACGAGACGGGCGGCCCGGAGGTCCTGCGGTGGGAGCAGGTCGAGCTGCCCGATCCGGGGCCGGGCGAAGCGCTGGTGCGCCAGACCGCGGCCGGGCTGAACTACATCGACGTCTACCACCGAACCGGGTCGTATCCGGTTCCGGCGCTCCCCGCCGTCATCGGCAGCGAGGCGGCCGGCGTGGTCGAAGCGGTCGGGCCGGAAGTGACGGAGGCGGCGCCGGGCGATCGCGTCGCCTACTGCATGAGCCTCGGGGGGTACGCCCGGCGCCGGCTGATCGCGTCGCGGCTGCTGGTGAAGATCCCGGACGGCGTCACGGACGCGCAGGCGGCCGGCGCCCTGCTGAAGGGATGCACCGTGCAGTACCTCGTCCGGCGGACGCATCGCGTCCGGCCGGGCGAGACGGTGCTGCTGCACGCGGCGGCCGGCGGGTGCGGCCTGATCGCCTGCCAGTGGCTGAAGCATCTCGGCGCGACGGTGATCGGCGTCGTCGGCTCCCCGGAGAAGGCGGAGCTGGCGCGGGCGCACGGCTGCGACCACCCGATAGTCCGCACGCGGGAGCGCTTCGTCGACCGGGTCCGGGAGCTGACCGGCGGCCGGGGCGTCCCGGTGGTCTACGACTCGGTCGGCCGGGAGACGTTCGAGGGATCGCTCGACTGCCTGGCGCCGCGCGGCCTGATGGTCAGCTTCGGGAACGCGTCGGGCGCGGTCGAGCCGTTCGCGCCGGCGGCGCTGGCGGCGAAGGGGTCGCTCTACCTCACCCGCCCGACGCTGGCCACCCACGTCGCAACGCGCGCCGACCTCGAGGCGGCGACGGCCGAGCTGTTCGACGTCATCGCCCGCGGCGCGGTGAAGATTGCGGTCAACCAGACGTACGCCCTGGAAGACGCCGCACAGGCCCACCGCGATCTGGAGGCGCGGGCCACCACCGGCTCCACGGTGCTGACGACGGGCGCCTGATCGGTGCCGGCGAGCCGGGGCGCTCACGACTGCTCGTCGATCGCCCTGGCGGCGGTCACCTCCATCCGATCGTCGAGGTTCAGGCGGGGACGTTCATCACTCGACCCTCGACATGCTGTAGCCTGAAGACTACAATTAAGTGGTGGTGCGGGTCGTCCACTACGTCGCCGCTGACGGCGCCGATGCCTTCGACAAGTGGTTCAGAATGCAGAACTCCGAGGTCCGCGCCCGCGTCCAGACTCGTCTCGATCGGATTGAACTCGGCAACTTCGGTGACCATCGCTCGGTTGGCGACGGAGTGTCCGAGTTACGCATCGATGCAGGTCCCGGTTATCGCGTTTACTTTGGCCGAGATGGCAATGATCTGGTGGTTCTGCTTGCCGGCGGCGCGAAGAAACGGCAGGCCACTGACATCGCAACGGCGCAAGCCGGCTGGAAGGCGTACAAGGAGGAGAAACGTCATGCCCGTCAAGCCACATGAACCCGGTGACTATCTCAACACGCCGGAAGACGTCGCCGCCTATCTGAACGCGGCGATCGAGGACGCCGACGGCGATCCGCGGTTGGTGATGAAAGCATTTCGCAACGTTGCTGCGGCCCAGGGCGGCGTGTCGGCGATAGCGCGCAGGGCAAACGTCGATCGTGTCGGCCTTTCTCGCAGCCTGTCGGGTCACAGAGATCCGCGGCTGGGTACGGTGACCAGAATCGCCGCCGCCTGCGGGGTCACGCTGCGGTTCGTGCAGCGTTCCGCGCCGACCACCCGTTCAGGCATTGCATAGCGTCACCAATCGTCAGGCGTTCCCCGGCTCCTCGATACTGGTTTTGCAACGTCATTCAGCCATTCCGACCCGACCGAGAGGCATCTCGTTGGATTTCAGTTTGTCGTCGATCGTCCTGGCGGCGGTCACCTCCATCCGATCGTCGAGGTTCAGGTCGGCGAGTATCCGCCGGAGCTCCGCTTCCAGGGGTCCGGCGGCGGCCGCATCGACCTCCACGGTGAACTCCACGCTCACCACGAGCCGGCCGCCGGAACGGAGCTTCGGGAGCACCTTCGCGCCGAGGCGGTTCCAGACCTCGGGCGGCGCCGTGCCCGCCAGGCGGATCGTCCGCGGCCGGCCGTCGGCGGCGGCCGCCGGAACGTTCGGATCGGGACCGTAATCCAGGCCGGGACCAGGGCCGGGGCCCGGACCGGACGCATCCGGGGCGGAGTCGGTTACGGGCGCCGGCTGCGCGCCGCGGCCGGGCGCCGGCGGCGGGGTAGGATCGCCCGGCGCGGACCGGAGCGCTTCGGCCCGCGCCCTGGCCAGCAGGAAGACGTTCGGCTCGAACGCGACCTCGTCCGCGCCGATCGGCTCCTGGAACCACAGCCGTTCGTAACCGCCTCCCGGCCGGGCGCCCGACGCCAGCCCGAACGCTCCGCCCTCGACGAACTCGACGATCTTCCGGCGCAGCACGGCGTCGGGGTCCGCCAGCCGCGTCAGCGACCCGTCCAGGAAGCTCTGGCGCAGGCCGGTCAGCGGCCACGCGCCCGACTCGCGGAACGCCGGCGGCCAGCGCCGTTCGAGGTAGCCCGCGCCGACCGAGTCGTTCAGCAGCGCCTCGGCCTTCAGGGCGGCGACCACCCGCCCGCAGAGGGTGTCGTTCGCGCTGGCGTGGCCGGCCCCGACGTCGATCGTCCGGAGTCCGCCGGCCGCCTGCGCGTCGGCGAGCGCCACGAACCGGTAGCCGCCCCACACCTCGTCGCGGGCCTCGTCCTCGGCGTTCTTCACCGCCGCCTGCGCCGCGCTCCGGTCCTCGCGGCCGAACTCCGCGCCGAGGACGCCGTCGGCCAGCTCCTGCGCCACCCGCCGCCACGCCAGCCACGTGGCGACCTGCTCGCGGAGCTCCCGCCCCGGCTTGCGGGCGCACCAGACGAGCGCGCCGGGGTACAGCCGCGGCGACGTCCCGCGCCGCCGGGTCCACTCGCCGACCCGCTCGACGTCCGGCCCTCCCGCCGTCCACTCCGCGTCCGGGTCGACGACCACCAGCGTCAGGCGCGGCGAATCGGGGACCGCCGCGCCGTCTTCAGGAAACGCCGCCACCGGCAGCGCGGCGCCGCGGGCGAACTCGTCCCTGACCAGCGCGCGGACGGCCGGGCCGACGTCGGCCGCGTCGTCGAGCGACGCCCGCCGGTCGCTGACCACTTTCCGGAGGGTGGCCTGGTGGTGGATGCGGAAGCCGTCCGCGCCGACCTTGCGGATGAAGAACCCCGCCGTTTCGAGCGCCGCCGCCGCCGTGTCGATGGTGGTCGTCTCAACGTCCGGCTCGCCGAGCGCGAACCGCAGCTCGGGCAGATGGGCCACCTTGTCGACCTGTCCGCCCGACGACTCGAACAGGATCGCCGCGCCGACGCGCCGGTGGATGTCGCGCAGCGGCCCCTTCGTGTCGGCGTCGAGCGCCCGGGCGTGCGCCATCGGTCCCGCGACGTCGGCGTCGATGGCGGTGTCGAGCCGCGACTCGCCGAGCTGCCCGAGGAGCGCCGCGCGGAACTCGGGCGCCTGGAGCGGCGCCGAGCCGAGCGTGATCAGCGGCTCCCGCCGCGCCTGCCCGAACTGCTCGCGCGCCGCCCACGCAATCCAGCGCGCCAGCATCGCCAGCGTGCCGCGCGTCTGCTGGAACTGGCCGAGCGCGCGCCACTTCCGCTGGAAGACCGACAGGGTCGCGGGATGGAACGGGTAGCACGCCTCGAACCGCCCGCGCAGGAAGTCGCGCGCCTTCGCGCCGCGGGCCGCCGTGTCGACCGCCGTCCACTCGGGCGGCAGCCGGGCGCTCCGTTCGAAGCACCAGTCGGCGTACGTCCGGGCCGTCTTCCGCCGCGCGCGCGGGTCGCCGAGGTCCTCGAACAGCCGCCGGCGCACCACCTCGCCGATCTCCGCCTCGTCGTTCGCCATCAGATCCTGGGCGACGCGGCGGACCACCTTGGTGATCCGGTCCTGCCACTGCCGGTCCCAGTCGGTCATCTCCACCTGGCTGCGCGGCAGACTGATGACCGCGGCGGCCCGGGCGGCGCCGGCCGCCGCGACCGTCAGGTTCTGGATGAAGGCGTGCAGCGGCTCGGCCATGCCGCGATGCCGGTTGACGAAGTTCAGCACCTCGTCGAACAGCAGCAGCACCGGCGCGTCCGCGGCGGCGAACACCGCGGCTATCGCCTCGGTGCCGGGCGGCGTCGTCCGCGCCGCGGGCCCGAGCGCCGCGACTCCCGCCTCGCCGGCAAGCTGCCGCGCGAGGTCGATCCACGGCGTCTCCCGGCCCTCGGCCGGGTCCCACGCGTTGCCGACGAAGACGCCGGTCCGCGCGGCGGGCGCCGCCGGCACGTCCGCCGCCGCCAGCAGATCGGCCACGCCGGGCAGGTCCGCCGCCCCCGCCCCGGCCCGCGCCAGATGGTGGAGCGCCGTCAGCGTATGCGTCTTGCCGCCGCCGAACTGCGTGATCAGCGTCAGCACCGGCGCCGCGTTCGCCGTCCGCCCGGACAGCCGCCGCAGCACCATCCCGGCATGCTCGGTCAGCGCCCGCGTGAAGCAGGTGCGGGCGAAGAACTGCGCCGGGTCGCGGTAGTCGTCCGGCGCAGTCCCCGCCACCACCTGCTCGAGCGCAATGGCGAACTCGTCCGGGCTGAACGACCGCCCCTCGCGCACTTCCGGCCGGGGGGTGACTACCTTGTACCAGGGGTCCATCAGAAGGTCTCCGTCATGCCAGCTTCTCCAGACGCGTCACCCAACGGTCGAACCGCGGGCATTCCATCCGGCCGGCGAATCCGTAAAGGTCCACCAGGGACGTAACGGCGTCGAACGACCGGCGCAAGTGAGTCATGTCGTGGGCAAGCCGCTCCACGTTGACGTGACCGCCACCATGAAAGCCGCGGGCGCGGCCGAGCAGAATCGGCGTCGGCTCGACGTTCATCGGCCGCAGGTGTTCGGCAAGAACGTTCTTGACGAACGCCTCTTCGGTCTGGCCCTCCACGGAAATGGCGAGGCGGATCACGGCCGCCCTCCGAGGAGATTCTTCTGCCAGAGCTCACCGGTCGTATACTCCTCCAGCCAGCTTCGATACTCCTGCTCTTCGGGCCGGCGCACTTCCGTCCGCCCGGCCCGCAACTCCAGTACGACTATCTCGTCGAGGCTGAACGCGTCGACCAGCAGCGGGGACTGGGTGGCCACGATGACCTGACGTTCGGCCGAGAGCGCCTTGATCATGTCGCCGACCAGCGCGACCGCCGCCGGATGGAGCCCCAACTCCGGTTCGTCCAGCAGGATCACGTCGGAAAGCATCCCGGCCGGAAGGTTCAGGAGCGTCGCCAGCGCGAAGAACCGAAGCGAGCCGTCCGAAGTCATGTGCGCGCCGACGGTCTTGTCCAGACCCCTGGCTTTCCACCGCAGCGACGCCTTGCCGTAACTTTCTTCTATCTGGAACCGGTCGAAAACCGGCAGCACCCGTCTCACGTGGCCGCAGATCGTCTCGAAACGCTGGACGTCCTCGCGTTCCAGACGCAGCAGCACCGCGGCCAGGTTGCCGCCGTCGGCGCGCAGGTAATTGCTGTCCTCGGCATCCCACCGCGTCTTGAATTTCGAATGGTCGGACGTGTCGTGAAACTGATGGACCGCACAATTCCGCAACAGATGAACGATCACCCGCGCCGTCTTCTGATTGACGCCGGCCGGCTGCGCGGACTGCGCGGCCTCGACGAGTTTCGCCTCCGGATGACCGCTTCCGAGGATCCGCCAAGCCGCTTGCGTCGGACGGTCCGAGCTGCTGAACCGAAACGCCTCGTCGGTGAAAATGAAGCGGTCCGGGCTCCCGTGCGCGAGGGTGAACCGATAGTCGTTTCGACCTGCGTCGGTCCGCAGCGCAACCGCGGCTTTCATCAGCGGACTGCGCTTCGCGCCGCCGAACAGCTGATCGTCGGCGCCGCCCTTCCGCGTGATGAATTCGCCGAGCCGTCCGGCCCGCAGCATCCAGCTCAGCATCTCGAAGAAACGGATGAAGTTCGACTTGCCGGAGCCGTTGGCCCCGATCAGCACGGCCACCCCGGACAGGCCGTCGAGCCGGACGTCGGCCAGCGAGCGGAAGCCGCTGACGTGAACGGATTCAATCCGGTTGGGCATGCGTCTCCATTCCCGCAAGGTTCTGCACGCCGTCTCGAAACACCCGAAAACTCTTCGACCGATTCCGCTCCACGTCCACGTGCGGCGCGATCCGCGCCGCCCACTCGCACTTCACTCTGCCGGTTTCGGGATATCCGACCGCCCTGAGCGCCGCCGCGCCGCCAGGATGCGCGGCGTCCGCCAGCACCTCCCACGTGCCGCAGATGCTGTCCTGCTCGTAACCATTCAGCATGTCCTCCTTCACCCGAGGATATGCCGCCTTCACCGCGGAGCGGTCTCCCAGCAGCCACGCTTCGCTTTCCTCTATCGCGATTCTGAACAACGCTCGCGGGCGTGGATTGCATGCATCCAGAACGTCGAGCAATTCCCGCTTGAACGCGATGCAGTCCCGGTCGTCCAGGTCCACCACCACGACGACCGCGGACGACGACGGGAGGCTCTGTCCGTACGCCCGCAGCATCCGCGGCAACACGTTCAGAAGCAGGCGGTTTCCGCGCCCCGTGCTCTCGCGCAGATCCTTCGGCAAGCGGCCGATTCCCTGATACGGGCGCATGCTCCACGAATGGGTGACGCCGTTCGCGCCGAATATTTTCTCCAGCAGCCTGTCGACCGTGACGCTCCCGGATCGATCCTCGACCAGCACCTCGAAATGCATCACGTCTGCCGCCGATCCAGATAATCGCTGTACCAGAGGCCGCCGAGCGGCAACCCCTCATCCACCATGGCCTTGACCGTCCTGTCCGCGCTGGCCCGGGAAATGGTCGAGAATCCGTCCTCCTGCTTTTCGAGAATCCACGTTTCCTCCGGCCGCAGGGCGTCGACCAGGTACGGCTGGTGCGTGGTGATGAACATCTGCGGCGCGTTCTTCCTTCCCGTCGCGTGACGGCGGAACTCCCCAGCCAGGATTTCCAGCAGCTTGTGGTACACCCCGTTTTCCGGCTCCTCGATGCAGATGAACGGCGGCGGCGTCGGATCCTCCAGCATGAGCAGGTACGCGAAGACCTTCAACGTGCCGTCGGACATCTGTTGCGCATAGAACGGGTCGGCGAAGCCTCGATCGTTGAAACGCAGGAGCAGCCTCCCGTCCGGACTCCGCCTCGTGTCGATGCGGTCGATGCCCGGAACCTTGCCGGCGATTCCGGCGAGGATGCCCCTGAACCTGTCCTGGTGCTCACGCTCCATGAACTGCACGACGTTGCCGATGTTGTCTCCATGCACGTTCAGATGCTTCTGCGGACCGGCCAGCGGCAAGCCGCGCGCGGCGTCGGGCGTGAAGTAGCTCAAGTACCATCCTTCGATGAATCGCCGAAAGGACGATATTCTGGGGTGCTGCTTCAATGCCCCGAGGGTGGCGATGCCCAGTTTGCGCTTGTCCTCAAGCTCGATGAACTCGGACTGTGCGGTCTCCGCGCCGGCGGAATTTCTCTCGAACTGCTGGATCAACGCCTCCAGGTTCGGCGCCGTTCCCGTATCGTCGTCGAAGCCCTGCGCGTCCCCCCTCCACGCCAGCCCCCTGCCGGCGCTCATCATGAGGAATGAAAACGGTTGACCGTACTTCTGTCCCTTGCGCCGCTGGCGGAGACGCTCCCACAGCACGTACGGACGCTCCGAATCGTCGCTGTCGATCTGAAGCTCATAGGTGATCGGCCGCGCGTTCTTTCCTTCCCTGTAATAAATTGCGAATTCAACCGGATCGCGGGTTCCTTGGGAACGGATGCGCTCGAACCCACCGCGCCCGCTCGCGTCACACGCCTCTTCGACGCCCAGCTTCAGGCAGTCCGCGACAAAACCGAAGGCGTCGAACAAGGAGCTTTTGCCGACTCCGTTTTTTCCGATCACCGCCGTCATCGGAGTCAGAGGATCGAGGTCGCGCGTGCTCCACAGCCGTCCCAGCGTGACGTCTTTCAACACCCGGTAGTTCCTGATCCTGATGCCTTCTATTTTCGCCACGGCATGGGTTCTCCAGCTCTCTATTCGTGTGCGGTCGCCGCCATTTCAGCTCCCATCGGCAGGTCTTCACAGCCCACGTCGGCCATTTCGGAATCCTCGAAAAGCGGCCCGGCGGCATCGACGCGCTTGACAACCGTGGCCGACCCGCTGCGGCGGACGTTGAACAGCCGGACGTCTTCGGGCCCGGAAGAGAACCTCCGCACGGCGTCGCAGAACAGCGGCGAGTGGGTGGTGACGACGACCTGGCGGCCGAGATCCACGGCCAGCGAAATCAGCAGCTTCGCCACCAGCTCGATCCGGCGGGGGGTGCACTCCGTTCTCCGGCTCCTCGAAGGCGACCAGCGAGCCTCCCCACGGGTTCACGGCGATGGCGCAGAGCGCAAGAACCCGCAGCGTGCCTTCCGAGACGATGCGCGACGAGTACTCGACGCCGTCCTGTCGAATCGCCAGATCGAGCGTCCCGCGGCGTTCGTCCAGATCGACCGCCAACGATTCGACGCTCGGCACGATCGTGCGCAACGTGCGGCGCACGGCGTCGAACGACTTCGCGGCGTCGGCCCGCAGCTTGTACAGGAACGGCGCGATCTGCTGACCGAGCACGCCGACGTCGACCACATCGGCCGGAGCGCGGGCGGCCCGCATCGCCGAGTGCGGGTCGAGATAGTGCGTCGACCAGTTCCCGAGCTCGTTACGGACGACCTCCAGCCAGCGGTACTCGTCGCCGCCGAGGCTCCGGTCGGACAGGATCGAATGGTTCAGATGGAGCGGCTCCTGCCGCGGGTGGGCGGGCCTGCCCTTGCGCCGCACGTGCAGCATGGCGTCCACGCGCTCGATGGCCGCCCTCCCCTTCGGCTTGCCGGCCGCGCCCAGTTGCGCGAGATATTCGTCGCTCAGACGGCCCGACCCGAGTTCGATCCGGGGCTCCACGCGATAGCGGTACCGCTCCGTTCCGACCGTGAGGTCGGCTTCGATGGAAAACTGCGCATCCGGTCGCCGCAACAGCTCCGGCAGGCCGCCGGCGGGAAAGGCGAACGCCTCGAACGCGTGACCGCGAACCGGCGCCGGCGGGTCGAGCACGTCCGACAGCGTGCGGGCGACGCCGAGCCGCGACAGCGCCTCTATCGCATCCAGCAGGTTGCTCTTGCCGGCGGCGTTCGGACCGAAGAGCACGGCCAGGCGCGGCAATTTCACCGACACGTCGCGCAGCGACTTGAAGCCACAGACCGTGAGGCGGTCAAGCATCGGCGGCTTCCAAATCCGTCAGCTTCGACAGATGCCTCTGCGGCCAAGCAACAGCCGATGACTTTTTGTGAAATTACTGGTTCTAGACGTTGAGTACACGCTGCCTGAAGGGTGGTCGATCAATTTCCTGTTCTTGAAGTCCGAGTGCAGATCCTTGTCATTGGAGTACAAAAGACGAGCACCGCTAATCTGCGCAACAGCCAACACATGAGGATCGTCCGATATTATCCCTTCACTTTTAATCCGTTCAGTTCTTGCATTAACGTCGGCGTCGTTCAGAATCCTCATCTTCCCGGAGTTCACTGCCTCGTTTGCCCAAACTTTGAAGTCATTCAATTTTTTCAATTCACGAAGCAACTCTCCCCCTGCCACCAAACGGCCGCTCCCACTATTGATCCAGCTCAAGAACTTGTCGCCGGCCGGCGGTCGGTCACGGCTGAACACCTCTCTTGCAGTATTGGCGTCGACGATCGCGCACATGTCACCCTCCGGATTCCGACTTGCTCCACAAAGACCTCGCCGTCTCCTCCAGAAAAAATCTCCCGTAGCTATCAGGCGCATCCAGCACATTCCCTTCTCGATCCAACCGCAGCGAGTGAATTCTAACGTCAAGGTCGCCACGCTCGAAGAACAGTATAGATACGTCTTCCGGCTTCAGAGCCGCCTTGCCATCGCGAACGTCCATGCGGATCCTCTTCAGCATGTGGTCGCTGTGCGTCTCCACCACCAGTTGCCGCTGTTTCCCGGCGATCCTGCAGAACAGGCTTCCGAGGGCCGCCTGCGCGCTGGGATGAAGATGCACCTCCGGCTGTTGCAGCAGGAACATCGGCGTCGCATCGTCCCGAAACAGCTCAGTGATGACCGGCAGCACCTGACTGACGCCGTAACCGACGTCGATCAGGTTACGCAACGGTCCCTTTTTTGCGCGACGTCCGAACTTCCGGACGTGCATCTGGAAAGGTTCGCTGCCCCGTTTTCCGAGCGGCTTCACGGCGATTTCGTCGAAGAGTCCCGCCTCCCGTCCGAACCGCTCGAGCGCGTCCTTCAACTCCTTCCAGGACTTCTTGTCCTCGAAAAATGTCGTGGAGAGGTACATCGGGATCGTCTCACCCTCAGGATCGCGGGCAGGGCGAGAGGGATCGTAGGTTCTGCGCGGCTTGGAACGCACGGGAGCACTGGCGAAAGGCCGTTGACCGGAAAAGGTGGAGTCGAATTGATCATAAAGCCATTCCATTAGTAGCCTGTCATCAGAAGTCATCTTCGGAGAGTTCCCGACCGGCTTCAGGAGGCCATTTTCCTCGAGCACCGGATAAAGGATAAAGTAAGGCAGCAGGCTACGATTCATTCCGAATCGCGCGGCCTGCTCCGCAGGCGCCTGCCACGACCACTCGCCCCTCGCTGTCATGTAGTGAATCTCCCATGGAACGTCTTCCCTGAGATGAATCATTATCCCGTTGCTGTCCTGTTCGTACATCCACCTCGTCGGCGCCGGCGCGGTTCCCTGACGACTGAACGCGACCTCGAACCGGCGGAAGTGTAACTGGTTATCGGATTCTGTGGTTTTCGTTCTCCAGTTCATGAGCCCTGCCCTGAATCCGGGTGCTCGCCCAGCTCGGCCGCCGCGGTAGTGGGCGATTTCGTCAAAGCTGCCTAGATCGTAGGGCGCTTCCTTGAAGTCGGGCGCCATCCCCACGTACGCGGCGTCCCACAGGGCGCGAACCAGCGCCATAAACGACGTCTTGCCGGTGCTGTTCTCTCCCACCAGCAGCGTGAGGGGCGTCAGGCGCACTTGCTGCTCGTCCCGAAAGCAACGGAAGTTCTCCAGTGTGAGTATGTTCACGGCGCTTGCTCCGCTGTGCTGATTTCTACTTTACCGCGGAACCGCCAGCAGCATCGCGTCCAGCAGGCGCTTCTCCTCGCCGGCCGGCGGGTAGAGGGCGGACAGCGCGTTCGCCAGCCGGAGGAAGTCGGGGCCGCGGTCCTGCTCCGCCTTCAGCAGGGCGCGGAGCGCCTGGCTCCGGCCCGACGCCTGGAGCAGCATCGCGGCGTGCACGCGGTCGAGCGTGGTGGCGGCGTCGGGCGTCCGGGTCTCCGCCTCCTCCCGGACGACGCCTTCCCGGACGGCCGACGCCCCGCGCCGCACGGCGCCGGGCCGCGGAGCCGGACCGGGCGCAGCGGGGGCGTCGTCGGGAAAGAGCAGTGGTTGCGCGTCGCCGGACGGGTCGCGTTCAATCGCCGCCGCCGCCGCGCCGATGCCGCCTCTGCCGAAAAGCTGCGTCTCGCGGGCGGTGACCGGCAGCAGACGCACGACGCCCTTGGCCGTTTCGACGATCCGCCCCTCCCAGTCGGGGAGCCGGATGCCGAGCGGCTGCGCGAACCGGCGCACCACGTCGAAGATCAGCGTGTAGCCGGCCCCCTTCCCGCGGGGCGTCTCGTCCGCCCCGTCCGTCTCGTCCGCCTCCGCCGATTCATCCGACGCGGCATTACCCGCCGCCGCAGCGCCGCCGTCGGCGCTGGTGCTCTGGAGCGTCCAGAGGAAGAGCGCCGTCAGGCGCGCGTCCTCTTCAAGCGCCCCGGCCAGCCCGTTGCGCGCCTTCGCCTCCCCCTCGCCCAGGACGGTCCGGAGCGCGGTGCGCCCCACCACCTCCCACACCTTTTCGAGATATTCGGCCAGCCCGACCTCGCGCCCCTCCGCCGTCTCCACCCGCGGATAGCGGCTGAAGATCTCCAGCGCCGGCCCGATGCAGGCGAACACCAGGTCGGCGCCGCGGACGCGCTCGTTCTGCAGGCGCTCCATCCAGTCGCCGACCCGCGGCGGCAGAGCGCGCAGCACGTCGCCCCAGTCGCCCACCGGCGCGTCGTCGGGGCGGGGGCGGCAGACCAAGTGGATGCTGGTGGCGAGGGCGGCGGAGTCCAGCGATCGGAGACGGCCGGGGCGTTCCGTCGCGATCGGCCACGAGCCGGTGATGGTCCAGCCGCCCCGGATCATCCCGGCGAGCAGCGCCTCCCAACCTTCGGTGGTCTTGTGGGCGAAGACGACCGAGCCGACGCCGTCATCATGCAGGACGCGGCGGCCCTCGGCGAAGGCGCGGCCCATCGTGTCCTCGAAGAACGCGCGGTCCTTGACGCGCCCGTCGCACGTCTTCGTCTCGTCCTGCACCGCCTCGCGGGTCTTGGGCGAGAGCGGATTGTCTGGATCGAAAGGATCGCGCAGCAACGGGTGGCCGGGCAGCGCGCGCTTGAGCCAGACGAGAAAGAAGTCGGAGAGGTCCGAATACGGAATCGCGTCGTAGTAAGGCGGATCGGTGAACCAGACGCCGGCGGCCTGGTCGGGCAGCGGGTGGTTCGTTGCGTCGGCGGCCTGGACCTGGCCCGAAGACTTGCTCAAAGATCCTGCGGCAATCTCGATGACCCGGGCGACCCAATCGATTGCGCCACCGAGGTTTCCGGAAGAATCAGTCAACTGAGCAGCTTCAGCAAAATCCCATACGATAGGAAGCGCTTGGCGAGCGAAAGTACCTTTGACAAACTCACCTTCTTGAGCCCAGACGACTCCTGAACTGCCATAATCAGCACATCTATCCAGAGCCATGACCATAAACACAAGTGAGTCTCTTGAACTCTTCAAATTCAACGGGTCGCCGAAGCAAGCAAGCATCATCTTCTGCCGCGCCGTGAACAGATCGCCCCACCGGAGCATCCCGTAGCGCTGCACGCGGAAACCCAGCGTGCCGATCGGCGGCAACGGCTCGTCCGGAACCGGACACAGCCCCTGCTTCCCGCCCCGCTCCCACTCACCCAGTATCCCGGCCAGCCGCGCCTGCGCCGCGCGCACCGCCGCGTAGTCCGCCTCGGTCGGCAGCCGGTAATGCCGCCCCGTTTCCCCTGGCTTCAGCGTCACCACCGCCGTCAGGCGCGCGCCGCCGACCCGCCGACCCGCATCGTCGAATATCGCATCCGCGCCGCCGCGCTGCTCCGCAAGCTGCGCCCGCACCCGCTCCGGCGGCAGGACGACGCCGCAGCACGGGCACGCCGCCTTCGCCCGCGTCACCGTCCCCGCCGGCACGTCCCGGTCGCCTGCTGGCTCGAAGATCGCAAACTCGATACCCCCCCCCCCCCCCCCCCGGATTCCGCACGACTCTTGGCTGCAACGCCCGCCGGCGCTTCGGCTTCCGGCACAACCAGAACGACCGCAGCAGCGGGATCTCCGCCCCGCAGGCCGGCGCCTCGCACCGCACCGTACGCGCCCACAGATATGCGATAGGCGTCGCACCGTCCGGGTCCGGCGGATACAGGTCGGCCAGTTCCTTCTCGGCCGCCGCCTTGACCTCTCCCCCGACCCGCCGCAACTCCTCCGCCAGACCCGGACCGTGCCGCGGGATCTCCTCCAGCATCACCTTCAGGATCAGGCACGCCACCGGGTTCAGATCGCTCGCGAACGTCTCGCACCCGACCCGCAGCGCCTCCAGCGGGATCGACCCGCCGCCCGCGAACGGATCGACCACCAGCGGCGCTTCCCCCGGGTGCGCCGCCCGCACCAGATCGCGCGCCACCCGCAGGTAGGTCGGGTCGGCCGCCAGGCTCCAGTTGGCGAACGACCCGATGAACCAGAGCAGCGCCTTCCGCAGCTCGGCCGCATCGTTCGGCCGCTGCCGCACGGCGGTCAGGATCTCCGGCGCCCGCGCCGCGAACGCCTCCGGGCAGGCCGGATCGCACGGGTCGGGCAGCAGCAGCGCCAGCAGCACCGCCCGGCTCGACGCCAGCGGCCGGCGCGCCCACCACAGGTGCAGCGTCGACGGGTGGCCGTGCCGGATCGACTTCTCCCGCGCCGCGTGCCGCGACACCGCCGCGATGGGGAAGTCAACCTCGGCCAGCCGCTTGCATTCGCGGACAACCATCATCAAGTCTTACCAGTCATCGCCACCACTTGGCGTTTTACCTCAAATGTGGGGACACATGGCTTTCATTCTCAGACCACCGCGCGGCGTACTTCGACACGCCGGCGATCGGGAAGTCGACCTCAGCAAAATGTTTGCATTTCCGTGGAATCATGGCCGCCTTTTTACTGGAACGAGAGAACCACCACGCCGAGAAACAGCGTGAAGAAGATGTACGGCAGGCTGGTCTCGACGACGGTCAGTCTCCAGTAGCGTCGCCGGTCACGGCCCTCGGCCAACAGATCCCATTCGTGGGTGAAGAACGGATAGGCCAGCTTCTTCTCGAGTTCGGTAAGGATCTTGAATTTTCCGGTGTTGAGCTGGCGGTACGACCGGATGACGACGAACCAGGAGATCGAAAGCAACGCACCGACGATTCCTACGGCGCAGAGCACGATCCTGGTGGGAGCATCGCCGGCGCCGTAGCGCAGCAGCGCGGCGGAGAACACCATCAGTCCCACGAGCAGACTGACGTACAGCCGATTGGCCCCTTCGCGCCGCTGGCTCACCCGGTCGGCGAGCTCGGCGTGGAGCTTGTAGATCTCCAGCATTTCGTTCTGCGTCGAGTCGGTCATCCTGCAAGCTCCCTGATCGCTCCGACGACGCTCTCGGCATTCCACTTGACGATTCGGTCGGCTGCTTGCTTGACGCGCGCGGAGGTTGGATCGCTTCCCCACGGCTCGATGGCGACACCACACGGCGCCATTTTGTTGCGAATCGCTTCACGCAGTTGGGCATCCGTTCCGGCGTTGTGAATCGGATCGTTGCGGGGGACAGAGTAGTCCTTGAACCTGAAGTAGCTTCTTGCCCGTAACAGACGCTCAAGTCCGGCGTACTGATCCGAATAGCTCCACGAGTGGCTGATGAACAAGTTGTGTGTTCTCATGGCCTCTTCTCGTTCTCCTTTCGCGCGCTGCCGATCGCGCCGATGTCCAGGTATGATATTGGATCGCGGGTCGTGCGGTATCCACCTTCCACCGTGCCGTGAACAGGTTGCCCCAATGGAGCACCAGCTCCTTCTCGGCTGCCGCTTTATTTCTCCCCCGACCCGCAGCGCCTCCAGCGGGATCGACCCGGGCAGCAGCAGCGCCAGCAGCACCGCCCGGCTCGACGCCAGCGGCCGGCGCGCCCACCACAAGTGCAGCATCGATGGGTGGCCGTGCCGGATCGACTTCTCCCGCGCCGCGTGCCGCGACACCGCCGCGATGGGGAAGTCGACTTCGGCGAGCCGCTTGCATTCCGAGGGGGTCACGTCCCGTCCCCCGGCGTGAGGACTTCCGCCAGCCGGTCCAGTTTCTCGACGACTTCGGGATGGATTTCCGCCGCGGTCATCTTTTCGGCCAGCAGGTGCAGATCTCTCTTGGGGGTCGGGCGGTCCAGGGTTTCGAGCAGCGGCACGAGGAATTCGTCGCTCGCCTTGACTCGCGTGAGAGCCACGTGGTCGCCGAAGAGGTCGGTTCCCTGGGGGACCTGCTCCTGGAACGCCGCGTCCACCTGCTTGCGCATCAGCGGAAGATGCTCCGGAAACGCGAACCGGCTGATGGCCTCCGGCTGCATGAGATAGTTCTCGATCTCGTACCGGCGCCAACGCAGCACGACCAGACCGGCGTCATGCATCTTTTCGTCCGGCTGGTCGCGGTTGTCGCCGTCGAGCAGGCAGAGCGCGCGGATCTCCGGAAACGCGACCCTGAGAGCGAAGAGGTGTTCCCTGGCCTCTCGCAGGCTTCGACCGCGCAGCCAATGCACGAACGGCCGTTCCAGGAAGCGCGTCGCCGGGTGGCCGAGGTTGCGCGCCCAGCAGGACAGTATTTTCTCGTCCGTTTCGCTTTCGACGTACAGGACGGCGCCGATCTCCCGCCCGAGCAGCAGGTCGGTGGTGGTCACGCGCTTGAGCGCCTCCCGGAGCCGGTCGCGCTCGTGCTTGGTGGCGAGCGGCCGCGGCTGTCGGTCGAAGAAAGCGATCACCTGGGCCGGCTCGGTCGCGTCTATCACCACCTCGGAATGAGTGGCCACGAGCACCTGTCCTCCGCGCCGGCGGGCCACGGCGCGGACCCGGTCGTACACCTGACGCTGCAGGATGACGTGCTGGTGCGCGTCCGGCTCGTCGAGCAGGAGCACCGACGCGGGGCGCGCGTACAGGAATGCGAACAGGAGCAGGACCTGGAGCGTGCCGCCGCCGGCGTTGGTCAGGTCCAGCGGCCGGCTGTGGCCCGGCTCCCGGTACTCGCAGACGATGTAGGGCTGCGCCGGCGAGTAGACGGGCCTCACCAGCGCGACCCGGAACAGCTCCTGCAGATGATCCGCGAACTCCCGCCAGCTCGCGTCGTCCTTCTCGGCGATCTCCAGCAGGAGGTTCCGCAGGATCTCGCCCGGCCGTCCCTGCCCGACCAGCAGGTCCTGCATGCCGCGGTCGCGGCGCGGCTCGTCGCGCTCGATGCCCGAGAGCGGCGGCACGTGGACGACGCCGAGCGCCTGGGCCGGCGCCGGCGGAAACCGCCGGATCGCCTCGCGGTCGAGACTCCGCGCGCCGCAGGGCCGCGCGTACATCAGGTCGCGGTTGTCGTACTGGAACTCCATGCCGCAGGTCCACGGCTCGTCGCCGGTCTTCCCCTCGACGACGATCTCGATCAGCCGCCGCGCGCCGGCCATCCCCTTCTGACCGGCGACCTTGCGGTCTTCCCACAGCAGGTTCATCTCGCGGAGCGGGACCGCGGTGAAGTCGCCGCGGGTGATCGGCACGCCGGACCGCGTGACCGCCCGGCTCCCCTCGCGCTGCGCCACCCATCGGTCGAGCCCGAGCTTCCAGGCGGCTATCGCCTGCAGCAGGGTCGACTTGCCGGCGTTGTTCGGTCCGGCGAGCACCACCGACTCCGCGAGATCGAACGCCTGATCCTGGAACCGCTTGAAATGCCGAACGGCGACCCGGTGAATCATCGCGTGCTTTCCAATGGCACGGCGTGCGTTTGCCGGCGCACGGCGTGTGTTTCCATGCGTGCGTTTCTATCTGTTGCTTTCGTAGCGCACGCTCCGCCCGCGTGCGCCGATGCGGCGGAGCATCCGTTTCGACGTCATTGCTTGCAGCAGTCTGTACGCCTGGGGCGCGGTGATGGCGCAGAGGGTCGCCGTTTCCTTCCGCGAGATAGAACCGCGGTCCGTGACGTACCGGAGCACCAGAGCTTCGTGCGGGATCGCTTCGGCGCGCCCCCCGAGGGCGTCCGGGCGATCGTCGAGACGCCGGGCGGCCTTGTCCGACAGTCGGAACACCTGCCGTCGCGCGGCGCCGCGCCCGGCGACGAGACCTCGCTCGCCCAACGCGCGCAGGAAATGCTCCGCCTCGCTGCGGCCTTTCTGAATCGTCGCAGCAGCCTCGACCGCCGTCACGCGCCGCTCGCGCGCCAGCTCGCTCAGCAGCAGCAGTTCATCGACGGACAGCGGGCCGCCCCGCCGCTGCTCGTCCGCCACCAGACGCACGAACGCGAGATCGGGCGCGCCGCCGGGCAGGACCAGGCTCACGCCGACCTCGGTGCTGCCCGCGTAGGAAGGCGCGGGACGGCCGTTGCGCACCTGCTCCGCGAAGATGGTGTCGATGCCGCGCGCGGTGCGCTCCACGAGGCCGGCGCGCTTGAAGGCGTCGGCGAGCAGCGGATTACGGGGTCTTGGCGCGGTCACCAGCAGATTGTCCAGGCGCACGCCCGCCGGGAAGCCGCCGGGGTTCGAGATTTCCAGCCCGTGCTTCCGCCACTGCACGTGCACGGCGCCCAGGCGCGTGTAATCGCGGTGAATCAGGGCGTTGGCCAGAGCTTCCCGGAACGCGCGCTCGGAATAATCGGGCGCCCCGACGCGAGTCATGCCCACGAAGATCTCCTGCTCGCGGTTTCGAGCGCGAAAGCGCGCGGACATCTCCTCCATGACGCGCAACAGCGGCCAGCGAAAAAAATCGTTGACCTGCACCTGTTCGTCGGACAACGCCTGGAACGCCACCTCGTGCGCCGGAAGGGCCGCGGCCAGAGCGTCCTCGCGTCCGAAGAGAAGCAGCCCCAGCACCCGGACGACCACCGCGCCGTCGTCCTGCTCCACCGCGCCCAGGGCTCGGGCGAGCTCCGGGTCGCCGAGCTCGAGCAACGCATCGTCCCCCCGGCTTCGATGCTCCCGGATGGTGCGGCGGTAGCGGTCGAACTCCAGCGGGTCCAGCGCCTCCATGCCCACGCCGTCCAGACGCAGCACGGAATGATCGAGCATGCCGCGGTCGGCCTGCTGCGACTGCATCTCGTGGAAGTGCAGCGGCGCGCACGACGGCTTGCCGTCCCCGCCGACGACCCGGCGCAGGTAGCGTCCATCCGACGTGCCGACCGGCTGACGCACCGCCGGTATCTCGATGACGAGAACCTCCTTGCGCTCCATCGCAACGACGTCGACGCGCGTGGAGACGGATGGCCGCGTGCGATTGGAAACGAGCGCCTGTATCCGGGCGGGATCGGTGGACCCGGCTTCGTGGCGGACACGTGCGCCGCTCACGCGGCCGTCGTCTTCGACGCCGACCAGCAGCCAGGCCGGTCCGTCGCCGGTCCGGTTGGCGAGACAGACGACCGCTTCGACGAGCTCGCGGTCCGGGAACGGTCCGGCTTCCTCGCCCTTGAACTCCACCGCCAGCGTCTCTCCGCCGGCGATGAGCGCTTCGAGGCGTTCAGTGGTCACAGCGCCAACGATGGAGTCACGCCGTCCCGCCCCACCGGTGCTGCACGTACTTCACCGCTTCGTCCACCGGCAGCGGGCGCGTGCCGTTGCCGGCGCGGAGGAAGAAGATCG
Source organism: Vicinamibacterales bacterium (assembly GCA_965203565.1). Taxonomy (GTDB): domain Bacteria; phylum Acidobacteriota; class Vicinamibacteria; order Vicinamibacterales; family UBA8438; genus JAAXGX01. The sequence continues at coordinate 1,560,418 of OZ241896.1, read as the reverse complement.
CCTGCTGCTGCTCGTCGACGTAGACCGGGTGGTCGCTCGGGTCGACCGAGACGTGGCAGACGTCCTGGCCGTCGATCTCGTTGAAGGTGACGGTCAGATAGGGCGACACCGATTCGCCGAGGCCGCGCGCCACCACCTGCTGCAGCTGCTGCTCGAACCCGTCGCGGTCGTGCTTCCTGAGCGCCTCGTAGTCGCCCGCCAGCCCGATAGCGGCGCCGGCGTCGTCGACGCCGATCAGCAGCGTGCCGCCCTCGGCGTTGAGAAAACCGGCGAGCGTCTTGACGACCACCTTTTCGAGTTGCTTGTTGACCCGCTGCTCCTTGACGTCCCAGCGCAGGCTCGACTTGAACTCGATCCGGTCGTTCTCGCCGGTCGCCATCAGGCGGCGCACCAGCGACTCGTCGACCAGGGAGGCGGCGTCCTGCGGCGCCCAGCCCGCGATGAACGCGTTCATCGCCTGCGCCAGGAGCCGGCGGCGGGCGGCCAGGAAGTCTTCGTAGCGCTCCGGGTCCCAGAGCTCCCGGTCCATCGGGATCGACTGCGCCCGGAGCGCGCCCGGCTGGCTGTCCTCCACCTCCGGCAGGTACTCGCTCGGCGGGGCGCCGACAACCGCCTGGTCGGGCTCCTGGGCGAGCGCCGCGCGGTTGGCCAGCTCGTTGATCAGCTTGCGGTCGGCTACGCTGTCGAATCCGGCCTTCCGGAGCGCCTTGCTGGAGAAGATGGCATGGCGGACGTATCCGCTGCGCCGGCCGACCGACCGGTCGTACAGGCGGACGCCGGTGAACCAGTCCCGCGCCTCGGCCGCGCGGGCGACCACGTGGCTGAAACGTCCGACCGCCGAGTCGACCCGGGCGCCGGCGAGGTCGGCCGCCTCCAGCACCACCCGCCCGCGTTCGCGGAGGATCGCCTCTTCGAGCTCGTGCGTCGGATCGACGTCGCGGCCGGCCGTCAGCGCCACGTCCTGCTGCAGCTTGGTCTCGGCCGCCACGGAATACCGCGCCCACAGCCCGGCGAGGTAGAGCCACCGGACGAAGCGCCGCTTGATCGCGTCAGTCGGGAACTGCCCTTCGCGCCGGGCGAGGTACACCGTCGCCGGCACGAGCACGTTGTGCGTCGGCAGGTCGTCGAGGCCGTCGATGAAGGCGTCGTGCCGCAGGACGCCGACGAGGTGTTCGAACGCCGCCTGCATCTCCGTCCACGCCCGTTGCAGGTCGGACGCCGGCGTCTTGACGAACGACCCTTCGAGCAGCACCGACCCCGTCGCCACCGCGGCCAGACACCGGACGAGAAAGTCGAACGAAACGCCGAACCCCTGCTCCGCCATCTTCTTCTGGAAGCCGCGCATTTCGGCGCGCGCCTCCGGCCAGATGCTGCAGACGTGGGCCAGGGCGAGGTCGGCCTTCGTGAGCGGCGTGCCCGCCCGGTTCACCCGGTTGAAGATCTCCACCACCTCGTCGACGCCGAAGTCGTCGCCGGTCACCTGATCGACGGTGTAGGCGTAGTTGCGGATCTGGTCCAGCCGGCTCAGGCGCGCGAGGTTCGCCTGAAGCACCTCCCGGCGCTCGGCGTCGAGGCCGGGCAGACGTTCGAGCAGCCCGTTGAGCGTCTCGCTCAGGAATTCGTGGACGCCGATCCAGGCCGGGTTCTTCGCCATCAGCGACTTCTGCCAGAAGTGGAACTCTTCGATCTGGACGTTGAAGTAGAGGTCGAAGAACAGCTCCTCGCCCTCGTAGAACCGGGGCGCCTCTCCCCGGAACAGCACGTAGAGCGTCGTCAGCCGCTGCTGGCCGTCGAGCAGCATCAGCGAGTGGCCGTCGCCGGCCGCCGGCCCGCCGCGCACCCGCGACGGCTTGTAGGTGCGCCAGACCAGCAGATGCCCGGTCGGGTGCTTCCGGTAGAGCGACCGCACGAGGCCGCGCACCTGGTCCGGCCTCCAGACGTAGCCGCGCTGGAACTCCGGCAGCAGGATCTCGTCGCGGCCGATCTGGCTCAGCAGCTCTTGAATCGACTTCACTTCGTGCATCGCACGGCTCCTCCGGCCGCTATGTCCGCGGCCGCGGCGGCAGGACGACGTCGCACTTCAGTCCTGCGGCTCGGCCGATCCGTCTGTCGAGCGTCACCAGTGGGCAATCGAACAGCTCCGCCAGCGCCACGTACCAGGCGTCGTAACTGGTCAGACTGTTGCGCAGGGCCCAAATGCGGTCCGCGCACGCCGCGAAAGGGAACAGGTCCACGTCGATCCGGAGCAGATCCCGGTGGGCGCTGGCCGCTTCGAGCGTCGAGATGCGGCCGGCGTGCTCCAGCCGGCGCAGGACGTTGCTCACCTCGGCGGGCAGCAGGTCGGGACCGACCAGCGAGCGTTCGGAAAGAGCGGCTTCCGCCCACACTCCGTCGCTGCCGGTGTCGACCAGCGCCGCCACCAGCACCGACGCATCGACGACGGAGGTCATGCCCGATCTGCGGTGCGCGCCCGCAGGATGGCGGCCGGTTCGACACGACTCCCTGCCGCCGCCTTGCGGTCGCGCACGGCTTGCAGCCAAGCGTCGCGGGACGGCCGGGCGGCGATCCGCTCCAGCTCGCCCCGCAGGAACTCCTGCATCGACTGCCGTCTGAGCGCGGCGCGCGACGCGAGCTCGTCGCGCACGTTCTCGGGGACTCCTCGAATGGTGATCTGGACCGGCATACCCGCATTCTGACATTCAGGACAGCGATCAGCAAGCATGCGCTCACTTCCTAGCGGTCCGCCGGGACTCCATGTGCACGTACAGCGCGTGAAGATGGCTCTGGAAGCGGTACCCGCCCTGGGTTTCCGGATCGAACTCCAGCACGCCGAGATCCCGCATGCGGCGGAGGAAGTTGTCCAGCACGCCGTGCTCCCGCTCGGTCAGACGGCGGCGCAGCTCGGCGCGGCGAAAGCGCATGCGCGGCTCGTCCGCCAGCTTCCCGAGGATGGTCCGGCAGCGTTCGTTGCGGACGGCCTTGAATATGCGGGGCTCCAGCAGTTTTCTCCCGATGACTTCCGCCGCGGTGAGGATGCCGCTCGCGATCTCGCCGTCGTCTATCGCCGGCGTCCGCGCCGTACGCCAGACCGCGTCGCCGATCTCGTGCGCCAGCACCGGCAGGCCGCCGGTGTACAAGGTCAACATCCGCAGGCCGTCTTCGGAAACCTCGGCGCGGCCGTCCCGGAACGCGCCGCGGTAGAACTCCCGCGTTTCGTCGTCCGGCCACGGCGTCATGTCGATCAGGTCGAAGACGCGGGCCAGGGACGGCTGGCGCCGCACCAGCTCCCGCCGCCGTGCGTCGAGTCCGACCACGAGCAGGCAGAGCCGCGTTTCCTGCTCGGACGTGGCGATCTCGTCCACGGTGCTCTTCAGCCAGTTGGCGAACTCGTCCGATCCCGCCAAGCCGTTGATGTCGTCGAGAATCAGGAGCAACGACCGCTTGTCCGCCTTCAGGCTGTCGAGCAGCCGCCGGACCGACGCCGCGAAGCTGCGCTTGACGGTCGACAGCTCGCGCTCCGGCAGATCCAGCTCGAACGTGACGCCGAAGAGGCCGACCTTTCGGACCCGGTCGCCGAAGAACGCCTGCAATTGCCGATGCCACGGCTTGTCGACGCTCTCGTTCAGGAGGCGCTCGTACGTGCGGCGCAACGCGTCGCCCAAGTCGTTCACGCCCCCCAGGAAGACGTGGCATCCGACCGCATCGTGCTCCCGCTCGGCCAGATGGCGCACGAACCGGGTCAGCGAGCTCTTGCCGATGCCCCGCTCGCCGCTGACGAAGCCGACGCCCAGCCGCCCCTGCGCGCTGCCGCGGACCATGCCGCGCAGCCGCTCGACCTCGGCGCTTCGCCCGACGAAATATCGGACCGGCGCCGGCTGTCCGGGTCTGAACGGACTCGATTCGGGCGTCATCGCGGCGCCGCCAGCAGCATGGCGTCCAGCAGGCGCTTCTCCTCGCCGGCCGGCGGATAGAGGGCGGACAGCGCGTTCGCCAGCCGGAGGAAGTCGGGGCCGCGGTCCTGCTCCGCCTTCAGCAGGGCGCGGAGCGCCCGGCTCCGGCCCGACGCCTGGAGCAGCATCGCGGCGTGCACGCGGTCGAGCGTGGTGGCGGCGTCGGGCGTCCGGGTCTCCGCCTCCTCCCGGACGACGCCTTCCCGGACGGCCGACGCCCCGCGCCGCAGGGCCGGACCGGGCGCAGCGGGGGCGTCGTCGGGAAAGAGCAGCGGTTGCGCGTCGCCGGACGGGTCGCGTTCAATCGCCGCCGCCGCCGCGCCGATGCCGTCCTTGCCGAAAAGCTGCGTCTCGCGGGCGGTGACCGGCAGCAGACGCACGACGCCCTTGGCCGTCTCGACGATCCGCCCCTCCCAGTCGGGGAGCCGGATGCCGAGCGGCTGCGCGAACCGGCGCACCACGTCGAAGATCAGCGTGTAGCCGGCCGCCTTCCCGCGGGGCGTCTCGTCCGCCCCGTCCGTCTCGTCCGCCTCCGCCGATTCATCCGACGCGGCATTACCCGCCGCCGCAGCGCCGTCGTCGGCGCTGGTGCTCTGGAGCGTCCAGAGGAAGAGCGCCGTCAGGCGCGCGTCCTCTTCGAGCGCCCCGGCCAGCCCGTTGCGGGCCTTCGCCTCCCCCTCGCCCAGGACGGTCCGGAGCGCGGTGCGGCCGACCACCTCCCACACCTTTTCGAGATATTCGGCCAGCCCGACCTCGCGCCCCTCCGCCGTCTCCACCCGCGGATAGCGGCTGAAGATCTCCAGCGCCGGCCCGATGCAGGCGAACACCAGGTCGGCGCCCCGGACGCGCTCGTTCTGCAGGCGCTCCATCCAGTCGCCGACCCGCGGCGGCAGAGCGCGCAGCACGTCGCCCCAGTCGCCCACCGGCGCGTCGTCGGGGCGGGGACGGCAGACGAGGTGGATGCTGGTGGCGAGGGCGGCGGAGTCTCGGGCGCGCAGGCGTGTGCCCATCTCGGTGGCGATCGGCCACGAGCCGGTGATCGTCCACCCGCCGCGGATCATCCCGGCGAGCAGCGCCTCCCAGCCTTCGGTCGTCTTGTGGGCGAAGACGACCGAGCCGACGCCGTCCGCGCTGAGGACGCGGCGGCCCTCGGCGAAGGCCGCGCCCATCGTGTCCTCGAAGAACACGCGGTCCTTGACGCGCCCATCGCACGTCTTCGTCTCGTCCTGCACCGCCTCGCGGGTCTTGGGCGAGAGCGGATTGGCCGGGTCGAACGGGTCGCGCAGCAGCGGGTGGCCGGGCAGCGCGCGCTTGAGCCAGACGAGGAAGAAGTCGGAGAGGTCCGAATAGGGAATTGCATCGTAGTAGGGCGGGTCGGTGAACCAGACGCCGGCGGCTTGGTCTGGAAGTGGATGGTCCGCGGCGTCCGTCTGTTGAGCATCGCCTCGACACGAAACTGATTTTGATATTTTGTTCACTACTTCCGATACGTGCTCGACAGCACGGTGGAGACCGACGTACGCCTTTTCGAACACAATGGTCTCGGTGAAATCCCACGCAATTGGTACAGCCTGTCTACCGAAGAGATCGCCAACGTCCTCATTGGAAGCCCGCCATCTTGCCAGTGAGCAGTTGAAGTCTGTCACTTTGTTCATAGCGAACGCCAAGAGTTCCGCCGTGTGAGGTGGACCCGGTTGTTCTGATTGAAAAAGTTTTCCGACGCTTCGACTTGCCAAAATGAACGATACTTTCTGCCTTGCCGTGAACAGATCTCCCCACCGAAGCATCCCGTAGCGTTGCACGCGAAAGCCCAACGTACCGATCGGCGGCAACGGCTCGTCTGGAGCCGGACAGAGCCCCTGCTTCCCGTCCCGCTCCCACTCGCCCAGAATCCCGGCCAGCCGCGCCTGCGCCGCGCGCACCGCCGCGTAGTCCGCCCCGGTCGGCAGCCGGTAATGCCGGCCCGCCTCCCCCGGCCGGAGTGTCACCACCGCCGTCAGGCACGCCCCGCCGACCCGCCGGCCGGCGTCGTCGAACACTGCGTCCGCGCCGCCGCGCTGTTCCGCAAGCTGCGCCCGCACCCGCTCCGGCGGCAGGACGACATGGCAGCACGGACACGCCGCCTTCGCCCGCGTCACCGTGCCCGCCGGCACGTCCCGGTCGCTGGGCGGCTCGAAGAGCACGAACTCCACGCGCGGCCGCTCTCCCTCGGCGCGCACCACCCGTGTCCGCAGCGCCCGCCGGCGCTTCGCCTTTCGGCACAGCCAGAACGACCGCAGCAGCGGGATCTCCACCCCGCAGGCCGGCGCCTCGCACCGCACCGTACGCGCCCACAGATATGCGATAGGCGTCGCACCGTCCGGGTCCGGCGGATACAGGTCGGCCAGTTCCTTCTCGGCCGCCGCCTTGACCTCTCCCCCGACCCGCCGCAACTCCTCCGCCAGACCCGGACCGTGCCGCGGGATCTCCTCCAGCATCACCTTCAGGATCAGGCACGCCACCGGGTTCAGATCGCTCGCGAACGTCTCGCACCCGACCCGCAGCGCCTCCAGCGGGATCGACCCGCCGCCCGCGAACGGATCGACCACCAGCGGCGCTTCCCCCGGGTGCGCCGCCCGCACCAGCTCGCGCGCCACCCGCAGGTAGGTCGGGTCGGCCGCCAAGTTCCAGTTAGCGAACGACCCGATGAACCAGAGCAGCGCCTTCCGCAGTTCGGCCGCATCGTTCGGCCGCTGCCGCACGGCGGTCAGGATCTCCGGCGCCCGCGCCGCGAACGCCTCCGGGCAGGCCGGATCGCACGGGTCGGGCAGCAGCAGCGCCAGCAGCACCGCCCGGCTCGACGCCAGCGGCCGGCGCGCCCACCACAGGTGCAGCGTGGAAGGTAGTCCGCGAGGAACGGGAAAGGTTTTCTCCCGCGCCGCGTGCCGCGACACCGCCGCGATGGGGAAGTCGACCTCGGCCAGCCGCTTGCACTCCGGGGGGATCACAGATTCCTTTCCGCCCATTGAACAACTGCTTCGGCAATCTCAACCGCTTCTTCATACTCGTGCACGGTAACCGGTCTGGCGGTCCCGGGATAGCGTGTGAGCACGGCGTATGTCGTCAGCTTCCCGGCTCTTCGGATCACATCCGGTATGGATTGGCCCACCTCTTCCAACAGCGACAATAACCGAGACAAGTCGTGGACGTGTGGGAACTCGATTTCGCGCCGAATCATGAGCGCCTTGATTGCCTTTTCCGTCGCTTGCTGAGCCTCAAAGCACAAGTCTTCAAGGTAGGCTCCAGACACGCGATCCCTCGCCAGAGCCAAATTACTTCGAGCCCGATTGATCCATTCCCGGGGGTCATCGGATGGATAACGCTCAGGCGGCTTCATACACCACGCGCCCTTCCCGCAACGCGGGTTTTATTACCAACGGATGGCTGCATCCGAACCGCTCTACATCTTTGGGGGTAACGACGACAGCATCAACCGCGACGCCTACCCCGTACAATCTTTCGTAGATCCGAGTCGTAAGATCAAGCGAATCCGATCCATCCTGAATGATGAGGAGGTCAACGTCGCTATGGGGACCCATCGTGCCGCGGGCGGCTGATCCGAAGAGGACGATCTTCTTCGGCCGCGCCACTTCCACGATACGCCTGATGACGTCGTCTAACGTCTTCCCATCAAGCATCTTTCGAGTCCTCCAATCGTGCGTGCAGTTTTATTGAAAGAAATAAACCAGCGATCACATCTCCCGGTAGCGCCGCTTGATGGCCTCGTCCCAGCGCTCATAAAATCTATTCTCAAACCTGTCAAGAAACTCATTCGCCTTCGCCACGTCCTGTGGTGTCTCAGACCAGAGATCCAAATCCTCCAACTCCGCGACGCCCACGGCATCCTCTGCGCAGTCTTCTGCAAGCATCTGCAGGTCAGTCGATAAATTCTCATCGTATTTCCTAAGTCCCAAATTTACAAAGAAGTCAATGAGACTCCTCTCTTTACTGCTCGCCGCAGACAGCCACATGATTCGAGAAAGCGAGCTCGCGTCAGCATCGATGCCCACCATCACGTCGGCCAATGCAATCAAGCCAAGATTTGAAACCAGGTGACCTGAAAAACGCCTCAATTCAGGAACAGCCGCCAATGCTTCTCTCAACTGCTTATCGGCGGTCACAAATATACTGTTGATGTTATTCTTGCCGTCTACTATGAATTGCATCATCTGTTGCGCTTCATGCTTCACAAGAACAGAATGCTTATCCCTATTTAGAATCTCATATGCAGTCTGGAGAGAACTGAACACATGCACAAATTCTCCATTGAATTCTTTACTAGAAGGGATTGGAGTCGTCTGTATTTTGACGTTCTTCACGTTCTTCAGATAGTCAGCAAGTTGATCTTCGTCTTCATAAGGTGCTATATCCTGGAGAAACTCCATGAATTTAGATCGCTCTTCATTGATTTTACCTGCCGATCCGTATGCGCCTATGTATACGTTCGTGTTGATGGCAGAATGAAATTGTATATGACGACGAAGATTGTCGGGGTCTTCAAGTTTTGACGACTCAACTATCTCGATGGCGCGTTTGCGATGAGCCACGATCTCATTTAGAAACTGGCGCCCGGTAGCAATAGTGAAATGAACTCCGGCTTGCCGTGCCGCACGAGCAAACCTTGAGATAACTTTTTTGTACGTGGAGCAATATGGATGACCAACGGTAATGGTTGGAAGCAAAATGTTAGCATCCAAGTATATTACTTTTGGAAGCGCGTGCTGATGAAATAAACTTTGACGGGGTGATGCGAGAACGAGTTGCACGCCAAATGCTATGCGACCGACCCTGGTAAGAATTTTAGCTTCATCTGCATCGGGAGCCTCCAGTAGTCCCCGCAATGCATGAGCTAGCGCAGTCTGATTATCTGGCTGAATGGAACTCGGTAGGTCTTTTAGTGAGATATCAACTATTTCACCGGCGTCAGCACTCCAGCCAGAGCTTCCACCGGCAAAATGTGCGCCGAGATCCCACGCTCTAGTCAAAAGCGTGTTCTCGATCAAAACCTTTGCTGCATGATGGTCTCTGCCAGTTCCCCGTACTCCGCTTCGCACTCGCATTCTGTGCAGAACATCTTTTGCGAGTTTGTCAAGATCCTGATCGAGTTCTGATACTTGTGGCCCGATCCACTTCATGGTCGCTGCATTGCGCACGAGGCTCTTGCGCGCGACGAGACGATCTATGGATTCCGCAACAACCTGTTGAGCCTCGTCATCTGACAGCCGAAGCAGACGCGCAACTTCCTGCCGGACAACGTCATCGCTAACGTGTTCTGCTGATGACGATACGATGGATGCAATCAAACCGTCCCGAGCCAGATGTACGATTGGTTGGGCTTCTGAACGGACACGAGCTTGTGCATGAGTGAACGCAAGGAAGCGATGAAGCCGTCCGCCGCATCCGAAAGTAGCGTTAACGTAAGCTGGTTCGCTGGCGACGACGACCTCCTGCGCCTGGCGGACGATTCTCCACACCTCGCTGTGTTCAACATTAGGGTTGTATTCGATCGTTTCTATGTTTACATTCTTAAGTTTCGCAATGAGTTCTGAATCGACGCTTGGGACGAGCGCGGTGTGTAGTTTGTCAAAAGCAGGACCATTCCTTTCGGCGTAGATTCCCAATACGTGGTCAATGGCTGGGTCCAGAAATGAAAAACCCAAAAACAAGCATGATCGTGTCCGAAGCAGGTTCAAAACAAAGTCAAGATAATCATCTTCTTTCCTTACATTTTGATAGTCTGAGACATCTACAATCATTGACGTCGGATTTTCGCAACATCCATGAATTCGTGCGATGAAATAGTCCCGGCTTTGAGAAACGCTCTTCAATTGACCGCGATCAACCTGTGGCAGCCATTTCCCGAAGGCTTTGGCATAAGCGTGATACAGACTGGCGTCGTAATTGGTTGTTACGATGGCTCCAAAGGGAAGCTTGATGAGCGAATCAAGCCTGTCTAGGTTTTGAGCTTCGGACTTAAACGGAGCGGCCAAGGCTTTCCACCGTTCGCCAACGGGGATGTCTGCCGATGTCTTGAAAACACTAGCTGCTTCAAGATATTGTTTCTTGTCAAGGCGACTGAGGATTAGACGTGCTGAGTCTTGGTCGTCGTATTGGTTGCAAGCATTCGCCAAGCATCTAATGTATTCCGCCCACGTTGGATATCCGACGCGATTGCTGACTCCAGATCCGGCAAATAGGACCGGGTTTGGCCTGTTGAAGAAGTTGGCTATCCGCTCCGCGATTTCTTCGGCCGAACCCTGCGGGGGAGTCACTGAACTCATTCTCCCATCACTGTATGCGGCGGCATGATGATAATACTATATCCGATTCTTGACAAAATTTCTCCGGCGAAGCAGGGTGTCGATTGAATGTCGGTCAGCAGCCGCGGTTCACCCGCGGCCCGGAGCTTGGCGACGAGGGCTGCCAGGAACTGGTCGAAACCCATGAACCGACATCTTACGCCCAGCGCGCGCGGCCTGCAACGGTCGATCTCGCTGCGGGAATATATACTGGCTTCCATGAAGGTCGTCACGATGCGGGAATTGCGCACGCGCCCCAGGCAGGTTCGGGAATCGCTTTGCTCAGAGCGGGAAGCCATCCTCACAGCCAACGGACGACCCCATAGCGATGTTGCTCCCGGTAGACGCCGGTGCCGTCGACGAAACGTGGTAGCGGCGGCATGAAAAGAGACCCCGTGGCCAGTGAAAAGGAACCAATTTCATGCCGGATCACGCCCGCAGCAGGTCATTGAATTCCGTCTCAAGATCGCGATCCCGGTGGTAGCCGCGGGCGACGATCAGTGAGATCGCCCGCCGCGCACGCTCCAGGTCGTGGCCGGACGCCGCCCGGAGCAGCGCTCGCAGATCCGCGAGATCCCGCGGGCGTGTCATGTCGTTGCGGGACAGCACCTTGAGGGCGATCAGGTGACCGGTCGTGGCGACCTTCACCTTCAGATCGGGCAGAAAATCCAACGCCTCGGCTTCGGTCACGATCTCCGGCTCGATCCCCGATGATGCGAACAGCAGATCGACGACGGTGGCGTGTGGCGCGCGGGAGGCCTCGAGACTCACCGTCGCCAAGCGTCCGACGTCCTCCTGCTCCAGGGTTGCGCCGATGCGGTAGCCGGCCCCGCGCAACCGATGGACAAGCGCTTCGGCTTCCAGATCGCTTGTCACCGCAATGGCCAGGTCCACGTCGCGGGTGAACCGCGGTTCGGTTCGAGCGGACACCGCCAGACCGCCGACCAACGCAAAGGCGCAACCGACCTGAGACAAGTCGGCGGTAATCCGGTGCAAGACGATTTCGACCGAGGTCACGCGCGTCGGCGGGGCCACTCGATGCGCCGTCCGGCGCCGTCGCCCGGCCGGTCGTGGAGCCACTGTCTGAACAGCCGGTCGATTTCGGCTTCGCTCGCGTCGGGATGACGGCGCCGGAGATTCTGGCGCTGCAACTTCAACCCGGTTTCCTGCAATTCGAGCGCGGCCCGGAGCCTGGCGACGAGGGCCGCCGGGGACTGGTCGAAACCCATGGAGCGAATCTTACGCCCGGCGCGCGCGGCCTGCAACGGTCGATCTTGCTGCGGGATATGCTGGCTTCCATGAAGGTCGTCACGATGCGGGAATTGCGCACGCGCCCCAGGCAGGTCGGTGGGGCGTTCGGATGACAAGTGTTCGGCGTCAACTACTTTGGCCGCTTGGCGACAATTATTCTGGCCGGTTCAGTTCACCATGGATTGAGATCGGCTGCTCAGCTCGCTGACACCGTCCGGGGCGTCACGAGAGCGGTCGGTGGCGAGTTCGGGGCAGCAGCGGGCCGGTGGCGCACCCGCGGGGCACGGGCGGCGCCGGCGGAAACGTCGGTCTCCGCGCGCGGACGAGCAGCGCCGGTCCCACCACCGTGTCACGCCGGCGGAGGCGGCGGCCCGTCCGACGCGGCGCCGGTCGGACTCGCGCGCGGACGCCACAGCACGCGCATCGCCCAGCCGAGATCCAGCCGCTCCCCGGTCCACGCCGGCGTCGCCGCACCTGGCCCGATCGCGATCCCCGCCGCCGCCAGCCGCGCGTCCACCGGCGCCAGCGCCGCCCCCGTCCAGCGCGGCGGCTCCGGAACCTCCGGCAGCGGCCGGCCGTCCGCCCGCGTGAAGCGAACCGCGCCCGTGTCGTCGAGCATCACCTGCAATCCGCCTTCGTGCACGGCCCGGTGATGCCGCCGGCAAAGCTGCACCAAGTTGTCGAGCCGGGTCGCGCCGCCGTGCGCCCAGTGCCGGACGTGGTGCGCATCGCACCGCCGGGCCGTGCAGCCCGGGAAGCGGCAACGGCGGTCCCGCGCGGCGAGCGCACGGCGCAGCGCCGGCGGGATCATGCGCGTCTTCCGGCCGACGCCGAGCACCTGCCCGGCGTCGCTGTGGGTCATGACGACCCGCCCGGCGTCACACGCCAGCCGGCGCGCCGTTTCCGCGGAGACGCGCAGCCCGCCGGCGTCCTCCAGCACCGCCTGACCATGCGCGGCGCGAGCAGCGTCGCCGAGACCTGACCCGTCAGCGCCTCCCGCCGCCCGCCGCGTTCCCGCGGGAACGTGCTCTCCTCCGGTCGATGCGGCGCCCGTCGGCGCCGAGTCCACCGAGTCGCCAGCCGCATCCTGCGGGTCGCCGATGTTTGCCGCGTTGTCGCCTCCCGGCTGGCGGATTGCCGCAGCGCGGCCGGCCGCTGTGGGTCGGACGACCGAAGACGTTCCCGCGGGAACGTACGTCGGGTGATCCGCTCCCTGCGCCGCCGCCGCGCCGTGCGCCAGCGTCGCGGCGTCCACATGCAGCACCACCTGGTACCGGTCGCCCGCCGTCCCGGGGTCCAGCTTCGCCGACAGCGCCGCTTCCGCCACCCGGCCGAGCGCATCCGCCCGCCGCTGCTCCGACGACGCCTCGGGCGCGTCTTCCTCCGGAGCGTCCGCCGCCTCCGTCCGCAACTGCTCGCTCGCCGCGTCGAGCGCCCGCAGCACCGCCGCCCCGACCTCCGGCGCGAGCCGTCCCCGGATCACCACCATCCCGTCGTCGTCCACCCAGGTCCGCAGCTCCCGGTGCGCGTGTCGCCGTCCGTCCTCGGCGATCTCCGTCGCCCAGTCCACCCGCCGCCATGCCCGCGTCACCTGTTCGACGTGCACCGCCGTCCCGGCAAGCGCGACGTCGAGCAGCGCCGCTTCGTTCTCCGGCGTCGCCACGCGGGTCAGCGCCCGCACCTTCGAGTAGGAGACCTGCCCGCGCTGCATCGCGGCGCTGATCCGGGGCAGCGAGGCCAGGGCGTGGGCGACGCGCACCTTCTCGCGGGCGGCGCCGGGGGCGAGCCCGGTGCGCCAGCTCAGCCAGTGGGCGCAGGAGGAGAAGCCGCCCGGCCGCCAGCCGCCCTGCTCGTCGAATCGGCGGATGAGGGCGAGCAGAGCATAACAGCCCGTGGTGGAATCCCGCGTCGCACCGAGAGCGGCGAGGCGCTCGCCTGACAAGGCGTGAGGAGGGCGCATATTGGGCATACGCAACCGACGAACAACGCCGTCAGGCGGGATGCATCGCTGCTCGAATGCAGCGGAGACTTTCACCACGGGCTGATAGGTGGCGGCCTGGATGCGGGCGGAGAGTTCGGCGATCCGGTCACCCAACCGGTTGAGATCGGCATCGGGTTGGTCCGGAATGAAAGCGGCGTCATTCGCCGCCGGGAAGCCGTCTGGTGAACACGGTCCGTCCATCGAATCGGTGCGCGCCGTCGGAGGAAGGACAGGGTGGACGGAAGGCGAAACAGGGGTCGGAACCGGCGCGGTTTCGAGGGGCATGCGCCTATGATAACCCCTTGTTTTTCAGCCGCTTGTACGGCTCTCAGGCGGCCGTTCCCGGTCCGCTCGATGCTTTTCGACCTTCCGGTGGGCGTACGGCTCTCAGAGAGCGGCTGAGGCCGCCAGAGGGGCATGCTGAGGGCTGTTCCGAAGATCCGGCAGGGGATGGCAAAAAATCCTGTCAAGTACTTTCTGCAGCGTGCTCGTGCGCAGCGGGGTGGCGCCTGCCGTCGCCGGACGCGTTGGGCGCCGCCGCGATGCGGAACCGCAGGCCGGCCTCCGGCAGGAAGTGTTCAGCGTCAACTACTTTGGCCGCCTGGCGACAATTGTTCTGGCCGGTTCGGATCGACATGGATCGCGATCAACAGCAGTAGCGCCTGTGGACCGTGTGGGCGGCGCGTGCGCCGTCCAAAGCAGGGTGGGAAACGCGCTGTCCCGGCGGCGCAACCCGGCACGACGGCCCGCGCGCGTTTTCCATGCCGCTGGCGCGGTCCACAGGCTGCTCGGCTCGTGGACACCGTCCGGGGCGTTCACGCGGCCGGGCGCTCAACAGCCCGTGTGGTGGAATCCCCGCGTCGCACCGAGAGCGGTGAGGCGCCCGGCTGACAAGGCGTGAGGAGGGCGCATATTGGCATACGCAACCGACGAACAACGCAGTCAGGCGGGATGCATCGCCGCTCGAATGCAGCGGGGACTTTCGCCACGGGCTGTCAAGCACGACGGCGTGGCGCACCAGACGGTCGATCGCTGCGGCCGTGGCCATCTGGTCGCGGAAGATCCGGTCCCACTGGCTGAAGACCAGCGTCAGGCGGGATGCGGCGCCGCCCGCAAGAAGGATTGGCGATGCGGGGTTCCATCCGGTGTCGGGACGTCAGAAGGAGCCCACCGTCACCCGCCCCCGGTTCCATCGCGGAGCGGTTTCGCGACGTGTTCCCCGAACCGCATACCGGCGCGCTCCGCGATCGCGCGGGCGAGGCGCAGGAAATCGGCCCGGCAGTCGGCGACGGCGTTCGCGTGCCCGCCGATGGCACCGTCGGCCGGTCTCAGCATGAAAATCGGCTTGCGCGCCTCCTGGGCGAGCGGCATCAGGCTGCGGTAGTGCTTCAGGGTGGCGAGGCAGTGCGGGTCAGCGTCGATGGTTCGTCCGGGCTGACCGGTCTCGCCCGCGACCTTTTCCGCGTACACGTCCGGAATGCGCGCCATCCAGCGCGCGTACGCCTGCACCGGCCGATCGAGGCGCACCGCATGTTGCAGGACCACGTACCCGAGCGGGCGCATCGTGCCCGCCGGCACGTCGAGGCCGGTGACCGGATTCCGCCCGCGGCGCTCGGCCCACCCATCTCGCCACCGCCGCAGCGACGGACCGAGGTTGCGCAGCCCCTGCAGGGAGTACAAGTCCGGCGCCAGCGGCACCACGACGTCGTCGGCGGCGACCAGCGCGGCCCGGTTGAAGGCGCCGAGGTTCGGGCCGACGTCCACCAGGACGAGCTGCGCCGCGGTCTGCCGCGCGGCCATGCGCAGGACGCGCCACAGGGCCGAGAGCACCCGGAACGCGCGGGCCTTGCGGTCCAGGCAGTCCGGCCACTGGCTGGAGAGCTCGTCTTCCGCGGCCGACAGGGCGAGGTCGCCGGCCACCAGACCGAGCTCCGGAGTCGGATGCTCCATGTGCGGCGCCGTCACGTCCCCGCTGCCGTCGAGCAGCGGCCGTATCGCGCCGTGGACGGTTCTTCTCCGATCTCCTTCCGCCCACAGCGCTTCCAGACGGTCGTCGTCCAGGAACATGCTGGTCAGGTTCGCCTGCGGATCGAGATCCGCGGCCACCACGTTCACGCCGAGCTCGGCGTACATCCAGGCCAAGTGATACACGAGCGACGTCTTGCCGACGCCCCCCTTGTTGTTGAAGAAGGCGATCGTCTTCATCCGGCCGGCCTCAGGGTGACCGTGACCTGCGTAGGCTGGAACTCGAACTCCGCCGGCGGATTGCCGTTTTCGCGCAGCGCCCGTTCCGCCAGAGGCACCCCCAGGCCGAAACGCTGGGCGAAACCGAGGTGGCGCATGATCTCGGCCAGCAGGGCATTACGGTAGTCGGTCACGCCCTTCCGAGAGCCGCTGCTCCTCCTCGGGACTGGCCTCGCGCACCGTCGGACCCACCTTGATCCACACCCGGCCCTTGTAGCGCACGGGAGTGTCGCGTGAAGGCCGAACGACGACGACCGCCACGTCGCACCCGTTGATGTGTCGCTTCTCGACGGTGATCGACGGCAGCGGCAGGACGTTGCCGTCGTCCTTCATGCCGGCGAGATCACGCAGGAGCCTGTCGTCGATTCGCAGCCCGGCGCAACGGCCGTCGTCCTCCACGCCGACGAAGATCACGCCGGGCGCGCCGCGGCCGGGGAGGTCGTTCGCGAACGCGCAGAGATTGCGGTGGATTCCACTGCGGTCGGCGGCGGAGCGCTTGCGCTCGACACGGTCCGACTCGTGCTCCCGCATCAAGGCCTGGAGCTCGTCCTGTGTACAGGGTGCGGTCATTGCGGCGCCTTTGCCTTGACGGTCGGATTCTGCAACGTCGTAGTTTATTCCTATGCGGTCCGGTCCGTGGCGCGGCGTTGGCGCGAGGCCATCCTGTGGCCGACGCACGCCGCGTGGACGGCGAGGCCGTCAACGTCAGAATTGAACCTCCGCCGCGTCGTGCGACGCGCGGAGCAAGGTCGAAACACGGCTGCAACGCTCGATCCACTCTTGCGTCGCCGGCGAAACCCACCCCGTCACCTCCAGGATGGTTTCGTAGTCCCGGCTCAGGCGCCGCGCGAAGATCGGTTCGTGATGGGCGATTCGATTCCGCAGTTTCCGCAGATCGTTCAGCGGACCATGGGCCTGCTTCCGCGTGAGGGGCGTGCGGAAGGGAAACGCCCCGCGCAGGGCCGGCCTCCAGAGCGTCATTTCGTAGTCCGCGAACCACCTCCTCCTTCGCGGCCGCGATGCGTCCACGACACCCCATGTCGAATCGGGCCGCCGGGTTGTCGTACCAGCGCGCACCGTAGCAGCGGTCGAGCTGCCTGTTCATGGCGTTCCTCAGCGCCACCTCGAGTCCCTGGAGCGGCCCGTAGAACGCCGCGCTCATGGCGGTGTTCCAGGTGTAGAGACGAAGCGCCTTTTCCCGATCCTCCCGTACGGCCCGAAGGTACGTGCTCAGGCGTTCCGGCGAGAGCGCCGCCGCCAGATCGTCCTGAACTTTCCCCGCGGAAGGGGAAGTACTTGACTTCGCCCCCCGGTCGCGTCAGACTCATATTTGTACACCCCGGGTCCGCCTCTGCCTTCGGGTATGCGCCCGGGGTTCAGTTTTTGTCCGCCGGGCCGTGTGGCGCTGATGCGGTTCCGATCCCCTGCGCCGATTTCGGGTTCCGCGGTCTGGCGACGGATTTCCGTGCGGCTCTCGCCTCCTCCTGCACGATTCGGAAATCGGGCTCCAGCTTCTTCAGGCGCGCCACCAGCCCCGAAAGGTCGTAGACGTTCGTCAGCTTGCCGCCGTGAGCGGCTCGACGCTCGATTCGCTCGACAAGGCCCGCTTGTTCCAGTTCCGCAACGTAGCGTTGTACTTGACGGGGACTGAGGCCCAGGCGCTCACCCAGCAGCCCGTGGTGGAACCCCGCGTCGCACAGAGAGCGGCGAGGCGCCCGGCTGACAAGGCGTGAGGAGGGCGCATATTGGGCATACGCAACCGACGAACAACGCCGTCAGGCGGGATGCATCGCCGCTCGAATGCAGCGGGGATTTTCACCACGGGCTGCCAGGGCTTTCTTTCCGGGGAAGGGTTTTCGGTCGCTGTCCCACCAGTAGTCACAGAGTTGCATCAGCACCGCGAGCTGCGTCGGATTGAGGCCGAGTCTCGCCTGTGCCCGCAGCAGCACGACGGTACGACAGAAATCCAGTGATTGAATGTCATCACCACGTAAACCGGGATGAATATGCACCGGTCACCTCATGACCGGAGGACACGCTCCAGCAGCGCGCGCCCGCGGGTGGCGTCCCACTCGACCGCGAACGCGTCGTTCGGCATCAGGAACGCGCTCGCAAAGGCGTCGGCTTCCCGCTCCGACTCCGTCCGGTGTTCGGTTTCGTCCCGCCGGTACTCGGAAGGGTGCAACAGCAGCTATACGGCGCGGCGCGACGCAGGTGCAAAGCGGAACTCCGTGGTGCTAGCATAATGCTTTCAACAGGTGGAAGCGGCCGTGGGAAATCTGACCATTCGCAACGTGGACCACCACGTCATCGCTCAACTCAAGGAACAGGCCAAAGCGAATCACCGTTCGCTGGAGGGTGAGATCCGGCATCTTCTGACGGAGCGGGCGGATCGCCGTTCGCGCATCGTCCGTTTTCGCGATCGGACGCGGCGAATCGCGTCCACCACCATCGGCACGCCTCAGACCGACAGCGTGATCCTGATACGCGGCGATCGGGATCGATGACGCTTACCAGCCCGTGGCGAAAGTCCCCGCTGCATTCGAGCGGCGATGCATCCCGCCTGACGGCGTTGTTCGTCGGTTGCATATGCCCAATATGCGCCCTCCTCACGCCTTGTCAGGCGGGCGCCTCACCGCTCTCGGCGCCCCGCGGGGATTCCACCACGGGCTGTTACGGTCGACGCGAACGTCGTCGTCAAGTGGTTCGTCGCGGAAGCGCTGTCGGACGACGCGCGTCTGTTGCTGGCGCCCCGCATCCATCTGCACGCGCCCGACGTCCTGCTCGTCGAGTACGCGAACGCCATCTGGAAGAAGGTCCATCGCAACGAGATTTCGGATCCGCAGCCGTACTTCGACGAACTGGCGAATCTCCCGGAGATCGTCGCACTGCATCCCGCCGGCGATCTCCTCGACCGCGCCGCGCAGATCGCCGTGGAGGCGGATCAACCGGTTTACGACTGCCTCTACCAGGCCTGCGCCGAAACGACTGCTTCGGCTCTGATCACCGCCGATCAGCGATTCGCCGGAAAGGCCGCGGGCAGTGGCGTCGACGTCTGGCGAATCGGCGCGGACGGGACGGCGGACCGCGTTGAAGCGGCGGCGAACGCCCCGGTCATCCACCGGAAAACCGTCGACGCATTGATTGCGGCCTACGAGGTCTTCGCAGCAACGCATCGGCGCGTCGTCGAAGCTCTTGGCGATCGTACGCATGCGGACATCGACCTCTACCTGCATTCCCCGGCTTACCGGCGCCTCGCAGACAGGGTGAACGATCTCACCGACGACGAACGTGTCGACCTGTTTGCGATCGGGTGGCTTGGGGATGGGCGTTTCGACGCTGACTGGAAGCGCAACCTTGAGCACGCCCACAAGATGATCAGGAGTCTCGATCACCACTACGCCGCGGGCTACGGCCGGCATTGGCGCGTCGGATACGAGCGTCTGACCCGCTGGATGCAGACGCATGGGCCGGCAGCGGTCGATTCATGACGTGCGGCGAGGCGGCCGTGGAGCGCCGCGCGACCGCGGCTGACGAGGCGGCCGTCAGCCGGCCTCCCCGCCGCCGTATCCCGGACGCCCCTCCCGGACCTCCATCGGCTGCTTCAGCGCGTCGACGCTCAGCCGGTAGTGGGCCACCTTGGTCACTTCGCGCCACGTGAGGCGGGCCGGGTCGCGGATCGGCTCCTGCAGCCGGGGCGCGTCCGCGCAGCCGGTCACCACGTACAGCCAGTAGCAGTCGGGGCGGTCCTCGGCCACGCGGCGCTCGTTCGGCGTGAGGAGGACGTCGCCGCCGGCGGCGGCGGCCAGCCCCTTGACCTCTATCAGCCGCAGCTCGCCCGACACCGGATCGAGGCTGGTGACGTCGTAGCCGAGGTTCTTCTCGTGGACGTCCTCCACCTGGCGCCCGCGCGCCCGCTCGTGCTCCATCACCACCCGCATGGCGGTCGTCTCGGTCTCCGGGTGCGGACGCAGGCGGCGGACCTCCGGGGCGCCGCGCTCGGGATGGGGCAGCGCCAGGACGCTGGCGAGGCGCTCGACCCCCTGGAGCGTCACCGCCCGCTGCCGCACCAGCTCGTCGCGCCGGCGCTCCCGCCGCGCCGACACCTCGTCGTGGCGCGCCTCGGCCCGCGCCAGCCGGCCGTCGGCGCCGGCCACCCCCTTCTCCTTCTCTTCGTTCGCCTTCCCTATCTCCAGGTCGACCCGGTGGAGCACCTCGGTCAGCGCCTTCTCGACGTGGTCGGCGACCCGCTCGACCTCCGCCCGCCGCTCCGCCCGGACCTCGTCCAGCAGCGGCGTCAGCGCGTGCTCGCTCAGCCATGCGTCCGCCTCCGGAAGGGTCGCCGCTTCCGGCAGCTCCGCCGGCGCGGCGGCGGGGGTCAGGTCGCCGAGCACGTCCGGCTCGCGGAGGCGGCGGGCGCCGTCCGGCGACGACTCCACGGTGAACAGCCGCTCGCGGACCACCTGCCCGAGGCCGTCGACTGCCCGCGCCCGGTAGAAGTCGAGCCGCGCCGGCGCCGCGTGCTCCAGCGAATGGAAGCAGGCCCCGCGCGCGAACGCCTCGCGGCCGGCGTCGAGGGCGTGCCGGCGGAGCGCCTCGAACAGCGGATGGCCGGGCGTCACCCATTCGAGATCGCTGCGCTCCGCCGTGTCCCGGTCGGTCGACAGGCGGGGATACCGGCCCGTCAGGTCGGGGAGCGCCCAGCCCGGCTCGCGCGCGTACCGCCGCAGCGCCGCCGGCGTCCGGCCCGGGTCGAACGTGTGCGGCAGCCGGCCGGCCGGCCGCAGCGCCAGACCGGCGTCGCCGGCGCACTCCTGCATGAACCGGGCGATCGTCTCCGGGACGACGCGGCGCTCCTGCGCGCGGGCGCGGCGCTCGACCAGCATGTGGAGGTTGAGCTTCTTCGACGCCAGCCCTTCGAGCGCCGTCCGGCAGATGGCCCGGAAGCGGCCCTCGTCGACGTCCTTCAGCAGCCGCTCCTCCAGATCGCCGTCGCCCAGCTTGCCGGCGTAGTAGTCGCGGAGCACCCGCTCGATCCGGGCGGACGGGAGGACCTCGCCCACCACGTTGAACACCGCGTCGTCGTCGAGCGCGTCGCGGATCTGCCGGAGCTTCTCGTGAAGGCGGCCGAGCACCCGGCCTTCGATGGTGTTGCTGGCGACGAAGTTGAAGATCAGGCAGTCGCGGCGCTGGCCGTACCGGTGGATCCGCCCCATCCGCTGCTCCAGCCGGTTCGGGTTCCAGGGGATGTCGTAGTTGAACAGGACGTGGCAGCACTGGAGGTTGATCCCCTCGCCCGCCGCCTCGGTCGCCACCAGCGCCTGGACGGCGCCGTCGCGGAACTGCTGCTCGGCGTGGAGCCGCGTGCCCGGCTCGTCGCGCCCTCCCGGCGGCATCCCGCCGTGGATGCAGCCGGCGGCGAACCCCCATTCGCGCAGCCGCTCCAGCAGGTAGTCGAGGGTGTCCTTGAACTCGGTGAACAGCAGCAGCCGCTGGTCGGGCCGGTCGAAGAACCCCTCCTCGCGCAGGACGGCCCGGAGCCGGCCGAGCTTCGCCTCGCCGCCCGCGCGCTCCACCGCTTGGGCCTCGCCGGCGAGCCGCCGCAGCTCCGCAACCTCCTCGCGCACCTGATCGGCGCCGCCGGCCAGCGTGACCGCCTCCAGCGCCGCCTCCAGCCGTTCGCGCTCGGCCTCCTCCATCTCTTCGAGCTCGTCGGACGCGGGGAGGTCGGCCGGCGCGGTCTGCGCCAGCGCCTGCGCGCGCGTGAGGCCGTCCTCCAGACGCCTGGCCCGGTTGTCGAGCGACCGGCGCATGGCGCGGGCGCTCGACGCCAGCCGCCGCTGGTAGAGCGACATGAGGAAACCGACCGCCCG
This sequence comes from Vicinamibacterales bacterium, assembly GCA_965203565.1. Classification (GTDB taxonomy): domain Bacteria; phylum Acidobacteriota; class Vicinamibacteria; order Vicinamibacterales; family UBA8438; genus JAAXGX01. The sequence continues at coordinate 1,538,781 of OZ241896.1, read as the reverse complement.
CGCCCGCGGGTCGTCGCCGCGGGCGGCGGCGAGCCGGCTCTGCCGCTTCACGAACCGGGTGACCTCCTCGTACAGCGCGAACTCCGGGCCGTCGATGGCGAAGCTGGCGGTGCGCGGCAGACGCTTCGTGAACACCGGCCGGGCGTCCCACGCGCCGCCGGGGCCGCGCTCCGGGAAGTAGACCATCGCCTCCTTGGTGCGGCGCAGGTAGAACGGCGCCCGGCGGCGGTCCATCGCCTCGCGGATCGACGAGACGTCGGCGTAGGCGTCGCGGTCGAGCAGCTAGAGGAAGAGCGTGAAGTTCTCCGGATCGCCCTTGTGCGGGGTGGCGGTCAGCAGCAGCAGGTGGTCGGCGGCGTCGCGGAGCAGCTCGCCCAGCTGGTAGCGCTGGCTCTTGTGCGTCTCGTCGCGGGCCGACATCCGGTGCGCCTCGTCGACTATCACCAGGTCCCAGTGCGCCTGGCGCAGTCCGGGCAGGACGTCGTCCCGCTTGGCGAGATCGAGCGACGTGACCACCTGCGGCTGCTCCATCCACTGGTTGACGCCGAACTGGCCGCGGAGGTCGCTCCCCTTGAAGACGAGGAACGTCTCGCCGAACTTCTCGCTGAGCTCGCGCTGCCACTGGAACGCCAGGTTCGCGGGACAGACGACGAGCGTCCGCTCGATCAGGCCGCGCAGCTTCAGCTCGCGCACGAGCAGGCCGGCCATTATCGTCTTGCCGGCGCCGGCGTCGTCGGCGAGCAGGAACCGGACGCGCGGCAGCTTCAGCAGATGCTCGTACACCGCCTCGAGCTGGTGCGGGAGCGGGTCGACGCGGGAGATCGACAGACCGAAGTACGGGTCGAACTCGTAGGCGATGCCGAGGACGTGCGCCTGGAGGCCGAGACGGAGCCGCCGCCCGTCGCCGTCGTAGGCGCGGGCGTCGTCCGCCGCGGTCAGGCTCTCGAGGTCGGCGGCGGTCAGCGCGACCCGGCGGAACCGCTCGGACCGCAGGCCGACCACGCCGGCCTCCCAGGCGCCGGGACCGGACGGGCGGACGGTCTCCACCCGCACCGGCTCGGGGAAGATCGGGCCGGTGAGCGTCTGGCCGGCGCGCAGCGGAGCGTCGCCGCTCAACGGGCATCCCCCACTGGGCGCCGAGTATACAAAGCGGAGGTTCGCCGCGGGCGCGCCGGTCCGCGCCGTTGGCGCCGCGGCCGAGGCGCGATTGGCTGACGCGGCGCGCCGTCATCCGGAGCGCGGCCAGCTCCGCGGCGGTGACCGGCTCGGCCGGCCCGTGGAAGATCGCATTGAAGAGCAGCTTGAACGTGGCGCGGGTCTGGCTGCGGAACGCGATCTGGCTGCCCATGATCACGGCCCGCCCCTGCCCGACGGCGAACGAGACCACGTTCGCCTGGTTCCGCAGGAGCTCGCCGCCGAAGAGCCAGCCGCTCGCCGTCAGGTCGGCCTCGTCCGGATACCGGGAGACGACCTCGGCCGCGACGTCGAAGCTCGGCGTCAGCCGGTACGCCTGGTCGAGCCGGAAGAAGACGGGCCACTCGGCCGGCATCCCGTAGCCGACCGGATGGCTCGGGTTGTGCTCCTGCTCCAGCAGCGATCCGGGGCAGTAGAAGACCGAGGTCGGATCGGCGACGTCGCGCAGCGTGGCGGCGAGCCGCTCCGGGCCCTGGAACGCGTCGTGCAGCCGGCGCCAGTGGCTGAAGCATCCCGGCGCGACGGTGATCGGCGTCGTCGGCTCCCCGGAGAAGGCGGAGCTGGCGCGGGGCGCACGGCTGCGACCACCCGATCGTCCGCCCGCGGGAGCACTTCGTCGACCGGGTCCGGGAGCTGACCGGCGGCCGGGGCGTCCCGGTGGTCTACCAGCCCGTGGTGAAAGTCCCCGCTGCATTCGAGCAGCGATGCATCCCGCCTGACTGCGTTATTCGTCGGTTGCGTATGCCAGTATCTGAAGACCTACGCGGACCCGGACGTGCTGCTGGTCGTGAACGAATCCGCAGACGGGGACTGGGCGGCGGGGCAGCCTGATGTGGGCGGAAGTATTGATGTCGAGGGGATGTCGGGGCATCCCTCGTGACGCTTACCGTGTCTATGGGACCCCGATCCAGCCGCGGCAGCCGCAGCTACTCTACCACCGCCGCCGCCGCCGCGCAACCGCGGCCGCAGTCGCCACGGTTCGGTCAAATCGGACTTCATGCCCACCCCGCCCGCCTGCCGGCCAGCCCGTGGCTGCGGTCGCGGCCCACCGTCCCGTCCGGCCGTACGAACCCCCACCGCCGCCGCCGACAGCCGGTGACGAACACCGTCACCGCTCTCGCCATGCCCAACGGCTGGAGCAGATGCCGGTGCTCAGCCGAGCGGAACACCACGTCACCCGGATGCAGCCGCAGGTCGAACGCCGGATCGGCGGCGTCGTGGAACACGCGCTCATGCAGGATCCCCCGTATCACCAGCGCCGCGCTGTCCCACGGGTGATCATGCGGCGGCGGCAGGTCCGGCCGGAGGAACTGGCGCAGGTAGACGGCCTGCGTGGACTGTTTATCTGCAGGCGGCCGATGGAGCCACCACCGCAGCAGATAGGGGCGGCCGTTGTCGGTCCGGATCAGCTGTTCGTCCGGTTTCGTTTGCATCACCGCCATCGCCAAGTCCTGGATCGCCAGCAGTGCACACCGGCTCACCTTCCTGCGCGCCCCACGAGCCAGCGGGGCCAGATGTCCCGCCGCAGGCCGGCCACGGCATCCGCCCGCTCCGCCAGCTCTCGTCGGAGCGCCGGCACGTCCGGCGTCAGCCGGGTGTCGCACCACTCGCACCGGGCCTTCCGGAGCAGAGGCCGGACGTACAGCCGTCTCCGCTGAGCTGAACGCGTGTTGAACATCGCCGCCACCTCGACGCAGTCCGCGCACGACGTCTGCCGGACCGCCCGCACACCGCCTCCGACTACCCACATCGTGCCGCCTGTCATTGTGATTCCACCCTCTCTCTCCGCCCGCCGCACACGTTCCGCCTCCACCCGCCGATCCCACTCCGCCAGTAGCTCGGGCCGCTCGCGCGCCGTGCGGCGCCGGCACAGCTCCGGATGCAGATGCCGGACGCCGAAGAACCCCGCGCGCGCGCCGCACGGGGGCACGGGCGCACGGCACGACCGACAGTGGTATGGCTTCACGGCAGGTCCCACAACCGGAATGCGCGCACCTGCGGCGGCGGGTCGGGGGGCGGCGGCAGGACGATGGTGACGCCGGCGGGCAGGATCGGCGGCAGCGCCGCGAGGCCCGGGTTCGCGTCCAGCACGGCGCCGACGACGTCCGTGCGCCCGTAGTGGCGCTGGCAGATATCGTCCAGCACGTCGCCGTTCACCGTGCGCCAAGTGGTCGAGCCGGCGGGCGCCGGCGCCCGCCACGGCACGATGCGCAGCATCCGGCGCGGGTCGACGCCGCGCACGCGCGTGTCGACGATTGACCGTCAGAACTGGAGCCGCGCGCCCAGCTTCAGGGCGATCGGATCGAGCGCGGCGATCACCCGCCGCCAGTCGCCGGTCCGGAGCGAGAAGTTGGTGACGGCGTTGGAGTTGAACAGGTTGTACACGTCGGCCATCAGCGTAAGCCGGCTCCCCCCGCCCACCGCCAGCGCCTTCTCCACGCGGACGTCCGCCAGCAGCACGTCGTCGGACCGGTTCTCGGACAGGTCGGTGAGGAAGATCGGCTGGTTCGTGCCGGAGCCGGGGACGTCCACCCGCTGGATCGGCGCGTACGGCCAACCGCTCTGGTAGCGCAGGTTGGCCGACCACGCCATCCCCCAGGGGAGCGTCTGGCGGGCCAGCACCCGGCCGCCCCAGTTGGTGGTCGCCTGCCGGAAGTCGACGTCCAGGCCGTGGTTCCGCCAGATCCGCCTGTGGCCGCCGGCTCCCACCACTATCGGGTCGGCGTAGAGCGGGTCGCGGGTCTCGGCGGCGGCGGCGCGGAACTCGTCCCGCCACTGGTAGTCGAAGCTCGCCTGCAGGAAGAAGCCGCTCTCGAACCGCCGGTTCACCGCCACCTGCACGGTGTCGTACGTGGCGTCCATGCCGGGAAAGGTGGCGATGCGGGTGTCGACCACGCCGGCCACGTCGTCGGGGACCCGCTGGACGCCGAGCGGCGCGCCGGTGAAGGCGTGCGCGGGACAGTCCCAGTCGGGATCCGCAGCGCACGAGATCCCCCGGCCGGCCAGCAGCGCCGTCTGCTGCGGGACGTTCCAGGCGCCGCTGTCGGCGTTCAGGCGCTTGCGCACCCAGGAGGCGCGGACCCACGCGCCGGCGGACAGCTCGTGCTCCAGCGAGAAGCTGACCTCGTCGGCGTACTCCGGCGTCAGGCCGGAATCGACCGGCGTCCCCTCCGCCGCCGGCGTCCGGCCGGTGGCGCCCCGCTCGTCGAGCTTCGCCCCCAGCTCGTCCGGACCGTCGTAGATCCCGTTCCGGTTCGGGTCGAGGAACTCGTACTGAATCCACGCCGTGCTCGCCGGGTTGGCCGCCTCGTGCGCGTGGGCCAGATTGACGTAGTACCGCCCGTAATGCCCCTTCAGCACCGTCCCGGGCGCCGGTGCGAACGTCACGCCGAGACGGGGCCCCCAGGTGTTCCAGACGACGTTCGTCCGCCCTTCGGTCGTCCCCGTCGGGAAGAAGTCGGCGAACAGGGGGCGGGACTCGGCGTCGAGGAAGTACGTCCGCTGCCGCTCGAAACGCACGCCCAGGTTCAGCGACAGCCGATCCGCCGGCCGCCAGGTGTCCTGGACGAAGAAGGCGTGGCGCAGGTTCCGGTTGTCCGATGCGATCCCGCCCTCGGCCGGCATGCTGTACAGCACGATCCGGTCCACGTGGCGCGGGCGGTCGTTTTCGCTGTCGTCGAGGTACCGGACGTGCCCGGAACTGGCGTTCGACCCGAAACGGCTGCTGTCGACCTGGAAGTCGTACCCCGCCTTCAGGTCGTGGCTGCCCGCCAGCTCCGGCACGTAGTGATTCATCGAAAAGGCGACCTGCGGCTTCGAAGCGATGAACGTGAACGGCGGCGACCCGGCCGCATCGGCCGACGCGCCGGCGGCGCCGCCCGACCAGCCGGCGCCGCTCAGGCGGCCGGTGGCGGCGTCGAGCCGGGGCGGACTCGTTTCCGGGTCGACCGCCGGCGCCATCGGCCACGAGAACCCCCAGTGCTTGACCGCCAGCGCCGAGAACGTCCGGTCGTTCCAGACGCGCCGCCACTCCCCCTTGTGCGCCCGGAACCAGCTATCCTGCGCCAGCACCGAGTCGGGGCCGACGTCGGCGGACAGCCCCCGCTTCGGCTTCTGCTTGAGGCCCGAGTTCGTGTACCCGATCAGCCGGTCCCGGTCGGTGAGCCGCACGGTCACCTTGCCGCCGAAGTGGTCGAAGTCGCCGAGGTCGGTGGCGACGGCGCGGTCGACGCCCGACACCGCCTTGTCGATCCGGAAATGGTTGTAGTAGCCGTAGAACCAGGCCCGGTCCCGGACGATCGGGCCGCCGAGGTCGGCGTGCGTCTCGAAGAACAGCAGGTTCGGGTTGCCGGTGTACCCCCGCGCCTCCAGGCCGGCGTCCACGTTGTCGCCCACGAAGCTCTCGTGCTCGTAGTCGGCGTGGACCATCCCGCTGAAGTCGTTGCCGCCGCTCTTCATCGTCAGCAGGATGAGCGAGCCGGGGGCGTTCATCTCCACGTCGGCGCCGGCCGCCGTCGTGGTGAACTCCTCTATCGAGTAGTAGTCGAAGTACATCCCGGCGCCGCGCTCCCCCTCGGTGGTGTCGACGCCGTCGGCGAGGATCCGGTGCTGGCCGCGGATGCCGAAGTTCTCGAACTCGGTCTGCTGGCTCTTGTGGGAGCCGCCCACGTCGAAGCCGCGCATCCGGACGCCGGCGGTCTGTCCGAGCGCCGCCCACAGGTCGGTGGCGGACGGCACGTCCTGAAGCTCCTCGACGCCGAAGTCGTTGACCAGCGCGGCTTGCGACGTGTCGAACATCGGCGGCCGGCCGGTGACGGTGACCGTCTCGGCCACGGCCGCCACCTCGAGCGCCGCGTCGATCCGGATCGCCCGGCTCCCCTCCACGATCACCCCCTCGCGGACGAACGTCCGGAACCCCGGAATCTCGAACGCGAGGTCGTACGTTCCGCGCCCGAGCGCCCGGAACCGGTACGACCCGTCGCCGAGCGTGACCGCGGTGCGCGCCGCGATCAACGCCTCGCCGGTCAGCGTCACCGTCACGCCCGGCACGGCCAGACCCTGCGCGTCAGACGCCGTCCCTTCAATCGCCCCCGCCGGCTGGGCGAACGCCGGCGCCGCGCCGGCGCCCGCCAGCAGGCACGCCGTCAGCAGCGCCCGCGGCCACGCCGGGCGCCGCGCCGCCAGCCGCCGCACCGAGAGCTCAGCCGCGAACCGAATCGAGCGCCGCCGCCGCGCGTTCGTCGTCCTTCCCGGCAACGCAGTCCTCCCGTCTCCGCCGAACTTCGCATTATGGCACGATCACCCGGTGACCGGAACTGCGCGGAGACTGTTCGGACTGGCCGCCGCCGTCGTCCTGGCGGCCGCCGCCTGCCGCCCCGACGCCTCCGCCGGGCCGGTCGTGGTCTCGGCCGCCGTCAGCCTGTCCGAAGCGCTGGCGGAGATCGTCGCGGTGTACGAGCGGGAGACCGGCCGGCGGGTGGAGCTGAACCTGGCCGGCTCCGACACGCTGGCCGCGCAGCTCATCGCCGGCGCGCCGGTCGATCTGTTCGTCAGCGCGGACCGGGCGCAGATGGACCGCGTCGCCGCGCGCGGGCTGATCGCGGCGGAGACGCGCGTGGACCTCCTGGCCAACCAGCTCGCCGTCGTCGTCCCGGCGGGGCGGGAAAGCGGCGTCGCCGCGTTCGACGATCTCCGCTCCGAGCAGGTGCGGCGTCTCGCCGTCGGCGACCCCGACGCCGTGCCGGCCGGCGTGTACGCCCGGAAGCACCTGGAGTCGATCGGGCTGTGGCCGGACGTCCGGGACCGGATCGTGCCGACCCGCGACGTCCGGGCCGTCGTGGCCGCCGTCGAAGCCGGTCACGCCGACGCCGGCATCGTCTACCGCACCGATCTGGCCGCCGCCGCGGGGCTGAAGCTGGCGGCGCTGGCGTCGATCGACGACGGCCCGGCCATCCGCTACCCGGCGGCCGTGGTGGCCGGCGCGGCGCACGCCGCGGCGGCGCGCCGCCTGCTCGACCATCTCCGGAGCGCCGCGGCGCGGCGCGCGTTCGAGCGCGCGGGGTTCGTGCCGCTGGCCGGCGGACGGGACTCCGGATGACGCCGGACGCCGCTCAGGTGACGGCGTTCAGCGTCGCGATGGCGGCGGCGGCCACGGCGGTGATGCTGCCGCCCGGCGTCGCGCTGGCGTGGCTGCTGGCTCGGCGGTCGTTTCCCGGCCGGAGCGCGCTGGAGACGCTGGTCTCGCTGCCGCTCGTCCTGCCGCCGGTCGCCACCGGGCTGATCCTGCTCAAGCTGCTCGGCCGCAACGCGCCGCTCGGCCGCCTCCTCGACGCCGCCGGCGTGGAGATCGTGTTCACCTGGAAGGCGGTGGTCGTCGCCATGGCGGTGATGGGGTTCCCCCTGCTGGTGCGGGCGGCGCGGGCCGGCTTCGAACAGGCCGACCGGCGGTACGAGGAGATCGCCGCCACGCTGGGCGCCGGGCCGGCGCGGATCTTCTTCACCATCAGCGTCCCGCTGGCGCGGCGGGGGCTGCTGGCCGGCCTGGTGCTGGCGTTCTCGCGCGCGCTCGGGGAATTCGGCGCGACCATCATGATCGCCGGCGCGCTGCCCGGCACGCGCACCCTGTCGGTGGCGATCTACTCCCACACGCAGACCGGCCAGGACGCGGCGGCGGCGGCGCTGCTGGCGACCGCGACCGTCATCGCGTTCGCCGCCATGCTGGTCTCGAACCGGCTGGGCGCGCCGCGGGGACGCCCGTGACGGCCGCATCGCCCCTGCCGATCGTCCTCGACTTCACGCTCACGCAGGGCGCGTTCACCCTGGACGTGCACGAGCGCGTCGAAGCCCGCGCGCTGGCGCTGGTCGGTCCGTCCGGGGCGGGCAAGACGACGCTGCTCGAAGCCGTCGCCGGCCTGAAGCGTCCGCGGGCCGGCCGGATCACGGTCGGCTCCCGGACGCTCTTCGACGCGGCGCGGGGCGTGGACGCGCCGCCGCGCCTCCGGCAGGTCGGCTACGTCCCGCAGGACGTCGCGCTGTTCCCCCACCTGAGCGTGCGCCGCAACGTGGCGTACGGATCGGCCCGGGGCGCCGTGTCGTTCGACGCGGTGACGCGGCTGCTCGAGATCGACGACCTGCTCGACCGCGGGGTGCGGGAGCTGTCCGGCGGCGAGCGGCAACGGGTGGCGATGGCCCGCGCACTGACGTCGGCCCCGGCGCTCCTCCTGCTCGACGAGCCGCTCGCAGCGGTGGACCCGCAGCTACGGGAGCGCGTCCTCCCGTACATCGAACGGGTGCGGGACGAGCTCGCGCTGCCGATGATCTACGTCTCGCACGCCGTCGACGAGGTGCGCCGGATCGCCGACCGCGTGCTGACGCTCGACGGCGGGCGGATCCGGTGAGCACGACGCGCACCGCCGGACCGGCGCTTCCGCCGCGTCAAGGCGCCCGACGGCGCTCCACACGACGACGGCGACGACTCCGAAACAGTCGGTCTCCGCATCCCCGCGGCGGTTGCGGAGAATAGCGGCTACAATGGCCGCATATTGTGCGGAGAAAGTACATCCACCAGCAACCGGACTGGCCCGCCTTGCGCTGGCGGCCCGACGTGAGCGTCGAGCTGCTGGCCGACGTCCGGCATCGGCAGGGACTCCTCGTCGGCCGCATGGAGGCGCTCGGCTTCGATCTGCGGCGGGAAGCGTCCCTCCGATCGCTTACGGACGAAGTCGTGAAGAGCAGCGACATAGAGGGGGAAACGCTCGACGCGGAGCAGGTCCGATCCTCGATCGCCCGGCGTCTCGGCATGGACGCAGGCGGACTCGCCCGCACGGGCCGCGACGTCGACGGGATCGTCGAAATGACGCTCGATGCGACCGGGCGCCACGAACGGCCGCTGACGGCCGAGCGGCTTTGCGGCTGGCACGCGTCGCTCTTCCCGGCCGGCCGGAGCGGACTGCGCCGGATTGCGGCCGGCAGGTGGCGTGACGACGCGGCCGGTCCGATGCAGGTGGTGTCCGGACCCGCGGGCCGGGAGCGCGTGCACTTCGAGGCGCCGGCCGCCGGGCGGCTCGACGGTGAGATGCAGGCGTTCCTCGACTGGTTCAACGCGCCTGGCGAGATCGATCCGGTGCTCGTGGCCGGGCTGGCCCATCTCCGATTCGTGACCATCCACCCGTTCGACGACGGCAACGGCCGCCTGGCGCGGGCGGTCACCGACATGGCGCTGGCCCGGTCCGAGCGGAGCGCGCAACGGTTCTACAGCATGTCGTCGCAAATCCGGGAGGATCGCGCCGCCTATTACGGCGTGCTGGAGCGGACCCAGCGGGGAACGACCGACGTTTCGGAGTGGATGGTCTGGTTTCTCGCCTGTCTCGGCCGGGCGATCGACCGGTCGCGGACGACGCTCGATGCGGTCGTCGAAAAGGCGCGGTTCTGGAGCCGCGCGGCCGGCCTGCCGCTCAGCGAGCGCCAGCGGCGCGTGCTGAACCGTCTGCTGGACGGGTTCGAGGGGAAGCTCACGACGTCGAAATGGGCGAAGCTCGCCAAGTGCTCCCAGGACACCGCGCTGCGGGACGTCACGCACCTGCTCGACCGCGGCGTCCTGGTCCGCAGTCCGGGCGGCGGGCGGAGCACGAGCTACGACCTCGTGAAGGAGTCCTGAAGCAGGCCGGGACCCGGCGTCAGGCGATTCCTATGCGCAGCACGGTGAACAGCAGCCAGCAGAGCAGTCCGCCGATCACCGTCATCGACAGCCCCCAGGCCATCAGCTTGTTGAACAGCGCCCGGCTGTCCTCGCCGGCGGGGGCGGCGGCCATGCAGAGCGCGCCGAGGGTCGACAGCGGCGACACGTCGACCAGGTGGCCGCCGACGTTCATCGCCGAGGCGATCGCCAGCGGCGCGACGCCGCCGAGCTGCTCGGCCAGACCGGGGACGGTCGGCAGGAACGCCGGGAGGACCACGCCGGACGTGCTGCTGTAGATCGACACGAAGCCGGTCGAGAAGGCGATGACGCCGGTCACGGTGTCCGGAGTCGACAGGCCGGCGAGCAGCCGGGTGAACAGGTCGAGGCCGCCCGTCGCCTGCAGGACGGCGATCAGCACCGTCACGCCGCACACCATCATGATGACGCGCCACGGCATGATCTTCACCGCCTCCATCTCGTCGCCGGCCTTGAGCAGCGCCAGCAGGACGGCGCCGGCGAAGGCGCCCAGCCCGACGTGCACGTCGAACAGCACGACGCTCGTCACCAGCGCCCCGATGACGGCGAGCGTGGTCCACTGCGCCGGCGTGAAACCGTCGTCCGCCCGTCCGTCGCCGCCCGCTCCGCCGCCGCCAGCGGCGGGCGGCATGGCCACCGCGCCGGCGTGACGCCGGCCCAGCAGCCGCCACCCGCCGAACAGGAAGTACGCCGTGAACGCGATCACGGCGTGCGCCGTCAGGTTGTTCAGGTACGTCAGCCGTTCGAAACCGTCGAGGCCGATGTCGGCCATCACCCCGTTGACGATCACGCCGGTCGGGGCGATCGGCGAGAGCGCCCCGGCGTTCGCGCCGTTCCCCACCATGATCGCCATCAGGAACGCCGGCACGCCGATCTGCCCCGCCACCGCCATCGCCATCGGCGCGACCAGGGCGGTGGTCGCGATGTTGCCCGGCCCGGCCGAGGCGAGCGCCAGCGAGAGCGCGAAGAACATCATCGGGATGACCCCGACGTTCCCCCGGCAGTACGCCACCGCCTTCCGCGCGACCCGGTCGAGCGTGCCGTTCGCCTGCGCCTGCGAGAAGAGCAGGGTGACCCCGGCCAGCGTGAGGAAGAGGCGCGCCGGGAAACCGGCCATGACGTCGCGGGGGCTCATCCCCGCCACGTACACGCCGACCAGCCAGCCGAGGGCGATTGCGAGGAACCCGACGTGGAGCCGGATAGTGCAACTGGCGACGATGGTGACGAGCAGCGCCCCGAGCGAGACGGCGGCGGGGTCCATGGGCGGCGAGTATATCGCGCGGCTCGCGGCCTGTCCTTGACATCGCCTCCGATGAGCGGAATACTTGGCGTTTCATCGGCGGTTCTGCCCGGGCCTGCCGCCGGCGGTCGGAGCGGATCGGCAGGCCGTTCATCCGGGGGGAGACTCCTCCCGAGGAGGTTGAGATGCGACGCTTGGTCCTGACGTTGACGGCGGCGGCGGCCGTGGCCGCCGTTCCGGCGCTGGCGGCGGAGATGACCGTCACCGGCGAACTGGTCGATCATGCCTGCTACACGAAGCGCGGCGCGGAAGCGGGGTCCGGGTCGGGCCACGCGGCCTGCGCCAAGGACTGCGCGATGAAGGGGATGGGCGTGGCGCTCGTCACCGCGGGCGGCGAGGTGTACATGCTGGCCGGCGGCGTGACGTCGGACAACAACGCCGCGCTCGCGCCCCACATGAGCCACACCGTCGAGGTGACCGGCGACGTCACCGAGTCGGGCGGCATGAAGACGATCACCACCGACGCGGTCAAGCACATCTCAGCCGACTGATCGTCAGCCGCGCGGCGGTTCGCAGTTTTCCGGTTCGGGTAGGGCTTCCTTCGTACTGCGCGCCTGCGTCGCAGGGGGCTTCGCACCGCTTGGTCAGGCCGGGCCGTCCCCGAACCGGGCGGCGGCGTCCTGCAGGAGCGTCCACGCCCGCGTCACGTGCCGCTCCGCGGTCCGGACGTGGCCGATAGCCAGACGCAGCGCGAACCGGCCGTCGATCCGCGTGTGCGACAGGAACACTTCGCCCGAGGCGTTGACCGCCTCCAGCACCTGCGCATTGAGCCGATCGAGGCGATCGTCCCGGTCGCCGCCCGCCGGCTTCCGCGGCCGCGCCCGGAAGCAGACGACGCTCAGCGGCGCGGGGGCCAGCCGCTCGAAGTCGTCGCTGCCGTCCACCCAGCCCGCGAACAGCCGCGCCAGGCGCATGTGCTCGGCCAGCCGGGCGCGGAGGCCGGCGGCGCCGAAGTAGCGCAGCACCGCCCACAGCTTGAGCGCCCGGAAGCGGCGGCCGAGCTGCAGGCCGGTGTCCATCAGGTTCCGGACCTGCCCGGCCTCCGGCGTGGCGAGGTAGTCGGGCGTCAGGGCGAACGCGGCGCGGACGGCGTCCATGCGGCGCGAGTAGAACGCGCTCAGGTCGAACGGCGTGAACAGCCACTTGTGCGGGTTGACCACGAGAGAGTCGGCGCGCCCGCACCCGTCCAGGACGCACGCCGTCTCCGGGACGATCGCCGCCGCGCCCGCGTACGCGGCGTCCACGTGCAGCCAGAGCCGTTCCGCCTCGCAGATCGCGGCGATCTCGGCCACCGGGTCGACGCTGGTCATCGAGGTCGTGCCGACGGTCGCCACCACCGCCATCGGCGTCCGGCCGTGCGCCCGGTCGTCGGCCACGGCGGCGCGCAGGGCGTCCGGCCGCATCCGGAACTCGGCGTCGACGGCTATCCGCCGCAGCGCGCGCTGCCCGAGCCCCAACGTCATCACCGCCTTGTCTATCGACGAGTGGGCGTGTTCGGAAGCGTAGACCCGGCAGGGGGCGCCGCCCGCCAGTCCGTCGGCGCGCACGCCGGGGACGGCCGCTTCGCGCGCCGCCGCCAGTGCGTGGAGGCTCGCCACCGACGCAGTGTCGTAGATCACCCCCTCGAACGCCGCCGGCAGGCCGAGCAGTCGCCGCAGCCAGCCGAGCGCCACCTCCTCCAGCTCGGTCGCGGCGGGCGACGTGCGCCACAGCATCGCCTGCACGTTGAGGGCGGCCGAGAGCAGCTCCGCCAGCACGCCGGGGCCGCTGCCGGAAATGGCGAAGTAAGCGAAGAAGCCGGGGTGGTTCCAGTGGGTGACGCCGGGCAGGAGGAGGCGTTCGAAGTCGGAGAAGATCTCGTCGAACGGCGCGCCGGCCTCCGGCGGCGCCTCGGGCAGGCTGCCGCGGATCTCGCCGGGCGCGGCGCGCGACAGGACCGGGTAGCGGTCGGACTCGTTCAGGTAGGCGGCGACCCAGTCGATCAGCGCATGGCCGTGGCGCCGGAACTCGTCCGGCCCCATGTCGCCGAGCGCCCCCGGCCGGTCAGGCGCCATTCTGCACAGCCCGTGGTGGAATCCCGCGGGGCGCCGAGAGCGGCGAGGCGCCCGCCTGACAAGGCGTGAGGAGGGCGCATATTGGGCATACGCAACCGACGAACAACGCCGTCAGGCGGGATGCATCGCTGCTCGAATGCAGCGGGACTTTCAGCACGGGCTGTTCACGTAGTCGAGCGCGAACTCCCTGAGCGCCTTGCTGCGCAGTCCGATCGTCTCCGCTTCCGCCAGCGCGCGGTCCACCGCCCAGCCGTCCAGCTTCACCCGCTTGATCAGCCACAGGGCGCCGACCCGGTTCGCCGAGCCGCAATGGATGTACACCGGCTGGTTCGACGGCTCCGACACGGTGTCGAGGAACGTCTCCACGATCTGCGCGCTCGGCTGGCGGAACGGCAGGTGGAAATATTTCAGGCCGGCCGCTTCGGCCGCCGCCCTCCCGGCGTCGACCGAGGCGCCCCGCTCGCCGGCGGTGCGGAAGTTGACGACGGCCGAGAAGCCGCGCGCCTTCAGGCCGGCCATCGCTTCCGGCGGCGTGGCGCCGGCGCAGGCGACGGTCGCATCGACGCGCGTGTAGTTGACGACCCCCTCCGGACCGTCGTCCGTCTGCGCGGGCCCGGCGGGCGGCGGCGCGGCGGCGGATCGAGTGGCGGCCGACGCGCCGGCGCACACGAGCGCGCCGGCCACGAGCGCCGCGGTGAACGCCGACGAACGCAGCGTGACGCTTGACTTGGGCATGATTCGGAATTGTAGCATTCCCGATCGAACGGGGGCCGCCCGTGGGAGGGGGAAGTGATGGGAGAGGTCGTCCACACCAGCCGCATGCGGATCGAACGGGTGCGCGGGCCGATCCGGCAGGCGCGGCTCGAGAACTTCGACGCGCCGATCCGGTTCGGCGTCCACGGCGGCATCCAGCGGTTCTACGGCGTCGAACCGGACGAAGAGGTTCCGGCGACGCTCGATCACATCGTCGCGGCGGTCGGCGCCTGACTGCTCGGAACGCTGGCCCGCGCGCTGGAGGCGCGCGACGTTCCGGCGCCGCCCGACGCGATCGCCGCCGCCGTCGAGGGCGACGTGGAAGCGGTGGACAAGGTGCTGCGGATCACGCGGATCCGGGTGCGGTACGCGCTGACCGTGCCGTCCGGCCAGCGTGCGGCGGCCGAGCGCGCCGTGGCCGCGCATCCGGCCGGCTGCCCGGCCTGGAACACCGTCCGCGGCTGCATCGACGTAAACATCGAGGCCGATATTACCGAGTCGCCCCCTTCTCCAGCTTCCGCGAAATCGCGTCCGTGAACGCCTGCGTGCCGGCGTCGCCGCCGAGGTCGGGCGTCAGGATCCGGCCGTCGGCGAGCACCTGCAGGAGCGCGGCGTCGATCCGGTCGGCCGCGCCGTCCTCGCCGAGGTGACGCAGCATCATCAGGGCCGACCGGAGCAGCGCCGTCGGGTTCGCCCGCCCCTGACCCGCGACATCGGGCGCGGCGCCGTGCACCGCTTCGAAGACGGCGAGGCCGTCGCCGAGGTTCGCCGACGGCGCCAGCCCCAGGCCGCCCACCAGCCCGGCGCACAGGTCCGAGACGATGTCGCCGTACAGGTTCGGCAGCAGCAGGACATCGAACTGCGACGGGTCCATGACGAGCTGCATGCAGGCCGCGTCGACGATCCGCTCGTCGTACCGGATCGCCGGGTGGCCGCGGGCGACCGAGCGGACCGAGTCGAGGAACAGCCCGTCGCCCAGCTTCATGATGTTCGCCTTGTGCACGGCGGTCACCCCGGCGCGCCCATGCCGCGCGGCGTAAGCGAACGCGAACCGCGCAATCCGCTCCGACGCCTTCGCGGTGATGATCTTCAGCGACTCGACGACGCCGGGAACCACCACGTGCTCGAGGCCGGAGTACAGGTCTTCGGTGTTCTCGCGGACGACGACCAGGTCGACGCCGTCGTAACGGGTCCGGAAGCCGGGAAGCGTGGAGACGGGGCGGAGGTTCGCGTACAGGTCGAGCGTGCGGCGGAGCTCGACGTTGACGCTCGGGAACCCGGAGCCTATCGGCGTGCCGATCGGCCCCTTGAGGGCGACGCGGTTGCGGCGGATCGCGTCGAGGACGCGCCGGGGCAGCGGCTCGCCCGACCGTTCCGCCTCCGCGGCGCCCGCCGACTCGCGCTCCCACTCGACGTCGAACCCGGCGCGGTCGAGCACCTGCACGACCGCGCCGGTGACTTCGGGGCCGATCCCGTCGCCCGGGATCAATGTAATCCGGTGCGCCATGCCGTGCAGTCCGCGGCGATTATAATCGCCGCCCGTGGAGCCCGCCGCCGCGCGCGACCCGCCCGGCCAGGTGGCCTGGCTGCCGTGGAGCGGCGCGGCGTTCGCGCGGGCGCGCGCCGAGCGCGCGCCGGTCCTCCTGGCGATCGGCGCGGCGTGGTGCCGCGGGTGCGCCGAGATGGCGCGCGTGACATACCGGGACCCGGCGGTCTGCGATCTGATCGCGCGCCGATTCGTCCCGGTCGCGGTCGACGCCGACCGCCGCCCCGACGTCAGCGAACGGTACCACCTGGGCGGCTGGCCCACCACCGCGTTCCTCACGCCGGCCGGTCAGCTGCTCGGCGGCGAGACGTTCGTCGATCCTGAGCGGATGGCGACGCTGCTCGAACGGGTCGCCGAGGCGTTCGCGCGGCGGCGAGAGGAGGTTTCCGGGCCGCCGCGCCGGGCCGTCCCGCCGCCCGGGCGCGCCGCCGACCCCCCGGACGCAGAGGGCGACGACAGCGCAGACGGCGAAGACGCTCCCGGCGCCGCGTGGCTCGAACGGCGCCTGCTGGAAGCGTTCGACCCGGCGCACGGCGGGTTCGGGACGGAACCGAAGCAGGCGCATGCGCCGGCCGTCCGGTTCTGCCTGCGGCGCGCGGCCGAGGGGCGCGCCGCGCTGCGGGAGGCCGCCGCGCGGACGCTCGACGCGATCGGGTGGGGCGGCCTGTACGACGACGTGGACGGCGGGGTCTTCCGCTACTGCGCGGCGGCCGACTGGACGGCGCCGCGCGTCGAGAAGCTGCTCGCGGTCAACGCGGACGCGCTCGATCTCCTGCTGGAAGGCTGGCGGGTGCTCGGCGAGCCGCGCTACCGCGAACGGGCGGCGGACCTCGTCCGCTACGTCCGCGACCACCTGGCGGATCGGCCGGCCGGCGGGTTCTTCGCCAGTCAGTTCGCCGACGAAAGCTACTACGCGGCCGACGCGGCGGGCCGCGCGCGGCGGGCCGCGCCGCCGGTCGACCGCTCCGTCTACGCCGACGGCGCGGCGCGGATGGCGGCGGCGTTCCTGCGCGCCGCCGAGGCGTTCGACGACTCGTCGCCGGCCGAGTTCGCCGTGGCGGCGCTCGAACGGGTGGTCGGCGAGACGTACGAACGGGGCGGCGGCGTGGCGCACGCCGTCGGCGGCGCCGCGGACGGGAGCGTGCGGGGCCTGCTGGCCGATCAGGTCGAGGTGAGCGCCGCCCTGCTGGAGGCGTACGGCGCCGCCGGCCGCGACGTCCACCTGGACGTGGCGCAGGAGCTGATGCGGTTCGCCATGCGCGCCCTGTGGGACGACGCCGGGGGCGGATTCGTCGACCGGGTCGTCGCGGACGGCGACGTCGGGCTGCTGCGCGAGCCGCTCAAGCCGTTCGACCTCAACTGCGCGGCGGCGCGCGTGCTGGTCCGGCTGGCCGGCCTGACCGGGAGCGGCGACTTCCGGGACCGGGCGGCGGCGGCGCTCGCGGCGGTCCGGTCCGACGCGCGCCGGCGGGGAATCGACGCGGCGCCCTGGGTGCTGGCCGCGCTCGACCTGCGCAGCGGCGGCGCGGAGCCTGCATGCTAGACTCCGCACCGGAGGTGCGCGTGCCCGCCGACAGGCCGTCGCTGATCCCCGCTCTGCAGAACGTCGCCGCCCGGCTGCGCATCGAGTCGGTCCGCGCGACGTCCGAGGCGGGCAGCGGACATCCGTCGAGCTGCTGCTCGGCGGCCGACATCGTCGCCACCCTGTTCTTCGCCGAGATGCGGTTCGATCCGCGCGACCCGCAGCACGAAGACAACGACCGGTTCGTACTGTCGAAAGGCCATGCGGCGCCGCTGCTGTACGCCGCGTGGGCCGAAGCGGGACTGCTGTCGCACGCCGACCTGCCGGCGCTGCGGAGGCTGGACAGCGACCTCGAGGGGCATCCCACGCCGAGGCTGCCGTTCGTCGACGTGGCGACCGGTTCGCTCGGACAGGGAATCTGCGCGGCGGTCGGCATCGCCCTCAACGCGCGCCGCATCGGGTCCGACTACCGGACGTACGTCCTGATCGGCGACGGCGAATCGGCCGAAGGGTCGGTGTGGGAGGCGGCGCAGGCCGGGGAGCGTTTCGCGCTCGACAACCTGTGCGCCATCACCGACGTCAACGGGTACGGCCAGAGCCGGGCGACCCCGTGGGGGCGCGACCTGGAGGCGCACGCCCGGCGGTGGCGGGCGTTCGGGTGGCATGCCGTCGCCGTCGACGGCCACGACCACGGGGCGTTGCTCGACGCGCTGGGCGAAGCGCGCCGCACGTCCGGCCGCCCGACCGTCATCCTCGCCCGCACGCTCAAGGGGAAAGGGATCCCGTCGATGGAGGGGCGGGACGGGTGGCACGGCAAGCCGGTTCCGAAGGGCGCCGATCTGGACCGGACGCTCGCCGCCCTCGAACGGCGTCTGGTCCCCGGCGCGGCGCATCCGTCCATCCCGCCCCCGCCGACCCGGCCGGCCGCGCTGTTCGCCGCCGCGCGGCCCGCGGCGGCGGGTCCGGACTACGTTATCGGGGCGAAGGTGGCGACCCGGGAGGCGTACGGCGCGGCGCTCGCCGCGCTCGGCGCGGCCGACCCGCGCGTGGTGGCGCTCGACGCCGACGTCTCCAACTCGACGTTCAGCGAGAAGTTCGAGCGGGCGCACGGCGACCGGTTCTACGAGACGCAGATCGCGGAGCAGGTGATGGCCGGCGCCGCCGCCGGCCTCGCCAGCCGCGGCGCCATCCCGTTCCCGTCGACGTTCGCCTGCTTCCTCACCCGCGCATCCGACTTCATCCGGATGGCCGGCATCGGCGGGCGGACGGCGAACGTCAAGTTCGCGGGGTCGCACGCCGGCGTCTCGATCGGGGAGGACGGCCCGTCGCAGATGGCGCTCGAAGACCTGGCGATGATGCGCGGCGTGCCGGGCTGCGTGGTCCTCTATCCGTGCGACGCGGTCAGCGCCGAGCGTCTGACGGCGGCCGCCGCCGCCCACCGCGGAATGGCGTACCTCCGCACCAGCCGTCCGAAGACCGAGGTGATCTATCCGAACGAGGAGCGGTTCGAGATCGGCGGCTCGAAGGTCCTGCACGAGAGCGGCGACGACGCGGCCACCGTGGTGGCGGCGGGGATCACCGTCTTCGAGGCGCGCAAGGCGTACCAGGAGCTGCTGCGGGAAGGGATCCGGATCCGGGTCATCGACGCCTACTCGGTGCAGCCGGTCGACGCGCCGACCCTGGTGCGCGCCGGCCTGCTGACCGGCCGGCGGATCATCACCGTGGAGGACCATTACGCCGCCGGGGGACTCGGCGACGCCGTCGCCGAGGCGGTGGCCGAGCATGGCGTCACGGTGCGCCGTCTGGCGGTGCGCGAGGTCCCGCGCAGCGGAAAACCGGACGAGCTGCTCGACCGGTACGGCATCTCGGCGGCGCACGTCGCCGCGGCCGTGCGCCGGCAGGTCGGCGCCGCGCCGGAAGCGGCGGTCGGCTGACGCCGGCGCCGCCCGGGGCGGAGCCTTCGCGCCGCACCGAGGGGACGGCGCGCCCGGCGTCAGCGCCGCCAGGCGAACCAGCGGCTCAGCAATTTCTTCTGGCCGGACGAGAACCGCGCCCGCCGCAACTGGTTCGCCGCCTTCCGCAGGGCGTCGGCCTGCGTGGGGTACGGATGGACGGCGCCGCCGATGACGCCGAGGCCGGCGCCCGCCCGCATCGCCACCGTGACCTCGCTGATCATCTCGCCCGCGTGGCTGCCGACGATCGTCGCCCCGAGGATCCGGTCGCCGCCCTGCTGCACGTGGACCCGGGCGAACCCGTCGTCCTCGCCGTCCAGCACCGCGCGGTCGACCTCGTCGAACCGCTGGGTGAACGTCTCCACCGCGATCCCTCGGGCGCGGGCGTCGGCCTCGTGCATCCCGACGTGCGCGATCTCCGGCTCGGTGTAGGTGCACCACGGGATGACGAGGGAGGCGGTCGAGCCGCGGCCGAGACCGAACGGGTGGGGGAACAGGGCGTTGCGGATCAGGAGCTGCGCCATCGCGTCGGCGGCGTGGGTGAACTTCAGCGGGAAGCAGACGTCGCCGGCGGCATAGATCCGGCGATTGCTCGTCCGCAGCGTCTCGTCCACCGTGACGCCCGAGGCGTCGTGCCGCACCCCGGCCTGCTCCAGCCCGAGGCGCTCGACGTTCGGCTTGCGGCCGACGCCGACCAGGATGGCGTCGACCGCAATCTCGTGGTCCCGCCCGCCGGCGCTGTACCGGATCGCCTTGCCCGCGCCGCGCCGCGCGACGCCGGTGACGCCGGCGCCGAGGGCGAACCGCACGCCGTCCGCCTCCATGCGGGCCTGCACGAGGGCGGCGGCGTCCGGGTCCTCGCGCGGCAGGATGCGGCCGGCCTGCTCGATCAGCGTCACGGCGCTCCCGAACCGCGCGAACGACTGCGCCATCTCGCAGCCGATCGGGCCGGCGCCGATGACGGCGAGCCGGGCCGGCAGCTCGGTCAGCGAAAAGAGCGTCTCGTTGGTGAGGTACCCCGCCTCCGCCAGGCCCGGAACGGGAGGCGCGGCGGCGCGCGCGCCGGTGCAGACGGCGGCCCGGCGAAACCGGAGCGTCGCGCCGGCCACCTCGACGGCGTCCGGACCGGTGAACCGCCCGTCGCCGAGGAAGACGTCCACGCCGAGATCGGTGAACCGCTGCGCCGAATCGACCCGGCTGAGCCGGGCCCGGAGCCGGCGCATCCGGGTCATGACCGCGCCGAAGTCGCCCCGCCCGCCGCCGGGGACCTGCGGCTCCAGGCCGAACTGCCCGCCGCGCCGTTCGGCGGCCCAGGCGCGCGCCGCCCGGACCACCGCCTTCGACGGGACGCAGCCGACGTTGAGGCAGTCGCCGCCCATCAGGTGGCGCTCCACGAGGGCGACCCGCGCGCCGAGGCCGGCGCCCACCGCCGCCGTCACCAAACCGGCCGTGCCCGCGCCGACGACCACGAGGTTGTAGCGGCCGGCCGGCGCCGGATTCCTCCACTCCGGCGGGCGGACGTTCGCCAGAAGCCGCCGGTCGTGCTCGTCGTCCGGCGGCGTTGCGGGAATCACCGCGCCGTCTGCCCCGGCGAGAGCGGGCGTTGCGGCTCGAGCGGCTCGTCGGGGTACAGCGCCGCGACGTACTCCCCGTACCCGTTGTAGATCGGCGTGCCGAACTGCTCCTCGGTGTCGAGCCAGTACGAGACGTTCTGCGGCCACCGGGGATGCGGTATGTTCGGGTTGACGTTCGAGAGGAAGCCGTACTCGTGCGGCTGGACCTGCCAGAAGATCGACGGCTCGTCCCGGACGAACTCGATCTTCACTATCGACTTCGGGTTCTTGTAGCCGTACTTCCAGGGCGCGACGATCCGGACCGGCGCGCCGTGCTGCCGGAGCAGCGGCGCGCCGTAGACGCCGGTGGCCACCATCGTCAGCTCGTTCATCGCCTCGTCGAGACGCAGGCCCTCGTGGTACGGCCAGGGGTACCACGGAGAGCCGGTCACGCCCGGCATCTGCTCGGGCTTCACCGCGGTCTCGAAGCGGACGTACCGCGCGGCGGCGGTCGGGTCGGCCTGCTCGATCAACCGGCTCAGCGGGAAGCCGGACCACGGCACGTTCATCGCCCACCGCTCGACGCACCGGAAGTGGCAGACCCGCTCCTCGTGGTCGAAGGCGAACAGGTCGTCGAGGTCGAGCGTCATCGGGTTGTTGCACTCGCCGGCGAGCTCGACCCGCCACGGCTCCACCTCGAAGTCGCCGCAGAACTGCCAGACCGGCCCGCCGCGCCCGGACAGGAACTCGTAGAAGTTGTTGTGGGAGGCCGCCACGTCGCGCGGCGTCATCGCCTGCCGGCCGATCGCCGCCGGCGGCGCGTCGAACGCGGCGTTGCGCGGCGCCGGGAAGACGTCGGGGCGGCTCAGCGGGACGTCGAGCAGCGACGACTGCGGGCGCTGGGACGCGCCGGCCGCGCAGGCGGCCAGCGGCGGCGCGAGGACGCCGGCGCCGAGCGCCGACAGGAACTGCCGCCGGTTGAAGAAAACGTCAGGCGGAGTGATCCGATGCGACGGAATCTTCGCGGTGAATCGTTGCCCCACGACCGCCTCCCCTCATCGACCGTTGTCCCGTGGACCGTTACAGACTATCATCAAACGTCCGGCGGCCGGCCGGCGATCCCGTCATGTGGAACGCACTGATCGACCCGCGCAAGCTGGTCCTGCCGAAGCCGGAGGAAGCTCTGGCCGGCCGGCCGGACCGGATGCCCGTGCCGGCCCGGCACGCGGTGAGCGGCGCCCCGCTGGAGCCGCCGTTTCCGGACGGCGCCGAACGCGCCCTCTTCGGGATGGGCTGCTTCTGGGGCGCCGAACGGAAGCTGTGGCGGGAGCCGGGCGTCCTGACGACGGCGGCCGGCTACGCGGGCGGCGCGACCCCGAACCCGACCTACCACGAGGTGTGCAGCGGCCGGACCGGCCATGCCGAGGCGGTGCTGGCCGTCTTCGACCCGGCCGCCGTCAGCTTCGAGCGGCTGCTGACCGTGTTCTGGGAGGGCCACGACCCGACGCAGGGGATGCGGCAGGGCGGCGACGTGGGGACGCAGTACCGCTCGGCGATCTACTGCGTCGACGACGCGCAGCGGGCGGCCGCCGAGGCCTCCCGCGACGCCTACGAGCAGGCCCTCCTGGCCGCCGGCCACGGACGGATCACGACCGAGATCCTGCCGGCGGGCGAGTTCTACTACGCCGAGGAGCTCCACCAGCAGTATCTGGCGAAGAACCCGGCCGGCTACTGCGGCCTCGGCGGAACCGGGGTTCCGTGTCCGGCCGGCCTCGCCGCGGCGCGGTGAGCACGCCGACGAAAAACCATGCGCATGCAACTGCCGCCCGTCACGCGTCTCACGGCCGCGCTGCCCGCGGCCGTCATCCTGATAGTCGGCGCGGCGCCGGCCGCGGCCGAGGCCGGCGACTGGCCGAACTGGCGGGGACCGACCCGCGACGGGGTCAGCGCCGAAACCGACCTGCCGCTCGTCTGGGACGCCGAACGCAACGTCGCGTGGAAGCTGGCGCTGCCGTCGCGGTCTGGATCGACGCCTGTCGTGTCGGGCGGCCGGATCTTCCTGAGCGTGGCGGTCGACGACGACGACATCGAGCTCTGGCGCATCGACCGCGGCGCGGGGACGCCGATCTGGCGGCGTCACCTGAGCGGCGGAAACCGCAGTCAGAACAAGCACAACATGTCGTCGCCGTCGCCGGTGACCGACGGTCGGCGGGTCTGGGCGATGACCGGCGCCGGCGTCCTCAAGGCGTTCGACTTCGACGGAAACGCGCTCTGGGCGCGCGACCTCCAGGCGTCGTACGGACCGTTCGGGCTCATGTGGGGCTATGCTTCGTCGCCGCTGCTGCACGGCGGCGCGCTCTACGTGCAGGTCCTGCACGGCATGCGGACCGACGACCCGTCGTACCTGCTCCGGATCGACGGCGACTCCGGTGAGACCGTCTGGCGGGTGGAGCGGCCGACGGTCGCCGTGCACGAGTCGCCCGACGCCTACACGACGCCCGCGCTGCTCCAGTACGACGGCGTGACCGAGATCGTCGTCACCGGCGGCGACGCCGTGACCGGGCACGATCCGGAAACCGGGCGGGAGCTGTGGCGGGCCGACGGCCTGAACCCGGCGCGGAATCGCGACTACCGCATCGTCGCGTCGCCCGTCGTCCACGACGGGATGATCTACGCGCCGACGCGGGTCAAGCCGCTGCTCGCCCTCCGCCCCGGCGGCCGGGGCGACGTGCTGCGGACGCACGTCGTCTGGTCGACCGACAACGGCCCGGACGTCCCGACGCCGGTCAGCGACGGCCGGCGCCTCTACGTGGTCAACGACCAGGGGATCGTCTTCGCGATGGACGCGAAGACGGGCGAGCCGGTCTACGGGCCGGAGCGGATCCGGCGCGGCGTCTACAGCGCCTCCCCGGTGCTGGCCGGCGGCCGGATCTACGTCACCAACGAAGACGGCGTGACGACCGTCCTGCGGGCCGGGCCCGAGTTCGAGGTGCTGGCCGAGAACGCACTCGACGGCTTCTGCCTGAGTTCGCCCGCGGTCTCCGACGGCCAGATCTTCCTCCGGACGGCCGACTACCTCTACGCCATCGGCGAGCGGCGGCGGTAGCCCCGCGCCGCGCGCTCAGTGCGCGGCGCACTCCCGGACGATCTCCCGCGCGCCCAGCCGGACGTGCGCCTCGCTGACGAGCAGGGCGAGCCGGCGGAACTCGTCCGGCCGGAGCGTGAGGGTGACGCGGTCCACCCGCAGGTGGATCAGGCCGTGCCCGCACTGATGCACGGCGAGGCGCGACCCTCCGGCGACGGTCTCCGATTCGCTGTGACGCTGCATGCGTTTCATCGTTTCACCAGTCGTATCCCAGGGAGCCGACGAAGCTGACGCCCGGGCTCGAGTAGCGGTCAATCACCGGGTCGTCCGCCCCGCGTCCTCGCACGTTCCACCACTCGAAGTACCGGGCGTCGGTCAGGTTGAGCAGTCCGAGCCGGAGGGTGAGAGCCTCGGCGAGCGAGACGAAGCCGACCGCGTCGACCACCTGGTGAGCCTCCGGCGCGTACTGCTCCGCGTCGCCGTGGGCGTACGCTTCGACCAGCCGGACCGACAGCTCGCCGCCCCAGCGCCCGGTCGGCCGGACGTAGCGGACGCCGATCACCCCCTCGTTGGGCGCCACCGACCCGAGCGGCGTCTCGGCCGCGAGCGGCGGCGCCGCCGCGCCCTGCGCGATCTCCGTTCCGTCGATCCGCGCGTAGCTGCCGCGGACCGTCACGTCGTCGCCGAGGCGCCCCTCGGCGCGCAGCTCGAACCCGTTGATCCGCGCCTGATCGAGGTTCCGGCTCTGGAATTCGAGGAGCCGGGTGCGGGGATTGAATCCGACGTCGGTCAGCTCGATGAAGCCGTCGTACCGGTTGGTGAAGAGGGTGAGGTCGAGGCTGGCGCGATCGAACGTCGTCCGCACGCCCGCCTCGAAGTTGTCGCTCGTCTCGGCGCGCAGGTCCGGGTTCGGCAGCGTCACGTAGCCGCCCTGCGGGTTCGAGAAGCCGGAGTTGACGTCGCTGTACGGCGGCGCCCGGAACCCGCCGGCGTACTGGGCGTGCACGGTCACCACGTCGGTCAGCCGCACCGCCGCGCCGATTCTGGGCGACACCGCGCCGTCCGAGAAGTCGGCCGGCTCCGGGTTCAAGCTCGCCAGGAAGATCGGATCGGCCTGGTCGGCGTCGAGCCTGAAGTGGTCGTAGCGCACGCCGGGAACCAGCGTGAACCGGCCGAACCGGAGCTCGGCCTGCACGTACGCGCCGGTCTCGGCGACGTCGCTTCGGGGGAAGTACTTGGTCGGGAAGATCAGGCTCGTCGGCACGGGCGCCCCGGTGCGCGCGTGCGTCTCGGTCCGGTCGCGCACGATGTCGAACCGGTCGGTCTTGAAGCTGGCGCCGAACGTGAGCAGCGCGCCGCCGTCCGGACTGCCGAGCTGCTGCTGCCCTTGCGCCGCGCCGCCGTAGCCGACCTGCTCGTAGTCGACCGTCCCGTGGCGCAGCGACGGGGTCGGCGGCCCGAAGGCGAACGTCAGGCGTTCGCGGTCGACCACCTGCGACGTGTCGTTGAACTGGCCGTACACCTGCCACGTCAGCAGGTCGAGGCCGCGGCCGGCCAGCGCATGGTCGAGCGACAGCCGCCGCCGGTCCTGGGTGTCCACCGCGCTGGAGTCGGTCGTGACGTACGAGATGAAGCCCAGATCGGTGCGCCCCCGGTCCGAAAGCCAGTCGGTCTCGACGCGGGCGTCGTACGTCTCCGCCGTCATGCGCCAGACGTTGCCCGGCGCCGCGGTGAAGACCGCCTTGGCCAGCGCCTGCATCCCCGCGACGTCCTGCGGGTTGGGAGCCGTGCGGGCGCCGTCGGCCGTCTCCACCGTTCCCTGGTTGCGGATCTCGCCGCCGCGCCGGACGCTCGCGAAGAGCGATCCCTGGATCCGTTCGTCGCCGCCCGCCAGGACGAAGTTGCCGCTGGTGTCGCGGGCGCGGCCGTCCCACGTGATCTTGGCGCCGGCGTGGAGCCGCCGGCCGCGGAGATAGTCGGCCGGGTCCTTGGTGAAGAGCGACACCACGCCGCCGAGGGCGTCGCTGCCGTACAGCGCGGAGTTGGCGCTCCGCACGATCTCGACCGACTTCAGCGCATCGACGTCAATCCCCGACTGGTGGACGTTGAACGGGCCGAAGTCGAACTGCTCCGACGTCTGGACGCCGTCCACCTGCGTCATCACCCGGTTCCTGCCGATCCCCCGGATGTTGAATCCGTTGAGGCCGAGCCGGGTCAGGTTGTTGGCGACGTACACGCCCGGCTCGTACTTGACCAAGTCGGCCAGATTCTCGAACAGCCTCCCCTGGATGGCCGCGTCGTCGATGACCGTCACCTTGCCCGGCGTCTCCCGCACGGGCGCCGGCCGCTGCGTGGCCGTCACGGTGACGGAATCGAGGAAGGTGAGCGGCGCGCCGCCCGCCTGGCCCGCGCCGGAGTCCGGGTCGGACGCGTCCTGTCGCTCCTGCGCGGCGGCCGGGCCCGACAGGACCAGGACCAGCGCCGCGAGCCGCGGGATTCGATGCAAGAGTCGCATTGCCTATACTCCTCCGTGGGATGCCGGCGCCGCACCATGCGGCGTCGGTGCTCGCGGGCGTCCTCGCGCGGGTTTCCGGCCGTACGCGGGGGCGCCCGTCTTCAAACCTTCGTCTCCTGTCTCCGCGCGGTCAGCACTCCGGGGCGGTCCGGCGTCCCACGCGGATCAGCTCCGTTCCGGCGCGGATGACGAGGGCGTCGTCCACGGCGGCGAATCCGGTGACCGGCGCGTCCACCGACAGGCGGTTGGTCGCCACCACCTGCGGCGCTTCGGCTGAGGCGCGGAGCACCTGCGTCACCCCTTTCTCCGTGAAGAAATAGACGTGGTCTCCGTGACCGAGCGGCGTGGCCCAGGTCGACCCGGGCAGGCGGTGGGTCCAGCGGACGGCGCCCGAGCCGGGCGACAGGCAGCGGGCGGCGCCGGCCGGATTCACCCAGTAGACGCAGTCGCCGTAGACGAGCGGCGACCCGAAGTTCGACCCCGTCCCGGCGGTCCAGGCGACGTCGGTCCGGTCGAGCGCGCCGGTCCGCCCGCGGCGGAGGGCGAGGTTCGCCCCGACCGCCATACCCGCCGCGATCACCAGCTCGTCGGTGACGGTCGGCGACGGCACGTGGTTGCCCTTCAGGCCGTCGAATGACCACCGCCGCGCGCCGGTCGCCGCGTCGAACCCTTCGATGCGGCCCGACGCGCTGACGACTATCTCGGAGCCGTCGGGGGCGAGCGCCGGCGTGCTCCAGGCGACGCCGGGGTCGCGGTCGGCCTTCCAGAGGGCGCCGCCGGTGGCCGGATCGACCGCCAGCAGGTACGAGTACGTCCGGCGCGTCAGCAGCACCACCACGGCGCGGCCGGCCAGCAGCACCGAGTTCCCGACGCCGTGGTTGCCGCCGACCGACCCGTACTCGGCGCTCAGGTCGCGGCGCCAGACCGTCTCCCCGCCGTGGGTCAGCGCCATCAGGTCGCCGCTGTCGAAGAAGACGTACAGACGGTCGCCGTCCACCGCCGGCGTCGGCGCGCCTTTCGACACGTAGTCGCTCCATTCCAGCGGCTCCGCCGCGTCGAACGTCCGCCGCCACCGTTCGACGCCGTCTTCGAGGTCGAGCGCGACCACGAACAGCGTCTCCTTCATCTTCCCTTCGAGCGCGGTGACGAAGACGGCGCCGTCCCAGATCACCGGGCTCGACTGCCCGAATCCCGGCGTCGTGACGCGCCACGTGACGTCGCGGTCGGACCAGGCGAGCGGCAGGCGCGCCGCCCGGCTCACGTTGCCGGCGCGGCCGCCCCGGAAGCCGGGCCAGCGCGCGGCGCCGACCCGGTCCGCGGCGTCGCCCGCCGCCGGGACTGCGCCGGGCACGACCTCAATCGTCGCAAGGTGCGCGCCCCGCGCGGCGCCGCCCACCGCCAGCACGTCTTCGCCGAACGGCGCGAGGCGGTGCATGAAGCGCGGCTGATCGAGGGCGCCCACCGGCTCCCACGCCGTCCCGCCGGCGGGCAGGCGGTGCACCTTCCCGTCGGCCTGGCTCATGACGACGTGGCCGCGGACGCTGGCCGCCGCCACGCCGAACCCTTCCAGCGGGCCGGCGTTCGGCAGGTCCGGGCCGACGGACCAGGCGCCGGTCTCCGGGTCGAGGACGTCGACCCGCAGGACCGCCCCGTCCGACGGCGTCAGGCCGCCGAGGGCGTAGATCCGCCCGCCGGCGGCGCCGGCGGCCAGCGCTCGCCGGCGGAACGGCGCCGGAATCTCCCGCCACGCGGCGGCGCCGTCCTTCAGGTCGAGGGCGAGCACCGTGTCGGCCCAGACCGGATCGTCGTCCGGGCCGCGGAGCTCCCAGCCGCCGACGACGTACAGCGCGCCGTCGACCACCACGGCGTCGTGCGACGAGCGTCCCGCCGGCAGGTCGGGCAGCGCCTCCCACCGATCCGAACCGGCGGAGTACCGCGCGGCCGACCGGACCGAGCGGAGCGCCTCGGGCTGCGCGGCGGTGGCGTTGGCGGCCGTCATACCGCCCACGCGGTAGAGCGCGGCGCCGTCGGAGACCAGAGCGGTCCCTTGCAGGAGCGGCCCGCGCGCGAGCTCCTCCCACCCGCGGTCGGACCCGATCGCGAGGCGGCGGAAACCGGGACTGATGTTCTCCATCGAATGCGCGTGGACCCGGCCGACGTGGCCTCCGTAGACGTAGAGCGCGCCGTCGTGGACGGCCGCGCCGAAGCTGGCGACGGCGTCGACCAGGTCGGCCGGGCGCCAGGCGTCGAGGGAGTCCTGCTGGGCGGCCGCCGGGCCGGGGGCGGCCAGCAGCAGTGCGAGGACGAAAGATCGGGTGAACGGCGCCGGCGGGACGTGCGTCATGGCGTCTCCTTTTGCACGCCATGACGGCCGTCGCCTATACTCGGCGGCGGACGAGCGCCGTCATGCGTGCTCCGTGTGACGGTCCGCTCCGCGGACCGCGCGCTCGACCGGCTCGCCGGGTGGTGGCCGCCACCCGGCGGGCATTTACCTGCATCCGACGTTGGCGACGGCCGCCAACGTCCCGCCCGACGCGCCTCGCGACCTCGGCGGCCGGGCGATCTTCCTTTCTAAGACTTTCTAAAGAGATTGAGTCTCAATATCAACTCGGCGATCCTATACCCGACCGAATCGGTCGGTCAAGAAGCGCATCAGGAAAAATTCGGCGCCCGTCGGCGGAAGGCTCTGCGAGCGGACGGCGCCGGACGCAAGGCCGCGAGCGCCGACGCCGACGCCAGCGCGGTGCAGAGCACGAACGCGCCGACGACGATCCAGACGTAGGGCCGGGTCTCGCCGTGCGCAACGGAGTCTCGGACGTTCACGACGCTGCCGTACGTCGTCAGCGCCAGCACGACGAGCGTTGCGGCGAGGCCGCCGCGCGAGATGCCGGCCGCCGGCGCCGGCCCGCCGCGCCGGTCCTGCACGGTGCGGAGCCACCAGATGCGGACGCCGGTCAGCACCGAGATCGAGATGATCAAACCGGCGCCCAACCAGAGCAGCTTGGTGGGCAACCCGCCGAACGTTCCGAAATGGAGGGGATCGGCGGTATGCATCAGCCGCGGCCCGAGCGCCAGGTCGGCGGCGTCCTGCCGACGCAGCACGGCGCCGCGGTAAGGGTCGATCACGACGTAGCTGGCGCTTCCCCGGACCAGCCATGCCTCCGTCTGTCCGAACAGCGAGATCGCGCCCTCCTCCCGGCGGGGCAGGAGGACGGTCCGCACGTCGAGCGCCGGGAGCGCTTCCTGCGCCCGGTCCACGCACGCATCCAGGTCGAGACGTTCGCCGTCCGGCTCGACCGCGGCCGACACGGTGGACGTGAACGCCTCGGCGCGGCCGATCGGCAGGCCGGCGTCGGCGGCGGCGCGTTCGACCAGGTACCAGATTCCCGTGACCGCGAAAGCGAGTGTGAACGGCAGGGTCCACACGCCGCCGGCCCGGTGCGCCGACGACCAGAACGTGCGCGGGCCGGCCGGCCGCTGCCGCAGCAGCAGGTCGCTCCATCGGATCCGGTAGAACGTGAGCGCCGTGACCGCCGACAGGAGCAGGACCACGGCCAGCGGTCCGACGACGTAGACGCCGTGCGGCAGCGCCCCCGGGTAGATGTAGAACTGCTTGTGGAACGAGCGGAAGAACCGCGCCACGTTGAAGTGGCTGAACGTGCCCTGCACGTCGCCGGTCTCGGGGTGAAGGTACACGTGCAGCAGGTGCGACGGGCCGTAGGCGACGGTGGCGCGGGCCGCCCACCCCGGTCCCGGCGGAGCTTCCAGCACGCTGACGTGGGCGCCGGGATGCTCGGCGCGGACGGCGCGGCGCCAGCGCTCCCACGACCACGCGGACGGCGGGGCGGCGGAATCGGCGCGGATGGCGGGGTTCAGGAGCCAGTCGATTTCGTGGCTGACGGTCGCCACCGTGCCGGAGAAGCAGACGATGAACAGCAGCAGCCCGAGCTGCAGCCCGAGCCAGCCGTGGATGCGGAACAACGTTCGCTTCGACGGACGCCGCCGGCGCGCCATCAGAACTCGTAGCCTATCGACGCGATGGCCGAGCGCGGGGCGCCCGGATGCACGATCGACCGGTCGCTGGCGCGGACGTAGTGCTCCCGGTCAAACAGGTTGTCGACGTTCACCTGCAGCCGCAGCCGCTGCTGCCGGCCGACCCGCAGGCGATACCAGACGCCGAGGTCGACCACGGCGTAGCCGTCAAGCACGAGGGTGTCGAACTGGACCCGCTGCGCGTCCTGCGCCCGGACGCCGAGCCCGAAGCCGAGTCCCGCCAGGGGGCCGGCGTCGGGCAGGTCGTAGGCGATCCACGCGCGCGACAGGTGGGCGGGCGTGTTGCCGAGCTGCAGCCCGATCTCGGACGGGTCGGCTTCGTTCTCCACGGTCTCGGCGTTGTTCCAGGCGTAGTTGACGATCAGGCTCAGCCCGTCGGTGACCCGGCCGGCGAAGTCGAGCTCCACGCCGCGGCTGCGCTCGGCGACTCCAGGGAAGTACGTGAAGGCGCCGGTCTCCAGGAACAGCGGGAAGTTGAAGACCGGGACGTTGTCCTTCCGGATGTGGTACACCGACGCCGTCGACGAGAAGCGGCCCCCGAACAGCTCGAACTTGAACCCGCCCTCGTACTGCAGCCCGGTCTGCGGGTCGAGCAGGTTGCCGGCGACGTCGACCGTGCCGGCGATCTGCGGCCGGAACGACTGCGACACGCTCGCGAACGCCAGAGTCGACGGCGCGATGCTGTAGCCCGCGCCGAACCGGCCGGTCAGCTTGCCGGCTTCGGTGGGCGCCTGCGCGACGCCGTCCCGCACGCCTTCCCCCCGGCTGGTGTCGTAGCGGCCGCCGACCAGCAGCTTGAGCCGGCCGTCCGGCAGCGCCGAGATCTGGTCCTGGAAGTAGACCGCGGCCCAGCGGTTGGATCCCAGGACGGTCTGCTGCGGCTGGTGGGCGGGGGGAACGAAGCGGACCTGGGGGTCGGCCGTGATCGGCAGGTTCGGCAGGTTTTGCCGGAAACGGAGGAACGTCGAGTCCTGATAGGCTAGGTCGAAGCCGACGAGCGCCTGATGGCTCGTCGCCCCGACGTCGAAGTTCGACACGAAGTCCGCCACGAACTGGTAGTCGTCGTCGGTCCGGTCTTCGTTCTGGTACCGGCGCCGCAACAGCTCCGCGCCGGGCTGGCCGCGCACCCCCCGGTGCCGGATCGACTCGTTGCGCGCATGGACCCTGTGGAACTGGAACTGCGTTCGGACGGTCACGGCGTCCCCGAGCTGCCGGACGTAACCGACGGACGAGAAATAGTCCCGGAGGTTGCGCCCGTCGAGTTCGGGGTCCCCGAAGAATGTGTCAATCGGGACGAGGGGTTCGCCGTCGAGGCCGAACGGCACGCCGCTGTCGTACGGCACGCGCTCCCGGGAGTACGAGAAGTCGAGGAACAGCTCGTTCCGGTCGTCGGGCCGAAACGTCAGCGACGGCATGAACGCCATCCGGTCGAGGGCGAGGGCGTCGCGGAACGAGTCGGAGTCCTGATAGGCCGCGTTGACCCGGTATGCGACCGTACGCGCCGCGTTCAACGGTCCGGTCGCATCGAGCGTCGTCCGGCTGTGTCCATGGCCGCCGAACTGCTGCGCGACCTCGTAGCGCGGCGCCATCAGCGGTTTCTTGGTCGTGTAGTTGAGCACGCCGCCGGGTTCGAGAGCGCCGTACAGGATCGACGCCGGCCCCTTCAGCACCTCGATCGACTCGACGTTCACGAGATCGACCGCGCCGACGGTGGTGGCCCGCAGACCGTTCCGGAGCGGCACGGCGGCTTCGAAGCCGCGGATGATCGGGCGGATCTCGGTCTGGGCGTTCAGCGTGTTGCCCGCTTCGGTGACGCCGCTGACGTTCGCGTAGACCTCTTCGAGACCGAGCGCGTTCTGGTCCTCGATGACGCGGAGCGGCACGACCTGCACCGAGAACGGCGTCTCGATGACCGGCACGTTCAGGCGCGTGGCGGCGGCCGCGCGCGGCGCGTCGTAGCCGTCCGGATTCGGCGCGGTGACGGTCAACCGGGCGGTCATCCCGGCGACGTCGAGCACGACGCTGACGCCGGTCTCGCCGTCCGCGCCGACGTCCACGGTGGTCGTGCGGGGCTCGAATCCCGGACTGCCCACCGTCAGCGCATGGGACCCCGCCGGCAGCGCGTCGATGCGGAAGTCGCCGCGCGCATCGCTCGACGTTTCGCGGACCTCGCCGGTCTCCAGCACCAGCGCCACCGCCGCCCCGACGATGCGCTGTCCCTGCGGATCGATCACCTCGCCTCGGACCGCGCCGCCGGACGACGGCGCCGGCTGCGCCCCGGCCGCCGCCTGCGGCGACAGGGCGTACAGCGCGATTCCCAGGACCATCGCAGGGCAGGTTCTCACACGACGCATGGCAGTCTCCTTTCCGTTCCGATTCAGATGGCGTGACGTCGATCAGGCCGGCCGAACACCGGACGTCGAAGGGAGCTTCCTGGACGGCCGCCAGGCAGGGACCGAACGAGCGCCCCCGTCATGCGTGCTCCGTGTGACGTCCGCTCCGCGGACCGCGCCATCAACCAGCCCGCCGGGGGGTGGCCGCCGCCCCGGCGGGCATGCCTCTCATCCGACGTCGACGATCGCCGCCAACGTCCCGCCCGACGCGCCTGCGACTCCGGCGGCCGGGCGATCTTCCTGTCCAACTAAAAACTATCTAAAGAGATTGAGTCTCAATATCAACTGGCGAGTGTATGCCTGACCGAATCGGGCTGTCAAGGGACAATCAGGGAAAGCGGATGAACGGGCTGTCGGGTGGGCGGCTGAGCGGATCACGCCGCTGACGCCCGGTCGAGCGCGCCCAGCCACGCGGAGACCCGGTCCATCGCCTCCACGACTCTCGGGCAGCAGGCGCGCAGGAACGGTTCGTCCAGCGCGTCGCCGCCGGGCCGGGCGCCCGCCGCAGCAAGCGCCGCCACGCCGTCGAAGTCGACGTAGGCCATCCGGAGCGTCAACTCGCCGGCGGGACGCCCGCAGCTTTCCCCCGGAATCGTCGCCACGCCGGTTTCCTGCAGCAGCCGCTCGCTGAGCGCCCGGCTGGTCCGGACGCCGCGGGCGGCCAGCGCATCCTGAAACGACCGGAAGTCCGGGAACAGGTAGAAGGCGCCCACCGGCGGAGCCACGTCGAGCCCGGCGGCCCGCAGCGCGCCGGCGCAGTACCCTCCCAGCGCCTTGAGCACGCGGCGGGCGTCGGCCAGGTACGGCCCGATGAACGAACCGTCGGAGAACGCGGTCACCGCCGCGAACTGGACGGGAGCGCTGGTCGAGGTGAACGTCTCGCTCGCCACCACCGCCATGGCGTCGAGCAGCCAGCCCATGCGGCGGGGGTAGGTGAACGTGCCGAGCCGCCACCCGCCGGCGCCGCACCACTTGCTGAGCCCCGTACTGATGATGGTGCCTTCGGGATAGAACTCGGCGATCGAAACGTGCGCGCCGTCGTGGTGGATCTCGCCGTAGATCTCGTCCGACAGCACGACGACGCGGTAGCGCCGCGCCACGTCGCCCAGCCGCTTCAGCTCGTCCGCTTCGTACGTCTGACCGGTCGGGTTGTTCGGATAGTTCAGCACGACGATGCGCGGGCGGTCCGGGTCGCTTTCGCACAACCGCTCCAGGTCCGCCGGCTGCAGCTTCCAGCCGCCGGCGCTCGCCGTCTCGATCCAGCGCACGTGACGGCCGATGATCCGGGCCTGGGGCGCGTAGGAGACCCAGGACGGCGTCGGGATGACCAGATCGCCGTAGTACACCATCTGCAGCAGGAACATCAGCTCCTTCGAGCCGGGCCCGATCAGCACGTTCTCGGCGCGGCGCTCCACGCCGTGGCGGCGGCGGTGGTACGACGCCACCGCTTCGCGCAGCGCCTCGAGGCCGCGGACCGGGAGGTACTCCTTCTGGTGGGCGTTTTCGCGCAGCGCCTCGACGACGGGGTCCGGCACCGGGAAGGGCGACTGCCCGAGGCCGAGCCTGAACACCTCGCGCCCGTCCCGGCTCAGCGCGTCGCTGAGCTCGTTGATCGCCAGCGTGACCGACGGGTCTGCGCCGCGGACGTTCAGGTTCAGATGAATCGGCGGGTGCGCCGCAGGCGGCGGGAGCGAAGCGGAGGGCCGAACCGGGGCCGGCGCCGGGGGCGCGCGGCGCGACTCGTAGCTCACGGGACTGCCTGCACCATGATACACGTCCGCGCCGTCAAGCGGAAATCGTCACTTCCGCATCGCAGCCCGTGGTGGAGCCCCGCGCAGCCCGTGGTGGAACCCCGCGTCGCACCGAGAGCGGCGAGGCGCCCGGCTGACAAGGCGTGAGGAGGGCGCATATTGGGCATACGCAACCGACGAACAACGCCGTCAGGCGGGATGGATCGCTGCTCGAATGCAGCGGGGACTTGGTAATGGCAAGATGAAAAGGGACCCCCGTGGCCATGTGAAAAGGGACCCCCTGAGCAGTTGGGAGACAGCGATCGCCTGGCGAAGATCGCAGGGGCGAGACACGGTCGTCTCGTCGTCTAAGCCGGGAGGACGCAGAGGTGATCAGGATGTCCCAGTGGGCCGAGATCCGCCAGATGCATCTGGCGGAAGGCGTTTCGAAGAAGGAGATTGCGCGGCGGTTGCAGTTGGACGTCAAGACGGTGCGCCGGGCGGTCGGCCGCCCGACACCGCCGGCGCGGGTGTCGTCGCTGCGGCCGAGGCGCCTCGATCCGTGGCGGGGTCAGATCGAGCGGTGGCTGTGCGCGGAGCCGCGGTTGACCGCCCAACGGATTCGCCGGCTGCTGTTGCCGATGACGGGACCGGTTCCGGCCCGGACGGTGCGCCGCTACGTCGCGGCGTTGCGGGCGGCCGGTACGTCTCGGGAGGCATTCGTGCACCGGAGCGTACAGCCGGGCACGACGATGGAGGTCGACTTCGGCGAGTCGTGGGTCGAGATCGCCGGCGCGCCGTGCAAGGTCAAGTATCTGGTGGCGGCGCTGCCGTTCTCCAACGCGTATTTTGCGAAGGCGTATCCGGTCGAGCGGGTCGAGTCGCTGCTCGACGGCATCGCGTCGGCGTTTCAGTATTTCGGGGGCGTCGCGGGCCGCGTCGTTCTGGACAACACCTCTCTGGCCGTCAAGCAGGTGTTGGCGGGCCGGGACCGGGTGCGGACCGAGGCGTTCGAGGCGTTCCGGGGCGGGTATCCGTTCCGGGCGGAGTTCTGCGCGCCGGGCAAGGGGTGGGAGAAGGGTTCGGTGGAGGGCGGCGTGAAGTACGTCCGCAACCTGGTGTTCCGGCCGCGGCCGGCGGTCGAGAGCTGGTCGGCGCTCAACGCGGCGATCATCACGGAGCTGGAGGCGGATCTGCCGCTGCGCCATCTCGACGACGGACGCTCGGTCGAGGAGGCATTGGCGGAGGAGCGGCGGCGCCTGCGGGCGCTGCCCGTTCACCTGCCGGCCACCTGCCGCGTCGTCGCGCGGGTGGCCGACAAGTTCGGGCACGTCCGCGTGGACCAGGTGGCGTATTCGGCGCCGATCCGCCACGCCTACCGGCCGGTGTGGGTGCAGCTGTTCCACGACCGGGTGGTGATCACGGCCGGCGCGGAGGTGATCGCGCGGCATCGCCGCGTGTTCGTCCGGGGCGCGAAGGTGCTCGATGCGCTGCACGTGCTGCCGCTGCTCGAGCGCAAGCACCGGGCTGCGGCCGAGGCGACGGCGCTGCAGGGCTGGCGGCTGGCCCCGGTGTGGCGGCGCGTGCGGGACGCACTCGCCCGGCGCACGCGCAAGCCCGATCAGGAGTGGGTCCGGATGCTGCGGTTGCTGGAGACGCACCCGGCGGCGGCGGTCGAGCGCGCGGTGACCGCCGCCCTCGAGCGCCATTCGCCGCGTCTGGAAACGGTGCGCCTCCTCCTGCGGCAGCAGCAGGCCGGTCCGCCGCCAGTCTGCCCGCCGGCCGCCGCCGTGCGTCCGGAACTGGCGCGGGTCACCGTCCCCGCTCCGACGCTGTCGTCGTATGACGCGCTGGTGGAGGGTTCCTGCTGATGGCCGCCGCGATCATCGAACCTCCGCATCTGGCTGCGGACCTGAAGACGCTGTGCCTGTCGACGATCACGGCTCAGTGGCGGCCGCTCGCCGAGCAGGCCGCCCGCCAGCGTCAACCGCCCGCCGACTATCTGGCGCAACTGGCGCACCTGGAGGTGACCGGACGCCGGGAGCGGCGTATCCAGCGCCGCATCCAGGACGCCCGTTTCCCGATGCTCAAGACGCTGGACGCCTTCTCGTTCGAGGCGCAGCCCGACCTCGACCGCAGCGCGATCCTGCAGGTCTTCGACTGCCGCTTCGTCGCCGACGCCGCCAACGTCGTGTTCGTCGGCGGCGTCGGCACCGGGAAGACGCACCTGTCCATCGCCCTGGGGATGGCCTGCTGTCAGCACGACTACCGGGTGCGGTTCGTGACCGCCGCCGAACTGGTCACGCTGCTCGTCGAAGCGCAGCAGCAGGGCCGTCTCGCCCGCAAGCTCGCCCAACTCGCCCGCTGCGACGTCGTCATCCTGGACGAACTCGGCTACGTGCCCTTCGACAAGGCCGGCGCTGACCTGCTGTTCGGCTTCATCAGCCAGCGCTACGAACGCCGGAGCCTGGTGGTGACGACGAATCTGCCGTTCGCGCGCTGGTCCGAAGTCTTCCTTGACCCGACCGCAGCCGCCGCGGTCATCGACCGCATCGTGCACCACGCGGCGGTACTGCAGACCACCGGCGACAGCTACCGGCTGGCCGCCGCAAAGCGGAACCGCAGGCCGGCCGCCGGCAAGAAGGGAGCCCGCTGATGGCTCCGGATCGCGCGCGGCGAATGCCCAACGCGGGCGACGACGACCCGCGCTGTCGGCCCCGGCAGCGTGACCGTGTGCGCGCCGGCGAGCACACGGTCACAGCCAGATCACGTCCGACAACCCGAAAACACTCTTCATCCAAGAAGGAGGACATCGATTGACCGGTTGACGGAAACTGGGGGGTCCCTTTTCACGTGGCCGCAGGGGTCCCTTTTCACGTGGCCATTTCCAGCGGGGACTTTCACCACGGGTGTTCAGCGTCAACTACTTTGGCCGCTTGGCGACAATTATTTTGGCCGGTTCAGATCGACATGGATCGCGATCAACAGCAGTAGCGCCTGTGGACCGTGTGGGCGGCGCTCGGCGCCGTCCAAAGCGGGGTGGGAAACGCGCTGTCCCGGCGGCGCAACCCGGCACGACGGTCCGCGCGCGTTTTCCATGCCGCTGGCGCGGTCCACAGGCTGCTCGGCTCGCGGACACCGTCCGGGGCGTTCACGCGGCCGGGCGGCGGCGGTTTCGGGGCAGCAGCGGGCCGGGGGCGCGTCCGCGGGGCACGGTCGGCGGCGGCGTCTTGCGGCCGGACCGGTCCGTTCGGAAGCTCGGCACGTCGAACTCGAGCACGACGGCGTGGTGCACCAGACGGTCGATCGCTGCGGCCGTGGCCATCTGGTCGCGGAAGATCCGGTCCCACTGGCTGAAGACCAAGTTGCTGGTCACCATCACCGAGCGGCGTTCGTACCGCTCGGCCAGCAGGGTGAACAACACCTCGGCCTCGTCCGAGCTCTGCTGTACGTAGCCGAGGTCGTCGAGCAGGATGACCTCGAAGAGGTCGAGCTTGCGGAGGGCGCGGGGCAGGTCGAGGTCGCGTTTCGCGCCGAGCAGTTCCTGGACCAGGGCATAGCAGCCCGTGGTGGAATCCCCGCGTCGCACCGAGAGCGGTGAGGCGCCCGCCTGACAAGGCGTGAGGAAGGCGCATATTGGGCATACGCAACCGACGAACAACGCCGTCAGGCGGGATGCATCGCCGCTCGAATGCAGCGGGGACTTTCGCCACGGGCTGATAGGCGGGCGCGCACAGCACGCTGCGGCCGGCCTCGACCAGGGCATGCCCGACGGCGCACAGCGCGTGGCTCTTGCCCACGCCCGGCAGACCGAACGCCAGCACGTTCGTCGCCGTCTCGAGGAACGCCCCGGCGGCCAGCGTCTCGAGTTGCTGCACGACCGGCCCCGGCAGGCGGCCGGTGTCGAGCGTCGCGAACGTCTTGCCGGGCGGCAGCCGCGCCGCGCGGCGCAACCGCGCGATCCGGCGCTGACGGCGTGCGTCGGCTTCCGCCTCGAACACCTCGAGCAGCGCCGGCAACGCCGCATGGTGGCCGGCCTGCGTCAGCCGGGGGACGAGTTCCTCGGCCGCCGTCGTCAGGCCGAACCGTGTCAGCAGCGTCGTCACCTGCGTGCTCGACGCCGTCATCCGGGCGGACCTCCGCTCAGCAGCGCGTCGTACTGCGCCAAGTCCGGGCGGGGAACGTGCACCGCAGGGAGCGCCGGAACCGCCGGACGCACCTCGGCCTGAACGCTGGCGTAATCGCAGGGGACGCCGGCGTCGAGCCGGGCGCGAAGCGCCGCCTCGACCCGCCGCTCGCCGGTCGTGGCCGCCAGGTGCAACAGGCGCACGTACTCCACGTCGGCCCGCGCGCCGTGCGTACGGCCGAGCGCGTCATACGCCGCCCGGAACGTCAGCGACGGGAACAACTCCTCCCGGAAGCGATACCGCGCGAAGGCGCCCGGCTTCCGCACCAGACTCCCGATGATGTGCCGGTAGTCGATCCGGTGACCCGCCGCGCCCCGCAGACGCGGCATCGTGCACAGCACCCGGCCGCCGTAGACGACCTCGACCGCCGACGGATGCTGACGCGCCTCGACCGTATGGCCGATCAACCGCGACGGAACCGAATAGATCCGGCCGCCGACCCGAATCGTGCTCCACTTCCTCACCCGGCACTGCAACGTCGTGTACGCCGGAATCCGGGCCGGCGGCAACGGCCGCAGATACGCCCGTTCCTCGGCCGGACGAGACGCCGCACGCGCATTCCGCTCCCGGCCGACCACCGCCCGCACCAACGCCAGATACGCCGACTCGTCGTCGAAATCCCGGCCGCCCCGCAACAGCAGCGCCTGCTCGATCGCCGTCTTCGTCCGGAAGTGGCATTGCTCGGCCACGCCGTTCTCGTGCGGCTTTCCGGGCTGAATCCGCGACGAGCGCAGCCCGTAGTGCTCCAGCACCTGCCGGAACCGCACCGTCAACTGACGCCCGCCGCTGCGCCGCAACTCGTGCGTCGCCGCCGACAGGTTGTCGTGCCGCAGCACCGACGGCGCCGCGCCCAGCGTCCACAGCGCGTCCTGCAGACCCGCCACCAGCGCCTCGAACGTCTCGCTCAGCGCCAGTCCCACATACGTCCACCGGCTGTAGCTCAGCACCCACTCGAACAGCAGGTGCGGGAACCGAACGCCCCGAAGCGTCACTCCCAGCTCGCCCGCGTCGGTGAAGTCGAACGCCGCCTCCCGACCCGGAACCGCCGCCTGCTCGAAGTACACCTCCCGGGCGGGGCCGTGCTCCACCCGCCACGCACGGACCCGACGCTGCAACGTCCGTAGCTGCCCGGGCTGAAAGCGGCCAGGATGCCGCCGGCACAGCGCCGTGAACAGCGTCAGCACCTGCAGCCGCCCGGCGGTGTCGGCCGCCAACTGCGGCACAACCTCCGACGCCCACACGTCGGCGAACGGATCCTCCCGCGTGCGCCACGGCCGCGGCGCCTTCGCAGCCGACGGCAACGCCCCCTCCTGCCAGCGGCGAGCCGTCCGCTCGCTCATCCCGGCCGCCGCCGCCGCCGCCGTCAGCGTCTTGCCTGCCATCCGCTTCTCGCGTAAACGCCGAACCTGCGCGTCCGTGACCAACCCGTCCTCCCAGAGGAAAACGGGCAGTCTCACACGTCACCAGCGCCATCCAGCACCGTGCCGACCGCCCTCTCGACGACCGGCCAAAATAATTGTCGTTGATCAACGGGCTGCCCGGGGCGCCGAGAGCGGGGGCTCCACCACGGCTATTATGGTAGTATGGCTTGGTTATGGTCAAGGTGACCTATTCCCTGGACGAGGCGACGGTGCGGCGCATCCGCCGGGCGGCGGACCGTCTCGGCAAGCCGCAGAGCCACGTCGTCCGGGAGGCGATGGCCGACTACGCGGCCAGGACCGACCGGTTGAGCGAGACCGAGCGGCTCCGCATGCTGGAGGCGCTCGAGCGCCTCCGCGCCGAACCGGTCACGCGTTCGCCGTCGAGCGTCGACGCCGAGCTCCGGGAGATACGCGCTTCCCGCCGCGCAGGGTGGCGGCGGGGTTCCGGCGCATGACGATCCATCTCGACACGTCGGCGCTCGTGGACGCGCTGACCGGCGCCCGCCGCTCTTTCGACCGTCTGTTCGCGCTCGTGGAGGCAGGTCATCGCACGGCTGTCTCGACGGTCGTCCTGTACGAGTGGCTGCGCGGACCGCGGACCATCGCCGAGCTCCGCGCCCAGGAAGCGCTGTTTCCGTCCGCCGCCGCCGTTCCGTTCGACGCCGAAGCCGCCCGACAGGCCGCGACGCTCTACTCCACGGCATCCCGTCCCCGCCGCCGGGCGGCCGATCTCGCCGTCGCCGCCTGCGCCCTCGTCCACGAGGCGGCGTTCTGGACGTTGAACCCGGACGACTTCAGCGACCTGCCCGGCTTGGAGTTGATGTAGCAGCCCGCGCCGGAAGTGCGCCCGCCCGGCATCCGGCGTCAGACCACGTGCAGTTCCACGCGTTTGCCGACGGCGGCGAGGGCGTGTTCGATCTGGTCGATGCGGGAGGCGTGCCGCACGTCGAGCACGCGGTCGACCTGGGGCAGATGCCAGTGGAGACGCCGCCCGAGTTCGGCCTTGTTCACCTTCTGCTCGATCATCGCGTTGTGGAGTTCGACCTTGGCGACCATCAGGGGAGGCAGGGCGACCGTGGGGCCGCGCTTCCGCGTGGACGGCCGGGGAATCGGCCGCCGGTCGCGCATGCAGGCGTCGATGATCGTCGCCAGCGCATCGACCGCGCGAGTCAGGGCTTCGTCCCGGTCGTCCCCGTAGGTGTGCGCCTCCGGAAAGTCCGGAAAGTCCACCAGCACGAAGTCGCCTTCGGTCGTCAGTTTCACCGGATAGTTCCACATGGCTCGATTCTCAAGATTTCAGGCGGGACCGCCGAGCGTTCTCGGCGGCCCCTTGATTGAAAGCTGTTCAGTCTGTGTAAGGAAAAGTGATTACAGCAAAGTTGAAAACTGGATTTATTTCAGTCCAAGGTTTTTCTTGATAGCTTCTATCGTTCCTTTTGGCATATCCTTCTTGCCGTGCATCGGGAGGATCGATTTCCGGTCGCCGCGTCGAACCACAAGATGTCCTCCTTTGCCGGTCTCGAAGGCGCATTCCTGCTGACGCAGCCACCGCTTGAACTGCCGCGATGTCATGCCACCACCTCCTTTCCATGGAGCGAGGTTAACTCAATCACGATCGCGAAGTCAACAAATATGTTGTATCTACCGACCCACAGCGCCCCGCCGGTGTTCGGCCGATCTCGCCGCCACCACCTGCGCCCTCGTTCACGAGGCGGCATTCACTCTTCGAGTCTCAGCTCTCGCAGCGCCTCGGCGATGCGCGCGCGGGAGGCGGGAGCGGGCGGCGCCATCGGCAGGCGGTAGGCCTCCTCGATCAGACCCATCCAGACCCATCGCGGCCAGCGCCGCCTTCACCGGGATCGGGTTCGACTCGACGAAGTTGACCTGCATCAGCGGCGGCAGCCGTTCGTGGAGTCGCCGGACTCGGCGAGCGAGTTCGGCGCTCGTGTCCTGCATGCGCCATGGTGATACACTGCATGCTCCGGGCGGCAGATCGTCCACGGCGCCGCCCCCCGGTCAGCTCGCCCGGACAGGCCGCGGCGTCCAGGCGCCCGCGGCGCTCGCGCCGGCGCTGCCGGACGTCATGATGGACCATCCCTTCGACGCATCCGCCTGAACCGGATGACGTCCGCGACGGGCCGGCAGCGCTCCGCAACCGATACCGGATGGCGACGAACAGCGAGCGATCGTTCAACGAGGCGCTCGCGCGCGTGCTGCGGACGAAGCATCCGCGCTGGCGGCGGGATCTGACGGCGGAGCAGCACCGCGCCGTCAAGGGCGGCGGCCAGCCCGACCTGATCGTGCGCAACCCGCGGGGCGCGCCGGTGGTGGTCGAGAGCGAGTACGTGCCGGCCCGGACGGTGGAGCAGGACGCCGTCGCGCGGCTCGGCCGGGAGCTGGCGGACTCGGGCGACGCCATCGAGCAGTGTCTTGCGCTCCGGGCGCCGGCCGCACTGCAGCACGCGCCGCAGGCGGCGCTCGACGAGCAGACCGCGCAGGCGACGTACGATTACTGCATCTTCTCTCACGCCGGCGCCGACGGCCACGTTCGGTATCCGGGCGCCGGCTGGATCACGGGCGGCGTGGACGACCTCGCCGGCATGATCGAGAGCGCGTCGATCTCGGAGCGGGCCGTCGCGCGAAGCCTGGACGTGCTGGAGACCGGCGTCGCCGAAGCCGCGGCGCGGTTGCGGGAGGCGACCGCGGACCGGCCCGCCGTCAACGAACGCATCGCCGCGACGCTGCGCCAGGAGGACGGCGAGCAGACGTCGCGAATGGCGATGGCGATCGTCGCCAATGCGCTCACCTTCCAGACGATGCTCGCCGGCGTCCACGACGTGCGAACGCTCGACGAGATCCGCCGGCGCGGCGCCCTGCCGAAAGCGCCGGTGCTGCGGGAGTGGGAGCGAATCCTCCGGATCAACTACTGGCCGATCTTCCACGTCGCCCGGGAAGTGCTGACGCCGATTCCGGACGGGACGGCGTCTCGCCTGCTGGCCCGGCTCGCCAGCGTGTCGAGCGAGCTGGACGCCCACGGCGTCACGCGGTCGCACGATCTGTACGGCCGGACCTTCCAGAGGTTGATCAGCGACCGCAAGTTCCTCGCGACGTTCTACACGAGGCCCGAATCGGCCGCGCTGCTGGCGGAGCTGGCGGTCGGACTGCTCGACGTCGACTGGCGGGACGCCGACGCGGTGACCGGGCTGCGGGCGTGCGACTTCGCCTGCGGCACCGGCACGCTGATCACCGCCGCGTACCACGCCCTGCTGGCGCGGCATCGTCGCGCAGGGGGCGACGACGCCGCGATCCACCGCGGGATGTTGGAAGGGGCGATCTTCGCCGCCGACATCATGCCGGCCGCAACGCATCTGACCACCTCGATGCTGTCGAGCGCCCACCCGACGACGCCGTTCGAGCGGACGCAGGTGCACCTGCTGCCGTACGGCCGCCAGGACGCAGGCGCGGCGGCGGACTTCGCCCTCGGCGCGCTCGACCTGATCCGCAAGCAGCACGGCACGGGGCTGTTCGAGCGGACCGGCATCGAAGTGCACCGCGGCACGGCGGGAGCGGCGGGCGTGGACCGGCAGGGCGAGGGATGGAGCGACACGTTTCTGCTGGAGCACCGGTCGATGGACCTGGTGATCATGAATCCCCCGTTCACGCGGCCGACCAACCACGAGGTGGCCGACGTGCCGGTGCCGTCGTTCGCGGGCCTCGGCGCCGACGACGCCGAACAGGCCGCCATGTCGAACCTGCTGAAGACGATTCGCAAGGACGTCAGGCGGCCGGCCGGACATGGCAACGCCGGCCTCGCCTCGAACTTCCTCGATCTGGCCGAAGCCAAGGTGAAGCCGGGCGGCGTGCTGGCGCTGGTGATGCCGCTCAGCCTGCTGCAGGGGAACGCATGGGCGGCGAGCCGCGCACTGCTGCGGTCACGGTACGAAGCGACGACGGTGATCAGCCTGGCGTCCGCCGGCCGCGACGACCGGAAGTCGTTCTCCGCCGATACCGGGATGGGGGAAGTGCTGATCGTCGCCCGCCGCCGGGACGACGCCGACGGCAGGGTGGAGGATGCTCCGGAAGCTCCGGTGACGTTCGTGGCGCTGCGGAAGCGCCCGGCGTCGGCCACCGAGGCGGCCGGGCTGGCCGCGGCGATCCGGGAAGCGGCGCGGCGCGCGCGGAGCCGGGTCATGCTCGGCGACGATCTCTGCGGGATCTGCGTAGTCGGCACGTGGGACGACGGCGGCTGCGCGACCGTCACGCATCCGGACGTCGTCGACGCGGTCCGGGGGCTGCGGGACGGCGCGTTGACGCTCCCGCGCACGAACGACACGCACGCCCTGCCGGTGGCGCCCCTGGGAGCACTGGGCGCGCGCGGCCTGATCGATCGTGACATCAACGGCATCGAGGGCCGGCGCAGGACGAATTGGGGCGAGAACGGCGCTGACGAAGGCGCGGGCGCGTTCCGCGGGCCGTTCGACGTCGTGTCTATCCGGACCGCCGCGCCGACGTTCCCGGTCCTGTGGGGTCACGACGCCAGCCGGGAGCGATGCCTGA
Source organism: Vicinamibacterales bacterium (assembly GCA_965203565.1). Classification (GTDB taxonomy): domain Bacteria; phylum Acidobacteriota; class Vicinamibacteria; order Vicinamibacterales; family UBA8438; genus JAAXGX01. Next base: position 1,494,253 of record OZ241896.1, on the reverse strand, counting down.
TCGTCCAGCCGGACAGCGAGGGCGTGGTCCGTGAACGCGCGGACGAACGGGCCGCCGACGCATGGGGTACGGCGACCCGCCTGCACTTCAATCGTGACTTCCGTCTCAACTCGCAGAGTCTCGCCGCCTGCCTGACTCCGACGTCCACGCTCGGCGGCCGGGCTTGGCCCAACTTCCTGCTGACCGAGCGACGCCACGAAACCGTCGCGGTCCTGTGGGCCAACACCACGCCCGGCCTGATGCTCTTCTGGCAGCAGGGGTCGGTGCAGCAGGCCGGGCGCGCCTGCCTGACCGTCAGCCGGCTGCCGGACTTGCCGGTGCTCGACCCGCGGGCGCTCACCGACGCGCAGCACGCCTGCGCCCGCGACCTGTTCGACCGGTTCAAGGATCGCCCTTTCCTTCCGGCGAACGAGGCGTACCGCGACGAGACCCGGCAGGCGCTGGACGCTGCCGTGCTCGTCGAACTCCTCGGTCTGCCCCGGTCGATCCTGGAGCCGCTCGCGGTGCTCCGCACCCAGTGGTGCAGCGAGCCGACGGTGCACGGCGGCAAGGCGACTCGGCCCGCATAGCAGGCCAAGTCATGAAATCGAAACCCACTACGGTTCACCGAGGAGAGCGATTCGGCGGGACATGCCGGTTCACTCACACCTGAAACCTGCTCTCTCCAGGCGTCGCAGCAGGAGCGACACGAGCGACAGGTGATCCAGGCATTGATCCGGGGATTCTGGAATCGATACTTCGTGACCGCGGGGATTCCTGATCGCCAGCACCGACCCCGCGAACATGAATTGGTACCCTTTCTGTTCATCGCGTTCATTCTGATTCGACAGAAGGTTTAGAGGTTCTCGCGAATGCTCTTGAAAATCTTGTCGCATTATACTGGTCATCGACCGCCGGCAGATTGATCTCGATTCGGACAGTCAAACCCACTTTGTCGGCAAGGGAGATCGACGCCTCTGTGGGTTGCTGCGTAGCATGCGACGCCGGCGTCGTTTTTCTCTTGCTCGCCCCTGCCACGGCCATTCTTTTTGCATTGGATTTCCGGGGCTTCGCTCCGGACGATTCTCCGTGACCAGAAAGTCGCGCCAGCAACTGACCGGTGTGGACGCCAAAGCCACGAACGTGGCCGGGGTCGGCCTCGAAAGGGATCAACGACATGCCCTGGACGATATCGCCGGCGAACAGCGCCGCACGCGACAGCGAAGCGGGTGAACCGGGGGTGTCGATAGGACGACCCGGTGACGCGCTCGGATCATCCGAGCCGTCAGATCCAACGTCCGCGTACTGCCGCCCGTTGCGGGCGTCCAGCGCCACGAGGCGAGGTCGAGCGCCACGCTGCGCTACCCGGCCAACCCTTCGAGGCGGTAGACTGGCGCCGAGACGTGACCAACCGCCGGGACCGTGACTATCTCCTCGGCTTGGTGCGGGAGCTGCGCCGGTTGCCGCACGAGACCGAGTGGGTGGAGTTCAAGGTCGACCAGCGCGATCCCCGCGCCATCGGCGAGTACGTGTCGGCGCTGGCGAACGCGGCGGCCCTGCACGACAAGGCGCGCGCGTACGTGCTGTGGGGAATCGAGGACGGCGCGCACGCGGTGGTCGGCACACGCTTTTCGCCCGGCGCGGCGAAGCAGGGCGCCGAGCCGCTGGAAACGTGGCTGCTGCGCCTGCTCAATCCGCGGATCGACTTTCGCTTCCGGGAAGTCTCCGTCGACGAGCGGCGCGTCGTGCTTCTGGAGATCGACCGCGCCGCGCACCGGCCGGTGGCGTTCGAGGGCGTCGAGTTCATCCGGGTCGGCGGCACGAAGCGCAAGCTCAAGGACTATCCGGAGAAGGAACGCGCGCTCTGGCGCCGGTTCGACCGGACGCGCTTCGAGGATGGGGTCGCGGCGGAACGGCTGAGCGGCGAAGAGACCCTGCTCCGGCTCGACTACCCGGCGTACTTCCATCTGCTCGGCCGGCCGCTGCCCGACGGCCGGGCCGCGATTCTCGAGGCGCTGCAGCAGGACCGGATCGTCGCGCCGTGCGAGGCCGGCGGCTTCGACGTCACGAACCTGGGCGCCATCCTGTTCGCCAGGAACCTCGGCGATTTTCCGCCGCTGGCGCGCAAGGCCGCGCGGGTCGTCGAGTACCGCGGCCGGGGCCGCACCGAGGCGCTGGGAGAACGCGAGGAGACGACGGGGTACGCCGCCGGCTTCGAGGGGCTGATCGGCTACGTCGACGCCCGGCTGCCGAAGCGCGAGGAGATCGGGCCGGCGTTGCGCCGGACCGTCCCGGAGTTTCCCGAGCCGGCGGTGCGCGAGCTGGTGGCGAACGCGCTGATCCATCAGGACTTCTCGGTGACCGGCGCCGGGCCGATGATCGAAATCTTCGACGGCCGCGTCGAGATCACGAATCCCGGCGAGCCGCTGGTGGACACCGAACGCTTTCTCGACAGTCCGCCCGCCTCCCGCAACGAGGCGCTGGCGTCGCTCCTGCGCCGGTTCGACATCTGCGAAGAGCGCGGCAGCGGCATCGACAAGGTGGTGGCGCAGGTCGAGGCCCACCAGCTTCCGGCGCCGCTCTTCGAGGCGCCGCCCGGCTTCACCCGCGTCGTCCTCTTCGGCCGCAAGCCGATGGCCGACATGGACCGGGCCGAGCGGGTGCGGGCCTGCTACCTGCACGCCTGCCTGAAGCACGTGACGCGGGACTTCCTGACCAACGCGTCGCTGCGGGAGCGGTTCGGCGTCACGATGAACAACAAGGCGATGGTCTCCCGCCGCATCCACGAGGCGGTGGACGCGGGCGCGATCAGGCCGTTCGACGAGCACGCGGCCCCGAAGCTGCGGAAGTACGTGCCCCACTGGGCCGGCGTTTCCGCCGGCGGGATAGTTGACGGACAGCGGGCCGAGCCTGCTTGAAATCCAGGCAAGTTGTTGAAAAAAAGCGATTTGATCTAGTTGACGGGTAGTTGACCGGCAACGGTCGTCCGGCCGTTTCCCGCCCTCCACAGCCCGTGGTGGAACCCCGCGTCGCACCGAGAGCGGCGAGGCGCCCGCCTGACAAGGCGTGAGGAGGGCGCATATTGGGCATACGCAACCGACGAACAACGCCGTCAGGCGGGATGCATCGCTGCTCGAATGCAGCGGGGACTTTCACCACGGACTGTCCAGTGGTGTGCGCCTCCGGTCGTCAGTTTCACCGGATAGCTCCACATGGCTGGATTCTCGAGAAGGCGGCTCTTCACCCTTCGAGCCCCAGTTCCCGCAGCGCCTCGGCGATGCGCGCGCGCGAGGCGGGAGCGGGCGGCGCCATCGGCAGGCGGTAGGCCTCTTCGATCAGGCCCATCGCGGCCAGCGCCGCCTTCACCGGGATCGGGTTCGACTCGACGAAGTTGACCTGCATCAGCGGCAGCAGCCGTTCGTGCGCGGCGCGCGCCGCCCGGAAGTCGCCGCCGGCGGCCAGGTCGACCAGCGCCGCCATCTCGGCCGGGGCTTCGTTGGCGGCGACCGAGATCACGCCGGCGCCGCCCAGCGCCATCAGGGGGAGGGTGGCGGCGTCGTCGCCCGACAGCACGCTGAAGCCGTCCGGCGCCGCGCGGCAGATCTCGCACAGTTGGCCGAGGTCGCCGGACGCTTCCTTGACGCCGACCACCGACGGGATCTCGGCGAGGCGCGCGAGCGTGGCCGGCGCGACGTTGCAGCCGGTCCGGCCCGGGACATTGTAGACGACGATCGGCAGGTCCGCGGCGTCGGCGATAGTGGCGTAATGCCGGTACAGCCCGTCGGGCGTCGGCTTGTTGTAGTACGGCGTGACGGAGAGCAGACCGTCGGCGCCGGCCGCCGCCATGTCGCGGGCGAGCGCGGCGGCGGCGCGGGTGTCGTAGCCGCCCGCGCCGGCCAGCACCGGCGCGCGGCCGTCCGCCGCGGCGGCGACGAGCTCGACGACGCGGAGCTTCTCGGCGGGCGAGAGGGTGGGGCTCTCGCCGGTCGTGCCGCACGGGACGAGGAAGTGGACGCCGGCGTCGATCTGACGCCGCGCCAGCCGCGTGACGGCCTGCTCGTCGAGGCCGCCGTCCGCGGTGAACGGCGTGACGAGCGCCGTGCCGCACCCCGCCCAACGGGCTCGCATCTTCGGCGGACTCAGCCGAACCCGAGCACGTCGCGCATCGTGAACCAGCCGCGCCGGCCGCGCACCCAGCGCGCCGCTTCGAGCGCGCCGCGCGCGAACGTGGCGCGGTCGCGCGCCGTGTGGTTCAGCGTGATCGTGTCGAACGGGCCGTCGTACCCGACGGTGTGGGTTCCCGGCATCCTGCCGGCGCGCGTCGAGGCGACGTCGATCGCGCGCGCATACCCCGCCTCGCGCATCGCCGCCTGCAGCGCCAGCGCGGTGCCGGACGGGGCGTCCTGCTTGGCGGCGTGGTGGCCTTCGTGAATCCAGGCGCCGAAGTCGTCGCGCCCGGCGAGCAGCGCGGCGCTCCGCTCGACGATCGCCTGGAACAGGTTCACCCCGAGCGAGAAGTTGGCGGCGGCGACCACGCCGATCCCGGCGTCGGCCGCCAGCGTCCGCAGCCGCTGCTCGTGGGCGCTCCAGCCGGTTGTCCCGATCACGGCGTCGAGGCCGGCCGCCGCCAGCCTCGGCAGGTTGACGGCGACGGCGTCCGCCGTCGAGAAGTCGATCGCCACGTCGGCCGGCGGCAGGCGCGCGGCGGCGATCCCTGCGCCCCGGAGGTTGTTGTGGACGTCGAGCCGCTCGACCACCTCGCAGTCGTACGACCCGCACAGCGCCTCGACGGTCTTCCCCATCCGGCCGTAGCCGACAATGACGACCCGGATCGGCATCCGGTCACCCCGCCGTCTCGCCGCCGGCGACGCGGCGGATCAGCGATCCCGCCTTGCGCGCCTCCGCGTCGGTCTCGAACCCGAGCAGGGCCGAGTACCGTTCGCCGACGACCTGGGCCGACAGGAAGCGGATGACGACGCCGGCCCACGCCACCGTGTTGGCCATGGCGTACGCCAGCCCCGGACGGTTCGCCCCCTCGACCATCAGCACCGGCGTGGGCGACAGGCTGAACCCCGCCGCCCGGGCCGCGGCGGCGGCCCGCTTGCCCCTGCCGGGGAAGACCTCGACCGTGGCGCGGCTGGAGCGCCCGGGGACGGAGTACTTCATGATCACCTGGACGTCGGCGCCGCACTGCGCCAGCGGATCGAGCACCGCGGCGAGCGCGCCAGGTTCGTTGCGGACGTCGGTCCGCCACAGCTTCACGCGACTGATCTTCACGCTCATCCGGAACCGCGCAATCGGGAGACGGCGCGATTATACTCGCGCGATGCCGGTTCCGCAGACGATGCGCGCCGTCGAGATCCGGGGCGGCGGCCCTCCCGAATCGCTGATCCGATGCGAACGCCCCACGCCGCCGCCGGCCGGCGGCGAGCTGCTGATCGAGGTGGCGGCGGCCGGCGTCAACCGGGCGGACGTGATGCAGCGGCAGGGCCTTTACCCGCCGCCGCCCGGCGTCTCGGACCTGCCCGGCCTGGAGGTGTCAGGCGCGGTCGCCGCGGTCGGCGCGGGGGTCGACGGCTGGTCGGTCGGCGACCCGGTCTGCGCGCTCGTCGCCGGCGGGGGCTATGCGGAGTACTGCGCCGCGCCGGCGCCGCAATGCCTGCCCGCGCCGGACGGCGTCGATACGGTCGAGGCGGCGGCCCTGCCGGAAGCCTGCTTCACGGTCTGGACGAACGTGTTCGACCGGGGCCGGCTGCGGGCGGGCGAAACGCTGCTCGTCCACGGCGGATCGAGCGGAATCGGCACGACGGCGATCCCGCTCGCCTGCCTCCGCGGGGCGCGGGTCTTCGCCACCGCCGGATCGGACGCGAAGTGCGCGGCGTGCGCGCGGCTGGGCGCCGAGCTGGCCGTCAACTACCGCGAGCGCGATTTCGTCACCGAGATCAAGGCGGCGACCGGCGGCGCCGGCGTCGATCTGATCCTGGACGTGGTCGGCGGCTCGTACCTGCGGCGGAACCTCGACGTGCTGGCGACGGAGGGCCGCATCGTGACGATCGGGCTGATGGGCGGCGCGGCGGCGGAGGTCGACCTGGCGCAGCTCATGTCGCGGCGCGCGGTCCTGACCGGATCGACGCTCCGGTCCCGGCCGGTCGAGCAGAAGGGGGCGATCGCGGACGCCGTCCGGAAGCACGTCTGGCCACTGCTCGCGGCGAAGCGGCTCCGGCCGGTCGTGCACGCGACGTTCCGGTTCGCGGACGCCGCCGAGGCGCACCGGGTGATGGAGGCCAGCGCCCACGTCGGGAAACTGCTGCTGATCCCGTAGCAGTGAACCCGCGCGCATCGGGCGCAGCCGGCAAGGTCACAGCGATCCCGGCGCGGCGGGAAAGCCGCGGCGGAAGGGCGCCGCGTCCCGGCGGCAGGTCTCCCTGCCGCCGGGACCTTCGGACTACCGATGCCGCCGGCTAGATGTCGAAGTACAGCGCGAACTCCCACGGGTGCGGCCGCAGGCGGATCGCGTCGACCTCGTTCACCCGCTTGTAGGCGATCCAGCTTTCAATCACGTCCTTGGTGAACACGTCGCCCTTCAGCAGGAAGTCGTGGTCCTGCTCCAGCGCGTCGAGCACCTCGGCGAGGCTGCCGGGCGTGTTGTCGATCTGCGCCTTCTCCTCGGCCGGCAGATCGTACAGGTCCTTGTCGAGCGGTCCCGGCGGCGTGATCTTGTTCTGGATGCCGTCGAGTCCGGCCATCAGCATCGCGCTGAACGCCAGGTAGCCGTTGCAGGTCGGGTCGGGGAACCGGCACTCGATCCGCTTCGCCTTCTCGCTCTGCGAATAGGTCGGAATCCGGACCGCCGCGCTCCGGTTGCGCTGGGAGTAGATCAGGTTGATCGGCGCCTCGTAGCCGGGGACCAGCCGGCGGTACGAGTTCGTCGTCGGGTTGCAGAACGCCAGCAGCGCCGGCGCGTGCTTCAGGATCCCGCCGATGTAGTAGAGCGCGGCGCTGCTGAGGTCGGCGTAGGTCCCCGCCTCGAAGAACACGTTCGCGCCGTCCTTCCAGACGCTCTGGTGCACGTGCATCCCCGACCCGTTGTCCTGGAAGAGCGGCTTCGGCATCAGCGTCACCGTCTTGCCGTGGCGGTGGGCGACGTTCTTCACGACGTACTTGTACTTGAGGAGCTTGTCGCCCATGCTCACCAGCGAATCGAACCGCATGTCGATCTCGGCCTGGCCGCCGGTGGCCACCTCGTGATGGTGCACCTCGACCTCCACGCCGATCGATTCGAGCGTCAGCAGCATTTCGGTCCGCAGGTCCTGATGGCTGTCCATCGGCGGCACGGGGAAGTAGCCTTCCTTGTAGCGCGGCTTGTAGCCGAGGTTCCGCGAGTGGCCGGCGCCGTCCGGATTCTCCACCCGTCCTGCGTTCCAGAATCCTTCCGCCGAGTCGACGCGGTAGAACCCTTCGTTGTAGGTCTGGCCGAACCGGACGTCGTCGAAGATGAAGAACTCCGGCTCCGGTCCGAAGTAGGCGGTGTCGCCCACGCCGGTCGACTTGAGGTACGCCTCGGCCTTCTGCGCGATGTAGCGCGGATCGCGCGAGTACGACTCGCCGGTGATCGGGTCCTTGATGTTGCAGATCAGGACCAGGGTCTTCCTGGCGGCGAACGGATCGACGAACGCGGTCGCGGCGTCCGGGATCAGCAGCATGTCGCTTTCCTGGATCTCCTGGAATCCCCGGATGCTCGACCCGTCGAACCCGAGGCCGTCCTCGAACGCGTCCTCGCCGAACTCCCGCGTCGTCATCGTGAAGTGCTGCCACAGGCCGGGCAGGTCGATGAAGCGCAGGTCGACCGCCTGGATCTCCTTCTCCTTGATGGTTGCCGTCACTTCTTGTGGTGTCATCCCCGATTCCTCCCAGACGTGTGATGGTTACGTTACAACGTGTCCTTCTCGCCGGTGCGGATGATGCGCCCCTGCTCGACCGGGACCACGAACACGCGCCCGTCGCCGATCTCCCCGGTGCGGGCCGCGCTCATGACCGCCTCGATCGCATCGTCCACGAGGTCGTCCGGCACGACGACCTCGATCTCCATCTTGGGCAGCAGGCTCACCTCGTATTCGGCCCCGCGGTAGACGGTCGAGTGCCCGCGCTGCCGCCCGTAGCCGCGGACTTCGGTCACCGTCATCCCCGAGACGTTGTGCTGCGTGAGCGCGTCCTTGACCGCATCGACCTTGTTCGGCCGCACGATCGCCTTGATCAGCTTCATGTCCGACTCCCGAGCAGCGACTCCACGCTCCGCTGCAGCGCCGCGATCTCCTCGGCGGACAGCTTCGCGCCCCTCTTCGTAAGATGAAACACGTCGATCGCCCGGTCGCCCTCGGTCGAGATCAGCACGAACTCGATGTCGCACTCGTGCCGCGAGATCACGGAGGCGATCCGGTAGAGCAGTCCCCAGGCGTCCTGGGCCACGATCTCCAGGATGCTGAACCGTTCGGAGTAGTCGTTGTCGAAGTGCGCCAGCGGTTTCACGCGCGCCGGGCCGCGCCGCGCCAGCCCGCGCTGCTTCGGCTGCAGGATGGCGTCCAGATCCCGCCGGCCGGCCACGACGTCCGCGAGCAGGCTGACGAGCTGGGGCCGGGCCTGCGGATTCAGTTCGAAGAACCGCTCACGGTCGGTGAACTCCACGAGGTCGAGCGCGATTCCCTGGCGGTTCGTCATCGCCTGCCCGCGCAGGATGTCCATCCCGAAGTACGACAGCACGCCGCACACCCTGGAGAACAGCCGCGGCTGATCGGCCGACACCACCGACAGCTCCCACGCCGGGCCTTTCTGCTCCACGGCGCAGTGCACGTCCGGCTTCCGCAGGTTCTTCGAGAGCCGGACGTGTTCGTAGATGCGCGCCCGGTCGACGCACCGGAGATACCGTTGCGGCAGCCCGTCGAGGAACGCGTCCAGATCGCCCGGCGCGACGTCCGCCGGCCGGTTCCGGCGCAGACCGTCGAGGTTCGACGCGGCGGCGTCGATCACCTCGTCGCCGTACCCGAGCGTCAGCCGGTTGTACGTGTCGACGTACAGCCGCCACAGCAGGTCTTCCTTCCACGGCGTCATCACGTCCGGCCCGACCGCCGAGACGTCGACCAGCGTCAGGAGGCAGAGCAGCTTCAGGCGCTGCTCGTCGCCGACCAGCCGCGCGAACTGGACCACGACGTCCGGGGCGTCGGTGTCGCGCCGGAACGCCGCGGTCGACATCCGCAGGTGGTGGCGGATGAGGAACTCCACGGTGGCGACGTCCCGTTCGGGCAGCCGGATGCGCCGGAGCGCGCCCAGCATCATCCGGACGCTCTCTTCCGAATGATTCCTGTTCGTCCACTTGCCCACGTCGTGGAAGAGCAGCGCGACGACGAGCAGCTCGAGGCCGGGCGTCTCCTCCAGCAGGCCCGCGAAGCGGCTGCGGCTCGCCGTGGTCGGGCCGCACAGCGCTTCGAGGCTCCGGATCGTCTGCAGCGTGTGCTCGTCCACCGTGTACTTGTGGTAGAAGTCGCGGATCACCCGGCAGTAGATCTTGTGGAACTCCGGGAACATCCGGCCGAGCAGGCCGCAGCCGTGCATCTCGGACAGCCGGGCATATAGCCCGGGCCGCGGCCGGAGGATCCGGAGCAGCGCGTCGCGCTGCGCGGCGGTCGGAAAGAACTGCTCCGGGGCGTAGCGCCCGCCGTGCCGCTCGATGCAGGTCAGCGCCTGGTCCGAAACGGCGCACCCTTCGTCGAGCGCGGCCTCGAACAGGCGCAGCCAGGCGCCCGGCTGCAGCGACGCGCGCGTCGCATCCTCGAACGCGATCCCGCCGTCGCGCCGCAGGAGGCCGTCGGAAACCTTCCGCGGCGCCGCGGCCGGCGCCGGCGCCAACGTCTTGAGCGCCGTCCCGAGCGCGCGGCTGACGATCCGGGCATGGTGGAAGTAGGTGCTCATCAGCGCTTCCACCTGGCCGGCCACGCGATCGTCGCGCGACCCGAACATCCGGGCCGCCGACTCCTGGAGCTCGTGGGTCAGGACGTTCAGGTTGCGGCCGAGCTTCAGGTGGAGGATCGACCGGATCCGGAGCAGGAAGTCCTCCGCCTCGTCGACCCGTCCCATGCGCACCTTGAGTTCGAGACGGCGGTCCGGGTCGGCCAGTTGCGTGATCATCCGCACCGCGGAGACGTCGCGCAGCCCGCCCGGGGCGTTCTTCACGTCCGGTTCGAGGTGGTGCAGCGTCCGGTTGAACTGTTCGTGCCGCCGGTCGAGCAGATCGCCGAGGGCCGCCAGCATCGGACCGCGCCAGGCCGCGTCCGGCCCCTGGCAGAGGCTCCGGAGCCGCTCGAACAGCGCGGCGTGACCGTCGAGACACCGGGCTTCGAGCAGGGCGACGAGCAGCTCCGGGTTGCCGGCGTCAGCCTGCTCCAGCTCCGAGATCTCGCGGACGTGGTGGCCCACTTCGAGGCGCAGGTCCCAGAGCGGGTGCAGCATCGCCTTGAGGAACCGCTCCTCCTCCGCGCCGATCGGACGGCCGAACACGAACAGCAGGTCGATGTCCGAGTGCATGCAGAGCTGCCGCCGTCCGTACCCGCCCAGCGCCACCACCGCCGCGGAGGTGTCGGTCCGGCTGCGGGCCGATGCATGGATGCGGCGCACCAGACCGTCGATCCGGTCCGAATAGCGGGCGAGGGCGCCCAGCCCGCCGTGCGCGCGCCGCGTCTCCGCCGCCAGCTCGTCGCGCGCCGCCCGCAGGATCGAGCGGAGCGCGTCGGTCTCGGCCGGCGGCGCGGCCGTCTCCGCCGTGGCGCCGGCGCCGGCCGCGCCGAGACCCGGCGAAATTTCGGAGTCGAGCGGCATATCAGCCCGTGGCGCAAGCCCCGTTGCATTCGACGGGCGCTGCATCCCGGCTGAACTGCGTTGTTCGTCGGTCAAATATGGCCAATATGCTCCCTCCTCGCGCCTTGTCAGCCGGGCGCCCCGCCCGTCTCGGCGCCCCGCGGGGTTCCACCACGGGCTGATCTGCGACAGGTCGGTCGACAATGTTCGTTCAGTAGCCGATGCTGACGCCGAACGAGCCGATGATCTGGAACTGATCGCCGTCGTTGAGCGATTCGACGTATTCTCCGAGCGCGAGGACCTGGACGCCCCCTGCGAGCTCCCACGCGCCGAGGCTCTCGGCGACCGGCAGCGGCGCCGCGGCGATGGCCCCGACGCCGAAGAAGCCGAACCGGTCGTTCTGGTGGCGCGGCGACCCGGGCGGAAGGCCGTTCTCGTAGTAGTTGCTCAGGCTGAAGCCGAACGTCACCGGAAAGCTGACGCTGACCACTTCTTCGACGAGCTCCGTTCCCGGCTCGACGCCGATCTCCAGATAGACGCCCTTGCCGCCGCCGCCGTCCGCGCCGCCGGCCGTCTCGATCGCCAGGGCGGCGTGAGGCGACAGCGCGAACGCCTCCAGCAGCGCGCTGTCGTCCATGCTGACGCTGACCGCGACTTCCTGCGTCGTGCCGAACGCGTGGTTCGGGCTCAGGTACGACGTGTAGGTGACGCCGGCCTCCCAGTTGTCGATGACGAGCGTCAGGCCGGTGAAGAAGTCCGACTCGTACCAGACGCTGACGTGCTGCGACGGTCCGTCCGCACCGGTCGGTCCGGTGTGCAGGCTGTTCCACTGGCCGAGCGTGAAGACGGCTCCGGTCAGCCCCCGGCCGTCGGGGTTCGAGTAGACGTCGACGGCGAGATCGGCGTACGGCTGGATGATGAACCCCTCGCGCTCCTGCCGGATCCCCCGGAAGAAGTAGGCGTGCGAGAAGTCGATCCCCGTGGTGAACGCGATCCGGCCGTCGTTGACCTGCGCGTGCGACCAGCCCGGCGCGAGCCCGAAGGCCACCAGGAACGCGAGCGCGCCGGCCGGCCGGCGCGCGCCGCCGGCCCGAGCCACTGTCATCATCTGTTCCCCCCGAAAAGATACCCGGATCACCGGCCGGCCCGAGCCGGTCCGGCCGGCCGGCGTAATCTTATCAGGGTTCGCCGGCGGAGGCGCCAGGAGTCTCCGCGACGCCGAAATCGAGAACCACGTCATGCATGCGAACCCGAAAGCGTCAACCTGTCCGCGGAATCGGGGCAACCGCAGTCGTGAAGAGAGCGCCTTGCGGCTGGCGCGTCCGTGGTGAAAGCGCGGTCGGCCATGCTACACTGACGATCCAACCTGAAGGTCCGCCGCAGCCGCCGTCGGCCGGAGGTCGAGGCGGGCCGGACGCGGCGGCCCGGAGCCCGGCCGGGCGGTGCGGAACACGGACGTGGCGGACACCTACACGGCGAAGGACATCACCGTCCTCGAAGGGCTGGAGCCGGTGCGGAAGCGCCCCGGCATGTACGTCGGCGGCGTCGGGCCGGCCGGCCTCCACCACCTCGTCTGGGAGATCTTCGACAACGCCGTCGACGAGGCGATGAACGGCTACGCCTCGCACGTCCGGGTGACGCTGCACGCGGGCGGGTCGGCGGTCACCGTCGCCGACGACGGCCGCGGCGTGCCGGTCGACCGCCACCCGGCGAGCGGCAAGAGCGCGCTGGAGGTCATCTTCACCACTCTCCACGCCGGCGGCAAGTTCGAGCACCGGAACTACCGGACGGCGGGCGGTCTGCACGGCGTCGGCGCCAGCGTGGTCAACGCCCTCTCGGATGAGCTGGTCGCCACGTCGAAGCGGGACGGCTTCCTCTGGCGGCAGACGTTCGCGCGCGGGAAGCCGGCCGGTCCCCTGCATCGACTGAAGGCGGCGCGCGGCTCCGGCACCACCATCCGCTTCCGTCCCGACCCGCGCATCTTCCCGAAGACCGCCTTCGACGCCGCGCTCATCCGGGCGCGGGTGGAGATCGCCAGCTACGTGCACGGCGGCGTCCGGTTCGCCTTCGAGGACGAGACGCAGGGCGCGGCCGAGGAGTTCCGGCACGAGAACGGCCTGCCGGACTACCTGGCGCGCATCGTGGCCGAACGCGGCGCCCGCCCCGTGCACGACGCGCCGTTCGTCCTGGCCAGAGAGCATCCCGACACCGGGTCGCGCATCGAAGCGGCGCTGCAATGGACCGAGTCGACCGACGAGCATCTGCGGAGCTACGTCAACGGCATCCCGACCGCGTCGGGCGGCGCGCACGAGACCGGGGTGCGCGCGGGGGTCGGCAAGGCGGTCCGGAACTTCATCGAGACCCACGGGCTGACGCCGAAGGGGGTGACGCTCGCGGCCGACGACATCCGGGAGGGAATGACCGGCGTCGTCAGCATCTTCGTCCGCGACCCGCAGTTCCAGGGGCAGACCAAGGACCGGCTGAACAACCCGGAGCTCGCGCCGGCGCTCGACGGGGCGGTGCGGCCCGCACTCGAGCACTGGCTGAACCACAACATCAGCGTGGCCGAGGCGATCGTGGCGCGGATCGTCCTGGCCGCGCGCGCCCGCGAAGCGAGCCGCGCCGCCCAGCAGTCGGTGACGCGCAAGAGCGCCGCCTCGAACCGCCTCAACCTGCCGGGCAAGCTGAGCGACTGCACCGGCGGGGCGCGGGGTGACAGCGAGCTGTTCATCGTCGAGGGCGACTCGGCGGGCGGCTCCGCCAAGCAGGGGCGCGACCGGACCCGGCAGGCGATCCTCCCGCTGCGGGGGAAGGTGCTCAACGTCGAGAGCGCGGCCACGTCGAAGGTGCTCGCGAACAAGGAGCTCTCCGACGTGGTGACGGCGCTCGGCTGCGGCTTCGGCCCGGCGTTCGACGTCACGAAGCTGCGCTACGACCGGATCGTCATCCTGGCCGACGCCGACTCGGACGGCAACCACATCGCCACGCTGCTGCTGACCTTCTTCTACCGGTTCCTCCCGAAGCTGATCACCCACGGCAAGGTGTTCCTGGCGCAGCCGCCGCTCTACCGGGTGGACGTCGGGAAGGAGACGTTCTGGGCGATCGACGACGCCCACCGCGACGCGATCGTGGCGAGAGCCGCCAACGGCCACGGCCCGCCCGAGATCACCCGCTTCAAGGGACTCGGCGAGATGATGCCGAAGGTGCTCTGGGAGACGACGCTCAACCCGGCGACCCGCCGCCTGCTGCGGGTGGAGATCGCCGACCGGCTCCTGACCGACCGGGTGATCAACGAGCTGATGGGAAAGGACGCCTCCGCGCGGTTCCGTTTCATCATGGAGCGCGCCGAGCAGGCCGAAGCATTGGACGTCTGATCGTTGATACGATCAGGCGGATCGTCCGATGCCGACCCCGTTCGACTTCCAGCTTCGCACCCGGCTCGTCTTCGGCGCCGGCGCCGTCGAGCGGCTCGGGCGCTTCGCCCGCGAGCTGCGGTGCGAGCGGCCGCTCCTGGTGGCCGACCGCGGGCTGCGGGAAGCCGGCCACGTCGACCGCGCGCTGCGGCTGCTGCGGGCCGAGAACCTGCGCCCGGCGCACTTCCACGACTTCGACGTCGACCCGGACACCGTCATGGTCGAGCGCGGACGCGCCTTCGCCAGGGCGCACGCGGTCGACGCGATCGTCGCGCTCGGCGGCGGGAGCTCGCTCGACTGCGCCAAGGGGATCAACTTCCTGCTGACGGGCGGCGGGACGATGGCCGACTATCAGGGATACGGAAAGGCGCCGAAGCCGATGCTCCCGATGATCGCCGCGCCGACGACGGCCGGGACCGGGTCGGAGGCGCAGAGCTACGCCGTGATCGCCGACGCCGAGAGCGGCATGAAGATGGCGTGCGGCGACCCGAAGTGCGCGTTCCGGCTGGCGGTGCTCGATCCGGAGCTGACGCTGTCGCAGCCGGCGGCGGTGACGAGCGCGGCCGGGTTCGACGCCGTGGCGCACGCGGTCGAGACCGCCGTCACGACGCGGCGCACCGCGATCTCCACGGCGTTCTCCCACGAGGCGTTCCGCCTGCTGAGCGGGAACTTCGAGCGCGTCCTGCAGGCGCCCGGCGACCTCGACGCCCGCGCCGCGATGCAGCTGGGCGCGGCGTACGCCGGCGTCGCCATCGAGCAGTCGATGCTGGGGGCCGCCCACGCCTGCGCGAACCCGCTGACGGCGCGGTACGGCATGACGCACGGCGTGGCGCTCGCCATCCTGCTCCCTCACGTGGTGCGGCGGAACGCCGCCGCCGACGGAAACCTGTACGGTCCGCTCGCCGCCGCCGGGGTGAACGGCGCCGGCGGCGCGAGCGGCGACCGCCTCGCCGACCGGCTCGCCGAACTCGGCGCCGCCGGGGGGCTGCCCGGCCGACTGCGCGCCGCCGGCGTGCGGCGGCAGGACCTCGAGATGCTGGCGGACCAGGCCGGCCGGCAGTGGACCGCCGCGTTCAACCCGACGCCGTTCGGTGATCGCGACGCGCTGGAGGTGTACCGATGCGCATACTGACCCGCGGCGACTTCCTCGCGGCATGCGCCGCGGCGGCGCTGCTGACGCCGGCCGGACCGGCCGGCGCCCAGCCCGCCGCCGCGCCGGCCGACCGCTGGCCGCAGTTCCGCGGCACGCCGGAGCTGTCCGGCGCATCCGAGGCGGCGCTGCCCGACCGGCTCGAGCTGCTCTGGACGCTGGAAGCGGGCGAGTCGATCGACTCGTCCGCCGCCATCGCCGACGGCGTGGCCTACGTCGGGACGTACGCCGGCGACCTGCTCGCCGTCGATCTGGAGTCGGGCGAGAAGCGGTGGACGTACCAGGCGAGCGCCGAGATGGGGATCGGCGAATCGTCGCCGGCCGTGAGCGGCGGACTCGTCTTCGTCGGCGACCTGGCCGGCGTCCTGCACGCGGTCGACGCCGCCACGGGCGAAGCCGCCTGGACGCACCAGACCGAAGGCGAGATCAAGTCGTCGCCGGTCGTCGCCGGCGACGCCGTGCTGATCGGCTCGTACGACGGACATCTCTACGGCTTCGCCGCGCAGACCGGCGAGCTGCGGTGGAGGCACGAGACGCTCAACTACGTGCACGCCACGCCGGCCGTCGTCGACGGCGTCGCGTACTTCGGGGGATGCGACGAGATGTTCCGGGGGGTGCGCGTCACCGACGGCGAGGAAGTGTTCAGCGTGCCGGCCGGAGCGTACACCGCCGCCTCGCCGACGATAGACGGCGGACGCGCCTACTTCGGGACGTTCAACAACGAGGTGATCGGCATCGATTTGGCGTCGCAGGAGCTGCTCTGGCGCTACGAACACCCCCAACGGCGCTTCCCGTTCTACTCGTCCGCCCTCCACGCCGGCGGCGCCATCGTCATCGGCGGCCGGGATCGGATGGTGCACGCCATCGACCAGGCGACCGGCGAGGAGCGCTGGACGCACATGACGCGGGCGCGGATCGACTCGTCGCCGGCCGCCGCCGGCGGCCGGGTGTACGTCGGCTCGGGCGACGGCCGCCTCTACGCCTTCGACCTCGCGACCGGCGAGAAGCTCTGGGAGTTCGACACCGGCGCCCCGTTGTCGGCGTCGCCGGCGATCGCCGACGGCAAGCTGGTGATCGGGTCGCAGGACGGCGTGCTGTACTGCTTCGGGTAGCCCCGGGCTACGGCGTCAACCTGCTACGGCAAGACGAAGACGCGGGCGGCGTCGAACGTCAGACCCGGGAGCGCAACTGACCGCACCGTGTCTCCCGGCGCCGCGATCTGCGCCCGGCGGTAGGCGCCGGCGGCCTCCGCGACGTCCCGTTCAAGGACGTGGACCTCGATCCGTTGGCGGACCGGGTCGACGATCCAGTACTCCGGCGCCGCGTACCGCGCGAAGATCCGCATCTTCCGGCCGCGGTCGAGCTGCGCCGTGGACGGCGAGAGCACCTCGACCGCAAGGTCGGGCGCCGCGCGGGCCGGACCGTCCAGGTCGAGCAGACGCAACCGTTCGGCCCGGAAGAAGACGACGTCCGGCTGCAGAACGTCGTACTCGTCGAACACGACGTCGAACGGCGCGGCCACCGCGAGCCCGCCCACCCGTTGCTGGTAATCGACCAGCGTGGCGGTGATCCTCATGGCGGCGAGTTGATGGCGCAGGATCGGCGCAGGGACCACGACGAGCTCTCCTCCGTGGATCTCGTACCGGCGTCCGTCGTCCGGCATCGCCAGGAGGTCGGCGTAGCCGAACCGGGGCTCCGCGTCCTGCATGGACGCCATCGTAACACCTCCGAATGCTTGCGAAACGCGTGCCGCAGGCCGGCCGAGCGGCAGCCGGCGCCCCCCTCGGCTACGGCAAGACGAAGACGCGGGCGGCGTCGAACGTCAGACCCGGGAGCGCAACTGACCGCACCGTGTCTCCCGGCGCCGCGATCTGCGCCCGGCGGTAGGCGCCGGCGGCCTCCGCGACGTCCCGTTCAAGGACGTGGACCTCGATCCGTTGGCGGACCGGGTCGACGATCCAGTACTCCGGCACCGCATACCGCGCGAAGATCCGCATCTTCCGGCCGCGGTCGAGCTGCGCCGTGGACGGCGAGAGCACCTCGACGACCAGATCCGGCGCCGCTCGCGCGGGGGAATCCGGGTCGAGCAGACGTAACCGTTCGGCCCGGAAAAAGACGACGTCAGGCTGCAGAACGTCGTGCTCGTCGAACACGACGTCGAACGGGGCGGACAGCGCGAGACCGCCTGACCTGCGCCGGTAGTCGTTCAGCATCGTGACGAGCTCCACGGCGGCGCACTGATGACGCAGGATCGGCGCAGGGACCACGACGAGCTCCCCTCCGTGGATCTCGTACCGGCGTCCGTCGTCCGGCATCGCCAGGAGGTCGGCGTAACCGAACCGCGGCGGCGCGGCCTGCATGGACGCCATCGTATCACCTCCGCACACCTGCGAAACGCGTGCCGCGGACTGATATGCGGGCTGATATAGTGAACGCCATGAGCGACGCGGCGGCGGTGGCGGCGTCCGCGGCGCCGGCCGAGACGGAGGTCGGCAGCTACTTCGTCGCCAACTACCCCCCGTTCTCGGTCTGGACGCCCGAGGCGGTCGACGCGGCGGCGCGCCCGGCGCTCGCGGCGCCGCCGTCCGACGTCCCGCTCGGACTGTACCTGCACGTCCCGTTCTGCCGGAAACGCTGCCATTTCTGCTACTTCCGGGTGTACACCGACAAGAACGCCCGCGAAGTCGAGTCGTACCTCGACGTGCTGGGCCGCGAGTGGGAGCTGTACGCCGAGCAGCCCGCCGTCGCCGGACGTCCGCTCGACTTCGTCTATTTCGGGGGGGGCACGCCGTCGTTCCTGTCGGTCCGGCAGCTCCGGGGCCTCGTCGACCGGCTCTCGGCGGTCAGCCCGTGGTCGAAGGCCAGCGAGATCACGTTCGAGTGCGAGCCGGGGACGCTGACCGAGCCGAAGCTGGCGGCGATCCGCGAGATGGGAATCACGCGGCTCAGCCTGGGCGTCGAGCATTTCGACGACCGGATCCTGGCCCTCAACGGGCGCGCCCACCGGTCGGCGGAGATCTTCCGCGCCTACCGGTTCGCGCGCTCGATCGGCTTCCCCCAGATCAACGTCGACCTGATCGCCGGGATGCTCGGCGAGACCGACGAGAACTGGGCGGACGCGGTGCGGCAGGTGGTCGCGCTTGACCCGGACAGCGTCACCATCTACCAGATGGAGCTGCCGTTCAACACGACGATCAGCAGCGACAAGCTACGCGGCGCCGGACAGTTCCGGGAGACGGTCGCCCCGTGGACCGCCAAGCGCCGCTGGGTGGACGAGGCGTTCGCCGCGCTCGAACGGGCCGGCTACGCCGTCGGCAGCGCCTACACCGCCGTCAAGGACCCGGCGCGCACCCGCTTCGTCTACCGCGACCGCCTCTGGCAGGGGGCCGACCTCGCCGGCCTCGGCGTCGCGTCGTTCGGCCACGTCAACGGCGTCCACATGCAGAACCTCGATGCGTGGGACGCCTATGCGCAGGCGGTGAAGGCGGGCCGCCTCCCGCTCGGCCGCGCCTACCGGCCGACCGGCGAGGAGCGGCTCATCCGCGAACTGGTGCTCCAGCTCAAGCTCGGGTCGATCCGGCCGCCGTACTTCGAGCGCAAGTACGGCGTCGACGTCCGGGACCGGTTCACCGGACCGCTCGCGTCGCTCGAAACCGACGGCTACCTGGCCGAGTCGTCCCCCGAACAGGTCCGCCTGTCGCGCGACGGCCTGCTGCGCGTCGACAGCCTGCTGCCCCGCTTCTTCCTGCCGGCGCACACCGACATCCGGTACACGTGAGATGACCGCATCCGGCGCAGCGCAGGGGCGGCGGGCGGCGCGCCGCGGGCGGGCGGGCGACCGGCTGCTCTATCCGCTCGACCTGGTGTACGAGCGGGCCGGCATCGACGTTCCGACAGTGCGGGAGGTCGCGCCGGAGAAGATCCCGCTGCCGTACCGGACGCTGCTGGCGCACGACAGCGACATGACGCTGACGCTGGAGCGCCACTTCGGGGGCCGGGTGATGCTGCGGCCGCTGTCGACCTTCGCCCGGGGCGGCTCGTACTTCCGGCGGGTGCTGCTGGTGCAGGAGTACGCCGGGCAGCCGGTGGAGATGGGCGCCATCCGGATGGAGCTCGACGCGTTCGACGCGAAGCTCCGCCGCCGAATCCTGAAGAACGAAATCCCGCTCGGACGGATCCTGCGGGACGGACGCTTCGAGTACGCCAGCCGCGTGAAGGCGTTCCTGGCGGTCACCCCGAACCCGGAGATGATGGGCGTCTTCTGGATGCGCGAGCCGCGCGTCCTGTACGGCCGCCGGACCGAGATCGTCCGGCGCGAGAAGAAGATCGGCGACATCGTGGAGGTGTTGCCGCTGGTGATCCGATGAGCGGCGGGCAGCGGTACGACGGCGTCGTCGTCGGCGGCGGCCCGGCGGGGGCGACGGCCGCCGCGGTGCTGGCGCAGCACGGCCGCCGCGTGGCGCTTCTCGAACGCGAGACGTTCCCGCGCTACCACGTCGGCGAGTCGCTGATGCCGTACACCTGGTTCACGTTCGAGCGGCTCGGCGTGCTCGACTGGTTCGAGAAGGCGGCCTGCCCGAAGAAGCACAGCGTGCAGTTCGTCTCGACCACCGGCAAGGTCTCGCAGCCGTTCTACTTCTTCGAGACGATCAAGCACCCGTGCGCCACGACGTGGCAGGTGCGCCGGAGCGACTTCGACCGGATGCTGCTCGACAACGCGCGCGCCAGGGGGGTGGAGGTGCGCCAGGGGACGGCGGTCCGCGAGCTGCTGACGGAGGGCGGACGCGCCGTCGGCGTCCGGGCCGAGGCCGCCGGAGGCGGCGGGCCGGAGACGTTCCGCGCCGACGCCGTCATCGACGCCTCCGGCCGCGACGCCTTCCTCGCCTCGAAGCTCGGCTGGAAGCGCCGCGACCCCGACTTGGCGAAGATCGCCATCTTCACCTACTACCGCGGCGCGAAGCGCGACCCGGGCCTCGACGAGGGGGCCACCACGGTCGCCTACATCCCGGAAAAGGGCTGGTTCTGGTACATCCCGCTCCCCGACGACGTCGTCAGCGTCGGGGTCGTCGCCGAGGCGGACTACCTGTACCGCGGCGCGCGCGACCCGGAAGCGATCTTCGAGCGGGAAGCCGGAGAGTGCGTCTGGATCGCCGACCACCTGCGGTCCGGCGCGCGGGTGGAGCCGGTCCGGGTGACCGGCGAGTTCAGCTACCGCGCCGACGCCATCGGCGGCGACGGGTTCTGCCTGGCCGGCGACGCCTTCGCCTTCCTCGACCCGGTCTTCTCCACCGGCGTCTTCATGGCGCTCAAGAGCGGCGAGATGGCGGCTGACGCGGTTCACCGCGGCCTCGAGGCGGGCGGCGTCACGGCGGAGACGTTCGCCGAGTACGAGCGCGACATGCGCTGGGCGCTCGACCAGTTCCGGCAGCTCGTCCTGTCGTTCTACAACCAGGCGTTCAGCTTCCGCGACTTCATCCGCGACCGCCCCGACCTGCACCCCCGGCTGGTCGACGCCCTCGTCGGCAACGTCTTCGCCGACCTCGGCCCGCTCTTCGACGCCCTCCGCGACTTCTCCGCCCGCACGTCGCGCGCCGAGCCGGCCGCCGTCACCCAGAGCGTCTGAATTGCCGGTTGCGGAGGGCGGCCGGCGATCGACCACCGCGTAGAATGGCATCCTCGTGACCAGCGAGTACCGGCTTGCGCGCCGCGTGCAGTTCCACGAGACGGACGCCGCCGGCATGGTCCACTTCTCGTGGTTCTACCGGTACATGGAGGCGGCGGAGCACGCGCTGTGGCGGGCGGCCGGGCTCAGCATCGCGCCGCCCGGCGCGACGGTCGGCTTCCCGCGCGTGGCCGCCTCGTTCGACTTCCACCGGCCGCTCCGGTTCGAGGACGAGTTCGAGGTCCACGTCCGGATCGTCGAGATCGGCGAACGGTCGATCCGGTACGCCGCCGACGTCGCGAAGGACGGCGAGAGAGTCGCCACCGGCAGCCTGACCGTCGCCTGCGTCACCCGGGCGCCCGGCGGGGCGCTCCGATCGACGCCGATCCCTCCCGAAATCGCCGAGCGCTTTCAGGTCGCGGGCGCCGCCCCGGACCGGGCGCGGGAACCATGACTCCCTCGCCGCACGATTGAGCGCCATGCCCCCCCCGGCGCCGGCCATCCCCGAGGCGGAGCGGCTGCCGCGCGCGGCGCTCGCCGCCCGCCAGGCTGCGCGGCTGAAGCGCCTGCTGCGCGCCATCCACGGGCGCAACCGGTTCTACACGCGGAAGCTCGACGCCGCCGGGATCGATCCGGCCGGCCTCGTCCTGCCGCGCGACCTCGCCGCCCTGCCGCTGACGACGAAGGCCGAGCTGATCGCGGACCAGGAGGCCGCGCCGCCGTGGGGAACGGCGCTGACCGAGCCGATCGCGCGGTACACGCGCTACAACCAGACCTCGTCCACCACCGGCCGGCCGCTGCGCTGGCTCGACACGGCCGAAAGCTGGCAGTGGATGCTCGACTGCTGGCGGGCGGTCTACCGGGGGGCGCGCGTCGGGCCGGACGACCGGATCGTCTTCCCGTTCTCGTTCGGGCCGTTCCTCGGCTTCTGGACGGCGTTCGAGGCGGGCGCGCAGCTCGGCGCCCACTGCGTGCCGGCCGGCGGGATGACCAGCGAGGCGCGGCTGGCGCTGATCGACGTGGTGCGGCCGACCGTCGTCTGCTGCACACCGACCTACGCGCTCCGGCTGGTCGAGGTGGCCGGACAGACGCGCGGCGGCGGCGGCGAGGCGCTGGCCGGCGGCCCGGTCCGGGTGCTGATCGTGGCCGGCGAGCCGGGAGGCGGCATCCCCTCGACCCGCGAGCGGATCGAGCGCGGCTGGGGGGCGCGCGTCATCGACCACCACGGGATGACCGAGGTGGGGCCGGTCAGCTTCGAGTGCTGGGAAAGCCCGGGCGGCGTCCACCTGAACGAGTGCGAGTTCCTCGGCGAGGCGCTCGACCCGGAGACCGGGCGGCCGGTCTCCGACGGCCAGCCCGGCGAGCTGGTCCTCACCAGCCTGGGCCGGACGGCCAGCCCTCTGATCCGGTACCGGACGGGCGATCTCGTGGTGCTGCGCGAGCAGCCCTGCGCGTGCGGCCGGACGCTCGCCCGGCTCGACGGCGGGATCCGGGCGCGCCTCGACGACATGGTCTGCATCAGCGGCGTCAACGTCTACCCGTCCGCGGTCGAGGCGGTGCTGCGCGCCGCCGGCGAGGTGGTCGAGTACCGCGCGACCGCCGCCTCCCGCGGCGCGCTGCGCACCCTGGCGGTCGAGGTCGAGCTCGATCGGGCGGCGTCCGAGCCGGACGCCGCCTGCCGCCGGATCGAGCGTCGGCTCCGCGAGGCGCTCGGCCTGAGCGTCCCGGTCACGCCGGTCGAGGCGGGCGCCCTGCCCCGCTTCGAGATGAAGGCCCGGCGGTTCGTCGTAGTACCATAGGCGCCTGTGCGAGACCATCCCCTGCTCCGCCTCCGGCTCCTCCTGCTCGCCGTCCCGCTGGCGGCCGCCTGCGGCGGGGGCGGCGACGCGGGCGGCGGCGACGCCCCGCCGCGCCGGTTCCTCAGCCTGGGCTCCGCCCCGCCCGGCGGCGCGTTCTTCGTCGTCGGGAGCGCGCTGGCCGAAGTGATCAACGAGACGGGCGCAGGCCTCGGCTACAGCGTGACCGCCGAGGCGACGAGCGGTTCGCAGGAGAACGTCCGGCGGCTCGCGAGCGGCGAGCTCGACTTCGCGCTGTCGAACGCCGCCATCACCTACTTCGCCGTGCGCGGCGCCGAGGGGTGGGACCGCGCCTACCCTGTCCGCGCGGTGATGACGCTCGCGCCGAACGTCGCGCTGTTCGTCGCCGAGGCGTCGTCCGGCGTCGCCTCGATCGGCGACCTGCGCGGCCGGCGGGTCACCGTGGGCCCGGCCGGCGCCGGCTTCGAATATTTCGTCGGCCCGCTGCTCGAAGCGCACGGCGTGACGTACGACGACTTCTCGCCGCTCAACGCCACGCAGCAGGCGGCCGTCGACATGCTGACCGACGGCTCCGCGGACGCCGCGCTGCTCGGCGGCGCGGTCCCGACCGCTTCGATCACCCAGGCCGCCGCGTCGATGGACCTCGCCTTCGTCCCGTTCGGCGCGGACGAGAAGGCGCGGCTGACCGGCGAGTACCTCTTCTTCCGCCCCGCCACCATCCCGGCCGGGACGTACCGCGGCCAGACCGAGCCGTTCGAGGGGCTCGACGTCGGGTCGATGCACCTGATCACGGCGGCGGGCGCCGACGACGACCTCGTGTACGCCGCGACGAAGCTGCTGTACGAGAACCGGGCGCTGGTGGTCGAGAAGCATGCGGCGGGCCGGGCGATCAACCCGGACAACGTGGTGCGCGACACCGGGACGGAGTTCCATCCCGGCGCGGTCCGGTTCTACACGGAGATCGGGATCTGGCCGCAGGCGGCGCCGTGACCCCGGACCGCCCGCCGAGCGGCGCGCGGAGCGCCGTGAGCACCTGCCTCGGGGCGGCGCTCTGCCTCTTCACGCTCGTCGAGGTCAACTACCCGCTGCTGGCGCCGCAGAGCCGCCTCGCGCTGTTCGCGCTGGCGGGGCTGGCGCTCTGCTTCCTGAACGTCCCGCTCCGCCCGGCGCTGAAGGACGACCCGCGCGCCCGCGCCGCCGACCTCGCGCTCGCCTTGCTGGCCGCCGCCTGCTGCGGCTACGTCGTCGTGCAGACCGATCCGATCTTCGAGGCGTGGTGGATCGACGGGCGGTCGCTCGGGAACCGCGCCGGCTTCGAGACCGCGCTCGACACCGCGGTCGGCCTCGCCGGCCTGCTGCTGGTGATGGAGGCCGCGCGACGCGCGCTCGGCCTGGCGCTGCCGCTGCTGGCCGGGGCGTTCCTGCTGTACGCGGCGCTGGGAGCGTCGCTCCCCGACTGGCTCTTCCCCCACCGCGGCTACGCCCTCCCCCGCATCGTGGCGCAGACGTTCCTCCACAGCCAGGGGATCTTCGGCGTCGCCCTGAACGTCATGTTCACCTACGTCTTCCTGTTCGTCATCTTCGGGGCGTTCCTCGAAGCGACCGGCGCCACCCGGTTCATCGTCGACTTCGCGCAGCGCGTCTTCGGCCGGAGCTCGGGCGGGCCGGCGAAGGTGGCGGTGCTGAGCAGCGGGCTGATGGGCTCGCTCTCCGGCAGCGCGGTGGCGAACACCGCGACCACCGGCACGTTCACCATTCCGATGATGCGCAGCGCCGGCTTCCGGCCGGTCACGGCGGCCGGCGTGCAGGCGGCGGCCAGCTCCGGCGGCGCGCTCATGCCGCCGGTGATGGGGGCGGGCGCCTACATGATGCTGGAGATCGTCGAGCCGCCGGTGACCTACCTGGAGATCATCCGCGCGGCGCTCATCCCGGCGATCCTGTACTACCTGTCGCTGCTGCTCATCGTCCACCTGCACGCCCGGCGGATGGCCGTCACCGGCGGCGGCGCGGGGCCGGCGGCGGCGTCATCAGGAACGGCGGCGCCGGCGCCGGCGGGCGCAGCCGGAGACGGCGCCGGGAGCACCCGCGCGGCCGGCGTCGTCTTCGCCGCCGCGCTCGGCAGCCTGATCCTGTTCCTGATCCTCGGCTACACGGCGTTCCGCGCCGTCACCCTCTCGCTCGCGACGACAGTCGCGGCCAGCAGCTTCAGCCCGGCCACCCGGCTCGACCCGCGGCGGACGCTCGACGGCCTCGCCGCGGCGGCGCGCGGCGTGACGCCGCTGGTGGCCGCCGCCGCCTGCGTCGGGATCATCATCGGCGTCGTCACCCTGACCGGCGTCGGGACGCGCCTGCCCGCGACGATCATCCCGCTCGCCGAGCAGAGCCTGCTGCTCGCGCTCGTCCTGATCATGGTCTCGTCGATCCTCCTCGGGATGGGGCTCCCCTCGGCCGTCTGCTATCTCCTGATGGCGACGCTGATCGGCCCGGTGCTCGGCAACCTGGGGGTGATCCCGCTCGCCGCGCACCTGTTCATCTTCTACTTCGGGATGATGTCGATGGTGACGCCGCCGGTCGCCCTCGCCGCCTACGCCGCGTCGTCGATAGCCGGCACCAGGATCATGCCGACCGGCTTCGCCGCGTTCCGGTTCGCCCTGGTCGGCTTCACCCTCCCCTACATGTTCGTCTACCGGCCGGAGCTGCTGATGCTGACGGCCGCCGGCGAGCCGGCGAGCTGGCTCCAGATGCTCCTCCCGGTCGCCATCGCCGCGCTCGGCGTCACCTGCTTCGCCGCCGGCATCGCCGGCCAGCTCAGAAACCCCCTGCCGCTCGGCCTGCGGCTGGCCGTCTTCGCGGCGGCCGGCCTGCTGCTCGCCCCCGGCCCCACGGCGCTGGTGGCGGGCCTGCCGGTTCCCTGGTTCGACACCGCCGGCGTCGTCCTGCTCGGCGCCGTCTGGCTGCTGAACGGGCGGAGTCGGTAGCCGACATGCTGGAAGCGTCCGAAGCCGCGCGCGCCGACGGCGTCCTCGCCCTGAAGACGCCCGGCTACCGCAAGGCGTACAGCGACCGCACGGCGTGGTTGATGGCGTACATGGCCGAGCTCGCCTACCTGAAGTTCGACAAGCCGGACGCCGACGGCGCCGTCACGCTCCAGCTCGTCGAGCGGGCGCTGAAACGGGTGAGGAAAGGGACGGCGAGCAGGATCGTCGGGGCGATCCGCAAGAGCTACGACTATGACTGCGAGGGCGAGCAATACGAGTTGCAACGGTCGCTGGAGCAGATCGGATGGCGGCTCGTCGAGACGATCAGCGTCAGCGCCACGCAGGCCTACGTCGCTTGCAGCGGCGAGTTCGCCGTCCTCGCGTTCCGCGGGACCGAAGCGGACCGGATGAGGGACCTCAGGGCGGACGTCAAGGCGAAGCAGACGGCCTGCCCCACCGGCGGCAGGCTGCACTCCGGTTTCAAGCAGCAGTACGACGACGTCGCCGGCCGCGTGGAAATGGCGCTGGACGACGCGGCCGTCCGGGGCAAGCCGTTGTTCATCACCGGGCACAGCCTGGGCGGAGCGGTCGCGACGATCGCCGCGCGGCGGCTGAGCGCCGATCGCCGGATCGCGGCCTGCTACACCTTCGGATCGCCGCGGGTGGGAACCGAAGAATGGGTGTCCCGGATCAAGACGCCGATCTACCGGATAGTGAATTCAGCCGATCCGGTGCCGACGCTGCCGATGAGCGGAACCGTGGTGTTCCTTGCGGCGAAGGCCCTGAGAGCGTTCGGGCGGATGACTCCCGTCGCGGGACGCGCGGTGGTGCGGCTGGGCGACTGGGTGGAGCGCACCCTGTCCGGATACGCGCACGCCGGGAACATGCGTTTCCTGACCGACTGCAAGGACGGCGACCTGTCGCAGGTCGAACTGCTCTATACGGTCGGCTGGGGACGGCGCTTCCGGGGACTGCTGACCCGAGTGACCCCTTGCGGAGCGGTGCTGGCGGATCACGGGATCACGCTCTACCGGAGAAAGATGATGCGGGTGGCCGAGGAACGGAACGTCCGTTGAAGGCATATATACTCGCGTCATGATCCCGATGGCCGCCGGCCTTCGCGCCCGGGCCGCCGCCGAGGTCCGGGCGATGTCCTCGGCGGAGCGTCTCGAACTGGCGTTCCGCCTGGGTGACGAGGACCTTGAATCGTTCCGCGCCGCGCACGGCCTCGATCCGCGGGCCGCGATGCGCCTTCTGGAGCGTCGACGGCAGGCGACCCGCCAGCCCAGCGCATGTCTCGATCGGCTGATCGGGTGAACCTGCTCGACCGCGTCGCTGCGATTCTCGACCGGGCCGGCGCACGCTACGCGGTGATAGGCGCAGCGGCGATGGCGGCCTGCGGCGTCGCGCGCTCGACCCGCGACGTCGATCTGCTGGCGCTTGCGGAGACCTGTCTCGACCCGGCCCGTTGGGCGCCGCTCACCGAGGCCGGCATCGCAGTGTCGATCTCCCGCGGCGACGCGGAAGACCCGCTGTCGGGCGTCGTCCGCTTCACGGCGCCGGGTGAGCGGCCGGTCGATCTGGTCGTCGGGCGCCACCGCTGGCAGACGCGGGTCCTCGATCGCGCCAGGCCCGCGGCGATGCCGGGAGCGCGGCTTCCGACCGCGCAGGCGCGAGACCTCGTGCTGCTGAAGCTGTTCGCGGGCGGCGCGCAGGACGCCTGGGACGTGGCGCAGCTGCTGGCGGGTCCGGACCGCGGCGCGCTTGTCGCCCAGGTGTCCGCCGAGGTCGACGTCCTGCCGGCGCGTTGCCGGCGCCTGTGGGAACGGGTGCTCGAAGATCGCCGGTGACCGAGACGCCGCCCCTGCGTCGTTTCTTCAACACGACCGGCCCCGTCGTGCCGGCGCACCATTACTGCATCCCGCCCCTGGAGCGTCTGAACCTCGTCGACGTCCTCGACCTGGTCCGGACCCATCGGTACTTCGTGCTCCACGCGCCGCGCCAGACGGGCAAGACGTCCGCCCTGCTGGCCCTGCGCGACCTGCTGAACAGCGGCGCGGAGGGCGACTACCGGTGCGTCTACGTGAACGTCGAGCCGGGGCAGGCGATGCGCGAGGAGGTCGAGCCGGCGATGCGGGCGATCCTCGGGGCGCTGGCGTCCTGGGCGCGGACGACGCTGGGCGACGAGTTCCTCGACGGGGCCTGGCCCGGCCTCCTGGAAAAGCTTGGTCCGGCCGGCGCGCTGGGCGAGGCGCTGGCGCGCTGGTCCGAGGCCGATCCGAGGCCGCTGGTGCTGCTGGTCGACGAGATCGACGCGCTGGTGGGCGACACCCTGCTGGCGGTCCTCCGGCAGTTGCGGGCCGGATACGTGCGGCGCCCCGCCGGATTTCCCCAGAGCGTCGTCCTGTGCGGCGTCCGGGACGTGCGCGACTACCGGATCCGTTCGCGCGCGGAGCAGGCGGTGGTCGCCGGCGGAAGCGCCTTCAACGTGAAGGCTCGGTCGTTGCGGCTGGGTGACTTTTCGCAGGACGACGTGACGGCGCTGCTGGCGCAGCACACCCGGGAGACGGCGCAGGCGTTCGACCCGGACGCGGTGGAGATGGTCTGGGCGCAGACCTGCGGGCAGCCGTGGCTGGTGAACGCGCTGGCCGACGAGGCCTGCTTCCGGGACGAAGCCGGCAGGGACCGCCGCCGGCCGGTCCGCGCGGACGACGTCCGCGCGGCGCAGGAACGGATCATCCTGCGCCGCGAGACGCACCTGGACCAGTTGGCGGACAAGCTGCAGGAGGATCGCGTCCGGCGCGTCGTCGAGCCGATCCTGAGCGGCGGCGACGAGCGCGGATTCTCCGCCCGCGACATCGAGTACGTCCGCGACCTGGGTCTGCTCGCCCGCGATTCCCCGCTGCGCATCGCCAATCCGATCTACGCGGAGGTGGCGCCGCGCGAGCTCACCCTGGCGGCGCAGGAGGGGCTGGTGCAGGAGACGGCGTGGTACGTCGACGCCGACGGCGGACTCGACCTGACGAAACTGCTGGCCGCCTTCCAGGCGTTCTTCCGCGAGCACTCCGAGCACTGGGTCGCGCGCTTCGACTACCAGGAAGCCGGGCCGCAACTCCTCCTGCAAGCGTTCCTGCAGCGCGTGGTGAACGGCGGCGGCCGCATCGAGCGGGAGTACGGCCTCGGCCGGGGACGCACCGATCTGCTCGTCGTCTGGCCGCAGCGCGCCGGCGCGACCGGAAGATTCGTCATAGAATGCAAGGTTCTCCGCAAGAGTCGGGAGCGGACCATCCGCGAAGGGCTGGCGCAGACCGCGGCGTACATGGACCGCTGCGCGGCCGGCGCGGGCCATCTCGTCATCTTCGACCGCGGCGACCGGCCGTGGGACGACAAGCTATTCCACCGCCGCGAGTCGGCCGGCGGCGCCAGGATCGACGTATGGGGCATGTGAGGAGATCGGCATGAGCATCACCACGTTCGGCGCGGTCGACGAACGGAGCCGCGACCAGCTTCGGCGCTGTCTCGACGCCGCGGAGACGCGCGAGGGACGGGAGCTGCCGGGGGTGCTGTGCGCGGACCACCATCCGGGGTACAGCCAGCCGATCGGAGGCGTGGTGGCGTACGCGCACCACGTGTCGCCGTCCGGCGTGGGGTACGACATCGCGTGCGGGAACCTGGCCGCGAAGACCGACGTGCGGGCGGCGGACCTGGCGGCCGACGTCCCGCGCCTGATGGACGAGATCCAGGCGCGAATCAGTTTCGGGGTGGGACGCCGGAACGCGGAGAAGGTTGACCATCCGGTCCTCGACGAGATCGCGGCGAGCCCGGTCGCCGGACAGCGGGTGATGCGGCAGCTCGCGGCGGACCAGCTCGGAACGGTCGGCGGGGGGAACCATTACGTCGATCTGTTCCGCGACGAGGATGGCTGGGTGTGGGTGGGGGTCCACTTCGGGTCGCGCGGGTTCGGGCACAAGACCTGCACCGGGTTCCTGGCGCTCGCGCACGACCGCGACTGGGGCGAACGGGTCGGCGAAGGCGGCATGGACAGCCCGCCGGTGCTGCTCGACACGCGGACCCCGCTCGGACAGGACTACGTCCGGGCGATGGAGATCGCCGGGCGGTACGCCTACGCCGGGCGCGAGTGGGTGGTCGGCCGCGTCGCCCGGATCCTGGGCGCGTCCGTCACCGAGTCGGTGCACAACCACCACAACTTCGCCTGGCGCGAGCGGCACGGCGGCGACGAGTACTGGGTGATCCGCAAGGGCGCGACGCCGGCGTTTCCGGGCCAGCGCGGCTTCGTCGGCGGGTCGATGGGCGAGGTCAGCGTCGTCCTCGAAGGGCGGGAGACGCCGGCCGCGGCCGGGTCGCTCTACTCGACGGTGCACGGCGCCGGGCGCGTGATGTCCCGCTCGGAGGCGGCCGGGCGGGTGAAGCGGCGGACGGTCTGGGCGTGCGGCGCGCGCGACTGCGGCGGGACGCTGCCGATCAAGACGCCGTGCGGCGCCGACGGCTCGAACCCGCGCTGCCCGACGTGCGGCGGCAAGACGCACCGGCGCCGGACCCGCAAGGTGGTGCGGGCCGGCAAGGTGGACTGGGCGTCGGTGCAGGCGGAGATCGGCGCGCGGGGAATCGAGCTCCGCGGCGGCGGCGCCGACGAAGCCCCGGCGGTCTACAAGCGCCTGCCGGAAGTGCTGGCCGCGCACGGCGACACGATCCGGATCGTGCGCACGCTCCACCCGATCGGCGTCGCGATGGCCGGCATCGACGAGTTCGATCCGTACAAGGACTGATCGGCGGGCGCCCGCGGTCAGAACCGGAAGCGCACGCCGAACGACGGGACCAGGGCGTCGGGACCGAGGTCCTGTTCGAACCCGGCCACGACGTGCGTCGCCCGCTCGTGCCGCAGGGCGGCGACGTACTCCGGCGACAGGTCGAACAGGTAGTCGGACTGGATCAGCTTCTCGTAGCCGGGACTCTGCGTGTACAGGCCGCCCGCCGCCCGCAGCCGGCGGGTCGGGCCGAGGCGCAGCGTCGCGGCGAACCGGGGCGACGCCGTGACGCCGCTGTTCACCGTGCTCCAGTCGAGGCGCAGCCCCGGCTCGACCGACAGCCGGGGCGAGAGCGTCCAGCGGTCCTGCACCCAGGCGCCGCCGCGCGTCCCGTCCAGCGCCGAGTCGAGGGCGGCCGGCAGTCCCGCGCCGCCCTGCGCGCTCGACGGGTTGGCGGCGGCCTCGTTCCGGTCGCCGGCTATCGCCAGGCCGACCCGCGAGGCGAGACGGTGCAGCTCCGCGCCGGCGTCGAGCGTGTGCGCCGGCGAGAGCGGCAGGGAGAACTCCTGGCGGATCGACAGGTCGCGCACGGCGATCGTCCGGTCGAACGCCACGGTGGTCAGGCCGACCGCGATCCGATCGTCGGGCGTGTTCGACCGCCGCGCGTACGATTCGAAGACGGCGGCGACGTCGAGCAGGTCGGTGTTGCGATACCACGACACGGTGGTGCGCGACGCCCCGCCGCCGCCCAGCAGCGCCTCCAGCCGGACCGACGCCAGGTCGTTGCCCGCTTCGGAGGTCAGGCGGCCGGAGTCGCGCGACTCGGGGTCGTCCGCGTCGTCCACGGTGAAGTCGGCGTCCTCGCGGCTCGACAGTCCGAAGACCGACAGGCGGTGGCCCGGCCCGAACGTCCAGTCGCCCTGGAGCTGCACGTCGGCGAACGACGGCAGGTTCTGGCCGGTGGCGAGCCCGGCCACCAGGTCGTACCAGGTCGTACCAGGTCCGCCGCCCGGTCACCAGCCACGACCCGCCGCCCGGAGCTGCGCCTTCGACGACGACGTTGGCGTCGGTGAGGCTCACCGCCGCCGATCCGCCGACCGCGTCCCGGCCGGCCCGGTTGTCGACGATCAGCAGCGACGACAGCCGGTCGCCCCAGGCGGCCCCGAACAGCCCGTGGTGAAAGTCCCCGCTGCATTCGAGCAGCGATGCATCCCGCCTGACGGCGTTGTTCGTCGGTTGCGTATGCCCAATATGCGCCCTCCTCACGCCTTGTCAGCCGGGCGCCTCGCCGCTCTCGGTGCGACGCGGGGTTCCACCACGGGCTGCGAAGCCGCCGGCGGCCAGCTCGAACCGCTCGACCGTCTCCGGGTTGAAGGCGCCGACCAGGCCGAACAGCCGGTACGGGTTGTGGATCTCCACCCCGTCCATCACCGTGAGGTTCTGGTCCGGCGTGCCGCCGCGCACCGCCAGCCGGCTGCTGAAGTCGCCGGTGGCGGCCACTTCGGGCGGCAGGTTCAACGTGCGGAAGACGTTGTCGAGCGCCCCGGCGACCGCCAGCACCTGCCCGGCCTCGACCGGGGTGGCGGAAGGGCGCTCGAGGGCGGGCCGCGGCGAGACCACCTCCACCGTCTCGGCGAACGTGTTCCGGAACAGCAGCACCTCCAGCGCCGGCCGCGGGGCGGGCGCGGCCGGGTCCACGGCCGCCGCGGCCTCCACAGCCCGTGGTGAAAGTCCCCGCTGCATTCGAGCAGCGATGCATCCCGCCTGACGGCGTTGTTCGTCGGTTGCGTATGCCCAATATGCGCCCTCCTCACGCCTTGTCAGGCGGGCGCCTCGCCGCTCTCGGTGCGACGCGGGATTCCACCACGGGCTGTCCAGGTAGCCGTCGGCCGCGATCCGCAGCGCCGCGTCGCCGGCCGCAAGCGTCACCGTGAACCGCCCGTCGGCGTCGGTCTCGGTCGTTTCGGCGCCGCTCGTGACGGCGGCGCCCGGTATCGGCGCGCCGGTGGCGCCGTCGAGCACCGCGCCGCTCACCACGGCGCCGGCGCTCTCCGTGTCGGCGGCCGCCGCGGGCGGCTGGGCGGCCGCCGGCAGGACGGCGAGCGGAAGCCAGACCGGCAGGCAGGCGATCAGCGGGCGGAGTCGGCTTTGCACGGCGGTCCGTTTTCCCTGATGATACGCCGAGGCCGGTGGACGACGATCGGCGGTACGGAGGAGAACGATGACGACGGCGCTGACCGGCGCGACCGGTCTGATCGGCTCGACGTTGCGGCTGCTGCTCGAGAGCGGCGGCCATCGGGTGGTGGCGCTGCGGCGGGCGGCGGCGAGCGGGGACGCCGGCGGCGACCCGCACTGGGACCCGTCGACCGGCGCCCTCTCGCCGGGCGCGCTCGACGGCGTGGACGCGGTGGTGCATCTGGCGGGGGAGAACGTCGCCGGCGGGCGCTGGACCGCCGCGCGCAAGGCGCGCATCCGCGGCAGCCGCGTCGACGGGACGCGGCGGCTTGCCGAGACGATCGCCGGACTGGAGCGCCGGCCGGCGACCCTCGTCGCCGCCTCGGCGATCGGGTATTACGGCGATCGGGGCGACGAACGGGTCGACGAGTCGTCGGCGCCGGGCGAAGGCTTCCTGCCCGACGTCTGCCGCGCATGGGAGGAGGCGGCGGCCCCGGCGCGCGAAGCCGGCGTGCGGGTGGTCCATCTTCGGATCGGGATCGTGCTGACGACGGCCGGCGGCGCGCTCCGGCAGATGCTCCCGCCGTTCCGGTTCGGGCTCGGCGGCCCGATCGGGTCGGGCCGGCAATACATGAGCTGGGTGACGCTCGACGACGTGCTCGGCGGGATTCTGCACGTCCTGCAAACGGCCGATCTGGACGGCCCGGTCAACCTGACGTCCCCGGAGCCGGCGACGAACGCCGCGTTCACCCGAACCCTCGGCCGGGTGCTGCGGCGGCCCGCCGTTCTGCCGCTGCCGGCGTTCGGCGCGCGCCTGGCGTTCGGCGAGATGGCGGACGCGCTGCTGCTGGCGAGCGCCCGCGTCGAGCCGGCCCGTCTCCGGGAGAGCGGCTTCGCCTTCGGCTACCCGGCCCTGGAGGGCGCCCTGCGCCACGTGCTCGGCCGGCCCGCGCCCGGCGGCGGGT
This sequence comes from Vicinamibacterales bacterium, assembly GCA_965203565.1. Lineage (GTDB taxonomy): Bacteria > Acidobacteriota > Vicinamibacteria > Vicinamibacterales > UBA8438 > JAAXGX01. The sequence continues at coordinate 1,460,503 of OZ241896.1, read as the reverse complement.
AGGCCGACCCGCCAGCAGCCCGTGGCGGCGCCCCGCTAGCCTCGGGGAGCCGGTCCGAGGCCGGCGGCGCGGCGCCAGGCCGCGATCTGCCCGACGTGGTTCATCTCGTGGGACGTCATGACGAACACCACCATGTCGCCCGCGGTCGGGAAGTGCTGACGCAGCTTCTCGTTCGGGTGGGGCCGGGCGAACGACGCCGGGTCGGCCGCCCGCACCGCCTCCGCGACACGCTCGTGCTGGGCCGTCAGCGCGTCCAGCAGCTCGTCCTTCGACGGGTAGACGGACGGGTCGCCGGACGGCGTCCCGCCGGTCGCGAACGTCTTGTCCCAGCCGTCCGGCGCCTGCGACTCCAGCCCGAGGAAGGTGGCGAGGCTGTCGGCCGTCATCACCAGATGGCCGAGCGTCCACGCCGGGTGGTTGATCACGCCGCCCGGCTGCAAGGCCATCTGATCCGGCGTCAGATCGCCGACCAGCCGCCGGACGAGTCCGAGGTTGAACTGGTAGGTGCGCGTCACGTGCTCGGTCATCGATTCGGTGCTCCTGTCGAAACGGCGGATTATACTGGGGAGCCGATGACCGAGAAGAACCGGCGGATCACGCTGGCCGCCCGGCCGGAAGGTTTCCCGAAGGCGTCCGACTTCAAGCTGGTCGAAGCGCCCGCGCCGCGCCCCGGCCCCGGGGAGCTGCTGAGCCGCACCATCTACCTGTCGCTCGACCCGTACATGCGCGGGCGGATGAACCGCGCCATCGGCTACGCCCCGACGGTGGACGTCGGCGGCGTCATGGTCGGCGGAACCGTCGCCCAGGTGGTCGAATCGCGCCTGGACGGCTACCGGGCGGGCGACTTCATCCTCTGCGCGAACGGCTGGCAGGAGTACGCCGTCTCGGACGGCCGCGGCCTGCGCAAGCTGGACCCGGCCGACGCTCCGATCTCGACCGCGGTCGGCGTCCTCGGGATGCCGGGCCTGACCGCGTACGTCGGCCTGCTCGACGTCGGGCGGCCGAAGGCGGGCGAGACGGTGGCGGTCTCGGCGGCCACCGGCGCGGTGGGAGCGGTCGTGGGCCAGATCGCGCGGATCAAGGGGCTCCGGGTGGTCGGCATCGCGGGCGCCCGCGAAAAGTGCGACTACGCCGTCGGCGCGCTCGGCTTCGACGCGTGCGTCAGCCGTCTCGACGACACCTTCCCGGCGGACCTCAAGGCCGCCTGCCCGAACGGGATCGACGTCTATTTCGAGAACGCCGGCGGCGCGGTGTTCCAGGCCGTCGTCCCGCTGCTCAACACCGGCGCGCGCGTGCCGGTCTGCGGCCGGATCGCGAACTACAACCTGGACGGACCGCCGCCCGGCCCCGACTTCACGCCGTACCTGATGGGCCTCGTCCTGGTCCGCCGCCTCACGCTGCGCGGGTTCATCGTCTTCGATCACGCCGACCGCGAGCCGGACTTCCTGCGCGACGTCGGCGCCTGGGTCCGAAGCGGCGAACTCGTCTGCAAGGAGGACGTGGTCGACGGCCTCGACCAGGCGGTCCCGGCGTTCCAGGGCCTGCTGCGCGGGGAGAACTTCGGCAAGCTGCTCGTGCGCGTGTCCGACGACCCGACGCGGCCATGATCCGGGCTGTACGCATACGGAGGCGACCACGATGCAGCATCGACTGACGGCGCTGGCGGTCCTCGGCGTCCTCGCCGGCGGCGGCGGCGCGGACGCGCAGCCGTCCCGCACGGCGTGGGGCGACCCCGACTTGCAGGGCGTCTACACCTTCTCCACGATCACGCCGCTCCAGCGGCCCGACGACGTGGCGGGCAGGGAGGTGCTCACGGAGGAGGAGGCGGCGAGCTTCGAGGCGCGGACGGCGCGGGAACGCGTGGACAAACCGCCCCGGCCGGGCGACACCGGCACCTACAACCGGTTCTGGGTCGACTACGGCACTCGTGTGGTCGGCACGAAGCGCACGTCACTCATCGTCGATCCGCCGGGCGGCAAGCTGCCGCCGATGACCGCCGCGGCGCAGGCGCGCTTCGAGGCCCTGCGGGCGGCCGGGCCGCAGCCGCCGGCCGGCCACGAGGACCTGTCGATCACCGACCGGTGCATCATGGGGTTCAACGCCGGCCCTCCGTTCGTCCCGAGCGCCTACAACAACACCGTGCAGCTTTTCCAAACGCCGGACCACGTAGTGATCCTGAACGAGATGATCCACAACGCGCGGATAGCGCCGCTCAACGGACGGCCTCCCATCGGCGCGGACATCCGCCAGTGGATGGGCGACTCGCGCGGCCGGTGGGAGGGCGAAACGCTGGTGGTCGAAACGACCCACTTCGCGTCGAGCCGGGACATGGTCCGCGGGGTGAACATCTGGCGCTACGTCGACCCGCGCGGGCCGACAGCCACGTCCCGCGTGGTCGAGCGGTTCACCCGCGCGGACGACGGCGCGCTGACCTACGAATTCACGGTGGACGATCCCGGAACCTGGACCCGCCCCTGGTCGGCGACGTTCCCGCTGGTCGGCATCGACGGGCAGCTGTTCGAGTACGCCTGCCACGAGGGCAACTACTCGGCGGCCAACATCCTCGCCGGCGCGCGCGCCGGCGAACGGGAATGACGGAACGACGAGCCGTAGCAGCCCCGGAAGCCCCTACCGCCCGCCGGCCGTCTCCTCGATCACCTCGCCGATCGTGGCGAGCGCCCAGGCGGCCTCGGCGTCGGAGATGGCGTACGGCGGCATGAAGTAGACGACGTTGCCGAGCGGCCGGATCAGCAGGCCGCGCCGCAGGAACGCGTCCGCTAGGCGGGGGCCTATCCGGTCGAAGTAGCCGCCGCCGGGCGCGCCGTCCGCCTCCGGCGTCAGCTCGACGACGCCGACGCCGCCGATGACCCGCACGTCGCCCACGTACGAGTGGCGGCGCAGCGGCTCGAGGCCGGCCCGCAACTGCGTTTCGAGACGGCCGATCCGGTCGAGCACCCCCTCGTCGCGGAAGACGTCGAGGCTCGCGAGGCCGACCGCGCAGGCGAGCGGGTTGGCGGTGTACGAATGGCCGTGGAAGAACGTCTTCCGCCGGTCCTCGCTCAGGAACGCTTCGTAGACCGACTCGGTCGCCGCCGTCGCCGCCATCGGCAGGTAGCCGGCCGTCAGCCCCTTCGACAGGCAGATGACGTCCGGCGTCACCGCCGCGTGCTCGCACGCGAACATCCGGCCGGTGCGCCCGAAGCCGGTCAGCACCTCGTCGGCGATCATCAGCGCGCCGTACCGGTCGCAGAGCGCCCGGACGCCGGCGAGGAACTCCGGCGGCCAGACGATCATCCCGCCGACCCCCTGCAGCATCGGCTCGACCAGCACGCCCGCCACGGCGTCGCCGAGAGCTTTCAAGTGGAATTCGAGACTGTCGAGGCAGTCGATCCGGCAGCGCGCCCGTTCAAGCCCGACCGGGCAACGGCGGCAGTACGGCTCGTGCGCGCGGACCGCCGGGAACAACAGCGGCGCGAACGGCTCGGTGAAGCTCGACGCCTCGCTCACCGACATCGCGCCCACCGTGTCGCCGTGATAGGCGCGGTCGAGCGCGATGAACGTCCGGCGGTCCGTTTCGCCCCGGTTGCGCCAGTACTGCCACGCCAGCTTGAGCGCCACCTCGACGGCGGTCGAGCCGTTGTCGGAGTAGAAGACCCGGGTGAGCCCCTCCGGCAGGATCTCGACCAGCCGCTCGGCCAGCTCCACGGCGGGGCGGTGGGTGCAGCCGGCGAAGATGACGTGCTCCAGCTCGCCGGCCTGCCGCGCGAGCGCGGCGTTCAGCTTCGGATGCGCGTGCCCGTGCAGGTTGACCCACCACGACGAGATCCCGTCCAGGATCCGGCGGCCGTCGTCGGTGTGGAGATAGACCCCCTCCCCCCGGACGACGACCAGCGGCGGCGGCTGGTTCAACGCCTGCGTGTACGGATGCCACAGATGCGCGCGGTCGCGCGCCGCGAGGTCGTCGTGCGACGTCATTGCAGCCCCTCCCCCAGCAGCCCGTGGCGAAAGTCCCCGCTGCATTCGAGCGGCGATGCATCCCGCCTGACGGCGTTGTTCGTCGGTTGCGTATGCCCAATATGCGCCCTCCTCACGCCTTGTCAGCCGGGCGCCTCACCGCTCTCGGTGCGACGCGGGGATTCCACCACAGGCTGCCAGCCGGCCGTCCGGGTCGAGCCCGCGCGGGGGCCCGCAACACCGCCGGCGTCAGCAGGGGCGTCGCGTCCAGGAGATCAGACGGCATCTGTTCGCTCTCCGAATCATCGACACGTCCGGCGCATCGCTCCGTCGGGCGTCACGCGCCTCCTTCGTCCTCCGCGCCGGCGCTCCGATCGATCTTCACATAGCGCCCGCTCCTGGGGTTCTTCACCTGAACTACATCTCGTTTACGCAGCGATGCTTTCGGAAGTCATTTCCCTTCCCGGTCACATGCGGAGAGAGCGGCGGCGGCCCGGCCGCGACGCCAGACGGCCGCGTCGACGGCCGGCGTCTCCCGAGGGCCGGCCGAGGCCGATCGCCATGACGATTACTGTATCACCGCGCTCCGCGCCGCGGCGGCGCCGCGGCGGCGCCCCGCGCGGAGGCTCCACCACGGGCGGTTCAGGCCATTGCTGAATTGGAAAGGACTCGCCCGAGCCGGCCGCTGCGCAGCCGGTCGCGGACGATGGCGAGGACCCGGTCGACCACCGCGTCGATCGGGACGCCGGTCGTGTCGACGACCGCCGCGTCGGACGCCCGCTTGAGCGGCGACGCCCGGCGCGTGCGGTCTATCCGGTCCCGCTGCTCGATCGCCTCGGCGACCGCGCCGATTCCGCCCGTCCGGGACAGGCCGTGCGCCGGATCGGTCGACCGGCGCCGGGCGCGCTCCGCCGGCGATGCGTCGAGATAGATCTTGACGGCGGCGTCCGGGAAGACCACGGTCCCGATGTCGCGCCCCTCCATCACGACCGGACCGTCCGCCGCGTACCGGCGCTGCCGGGCCACGAGCGCCGCGCGCACCCGCGGCATGCGGGCGACCCGCGCCGCCGCCGCGTCGATCTCCGACGTGCGGATCGCCTCGGTCACGTCGCGTCCGTCGATGGCGACGCGCGACTCGTCCATCGCGAACACCGCGGCGGCGGAAACGGCCGCCACGGCCTCTTCGTCGTCGAGCGCCCGGCCGTCCCGCGCGGCCTTCCAGGCGACCGCCCGGTACATCGCCCCCGTGTCGACGTACCGCCAGCGCAGGGCGCGCGCGACGGCGCGGGCGACCGTCCCCTTGCCGGCGCCCGACGGTCCGTCGATCGCGACGATGGCGGTCATCTCGGCGGCCGGTCCTCGCCGGCGGTCCGCTCCGCCGCGGCGCGGCGGAGCGCCGTCAGCTCCCGCCGCGACAGGTCGCGGCAGCCCCCGGCCGCCAGCGTCCGGTCCCGGAGCGGACCGAACTGGACGCGCCGCAGCCGGACGACCGGATGCCCGATCGCGTCGAGCATCCGCCGGACCTGCCGGTTGCGGCCTTCGCGGAGGGTGATCTCGATGCGCGCCCGGTCTCCGCTCCGCACCCGGCGCCCGCCGATCAGGCGCACGCCGGCCTGCGCCGTGCGCCGCCCGTCGAGCGGAACGCCGGCCTGCAGGCGCCGCAACTGCGCGGCGCTCGGAACCCCCTCGACGACCGCCTCGTACACCCGTTCGAGCGCGTGGCGCGGATGGGTCAGGCGCTCGGCCAGGCCGCCGTCGTTCGTCACCAGCAGCAGCCCCTCGGAGTCATAGTCGAGGCGGCCGACCGGATAGACGTACTCACGGACGCGCGGCAGCAGGTCGAGCACGGTCCTCCGCCGTTGCGGGTCGCTGCGGGTCGTGACGACGCCGCGCGGCTTGTTGACCAGGATGTAGCGGCGCCGCACGGCGCCGCCGACCCGGCGGCCGTCCACACGCACCGCGTCGCGCTCCGGGTCGGCGCGCGAGCCGGGCCCCGTGACGACGACGCCGTTGACCGTGACGCGTCCCTCGCGCATCAGCTCCTCGGCGGCGCGGCGCGACGCGACCCCCGCCGCCGACAGGATCTTCTGCAGCCGCACGCCGGACGCGCCCGCGGTCGGCGACGCTGCGGCGGATGGGGCTGCCACGGGCTGTCAATGCACCTGCGGCTTGGGCGGGGCCGGCGCGTCCGGTCCGGACTCGAACGGCAGCGGCTCGTCTATCGGGTGCGGCCCGGCGCCGCCGGCTGGCAGCTCCATACCGAGCGCCTCGGCCACGTCCTCCACCCGGGGCAGCTCCGACAGGTCGTTCAGGCCGAACCGGTCGAGGAACTCGCGGGTCGTAGCGTACAGGAACGGGCGGCCGACCACCTGTTTCCGGCCCGTCACCCTGATCAGGCGCCGCTCGACCAGCGTCGCGAGCACGCCGGCGGCGCCGACCCCCCGAATCTCGGCGATCTCCGGCCCCGTGACCGGCTGGCGGTACGCCACCACCGCCAGCGTTTCGAGCGCCTGCACCGACAGCCGCTGCTTCGAGTGCTCGTGGAACAGCCGCCGGACCCATTCGGACAGCTCCGGCCGCGTCACGATCTGGTGGCCGCCGGCCACCTCGATCAGCCGCAGGCCGCCTTCACGCCCGCGCCACCGCGCCCGGACGGCGGCGAGCGCATCCTCGACGTGCTCGCGCGGCTCGGCGTCGAGCGCCTTCACGAGCGTCTTCAGCGTCACCGGCTCGGGGGACGCGAAGATGAGCGCCTCGACAATCGCCTCGAGCTCCTTCAGGCCGTCAGCCATGGCCGTTCGGTTCTCCCGCCGGCGGCGCGTCCGCGGGCGGCGGCCGCCGGTAGACCCGTATCGGGCCGAACGGCGTCGCCTGCAGCACGCGGACGAGCTTCAGCCGGATCATTTCGAGCAGGGCGAGGAACGTGGTGATGAACGCCGGGCGGGTCCAGGCGTCGTTGAACAGCTCCTCGAATCCGCACGCGTCGGCGTCGGACAGCCGCTCCATGAGCTGCGCGATCCGCGCCTCTATCGACAGGCGGGCCTCCGGCACGGCCAGCCCCGGGCGGCCGCGCGGCCGGGCCAGCACCGCCTGGAACGCCTGGAGCAGGCTGAACAGATCGACCTCGACCTCCCGCTCGATCGGCTCGCCGGCGATGGCGGCCACCCGCTCGTCCGGCCGGGTCCACTGGGCGCTGCGCACCTCCGCCCGCTCGTGCAGCAGCTCGGCCGCCGCCTTGAACTTCTGGTGCTCGACCAGACGCCGCACCAGGGCGTCGCGGGGATCCTCCGGCTCCTCCTGCCCGCCTTCCGTTTCGATCCGCGGCACCAGCATCCGCGACTTGATGTGGATCAGCGTGGCCGCCATGACCAGGAACTCGCCCGCCACGTCGAGGTCGAGCTCCTGCATCAGGTCGAGGTACGCCTGGTACTGGTCGGCGACCAGCGCGATCGGGATGTCGTAGACGTCGATCTCGTGCTTCCGGATCAGGTGCAGGAGCAGGTCGAGCGGCCCTTCGAAGTTGGCGAGCCGCACCGGATACTCCGGAAGGATCGACTCGAAGTCGTGCGGCTCGTTCATCGGTTCTCGCGCATCAGTCGTAGACCAGGCCGACCGCGGCGCGGACCTCGGCCATCGTCTCGCGCGCTATCCGGCGCGCCGCGGCCGACCCGTCGCGCACGATCTCCCGGATCCGTTCCGGGCGGGCCAGCAGCTCCGCCCGGCGCTCGCGCATCGGCTCGAGCGTCGCGTTGACGGCGCGGGCCAGCCGGTCCTTCACCTCCACGTCGCCCACCTTGCCCGCGCGGTACCGGCTCTTGAGCTCGTCGACCTCGGCCGCGTCCGGGTTGAACGCGTCGTGGTAGACGAACACCGGATTCCCCTCCACCGTGCCGGGCACGTCCGCGCGGACCCGCTTCGGATCGGTGTACATCCGCATCACCTTCCGGCGGACGGTCTCGGCGTCGTCCGACAGGTCGATGGTGTTCGCGTAGCTCTTGCTCATCTTCCGGTTGTCGAGGCCGGGCAGCCGCGGCGCCGCGGTGAGCAGCGGCTGCGGCTCGGGGAAGAGCCGGCCGAAGAACCCGTGGAACCGCCGGACCACCTCGCGCGTCAGCTCCAGGTGGGGCACCTGATCGTCGCCCACCGGGACGTAGTCGGCCTTGTACATCAGCACGTCGGCGCCCTGGAGCAGCGGGTACCCGAGGAAGCCGAGCGTCGAGAGGTCGCGGCCGGCGAGCTGCTCGATCTGCTCCTTGTAGGTCGGCACCCGCTCCAGCCACGGGACCGGAACCACCATCGACAGCAACAGGTGCAGCTCGGCGTGCTCCGGCGCCAGCGACTGCACGAAGATCGTGCTGCGGTCGGGGTCGATCCCCGCCGCGATCCAGTCGGTCACGTTGTCGCAGGCGCACTCCGTGAGGTCGCCCGCCTCCGCGTACTCGCTCGTCAGGGCGTGCCAGTCGGCCACGAAGTACAGGCAGTCGTAGCGCTCCTGCAGGTCGGCCCAGTTCGCCAGGGCGCCGACGAGATGGCCGAGGTGCAGCCTGCCGGTCGGCCGCATTCCGGAGACGACGCGCGGTTTCACCGCCTGAGACGCCACGGGAAGAAGCTGCGGGAGAAGCAGCTACGCCAGAATACCATCATCCGCTCCGCTTCTCGATTTCCGCGAGCAGCACCTCCAGGGCCTGCCGCGAACGGGCGCGCAGGTCGAGCGGCCTCGGCGCGGCTTCCCAGCGGCGCACCGTCGCCTCGGAAACCTGGAGGAGCTCGGCGAACTCGGCGGCTGAAAACCCGCAGCGCTTGCGCAGCCCGGCGATCTGCGCGCCCGTCGTCTTCGTCGTCTTCGTCGTCTTCCTCCGCTTCCGCGCGGCGGGCCGCGGCGTCCGCGCGCGCGGCGCGCCGTCCTCGGACCCGAGATCGATGCCGAAGATGTCCCCGAGATCTTCGCCGGCCAGGGTGTCGGCCGTCGCCTCTTCTCGCGGCGGCGTCAGGCCGTCGGCGATCAGCTCCGCCTCGTCGACGCCGCGCAGCCGGAAGAGCAGCTCCGGGCTGTCGTCGAGGCGGCTGCCGACGCCGTAGAGCACCGCCGCCGCATGCTTGCACATCGTGGCCCAGTCGGGGCAGTCGCAAGCCAGCTTGATCTCGCCCGGTTGCGGAAACAGGCCGGCTTCGCGATGGGTGACGACGTCCATGACGTGATCGGACAGCCGCCCCTGCAGCAGCTCGAGGACCGACCCGATCTGGCCGGCGCATGCGCTCCGGATCGCCTTCCAGGTCGGCCGCTTGAGCCTCCTGATGCGCACGGCGACATGGTAGAGCGACCCTCCGGCCACCATCGCCTCGACGCCTCCGGAATCCACCGCCAGATGACAGACCGAGCCGTTGCGCACGTAGGAGCGTCCCCGCGGCAGGCGGTTGGCGTAGTCGGAGAACGATTCCAGATGCTCGCACCAGCGCCGGCCCCAGAAACTCCGCACGATGGCGCGGCCCTTGATCTCGACCGGCTGCACCTTCACGCCGCGCGCCCGCAGATCGCGCACCTCCAGCAGGGCTCGGGCGCGCCGGGCGCCGGCCGGCACGTAGCGCGGATACCAGAACTCCATCGGATTCCCGTCAGTCCGCCGCCGCATGGGGATTCGCGCGCGTGACGTCGAGGCGCACCAGATCGATCAGCTCGTCGTCGGACAGCGTGGTGACGTCGATCTCGCTGCGCCCGCCGAGCAGATCTTCCGCCAATTGCCGCTTTTCCGCAATCATCCTGTCGATCTTTTCCTCGACGGTCCCGCGCGTGACGAACCGGTGGACCAGCACGTTGCGCCGCTGACCGATGCGAAAGGCGCGGTCGGTGGCCTGGTTCTCGACCGCCGGGTTCCACCAGCGGTCGAAATGGACGACGTGGGACGCCGCCGTCAGATTCAGCCCCGTCCCCCCGGCCTTGAGCGACAGGATGAAGAACGGCGGTCCGTCGTCGCGCTGGAACCGGTCCACCAGCTCCTGCCGCCGCCGGACCCCGGTTCGGCCGTGCAGCACGAGGCCGGGCCGGCCGAAGACCGCGGTCAGGTGCTCGCACAGCGGCTCGATGATCTCGCGGAACTGGGTGAAGATCAGCGCCCGCTGCTGGCGATCGGCCAGCTCCTCGCAGATCCGGGCCAGCCGCTCGAACTTCCCGCTGTCCGCGGGCCGGTAGTCGCCGTCGCCGGAAAGCTGACTGGGATGGTTGCACGTCTGCTTCAGCCGCATGAGCGCCCGCAACACGACGCCGCGCCGGGCGATGCCGTCGGTCCTGTCGAGGTCGCGCTGCATCGTCCCCACGACGCGCTGGTAGAGCGCCACCTGCTTCCGGGTCAGGTGGCAGTCGCACGTCGTCTCGGTCTTGTCCGGCAGGTCGTCGATGATCCGTCGATCGGTCTTCAGCCGCCTCAGGACGTAGGGGGCGATCAGCCGCCGGAGCGGCGCGAACGGTTGCCGGTCGCGCTCCTGCAGCGCCTTGACGAACCGGTCGAACACGTCGCGTGAGCCGAGCAGTCCGGGATTGAGAAAGTCGAACAGCGCCCACAGGTCTCCCAGCCGGTTCTCGACCGGCGTGCCGGTCAGGGCGACGCGGGCGCGCGCCGGCAGCGCACGTACGGCCCGGCTCTGCCGGGTCGCCGGGTTCTTGACGGCCTGCGCTTCGTCCAGGATGACCAGCCGCCACTGCACGGCCGTCAGCCAGGGTTGCCGGTGCAGCATGGCGTAGGTCGTCACCGCCAAGTCGGCCTCCGCCAGGCGCCGCGCCGGCGCGGCCGCGACCTTCGCCAGCGTCTCCCGGTCCGTTTCCGCCGGGTGCAGAAACCGCAGGACCAGCGACGGCGCGAACCGCTCGGCCTCCCGGCGCCAGTTCCCGAGCAGGGAGGCCGGGACGACCAGCAGCGACGGCGCCGGCCGCGCGCCGCCGGCGCCGCGGCCGCACGTCAGCAGGGCCAGCACCTGGATGGTCTTGCCGAGCCCCATGTCGTCGGCCAGGCAGGTGCCGAGGCCCAGGGTCGTCAACAGCCGCAGCCACGCCACGCCGTCACGCTGATACGGCCGGAGCGCGGCCTGCAGCGCGCCGCCGACGTCCGCCGGGTCGAGCGCGCCGGGCTGGCGCATCCCCGCCAGCAGCCGGCGCATCCCGTCACCGGCGTTGACGTCCACCCAGGGACGTTCGGCCTCCGTCCGATCCTCGCGGCGCAGGTCGGCCGATGCGCCGGCGAGCAGGCGCATCCCTTCGATGAAGGAAATCCCGTCGTCGCCCGCCTGCCGGCGCACGGCCTCCCAGTGCTCGACGGCCTGCCGCAGCCGCTCCCCGTCGACCTCGACCCATTGCCCCTTGAGCAGCACCAGACCGTCGTCGCCCTCGAGCAGCGTCTCCAGCTCGGCGCGCGACAGCGGCTCGCCGCCCAGCGCGACGTTCACGTCGAAGTCGACCATGGCGTCGGCGCCCACCATCGACGGCGACGCGCCGCCTATGGTGACGCTGACCTGCGGGCGCGGCCGTTTCCGCCACCAGTTCGGCAGGCGCACGGTCAATCCGCTCGCCTCGAGCGCCGGCGCGCTGCGCAGGAGCCGATAGGCGCGATCCGGCGTCCACGCCAGCGGCCGGTAGACGTCGCCCGAGTCGACCAGCTCCCGCACCCAGCCGCACGTCTCGGCGGCCTGCTGGACGGGCGACAGCAGCGCGACGAGCGCCGCGCGGTTCTTCGCTCCGGCGTACTGCTCCAGCGCCCGCCGCAACGGCAGGTGCTTCACCCGTCCCGCCGCGCCGAAACCGGAGGCGTACGTCACCATGAACGCGAACGGCCGGGCTGCGTCGTTCCGGTTCTCGGCCAGGTGGAAGCAGACCCGCCCCACCTGATGCCAGCTCGGGGCGCGGGCGCGCAGAAACGCGGGCAGTCCTCCGGCCGCCGAGGCCGCCTCGCGCACCCACTCGTCCAGGCGGCTCCAGATCTCCCGCAGGCTGTCCTCGCAGAGATATTCGCCCCCGCGCATTGGCGGGGCGGCCAGGGTCCAGGCGGCGCAGTCGGCCGACGAAGGAGGCTGCACCTCGATGCGCGCCCCCTGTCCGGGCAGATGGCACAGCGCGATCAGGTAATGTTCGGCGATCTGCCGCCAGAAGCGCGCCGCGGCGTCCTCCTGCGCATCGACGCGGTCCGCCGCCAGCGTGAAGAGCGCTTCGCGCCAGTCGGCCTCGAAGGCGGATCGCAACCGGGCGACCTCGGGCGGCGCAGGGTCGCCGTCGCGAGCCGCCCACTGCAGGCGCCCCGCCGGCGCCAGTCCAAGGCTCATGTCAGGACGCGCCGATCGGGCGGCACAACCCGTATCCGCGAAACCGTCCCGCGCCCAGCAGCACCGGGCCGCGCACCGGCTCGTCGAAGACGATCACCGCGTGGCTGTGACTCCGCTGCCCGCCGTCGCGCTTCCGGGTCAATGGGGGAAAGTCTCGTGCGGGGGGAGCGCCTTCGACCCGGGAAACCGGATGCAGCAAGACTTCGCGGGGGCGCGGGAGGCCGACGCGCCCGCACATGTCCTCCACGCTCCCGGCCGCCTTCTCCCACCTGTCCTGGCCGTCAAAGTGCCGGTCGAGAACCACCGGGGTCACGCTGGCCCAGACGGCCGACGCTTCCGTCCACGTATCCGGAACAAGGCTCCGAGGCGGGCGATCCCGGGTTTCGAGTTCAACGCCGCACTCGGTCCGCTCGCCATCGAAAAGACGATGTTCGCGCGGCGCGCCGGTCTCCGGGTTCCGCAGGATCGGCTCCAGGCAGCGTCCGGCCTCTTGCGGGTCCATCTCGCGTGGCAGGATCAGGGCGAAGCCCATGATACTGCCGTCCGCGTGCGGCGCGCCGACGAATGCGAGAGGCGCCAGGGCGACGTGCGGCGCCGCGGTCGCCCTGCCGTCCGGGCGATGCCCGCTGAACCATTCCGGGGGCGGCTGCACGGGGCAGTGGCGCATCAGCAGGCCGCGGAGCGCCGCCGTCAGCCGCAGGGTCGCGGACAGGGAAACCCGCTTGCCGCCGGCCGCGAGGACGACGAAGCGCGAGTCGAACACTGAATGGGGCGCCGCTTCGGGTGGAGACGTTGCTTGCGGGCGGCCGTATCCCTGCCACCTGCCGGGGATCGGCCGCATGGGCGCCGCCGGCCGACCATCCGGGAACCGTTCGGCGAGACGTTCCTTCAAGCTGTTGACGCGCCGTCTTTGCTCGCGAGGATTTTGCCGGCGACCTCGGCCACCTCCTTCGCGCTCCGCCGCAGCAAGTCGATCTCGTATGGTGTCAGCATCCGGGGAGTGGGCGAGGTACCGAGCCTCCGATTGAGTAAGGCAATCGAAGGCGTGGCCGAAATGTTCCCGCCACCACTTCTCGAAGTCCGGTCCGTGTTTTTGTTCGAGCTCATGGAGCTGCTCCTTGGAGGGGTTCAACTTCGCCGAATACTGCTTGCCGGTCAGCCCGACCGCGCCGACGACCCTGCCGCCCTGCCTCCCAATCCAGCCGCGCAGGTTCGCCAGTGTACCACCCTGGCCGATGAAGTCGTCCACCATCACGTACTCGCGGCCCGTTTCGACTTTGCCTCCGAACGCCGCCTGCCGGGCAAGCCGGCCGTAGCCGCTGGCCCCGGTGTGGCTGACGACGTTGGTCTGTACGACAGCGGTGTCGAACGGGATGCCCAGGCGTTCGCTCAGGAGCTCCGCCAGTGCGGCGGGAATCGCGTTGACACCCTCGCGCTCGTAGGCGTGGGCGCTGACCAGTACGGGCAAGGCGGCGCCCGCCGCGTCCAACAGTCGGCGCACCGCGGCGATTCCGGCCTCATCCACCAATGCGTGGACGAGATTTGTCGCGGCCCCGACATCGCCTGCTTTCGCATTGGAATACGCCGGATGCCGCTTGGTCCTCGTCTCATCGGCCAGTAGCACGGCGTCGGGAAAATCCCGCCAGGCAACCCTTACCGGGGGCTTCATCGCCTTGAGAGCCGCTTGCGCCCGCTCAAGCTCGTCATGCAGATCGTGATAGGCGATCCAGGCTTCGCGGTTGCAGGTTCGGGCCAGCCGATAGAGGCTCCCCGCCGAGGGAATCCGCAGCCGGTGCACGGCGATGCCTTCAATCGGCTCCCAGTTCGCGGCGACTTCGCATTCCTGCTCCACCCACGCCTGCACGAAGGATGCGGAGTGCCCGACGTGGGTGACCTTCGCGGCCAACCGCTCCAGCGCGTTGCGGTGGATATCCAGCTTCGCCTCCCGCCAGATCAGGCGCACGACGGGATCGTGGGGAATGGCGACGGGGAATCCGCGGGGTTGGCGCAGACGGTGTTCCGGGACCAACGCCAGACCTTCTTTCCTCAGCTTGTCCACATCGGTCTTCGGATTCCTTTTCCTCCCTCTTTTGATCGCGACGTCGTTCACCGGCACGTAGCTGGTGACGGAGGTGCGACACCCGGCGCCGGAAGCGGCGATGGCGGGCGGGGGAAGGGCTTGCAGCCAACGCAGCGCGTCGCCTTCTTCGGTGTGATCTTCGGTCTCTTCACCGGTCTCGAACCATGCCGCCGCCAAGGCCATGAACACCCGGTCGGGATGCGGCGGCCACTCGGCCCGTTCCTTGCGCGCTCCGTCCGCAGCGGCCATGGACCATCCGTTCAGGTAGCGGATGCCGAGCGCGAACATCAGCCGTTCTCCGCTCCCTCCTGGCTCGTCAATTCCTGGCTGCGGCGAACGAGCTCGACCAGCTCGGAAGAGGGGGTCAGTTCGATCTCATCCTCCCAGGGCAGGCCCGCTTTCCTCGCTTCCTCTATCGCCTCCGCCAGCAACTGGAGCGCGGCATCCGGGGAAAGCTCGAATTCGATGGGGGGTTTGCCGGGCCGATCGAGCAATTCCCAGGTCGGCGCGCTTTCCGCGAAAAGATGGCAACGAGAGCGAAGATCCACGTCATTCCGCGCCAGCGTACCGGCAGCGATCCCCAGCGCGGCCAGTGCGGTGTGCGCGGATACGTCCGTCGCGTGATCGGAATCCGCCGCGCCGTCGAGCGGGAAACGGAGCCGGCGCAACGCGGCGAGCGACAGCACCGTGGTCTGCGTGGCCTTGGAGATCTTGAAGCCGCCATCAGAGACGGTAGGAGTGACGTTGCCATGACCTGCCTCCGACGGTTTGCCCGTCTTTTTGAACTTGGTGAAGTTCGCCTTGCCGCCAGAGGCGATTGACTTTTTCGCTTCCTGTTCGTTCAAGGTCCAATCAGGGGAGTCATTGGCAACGGCCTCCCGTTCGTACAAGGGTCCGGCTCCGAGCGTAATCCGAGCCGGGTCGATGCGGCTCGCCGTCTTGACCCCCGGCACTGCATCGTATCCGACGATCTCCGACACCAGCGCCCTTTGGAACTTCGTGCCCAGCCCGCCGCGCGGACCCGTCGAATCCCACAAGCCGAAGATCAGTGCCGTGGGGCAGAGACCGAAGAGGTCCGCGGCATTGCGGACGTCCGCCGTATCGAGGATCCGGCCCTTGTCCGATTTTCGGAACATCACGCCGTTCAACCGGCTGTCACGGAACAGCGCGTCCGCGGCCCGGTGCGGCGCCTCCAGGCTGGTCACGGTGAATCTCCTGAGTAATTCTTCCTGATCGAACCTCGTCACGATCAGGGGAAGCGTCACCTTGCCGGCGCGATGCGCTTCCAGAAGGGCCAGCTCCATCCGGTTGGCCTGAGACTGCACGGAATCGAGGAGCACGCAGGGCTTGATTCCTCCCGTCTCCGGATCGATGCGTTCCTCCGTGGCGTACTTGCCGCCTTCGTAGGTCGGTGGGAACACCTTGTCGCCGGGACGGCCCGCCGGCTGGTAGTCGGTCACGCAGCGAAACGCCGCGGCCGCGCCCGCGACCGCGTCTCGCAGAGCTTTCAAATCGAGCATCATGAGTTCCTCCATTGCCTGTCTCCTGGTTGTTCGAGGTCCAGCCGTCACCGGAGCGGCTGCGCCGGTGCAAAGTTGCTGTAATACTGGTTAGATTGTATCCGGCGGGCGCAATAGATCTCTTCGATGCTCTTGGCGAGAAGGGCTGGACGAGGCAGGGGACTTTCATGCAGATCGCGCAGCGCCACCAGGGAGCGCAGGGTCTCGATGCCCACCATCGAAGTCCATATCGGCCACACGAAACGAAATGCCCGCCTTTCGCGCCGGTGAAATCCGGTGGTATGGGCCTGCCTTCCGATCGTGACGGTCGGAAAGCATCTCAACGACTCGACCGCCAGGCAATTGGCGGCCAGCATCGTGCCCGGGCCGTCGGTCAGGGTCGATCTGCTCGGGTCCTTCCATCGGAGCGCGTAGGGTTGATCTTCGATCGGATCCCAACGCAGGCTGTAACCCTCGTCCCGGTAGTCCCAAGCTTGAAACAGCGCGCGCTCGATCTGCCCGCGGTCGATGTTTTTGCGGATGGCCTTTGCATAGAACAACATGCCCTGCCGGCTGGAGTCCCCGGCGCGCACCATCCTGAAGCGCGTTTCCCGGAACTCGTCCTTCTTCATATCCGGATAGAGCTCCGTGCCGAAGGCGGCCAGGAAATCCACGTCCCGGCGATTGGATGGACCGGCTTCGTCCCGCTGCGTCTCGAGTGCTTGAACGAACTTGTGATGGGCGAAAGGAAATTTGTTGGACTCCTTGCCGTTCCTGCTTTCCTTCCCGATATCGAACACGGCCGCCGAGGCGTTCTTCAGCGCTCGCAGCACCGCATCACAAAATTCCCTCTCGTCGTCACCGCAACCTGTAATCAAGGGTTTCCAGCTACCGTGGACGTTCCGCCATCCGAGGCGGCCCGAGCCCGCGCACGCATCGCCGAGAACGTGCAGCGTCCCGACGGCGGCCAGAAACCCCAACGGATTGCTCCCGTCGAGGCCGTTCAACAGCAGCCCTCGACCGTCGCCGCCCCGGGCGTCACCCGCCGGCATTGTGCGCCTCCTCCCATTCGCTGCGCCGCCAGTCGGCGAGGCGGAGCAGGGCTTCGAGCCACGCCAGCCCCCACCAGCCGTAGCGGCGGGTGAGCCGCCAGTAGCGATCCGCGACGCCGGAGTCCAGCCGTTCCAGCCCGGTCGGGCCGGACCACCGCATCCGGTGGCCGCACAACGTGTGCTCCACGGGCGCGGGCCGGTCATCGGCCACCACGGGGGCGAACGGACGGCAATGGCCGTGGTGGCTGGCCACGAGATGAAGCACGAGGTCGCGCAATTCTCCGTCCTCCGGCAGGAGCGCCGGCGCGGCTTCCGCCAAGCGCACGGACAACAGCTCGTGCCGGCCTCCTTCCGGGTATCCCGAAGCGGATCGAGCCCGTTTCCGCGCCGCCCGGGTCTTGGGCATCTCGGCGGATTTCGCCAGTGTCTCGCCGGCCGACCACGGGGAGCCTCCCCGGAGCATGACCTGAAATCTCGGGTCCGCCTTGCCGAGGTCGTGCAGCAGTCCGGCACGGGCGAGGGCTTGCGCCAACCCGTCCGGCAAGCCGCAGCCGGCCGCATGACGGCGGGCGAACGCCTCGACCCCGGGGAGATGGGTGCGGAGCGGCGCCGGCTTGCCGTCGCGGTGCGAGATGCCGGATGCGGCGGCATCGTCCTCGTCGCTGAAGACGGCGGCCTCGTGCGCGAGCTTCCCGACACGGCGGAGCCCGACGAGGACGAGGCATCGGGCGCCGATGAGACGGCATTCCCGGCGAAGTGCGGCGACGGTGGAACGTTCCGCTGCGATCTCTTTCGCAGCTTGCGGCAGCCAGGTCCAGCGATCCGGCAGGGCTTCGGCCTTCGACAGCTCCGTCAGGAGGCGGTGCAGCACTTCCGCGACTTCATGCGGATCGTCTTCATATTTCTGCGAAAGATCGCTCAGCAGCGACCGCGCCGTCGACTTGGCGGCCGCCGAGTCCGGCCAGGCGTCCACCAGGGCGGGGTGCAGGCGCAGGATCGGCTTGGCGCGGGCGAGCCGGTGCGCGGCGTCCCCCACATCGAGCGTTGCGGGAGAATCGGACGCTTCAGGCGGGAGGTCTCCAAGCCGGTCATGCGGTCCGGGGTGCGTGGTCGGAATCACGATCGCGTCTCCGGGCCGAACGTCGGCCGGGTCGGCGGTCACATCCTTGCGGCTCGTTCCGGTCCCGCGCCAGCGGATGATCCGGCGGTCCGCAAGCTCCGAGCCCTCCACACCCTCCGAATCATCTCCGGGCCGGTCAACGCCCTCCACGTCGGCGCTGAAGTCGTCCGCATCCTTCCCGGCCAGCCAGCGCTTGAACACACCGACCGGCGCCGGCAGCATCTCGCTGCTGGCGGGCGGGCACAGCGTCAGGGATTCGATGGCGTCGTCCTGTCCTTCCGCGCCGGCCAGGTCGATGTCCGCGCGCCAGCAGACCTGCACGTCCGGAACGCTTTCCCGCGGACCGTGCAGAAAGAGCGCCACGTCCGGCGAGGGCCGCGGTTCCGGCGCGGTCTGCGCCCAGCAATCGACGTGCGCGGGAAGCATCACCGGCGCATCGGCCGCCGGCGCGTCGAGCGCACATTGCGCCGCCGCTCTGCGAGCTACGCGATGCGAATCGTCTCCCGCCAGCAAACGGTCGAGATGGGCGATGCCGAAGTCGACCTCACCGTTTTTATTCCTGCGATCGTCGAGCCATTTCCAAGTGCGGGTCAACGCTTCGCCGTACACCGGATCCTTCTCCACGCCGCGCGCCGGCTTGGCCTGATCGGCGCGAACGAGAATTTCCGCGCGCGCTTCGATGTTCCGCCCCATGCGGTTCAGGCGGCCGAAGCGCTGGCGCAGGGCGTCCAGGCTCGCGCACTCGGTCACCAGGCCGTCGAAATCGAGGTCGGCGCCGACTTCGAGGGTCTGGGTGGCGACGACGATGACCGGCTGTTCCAGACGGCGGCCGGCGGACCGGTTCGAGTGGAGGCTCAGGTCGCGAAGCCGCCGTACCACCGCGCCCTTGTCCACCGGGCGCATGCGGCCGGTCAGCAGGATGGCCTCGATCTCCTCCTTCTCGCGCAGCTGGCGGTGCGTTTCGCGCGCCGTCGCCACTCGATTGACGAACACGACGATGGCTTGCCGGTCGCCGCCCAGAAGGCTCAAGGCGCTTCGAGCCAACGCTTTCGAGAATTCACCGGACGCGCGGTCGCCCTTCGCCTTGGGAATCGGCCGCAACGCCGCCGGCTTGCCGGCCAACTGCCGCCGGCCGAGCGGATGATCCGGGTTGAAGCCGTCCCCGGACGAATCCCTGAATACGTCGCTCAACCCCGCCGGCGGCGTCGCCGACATCACCACCGGGTGAAAACACCGTTGCAGCGGCTTTTCCGCCCAGGTTCGATAACGGACGACGGCCTGCAAGGTCTGCAGGAACGGCTGCGCGCAATGCGCTTCGTCGAGAAGGACAAGGCTGTCGTTGGCGACCAGCGCAGCGTATGTCGGCCACGTTCCGGAGCCGCGCCCGTAGGCGCGGAACAGCAGGCGCGAGCCGATCTGATCGACCGTCGAGGCGACGATGGTCGGCTGCAGGGGGTTGAAAGCCCAGCCTTCCGATCGATATGTCCCCCCGCGCAGCGCGTGGACGGACAGTGGCCGCTCGCCATCGAAACCGGACGTTGCGCCACGTGCGATCCGGCGCAGATCGTCCGCAATCGATTTCAGAACGCCCTCCTTCGCCGCGTTCAGCTTCTCCGCCATGCACCGGGCGCGTTCATACGCTTCGTCGACGATTACCCGTCGATCCACCACGAAGAAGATGCGGCGCGGCGCGGTGATCGGCTGTCCGGACGCATCGAGACGCGGCGCCTGCGCCGCCAGAGCGAACAGGGCCACGTCCATGCAAGCGGTCTTGCCGGACGCGGTCGGCAGGGCGATGGCTTCGGGCCAGCAGGAAAGCGTTTTCCCCTCGGCGCCCGTGGGAGCATCCAGCACGCGCTTCGCCAGCGCGTTCTGCCAGGAAAATGGGGGTTTGCCCCACAACGCGGCAAAAAACTCCGCAAAGCCGGCGGCGCGCGGCCCGTGCTCCATCGTCGCCGTCATCCCTCACGACTCCGGTCGAAGCGCCCGACCAGGACCTTCGCCAGCTTCGGGCCGACGACGCGCTGCAGATCCTCAAGGCTCGCGCGGCGCACGTTCGCCGCGCTGCCGAACCGTTCGAGCAGCAGGCGCCGCCGCTTCGGCCCGACGCCGGGCACGGCGTCGAGTTCGGAGCGGAGGTCGCGCATCGCGCGGGCGCGGCGGTGGAACGTCACCGCGAACCGGTGCGCCTCGTCGCGGATCCGCTGCACCAGCAGCAGCGCGCCGCTCCGCCGCGGCAGGGCGATCGGCTCCGGCCGGTCGCGCGTCACGATCAGCTCCTCGCGCTTGGCGATCCCGATCGCGGCCAGGTTCGCCAGGCCCAACTGCTCGAACGCCTTGCAGGCGGCCGAAAGCTGGCCCTTGCCCCCGTCGACGATCACCAGGTCGGGGAACGGGCCGCCCTGCTCCAGGAGGCGCCGGCACCGCCGGCGCACGATCTCCTCCATCGCCGCGAAGTCGTCCGGACCGGGCGCCGCGCGGCGGCCGACGCGGTACTTCCGGTACTCGCCGCGGCGCATCCGCCCGTCCTCGCACACCACCATCGACCCGACCGTCTCCGCGCCCTGGATCGTCGAGACGTCGAAGCACTCGATCCGCCGCGGCGGGGCCGGCAGCCCGAGCGCCGCGCGCAGTTCGTCGAGCGCCTCCCCGCGCGCCCGCGCATCCTCGCCGAACCGCGCGTCGTACCCGAGCGCGGCGTTCCGGCCGGCCAGCGCCAGCAGCCCGCGCTTGTCGCCCCGCTTCGGCACGACGAGGCGCACCCGCCGCCCGGCGCGCTCCGACAGCCAGCGGGCCAGCACCGCCTCGTCGTCGAGCGCGGCCGGGACGTGGACCTCGGGCGGCGCGGCGCGCGCCTCGTAGAACTGCTGCAGCGCGGCCCGGACCACGTCCTGCTCGGCGGCGCCCGCCGCCCCGGCCCCGTCGGTCGCCAGCTCCACCCGCTCCACCACCCGGCCGCCGCGCATCTGGAACACCAGGATCACCGCGCCGGCCGGACCGATCTTCACGCCGAACGCGTCGCGGTCGCCGAGCCGGGCGGTCGCCATCTTCTGCTGGCGATGCTTCAGCGTCTCGACGGTCCGGATGGCGTCCCGGATCTGCGCCGCCTGCTCGTACCGGAGCTGGTCCGAGGCCGCCTGCATCCGCGTCCGGAGGTCGGCCAGCAGCTCGTCGTTCCGGCCTTCGAGGAACATCCGGGTGTGCGCGACCGCCTTCGCGTACTCCGCCTCGCCGCACAGCTCCGCCACGCACGGGGCGACGCAGCGCTGGATGTCGTACTCCAGGCACGGCCGGCCGCGCCTGCCGTTGATCGTCTCGTTGCACGAGCGGATGCCGAACAGCCGGTGCGTCAGCGACATCGTCCTGCGCGCGAACGCGGCGGGGAGGAACGGGCCGGCGTAGTAGTTCCCGTCGCGCGCCACGCGGCGGGCGACCAGCACGCGGGGAAACCGCTCCGCGGTGGTCACCTGCAGGTACGGGTAGCTCTTGTCGTCGCGCAGCAGGATGTTGTAGCGGGGCGCGCGCTGCTTGATCAGGTTGTTCTCGAGGGCGAGCGCCTCGACGAGCGAGTCGGTCACGACGACGTCGACCGCGGCCACCTCGTCGAGCAGGGCGTCGGTCCTGGGGCTCGACCCGTAGGCGCCGAGATAGCTGCGCACCCGGCCGCGCAGCGCGGTGGCGCGCCCGACGTAGATCGTCTCGCCGGCGCCGTTGGAGTACAGGTAGACGCCGGGCTGCTCCGGCAGGCGGCTGATCCGATCCTTGAGATCCCGAATCGGCACGGCTACACTATACCTTCCGACCTGCGGGCGCCCGTCCACCGCTTGCGATGACCTTCACCGGCGCCGTCGGCGCGCTCTGCATGCACCCCCTCCGCGCCATCATCGATCTGTGCGTCCGGCTCGGCATCCACCCGAACGCGCTGACGCTGACCGGCGTGGTCATCAACGCCGGCGCCGGCTGGGCGCTCGGGACCGGCCGGTTCGGGACGGCCGGCGCGGTGATGGTGGCCGCCAACGTCTTCGACTTCATCGACGGCAAGGTGGCCGAGCGGACGGCGCGCGCCTCCCGGTTCGGCGGGTTCTGGGACTCGGTGATGGACCGGTTCTCGGACATGCTGCTGTTCATCGGCCTCATCTACCTGTACGCGGCGGTCGGACGGACCGACTACGTCCTGATCACGGCGCTGGCGCTGATGTTCTCGGTGATGACCAGCTACGCCCGCGCGCGCGCCGAGTCGCTGATCGACAGGTGCAAGGTCGGCTTCATGGAGCGGCCGGAGCGGATCGTCCTGTTCATGATCGGCGCGTTCACGAACCGGATGGGCGCGGTGACGTGGGTGATCCTGGTGCTGTCGGTGGTGACGGTGCTCGACCGCATTTACTACACTTGGCGCGAGCTGCGCAACGCCGACCGGCCGCGCCGGCCGGTCCGGGCGCGCATGACGTTCGCCCGCGCGCTCGCGTTGCCGGCCATCGCCGTCCGGCACGCCCTGTTCTGGACGTTCGACCGGGCGACTTGGCAGTACGACCTGATGGTGATCGCCATCCTGGCGTTCGTCTGGGTGACGCCGCCCGGGTGGCTGGGCGACCCGACGGCCGACG
Organism: Vicinamibacterales bacterium; assembly: GCA_965203565.1. GTDB lineage: Bacteria > Acidobacteriota > Vicinamibacteria > Vicinamibacterales > UBA8438 > JAAXGX01. The sequence continues at coordinate 1,437,890 of OZ241896.1, read as the reverse complement.
GGCCGGGACTGGCCGGCTGGATCGCCGCGCTGCTCGGCTGACGCGCCCGCCGCGGCCGGAGGCGGGCGGCGGGCGAGCCTGTCAGGCGCGCCCCTGGTACTCCCCGGTCTCGGTGTTGACGCGCACCGTGTCGCCGTCGGCGATGAACGGGGGGACCTGCACGACGAGGCCGGTCTCGAGCCGCGCCGGCTTGAGCTGGGCGCTCGCCGTTGCCCCCTTGATCGCCGGCGCGGTCTCCCGCACGGCCAGGGCGACCGTCAGCGGCAGCTGGATCCCCACCGGCTCCCCCTCGAACATCTCGACGGTGATCACCGATTCCGGCAGCAGGTAACTCACCGCAGCGCCGAGCGTCTCGCCGGTCAGCGGCGCCTGCTCGAAGCTCTCCGTGTCCATGAAGTGGTAGGCGTCGCCGTCGGCGTACAGGAACTGCATCCGCCGCGTGTCGAGCGCCGCGCGCTCGACGTCGTCCTCGGACCGGAACTTGCGGTCGGTCAGCGCGCCGCTCCGCAGGTTGCGCAGCTTGCACTGGACGAACCCGTGCCCCTTGCCGGGCGTCAGGTGCTGCAGGTCGAGCACCCGGAACGGATGGCCGTCCCGCTGGATCAGCATCCCCTTGCGCAGGCGGGTCGCCCGGATGGAGCTCAAGCCGCGGATCGTAGCACGGCGGGACGCGCCGGGACGCTACAATAGGCCGATGCGCGCGGGCGCGGCTGTCTTCGGCGCACTCCTCTTCCTGTCGGGCGCGGCGGCGGGCGTCACGGTGGCGGGGCGCCTCGGCGCCGGGAACGGCGCCGAAACGGCGCAAGCCGTCCTCGCGCCGGCCGCCCCGCCGCGCGCCGTCGCGGCGCAACCCGTCCCGGCGGGGCCGCCGAGCTTCTCCGACGTGGCCGAGACGTGCATCCGGGCGGTGGCCAACATCTCGTCGCGGCAGGTCGTCCGGCGGCGTTCGCTCTTCGCCGACGATCCGTTCTTCCGGTATTTCTTCGGCGACTCGCGGGGGTTCTCCGGGTACCGCGAGCGTCCGAGCCTCGGCTCGGGGGTGATCGTGGACGCGGACGGCTACATCGTGACCAACGCCCACGTCGTCGGCCGCCAGACTGCGGGCATCACGGTGACCCTGTCGGACGACGCCGAGTACGAGGCCGAGCTGGTCGGCCGCGACGAGTCGACCGACATCGCCCTGCTGCGGATCGACGCAGGCGGCCTTCCCACCGTCCCGTGGGGCGACTCCGCCGCGCTGCGGATCGCGGAATGGGTGCTGGCGGTCGGCAACCCGTTCCAGCTCAACCGAACCGTCACGCTGGGGATCGTCAGCGCGGTCGGCCGGGACAACCTCGGCGTGGCGCAGTACGAGAACTTCATCCAGACCGACGCCGCCATCAATCCGGGCAACTCGGGCGGCGCGCTGGTCAACGCGCGCGGCGAGCTGGTCGGCATCAACACCGCCATCTTCAGCGACAGCGGCGGCAGCCAGGGAGTCGGGTTCGCCGTGCCGAGCAACCTGACCCGGCGCGTCATGAACGACCTGATCGCGTACGGCGAGGTGCGGCGCGGGTCGTTCGGGTACGTGGACGTCCGCCGCCTGACGCCGCAGCTCGCGCGCGAGCTCGGGGTCCCCGCCCGGGGCGTGGTGGTCTGGCGGATCCACCAGCAGTCGGCCGCCGCGCGCGCCGGACTCCAGCCCGGCGACGTCATCGTCGCGTTCGACGGCGCGCCGATCGAGGACGGCGCCGACTACGCCCGCCTGCTGTCGGACGCGGAGATCGGCTCCACCGCGGCCCTCGACGTCGTCCGCGGCGGCGAGCGCCTCACGTTCGAGGTCACCGTCTCGCGCGCGCGGGAGCGGTAGCGGTAGCGCGGCGCGGCCCCGGTGAGACGCCCTCCTGACAAGGCGTGAGGAGGGCGCATGTTGGGCATGCGCAACCGACGAACAACGCCGTCAGGCGGGATGCAGCGCCGCTCGAAGGCAGCGGGATCTTCCGCCACGGGCTGCTTGTCCGTCGCGGTCCTCGCCCTCTTCGCCGTCGCGGGCGCCGCCGTCGTGGGCGACTACGGCGGCTCGATGAACGCGGGCGCCATGCGGCGAGCCGCCGCGGCGAACCTGGAATACGTCCTGGGCGACGACGACGCACTGTCCGCCCGCGATTTCGACCCGGCCCAGGACCGATATTACGGCATGGCGTTCGAGGCGCCGCTGCTCCTCGCCGAGCGGGCGCTCGGCCTGGACGGCAACGACAGCACGGCGCACCTGCTCCGCCACTCCGCGACTCACCTGTTCTGGCTGTGCGGCGGCTTCGCCTGCTTCCTGCTCGCCCGCCGGCTGTTCGGCGGCGGGCCGCTCGCTCTCCTGGCGATGCTGCTGTTCCTGCTCCACCCCCGCCTGTACGCCCACGCGTTCTTCAACAGCAAGGACGTCTCCTTCCTGTCGATGTTCATGATCGCGCTGTACCTGGTCCACCAGGCGTTCGAGAAGGACACGGTCCGCGCGTTCGTGGTCCTGGGGATGGGAACGGCGGTGCTGACGAACCTCCGCATCATGGGCCTGATGCTGGTTCCCGCCGTGCTGGGCATGCGGGCGTGCGACCTGCTCCGCGCGGCGCAGTGGAGCGGGCGCCGACGCGTTCTGACGACGGCCGGCGCGTTCGCTGCGGCGTGGGCCGCGACGTTGTACGCCGTCAGCCCGTATCTGTGGAGCGACCCGCGTGAGTTCGCCGAGGCGTTCCGGACGCTTTACAAGTCGCATGCTCCGCTTTTTCCCTGGCAGCTCTTTCAGGGCAGGATGATTCGTGCGGACGATCTGCCGTGGAGTTACGTTCCGACGTGGATGGCGGTCACGACGCCGCCGTTCACGCTGCTGCTGGGTTGCGTCGGAGTGGCCGGCGTTGCGTGGCGCGCCGCCGCGCATCCCGGCCGGGCGCTTCGCAACACGCCGCTGCGGTTCGGACTTCTGCTGATCGTGTGCCTGGCGGCGCCGCCGCTTGCCGTGGCGGCGCTGGGCGCGCACACCTACGACGGGTGGCGGCATCTGTATTTCCTGCACGCGCCGTTCTCCCTGCTGGCGGCGTTCGGGCTCCGCCTGCTGACGTCGCGCGGCTCCGCCTGGGCGCGCCGAGGAGCGTATGCGGCGGCGGGCGTCGCAGCAGCGGGCGTCGCCATCTGCATGGCGAGCATGCACCCGCATCAGTACGTCTACTTCAACTTCCTCGTCGACAGGACGACGCCGGAGCGTCTCCGGACGCAGTACGACATGGATTACTGGGGGAGGGCGGGCCTCGACGCGCTGCGTCACCTGGCGCGGACCTACCCGCCGACAAGCGTATGCCTGACGGGAGTACAGGATGGTTGGCGGTTTCTCCCCGAAGCGCAGAGAAAGACAATCGATCGGCGGGAGTGCCGCGGCCGGCGCTCCGACTTCGTCGTCAGCGCCCGGCAGGATCATGAGCTTTACGGGATGCATCCGCCCGAGACGTATGCGCCGGAGGTCTGGGCCAGGAAAGTGTACGGCAGCACGATCGCCAGCATATACGGCCTCAATCCGGCGCTCCTGGACGACTCCCGCGTGGAGCTCCACCTGGATCGCTTCCGCGAAACGCACCGGTCGTTGACGCAGGGCGCGCCGGCGGCCCGCGCGCGCTACGACGTGCGCTTCGACGCCGCCCGCGGCGTCCTCACGTACGCCAGAGCGCCGTGCGTTCCGGCCGACCTGGCCGCACGTTTCTTCCTGCACGTCGTTCCCGTGGACGCGGGCGACCTGCCTGCCCGCCACGTTCGAAACGGTTACGACAACCGGGACTTCGACCTGCCCCCGCAGGCGCTGTTCGACGGGAAGTGCCTCGCCGCCGTCCGGTTGCCGGAGTACGCCGTCGATCACGTCAGGACCGGACAGACCGCGCGGAAGGACGACGTCTGGACCGCCCTGTGGGAGGAGACGATCCGGATGAATCCGTTGCGGCCATGACGATCTCCCGCATCTCCTGTCGGACTTGGCAACCCGTGGCGGTCCTCGTCCTCTTCGCCGCCGCGGGCGCCGCCGTCGTGGGCGACTACGGCTTTTCGATGGACGCGGACCCCCAGCGGCGAACCGCCGCGGCGAACCTGGAGTACGCCCTGGGCGACGACGACGTACTGTCGTTTCACGGCCTGCCGGCCCACAACCGGTACTACGGCGTGGCGTTCCAGGCGCCGCTGCTCCTCGCCGAGCGGGCGCTCGGCCTCGACGACAGCCGCACGGTGCATCTGCTGCGTCACTGCGTCACCCACCTGTTCTGGCTGTGCGGCGGCTTCGCCTGCTTCCTGCTCGCCCGCCGGCTGTTCGGAAGCGGGCCGCTCGCTCTCCTGGCGATGCTGCTGTTCCTGCTCCAGCCCCGCCTGTACGCCCATGCGTTCTTCAACAGCAAGGACGTTCCCTTCCTGGCGATGTTCATGATCGCGCTGCACCTGATCCACCGGGCGTTCGAGAAGGACACGGTCCGCGCGTTCGCGGTCCTGGGAGCGGCGGCGGCGGTGCTGACGAACCTCCGCATCATGGGCGTGATGCTCTTCGCCGCCGTGCTGGGCATGCGGGCGTGCGACCTGCTCTGCGCGGCGCAGCCGAGCGAACGCAGGCGCGTTCTGAAGACGACCGCCGCGTTCGGGGCGGCGGGCGCCGCGACGCTGTACGCGATCAGTCCGTACCTGTGGAGCGACCCGCGTCAGTTCGCCGAGGCGCTCCAGGCGCTCTCCGGACACCCGAATCTCATCCCGCAACTCTTTCAGGGACGGCCGGTTCTTCCGGACACTCTGCCGTGGCGTTACGTTCCGACGTGGATCGCCATCACGACGCCGCCGTTCACGCTGCTGCTGGGTGGCGTCGGGATCGTCGGCGCGGCGTGGCGCGGCGCCGCGCGTCCCGGCCGGGCGTTTCGCAATACGCCGGTGCGGTTCGGACTTCTGCTGACCGCGTGCCTGACGGCGCCGCCGCTCGCCGTGGCGGCGCTGGGCGCGAACACCTACGACGGGTGGCGGCACCTGTATTTCCTGCACGCGCCGCTCGCGCTGCTGGCGGCGTCCGGGCTGCGCCTGCTGGCGTCGCGCGACGCCGCCTGGATGCGCCGGGGAGCGTATGCGGCGGCGGGCGTCGCCGTGGCCGGCATCGCAATCGGCATGGCGCGCGCCCACCCGCATCAGGACGTCTACTTCAATGCTCTCGTCGACAGGACGACACCGGAATATCTTCGGACGCAGTACCACATGACGGAATATTCGGGGACGGCGGGCCTCGACGCGCTGCGTCATCTGGCGCGAACCTGGCCGTCGACCCGTTTGTGCGTGACCGGAGCACGGCGTCATCGGCAGTTTCTTCCGGAAGCGCAAAGGAAGAGCATCGTCCCTTCGCTGAGCTGCTCCGGCCGTCGCGTCGATTTCGCCGTCAACGCCGGGATGCATCCGTCCGAGACGCACGCCCCGGAGATCTGGGCCAGGAAGGTGTACGGCAACACGATCGCCAGCGTATACGGCCTCAACCCGGCGCTCCTGGACGATCCCGACCTGCACGCGGCTCGCTTCCGTCAGACGTACCGGTCGCTGACGCAGGGCGCGCCGGCGGCGCACGCGCATTACGACGTCTATTTCGACGCCGCCCGCCGCGCCCTGACGTACGCCAGGGCGCCGTGCGTCCGGGCCGACATGGTCGCGCGTTTCTTCCTGCACGCCGTTCCCGTGGACGCGGACGACCTGCCTGACCACCGCGTTCGGTACGGTTTCGGCGACCTGGATTTCCACCTGCCCCGGCAGGCGCAGTTCGACGGGAAATGCCTCGCGACGATGCGGTTGCCGGAGTACGCCGTCGATCACGTCAGGACCGGCCAGTCCGAGAGGAAGGACGGCGTCTGGACCGCGCTGTGGGAGGAGACGATCCGGATACGTCCATGACGATCTCCCGCATCTCCTGCCGGACCTGGGCCGTCGCGGTCCTCGCCGTCTTCGCCGCCGCGGGCGCCGCCGTCGTGGGCGACTACGGCGTCTCGCCGGACGCGCACCTCCAGCGGCGAACCGCTGCGGCGAACCTGGAGTACGTCCTGGGCGACGACGATGCGCTGTCCGCCGACGCCGGCCATCTCGCCGTTGACCACGAACGGTACTACGGCGTGGCGTTCGAGGCGCCGCTGCTCCTCGCCGAGCGGGCGCTCGGCCTCGACGACAGCCGCACGGCGTATCTGTTCCGCCACTCTGCGACTCACCTGTTCTGGCTGTGCGGCGGCTTCGCCTGCTTCCTGCTCGCCCGCCGGCTGTTCGACAGCGGGCCGCTCGCTCTCCTGGCGATGCTGCTGTTCCTGCTCCATCCCCGCCTGTACGCCCATGCGTTCTTCAACAGCAAGGACGTTCCCTTCCTGTCGATGTTCATGATTGCGCTGTATCTGGTCCACCGGGCGTTCGAGAAGGACACGGTCCGCGCGTTCGTGGTTCTGGGAGCGGCAGCAGCGGTGCTGACGAACCTCCGCATCATGGGCGTGATGCTCTTCGCCGCCGTGCTGGGCGTGCGGGCGTGCGACCTGCTCTGCGCGGCGCAGCGGAGCGGGCGCCGACACGTTCTGGCGACGGCCGGCGCATTCGCGGCGGCGGGCGCCGCGACGCTGTACGCGATCAGTCCGTACCTGTGGAGCGATCCGCGTCAGTTCGCCGAGGCGCTCCGGGTGCTCTCCGAACATCCGAACGATTCCCCGGAAATTTTCCAGGGACGATCGACCCGTCCGGACGACAAGCCGTGGCTCTACGTTCCGGCGTGGATGGCGATCACGACGCCGCCGTTCACGCTGCTGCTGGGCGGCGTCGGGATTGTCGGCGCTGCGTGGCGCGCCGCCGCGCGTCCCGGCCGGGCGCTGCGCAACACGCCGCTGCGGTTCGGACTTCTGCTGACCGCCTGCCTGACGGCGCCGCCGCTCGCCGTGGCGGCGCTGGACGCGCACGTCTACAACGGGTGGCGGCACCTGTATTTCCTGCACGCGCCGCTCTGCCTGCTGGCGGCGTCCGGGTTGCGCCTGCTGGCGTCGCGCGACGCGGCCTGGGCGCGCCGCGGGACGTATGCGGCGGCGGGCGTCGCGGCGGCGGGCGTCCTGATCGCCATGGCGCGCATCCATCCGCTCCAGCACGTCTACTTCAACTTCCTCGTCGACAGGACGACGCCGGAGCATCTCCGGGCGCAGTACACGCTGGATTACTGGGCGACGGCGCACCTCGGCGCGCTGCGTCATCTGGCGCGAACCTGGCCGTCGACCAGTCTGTGCCTGGGGGGGGAGCCGAACGACAATCATCAGCTGCTCCCCGAAGCGCAAAGAAAGAAAATCAGAGGGAGAAACACCGTTGCTCATCAGCGATGGTGCCGCGGCCGCCGCGCCGATTTCGCCGTCAGAACCCGGACGCTCTGGCCCGAGACCTATTTCACCCCGAAGGTCTGGATCTGGAAGGCGTACGGCAGCACGATCGTCAGCGTATACGGCCTCAACCCGGCGCTCCTGGACGACTTCCCGTTGCACGCGGCTCGCTTCCGTCAGACGTACCGGTCGCTGACGCAGGGCGCGCCGGCGGCGCACGCGCATTACGACGTCTATTTCGACGCCGCCCGCCGCGCCCTGACGTACGCCAAGGCGCCGTGCGTCCGGGCCGACATGGCCGCGCGTTTCTTCCTGCATGTCGTTCCCGTGGACGCGGACGACCTGCCTGACCACCGCGTTCGGTACGGTTTCGGCGACCTGGATTTTCACCTGCCCGGCCGGGCGCTGTTCGATGGGAAATGCCTCGTGACGATGCAGTTTCCGGAGTACGCCGTCGATCACGTCAGGACCGGACAGACCGAGAGGAAGGACGGCGTCTGGACCGCGCTGTGGGAGGAGACGATCCGGATACGTCCATGACGATCTCCCGCATTTCCTGTCGGACCTGGGCCGTCGCGATCCTCGTCCTCTTCGCCGCCGCGGGCGCCGCCGTCGTGGGCGACTACGGCGTCTCGGTGGACACGGCGGCGCAGCGGAAGATCGCCGCGGCGAACCTGGAATACGTCCTGGGCGCCGACGACGCACTGTCCGCCGGCGCCGGCTATCTTCCCGTTGCCCACGACCGGTACTACGGCATGGCGTTCGAGGCGCCGCTGCTCCTCGCCGAGCGGGCGCTCGGCCTCGACGACAGCCGCACGGCGCATCTGTTCCGCCATGGCGCCACCCACCTGCTCTGGCTGTGCGGCGGCTTCGCCTGCTTCCTGCTCGCCCGCCGGCTGTTCGGCGGCGGGCCGCTCGCTCTCCTGGCGATGCTGCTGTTCCTGCTCCAGCCCCGCCTGTACGCCCATGCGTTCTTCAACAGCAAGGACGTTCCCTTCCTGGCGATGTTCATGATCGCGCTGTGCCTGGTCCACCGGGCGTTCGAGAAGGACACGGTCCGCGCGTTCGTGGTCCTGGGGGCGGCGGCGGCGGTGCTGACGAACCTCCGCGTCATGGGCCTTATGCTTTTCGCCGCCGTGCTGGGCATGCGGGCGTTGGACCTGCTCCATGCAGCTCGGTGGAGCGAGCGCCGGCGCGTTCTGAAGACGACCGCGGCGTTCGGGGCGGCGGGCGCCGCCGCGCTGTACGGCTTGCATCCCTACCTGTGGAGCGACCCGCGTGAGTTCACCGAGGCGCTCCGGATCCTCTCCGAACATCCGAACACTCCCTGGGAGCTCTTCCAGGGACGACTGGTTCGTGCGGACGATCTGCCGTGGCGCTACGTTCCGGCGTGGATGGCGATCACGACGCCGCCGTTCACGCTGCTGCTGGGCGGCGTCGGAGTCGTCGGCGCTGCGTGGCGCGTCGCCGCGCGTCCCGGCCGGGCGCTGCGCAACACGCCGCTGCGACTGGAATGCCTGGCGGCCGCCTGTCTGACGGCGCCGCCGCTCGCCGTGGCGGCGCTGGGCGCGCACGCCTTCAACGGGTGGCGGCACCTGTACTTCCTGCACGCGCCGCTCTGTCTGCTGGCGGCGTCCGGGCTGCGCCTGCTGGCGTCGCGCGACGCCGCCTGGGCGCGCCGAGGAACGTATGCGGCGGCGGGCGTCGCGGCGGCGGGCATCCTGATCGCCATGGCCCGCATTCATCCGTATCAGAACGTCTACTTCAATTTCCTCGTCGACAGGACGACGCCGGAGCGTCTCCGGACGCAGTACGACATGGATTACTGGGGGACGGCGCGCCTCGGCGCGCTGCGTCATCTGGCGCGAACCTGGCCGTCGACCAGTCTGTGCCTGACGGGGGGATCGCGTAACCATCAGCTTCTCTCCGAAGCGCAAAGAAAGAGAATCCACCCTCGGCAAGCGTCACGCTGTCGCCGCTCCGATTTCGTCGTCAGCGCCCATCAGGATCATGGGCATTACAAGATGAATCCGCCCGAGACGTATGCGCCGAAGATCTGGACCAGAAAGGCGTACGGCAGCACGATCGCCAGGATATACGGCGTCAACCCGGCGCTCCTGGGCGACTTCCACCTGGATCGCTTCCGCGAGACGCACCGGTCGTTGACGCAGGGCGCGCCGGCGGCTCGCGCGCATCACGACGTGTATTTCGACGCCGCCCGCGGCGCCCTGACGTACGCCAGAGCGCCGTGCGTTCCGGCCGACCTGGCCGCGCGTTTCTTCCTGCACGTCGTTCCCGCGGACGCGGACGACCTGCCTGACGACCGCGTTCGAGACGGTTACGACAACCTGGACTTCAACCTGCCCCCGCAGGCGCTGTTCGACGGAAAATGCCTCGCCACCGTTCGGTTGCCGAAGTACGCCGTCGATCACGTCAGGACCGGACAGACCGAGCGGAAGGACGACGTCTGGACCGCCCTGTGGCAAGCGACGATTCATCCCGGTTCGTGACCATGCGTTCCGTCTCCCGCATTTCCTGTCGGACGTGGGCCGTCGCGGTCCTCGCTTTCTTCGCCGCCGCGGGCGCCGCCGTCGTGGGCGACTACGGCGTCTCGGTGGACGCGAACGAGCAGCGGCTCATCGCCGCGGCGAACCTGGAATACGTCCTGGGCGCCGACGACGCACTGTCCGCCGGCGCCGGCTATCTTCCCGTTGCCCATGACCGGTACTACGGCATGGCGTTCGAGCTGCCGCTGCTCCTTGCCGAGCGGGCGCTCGGCCTCGGCGACAGCCGCACGGCGTATCTGCTGCGTCACGGCGCCACCCACCTGTTCTGGCTGTGCGGCGGCTTCGCCTGCTTCCTGCTCGCCCGCCGGCTGTTCGACAGCGGGCCGATCGCTCTCCTGGCGATGCTGCTGTTCCTGCTCCATCCCCGCCTGTACGCCCATGCGTTCTTCAACAGCAAGGACGTCCCCTTCCTGTCGATGTTCATGATCGCGCTGTACCTGGTCCACCGGGCGTTCGAGAAGGACACGGTCCGCGCGTTCGTGGTCCTGGGGATGGGGACGGCGGTGCTGACGAACCTGCGCATCATGGGCGTGATGCTCTTCGCCGCCGTGCTGGGCATGCGGGCGCTGGACCTGCTCCATGCCGCGCAGCGGAGCGGGCGCAGGCGCATTCTGAAGACGATCGCCGCATTCGGGGCGGCGTGCGCCGCGACGCTGTACGCGATCAGTCCGTACCTGTGGAGCGACCCGCGTCAGTTCGCCGAGGCGCTCCGGGTGCTCTCCGAACATCCGAACACTCCCTGTGAACTTTTTCAGGGACGACTGGTTCGTGCGGACGATCTGCCGTGGCGTTACGTTCCGACGTGGTTCGCCATCACGACGCCGCCGTTCACGCTGCTGCTGGGCGGCGTCGGGGTCGTCGGCGCTGCGTGGCGCGTCGCCGCGCGTCCCGGCCGGGCGCTGCGCAACACGCCGCTGCGGCTGGAATGCCTGACGGCCGCCTGTCTGACGGCGCCGCCGCTCGCCGTGGCGGCGCTGGACGCGCACGCCTTCAACGGGTGGCGGCACCTGTATTTCCTGCACGCGCCGCTCGCGCTGCTGGCGGCGTCCGGACTGCGCCTGCTGGCGTCGCGCGACGCGGCCTGGGCGCGCCGCGGGACGTATGCGGCGGCGGGCGTCGCGGCGGCGGGCATCCTGATCGCCATGGCCCGCATCCATCCGCTTCAGAACGTCTACTTCAACTTCCTCGTCGACAGGACGACGCCGGAGCATCTCCGGACGCAGTACGAGATGGACTACTGGAGGACGACGGGCCTCGGCGCGCTGCGTCATCTGGCGCGAACCTGGCCGTCGACCAGTCTATGCCTGATGGGAGGAGTGGGTGACAATTATCAGCTGCTCTCCGAAGCGCAAAAACAGCGAATCAGCATCAGATTCACCGACACCTGGCGGCAAGCGTGCCGCGGCCGACGCGCCGATTTCGCCGCCAGAGCCACGATGCCCTCGCTCGAGGTCCATGCCCCGGAGGTCTGGGTCCATGCCCCGGAGGTCTGGACCAGGAAGGCGTACGGCAACACGATGGTCAGCGTGTACGGCCTCGACCCGGCGTTCCTGGACGACTTCCACCTGCACGTGGGCCGGATCCGCGAGACGCACCGGTCGCTGACGCAGGGCGCGCCGGCTGCTCGCGCGCACTACGACGTATACTTCGACGCCGCCCGCGGCGCCCTCACGTACGCCAGAGCGCCGTGCGTTCCGGCCGACTTGGCCGCGCGTTTCTTCCTGCACGTCGTTCCCGCGGACGCGGACGACCTGCCTGACCACCGCGTTCGAGACGGTTACGACAACCTGGACTTCTTCCTGCCCGAGCAGGCGCTGTTCGACGGAAAATGCCTCGCCACCGTTCAATTGCCGAAGTACGCCGTCGATCACGTCAGGACCGGACAGACCGAGCAGAAGAACGACGTCTGGACCGCGCTGTGGGAGGAGACGATCCGGGTGAATCCGTTGCGGCCATGACGATCTTCCGCATCTCCTGTCAGAGCTGGGCCGTGGCGGTCCTCGTCGTCTTCGCCGCCGCGGGCGCCGCCGTCGTGGGCGACTACGGCGTCTCGGTGGACGCGAACGAGCACCGGCTCATCGCCGCGGCGAACCTGGAGTACGTCCTGGGCGACGACGACGCACTGTCCGTCGGCGGCGGCTATCGTCTCTTGGCTTCCGACCGGTACTACGGCTTGGCGTTCGAACTGCCGCTGCTCCTCGCCGAGCGGGCGCTCGGCCTCGACGACAGCCGCACGGCGTATCTGCTCCGTCACTACGCCACCCACCTGTTCTGGCTGGGCGGCGGCTTCGCCTGCTTCCTGCTCGCCCGCCGGCTGTTCGACAGCGGACCGCTCGCTCTCCTGGCGATGCTGCTGTTCCTGCTACATCCCCGTCTGTACGCCCATGCGTTCTTCAACAGCAAGGACGTCCCCTTCCTGTCGATGTTCATGATCGCGCTGTGCCTGGTCCACCGGGCGTTCGAGAAGGACACGGTCCGAGCGTTCGTGGTCCTGGGGGCGGCGGCGGCGGTGCTGACGAACCTCCGCGTCATGGGTCTGATGCTCGTCGCCGCCGTGCTGGGCATGCGGGCGTTGGACCTGCTCCATGCTGCGCAGCGGAGCGAACGCCGGCGCGTTCTGAAGACGACCGCGGCGTTCGGGGCGACGGGCGCCGCGACGCTGTACGCGGTCAGTCCGTACCTGTGGAGCGACCCGCGTGAGTTCGCCGAGGCGCTCCGGGTCTTCTCCGAACACCCGAACACTCCCTGGGAACTTTTTCAGGGACGACTGGTTCGTGCGGACGATCTGCCATGGCGTTACGTTCCGACGTGGGTCGCCATCACGACGCCGCCGTTCACGCTGCTGCTGGGTTGCATCGGGGTCGTCGGCGTTGCGTGGCGCGTCGCCGCGCGTCCCGGCCGGGCGCTGCGCAACACGCCGCTGCGGCTGGAACTTCTGCTGACCGCCTGCCTGACGGCGCCGCCGCTCGCCGTGGCGGCGCTGGGCGCGCACACTTACAACGGGTGGCGGCACCTGTATTTCCTGCACGCGCCGCTCGCGCTGCTGGCGGCGTCCGGGCTGCGCCTGCCGGCGTCGCGCGACGCGGCCTGGGCGCGCCGAGGAGCGTATGCGGCGGCGGGCGTCGCGGCGGCGGGCATCCTGATCGCCATGGCCCGCATCCATCCGCTTCAGCACGTCTACTTCAACGTCCTCGTCGACAGGACGACGCCGGAGCATCTCCGAACGCAGTACGAGATGGACTACTGGAGGACGGCGCACCTCGGCGCGCTGCGTCATCTGGCGCGAACCTGGCCGTCGACCAGCCTATGCCTGACGGGAGGAGCGCGCGACAATCATCAGCTACTCTCCGAAGCGCAAAGAAAGAGAATCAGAGGGAGAAACACCGTTGCTCATCGGCGCTGGTGCCGCGGCCGCCGCGCCGATTTCGCCGTCAGAGCCACGATGCCCTCGCTCGAGGTCTATGCTCCGGAGGTCTGGACCAGAAAGGCGTACGGCAACACGATGGTCAGCGTATACGGCCTCGACCCGGCGTTCCTGGACGACTTCCACCTGCACGTGGGCCGCATCCGCGAGACGCACCGGTCGCTGACGCAGGGCGCGCCGGCTGCTCGCGCGCACTACGACGTATACTTCGACGCCGCCCGCGGCGCCCTGACGTACGCCAGGGCGCCGTGCGCCAGGGCCGACATGGCCGCGCGCTTCTTCCTGCACGTCGTTCCCGCGGACGCGGGCGACCTGCCTGACCACCGCGTTCGAGACGGTCACGACAACCTGGACTTCAACCTGCCCGCGCAGGCCCTGTTCGACGGAAAATGCCTCGCCGCCGTTCGGTTGCCGGGGTACGCCGTCGATCACGTCAGGACCGGCCAGACCGAGCGGAAGGACGACGTCTGGACCGCGCTGTGGGAGGAGACGATTCATCTCGGTTCGTGACCATGCGTTGCGTCTCCCGCATTTCCTGTCGGACGTGGGCCGGCGCGATCCTCGCCCTCTTCGCCGCCGCGGGCGCCGCTGTCGTGGACGACTACGGAGTCTCGGTGGACACGCACTCCCAGCGGCGAACCGCCGCGGCGAACCTGGAATACGTCCTGGGCAACGACGACGCACTGTCCGCCGACGCCGGCTATCTCCCCGTTGACCACAACCGGTACTACGGCGTGGCGTTCCAGGCGCCACTGCTCCTCGCCGAGCGGGCGCTCGGCCTCGACGACAGCCGCACGGCGTACCTGTTCCGTCATTACGCCACCCACCTGTTCTGGCTGTGCGGCGGCTTCGCCTGCTTCCTGCTCGCCCGCCGGCTGTTCGGCGGCGGGCCGCTCGCTCTCCTGGCGATGCTGCTGTTCCTGCTCCACCCCCGCCTGTACGCCCATGCGTTCTTCAACAGCAAGGACGTCCCGTTCCTGTCGATGTTCATGATTGCGCTGTACCTGGCCCACCGGGCGTTCGGGAAGGACACGGTCCGCGCGTTCGTGATTCTGGGAGCGGGAACGGCGGTGCTGACGAACCTCCGCATCATGGGCGTGATGCTCTTCGCCGCCGTGCTGGGCATGCGGGCGTTGGACCTGCTCCATGCTGCGCAGTGGAGCGAACGCAGGCGCGTTCTGAAGACGATCGCGGCGTTCGGGGCGGCGGGCGCCGCGACGCTGTACGCGATCAGTCCGTACCTGTGGAGCGACCCGCGGGAGTTCGCCGAGGCGCTCCGGGTGCTCTCCAAACATCCGACAATTCACTATGACCTTTTTCAGGGACGATTTGTTCATTCGGACGATCTGCCGTGGCGCTACGTTCCGACGTGGATCGCCGTCACGACGCCGCCGTTCACGCTGCTGCTGGGCGGCGTCGGGGTCGTCGGCGTTGCGTGGCGCGCGGCCGCACGTCCCGGCCGGGCGCTTCGCAACACGCCGCTGCGGTTTGAATGCCTGACGGCCGCCTGCCTGACGGCGCCGCCGCTCGCCATAGCGGCGCTGGGCGCGCACACCTACGAGGGGTGGCGGCAACTGTACTTCCTGCACGCGCCGCTCGCGCTGCTGGCGGCGTCCGGGCTGCGCCTGCCGGCGTCGCGCGACGCGGCCTGGGCGCGCCGAGGGAAATATGCGGCGGCGGGCGTCGCGGCGGCGGGCATCCTGATCGCCATGGCCCGCATCCATCCGCTTCAGCACCTCTACTTCAATTTCCTCGTCGACAGGACGACGCCGGAGCGTCTTCGGACGCAGTACGAGATGGACTACTGGGCGATGGCGCACCTCGGCGCGCTGCGTCATCTGACGCGAACCTGGCCGTCGACCAGTCTGTGCCTGGCGGGGGGAGCGCGCGACAACCCTGCGCTGCTCTCCGAAGCGCAAAGAAAGAGGCTCAGGTTCAGATACACCGACTCTTATTGCCGCGGCCACTCCGATTTCGTTTTCGGCGACGAGAAGTTTCGCGGGAACGATCCGCCCGAAACGCATGCTCCGGGAGTCTGGACCAGGAAGGCGTACGGCAACACGATCGCCAGCTTGTACGGCCTCAACCCGGCGCTCCTGGACGATCCCCACTCGCACGTGGACCGCTTCCGCGAGAAGTACCGGTCGCTGACGCAGGGCGCGGCGGCGGCTCGCGCACGCTACGACGTGCACTTCGACGCCGCCCGCGGCGCCCTGACGTACGCCAGGGCGCCGTGCGTTCCGGCCGACGTTGATTCAGTGCGTTTCTTCCTGCACGTCGTTCCCGTGGACCCGGACGACCTGCCTGACGACCAGGTGCGGTACGGTTTCCATCACCTGGATTTCAATCTGCCCGATCAGGCGCTGTTCGACGGAAAATGCCTCGTCACAATCCGGTTGCCGGAGTACGCCGTCGATCACGTCAGGACCGGACAGTCCGAGAGGAAGGACGGCGTCTGGACCGCCCTGTGGGAGGAGACGATCCGGATCGAGCAGCGGACGATGCGATGAAGTCTCTTGCAGCGATGACGACGATTTCCCGCACCTCCTGTCGGACGTGGGCCGTCGCGATCCTCGTCTTCTTCGCCGTCGCGGGCGGCGCCGTCCTCGACGACTACGGCCTCTCGCCGGACGCGAACCTCCAGCGGCGAACCGCTGCGGCGAACCTGGAGTACGTCCTGGGCGACGACGACGCACTGTCCGCCGGCGCCGGCTATCTTCCCGTTGACCACGAACGATACTACGGCATGGCGTTCGATCTGCCGCTGCTGCTCGCGGAGCGGGCGCTCGGCCTCGACGACAGCCGCACGGCGCATCTGCTGCGCCACGGCGCCACCCACCTGTTCTGGCTGTGCGGCGGCTTCGCCTGCTTCCTGCTCGCCCGCCGGCTGTTCGACAGCGGGCCGATCGCTCTCCTGGCGATGCTGCTGTTCCTGCTCCACCCCCGCCTGTACGCCCATGCGTTCTTCAACAGCAAGGACGTCCCCTTCCTGGCGATGTTCATGATCGCGCTGTATCTGGTCCACCGGGCGTTCGAGAAGGACACGATCCGCGCGTTCGCGGTTCTGGGAGCGGGAACGGCGGTGCTGACGAACCTCCGCATCATGGGCCTGATGCTCTTCGCCGCTGTGCTGGGCATGCGGGCGTGCGACCTGCTCTGCGCTGCGCAGTGGAGTGAGCGCAGGCGCGTTCTGAAGACGATGGCGGCGTTCGGGGCGGCGTGCGCCGCCGTGCTGTACGGCTTGCATCCCTACCTGTGGGGCGATCCGCTCCGGTTCGCCGAGGCGCTTCGAGTGCTCTCCGAACATCCAGAGAACCCCTGGCAAATCTTTCAGGGACAACTGGTGCGTCCGGACGATCTGCCGTGGCGTTACGTCCCGACGTGGATGGCAATCACGACGCCGCCGTTCACGCTGCTGCTGGGTGGCGTCGGGATCGTCGGCATTACGTGGCGCGGCGCCGCGCATCCCAGCCTGGCGCTTCGCAACACGCCGCTGCGGTTCGAACTTCTGCTGACCGCCTGCCTGGCGGCGCCGCCGCTCGCCGTGGCGGCGCTGGGCGCGCACACCTACGACGGCTGGCGGCATCTGTATTTCCTGCATGCGCCGCTCGCGCTGCTGGCCGCGTCCGGACTGCGCCTGCCGGCGTCGCGCGACGCGGCCTGGGCGCGCCGAGGGAAGTATGCGGCGGCGGGCGTCGCGGCGGCGGGCATCCTGATCGCCATGGCCCGCATTCATCCGTATCAGAACCTCTACTTCAACTTCCTCGTCGCCAGGGCGACGCCGGAGCATCCCGGAACGCAGTACGAGATGGCTTACTGGGAGACGGCGAGCCTCGGCGCGCTGCGTCACCTGGCGCAAACCTGGCCGTCGACCCGTTTGTGCGTGACGGGAACGACGCGTCAGCGGCGGCTTCTCCCCGAAGCGCAAAGAAAGAGAATCGCATGCCGCGGCCGCCGCGCCGATTTCGTCATCGACGTCGATGAAGATCGCTCACGGGTCGGGATACATGCGCTCGAAACGCATGCTCCGCAAGTCTGGACCAGAAAGGCGTACGGCAGCACGATCGCCAGGATGTACGGCCTCGACCCGGCGCTCCTGGACGACTCCCACGTGGATCTCCACCTGGATCGCTTCCGCGAAACATACCGGTCCTTGACGCAAGGCGCGCCGGCGGCTCGCGCGCGCTACGACGTGCGCTTCGACGCCGCCCGCGGCGTCCTGACGTACGCCAGGGCGCCGTGCGTCCCGGCCGATGCGCGCGCGCGTTTCTTCCTGCACGTCGTTCCCGTGGACGCGGACGACCTGCCCGACGAACACGTTCGGAACGGTTTCGACAACCTGGATTTCCACCTGCCCGAGGAGGCGCTGTTCGACGGGAAATGCCTCGTCACGATCCGGTTGCCGGAGTACGCCGTCGATCACGTCAGGACCGGACAGACCGAGAGGAAGGACGACGTCTGGACCGCCCTGTGGGAGGAGACGATTCATCCCGGTTCGTGACCATGCGTTCCGTTTCCCGTATTTCCTGTCGGGCGTGGGCCGTCGCGGTCCTCGCCCTCTTCGCCGTCGTCGGCGCCGCCGTCGTGAGCGACTACGGCGTCTCGGTGGACACGGCGATACATCGGAAAACCGCCGCGGCGAACCTGGAGTACGTCCTGGGCGCCGACGACGCACTGTCCGCCGACGCCGGCTATCTTCCCTTTGCCCACGAACGGTACTACGGCATGGCGTTCGAACTGCCGCTGCTCCTCGCCGAGCGGACGCTCGGCCTCGACGACAGCCGCACGGCGTATCTGTTCCGCCACTGCGCCACCCACCTGTTCTGGCTGTGCGGCGGCTTCGCCTGCTTCCTGCTCGCCCGCCGGCTGTTCGACAGCGGGCCGCTCGCTCTCCTGACGATGCTGCTGTTCCTGCTCCAGCCCCGCCTGTACGCCCATGCGTTCTTCAACAGCAAGGACGTCCCCTTTCTGGCGATGTTCATGATCGCGCTGCACTTGGTCCACCGGGCGTTTGAGAAGGACACGGTCCGCGCGTTCGTGGTTCTGGGAGCGGCGGCGGCGGTGCTGACGAACCTGCGCATCATGGGCGTGATGCTCGTCGCCGCCGTGCTGGGCATGCGGGCGCTGGACCTGCTCCATGCTGCGCAGTGGAGCGAACGCCGGCGCGTTCTGAAGACGGCCGGCGCCTTCGCGGCGGCGGGCGCCGCGACGCTGTACGCGATCAGTCCGTACCTGTGGAGCGACCCGCGGGAGTTCGCCGAGGCGCTCCGGGTCCTCTCCGAACATCCGAACACTCCCTGGGAGCTCTTCCAGGGACGACTGGTTCGTGCGGACGATCTTCCATGGCGTTACGTTCCGACGTGGGTCGCCATCACGACGCCGCCGTTCACGCTGCTGCTGGGCGGCGTCGGGGTCGTCGGCGCTGCGTGGCGCGTCGCCGCGCGTCCCGGCCGGGCGCTGCGCAACACGCCGCTGCGGTTCGAACTTCTGCTGACCGCCTGTCTGACGGCGCCGCCGCTCGCCGTGGCGGCGCTGGGCGCGCACACCTACGACGAGTGGCGGCACCTGTACTTCCTGCACGCGCCGCTCTGTCTGCTGGCGGCGTCCGGGCTGCGCCTGCCGGCGCCGCGCGACCCCGCCTGGGTGCGCCGAGGGACGTATGCGGCGGCGGGCGTCGCGGCGGCGGGCATCCTGATCTCCATGGCCCGCATCCATCCGCTTCAGCACGTCTACTTCAATTTTCTCGTCGACAGAACGACGCCGGAGCATCTCCGGACGCAGTACGAGATGGACTACTGGAGGACGGCGCACTTCGACGCGCTGCGTCATCTGGCGCGAACCTGGCCGTCGACCAGTCTGTGCCTGGCGGGGGGAGCGCGCAACAACCCTGCGCTGCTCCCCGAAACGGAAAGAAAGAGGCTCAAGTTCAGATTCACCGACCCTTATCGGGAAGCGTGCCGCGGCCGCTCCGATTTCGTCTTCGGCGACGAGAAGTTTCGCAGGAACGATCCGCCCGAAACGCATGCTCCGGCAGTCTGGACCAGGAAGGCGTACGGCAACACTGTCGCCAGCTTGTACGGCGGAGCCAATCCGGCGTTCCTGGGACGATTGCACGTGGACCGCTCCCGCGAGACGTACCGGTCGCTGACGCAGGGCGCGCCGGCTGCTCGCGCACCCTACGACGTGCGCTTCGACGCCGCCCGCGGCTCCCTGACGTACGCCCGGGCGCCGTGCGTTCCGGCCGACGTTGACGGGGTCGTGCGTTTCTTCCTGCACGTCGTTCCCGTGGACCCGGACGACCTGCCTGACGACCAGGTGCGGTACGGTTTCCACCACCTGGATTTCAATCTGCCCGATCAGGCGCTGTTCGACGGGAAATGCCTCGCTACCGTTCGGTTGCCGGAGTACGCCGTCGATCACGTCAGGACCGGACAAACCGAGAGGCAGGACGGCGTCTGGACCGCCCTGTGGGAGGAGACGATCACCCCCGGACGCGGCGCCCCGACACGTGCGGGTTCCCGGCAGCGTAGCAGCGCCACGGGCGGTCCGCGCCGGCGGTGACCCCGATCCGCGGACTCCACGCCGCCCGTCCCTCGAACGGGCCGCAGTCCTCCACGCGCAGCCGGCCGCCTGACAGATCGCACCGGTTCCGCCGCAGCGTGATCCCCAGGGCGCAGGTCAGGTTGCCCGGCCCGCGGCAAAGATCGACGTCGGCGGGAGGGGCGGCGCGGCCCCCGGCGCCGCGGGCGCGGCGGCGGCGCATCAGCGGGACGCCGATGCACGGCTCCAGCGCCCGAATCAGCACCGCCGCCGGCGCCCCCTCCGGCTCGGTCACCGCGTTGACCAGGTGGTGCAGCCCGTAGTTGACGTAGACGTAGGCGCGGCCCGGCGGACCGTAGAGCGGGGCGTTGCGCCGCGTGAAGCCCGCCGCGGCGTGGCACGCCGGGTCGTCCTCGCCGGAGTACGCCTCGACCTCGACGATCATGCCGGCGGCGGTCCCGGCCGGGGCGGCGTGGACGAGCAGCTTCCCGATCAGGTCGCGCGCCACCTCCAGGGTCGGCCGGGCGTAGAACGCCCGCGGCGGCGGCGCGCCCGCGCCGCGGCTACGAGTCGGCGTAGGCATGGGTCCGGCCGGCCGCCAGCGCCCGCCGCAGGTACCGGCCGGTGTGCGAATCGGCGTGGGCCGCGATCGCCTCGGGGGGACCGGCCGCCACCACGCGTCCGCCGGCGTCGCCCCCCTCCGGGCCCAGGTCGATCACCCAGTCGGCGGTCTTGATCACTTCGAGGTTGTGCTCGATGACGAGCAGCGTGTGCCCCGCCGCCAGCAGCTTCCGGAACGCCGCCAGCAGCTTGGCGACGTCGTCGAGGTGCAGGCCGGTGGTCGGCTCGTCGAGGACGTAGAGCGCGCGGTCGCCGCCCCGCGACGCCAGGTGCGACGCGATCTTGATCCGCTGGGCCTCGCCGCCCGACAGCGTCGTCGCCGGCTGGCCCAGCCGCAGGTAGCCGAGTCCGATCTCGTCGAGCACCTGCAGGCGCCGGCACACCTTGGGCAGCGCGCCGAAGAACGCCAGCGCTTCGCGCACCGTCATCCGGAGGACGTCGTCGACGTTGCGGCCCTGGCGCCGCACGTCGAGCACCTGCGGCTTGAACCGCTTGCCGTCGCACTGCTCGCACGGCACGAAGACGTCGGCGAGGAACTGCATCTCGACCCGGACCTCGCCCTCCCCCTCGCACGCGTCGCACCGGCCGCCCGGCACGTTGAACGAGAAGTGGCTCGCGGTGAGCCCCTGCGCCCGGGCGGACCGCGTCGAGGCGAACAGTTCCCGGACCGGATCGAACGCCTTGAGATAGGTGACCGGGTTCGACCGGGGCGTCCGGCCGATCGGGGCCTGATCGACCAGCACCGCCTTGCTGATCAGCTCGGCCCCTTCCAGGGCGTCGTGCGCCCCGACCCGCTTGTCCCACTCCCCCTTGGCCCGTTTGATCGCTGCGTACAGCACGTCGTGGACGAGGGTGGACTTGCCCGACCCGCTCACGCCGGTGACGCAGGTCAGCATGTTGGTCGGGACCTCGACGTCGATCTCCTTCAGGTTGTGCTCGGCCGCCCCGAGCAGCCGGATGGCGTGGGTGTGCGGCAGCCGTCTGCGGCGCGCGGACGGGACCGGGATGGCCAGCTCCCCGCGCAGGTACTTGCCGGTCAGCGACGTCGACTCGCCGGCGATCCCTTCCGACGGACCGGCGTAGACGACCTTGCCGCCGCGCGCGCCCGCGCCGAGCCCGAGGTCGACCAGGTAGTCGCCGCTCCGGATCATGTCGACGTCGTGCTCGACCACCAGCACCGTGTTCCCCTGGTCGCGCAGTTGCCGGAGTATCCGCAGCAGCCGCTCGTTGTCGCGGGGGTGCAGCCCTATCGACGGCTCGTCCAGCACGTACAGCGTGCCGACCAGCGCGGAGCCGAGCGCGGTGGCCAGGTTGATCCGCTGCGCCTCGCCGCCGGACAGGGTGGACGACAACCGGTCCAGCGTCAGGTAGTCGAGTCCGACGTCGGCGAGGAACGCCAGCCGGCGCCGGATCTCCCGGACGATCCGTTCGGCGATGGCCGCCTCCTTCTCCGTGAGCTCCAGAGCGTCGAAGAACCGCCGGGCGCGCCCTACGGTGAAGCCGCAGACTGCGTCGATCGGGAGCCCTCCCACCCGCACGGCGCGCGCCTCCGGCCGGAGGCGCGCGCCGCCGCACGCCGGACAGACCAGGTAGCCGCGGTACCGGCTGAGGAAGACGCGGACGTGCACCTTGTACTTCTTGCTCTCCAGCCCGCGGAAGAACCCCCGGATTCCCTGGCGCCCTTCGCCGTCGCCGTCGACGACGAACGCGCGCTCGGCGGCGTCGAGCTCCGACCAGGGGACGTTCGTCCGGACGCCGCGGGCCCGCGCCGCGCGCTTGAGATCGGCCAGCCGCGACCGGTAGCGCGGCCTGGTCCACGGCTCGATGGCGTCCTGCTGGATCGACTTCGACGGGTCCGGGACGACCAGGTCCATGTCGAGCTCGATGACGTTCCCGAAGCCGTGGCAGGTCGGACAGGCGCCGAACGGGTTGTTGAACGAGAACAGCCGCGGCTGCGGCACGTCGTACGCGATGCCGCACGCGCGGCAGTCGAACCGCTCGCTGAACTGGCGGGTCTCGCCGGTGGCCGCGTCGATGGCGAACGCCGTCCCGCCTCCCTCCGCGTACGCCGTCTCCACGGAGCCGGTCAACCGGCTCAGCACGTCGGGGCCGACCTGCACCCGATCGACCACCACGCGGAGCGCCGTCTCGCCGGCGAGCGCCGCCGGATCGAGGTCGTCGAACGAGACGGCCCGCCCGTCCACCACGACGCGCCGGAACCCTTTCCGGCGCAGCGCCTCGATCGCCGCCGCCATTGCGGAGCCGCCCGCACCGGCGCCGGCGCCGTTCCCGGTGACGTCGCCGCCGCCTGCCCCGTCGCCCGCGGCCCGCGCAGCCGGATCGTTCCCGCTGGCGGCGCCGGCGTCCTGGTCCTCGTCCGCCGACGACGCGCCGGTCAGCGCGCCCACCACCGGAAGCTGGTAACCGATCAGCAGCCGCGCGCCGGCCGGCAGCGCGGCCAGCGCGCGGGCGGCGATCTCGGCGCTGTCCCGGAGCACCTCGCGGCCGCAGCCCCGGCAGATCGTCCGGCCGACCCGCGCGTAGAGCAGCCGCAGGTAGTCGTGGATCTCGGTCGTCGTGCCGACCGTCGACCGGGGGTTGCGCAGGCTGTTCTTCTGGCGGATGGCTATCGCCGGACAGATCCCGTCGATCTCGTCGACGTCCGGCTTCTCCATCCGGTCGAGGAACTGGCGCGCGTACGCCGACAGCGACTCGACGTACCGCCGCTGCCCCTCCGCGTAGATGGTGTCGAACGCCAGCGACGACTTGCCCGACCCGCTGACGCCGGTGACGACGATGAGCCGGCGCAGCGGCAGCGTCAGATCGATCCCTTTCAGGTTGTGCGTACGGGCGCCGCGAACGACGATGCGGGACTGCCTGGCCGGGGCCTGCTTCTCCATGCGCGGGGCGGGGCGGGACGGCGACGGGCCATTCTATCGGGACGCCCGGCGCGGTTCAACCGGCGCAGATCATCCGGCGCCGCGGACGGCGTCATCGGCGTATACTTGTGCTTGCATCGGGAGTTCGTCCGGCGCCGGCGTAGCTCAGTTGGCAGAGCAGCTGATTCGTAATCAGCAGGTCAGCGGTTCGAGTCCGCTCGCCGGCTCCAGCTTCGGACACGTCAATGAACCTTGAAGCGTGGTCCGTCATCGGCACGGGCATCGCGATCCTGATCGCGATCGCGACGTCGCACCGCCAGCTCCGCGGAGAAATCCACGCCACCCGGCGGGAGTTCAAAGGCGACGTCAACGCGTTACGGGACGAACTCAAGGCTGACGGCAACGCGCTGCAGAACGAACTCAAGGGCGGCATCAACGCGCTGCGGGACGAACTCAAGGCTGACATCAACGCGCTGCGGGACGAACTCAAGGCTGACATCAACGCGCTGCGGGACGAACTCAAGGGCGACATCAACGCGCTGCGGGACGAACTCAAGGGCGACATCAACGCGCTGCGGGACGAACTCAAGGGCGACATCAACGCGCTGCGGGACGAACTCAAGGGCGACATCAACGCGCTGCGGGACGAACTCAAGGGCGACATCAACGCGCTGCGGGACGAACTCAAGGGCGACATCAACGCGCTGCGGGACGAGATCAACGAGCTGCGGGGCGAGATGAACGGGCTGCGCGAGCGGATGGCGAAGCTCGAAGGACTCCTCGAAGGCCTGCGCGAAGCGATCACCGGCCGCAAGATCGCCTGACGGATCGCGCCCGCGCAACCTCAGGCAGACGCAAAGGGACAGCACGATGAGAACGAGACAACGGAGACGGCGAACCCACCGAACGCTGCTGGCCGCGCCCGGCCTGGCCGCGGCGCTGGCCCTCGGCGCGTCGGAGCCGCTGGCGGCGGCCGGCGGCGAAACGGCGGCGCAAGGCGGGCGGGAGCAGGCCGGACAGGGCGAAGGCGAGGACGCGCCCGCGTTCACCGAGCAGGTGACCGTCACCGCGCGCAAGCGGGAGGAGAACCTCCAGTCGGTCCCGTTCTCGGTCGTCGCGCCGACGCCGCAGGCGCTCCGGAACCGGGGCGCCGCCGGCATCGAGGACCTCTCGGCGAACGTCGCCGGCTTCTCCGTCCAGAACCTCGGCCCCGGCCAGAGCCAGGTCGCGATCCGCGGCGTGTCGGCCGGGCAGGTCGTCCGCGACCAGCCGGGCGTCAAGGAGCAGGTCGGCGTCTACCTCGACGAATCGGTCATCTCGCTCTCGCTGTTCACCCCCGACCTCGACCTGTTCGACATGTCGCGCGTCGAGGTGCTGCGCGGCCCGCAGGGGACGCTGTTCGGGTCGGGGTCGCTGTCGGGCACGGTGCGGTACATCACGAACCCGCCGGAGCTCGGCGTCCTGTCGACCAGCGGCGAGTTCGGCCTCAGCGCCATGCAGGGCGGCCAGCCCGGCAGCGACGTCAAGGCCGCGGTCAACCTCCCGCTCGGCGACGCCGCGGCGGCGCGCGTCACCGCCTGGAGCACCGCCCTCGGCGGCTTCATGGACGCCGTGCAGCCCGACCTGCGGGTCGACCGCGACGTGAACGGGGGACGGCGGGCCGGCGCCCGGGTGGCGCTCCTGGTCGCGCCGAACGACCGGCTGTCGATCACGCCGCGCGTCCTCTACCAGGACGTGTCGATGGACGGGTGGAACCGGATCGACGCGTACAACATCCTGGCCAACCCGTACACCACCACGCGGCCCGCCGTCACCCTGGGCGAGCGGCGGCTCTTCACGCAGTTCGCCGAGCCGTTCACCGACGCGTTCCTGCTCGGCGACGTGAAGGTGGAGTACGACTTCGGTCCGGTCACGCTGACCTCGATCACCTCCGTCACCGACCGCGACGTGCAGGTGACCCGCGACGCCACGGCGCTGGCCGGCAGCGTCTCCGGCGGCACCCTCGGCCTGCCGGAATCGGTCTACACCCTCGACGCGCCGCTGATCGACACCACCTCCGCCTCCGCCGTGACCGAGGAGCTGCGGCTGTCGGGCGACGCGGGACCGGTGCGCTGGGTCGGCGGCCTGTTCTACAGCAACGCCGAGCGCGGCTACGGCCAGAGCCTGCCGGTCAAGGGGTTCGAGGCGGGGAGCGGCATCCCGACGGCGGGGGCGCAGGCGGCGACCGACGAGCTGTACTGGTCCGACCTGCTGTACGACTTCGACCAGGTCGCGCTGTTCGGCGAAGCGACCGTGGCGGTGACCGACCGGTTCAGCCTGACCGGCGGCCTCCGCTGGTACGACTTCGACGAGAGCCGCGTCCAGACGTTCGACGGCATCTTCTCGTCGCCGGGCACGACGCGGGGCGAGACCACCGCGCGGGGCGTCGCGCCGCGGCTGATCGCCAGCTTCGACGTGACCGAGACGAACCAAGTGAACGTCCAGGTCTCGAAAGGGTTCCGCCTCGGCGGGATCAACGACCCGCTCAACACGCCGCTCTGCACCGCCGCCGACCTCCGCACCTTCGGCGGACGCGACACCTGGGAGGACGAGGAGCTGTGGAACTACGAGGTCGGCGCGAAGTCGACCTTCCTGGGCGGCCGCGGGACGCTGAACGTCTCCGGCTTCTACATGGACGTCAGCAACCTGCAGGCGACGGTGACCGCCGGGTCGTGCTCGTCGCGGATCGTCTTCAACGTGCCGGACGCCCGGAGCGCCGGCATGGAGTTCGAAATCGCCGCGCAGCCGACCACCTTCTTCGACTTCGCCGTCTCGGCCAGCTTCGCCGACGCCAAGCTGCTCTCCACGCTCACCTCGACCGCCGCCGACGGGACGGTCAGCGTGGTCTCCGGCATCGAGGACGGCAAGCGCCTGCCGACCACCCCGCGTTTCCAGATGGCGGCGGCGGCCACGCAGCGGTGGCTGATGAGGGGCGACCGCGTGGGCTACGTCAGCGCCACGTTCCAGCACGTCGGCTCGCGCTACACGCAGGTCGGCGACCAGGCGGACGGGTTCGGCGCGGTCGACCTGCTCTCGTTCGCGCCGAACACGATCGGCGGACCGCTGACGGCGAGCGCGTTCACCTTCGACCCGGAGCTGCCGGCCTACAACCTCCTCAACGTCCGGATCGGGGTCCTGGTGGGGGCGTGGGACGTCGCCTTCTTCGTCAACAACGTCACCGACGAGCGGGCGTTCCTGGCGCTCGACCAGGAGCGCGGCAGCCGCGCCCGGGTCGGCTACCTGACCAACCCGCCCCGGACGTTCGGCCTCAGCTCCCGCTTCGATTTCTGAACGGCGCCGGTCATGACGCCCGCATCGATCTCGGCGTTGCTCAAATTGCCGGCGGCCGATCGGGCCGAACTCGCCATGACTCTCTGGAACAGCCTCACCGACGCGGAGCGCGCGACGGAGCTCGCGTTGACGACGACGCAGGAAGCGGATCTGGACCGGCGCTGGGAAGCGCACCTCGAAAACCCGGACTCCGCCGTTCCCTTGAGGTTGCCCCGATTCTGCGGACAGGTTAACGCTTTCGGGTTCAGGTCATGCCGTGGTTTTCCGTGGGAGTAAATCCACAATGAAGCGCTGTGGACCTGTGGGAATCTCGCGGCCTCGGCGCCGGCCCGATCGCCAGCGGTCGCCCGCGAGATTTCCAACGGACTGTGGGCGCCCGTGTCCCCGCTCTGCGGATGCAGCCCGTTGCGGACCGGGCGTCCATAGGCCGGGCAGGTCCACAGCGCCCGGCGGCGATATGGGGCACGGCGCCGACAGGCGGGCGACCACGATGCCGGCGGAGCCGATGCGATTCGGCGCCTGTGCGCCATCGCCATCATGCCCTCCCGGTGTTCCCCGCAGCAACGCCGGTGACGCCGCCGGCCGGCGTCGGCGTGTCGGCCGCGAACCGGCTCGGGGGTGCGAGCGCCTTGCCGGACCGGTCCGCGGCCGCCGTCTCGTGGAGACGTTCGAAGGCGCGCGGCGAGAGGTAGCCCAGCGAGGAATGCCGCCGCCGCGTGTTGTACCACCCTTCGATGAACGCGAACACGGCCGTCCGCGCCTCGGCGTGCGTCGCCCACCGCGTGCGGGCGAGCAACTCGCACTCGAGCGTCGCGAAGAAGCTCTCGGCCAGCGCGTTGTCGAAACAGTCGCCGACCGAACCCATCGACAGCTGCACGCCCCATCGCTGACAGCAGGCGCCGAAGGCCAGCGACGTGTACTGGCAACCTTGATCGGAATGGTGGATCACCGCCGACGGCCGGCGCTGCTGCACGGCCATCTCCAGCGCCTCGGTCACCAGCGCCGTGCGCAGGTGCGCCGCCATCGCCCAGCCCACGACCCGCCGGCTGAACACGTCCACGACGACGGCCAGGTAGAGCAAGCCGGCCTGTGTCGGAACGTAGGTGATGTCGGCGACCCACAGACGGTTCGGCGCCACTGCCTCGAAACGGCGATCGACCCGGTCCGGAGCCGGCCGGACCCGCAGCGCTCGGCGCGTCGTTCGCGGCCCGCGGCGACGGCTCACGCCCGCAATGCCCGCCGAGCGCATCACCCGCGCCACCCGCTTGCGGCTCACTGCGGCTCCGGCGGCGGACAGGTCCGCGTGAATCCGGGGCGCGCCATACGTCCCGCGGCTGTGGACGTGAATCGCCCGCACGCGGGCCGTCAGGTCCGCGTCGGCCTGCACGCGGGTGGACGGACGCCGCTGACGCCACGCATAGTACCCGCTCGTGGAGACACCGAGCACGCGGGCCATGGTGGCGATGCGGAAGCGAGCCTGATGCGCACTCATGAACCGGTAGACCTCCCGGGTCCGGTCTCCCGTGCGAACCAGGCCGTGGCTTTTGCCAATATTTCCCGTTCTTCCCGCAGCCGACGGTTCTCCCGACGCAGCCGGCGCATCTCTTCACGCTCTTCGGTGCGCAGACCGTCGGTGCGCTCGCCGGCATCGCGGCCGGCCTGCGCCACCCAGTTCCGGATCGCCTGGGCCGACGGCTCGAACTCCCGAGCCAGGTCCTCCGGAGCGCGCCCCGACCGGACCAGATCGACCATCTGCTTCCGGAACTCCGCCGCATACGGCGGTCTCGATTTCGCCATCGCGAACACCTCCTCACTCCCAACAGGATCAGGTGTCCGCAAAACCGGGTCAACTCCACCCTGGAGTGAGGCGCGCCGACGTCTCCGCAACGGCGGGTGACGCAGCCGGTCCGTTTCCGCGCCGAAGCCGTCGCGGAGGCAGTCGATATTTTCCGTTGGTACGAAAGTCGTCGGCCCGGTCCCGGCGCCGAGTTCGTTGACGATCCGCGGTCTCACGACGCCGTCATTCCTCCACAGGAGCTTCAGGTTCGCCGACCTCGGCAGGTACAGCGTCACGACGGTCGCTTCGGACACGTCGGCCGGGTCAGCCAGAGCAGCGGCCGCAGCGGGACGTAGAGGAAGAACAGACGGTCGGGCAGATCGAGACGGTCCCAGTCGCGGAAGCCGATCCCGGCCGACGCCAGCTCGTGCAGGACGTGGCGCGCGGCCGGCTTGTGCAGCAGCCCCACCAGGCGCTTGCGGCTCCAGTCGGCGAGGACGGCCAGGCGGCCGGGGGAGAGGCGACGCGCCCACACGCGCCGCGCCACGCGGGCGACGAACGCCGCGCCGGCGCCGTCCGCGGCCGCCGGCGCGCCGCCCGGAACTTCGACGTGCAGCGCCTCCCGGCACAGGCGCGCCGTCGACGCGAAGACGGCGTCGAGCCCGGCGGCATGGAACCGGGCCGCCGCCCGGCCGAGACGGTCCGGCTCCATCGAGGCGAGCAGCGCCGCGACGTCGCAGAGCCACCGGAGCGCCTCCCAGTAGTGCCGCGCGCCGTGGCACGCCAGGTGCACGAGCGTCCACTCGTCGTTCATGACCCTGCACGCCGCCGCGCCGACCTGGGCCGGGACACTCTCGGCATGGAGCCGATCGAACGGGACGTCGAGGTAGTGCGGGTTCGGGAACAGGCGTCGATGCAGATCGAGCTGCCCGCCCGGTCCGGCCAGCACGTGCGTCGACTCGAACCGGCCGTACCAGCGGGCGCGCGCCGGCGTCTCCCGGAAGCTCGGCACGACCCGCCGCCAGCCCCGGTCCACCAGGACGCGCTCGGCGGCGTCGAACGTGCGGTCCGCCACCAGCAGATCGACGTCGCTCGACGCCTTGGCCAGCGGATGCCCGTACAGGCGCTGGGCGAGCGGCAGCCCCTTGAGCACGAGGCACGGGACGCCGGCGTCGGCGAGGCAGCCGGCCGCCCGCGCGAGCCCGTCGAGTTGCCGCAGGCCGCGGCGCGCCGCCCCATCGCGGTGCTCCTTCAGTATCGGGGCGACGCCGGAGGCGGCGAGCAGATCCGGACAGGTCCGCAGTCCGGACAGGAGCAGGGTGAACAGCCCGTGGCGCACGGCGAGCCTCGCCACGGCAGGCCAGTCGGCGACGCGGGCGAGGGCCGCCGCATCGGCCGCCGCCGGCTCCCCGCCGCCGGAGCGCAGGCCGAGGCGCAGACCGGCGAACAGGCCGTCCAGCGGCGCCGTGGCCGACTCATCGCCTCGACAGCCCGTGGCGGAGGACCCCGCTGCATTCGAGCGGCGATGCATCCCGCCTGACGGCGTTGTTCGTCGGTTGCGTATGCCCAATATGCGCCCTCCTCACGCCTTGTCAGGCGGGCGCCTCGCCGCTCTCGGCGCGACGCGGGGTTCCACCACGGGCTGTCGAACGTTCGGAGGAGCGCCCATGACGAGCCGGCCGGGAGCCGAGCGGACGACCTGTCGAAAGATTACAGCTATGGGAACGGGTCTGTGAAATGGGTCCGCACGCAGGAATCGAATGCGGCGCATGCGACCAGAAACTCGCCGTGCGTGAGGGCGAACTGTCGTCGCCGCTCCTGATCCAGGCTGTCACTACGCTCTCGGACGAGTCTGATTGCATTGATCATCGGGGGGACGAGGGGAATGTCCGGACAGTGCTTTCCCCAGGATGATCGGATACGCGACCGCATGCGGAGCGCGGATGTCACGATCCGCCGGGCGTCCGGAAGCGTGGTTTTGCGAGTTTCAACGTTGCGCAGCAGGCTGCAGCGGAATGCGGAACAAGTCCTGGGCTTGGGGATGGAAGAGTCGTAGATTTGGCACTTGCCGTTGTTTAATTGAGGGCACGGCAGCGGCCACGAGAACTGTCCGCCCGCTTGTTCAATCGGCAGCCCCATCCGCCTGAACTCCTTGATCGGTTCTTCCGTTGCATGAACGGGAGCTTGCGAGAACAGCGTTCCGTCGCAGCATATGCCGCAGCTCACACAAAGGCTTGAACCGGCGTCGGACATTCACGCCCCCAAAAGCGAAGCGGCAATCAGAAGTTGTACTGGAACGCGAACTTCGCCAGCCGGCCGGGCATGATCGCGGTCGGCCGGAGGTAGTTCGGTCCGAAGTTCCGGTCCTCCTCGGTGACGGTGTTCTCGTTCAGCAGGTTGTAGAGGTCGAACATCACCTGCACGCGCTGGCCGCCGAACCGGAAGATCTTCGACAGCCGCAGGTCGATCTGGTTCACCCGGCCGGTGTACTCGGTCCCCGGCTCCAGCACGTTGAGATCGACGCTGGCGGCCCCCGACAGCGGCCGGCCGAGGCCGACGAGGTCCGCGTTCGTGTAGGTGACGATGGCGCTGCGCGGCGCGCCGGTGATGCTCTGGAGCGTGCCGGCGAAGACGACGTCGTACGGGAAAGTGTACGAACCGAGCAGCTTCACCTGGGTCAGGTACCCGGTGTCCCAGTCGCAGAACGCCGGCGACATGTTCGGGTCGAACGTCGAGTAGTTCTCCTCCAGGTGCTGCCGTTCCGGCGTGTTCGCCAGGAAGTCGCAGTTGTCGTGGCTCGTCTTGCCGCTGGCGAGGCCGCCCCGGAGCAGCAGGTTGTCGAGCCGCGCGTCTATCGAGACGTCGAACCCGTTGTAGCGGCGCGACTGCCCGTCGAAGCCGATCGCGTTCGACGTCCAGTTGTCGAACTGCCCCAGCTTGTCCGGATTGACGTCGGAGAAGCCGGTCAGCGTGCCCCCCCCCCCTCCCGGCAGCCGGTCATCGTTCGGGACCACCACGTCGTACGAGGTGAAGTCGTCCGGCGTGGTGGCGCGGTTGTCCCGCACCGCGAAGTTGAAGAACGCCCGGGAGAACCAGCCGGCGCTGATCGACACGTTGTCGAACAGCTCGTGCTGCACGCTGACCGACCCCTCGTAGTTCGAGGGGCGGGTCCCCCACCCGAACGCCCAGTCCCGCTCGTAGAAGTTGTTGATGATCGGCTGGCCGAACGCCAGGTTGTCGGAGGGGGAGACGCACTCCCCGTTCGGCGCCGGGTTCAGCGGGTCGCAGTCGGCCACGCTGTTCCCGTTGAAGTCGATGAACGCGCGCTGCTGCGAGTTGTTGGCGTCGGCCGGGTTGATGTTCGCGGCGCGCGTGTTCGAGTCGCGGTCGGCGTACCGGCCGAACGACGCCTTGAGCGCCGTCCGCCCGTCGCCGAACAGGTCGTACGCCACTCCCACGCGCGGCTGGAGGTCCTTGAACCCGACCACCTGCTGCCCGTCGAACGTGGCCGAGACCGGCCGGTAGCGCGACACCCCGGTGTCGTGGTCGGGATAGCCGGCGTTGAAGTAGTCCCACCGGACGCCGAGGTTGAGCGTCAGCCGGTCGATCGTCCACTGGTCCTGCGCGTACAGGCCGAGGTTGGCCGGAACGTTGTTCTCGGTCAGCGTCGGCGTCGCGTAGAAGTCGACCAGGTCGACCGGCGAAATGAACGGCGCCAGGACGATCAGCCGCTGGTACTGGACGCTCCTGATGTTCTCGTTCTCCGCGACGTTGGTCCAGGTCATGCCGAACTTGAACGCGTGGCTGCCGGTGACGTACGAGAGCGCCGCGCGCGCCGCGTTGGTGTCGGCGAACCGGTCCTGGAAGATCGTCCCGCTGAACCAGCTCGACATCCCCCGGACGGCGATGTTGCCCGGGATGAGCAGCGC
Organism: Vicinamibacterales bacterium; assembly: GCA_965203565.1. GTDB lineage: Bacteria > Acidobacteriota > Vicinamibacteria > Vicinamibacterales > UBA8438 > JAAXGX01. Next base: position 1,405,474 of record OZ241896.1, on the reverse strand, counting down.
GCCCGGCAGCGAGATGTCGGCCTCGGCCACGTTCCGCCAGTTCTGGTGCTGGGGATGGAACGAGACGCCCGCCTCGAGCAGCAGCCGGTTGGTGAGAGGCGCCGTCCACGTCCCCTGGTACACCTGCACCTTGATGGTCGAGTCGACCGACGCCTCCGGCATCACGTTGAGCGAGCTCGACAGCGTGCTGCCGATCAGGAACCGGTTCCGCTTGTTGTAGTTGTAGTCGTAGAAGAACGTCAGCTTGTTGCGCGGCGACGCCTGCGCGGTCAGCCGCAGGGTGGTCGACTGCGCAAGCTGGTCGTCTATCGCCTGCCGGTCGGTCGGCGCGTACGCCAGGTCGCTCGGGTTCTGGTCGAAGAAGACGTTCGCCACGTACTGGTCGGTCCGCTGCGAGGTGTGGCTGGCCCAGAACCAGAGCCGGTCGCGGACGATCGGGCCGCCCCCGGCCGGGTTGACGAACCAGAGCTTGCTGAGCCGGTTCGCCTCGTCCTTCTCGATCCCCTGCGAGACCAGCTCGTCGCTCACGTTGTTCGACTGCAGGCCGGGGGTCGAGAAGCTGCCGAAGACGTGGGCGGACCAGTCGTTGCCGCCGTCGCGCGGGATCATGTTGATCCGTACCCCGCTCGACTCGATCTCGGCCGAGTTCCCCGTGTAGTCGATCGAATACTCGGAGTAGTTGCCGTCGGCGAAGAACATGTTCGACGAGTCGCCCTGGCGGGTGGCCGCCTCGACGCCCATCCCGTCTATCTGGACCATCTGGTCGGTGCTCTCACCGCCGTGGATCGCCAGCCGCTGGTAGTTCACCCCCCCCTGGCCGCCGACGTCGACCGCCAGCGTGGAGCCGACCACGCCGTCGCCGACCATCCCCGGGATCAGGATGGCGAGGTTCTGGAACGACTTGCCGCTCGGGATGGCGTCGATGATGTCGCGGTCGATCGCGGTGTGCTGCTGGACGTTCGAGACGTCGACCGTCGGCGCGTCGCCGGTGACGGTGATCGTCTCCTCGACCGAGCCGACCGACATCTCGGCGTCGACGTTCGCGGTGAACCCGGCGTTCAGCGTGATCCCCTCGCGGACGACGGTGGAGAAGCCGGGCAGGCCGAACTGGACCGAGTACTCGCCCGACTCCAGGCCGGTGATCAGGTACTGGCCCGACCCGTCGGTGATCGCGGTCCGGACCTGCTCGATCAGCGCCGGGCTGCGCGCCTCGACGGTGACGCCGGGCAGCACGCCGCCGGTGGCGTCGGTGACCGTGCCGCCGATCGCCTGGGCGTCGGCGCCGGCAGGCGCCAGCAATGCGCAGACGAGTGCGCACGACCCGATGAGACAGACACGCTCGCGCATGTTTACTCCTCCTCCGTGACTCCGTGACACTTCGTGCCGGGCACGATAACGCCTTTCAGCGGTCAGGGCAAGGACGAAGCGGACGGAAGGAGGCCGAGCGCCCCGGCGACGTCCGCCCAGGAGACCAGCTTGAAGTTCTGGTGCGCCCCGGACCCGTCCGGCTCGGTGTTGATCCCGTCCTGGACGACCAGCAGCCCCATCGGGTAGCGCGGGCCGAGCGGCGCTGCCACAACGTCGACGCCGTCCGTGTCCTCCGCGCCGTCGATGCCGCCGGCGCCGGCGGCTATCCGGAACGTCCCGCGCCAGGCGTGCGGCGGCGCGCGGTCGTACACCACGTACGTGTGGTTCCCCTGGCTCGACGCGATCAGGAAGCCGTCGCGCGGCCCGCCGCCCGGCGGGACCCAGAGGGCCAGTCCCTCGACGTCGGCCGCGAGCCGTCCGCCGCCGCCTGCGCCCTGCCCAGTCGCATCGACCGCCGTCCGCCGGTCCGTCGGCGCCGACGGCTCCGCGGCGTAGCGCCAGACGCCGGCCGCCTCCTCGCCGATGAACACCCAGCCGTTCGCGTCGTCGGCCACGCACCCTTCCGTCTGGCCGCCGACCGCCCACGACCGGACCAGCGTCCCCGTCAGCCCGCCCCGGCCGGCGTCGTCCAGGCGCCACTGCTCCACCACGCCGCCGTGGTCGTTGGCGAAGACGTACAGGCCGCCGCTCGCGGCGCTCCGGTACAGGCAGATCCCGTACGGCTCGTCCAGGTCGGTGGCGATAGGCTCGGCGTGCAGCGGCGCGAGGGTCCCCGCCTCGGGGTCGAGCGCGAACAGGTCGATCGTGTTCGTCGTCCGGTTCGTGCCCGCGACGACTATCGTCTCCTCCGACGACACCGTGACGCCGGCCCGCAGGTCGACGTTGTTGACGCGGCCGGCGTCGAGCTGCGACACCACGCCGCCGTCGAGCCCGTACACCACCAGGCCGCGCGCCTTGTTCGCCGCCACGATCAGGCTGTCGGCCGGCGACGCCGCGTTGACCCAGATCGCCGGGTCGTCCGCCGCGTCGCACGGGTCGTCGACCGGCGCGGTCTCGACCGCCGCCGTCACCGTCCGCGTGCCGGGCGGCTGCGGCGCGGGATCGCCCCGGAACAGCTCGACCAGCGCGCACTGGACGAACGCGGGAGGCGTGCAGCCGGCCTGGAGGGCCGCGGCGGCGACGGCCGCGGCGGCGATCGGCGCGGTGCGGCGGCGCAGCGGCGGCGATGCGGAGAGCACGCTTCGCAGGCCGCCCGTCATGATCGGCATGGATGATGGTAGGCGTGGACGGCGCGCCGGGCAAGTTGAGATAATCGTTCCGCATGAACCGTCCGCTGTACGACTGCACGGCGTACGGGCTGCACGTGCGTACGCCCTTCGCCTTGCCGTACGCCCCGGCGCCCGGCGTTCCGGACGGCGAACCGGACGTGACGGTACGCATCGGCGCGGCGCCGGCGGCGCTCCCGGCGCCCGCCGGCAGGCACGGCCTGTGGGAAACGGCCCCCGGCGCCTTCCTGATGCACGCGCCCGGCGTGGCCCGGTACCTGGTCACGGACGGCCGCGACGTCCTCGTCGAACCGTGCGGCGGCGGCGACCGGGACGTGAGCGTCTTTCTCGCCGGCCCGGTGTTCGCCGCGCTGCTGCAGCAGCGCGGCGTCGTGACCTTTCACGCCGCCGCCGTCGCGACCGGGGCGGGCGCCGTGCTGCTGGCGGGCCCTGCGGGCGGCGGCAAGTCGTCGCTGCTCGCGGCGCTGGTCGATCGCGGCTACGCCATGCTGGCCGACGACATGACGGGGGTGGCGCCGGACGCGGACGGCCGTCCGGCGGCGCTGCCCGCCTTCCCCTGTCTGCAGTTGTGGGCGGACGCACTCGACCAGCTGGCCTGGCGGGGGCGGGCGCGGAGAAAGGCGCGGCCGGAGCTGGAGAAATATCTGGCGCCGGTGGAGCGCTTCCGCGCCGCGCCGCTGGCCGTCCGCGCCGTCTGCGTGCTGACGTTCCACGCCAGGGACGGCGTCGCGATCGAGACGATACCGGCGGCCCGCGCCTTCGGATGGTTGTGGCGTTCCACCTACCGCATGCAGCTCCTGCGCGGACTCGGACGGCAGCCGGACCACTTCCGCACCCTCACGGCGCTGGCCCGGCGCACGCCGGTCGTGCGCGTGGCGAGACCCGTGCACCCGTTCCAGCCCGACGCGCTGGCGGCCCGGGTCGAGGAGCGCCTGCGGGAGGAGGACGGGGAAGCGTCCCCGGCCGGAGAGCGGCGAGCGTCCCGCGTTGCATGCACGGCTCCCGCTTCCGGGAACGCGCGGCCCCTTGCGGGAACGCGTCCGGAGCGGGCGGACCGGCCCCACCAGCCGATCTCCATCGTCTGGCTCGCCTCCTATCCGAAGTCCGGCAACACCTGGCTGCGGGCGGTGCTGACCAACTACCTGCGCGACGACGGCGGGCCGGCCTCCATCAACGCCCTCGTCGGCTGCACTGCGGCCGGCGATCACGAGACGTTCGGCGAGCTCGTCGGGCTGGATACGTCGGACATGACCCCGGACGAAATCCTGCGCCACCGGCCGCGGTTCCACGAGCTGCTGGTCCGGGAGGCCTCGGAGTCCTCGGCCGGGGGGCGCGGGAGCGCGCCGGCTTTCGTCAAGGTCCACGACGCCTGCGTCCATACCGGGGACGGCGCGGCGCTGTTCCCGAAGGCCGTGACGCGCGGAGCGGTGTACCTGGTGCGCAACCCCCTCGACGTGGCGGTCTCCTACGCGCACCACCGGCAGGGATCGATCGACGACACCGTGCGGCGGATGAACGACCCGGCCGCCGTCGAACCGGAGGTGGCGGCCGGCGGCATGCACTCCCGGTTGCCGCAGCCGCTCGGGACCTGGAGCGGCCACGTGACGAGCTGGCTGGACCAGGAGCAGCTACCCGTGCACGTCGCCCGCTACGAGGACCTGCTGGCGGACCCGGCGGCCGGGTTCGGCGCGATCGTACGCTTCGCCGGTCTCGACCGGAACGGGACGCGCCCGCGAGCGCCCGGACGATCGGGCGCGTCCGTGCGCCTCGCGCGGGCCGTCGGCCACGCCGCCTTCTCCCGCCTGCGGGCCCAGGAGGAGGAATCCGGATTCATCGAGAAGCAGCCGACGGCGCCGTCGTTCTTCCGGGCCGGGGTGGCGGGGTCGTGGCGAACCGCTCTCACGCCGGAGCAGGTGCGGACGCTGGTGGACGCGCACGGACCGGTGATGGCGCGGCTCGGCTACCTGCGCGAAGCCGAGGCGTTCCTGGCGGGCGGCGCCGGGCAGCCCGTGGTGGAGCCCCGCGCGGCGCCGGGCGGCCGGCCCGCGGCTGGACACGAAGCGCCTCCCCTGTGTACCCTGCCGTCAGGCGCTTCATCTCTCGAAAGGAGGAACCGATGACGGAAAGCGACACCGCGAAGCCGGACGGACCTGACGTGGCCGTCACCCTCGACTCCCGGATATCGCGCAACGAAGCGATCGTCTTCACCGACCTCGACGACACCATCGTGATGATGGACGTCGACGAGGGGCAGTACTACGAGCTCGACCCGGTCGGCGCCCGCATCTGGGCCCTGCTCGAAACCGGCCGGGCGGCGGCGGACCTTTGCGACGCCCTGACCGCGGAGTTCGACGTCGACCCCGACACCTGCCGCCGCGACACCCTGGAGTTCCTGCAAACGGCCGGCTCCTTGCGGATCGTCCAGGTGCAGCCCGCTCCGGCCCCCGGGGACGACGCCTCCCCCGGGGGGTGACGCCGGGGGTGACGCGGCATGACGGAACGCTGGTCCGAGGCGATGCGGGCGCTGCTGGGCCCGGGCGGCCTCCAGGATCAGGCCGAAGCGGCCCTTCGGCGGCGGCTCGCCGCCGATCCCGCAAACACGGACGCGCTGTGGAAGCTGGCCGAAACCCATCGGCGGCAGGGGAACTTCGCCGCGGCGCGCAGCCTGTACCGGCGCCTGCGGGGGCGCGGCTCCGGGGGCGCGGTCCCGAGCCGCACAAGGCCGCCTGGCTGCATGCGACGCTGAGCGGGAACGGTCCGCCGGAACCGGTCCCGGGCGGCATGTGGCCCGCGCCGTTCGTGTGGACGACGAACTTCCTGACGCCCGGCGAGTGCGATCGCCTGCTGGCGCTGGCGCTTGCGCTCGAGAAGCGGGGACATTTCAGTCCCAGTGATGCTGGCATCAGTCCCCGTGGAGGTGGGGATCCCCTGGCCCGCATCGCCCTGCAGGGGGACGATCGGAGTTTGCCGGGCTTCATGCCCCGGTTCCTCCCGAAGATTCGAAAGCTCGCGCCGGAGATCCTCGCGCGGCTGCGCTTGGAGCGCATCAGCCGATACGGCATCGAAGTGCAGGTGCGCGGATATCTCACCGGAGGATTCTTCGCGGCGCATTACGACGACGACCAGTCGGGCCGTCACCGGCGGCGAAAACTGAACTTCGTGTATTTCTTTCATCGCCGGCCCCGGCGCTTCTCCGGCGGGGATCTGCTGCTCTACGATACGGACGCCGACGCGGAAGCGTTCTCCCAGGAGAATTTTTCGCGGATCGTCCCGCTTCGCAACAGCATCGTCTTCTTCCCCAGCCGCTGCTGGCACTCCGTGACTCCGGTCCAGTGCGAGACGGACGACTTCGGGGACGGGCGTTGGGTCGTCAACGGCCACGTTGCACGGCGTGATGCAGGATGACGAACGGCCGCTGTTCGAGGTGACGCGGGCGCTGCTGCGCCCGGGCGGCCTCCAGGATCAGGCCGAAGCGGCTCTTCGGCGGGCGCTCGCCGCCGATCCTCACGACACGAACGCGCTGTGGAAGCTGGCCGAGACCCATCGGCGGCAGGGGAGCTTCGCCGCGGCGCGCAGCCTGTACCGACGCCTGCGGGGGCGCGGTCCCGAGCCGCGCCAAGCCGCCTGGCTGCATGCGATGCTGAACGGGAACGGCGCGCCGGAACCGGCCCCCGGCGGCATCTGGCCCGCGCCGTTCGTGCGGATGACGAATTTTCTGGCGCCCGGCGAGTGCGATCGCCTGCTGGCGCTGGGGCTTGCGGCGCGCGAACGCTTCGTCCCCGCGCAGGTGGGGGGGACGTACGCCGCCCGACGCGTGGACCCCGACGTCCGGAACACTCTGGAGGCCGACGCGCAGACCCTGGCGGAGGCTTGGTCCCGGATCGCCCCGAAGATTCTAAGCCTCGCGCCGAAGATCCTGGCGCGGCTGCGGATGGACGACAGCGGCCGATACGCCATCACCATGGGGATGCGCGTCTATCCCGAGGGTGGGTTCTACGTGCCGCACGTGGATTGGACGGCGGATGCCTGGAGCGATCGCAGATTCAGCTTCGTCTATTTCTTCAACCGCCAACCGCCACGCTTCTCCGGCGGGGATCTGCTGCTCTACGACACGGACGCCGATGCGGGTTGCTTCAGCTACAGCAATTTTTCGCGGATCGTCCCGTTTCGCAACAGCATCGTCTTCTTTCCCAGCGGCTGCGGACACCAGGTGACCCCGGTGCAGTACGAGACGGACGACTTCGGGGACCGGCGTTGGGTCATGAACGGCCACGTGTCGCGGCGTGACCGGGACGCGGGCGGGGCTGACCGCTGACGCCGACGGCGCACCGGCGCGGGAAAACGCGCGGCGCCCGGCCCTGCTACACCAGGAGCCGTCTCACCCATCTCCGAGCCGCCGTGCGCACCCGCACGTTCGTCAGCGTATCCAGGTAGGCGTCGTACCAGAACCTGAAGGCGGTCGCCGCGGGCCGAGCCTCCAGGCGCCCGGCCCAGCTCAGCATGGCGTCCGGAAACCAGGGCTTGATCGACTCGCTGAAGTGCAGCACCCTGGCGCTCCGCAGATCCACGCCCTCGCGCGCGCGGATGGCCGCGGCGCAGGGAACCAGGAAGTTGTAGGTGGAGCTGACGAGCGTCTGCCGCCCGGCGAAACACCGGTTCAGGAGCGGCTGATCGGCGGCCGGCAGCGCAAGCCGGCGCCAGTGCGCCGGCGACATGGCGGCGAGCAGGTCCGCGTACTCGTGCTCACCCGTCAGCCGGGCGTCGATGCACAGGAAGCCGCTGTTGAAGGTGTTCTCCAGAAACGTCTGGCCGGCCGCGGGGGGCCGCGCGCGATCGACGGGCAGGAAGGTCTCGGCGTCCAACCGCCGGCCGGCGCAGGAGAACGCGTCGCGGCAGACCAGCAGCGCTTCCGGCGAGTCGAACAGTGCGTCGACCGGCGCGCGGAACAGCAGGTCGCTGTCGCACAACAGCAGCTTGGCGGCGCCGGTCAGCCGGAACGCCTCGAACATCCAGAACTGCGCGGGATTCATCCGGAGACGGTCGAGCGCGGCGCACAGGCGATCGGCCCGGCCGCGCAACGCCGGAGAGACCGGCGCGAACCGCACGGCGTCGGACGTCGCCGCCAGCACCGTGCGCGCCTCCTCCGACAGGCCGTCGTGGATGACGACGATCTCCCCGGCGAACCCGGGATGGCGCCGCAGAAAAGAGCCGATCAGGACGAGCGCTCCCGGCACGAAGCGTTCGGTGGCGACCGTGGCCAGGCGGACCTGCATGAACCCGCGTTGTCAGAACTCGCCGAGGAAGGACAGGGCGTTGTCACGCATCTTCATCTCCCGTCTCGGCACGGCCCGCCCGCGGCTCAGGCTGGCCAGCAGCCTGGACATGTCGACGTAGCGGGTCCGCGTCGGCGACGCGGACCCGGCCTCCAGAATCGCGAGGAGCGTCCTGGCCTCAGCGTCTTCAGGAACGTCGAGGAGCAGGTGAACGTCGTCCTTGGCCAGACGCCGGCAGCAATCGGGCGGCAGGAGCGACTGCGCCGCATGGCGCATCAGCCAGCGGCCGACGCCTCCGCGCCGGAACTGCTCCGGCGGCAGGCCGAGGACGAACTCCAGCAGCCGCCGGTCCAGCAGCGGAAAACGGTACTCGACGCCGCAGCGCGCGCCGGTCGGCGCGAGAACTTCCGCAAGATCGCTCAGGTGACCATACTGCAGCATGAGCAACTGCGTACGCCTCACGCCGACCGCCTCCTTGCGCCGCGGAGCCCAGGGAGGCTGCCGCCGGGCGAACGCCGGGGCGATGAACGAATGCGAATATGCGAAAGATCGTCCGCCGTAACGCAACGGCAGCCGGTCCAACAGGCGCAAGGGCGCCACGGACCTCGCCGTCTGCCCGAGCGCCTCCCGCAACCCCCACCCGCGGGCGCGGCACTCGGCGGCCAGCCGCAGCCAGCGCCCGCCGAGCAGTAGCTGCGCGTAGAACCCGCGGCCGTTGAACGACACGCCCTCGTCCCCGCCCCATCCCGTCAGCAGCACCCGCACGCCGTGCTCCCCGGCCTGCCGCTGGACCGACTCCTCCCACGGCGAGAACACCCGGCCCGGATACACGCCGTCGCGCCGCCACATGGCGAGCCGGTCCTCGGGATCGACTTCGCAATGGTGGAACAGGCGCAGCCCCTCCCCGGCGCAGACCGCGTCGATGACGTCGTACTCCGGCGCGCCGGCGCTGGCCGGCTGGCGGCCGCGCGGCGGCAGCCAGGTGTAGGCGAGCGGCGGCGGCCGGCCCGCACGGCGCAGCTCGCGCGCCGCCAGCACCACCACGGTGGACGAATCGAGCCCGCCGGTCAGGTGCGCGCCCACGGGGTCGGGACCGCGCAGACGGTCGCGCACCGCCCGGGCGCCAAGGTCCAGCAGCTCCTCCGCATAGGCGTCGTCCGAGGCCCGCCGCACCCGCGGGGCCCGCTCCGGCCGCCAGTGCCGGCGCAGCCGCGGCGGCGCGCCGGCGGCCACTTCCAGCGCATGGCCGGGCGGCAGCTTGCGCACCTGCGCGAAGAACGTCCGGGGTTCGGTCACCGCGTTGCGCCGCACCAGCCAGGTGGCCACGGTGGACTCGTCGAGCCGGTCGTCGACGCCGGGAGCGGCGAGCACCGCCTCGACGGCGCTGGCGAAGACGAAGCCGCGCGCGGTTTCGGCGTAGTAGAACGGGCGCGCCCCGATGTGGTCCCGGGCGCAGAACAGGGTGCGGGCGCGCCGGTCCCACACCGCGAAGGCGTAGTCACCGAGCAGTTGGTCCGGACAGTCCCGGCCCCAGCGCGCCCAGGCCCGCGCAATCAGGTCCCGGTCGTCGAGGCCGGCGCGTTCGGCGTGCGGCGCGCCGAGCGCGTCGCAGAGCGCGGGCCGGTCGTCGAGCCGGACGTCCGCGACGACCGCCAGGCCGGATCCGCGGTCGATGCGCAACGCGCCGCCGGACCGGCCGCCTTCCTCCGCAACGGGCGACCATCGGCAGCCGAGGGCGACGAGAGACTCTTCCCTGCGACGGGCGGCCTCCGCGCCCTCCGCGGCGGGCTCCGTCCACGCCGCGGCCTCCGCCCCGTAGTCGGCGAGGGCGGTCAGCATGGCGCCGAGTCCGTCCGCGGCGCCGCGGACTCCACAGATGCCGTTCACGCGACGGGGACCGTCTCTCGCACGTGCGCTTCGATGCTATCGGCCAGGGCGTCGACCCGGAACGGATGCGCCGGCCGCATCACCCGAGCGACCGGCGCCTGCCGCACCATCGCGGCCACGGCGTGGAACTGCTTCCGCCGCCCCCCCAGGCCTTTCGTCAGCCGATTGCGCCACGTGCGCCGCCAGAGCGCTTCGAACGCCTCGCCGCCCTGCAACATCGAGATTTCAATGTCGTTCCGGTGGTGAGAGTCCAGCAGGAAGAGGGCGCACACGGGCAGCGGCGAGGCGCGAAAACGCCGCACCGGCACCGGATGCTTGCCGGACCGCCCCGCCTGCTCGAGCGCCTCCCCCTGCCAGCCCAGTGCATCCAGCGCGTCCGCGCACAACCGCAGGCGGGGATAGGCGGGCAGCGCGAGGACACGGGAGTCGGCGCTCGGCGCGGGAAAGTGCGAAGGCGTCCGCCTCCAGCAGGAAGAGCGCAGCGTGACGCCGACGACGTCATCGGCCAGCATGGCGTGGCCGCGCTTGAGCAACGCGCCGAGCAGCGACGACTTGCCGGCGCCGGAGGAGCCCAGGAACAGCACCGCGCCCGGCTCGAATGCGACGGCGCTGGCGTGGAGGGAAAAGATGCCGCGCTGCAGCAGCACCGCCGTCCACACCTTATCGGCAAGGTGCTCGTCTATCTCGCGGTCGTCCCCGCCGCACGGCTCCACCAGGACGTCGCGGCCCTCCGTGGCCAGATAACGGGCCACGCCGCGCACGTGGAGCAGCAGAACGCCGGGCGCAGCTTCCCATTCCATCCCCATCCGATCGCCCAGGCGTTGGCGCTCTTCCACCGGCACGCGCAACGCCGCCGGCACGGCGCCGAACCGAACGGTTACGTCGGGCGCCGGCGCCGGCGCCCGCATGCAGGGAGCAGCGAACCGCAACGGAACGGACGAGCGCACCCGCAGCCCGTCGACGACGTAGTCACGAGGGAAGCGGCGGCGTGCGTGCGTCAAAGATCGTCCGCCCCTTCCAGGACGCGGTAGCCGAACCAGGCGAGGACGTCCTCGCGCTCCCGGAACACGCGGTTGAACGCGGCGAACTCCTCGGCGCCCAGCCGCGCGATCTGCCGCGCGTTCATGTCGGTGAGCATCTCGCGGTACCGATTTTTGACGGACAGGCGTTGGCGCAGGTTCAGGTCGTCGAGTTCGGGCGTCAGCGCGCGAATCGCCTGCGCAGTGCGCTCCGGTTCGGCGCACATCGCCTCGTAGGTGAAGAAGACGCCGCGGTCTCCGTGCGCCTGCAGGTTGCGGCGCTGCCACTCCAGGCAGGCGGCGACGTGCCGCGCCGCGGCCTCGCGCAGATTCGGGACCCGGGGCCGCAGCCCGCCCGGGAACCGTTCGGGCTCCCGATAGCGCCGGCAGATCCCCTCGCACACCGCGTACGGGTTACGCACCATGAACAGGAACTTCGCGTTCCGGAAGCGCCGCGCCAGCTCGTCCACCAGCAGGAGGTGGATGGTGGACTTGGTGTAGAACACCGACGCCTCGGAACTGCGGGCGAAGGCCTGGAAGTACCAGGCCTTGCGCGTCCGCGGCCAGTCGTAGCTGCGCGGGTCGGTCAGCAGGTCGACCCAGCGCTGCTCGGAAGCCCAGAGGGCAGGGGGCCGAGGGGGCGGCCCGACGTAGCCGAACACGTTCTGTCCTTCCCAGTCCAGGTTCCAGGTCGCCCGGCAGGTGGCCAGCGCCTCCTTCAGGAAGGTCGATCCGCTGTTGTTCGGCGCGACGCCGAAAAGGTGGGCGCCGACGAGCTTGTCGAGATCATGGAGGCAGCCCCATGCCGTCATCCGGAAGCGTCCTTGCGGCAGGAGTTCCCGACAGGGCCGTCAACCGCCAGTCCTGTAGTTTATGCCTTGGGTATTAGGGTTAAGATCAGCTTCCATTCTACCGGTCTTGTTGCCCTGGCTGGTCGCTGAAACGGCTTTCAGCGATCGCACGGAGGGCTTCCGCCACGCTTTCCCGGGCTGGTCGGTGGACGCCGAATTCGCTTTTGCGGGTTGATCGAGCATTGCCGTACTCCTTGCCTCAACGCGGTCGAACTGCCTGCAATCCGGGGGGGGGGGGGGGGAGAAGGACCAATTCCGCCCGCGACCCCGATTCCGCTTGAGAGTATAGATCATGTCGCAACTTGCGCGCGAACGGCCCGTCGCCTAAAATTCGGTCCACTGGCCGGCGGTTTCGGCTGATGACAGCTCTTCCTTGCACTCGCCCGCCGGGAAATCCGTGACGCCTCGGGCCGCGCCGCTCCGCTTCGCGAAAGCCTTTCGCGTCTTCGTCCGCGCGCCCGCGGCGGTCAAGGCGACGGCGCTGGAAGCGGCGGCGGCGCTGCTGCTGGCGCGGCTGCTCGTCAAGTGCGTGCGGATGCGCCGCTGGCGGCGCTGGCTGGTCCTGGTGGAGGCGCCGGGGCCCGACGCGCCGAAGCGGCGACTTTCCAGACGGACGGCGCGCATCCTGCGAAGAATCGCCCGCCACGCGCCGTTTTCCGCCGTCTGCCTGCCGCAGGCCATGGCGCTGCAGTGGATGCTGCGCCGCCGGGGGGTCGCGAGCCGCCTGATCTTCGGCGCCCGGCGTAGCGCGGAAGACGCGGGGCTCGACTTCCACGCCTGGCTGACCGTCGGCGGGAGATGCGTGATCGGAGGGGGCGAGATCGAAACGTTTGCGGCGCTGCCGCCTGTCGAAGACGCCGAACCGCAGCCCGGGCGAACGATCCGGTGCGAGTGAGAAGTCCGCGCCCCGGCCGGCCGGGACGTCCTCCCGGCGTCTTCGCCGAAGCAGCGGAGCTCGCGCGCGCCCTGATCGCCTACGCGCCGCGCAGGATCGTCCTGGCGCTGCTGCTGCTGCTGGCGGCCGGGGTGACCGAGACGTTCGGGCTCCTCATGGTCGTTCCGTTCCTGAACATGGTCGGCTCCGGGGCGCAGCCCGGCGAAGGCGGCCGCGTCGCGGAGGCGGTGGCGCGCGCCGCGGACGCCGCCGGCGTCGAGTTGACGCTGCCGGCGGTGCTCGCGGTCTTCCTGACCCTCGCCGCCGTGCGCTCGGCGGCGGCCTGGCAACGGACCGTTCTGCTGGCCCGGATGCGTCTGGGATTCACCGACCGGCTCCGTGAGAAGCTCTACGCGGCCGTCGCGGGAGCGCAGTGGGAGACTCTCCTCGGGCGCCGGCAGTCCGACGTGCAGCACGTGCTGACCGGTGACGTGAACCGCATCGGCCAGGGAGCGTTCCTCATGCTGCAACTGGTGACGACGGCGGCGCTGGCGCTGACGCAAGTCGTGGTCGCGGCGCTGATTTCCCCCCCCCTGACCGCCGCGGCGCTTGCCGCGGGGGCGGCGCTGCTGCTGCTCACCCGCCCGCTGACGAGACGTTCGCGCACCTTCGGCGAGGCGCTGACCGGCGCCAACCGGACGCTCTACGGCTGCGTGGCGGATTTCCTGGGCGGCCTGAAGCTCGCCAAGGGCTACAACGTCGAGCGGCTGCACGTGCGGCGCTTCACGGAGACGGTTGCGGCCATGCGGGAGCACCAGCTGGCGTTCATGCGGGCCAGTGCGACGGCCCGCGCGGGCCTCGACGTGGGCGCCGCGTGCGCGCTCGCCGCGCTGATCTGGTTCGCCGTATCCGCCGTCGCGCTGCCGTTGCCCGAGCTGTTGCTGATGACGCTCATCTTCGCGCGCGTGCTGCCGGGGGTGTCCCGCCTGCAGCAGTACGCGCAGCAGCTGGCGCACGCGCTGCCCGCGTACGCCCATGCGCGGGCGATGCAACGGACGTTGCAAGCGGCCGCGGAGACGCCCGCCGGCGACGGCGGGCCGCGGATGGCGCTGCGCAGCGCGCTGACGATGCGCGACATCTCGTTCGTCTACGGGACCGACGCCGCGAAGCCGGCGCTGCAAGGCGTCAGCCTGGAGATCCCCGCCGGGAAGATCACGGCGATCGCCGGGCCGTCCGGGGCCGGGAAGAGCACGCTGGCGGACGTTCTGCTCGGCCTGCTCGCGCCCGCCGGCGGCGAAGTGCGCGTCGACGGCGCGCTCCTGACCGGATCGAACTCGCGCCGCTGGCGGCGCTCGGCCGCCTGCGTGCTCCAGGACCCCTATCTGTTCCACGACACCATCCGGGCGAACCTGCGGTGGGCGCAGCCCGAGGCCGCGGAGGCGGAGATGTGGCGGGCGTTGCGCCTTGCCGCCGCCGACCGGTTCGTCGCCGCCCTGCCCGACGGGCTGGACACCGTCGCCGGCGACCGGGGCGGACGGCTCTCCGGCGGCGAGCGCCAGCGGATAGCCCTGGCCCGGGCGCTGATGCGAAGACCGGCGCTGCTCGTGCTCGACGAGGCGACGAGCCAGCTCGACGCGGAGAACGAGCGGCGGATCCTCGCGGCGCTGGAGTCGTTGCGCGGGCGCACCACCATCGTCGTCATCGCCCACCGTACGGCGCTGCTGGAGCGGGCGGACCGGGTCGTGCTGCTGGAGTCCGGGCGCGTCGCCGCCGCCGGCGCCGGGCGCGAGCCGGCCGCCGAGCTCGCCGCGGTCTAGCCGCCCCCCCCCCCCTCGCCGCCGGCGTGCTATCTTTCCCGTCGATCGTGTCGTCGTCGAGGAGCGCCGCCATGTCGGACGAGTCAACCCGGACCACCCACGCATTCCAGGCCGAGGCGCGGCAACTGCTCGACCTGATGATCCACTCGCTCTACTCGAACCGGGAGATCTTCCTGCGCGAGCTGATCTCGAACGCGTCGGACGCCTGCGACAAGCTGCGGTTCGAGGCGCTGACCGACGCCGCCCTGCTGGAGGAGGACCCCGACCTGGCGATCCGGGTCGACGTCGACCCCGAGGCGCGCACCCTCACCGTGGCCGACAACGGGGTCGGGATGTCGCGCCAGGAGGTGATAGACAACCTCGGGACCATCGCCAGGTCGGGCACCCGCGAGTTCGTCCGGAAACTGACCGGCGACGGCGCCAGGGACGCGCAGCTCATCGGGCAGTTCGGCGTCGGCTTCTATTCGTCGTTCATCGTGGCCGACCGGGTGACCCTGACGACGCGGCGGGCCGGACTCGGGCCGGACGAGGCGGTGCGCTGGGAGAGCGACGGCGCGGGGGAGTACGCCGTCGAGGCGGTCACGAAGGCGGCGCGCGGCGCCGAGGTCACGCTGCGCCTCCGCGCGGGCGAGGACGAGCTGCTCTCCGGCGGGCGGCTCCGGGCGATCCTGCGGAAGTACTCCGACCACGTCACCATCCCGATCCTGATGAAGAAGGAGGCGGCCGCCGGCAAGAAGGCGGAGACCGGCAGGGTGGAGACGACCGAGCAGGTCAACCGGGCGTCGGCGCTCTGGAGCCGGCCGAAGTCGGAGATCACCGAGGAGCAGCACCACGAGTTCTACAAGCACGTGGCGCACGACGTCGATCCGCCGCTCGCCCACGTGCACGCCCGGGTCGAGGGCCGGCAGGAGTACACGGTGCTCCTGTACGTCCCGCGGCGGGCGCCGTTCGACCTGTGGGACCGCGAGCAGCGCCGCGGCGTCAAGCTGTACGTGCGGCGCGTCTTCGTCATGGACGGCGCGAAGGAGCTGCTGCCCGGCTACCTCCGGTTCGTCCGCGGCCTGATCGACTCGAACGACCTCCCCCTCAACGTCTCGCGCGAGATCCTCCAGCAGTCGCGCGACGTCGACGCCATCCGCGCCGAGGCGGTCAAGCGGGTCCTCGGCCTGCTGGAGGATCTGGCCGGCGGGCGGCCGGAGCAGTACGCCGGCTTCTGGCGGGAGTTCGGACTCGTCCTCAAGGAGGGGGCGGGCGAGGACCCGGCGAACCGGGAGCGGATAGCCGGGCTGCTCCGGTTCGCCTCGACCCGCCGGGACACCGACGAGCAGTCGGTCTCGCTCGCCGACTACGCCGCGCGGATGCAGGAGGGGCAGGAGAAGATCTACTACGTCGCCGCCGACAGCTTCACCGCCGCCCGCAGCAGCCCGCACCTGGAGGTGTTCCGCAAGAAGGGGATCGAGGTCCTCCTCCTGTACGACCGGATCGACGAGTGGGTGTTGGCGCACCTCGACGCGTTCGACGGCAAGCCGCTGCAGTCGGTGGCGAAGGGCGACCTCGACCTCGGCGGCGCCGTCGCCGACGGCGAGGCGGAGGCGAAGCGGCGGCGGGAGACGGAGGACGCGTTCAAGCCGGTCGTCGAGCGGGTGCGGCGCGCGCTCGGCTCGAAGGCGAAGGCGGTCCGCCTGACCGACCGGCTGACCGAGTCGCCCGCCTGCCTGGTGGCCGACCAGGACGGCATCAGCGCCAACCTGGAGCGGGTCCTCCGGGCCGCCGGCCAGGCCGTGCCGAACGCGCCGCTCGTGCTCGAGCTCAACCCCGACCATCCGATCGTGGCGCGCCTGAAGGACGAGACCGACGACGCGCGCGTCCAGGACTGGAGCCACGTCCTGTTCGACCAGGCGCTGCTGGCCGAAGGCGGACAGCTCGACGACCCGGCCGGGTTCGTCAAGCGGCTGAACGAGCTGATGCTGGCGCTGGCCGGCGAGCCGAAGTCGCGGATCTGGACGCCCGGCGCAATCAACTCAGTATGAAGTCGCCGGCGGCCAGGTCGTAGTGGCCGCCGAGCAGCCGCACCACGAAGTCGGGCGACCCGTTCCCGCTCACGTCCACCTCCACGTCCGTGCGCTCCGACGCCTCCGACCCCGACCCCGACGTCCTGTGCACGTAGCGCACCTGGCCCGGCGCACTCGTGAACGCGCCGTCCTCGTCCTCGATGAACGTCAACCCATCCGCGAGGGCATCCGCGAGGGCGGACAGATCGAGCTGGTCCGGGTCGTTGTCCTCGTCGTCCTCCCTTGACGACGCCAACGCCAACGACACGAAGTCGTCGATCGTGTCCCACGCCGTGGACGTCGAATCGGCCGCCGCCGAGAACACGAACGTGTCCTTCCCGACGCCGCCGGCCAGCTTGTCCGCTCCCGCGCCGCCGTTGAGCGTGTCGTCGCCGGCGCCGCCCGTCAGCTCGTCGCCGCCGCCGCGGCCCTGCAGATCGTTGGGACCCGAGTCGCCCGTCAGCTCGTCGTCGTGCTCCGAACCGATGACGTTCTCGAACTTTTCGATCGTGTCACCTGCCGCATGCCCCCCGGACGCCGTGTCCGTCGCCGGGGACAGATCCACCGTCACCCCGGCGTCCGAATTTTCGTAGGTCACCGTGTCCACGCCCAGCCCCCCGTCCAGGCTGTCCGACTCCGAGCCGCCTTCCAGCGTGTCGTTGCCCGGGCCGCCCTTCAGCGTGTCCGATCCCCGTCTGCCGTCCAGCGTGTCATTGCCGTTTTCGCCCCAGACTTTGTCCGCTCCCCTGGCGCCTATGAGCGTATCGTGTCCGTCCCCGCCCCGGAGTGTGTCGTCGCCTGGGGCGCCCCTGATCCAGTTGTTCCCCGAGTCACCCGTCAGAACGTCATCGCCGTCGGCCGAGCCGAAGATCCCCTCGACGCCCGTGATCGTGTCTCCCTCCGCAGCCCCCCGGACGCCGTGACTGGGTTCGTGGACAGATCCACCGTCACCGCGGTGGGCGAATAGAGATAGTTCACGACGTCATGGCCGCCGGGGCCTCCATCCAGGCGGTCGGCGGCAGTGTCCCCGCTGTCATAGAGCCAGTCGTCGCCCTCCCCGCCTTCCAACGTGTCGGCGCCGCCGCCCACTCTGTCGCCCCATAGCGGCCAGTCGGCCCATAGACTGTCGTTGCCGCTGAGACCCTTCAGATTGTTGTCCCCCGAGTCGCCCTGCAGACGGTCGCTGTGCTTCGAGCCGGTGACGTGCTCGAATCCGCTGATCGTGTCGCCTGCCGCATGACCCTCGGACGCCGTGCCGTTCCTGAGGTCCACCTTTACGCCGGCGTCCGAATTTTCGTAGGTCACCGTGTCCACGCCCAGCCCCCCGACCAGGCTGTCCGACTCCGAGCCGCCTTCCAGCGTGTCGTTGCCCGAGCCGCCCTTCAGCGTGTCCGACCCCCGTCTGCCGTCCAGCGTGTCATTGCCGTTTTCGCCCCAGACTTTGTCCGCTCCACTGGCGCCTATGAGCGTATCGTGTCCGTCCCCGCCCCGGAGCGTGTCGTCGCCTCGGGCGCCCTTGAACCAGTTGTTCCCCGAGTCACCCGTCAGAACGTCATCGCCGAAGGCCGAGCCGAAGATCCCCTCGACGCCCGTGATCGTGTCTCCCTCCGCAGCCCCCCCGGACGCCGTGACCGGGTTCGTGGACAGGTCCACCGTCACCCCGGTGGGCGAAAAGCTATAGTTCACGACGTCATGGTCGCCGGGACCTCCATCCAGGCGGTCGGCGGCAGTGTCCCCGCTGTCAAAGAGCCAGTCGTCGCCCTCCCCGCCTTCCAGCGTGTCGGCGCCGCCGCCCACTCTGTCGCCCCATAGCGGCCAGTCGGTCCATAGACTGTCGTTGCCGCTGAGACCCTTCAGCTTGTTGTCCCCCGAGTCGCCCTGCAGACGGTCGTTGTGCTTCGAGCCGGTGACGTGCTCGAATCCGCTGATCGTGTCGCCTGCCGCATGACCCTCGGACGCCGTGCCGTTCCTGAGGTCCACCTTCACGCCGGCGTCCGAGGACCGGTACTCCAGCACGTCCTTGCCGGCGCCCCCGTCCAGACTGTCCGCCCCCGCGCCCCCTTCCAGTGTGTCGTTGCCGCCGCCGCCCTTCAGCGTGTCGTTGCCCCCACGGCCCAACAGCTCGTTGTGCGCCGCCGGCCCCGAGTCGCCGCCCGTCAGACTGTCGGCGTACTTCGAACCATGGACCCGCTCGAAATTGCTGATCGTGTCTTTCTGACCGCCGCTCTCCGCATGGCCTCCGGACGCCGTGTCGTCCTTGAGGCTCACCGTCACGCCGGCGGTCGACCCCCGGTAGCTCAACGCGTCACGGCCGGCGCCCCCGTCCAGATCGTCCGCACCCGCGCCCCCTTCCAGCGTGTCGTTGCCGCCCCCGCCATCCAGGGTGTCGTCGCCGTCCAGACCCTTCAACTCGTTGGGCTCCGAGCCGCCCGTCAGCGTGTCGGCGTGATTCGAGCCGGTGACGTGCTCGAATCCGCTGATCACGTCGTTCTGCGCATGACCCCCGGACGCCGTGTCCGTCGCCGGGGACAAGTCCACCGTCACGCCGGCGGTCGAGGACCGGTACTCAAGCACGTCCTTGCCGAGGCCCCCTCTCAGGGTGTCCGCCCCCGCGCCCCCTTCCAGCGTGTCGTTGCCGGCCCGGCCGTCCAGGACGTCGGCCCCTCCCCGGCCCAACAGCTCGTTGTGCGCCTTCTCCCCCGAGTCGCCGCCCGTCAGCGTGTCGCCGTGATTCGAGCCATGAATCCGCTCGAACCCCTTGATCGTGTCGCCTTGCGCATGGCCCCCGGACGCCGTGCCGTCAGTCCCCGCGGACAGGTTCACCCTCACGCCGCCGGTCGAGGACCGGTAATCCACCGCGTCCCGGCCGGGACCGCCGTCCAGAACGTCCGGGTCCGCGCCGCCCTCCAGCGTGTCGCGGCCGGCCCCGCCGTCCAGTACGTCGCGGCCGGCCCCGCCCGACAGCGTGTCGGCGCCGTCCAGGCCCGACAGCGTGTCGGCAAGAGGGGTTCCGGTAAGTACGTCGTTGACGTCATCCGTTCCTATCAGAATCGCCATGGTCGTTCCTCCACTTCAAGAGCGTTGCATTCCGTCAGGTTTACGCGAACGTGCAGAATCCCCGCGCCGGCAGGAGGGCCGGGCCCGCTCTCGAACGAACGGACGGATGGCGCGGACGGCCGCCGGGAGCGGCCGCGGCGCGGGCAGGCGCAACGGCGGCGTCCGCAGGCGAAAATGCTTCGCTTGCGCGACGCGTGAATTTGTGATAAGCGCTAGAAAATCGAGACGAGACGAGACGAGACGAGACGAGACGAGACCGAGGAAACGAGGAGACGCGCGCCGGTCATGGGCGGATACCCTATACGCGCTCCCGCCGGGATGTCAAGCGCTGGAAGACAGGGTGACGGCAAGACCACGCCGGGGTCAGTCGGCGGAAGAGGCGTCAGCCTTGACGGCGTCGATCACGATTGCGCGCAGTTCGCGGATGTCCTCGCTCAATCCGTCGATGCGGGCATTGACGTTCGCGTTCACGTCGTCGATGCGGGCGTGCACGTCGTCGATGCGGGCGTTCGTCGAGCACGACGTGCCGATGATCGTCACGCAGAGAGCGGCGACCGACAGGAGAACCGTGATCCGGTCGGATCGGCCCATCCCGATGACCATACCACCGGTCGCCTCGTTCCGGCAACGCCAGTTGCAGGCGAGCCGACGAGCGCCCGATCCCGATAGACTGGGGGGCCGTGCAGCACGAAGTAGCGCTTGTCCCGGATCAGGTCGAGGACGCGGCCGAGGTCGATCCAGCGGCGGGATGCGGTAATGGTGCTGTGCGGCGTGCGCGACGTGCACGACTATCCGGATCCGTTCGAGCGCGGAGAACGCGGTGGTCGCCGGCGGCAGCGCGTTCAACGTCCGGGCCGAATCGCTGCGCCTCGGGGACTTCACCGAGCCCGAAGTGCGCGCGCTGCTCGCCCAGCACACCGCCGAGACCGGGCAGGCGTTCACTGAGGTGTTCCGCAAGAAGGGGATCGAGGTCCTCCTCCTGTACGACCGGATCGACGAGTGGGTATTGGCGCACCTCGACGCGTTCGACGGCAAGCCGCTGCAGTCGGTGGCGAAGGGCGACCTCGACCTCGGCGGCGCCGTCGCCGACGGCGAGGCGGAGGCGAAGCGGCGGCGGGAGACGGAGGACGCGTTCAAGCCGGTCGTCGAGCGGGTGCAGCGCGCGCTCGGCTCGAAGGCGAAGGCGGTCCGCCTGACCGACCGGCTGACCGAGTCGCCCGCCTGCCTGGTGGCCGACCAGGACGGCATCAGCGCCAACCTGGAGCGGGTCCTCCGGGCCGCCGGCCAGCTCGAGCTCAACCCCGACCATCCGATCGTGGCGCGCCTGAAGGACGAGACCGACGACGCGCGCGTCCAGGACTGGAGCCACGTCCTGTTCGACCAGGCGCTGCTGGCCGAAGGCGGACAACTCGACGACCCGGCCGGGTTCGTCAAGCGGCTGAACGAGCTGATGCTGGCGCTGGCCGGCGAGCCGAAGTCGCGGATCTGGACGCCCGGCGCGATCAACTCAGTATGAAGTCGCCGGCGGCCAGGTCGTAGTGGCCGCCGAGCAGCCGCACCACGAAGTCGGGCGACCCGTTCCCGCTCACGTCCACCTCCACGTCCGTGTGCTTCTGATCCGACGTGTCCGTCCCATGCACGTAGTGCACCTGTCCCGGCGCACTCGTGAACGCGCCGTCCTCGATGAACGTCAACCTGTCCGCGAGGGCGGACAGATCGAGCTGGTCCGGGTCGTTGTCCTCGTCGTCCTCCCTTGACGACGCCAACGCCAACGACACGAAGTCGTCGATCGTGTCCCACGCCGTGGACGTCGAATCGGCCGCCGCCGAGAACACGAACGTGTCCTTCCCGACGCCGCCGGCCAGCTTGTCCGCTCCCGCGCCGCCGTTGAGCGTGTCGTCGCCGGCGCCGCCCGTCAGCTCGTCGCCGCCGCCGCGGCCCTGCAGATCGTTGGGACCCGAGTCGCCCGTCAGCTCGTCGTCGTGCTCCGAACCGATGACGTTCTCGAACTTTTCGATCGTGTCACCTGCCGCATGCCCCCCGGACGCCGTGTCCGTCGCCGGGGACAGATCCACCGTCACCCCGGCGTCCGAATTTTCGTAGGTCACCGTGTCCACGCCCGGCCCCCCGTCCAGGCTGTCCGACTCCGAGCCGCCTTCCAGCGTGTCGTTGCCGTTTTGGCCATGGAGCTCGTCCTCTCCGTTCTGGCCCCGGAGATAATCGTGTCCTTCTCCGCCCCAGAGCTTGTCGTCGCCATCGCGCCCCTTCAGAACGTTGTTCTCCTCATTGCCCGTCAACTCATCGGCGTAGGCCGAGCCGTAGAGGAACTCGATTGCCTGGAGCGTGTCTCCCGCCGCATCACCTCCGGAGCCAGTCCCATCCAGAGCCACCGTCACTCCGCTGGGAGAATGGCGATATCCCACGATGTCAAGTCCGGGACCTCCATCCAGCAGATCGGCGCCCGCCCCACCAAAGAGGTGGTCGGTGCCCTCCCCGCCGCGCAGCGTGTCGTCACCAGCGTTGCCGTGCAGACCGTCGTTGCCGCCAAGGCCCTTCAACTCGTTGGGACCCGAGTCGCCCGCCAGCTCGTCGCCGTGCGCCGAACCGGTGACGTTCTCGATCCCGCTGATCGTGTCGCCTTCCGCATGCCCCCCGTACACCGTGCTGCTCCACCTTGCCGATGGCGGCGACGGAGACAGGGACACCTTCACGCCGGCGTCCGAGAGCCAGTAGGTCACTGTGTCCACACCCGGACCCCCATCCAGCTTGTCCGCCTCCGCGCCGCCTTCCAGCCAGTCGTTGCCGTCTTGGCCATGGAGCTCGTCCTCTCCGTTCTGGCCCCTGAGAGCATCGTGTCCGTCTCCGCCCCAGAGCTTGTCGTCGCCATCGCGCCCCTTCAGAACGTTGTTCTCCTCATTGCCCGTCAACTCATCGGCGTAGGCCGAGCCGTAGAGGAACTCGATTGCCTGGAGCGTGTCTCCCGCCGCATCACCTCCGGAGCCAGTCCCATCCAGAGCCACCGTCACCCCGCTGGGAGAATGGCGATATCCCACGATGTCAAGTCCGGGACCTCCATCCAGCAGATCGGCGCCCGCCCCACCAAAGAGGTGGTCGGTGCCCTCCCCGCCGCGCAGCGTGTCGTCACCAGCGTTGCCGTGCAGACCGTCGTTGCCGCCAAGGCCCTTCAACTCGTTGGGACCCGAGTCGCCCGCCAGCTCGTCGCCGTGCACCGAACCGGTGACGTTCTCGATCCCGCTGATCGTGTCGCCTTCCGCATGCCCCCCGTACACCGTGCTGCTCCACCTTGCCGATGGCGGCGACGGAGACAGGGACACCTTCACGCCGGCGTCCGAGGACCGGTACTCCAGCACGTCCTTGCCGGCGCCCCCGTCCAGGCTGTCCGCACCCTCGCCGCCTTCCAGCGTGTCGTTGCCGCCGCCGCCCTTCAGCGTGTCGTTGCCGCCACGCCCCAACAGCTCGTTGTGCGCCGCCGGCCCCGAGTCGCCGCCCGTCAGACTGTCGGCGTGGTTCGAGCCATGGACCCGCTCGAAATTGCTGATCGTGTCTTTCTGATCGCCGCTCCCCGCATGGCCTCCGGAAGCCGTGTCGTCCTTGAGGCTCACCGTCACGCCGGCGTCCGAGAACCGGTAATTCACCGCGTCGCGGCCGGCGCCACCGTCCAGATTGTCCGCACCCGCGCCCCCTTCCAGCGTGTCGTTGCCGCCGCCGCCCTTCAGCGTGTCGTCGCCACCACGCCCCTTCAGATCGTTGGCCTCAGAGTCACCCGTCAGACTGTCGGCGTGGGCCGAACCGATGACGTGTTCGAATTCGCTGATCACGTCGTTCTTCGCGCCGGCGGTCGCATGGCCCCCGCGCGCCGTTTGCCCCGTCCTCGGGGACAGGTCGACCGTCACGCCGGTGTTCGAGAACCGGTAGCTCAACACGTCCTTGCCGAGACCCCCTATCAGGGTGTCCGCCCCCGCGCCACCTTCCAGCGTGTCGTTGCCGGCCCGGCCGTCCAGGACGTCGGCGCCGCCCCGGCCCAACAGCTCGTTGTGCGCCTTCTCCCCCGAGTCGCCGCCCGTCAGCGTGTCGCCGTGATTCGAGCCATGAATCCGCTCGAACCCCTTGATCGTGTCGCCTTGCGCATGGCCCCTGGACGCCGTTCCTTCCGTTCCCACGGAGAGGTCCACCCTCACGCCGACGTTCGACCCCCGGTAGCTCACCGCGTCCCGGCCGGGACCGCCGTCCAGAGCGTCCGGACCCGCGCCGCCCTCCAGCGTGTCGTTGCCGCCCCCGCCGTCCAGCTTGTCGTTGCCGCCCAGGCCCAACAGGTGGTCGTTGCCGGAAGTCCCGGAGAGATCATCGTTGCCGGCCGTTCCTCGAATCGCCATGGTCGTTCCTCCACTTCAAGAGCGTTTCATTCCGTCAGGTTTACGCGAACGTGCAGATTCCCCGCGCCGGCAGGAGGGCCGGGCCCGCTCTCGAACGAACGAACGGATGGCGCGGACGGCCGCCGGGAGCGGCCGCGGCGCGGGCAGGCGCAACGGTGGCGTCCGCAGGCGAGAGCTGCTCGCTTGCGCGACGCGTGAATTTGTGATAAGCGCTAGAAAATCGAGACGAGACGAGACGAGACGAGACGAGACGAGACGAGACGAGACGAGACGAGACGAGACGAGACGAGGAGACGTGCGCCGGTCATGGGCGCATACCCTATACGCGCTCCCGCCGGGATGTCAAGCGCTGGAAGACAGGGTAACGGCGAGACCACGCCGGGGTCAGTCGGCGGAAGAGGCGTCAGCCTTGACGGCGTCGATCACGATTGCGCGCAGTTCGCGGATGTCCTCGCTCAATCCGTCGATGCGGGCATTGACGCCCGCGATCTGCACCATGAGTTCGGCGCGCACGTCGTCGATGCGGGCATTGACGTTCGCGTGCACGTCGTCGATGCGGGCGTTCACGTCACCGATGCGGGCGTTCGTCGAGCACGACGTGCCGATGATCGTCGCGCAGAGAGCGGCGACCGACAGGAGAATCGTGATCCGGTCGGATCGGCCCATCCCGATGACCATACCACCGGTCGACTCGTTCCGGCAACGCAGAGTCTCTTCCAACGACAAATGAGCCTGAACGGGGCCGGGTCAGTCGGCGGAAGAGGCGTCAGCCTTGACGGCTTCGATCACGATTGCGCGCAGTTCGCGGATGTCCTCGCTCAATCCGTCGATGCGGGCATTGACGTTCGCGTGCACGTCGTCGATGCGGGCGTGCATGTCGTCGATGCGGGCGTTCACGTCACCGATGCGGGCGTTCATGTCACCGATGCGGGCGTTCGTCGAGCACGACGTGCCGATGATCGTCGCGCAGAGAGCGGCGACCGACAGGAGAATCGTGATCCGGTCGGATCGGCCCATCCCGATGACCATACCACCGGTCGACTCGTTCCGGCAACGCAGACTGCAGGGCGAGCCGACGAGCGCCCGATCCCGATAGACTGGGGGGCCGTGCGCAAGTTCAACACCGAAGGTCCGGTCGTCGCGGCGGACCATTACCGCATCCCGCCGCTGGAGCGGATCGACCTCGGCCGCGTCCTCGATCTGATCCGGGACAAGCGCTATTTCGTGCTGCACGCGCCCCGGCAGACCGGCAAGACCTCCGCCCTGCTCGCGCTGCGGGACCTGCTGAACGGCGGTTCCGAAGGCGGCTTCCGCTGCGTATACGTCAACGTCGAGGCGGCGCAGGCGGCGCGCGAGGATGTCGGACGCGCCATGCAGGTCATCGTGGGCGCGCTCGCCTCCCGCGCCCGCAGGCTCGGCGACCGGTTCCTCTACGAGGCGTGGCCCGGCATCTTCGCGACGTTCGGCGACGGCGCCCTCGGCGAGGCGCTGGCCCGGTGGGCCGAGGCCGACCCGAAGCCGCTGGTGGTGCTGATCGACGAGATCGACGCCCTGATCGGCGACACCCTGATCGCCGTGCTCCGGCAGTTGCGGGCCGGCTACGACCAGCGTCCCGACGGCTTCCCGCAGAGCGTGGCGCTGTGCGGCGTGCGCGACGTGCACGACTACCGGATCCGTTCGAGCGCGGAGAACGCGGTGGTCGCCGGCGGCAGCGCGTTCAACGTCCGGGCCGAATCGCTGCGCCTCGGGGACTTCACCGAGCCCGAAGTGCGCGCGCTGCTCGCCCAGCACACCGCCGAGACCGGGCAGGCGTTCACCCCGGAGGCGCTCGAGACGGTGTGGACGAAGACCCGCGGCCAGCCGTGGCTGGTCAACGCGCTCTGCCGCCGAGCCTGCTTCGACGCCGAGGCCGGCCGGGACCGCTCCCGCGCCATCACCCGCGGCGACCTGCTCGACGCCCAGGAGCGCCTCGTCCTGAGCCGGCAGACCCATCTCGACCAGCTCGCCGACAAGCTGCGGGAGGACCGCGTACGGCGCGTCGTCGAGCCGATCCTCAGCGGCCGGACCGAGAGCGGCTTCTCCGACGGCGACCTGGAGTACGTGCGGGATCTCGGCCTGGTGGCGCGGGACCGGCCGTTGCGGATCGCCAATCCGATCTACGCGGAGGTGACGCCGCGGGAGCTGACGTGGGTGGCGCAGGAGGAGATCGCTCAGGAGGCGGCCTGGTACGTCGACGCCGGCGGCGGACTGAATGCGGCGAAGCTGCTGACGGCGTTCCAGGCGTTCTTCCGGGAGCATTCGGAGCACTGGTCGCAGCGGTTCCGGTATCAGGAGGCGTGGCCGCAACTGCTGCTGCAGGCGTTCCTGCAGCGGGTGGTGAACGGCGGCGGGCGGATCGAACGGGAGTACGGCCTGGGACGAGGCCGGACCGACCTGCTGATCCTCTGGCCGCGGCGCGGCGGCGCGGACGCCGCGGAAGGCTCGGACGCGGGCGGGTCCGGCGCGGCGGACCCCGCGGTGCAGCAGGTGGTGATCGAGTGCAAGGTGGCGCGCGGGAGCCTGGAGCGGACGATCACCGAGGGGCTGGAGCAGACGGCGGCGTACATGGACCGGTGCGCGGCGGGAGAGGGACATCTGGTGGTCGTCGACCGGGACGCCGGAAAGCGCTGGGAGGAGAAGGTGTTCCGCCGCCGGCTGACCTCCCGCGCCGGCGCGGCGATCGACGTGTGGGGAATGTGAAGCGCCGGCCTCGGCGGCGGATTCCGAGCGGCCGGCGCCGCACCGCCCGATCGTCCGATTGAACCTCGACCGGCGCGCGCCTCACCGGCGGCAGAACGCCATCAGGTGCCAGCCGAGCGGCCGGATCAGCGGGCGGGGGACGGCGTTGAACGCCCCGACGAACACGCCGTTGAACAGCGCGCCCTTCCATCCGCCGTGCAGGCGCGAGCGGACCGGGAAGCGCTCCGGGACGATCCGCACGTCGGCGAACCGGTCCAGGAGCCGCCGGTACTCGCGGATCGACAGCTTGCGCAGCACCGGCGCGTCCTCGTGCTCCAGGCCGACGCGCATCACCTTCGACAGCGCGTTGAGCCACGACCGGCGGTTGTACGCCATGAAGATCGCCTCGCCGCCGGGCCGGAGCACCCGGCGGCACTCGGCGATCATCCGGGCGGGGTCGGCCGTGTACTGCACGACGCCGTGGGCGTACACCGCGTCGAACGTCCCGTCCGCGAACGGCATCGCCTCGCCGTCGGCCACCCGGAGGTCGACCTGGCCGCCGACGCCGTTCAGGCGCGCGTTCGCCCGCGCCAATTCGATCGAGCGTTCGGCGAGGTCGATGCCGGCGGCCGCCGCCCCGCCCCGCGCGAACCGCACCAAGTCGGTTCCGACGCCGCACCCCACCTCCAGCAGCTTCCGGCCGCGGAACCGGTCGAACGGGACGAGGCGGGGCAGGTAGCGCAGCTTGTCGAAGCGGTACTCGTCGAGGTCGGCGAAGAACCCGGGCGAGCCGGGCGGATGCCGGGTCATCTCCAGGTCGTGGATCCGCTCGTTCCAGTAGGCGCGGATCGCGTCTATCAGCCGCTCGTCAGCCATCTCGGGTCGTGCGCACGCCCGCAGCCGGCCGCACGGCGCCGGGAGCCGCGCCGGGCTAGTATAGGCCCGTGACGCGCGACCTGCGGCGGCTCGCCGACGCCACGTTCGACCTGGTCGTCGTCGGCGGCGGCGTCCAGGGCGCGGCGGCCGCCTGGGACGCCGCGCAGCGCGGGCTGTCGGTGGCGCTCGTCGACCGCGGCGACTTCGGCGGCGGGACGTCGCTGAACAGCGCCAAGACGATCCACGGCGGCGTGCGCGCGCTCCGGTCGGCCGACCTCGCCGAGCTCCGGCTGTTCGTCCGCGAGCGCCGGGCGCTGTCGCGCCTCGTCCCCCACCTCGTGCATCCCCTCCCGTTCGTCATCCCCGCGCGCCGGGGCCTCGCGCGCAACCGCTGGCTGCTGCGCGCCGGCTTCGCCGCCTACGACCTGCTGTCGCGGGGGCGCAACGTCGGCGTCGACCCGTCGCTGCGCCTGCCGCCGAGCCGGCCGCTCTCCCGCGCCGAATGCCTGGCGCTCAGCCCGATGCTCGACCCGGACGGCGTCACGGGGGGCGTCGAGTGGTTCGACTGCCAGATGCACAACAGCGACCGGGTCACGCTGGCGTTCGTCCGGTCGGCGGTCCGCGCCGGCGCCGACGCCGCCAACTACGCGGAAGCGGTCGACCTGGTGCGGCGCGGCGCCCGGGTCGGCGGCGTGCAGGTGGTCGATCGGCTCGGCGGCGCGCGGTTCGACGTGCGGGCGCCGGCGGTGCTGAACTGCGCCGGCCCGTGGGCGCCCGAGCTGCTGCGCAAACTGGCGCCCGAGGCCGCGCCGGCCCTGCCCCGGCGGATGTCGAAGGCGATGAACCTCGTCACGGACAGACCGCTGGCCGACACCCATGCCTGGGGAAGCTGGGCGGACGGCCGCCTGATCTTCATCGCGCCGTGGCGGGGCCGCTCGATCGTCGGAACCGGCCACGAGCCGTTCGACGGCGCCGCGGACGGCCTCGGCGTCCGGCGCCGGGAGGTCGAGACGTTCCTCGGCCGGGTGAACCGGGCGTTCCCGGGCGCGGAGCTGCGCGCGGCGGACGTGACGCTCGCGCACCGCGGGCTGCTCCCGTCCCGCGACGGCGTCCGGCGCCGCGACACGCTGCGCAAGACCAGCATCGTCGCCGACCACCGCGCGGACGGCCTCGCGGGCCTGATCAGCGTGCTGGGGGTGCGGTACACGACCGCGCGCGCCACGGCGCAGCAGGCCGTCGATGCGGTGTTCGAACTGCTCGGCCGGCCGGCGCCGCTCTGCCGCACCGCGGACACGCCGCTGGACGGAGGCGACGTCGCCCACGTGGAGACGCTGCTGCGCAGCGCCGAGCGGGCCGCGGCGGGAGGTCCCGGCGCGGCGGCGGGCCGGCGGCTGGCGCGGGCGTACGGCTCGCGGTGCCTGGAGGTCCTGGAGGCGCTCCGCGGCGCCCCGGGCGACGCCCGGCCGCTCGGCGCCAGCTGCGCGGTGACCCGCGGCGAGGTCCGGCACGCCGTACGGCGGGAGATGGCGGTGAAGCTCTCCGACGCGGTGCTCCGCCGCACCGAAGCCGGCTCGGCCGGCCATCCGGGCGGCGACGCGCTCCGGGCCGCCGCCGAGGTGATGGGGGCCGAGCTCGGCTGGACGGCGGCGCGGACCGACGCGGAGATCGCGGAGGCGGAGGCGGCCTACGCCATCTCCGACTGAACGTCGAACGCCTCGGCCCACCGCTCCAGCACCATCAGGCTGAACAGGGTGTGGGCGTGGTTCTCCCGGCCCGCCTGGTGCGCGTCGACGCGCGCCCGCACCGCCTCGGGCCGGAGCCATCCGCGCCGGACGACGCGATCGGAAGCGAGCAACTCGCGCATCAGCGGGGCCAGGTCGCGCCGGAGCCAGTTCTTCATCGGGATGCTGAACCCTTCCTTCGACCGGGCCAGCACCGACGCCGGCGCCAAGTCGCGGACCGCCTGCTTGAGGACGCGCTTCCGCTCCCCTCCCCGCATCTTCAACCACCCCGGCATCGAGAACGCCAGCTCCATGACGTCGACGTCGAGGAACGGCGCCCGCGTCTCCAGCGACGCCGCCATGCTCATCCGGTCGACCTTCACCAGGATGTCGTCGGCCAGATAGAGCGACAGGTCGGCGTATAGCTGGCGGTTGAGCAGGTCGTCGGTCCCCGCCGCGCGCAGGCAGTCGCGCACCGGCCGATAGACGTCCGAGCCGGCCAGCGCGCGCTGCAACGCCTCGGTGTAGAGGCCCCGCTTGGCCGCCGGCCCCAGGAACGTCATCCACCGGTAATGCTCGATAGACGGCGGCGCGTCGGCCGCCCCCCGCAGGAACCGCCGCACCTTGTTGACCAGCCCCTTCTTCTTCTCGCTCGGCGGCAGCAGCGCCGCCAGGTCGGCCAGGACCGGCAGCGCGCCGTGCGGGACGACCCAGGCCAGCCGGCGGGCCAGCGCAGCGGCCGCGTAGGCGTCGTAGCCGCCGAACAGCTCGTCCCCCCCGTCGCCCGACAACGCCACCGTCACGTGCTCGCGGGCGATCCGCGACACCAGGTAGGTCGGGAACAGCGAGACGTCGGCGAACGGCTCGTCGAGGTGCACGACGAGCTGGTGGAACAGCTGCTCCAGATCCGGCTCGACGGTCCCCTCGCGGTGACGGGTCCCGAACCGGCGCGCCACCGCGCGCGCGTACGGCCGCTCGTCGTAGCTGCCGTCGGCGAACCCCATGCTGAACGTGTTGACCGGTCCGCCGCGGCGGCCCGACGCCTCGGCCATCAGTCCGACCACCGCGCTCGAATCGACGCCGCCCGACAGGAGCGCCCCGAGCGGCACGTCCGACATCATCTGGCTGGCGACGGCGCGGCCCAGCGTCTCCCGGAGCGCCTGCGCCGCCTCGTCGCCGCGCCAGGGGCGCTCCGGCACCGCCGCGGCGTCCCAGTAGCGCCGCACCGTGACCGCCCCGCCGCGCCAGACGAGGTAATGCGCCGGCGGCAGCTTCCGGACCGCGCGGAACAGGGTGCGCGGCGCCAGGACGTACTCGTAGGTGAGGAACTGGTCGAGCGCCTCCGGATCGACGTCGCGCGGCAGGTCCGGCCGGACCAGCAGCGCCTTGATCTCCGACGCCAGGACGAACGACCGGCCGGCCTGCGCGTAGTACAGCGGCTTCTCTCCCGCGCGGTCGCGGGCGGCGAGGAGGGTGCGCGAGCGGGCGTCCCACAGCGCCAGGGCGAACATCCCCCGCACCCGCCGCAGGAACTCCTCTCCCCACTCCTCGTAGGCGTGGACCAGCACCTCGACGTCGGACCGGCTCCGCATCCGGTGGCCGCGCGCCTCGAGGCGGCGGCGGAGGTCGGCGAAGTTGTAGATCTCGCCGTTCGCGACCAGCTGGACGGCGCCGTCCTCGGTCGAGAACGGCTGCCGCCCTCCCGCCACGTCGATGATCGACAGCCGCCGCATGCCGAGCGCGACGCCGGGCAGCGTCACCCGCCCCTCTTCGTCCGGACCGCGGTGGCGCAGCGTCCGCACCATCCGGCCGAGCTCGTCCGCCGGGATCGGCCGGGCCGGATCGCGGTCGACGATCCCGACGATGCCGCACATGCCGCAAGACGGTACAACGCCGGAAACGACCCGGCAAGGCGCAGGTTGCGGCGGGTCGCCGACGGGCGCCGGCCTGCTTCGGCCCGGCGCAAGGATCAACCGAGGAAAGTCTTCAGGACCAGAGAAACAACGCCGGCAAGCGTCAAGGCCCCGATGACCTCCAGGCGGATCAGTCTTCGATCGAAACCGGCGATCTCTTCAGCAGCTTCACGCGCGACGTTCTCGGGCGCGCCGGCGGCGCGAAGGGCCTCGTACGTTTTCGACAACATGACCGCCATGCGCCGCTGCTCCTGCTCCACCTGTATATCACGGACGCGCGCCGCCCGCCAGCAGCCGGAACGAGGCCTGCCTGCCGCCGGTCCGGGAAACGTCCTCCCTCCCCCGCCGGCGCGGTCGATGGATGCTCCGGCCGGAGTCTGCTAGCATTGACGCTGCTTCTGTTTCGGTGTTCAAGGGGGCAGGCATGCGCATGCACGGCGGGCGCGCAGTCGACGAACGGGATGCGGCGGGGGCGGACGCCGGTCCGGCGCTGCCGCAGGTCCGCAAGCCCGCTCTGGTGCAGCGCCTCGGCGCGGTGGACGTCGCCGAGCTGCGGGCGCACGCCGGACGGCTGTCGGAGCGGGTGTGGCGGCGGGAGGACGCGACCAAGGAGAACGACTTCGTCTGTTTCGCCCACACGCGCCACGTCGTGTTCCGGTTCATACCGGGCAACCGGACGCCGCTGCAGTACTATTCGACGCCGATCTGGACGATCTGGGAGCGGCTGCTGCTGTCGGTCATGACGCAGGCGTCCGCGTCCTACGGCTACGCCCGGCCCGTCTACCCCAAGGCGATGCTGGCGCGGCTCGCGGCGGGCCGCGGCATCGACGTGCACGTGGACCAGGAGCCCGACAGGACCGGAGCTTTCGCGCAGGCGTCGCACGCGCTCACCCACAAGATCCACGTGCCGCTCGAAACCGATCCGCGGGCGGTGCTGACCGTGGGCGGCGCCGACTTTCATCTGGAGGCCGGCTACGCCTGGGAGGTGAACAACCTCGCCCCGCACGGCGCGTTCAACGGGAGCGAGCGCGACCGCGTGCACTTCATCTTCGAACTGTTCGACGGATCCCGTGCGGGAGACGCGGTGAACGCGGAGAACCGCTGGACGGCGCGGAAGGTCACCACCGCGTAACAGGCAATCTCGCCACAATCTGCTACGCGTTCGCCGCGCCGGCGTCGCGCCGGTCGCGGAGGATCTTCGCCGGGACGCCGGCTGCGACGTGGAACGGCGGGATCTCGCCGATCACCACGGCGCCGGCGCCGACGATGGCGTCCCGCCCGATGCGGGAGCCGTCGGAGACCACCACGTGGGCGCCCAGCCAGACGTTGTCGTCCACCTCGATGCCGCGCGCCGTGCGCCCCTGCTCCAGCACCGGAACGTCGGTGCGGTCGTACAGGTGGTCGCCGCCGACCAGATAGGTGTAGGCCGCCACGAGGGCGTTCCTGCCGAGCCGGACCCGCGACGCCGAGAAGATCTCGCAGTGGAAGCCGACGTTGGCCCGGTCGTCGATCTCGATGTCGCCGTTCTTGCAGCTCAGGATCGTGTTCCGTCCGACGAACACCCCCGACCCGATCCGGATCCCCCGGTTGTCGGTCCCCTTGGCGTCGAGCGCGCACCCGTCGTCGATGACGACGTCGTCGCCGATCGCGATCTTGTGGGGATGCCGCAGCGTGACGCCGACGCCGAACGTCACGTTGCGCCCCGTCCGCCCGAGCAGGAGCGGATACAGCTTCGACCGCAGCAGCAGCCCGAGCGCGCCCGGCAACCCGCCGCACAGCGTCACGATCAGCTCGTACTTGAGGAGCGGCCAGAAGCCGGGCCGCCCGATGACGAGATCGGCGTAGCGGCGCGCCTTCGAGCGCCCGGGCGCGAACAGCTCGCGCTGGATGACGGTGATCTTCGCGTCGGGGCGGCGTCCGGCGCGCGCGTCGGCGGCGGGGTCGTCGGGCGTCACTTCAGCAGCCACGAGCTGATGGCGGGGGCGATCAGAAACGGAGGCGCAGCCCCCCGCCGAACTGCAAGCCGCCGACGTCCGCCGACGCCGCCCCGCCGAGCGACGGAACCTCGATGGCGGCGCGCGAGAAGCGCACGATCCCCCCGACCCCGACGGCCGGCGTCAGCAGGTAGGCGACGTCGACGCCGACGTGCCCGCCCCAGCCGTTGCGCACGTGCTCGGCGACCGACAGGTCCGCCGCGACCGACGCGAACGGCGGCCCCGTTTCCTCGAGGCCGACGGCCGCCGCCGTCTCCCGGGTCAGGTTGAAGAACGACGGACCGCCGAACACCGCGGCGTCCAGCCCCTCGACCTGCGGGATCGGGATCCGCCAGGCGGCGAAGAGGTGCAGCGCCCGCTCGCGGCGGGACGCGTCGGAGACATGGGCCTCGACGGCGCGGGCGGCGTCGAAGCGGAGCGGGTGCGGAATCGCACCGGTGAGACGGACGGCGCCCGCCTTGCTCGACTGCGTGTACGCCACGCCGGCGGCGAGCCGCCGCCAGACGCGCCCGCGCCCCCCCACGTCGAGGCCCACGCCGCCGGCCCGGTCGTGGACCGCCTCCAGCGCCGCGGTTTCGCCGTAGATCCGCGGGGAGATCGACCGAGCCAGCTCGCCCGCGCCGGTCCGCGCCGCGACGTCCGCGTGCAGCGCGATCCGTCCCCGGAACATCTCCCACCAGGCGGTCTGCGCCGACGCCGGTCCGGCCGCGCCCGACAGCGCCAGGCAGACCGCCGCGGCGACGCCGGCGCGCAGGGTCATCGCCCTCCTCCGGCCGGAGCGGGCGGCCCCGGCGCCAGGCTCCCCGCGAGAGGCGGCCCGGCGGCGGCCGCCGGGACCGGCGGCGACGCGTCGAAGCGGTCGACCAGCGCCGTGAAGAACGCGTCGGCGATCAGCTCGTACGCCCGACCCGTCAGATGGACGCCGTCATCGTCCAGGCACGGCAGCGGGCCGGCTCCCGGGCAGCCGCCCCCGCTGACGACCGCGTGGACGTCGACCAGCGGAACGCCGCGCCCGGAGGCGATCATCCTGATCCGCCGGTTGAGATCGGCCACGGCCGCGGACGCTTCCGGCGCGCCGGCGTCGCGCCCGATCGGCGGGATGGTCGCCAGCACCGGCGCGGCGCGGCGGCGGCGGACTGCGCGCACCATCCCGTCCAGCGCGTCGGCGGCCCGCGCCGCCGCGGCGGCGGCGGTCGGGACGCCGAGGAGCGACTTCAGATCGTTCGTTCCTTCCATGATCAGCACCGCGTCCGGCCGGATCCGGTCGAGCCTCTCCTGGAGCCGGGGGCGGCCAGCGCCGCGTGTTCTCCGTTACGGCCGCCGTTGACGACCGAGATCGGCGGCGACTGGGCCGGGTAGGCGGTCCGGAGCCGGCGCTGCAGCCGGCTGACGTGCGACGGCGGGGCGCTGCTGAACGTCAGGCTGTCGCCGAACGCCAGGATCGTCGTGACGCCCAGCCGGGCGGGCGGCAGCACGGAGACCGCGAAGTCGCAGCGCGCGGTCTGCCCCAGCCGGTCGGACGACGCGCAGCTTCCGGCGAATCGGCCGATCGACTGCGCCGATCCGGACGGCGGCGTGCAGCGCGTCGTCACCGGCGCCTGTCCCCCGGCCACGTCCGGCGGCGGATACGCGACAGTCGCCGACGTCCCGTCGCGCGACCGCACCATGACGTCGGCGGGACAGGCGATGATCAGCTCCCCGATCTTGTCGGACGGCAGCGGAGTCGGCGCCGTCGGCGGCATGGACGACTCGCTGCACGCCAGCGCGCCGAGCGCCGCCAGCGAGGCCACGACGCAGCGGACGACTCCGTTCATCACGCGGCAAACGACGGATCGTAGTCCGCCGCGCCGGACAGGGTCAACGACCGGTCCGCGGCGCGGTGCTACGATCGGAGCGCAACCTCGACGAGGGCCGATGGTCTTCAGCTCGCACGTCTTCCTCTTCTACTTCCTGCCGGCCGCCCTGCTGCTCTACTACGCCTGCCCGCGGCGCGGGCGTCACCTGGTCCTCACGCTGCTGAGCTACCTGTTCTACGGGTGGGCCAATCCGCTGTTCGTCGTCCTGCTCGCGGCGTCCACGACGATCGACTACGGCTGCGGCCTCGCCCTCGCCGGCCGGGGACCGGTCCGGCTCGCGCGCCTGGCCGGCCGCCGGCGCCTCGCCGCCCGCTGGAGCCGCCCCCCGGCGGCGCTCGATCCGGCGGCGCCGCGCACGCGGGCGCAGCGGGCGGCGGTGACCCTGTCCGTCTGCGCCAACCTGTCGCTCCTCGGCTTCTTCAAGTACTTCAACTTCGGCATCGAGAACCTGGCCGCCGCCGGCGCCCTGCTCGGCGTCCCCCGGCCGGACCTCGACACCGCGCTCCGGGTGACGCTGCCGCTCGGCATCAGCTTCTACACCTTCCAGTCGATGAGCTACACGATCGACGTGTACCGCGGGCGCGCCGCCGCGCTGCGGAGCTTCGTCGACTTCGCCTGCTACGTCTCGATGTTCCCCCAGCTCGTCGCGGGACCGATCATCCGGTTCTCGGAGATCGCCGACCAGCTGGCGGCGCGCCGCCACACGATGAGCAAGTGCGCCCGCGGGGTCGTCTTCGTCAGCGTCGGCCTCGCCAAGAAGGTGCTGATCGCCAACCCGTGCGGGCGGGTCGCCGACGCGGCGTTCGACGCCGGCTCGATCGCCGCGGCGGACGCCTGGTACGGCGCGGCGGCCTACGCCTTCCAGATCTACTTCGACTTCAGCGCCTACTCCGACATGGCGATCGGCCTCGGGCTGATGCTAGGCTTCGTCTTCCCGAAGAATTTCGATTCGCCGTACCGCGCGCGGTCGATCACCGAGTTCTGGCGCCGCTGGCACATCTCGCTCTCGTCGTGGCTCCGCGACTATCTCTACGTCCCGCTGGGCGGGAACCGCCGCGGCGCGCGCCGCACCTACGTCAACCTGGCGGCGGTGATGCTGCTCGGCGGGCTGTGGCACGGGGCGGCCTGGAACTTCGTCGTCTGGGGCGGCCTGCACGGGGCGCTGCTGGCGGTCGAGCGGCGGCGGCGCGAACGGCCGGCCCGCGGCCGGCTGCCGGACCCGGTCCGGGTCGGCGCCACGTTCGCCGTCCTGCTGGTCACCTGGGTCTTCTTCCGCGCGGCCGACCTGCCCGCCGCGCTCCGCTACCTCGGCGCCATGTCCGGCCTGGTGGAGCCGGCGGCGACGGCGCGGCTGCTCGGCGGCGTGCTGTACCAGCCGTACCACGTCGGCGCCGTCGCGCTGGCGGCGATCGTGACGTGGACCGCGCCGCAGACGTGGGATTGGAGCCGCCGTCTGACGCCCGGCAAGGCGTGCGCGTCGGTCGTCCTGCTCGGCCTTGCGCTGGCCGTGCTGTCGACGCAGGCGTACAACCCGTTCATCTATTTCATCTTCTGATGCAGGAACGCCGCCCCGCCCGTTCCGCGGATCCGCTGGCGCGGATCGAGACGGCCCGCCACGAGCTGGGACGCACGACGGTTGCGCCGGCGACGGCGCGCGGCCTCGTGATCGCGTTCCTCGCGGCGATCGCCGCGGCGCCGCTGGCGCAGCTCGCCGTCGAGCCGGAATGGTTCGCCGAAGCGCGGCGCGCGTTCCGCCCGGTGGCGGCGGCCGGCCCGAGTGCGGCGGGTCGGCGCGGGTCCGCAACTGCGGCGGTGGTCGAAGGCAACCGGCGGCTGCTGGCGTCGATCCGGCGCGTCGAGGACCTGACGGCCGACGACGCGCTGGCGGCGCGGGCGCTGCGGCCGGCGACCCAGGCGGTCCTGAGCGCGCTCGGCGCCGGCACGGCGCAGGTCGTCCAGGGAACGGACGGCTGGCTGTTCTATGCGCCGGACGTCGCCTACGTCACCGGTCCCGGTTTCCTCGACCCGCAGCGGCTCCGGCGGGCCGCGGCCGGCGGCGACACGGTGACCGCGGCGCGGCGGCCGGACCCGCGGCCGGCGCTGCTCGACCTGCGCCGGCAGCTCGCCCGCCGCGGCGCCGCGCTGATCGTCATGCCGACGCCGGTCAAGCCGGCGGTGGACGGAGAGCGTCTCGCCGGCGGCGGCCGCGGCGCGGCGCGCGTGGCCGGCAACGCCTCCTACCGGACGTTCGTCGCCGGGCTGCGAAGCCGCGGCGTGGCG
Source organism: Vicinamibacterales bacterium (assembly GCA_965203565.1). GTDB lineage: Bacteria > Acidobacteriota > Vicinamibacteria > Vicinamibacterales > UBA8438 > JAAXGX01. Next base: position 1,368,239 of record OZ241896.1, on the reverse strand, counting down.
GTGTTCGACCTCCTCGACGAGCTGCGCGCGCGGAAGGACGCACTCCGCCGCCCGCTGTACCTGGCGACCGACACCCACTGGCGGCCCGAGACGATGGAGTTCGCGGCGGATCGGCTGGCGGCGTTCATCGCGCGGGAGGTCGAGCTTCCGGACGCGCCGGCGGCGGCGTACCGGACCACCGAACGGCCGGTGACGAACCGGGGGGACACCGCGCGGCTGCTCGGTCCGCCGGCGGGCGGATCGTCCTACCGGCCGGAGACGGTCACCGTCCGTCAGGTCGCGTCCGAAGACGGGCGGCCGTGGCGGCCGGACCGGGCCGCCGACGTCCTCCTGCTCGGCGACAGCTTCACCAACGTCTTCTCGCTCGACGCGATGGGCTGGGGATCGGCGGCCGGTCTGGCCGAGCATCTGAGCGCGGCGCTGCGGCGGCCGATCGACCGGCTGGCGCAGAACGACGACGGCGCGCACGCCTCCCGCGCACTGCTGGCCGCGGCGATAGCCCGAGGCGACGACCGCCTGGCCGGGAAGCGGGTGGTCGTCCTCCAGTTCGCCGCCCGCGAGCTCGGCCAGGGCGACTGGCGGCCGGTCGATTTGGGCCAAGCTCCCCGCCCGCGCCCGGCGGGGTTCCTGCGTCCGACTCCCGGCGCGCGGCTGGAGATCCGGGGCGCGGTTCGGGCCGTCGGTCCCGTCCCCCGTCCCGGGTCCGTGCCGTACCGGGACCACGTCGTGGGCGTGCACGTCGCCGGCGTCACGGTCGAGGCGGGCGGCGCCGCGGTGGACGGCGGAGAGGCGCTCGTCTATCTCCGGAGCATGCGGGACAACGCATGGACCGACGCCGCCCGCTACCGGGTCGGCGACGCGGTCCGGCTCCGGGTCCGGCCGTGGAGCGACGTGGCCGGCGAGCTCGACGGGATCAACCGGGGCGAGGTCGACGACCCGTCGGCCCGGCTCGCGGAGCCGTGGTGGGGGGAGCCGATTCGATGACGGCCGGGAGGCGGATGCGGACGGCGCTCGCCGGCGCCGCGGCCGGAACGCTCCTCGCGTGCGGGCCGGCGATCCCGGAGGGGTTGCTGGAGGAGTTTCGCACGGAGCTCGCGCGTCAGGCCGCCGCGGCGGCCGAGCGCGGCTCGTTCGTCGTCGAGGGGCTCGACGACTGGCTGTTCTTCGGGCCGGAGCTGCGCCATCTCTCGGCCGGGCCGTTCTGGGGCGCCGACGCCGCCGGCGCGTCCAACGCCCGCGACCCGGCGAACGCCGATCCGCTCCCGGCGATACTCGACTTCCAGCGCCAGCTCGACGCCGTCGGCGTGGAGCTGCTGATCGTCCCGGTCCCGCCCAAGAGCGTGGTCTATCCCGAGAAGGTGACCGATGCGGTCGAGGCGCCGATACCCACGCCGCGTCTCGACCCCGACCACCAGGCGTTCTACGACCTCCTGCGCGGACACGGAATCGAGCTGCTCGACCTGACGGACCGGTTCATCGACGACCGGTTCCACCCGGAGGGCGCGGTCTACTGCCGGCGCGACACCCACTGGTCCGGCGTCGGCTGCCTGCTCGCGGGCCAGGCGATCGCGGAGGCGATCCGGGGCCGCGACTGGTACGAGCGGCTCGTGACGACCCGCTTCACACCGCGCTGGTACTCGACGCGCATCACCGGCGACCTGCACGCGGCGGCCGGCCGGCCGGAGGCGCCGCGCGAGGAGGTGCGGCTCCGGGGGATCGCAGCGGCCGGCGGCGGCGGGCCGGTGGCGCCCGACCCGGAGAGCCCGATCGTCCTGCTCGGCGACAGCCACAACCTCGTGTTCCACGCCGGCGGCGACCTGCACGCGACCGGCGCCGGGCTGCCCGACCAGCTCGCGTTCGAGCTCGGCGTCCCGGTCGACCTGGCGGCCGTCCGCGGCTCGGGCGCGACGGCGGCGCGCGTCAACCTGCTCCGCCGCGCGCAGCGCGACGACGCCTACTGGGACCGGAAGCGGATGGTGGTCTGGTGCTTCGCCGCACGGGAGTTCACCGAAGGCGACGGATGGGCGCTGGTCCCCATCGCCCCCGGCGCCGGGCGGTAGGCGCCGGCAAGGCGCTCCCGCCGCGCGGGGCGTCCGCCGCGGGCTGCTATAGAATCCGGGCGGGCCGCCGGAGCGCACGCCGTGATTCCCCTGATCGACCTGCAGGCGCAGCACGCATCGATACGCGAGGAGGTGGAGGCCGCCGTCGTCCGCGTCCTGCGGAGCGGCCGGTACGCGCTCGGGCCGGAGGTGGAGGCGTTCGAGGAGGAGTTCGCCCGCTGCTGCGGCGCGCGGCACGCGGTCGGCGTCAACTCCGGCGCCAGCGCGTTGTTCGTCGCCCTGACCGCCTGCGGGATCGGTCCCGGCGACGAGGTGATCACCACGCCGTTCACGTTCGTGGCGACCGTCGCGGCCATCCGGTGGACCGGCGCGCGCCCGCGGCTGGCCGACGTGTCGGCGGGGCCGCTCACGATCGACCCGGCGGCGGTCGAGCAGGCGGTGACGCAGCGGACGCGGGCGATCGTCCCGGTCCACCTGTACGGGCAGCCGGCCGACCTCGACCCGATCCTCGACGTGGCGCGCCGCCGCGGGCTGGTCGTCGTCGAGGATGCGGCGCAGGCCCACGGCGCGCGGTACAAGGGGCGCCGCGTCGGCGGGATCGGCGACGCCGGCTGCTTCAGCTTCTACCCGAGCAAGAACCTGAGCGCCGCCGGCGAAGCCGGGATCGTCCTGACGAACGACGCCGGCCGCGCCCGGATCGCCCGGGCGATCCGGGACTGGGGAACGGTCACCGTCCGCGGACGCGCGGTGCGCGGCGGGAACTACCGCCTGGAGGCGGTGCAGGCGGCCGTCCTCCGCGTCAAGCTCGCGCGGCTCGACGGGTGGGTCCGGGCGAGGCAGGCGGTCGCCGAGTGGTACGACGCCGCACTGGAAGCGGCCGTCGGGACGCCGCCGGTCATGCCGTACGCGGACCACGCGCGCCACGTGTACGCCGTACGGTCGCCGGTGCGGGACGCCGTCCGCGAAACGCTCCGGACGGCGGGGGTCGAGACCGGCGTCCACTACCCGGCTCCCGTGCACCTGCAGGCGGGATACGCCGACCTCGGGTACGGCCCCGGCGCGTTCCCGCACGCCGAGCGCGCCGCGCGCGAGGTGCTGTCGCTGCCGATATATCCCGAACTGTCCGAGCGCGATCAGCGGACGGTCGTCGAGGGCGTCCTGCGGGCGGTCGCCGCGCGGGCGTCGTGATCCCGGCTGCTCACCGGTCCCGCCCGCCCGACAGCGGCGGCCGGGCCGCGGCCCCGCCGCCGTCGAGCGCCTCGCGCACGACGTAGATCGGCTTCCCCTGCGACTCGTGGTAGGTGCGGGCCTGCAGCTCCGCCAGCAGCCCGAGCGTGACGAGCTGGACCCCCAGGAACATCAGCAGCATGCCGAGCAGCAGGATCGGCCGGTCGCCGATCGCCTGCCCGCCGAACAGCCGGACGTACCCCAGGTAGCCGGTGATGGCCAGACCGGCCGTCCCCAGCAGCAGCCCCATCGGCCCGAACATCTGGAGCGGCCGGGTCGAGTAGCTGAGGAGGAACTTGACCGTCACGAGGTCGAAGACCACCCGGACGATGCGCGACAGGCCGTACTTCGACGCCCCGAACCGCCGCGGCCGATGATTGACCACCACCTCGGCGATCCGCACCCCCTGCTCGCTGGCGATGGCGGGGATGAACCGGTGCATCTCGCCGTACAGCCGGAGCGGCTTGACCACCTCGGCGCGAAACGCCTTGAGGGAGCAGCCATAGTCGTGCAGCTTGACGCCGGTGGTCGCCGAGATCAGCCAGTTGGCGAGCCGCGACGGGACGCGGCGCGTCAGCCACGGGTCCTTCCGGTCGCGCCGCCAGCCGCAGACGATGTCGTTCCCTTCGCCGAGCCGGGCGATCAGCGCGGGGATGTCGCGCGGATCGTTCTGCAGATCCCCGTCCAGGGTCACGATGATCCGGCCGCGGGCGTGGTGGAAACCGGCGGCGAACGCCGCCGTCTGGCCGAAGTTGCGCCGGAGGCGGACGAGGCGGACGTGCGGATCGCGGGCGTGGACGGCGGTCAACTCGTCGAACGTGCCGTCGGCGCTGCCGTCGTCGACCAGGATCAGCTCGTACGGGCGCCCGTGCTCGCCCAGCGCGGCGGTCAGCTCCCGGTGCAGGGCCTGGACGTTCGGCGCCTCGTTGTGCAGCGGGACGACGACCGAGACTTCCGCCGGCGTCATGCCTTCCCGGCCGGCTCCGTCCCGGCCGCCGGCCGCCGCCGGCCGCTCCGGACGAGGTACGCCGCCGCCGCGGCGACGACGGCGACCGCGACGGCGATGGACACGGCCCGGCCGTGCTCCTCGATCAAGGCGATCGCCTGATCGCCGTACCGCACCGCCAGCCACCCCTCGCCGAAGTACCGGAGGCCGCGCGCCGCCGCGATCACCGATGCGAACTGCAGGACCGGCAGGCCGGCCACGCCGGCCATCAGCACGAAGATCTTGAACGGGGACGGCGGCGGCAGGACGGCCGGGATGGCGACCGCCAGCACCCCGTACTTCTGGTGGAACGCCATTGCGCGCTCCAGCCGCGGACCGCCGAACCGCCGCCGGAGGAGCGCGTCGCCCCCCTTCCGGCCCAGGTAGTACAGCACCAGGCACCCCGAGATCGATCCGAGCGTCGCCATCAGCGCGTAGTACGCCATCCGCTCCTTGTTCTGGATGACCAGCAGGACCACCAGCAGGTCGTTGATCTCCGGAAGCGACAGGAAGGAGGAGTCGAGAAACGCGACGACGAACAGCCCCGGCCCGCCGATCGACAACGCGAAGGTCTGGACCCAGTTGACGATGCGGGACATTGCGCAGCCGCATTATAGCGGAGCGGCCCGGTCCCGGCGGACCGGCCTCGCATCAACGAAACACCGACCGGAGCCAGTCGCTGACGCCCTCCACCAACAGGACGCGACGCGGCGGCAATTCTCCGGCCATGCGGCTACCTTACTTCGATGTCCTGATCGGCAGCCGTTTCGAGATCCTCCTCCGCATACTCGACCGCCCGCACGTCCTCCCCATCCTGTTCGAGTCGAACGAGAACGCCTTCGACGTCGGCGACGTCCGCCGCCGCGCGCGCAAAGCCCTTCACGCAATCCCAGCTATGGGTCGTCGCCAGAACCTGGACGTCGTGCTGGCGTGCGGCCTGCAGCACCATGCGCCAGAAGTCGCGCTGCACGGAGTAATGAAGCCCGTTCTCAGCCTCGTCGATGACCAGGAAACCATTGCGGCTGTTGGCCAGGGCAAGCCCGACGGCGAACATGCGCGTGACGCCGTCGCCGAGACTCTTCAAAGGGACCGGACGGGAATGCCCCTGTAATTTCACGACCACGCGGCGGCCGTCTCCGCGATAGCGCGGGGCGTCGTCACCGACAACAGCGGCTCGATCTATTTTCTCGCCGGTCAGCTGAAGAGCCTTTATCGAAAGATCCTCTTCGTCCGTCAGAGCCACGTTGTCCCAGAACTGCGCAAGCTTGCTGTTGCTCATCAGTCCCGGGCCAATGGATTCGCATTCGATGACCGGCCATTCCCCTTCCTCTTCGAGCAGGCCGCGGCGCAACATCCGGGCGTAACGATGCCGTGACCAATGGGTTCGCCGATCACTCACGGCCAAAGACCATGGCGGCAGCAATCTTTCCTTGTCCCGGTGCACGATCCTGAGGGCCTGAACGTCGGTCTCCGCCGAGATTTCGGTGAACAGGTCTTTCTGTTCCGGCGACCACTCTCCCGGCGCGGATACTTCGATTCGGAGGTCGTCCACGCCGCTGTCCGGGCCTATCGTGATGGATGGCGCCTGCGTCGCCGCCCGGCCATGGAACAGGGCGGCGTAGTCCGGAAAAACCACGGGGTCGCGATCCTCGTCCAGACCGGCTGCAAGCTCTTCGCGCCTTTCCAGCAGTTCGTGCAACACGATAGAACGTCCTCGCGCGGCATAGACGCGCACCGCATCGAGAACGGTCGTCTTGCCGACGCCGTTCCGTCCCGCGAGGAGAGTCACGCGTCCCAATCGCGCAATCGAGAGCCGTTCGATTCCCCGAAAGCCGGCAATTGACAGATCCGGAAGATGGAGAGCGTTCGCGCGCTTGTCGGACATGGCGTCTGCGTCAGGAAAATCCTGACGACCGCGTGCCGCAGGCAGTATAGACGACCCGCCCCATGCCGCGGCAGGCCCGCCGCCGCTGCATGCCGACACGGGCGGGCGTCAGGACGGCCGGCTCCGCCCGCGGGCGGCGAAGTCGCGGACGACGTCGAGCATCGGGTCGTGCAGGGGGCCGTTCGACGCCAGCACGCCGCCGGCGAACGGCGTGAACGGGCGGCCGGACAGGTCGGTTACGCGCCCGCCCGCTTCCTCGACGATGAGCGCCCCGGCCGCCGTGTCCCACGGGCGCAGGCGCTGCTCCCAGAAGCCGTCGAGCCGGCCGGCGGCCACGTAGCACAGATCGAGGGCGGCGGAGCCGAGCCGCCGAACGGCCCGCGCCCGGCGCACGAACGCGCCGAACAGCCCCACCACTTCGTCCACCGTCTCGTGCACGTCGTACGGGAAGCCGGTGCAGAGCATGGCGTCGATCAGGCCGCCGGCCGTCGACACCGACAGCGGCGCGCCGTTGAGCCGCGCCCCTTCGCCCCGCTCCCCCACGAACAGCTCCTCCCGGGACGGGTCGTAGACCGCCCCGACCTCGATGCGGCCCTCCACCTCCAGCGCGAGCGAGGCGCAGTAGAACGGCAGCCCGTGCGCGTAGTTCACGGTGCCGTCGATAGGATCGAAGATCCACCGGTGCTTCGCCGGCTTCCCGGCGTCCGCGCCGCCGCCGTCCAGCTCCTCGGCGAGCACCGCATGGCCGGGGAACCGCTGCGCGATCATGTCGCGGCAGATCCGCTCGATCTCGACGTCCACCTGGGTCACGAGATCGATCGGTCCCTTCTTGCCGATCCGGACGTCGCGGCCGGCCCGGGCCGACTGGATCCCGCCGGCCCGCACGACGATCTCGACAGCGGTCTGGAGCAGCTCCGGGGCGACCGCCATCACCCGATCTTCTTGACCATCCGGACTTCGGTCCCGCCCTCGGGCGCGGGCTGCAAGGTGAGGCTGTCCATGAAGCTGCGCATGAAGAAGATGCCCCTGCCGGTCGGCTTGAGGACGTTCTCGGCTGCGAGGCAGTCGGCGACCTGCTCCGGGTCGAACCCCTCGCCCTGATCGACGACGCGCACGAGCAGGCGGGTCGGATCGCAGGGAGGCTCGAACCGGAACTCGACGATCACCCGCTTCGTCTCGTCCTCCGCATTGCCGTGCTTGATCGCGTTGACCACCGACTCGCGCACCGCCACGCCCACCCAATGCGTCGAATCGTCGTCGAGCCGGGCGGCGCGGCCGATCTGGTCGCAGAGCGTCTGGACGAAATCGAGCATGTCGAGATGGCTCGGAAGCTCCAGACGGATTGCGTCACAGGGGTCGGGCACGCTCGCGATCCGGCTTCAGCGTACCATACCCGCGTAGTTGTATAGTGCGCGCGTGAGTCGGAACGGCGCCCGGGCGATCACGATCGCACCCGCCGGCCGCGTGATCGGCCGGCTGCGTGCGCCGGGCGACAAGTCGATCTCCCACCGCTACGCGCTGCTGGCGGCGCTCGCCGACGGAACGTCCGCCATCCGCAACTACGCCCCCGGCGCCGACTGCGCCTCCACCCTCCGCTGTCTCGAGGCGCTCGGCGTCGAGGCGCGCACGCAGCGTGCGCCCGACCCTGACGGGTCCCTGACGGCGGTCGTGCGCGGCCTCGGACCGGAGGGACTGCGGCCGCCGGCGGCGGCGCTCGACGCCGGGAACTCCGGCACGACGATGCGCCTGCTGGCCGGCGTGCTGGCGGCGCAGCCGTTCGAGAGCGTCCTCACCGGCGACGCCTCGCTGCGCCGGCGCCCGATGCAGCGGATCGCCGAGCCGCTCGGCCGGATGGGCGCCCGCATCCGCACGACCGGCGGACGGCCGCCGCTCGCGATAGCCGGAACCGCGCTGCGCGGAATCGACTACGACATGCCGGTGGCGAGCGCGCAGGTGAAGAGCGCCGTGCTGCTGGCCGGACTGCACGCCGGCGGGGCGACGCGCGTCACCGAGCGCGCGCCGACCCGGGACCACACCGAGCGGGCGTTGCCGGCGTTCGGCGTCGAGGTCCGCCGGGCCGGCCCGCAGGTCGAGATCGCCGGCGGCCAGCGTCCCGCTCCCGCGGACGTGCGCGCGCCCGGGGACCTGTCTTCCGCCGCGTTCTGGGCCGCAGCCGCCGCGGCGCTCCCCGGCTCCGAGATCGAGATCGTCGACGTCGGACTCAACCCGACCCGCACCGCGTTCCTCGACCTGCTCCGGTCGGCGGGCGCGGACGTGACGGTCGAGGCGGCCGGCGCGGCGGCGAACGAACCGTTCGGGACGGTCCGTGTGCGCCACCGCACGCTGCGGCCGATCCGGATCGGCGCCGATCAGGCGCCCGGCGTGATCGACGAGCTGCCCGCGCTCGCGGCGCTTGCGGCGCACGGAGCGACGCTGGAGGTGAGCGGCGCGGCCGAGCTGCGGACCAAGGAGAGCGATCGGATCGCCGTGCTCGCCGCCGGGCTGCGCGCGCTGGGCGCGGAGGTGGACGAGCGGCCGGACGGCTTCAGCGTGCGGGCCGCCGGGCTGACCGGCGGCGCGGTCGACGCGGCCGGCGATCACCGCATGGCGATGGCGTTCGCCGTCGCGGCGCTGGGCGCCGGGGCGCCGACGACCATCAGGGGACACGACGCCGTGGACGTCTCGTACCCCGGCTTCTTCACTGCGCTCGAGTCGATTCGGCGGTAGCGCGACGGGTGAGGACGGACAAGCTCTACCTGGTCGGCTTCATGGGCGCGGGCAAATCGACCGTGGCCCGCGCGCTCGGCGCCCGCCTGGGGTGGCGCTCCGAGGACGTCGACGAGCTGATCGCCGCGCGCGAGCGCCGGTCGATCGCCGATATCTTCGCCCGGCGCGGCGAGCCGTACTTCCGGCGGACCGAGCGCGCGGTCCTGCGCGACCTCCTCGCCGAACGCCACGCCGTCGTGGCGACCGGCGGGGGCACGTTCGTCGAGGCGGACAATCGGGCGATCATCAACCGGGACGGCGCCTCGGTCTGGCTCGACGTCCCGTTCGAACGGGTGATCGACCGGATTCCTCCGGACGGGAGCCGGCCGCTGGCGAACGACCGGACCACGCTGCGAGCGCTGTTCGAGGCGCGCCGGGCGGCGTACGCCTTCGCGCACCTCCGGCTGGACGCCGGGCGCGCGCCGGCCGGCGAGCTGGTCGAACGGATTCTGGACTGGCTCGATTCGTGACGGCGGAGCGACGGACACGGTGCTCGACCTGACGCGGATCGCCGGCCCGAAGGCGGCGCCGGAGCGTCGGACGACGGTCGTCGCCCGGCGCCGCGCGGCGCTGGCGTTCCGGTACGCGGTCGGCGCGCCCGACACCTACCTGTTCACCGTCGACACGTACCGCTACAACGACTACCGGCATCCGGACGGGCACCTCGGCTGGTGGCGGTTCGAACTGCCGCCGGGCCGCGGCCGGGCGACGCTGGAGATCGACTTCGGGCGGATCGACGCCGGCTCGATCCGCGTGACCGCCGGCGGGCGGCGCCTGCCGGCCACCGACCACTGGTGCAACCCGGGCTGCGCCCTCGACCCGCTGGGCGACCTCCAGCTGGTGATGCGCACGCCGGCGGGCGAGATCCGGCGGATAGAGCCGGTCCTGCTCAAGTTCGTCGACCGCGACGTCCTGCGGGCGTTCTACGAACGCCAGTACCGCACGCACGGCTACACGCCTCCGAACGACGCGCCGTTCCGGCACGAGCTGCACGCCTACAAGCTCCGCCGCCTGCGCGAGCTGTTCACGCGCTACGTCCCGGGCGGGCGCGTCGTGGACGTCGGGTGCGGACGGTCGCTGTTCACGGAGATCGAGACGGCGCACCCATCCGAAGATCCGTTCCCGTTCACGGTGTACGCGGGCGACCTGAACTTCGACTCGGTGCGCGACCGGGCCGCCGAGATCCGCCACCAGAAGTGGGCCGTCTTCGACGCGGCGGCGCTCCCGTTCCGGGACGAGCGGTTCGACGCCCTGTTCGCCGGCGAGGTGATCGAGCACGTGCCCGACGTGCGGGCGGCGCTCGGCGAGTGGCGGCGCGTGCTGAAGCCGGGCGGCATGGCGATCGTCACCACTCCGAACCGGGAGCGGCTGGTCGCCCTGGCCAACGGCATGGAGTGTCCGTGCAGCCCCGACCACCTCAGCGAGCTGTCGTACCGCGAGCTGACCCGGGACCTGCTGCCGGAGGCCGGCTTCGAGTTCGTCGCGCAGTCGTGCGCGCACCTCGAGCTCTGGATGGACAACCTCCTGAACCGCCGCCGCGTGGAGGACTTCCTGGACCGCCGGGGCAACACGCGCCGGCACTTGACCGCCATGCGGCGTCTGCTCCCGCTGGGCCGCTGGCTCCCGTGGGTGGCGCTGCAGCTCGTGGTGGCGGCGCGGCGGAAGTAGCAGCCCGCGTCCCGCGCCGCCGCCGCGCCATCGTGATCACCCGGGCGAGAAGCTGCCTGCCCAGACGTCGTCGTACCGGACGCCTTCCCTCGTCCGGCGCCGCGTGAACTGTCCGGTGCGGATGCTGGCGATGCCGTAATCGGGCAGAGAACGCACGGCGTAGCAACGCAGTTCAGCCGGGATGCAGCGCCCGTCGAATCGTCTCCGCCTCCCGCGTTCCTGACGAGGCGCCCGGAAGGCACGCCGCCGCCAGCGCCAGCAGCAGGACGAGCGCCGGCGCCGGATGGAGCGGGAGAGAGCGCCGCGCGGACCGGCGCTCCTGACCGGACACGGCCGTCAGCGCAGGTCGGCGAAGAACGCCCGGACGTCGTCGACGAACAGCTCGGGCTGCTCCAGCGCTGCGAAATGGCCGCCGCGCGGCATCTCCGTCCAGCGCGTCAGGTTGTAGGCCGCCTCCGCCCACCGGCGGGGCGAGTACATCAGCTCGTGCGGAAAGACGGCGCCGGCGGTCGGCGCCTCCACCCGGCCCGGCTGTCCCCCGCCCGCGCCGGCGCGGGCGAGGCCGCTCTCGTAGTACATCCGGGCCGACGAGGTCGCCGTCTGCGTCACCCAGTAGATCGTGACGTTGGTGAGCAGCTCGTCCTTCGTGAAGATCGTCTCCGGATGGCCGTCGCAGTCGCACCAGGTGCGGAACTTCTCGACGATCCAGGCCGCCTGTCCCACCGGCGAGTCGTTCAGGCCGTAGCCGAGCGTCTGCGGCTTCGTCCCCTGGATCTGGCTGTAGCCGGTCTCGGGTCCCTGGAAGAACCTCCGCCGCTCCTCCATCCGCGCCAGCTCCGCCTCCGGCACGCCCGCCGTCGGGTCGTCCGCGCCGGGGGGCGGACCGGCGATCAGCATGTTGAGGTGCAGCCCGGCCACCGCCCCGGGATGCTTGAACGCGTGCCACCGGCTGATGATCGCCCCCCAGTCGCCCCCTTGCAAGCCGTACCGGTCGTAGCCGAGGCGCTCCATGAGCTGCGCGTTGACGTCGGCCGCCTGCTCCGGACCGAACCCGCGCCTGCGCGGGCGGTCCGAGAAGCCGTAGCCGGGAATCGACGGGGCCACCACGTGGAAGGCGTCCTCCGCCCGGCCGCCGTGCGCCGACGGATCGGTCAACGGCCCGATGATCTTCAGGAACTCGGCGACCGAGCCGGGCCAGCCGTGGGTGATGAGGAGCGGCAGGGCGTCCGGGTCGGGCGAGCGCTGGTGGATGAAGTGGACGTCGAGATCGCCGATCCGGGTCTTGTACTGGTCGAACGCGTTGAGCGCCGCCTCCTGCGCCCGCCAGTCGAACTCGTCGCGCCAGTAGGCGACCAGCTCGGACAGGTAGCCGAGCGGCATGCCGTAGTCCCACCCCGCGTCGTCCAGCTCGTCCGGCAGCCGCGCCCGCCGCAGCCGGTCCCGCAGGTCGTCCAGCACGGCGTCGGGCACGTCGATGGTGAACGGCCGGACGGCGGCCGGGTCCGCCGGCGGCTCCTCTTCCGGCGCCGCGGCCACCTCGCCGGCGGGGCCCGCGCCCCCTTCCGGCTCCGCCGGCGCGCCGCAAGCGGCCGCCAGCGCCACGGCGAACAACGGCAGGCGTCGTCTCATCGTGAACCTCGCTCCATCGGCCGCCGTCGGCCGCCTGCTACTGGTCCTGGTCGCCGGTCGATCGCCGGCCCGCGACGATCCGCTCATAGTCCTCGTCGGTCAGGTACGTGACGTTGACGTGGGCGTGGTACATGTCGTCGTAGCTCCGCTGGCCCCAGCCGACCCACTGCTCCGGGTCCGGGTTGTTCGGGTTCGACGCGGTGTTGTCGTGCCAGGCCGTCAGGTGGATCACCGTCCCCTTCGGCAGCACCGGCGCCGCGTCCTCGGCGTAGACGTAGTTGACGTGCCAGTTGAAATCGAAGCTCCCGACGTGACTGAGCATCTCCACCCGGCCGTCCGGATGGATCGCCTTCATCGACATCGCCGTCCCGCGGACGTGCATGTGCGGCTGGTAGTTCTCGATCCGCGCCGGGAGCGGCAGCGGCGCGTAGGCGTGGTGGACCGTCTTCTCCCCCGGCGGAAGGTCGAACGTCTCCATCGCCTGCCGCGTCCCGAGCACCTGCGCGTAGACGCGGTACTTCGGCGTGAACCCTGCCGGGTGGAACCAGAGACCGACCTCGGTCCGGTCGGTGATCTCCTCGCCGACCGAGTGGTAATGGATGTCGTAGCTGATCCCGGCGCCCGCCTTCAGCAGCTTCCCGGTGTTCTCCCGGAACACGTCGCCGTTCTTCCCGACGGCGAACTCGGTGAGGAACGCGCCCCGACCCGAGAAGTCGACGGCCGGCGTGAAGTCGTCCGGCTCCTCCTGCTGGACGACCCGCGCAAGGGCGTGGTGGACGATCCGCCGGCCCCGAATCGACGGCCGGACCTCGACGCCGCGCACCCACCGGTCCTCGGTCAGGCCGGTCTCGACGAGCGGCTGGTACCACTGGTCCTGCCCTGCGGCCGGCTGCGTCCAGGGCGGCGAGACGACGACCAGATCGGGGTCGCCGCCCATCCGCCCGGCGAGGCGCCAGACGTCGCCGCTCGGCCAGGCGGCCGGCGGCGGCAGGTCGGCCGGGTCGCCGCGCGGGGCGCCGGCGTCGACCCAGGCGACGATGGCGGCGATCTGCGCATCGGTCAGCGAGATGTCGTTCGCGAACGCCTGGATGCCGACCGTCCTGTCGATGTGCCAGGGGGGCATCTCGCGCGCCGCCACCTTCCGCCGGATGGCCCGCGCCCAGGGCCGCACCTCTTCGTACGTCACGAGCGACATCGGCGCCATCTGCCCTTCGCGGTGGCACGCCTCGCACCGCTGCTGGAGAATCGGCGCCACGTCCTTCGAGAACGTCACCTCGTCCGCCGGCGCGGCGCCGGCGGACGCCGCCCCCCCGACCGCCGCCGCCAGCCCGATCACTCCGATCCCCGTGACGCGCGCGAGTCCCCTCATCCCGTCCCTCCCGCGCCGGCCGTCCGTGCGCGCTACCGCACGCGGACGTCGACGTACGCGTTCGTCCAGCAGCACTGGAAACCGACCGCCATGGTCGGCCCCTGCGGCCCCGAATCGTCCCACGCCAGCACCCGGAGCACGTAGTCGCCCGGCGCGTCGAACGTGGCGGTGGTCACCGCCCGTCCGTCCGCGCCTATCGCCGGCTCGACCGCGCCGAACCGGACGGCGCCCGGCCCCCGGTACTTGCTCCAGACCAGCCCGAGCGCCGGCGGGCGCTGCGAACGGACGAACGTCCGGACGCCGTCGTCCACCGCCCGGAGCGCCAGCTCGACCGGTGCGCCCGCCTCCGCCTCCAGCCGCGCGCGGACGCCTCCCGGCCCCTGACCCGGCTTGCCGCCGGGAGCGAAGCGGACCACCGGCGGCGTGTTGCCGCTGGTGACCTCCCGCAGCGCGTCGATCCGCCACTCCGGCCGCAGGCGGCCCGGGATGGCCCACGACTTCCCGTGCGACGTCAGGCTCCAGGTGAGCGCCCCGTCGCCGAAGTCGGCCGGGACGGTCACCGTGAACACCCCGGTCTGCCGCCGCGGCAGGAAGTGCGTCGGCTGCCCCCGGTCCGCCGGCCCCGGCTCGAACCGGTTGTCCGGCCCGACCGGAACGTCGAGGCGCTCCTCGTAGTTCCGGTTGAAGTAGCCGAACGACAGGCTGAACGTTCCGTCCGGGTTCGGATACCACCCTTCGTACGCCGGCGTGACGCTCTGCCCCGACGCGTGCGGGATCGGCGCGTCGCGCGTCTGCTCCGCCGGCGCCGCCCCCGCCGGACCGACGCACAGGCCGAGCCCGAGCCCGAGCGCCGCCGGCGGGATCGGCCTCACCGAGCGCTCTCCGCCGCCAGCATGGCCGCGAACTCGGCCTCCATCCGCTCGTCGCGGTCCCGCACCGCCTGCGCCTGATCGAGCCGCGTCTGCAGGCAGTCGAAGCAGACCGACCCGGGGATGGGTTCGCCGAGCGGCAACCCCCGCTCCTCCAGGTGGCGCGCCAGCAGATCGGCGGTGTGCTTCTGCGCCTTGTAGAAGTCGGAGTAGCTGAAGCCGTTGGCGATCGCCCACGGCGTCCAGCCGTTCCGGTCCTTCGCGTCGAGCTGCGCCCCCTGCGCTACAAGGTAGTCGACCACGACGTTGACGCCGCGGAACGCGGCGCCGTGCAGCGCGGTCTCGCCGAGGTCGTTGACGGCGTTGACGGCGTTGCCCAGCTCGACGCACATCCGGACCGCCTCGAGCACCTCCGCCTCCTGCCCGCCGAGCGAGCCGCCGTCCTCGCCCGGGTTCCAGATGTCGAGGCCGGCCGCCACCATCAGCGGCGTGGTGTTCTCGGCGCTCGGAATCATCGGGTCGGCGCCCGCCTCCACCAGCACCCGCATCGCCTCGACGTCGGTCACCTTGGCCGCGAGGAAGAAGGCGGTCGCGCCCAGCCGGTTGAGCCGGTTGCGCTGGCCGTCCCACATCCCGTTCCGCGTCATCCGGGCGTCGACGTCGACGCCGCGCGCCAGCATCTTCCGGATGACGTCGATGCTGTCCACGCTGCCGGACGGGATCGGCCCCGGCGCGCCGAAGCCGACGTTCATCCGCCGGGTGCGCACCGTCTGGTGCAGCGCGTTCCAGCCCGCGCCGGCCAGGTTCGGGTCCGCGCCGCGGCCGAGCAGGTGGTCGGCCACCTCCCAGTTCGCGTTCGCCGCCGCGACGACCAGGACGCTCTGGCCGTCGGAGAGCTCGGCGTTGACGTCCGCGCCGGCGTCGAGGAGGGCGCGGACCGCGTCGAGGTGGCCGCCCCGCGCCGCGAAGATCAGCGGCGTGAAACCGGTCACGGGCGGGATGGCGAAGACGTACCGGCGGGTCGGGCCGGGCGCGGAGTCAGTGCGGGCGTCCACCTCGGCGCCCGCCTCGGCCAGCATGCGGACCACCTGCGCGTGGCCGCGCGCCGCCGCCCACATCAGCGGCGTCTGCCCGTGCGTCGCGTCGCGCGCGGCGACGTCCGCGCCGCGGGCGAGCAGGATGCGGACGGCTGTCGGGTCGCCGGCGCGGACCGCCGTCATCAGCGCCGTCTCCCCGCCCGGCAGCGCCGCGTTCGCATCGGCGCCGGCGGCGAGCAGCGCCTCGAGGATCGCCGCGTCACCGTTCTCGGCCGCGAGGGCGATCGGCCGGACGCCGTACCGGTTGGCGGCCGAAACGTCGGCGCCGGCGGCCAGGAGCAGGTCGACCAGTTCCGGGTCGCCGCGGTGCGCCGCCCAGTGCAGCGCCGTCGCGCCGTCCGGCGACGTCTGGTTGACGTCGACCGCCCGATCGCCGGCCAGCGCGCGCGCCGCCTCGACGTCGCCCGCCTTGACCGCTTCGATCAACGGCGCGCCGCCCGGGGCGGCCGCCTCGGCCGGGACGGCGGCAATCAAGCCGGCGACGGACATCCCCACAACGCCCGGCCACAGCGTCGAGCACCCGAGTTCCGCGAACTTCCTGCCGGCAGGCATCGTCACTCCCACTTCAGGCAGCCGGCGTCGCCCGGCCGGTGATCGCTTCGCGCAGCCCGTCGACCAGCCCTTCAAGGCGCGCCTGTCCCTGCTCGACGGACGCCACGCGCGTTTCGACGGCGCGGATCTCCGCGCGAACCTGCTGCATGTCCGCCTTCAACTCCGTGCGCAGCGCCTGCATTCCCGCCTGGATTTCGTCGCGCAATGCCTGCATGTCCGCCTGCATTTCGTCACGCAACGCCTGCACGGCCGCCTGCATCTCCGCGCGCAGCCCGCCGATCTCCGTATGGACGTCGGCCCGCAACTGGTCGAAGCGCTCGTCCATGCGGCCGAAGCGCTCGTCCATGCGGGCGACGAGCCACAGCACGGCGGCGAGCTGCCCGCCGGCGAGCGTGACGCCGATGGTGAGGATGGCGATCAGTTCCGGAGACATTCGCCCTCGCGCCCCTACAACCCCGCCAGCGGTCCCGTGCTGTCGGAGATCTGCGTCACGTCGCTCCCGACCTTCCGGAGCAGGCTCACGCCCAGGTTCATGAACGGCGTGTGGAGCGGGAACCGGACGTGCCGTCCGCCCTCCAGCGCGCCGCACCCGCCGCCGGCCAGCGTGATCGGCAGGTCGTACGGCGTGTGGTGGTCGCCGTCCCCCATGCCGGCGCCCCAGAGGAGGATGCTGTGGTCGAGCAGCGTCCCGTCGCCGTCCGGCGTGCTCCGCATCCGGTCGAGCAGCCGGGCGAACAGCGTCATGTGGTACGTGTTGATCTTCGTGTACTGCGTGATGTTGTGCTGGTCCAGCTGATGATGCGAGACGGTGTGGTGCCCCTCGGGAACGCCTATCGCCGGATAGGTGCGCCCGCTCAGCTCCCGCGCCATCTGCATGCAGCTCACCCGCGTCACGTCGGCGCGGTAGCCGAGCACCAGCAGGTCGTGCAGCAGCGCGACGTGCTCCTCGTAGTCGTCCGGGACGCCGGAGGGCTGGTCGAGCGCCGGCAGCGGCGTCGAAGCGTTCTGCTGCTCCGCCCGCTGGATCCGCCGCTCGATCTCCCGCACCGAGTCGAGGTACTCGTCGACGGTGGTGCGGTCCCGGACGCCCAGCCGCCGCTCGATCCGGCCGAGGCTGTCGGCCACCGAGTCGAGGATGCTCCGGTCGGTCCGCAGTTGCGCCAGCCGCGCGTCCACGCTCCCTCCGTCGCCGAACAGGCGCCGGAAGACCACGCGCGGGTCGCGCTCGTGCGGCAACGGCGTCGTCGCGGTGCGCCACGAGCTGGAGTTGATGTAGGCGCAACTGTAGCCGTTCTCGCAGTTCCCCACCTGGTAGTTCGAGTCGATGGTCAGCTCCAGCGACCGGAGCGAGGTGTCGGCTCCCAGGGCGTCGGCGGCGTACTGGTCTATCGTCTTGCCGGCGCGCAGGTCGGCGCCCTCGGTCCGCTTCGGCAGGATGCCGCTCAGCCAGCCGCCGTGCGCCCGCGTATGGACGCCGCCCCCCTCGTTCGTGCTCACCACGCCGCTGTTGCTCAGCCCGCTCACCACGACGATCGCGTCGCGGAACGGCTCGAGCGGCTTCAGCGTCGGCGTCAGCTCGAAGCTCCGCCCCCCGTCGCCGGGCGGGTGGAAGCTGGGAAGGAACATCCCGTTCGGCACGTAGAAGAACCCCATCCGGGGCACGGGCGCGGCCGCCGTCTTCGCCGCCGCCGTCAGCGCCGGGGCCATCGCGTCGAGGAAGGGCAGCGCGACGGCGGCGCCGAGCCCGCGGAGCACCGTCCGCCGCGGCAGATACTGCTTGGTGATGATCACTGTTGGGCTCTCCTGGTGTCGGGTTCGGCCGCCGCGCGCCGGTGAAGGAACGGATAGCTCTCGACGACGCCGGCCACGATCTCCTGGAGCCGGTAGCCGCCTTCGGCCGCGTCCGCCACGATCCGCCGCACCGCCGGCATGTCGTAATGCTCCACCCCCCGCCCGAGCGCGTAGGTGAGCAGCTTGCCGGTCACGGTGGCGACGAACCGCTCGGGACGGCGGACCAGCGCCTCCCGGAACTCGGCGACGCCGTCGAAGCGCGTACCGTCGGGCAGCGCGCCCGAGGCGTCGATCGTGTTGAACGACTCGTCGACGATCCGCCAGCGGCCGACCGCATCGAAGTTCTCGAGGGCGAAGCCGGCCGGGTCGATCACGTTGTGGCAGCTCGCGCAGGCCGGGTTCGCCCGATGCTGCGACATCCGCTCGCGCAACGTCGCCACCTTCGCCTGCGTCTTCCGGTCGTCGAGGGCCGGGACGTTGGGCGGCGGGTCGGGGGGCGGCGCGCCGAGGACGTTGTCCAGGATCCACTTGCCCCGGTTGACCGGCGAGGTCCGGATGGCGTGGGAGGTGAGCGTCAGCACGCTCCCGTGGCCGAGCAGGCCGCGGCGCGGGCTGTCGGGCGGCAGCGTCACCCGCCGGAAGTGGCTCCCCTGCACCCCCTGCATTCCGTAGTGCCGCGCCACCCGCTCGTTGAGGAAGGTGTAGTCGGCGGTCAGGACGTCGATCAGGCTGCGGTTCTCCCGCAGGATGCTTTCGAGGAACAGGTTCGTCTCCCGGAGGAAGCCGCGCCGGAGCGACTCGTCGAACGCCCGCGAGTACGGGTCGCCCGGACGAACCACGGTTTCGAGGTTGCGCAACTGGAGCCACTGCCCCGCGAAGTTCCGGATGAGCGCCGAAGCGCGCTCGTCGGCCAGCATCCGCCGCACCTGGCGGGCCCGCTCGGCCGGATCGCTCAGCCGGCCCGCGGCCGCGGCGTCGAGCAGCGCGTCGTCCGGGATGCTGCTCCAGAGGAAGAACGACAGGCGCGAGGCGAGATCGAGGTCCGCGATCCGGTAGACGGCGGGATTGCCGGCCGGCGCCGGCCGCGGATCGGCCTCGATCCGGAAGAGGAACTCCGGACTGACGAGCAGGCGCCGGATCGCCAGCTCTATCCCGTCCTCGAAGCTGCCGCCGGCGGACCGGGCGGACCGGTGGAAGTCGAGCAGCACGCCGACCGCCGCGTCATCCGCATGGCCGCGGTACGCCCGCCGCGCGAGCGCCGAGAGGATCGTCCGCGCGCACGGCACCTCGTCGGCCGGAGCGGCCGGGCGGCAGACGAAGATCCGGCGGCGGCTCGGCGTGTCGCCGGCGCCCGCTTCGGCATGCGGCCCGGCGACGGTCATGCTGGTCACCGTCGGCATCCGGCCGCCCACCCCGACGTTGTTCGAGATGGTCGGGTTCTCGAACACCTCCCGAACCCGTTCGACCAGCGCGGTCGGCTGCTTGTGGAAGGTGACCGCCACGTCGTGAGGCCCGCCCTCCACCGCCGTCCGGACCGCGTAGATTCCGTCGGTCTCGTACCGGATGGCGGCCGTGTTCGTCGTCGACTGCTCGCGCGACTCGATCGGCGGGCGCCCCACTTCGAACGTCTCTATCGGCCGGCCGTCTATCGTCACCTCCATCCGGTGCGGGACGGCGAGCCCCTGGTCGTTCCCCACCTCCACCCGGATCTCGTACTCGCCGCTCCGCGGGAAGAAGTGGGCCGCGAGCAGGCCGCCGCGCGTGCCGAACGGCAGCCCCTCCACCCGGTGCTGCTGCTGCATGTCCTCCGGGATCCGGTAGATCGCCGCGTCGATCGCCGGAGGCGGGCCGCCGACCGCCATCCGGGCGATCGCGCGCGCCGCCGCGAGATAGCGCTCCATGAGCGACTGCGACATCCGGAGCGTTCCCGCGATGTTGTCGAAGCCGTAGCTCGCGTCGTCGGCGGGCAGGAAGTCGTCGACCGCGATGTCGAGCGCGAGCAGGTCGCGCACGGCGTTGCCGTACTCGGCCCGGTTGAGCCGGTGGAACGTCTCGGTGCGGCCGGGATCGGGGCGGGCCGCCCAGGCGGCGTCGAGCTGCGCCTCGATCCACGACGCGGCCCGGTCGTACGCCGCCTCTTCGGGACGCGGCCGGCCGACCGGCGGCATCAGGCCGCCCCGCAGCTTCCGGACCACTGCCTCCCAGACGTCGGGATCGGCCGAGACGTCGGAGAGGGAGGCGTCGTCGAGCGACAGCCCGGCGGTCCGGAGCCGGGCGTTGTGGCAGGCGGCGCAGTAGCGGTCGAGCAGCGCCTGCGTCGCATCGGCGGCGGACGGCTCCGGCGCCGCGCGCCCCGCCTCGGCGGACGGCGCCGACGCCAGCGCCGCGAGGACGATCGCCCCGATTCTTCTCATGACGGACGTTTCACCGCGAACCGCCGAGCCGACGCCGCGCCTGACCCGCATTCTACCCGATCGGCCCGGCGGTTCGCGGGCAATTCGCCGTCAGAACCGGAACAGGCGGTTCACCTTGACGATCAGGGCGCGGCTCTCGGTCCGGGGGAAGCGCCGGGCGAGCGTGTCGCGCTGCTCGTTGTAGACGACGAACAGCTCGCTGCCGGGCCGGTACTCCCACCGGAGCCGGACGTTGGCGCTCGTGTCGCCGGCGGCCGAGTTGTACTGGACGAGCGCGCTGACGAACAGGAACGGCGTCGGGGTGAACGTGGTCCGGGCAGTGACGAGCGTCGTGACGACGCGCGCGGCCGGCAGCGCGATCCGGTTGAGCGAGATGCTCGGCTCGATCGAGACGCGCGGCGTGACCTCCAGCCGGCCGCGCGCGAACCCGGCCCCGGCGCCGAACTCCACCGTCGTCTTCGTCCCGCCGAAGAAGCCGCCGTGCTGCGCCGTGACGGCGCCGGAAAACCGGCGCTGCCGGCCCATCTCGTACGCCACCGCGACGTCCTGGAACCGGTAGCGGCCGACCCCGATCTCCACCCCGGCCGCGCCGTACGCCCGGTCGACGTACTCGTTGCTGCGGACGTAGTCCGCCGTGATCCGGTCGCTGTTTTCCAGCTCCGCGGCGAACCGGCCCTCGATCAGCTCGGTGTCGAGCCGGCCGGCCCGGCTGCTGACGGAGTCGAAGCGCGCCTCCCAGACGAGCCGGCGGACCGCCGCGATCGACCGGGGGCGCGGACTGAACCGCAACGCCCCGAAGCTGCGCGCGAAGTCGTCGCGGCGGAGGAAGCCGATCTCGGGGTCGAAGTCGGTCCCCACCACGAGCCGCTCGAGCTCGACGCCGTACCGGTCGGCGTCGTAGTCGAGCTGCGCCCGGTAGCTGACGTCGTCCGGGCCGACGCCCGGCGCCCGGGTGGTCGCCCAGTACGTATTGATGGTCAACGCGTCGTAGAAGCCGAACGCGCCGTCGACGCCGTACGTCTCGGCCGAGCCGGGGCCGCGCGCCGAGACCGACCGCCGCGTGGCGAGGACGCCGACGCTGCTCCGCCGCAGCAGGTCACGCTTGATCCGGACCACCGAGAAGTCGGCGGCGGGGACGGCCGCCGCCTGCCCGACGCCGGCGTCGGCGCCGGTCCGGATGTTCAGCAGGCCGACGCTGAACGCGCCGATCCGGCCGGTCAGCCGGGCGCCCGCGTCGATCGGAATCTCCCGCCCCTCGTCGAGGCCGATCCGCCGGCTGTAGAACAGGATCGGCGTGTCGCCGCTGGTGAACGGCCCGGCGTCGGCGCCGCCGAAGGTGAACAGCCCCTGGTTCTCCAGGAAGAACTCCCGCTTCTCGGGAAAGAACAGCGAAAACCGCGTCAGGTTGATCTGCTGCTCGTCCGCCTCCACCTGGGCGAAGTCGGTGTTGACGGTGAAGTCGGCGGTCAGGTTCTGCGTGACGCCGTACTTGACGTCGACGCCGCCGGCGCCGCCGAGGTCGTTCGTGAACGGCTCGGCCGCGGTCAGGTCGGTCGACAGGTGGGCGATGGCGTACGGCTTCAGCTCCAGCGTACGGGAGACGGGCGGCGCTTCGAGGCCGACGACCGCCGCCGAGAGCGACGACCGGAAGTGGCCGTTGTCGATGAACGCCGGGGGGACCGGCGTGAGGTACGACACCTCGTTCTTCCACCGGTTGCGGCGGCGGACCTGGAACCCCCACGTCTGCTCGCGTCCGGGCCGGTAGCGGAGCGACTTGAACGGGATGGCCGCCTCGACGACGTAGCCGCCGTCGAACCGGCCGGCGGCGAAATCCCAGATCGGGTTCCAGTCCAGGTTGACCTGCGACTCGTTGGTGACCTGGGCGTCGATCCGGCCGCCGATCGGGTTGACCTCGAACAGGACGCCGTTGCGGTGGTCGTGGAACGTGTCGAAGCTCCAGGCGACGTTGTCGTTCCGGACGATGGCGACGTTGTCCCGCCGCATCTCGTTCGCCACCAGGCGGTCCGGCTCGGTCTCCCAGCAACGGCTGACCACGTAGACGTGGTCGTCGTCGAACAGCAGCCAGACTTCCGTCCTCTCGGTGGCCGGCGCCCCCTCGTCCGGATCGGTCTGGATGAAGTCCGACAGCGCCGGCACGCGGGCGTACACCGCCTCGTCGAGCCGGCCGTCCACCCGGATCGGCTCGGCGACGCGCACCGCGCGCACCGTCGCCCGGCCCGCCGCGTCGCGCGTGATGACGTCGGGCGCCGCCGGCGCCGGCGGGTGCCCGGCGAGCGCCTCGGCCGCCGGCGCCTGCGTCTGCGCCGCCCCGAACGCCGGGGCGGCCGGCGGAACGGCCGACAGGACGAGGGCGGCGGCTCGGACGGCGCGAGGTTGCGGCATCGTGTCGCCTTCCGCCGGCGGCGCCGGCGGCGCGGCCCTGATCGTAACAGCCCGTGGTGGAACCCTGCGGGGCGCCGAGAGCGGCGAGGCGCCCGCCTGAAAAGGCGTCCGGACGCCAAGCGAGAAACATGCAATACAATGCTTCCTTTTCCGCCTTATGGATGTGACGTCGAAGCGCCGACCCTTGACGGACCGGGTGACTCCCTGCAGTGGACGCGACGGCGGCGGCGCTGCCGGAGCGACCGGCGGCGGCGCGCCCGCAAGGACGGACGCGGCCCGTCGATCGGCGCCGGACCGCGGCGGCGCGCCCGCTCCGAGCTATCGCGGCGCGCCGCGACGCACGAAGGGTTCCGACTGGTTCACCGGGTTCTACGGCGGACTTCAAGGAACGGTCACGATCGCGCCGGGCGCGGATCTGACGGCTCCGTCCGGCGAAGCGTGGGACGCGGAGCGGCGGCGGTGACTCCCATCACTGGAGAAGTGGGCATGCTGGCCTGCGGCGGCGGCGGACACGTTCAGGTCATGGCCTGCTGACGACGCCCCGCCGGGCGGGACAAGCGCCCAAGCGCGGGCGCGTTGCTGGGCGCCCGCCTTACAGGAAATCGTCGGCGATGTCGGCCGCCGCGCCGAAGGCCGCGGCTGCCCCGAAGCCGAACGCCCCGGCCAGCTCGGCCTTGAACACGCGAATCCCCCCGTCCGGCAAGGTCTCGGACTGAATGCCGGGCGCCAGAGACAGGCTGTCAACGCCCGGCTCGTAGTCGTAGATGTACTCCGCGCCTTCGTCCACGTCGCCCGCATTGAAGATGAAGAGGTCGCTGCCCGATCCGCCTTGCAGCGTATCCTTGCCTTCGCCGCCGTACAGCGTGTCGGCGCCATCGGCGCCAATCAGCGAGTCGTCCCCGGAGCCGCCGTCCAGTCTGTCGGCGCCGGGACCGCCGTGCAGGTAGTCGGCGCCGGCGCCGCCGTACAGATTGTCGTCGCCACCGGCGCCAGCCAGGTAGTCGTCGCCGGCATGGCCGTGCAGCACGTCGTCGCCGGAGCCGCCAACCACCGTGTCGGCGCCGGCCTGACCGTGCAGCAGGTCGTCGTCGGAGCCGCCGTACAGATTGTCGTCGCCTTCGCCGCCGTACAACGTGTCGCCGCCGGCGGCGCCGTTCAGATCGTCGTCGCCTTCACCGCCGATCAGCAGGTCGTCGCCGGCGCGGCCGATCAGCGTGTCGTGACCGGCATGGCCGTGCAACTCGTCGTCGCCGGGGCCGCCGTCCAGATCGTCGTCGCCACCGCCGCCGTACAGATCGTCGTCGCCGCCATCGCCGCGCAGAAGGTCGTCGCCGGGGCCGCCGATCAACGTGTCGGCGCCGGCGTCGTGTGATCCTTCGCCGCCAACCAGCCAGTCGTCGCCGGGACCGCCGTCCAGATCGTCGTCGCCGACGCCGCCGTGCAGGAAGTCGTCGCCAACGTCGCCTTCCAGATCGTCGTCGCCACCGGCGCCAGCCAGGTAGTCGTCGCCGGCATGGCCGTGCAGCACGTCGTCGCCGGAGCCGCCAACCACCGTGTCGGCGCCGGCATGACCCTGCAACTCGTCGTCGCCGGAGCCGCCGTACAGATTGTCGTCACCTTCGCCGCCGTACAACGTGTCGCCGTCGGCGGCGCCGTTCAGATCGTCGTCGCCTTCACCGCCGATCAGCAGGTCGGCGCCGGCGCGGCCGATCAGCGTGTCGTGACCGGCACGGCCGTGCAACTCGTCGTCGCCGGGGCCACCGTCCAGATCGTCGTCGCCACCGCCGCCGTACAGATCGTCGTCGCCGGCCTGGCCGTGCAGATCGTCGTCGCCGGCGCCGCCGTACAGCGTGTCGTCGCCGGCGCCGCCGTCCAGATCGTCGTCGCCGGCATCGCCGCGCAGAAGGTCGTCGCCGGCGCCGCCGTGCAGCCAGTCGTCACCGGCGCCGCCGTACAGAAAGTCGGCCCCGGCGTCGTCGGCGTAGGGGCCGCCAACCAGAAGGTCGTCGCCGGCGCCGCCGTACAGATTGTCGCCACCTTCGCCGCCGTACAACGTGTCGTCGCCGTCACCGCCTTGCAACAGATTTCGTACGCCGTCGCCAGCGTCCGGAACCAGCGTTCCGCCGACGACGGCGCTCGCCACGTCCGCGCCTTCAACGTGGATCTCGCCGCCGCCGGCGACGTCGAGGATCGTCAGGCCGCCGTCTTCGCGAACGGCGTACCGGACGTCGGCCGCAAGACGAATCGAATCGCCGGAAGCCGCGTCGAACGCATGAATCACGTCCACGGCGCCGGACGCCACGTGCGAGCGTTCGAACATGAAGGCGTCGCCGCCGGCGCCGCCGTGCAGGTCGTCGCTTCCGGCGCCGCCGACCAGTTCGTCGGCGCCGTCGCCGCCATGCAGCGTGTCGTCACCGCCGCCGCCTTCCAGCGTGTCGTCGCCGCCGCCGCCGTGCAGTTCATCGTCGCCGGCGACGCCGGTCAGCGTGTCGTCGCCGTCGCCGCCGCGCAGTTCGCCGTCGCCGGCGATAGGCTGCACGATGGCGCTTTCCACGTCGGCGCCGTCGGCGCCGGCAACGCGAATCTCGCCGCCGCCTTCAACGTCAATGACAGTCAGATCGCCCTCTTCGCGGACGGTGTACGCCACGTCGGACGCCAGCCGTATCGTGTCGCCCTCCGCAGCGTCGAACGCATGAATCACGTCCACGGCGCCGGGCGCCACGTGCCGAAGGCTGAACGCGAAGACATCGCCGCCGGCGCCGCCGTGCAGGTTGTCGCTTCCGGCGCCGCCGACCAATTCATCGTCGCCGTCGTCGCCACGCAGGACGTCGTTTCCGTCGCCGCCCCACAGGGTATCGTCGCCGACCTGCCCTTTCAGGAAGTCATCATCCGGTCCGCCCAGCAGATGATCGTCGCCGTCGCCGCCCAGCAGATGGTCGTCGCCGGAGCCGCCTTCGGACCGGTCGTCGCCCCGGCCGCCCCACAGCGTGTCGGCGCCGGCCTTCCCGCGTAGGAGATCGTTCCCGCGCGCGCCCTTGACGAAATCGGACGCATCCGCTCCCGTCAACGTGTCGTCGGCGCTCGTTCCGTTCAGGTTCGCCATTTCCCTGTCGTCACTTTCTCGCGCCCGAGGGCCCCGAAGACGCGCGGGCAGGCCGGTCGCATGCGCCTTCCCGCGCGCCGGATTTCACGGTCCGCACCCTGTCAGTCGGCCGACGCGCACGAGCGGTCCGGACTTCACGGTTCACGCCGCGGCGCAACCGGCCTTCGGCATGCCGCACGCATCATAACAGCAGACTGCTACGTGAGCAGGCTCATGACCGTGCGCGCATCGACGACGTGAACGCCCGGGCCGGCGCGCCCGCCGGCGGCCACCGGCGCGAACAGAACGCTGCACGCCTCGGCGTCTCCGGCGCCGGCGAGATCTCCGACCCCGCCGCAGGCAGCGGCGGCGGAGACGGCGGCCGGCTTCTCCGACCACTTGACCTCCCCCACCAGCAGCCGCCGGCCATCGACCGAGCGTGCGACCACGTCCAGCTCCGGCGCGTTCCCCCGCCAGTATCTCCGCGCCGGCTCCCACGGGCCGAACCCGGACAACGTCGCGTCGGAACGGTGGAGCATGGGAACGGCCATGCGGCACAGCTCCTCCCAGGCGAGGGCTTCGAGGCTCGATCGGCGCCGGCGCCAGTAGCGCAGCCGCGTCTCGCGGGGAGCGGCGGCGAGGGCGGCCCGATACGGAGCGACCACCCGAAACCACAGACGGAGAAAGGGATCGTCGATCCGATAGAGGCTGCGCTTGCTCGACCTCGGGTCGCTTCCGAAAGGGGTTTCGCGGCGCACGAGCCCCATCTCCATCAGCGACGCCAGCGGCCTCGAAAGACCGGAAGCGGGCTTCCCGAGGCGGCCCGCGATCTCGCTGATCCGGTGCGCGCCGGCGCCGATGACGTCAAGGAGAGGCCGCAGCGCGGTCGCCGGGGGAGTCTCTTCGTGCAGGAGCCGACCCGGTTCTCCGTGCAGGGGACCCGCGGGGTCGAGGACGAGGGAGTCCACTGCGGCGTCGAAGTCTCCCCCAAACGGTTCGGCGAGCTCCCAATAGCGGGGCATGCCGCCCCACAGCGCATACAGGGACACCAGGTCGCCGTGGCGCTCGAACGGGAACGCCTCCGCGAGGCGGCCCGGCGGCAACGGGCGCACGGCGAAGGCTTCGGTCGCCCGGCCGTAGAGGGGCGCGGCGGCGTCGAGCATCGCGCCGTGCATCATGCGCCGGCTCGAGCCGCAGACGATCACCCGCAGCCGTCGCTCCGGGCGATCCAGCCAGTTCTGCAGGACTGCGGCCAGCGCGGGGTCCGCGGCCAGCAGGTAAGGCAGATCGTCCAGCACGAACGGCCCACGCCAGCCGGCCAGATCGGCCTCCGCGGCGAGCCGGGTCAGAAGCGAGCGCCAGTCCGGATACTCCACGTCCGAGAAGCCGGGGAACCGCTGGGCGACCGCCTCGGCCAGATAGCGCCGCTGCACCGGCGGCGCCGATTGATCGGCGACCGTATACAGGCCGCCGACCCGCCGGGTCCATTCGACGAGCAGACGCGACTTGCCCACCCGGCGGCGCCCCCAGATGACGGCGAACGCGCCGGGACGCAAGAGCGCGCGGTCCAGCCGGCGCATTTCGTCATCGCGGTCGAGAAACTCCACGGAGACATTATGCACGACAGCATTATGTTTGTATGCATAATTCCTGAACTTGCCGTGTACGAGGTTGCGCAAGTGGCCCTCGATCTCGCCGATGAACAGGAACGGTCCGGCGAG
Source organism: Vicinamibacterales bacterium (assembly GCA_965203565.1). Taxonomy (GTDB): domain Bacteria; phylum Acidobacteriota; class Vicinamibacteria; order Vicinamibacterales; family UBA8438; genus JAAXGX01. The sequence continues at coordinate 1,340,721 of OZ241896.1, read as the reverse complement.
CTGCCTGAACAGGCCGGAAAGGTCGGTCGCGGTCACGATTCCGGTGACGATCCTGTCTCCGTTCCGCACCAGCACGTACCCGTGCTCCGAAACCTTGCGTATGGCGTCTAACAGCCGCGTGTCGCCGGGAATCACTTCCGCCGGCTCCATGCAGTCGCGGACGTGCGCGCACGCCACGCCCAACGCCATGCGGGCGCCGATCGACTCCCACGTGACCATTCCCTTTACGTCGCGCTCGTTCCGCATCACGGGAAGCCGGGAATAGCCGTTCATCTGCATTTTCGTGGTCGCTTCGCTCAGGGCGCCGTCGGGACTCACGCTGACCGGCTTCCTGTTCGCGGCGTCGAGCGCCCCGACCCGGCGCGTGGGAGTCGGAGGGGCGCGGCGTGCGGGGAGAATCGAGCTCGATGACGACCGGGGAGTCGAGCCAGGCGATCGTGAAGTCCGGGCGGAACGGGCGGCGAACGCGCCGGCGAGCCGCCGAAATTCGGCTTCCACGCGGCGGGGCGCTTCTGGTATCTTCTTGTCCTGCGCGTATTCAGAAATTCAGGAGGATAGCCGATGATCCGCACCCGTCACGGGCTGCTCGGCGCCGCTCCCCTGCTGGCGCTGCTGCTGGCGCCGGCGTCCCTGTCGGCCGGTGAGGCCGCCGGGGAGGTCACCTTCACCCGGGACGTCGCCCCGATCCTGCAGCGTAGCTGCCAGAGCTGCCACCGCCCGAACTCGCTCGCCCCGATGTCGCTGATCACCTATGAGGAAGTGCGGCCGTGGGCGCGGAGCATCAAGCAGCGGACGGGGCTCCGGAACCGGATGGGGGTGATGCCGCCCTGGTTCCTCGAGAAGGACGTCGGCATCCAGGCGATCAAGGAGGACACGTCGCTGAGCGAGGACGAGATCCGGACGATAGCGGCCTGGGTGGACGCCGGCGCGCCGCGCGGGAACCCGGACGACCTGCCGCCGCCGCTCGTCTTCGCCGGCCCCGGCGAGTGGGAGATGGGCGAGCCCGATCTGGTCGTCGTGGGGCCGTACGCGTCGCGGGCCGCCGACGACCCCGACTGGTGGGGCGTGCTGCCGCCCGTGGAGACCGGCCTGACCGAGGACCGGTACGTGAAGACGATGCAGGTCAAGGAGGTGGGCAGGGACGCCGCCACCATCGGCGGCCGGTTCATCTACCACCACGCCTTCTTCGGCATGATCGACGCGGACGGCAACCGCGTCGACGACGGCGACTGGCCGACGATCCACGACCTGCGGAACAATCCCCGGGGCTTCTCGTTCGACCCGGAGGCGGGACGCTTCCTGCCGGCGAACACCCGGCTGCAGTGGAACAACGTGCACCTGCACTCGAACGGCGAGGACACCACCGCCCGCCTGGAGGTCGCCTTCCAGTTCCATCCGCGCGGCTACCGGCCGACGAAGCGGATCGGCCGGGTCGGGTTCGGCACGGTGGAGATCGACGTCCTCCCGGACGAGGACGGGCAGGTCGGGCATTTCTACCAGACGCTCCAGCAGAACGTGAAGCTGACGGTGTTCGCGCCGCACATGCACGCGGCGGGCGTCCGGATGTGCCTGGAGGCGATCTGGGGCGGCCGGGCCGAAACGCTCAACTGCGCCGGCTACGACCACAACTGGCTGCGGTACTACCGGTACGAGGACGACGCCGCCCCGCTCCTCCCGAAAGGGACGATCCTGCACGGCATCGGCTACTTCGACAGCACGGCGGCCAACCCGAACATCGTCGACCCGCGCAACTGGACCGGATTCGGCCACCGCGCCATTGACAACATGCTGCTGGTGCTCGCGCCGGCGTTCATCCTGACCGACGAGGAGTTCGAGGCGGAGATGGCCGCCCGCCGCGAGCGGCTCGACCTCGCCGAGGGCGAATCGGTGGTCGGCTGTCCGCTCTGCGGCGTCGGCGCGCTGCCGGCGCCGCCGGCGCGCCCCGCCGACGGGCAGCAGTAGCGGACGGACGGAGCCGCCGCGCCCCATGCGTCTCCACCGCTGCGGGAAACTGTCGACCGCCGGGGTCGCGCCGGCCGGCCTGCTGGCCGCCGGCGTGCTGGCCGCCGGGGCCCTGGCCGACGCGGCCGGCGCGCAACCGGGCCGCGGACGCGGCGAGAGCATCACTCCGGTCTACGAAGGGTACGTCGAGAAGCCGGACGGGACGTTCGACCTGCTGTTCGGCTACCTGAACCGGAACTGGATCGAGCAGCCGGTCGTGTCGATCGGCGCCGACAACCGGATCGAACCGGGCGGCCCCGACCGCGGCCAGCCCACCCACTTCCTCCCGCGGCGGAACCGGTTCGTCTTCCGCGTCCCCGTACCGAGCGACTTCGGCGCCGGCGAGCTGGTCTGGACGCTGACGGTCAACGGCGTGACGGCGCAGGCGTTCGGCACGCTCCGGCAGGGGTATGCGGTCGACGACACGGTGCTGATGGCCAACTTCGGCGGCGGCGGCCCGAGCGGCTTCCATCCCGACACGATCGGCAACCTGCCGCCGGCGCTGGCGGTCGAGACCGCCCGCACGCTCACCGCGGCGGTCGGCGAGCCGGTGACGCTCCGCGCCGTCGCCACCGACGACGGCAAACCGGGACGCCGGCCGATCCCCGCCTTCTGGATCGGCCGGAGCCGGACGATCCTGTTCGCTTCGACCGGCCTGCGGCTCTCCTGGTTCCGGTACCGCGGCCCCGCCCCGGTCACCTTCGACCCGCCGCAGACGAAGGTGTGGGAAGACTTCCGGGACGGGGGCGGCTCTCCCTGGTCGCCCGGCTGGAAGCCGCCCCCGGTCCCGCCCGACAACCGGTGGGTGGCGCGGGCCACGTTCCACGAGCCGGGCGCCTACGTCCTCCGCTGCCTGGCCCACGACGGCGGCCTGCAAACGTACGAGGACGTGACGGTCGTCGTCGAGTGACGTCGACGTCGGCCGGCGTCGCTCCACCGGCCTCTGCTCGACATCACCCCGGCCGCCGCCTGTAAGTTTCACCGCCGTTGTTTTTTCAACTTCGCGAGACGCCATGCCCCGAACAGCAAGCGTATATGAAAGTCGGAAATATCGAGTGGAGAACGTGGAATCCGCCAAGACAATTTCGAGAAGTTACTTGAAAAGTATGGACCTTGAAAACGCCATCGGTTTCGGGCTTCCCGAAGTGGACGACCGTCACCACGTCTGGCGGGTTCCTCTGCTGAACGGGAGCGGCTGCAAGATAGGAGAAATCGTAATCGACGCCTATACGAGCCTCGTGCAGGAAAAGAAGACAACGGAAAAAGGCGTCCTGGAGGCCAGGCTGCTTGGCCGTAAAAATCGAAAAACCGAAACAGGGCGCAGAGACGGCGCGCCGAAGATTTCGCACTTGAGAAATACGATTGGACTGGGAGACAGCGAGGACCTGCTGTCTCGAACTCCTTCGGAATCCGTTGACCTCGTCTTCACGTCGCCGCCTTACTACAATGCGAGGCCGGAATATTCTGACTACATCCAATACGAAGAATACCTCCTGAAGATGAAAAAAATAATCCATCAATGCCGCCGCGTTCTCAACGAAGGCAGGTTCTTCGTTCTGAACGCATCGCCTGTCCTCATTCGAAGATCGAGTCGAAACGAAGCGTCGAAGAGAATAGCGGTTCCGTTCGATTTCCATCGAATCTTCGTCGATGAAGGCTTCGATTTCGTCGACGACATCATATGGGTGAAGCCGGATGGAGCCGGTTGGGCCACCGGCAGAGGCCGTCGATTCGCGGCGGACAGGCATCCATTGCAATACAAGGCGGTTCCGGTCACGGAGTACGTGCTGGTGTATCGCAAGGCGACCGACAGGCTGATCGACTGGCACATCAGAAAACATCCGGACAAAATGCGCGTGGCGGCGTCCCGGATCGACGACGGATATGAGATGACGAACGTCTGGAAAATTCATCCCGCCCACAGCAGGAAACATCCTGCGATATTTCCGACGGAGCTCGCCGAAAAGGTGATAAGGTACTATTCTTTCGTCCGCGACGTCGTTCTCGATCCCTTTGCCGGCGTGGGCACGGTGGGCGAGGCCGCCGCCCGACTCGACAGACGTTTCGTGCTGTTCGAGATCAGCAAGGACTACATGAACGAGATAAAGAACAGGGTTGAGACATGGCTTCGGGAGGACGTCGTTGACGTGAACTGGATAAATTGCGAGCCTGTCAAGCCGCTGAACCGGTACCTCGAATACCAGAAAGCCGAAGGGCGGCCTTGATTTATCGCCGGGTCATTCGCAACATCCCGCGGGCGGGCGAGGCGCTGGCGAAGTACAGCGGCGCCGACGTAGTTGACAGGATCGGCGAAGAGGTGGTAAGGGAAGTCGTGACCGGCGTTCTGTGCGGAGAAAACATCCGCTCCTTGACGGAAGGAATGACCAGGCGCAGGCTCACCCTGTCGAACGCCGCCTTGCTTGTCACGTTTCTCAAGTCTAATCACGACATCAGGGACTTCGCGGGCAACATTCCCGAGATCGTCAGGACAGGACTGGATTCAAGCGTATCGAGCGAAAAGAAGCTGTTCCTGAAATGGTGCATCGGCCTGACGGAAAAAGGAATCCAGAACGTCCTGAGAAGCAAGGGAGACGAATTCGAGGGCTATCTCAAGACTCTTGAGGACTCCATCGCCTCCGCGGTCGAAAAATGCGGCGAGGACTATGGAGAGTTGACGGGCCATCTGAAGGTCCATGGCGTGGAAAGCAAGGTGGACTGGCCTTTCGTTCTTTACCTCTTCACGGCGATTGGAGCTCAGACGCTGGCGATCCGGGGCTCGGAAAAATCGATGTACGGCAAGTTGTTCGAGAAGCTCGTGCTGGGTTCGCTCCTCACGGTGCTCGGCTTCGAAAAAGTCGATTGGAGAAACACCAGCAGGCAGCGCAGGGTTTTTTGGTTGTCGTCAAGAGGAACCAAAAGAGAAAGCGACGCGACGCTTTTGTACGAGCCCGGCGTCGGGGTCAGATTCGACATCGGATTCATCGGCTCCGGCAATACGGAAATCTCCCTGGACAAAGTTTCACGATTTGAAAGGGAGATGGAGCACGGCAGAAGCGCGCACTACATGACGACCATTGTCCTGGTGGACAGAATCGGAGAACGCAGCCGCATTGTCGAGATGGCGAAGCGCATCGACGGCCACATCGTTCAGATGAGCATGACGCACTGGACGCGCGAAGTGGCTCGCATACTCGGTGAGGAGATTCAGTTCAAGCATCCTATTGCCGAGATGGACGACCTCGAAAGCCTGTCGTACATCAGGAGCAGCATGAAGAACGTCGACCTGCGGGAGATCATGACTTGACAGCCCGTGGTAAAAGTCGGCATTTTCGGGATCGACACGCCGGCTCTTCTGCTTTACACTGGCTGGCATGTCGATGGGCACTACGCGTGACGACGGTTCGCAGCAATCGCTGTTGGTGTCGGCGGCGGACTTGCCGCGGGGCGCGGGGCATCTGTTCTACGAGCGGTTGAACCGGATTCTCGAGACGGCGGGCTTCGACGCGTTCGTCGAGAAGGTGTGCGCCCGGTTCTACACGACGATGGGTCGGCCGAGTCTGGCTCCTGGGCGCTACTTCCGGTTGCTGCTGCTCGGGTACTTCGAAGGGCTGGATTCGGAGCGCGCCATCGCGTGGCGTGCGTCCGATTCCCTGAGCGTACGGGCGTTTCTGCGCTTGGCGCTGCCGGCGTCGCCGCCGGACCATTCGACGATCTCGCGAACGCGGCGTCTGTTTTCGGTCGAGGCGCATCAGGCGGTCTTCCGGTGGGTGCTGCAGCAGTTGGCGGAGTCGAGTCTGGTTACGGGGAAGACGCTGGGCATCGACGCGACGACGCTGGAGGCGAACGCGGCGTTGCGGAGCATCGTGCGGCGTGACACGGGGGAGGACTACACGGCGTTCCTGACCCGGTTGGCGCAGGCGTCGGGCGTCGAGACGCTGACGGCGGAGGAGTTGGCGCGGTTTGATCGGGAACGGAAGAAAAAGAAGACGGCGAAGACGTCGAACCGGGACTGGACTCACCCGCACGACCCGGACGCGAAGGTCGCGAAGATGAAGGACGGCAGCACCCACCTGGCGCACAAGGTGGAGCATGCGGTGGATCTGGAGACGGGTGCGGTGGTGGGCGTGACGGTGCAGGGGGCGGACCAGGGAGATACGACGACGCTGGTCGAAACGCTGGTCACGTCGGCGGAGCAGGTCGAAGCGGTGTTGCCGGATGCGGCGGGGGTTGCGGAGGTGGTGGCGGACAAGGGCTATCACAGCAACGCGACGCTGGTGGGTCTGGCGGCGGCGGGCGTTCGGAGTTACATTGCGGAGCCGGAGCGGGGCCGTCGGAACTGGAAGGGCCGGCAGGAGGCTCGGGCGGCGGTGTATGGGAACCGGCGCCGGCTGCGCGGCCAGCGGGGGCGGCGGTTGCAGCGGCGGCGCGGCGAGCGTGTGGAGCGGCCGTTTGCGCATCTGTATGAGACGGGGGGGATGCGGCGGGTGCACTTGCGCGGGCATCCGAACATCCTCAAACGCCTGCTGGTGCACGTCGCAGGTCTCAACCTCGGGCTGCTGCTGCGTCAGCAGATCGGCGTTGGCACGCCCCGCAGCCTGCAGGGCCGGGCCGTAGCCGGCGTCTGGGCGCTGATCGGGCTGCTGGTGGGCCTGTGGAGCGGTCTGAGACGGCTCTGGACGCGATGTCGGCCCCATGCGGCGCGGATCGCCGCGCTATCGCGCCGACGGCCCCTTCAACCAGCCATCTGAACACCGAGGACTTCTACCTCGGACTGTTGAGCGACGTGCTTGACAGCCCGTGGCAAAATCCCCGCTGCATTCGACGGGCGCTGCATCCCGGCTGAACTGCGTTGTTCGTCGGTCGAATATGGCCAATATGCTCCCTCCTCACGCCTTGTCAGCCGGGCGCCCCGCCCGTCTCGGCGCGACGCGGGGTTTCACCACGGGCTGTTGAGCGACGTTCGGATTCGGGTTTTCCTCTCGATCTGGTGTACCATGCGTAGCCAACCCGAAGAGACCAAGGAGTCCGCGATGCCGAGACCGGCGCGTTTCGCTGCGTGCTGCATCACCGGCCTGCTTCTGGCCGCCGTCCCCGCCTCGGCGCAGACGATCGGCGGCATGGTCACCGACGCCACGGGCGGCGTCCTCCCCGGCGTGACGGTCGAGGCGCGCAGTCCGGCGCTGATCGAGCAGGTCCGGACCGCGGTCACCGACGCCAGCGGCCAGTACCGGATCGTGGCGCTCGAGCCGGGCGTCTACGCCGTCACCTTCTCGCTGGCCGGCTTCAGCACGCTGCTGCGCGAGGGGATCGCGCTGACGACCGGCTTCACCGCGAACGTCGACGCCGAGATGGCGGTCGGCGCCCTCGAGGAAACGGTCACCGTCACCGAATCGAGCCCGGTCATCGACGTGCAGAGCATCGAGCAGTCGCAGTCGATAGGCCGCGACGTCTTCGAGGCGCTGCCGACGGCGCGGCAGTTCGACAGCCTGGCGCTGCTCATCCCGGCGATGAACATCCAGGGCGGCCCCTCGACCTCCCTGTCGATCGACACCGCCGGCATCTCGGGCGAAGGGCGCAACCGGCTGTCGATCCACGGCTCGAACGAGACCGACGGCGAGATCCAGCTCGACGGCATGGACATCTCCAGCCCGTCGTTCAACGGCAGCCCGCACCAGACCCCTTTCGACACCTCGATCGCGGAGTTCGTCTACGACTACTCGGGCAACTCGGCCGAGGTGGAGACCGGCGCCGTCCGGCTGAACATGATCCCGAAGGAGGGGAGCAACGTCTTCAGCGGCGGCTTCCACTTCGACTTCACCCACTCGAGCTGGCTGGCGAACAACGTCGGCCAGGGGCTGATAGACCGCGGCATCACCGGCGGCCGGGAGGGCGGGACCCGGCTGGACGAGGCGTGGTACGTCGCGCCGTCGATCGGCGGCCCGATCGTCCGCGACCACCTCTGGTTCTTCGCCACCTACTCGTACCGCCGCGGGTCGATCTTCCCCGCCAACCTGTTCAACGACACCGACACGAGCGACCTGCGGTACGTCCCGGACCTGAGCCGGCCGCAGACCAACCGGAAGAACATCTCCGAGGGGACGCAGCGCCTCACCTGGCAGGCGACCGCGAAGGACAAGATCCAGACCTACTCGAACCTGCCGCGGAACGTGCGGTACATAGTCCCGATGCTCACCGGCGCCGACCTCGAGCCGCTGTACATATCCCCGGAGGCGGGCAACCAGAACGAGGCGTCGGTCAACACCTACCAGGTCGCCTGGGTCCGGCCGCAGACCAACCGGATCCTCTTCGAAGCGGGCGTCGGACACCAGCCGGTCGGCAACGCCTTCCTGCCGCTCGACGCCGAGACGGCGGCGCGCGAGGGGAGCGCCGACCTCGGCGCGCGGATCGACCTGCCCGGCCTGTTCGAGGTGACGACGCTGACGATGGCGCGCAACATGGGGTTCATCTTCCAGGGAACCGACTTCCACCTCTCGACCACCAACACCACCATGCGCGCGTCGATGTCGTACGTCACCGGAAGCCACAACCTGAAGGTCGGGACGCAGGTCAGCCAGAAGGCGGAGCACGCCCTCTACAGGAGCGGCAACAACTGGACGGACGTCCTGACCGCCGGCGGCGCCCCGGTGCAGGCGCGGTTCCACGCCCGGCCGAGCCGGCACGGCCAGTTGACCAACGTCGGCGTCTACGCGCAGGAGCAGTGGACGCTCGACCGCCTGACGGTGAACGCCGGCCTCCGCTTCGACTGGTACAAGGGGTTCTACCCCGACCAAGTGGCCGAGCCGATGATCTGGGCGCCCGATCCGCGGCCGTTCCCGGGCGACACCGTGGTGAACTGGAAGGACCTCCAGCCGAGGCTCGGCGTGGTGTACGACCTGCGCGGCGACGGACGGACGGCCATCAAGGCGTCCGCCTCGCGGTACGGCCAGTTGAACGACATCGCCTTCATCAACAACCTCAACCCCGTAGCGCAGAACACCGTGACGTCCCGGCTGTGGCTCGACGGGCGGACCGGCTGCGTTCCGGGGTACGTCAACCCGTTCCCCGGCGACCCGGCCTACGACGCCTGCGTCCCGGGCGACGGCCTCGTGCAGGGCGATCCGCTGAACCCGCGGCCGAACGGCGAGCTGCTCAGCCCGAGCACGACCCCCGCGTTCGCCACGCCGGCGCGCACCGTCTTCTTCGACGAGGACTGGGCGTTCGGCTGGGGCAAGAAGGGGGGGAACTGGGAGTACTCGGCGAGCGTCCAGCACGAGGTGGGCGGCGGCGTCTCGGTCGACGCCGGCTACTTCCGCCGCCACTACTTCAACTTCTCCGCCGCGGACGACCGGGCGGTCGGCGCCGGCGACTGGGACCGTTACGCCGTCACCGTACCGGCCGACCCGCGGCTGCCGGCCGATCTCCACGGCGCGCAGCTCACGCTGGTCGACCTGAACCCGGCGGCGGTGGCGCAACCCGACAACCTGACCGGCGCGGCCGACGACTTCGGCGGGCGCCTGCGGACCTGGCAGGGCCTCGACCTGAACTTCACCGCCCGGTTCGACGACGGGATGCTGCAAGGGGGGTACGCCACCGGGAAGGAGCGCAACGATCAGTGCGCGCTGCAGGAGGCGCTGCCGGAGCTGATCAACGCCAGTCCCGGGTCGGGCCAGAGCGCCGTGCCGGTCGAGTTCTGCGACACCGAGACCCCCTGGATCTCGCAGCTATCGGTCTTCGGTTCGTACACGCTGCCGTACGACGTCGAGCTGTCGGGGGCGTTCTTCTCCCGGCAGGGAACGCCGCGCCTCGCCGTCTACAACGTGCCGCAGTCGGCCGCGGCGGCGGCGCTCGGACGGCCGCCGACCGAGACGAGCATCAACGTCAACCTGCTCGAGCCGGGGACGGCGTACGGCGACCGGGTCAACCAGCTCGACCTGCGGATAGGGAAGATCCTGCGGTTCGGCGGCGGTCCCGGCGGCGGCCCGCCCGACCTGCGGGCGAGCTTCGAGATCTACAACCTGTTCAACGCCAACGCGGTGTCGCGGGAGCGGTCCGGACTGTCCGGCGCCTACCTGCAGCCGATCGGCCTCCAGCCCGGCCGGCTGTTCAAGGTGGCGTTCCAGTTCAACTACTGACGGCGGCCGAACATGCGCCGACTTCCCCTGCGGAGGGGGCAATGACCACGCGACTCGCCCTGCGCGGCGCCCGCGGCCTGCTCCCGGTGATGACGGCGGCGCTCGCCGGCTGCGGCGGCGCGCCCGGAGGCGATCCGGACGGACCGCGGAGCGCCGCCGGCGCGGCGCCGGGCACGGCGCAGTCGTGGACGCCGAACCCGCTGCGCAACGCCTACTTCGGCGACCTGCACGTCCACACGAGCTGGTCGCTCGACGCCTGGACGCTCGGCCATCCGATGGACAACGATCCGTCGGTGGCGTACCGGTACGGGCGGGGCGAAGTGATCCGGGCGCCCGACGGGACGGTCCGGGGCCAGCTCCGCGTCCCGCTCGACTTCATGGCGGTGACCGACCACGACAACTTCCTGGGCGAGGTGCAGCTTTGCCAGACGCCCGGCGACGCGGCGTACGACAGCGACGTCTGCCGCGAGATGCGCGGCGGCGGCATGCGCGCGTTCTTCCGGCAGTACCGGATCACGAACCGGTCCGCACGCGACGCCGAGCTGTGCGGGAGCGCGGAGCCGGGCCCGGACAACGCCTGCGACCAGCGCGCCGCCCACCAGTGGCGCCGCGTCCGGGAGATCGCCGACGCCTTCTACGAGCCGGGCCGGTTCACCACGTTCACCGCCTTCGAGTTCACCGCGTCCGACCGGGCCACCGGCGGCTGGCTGCACCGCAACGTCTTCTTCCGCGGCGAGGAGATCCCCGAATGGGGCGGGGCGTCCGTCACGACGGCGCATGCGCCGGAGCGGCTGTGGGAATGGCTGGAGCAGGCGTGCACGGGACGCTGCCAGGCGCTGGCGATCCCGCACAACACCAACTACGGGATGGGGGTGGCGCTGGCCTCGAACGATTCGGACGGCTCGCCGTTCACCGAGGCGATCCTGCGGCGGCGCGCGCGGCTGGAGCCGCTGATCGAGATCCACCAGGTGAAGGGAAACTCGGAATGCTCGGCCGGCCTGCTCACCTCGGACGAGGAGTGCAACTTCGAGCTGCTGTTCGAGCCGTGCGCGCCCGGACAGGACCGGGCGGAAGACCAGCCGGCGCCGGGGTGCGCCGTAGCGTCGAACTTCGCCCGCAACGCCCTGAAGACCGGCCTCGCCGTGGAGGCCGAGCACGGCGTCAACCCGTTCAAGTACGGCTTCGTCGGCAGCACCGACGACCACAAGAGCGAGGGCGGATCGACCGACGAGGCGACCTGGCCCGGCCATTTCTTCGGCGAGATCGGCGCGGCGGCGCCGGCCGCCGCCACGCCGCGCAACAACCCCGGCGGTCTGGCGGGCGTCTGGGCGGAGGAGAACACGCGGGAGGCGATCTTCGACGCGCTCCGGCGCCGGGAGACGTTCGCCACCAGCGGCGCGCGGATCCGGGTCCGCTTCTTCGGCGGATGGAGTCTGCCGGCCGGCCTCCACGCCGGCCGGAGCCTGGTCGAGGAGGCGTACGCCGCCGGCGTACCGATGGGCGCGGACCTGCCGGCGCGCCCGCCGGATGCGGAAGCGCCCGACTTCGTCGTCTGGGCCGCCCGGGACGCGAACGGCGCCAACCTGCAGAAGATCCAGATCGTCAAGGGCTGGACCGACGCCGACGGCGGGCTGCACGAGCGGGTGCACGACGCGGCGTGCGCCGACGGAACCGCGCCCGACCCGGCGGCCGGCCGCTGCGCCGACGCCGGTGCGCGGGTGAACCTGGCCGACTGCAACTACTCGGGCGACGTCGGCGCGGCGGAGCTGAGCACGACCTGGACCGACCCGGATTTCGATCCCGCGCAGCGGGCGTTCTATTACGTGCGCGTGCTGGAGAACCCGACCTGCCGGTGGACGACCCACCGCGCGCTGGCCGCGGGGACGGAGCTTCCCGGCGGCGTGCCGGCGACGGTGAAGGAGCGCGCCTGGAGCTCGCCGATCTGGTACACGCCGGAGGCGGGATGACGCGCGGCCTGTCCGGTGCGCCGGGAGGACGCACGTGAACGGAACCAGGAACCTTGCAACCACCGCCGGCGCGCTGCCGCTTGCGGCCCTCCTGCTCTGGGGGTGCTCGGCCCCGCCGTCCGAACCGGACGCTTCGGCGCCGGCCGCGGAGGGCCGGACCGAAGCGGATGGGGACGCCGCCGCGGCGGCGCTGGAGCGCAACCCGCTGCGCAACGCCTACTTCGGCGACTTCCACGTCCACACGAGCTGGTCGCTCGACGCCTACTCGCTGGGCGGCAACCGCGACGGTCCGGCGCTGGCGTACCGGTTCGGCCGCGGCGACACGGTGACCAAGTCGGACGGTACGGTGCTGCGTCTGCGGGCGCCGCTCGACTTCATGGCCGTCACCGACCATGACGTCTGGCTCGGAACGGTGCACATCTGCGACGACGCCGACGACCCGGCCTACGACACGCCGACCTGCCGCGACCTCCGGGCCAACCGGTGGTTCGGCTACCGGGAGCACGGCGTCCGCGGCCGTCGTCCCCCGGAGATCTGCGGCGAGAGCGGCATGGGGCCGCAGAACCGATGCTACGAGCGGGCGCGCCACCTGTGGCGGGAGGTCCAGAAGAACGCCGACGCGTTCTACGAGCCGGGCCGCTTCACCACCTTCCCCGCCTACGAGTGGACGGCCAACCCGCCCGGCTACGGCCACCTCCACCGGAACGTGATCTTCCGCGGCGACGACGTGCCGGAGTGGGGCGGGTCGTCGGTCGAGATGCAGAACCGCCCGGAGCGGCTGTGGGAATGGCTGGAGGCCGCCTGCACCGGCGCCTGCGAGGTGGTCGCCATTCCGCACAACCCGAACCTGAGCGGCGGACTGGCGTTCGACGAGTTCGGCTGGACGCCGCACACCCCCGACGTCCTCCGGCTCCGGGCCTGGGCCGAGCCGCTCGTCGAGATCCACCAGATCAAGGGGAACTCCGAGTGCCACATCGGGCTGGGAACGACCGACGAAGAGTGCAACTTCGAGAACTACTATCCCGTCTGCGAGCCGGGGCGGCGTCAGGGATGCGCCCACGCTTCCGACTACGTCCGCAACGCCCTCAGGACCGGTCTGCGGCTGGAGGCCGAATACGGCGTCAACCCGTTCAAGTTCGGCTTCATCGCCAGCCCGGACGACCACCAGAGCTTGCCGGGCGCGGCCGACGAGGACGCCTTCGCCGACAGGCCGGTGAAGTTCGGGACCGGCGGCGGGCTGGGCATGCTGACCGGAGGCCGGGGCTGGTGGGACGACCAGCCGGACGGCGGTAACGTCAGCAACCCGGGCGGGCTGGTCGGCGTCTGGGCGGAGGCGAACACGCGCGAGGCGATCTTCGACGCCCTCCGCCGCCGCGAAACGTTCGGGAACAGCGGCTCCCGGATCCTCGTCCGCTTCTTCGCCGGGTGGGAGTATCCGGCCGACCTGCACGCGAGCCGGAGCCTGATCGAGGAGGCGTACGAGGGCGGCGTGCCGATGGGGGCCGACCTCCCGCCGGCCCCGGACCCCGCCGCGGCGCCCCGGTTCGTGGTCTGGACGACGAAGGACGCCGGCGGCGCGAACCTGCAGAAGGCGCAGATCGTCAAGGGCTGGGCGGAGGCGGACGGGACGACCGCCGAGCAGGTGTACGACGTCGTCTGCGCGGACGGTCTGACGCCCGACCCGGCGACCCGCCGCTGCGCCGACAACGGCGGCCGGGTGGACCTGTCCGATTGCAGCATCTCCGACGGCGTGGGCGCGGCGGAGCTGAGCACGACCTGGAGCGACCCGGAGTTCGACCCGGCGCAGCGGGCGTTCTACTACGTGCGGGTGCTGGAGAACCCGACCTGCCGGTGGACGGCTCACCGCGCGCTGGCCCGCGGGGTTCCGATCCCCGACCCGGCCACCATCAAGGAGCGCGCCTGGAGCTCGCCGATCTGGTACACGCCTCCGGGCGGCTGACCGATGGACCGGCGCCGCCTCCTCCGCGAGCCGCTCGTCCACTTCCTGGCGGCCGGCCTCGTCCTGTTCGGCCTGAGCGCGCTGCTGGGCGAGTCGTTCGGCGCCGGCGACGACCGGCGCCGGATAGAGGTGTCGGCCGGCCGGATCCGCCAGCTGCGCGACACGTGGACCCGGCAGCGGGGCGCCCCCCCGACTCGCGCGCAGCTGGACGGCCTGATAGAGGACTTCATCCGGGAGGAGGTCCTCTACCGCGAAGCGATCGCCTCCGGCCTCGATCAGGGCGACGCCATCGTGCGCCGCCGCCTCGCGCAGAAGGTCGAGTTCCTGGCGCAGAGCGTCGCCTCCACCGTCGAGCCGACCGACGCCGAGCTCCGGGCGTTCTTCGAGGCCAACTCCGAGCGGTACGTCGTGCCCGAGCAGGTCGGCTTCGAGCACGTCTACTTCAGCCGCGAGCGCCGCGGCCCAGGCGCGGAGGAGGCCGCGCGCAGCGCCCTGGCGCTGCTGACCGCCGGCGGCCCGGCGGCGGCCGAGACGGCGGCGCTGGGCGACCGGTTCATGCTGCAGCGCGCCTACCCGCTGCAGACGCGCGACCAGATCCGGGACCTGTTCGGCCCGCGGTTCGCGGCCCGGACGTTCGAGCTGCCGCCGGACGTCTGGACCGGCCCGGTCGAGTCGAGCTACGGCGAGCATCTGGTCCGCGTCCGGCGGCGGGTCCCGTCCCGCCTGCCGGCCCTGGCCGAAGTGCGCGGCGCGGTGACGCGCGACCTCGACGAGCAGCGGCTCCGGTCGGCCGCCGACGAGTATTACGCGCGGCTGCGGGCGCGGTTCGAGATAGAGATAGCCCTCGACGCGGAAGCGGGCGGCGGCGCGGACGCGGGCGCGGCCGGGCAGCAATGAACGGCGGCGGGCGCGCGTTGCGCCGGGGATGCGGCGCGGCCATCGGAATCGGCCTGGCGCTGGCCGCGGCCGCGGCGCCCGCCCGGGCGCACACCAGCCTGCCGGCCTACCTCGAATTCAGCGAGATCGCGCCCGGAACGTTTTCCGTCGTCTGGCGCGTGCCGTCGGTCGAAGGGCCGCCCCCCGCCCTGACGCCCGTCCTGCCGGCGCACTGCGCCGCGCCCGACGTCCCCGCGGCGGTCCGGATGCCCGGTTCGGTCATCACCAGCGGCGTCGTCACGTGCGGCCGGACAGGTCTCGTCGGCCGGACGATCGGCATCGAGGGACTCCAGGTCACCATCATGGACGCGCTCGTACGGATCGCCTTCGCGGACGGGTCGAGCGTCACGCAGGTCCTCCGGCCGCAGGCGCCGTCGTTCGTCGTCCGGGAGCCCGGCGACGGCCGCGTGGACGGCTGGGGCTACTTCCGCCTCGGGGTCGACCACATCCTCTCGGGCGTCGACCACCTGCTGTTCGTCTTCGGCATCCTGTGGATCGTGGCCGGATTCCGCCGCCTGCTCCAGGCGATAACCGCCTTCACGGCGGCCCACAGCATCACCCTCGGCCTCGCCACGCTCGGCGTCGTGCGCGTCCCGACGGCGCCGGTCGAGGCGCTCATCGCCCTGAGCATCGTGCTGCTGGCCGTCGAGATCGCCCGGCGCGACCGCGGGACCGGCGGCCTCACCGCCCGCAAGCCCTGGCTCGTAACGTTCACCTTCGGCCTGCTGCACGGCTTCGGGTTCGCCGGCGCACTGTCGCAGATCGGACTCCCGACAGGCGACGTCCCGCTGGCCCTGCTCGCGTTCAACCTCGGCGTCGAAGCGGGCCAGATCGCCTTCATCGCCGCCGCGACCGCCCTGCTCCGGGCGACGCAGGCCCTCCGCATCCGCCCGCGCCCCTGGATGCGCGCCATCCCCGCCTACACGATCGGCGCGTTCGCCTCCTTCTGGCTCCTGCAGCGCTGCGCCGCGCTCTTCGGCTGACCGAACAGGGTCCGCCCGCGCGGGACGCCGGTGCGATCAACTGCCCAGATAGAAATCGCTCGCCGTCAGGTCGTGGGTCCCGACCAGCGTCACCATGAAATCCGCCGCGCCGTTCCCGTCCGCATCCCCGAACACGTCCGTGTATGCGGTCCCCGACTCCGTCCGCTGCGCGTAACGCACCTCGCCAGCCCGGTTCGAAAACGTGAGCCCCGCAATGAACCTGAACGTGGACTCCTCGTCCCCGAATCCGGTCAGATCGGACAGATCAATCCGGTCGCCCTCGCTCGACTTGAAGTCCTTGATCAGATCCCGCGTCCCGGACGTCGAGTCGGTCGCCGCAACGAACGCGAACAGATCCGCCCCGGCCTCGCCCCACAGCGTGTCCGCGCCCCCGCCGCCTATCAGCCGATCGTTGCCGCCGCCGCCGCGCAACTCGTCGTTTCCCCTGTCACCGGAGATCCAGTCCTTGCCGTCGCCGCCGCTCAACGCGTTGCTTCCCTCATCGCCCCGCAGGTCGTCGTTGTGCTTCGATCCGACGACGTTCTCGAAGCCGCTGATCGTGTCCCCCGCCGCATGCCCTGCCCCCGCCGCATTGCCCGCCGTGTCCCGGGAGAGGTTCACTGCGACCGAGGCATCCGAACCCGCGTAGCTCACCGTGTCATCGCCCAGGCCGCCATCCAGCCAGTCCGCTCCCGCCCCGCCTTCGAGCGTGTCGGCCCCAGAACTGCCGGTGAGTCTGTCGCCGTATTGCGATCCGACGACCTTCTCGACGCGCAGGATCCTGTCCCCTGCCGCATCCGCGAGGGAACCCCGTCCCCAAAACAGGTTCACGTCCACCCCGGCGGGCGAACGCGCGTAGCTTACTGTGTCATCGCCCGGGCCGCCGTCCAGCAAGTCTGCATAGGAGCCGCCTTCGAGAATGTCGTTGTCAGCACCGCCGTACAGGCTGTCCTGCCCCGCGCCGCCTTCCAACCAGTCGTTGCCGCCCCCGCCATGCAGCGTGTCCGCGCCGCCCAGCCCACGCAGTCTGTTGTCCTCGGAGTTGCCCGTGAGGCTGTCGGCGTGCTCATACGAACCCGTCAGGTCCTCGAACCCACTGATCTTGTCGCCGGCCGCATGCCCCCCGGAGTCGGTGGATGCAATCGTCTTCGTCAAACCAGCTTCCGGCAGCGTCACCGTCACTCCGGCGTCCGAACTCCAGTAGGTCACCTCGTCCCGGCCGGCGCCGCCGGCCAGATCGTCCTCGTCCGCACCTCCGCTGAGAACGTCGTTGCCGCCCTCGCCTCGCAACGTATCGTCGCCGCCGAAGCCTTTTAGCTGGTTGTTCCCCGAGTTTCCGGTCAACTTGTCTCCGGACTTCGACCCGTAGACCGCCTCGAACCCGCTGATCTTGTCGCCGGCCGCATGCCCCCCGGAGTCGGTGGATGCAATCGTCTTCGTCAAACCAGCTTCCGGCAGCGTCACCGTCACCCCGGCGGCCTCCCCCCAATACGACACCGCGTCCCAGCCCGGACCGCCGTCCAGATCGTCGCCAGCCGCGCCGCCCTGGAGAACGTCGTTGCCGCCCTCGCCCCGCAGCGTGTCCACGCCGTCCTGACCATACAGGTCATTGTCCCCAGAATTGCCCGTCAGACTGTCATTCTGGGTCGATCCCGCGATGTTCTCGAACCCCCTGATCGTGTCGCCGTCCGCATGGCCCCCCGACGCCGTGCCCGCCCCAAGATTCACGATCACCGGCCGGGGCGAACTGTGATAGGTCACTGCATCTTCACCCTCGCCGCCGTCCAGGCTGTCGGCGCCGTCGCCGCCCTCCAGCCAGTCGTTGTCGTCTCCGCCATACAGCGTGTCCGCGTCCGCGCCGCCATGCAGGGAGTCGTTGCCGTCTTCGCCATGCAGCGTGTCCTCACCCGCGCCGCCTTCGAGCGCGTCGTTACCGCCCCCGCCATGCAGCGTGTCCGCGCCGCCCAGCCCACGCAGTCTGTTGTCCTCGGAGTTGCCCGTGAGGCTGTCGGCGTGCTCATACGAACCCGTCAGGTCCTCGAACCCGCTGATCTTGTCGCCGGCCGCATGCCCCCCGGAGTCGGTGGATGCAATCGTCTTCGTCAAACCAGCTTCCGGCAGCGTCACCGTCACTCCGGCGTCCGAACTCCAGTAGGTCACCTCGTCCCGGCCGGCGCCGCCGGCCAGATCGTCCTCGTCCGCACCTCCGCTGAGAACGTCGTTGCCGCCCTCGCCTCGCAACGTATCGTCGCCGCCGAAGCCTTTCAGCTGGTTGTTCCCCGAGTTTCCGGTCAACTTGTCTCCGGACTTCGACCCGTAGACCGCCTCGAACCCGCTGATCTTGTCGCCGGCCGCATGCCCCCCGGAGTCGGTGGATGCAATCGTCTTCGTCAAACCAGCTTCCGGCAGCGTCACCGTCACCCCGGCGGCCTCCCCCCAATACGACACCGCGTCCCAGCCCGGACCGCCGTCCAGATCGTCGCCAGCCGCGCCGCCCTGGAGAACGTCGTTGCCGCCCTCGCCCCGCAGCGTGTCCACGCCGTCCTGACCATACAGGTCATTGTCCCCAGAATTGCCCGTCAGACTGTCATTCTGGGTCGATCCCGCGATGTTCTCGAACCCCCTGATCGTGTCGCCGTCCGCATGGCCCCCCGACGCCGTGCCCGCCCCAAGATTCACGATCACCGGCCGGGGCGAACTGTGATAGGTCACTGCATCTTCACCCTCGCCGCCGTCCAGGCTGTCGGCGCCGTCGCCGCCCTCCAGCCAGTCGTTGTCGTCTCCGCCATACAGCGTGTCCGCGTCCGCGCCGCCATGCAGGGAGTCGTTGCCGTCTTCGCCATGCAGCGTGTCCTCACCCGCGCCGCCTTCGAGCGCGTCGTTACCGCCCCCGCCATGCAGCGTGTCCGCGCCGCCCAGCCCACGCAGTCTGTTGTCCTCGGAGTTGCCCGTGAGGCTGTCGGCGTGCTCATACGAACCCGTCAGGTCCTCGAACCCGCTGATCTTGTCGCCGGCCGCATGCCCCCCGGAGTCGGTGGATGCAATCGTCTTCGTCAAACCAGCTTCCGGCAGCGTCACCGTCACTCCGGCGTCCGAACTCCAGTAGGTCACCTCGTCCCGGCCGGCGCCGCCGGCCAGATCGTCCTCGTCCGCACCTCCGCTGAGAACGTCGTTGCCGCCCTCGCCTCGCAACGTATCGTCGCCGCCGAAGCCTTTCAGCTGGTTGTTCCCCGAGTTTCCGGTCAACTTGTCTCCGGACTTCGACCCGTAGACCGCCTCGAACCCGCTGATCTTGTCGCCGGCCGCATGCCCCCCGGAGTCGGTGGATGCAATCGTCTTCGTCAAACCAGCTTCCGGCAGCGTCACCGTCACCCCGGCGGCCTCCCCCCAATACGACACCGCGTCCCAGCCCGGACCGCCGTCCAGATCGTCGCCAGCCGCGCCGCCCTGGAGAACGTCGTTGCCGCCCTCGCCCCGCAGCGTGTCCACGCCGTCCTGACCATACAGGTCATTGTCCCCAGAATTGCCCGTCAGACTGTCATTCTGGGTCGATCCCGCGATGTTCTCGAACCCCCTGATCGTGTCGCCGTCCGCATGGCCCCCCGACGCCGTGCCCGCCCCAAGATTCACGATCACCGGCCGGGGCGAACTGTGATAGGTCACTGCATCTTCACCCTCGCCGCCGTCCAGGCTGTCGGCGCCGTCGCCGCCCTCCAGCCAGTCGTTGTCGTCTCCGCCATACAGCGTGTCCGCGTCCGCGCCGCCATGCAGGGAGTCGTTGCCGTCTTCGCCATGCAGCGTGTCCGCGCCGCCAAGCCCATACAGCTCGTCGTTTTCAGAGTCGCCGATGAGTGTGTTGTTGTTGTTATCCCCTCTCCAAATCGCCATGGCTGTTCCTCCATTTCAAGACGCTTCATTCAGTCAGGTTCACGCGAGTTTGCAGAATCCCGCGCCGGCCGTCCCAGTCGGGGGACGTACCCGCTCTTGAACGAGCGGACCGGTGGCGCGGACGGCCGCCGGAGCGACCGCGGCGACAGGTAGGCGCAACACCAGCGCCCGCAGGCGAAAACGCTTCGCTTGCGCGACGATGGAATTTGTGATAGGGGCTAAAAATCGAGACGAGACGAGACGAGACGAGACGAGACGAGACGAGACGAGACGAGACGAGACGAGACCGAGGAAACGAGGAGACGCGCGCCAATCATCGCTGCGTAGCCTACGCGCGTTCCTGTCGGGATGTCAAGAGGCGAATCGCCGATTTCCTGATCGCCACGCACGCGCAGGTCCAACCGCCGAGACGGGGATGCTCTCGCCGTTGACGGGCCGCCCGACTTGCCGAGCGTTCGTCAATCGGGTCGAAGCCGATGCCGGCGGTCGATGGCGGTGACCATCGGGTTGCCACTGGACGCGCTCGTCCGGGTCGCCTTCTCGGACGGGTCGAACGTCACGGCTGCTGGCCGTCGAGATCGCCCGGCGCGACCGCGGGACCGGCGGCCTCACCGCCCGCAAGCCCTGGCTCGCGGCGTTCACCTTCGGCCTGCTGCACGGCTTCGGGTTCGCCGGCGCGCTGTCGCAGATCGGCCTCCCGACAGGCGACGTCCCGCTGGCCCTGCTCGCGTTCAACCTTGGTGTCGAGGCGGGCCAGATCGCCTTCATCGCCGCCGCGACCGCCCTGCTCCGGGCGACGCAGGCGCTCCGCGTCCGCTCGCGCCCCTGGATGCGCGCCGTTCTCGCCTGCACGATCGGCGCGTTCGCCTCCTTCTGGCTCCTGCAGCGCTGCGCCGCGCTCTTCGGCTGACCGAACGTGGCCCCGCCCCCGCGCGGGACGCCGGCGCGATCAACTGCCCAGATAGAAATCGCTCGCCGTCAGGTCGTGGGTCCCGACCAGCGTCACCATGAAATCCGCCGCGCCGTTCCCGTCCGCATCCCCGAACACGTCCGTGTATGCGGTCCCCGACTCCGTCCGCTGCGCGTAACGCACCTCGCCAGCCCGGTTCGAAAACGTGAGCCCCGCAATGAACCTGAACGTGGACTCCTCGTCCCCGAATCCGGTCAGATCGGACAGATCGATCCGGTCGCCCTCGCTCGACTCGAAGTCCTTGATCAGATCCCGCGTCCCGGACGTCGAGTCGGTCGCCGCAACGAACGCGAACAGATCCGCCCCGGCCTCGCCCCACAGCGTGTCCGCGCCCCCGCCGCCTATCAGCCGATCGTTGCCGCCGCCGCCGCGCAACTCGTCGTTTCCCCTGTCGCCGGAGATCCAGTCCTTGCCGTCGCCGCCGCTCAACGCGTTGCTTCCCTCATCGCCCCGCAGGTCGTCGTTGTGCTTCGATCCGACGACGTTCTCGAAGCCGCTGATCGTGTCCCCCGCCGCATGCCCTGCCCCCGCCGCATTGCCCGCCGTGTCCCGGGAGAGGTTCACTGCGACCGAGGCGTCCGAACCCGCGTAGCTCACCGTGTCATCGCCCAGGCCGCCATCCAGCCAGTCCGCTCCCGCCCCGCCTTCGAGCGTGTCGTTGTCAGCACCGCCGTACAGGCTGTCCTGCTCCGCGCCGCCTTCCAACCAGTCGTTGCCGCCTTTGCCATACAGCGCGTCCGCACCGCCCAGCCCACGCAGTCTGTTGTCCTCGGAGTTGCCCGTGAGGCTGTCGGCGTGCTCATACGAACCCGTCAGGTCCTCGAACCCGCGAAGCGCGTCGCCGGCCGCATGCCCCCCGGAGTCGGAGGCGATCGTCTTCGTCAAACCAGCTTCCGGCAGCGTCACCGTCACTCCGGCGTCCGAACTCCAGTAGGTCACCTCGTCCCGGCCGTCGCCGCCGTCCAGACTGTCCGGGTCCGCACCGCCACTGAGAACGTCGTTGCCCCTCCCGCCATCGATCGTGTCCACGCCGCCGTAACCGACCAGATGATTGTTCCCCGAGTTGCCGGTCAAACGGTCGCCTCCGGACTCCGACCCGTAGACCGCCTCGAACCCGCTGAGCGTGTCATCCGCCGCATCGCCGCCCCTCGGTGTCGTGCCCGCAACCAAGCTCACCGTCACGCCTTCATTCGAACCGTAGTAGGAGGCAGTGTCCCAGCCGTCTCCGCCTTCCAGACTGTCCGGGTCCGCGCCGCCAACCAGATAGTCGTTGCCGTCCCCGCCCCGCAGCGTGTCCTCGCCGCCCAGACCATACAGCGAGTTGTTCTCGGAGTTGCCCGTCAGCGCATCCTCGTGCTGCGAACCAGAGATGTGCTCAACGTTCCGGAGCGTGTCCCCTCCCGCATGGCCGCCTTCGCCCGTACTCGACGCGCCAGCTCCCGGCGCCGTCACCCGCACGCCGTCGTTCGAACTCCAGTAGTTCGCCGTGTCATTGCCAAGACCGCCGTCCAGGATGTCTCCGTCCGCACCGCCCACAAGATCGTCCGAGCCGGGGCCGCCGTACAGACGTGCGGCCGATCCGGGAGGACACCGTGGTCAACTCCCCACAAGATCGTCCGAGCCGGGGCCGCCGTACAGACTGTCCTGCCCCGCGCCGCCGTCGAGCGTGTCGGCGCCGCCCTCGCCCCGCAGCGTGTCCTCGCCGCCCAGACCCAACAGCTCGTTGCTCCCCGAGTTGCCCGTCAGCACATCCTTGTGCTGCGAACCAGAGATGTGCTCAACGTTCCGGAGCGTGTCCCCTCCCGCATGGCCGCCTTCGCCCGTACTCGACGCGCCAGCTCCCGGCGCCGTCACCCGCACGCCGTCGTTCGAACTCCAGTAGCTCGCCGTATCATCGCCAAGACCGCCGTCCAAGTTGTCTCTGTCCGCACCGCCCACAAGAACGTCCGCGCCGGGGCCGCCGTACAGACTGTCCCGGCCCGCGCCGCCGTCGAGCGTGTCGGCGCCGCCCTCGCCCCGCAGCGTGTCCTCGCCGCCCAGACCCAACAGCTCGTTGCTCCCCGAGTTGCCCGTGAGGCTGTCGTCGTACCGATACGAACCGGTCAGGTCCTCGAACCCGCTAAGCTTGTCGCCGGCCGCATGCCCCCTGGATTCGGAACGTGCAATCGTCTTCGTCACGCCATCTTCCGGCAGCGTCACCGTCACTCCGGCGTCCGAACCCCAGTAGGTCACCTCGTCCAGGCCGTCGCCGCCGACCAGACTATCCCCTTCCGCACCGCCACTGAGAACGTCGTTGCCCCTCCCGCCGTCGATCGTGTCCACGCCGCCGTAACCGACCAGATGATTGTTCCCCGAGTTGCCGGTCAAACTGTCTCCAGACTTCGACCCGTAGACCGCCTCGAATCCGCTGATCTTGTCGCCGCCCGCATGCCCCCCGGACGCCGTATTGGGCTCGGCGCCTTCTTCCGGCAACGCCACCGTCACCCCGGTGGCCTCCCCCCAATACGACAACGCGTCCCAGCCCGGGCCGCCGTCCAGAACGTCGCCCTCCGCGCCGCCCTGGAGAACGTCGTTGCCGTCCCCGCCCCGCAGCGTGTCCTCGCCGCCCAGACCATACAGCGAGTTGTTCCCCGAACTGCCCGTCAGACTGTCGGCATGCCGCGAACCAGAGATGTGCTCAACGTTCCGGAGCGTGTCCCCTGCCGCATGGCCGCCTTCGCCCGTACTCGACGCGCCAGCTCCCGGCGCCGTCACCCGCACGCCGTCATTTGAACTCCAGTAGTTCGCCGTATCATTGCCAAGACCGCCGTCCAGAACGTCCCCGTCCGCACCGCCCACAAGATCGTCCGCGCCGGGGCCGCCGTACAGACTGTCCCGGCCCGCGCCGCCGTCGAGCGTGTCGGCGCCGTCAAGACCATACAGCTCGTCGTTTTCAGAGGCGCCGATGAGTGTGTTGTTGTTGTTATCCCCTCTCCAAATCGCCATGGCTGTTCCTCCATTTCAAAAGCGTTTCGTTCAATCAGGTTTCCGTGAACGTGCAGAATCCCAGTGCCGGCTGCCCCGGCCAGGGAACGGGCCCGCCACCCTCGAACGAGCGGACCGGTGGCGCGGACGGCCGCCGGAGCGACCGCGGCGACAGGCAGGCGCACCACCAGCGCCCGCAGGCGAAAACGCTTCGCTTGCGCGGCGATGGAATTTGTGATAGAGGCTAAAAATCGAGACGAGACGAGACGAGACGAGACGAGACGGAGAGACGCGCGCCGGTCATCGCCACGTAGCCTACGCGCGTTCAGGCAGGGATGTCAAGAGGCGAATCGCCGATTCCCTGATCGCCACGCACGCGCAGGTCCGACCGCCGAGACGGGGATGCGCTGCGCCGCACTCTTCGGCTGACCGAACTTGGCCCCGCCCCCGCGCGGGACGCCGGCGCGATCAACTGCCCAGATAGAAGTCGCTCGCCGTCAGGTCGTGGGTCCCGACCAGCGTCACCATGAAATCCGCCGCGCCGTTCCCGTCCGCATCCCCGAACACGTCCGTGTATGCAGTTCCCGACTCCGTCCGCTGCGCGTAACGCACCTCGCCAGCCCGGTTCGAAAACGTGAGCCCCGCAATGAACCTGAACGTGGACTCCTCGTCCCCGAATCCGGTCAGATCGGACAGATCGATCCGGTCGCCCTCGCTCGACTTGAAGTCCTTGATCAGATCCCGCGTCCCGGACGTCGAGTCGGTCGCCGCAACGAACGCGAACAGATCCGCCCCGGACTCGCCCCACAGCGTGTCCGCGCCCCCGCCGCCTATCAGCCGATCGTCGCCGCCGCCGCCGCGCAACTCGTCGTTCCCGCCGTCGCCGGAGATCCAGTCCTTGCCGTCGCCGCCGCTCAACGCGTTGCTTCCCTCATCGCCCCGCAGGTCGTCGTTGTGCTTCGATCCGACGACGTTCTCGAAGCCGCTGATCGTGTCCCCCGCCGCATGCCCTGCCCCCGCCGCATTGCCCGCCGTGTCCCGGGAGAGGTTCACTGCGACCGAGGCGTCCGAAGCCGCGTAACTCACCGTGTCATCGCCCAGGCCGCCATCCAGCCAGTCCGCTCCCGCCCCGCCTTCGAGCGTGTCGCCGTCCGCCTCGCCATACAGCCTGTCCGCTCCACTCCCGCCTATGAGCCGGTCGGCGCCGCCACCGCCCCGCAGCGTGTCCGAGCCGCCGTAACCGACCAGATGGTTGTTCCCCGAGTCACCAGCCAAGCGATCGTCTCCGGACTCCGACCCGTGGATCGCCTCGAACCCGCTGAGCACGTCATTCGCCGCATCGCCGCCCGTCGGCGTCGTGCCCGCAACCAGGCTCACCGTCACGCCTTCTTTCGAGAAGTAGTAGGCCGCCGTGTCCCAGCCGGAGCCGCCGTACAGACTATCCGCCCCGGCGCCGCCCTCGAGCCAATCGTTACCGCCCTCGCCCCGCAGCACATCGACGCCGGCAAGACCATGCAGGTGGTTGTCCTGCGAATTGCCCGTCAGCGCATCGTCGTGCCCCGAACCTCCGACGTGCTCGACGCCCCGGATCGTGTCCCCCTGCGCATCGCCCCCGACGCCCGTGCTCGTCCCGCTTTCCGGCAGCGTCACCGTCACTCCCGCAGGCGAGTGCTCGTACCCCACCGAATCATCGCCGGAGCCGCCGTCCAGCAGATCCGGATCGGCCCCGCCCATGAGCGCGTCGTTGTCCGCGCCCCCATACAGGCTGTCCGACCCCGGACCGCCCTCCAGCCAGTCGTGGCCGCCGCCGCCCCGCAGCGTGTCCGCGCCGCCGTCCCCCACGAAAACGTCGCCGCCAGAGCCGCCATTGATGCTGTCGCCGTGCGACGAGCCCACAATGCGCTCGATGCTCACGAGCGAGTCCCCCTCCGCATGACCGTCCTTTATCGAGCCGGCGACGAAGTCCAGCTTCACGCCCACGTTCGACCCCGCGTAGCTCACCGAGTCCCAGCCAGGGCCGCCGTCCAACCTGTCGCCGTCATCCCCGCCAACCAGATAGTCGTTGCCGCCCTTGCCCAACAGCACATCGACGCCGCCAAGCCCATGCAGGTGGTTGTCCTGCGAATTGCCCGTCAGCGCATCGTCGTGCCCCGAACCTCCGACGTGCTCGACGCCCCGGATCGTGTCCCCCTGCGCATCGCCCCCGACGCCCGTGCTCGTCCCGCTTTCCGGCAGCGTCACCGTCACTCCCGCAGGCGAGTGCTCGTACCCCACCGAATCACGATCACCGGGGCCGCCGTCCAGCAGATCCGGATCGGCCCCGCCCATGAGCGCGTCGTTGTCCGCGCCCCCATACAGGCTGTCCGACCCCGGACCGCCCTCCAGCCAGTCGCCGCCGCCGCCGCCCCGCAGCGTGTCCGCGCCGCCATGCCCCAAGAGAGCGTTTTCCTCCGAGTCGCCCGTCAACACGTCGTTGTGCGCTGACCCTTCAACCCGCTCGATGCTCCGAAGCGTGTCGCCGTTCCCCGCATCGTCCGCCGCATCGCCGCCCTGCGGCGTCGTGCCCGCAACCAAGCTCACCGTCACGCCAGCGGGCGAACCCCAATACCCCGCCGTGTCCCAGCCTTCGCCGCCATCCAGAACGTCCGCGCCCGCGCCGCCGCCGAGTATGTCGACGCCGCCCTCCCCCTCCAGAGTGTCGTTACCGGCGCCGCCATTCAGGTGGTTGTATCCCGAATCGCCTGTCAGACTGTCGCTGTACGGCGAGCCAGCGATTGCTTCAAATCCTTCGATCGTGTCACGGGTTGAGACGCCGCTCGCATGCCCCCCGGACGCCCTCCCATCTTTGAGGCTCGCCGTCACGCCAGCGTTCGAACTCCCGTAGTGCACCGAGTCGAAACCCGTCCCGCCGACCAGACTGTCGGCGCCCGCGCCGCCCTCGATCAAGTCGTTGCCGCCACCGCCCCGCAGCGTGTCCGCGCCGCCAAGCCCATACAAGTGGTTGACCTGCGAATTGCCCGTCAGCGCATCGTCGTGCCCCGAACCTCCGACGTGCTCGACGCCCCGGATCGTGTCCCCCTGCGCATCGCCCCCGACGCCCGTGCTCGTCCCGCTTTCCGGCAGCGTCACCGTCACTCCCGCAGGCGAGTGCTCGTACCCCACCGAATCATCGCCGGAGCCGCCGTCCAGCAGATCCGGGTCGGCCCCGCCCATGAGCGCGTCGTTGTCCGCGCCCCCATACAGGCTGTCCGACCCCGGACCGCCCTCCAGCCAGTCGTGGCCGCCGCCGCCCCGCAGCGTGTCCGCGCCGCCATGCCCCAAGAGAGCGTTTTCCTCCGAGTCGCCCGTCAACACGTCGTTGTGCGCTGACCCTTCAACCCGCTCGATGCTCCGAAGCGTGTCGCCGTTCCCCGCATCGTCCGCCGCATCGCCGCCCTGCGGCGTCGTGCCCGCAACCAAGCTCACCGTCACGCCAGCGGGCGAACCCCAATACCCCGCCGTGTCCCAGCCTTCGCCGCCATCCAGAACGTCCGCGCCCGCGCCGCCGCCGAGTATGTCGACGCCGCCCTCCCCCTCCAGAGTGTCGTTACCGGCGCCGCCATTCAGGTGGTTGTATCCCGAATCGCCTGTCAGACTGTCGCTGTACGGCGAGCCAGCGATTGCTTCAAATCCTTCGATCGTGTCACGGGTTGAGACGCCGCTCGCATGCCCCCCGGACGCCCTC
Organism: Vicinamibacterales bacterium; assembly: GCA_965203565.1. Lineage (GTDB taxonomy): Bacteria > Acidobacteriota > Vicinamibacteria > Vicinamibacterales > UBA8438 > JAAXGX01. Next base: position 1,313,196 of record OZ241896.1, on the reverse strand, counting down.
CCATCTTTGAGGCTCGCCGTCACGCCAGCGTTCGAACTCCCGTAGTGCACCGAGTCGAAACCCGTCCCGCCGACCAGACTGTCGGCGCCCGCGCCGCCCTCGATCAAGTCGTTGCCGCCACCGCCCCGCAGCGTGTCCGCGCCGCCAAGCCCATACAAGTGGTTGACCTGCGAATTGCCTGTCAGCGCATCGTCGTGCCCCGAACCTCCGACGTGCTCGACGCCCCGGATCGTGTCCCCCTGCGCATCGCCCCCGACGCCCGTGCTCGTCCCGCTTTCCGGCAGCGTCACCGTCACTCCCGCAGGCGAGTGCTCGTACCCCACCGAATCATCGCCGGAGCCGCCGTCCAGCAGATCCGGGTCGGCCCCGCCCATGAGCGCGTCGTTGTCCGCGCCCCCATACAGGCTGTCCGACCCCGGACCGCCCTCCAGCCAGTCGTGGCCACCGCCGCCCCACAGCGTGTCCGCGCCGCCGTCCCCCACGAAAACGTCGCCGCCAGAGCCGCCATTGATGCTGTCGCCGTGCGACGAGCCCACAATGCGCTCGATGCTCACGAGCGAGTCCCCCTCCGCATGACCGTCCTTTATCGAGCCGGCGACGAAGTCCAGCTTCACGCCCACGTTCGACCCCGCGTAGCTCACCGAGTCCCAGCCAGGGCCGCCGTCCAACCTGTCGCCGTCATCCCCGCCAACCAGATAGTCGTTGCCGCCCTTGCCCAATAGCACATCGACGCCGCCAAGCCCATGCAGGTGGTTGTCCTGCGAATTGCCCGTCAGCGCATCGTCGTGCTCCGAACCTCCGACGTGCTCGACGCCCCGGATCGTGTCCCCCTGCGCATCGCCCCCGACGCCCGTGCTCGTCCCGCTTTCCGGCAGCGTCACCGTCACTCCCGCAGGCGAGTGCTTGTACCCCACCGAATCACGATCACCGGGGCCGCCGTCCAGCAGATCCGGATCGGCCCCGCCCATGAGCGCGTCGTTGTCCGCGCCCCCATACAGGCTGTCCGACCCCGGACCGCCCTCCAGCCAGTCGCCGCCGCCGCCGCCCCGCAGCGTGTCCGCGCCGCCATGCCCATACAGATAGTCGTTGCCGGAAGTGCCGGTGAGTGTGTCGTTGCCGGTCGTTCCTTGCAGAATCGCCATGGCTGTTCCTCCACTTCAAAGATGCTTCATTCAGTCAGGTTCACCGCGAACTTGCAAATCCCCGAGCCGGCCGCCCCGGTCGGGGACGTACCCGCTCTCGAACGAGCGGACCGATGGCGCGGACGGCCGCCGGAGCGACAGCGGCGCCAGGCAGGCGCAGCACCAGCGCCCGCAGGCGAAAACGCTTCGCTTGCGCGACGATGGAATTTGTGATAAGGGCTAAAAATCGAGACGAGACGAGACGAAGAGAGGCGCGCCCATCATCGCCGCGTAGCCTACGCGCGTTCCGGCCGGGCTGTCAAGAGGCGAATCACCCTGGCGGTCGAGCACGGCGCCAGCGAGCTCTGGACGCTTGACCGCGACTTCGCTCCGGTTTCCCGGGCTGCGGGTTCGCGACCCGCTCAAGTGATATCCTACGTCCCCGACGGCGAAGCATCAGGAAAGGACTGCCATGACCGAAGCGAAAGCGCCCCGGGAACAGACGATATCCGAGCTGTACGACCTGACCGGCAAGGTGGCCGTGGTCACCGGCGCCGCCAAGGGGATCGGGCTGGCCATCGCAGGCCGGCTTTCCGAGGCCGGCGCCACGCTCGTCCTCTCCGACATCGACGCCGAGACCGTCCGGTCGGTCCGCGACGAGATGCGGGGCCGGGGCCGCGCGGCGAGCGACTGCGTCTCCGACGTCTCCACGGCGGCGGGCGCAGTCGAGCCGATCCTGGCCGCGAAGGCGGAGCACGGCCGAATCGACGTGCTGGTGAACAACGCCGGGATCTACCCGATGACGCCGGCGCTGGATCTGACCGAGGACGTGTGGGACCGCACCCTGAACCTGAACCTCAAGGGGCTGTTCTTCGCCGCCCAGGCCGCGGCCCGGGAGATGGCCGAGTCGGGCCGCGGCGGCGCGATCGTCAACATCGCGTCGGTCGACGCGTTCAAGCCGGTCGGCAACCTCGTGCACTACGACGCCTCGAAGGGGGGCGTGGTGATGCTGACGAAGTCGCTCGCGAAGGAGCTCGGGCCGCGGGGCGTCCGCGTCAACGCGATCGCGCCGGGCGGCATCCAGACGCCGGGGACCGAGCAGGCGACGCCCGCGCTGCCGCCCGGCATGGATGTCGAGGCGATGACGCGGCAGCTGCTGGCCAGCCTCCCGCTCGGCAGGATCGGCGAACCGGACGACGTCGCGCGGCTCGCGCTGTTCCTCGCCAGTCCGGCCTCGGCCTACATGACCGGGAGCACCGTCGTCGTCGACGGTGGGATGCTGATCGCCTGAACGCGCCCCGCCCGTCTCGGCGCGACGAGAGCGACTTCTCGGTCGGCGCGGTGGCGATGTCGTTCATGGCCGGCGGATCGTACGAGTGGACCAGCGGATACGGGGCCGGCAACCTGATTTACACCGACGCCGACACGTTCGGCTGGCCGCTCGACTACCTCGATCCGGAGCACCCGCCCAAGGCCGACTGGGAGTTCTTCCGGTTCGGGGGGAACGACTACCACGTCGGCGTCGCCGGCGTCTTCGGCCAGTTCAGCATCGAGCCGACGAGCCGCCTGATTCTGACCGCCGGCGGACGCTACGACCGGCTGGACCTCGAGAACACGCTGACGTTCCGGGACGGCATGCCGGTGGTGGAGGACGTCTTCGACGCGTTCAGCCCGAAGCTCAGCGCCACCGTCAAGCTGCTGCCGGACGACGCGCGCGCCGACGTGAACCTCTACGGACAGTACTCCCGGGCGTTCCTCCCGCCGCGGCGCCCGAGCGGCCTGCGGCCCGGCGACGACGCGATAGACCTCAACCCGGAGGAGATCGACAACTACGAGGTCGGCGTGAAGAGCAGCGTCCTCGGCGGGCGGGTCGCGTTCGAGGGAACGTGGTTCCACATGCGGCGGGACGGCATCGTCCACTCCGTTCGCCAGGGACCGTTCTTCATTCCCACCAACGCCGGCGAGCACCGGTACAAGGGGGTGGAGCTGGGGGCGCGGTGGACGCCGACGCAGCGGGTGTCCGCGTACGTCAACGCCGCCCTCTACCGGAACTGCTTCGGCGAGTTCGTGATCGAACAGGCGGGCGGCGACACCGACCTGACCGGGAACCGCCTGCCGATCTCACCGGACCGGGTCGTCAACGGGGGGGTGACGTTCACGCCCGTTCCGAGGCTCAACGTCCGGGTCGACGTCAAGCACGTCGGCGACGTGATGATCGATCAGGGCAACACCTTCCAGCTCGATCCGTACACGCTGCTGGACGCCGCCGTGTCGTGGCGCATGGGGCCGACCCGGATCACGCTGTCGGCCCACAACCTTTTCAACGCGGAGTACTACTGGAACGGCGACCGGTCCCGCGCCGAGTTCGCCGAACCCGGCGCTCCCCGGCAGCTGCTGTTGACCACTGCGTTCTCATTCCGCTAGCAGCCCGTGGCGCAGCCCCGGCGGCTGCATCGAGAGCGGCAAGGCGCCCGCCTGACAAGGCGGCCAGCGTCACCCGTCGGCGGCGTGGGCGACGTCCACACCCACCCGTCGATCCCCGGCGGCCACCCGTCCGACGCTTCGAGCACCACCCGCTTCCCATCCCGGCTGACGACGACTTCACCGCGGCGCCGGCAGGTCCCCCGCAGCCTCCCTGCCGATCAACTCGACGATCAGCCGCCGCAGTCTGACCGCCTCCGCAGGATTTGACAATGTTTTAACTCATGAGTAAATTTTCTGACATCCGAGATGCAAAGTGAGTGACGGCCACACACGATCGTTCGTGGCGCAGTGGATTGCGCGAGGACACTGAAATGGTGGCACAGGACACCGACGCCGTCGACGTGGGCGCCCGCCTGCGCGGAGCGCGCGAAGCGGCCGGCCTGACGCAGGCCGACGCAGCGGCCGGACTGCGCGTCGCGCGGACGACGCTGATCGCCATGGAGCAGGGGCGACGACGCGTTCGGACCGGAGAGCTCCAGCAACTGGCCCGCCTGTACGGTACTTCGGTCAATGCGGTGCTGCGCCGCGAGGCGGCGCACGTCGATCTCGTCCCGCGTTTCCGAAAGCTCTCGACCGCGGGCGACGAGTTGGCCGACCGGGCGGCGCGCCTCCTGACGGACCTCGTCCGCGCCGAAGCGGAGCTCGAGAACCTGCTCGGCGTCGTGCGCGCCCGCAACTATCCGCCGGCGAGGCCGTTGCTGCCCGGCGCCGTTCGCCTGCAGGCGGAGAACGATGCGACCGATCTCAGACAGTGGCTCGGATTGGGGCTGGCGCCGATCCCCGACGTCGTGGGCCTCCTGGAACTCGACCTCGGCGTCCGCGTCCACGTGCGGCCGCTCGACGGCCGGGTGTCCGGGTTGTTCGCCTACGACGACGCCGTCGGCGCGTGCATCCTGCTGAACGCCAATCACCCGCGCGCGCGGCGCGCGCAGACCGCCGCACATGAACTTGGACACCTGACGTCCAGCCGGCGGACGCCGGACGTATGCCGCTCCGACCGGCGCGAGGATTCGCGCGCGGAACGGTACGCCGACGCCTTCGCACGCGCCTTCCTGACGCCGGCGCGAGCCGTCACGCACCGGTTCCAGGACGTCACGGCGGGCGCATCCCGCCTGACGCGACGCCACGTCATCCTGCTGGCGCATGCGTTCGGGGTGTCGCGCGAGGCGCTGGTCCGCCGGTTGGAAGAGCTTGAACTCGCCAGGCCCGGCACGTGGGACTGGTTCGCGGCCAACGGCGAAATCACCGAGAAGCAGGCGCGCGGCGTCCTGCGTGAACCGGCCGCCGAAGCGGACGCCGGCGCGGCGGCGCATCCGGTGTCTCTCCGTCTCGGCCTTCTGGCCGCCGAGGCCCGGCGCCGGGAGTTGCTGAGCGAGGGACAACTCGCCCGGTTGCTGCGTCTCGATCGCATCGCACTGCGCGGGGTCCTGGACGCCGCCGACGACGACGAGAACGACACGGATGGGCTGCCGAAGCTGCCTCGATGAACGCACGGCTCCCGTCGTCGCCGACACGAGCGTCATCATCAACCTGAACGCCACCGGATACGCCGGGGCGATCCTGCGCGCACTGCCCAACCGGTGCGTCGTCGTCGTCGACGTAGCCTTCGAGTTGCAGGCGGGGCGACGCACGGGGCATGGGGACGCCGACGCGCTTTCCGCATTGATCGCCCGGCGCCTCGTCGAGCAGGTGCGGCTCGGGAACGCGGGCATGCCCCACTTCGCGAGCCTCGTCAGCGGGCCGGCCGCCGAAACCCTCGATGACGGCGAAGCGGCCACCATCGCCTGCGCCGTCGAGCGGGATGCGATCGCCCTCATCGACGAGCGCAAGGCCGTCCGGATCTGCGCCGCGCGCTTCCCGAACCTCGCCGTCGGATGCACGGTGGACGTGCTTGCGCAGCGAAACGTCCGGACCGCACTCGGGCCACGTCTCGACGACGCCGTCTTCAATGCCCTGGATTGCGGACGGCCTCAATCGAACCGGATGCCGAACAGGCCCCCGGTCTCCGTCGCGTCGGTCAACCTGGTTTCGACGAAGTGATCCTGCACGTCGAATCCCTCCGTGAACCCTTCCGTCGGCACGGAATCGGAGTTCATCGTCACGATGTACTGGAAGCCCGCGCCTTCCGCGCGTTGCGCCCCGATCTGGAGCGCCTTGGCGATCTGGCGCTCGTCGACGCCGTCGAAGAGATGGCTGTCGTGAATCAGGAATCCCGGCCACCGGGCGCGTCTGGCGCATATCTCCGCCAGCATGAGATCGAAGCAGAAGATCTGCATGTTCGTGATCCCCTTGCTCCGCTCCGACGCGATGTGCACTTCGAATTGCGGGCCGTTCGGCGTATCGGAGATCGTCAGGCTCCCGGCCTGTTCATAGAGCGAGTGCGACAGCGCTTCGAAGCCCAGGATGACTTCACGGACGATAGACTCGCGCTCGTGGACGTCGTCCCGCAGGGCCTTCACCAGACCGGTGCGCTCCAGTTCCAGATCGGTCTTCGCGCTGTCGAGGCGCTCGATCGTGCCGCGGCGCTCGCGCAGCATCTCGACCTCGGCTTCCACTCGTCCGAGCTCTTCGCGCATGCGGGTGTAATGCTCCAGCGCGCCGCCCGACTTCAGCAACCCCATGATCTCGGTGCGCCGCCGGTCCAGTTCGTTCTTCTTCCGATCCCGCTCGGCGATGCGCCGCTCCGCGCTCTCGATCTCGCCGCCCAGGTGCGCGCGCCGGTTCTCGATGACGGCTCGATGGAACCGCTCGACCGCTTCGAGCCTGCGGCGGGGCAGGTCGGGCAGCACGACGCCGGCTTCGCGGTACACCTTCTCCAGGTCCCGGGACTCCGGCGCGTGCTCCGTCGCCAGTGACGCTCGCAACTCGCGAATCAGATCGTGGTCGACGACGTTCTCGACGTTCAGATCGTCGATACGGCCGGTGACGTCGCTGGCCTCGCGCTCCAGATCCTGGTACTCCGGCACGACGCGAAAGGCGTCGATCCGGGCGCGCAGGCGGGCCGCGCGATCCTCGGCGATGGTAAGCCGGGTACGCAGCTCGGCAGCATTGCCGAAATAGCGGGCTCTCCTGAAACGCGTGTGGGTAAATTGAGCGGTGGTCGCCGGGTCGAGGCGTGGCGTCGACAGCCCGGGCGACCTCGGGGCAGGTCGCGGCGGAGTAGCTGCGGGCCGGCCGGCGTGTCAACGCGCTTCGCGCGTCCTCCGCTGCGCTCCGGCCCTTCGGGTGACACCCCGTCCGTCCCTCCGCTCAGACAGCAGTTATGGGCCTTGCGGCCCGGCCTGGACGGGGCGTCCCGACCGTCCACGCCCCTGCGGCCGGCGCGGGCCGTTGGCGTCGGTCGGCCGGCCGGGGTCGGGATGTGGTCGGCGCGGCGTGCGTCGCCGTGCTCGGCCGAAGCGGTTGCAAACGCACGGGGCTTCCTGGTCTCATGGGTGTGCACGACCACGACCCGCGAGGAGGAGCGCCCCATGCGTCTGACTACAGTACTACGGCGGCTGTTGGGTGTCACGCAGATGTACGTCCAGGCGGTGGAGCTTCCCGCCGACGGGCCGTTGACGGTGTCGGTGTCGCCGTCGTGGCGGCGTTCCCGGTGCGGCGCGTGCGGGCAGCGGGCGCCGCGGTATGACCGGCAGCCGGTTCGCACGTGGCGGCATCTGTCGTGGGGCCGGATGCCGGCGTGTCTGCGGTATGCGCCGTGGCGGGTGTCGTGCCCGCGGTGCGGGGTGAAGGTGGAGCGGGTACCGTGGGCAAGCGGGGCCAGCGCGTTCACGTCGGGGTTCGAGGAGTTGGCGGCGTATCTGTCGCAGGTGACGGACCGCACGGCGGTGAGCCGCCTGCTGGGGATCTCGTGGGTGACGGTGGGCCGCATCGTGGAACGGGTCGTGGCTCGACGGCTGGACCGGGGGCGGTTCGCGCATCTGCGGCGGATCGGCATTGACGAGTTCAGCTATCGGAAACGTCACCGCTATCTGACGATCGTGGTGGATCATGACGAGCGCCGTGTGGTCTGGGCGGGGAAGGGGCGCAGCGCGGAAACGTTGGGGGCTTTCTTCGAGCAGTTGGGGCCGGCCGGATGCGCGCGGATCGCGTTGGTGACGGCGGACTTGGCGTCGAGCTGGCGGAAGGCGTTGCGGGAGTGGGTTCCGCACGCGCGGGTGGTGTTCGACCGGTTTCACGTCGAACGGCTGGCCGCCGATGCGGTGGACGCGGTGCGCCGCGCGGAGCAGCGTCGTCCGGACCTCGAGCAGGCGAAGGCGCTGCGGGGGACGCGCTACGCGTTGCTGAAGCACCCGGCGCGGCTGAAGCCCGGCGAGGCCCGGCGTCTGGAGAGGCTGCGTCGTGCGAACCGGGCGCTGGACCGGGCCTACGAACTGAAGGAGTACCTGGCGACGATTCTGGGTCAAGCGCCGCCCGAAGAGGCGCCGGCGCTGCTCGATGAGTGGCTGGAGTGGGCTGCACGGTCCCGCTTGGCGCCGTTCGTGAAACTGGGGCGCACGATTCGCAAACACGCGGAAGGCATCCTGGCCTATCTCGACACCCGGATGACGAACGGACCGGTGGAGGGCATCAACAACAAGCTGCGGGTGATTGCGCGGCGCGCATACGGATTCCACTCTCCCGGTGCGCTCATCTCGATGCTGTTCCTCTGCTGCGGAGGCATCGAACTGGCGCCACCCCTACCCACACGCATTTGAGGAGATTCAAATAGCGTCCCAGCTCGCCCGAACGCGCGACCTTGCGCAGCTCCTTCGATGCCTTCTCCTTCTCCCGCAGTTCCTGAAAACGGCCGGGGATCGTCCAGTCGAGACCGACGAGGTAGCAGACCGCCACCTGCCGGTCCCACAACTGCTGCATCGTCGAATGCTGCACCGGATTCTGGAAGCCCCCGCTCTCCTGGCGCCGGGCCACGAACGAGAACAGCGAGCGGAACATCGGCCGAAACCGTTCGGCGTCGTCGCCGTCGTCAGACGGCAGTCCGAACCAACGGGCGCCGAGAACGCGTTTCCACCGTTCGTTCGGGAAAGCCGACGCGGCCGCGGAATCCGGTTCTTCCTGAAGCAGCGGCGAGCCGTGATCCGACGCCAGCGACCCGTCGTCGATGGCGCCGGCGACGTGAACACGCCCCGGGGCGCGGCCGCTTCGAGAGACCGAACAGGACGTTCCGCCGACGTCCAGGGACGCGCGGAAGGTCCAGTCCCCCAGGGCGTCCGACCGGAAGATGCTGTCCGGCCGAGCGTCCGCACCGCACAGAAAGTGGACCAGCTCCACGAAGCTGGACTTGCCGGCGCCGTTGCGGGACTGCCGGTCGCTTGCGCCCCGGCTCTTGTCGGCGAGGACGACGTTGAGTCCGGGACCGAACGTCAGCGTCTTGAACGACTCGCGGTCGCTGCTCACTTCCCGGATCATGACGACGCCCTGCGGAGCACGCCCCGATCGAACTCTATCGCCCGCAGCAAGTAGAGCAGGTCGAGCGCGAGCACGAACCAGCGATAGTCGACGACCGGGTTGGCGGCGTCCGCGGACCGGCGAGATCGGATCTCGTCCCAGAGCTTCGACACCGTCATCGGCGATCCGAGGATACGGAGCACCTCGGCGCCGACGCCGATCAGCGCGCGGTCGGCTCGCATGTGCTTCGACGGCAGAATCATGGCTCGTCTCCCGGATCCTCGAAGATGTCGCACTGCTCGAAGAAGTACGACAGGACGGCCAGCGCGGCGGCCTGCCGTCGGGGATCGTCGCCCGTGCCGGCGTATTGTTGGAGATGCCCGAAGATCTCGTCAGGCGACCGATCGTTCTCGCGCAGTCGCGCGTATCGCTGGCGGAACGCTGAGGTGGTCCCGGTTGTTTGGACAATTCGAGGGCTTCATTAAGGTGTATTCCGGTTGCGAATCATGCCCTCGTGTTCTTCGTCTGAGGTTGCCCCGATTCTGCGGACAGATTGACGCTTTCGGGTTCAGATCATGCCGTGGTTTTCCGTGGGAGTAAATCCACAATGAAGCGCTGTGGAACTGTGGGAATCTCGCGGCCTCGGCGCCGGCCCGATCGCCCGCGGTCGCCCGCGAGATTTCCAACGGACTGTGGGCGCCCGTGTCCCCGCTCTGCGGATGCAGCCCGTTGCGGACCGGGCGTCCACAGGCCGGGCAGGTCCACAGCGCCCGGCGGTGATACGCTGCGCCCTCCGATCCGGCCGGGGCCGCAGCCACGACCCGCGGCGCCGAGGGAAGTTCCACGGCACGGCAGGTCCGCGTTCGTCTGCGCGTCGCACCGGCAGCGCCAGCCCGGGACGCGAGCCGCAACACCCTGCACGGCAACGGCCGTTCGAACCCCGCCGCCGGCAAGACAGGCGCCCGGCAGCCGACGCCCGCAGCTCCCTGTCTCGCTGTTCGGCAGGTCACGCCGCCCGCTCCGCGCCATACACTTCGGCCGGCGTGCGTCCGCCCAACGCCGAGTGCGGACGCACGTGGCTGTAGAACCGCATCCACTCCGCAATCACCCGCTCGGCTGCGAACCCGTCGCGCAACTCGTGAAGATACACCGCTTCGTACTTCAGCGACCGCCACAGCCGCTCGATGAAGACGTTGTCCAGACACCGCCCCCGGCCGTCCATCGAGCACCGCGCACCGGCCGCGAGCACCCGCCCGGTGAACGCCGCGCTCGTGAACTGCGCCCCCTGGTCCGTGTTGAAGATGCCCGGCGTAGCGGTCCGAAGCGCCGCCTCCAGCGCCTCGAGGCAGAAGTCGACGTCCAGCGTGTTCGACAACCGCCATGCCAGCACGTGCCGGCTCGCCCAGTCCATGACGGCGACCAGATACAGGAAGCCGGCTGCCAGCGGAATATAGGTGATGTCCGCGCACCAGACTTGGTTCGGGCGGTCGATCGTCAGGCCGCCGAGCAGGTACGGATAGACGGCATGGTCCGGATGCGGCCGGCTCGTGCGCGGCTGGCGGTAGAGCGCCTCCAGCCCCATCCGGCGCATCAGGCGCCGCACCCGACGACGCCCGACCGCCCTGCCCTCGCGCCGCAGGTGGCGCGTCATCTGCCGGCTGCCGTAGAACGGATGCCGCAGCGACAGCGCGTCCATGCGGCGCATCAACGCCAGATGCTCCGCGCTTGCCCCCCGCGGCCGGTAGTACACCGACGAGCGGCTGATCCGCAACAAGGCGCATTGGCGGCTGACGCTCAACGCGCCGGCGCGGTCGAGCAGCTCCAGACGCGCGGCGCGGCTCAGCGTGGGAACCCGCGCAGAAAAAAATCCCGCTCCACCGTCAACTCGCCGATCTTCGCGTGCAGATCCCGAATCGTCGTCGCGTGCTCCGACTGCCGGGACGACCTGCGGTCGGCGAAGATCTCCCCCAACCCGTCGACCGCCTGGCGCTTCCAGAGGCTCACCTGATTCGGATGCACCTCGTGCCGGGCCGCGATCTGCTGCACCGTGCGGTCGCCCCGCAACGCTGCGAGCGCCACCCGCTTCTTGAACTCCGCCGTGAACCGCCGCCGGCGTCTCGTCGTCATCCCAGCGCCTCCACAAGGCTCTGGAATACACCTTAACGGATTGTCCAAAAATGCGGGACCACCTCACGCTGGCGGAACGCCTCCGCGATCCATTCGCCCAGATCAGCGCTCCGGTTCTTCCGAAACCACGCGTCGACCAGGGCCTCCTTGCGCCGCTCCACCCGGAGCAGGCTGGCGGCGTCAGCGGACTTCCCCGTGTCTTCCGGCTCCCGCCGCCCGATGCCCGACGTTCAGTCGCACGGTGGCCGTTCGGTTCGTGCGCCACGCTCTCCGGCGTCGTCCTCGCGGGACGCCAGCGCGCGAGGCGGGCACTGCACGTAGCTCCGGCCCGACTTCGCCTCCACGGCTTTGACGTGCCTGAAGATGGCTTCGAGGTCATAATCGAACCGCGCCGCCAGCCGGTCTCGTACCGCCCGTACTTCCGCCACGACAGGATCAACGATCATCATCCTCCACGTCCACAAGTGCTTCGGGCGTGCACAGCACCGGGGGATCGATGCCTGCTCCACGACAGACCGATTCGATCCGCGGCCTGGACATCGCATTCGCAATGTGACGGAAGTTCCACGTCACGAGAAACTCCACGCCGTGGACCGCGGCGATGGCGATGTGCGCCGCGTCTTGCGCCGCCCGTTCAGGAACGGCCCCGGCATGCACCAGACGCCGCGCCAGCTCCAGTGCTTCCGTCGGCGCCGCGAGCGTCGTCAGCGGCGCGAGGGCGGCAAGCCGGGCGCGGGATGCATCGTGATCGCCGACGGCCGCTTCCTCCCGAACCAGTTCGGAAATCACGAGGTCGAACCGCTTGGGGACGGTCTCCCACCAGTAGCGGGTGCTTTGTTGCCGGCCCGCAATCACGACGTCGCGCGCCGGCTGCGCCGTCAGGTAGCTGACGATGCTGGTTTCGACATAGACGCGAGGTCTTGCTGATGACGCCATGCGCCTCTCACACCCGGAGTTTCACGCCGCCTCCGGGACGCGGCTTATCCGATAGGCGGATATTACTTCTTCCTTTATCAACCCCCTATGACCCAACCTCTTCGGAGCCAGCATTCTGTCCCGAATGGGATCGCTGAATCTATCGAACAGCACGAAACCCTTGTTTTCGATAATCGCATGCAGAACGCTCCACGTGCAAACTCTCACTCCTCCAACCAGGTTGTCTCCGCACACAACCACCAGACGCGCATTGTCGTTCAGCATATTCCTTATCGTGTCGAACGCAGTGTTCATGTCGTGGAAATACCGATGAACGACGGCGCACAACCGAGGATTCCGCGCCTTCAAGCTCCTCAACGCCGGCGCCAACGTGAAATCCCTCTCGATCGATTCCCGAGGCACCCCTTCCAGCAACCGACCTCGTTCTCGACCCACGAATCGTTCCTTCACGTCTTTCACTTTGAACGGCAGTACGCCTTCCAGCAGATGCAGCTCGAGCTTGAAGTTCCGAAAATAATCCTGCGCGTTGACGTACGGCGGAGACGTTATGACGTGCGAGTGTCTGCCCAGGCTTCTGAGGCTTCGCCGCGGATCGCAAACGTCGGCGCAAGCGAAGCGGGACCCGACGCTCGCTCCGCGATCTCCCTCATAGAGCGTCGAAAGCTCCTCCAGCAGCTTCAGCATGACTCCATAAGGATCGAAATGCCGCCCCGCTCTCGAACGTCGCGCTTGCTGCGAGATGAACGGCTTCGGACTTCGCTGATCGGCCCTGGAGCACAGCCGGACCGCGAGAGCGTAACTGAGAAGAACGGGCCAGCATTCCGGGGAGCCCCGGAGAGGAACGTTCCTGCTGGCCGCTCTCAAACGCTCGAATTTGTTGAGGGCGCCTGGCGTGAACCAGTAATTCTTGCCGCTCCAGTCAACCGGCAACGGTTCGATCGGGCGTTGCGCCTCGGCGACCCACGCCTCGCCAAGCTCCCTGGCGCGAGCCGAGTTGAATCCCTGGACCTTCACGCGATAGAACAACTCCGAGATCGGGTTCAAATCAACGCCTGAAGCCCGAAGCCCGGCTCGGTTGGCCGCGACGACGATCGCGCCCGATCCGCAAAACGGATCGAGCACGGAATCCGCCTCGGCCGCGTATCGCTGGATCAGTCGATCCGCCAGCCGGGACACCATCTTGCCCGGGTAGCGGTCCAGTCTCGTGGCCAGTCTCATTTGTCGCCAGCCGTCTTGAGCACCCAGGTCGGACCGATTCCCGTGGAGAAGAACGCGTGGTTGTGCCGAAGCGGTCCCGCGTAGACGATCGCCGGCGGGTCGTCCGCCTTCCTGACGTAATCGTAGATGCCTAAGATCTGCGGCTTCGTGCCAAGTGGACAGATGATCCGCGCGAAATCATTCCTCCCCGACGATCCGAAAACGTTCGCGAGAGTCGCGCTCGCCGCGTCCGGGTCCAGCGCGTCAATCCTGCGAACTTCCTGTTCGCCGACCAGGGTCAGAAGATCACGGTTGAGTCGTTCCGTCCTTCCGGTCCAATCCGGCCTGTACGGCGGATGCGGAATCGCCAGGGTCGTCCGCATCGGTTGAACCTGTTCATGGACGGCCGTCGCTCGATCTCCCTCGTATCCCAGGAACATCATCAAGTGCACAGGGCGGCTGAGATCCGGGCAGGCGGAAAAGCCGGGAGCCTGTTGAAAGGAGGCGAGTCCGAATGAAAGCGGAACGTACTCGGAAACCAGATAGTCGCCCGGTTCGCTGTACACGACGTGCAGATCATCCCACAGTCCGCGGTCGTCGAGCCATCGCAGCATCATCAGCAGGTGCCGCTTCGTGAAGACGGATATATCGATGACGACGGCCCGGCCGGCGGACTGCTCCACGATCCGGCGAAGCTCCGCCATGTTCTCGCGAAGGCTCGTGACAGCGTCGGCTTCCGTGAACTGAAGAACCGTCAACCGGGCGTGGAGCTTTCTAAATGCGGACTCCATCTGTCGATGGTTCTTTTCGCGCACGGGATTGTAGTCGTCGTAGTGAAACAGGACGACTTCACCCGATGACCAGCCCTGCGCGCGGGTCAGAAGCCCCTTGCATCGATCCTCATGGCTGGAACAAGTGACGAACACCGCCCCGTCCGGCAGGCGCCCGGTCGTCAGTGGCCGCCTCATTCGTTTTCTCCTATCTGGAACAAGGGACGATCCCGTTGTGTATCGCCTTTGGAATTCTCCACCGCCCTCTTCAATCGGCGCATCGCGTGCTCCCTCGTGCCGGGTTGGAGCAGGCCCTGCAAGTCGGCGCACCGGACTGTCGTTCTCCAGCGGAGACGCGGGCTGATCTGCAGGACGGGAGCGTAGACCCGACAGATGTTGAATTCGGTCGGTTGCGGATCGGAGCCGTGTTTCGGCTTGAACGCCGGCAGCCCTTCCTTGGTCTGAAACACGCCTTCCCGTTCGCCGACCGCAAGGACGCGTTTCAACGCCGACATCGATTCGTTCTCCAGCATTTCCGGGTCCGCTATCGTCAAGCGCGCCGCCTCCGGCTCGCTCGTGTGCTTGAGCAGCTTGTGCCGAAGACAATCGCCAAGGTCCAGCAGAAAATACTTCAGTTCTTCGCCGTGCCGCTCGACGTTGCGGCTGAGCGTCGTGAGGTTGTACCGAGAAACGACGTGGACCGCCTCCGACTGTCGGTCGGGAGGAATGACGAGCCTCTCCTTTGACGGCGGATCGGCGCCGAAAGTGAGATGGTGGCCCACGCTCAGGAACTCCTGGAAGTAGCGGATTATCCCGGACCCCAGAAAAGCGAGCTCGTTGAACCCCGCAAACCGCTTCTCCCGATGGCGCCCTGGTCTTCCGAGAAGGACTCTATAGAGCGCGGCCTGGCCATAATAAGTCTTCCTCTCCCGCCGCTTTTCGTCGAATCTCCTCAAATGCGTGTGGGTAGGGGTGGCGCCAGTTCGATGCCTCCGCAGCAGAGGAACAGCATCGAGATGAGCGCACCGGGAGAGTGGAATCCGTATGCGCGCCGCGCAATCACCCGCAGCTTGTTGTTGATGCCCTCCACCGGTCCGTTCGTCATCCGGGTGTCGAGATAGGCCAGGATGCCTTCCGCGTGTTTGCGAATCGTGCGCCCCAGTTTCACGAACGGCGCCAAGCGGGACCGTGCAGCCCACTCCAGCCACTCATCGAGCAGCGCCGGCGCCTCTTCGGGCGGCGCTTGACCCAGAATCGTCGCCAGGTACTCCTTCAGTTCGTAGGCCCGGTCCAGCGCCCGGTTCGCACGACGCAGCCTCTCCAGACGCCGGGCCTCGCCGGGCTTCAGCCGCGCCGGGTGCTTCAGCAACGCGTAGCGCGTCCCCCGCAGCGCCTTCGCCTGCTCGAGGTCCGGACGACGCTGCTCCGCGCGGCGCACCGCGTCCACCGCATCGGCGGCCAGCCGTTCGACGTGAAACCGGTCGAACACCACCCGCGCGTGCGGAACCCACTCCCGCAACGCCTTCCGCCAGCTCGACGCCAAGTCCGCCGTCACCAACGCGATCCGCGCGCATCCGGCCGGCCCCAACTGCTCGAAGAAAGCCCCCAACGTTTCCGCGCTGCGCCCCTTCCCCGCCCAGACCACACGGCGCTCGTCATGATCCACCACGATCGTCAGATAGCGGTGACGTTTCCGATAGCTGAACTCGTCAATGCCGATCCGCCGCAGATGCGCGAACCGCCCCCGGTCCAGCCGTCGAGCCACGACCCGTTCCACGATGCGGCCCACCGTCACCCACGAGATCCCCAGCAGGCGGCTCACCGCCGTGCGGTCCGTCACCTGCGACAGATACGCCGCCAACTCCTCGAACCCCGACGTGAACGCGCTGGCCCCGCTTGCCCACGGTACCCGCTCCACCTTCACCCCGCACCGCGGGCACGACACCCGCCACGGCGCATACCGCAGACACGCCGGCATCCGGCCCCACGACAGATGCCGCCACGTGCGAACCGGCTGCCGGTCATACCGCGGCGCCCGCTGCCCGCACGCGCCGCACCGGGAACGCCGCCACGACGGCGACACCGACACCGTCAACGGCCCGTCGGCGGGAAGCTCCACCGCCTGGACGTACATCTGCGTGACACCCAACAGCCGCCGTAGTACTGTAGTCAGACGCATGGGGCGCTCCTCCTCGCGGGTCGTGGTCGTGCACACCCATGAGACCAGGAAGCCCCGTGCGTTTGCAACCGCTTCGGCCGAGCACGGCGACGCACGCCGCGCCGACCACATCCCGACCCCGGCCGGCCGACCGACGCCAACGGCCCGCGCCGGCCGCAGGGGCGTGGACGGTCGGGACGCCCCGTCCAGGCCGGGCCGCAAGGCCCATAACTGCTGTCTGAGCGGAGGGACGGACGGGGTGTCACCCGAAGGGCCGGAGCGCAGCGGAGGACGCGCGAAGCGCGTTGACACGCCGGCCGGCCCGCAGCTACTCCGCCGCGACCTGCCCCGAGGTCGCCCGGGCTGTCGACGCCACGCCTCGACCCGGCGACCACCGCTCAATTTACCCACACGCGTTTCAGGAGAGCCTTTTCGTCCGGCAGATTCTCGAAATCTTCGGGCGTGAGCTTGCTGAGCCTGGCGACCTCCGTGAGGCACGACGACTGATCAACTTCCGGATCGTCGAAACCGGGAAGCAATTCGTCCACGTCGACCACGCTGTCGTCGTCACGCCTGACCATGTTCTCGACCATGCGCCCCAGAAGCTTGCGATATGCCGTCTTCTCGGCGTGGTCTTCCAGGTTGTAGACCAGTGGCACTCTCGTGTAGTCGTGAATCTCCTGCAGTTCCTGTCCCGTCGTCGTTCCCGGGGTGTCTCCGCCGGCGAATTTCCTGGCGATCTTGATCGAGAAATGCGGCGGACCGAACTTGAGCAGGTCGTTGACTATCCGCTGCTGGTACGGGAACAGATTCTCGTATTCGTCGAGCAGGACGACGAACGTCGACGATTCGAGCGCCGGAACGGCGCGACGCGCCAGACGCGCGACGCGCTTCAATTGCTCCCGATCGAACGTCGCCGTCGGAACGGAGACCGCTTCCTGGTAAATGAACCTGCGCCGGATGAACTCGGCCAATCGCTTGTGCACGTTCGAAAGCTCGGCTTGCAGATCTTCGAAGGAGACCACGTTGCCGTCCGTGGATTCGAAAAGCAGTCCGTTCGCCGATTCGCAGAGACCCCGCTCGACGTTCCTATCGCAAGCGACGAGGTCGT
This sequence comes from Vicinamibacterales bacterium, assembly GCA_965203565.1. Lineage (GTDB taxonomy): Bacteria > Acidobacteriota > Vicinamibacteria > Vicinamibacterales > UBA8438 > JAAXGX01. Next base: position 1,295,904 of record OZ241896.1, on the reverse strand, counting down.
TCTTGGCGCAATACTCCAGTTCGGAGAACAGGCTCTCCGTCATTTGCAACACCAGTTCCTGTTCAGCGACGTCCGTGAGGATAGCCTCGACGGCCGGTTCCAGGCGTTCTGCTTCGAGCCGGGTCCCCGCGTTGCATATCGCCCCGCGCGTGAGCTTCAGATAAAATCCGAAGCGTTGGGGTTTCTTGCGCTCGGGCGGATTCCGCTGCAGAAAGTTGCGGGCGCGCAAGGACAGCAGGAGCATCGATTTCCCGGTGCCCCGGGACCCTTCGAGTATGCAGGGCTTCATGTCCTCGAGCGCTCCGACCTTGAGGGCTTCCGGCGGCGCGAAGGTTTTGGCATGCAGCGCCGGCTGGTCCTCGAAGAACTCCGCTCGAAGATGCCGAAAGGGATTCGTCGAGTCGGGCGTGAACGCTTGCGAAACCACGGAAAATGCAGTCGGGCCGGTGAACAGCACCGCGCAGACTTCCTCCACCAGTTTCTTGAAGGAATTCCGGTCGTCCGGCTCCAGCCGCCCGTAGACCTTGGGTCCAAGTATCGGCGGTATCGGCGTATCGTCAAGACGCACGACAATACACCTGCCGCCATCGCCGGCGGCCTCCTTCCAGACGGCGGCATCGACTTCGAGTTTCTGCCACGTGGCGGAAGGAGTGTGTTCAGAGAATAGAATGATGACCGCGGCGGCGTTCTCGATTCCGTCGTTGATGAACTCGATGACGTTGTCGCCAAGAGAGAGATCCTTGGTGTCGACCCGTGGGTCATGGCCCGCATTGCGAAGGTGCGTCGCCAGCTCGGATGCGATGCTTGCGTCGGGGCCGGCGTGGGAAACAAAAATGTGTCTGACGCCCATGCGGTGCAGTTCTCTCTTGCGTGTTTCCCTCACACCCGGAACACCTTCATCACCTCGTCGCCCAGGTGGTTGATCACCTTCACGGCGATGCGGCCGGACGCGGGGCGCGGGAACGGGCGCGACGTGTCGCTGCGCAGGGTGGCCCACGCGTCGGGGTCGATCTCGGCCTTGAGCGTCGTCCGGAGCGCCTTGTACGGGTCGTTGGCGCCGAGGAAGTAGGCGTGGCGGACGAAGAAGCTCTCGTCGTTGTAGTCGGTGTCGATGAACCAGCAGGCGATGCCGTCGGGGCCGTCGCTGCGGACCTCGCCGGTGTTGGGGTGGAAGACGTCGACCCCGGCGATCCGGACCTGGATGCGGCCGGCGTCGGGCGTGTCGCCGGCGCCGGGGTCGCCGTGCGGGTCGTCGCCGTCGGCGGGCAGGATCTCGACGTCCGGCTCGCCGAAGACGACGAACAGGTTGCCCTTGCCGGTGTTCTTCAGTTCGCCGGCCATGTGCAGGTCGGCGTTCATGCGCGCCTTCAGCACCGGCAGGGCGCCGAGCCTGCTGAAATCAGTCGTGTGCGGTGCGTAGTTGAAGGCGCAGGCGATCAGCACGTCGAAGCCGGCGTCGCCCGCTTCGCGCGCGGCGCGCACGAGGTCCTGCCGGCTCACGGTGCCGAACTCGGGGCCGACGAGGATGCCGGCGCGCCGCTCGGGGCCGTCGTCGTCCTCGCTTTCGACGTAGCGGCCCTCGGCGCAGATCAGGGAGCCGGGCCAAGGGTCGAGCGCGGTGAAGCGGATGCGGTCGGCCTTGCGCGCCTGCTGCACGCCGGCGGTGGCGAGGTGGCCGAGCACCATCGCCGCGAAGTCTTCCGCCGACCCGTAGGCGGGGGCCTGCTCGGCGACCCGGTCGATCAGCTCGTCGCGCTCGTCGAGGGCCAGCAGGCGGTGCGGCGACAGGCTCTCGACGGTGAACGGGCCGGCGACGCGCACCTTCTTCCGGTCGTCGTACGGCTTGTCGTAGAGGTATTCGACGTCGGCGCGCGCGGCGATGGAGGCGTCGATCTCCCGCTGCCGCGCGATGCGCGCCTCCCACCACCGGCGGTGCGCCTCGGCCGCGGCGGCCGGCCACGGGTCGCGCGGCCCGTCGGGGAGATCGGTCAGGGTGTAGCGGCGGTCGAGCGCGGCGTTGACGGCGCGCAGGGTGGCGGCGCGGTCCGCGGCGGCCTCGGCCGCTTCCAAGCGTTTCCAGGCCGCGGCGGCCGCGGAGGGCCACGGCTCGCCGGCGTTGCGCGGGATCTCCCATTCCCGCCACGACCGGCCGAGCGCGGCGTTCAGGCCGGCGCGGAGCGGCTCGAGCGTCTCCTGCCAGCGTTCCCAGATGACGTCGATCTCCGCGTTGTTGGCGATCGACTTCAGGGTGACGTGCGGCACGCGCTCATAGACGAAGCCCTGCCGGACGTCGCTGCGCGCGGGCGCCTCGGACGGGGCCGCGCCGGTGATTTCGGCTTCCTTCCGCTGCCCCTCCGGGCTGTCGGCGAGCAGGTAGTACGGGTAGCGCGCGCCCATGACGCGGGCGCGGGCGAGCGCGAGGGCGACGCGCGACGTGTCGATGGTGATCCAGCGGCGTCCCCACTGCTCGGCGACGTAGGCGGTGGTGCCGGACCCGCAGGTGGGGTCGAGGACCAGGTCGCCGGGGTCGGTGGTCATCAGGATGCAGCGCTGGACCATCTTCAGTGCCGTCTGAACGACGTACAACTTATCGCCACCAAGTTGATTCTGACCGATAGTGTCCGCCCAGATGTTTGCGAGCTGCTGCACAGGGAAGTCACGGAAATAACGGACATAACCCAGCAGACCACCCGAAGTTGCGCAAACGCGGTCTGCCTTGAGAAGCCGGTCCATGCCCTCGTGGTTCGTCTTCCATCGAAGCTGCAAGCTCGGACGATGCTCACGGCCGTGATATTTCACTGGAAACCACGAGGCAGCACCTTCGCCCTTCTCTCTGCCAATGCTCTGGCTGGTCAAATTGCTCGCAGTGAAGACTTGCCAATCGTCAGGAAGATGAGTTTCGCGCAGTTGCCCCGCGGTCAGGCCGCGCCGTTCTCCGTTTGGGAGCTGGACCTTTGTATAGCCGGTTCCGCCCTCTCCTCCTATCGTCTTCTTCGTGAACAAAGCCCGATACTTAGTTCGCGTGGTGTCCTTTGCGTACCAAAGCAAAGTATCCGATCCGGCAGGAAGATATTGCCCGGTGTTACCGGTTGTCTTCCTGCACGTCACGATTGCCACTGCGTTCTCGTCTCCAAAAACCTCATCCATCAGCGCCCGCACCCGGTGGACGTTCTCGTCGCCGATCTGCACGAAGATGCTCCCGCTCTCCGTCAGCAGCTCCCGCGCCACGGTCAGCCGGTCGCGCAGGTAGGTCAGGTACGAGTGGATCCCGTCGCGCCACGTGTCGCGGAACGCCTTCACCTGCTCGGGCTCACGGCTGATGTGCTCGGCCTTGCCGTCCTTGACGTCGCGGCTGGTGGTGGACCACTGGAAGTTGGAGTTGAACCGGATGCCGTAGGGCGGATCGAGGTAGATGCACTGCACCTTGCCGCGCAGCCCCTCGCGCTCGGCGAGCGACGCCATCACCTGGAGGCTGTCGCCCAGGATCATCCGGTTCGACCAGTTGGCGTCGTGCCGGTAGAACTCGGTGCGGGCGTCGCCGGCGGGCAGGCCGTTGAAGTCGGCGAACAGGTCGGGCTGCCCGTCCCCGCCCCCGGCGCCCGCCTGCCGCGCGCGGGTCTCGCGCCGCAGGTCGTCGACGAGGACCTTCGGGTGCACCTTCTCCTGGATGAAGAGGGGCGGGGCGGGCACGACGAGGTCGGACCAGTCCGCGAGGTCCTTGCCGCGCCAGACGAGCTGCGGGTCGAGGTCGCGGTTGCGGCGCGCCCAGGCGGTGCGGACCGGCTCCTGATCGGCCGGGCCGAGGACCGGCTCGAACTCGGCGGTCGGGATGTTCCGGCGCGTGGCGGCGCCGTGGGTGAGGGTCTCGACCGTGGTCGGCTGCTTCGGTTTCCGGGGCATCGCTCAGGCCGCCCCGCCTTGCGTGAACTCGAAGACCGTCAGCGGAACGGATCGAACCGGTTCCGCGCCGCCATGCGCCATCCGCCGGATCCGCTCCGCGGTCGCGCGGCTGAACGACTGCTCTCCGCACCGGACGCAGACGCGCGCCGGGATGCGGCCGACCAGCACGTAGCGGTCGCCGACGCGAAAGACGTCCTCGACCAGATCGTCACGGCTCCGATCGGCGCCGCAGACCGGGCAGTCAGGCATGCTCACCTCGGTCGACCGTACTCGATCCATTCCGTATCCGTCGGCTGCGCCTCGGCAAGCTGGTTCAGCCATTGCCCTTGTGGCCGGATTCGACTTCCGCAAGCACCCGGTCGATCAGTCCCGCCCGCTCCTTGAGCTTCTTCTTCCCGACACCCGTCCGCGAATCCCGCGTGCGGCCCCGGCGCCAGTGGTCGACCAGATCCGCGGCGAGCAACGCCTGCACGAAGGCCCGCCGCTCGGCGGGATCCTCCAGCGGTTCCTTCTCCAGGTGGATTCGCACGAGATCGAGGATTTCCGCCTCCGTACGCTCCTGAAGCTTCAGCCGCCATCGCCCTTCCGGACTCTGCATGGCGTCTTCGCGGGCGCGTTCCTCGCGCCGCCGGCGATCCGCGGTGATCGCCGCCTCGTTCAACCTGCGAGTCGCTTCGTCGTCGCGGGTGAAGCGTCCGTACCCGACCGCCGTCTTCGCGCCGCCGCCCGCGTTTTCGAGAGCGGACCGCAACCATCCCGAAACGACCTCCAGATCGTCGTCCGAAGAGGGCCGACAGGGAAGGATTCCAAAGAGGAACCGTGTGTCGGCGGCCGTGGTCAGGAAGGGAATGGGACTGGGCGAACGCCAGTCTCCCGGCGGATCCTCGGCGCTCCAGCCGGCGTAATGCGGGGTCATGACGTCGGCTTCGAGCCGCACCGGCACGATTGGCGCCGCGTCCAGGAAACAGACGGTTCCCGCCTTTCCGGGCGAGCCCAGCAATCGCCCGAGCGTGCCCGCGTCGGGACGCGGCTCCGCTTCCGCCCAAGCGCGAACCAGCCCCTTGACCGAGCTGCCGGCCAGATACGGCGTCCCCAGCGTCGGATGCCAGGCGAATCCGTTCTCGACCGGGTGACTCCGCCCCAGTCCGGTCACGAATCGAGCCGTGGTCGTGAACACCTCGGCCCGGCCGCCGCGACTCGTCGTCAGCCGCAGCAGCCTCGAAGCGTAGCCGTCGATCTGCTCCTCGGCGCCGACCCGCCCGCCGGTCAGCGTCCTGATCCACTCGATCTTGTCGCTCGACATCGTCCATGCGCGCTCGGCAACGCGCCAGCGGTCGCAGAACTTGTCGAACCACAATCCGGCGTGGCCCTCCGGGTCGCGACGCGACGCCCGCCGGGCGGCGGCCCGATACAGCGGAAGGGTCACGCCGCCGTCTCCTCGCCCGCGGGGAACGCGGCCCGGCAGCACTTCTTGTGCCACGTCAGCCATGCCAGCGCCTCCGCCTGAGCAAGCAGATAGCGCGATTCGTCCCCCGCCGTGAGCGCCTGCAGGAGATCGTCGCTCGATGGATAGACGCCTTCGTCCTTCCGGCACAGCCAGCCTTGCAGGCTGACGTACAACGCATGGTGCGCCTGTCGATCTTCACTGTCCTGCCGGGGTCCGGCGGCGGCGAGTTCCGTCGCGAGAGCCTGCCCGAGACCGTTCATGAGGACCGCGGGTCCCAGCCGATCCACGTACGCCCGGTACCGCTTCCTGAACCCGTCGGATCGGCTGCTCAGCTCCTCGACGCGCGACCGCGCGTTCGCCGCGCGGCGTTGCTCCAGGGTCGTCATGCTTCCCTCCCGGCGCCGCGGACGCGGACGGCGAACCATCCCTGCCCCACCGTCTCGTTGCCGCCGGCTTGCAGATACGGATCGTCGTCCGGGAACAACGTCTGCAACGCCTGCAACGGTTCGGCGCTCCGCCCGGCGACGAGGGCGTGCATGACGGTGTCCGGGGGCAACGTTTCTTCGTACCACAGGTTCTTGCTCTTCTTGGTCCCGTCATCCAGAACGTTGCGCGCCTGGATCGACAGACCGTAGCGGGCGAACCAGGCGAAGTCGCAGTCATTCAGCACGGCGATCCGGTCCGGCAGGCGGCGCCGGGTTTCTTCGTGCAGGAGAAGCGACGCGACGGCCTCCACCAGTCCGTCCGGCAGCGGACCGGCGACGGGGAACTGCCGCTCCTCCAGGAACAGGTTGCCGCCGCCGGCCGCCAGCACGGAGCGGGACGGCACGTCAGGCACCGCCGGCCGAGGCCCCAAGCCGGCCCGCGCGAGGTCCCGGCGGTACCGCTCGACGAGGTGCGGGCAGGTCGCCCAGCGGAACGAGGCGGTCAGGCTCCGCACCGGGAGAAGCAGCAACCGTCCGTCCGACACCAGCAGATCGCCGGCCCGGTCCCGGGCGCCGAATCGATCGTCCGGTACGGCGTTCTCCGCCTCCGCGTTCTCCGCCTTGTCGCGCAACGCGCCCTTGAGGCTCGAACCGACGAGCACCGGATAATCCGTGGCGGCCTCACGGGCCACCGGCAGGTCCACGACCCCCATGCCGCGGCCGGCGCCGGGGTGGATCGGCGTTTCGGCGAGCAGGCCGAGCATCGCCACGTTCATGCATCTCCCTCCTCTTCGTCGGGCCAGACGCCGAGCGCCACGAGACCGAAGCCCCATCGCTGCCGGGCGCCCATGCGCACCATGCCGTCGGCCGCCCTGACGGCATGGACGAAACGCCGCGGCTCGGCCACCTCGCAGAACAGTACGCTGCCGGGCGGCAGCACGCTTCGGATCGGTCGCGGTTCGTGCTGCAGAGAGTCCCACCCGCCGATCCGTTGCGGACGGCTCAGGCACGCGGAGACGATCCGCGCGTCGCCGGGGAGCGCCAGCGGTTTTTCCCCGCGGCAGATCTCGTGGTCGAGATCGAGCGGCGTGAGAGCGATGAACGTCACCCGTCCGCGGTCGTCAATCTCGTCCGCGGACAGCGCGGGAAGCGGTTCGACCTGCCATTCCGCGCATTCCGCGAGTCGGCTTTCGCCCCCGAGTGGCGCCAGACGGCCGAACGGCGGCGTCCAGCCGGCAGGCAGGCCGCGCAGGCGCGCGCCGAGCGAGACGCCGCGCGCCAGCCGCACGTGCCGCGTGCTGTAGAGCATCCGCTCCACCGCCGTGCGCGTGTGTCGGCCGCGCTCGAGGCCGATGCGCGCCTCTTCGCGCCAGAGCTCCCGGCTCGGCGCGACCGCCGACACCGGCGGAACGTGGCCGCGCAACACCGTCTCCATGCCCGTCCCGGTCAGCCACCAATCGCCGCCCGCTTCAAGCGTCTCGATCTCGTCGGCGGTGCGGGGCGCTTCGGGAAGCCGCACCGCGTCGCCGAGGTCGCACACGGTTTCCGGGCCCGGACGAAGAAGCACGCGGGGCGTCCACGCGCCGGCGTCCGTCGAGCCGAGCAGGTGACGCGGCGCCCGGAAGAGAGGCTGGCCGTCGCGCAGCAGGAAGGGACCGTCCACGGACAGCGCCCCGATATCGTCCGGACCGTCGCCAAGCACGGCGTCCAGTTCCGTCGGCCAGCGCCCCGCGCCGTTCCATCCGTTGCAGCGCGCGAGCGCCGCCCGGAGCGCGCCGGCCACCGAAGCGGGGTGCGGAGGAAACAGGCTCGCGACGCCGTCCTGGGGCGCGCTGTCGGCGGCGAACGGCGTCCCGTCGCGAAAGAACCACGTGTCCACCGGTTCCAGCCGGACCCCGATCATTCGTCGTCCTCCTCCCGGTCGGGGTCGGCGAGGAACCGGGCGAGCAGGAGCGCGTCGATGCCGGCCTCGTCGACGCCGGTCTCCGTGCGGCCGGCCGGCGCCCGCGACGGGGCCAGCGCCGCCCACACCAGATCGGTCAACTCGTCGGCGCGGGTCTCCGCGCGCTCCACCGCTCTCGCGGTCAGGCTGTGGAGAATCTCCGCCTTCAGGAACGTCCGGGCATCGCATTCGGGAGGCAGAGCGCCCCACATACCGGGCCGCCATCGAGACCATCCGCCCAGCCGGGTCAGCATCTCGCGGATCCGGTAGAGGAGCCCCGACGAAAGAACCGGACCTGCCGCGTCGCCGCCCGGAGGTCCGGTCAGACCGTCCAGCAGATCAGCGGCAGAACGGGATTCCCCGTCCAGGCCCCGCCGGGTCCAGGTGGTCACCCAGCGACAGTACGTCCCGCTGTTCTTCAGCACAGCGGCGGCCAGCGAATCGCGTCCGTTGTCGTTCTTGGCGACATCGTCGAGGAGCCGCCGCGCCGCCGCGATCACCGCGCCGAGCGGGTGCCGCACGGGAGCGAACACCACCGCCGCGGAGAGGGTCGCCCCATTTTCCTTCTGCTGGTCTGCAAAGGCGGTCCGGTAGCGGTCCGACAGCGCGGAGGCGCACGCGATCGCCCGTGGCGCGGACAGCATCGCCAGCACGTCGTCCCCGCCGGCGTAGACCGCCACGCCGTCGTGGTCCCGCACGACGTCCCGCACGGCGCGAGTGAAATCCGCCAACGCCCGTCCGACCGGTTTTCCGCCCAGACGCCCCACCAGCTTGCCCAGACGGTCGCCGTCCGCGAGCAGCAGCGCATAGAACGCCGGCGGCGGACCCGGGGAACGGCCGGTCGCGTCCTTGGCGTAGTAGACCTGCTTCAACGCCCGACACAGCGCCGCCCGTGCGTCAACCGGCGCGCCGCTGGCGAGCGGGCACAGCCGCTCGTCCTTCAGGGCCGCACGGCGAAAGAAGTTCGCGTCGAGCGCCGGGAAGTAGCCGGCGGCTGGATCAAGCAGGTTCTTGAACGGGGTCCGGCGCTCCGCCAGCACGCCCGGAGACGTGCTCCGACGTACCGCCTCGGCGTATTCCCGGGCCTGCCTCGGCGCGATGGCCGCCACGTCCCGGAGCCAGGGAACTGCGCCGACGTACACCGTCGACGGCCAGTGCTGCGCACCGTCGACGGGCCAGCCCAGCGCCTTGTCCGCCACCTTCGGGAACACCCGCTTCACGAGCGCGATCGCGCACAGCCGCTCGTTGTCGCGGATCTCCAGCGCGCCGAGACGCTCGCGCATGCCGGCCCAGAAGCCGTCCTGCCGCTGCGCGCCGCCGCGCCGCCCGCGAACGTGGCCCGACAGCTCCTGCAGATCGTGCATGACGGTGCACTTGTCCCCCGGCTCGTCGGGGGGACGATGACTCCGCCAGTGCTTGCGCCGGGCAAGCAGACCGCCGCCGGCCGGGGAACTGCCCGCCGTCCACACGACCTCCCAGAAGCCGCCCACCTGTCGATCCCAGATGCGATCCGTTTCCGCGCCGGCAGGATCGACGAAGCGCTTCCGCACGGCGTCGCAGACCCGCATCCACGCGGCGTCGAGCGCGCGGTCGGCGGCGCCGGCCACCTTTCGAACGTCCTCGTCCGTCTCGACCACGAAGTGGTTCGGCGCGGAGCCGAGCCGGGGCGGGTCTCCGTCGCGGCGGCCCGAGACCCACCGGCACAGCGGGTCGTCTTCGACGAGCGGCTGGACGATCCGGCCGCCCGCGTCCCGCGCGCCGGCCATGGCGTGCGCGGACAGGAACGAAAGAAGGTACGAGCTGCCCCACAGGTCGCGGGTGCGCCGCGACTGCGCGACGAACCCCTGGACCGGACCGATGGAGACGTCGACGCGCATCGTCACGACGGAACCTCCGCCGTTTCGGTGAAGGGCTCCTTGCGTTTCTTCGGATCGCGGAGGCGGTCGAGGAAGTCGTGAACGGGGCGGTACAACTCGTCCTCCGGGCGCTGAGGAACCGCAGGCCCGCCGACCGAAACGTCCGATCGGCCTTCGGGAAGAAACCGCGCCGGGAGGAACGACAGGACCGCCACGGGCGCGCCGCCGCACATGTGCAGGTGGATGAACAGCGGACTCGCCCGCCGATCCAGGTCCCGGTCGTGAGGACCGACCTGTTCACGCGGCTTCTTGCCGTAGTTGTGCGGGAGGCCGAAGGCGATGCGGCGGGGATGCTTCTTCGGCCTGACGTCCTGCCCTACGCGCTCCATCAGGTCATGGTCGTCTCGGAAGCGCCGTTCGGACTGGCCTCCCAGGACCCTTCCCTTGTGGCCCCAACTCCGAAACTTGACCATCTCGCGACCGACGAGGTCCAGCAAGTCGAGGGGCTCCTGCTTGCTGCTCGACACCAGCACGTGCCGCGTTCGCGAAGACAGCGCCGTGAATTCCGGCAACGCGCCCTTGTCGTCGCGCGGAAGACCCGCGATCGCGTCTCGCAACGCGCCCACGGATTGCGGTGCGTCCCACCGGTCCACGCCGTCCACGCGGAGGGATTGCAGCACCGTGGAACCGTACCCCTTGCGGCTCCGGGCGCCCAGACCGCCGAGCGTGCCCAGGGCGATCAAGGCGTCCCGAAGTGACGCCGCGTCGGCCTCGGTCAGGTCGCGTCCCCGCATCCGGACCACGAAATCGAACGGGGCGCGGAGACAGGCGCGCGTGAGCTGTCCGGCCTTCGTGGGCGGCTCCTTCCTGCTGCTCGCGAACGCCTCCATGACGCCGTAGCCGAGATAGCGCGCTCCTTCGCCGACAACCCGCTGCGTGTCCGGAACATCGAGCACCTGGCCAACGCCCGCCTTTTTCTCATCCAGTTTGCTGGACGAGATCAGATGCATGGACACCCGGGACCGGCCGCCGGCCGCGCTCCCGAAGAGCCGGTCTTCCTGCCCGCCGATGGCGTCGAGATCGCCGCCGCACCGTGACCACGCCAGGGCCCGCCACCAGTAGCGCAGCACCCCCTTGACGCTGGGCGCGCGCAATTCAGGGTCCTGCGAATAGGCGCCGGCGGAGAACAGCGGCGTGACGACCTGATAGGCGGCGTCAATCGTCATCGTCGTCCTTCACGGAGTCGAGCCAGAACGGCTCGCCCGCGCGATACGGCTCCGCGTCCTGCTGCGCCGGCGGCCGGCGGTCGATCAACCCGAAACGCCGGACCGGACACGCGAGCCGGCGCGCGGCGTCGGCGAGCGCTTCGGCCAGGAGCCCCATGAGCGTCGTGCCTCCGGTGACGTTGACGAAGACCTCGCCCGCTCCGACGAAACGCGCCCGCGCCGCCTTGACCACCTGGTCGATTTCGGGACGCCCGCCGTACGGATCTTCGAGGCGAAGCGGCTTGACGGGTCCCGAATACTCCGCGTGCGACACCGCTTCGGCGATCAACTCTTCCGTCTCGCTCGAACAGACGACGAGACACACGGCGGGATCGCTGCCGTCGCCGGCCGCGCGGCAGGCGTGCAATGCGCTGAACAGCACGCCCGGACGCCTGCCGATCGGGCTGACCAGCACCGGGCCACCGTGCGACTCTCCGAGCGACAGCGACACGTCCGGACAGGAGCGGAGCGTTCGCTCCCAGAAGCCCCGGATTCCGTCGAGCTGCTTGCGGACCTTTCCTCCTTCACTGACGACGACGCCCCGACGCATGCCATGGTGATGGTACGCGTTGCGCAGCTCGCAAAGTTCTTCCCAGAAGGATCCGAGCGCACGCTGCTCGTTCGTCAAGGCATCGGCGATTTCGGAATCGCGCCCGACGGCCGCGATCGCATGGAGACGATGAGATGCCTTGCACCGCACCTGCCTCTCGAGCCAGCCATTTCCGTCGCCGATGCGCCATACCGCCCACGACACCGTCCACTCGTTCATGAGACCGAGCGCGGTTCCGACGTTGTCTCGGCGCCACAGGTCGTCGATGACCCGCGCCTGACGCTTCAGCTCGTCGTCCGACAAAACGACGTGCCGCTTCCATCCATCACCGCTCCATCAGGGCGACAGGCGCAAGCCGCGCCTCGGCTCGTCGATTCCCCAAGGCGTAGCGCGCCGGCTTCGGCGCCGTTCCCAGCACTGTCAGCAGCAGATGCTTGCGCTTCGCCATCCCGACCTCTTTACCGTCCTTCACGACTCGACGTCTCGGGTGCCCGCGTGTGGGTCAGAACCGTGGCGGCCACGGGACGGAGCCGCGGCGCCCCGGAACCGTGGCCAACGCCGTCGTGCCGCCGTCTCTGCTGCTGTTTCTCAGGCGATTCCCGCCGTGCGCTCGACAGGTCCCACCAAGCGAATCACGTCCTCGAAGCGAGTGGGTGGCGCGCCGCGGTCCCAGCGGCCAAATCGCGTGACGTGGAAGTTGTGAGCCAGCAAGTCCGCTATCGCCAGCACCGCTTGCTCATCCTCCACCAGCGGCAGCGCCCTGATTTCGCCAAGCGAGATTTCGCCGTGCTTGAGAAGAAGCGCAGTGGCGAGCCTGACCGGTATGGCGGAATAGTTGTGCATTCCAGATTTCCCCTCAATGCTAATCTCGCGTGCTCGAATCGGGTTCGCTGACGGCCCGACGACCGCGTTGAGCACGACCGTCACGACGGATTTCCCCCAGCATCTCCCAGTCGCCAAGCGGGATCAGAGGGTCGACCAGACTCTCCTTGACAATCACCGACCCCCTGCCGGATCCGAGCACCATCCGGTTGCATTGACGGGCCGGGCTCGGGCCGACGCGGGCGAGCGGCGCGTTCTCGGCGGCCAGATGCCCGCTCAGACGGTTCTTGGACTCGGCGACGTTGGTTCTCTTCATGGTCGCATTATAGGCCGCATCCGAAGCGGGCGTCCTGGCGTGGCGTTCGTCGCGGCTGTCACCGGCCGCCCGCGCGTGGGTCGGAATCCGTGGCGGCCACGGGGCGGAGCCGCGCCGCCGGAACCGTGGCCACCGCCGCCGTGCCGCCGTCAAGGGTCAGAAACTCCACCTCGAAGGCCCGCCGCCGGCGATAGACGTGCACGATCGTGCCGACGGCTCCCGCCTTCAGGCGCAGGCCGGGAACGTCCTCCGTGAGCACGATGCGATCATGTTCTTCCAGCATCGCTCGTCCGGCGACCAGCGGCTTCCCGGGGCATCGCTCAGGCCGCCCCGCCTTGCGTGAAATCGAAGACCGTCAGACGGACCGAACCGGCGCCACGTCGCCATGCGCCATCCGCCGGATCCGCCCACGCGAGATTTACGGCTGGCTCGCGACCGCGTCGAGCCAATTCTCGACACGGAGCTTCGGCGCGCGTCGGAACTCGCCGGCGTTCGCGCTGACTACGGTCAGGCCCAGCGCCAGCGCCTGTGCGGCAATGAGTATGTCGTTGGGTCCGATTGGCGTGCCGCAACGTTCCAGGTGCGTTCTCAACTCGGCGTAGTGCCGATCCGCCGGCTCTTCGAACGGAAGAACGACAAGCGTCGAGAGAACGGCCTCGATGCGGCGGGTCAATCGTTCCGATTGCCGCCGCGCCACGCCGTATCGCAGCTCGGCCGCCACGACGATGCTGGTGCACACCTGCCGTTCGCCGACCTCGGTGATCCGATCCGCGGCCGTTCCCTGCGGAAACCGCGCGGCGTGAGAAACGATGTTCGTGTCGAGCAGGAACCGGCGCGCCACTTTCAGATTTCCACGTCGTCAAGCGGTTCCAGCGTGTCGTCCACGTCGGGGAACTCGTCGGGCAGCGGCGGCAGGCGCGCGAGCAGGTCGAGCAGGCGGCCCTTCCTGACCGGTTCGATGACCAGACGGTCCCCGTCGCGCCACATGACGGCTTCCGCGCTGTCGAGCTCGAAGTCGCGGGGAATGCGCACCGCCTGATTGCGTCCGTTCCTGAACAACCGTGCGCGGCGAACAGCTTCCGGCTTGCTTGGAGATTGCAACATATGTTGGAATCATATGCCGGCTGCCGTTCCGCGTCAACCGGACGCGGCAGGAACGTTGCTGCGATTCGGGGCACGGTGACGGCCCCGCGCCGGCTGCGAGGAATCCACGGTTCCGCGCCGCGCCGTCGCCGATCATCGGGTACGATGCGAGGACGGTGTGATTCCGCCATGCCTGACCGAACCGCGCGGCGCGTCCACGACTCCCCGGACGCCTGGACGGTCACCGACGGCCGCCCGGACGGGACCGAACTGCGGCCCGTCCTCGACGCCATCGCCGCGGCCGTCGACCCGGACCGCATCATCGTGTTCGGCTCCGCCGCCCGCGGGACGATGACCGCCGACAGCGACGTCGATCTGCTGGTCGTCAAGCGCACCGACGACCTGCGCGCGCTCCGCGCCGCCGTCCGCGCCGCGCTGGCCGCCAACCGGCGGCCGGTCGACGTCGTCGCCGGCACGCCGCGGATGCTCGACGAGCAGCGTCGATGCCTGAGCATGGTGTACGGCCCCGCGCTGCGGGACGGGGTCGTCGCCTGGGCCCGAAGCGCCCGCGAGACGACGGGCGCTCCCGCGTGGAGCACGCTGCCCGAACGGAAAGGAACCTCCGGCGAAATGGTCCGAACCCTGCGCTTCCGCCGCGAGGAAGCGGACACGTGGCTTGCCAAAGCTCGGGAAGATCTGACCGTGGTGAACACCACCGACGCGGCGATTCCCTTCGCGCCGCGGGCGTACAGCGCGCAGGCGGCCACGGAGAAGGCTCTCAAGGCGCTGCTCGTGGCGCACGGGCGGCCGGTTCCGTTCGACCACGATCTGAACATGCTGGCCGACCTCGCCGTCCAGCAGGGCGAAGCGCTGCCGGCCGTCGCCGCCCGCGACGCCCTGGAAGCGTTGTCCGACTACGGCGGACCGGCGCAGTACCCGCACTACGGCGAGGCCGACCCCGCTGCCGAAACCCTGTTTCCCGCGATCGCCAACGAGATGACGGCCCACGCGGCGTCCCGCGTTGACGCGATTCTGGGCGGGAAGCGCAGCCGGAAGGCCGCGGGCGACGCGGGTCAGCCGGCCGGAAAGGGCCCGGGCCGGCACGACCCGGACCACGAAGAGTCAGACGACTGAAGCAGGGACGGCCCTGCGCCGCGCCCCGGGGCATCGGACGGGGCCGGCGCGCAACGGCCGGGTCACGGTTGCCACGGTCTGGCGAAGAGGCCGCGCCCCGGGGCATCGGACGGGCCGTCGCGCGTCGCGGCCTATCCGCTCGGGAGGGACGCGAACGTCCGCTCGAAGGCGGCGGTGACGGCGGCGTCGAGGCCGGTCTCCATCGCGTGCGCGGACGTTATCTCCCGGAACGTCCAGCGGCCGAACGCGCCCAGGCGGTTGACGGCCGGGACCCAGTACGTCTCCATCGCCGTCTTCTTGTCCTTCGCGTCCTCGCGGCGGTAGCCCTTGACCTCGACGACCAGGCGCAGGAGGTCGTCGGGGCCGCGGCCGTCGTCGACGAGCAGGACGAAGTCGGGCAGGTAGCGCCGGTGCTCGGCGCCGCGGCGGTAGGGGACCTCCAGTCCGAGGTTGTGGTTCTTGACGTACGCCCGCACCCGCGGGTGCGCCTCGGCGACGCGGCAGAACTCCGCCTCCCAGTCGCTGTCGCAGACGGCCCAGTCGACGTGGCAACGCCGGGCGTCGGTCCGCCAGCGGGTCCGCTTCGACGTGGCGAACCGCACGTGCCGCGTCGACCCCTCCGGGTTGTAGGGATCGAGCATCGCCTGGATCGGGCGGGTCTCCCGATGCCGCTCGACGATGCCGTCGGTGATGCGCTGGCAGGCGCGGTCGGCCAGCTCGGCGTACAGCAGTTGCGCCGGGCGCGCGCCTCCCTCGCAGACCAGATGCGCGTCGAGCCACTGCCGGACGATCCGCTTGAGCTGGCCGAACAGGTACAGCCGGGGCTCTGCGTTCGGGTCGCGCCACTTGGTCAGCAGCAGATGGCGGGTCAGGTGGTAGAGCAGCGTGGCGCGCCGCACGGCGCCGGCGCGGACCAGGGTCAGGTCGATCCCCTCGCCGACGATCCCCTCGTTGCGGGTGACGGCGGGGCCGACCAGCTCGGGGGTGAGCACCAGGGTGGAGTCGTCGCCGAACCGGGCCGTCAGCCGGTCGTCGGGGAGCTCCACGCGGTAGCCCTGGACGCGCGGGAAGCGGATTTCGCACGCGTCGCGGCCGGGCGTCACCGCCCGGACCATGACCGTCTCGCGCGGCGGCAGGGGCGGGGCCACCACCGGCTTCGCGGTGAAGTCGAACGGGATGCCGAGCACGTCGGCGTACTCCACGTCGAACAGGCCGGTCTCGTCGTTGACTTCGTACGACTGCCGGCGCAGCGCGCGGCCGACGATCTGCTCGCAGAGTAGCTGCGCGCCGAACGCCCGCACGCCCAGGACGTGGGTGACGGTGCGCGCGTCCCAGCCCTCGCTGAGCATCGAGACCGACACCACGCAGCGGGTCCGCCCGCCCAGGCGGCCCTCGACGCCGACGGTGTTGACCACCTCGCGCAGCAGGTCTTCGTCGGTGAGCCGGTCGGCCTGCCGGCGGTCGCCGGTGCGCGCGACGATCTCGCGCCGGAAGCGTTCGATCTCGTCGGCCGCCGCGGCGCGGAACCCCCGGTCGAGCGCCTCGCCGGAGTCGAGCTGCTCGCTGTCGATCAGCAGCGTCCGGGGCCGGGCCAGGGGCCGGCCGTGCTCGTCGAAGTTGCGGAAGAGCGGCAGGCGGCCCTGCTCCAGGCTGGTCGAGCCGTCCGCGCGCCGGCGGTGGAACCCGGAGACGTAGTCGTAGACCAGCTTCGACGTGGCGGTGTTGTTGCAGACGACGATGAAGCAAGGGGGGACGCGGATGCCCGCCTCCCGCCACGCGTCGAAGGTCCGCGCGTAGTGGCCGTACAGCGCCTCGAGGGCGGTCACCAGCTTCGTCGGCAGGCGCAACGGATCGGCCGCGCCCGCCCCGCGGCCCTTCTTCGGCATCTGCCTGCCGACGTGCTTCCACAGCTCGCGGAACTGGGGCATCTCGGCGCCGGGGACGTTGTCGGCCACCGGCACGCGCGGCAGCTTGACGATGCCGCACTCGATGGCGTCGAGCAGCGAGAAGTCGCTCGCGGTCCACGGGAACAGCGTCCCCTCGGCATAGCCCGACCCGCGCAGGAAGAACGGCGTCGCCGACAGGTCGACGACCCGCTGCAGGCCGAGCCGCCGCCGCACCGCTTCGAGGCCCGACATCCAGATGCGCGCGGCTTCGCGGTTCTTCTGCGCCTCCTGCCGCTCGTCGCCCCGCAGCGCGCCTTCGACCGACTCGGCCGGCGGCTTCTCTCGGTAGCAGTGGTGGGCTTCGTCGTTGAGCACCCAGACCCGCTTCAGGCCCATCAGCTCGGGCAGGACCCGCTGCAGCATCCGGCCCTCGGTCTCCCGCGTGCGCAGCGGGGCGCCCCGGCCCTGGAGCAGGGCGCGGCCGACGGCGGAGACGGCCAGCGTCTCGCGCCGCTGGAACGCGTGGTAGTTGGTGACGACGATCTTCGCCCGCTCGAGGTCGCGGAGCATGTCGGGCGGGACCAGCTCGCGGCTCGCGTAGTAGCTGTCGGGGTCGTGGGGCTGGAGCACGCGCAGGCGCTCGCGGATGGTCACGCCGGGCGCGACCACCAGGAACCCCCGCGTGAAGCGCGGGCTGGCCGGGCGCCGGACCGCGTTGACGGTCTGCCACGCGATGAGCAGAGCCATGACGGTGGTCTTGCCGGCGCCGGTCGCGAGCTTCAGGGCCACCCGGTCCAGGGCGGCCGACGGCTCCGCCGCCGCCCCGGCGTTCGCGTTCGCCAGGTGCTCGAGGTAGCCGCGTCCCTCCCGGCCGATCTTCGGCGCGACCTCGGTCAGCCAGATCACCGTCTCGGCCGCCTCGACCTGGCAGAAGAACGGGCGGACGCCGCCGAAGGCGTGGCGCCGCCAGTGCCGCAGCAGGCGCGCGGTTTCGGGGGTGACCCGCCACGCGCTCTCCGGCGCCGCCCGCCAGCCGTCGACGGCGCGCCGCAGGCCGTTGACGAACGCCGTCAGGTCGTACTGCTGGCCGCCGGTCCCGACCCGCTGCGCGGTCTCGTCGGCGACCAGCGCGAGCTGCCGGCCGCGCTGTTTCCGGGGACCGGGAATCGGCGAGACGTACGCCGAGGGCCGCCGCCCGTCGACGATCCGGTTGGTCGGCCGGTTGTCCGCGTCGAGCTCCCAGTGGCGGCCCGGCCGCTCGTACGGCGAGTTGAGGATAGGCCGCTCGTGGAATCCGGCCGGTCCCGGCGGCGCGGGGTCCGCCGGCGCCTGCCCGGTCCGGTTCGACGCCATGCGGGCAATTCTATATGGACGATAATAATGCTCCGGCGGCGGCGCGCGCCCCGGCGGACCGCCGCTTCCCGGAACGGCGCAGGGGCCGGGCGCGCCGCCGGTTGCGCGCGAGGGTCCCGCGCAGATGAGCCTCTTCGTCACGCAGGTCGACGCGTTCACCGCCGAGCCTTTCACCGGCAATCCGGCGGCGGTCTGCCTGCTGCCGGCGCCGCGCGGCGACGTCTGGATGCAGCGCCTGGCGGGAGAGATGAACCTGTCGGAGACGGCGTTCCTCCAGCGCCGGCCGGACGGGGCGTTCGACCTCCGGTGGTTCACGCCGACGGTGGAGGTCGACCTGTGCGGCCACGCCACGCTGGCCGCCGCCCACGTGCTCTGGGAGCAGGGCGATCTCCCGCCGTCGGCCGCGGCGCGGTTCCACACCCGGTCCGGCCGGCTGACCGCCCGCCGCCGGGGCGCCTGGATCGCACTCGACTTTCCGGCCCTCCCGCCGGCGCCGTCCGAGCCGCCGCCCGGCCTGATCGCGGCGATCGGCGCCGAGCCGCGCGGCGTCGCGCGCAACCGGTTCGACTGGCTGGTCGAGCTGGCGTCCGAAGCGGCGGTGCGCGGTCTGCGGCCCGACCTGCGCAGGCTGCGGGCGATCGAGGCGCGCGGCGTCATCGTCACGGCGCGCGCGTCGGATCCGGCGTTCGACTTCGTCTCGCGTTTCTTCGCCCCGGCGGCCGGCGTCGACGAAGACCCGGTGACCGGCTCCGCGCACTGCTGCCTCGGGCCGTACTGGCGCCCGAGAATCCCGAAGGAGGAGCTGACGGCGTACCAGGCGTCGCCGCGCGGCGGGGTGGTGCGCGTCCGCGTCGCCGGCCGCCGGGTGCAGCTGCTGGGGCAGGCGGTCACCGTGCTGCGGGCCGAGCTCACCGGACCGTGAACTCGTAGCAGCCGGGGGTGACGAGCAGCCTGTCGCGGCCCGCGAACGCGAGGCTGGCCGGCTCGACGACGCCCGCGCCGCGGAGTCTGACGGTGCGGACCTTGTCGCCGTTCGGGTCGTACACGTAGACGTACGGGACGGCGAGCGCCATCCACAGGCGCCCGTCCGGATCGACGGCGGCGGCGCGCACGGTCGGGGGCACGACCGGCACGGCGGGCCGCGCGCCGGCCGGCGGCCGCGGCCACGCCGCGGGGAGCGCGGCGATCCACGCGTCGAGCTCCCGGCCCTCGACGTGCCGCTCGAAGACGAGCTCCCCGCTCCGGTCGTACCGGCGGAACACTGGGACGCCGGCCTGGAAGACGAAGTAGTAGCCGCCCCGCGGGTCGGCCAGCGGCAGGCCGGCGTTGAGCGCGAGGTGGACGTCCCGGTCCGTTTCGTGACCGGTGCGGCGCAGCGCGCCGAACGTGCGGAGCGGACGTCCGCCCAGGCTGAACTCGGTCATCAGGCCGCCCATCTCCGGCTGGCTCATGACTATCGTCCGCCCGGTGAGCTGCAGGGACGCCACGCCGCTCAGGACCAGATCGCCGAGCGTGATCCGCGGCGCGGCCCGGCCCGGCAGGCGGAATCCGCCGATGCGCGCGCCGTCGGGGCCGAAGATCTGCACGCGCTCCCGGCCGTCCGGGGCGTCGGCCACCGCGAACCGGCCGCCGGGTCCGAGGTGGAAGGCGCGGGCGCCGATCAGGCGGCCGTCCTCGGGGCCGATCCGCACGAGGGTGGAGACTTCCCCGGCCGGCGTGATCCGGTGGACGCTGTGCGCGCGGCGATCGAAGACGTAATAGTCGCCGTCAGCGGCCTGCTGGAACCCGGCCGGGTCGCGGAACCGGCCGACGACGTGCGCCGGCAGGCCGCCGGTCGACCGGAGCTCCTCGACCGTTCCGGGACTCTGGGCCGCCGGCGCCGCGGCGGCGGCCAGTGCGAGCGCAAGCAGCCCGCGGCGAAAGCCCCGCGGCGCGCGTCCGGCGCCGCTCCCCGGCCGAGCGGCGCCGCTGCGGGATGGATCGCGGCCGCCGAGAGGACCCGTCACCGTCACCGGGGGCGGTCAGTAGCGGACGGTTTCGCGAATCCCGGCGAGGACGTCGGACGACTGCGGCAGGATCCGCTCTTCGAGCACCGGGCTGTACGCCACCGGGCAGTCGAGGGCCGCCACCCGCTTGACCGGCGCGTCGAGCTCCCCGAACAGCTCGCTCGAGATGCGGGCGGCCAGCTCGGCGCCGAAGCCGCACGTCAACTGGTCTTCGTGCGCGATCACGACGCGGTTGGTCGCGGCGACCGCGCGGGCCACGCCGTCCCAGTCGTACGGCGCGATCGTGCGCAGGTCGACCACCCGGACGTCCACCCCGTCCTGCCGGGCCTGCTCGGCCGCCACCATCGTGCGCTGGACCAGGGCGCCCCAGGTGACGACGGTGACGTCGGTCCCCTCGCGCCGGACGGCGGACCGGGCGAACGGGAGGGTGTAGTCGGCGCCGGGGTACGCGTCCTTGTTGTACGTCTGCCGGTACAGGTGCTTGTGCTCGAGGAACAGCACCGGGTCGTCGCAGCGGATCGCGGTGCGGAGCAGCCCGGCCGCGTCGGCGGCGGTCGAGGGGAAGGCGATGCGCAGCCCGGGGCAGTGCGCGAAGATGCTCTCGCCCGACTGCGAGTGGTACAGCGCCCCGCCGCGCAGATAGCCGCCGATAGGGACCCGGATAACGAGCGGGCAGGCGAACCGGTTGTTCGACCGGTACCGCAGCATCGAGAGCTCGTCGCGGATCTGCATCATGGCGGGCCAGATGTAGTCGAAGAACTGGATCTCGACCACCGGCTTCAGCCCGCGGATCGCCATGCCGATCGCGCGTCCGACGATGTTCGCTTCGGCAAGCGGCGCGTTGAAGACGCGCGCGTCGCCGTAGGCGCGCTGCAGGCCGAGCGTCGCCTTGAACACGCCCCCCTTGCCCGGCAGTTCGGGCAGGAGCTCGGACCGGCTGACGTCCGCCACGTCCTCCCCGAACACCACTATCCGCGGGTCGCGCCCCATCTCGTCCTTCAGGGTGCGGTTGATCGCGGCGATCATCGTGTCCGGCTTCCCGTCCGTCTCCGGAGCCGTCTCGAAGCGCGCCGACGCCGGATCGACCGCCGGCGAATAGACGTACCGGGCGGCCTCGTCCGGCTCGGGCCTCGGGGCGTCGAGCGCCCGGTCGACCGCCTCCTCGACTTCGCGGTCGACGTCGGCGGCGATCGCCGCGATCTCCTCCCCGGTCGCGAGCGCCCGGTCGACGAGCAGCGCCGCGCACGACGTCAGCGGATCGCGGGCCGCCTCGTCCTCGCGCTCCGCCGCGCTCTTGTACGCGCGCTCGTCGTCCGACATCGAATGGGAGTACGGGCGGGTGACGGCCGCCCGTACCAGCGCGGGCCCCGAACGCGACCGGGCGTACCCGACCGCCGCCTGCATCGCCTCGAAGCTGGCGGCCAAGTCGGTCCCGTCCACGCGGACCACCTTCAGGCCCGGGAACGACTCGACCAGGCGCGAGACGTCGCCGCCCGGCGTCTGCGCCTCGACCGGGACGGAGATCGCGTAGCCGTTGTCCTCGATCAGGTACACGACGGGGAGCCGCCGCATGCAGGCCGTGTTGAGCGATTCCCAGAACTCTCCCTCGCTCGTCGAGCCGTCGCCGAGCGCGACGACGAACACTTCGTCGCCCCGGCCGGCGACCGTCTCCGCGAGTCCGGGCGCGCGCGCCGCGATGGCGCCGGCTTCCGCCGCGCCCACCGCATGGAGGCACTGCGTCGCGCAGGCGCTCGAAGGCGACACGATGCGCAGGCGCGGGGAGCACCAGTGGGCCGGCATCTGCCGGCCGCCGGACGACGGATCGTCGCGCGCCCCGACCGCGCCGAGCAGCATCTCATGCGGCGTGACGCCCAGGGTCAGGCAGAGCGCGCGGTCGCGGTAGTACGGGAAGAGCCAGTCGTGGCCGGCTCGCATCGCCATGCCGGCCGCCACCTGAACCGCTTCGTGCCCGGCGCCGCTGATCTGGAAGAAGCTCCGGCTCTGGTTCTTGAACTGGATCTCCTTGTCGTCGAGGCGGCGCGCGAGCAGCATCGTGCGGTAGGCGCGGCGCCACTGCCCGCGCGACAGCCCGGCGACGCGCTCGGCGACCGGCGGCGCGACGGTCGGCGCGTTCGTGGCCGGCGCGGCCTTCATGGTGCAGAATCCTTGCAGGCGTCCGAAGGCGCAGGCGCCAGGGTCGCGTGCAACCGCGGGAACACGGCCGGCGATTATATCAGTCCGGCTCCGGTTCGTGTCACTGCCGGACCGCGCGGCCGGCGGTCCCCGGAAAGGTGCGGTCGAAGGCATGACGGCGTCGGACGCGGCGGTGCGTCGGTGGAGCGATCTGCGGCTCGAGAAGGTGACGGAGATGGTCTCCCGCAAGGTGATCGCGGGCGATCGGCAGACGCTGATCCAGGCCTATCTCAAGCGCGGCGCGCAGATCCCGCGGCATGCGCACGCAGCCGACCGGCTGGTCTACGTCCTGCAGGGCGCGCTGCGGTGCCGCGTGGAGGCGCGGGAGGTCACCGTCCGCGAGGGGGAGGTGCTCCACGTGCCGGCGGGGGCCCGGCATCAGGCGGAGGCGGTCGACGACACGTTCGCGCTCGCGGCGCTGGCCTCGGCGCCGCCCGGCCCGGCCGCCGGGTCCGCTGCTAGTGGATCCGATCGCGCCAGTCGCGGTCGCGCCCGCCCGCGTACACGTCGAACCGGCGGCGGAGGCGCCCCATCCTCCACCGCAGGTAGCGATACCTGAGGTCAGCAGCCACGCCGAGCCGGCCGAGCGGCGCGCCGCGCAGCCTCCGCAGGTACAGGTATCCGGCTGCGAGGCCGCCGAGGTGCGTGACGTGCGCCACGCCGCCGCCGCGCGGCGCCGAGATGAACGCGATCGCGCCGAGGATCATCACGAAGTACTTCGCCGGCACCGGAAAGAGCAGGAACATCAGGATCGGCGTGTTCGGGTAGTACAGCGCGAACGCCATCAGCAGCCCGTAGACGGCGCCCGACGCGCCGATCGTGATCGACGCGTACGTCGCGGCGCTGAACGGCAGCGGCAACAGCGAAACGGCGATGGTGACCGCCGCCGCGCCGACCCCCGCCACCAAGTAGTACCGCACGAAGAAGCGGGTTCCCCACAGGCGCTCGAGCTGCACGCCGAACATCCACAGGATCAGCATGTTGATCAGGACGTGGCCGACGTCGCCGTGCAGGAACAGGTAGGTGAACGGCTGCCAGATCCGCAGACCGGTCAGGGCGAGGGCCGGGGTCAGGCCGAGCAGTTCGCCCAGCCACGCCCGCACGCCGCGCGGCGCGAGGGCGGTGACCACGAACACCGCGACGTTGGCCAGGATGAGCGCCTTGACCGCGGGCGTCATCAGGCCGGGGCCGAACGAATGCCCGGACGCTCCCCGATAGGCTCCCCGATAGTAGATGCGGCGCATGCTCGACCGTCCGGCGGCGTGGACGGCGCATCGTACCATACGCCGCCGGCGCCGGGATGTTCAGCGCGCCGGAAACCGGGCGATCACGCGCTGCACAGCCTGATCCCATTCGCGGATCCGCAGCAACCGCGCGGCGGCGGCCAGGACGACGAGGCCGCCGCCGATGCCGGCCGCGACCCGGCCGAGCCGCGACGTCAGCGCGTCGCCCGGCCAGATTTCCAGCAGCCAGGCATGGACGCCCAGCGCGGCGGCGCCCATCAGCGCCGCCGCGGCCGATATCTTCCCGAACGCGACCAGCAGCCTGCGCGTGTCGAGCCCGCCGAGCCGCCGCCGCAGCAGCCAGCACAGGGCGCCGGCGTTGGCGAGCGCGGCGATCGAGGTCCCGAGCGCCAGCCCGCGGTACCCCATCCGCTCGACCAGCGCCAAGTTGAGGACGACGTTCAGGGCGACCGACGCCACGCTGACCAGGGTCGGCGTGGCGCTGCTTCCGAGCGCGTAGAAGCAGGGCACGGCGATCCGGACGGCGGCGTATCCCAGAAGGCCCGGCGCGTAGCAGGCGAGCGCCGCCGCCGTCGCCGCCGTGTCGGCCCCGGAGAAGCTCCCGCGTTCGAAGATCAGCCCGACGACAGGCGCCGCCAGCACGATCAGGCCGACCGTCGCGGGAACGGCCAGCATCAGCATCATGCGCAGCGCGCCCGATATCGTCCGCCGCATGCCGTCGAGCTCGTCGCGCGCGGCGGAGCGGGAAACGGCCGGCAGCGCCGCCGCCGCTATCGAGACGCCGAACAGCCCGACCGGCAGGTACATGAGCCGGAACGCGTAGGCGAGCCACGACACCGCGCCGGTTCCTTCCCCGGTCGCCAGGATCGTGTTGACCAGGACGTTGATCTGGGCCGCGGCGCCGGCCAGCGTGCCGGGGCCGATCAGCCGGAGAATCTCGCGCAGGCCGGGGTCCGCGGGATCGAGTGCGAGCCGGTGCCGGTACCCTTCCCGCAGGAGCGCCGGAACCTGCACGGCGATCTGCCCGACGCCGCCGAGCATCATGCCGGCGGCGATGCCCACGATCGGCTCGAAACCGAAGCGCGGCGCGAGCGGCACGAAGACCGCGGCGCCGAGGAGGATGCCGACGTTGAACGTCGCGGGCGCTATCGCCGGCGTGAAGAAGCGGTTGAGCGAGTTCAGCATCCCCATCAGCGCCGCGGCGACGGCCACAAGGGTGAGGAACGGCAGCATGATGCGGGTCAGCGCGACCGTCAGCTCCAGTTTGCCGGGCGCCGCGGCGTAGTCGCCGGCGAGCAGCTCCGTGAGAGGCCGCGCGTAGAGGATGCCGGCCAGCACGAGCAGCCCGGTGACGACGATCAGCGCGTTGACGAGCTGGGCGCCGAGCCGCCAGGCCGCGGCCCGGCCGCGCCGCGTCAGTGTCCGGGTGAACGTCGGCACGAACGCGGCGTTCATCGCGCCTTCGGCGAACAGGTCGCGCATCAGGTTCGGGATGCGGTACGCGACGTTGAACGCGTCCATCGCGTTGCCGGCGCCGAACAGAAAGGCGAGCGTCTGATCGCGCGCAAGTCCGAGCACGCGGCTGGTCAGGGTGGCCGCGCCGATGACGCCGGCGGATCGGGCGAGTCGCTGCGTGGAAGGGGCGGCGCCGTCCGGAGGCGCCGGTGACGCCGCCGCCGGGGCGGCAGGTGCGGGGGGAGGCGTCACGGGCGGTCAGCGTAGCACAGACCGGGACGGTCGTCGCCGCCGCCGGCCGGCGCTTGACGGCCCGCCGGAGCCGGCGGAAGATCCGAAGATGATGAAGCAGCGGTTCGTGCGGTTCGATTCGATCGCCACGCCGGTCGGGACGGTGTTCGTCGGCGTCTCCGACCGGGGGGTGTGCGACGTCGCGATAGGGGAGACGAGCGAGCGGCGCTACCGGGCGCGCGTGGAACGGTGGGCGTCGGAGGCGCGCCGCGACCGGGAGGCCGCGGCGGCGGCGCTGGGCGAGATCGGCGAGTACTTCGCCGGCCGGCGGACGCGCTTCACGGCGGCGGTCGACCTGGCGGGCGTGACGGCGTTCACGGCGCGGGTGCTGCGCGAGGCGATGCGCATACCGTTCGGCGGCGTGGCGAGCTACGGCGAGCTCGCCCGGCGGATCGGCGAGCCGCGGGCGAGCCGGGCCGTCGGGGGCGCGCTGGGCCGCAACCCGGTCGCCATCCTCGTGCCGTGCCATCGCGTGGTGACCGGCGCGCGGCGGCTGGGCGGCTTCTCGGCCGGCCTCGCCGTGAAGCGCGCCCTGCTGCGGCATGAAGGCCACACGCTGAGCGCGGGACTGGAGACGGCGCGGCTGCGCCGGCCGGACGTTACCGGCGGCGCGGCCGGGTCGACGGCCGCCGCGGCTGCGGCGGCGGATCGCCGCCCTGCATGATCATGCCCGGCCGCGGCGTGGTCTGCGCGGCCGGGTCAGCGGCATCGGCCGGCGCGTCCGGTCCGGCGGCCGGGCGGAAGGCGGGCCGGGCGCCGTCCGGGGGGTCCGCCGATTCGTAGCGCCGCCTGAGCCATTCGAGCAGCTCGAGATCGTCCGGATCCGCATCGGCCGCGGCCGGGTCGGCGAACGCCCCGGACAGGGCGGCTTCCTCCGGAGGAGGCGGCATCACGCCGCCGCGGGGCCGCTCGAACGTCGGAGCGAACGGGGACGGGGCGGCGGCCGGCGGCGGGACCGCCGGGCTGCGGCGCGCGGCCAGGATCAGCACCCGGTCGAACGTCGAGGCGCCGGCCGGCGGGTCCGGGCGCGACGACGCGACGTATCCGCCCGCCGGCCGGAGCAGCACCCGCAACGCCTCGCGCTCCGGCGCGTCCACCATCCGGACCGACACCGGGGGAACGGCCAGCGCGTCCGCGTCGACGAACCGCGTGCCGCCCAGCCGCGCCCACTCGTCGAGGATGACGGCCAGGGGAACGTCCGTCGCCACCACCGTCACGCGCCCGGCGCCGAACGCCATCTCCAGTTCGCCGGCCGTCGCCGGAGCGGCCGCCGCCGCCAGCGCCGCCGCGATCGCTATCGTCCGCGCCACGAGTCGCAAGTATATGGCGGTCAGTTCGCGAATCGGAAGTTGACGACGTCGCCGTCCTGCACGACGTACTTCTTCCCTTCGAGCCGCGTCTCGCCGTGGCTGCGGCAGGCGCCGATCGAGCCGCGGCCGGCCAGGTCCGCATAGGCGGTCACCTCGGCGCGGATGAATCCCCGCTGCATGTCGGTGTGGATCGCGCCGGCGGCCTCCAGCGCGCTCGCGCCCCGCGGGATCGACCAGGCCCGGCACTCGTCCTTCCCGACGGTGAAGAACGAGACGTAGCCGAGCAGCTCGTACGCCGCGCGCGCCACCCGGTCGAGACCCGCTTCCCGCAGGCCGAGATCGGCGAGGAAGGCGCGGGCGTCGTCCGGGTCGAGCTGCGCGATCTCCAGCTCGATCTTCGCGCAGACCGGGACGGCCCGGGTCCGCGGGCGCGACAGCATCCCGTCCAGGTTCATCGCCGCGAACGACCGGTCCGCCTGCGCGACGTCGGCCTCGTCGAGGTTGACGACCAGCAGCAGCGGCTTGGCCGACAGGAACTGGAAGCCGCGCAGCGCCCTGGCGTCCTGCGGATCGACGTCGAGCGCGCGGATCGGCGCGCCGTCCTCGAGTGCGCGGGCGCACGCGCCGAGAACGCGCGCCTCGTCGTCGAGAGCCTTGCCGGCCCCTTTCTTCCTGTCCCGCCGGATCCGGTCGAGCCGGCGCTCGGCCACCGCCAGGTCGGCCAGGATCAGCTCGTCCTCCATCGTTCGGGCGTCGCGGGCCGGGTCGACGGCGCCGGCGGCGTGCGGCACGTCGTCGGCGCGGAACGCGCGCACGACGTGCAGCAGGGCGTGCGCCTCGCGGTACGCCGCCACGTCGACGAGGCTGCGCGGGCGCGCCGCCCCCGCCGCGTCCGCGACGGTCACGGTGGCGGCGACCCGTTTCTTCGGCTCGAACAGCGCCGTCAGCCGGTCGAGCCGCTCGTCGGGCACCTCCGCGACGCCGACGCCGGCGTCGCTTCGGCCCGCGCGGCCGGCCGGGGCGCCCGAGCCCGCGCGGGTGAGCAGGTTGAACAGCGTCGTCTTGCCGGTGGAGGGAAGGCCGATCAGTCCTGCGCGCAGCATCCGGAAGGCGTCGGAACGACGTGCAGGCGACATGGTAGCACGTGGCCGTCCGTTTTTTCGTTGACAAGCCTTGCCCGCTCCCCTAACATCGGCGTGGACTATAGTGGTCGTTTGTGGAGTGAAGTGGTGCTAAGAGGCTCTTTCTCGGCCAGGATCGACGACAAGGGGCGGCTCAAGATCCCCGCGGCCTTTCGGACGCCGCTGACGGAGAAGTACGGCGAGTCGCTGTTCGTGACCAGCATCACCGGCGAATCGGTGCTGATCTATCCGATGCCGATCTGGGTCGACATCGAGGAAGGGGCCGCCAACATTCCGTCCACCCACCCGGCGCGGAACCGGTTCTTCGACCGCGTCAACTTTTTCGGACAACCGGCGGAGCTCGACAGGCAGGGGCGCGTCTCGGTGCACACGCGGCTGCGCGACGCCGCCGGCATGGCGGGCGAGGTCGACGTCTTCGGCAAGTACAACTACCTCGAGGTCTGGAACCACGACCGGTTCCTCACGCGGCTGGACCAGCAGCCGTTCACCGAGGACGACGCCCGCGCGCTCTCGGAGTTCGGGATCTGACGATGCGCTCCGAATGCGATCAGCCGCTGCACCGGCCCGTGATGCCGGCCGAGCTGGTGGCGTTGCTCGAACCGCGCCGCGGCGGCCGGTACCTCGACTGCACCGTCGGCGCCGGCGGCCATGCGCGGGCGCTCCTCGAAGCGGGCGCCGGGCGCGTGCTGGGAATCGACCGCGACCGGGAGGCGCTGCCGCAGGCCGCGGCGGCCCTCGCCCCGTGGGCCGGCCGCGTCGAGCTGGCGCATGCGGACTACCGGCAGCTCGACGTCGTGCTCGACGAACGCCGCATCGCGGCCGTCGACGGCGCGCTGGCCGATCTCGGAGTCTCCTCGGCGCAGCTCGACGCCGCCGGCCGCGGCTTCAGCTTCCGCCGCGACGAGCCGCTCGACATGCGCATCGACCGCTCGGAAGGGGTCACCGCGGCGGAGCTGCTGCACGACGCATCGGAGCGGACGCTGGCCGATCGGATCTTCGAGTACGGCGGTGAACGGCATGCGCGGCGGATCGCCCGGGCGATAGTGGAGAGCCGGCGGCGTCGGCCGCTCGCGTCCACCGGCCAGCTCGCCGCGCTCGTGCGCCGTGTCGCGCCGCGCGGCCGGCGGCGCATCGATCCGGCCACGCGGACCTTCCAGGCGCTGCGCATCTGGGTCAATCGGGAGCTGGAGGGCCTGGACCGGTTCCTGCACGCGGCCTGCCGCCGGCTCCGGGCCGGCGCGCGGCTGGCCGTCATCACGTTCCACTCCCTGGAGGACCGGATCGTCAAGCGGACGCTGCGGGAGATTGAGCACGGACAGGAGACGGCGGTCCGCGTCCTGACGAAGCGTCCCCTGCGCCCGGCTTCGGAAGAGGTCGGGCGGAATCCGCGCGCGCGCAGCGCGAAGCTGCGCGCCGCCGAGAGGCTGGCGTGAACCGGCAGAAGTTCGAGGACGTCATCCGGCGCGACGTGCGCAACAACCCGATCGTCCGGGAGGTCGACCAGAAGTGGGTGCGCGAGCTCCGGCGCTGGGGCGTGATCGGCGTCATCGGCGCAGCGGTCGTCCTGGTCTCCGCCTGGCAGCACTTCGAGCTGCTGCGGCACGGGTACCGGATCGAGCAGCTGCAGCAGGAGCACGTCCGGGAGCTGGAGATCAACCGGCATCTCCGGCTCGAGATAGAGACGTTGCGGGCGCCGGCGCGGATCGAGCGGATCGCGACCCGGCGCCTGAACCTCGTCGCTCCGGGCAGCGGCGAGGCGATCGTCATCGAACGGGTCGCGCCGGCCGCGCGCCCTGACCCGTCGATCGTCGCGACCCGGCGGGAGGAGACCGTTGACGAAGCGGCGGGACGACCGTAGACGGCTGCCGCTGTACCAGCCGGCGGCCGGCCGCGGCGCGCGCAGCCGGGGGCGCCGCGAACGCAGCCGGCCCCTCCCGCGTTCGGACGCCTGGCGGCCGGTCATGCGCCGGAGGCTGCTGGCCGGCGTCGCCTTCTTCGCCCTGTGGCTCCTCGTGATCGAGGTCCGGCTCGTCCACCTGCAGGTGATACGCCGCGACCATCTCGTCGAACTGGCGCAGCGGCAGCAGAACCGCAGCATCACGGCCCATCCGCAGCGCGGAGAGATCAAGGATCGCGCAGGCCGCGTGCTCGCCTACAGCGTCGACGCCGACACCATCTACGCGGCGCCGACCGACGTCGAAGACCCCGCCGCCACGGCCGACGCGCTGTGCCGCGCACTGGCCTGCGGCGCCGAGCGGCGGCGGGCCATCGAGGAGCGGCTCGGCCGGAACCGCGGATTCGCGTACGTCGCACGGAAGGTTTCGCCGGACGTCGCGTGGCGCGTCGCGGCGCTCGAGCTCGACGGGGTGGGGTTCCTGAAGGAGGACCGGCGGTACTACCCCAACAAGGAGATGGCCGCGCACCTGCTCGGTTACGTCGGCATCGACAGCCAGGGGCTCAGCGGCGTCGAGTCGGCCTACGACCACGAGATCCGGGGCCGCCCGGGGAAGGTGCTCATCCAGACCGACGCCCGGCGCCAGGTGTTCGGCCGGGTCGAGCGGCCCCCGACGGCCGGCGCGACGATAGAGCTGACCATCGACAAGTACCTTCAGCACATCGCCGAGCGGGAGTTGCGCGCCGCCGTTCGCGAGCACGGCGCCGACGGCGGCGCCGTCGTGGTGATGGACCCGCGGACCGGAGAGCTGCTCGCGCTCGCCAACGAGCCGACCTTCAACCCGAACGCGTTCGCCGATTCGCCGACGGCGGCTCTGCGCAACCGCGCCGTGCAGGACATCTACGAGCCCGGATCGGTCTTCAAGATCGTGACCACTTCGGCCGCGCTCGAGGAAGGGGCGGCCAAGCGCGACGAGCTGTTCGACGTCAGCGCGGGCTTCGTTCGGGTCGGCGGCGCCGACGTGCTCGACATGGTCACGCACGACGTGCTGTCACTCGAGGACGTCGTCGTCAAGTCGAGCAACGTCGGGACGATCGAGGTCGGACTGCGGATCGGCCCCGAGCGGCTCAGCCGGTACGTGCGCCGGTTCGGGTTCGGCCGGGCGCTGTCGCCCGATCTGCCGGGCCAGAGTCCGGGCATCGTGCACCGGCCGGACGATCTGGACGAGCGGGGCGTGGCGTCGTTGTCGATGGGGTACCAGGTGGCGGTCACGCCGCTCCAGCTGGCGGTGGCGGTGAGCGCCGCCGCGAACGGCGGCGTGCTGATGGAGCCGCGCGCCGTCCGCGCGGTCATCCGCGACGGCGTGCGCGAAGAGCGGCCGAGCCGGGTGATCCGCCGGGCGATTGCGCAGGAGACGGCGGCGGAGCTGACCGGCATTCTGGAGGCGGTCGTCGAGCGCGGCACCGCGCGTTCGGCCGGGATCCCCGGATTCACGGTCGCCGGCAAGACGGGGACCGCCGAGAAGGTGATCGACGGCCGGTATTCGGACGTCGACCACAACGCGACGTTCGTCGGGTTCGTACCGTCGCGGGCGCCCGCGATCACCGTGGCGGTGATGATCGACACGCCGCGCGGAGCGGCGTTCACGGGCGGCGCGGTCGCGGCGCCCGTGTTCCGGCGCATCGCGGAAGCCTCGCTCCGGCAGTTGGGCGTACCGCCGACGAGCCGCCCGAATCCGGCCGTCCTGGCGCGGACGCCGGCGCCGCCGTCCCCGGCCGTCCGGCGGGCGCCGCCGCAGCGCGATGCGGCCGCCGGCCGCCGGGTCATGCCGGACCTGCGCGGCCTGAGCGCGCGGCGCGCGCTCGAGGCGATCGGTCCGCTTCGCGTCGGCGTGCGGGTGGCCGGCGACGGTTTCGTCACGAGTCACGAACCGGGTCCGGGCGCCGCCGTCGACTACGGGAGCACCGTGGCGCTCCATCTCGAACGGCGTCCGGAACACCCGCCGGGCTGCTAGGTGAAGTCGCCATGACGGTCGCTGAACTGTTCGGACGCGCCGGGATCGAGCAGCCGCCGGCCGCTCCGTCCGGCGCCGCCGTGACCGGCGTGGCCTGCGACTCGCGCACGCTCGAACCCGGCGGCGTCTTCGTGGCGATCCGGGGACTGCGGCATGACGGAGCCCGGTTCGCGGAAGAGGCGCGGGCGCGCGGCGCATCGGCCGTCGTCGCCGAGACGCCCGGCCCGCCCGGCTTCGGCGCGCCGTGGATCGCAACGGCCGACGCGCGGGCGGCGCTCGCCGCCCTGAGCGCAGCCTTCAACGACCATCCGAGCCGCAAGCTCGTCGTCGTCGGAGTGACCGGCACGAACGGCAAGACCACGACCACCTACCTGATCGAAAGCATCCTCGATCACGCCGGCCTGCCGTGCGGGCGGATCGGCTCGGTGTCGTACCGGATCGCGGACGACGAGCAGGCGGCGGAGCGCACCACGCCCGAAGCCCCGGACCTGCAAGCCCTGCTGAGACGGATGGTCGATCGACGGCTCCGGGCGTGCGCCATGGAGGCGTCGTCGCACGCGCTCGCGCTGCGGCGCGTGGATCAGGTCGAGTTCGATGCGGCCGTCTTCACCAACCTGACCCGCGACCATCTCGACTTCCACGGCGACATGACGAGCTACTTCAACGCGAAGCGCCGGCTGTTCGAGCTGGCGGGCGACGCGGCGCCGGCCGTGGTCAACGTCGACGATCCGTACGGGCGCGCGCTGGCCGCCGAGGTGAAGCGGCCGGTGACGTACGGCGTCAACGCCGCGGCCGACGTGACGCCGGAGCGGATCGAGCTGTCGGTCCGCGGGATCGACGTCGACGCCAGGACGGCCCGCGGCCGGCTGCGCCTGCGGTCGCCGCTGCTCGGCCGGGGCAACGCCGCCAACGTCCTCGCGGCGGCCGCCGCGGGCGTGGCGCTCGACCTGCCGACGCCGGCGATTCAGGAGGGGATCGCAGCGATGGCGCAGGCGCCGGGCCGCATGCAGGTGGTCTCGACGCCCGGCGACGCCGTCACCGTCATCGTGGACTTCGCGCACACGGACGATGCGTTGCGGGTGCTGCTCGAGACGTCCCGGGAGATCACGCGCGGCCGCCTGATCGCGGTCTTCGGGTGCGGCGGCGACCGGGACGCGTCGAAGCGGCCCCTGATGGGCGCGGTGGCGGGGCGCCTCGCCGATCGCGTGATCGTGACGTCGGACAACCCGCGCTCGGAAGACCCGGCCCGGATCGCGGAGGAGATCACGCGCGGCCTGGCGACCTGCCGGACGCCGCGGCTGACCGTCCTCGACCGGGCGGCGGCGATTGCGCGGGCGATCCGCGACGCCGGGCCGGGCGACACGGTGGTGATAGCGGGCAAGGGACACGAACGGCGTCAGACGTGCGGAAGCCGTTCGACGCCGTTCGACGATGCAGTGGCGGCGCGCGAGGCGCTGGCGGCGCAGCGCGCCGGCGTACGAGTGGGATGAGACGCAGTCGTGCCGAACCGCAGGCCGCTGGTGCTTCGCGCGGGCGAGCTGGCCGCTGCGAGCGGGGGGCGGCTCACGGCCGGGCCTCCCGAGACGCGGGTCGACCGGTTCGCCATCGA
Source organism: Vicinamibacterales bacterium (assembly GCA_965203565.1). Lineage (GTDB taxonomy): Bacteria > Acidobacteriota > Vicinamibacteria > Vicinamibacterales > UBA8438 > JAAXGX01. The sequence continues at coordinate 1,262,767 of OZ241896.1, read as the reverse complement.
CAGCCGCCGCGTCCGGAAGGGCGATCTGTTCATCGCCCTCCGCGGCGCGCGGTTCGACGGCCATCGGTTCGTCCCGGAGGCGGTCCGCAAGGGGGCCGCCGGCGTGGTGGTCAGCGACCTGTCGTCGGTCGGGACCGGCGCCGGGACGCCGGGATCGCCGTTCGTGATCGCCGCGGCCGATACGACGCGCGCCCTGCAGCGCATCGGCCGGTTCGTGCGGCGCCGATCGAGCGCGCGCGTCATCGGCGTCACCGGCAGCGTCGGCAAGACGACGACCAAGGAGATCGTCGCATGGCTGCTCGCCGGCGCGTACCGGGTGTTCCGCAGCGCGGGCAATCTGAACAACCAGATCGGCTTGCCCCTGTCGCTGCTCGAGCTGCGTCATGAGCCGGAGATCGCCGTCGTCGAGTTGGGCATGAATCACGCAGGAGAGATCCGCACGCTCGTGGACGTCGCCGATCCGGACGTGCGCGTCTGGACGAACGTCGCCGAGGTCCACTCCGCGTTCTTCGACTCGGTGGAGGCGATCGCCGACGCCAAGGCGGAAATCCTGGAAGGGGCGACGCCGGACACGCGGCTCGTGGCGAACGCCGGCGACCCGCGCGTGATGGCGCGGGCGGCCGGTTTTCCGGGGCGGGTCACCACGTTCGGGGTCGAGACCGCCGCGGACGTGACCGCCGCGGAGGTCCGGTCGCTGGGGCTGCGCGGGATGGCGGCCACCCTCCGGACGCCGGCCGGGTCGGCGCCGGTGCGGACGCCGCTGCTGGGGTACGGCCAACTGGCCAACGTCGCCGCCGCCGTCGCCGTCGCCGGGCAGTTCGACGTGCCGCTCGATCGGCTCGCGGCAAGGGTGGCCGACTGCGCGCCTCAGCCCCGCCGGGGGCAGGTCGTCGAGGCTGGCGGCGTGACGATCGTCGACGACACCTACAACTCCAGCCCGGCCGCGCTCCGGGCGGCCCTCGACGCGGTCGGCCGCGAGTCGGGGCGCGTCCGCCGCGTCGCCGTCCTGGGCGAGATGCTCGAGCTGGGCGCGCGGTCCGCCGCGTTGCACGAGTCGTGCGGGCGGGCGGCCGTCGAGGCCGGATTCGACGTCGTGGTGGCGGTCGGGGGGGAGTCGGCCGAGGCGCTGGCGGCCGGGGCCCGCGCCGCCGGTCTGGAGGAAGCGGCCGTCGCCACGTTCGCGGCCGGTGCGGAAGCGGCCGATCGGACGGCGGCGATCGTGCGGGCGGGCGACGTGGTTCTCGTCAAGGGTTCGCGGGGGATCGGGATGGACCGGATCGTCGACCGGTTGCGAGAGGAACGCTAGTGCTGTACCACCTGCTGTTCCCGCTGCACACCGAGCTGTCGGCGCTCAACGTCGTGCAGTACATCACGTTCCGCACCGCCGCCGCCAGCCTGACCGCCTTCGTGCTCATGCTGGCCGCGGGGCCGCGGGCGATCCGGTTCCTGCGCCGGCGGCAGATCGGTCAGGTCGTTCGCGACGACGGGCCGCAGGCGCATCGCACCAAGGAAGGAACCCCCACGATGGGCGGCGTGCTGATTCTGGGCGCCGCCCTCACGCCGACCTTGCTCTGGGTCGATCTGCGGAACCCGTACGTCTGGATCGCCGTCTGCTCGACGGCCGCGTTCGGCGTCATCGGGTTCCTCGACGACTACCTGAAGGTGGTTCACGGATCGCATCACGGACTCCGGCCCCAGTACAAGCTGGCGCTCCAGTGCCTCGTCGCCGTCGGCGTCGGGTTCGCCCTGCTCACGTTGAGCGGCGGCGGCCTCTACGACACCCGGCTGGTCTTCCCGTTCTTCGAGGCGCTGATGCCGGATCTCGGCTGGCTCTACGTCCTGTTCGCCGTGCTGGTGCTGGTCAGCGCGTCGAACGCCGTGAACCTGACCGACGGCCTCGACGGCCTCGCCATCGGCGTCTTCACGGTGGCGGCGGCGGCGTTCACGGCGCTGGCGTACGTGAGCGGCCATGCGGCGCTCGCCGACTATCTGCTGCTGGCGCACTTTCCGCCCGCGGCGGAGCTCACGATCTTCTGCGGTTCGCTCGTCGGCGCCGGGTTGGGGTTCCTCTGGTACAACGCGTATCCCGCCGACGTCTTCATGGGCGACGTGGGGTCGCTCGCGCTCGGCGGCGCGCTCGGCACCGTGGCGCTGCTGATCAAGCAGGAGCTGCTGCTGCCGATCGTCGGCGCGGTGTTCGTCGTCGAAGCGCTGTCGGTCATCATCCAGGTCGGCGCGTTCAAGACGACCGGCCAGCGCGTGTTCAGGATGGCCCCGCTGCATCACCACTGCGAGCTGATCGGGTGGAGCGAGCCGAAGGTGATCAGCCGGTTCCTGATTCTGGCGATCGTCTTCGCGCTGTTCAGCCTGACCACCCTGAAACTCCGATGACGACCGCACGCGCCATGCGCGACTTCTCCGTCACAGGCAGCCGCGTCGTCGTGGTCGGCGCGGCCCGCAGCGGCGTCGCCGCGGCGGAGCTCCTCGCCCGGCGCGGCGCGCGCGTGACCCTGAGCGAAGCGCGCCCGGCGGTCGACGCGGCGCCGCGGCTGCGCGCCGCCGGCGTGACCGTCGAGCCGGGCGGGCACCGGCCGGAGACGCTGGCCGCCGCCGATCTGGTCGTGCTCAGCCCCGGGGTGTCGCCCCGCCTGCCGGCCGTCGCCGCCGCGGAACGCCGCGGGACGCCGATCATCAGCGAAGTGGAGCTTGCCGCGCGGTGGCTGCGCGGGCGGATCGTGGCGGTGACGGGAACGAAGGGGAAGTCGACGACGACCGTCCTCACCGGGAGGATGCTCGACGCCGACGGCCGGAAGGCGGTGGTGGGAGGCAACGTCGGGACGGCGCTCAGCAGCCAGGTGGAGGCGTCGACCCCCGACGCGATCCATGTCGTCGAGGTGAGCAGCTTCCAGCTCGAGCTCACGCGGACGTTCCATCCGTGGATTGCGGTCTTCCTGAACCTGGCGCCCGACCACATGGACCGCCACGCCAGCTTCGAGGAGTACGCCGCCGCCAAGGCCCGCATCTTCGCCAACCAGACGGACCGCGACGCGATGGTGATCAACGCGGACGACCCGATCGTCCTCAGGCTCGCGCGCCTGGGCCGGGCGCGGCCGGTCCGGTTCGCCCTGGCGTCGGCGATCGACGACGGGATCGTGGTCTCGGACGACGCGGTCGTCCGCCGGTCGCGCGACGGCGATCGCCCGCTCGTGCCGCTGTCCGCGGTGCGCCTCCCCGGCCGGCATCTGCTCGGCGACGTGCTGGCCGCGGCGGCCGCGGGATGCGTCGCCGGGGTGTCGCCCCGGGCGATGGAGCGCGCGGTGCGGGCGTTCGACGGCGTCGAGCACGCGCTCGAGACGGTCGGCCGCATCGGCGGCGTCCGATTCGTCAACGACTCGAAGGCGACGAACGTGCTGGCGGCGCGCGCGTCGATCGAGAGTTTCGAGCGTGACGTGGTCGTCATCATGGGCGGGCGGTTCAAGGGAGGGGACCTGGCCGAACTGCGTCCCGCGCTCCGAACGCGGGCGCGGGCGGCGGTGGCGATCGGCGAGGCGCGCGAGGCCATCCGCGCCGCCCTCGGCCGGACGGTGGAGGTGCGGGAGGCCGCGACGATGCGGGACGCGGTCCGATCGGCGTTCGCGCTGGCGCCGCGCGGCGGCGCGGTGCTGCTCGCGCCGGCGTGCGCGAGCCTGGACATGTTCCGCGACTATGCCGAGCGCGGACGCGCGTTCAAGGAGGAGGTGGCGTCACTCGCGCGCGACGCGCAGACGCGGTGAGCCGCGAGCAGTCATCAGCCGGGACGGCGCGGTGGGGAGCCGACCGCTGGGAGCGCAGGCCTTCCGGGCCTGCGAGGCCGGTGTCCTCATCCGGGGACCGGCTGATGACTGCTGACGGCTCGCCCGTGCGGTCACGGAGGAAGTTTCGGGTTCCGGACCCGAAAGCTTTAGTCCTTCCGCAGCCTGCGAGCGTCGGGAACGCCGAGTATGGCGCGAAAGCTCAAATCGGACAAGCTCCTGTACCTGTCCACCCTCCTCCTGGTCCTGTCCAGCTGGGTGATGGTCTACAGCGCGTCGGCGGTCCTGGCGATGGACGAGCACGGGCAGCCCTACTACTTCCTGTTCAAGCAGGTGGTGTGGGTCGCGCTCGGCGGCTGCCTGCTGCTGATCGCGACCAACGTCGACTACCGCGCGCTCAAGCGGCCGGCGGTCGTCTGGAGCCTGCTGGCGCTGTCCACCGCCGCGCTCGTGGCGGTTCTCTTCAGCCAGCCGGTCAACGGGACGCGGCGCTGGTTCGGCGTCGCCGGCTTCGGCGTGCAGCCGTCCGAGGCGGCCAAGCTCGCCGTGATCGTCTTCACGGCCGCCCTGCTCGATCGCCGCATGCACCGGATAGACGATTTCTCGTACTCGTTGCTGCCGGTGGGCGTCGTCGCCGGGGTGACGAGCGGCCTGATCCTGCTGGAGCCGGACTTCGGGACCGCGCTGACGCTGCTGCTCATCGTGGGCGCCATGGTCTTCGCGGCCGGGCTGAGCTACCGGTATCTCTTCGGGGTCGCCGCCGCGGCGGTCCCGCTGCTGTACGTCGTGCTGGCGAGCGCCGACTACCGGCGCCGGCGCCTGCTGGTCTTTCTCGATCCGTGGAGCGACCGGTTCGGCGACGGCTTCCAGTTGATACAGGCGCAGATCGCGGTCGGGACCGGCGGCCTGTTCGGACAGGGGCTGATGGGCGGCGTGCAGAAGCTGTTCTACCTGCCGTACCCCCACACCGACTTCGTGTACGCCGTCATCGCGGAAGAGACGGGCCTGATCGGCGCGTCCCTCGTCGCGGCGTGCTTCTTCGTGATCGCGTGGCGCGGACTGCGCGTGGCCACGCTCGCCCCGGACCGTTTCGGGTCGCTGCTGGCCGTGGGGCTGACCACCATGATCGCGCTCCAGGCGTTCATCAACGTCAGCGTCGTGCTCGGCCTGATGCCGACGAAAGGGATTCCGCTGCCGTTCGTCAGCGCCGGCGGATCGTCGCTGCTGGTCAGTCTGGCGGGCATGGGGGTGCTGTTGAACGTGTCGCAGCACGCCTCGGCGGAACGATGAGGGTCTGCGTGCTCTTCGCCGGCGGCGCCACGGGCGGCCATCTGTTCCCCGGCCTCGCGGTCGCGCGCGAACTGCTGCGGCGTCGTCCGCAGGCGCGGATCGTCTTCGCGGGGACCGGCAATGCGCTGGAGACGCGCGAGGTGGGGCGCGCGGGGTTCGGCCTCGAGCGGATCCGCACGCGCGGACTGGTCGGGCAGTCGCCGGGGAGCCTGCTGCGCGGGCTGGCGCTGGCGCCGCTCAGCCTGCTCGACGCGGCCGCCCTGCTCCGCCGCCTGTCGCCCGGTCTGGTGGTCGGCCTCGGAGGATACAGCTCCGGCCCGATCGTCCTGTGGGCCGCGTTGCGGGGTCTGCCGACCATGCTGCTGGAGCAGAACGCCGTGCCCGGCGTGACCAACCGGCTCCTGGCCCGGTTCGTCCGGGCGTCGGCCGTGGCCTCCGATGCGGCGCTGGCCTCCTTTTCCGGCAACGGGTTCGTCAGCGGCAACCCCGTGCGCGCCGGGTTCTTCGCAGCTCCCGATCCCGAACGCGCCCCGGCGCGCGTGCGCCTGCTGGTGATCGGGGGTTCGCAGGGCGCCCATGCGATCAACGTCGCCATGGCGGAGGCGGCGCCGGCCATCGCCGCCGCGCCGCGGCCGATCCACGTGACCCATCAGTCGGGCGCGCGCGACGTCGAGATCGTGCGCGAGGGGTACCGCGCCGCCGGCCTGGCCGCCCGGGTGGAGCCGTTCATCGGGGAGATGGAGCGCGAGATGGCGGCGGCGCACCTGATCGTCTGCCGCGCCGGGGCGACGACCCTGGCGGAAGTGGCCGCCGCCGGCCGGCCGGCCGTGCTCGTGCCGTTTCCGCATGCGACGCACGACCATCAGCGGCGCAACGCCGCGGCCGCCGCGGCCGCCGGCGCCGCCGAAGTGATCGACCCGCGCGCGCTGTCCGGCCGGGCACTGGGGGCGCGGATCGTCGCGCTGGCCGCGGACGACGCCCGGCGGGCCGCGCTCGCGGCGGCGAGCCGCCGGCTCGCCAGACCGGAGGCGGCGCAGGTCGTCGTCGATCGGATCGAACGCCTGATCGCGCCGCCGGAGGCGGCGGCCGGGCGTCGCGCGTGAACGAACGAGCCGGGTCGTGGTGCAGACGTGGTCGAACCGGGAGCGCACGTCCATTTCGTCGGGGTTGCGGGCGCCGGCATGAACGGGATCGCGGAGGTGATGGTCGGTCTCGGCTATGCGGTGAGCGGGTCCGACCTCGAACGGTCGCCCGCGACGGATCGGCTGCAGCGCCTCGGCGTCCGGTTCGAGGAGGGCCACGACGCCCGTCACGTGCGGGACGCGGACCTGCTCGTCGTCTCGAGCGCGGTGCCGCGCGGCAATCCGGAGCGCGCCGCGGCGGAGCGCGCCGGGATTCCCGTGGTCCGGCGCGGCGACATGCTGGCGGAGCTGGCCGGCTCCAGACGCGGCGTGGCGGTGGCCGGAGCGCACGGCAAGACGACGACCGCCGCGATGATCGCGGTCGCGCTCGCGGCGGCCGGCCTCGATCCGACCGCGATCATCGGCGGGACGGTGAGCGCGTTCGGCGGCAACGCCCGGCTGGGGGCCGGGCCGCTCATGGTCGTCGAGGCGGACGAAAGCGACCGGTCGTTCCTGAAGCTGTCGCCCGAGATCGCGGTGTTGACGAACCTTGACGAGGAGCACCTCGAAGCGTACGGAGGGATCGAGCAGTTGGAGGAGTCGTTCATGGCGTTCGCCGCCCGGGTGCCGCCCGGCGGATGCGTGGTGGCGTGTCTCGACGACCGGCGGTTGCGGCGCCTGCTGCCCGGCGTCCGCGCTCCCGTCGTCACCTACGGCGTCGACGACCCGTCGGCGCAACTGTTCGCCGGCGCGACCGCGCTCGGCCCGGACGGGTCACGCTCCCGCGTCCGGATCGCGGGCGGCGCGGAGACGGAGATCGCACTGGCGCTCTCCGTGCCGGGCCGTCACAACGTACGGAACGCCCTGGCCGCGCTCGCCGTCGGGATGCGTCTGGGCGTTCCGCCGGAGTCGGCCGCCGGCGCGCTGGCGCGCTTCCGCGGGGCCGACCGGCGCCTGCAGGTCCGCGGCGAAGTGGGCGGCGTCGTGGTCATCGACGACTACGGGCATCATCCGACCGAGATCGAGGCCGTGCTCGACACCGTCCGGCTGCGGTCGCCGGACCGGGTCCGCGTCGTCTTCCAGCCGCATCGATACAGCCGGACGATCCGGATGCTCGACAGGTTCGGCGCGGCGCTCGCAGCGGCCGACGACGTGGTGCTGACCGAGGTGTACGCGGCCTCCGAGCCGCCCATTCCCGGCGCGACGGCGGAGGCCGTGGCGGAGGCCGTGAGGCGCGCGTCGCCGACGCCGGTGCGGGTCGTGCGGGCGCTGGACGACGTGCCGGCGATCGTCGCGGCCGGCGCGCGACCCGGCGACGTGGTGGTGACCCTGGGGGCCGGATCGATCAGGACCGTCCCGCCGAAGATCGTCGAGGCGCTGCGCCGCCGATTCGGGTGCGACGCATGACGACGCTGCCTTTTTCCACCGACGCCCGCTTCCGCCGGGCGCAGGCGCCGCCGGTGCGACGCCGGCGCCCCGCGGCGCTGATCGCGCGGTTCGCGCGGGGCCTGCTGCTGGCCGCCGTGACGCTGGCCGGGGCGTACGGGGCGTCGACCCTGCTCGTCCGGGCGGAGGCGCTGCGCATCGACACGATCACGGTCGAGGGCAACCGCCATCTGTCGAGCGGCGAGGCGGCGGCGCTCCTCGCCCCGCTGCACGGCGCGAGCATCGTGACGGCCGACCTGGAGCGTCATCGCGAGCGCCTGCTGGCGTCGAGCTGGATCCGGGCCGCCACGCTGCGGCGCGTGCTGCCGTCGACCATCGCCGTGACCATCGAGGAGCGTCGGCCGGTCGGCCTGGCCAGGATCGCCGCGCGCCTCTACCTGCTCGACGACGCCGGAACGATCATCGCCGAGCACGGCCCGGCGCTCGCCGGCCTCGACCTGCCGATCGTCGACGGACTGGAGCTTCGGGACGGCGCCGCCGGCGCCGTCGATCGCGCGCGGACGCGGCTCGCGGCGCGTCTGATCGCCGCGCTCGACGTGCGGCCCGATCTGTCCGGCCGCGTGTCGCAGATCGACGTCGCCGACGCGCACGACGCGGTCGTGCTGCTGGCCGACGATCCGGCCCTGCTCCATCTCGGCGACGAACGTTTCGCCGAACGCCTCGACCGGTATCTCGAGCTGGCCCCGGCCCTCCGCGATCAGGCGCGGGAGCTCGACTACGCGGACCTGCGGTTCGACCGGCGCGTGTACGTGCGGCCGGCCGGGAGCGAGCGCAGGCCATGAACGCGACGGCGACGGAGGACGCGTGACGCGCAGGGAACGGCACCTCGTCGGCCTCGACGTCGGGACTTCGACGATAGTCGCCGTGGTCGCCGAAGCGCTCGACGACGGCGGTCTCGACGTCATCGGGATCGGGCTCGCCGACGCCCAGGGCGTCCGCAGAGGCCTGGTGGTCAACCTCGAGGCGGCGGTGGAGTCGATCAAGAAGGCGATCGACGAGGCGGAGTTGACCGCCGGGGTCGAGATCGATTCGGTGCACCTCGGGCTCTCCGGCGCGCACGTCAAGGCGTTCAACAGCCGCGGGGTCGTCGCGGTGGCGGGCAAGAACCGGGAGATCACCCACGAGGACGTCCGGCGGGCGATAGACGCCGCGAAGGCGGTCGCGCTGCCGAGCGGCCGCGAGATCGTCCACGTGCTGCCCCAGGGTTTCGTGGTCGACGACCAGGACGGCATCGGATCGCCGGTCGGGATGACGGGCGCGCGGCTCGAGGTCAACGTGCACATCGTGACCGGGAGCGAATCGTCCACCCAGAACATCGTGGCGTGCGTGAACCGCGCCGGCGTCGCCGTCGCCGACGCCACGCTGGAGCAGATGGCCGCCGCGGAGTCGGTCCTCACGGCGGACGAGAAGGAGCTGGGGGTGGCGTTGGTCGACATCGGCGGGGGGACCACGGCGTTCGCGATATACGAGCGGGGGAGCCTCTGGCACACCGGGATCCTGGAGCTGGGCGGCAACCACCTGACGAACGACATCGCCGTCGGTCTGCGGACCCCCATTCCGGAAGCGGAGAAGACGAAGCGCCGTCACGGCTGCGCGCTGGCGTCGATGGTCGACGAGGAGGACGCCATCGAAGTGGCCAGCGTCGGCGGGCGGCAACCCCGCACCATCCCGAGACGGATCGTGTCGGAGGCGATCCAGCCGCGCGCCGAGGAGATCTTCCGGCGGCTGTGGGACGAGATCCGGGGCGCCGGCTATGAGCATTCGCTGCATTCGGGGATCGTGCTCGCCGGCGGCGGCGGCATTCTCGACGGGATGCTGGAGATCGCGGACCAGATCTTCGACCTGCCGGTGCGGCGCGGCTGCCCGGCAGGAGTCGGCGGCCTCACCGATCACGTGAACAATCCGGCGTTCGCGACGGCGGTCGGCCTGGCCATGTGCGCGCACCGAAGCCAGTTGGCGGAACAGGAGCGTCAGGCCGGCTCGGATCCGTTCAGCCGCGTCGCCGGGCGTCTCCGCGGTCTCTTCAAGGAATTTTTCTGAGGAGGAACTCATGACGGACTTCAACGAAGCGCAGTATCACGAATACCCGGCGGCCGAAGACGACGATCTGCGGCTGACCCTGGACGGCAACGCGCATCCCGGAGCGCGGATCAAGGTGATCGGGGTCGGCGGCGGCGGCGGCAACGCCGTCGACCGGATGGTGGCGGCCGGCCTCCAGGGGATCGAGTTCATCGCGGCCAACACCGACGCGCAGGCGCTCGCCAGCAGCGCGGCGCCGGTGCAGCTGCAGATCGGCGCGAAGCTGACGAGAGGCCTCGGCGCGGGCGCCGACCCGACCGTCGGCCGCCAGGCGGCGCTCGAAGACACCGACCAGCTGATCGGCGCCCTGGACGGAGCCGACATGGTGTTCGTCACCACCGGCCTCGGAGGCGGCACCGGCACCGGCGCCGCGCCGGTCATCGCCAGTCTCGCGAGCGAACTCGGCGCGTTGACCGTGGCGGTGGTGACCAAGCCGTTCGGGTTCGAGGGGAAGCGCCGGGCGGAGCAGGCCGCGAGCGGACTCGTCGAGCTGCGGAAGTGCGTCGACACGGTGATCACGATCCCGAACGATCGGCTCCTGTCGACGATCGATCCGACGACCAGCGTGACGGAGGCGTTCGTCAAGGCCGACGACGTGCTGCGGCAGGCCATACAGGGGATCTCCGACCTGATCCTCACCCCCGGGCTGATCAACCTGGACTTCGCGGACGTCAAGACCATCATGTCCCGTCAGGGCCTGACGATCATGGGCACGGGGGTGGCCGACGGGAACAACCGGGCGGTGGAGGCGGCCCGGCGCGCCGTGTCGAGCCCGCTGCTCGAGGACGTGTCGGTCGACGGCGCGCACGGGATCGTCGTGAACGTGACCGGCGGCGAAGATCTCGGTCTGATGGAAGTGAGCGCCGCCGCCGCGGTCATTCAGGAGGCGGCGCACGAGGACGCCAACATCATCTTCGGCGCGGTCGTCGATCCGACGATGGACGGCGAGGTGAAGATCACGGTGATCGCGACCGGCTTCAACGAGGTCGACGACGAGACCGGGCGTCCGCCGGCGGCCGGCGCCACGCCGGTCGACCTCACGATGTACGCCGGCTGGAACCAGGAGGCGCCGGCGGAGGAGGAGCCGGCGGGAGCGGCGCAGGCGGAGGAGCCGGCGGGGGAGCTGTCGCAGCGCCCCGGCGTCAACGGGGCCCCGGCGGCCGGCCGTGCGGCGGTCGACCCCCTCGACACCGACGATCGGCGCGCGCCGCTCGATGCGCCGGCTCTCCTCGAGCGCACGGCGCGGTGAGCCGCCGGCGCGGGCATGCTCAGCGCGCCGCGGCGGACGCCCCGGCGAACCGCTCCGACTGCTCGGCGTAGGCGCGCAGAATCAGTTCCCGGACCGGCTCGGCCGTGGCCGGGTCGTCCGTGACCCGGAGCAGCACGTAGTGGCGCCGCTCGCCGTCGATGGTGTACTGGCGGGCCGGGAACGTCACGCTTCGGCCTCGGGAGTCGCGCCGATCCCAGACGGTGAAGCCCACCAGCTTCAGCCCCGCCAGGAGTCCTTCGGAGAAATGCAGTTCGGCGTCCGCCAGCTTCCCTGACGGAGACCCGGCGGTGCTCGGCACGATCTTCACCTTCATCCCTGTCCCCTCCGGCGGCTTTCAGCAGCAAGGCGCATGCCGCACCGGCGGCAGCGGCGGGCGCCGGCCTGACTCCAACGCGCAGGCGGGGTTGCGCGGCAGGACGGATCCGTGGGCCGAGAGGGACGGCGGCGGGCGGCCCCACCCGACAACCGGGGGGGACGTCAACAGCCCGAGGTGGAACCCCGCGGGGCGCCGAGACGGGCGGGGCGCCCGGCTGACAAGGCGTGAGGAGGGCGCATATCGGGCATACGCAACCGACGAACAACGCAGTTCAGCCGGGATGCAGCGCCCGTCGAATGCAGCGGGGCTTTCATCACGGGCTGTCATCTCCGAGCAGGAGCACCTGGGCCAGCGCCGTATCGCCCGAATGGCTGATGGTGACGAGCGATCTGCGCGCCCCGATCGACTCGAAGCGCCGGGCCGCGTCGCCGTGAAACCGGAGTTGCGGCGGACCGGAGACGCGCACCACCTCGACGCTGCGCCAGAGCACGCCGCCGGACCGCCCCGTTCCGAGCGCCTTCATCGCCGCTTCCTTCGCGGCGAACCGGCCGGCGAGATGCTGCGCAGGATGCTTCCGCCGCAGGCTGTACGCCGCCTCGCCTTCGGTGAACACCCGGTCCGTGAACCGGACGCCGTACCGTTGCAGTAGCTGGTCGACGCGCGCGATCGACTCGACGTCGACGCCGATCGCGACGACCGCGCCGGCGCCATCGGAAGGCCGCGCCGCCGGACGCTCCCCAAGCCGCGCTGCTGACGGGGCTTCGGACTGCGCGCCGCCGTCCATCGCGGCGTTGGCCAGCCGGTCCGCGGCGGCGTTCTCGGACCGCGGCACGTGCTCGAACCGGACGGTCCCTATCCGCCGAACCAGCGCGGCGGCTTCCCGGTGCAGCGGCTGGAGGCTCGGGTGGCGAACCTTGTACTGCCCGCGCATCTGCCTGACGAGCAGCTCGGAGTCCGACCGGATGACGGCGTCGCGGCAACCGCGCCGGTCCAGGCGCGTCAGCGCGGCGAGCAGGCCGCGGTACTCCGCGACGTTGTTCGTGGCGACGCCGATGGCGCCGGACAGCTCTTCGATGACCGATCCGTCGTCCGCCTCGATGCGCACGCCGTAGCCGGCCGGCCCCGGATTGCCGCGGGCGCCGCCGTCGGTGTACGCGACGATCCGGCCGTCAGCCACGCGCCGGCTCCGCCGGCGCGACGCCGGCGTCGGCCTCGAAGTACAGGATGCGCTGACAGCTCTCGCACTGGATCACGCTCTCGTTCAGTCTGACGTGGTTGAAGAGCTGCGGCCGCAGCCGCACCTGGCACGACGAGCACCGTCCGTCGCGCGCCTCGACGACGGCGACGCCGTTGCGGTGCTCCGCGACCGTGCGGAAGAGCGACAGGCTGCGCGGCGCCAGCGCCCCGATCTGCGCCGTCCGATCGGCGTCGAGCTGCTCGATCTCCTTCCGGAGGTCGCCGCGCTCCCGCTCGAGCGCCGCGCGTTCCGCTTCGACGGCGGCCCGCGCCTCGGCAAGCCGCTGCTCGGCCCGCCGGATCTCGGCCGTCAACTCGTCGGCTTCCAGCATCCGCTCCAGGATGCGGTCCTCCAGCCGCCCGACCTCCGCCTCGGCGCCGGCGATCTCGACCTGCATCGCCTGGTATTCCCTGTTGGTCTTGACGGCCATCAACTGGTCCCGGAAGCGGCTCAGCCGCGTCTGGACCAGCGCCAGCTCCTTTTCCAGAACGTTCCGATCGGTCTTGAGCGCGCCGTACCGCCGCTCGGCGCCGGCCACTTCCGCGGCGCTCTCGTCGAGCCGGGCGTCGAGGTTCTCCGCAAGCGCCGGGATTCTGTCGGCCCTGGCCCGGGCCGCCGCCGCCCGGTTCTCGATCCGCTGCAGCGTGATCAGATGTTCAAGTTCTGGCAGCATCCGTTCCGGCATCGCGATCGGTCACGACCAAGGCAGAAAAGCCGCGCCGGGGGTTCAGATCGTAGCATGGCCGGAACGCCGCGCCGGGCGGTTCGAGCCGGAGCGCATCGGAATGGTGGGCCCACCAGGATTCGAACCTGGGACAAGCCGGTTATGAGCCGGCGGCTCTACCGCTGAGCTATGGGCCCTGCCCCTGCGCGCTTTCGAGAAACGCCCGCAGCTTCCGGCTGCGCGACGGGTGGCGCAGCTTCCGGAGCGCCTTCGCTTCTATCTGGCGGATCCGTTCCCGGGTCACCGCGAAGCTCTGGCCGACCTCCTCCAGCGTGTGCTCGTTGCCGGCGCCGACGCCGAACCGCATCTTGATCACCTTTTCCTCGCGCGGCGTCAGCGTGTGGAGCACCGATTCGGTCTGTTCCTTGAGATTGAGCCTGATCACGGCCTCCGCCGGGGAGACGGCCCGCCGGTCCTCGATGAAGTCGCCCAGATGGCTGTCCTCCTCTTCCCCGACCGGGGTCTCCAGCGAGATCGGCTCCTGCGCGATCTTCAGCACCCGGCGCACCTTGGCGACCGGAACGTCCATCCGTTGCGCGATCTCCTCCGACGTCGGTTCACGTCCGAGCTCCTGCACCAGCGTCCGCGACGTGCGGATCAGCTTGTTGATCGTCTCGATCATGTGCACCGGAATCCGGATGGTGCGCGCCTGATCGGCGATCGCCCGCGTGATCGCCTGGCGGATCCACCACGTCGCGTAGGTCGAGAACTTGTAGCCCCGGCGGTATTCGAACTTGTCGACCGCCTTCATCAGGCCGATGTTCCCTTCCTGGATCAGGTCGAGGAACTGCAGGCCGCGGTTGGTGTACTTCTTGGCGATCGAGACGACCAGCCGGAGGTTCGCTTCGACCAGCTCCTGCTTGGCCTGCTCGGCCCGGGCTTCGCCGCGGGCGATCGTCGACAGGATCCGGTTGACGTCGGCCGGAGTCTCCTCCATCTCGCCCGTGCGGCGCCGGAGCTCCGCCCGGAGCGCGCGCAGCCGCCCCGACAGACGCTTCCGGTCGGTCTCCTTCAGGCGGCTCCCGCCGCGCTTCGCCTTGCACTGCCGCTCGAGCCGCCCGACCTCCCGACGCAGGCGCTGCACGCTCTCGGCCGTCTCCTTGATGAGGTCGATCAGGCGGCGCTTCACCGGCTCCGTGAACTCGATCCGGCGAATGAGGCGAGACAGCTCCACGCCCGCGCGCAGCCACCGCCACCGGTAGCGGCGGTACCGCCGGCGGTCGCGCTTCCTGGTGGCCGTCAGCTGGACGCCGGCCTTCCGGAGTTCGCCGTGCTTGGCGTGGATCCGGTCGATCTGCCGCAGGAGCTGTCGCCCCCGGTCCGCGATGCGGGCGTCGGTCAGCTCGTCGTCCCGGAAGATGACCAGCTCGCGGACGGTCCGTTCGCCGCGGCGAAGCTGTTCGCCCAGCGTGACGACGACCCGCGCCGTCGCCGCGGTGCGCGAGACGGTCCTGATCACGGAGAGCTTCCCCTGCTCGATCCGCTTGGCGATGGCGACCTCGCCCTCCCGCGTCAGCAGCGGGACGGTCCCCATCTCGCGCAGGTACATGCGGACCGGGTCGTTCGTCTTCTCGACGGCGCCCGGCGCCGGCTCGGCTTCGGCGGCGTCGCTCCCCTCGCCGCGGCGGTCCAGCAGCTTTTCTTCGCGGTACTTCTCCGCGGAGTCGACCACCGCAACCCCCGCGTTCGCGAGCGCGCCGAACAGGTCGTCGATCTCCTCCGACGAGGTCAGCTCCGCGGGGAGCATGTCGTTGACCTCGTCGTACAGGAGGTAGCCCCTCTCCTTGCCGAGGACGATGAGCTGACGAACCTCGTCGTATTTCCCTTCGATCGACAAGCGCCTGTCTCCTTGCCCGGCCCTAGCTAGCGTATCACCCTCCGAGCGCCTCGATCCGCCGGAGCAGATCCTTCTTGCGCCGCCAGAGCGCGTCGATCTCGCGGAGCGCGTCCGGCGTGCCGAGATCCTGCCGGTGGTCGATCTCGTGCTGGAGCGCCGCCCGCTCCCGCTCGAACCGCGACCGGCGCATCACCGTCGCGCAGTCGCCGGCGCCCGCGGGAGGGGCGGGCGCAGCCGCGATCCGTTCGGCCAGCGCCGCTTCGTCCGGGCTCAGGCGCTGCAGCAACGCGGCCGGCGCCGCGGCGGCCGGCCAGTCCGCCAGCGTGCGGGCGACCTGGAGGATCGGCTCCGTCGCGAGTCCTTCGAAGTCGGCCGGCTCCGCGGCGGCCAGGACGGTCTGCGCGGCGGCGGCGTCCCGCAGCGCCGCCCAGATCAACCCCTGCTCGGCCGGCGTCACGGGCCGTTCGGCCGGCGAGGAGCCGGCCGCAGTGCGCATGCCGGCCGTCCCGCGCCGGAGCGCACCCCGGACGCGCCGGATCTCGCCTCGGACGACGTCCGGCGCGATCCGGACCTTGTGCGCCAGACGGTCCGCGAACTGCTCCCGCATCACCGGATCCGGGATCCGCGCCGCGACCGGCAGCATCTCGCTCAGCAGCGCCCGGCGCTGGCCGTCGCGCGACAGGTCGCGTGCGCCCGCCGCCGCGTCCAGGACGTATTCGAGATACGGCCGGGAAGTCCGCAGCTTCTCGACGTAGTGCGCGCCGCCGCGCCGCCGCACGCACGCGTCCGGGTCCTCGCCCGGCGGCAGGACGGCCACGTTGACCTCCAGACCTTCGCCGAGCAGCAGTTCGCCCGACCGGGCGGCGGCGTTGCGGCCGGCCTCGTCCGGGTCGAAGCTGATGATCACCTTGGACGCGAACCGGCGCAGCAGGCGCGCCTGCTGCTGCGTGACCGCCGTCCCGCACGCCGCCACCGCCGTTCCGACCCCCGCCTGCATCGCCTGCGCGAGGTCGAAGTACCCCTCGACCATCACGGCGTATCCCGCGCGCCGGATCGCCGACTTCGCGAGATGCAGGCCGTACAGCGTCCGGCTCTTCGTGTACAGCGGCGTTTCGGGAGAGTTGACGTACTTCGGCTGCTGGCCGGGTTCGAGCGCCCGCCCCCCGAACGCCACCACCGACCCGCTGTCGCGGCGGATCGGGATCATCAGCCGGTTCCGGAAGCGGTCCACGGCCTGACCGCCTTCGCGTTCGGCCGCCAGGCCGCTGGCCAGCAGCAGATCGAGCGGTTGGCCGGCGTCGAGGAGGCGGCGCGTCAGACCGTCGCGCCGCGCGGGCGCATACCCCAGCCCGAGTCGCTCGATCGTCTCCGTTCGGACGTCGCGGTCCGCGAGGTGGCCGCGCGCGCGCGCGCCGGCGGGAGCGGCCAGCTGCTCCCGGAAGAACGCCGCCGCCAGCTCGTGGATCTTCAGCAGCGCCTCGCGCCGGGCGTCGGCGGCGGCGTCATGCTCCGGATCGTCCGATTCCGGAACCTCCAGGCCGAATCGTTGCGCCAGGAGCTTCACGGCGTCCGGGAAGGCGAGCTTCTCCTGCAGCTCGACGAACTTGACGACGTCCCCGCCGGCGCCGCAACCGAAACAGTGGAAGAACCCCTTGTCCCGGTTGACGCTCAGCGAAGGCGTCTTCTCGGTGTGGAACGGGCAGAGACCCTTGTACGTGGCGCCGACCTTCCTGAGCGGCGCCGCTTCCTGCACCACCTGGACGATGTCGGCGTGCGCCTTGAGGTCTTCGACGAAATGCGGGGGGAAACGCGCCACGACCTCAGTCCTTCGGCTCGACCAGCGTTCGGAGCGCGCCTGCATCCATGGCGGGACTGCCCGAATCTATCACCGGCGGCGTGCGCGGTCCAACCGGGACAGGCTGTCAGCAGCCCGTGGTGGAATCCCGCGTCGCACCGAGAGCGGCGAGGCGCCCGCCTGACAAGGCGTGAGGAGGGCGCATATTGGGCATACGCAACCGACGAACAACACAGTCAGGCGGGATGCATCGCTGCTCGAATGCAGCGGGGACTTTCACCACGGGCTGTCAGGGCAGGTGGTTGATGGCGCTGGCCATCGCCGCCGCTCCGAAGCCGTTGTCGATGTTGACGACCGCGACGCCGGACGCGCAACTGTTCAGCATCGCGAGCAGCGCCGTCAGGCCGCCGAAGCTGGCGCCGTACCCCACGCTGGTAGGAACCGCGATGACCGGCGCCCGGGCCAGGCCGCCGATCACGCTGGGGAGCGCCCCTTCCATCCCCGCGACGGCGATGACGACCCGCGCCCGGTCGATCCGCTCGCGCTCCGCCAGCAGCCGGTGCAGGCCGGCGACCCCGACGTCGTACGCCGTCTCCACCCGGTTGCCGAGCGTCTCGGCGCTGACCCGGGACTCTTCGGCCACCGCCAGGTCGGACGTGCCGGCCGCCGCGACGAGTATGGCGCCCCGCCCGGTCGGGACGCCGCCGCGCGTCCGCGTGATCATCCGGGCGGCCGGATGGAACTCGGCGTCCGGCACGGCGCGCTCCACCGCCGCGAAGTCCGCCGCGTCGGCGCGGGTCACGAGAAGCGCCTGGCCGGCCGCGACGAGGCGTTCGGCGATGGCGGCGACCTGGTCCGGGGTCTTCCCGGCGCCGAAGACCACTTCGGGCAATCCCTGCCGGACGGCGCGGTGGTGATCCACGCGGGCGAAGCCGAGGTCCTCGAACGGCAGGCGCCGCAGCAGGTCGGCCAACCTGTCCGCGGCCTCGGCGGCGGTCGTCGCGCCCTGCTCGACCTGTTCGAGGATGCCCCGAAGCTGCTCCTGGTTCATGCCCGCAACGTGATCCCTTGCCGATTGACTTGCGCCGGGGGCGGCCTGTACGGTGATCGATCGCGTGCCCCGCATCGACCCGGCCGTCGTCCCTTCACCCGGATCGCTCCTGGTCGGGTTTTATTTCGCGCTCCTGATCTGCCTGAGCGCGTACGGCGCGCATCGCTGGTACCTACTTTACCTGTATTCCAGACACCGGCCGCGACCGCCCGCCCGCCGCGTCCCGGACGGCGCGTGGCCGTTCGTCACCGTGCAGCTTCCGGTCTACAACGAGATGTACGTCGTCGAGCGGCTGATCGAGGCGGCGGTCCGGCTGGACTACCCGGCGGATCGGTTCGAGATCCAGGTGCTGGACGACTCGACCGACGAGACGCGGCGGATCGTGGCGCGGGCGGCCGCCCGCTGGTCCGCCCGCGGCGTCGCGATCCGCCAGGTGCGCCGGACCGCGCGGACCGGGTACAAGGCCGGCGCGCTGGCGGCCGGGCTGCGGTCGGCCCGCGGCGACCTCGTCGCCATCTTCGACGCCGACTTCGTCCCGCCGCCGGACTTCCTGGCGCGCGCGGTTCCGGCGCTCCTCGAACCGGGCGTCGGGATGGTGCAGGCCCGGTGGGGCCACCTGAACCGGGAGACCTCGCGGCTCACGCGCGCGCAGGCGATCTTCCTCGACGCGCACTTCATCCTCGAGCACGGGGCCCGCGCGCGCGCAGGCTGCTTCTTCCACTTCAACGGCACGGCGGGGGTGTGGCGGCGGGCGGCCATCGAAGAAGCGGGCGGCTGGCAGGACGACACGCTGACGGAAGACCTCGACCTGAGCTACCGCGCGCAGCTGGCCGGCTGGCGGTTCGTCTTCCTGCCGGACCTGGTCGCGCCCGCCGAACTTCCGGTCGAGATGAACGCCTTCAAGGCGCAGCAACGCCGCTGGGTGTCCGGATCGATCCAGACCTGCCGGAAGGTGCTGCCGTCGGTGCTGCGCAGCGCCGCGCCGCTGAAGGTCAAGGCGGAGGCGCTGACGCACCTCACGGCCAACTTCAACTACCCGCTCCTGCTGCTGGCGTCGGTGCTGCTGGCGCCGGCGGCGCTCGTGCGGGCGCAGGCCGGATCGCGGACGCTGCTGACGGTCGATGCGCCGCTGTTCTGCGCGGCGGCGCTGTCGGCGGCCGGCTTCTACGCCGCCGGCCAGCGCGCGGTCCGGCGCGACTGGCTGGCGCAGTTGCGGCGCCTCCCGCTCACGCTCGCGATCGGGGTCGGCCTGTCGGTCAACAACGTCCGCGCGGTCTTCGGCGGGCTGCGGCGGGGCCGGCGGCGTTTCGTGCGGACGCCCAAGTACGGCGTCACGGACGGCCGCGGCGAGTGGCGCACCGGACGCTACCGGCAGCCCGGCGTCGGACAGCCGCTGGTCGAGGTGGCCCTCGGCCTCTACTTCACGGCGGCGTCGGCCGCCGCCGTGTCGGCCGCCCAGTTCGCCGCGGCGCCGCTGCTCTGCCTCTTCCAGATCGGCTTTCTGTACGTGGGCGTCGTCTCCCTGCTGCAGCAGCGTCCGCGCCGGCAGGTCCGCCGCGCTCGTGTATAGTCTGGCCGCATGACCGCGCCAGCCGCGCCGGCGCCGGCGGGCCTCCAGGACGTCGTCGCAACCTCGTCCGCCATCTGCCATCTCGACGGCGACCGGGGCGTGCTCGCGTACTGCGGGCACGACATCCACGATCTGGCCGAGCACGCCACGTTCGAGGAGGTCTGCCACCTGCTGTGGCGTCGGCGCCTCCCGAACCGGGCCGAGCTGGGCGACCTGCAGTCGCAGCTCGCCGCCGCGCGGCCGCTCCCCGAACCGGTGCTCAGGCTGATCCGAACGCTGCCGCCGGGCGACGCGATGGACGCGCTGCGGACGCTGACCTCGGCGCTGGCCCATTTCGACCCGGAGGCCGGCGACGCCTCGCCGGCCGCGCGCCACCGGCAGGCGGTGCGGCTGACGGCGCAGCTCGGGAGCGTGGTGGCGGCCTGGGGCCGGCTCGCGGCGGGAGGCGCCCCCGTCGACCCCGATCCGACCCTCGGCCACGCCGCCAACTTCCTGCTCATGCTGAGCGGGGAGCGTCCGAGCGCCGTCGCCGCGCGCGCCTTCGACGTCGCCCTCGTCCTGCACGCCGACCACGAGCTGAACGCCTCGACGTTCGCTGCGCGGGTGACGGCGGCGACGCTGAGCGACCTGCACTCCGCGGTGGCCGCCGGCGTCGGCGCCCTCAAGGGTCCGCTGCACGGCGGCGCGAACGCCGAGGTGATGAAGATGCTCATCGCGATCGGCGAGGACGCCGACGACCGGCGGGTGGACGAGTTCGTGCGGGGGATGCTGGCCCGCAAGGTGAAGGTTCCGGGGTTCGGCCACCGCGTCTACCGGACCGAGGACCCCCGCGCCACGCACCTGCGGCGGATGTCGAAGGCGCTCGGGGAGCGCGCGGGACGGACCCGGTGGCACGCGATGTCGCGGCGGATCGAGGCGGTGATGCGGGAGGAGAAGCGGATCGACGCGAACGTCGACTTCTATTCGGCTTCGACCTACGCGCTGCTCGGGATCCCGGTCGACCTGTTCACGCCGATCTTCGCGGTCAGCCGGGTGTCGGGCTGGACGGCGCACGTCCTCGAGCAGTACGCGAACAACCGGCTCATCCGGCCGCGCGCCGAGTACGTCGGCCCGCCGTACCCGCAGACGTTCGCGCCGCTCGACAGCCGGTAGGAGTCCGGCCGCCGCAGGACCGCCCGCACCAGGCCGCGTCGATGGACCACCACCGCATCCGCAACTTCTCCATCGTCGCCCACGTCGATCACGGCAAGTCGACCCTGGCCGACCGGTTCCTGGAGATCACCGGCGCGCTGCGCCCGCGCGAGATGGCGGCGCAGGTCCTCGACAGCATGGACCTCGAACGCGAGCGCGGGATCACGATCAAGGCGCACGCCGTGCGGCTGGACTACGACGCCGCCGACGGCCGGCGCTACGTGCTGAACCTGATCGACACGCCGGGGCACGTCGACTTCTCGTACGAGGTGACCCGGTCGCTCGCGGCGTGCGAGGGGGCGGCGCTGCTGGTCGACGCCTCCCAGGGGGTCGAGGCGCAGACCGTCGCGAACGCGTACCTCGCCGTCGACCACGACCTGGAGATCGTCCCGGTCATCAACAAGATCGATCTGCCGGGCGCGCAGCCGGACGAGACGGCCCGGCAGATCGAGAACCTCGTGGGGCTCGACCCGGCCGCCGCGGTCCGCGCGAGCGCCAAGGAGGGGATCGGCGCCCGCGAGGTGCTGGAGGCGGTCGTCGCGCGCGTCCCGCCGCCGCAGGGCGATCCGCAGGCGCCCCTCAAGGCGCTGATCTTCGATTCCTGGTACGACGCGTACCGGGGGGTGGTGGTGCTGGTCCGGGTGATCGACGGCGCGGTCCGGCCCGGCATGAAGGCCCGGCTGATGGCGCAGGGGCGGACGTGCGAGATCGAGCAGGTCGGGGTCTTCTCGCCAAAGCCGATCGAGACCGGCGCGCTCGGCGTCGGCGAGGTCGGGTTCGTCATCGCCGGCGTCAAGCGGATCGGCGACGCGCGGATCGGCGACACCCTGACCGAAGCGTCCCGCCCCACGGCGAAGCCGCTGCCCGGATTCCGCGAGTCGAAGCCGATGGTGTTCGCCGGCCTGTACCCGGTGGAGGGCCACCGGTATCCGGAGCTCCGCGAGGCGCTCGAGAAGCTGCGGCTCAACGACGCCTCGTTCGCCTTCGAGCCGGAGACGTCCGCGGCGCTCGCCTTCGGGTTCCGGTGCGGCTTCCTCGGGCTGCTGCACATGGAGATCGTCCAGGAGCGGCTGGAGCGGGAGTTCGACATCGACCTGGTGACCACCGCGCCCGGCGTCCTGTACCGGGTGACGACGACCGACGGCGAGACGATCGAGGTCGACAGCCCCGCCAAGCTGCCGGAAGCCGGCCGGATCGGGACGATGGAGGAGCCGATCATCTCGGCGATGATCCTGGCGCCGGCCGACTGCGTGGGCGCCGTCCTGCAGCTGTGCCAGGAGAAGCGGGGGGTCCAGAAGAACCTGGAGCACCACGCGTCGCACCGCGTCATGATCGCGTACGAGCTCCCGTTCAACGAGGTGGTGCTCGACTTCCACGACCGCCTGAAGACGGTCTCGCGCGGCTACGCGTCGCTCGACTATCATGTGACGGGGTACCGGGCGGCGCCGCTGGTCCGGCTCGATCTGCTCGTCAACGGCGAGCCGGTCGACGCGTTGTCGGTGATCGTGCACCGGGAGATGGCGTACGCGCGGGGCCGCGCGCTGGCCGGGAAGATGCGCGAGCTCATCCCGCGGCAGATGTTCGAGGTGGCGATCCAGGCGGCTGTCGGCTCCCGGATCATCGCCCGGGAGACGGTCAGGCCGCTCCGCAAGAACGTCCTGGCCAAGTGCTACGGCGGCGACGTCACCCGGAAGCGCAAGCTGCTGGAGAAGCAGAAGGAAGGGAAGCGCCGGATGAAGCGCGTCGGACAGGTGGACATCCCCCAGGAAGCGTTCCTCGCGGTCCTCCGGATCGGCGCGGACTGAGCGCCGGCCGAGCCATGCCTGCACCGGTGCGGAAATCGACGGCGCGCGAGTACTTCGAGTCGATCGTCATCGCGGTGATCCTGGCGCTCTTCGTCCGGACCTGGGTGGTGCAGGCGTTCAAGATCCCGACCGGCTCGATGGAGCGGAACCTGCTGATCGGCGACCACCTGCTGGTCAACAAGTTCGTCTTCGGTCCGACCGCCGGCGCCGCGGAGCGGCTGCTGCTGCCGGCCGGCGACGTCCGGCGCGGCGACGTCGCGGTGTTCAAGTTCCCGGACGACCCGGAGCGCGACTTCATCAAGCGGGTGATCGGGCTGCCCGGCGAGACGGTCGAAGTGCGCCGGAAGCGGGTCTACATCGACGGCGCGCCGCTCGACGAGCCGTACCTGGCCGGCCAGCGCCCGACCCTCCCGCCCGACGCCGTCCCCCTCGACCTGCGCGACGCGTACGGGCCGGTGGCGGTGCCCGACGGCCACTACTTCATGATGGGCGACAACCGCGACAATTCGCAGGACAGCCGCTTCTGGGGCCCGCTCCCGCGCGCCTACCTGAAAGGGAGGGCGGTGCTGGTGTACTGGTCGTTCGACGCCGCCGGGCCGGTGACGCAGGAGCCGGGCCTCGGACCCGCCCTCAGACGCCTCTCGTCGGTGGCGGTCCACTTCTTCACCCGCACCCGCTGGGAGCGGATGTTCCGGCCGATCGACTGACCGGCGCCGTCCAGCCGGGGCGATGCGGCGCGAGACGCGCAGCTACGGCCGGCTCGGCCGCTTCGCCGGGCGCGCCCATCGGCGCCCAAGTGCAATTCGTCACCGGTCCTGCCGTCCTGCATGGAACCGGGGGCGCCTTCGAGGAGCGCCGGGCGGCGGTGCTCGCCGAATGGGGCGCGGAGGCGGCCGAGGACCGGGACGAGTACGCCGCCGAGAACGTCTTCTGGGCGCCGCTCGAAGCGCGGTGGTCACCGGTCGAGCCCAGCCCGGTCCGCGCCGTCGTCACCGTGCGGTCCGCCGCCGGGCGCCGACGTCGTTCTCACGCTCGATCCGCCGGACGGCATCGAGCTCGCCGGGCTCGCCTGGCCTGAACCGATCCTGCTGAGCCAGCAGGGCGCCGACGGTCCGCTGGCGGTCTTCGAGGAGACGTTCGCCATCGGCGCGGCGCTCGTGCTCGACCCCGGCCTGACGCCCGGCACGTACGCGGCGCCGGGCGTCCTCCGGTACCAGGCGTGCGACGAGACGCGGAGATCCGGCGGTAACCGCCCGCGCCAGTTCAGCGGCCGTCCCAACCGCAGGCAAGCGCCTGACGCTTTGCGTCGTCGTCGAGCACCCGCGCGCACGACTCCCAGTCCACGCGCCGGACTTCGTGGTAGCGGAGGGCGAACGGGTGCCGGTCGGGCACGGCGTCGATAGTCCGTTTCGCCTCCTCGATCCGGCCGAGCGCCACTTGCACCCAGACGTCTTCGAGCGTGTCCGGCAACTGGCCGAAGAGTCGGGAAACGTTCTCCAGCCGCTCGGAGAGAAGCTGGCGGACCCGGTCCTCGACCGAGTTGGCGTAGCGCAGGTTGCAGACGTCGACTTCGGGCCGGACCTGCCCGATGCGCTGGATGCGCCCCTTGCGCTGCTCGAGCCGCGACGGGTTCCAGGGAAGGTCCAGGTTGACGAGCGCGCCGAGTCGCTGCAGGTTCAGACCTTCCGAGGCCGCATCGGTGCCGAGCAGCAGCCGCACTTCGCCGCGGCGCACGGCGTCCTTCAGCGCGTCCCGGCGGCAGCCCGTGAACGCGCCGCCGCGCAGCATGCCGGATCGGTTCGCGCCCGCGTAGACGCCGATCGTTTCGTTCGGAAGATCGCCGGCGAGTTGGCCGGCGAGCCACTGCGCCGAATCGAAGTACTGGCTGAAGACGATGCAGCCGGATTGAAGCCATCCTTCCTCGACGAGGAGACGTCTGACCGCGGCGTACTTCGGGTCCCGTTCGCGGTTCGCCTCCAGGGCGCCCTTCAGACGCAGGAGCACCTCACGCTCGGCGGCGGTCAGCGTGCGGAATCGATCGGCCGGCTCCCCGCCCGCCGACTCCTCGTCGTCCTCCGAGCAGTCGAGAGGCTCCCGGTCGCGCAGGATCTTCTCGACCGTTCGCCGTCCGGCCTCCATCGTGCTGCCCATCCGCCGCAGCAGCAGCGTACGGAACAAACCGGTGTTCGCCCGTTCGGCAAGCAGTGCGCAGAACTGTTCGGCCAGACGGTAGGCGTCCTCCAGGAACGGCGGCAACCGGACGGCGTCGGCTTCGGACTCGCCGTGAAGCCGCACCTTGACGGGGGCGAGATACGGCTCGTCCGTCTCCGGGTCGATCGTTCGTTCGAGGTAGTCCCGGGTCCGCAGC
The DNA here is from genome assembly GCA_965203565.1 of Vicinamibacterales bacterium. GTDB lineage: Bacteria > Acidobacteriota > Vicinamibacteria > Vicinamibacterales > UBA8438 > JAAXGX01. The sequence continues at coordinate 1,237,876 of OZ241896.1, read as the reverse complement.
ACGATGGTTCGGATGTACGGGTTGTGACGCTCGACGAAATGCCGGAAGCCGTCTTCGATGCGCTGGCGGTCGGGCGGACGCAGCGCATCGACGGCCTTTCCCGGCGCATACGAGGCTTCGTCCGGCAGCGCGAGCGACTGCCGCAGAATCTCGAAGTCCTTCCCTTCCGAGCGGGGCGGGAACGGGTTGCGCCACCAGTCCCAACGCTCGTGGAAGTCGTCCGGCGGGGAAGTCCGGCCCAGCACCAGATCGAGAGAAGCCTGCGCGTTGCGCCAACGGCTGCCGGGGCCGCCGAGCACCGCGTCCGAACCGCGGGCGAGCGCGTCGAGCAGATCGTACGCCTCGATCGGATGAAGCTGCACCGGCGTCGCGGTCGCGAGCAACAAGCTCTTCGTGCGCGGCGCAACATCCTGGAGGAACTTCAGCAGGTTGTTCGGCTGCGCCGCCGCGAAGGCCCTTTTGGCGTCCAGGTTCCGGCGGCGCGCCCGGTGCGCTTCGTCGAGGATCACGCACTCGAAGCGCATGTTCGCCAGCCACGTCGCCGTCTCCGAGCCGCTGACGATCAGGCCGGTGGAGACGATCCCGATGCGGCGCGGGCAGCGGCGGATCGATTCCGGGCCGGTGGCCGGATGCTCGACGCCGCGTTCGTCCACCCACTGCCCGCCGTCCCAGACCGCCGACGGCAGCCCGAGCAGCGTGTCGATCTCGTCCTGCCACTGCCGCACCAGCGTCTTCGGCGCCAGCACGAGCACCGGCCGCTCGCCGGCCAGCGCCATGAGCTGCGCCGCCATCGCGAGCTGCAGTGCCGAGCCCCACCTGATCGGCCAGCACGCACCGCGCGCCGTGCGGCCCGCGGTGCGCATCGAAGGCGAACTTCACAAAGTGCTTCTGGTGCTCCCACAGGCCGACTTCGCGGCGGTAGACCGGCGCCTCCACCACGACCGCCGCCGGGTCCGGCGCCTCCCGCCAGCCCGCGACGCCGCTGATCACCTCGCGGCGCGCCAGGCGGTCGAGGTCGGCGACGACGAACTCCGCGAGCGGGACCGCGCAGGGCGACGACCAGAGGGCGTCGAACTCTTCCTGCACCCACGCCACCGCGTCCGGGTCGTCGTCCTCCCAGATCAGCTCGTAGTTGAGGCGGAACGCGCGCGCGGACTCGTTCGCGCTGCCGAGGAAGCAGACCCGCTCTCCGCTGGCCCGCGTGATCACGCCCGCCTTGCCGTGGACGAGGCCGAAGACCTCGTCCGGCAGGACGCGCACCTCCATCCTCCCCGCCCGGAGCAGGTCGTGGAGCCGCCGGAACCGCGGCCGGGCGGCGTCGCCCCGATCCTGCGGGTGGGAGTCGCACCACTCGCGGCGCAGCGCCGCCTGCGCCGCCTTGGCGACCTCGACGTCCGCGCGCGACAGCCCGGAGTTGCAGGCGACGCGGATCTTTCCCCGGACGCTTTCCAGCGCCTCGCCGGCCACCTCCAGGATCGACGACGAGAAGTAGCCGGCGATCCGGTCGTAGCTCTGCGCGCCGGCGAGCCGGGCGGCGAGAAAGCCGGCGTCGAGCCGGCGGCGGCGGGAGGAGTGGCGCTCGATCACGGCAAGCTCGCCGGCGCGCCCTCGGCGGTCGTCCCCTTGACAGCCCGTGGTGAAAGTCCCCGCTGCATTCGAGCGGCGATGCATCCCGCCTGACGGCGTTGTTCGTCGGTTGCGTATGCCCAATATGCGCCCTCCTCACGCCTTGTCAGGCGGGCGCCTCGCCGCTCTCGGTGCGACGCGGGATTCCACCACGGGCTGTCGAGTCGCATGGGCAGCAGCGCGTGCCGGACTTCGATCTCCCCGTCGTCCTGTCGGCGGTGGCGGCTGGAGAAGCGCGTCGCCACGCCGACGGCGGCCTCGTCTTTCGGCTGCCCGATCAGCGCGATCTCCCGTCGGCACGCGATGATTTTCTCCCGGACGCTCGACGCCGCGTACGCCACGTCGCCGTCGAGGACGTACCCGAGCATGCACCCGACGGGCAGATTCGCCGAGTACTGCTCGGTGACGAAACGGGACAGCCCCTCCATCACGTACTCTCCCGCCAGCGACCGTCTGCCGTCTTCGCGCACGTCGTTGAGGCGTTTGCATTCGTAGGCGAGATATCCCTCGGCCAACGGATCCAGCAGTAGTACGGCCACGTCGATGCGCCCCTTGCTGTAAGCCAAACCGTTCGGCTCATAACCGGGCGGGTGGTACTGGAATGCGACGAAGTGGAACCACCTTCGAACATGACGGTCCTTTCGCAACCGCACCACGAGGTTGAACGTGATGTCGTCCTCCCGTGGCTGATCCGACAGGGTGCGCAGACACTCCGGCCATACGTCGACGACGCGCTTGTTCAGCGTCAACTACTTTGGCCGCTTGGCGACAATTATTTTGGCCGGTTCAGATCGACATGGATCGCGATCAACAGCAGTAGCGCCTGTGGACCGTGTGGGCGGCGCTCGGCGCCGTCCAAAGCGGGGTGGGAAACGCGCTGTCCCGGCGGCGCAACCCGGCACGACGGTCCGCGCGCGTTTTCCATGCCGCTGGCGCGGTCCACAGGCTGCTCGGCTCGCGGACACCGTCCGGGGCGTTCACGCGGCCGGGCGGCGGCGGTTTCGGGGCAGCAGCGGGCCGGGGGCGCGTCCGCGGGGCACGGTCGGCGGCGGCGTCTTGCGGCCGGACCGGTCCGTTCGGAAGCTCGGCACGTCGAACTCGAGCACGACGGCGTGGTGCACCAGACGATCGATCGCTGCGGCCGTGGCCATCTGGTCGCGGAAGATCCGGTCCCACTGGCTGAAGACCAAGTTGCTGGTCACCATCACCGAGCGGCGCTCGTACCGCTCGGCCAGCAGGGTGAACAACACCTCGGCCTCGTCCGAGCTCTGCTGTACGTAGCCGAGGTCGTCGAGCAGGATGACCTCGAAGAGGTCGAGCTTGCGGAGGGCGCGGGGCAGGTCGAGGTCGCGTTTCGCGCCGAGCAGTTCCTGGACCAGCGCATAGGCGGGCGCGCACAGCACGCTGCGGCCGGCCTCGACCAGGGCATGCCCGACGGCGCACAGCGCGTGGCTCTTGCCCACGCCCGGCAGACCGAACGCCAGCACGTTCGTCGCCGTCTCGAGGAACGCCCCGGCGGCCAGCGTCTCGAGTTGCTGCACGACCGGCCCCGGCAGGCGGCCGGTGTCGAGCGTCGCGAACGTCTTGCCGGGCGGCAGCCGCGCCGCGCGGCGCAACCGCGCGATCCGGCGCTGACGGCGTGCGTCGGCTTCCGCCTCGAACACCTCGAGCAGCGCCGGCAACGCCGCATGGTGGCCGGCCTGCGTCAGCCGGGGGACGAGTTCCTCGGCCGCCGTCGTCAGGCCGAACCGTGTCAGCAGCGTCGTCACCTGCGTGCTCGACGCCGTCATCCGGGCGGACCTCCGCTCAGCAGCGCGTCGTACTGCGCCAAGTCCGGGCGGGGAACGTGCACCGCAGGGAGCGCCGGAACCGCCGGACGCACCTCGGCCTGAACGCTGGCGTAATCGCAGGGGACGCCGGCGTCGAGCCGGGCGCGAAGCGCCGCCTCGACCCGCCGCTCGCCGGTCGTGGCCGCCAGGTGCAACAGGCGCACGTACTCCACGTCGGCCCGCGCGCCGTGCGTACGGCCGAGCGCGTCATACGCCGCCCGGAACGTCAGCGACGGGAACAACTCCTCCCGGAAGCGATACCGCGCGAAGGCGCCCGGCTTCCGCACCAGACTCCCGATGATGTGCCGGTAGTCGATCCGGTGACCCGCCGCGCCCCGCAGACGCGGCATCGTGCACAGCACCCGGCCGCCGTAGACGACCTCGACCGCCGACGGATGCTGACGCGCCTCGACCGTATGGCCGATCAACCGCGACGGAACCGAATAGATCCGGCCGCCGACCCGAATCGTGCTCCACTTCCTCACCCGGCACTGCAACGTCGTGTACGCCGGAATCCGGGCCGGCGGCAACGGCCGCAGATACGCCCGTTCCTCGGCCGGACGAGACGCCGCACGCGCATTCCGCTCCCGGCCGACCACCGCCCGCACCAACGCCAGATACGCCGACTCGTCGTCGAAATCCCGGCCGCCCCGCAACAGCAGCGCCTGCTCGATCGCCGTCTTCGTCCGGAAGTGGCATTGCTCGGCCACGCCGTTCTCGTGCGGCTTTCCGGGCTGAATCCGCGACGAGCGCAGCCCGTAGTGGTCCAGCACCTGCCGGAACCGCACCGTCAACTCACGCCCGCCGCTGCGCCGCAACTCGTGCGTCGCCGCCGACAGGTTGTCGTGCCGCAGCACCGACGGCGCCGCGCCCAGCGTCCACAGCGCGTCCTGCAGACCCGCCACCAGCGCCTCGAACGTCTCGCTCAGCGCCAGTCCCACATACGTCCACCGGCTGTAGCTCAGCACCCACTCGAACAGCAGGTGCGGGAACCGAACGCCCCGAAGCGTCACTCCCAGCTCGCCCGCGTCGGTGAAGTCGAACGCCGCCTCCCGACCCGGAACCGCCGCCTGCTCGAAGTACACCTCCCGGGCGGGGCCGTGCTCCACCCGCCACGCACGGACCCGACGCTGCAACGTCCGTAGCTGCCCGGGCTGAAAGCGGCCAGGATGCCGCCGGCACAGCGCCGTGAACAGCGTCAGCACCTGCAGCCGCCCGGCGGTGTCGGCCGCCAACTGCGGCACAACCTCCGACGCCCACACGTCGGCGAACGGATCCTCCCGCGTGCGCCACGGCCGCGGCGCCTTCGCAGCCGACGGCAACGCCCCCTCCTGCCAGCGGCGAGCCGTCCGCTCGCTCATCCCGGCCGCCGCCGCCGCCGCCGTCAGCGTCTTGCCTGCCATCCGCTTCTCGCGTAAACGCCGAACCTGCGCGTCCGTGACCAACCCGTCCTCCCAGAGGAAAACGGGCAGTCTCACACGTCACCAGCGCCATCCAGCACCGTGCCGACCGCCCTCTCGACGACCGGCCAAAATAATTGTCGTTGATCAGCGCTGCAGAAAGCGCATGTCCAACGACCGCAGACGGGCAGCCCACGTGGCCGGCGCGCCACCCGTCATCAGAGGCGGCCCGCGCGGCCATCGCCGGAGTTCGACCACATGTGCAGATCGATCACGATGGCGTTAGCGTCGGCCAGGGCGGCCGACCGAAGCCAGAACCGCTTCCCGGCCGGCTTGACGAGGAACAGATCGCGGCCGGCGAACACCCGGAAGTCCGGCAGCGCCTGGAAGTTGCCCGGCAGCGGCTCGTGGATGTGTTCGGCGATCCGGGACAACGCCTCCGCCACGGACTCGTCGTCGTCCTCGACGTAGTCGAACGCGCCCGGCCCGTCCCGCAGCGACAGTTGCAGGATGGCCAGATCGTCGTTGCGCGCCACCAAGTGCGTTCCGATGGAGCCGTCGCCGTCGAGCCAGTCCGCGAGGGCGCCGGCCAGTGTCCGGGCGTAGGCCCGGCGGTCGTCCGGGGTCGAGGGCCGCCAGAGCGCGGGAGACGGACCCCGGTTCGGTTGCACGGCGGGAATCACGTGCTCCACCGTGTCTTCCACCAGGATTCTCTCTTCCTTCGACAGGCAGAAGAACTCGTACGCCAGATCGTCGATTTCCTCGAGCACGCCGCGTTCTTCCGGCCGGTTCTCCAACGCCTGATCGGGCTGCGCCGGGGCTGGATCGAGCCGTCGAACCTGCTTCTCGACGATGGAGGTCAGCGCATCCGCCGCCGCGCGTGACCGCTCGGGCTCCGGCAGGTCGTCCGGAGCGGGGAACGGCAGGCGCAGCAGCTCCGCCTGCTGCACCTCCGATCGGTCCGCGCCGAACGACGACGTGCCGTGGAACGCGAACCACAGCATCAACCGGCTGTTGAGGAGTCCCGCGAGCAGCATGCCGCGGCGTTCGTCGCCAGGCGGAACCGCGATGGCCTGAACGATGTGCTGGAAGGTCATCGGGGCCTCGACGTAGGCCGCGCGCAGCCGCGGTCCTCCCCGGCCGGCGCCGGCGGCGACGCCGCGCGGAACCAGCACGCGCGGTCCCTTGAACCCCGCTTCGAAACCTTTCCGGCGAACGACACTGTCCTTCCACGGCTGCAATCCCTCGCACGTCCGCGCCAGGACGCGGAACTCGCCAATCGGCAGGTAGGGCGTTGTGGCGACGACGCTGCTGTGTTCGCCTTCGTGAGCGGCACGCGGAACCCGCTTGGCGTTGGCAGGCTGGAAGCCCTGCCCGACGACCCAGCGCCCGCGGGTCGATTCCTTCCTGCGCGAGAGCGTCCCGAATTCGGCCACGAGATCGCCGAGACGGGGAAACTGCGACAGGTAGTTGAACAGCCGGGCTTCCGGCTCGCTCAGCCACAGGCGCTTCTTGAAGACGGACGGGTCGGCTTCGACCATGCGGGAGTCGAGCCGGCAGCGGTCGGCGCCGCCGATCGTGATCAGGCGCCGGGACTTCAGGTTCAGGTCGGCCTTCGGCGTCAGGTAGTCGAACCGGTAGGCGGCGGCGTCCCCGGCCGGCGGCCGTCCGAACAGGACGAGCGCGGTGGGGCGCACGGCGCGTTCGAACAACTGGAACCGCAGGTCCGCGAAGTTGACGACGGCGAAGATCTGCGCCTCGCGCAGCAGGCGCTTGCGGGCCTCGACGGCATCGCCGGCATGGTTGTGCAGGAAGCCCATGGCCGGCAGGAGAAGCGCGACGACGCCGTCCTCCCGCAGATGCCGCAGCGACTTCCAGACGAAGGCCCACGCCTGCTCGCGGCCCGGCGCCGGCAGATCTTCTTCCCTGCACCATTCGATCGAGGAATGGTTTTCGCCGCGGCGGCTCGACCAGGGCGGGTTGCCGACGATCACGTCGGCCGACGCGTCGTCGGCCTCGACCGCGAAGAAGTCCTCGGGGCGAAGCGTCTTCCCATGCAGCGCGGGGAGCATTCTGCCCCGTTTCATCAGCGCCCGGACATCCGGCGGGGTGACCTCTTCGAGCAACGCGACGTACAGCGAGAACACGGCCACGCGGACGGCGCCGCCGTCCACGTCCCGCCCCTGCAACCTCGAGAGAACGTCCACCAAGTCGTCCCAGGGGATCTTCCGGTCGGGCCGGTCCGCGCGCCGGTGTTCGCACAGGCGCTGGAACAGGCGCTGGAACAGGCGCACCAGGAAGATGCCGGATCCGCAAGCCGGATCCAGAAAGCGCCCGCCGTCCCGGACCGCGGGCGGCAGCCGGTCCCACGCGTGCGAGACGGCGGTGTCGGCCAGGAACATCGGGGTGTAGTAGGCGCCCAACGTGTGGCGGTCGGGACCTCGTTCGGCGAGAAACCGGCCGTGGACGGCGCTGATCAGCTCGATCGGAATGAACTTGAAGTCGTACCGCCAGAGGCGATATTGCCCGCTCCGCCGCGCATCTCCTCGCGGCCGGAACGAAAGCGGGCCAGGATCTCCAGGTGCGCGGGGCCGAGGCGCGGGCCGCGGTCGTCGGCGTCGAACGAGCACGGGGCGAAGAACAGATCGCCGTTGAAGTCCTTCCGCAACGCTCGGAAAAGGCCATCCAGCGACTCGACGTCCCCGGACCGGAGCAGCGTTTCGAAGTCTTTGGCGCGCGCGTTCGAGACGTCCCGGAAGTACTCGGGGCGTACGATCTCCCGGTCCTCGAGATAGGCGACGAACATCGCCTGCACCAGCAGCGCCTGCGCCGCGTCGGTGGACAGGCCGGCGTCGCGAAGCTGCGCGTGCGACTGCGTGAGGTTGCCGAGAAGAACCCGGTCCACGCGCTCTTCCGGTCGTCCTCCTCTCCGTCGACGAGTACGATCCCGCCGCCGTCGCCTCGCGCCGCGCCGCGCTCTGGAACCAGGGCCTCGCCAGTCTGCTCGTCGTCCTCTCCGGGGATACGGTGCGCGTCTTTTCGCTGGCCCGCATCCCGCGTTCCGGAGACGACGACGCCGTCACCCGTTGTCTCGTCGAGGAACTGCGCGCCACCGCCGACGCGCTTGCGCTCCGCAACCTCGTCTACGCCGCCGAATCGGGCCGCTACTGGGAGGAGCATCCCGACCACTTCCGGCACCGTCGGCACGTCCTGCACGCAGAAGACGGCCGACCCGCCCAGGTCGTCCAGCGTCGTGCGCAACGCGCCGGCGTGCGGCACGTTGCCGACGTCGTCCGACGTTTCGTAGAACTCCGGCGCGACGCGGGCGGAAAGACTCAGGCGGTCCTTCCAGACCGGGCCGAGCGGTTTCGACGCGATGGCCTCCATCAGGGCTGTCCCGGCGCTGCTCGGCCGCCGACCCGCAAGCGGCGCCGGGTCGCGTTCATCGGATGCTCTCCGCGGCGCTGACGAGCCGGACGCCCCTGGTCGACCCGCGTGCGGCGCCGGGTCGCGTTCATCGGCGTGGCGGTCGTCACCGCCATCCGGCGTCGCGCGGTCGTCAACCGGCAGCCGGCGCCGTGACGGGCCGGCAAAGCGAACGGCTGTTCCGCGCTCCTCCGAGCATGCTTCCCTTCAACCGTCCCCCTCCATTGTAGATCACGAAAGCGAAGACAAGGCAAAAATCAACGTCAGCCCCCTGCGAGATACGGAACGCTCTTCAGTGCCACGCGCGCCACAACGGATTCTCCCAGCGGAGGCGCCCGAACCGGGCGAAGTCGCCGTCACTTGCGGGGAGACAGCTTGCGAGCCGCTTCCTCGTCTTCCAGGCGCGCCGCCAGCGCCAGTGCCTTGTCGAGGTCGGCCATCGGCTGCCCCATGGCGACGGTCTTCTGCCGGAACGGCCGGCGGCGGGCGCCGTCGGGCCGCGGTCGAGCCAGACCGGCGCGGAGGGTGCGGTTGAGGATGCGCGTCAGGGAGACGGATTCCGCGTGAGCGCGCGCCTTGAGCTCGATCATCAGGTCGTCGTCGATTCGCACGGTGCTGCGCATTGTAGACATTATGACCTCCGAGATGGTGAAGCGGGCGCGACACCCGCGGCGGCGGAAGCCGGCGCGGAAAAAGGGGCTTCGAGAAGACGCTCGCGGCCGAACCGATCAACGGATTGTCTCGACCAGCGCCGCATCGACGATGCGGCGATCCTGCGTCAGCAGCGTCGCGCCGAGCACGCGGGCGGTCGCCACCAGAATGCGATCCGCCGGATCGCGATGAAAGGAATCCGGCAGCGCGGCCAGCTCCGCCGCAACCGCCGGTGAAATTCCGCATCTCCGCACCAGCGGCGGCGCGACGGCGGCCTCCAGCCACTCCCGCAACGGAATCTTCAGGCGAATCCGCCCCCGGCTGTGGAGCATCGCCACTTCCCAGAGCGAAACGTCGGACACCAGCAACGGCGAATCACCGCTGGCGGCCGCGATCGCTTCCTGCTGGCTCCGCGAGAGCCGCTGCCGGTCGTCGAACCACCAGATCAGGACGTGCGTATCGAGCAACGTCCTCATCGAGCGAGACTGTCCCAGTCTTCTTCCGGCGCCACGGGTCCGATGATGTCGCCCGTTGTGGTGACGGTGCCCTTCAACGCCGTCTGGGGGTATTCGGTGTTCGATCGACCGGCAGGGGACAGCTCCGCGACCGGCCGCCCGCGTTTCAGGATGACCACCCGCTCACCGGTCGCGTGCACGCGATCGAGAATCGCCAGACACCGGGCCTTGAAGTCGGACGCATTGATCGTCTCCATCTGACCAGTATTCAAGACCGGTCATGTGTCGTCAAGCCGGCGGCGGGAGGAGTGGCGCTCGATCACGGCCGGCTCGCCGGCGGCGCCTTCCACAACCGGACCGTGAACCGCTCGTTCTCCTCGACCAGGTCCGGTTCGGTGCCGTTGTGCTCCCGCATGCCGCGCACGATCTTCCGCGGCACGCCCATCCCCATGTGCTCCAGATAGCCGTAGTCCCGCATCACGTCCTTCAGGAGCTCGTTGCGGGCGCTCCGGCAGCCGGCGCGCATGCGGTCGGGGGTGATGCCGTTCGCCAGTCGTCCGGGGCTGACCACCTCCAGCCGGTCTGCGTAGAGGCCGAGCTCGACGTCGGCGCCGGACAACAGGTAGTCGCGGTGCACGATGGCGTTGACGACCGCCTCGCGGACCGCTTCCGCGGGGTAGTCCCAGCGCTCCTCCCGGCGCACGCCGTCCCGCAGCCTCACCGTCTCGACGTTCCGCCGGACGAACTCCACCGCCTGTTCCACGAGACCGGGCTCCAGCAGGGAGCCGTCGACGCCCTTGAGCGGCACGATCGGACCGCGCAACGTGCGGCGCTCGCGAGCCTCGTAGTCCTTCTCCGTTCCCGGATGCGCCACCGCGTCGATTTTCGATTGCGGCAGGAACCGGCTCGGGCTCCTGCCGAACAGCACCAGCCCCGCGATGGTGGCCGGGTGCGGCGCGTCCTCGTGCAGGAACTCCGTGTTGACCAGCAGCGATTCCCAGGCCGCTTCCTGCTCGGCGCGCCATTCCCGTTCGCGGTCCTCGGCGAGGAAGCGCCACCGGGCTTCGTCCTGACCCTTCGTCCAGGTCTCGGTTTCCCTGCGCCAGGCGTCGGACGGGTTGGCGCCCGGGGCCTCCTGCTCCCGGACCCGCTCGAAGTAGTCCGCGAGCCGGCGGCGGTCCAGGTCGGCGATCGACGTGCCGGACACCGGCCGATGCTCCGGGCGCACGACGCCGCGCTGCTGAAAGAGCCGCGCCAGCTCTTCGGGGCTCGCCTCCCGGTTCAGGCTGCCGACGCGAACGTAGTAGGTGCGATGCTGGCCGTGCCATAGGTGGTGCACGGTCCACCCGCGGTCCACCTGCACCACGGCCACGTCCCGGCCCGGCGCCACGTCCGGGACGATCTCGAAACGCGGGACGATCTCGGGGCGTATCTTGTCGCGGCAGGCCTGGGCGACCCATTCCTCCAGCCCCCGGTACGTGCGCCTCGCGATGTCGTCATCGTCGTTACGCGCCGACGGATCTCGCCTCGACAGCCCGCGGATGCTTCCGTCGTCGTCAACACCGAGCAGAACCCGGCCGCCGTACAGGTTGGCGAACGCGACGAGCTCCTTTGCCAGCGCGCGATTGTCTACGTCGTCCCTCTTGAACTCGACGCTGGAGTTTTCGCCTCTGACGATCAGCTCGTAAAGATCGGTCTTCGTCATCGTTCGCCTCAGAAGCCGTACTTTCGGCGTCGGCGCTCGAACGCGTCTTCTCCACCTTCAAGCAGCTCCTCCACGAGAGCCCGGACGGGGCCAGCGTCTATCGACCCCATGTGCTGTCGTGAGATCGTCGCTTGTCCTTCACCCGCTTCTCCCGATGCGCTCAGGCCCAGAATCAGTTCCGCGTCGCCAAGCACCGGAATGTTGGCGTTGTGGGTGGAGAACAGGAATTGACGCCGCCGCTTCCCTTCGCGCATGCGCGGCACTATCCCTTCCGTGATGAACCGATTGTCCAGATCGTCTTCCGGCTGATCGACCACGAGCGGGGCATCGGATTCCAGCAACGCCAGGAGAAGAACCGCGGTCGCCTTCTGCCCGGTGGACAGCCTGTCGAGCGCCTGCCAGTTCGCCTCTTCGCCCGAAGCGGCGATGTTGAGCTCGATCTCGGTCGTGGAGGGGAGGTCCAGTTCCTCGATGCGCATGAGTGTTGCGGCGGACGCCTTCGCCAACCGATCCGCCTGACTGCCAGGGATGTCGGAGTAAGCCTCCAATTCCGTCGCGCCTTTGCGGCACGCCTGGGCCAATGCGCCCGGTGACAACGCGTCCTGTCGTCTAAGCGCGTCGATAGCTTCGGACAGCCTGCCGCGAATCTCGTCACGGAGGAGCTGGAACAGCGGCTCGCGATTTCCTCCGAATTCGACCCGTACACGGATCCGCCCCTGGAGTTGCTTCGTGACGAGCTTGCCAGCGCGGTCGAGCGCACGAAACTCTTCGGCGTTGACGTTCTCCCATTCGGCCAGCAGGTTTCGCCGGCGCTCCTGGCGATCCGTCTCCGCGCGTTCCAGGACCACTTGTCTTTCGGTCAGAGGCCGCAATGTCTCGATCTGGCGCCGGAGATCGATGAACGCTTCGCCGTCCACTCCGGACTTCTGGAGCTCCCGGAGCTTCTGCTCGTAGGCGGACTGCACGGAAGCACTGCGCGCCTCGAATCGTTCGCGGACATCCTGGAGTTCTTGGTCAGCCTTGTCGAGCGCTGCTTCAAGGGTCTGCTGTACTTTCTCGATGTCCGTGCTCAATCGATCCAGCACGCGGTCGGCGTCACCGAGGATCTCCCGTCCGGGCAAGTCGTTCAAGGCATTCGGCGATACAAAGGCCCGATCGATCGGGAGCTGCTGACCCAGATCTGCCAGGAGAGAACGAAACGGAGCCATGCGCTCAGACGCGGTGTCCAGCACACGCTTCTCCCGCACCAACAAGCTTTTTTCCTTGAGATCCTCCTCGATACCTGCTTCCTGGTACCGCTTCAGAGTCTCTTCGAGTCCCGGCAGCGCAGCCAGCCGTTCTTCTATCTGGTCGAGTTCCTCGCGAACCTGGAGCACTCCTTCGCGTGAGCGCTTCAATTCGTGGCGCAGTTCGCGCTTCCGGGCGGAAAGCGACTCGTCGTGTCGCACGAACCGTTCCAGCAACTTGGTCAGCTTCTCCGGACTTCTAGTCAACTCGGATATCTCATGCTGACCGTAGATTTCGACGCCGGGAAAAACATCCGCCGCCGCGACGTTCAGCACTTCATTCGTCGCGGCGTCTCGTATAACAGAGGGGTTGGGAACGGTACGTTCGATGCGGTAGTCCCGCGCGCTGGGCCGATGGCAACGAACGACGAGCGACACTTTGGTGCCGCTTCTAAGGACGTTCTTCAGGATTCCGGCATGGCTCTCGCGCGCTCCCGCGCCTAGGGCTTCCAGATCGAGCACACACCGCAGACTCTCGACCACCGTCGACTTGCCGGCGCCGCGGCCACCCACGAGGACATTCAGGTTCGGATTAAAACGCACCTCCACGCCGTCCAGAAAACCGCCCTGCCACGACATGGACACGAATTCTGCATGATCTTCCGGCGGCGGATCGCTGTGCAGCCGAATCCGTGATCCGGGGTCCAGGAACGCCTGCCGTAAGCCCTCGATGCCGATCTCGGACATCTTGATCCAACAGGTCACCGACGGCTTGGCGAGATCGTCAGGCGACAAAACGTCGCCGGCGTTGACGACCGCAATAGCCAGCGTGTCTTCAGGAGCGTGAGTCCGAGCGTAGTCCGGATTTTCATTCCGTACGATGCGCCGTACTTCCGCGGGGAGATCCGATACCGGCCCGGGAATCTGTACGGCAAGGAGATTCGCATCCCGCCAAGCCTTGATCCGCGGCTGGCCTTTGAGTCGCTTGAACAGTCCGTTCTCCTGCGTGACGTGCGCGGCAATCGTCATGCCGCGCTGGTCGCGCACGCGAGCCAGTATGTCCGAGAAAGTTCTTTCGCAGGGAGCACTTGTCATCGTCGTCGTGCGAACGCCGAACTCTCCAAGGAAACGATCTAGCTCCTTCACCGGCATGTCTGGCGGATAAAGACAGAGGACGTGAATTCCCTCTGATGAAGTCAACTCGAAACCCGGAAACACGTGAATACCGTGCCCCCGTGCCGCCGCGCGGATGGATTCCACGCCTCCGACATGGTTGTGGTCCGTCACCGCCAGCACTGAGATGTCCAACTCCTTCGCCTTGCCGATCAGCGCCGCCGCATATTCCGTGTCGCCGAGCGACGACGCCTTGCCGCGGTACGTACTGGCGTAATGGTGCGGGTTGACCTGCAAAGCGCACCGACAAAACTGCGCGCCCGCCGGAAGACCAGCCGCGGCCTTGCTCGGATCGTCCGCGACCGGAATCTCAGACATGGTCGTTCTCCACCGCCCCCGCGAGGACCCGCGCGGCGGCGGCGTCTTCGCGCCAGTGGCCGGCGTCGAGCGCGGCGAGGTAGCGGAGGACCGCGGCCAGGCCCTCGCGGCGCGGCCAGTAGTCGGGCAGCTCGGCGCGCAGCCAGCGGACGCTGTCGGCGGGGTCGCCGCCGTGTTCCGCCGTCCACCAGACGGCGTACAGCGCGTGGCGGACGAGGCTTCGTCCGAACGCCGAATCGGCCAGCTCGCGGCGGCCGAGGTCGGAGGCGGTCTTCAGCCGCGCTTCGTTCGCCTTGCCGGTGCGGAGCAGGGCGCGGTAGTCGCGGACGCCGAAGCCGCGCGCGAACTCCTGGTAGACGCCGGCGCGGAACTCGCCGCGGCGCTCCACGTCGAGGCCCTTCAGGTAGAGCTTCTCCTCGGGGCCGAGCCGCCGCCACAGATGCGCCGGCAGCCCCCGGGGGACGAGGAAGTCGCTCGCCGTCCGCACCGCGTCGGCGATGATCCGTTCTATCGGATTGCCGTCGTCCGCGCGCCGCCCGCGCGCGAGCTGGCGGGCGACGTCGACGTCCTCGACGGCGCGGTACCGCGTCAGCACGCGCAGCGCCGCCGCGTAGGCCGCGAGCTGGTAGTCGGCGTCGGAGAAGTTCGGCGCCTCGCGGTCGTCGAGCCGCAGCATGGCGTCGAGCTGGCGCTCGACCTCGGTCTCCACCTCGGGGACCACCTCGTCGAGGAACGCCGTCTCCGCGGAGGTCTGCTTCCGCAGCACCATCAGCACGGTGCCCTGGACGTAGTTGCCTTCCTTGAGCGCCGACTCCGTTTCCGTGGCGATGGTCCACGCGGCGGTCACCCGCAGGCCCGCGGTCCAGAGGATCAGGGTGAGATCGGCCCATACCGATGCGTCCTGGTGCGTGAACATGACGACCTGGAGGCCGTCGGCGGGCATATGCTCAGCGAGATTGCGATAGCTGGCTACCATGCCCCGTCGGAAGTCCGCGTCGGCGCCCTTGATGGCAAGTGCGCGTCTGCTATCGCTATTCCAATTTGGAAATAGTGACCGCCAAGGCTGTTCGTACCAGGCCAGAAAAAACTCCGAAAGTTCGTGGTAATTCACGGCGTCGGCATACGGGGGATCGGTTACCCACAGGTCGACCTCCCAAGTGTTTTCTCGGGCATCGCCCGGCTGGACAGCCCCGGTGTCGAAATCAGTCGTTCCGGCGAAGTTTTCCCCAAGTGTCTTCTCTGGCATCGCCCGGCTGGACAGAGACTCGAAGGCTTGTGACGCTGTTGGAGATTTTTTAACGATGGTCGCCATGCGCGGCCACGGTCGGGTGACATACACAAGAAGGGTGTTAAGCGCTTGATTTGCAAATGTGTCCGCACCCTTTTCGTTAGCCGCATTGTCAACCCATCGCGTCAGGCGGCTGTTGAAGTTCAGACAACGAGCAAGGATCAACGTCAACGCTCGTTTCTGAATCACCGTGAGATTCTTTTCCGTCAGCAGGAAACGTATAAAGCTGCCTGCAATCAGGAGTTGCCTCGGATTGAACAGGTGATGCCAGTGCGTCCAGCCGCGCTCGCGCAGCAGCCGGCTGGTCTCGTCGCCCGGCGCAATCGCCCGGCTCGGCACGTACCCGCGCGCCTGCCATTCCGGGAAGCGCTCGCGCAACAGGTCGAGCGCGCGCGCCTCCCGCTCCCGGTCGGCGTCGTCGGCCGCGCGATACAACGCCCCGGGGAGGGCCTTCGTCAGCGCGTCGACCCGCGCATCCCTTCCCGCGACCGTCGCCCGCGCCTCCCGCAGCCGCCGCGCCGCCGCGTCGGGTTCCGCCTTCGGGCCGCGGCCGGCGGACCGGGCCTCGAAGTCCCGGCGCGCCTCCTCAAGGGCGCGCTCCTCGGCCGCCCAATCGCGCGCTCGGAGCGCCGCGATCTCCCGCCGCCCGGCCGCGTCCGACAGCCCGGCGAGCGCCGCGATCGCGCGGTCGAGGCCGACCCCCTCCGGCGCCGGCGGCGGGGAACCCGGCCGCCCCGCGCGGGCGTCCTGCTCGGCCCGCAGCAGCGCGTCGAGCCGCGGCAGGCGCCAGCGGACGCAGTAGAGGCGCTCGCCGAACACGTCGTCCGGCCGCGGCGCGAGATCGTCGTTCTCCCACCGCCGCAGGCCGCTGCCCCGGCCGCCGTCGCGCCGGTCGCCGCGGAGGGCGGCCATCGGCGTCGATTCGCGGCATTGCGGGCATTCCAGCCGCGACCCCTTCACGGTTCCCGCCGCGCGCGCCGCCGCCAGCTCGTCCGGCCCGACGCCGGAACGGACGTCGATGGCGAAGCGGCGCTCCGCCGGTTCCGGCCGCAGCCGCGCGACGGTGCGCGTCTTCTCGCCGACCACCCAGCCCGGCGCCAGCGGCACGAGCCAGCCGCACGCCGGGCAGACGGTCTCGGCGCAGTACAGGAAGGCGTCGGCGCGCCAGCCGTTCGCGTCGTGTTCGATCCCCCACGCGGTGACTTGGCGGTCGACCGCGTCGAACACTTCCTGCTGCGCCGCCCGCACCTGCCCGGCGACTTCCGGGCCGCCGCCCACGATGCGCAACGCGCCCCAGGTGAGGAGCGCGGCCACCGGGTTGAGGTCCGAGCCGTACGCCTCGCAACCGAGGCGGGCCGCCTCGAACGGCACGCTGCCCCCGCCGCAGAACGCGTCGCCCACCCGCGGCGCGCGCCCGAAACGCCGCCGCCCCAGCTCGCGCACCAGCTCGGGCAGGCTCGCCGCCGCCGTGCCCAGGTGCGCGTTGATCGCCGGCCAGGCGTCCGCCGACGGCCCGTCGACCTGCTCCGGCCGGTCGCACCAGACCAGCTTCTCGTCGTAGCCCAGCCGGTCGAACACGAGGCGCTGCAACCGCCGCCGGTCCTCCGCCGTCACCCCCTTCCGGAGCCGAAGCCGCTCCGGGCCGGCGTCGGGCGCGAACCACTCGTCCCGCTCGGCCGCCGAGAGGCGCCGCCGGATCTCGCGGAGCGGAACGGCGCGGCGCTTGCGGCGCCACAGGCCCTCGTCGTCCATCGTGAGCAGGGCGAGGAAGACGTCCCGGTCGCGGCGGGGGTCGCCGGAGGCGGGCATCAGCAGCCCCAGGAGGACCGCCCGCACCAGGACGAGCGGCTTGCGGCCCCACCACTTGCCGAGGCCGGTCAGGGTCTGGCTGTAGTTGGCTTTGCGCTCCTTGTAGCTCTCCTTCGACAGCCGCGACACCGGGAACTGCGTCTCGATGAAGCTGGCGGCGGCGGCGGCGGCCCTGGCGGGGGACGCCTCAGGTCCCGAATCGGCGGCCGGATGCGCCGTCGCCAATCCTCACCCCCTGCCGCCGCCGGCGGTCCGGCGCCGGGAGGCTCCCGCCCGCCGCCGCGGGGACGACGCTTCGCGCCTTTCCTCCTTCGCCACCAGCCGGAACAGGTCGGCCGGCCGCTCGCTCCGGACCCCGTTCACCGGGTTCTCGGTCAGCGCGAAGCGCACCGCCTTGCGCCAGCCCTTGCCGCGGCCATGGACTGCATGCCCGGTCGCCGCGCTGGTCATGGTGAACAACCACCAGCGCTCTTCCGGCGCCAGCCCCAGCCAGTTCCGGATGGCGGCCGGGACCAGCGTCGGGTCCGCATCCTCCACCGCCCACGCCAGCAGGGTCAGCTCCTTGCCGAGCAGTCGCGCCACGGCGTTGTCGCCGGTCCTCCAGCGCCCCGCGGGCAACCCCTGCTGCTTGAGCCTGCGGTTGAACTCCACCCGGACGTCGTCCGCTATCGCGTTCCACTTGGCGCGCGGCAGCCTGACGCGGAGCCTGGCGTCCCGGGGACCGGCGCCGAGGGACGGCGGCGCGCGCTCCGTCTCGGGGTCGAACGTCAGACGTTCGGCGACCAGCACGTCGGCGCGGTTTCCGGCCGGCACCGTCACGGAGAAATGGTGTTGCGACTGTACGGGGTCGAAGCCGAACCCCGCGGCTCCGGATCGAGCCGCCGTCTTCAAGGTCCCACCTCTTCGCGCCGGTACGTCGCCTTGACGTCGGCCACGTGGTCCAGGAAGCGCTGGCCCGTGGCGTAGTGCGTTCGACTCGCCTTGATCTCGACCTCGCCCCCGGAGACGAGCCGCCTGAGATGCTCGACCGCCTGCTCCATCGCCGCGCCGTCCAGCGCAACGTCGTTGGAGAGACTGAGCTCGACCCACGTCGTCTTGTCCGCCTGCACGACGAAACGGAGGCCGCTGGCGGAAGCGTCGTGCTTCTTCAGGCGATTGATGAACCCGTAGGCAGTGCGGGTGCTCTGGAACGTGAACCCGCCGGCCGGACGCCACACGGCCGGTTTCGTCCTGTCGATGGGCGGGGGAGCCGATCTTTCGGTGATCTCGCGCTGGTGCAGCTCGGATTCGATCCCGTCCTTCTCCGCTACCGCCAGTACGAGGCGCGCGCCGGCAGGTACGCCGAACGGTCCTTCGTAGGCGCCTCCGCCCAACCGCGGGTCGGAACCGTCGGTGGTGTAGCGGACGGCAGCCGGCGGAGCGGCCCGGATCTCGACCCTGCGTTCGTCGCCGTCGAGGTAGTCGCGCGACTTCAGCGTGATCCGGTTGCGCCACTCGACCGGCTCGCCCGTCTCGTGCGCGCCGCTGGAGTCCGCGGCGAGGAACGAAACGCGCATCGCCTCCGTCTCGAAAACCGGTTCGTCGAGGCGCATCGAAGCTGGCGTCGCCGGCCCGCCGAACTCCGCGTAGAGCCGGTCGCCGTTGACCGGCGACAGCCGCAGCTTCACCTTGCCGGTGTCGTCGTCGCGCGACAATTCCTGTACGCGCACCGTCGTCGCCGGTTTCGGGAACGGCCCCTTCTCGACGTAGCTCCCTTCCTCGCGCCAGACGTCCTGGCGCACGCAGTCAGCCTTGAACCGGTCGAGCGCATCGGCCCGGTGCCATTGCCACGCCGGATTGGTGGCGGCCCGGCGCACGACTTCCGCCCACGGCATCGACTTCTGCGTGAAGAGCCGGATCTCCACCTTCTTTTGGAAAACGTCGCCGGATATCTCCTCGGTGTACTTCTGTCTTTCCCTCAGCGCCGCGATCACCTGCTGTTCGCCGTCGTAATGGTTTTCCCTGAACTCCATCAGGAAGTCCGCCTTCGCGAGGCGATCCCTGGTCGGATAGTGGAGCGTGGTGAACGTCTCGCGGACGGCGCTGTGAAACTGGGTCAGGAAACGCGGGAGGAGCTGGTCGCGCGCCTGCTGCATCTGCGGATCGTTGTCGGCCACGCCCTCCTGGCGCATCTCGGAGATGATCTGGTTGATCGCCCTGATCTCGCGCGCCCGTTCGAGCAACGAGTCGAACGCGCGCTCGCCGGTCAGGAAGCAGATGCGGTTCCGGTACGTGAGCTGCTCGTACAGCGCCGCCAGATCCGGGTGGAGTCCGCCCGGGTGCGGCTCGGTGACGACCAGCGTCACCTTGTCCGGCGCGACGTCGATATCGTCGATGGCGGGCAGCGCCGCGATGCGCTGATAGCACCAGCCGTTCGAAGGCTTGAAGATCTCCGCGATCCGGTTCTTCAGTTCGCGGGCCGCCTGGTCCCGGAGGTACGCTCCCGCTGTGGTCGTCACGCGGGCGACGAGGTTCTGCACGTTGCGGACGTGGAGCCGACCCTCGCTGGTGGCGTGCAGGTACCACGCGGCGGTGACGAGGCGCGCGACCACTTCGTTCTGCAGCTTCGAGACGTCGCGGCCCGGCGCGCACAGGTTCGCGACGATCTCCGGAGCGGCAAGCCCCTTGACGGCTCCGGGCACGTTGGCGAGCGAGGCGACGAGCAGGAGCCGCATGACGTCCTGCGCGTCCTCCCCCCCGCCCAGGTTGGCGTCGAGCAGTTCGGCGACCGCGCCCCCGCCGGCCGACGCGACGTCGTGGGCTATCGCGTTCTCCAGCGTCGGATTGATCTGGTTGATCTCGGTCAGCGTCTCGCGGTCCGCCAAGTCGACGTCGTGAGCGGCGACGAGGCAGGGGTCGCGGTCCGATTCCCACAGGCGGGCGACGGCGATCCGCATCAGGCGGATCAGCCCGCGCGTCTGCTGAAAGCCCTGGTTCTCCCGGAACCGGGCGTAGAGATCCCGGATGGCGGGATGGAACGGATACGATTCGGCTATCCGGCTCGCGAACTGCTCCGGCGACGCGTTCGTCACGTCCATCTGCTTCGCGTCGCGCACCGCCTTCGCGTACCCTTGCGCCACCTCCGCGATCTCCGGCTCGCCGGGCAGCGTCTCGAAGATCCGCTTGCGAAGGATCTGGTAAAACTCGTCCGTATTCATCCGGACCGGCTCCAGGTTCATGGCGGACCGGCCGGTCTCCCGCTCCAGGTCCTGCAGCGCGCCGACGATCCGCCGGCTGCCGGCTGAATACGAGACGGTGAGGTCGGAGATGACGAGGCAGACGTTGCGCAGCTCGTCCCGCCCGATCGCCACCAGGAGGTTGGCGAGCGCGGTCGCCGTGACCACCGAGAGATCCGAATTCCCGATGCTCTTCGCAGCCGCGTTGACGAAGTACGGCGGCAACTCGTCCAGCATGATGACGAGCGGATCGCCTTGCAGCAGGTTCACCCATGCCGTCTGGCCGGGGGCGGAAAGCGGCGTGTAGTAGTCCTTGAACGTCTCGCGCCTGCCGAGCTGCTCGGCGACGGCGCCCCACACGCCCAGCGGCGCGTCGCTCTCGCGCCCGGAGAACGCCACCACCCGGACGGGACCGAGCGCGCCGCTCGGCGCGTAGAAGTCGCTCATGACTTCGGCGCGACGCTCCGGATGCCGGGCGAGCAGGCCGAACGCGAGCAGGTTGTGCGTCTTTCCGCCCCCCATCGCCTGCGTCAGCTTGAACACCCCTTGCGGCAATACTGTTGCTTTAAGACTCACGCCTCCTGTATGCTGTCCCGAAAAGGCGGGAAACGCGGAGGGGTGGATGTCCCGAACACAAGCGGTTCTGCTTGGTGGTCCTCGGCTGTCGGACTATTTGAGCATCGGGGTGCTCGCGCAAGTGTACCCGATCACGTCGGTGCGCGCGGCGTTGGCTTCGTGTGGTCGGGCAAGCGGTCGGCAGCGAGATCTGCCGGCCGAAGCGATGGTGTATTACGTCGTGGCTCTGGGGCTGTTCCGGTCGGTGTCGGCGCGGGAGGTGCTGCGCTGCTTGCTGGAGGGACTGCGTTGGGTGTCGTCGGACTCGGCGGCGTTGCGGGTGTCGGGAAAGTCGTCGATTTCGCGTGCGCGTGCGCGCTTGGGACCGGAACCGTTCGAGGCGTTGCGCGCGGTGCGGGTCAAGCCGCTGGCGGATCCGGCGACGCGCGGGGCGTGGTATCGCAACCGTCGCCTGGTAGCGTTCGACGGGTCGGCGTTGAACGTGCCGGACGAGGCGGGGAACCGGGAGACGTTCGGGGCGCCCGGGGCGTCACGGGGCCGTGCCGCTTTCCCGCAGGTGCGCTTGACGGCGCTGGTGGAGTTGGGGACGCGGGCGGCGTTCGCCTGGCGGGCGGGGGCGTATGGCGAGTCGGAGGAGACGCAGGTCGAGACGCTGCTGCCGTGGTTGTCGGCGGGGATGCTGGTGCTGGCGGACCGGGGCTATTGTGGCTTCCCACTCTGGCGGCGGGCGTCGGACACCGGCGCCGACCTGCTGTGGCGCATGAAGGCGAATCTGCGCCTGCCGGTGCTGGAACGCTTCGCCGACGGTTCCTACCGGAGCATGCTCCGGGGCAGCGGACAGGATCGCCGGCGCAGTCGGGGCGTCTGCCCCGTGCGGGTCGTCGAGTACACGCTGGACGGCGCCAGCGGCGAGGTCTACCGCCTGGCCACCACTCTGCTCGACCCGGCCGTTGCGCCGGCGGCCGAGATGGCCGCCCTGTACCATGAGCGTTGGGAAGTGGAAACTACCTATGATGAGGTCAAGACGCACATCCTGGGTCCCGGCGCCATCCTGCGCAGCAAGACGCCGGACCTGGTGCTGCAGGAAGTGCACGGTCTGATGCTGGCGCATTACGCGGTGCGGCGCCTGATCCACAAGGCGGCCCGCAGGGTGGACGAGGACCCGGACCGTCTTTCGTTCGTCCACGCCGTGCGGGTCTTGCGCCGCCGTGTCGAGCACCCCGGCGTTTCCCCCCTCGGCGCATGAGCAGCTCCACGACCGCGTGCTGGAGGAGATTCTGGAAGAGCGAGCGGTCTCCAGTCGCGGTCAGAAGAAACCGCGCTGCGTCAAGCGGAAGATGAGCGGCTACCCGCTCCGCCGCCCTGGCCCGGTGTCCCGCCGCAAGTGGGACTGGACGCCGCACATTGTTGCATCAGAACGCTAAAGCAACAGTATTGCCCCTTGCGGCGACTTGCCTTCCAGCCGCCGGAATCCCTCGGTGAGCAGGGTCTTCATCCCTTCCGTGACGTGGTTCTCGGCGAAGAACGCGGCCGGGTCGATCCGATCCTCGACGAGATCGGAGAGGTCGAGGACCGTGTCCCGACGGCTCGGATCGAACGTCGCCGGCCGCGGCGCGCAGGCTTGTTTGAGGGTCTTCATGAGGAGGTCGCAGGCCCGGGATGCTCATTGTACCGGGCGGCGCGTCCCGCTGAAAGGTCCCCTCCGGCGGTCGACGCCGCGAATCTGGCATACTGGGCCGCATGGCTCCGCGCATCGGGCGCCCGCTGATCGGCCTGCTGGCGGCCGCCCTCCTGGCGGCGGGCGCCGAAGCCCAGCCGGGGCGGATCGGGATCGCGCTGCGCAGCGTGGCGGAGGCGGACGCCGCCCATGCCGGGACGACGTTCCGGGTCGCGGTGCAGGCGCGGCTCGACCCCGGGTTCCACGTCAACTCGAACGCGCCGCTCGACGCGTTCCTCATCCCGACCGTTCTCACGCTCGATCCGCCGGACGGCATCGAGCTCGCCGGGCTCGCTTGGCCCGAACCGATCCTGCTGAGCCAGCAGGGCGCCGACGGTCCGCTGGCGGTCTTCGAGGAGACGTTCGCCATCGGCGCGGCGCTCGCGCTCGACCCCGGCCTGGCGCCCGGCACGTACGCGGCGCCGGGCGTCCTCCGGTACCAGGCGTGCGACGAGACGATGTGCTACCTGCCGGCGACCGCGCCGGTTGACTTCTCCGTCACGGTCGTGCCGCGATCGCGCCCGGTCGAACCGGCGCATGCGGAGCTGTTCGCCGGCCTCGCATTCGAAGCGGCGCCCGCCGCCGGCGGCGGATCGGCGACGGACCCTGGAGACCCCGGAAGTAGCCCCCGACCCGCGGCGGAAATGGACGCAGCAGCAGCGGGGGCGGGCGGCGACGACGCCCTGGCGCTGCTGGCCGGCTTCACCGTGCGCGGGACGGCCGGCGGCTACCTGGACGCGGACGAGTTCCTGGAGTTCATCGACCGGGCGGAGTCGGGCCGGCGGGAAACGGGCTGGTTCGAGGGGCGGGGACCACTCGCGATCCTGGCGCTGGTGCTGGCCGGCGGGCTGGCGCTCAACCTGACGCCGTGCGTCCTGCCGCTCGTTCCGATCAACTTGGCGATCATCGGCGCGGGGACCCGCGCCGGCTCGCGCAGGCGGGGGCTCGCCCTCGGGAGCGCCTACGGCCTGGCGATGGCTCTCGTGTACGGAGGGCTCGGCCTCGCCGTCATCCTGACCGCCGGCGCGTTCGGGACGATCAACGCGTCGCCGTGGTTCAATCTGGCCATCGCGGCGCTGTTCGTCGTCCTCGGCCTGGCGATGTTCGACGTCCTCGCCATCGACTTCTCCCGCTTCCGGAGCGCCGCCGCTTCCGGCGGCGCGGCGGGCGGCGGGTCGCTGCTCGCCGCCTTCGGCATGGGCGGCGTGGCGGCGCTGCTGGCGGGCGCCTGCGTCGCGCCGGTCGTCATCCAGGTGATCGTCTTCTCCAGCAGCCTGTACGCGGCGGGGGTGACGGCCGCGCTGGCGCTGCCGTTCGTGCTCGGCCTGGGGATGGCGCTCCCGTGGCCGGCCGCGGGCGCCGGGCTGTCCGTGATCCCGCGGCCGGGGCCCTGGATGGTGCGCGTCAAGCAGGCATTCGGCGTCTTCATCCTCGGCACGGCCGTCTATTACGGCGCGCTGGCGTACGGACTGTTCAGCCAGCGCTGGGTCGATCCGGAGGAGGTGGCCGGCAGCGTGCAGGCGATGCTCGACGAAGGGTGGCATGCGTCGCTCGGGCAGGGCCTCCGGACGGCCCGGGCGGAGGGGAAGCCGGTCCTGGTCGACGTCTGGGCGACCTGGTGCAAGAACTGCCTGACGATGGACCGGACGACGCTGAAGGACCCCGCTGTGCGGGAGGCGCTCGACGGCTACGTGAAGATCAAGTTCCAGGCCGAGGACCCCGGCGCCTCCCCCGCCAGCGCGGTGATGGCGCGCTTCGAGGCGGTCGGTCTGCCCGCCTACGCCGTTCTCCGGCCCGCGGCGTCGGCGCCCGCAGCGTCCGGCGGGGGATGACGACCCTCCCGTTCACGCCCGGCCGGCGCCGGCCGGGCGCGGGACGCGGACCGGCAGCGCCTGCGGGTGGACGGTGAACGACAGCGCGCTCGGACCGGCAACCGCCTCCCCGTCCACGTGGAACGTCAGCGGCCCGTCGCCGGTGATCTCTCCGCGCCGGACCGGACGCATCCGCACGCCGCGCAACGTGGGCAGCGCGCCGGTGAACAGGCGGCGGGCGTGCCACAAGGCCGCCGCCGGCGAGAGCGGCGGGACGACGACGAGCTCCAGCAGGCCGTCGTCCGGCCGGGCGCGGGGAGCGACGACGGCGCGGTTGCCGTACTGCCGGGTGTTGGCGAGCGCCGCGAACAGGGCCTTGCCGTCGATCTCGGCCTGCTCGGCCGCCACTCGGTACCGCTCCGGACGGTACGCGGCAAGCGCGCGCAGCGTCGACGCCGCGTAGCCGGCGAGGCCGCGGCGGGCGCCGGCGTTGAACGCCGCCGCGAGATGGGCGTCGAACCCGACCCCGGCGACGTTGAAGAACAGCCGCCCCCCCAGCTCGCCCGCGTCGATCCGCCGGACCGGCCCGTCCAGCGCGTCGGCGAGCGCGCGCGCCGGCCGCCGGTCGATCCCGAGCTCGCGCGCTAGGCCGTTGCCGGAGCCGGCCGGGACGACGCCGAGCGTCACGCGGCGCTGGACGAGCGCCGAGGCGACCTCGTTGATCGTGCCGTCGCCGCCCCAGGCCACCACGGTCTCGACGCCCCGCTCGACCCACGCGCGGGCCGCCTCCCGGCCCCGGCCGGGACCGTCCGCGATCGCGACCTCGCCGTCGAGCCCCCGCGTCCGCAGCACATCGCGCGCGAACGCCGCGCGCGCACCGGCCGCCCTTTCCCGATCGGCGCCGGCGCGGGGATTGATGACGACGCCGATCCGCACAGTCGTGCGATTCTACCGGTGCGCCCGGCTGACAAGGCGTGAGGAGGCGCATATCGGGCATGCGCAACCGACGAACAGCGCCGTCAGGCGGGATGCATCGCCGCTCGAATGCAGCGGGGACTTTCCTGCGTGGGCTGTCAGGATGGCTTCGCCGGCCGGCCGTCAGACGCGGCGGCCCGGCCGGCGGCGGGTCGGCGGGTCGGCGAGTTGCGCCTCCAGCGAGAGCGTCTCGCCGCCGCGCATCACCTCGATCGAGAAAACGCGCCCCGGCTCGACCGCCGCGAGACGCCGCCGCACGTCGCGGACGCCGGCGACGGGACGATCGTCGATCGCCGTCACGACGTCGCCCGCCCTGAGGCCGGCGGCGTCGGCCGCCGTGTCGCCGGGGACGGTCATGACCAGCACGCCGGCGTCCACCCTGTAGTGGTCGGCGAGTTGCGGCGAGAGTCCCACCACGTCGGCGCCGAGACGTCCGCGCCGGGGGCCGCGTTCGATCTCCATCTCGACGTCCTCCATCTCGCCGTCGCGCAGTCCGCGCACGGCTGCGCGGAAGTTCCGGCCCAGCCGGTGGAGCCGCCGCCCGAAACGGCCCTCCCGCCGCTCGGGCGCCACCTCCAGCTGCACGCGATCCCCCTCGCGGACGACCTCCACCGGAACCGTCCGCCCGACCGGGGTCTCGCCCACCAGACGCGACAGTTGCCGCACGCCGCGGACCCGCTCGCCGGCGAACCGCACGACGACGTCCCCCACCGCGAATCCGGCCGCGCTCGCGGGGCTGTCGTCCGCGACGCCCGTCACGACGGCGCCCTCGGCCGGCGCGTCGCCGCCCTGCTCGACCTCCTCAATCGAGAGTCCGATCCGGCTGCCGCGGCCGGCTTCCCCGACGGCGCGCCGGACGTGCGCGGCGTCCGATTCGTCCGAGCGTTCCCGGGACTGCGCCGCCTGCGCGGTCAACGCGGGCGCGGCTGCGAGCACGGCGGCGGCGGCGGCCATCCACGCCGAACGGATGCTGATGATGCGTCGCATGTATCGAACCCTCCCTGTATCGGCGACAGGCGCCGCGCGCATGCAGCGGGCCTTCGCTTCCGGCTGTCAAGTAAGACGGCTTGCCGCGCCATTCGGCTTTCGGCCGCCCGCACGGGGGTGATGCCGAATGCAGCGGGGCTTCCTGCGCGGGCTGCGAAGGCAGGTCACTCCCGGCCGTTCGTCTTCATCGCGTACCACGCGCGCAGGCCGGGGTCGCGCAGGCGGCCGAAGATCGTGTCGCGGTCGGCCCAGATGCGCCGTCGCGTGACGTCGATGCCGGCCCGGTCGATGATCACCAGCGCGAACGCCGCGGCGTACTCCGGCGGAACGCGCGTCCCGCCGATGGAAGCGGCCAACGCGGCGTACCGTTCGTCGCCGCCGGCTATCCAGACCGCCGCCGCCTCGACGGCGGCGAGCCTCGGCAGGTAGAGGGTCGGCGAGTCGCCGACGGCGTACGTCCCGGTCTGGACTTGGTGCAGCGCCGCCCCGATCTGCGGAATGGCTGAAGGCGGGCGGATCGTGAGCGTCCGATCGGGCCCGGGCGGGCGATCGCCGCGGCCCCTCCCGACGGCGCGGAGCGGCCAGTCGCGCCACCCGTCGCCGTCGAGGACGATCCATCCGTCGCGACGCGCGATCATGTCGCGCGCCCCGTCCGCCTCGAACCAAGTCGCCACCGGCGAGGTCACCACGAGCGGCCGGCCGCCCGTGCGCCGCACCCGGAGCGTCACGGCGTCCGCTCCGGCGCCGCGCGCCTCGACCTCGATCAGGCCGGCGTCGAGCGCGGCGAACAGGTCGTGGTCGGCGAGCGCCTCACCGCCGCCGGCGCCGCTGCCCGCGGGCCGGAAGAAGAACAGGTGCTGGCTGGGGAGGAAGTCGTGCAGCGCGGCCAGCTCGAAGCCGGCCGCCTTCCACTCCGTCAGCACCTGCCGGACCGACATCGCGTGGTCCGCCTTGATCCAGTCGCCGGTCCCGTCCTCCACCCGGTACTCCAGCAGCGCGACCTGCCCGCCGGGCGCCAGCGCGCGGCGGATGCCGGCGAGCATCGGCTCCGGGTCCGACATCTCGTGGTACACGTCGGCGATCAGGACCCAGTCGACGGCGCCGGGCGGCAGTCTCGGGTCGGTCGGGGAGCCGAGCACCGCCTCGATCCCGTCCACCCCTTCGTCGGCCGCGCGCCGGCGCATGACGTCGAGCATCTCCGGCTGGATCTCCTCGCAGTAGACCTTGCCGCCGGGCCGGACGCGGCGCGCCATCCGGCGGGCGTAGTAGCCCGACCCGCACCCGACGTCGGCCACGACGTCGCCGGGCCGGAGCCCCATCGCGTCGAGCACGCGCTCGGGCTGCTCCTCGTCGGCGCGTTCGGCCCGCTCCAGCCAGTCGGCGCCGAGGTGGCTCATGAAGTCGGCCGGGACGCGGCGCCGGTCCGTCCCCGGCGGCTGCTGAGCCGCCCCCGGCGCGGTTGCGGCGGTCGCGACCGCGATCGCCGCAACCGCGGCCGCGCGGACCGCCGGCGCCGTCCGCGCAGCCGATCCGCGGCTCACGACGCCGCTCTCCCCTGGCAGCCCGTGTGACGCATCGTCAACGTCTCCGCATCCGCCCGCCCCATGATATTCCGCGGAACCGCGGGCTGTTCACGCCGCCCACAGGCGCGCGCGAAGCTCCTCCGCCGTCCCCGCGGAACGCAGCGCGTGCAAGGGCACGGCGTCGACCGCCGGCGCGACGGCGTACCGCTTGCGGCCGGGGTAGATGACGGCGACGCGCTCGAGGCGCAGGTCGTCGAGCGCCGTGCGGATCGAGCGCGTCATGCGCGGCGCGTCGGCGCGCTTGCACTCGACGCCGTACCACCTGTCGCTGACGCGCAGCACCAGATCGATCTCGGCGCCCTGATGCGTGGCCCAGAAGCAGGCTTCGTCCGGCTGGAGCAGCGCCAGCACCTGCTCGATCACGAAACCTTCCCATGACGCGCCGAGCTTCGGATGGCTCAGCAGCCCCTTCTCGGAGCCGATCCCGAGTAGCTGGTGCAGCAGGCCGCTGTCCCGGACGTAGATCTTCGGCGCCTTGACCTGCCGCTTGCGAATGTTCGCGTGGCAGGGCGGCAACTGCCGGATCATGAACGCGTCAACCAGCCGGTCGAGGTAGCGCCGCGCCGTCAGCGGGCTCACGCCGAGAGCGCGGGCCGGCTGCGCGGCGTTCCAGATCTGCCCGTGACAGTGGGCGAGCATCGTCCAGAAACGGTGCAGCGCGGCGGCGGGCGCCCGCACGCGGTCCGGACCGCCGACGGCCCCATGTTATTCTGCGGAACTGCTCATGCGGCCGCGCCTGCTTCTGACCATCGCCGTCGCCGCCGCGCTCGGCGCGGGCGCGCCGGCCGCGGCGACCGCGCAGCCGATCGCCGCGCCGGCCGAGTTCTTCGGCTTCGAGATCGGCGCCGACGGCGAGCTGGCCCGCTACCCCAAGGTCCTCGAATATCTGCGCCACCTCGCCGACCGGTCGGACCGCGTGCGGTACGAGCAGCGGGGGACGTCGACGAACGGCCATCCGTACGTCCTCGTCACCCTGAGCGCGAAGTCGAACCTGGACCGGCTCGACCGGCTGATCGCCATCAACCACCGGCTCGCCGACCCCCGCGGCCTGCCGGAGTCGGAAGCGAAGGCGCTGGCCCAGGAAGGCGTCCCGTTCTACTTCCTCTACGCCACGATCCATGCGAACGAGGTCGGGAACGGGCAGGCGATCATCGAGATCGCCCACCGGCTCGCCGCGGACGGGTCGCCGGAGGTGCGGGAGATTCTCGACAACACGGTGGTGCTGCTCGTCCCGTCGCAGAACCCGGACGGCCAGATGCTCGTGGTCGACCACTGGTACGACACGCGCGGCACCGGCTACCAGCGGCTGTATCCCGACCTGTACCACCGCTACACCGGGCACGACGACAACCGCGACTGGTTCATGTTCACGCAGAAGGAGACGCGGCTCGCCATCGAGATCCACCGCCAGTACAAGCCGCAGGTGACGCACGACATGCACCAGATGGGATGGGACGGCGCCCGGATCTTCGTTCCCCCGTTCCGGGACCCGTACGACCCGAACATCCACCCGATCCTGCTCAAGGGGCAGGAGCAGATCGGCCTGGCGATGGCGTCGGCGCTGATCTCGGCCGGCAAGAAAGGGGTGATCTACAACGATCAGTACGACCTCTGGTCGCCGGCGCGGCAGTACATGCTCTATCACGGGCAGCCGCGCATCCTGACCGAGATCGCCAGCGCCCGCCTGGCCGACCCGCTGTACAACCCGGCCGGACCGAGCCGGCCGCTCGGCCCGCAGGAGACCCGCTGGAACTTCCCCGTGCCGTACGACCGGGGGGTGTGGCGGTTGTCCGACATCGTCGAGTACGGCCGGATCGCAGTGTTCGCCGGACTCGAGCAGGTGGCGAAGTACCGCGTCCGGTGGATGGAGAACTTCCACCAGGTGCACCGGGACTGGGTGGAGCGGGACCAGCCGCCGTACGCCTTCGTCGTCCCGGCCGATCAGCGCGACCCGTTCGAGACGTACGAGCTGCTGGAGATCCTCCATTTCGGCGAGGTGGAGATCCACCGCGCCAGAGCGCCGTTCCGCGCCGGCGGCGCGGCTTATCCGGCCGGGTCCTGGGTCGTGCCGCTCGCGCAGCCGTACGGCGCCTTCGCCAAGACGATGCTGGAGGAGCAGGAATATCCGGACCTCCGGCATTACCCCGGCGGGCCGCCGATTCCGCCGTACGACGTCACCGGCCACACCCTCGGCCTGTTGCTGGGCGTCGACGTCCGGCGGATCGAACGGCCGTTCCGGGCCGACCTGGAGCGGTTGACCGAGGTCGTCCCGCCGCGGCCGCCGCGGCCGCCGCGGCCGGGCTGGGCGTACGCCGTTTCGCCGGCGTCGAACGCGGCGTTCATCGCCGCCGCGCAGCTACAATCGGCGGGCGTGCCGGTCTTCCGCGCCGCCGAGGCGATCGAGCTGCCGGGCGGCGTGCGCCTCGGCCCCGGCGCGTGGATCGCGCCGCCCACCGCCGCCGCCGAACGGGTGCTGGAGCAGGTTTCCGCCCGGACCGGCCTCGTCGTCCACGCGGCGGACCGGCCGCCGCCGGCCGGCGGCCACCGCCTGAAGAACCCGACCCGCGTCGGCCTGTGGCGCGTCGCCAACAACATTCCGGGCGGATGGCTGATGTGGCTGTTCGAGCAGTACGGACTCGATCACCGCGTGGTGTCGGCGGCCGACTTCCAGGCGGACCTCGCCGACCGGTACGACGTCATCGTCCTGCCGGCCGGGACGACGCGGAGCCGGATGGTCAACGGTCTCGACCCTCGCCGGCACGACCGTTCGTGGCGGTGGGCGTTCGGCGTCGGCGAGCGCGGCTGGCGGCGGTTGCGGCGGTGGGTGCACGACGGCGGGACGCTGGTGGCGCTGGGCAGCGCGGTCGGCGCGGCGCGCGAGCTGCTCGACCTCCCGATAGAGCCGGTGCTGCCGACGGGCGGCGTCGGGTACGCGCCCGCGGCCGGCGCGCAGATCCCCACCGGCGAGATCCGGCGCCGGCTGCGCGACGCGTTCCAGGGCCCGGAGCGGCTCGCCGCCACGCTGCGCGACGTCGTCGATCCGACCTCGGTCTTCTACTGCCCCGGATCGCTGCTGAAGCAGGAGCACAACCCGAACCATCCGGTCGGCTACGGGATGCCGGCCGAGTGGCCCGTCTTCTTCCGGCTCGACCAGGCGTACCGACTGACGCCGAGCTTCGACGTCGCGGCCGAGGTCGTCTCCCGGTATCCGGACGAGGCCGACCTGACGGCGAGCGGCTGGCTCCTCGGCGGCGAGCTCCTGCGGAACC
Source organism: Vicinamibacterales bacterium (assembly GCA_965203565.1). Classification (GTDB taxonomy): domain Bacteria; phylum Acidobacteriota; class Vicinamibacteria; order Vicinamibacterales; family UBA8438; genus JAAXGX01. The sequence continues at coordinate 1,206,837 of OZ241896.1, read as the reverse complement.
AGGCGAACGTGGTCTCGTTCGCCGTCGGGCGGGGGCGGGCCGTGATCATGGGCAGCCAGATCGCGTTCCGCAGCCAGACCCGCGCCACGTTCAAGCTGCTCTTCAACGCGATCCTCCACGGCCCGGCCGAGCCGGTCACCGCCGCGGAGCTGGCCGCGCTCCGGTGACGGCGCGCCGCGTCAGCGGCGGCCGTGCGCCGGGGCCGGCGCGCCCGCCGCGTCGATCGCCTCGCCGGCCCCCTCGGCCGCGGCGGCGGCGCTGACCGTCTCGCGCAGCGGGATCTCCTTGAGGAACCAGGACAGCCCGAACCCGATCACCATCGGGGGGACGGCCCAGACGAAGACCGAGTGGATGGCGGTCTCGACCGACGCCGTGACGCCCGCCGCCACCGCCGGCGGCAGCGCGCGGATCGCCTCCGGGCTGCTGAGAAGCGCCCCGAGGTCGCCGGCGACGTCGGCGATGGCCTGCGCCGGAATCCGGCCGGGCAGGTCGGCCGCGAGGCGGGCGTTCATGACGGCGCCGAACGCCGCGACCCCGAACGCGCCTCCCATCTGCCGGAAGAACTGCGCCGCCGCCGTCGCCACGCCCAGGTCGCGGTGGTCCACGGCGTTCTGCACCACGAGGATCGTCACCTGCATCGTGGCGCCGACGCCCAGCCCGAGGATCACCATGAACAGCGCGCTCGCCGCGAGCGGAGTGGCGGCGTCCATCAGCGTCATCAGGGCCATTCCGACCGACGCGGCGGCCAGTCCGGCGATCGGCCAGCCCCGGTAGCGCCCGGTCTGGCTGATGATCCGGCCGGAGCCGACCGAGCCGGTCACGAGCCCCGCGGTGAGGGGGAGCAGCAGCAGCCCGGAGTTCATGGCGGAGACGCCGGACACCACCTGCAGGAAGAGCGGCAGGAAGACCACCCCGCCGAACAGCCCCCAGCCGGTCAGGAAGCCGAGCGCCGAGCCGACCGAGAATATCGGATCGCGGAACAGGCGCAGCGGGAGGATCGGCTCCGCCGCCCGCGCCTCCCAGCGGACGAAGGCGGCGAGCAGCACGGTCCCCCCGGCGAGCAGGCCGCCGATGACCGGCGACCCCCACGGATACTGCGCGCCGCCCCAGACCAGCGCCAGCAGGAGGGCGCTCACGCCCGCCGTCAGCAGCAGCGCGCCCTGCACGTCTATCCGGCGGGCGCGGCGGACGACCGGCAGGCGCAGGACGCTCGACGTCACGGCGAACGCCACGGCGCCGATCGGCAGGTTGATCAGGAAGACCCAGCGCCACGACGCGTTGTCGACGATGAAGCCGCCGACGAGCGGCCCGACGACGCTGGCGAACGCCCAGGTCCCGGCCAGCAGGCCGATGTACCGCCCGCGCTCCCGCGGCGACACGACGTCGCCGACCACGGCGAACGTGAGCGCCATCAGGCCGCCCGCGCCGACCCCCTGGACGGCGCGGAACAGGATGAGCTGGATCATCCCCTGGGCGACGCCGGCCAGCAGCGACCCCGCCAGGAAGATCAGGATCGCGCTCTGCACCATGAGCCGCCGCCCGTACAGGTCGCTGATCTTGCCGTAGAGCGGCGTGCAGACGGTCGAGCTGAGCAGGTACGCGGTGACGACCCAGGAGTAGTAGTCGAGGCCGCCCAGCTCGCCCACGATGATCGGGAGCGCCGTGGCGACTATCGTCTGGTCGAGCGCCGCCAGCAGCAGGCCGGTCATCAGACCGGCGAAGATCAGCAGGATCCGGCGGCGGGTGAGCGGCGGCGGCGCGCCGTGGGGGGCGCCGTTCACGGCCGGATCAGCGTGGCGGGCTTCGCGGCCAGGAGCTGCGCGTAGAAGTCGTTGCCCTTGTCGTCGACGACGATGAAGGCCGGGAAGTCCTCGACCTCGATCCTCCAGACCGCCTCCATCCCCAGCTCGGGGTATTCGAGCTGCTCGACCTTCCGGATGCTGTGGTCCGCGAGCCGGGCCGCCGGGCCGCCGATCGATCCCAGATAGAACCCGCCGTGACGCCGGCACGCCTCGGTGACCTCGGCGGAGCGGTTCCCCTTCGCCAGCATCACCATGCTGCCGCCGCGGGACTGGAACAGATCGACGTAGGCGTCCATCCGGCCGGCGGTGGTCGGGCCGAACGACCCGGACGCCCGGCCCTCGGGACGCTTGGCGGGGCCGGCGTAGTACACCATGTGGTCCTTGACGTACTGCGGGAGGTCTTCGCCGCGGTCGAGCCGCTCCTTCAGCTTCGCGTGCGCGATGTCGCGCGCCACCACCATCGCGCCGGTGAGCGAGAGGCGCGTGGCGACCGGATACCGGCTCAGCTCGGCGCGGATCTCGGACATCGGCCGGTCGAGGTTGACGCGGATCGCGTCGCCGTCGAGTTCGTCCTCGGTGACGTCCGGGAGGTACTGCGCGGGGTTCTCCTCGAGCTGCTCCAGCAGCACCCCCTCGCGCGTGATCTTCGCCAGCGCCTGGCGGTCGGCCGAGCAGGAGACGCCGAGGCCGACCGGGCACGAAGCGCCGTGCCGCGGCAGCCGGACCACGCGCGCGTCGTGAGCGAAGTACTTGCCGCCGAACTGCGCGCCGACGCCGATCCGCTGGGCGATCTCCAGCACCTGCCGCTCCATGTCGAGGTCGCGGAACGCGCGGCCGTGCGCGTTCCCGGTGGCCGGCAGCCGGTCCAGGTACCGCGTGCTGGCCAGCTTCACCGTCTTCATCGTGAACTCGGCCGACGTGCCGCCGACCACGAGGGCGAGATGGTAGGGCGGGCAGGCCGACGTGCCTATCGTCTTGAGCTTCGCCTCGACGAACGCGAGGAGCGCGGCGGGGTTGAGCAGCGCCTTCGTCTCCTGGTACAGGAACGTCTTGTTGGCCGATCCGCCCCCCTTGGCGATGAACAGCAGCTCGTACTCGTCCCCCGGCTCGGCGTGGATCTCCACCTGCGCCGGCAGGTTCGAGCCGGTGTTCTTCTCGGCGTACATGTCGAGCGGGGCGAGCTGCGAGTAGCGCAGGTTCCGCTGCTCGTACGCGTCGAAGACGCCGCGGGAGAGCGCCTCGGCGTCGTCGCCGCCGGTCAGCACGCGCTCCCCCTTGTGGGCCATCACGATGGCGGTTCCGGTGTCCTGGCAGCCCGGCAGCACGCGGCCGGCCGCGATGTTGGCGTTGCGCAGCAGCTCGAGCGCCACGAACCGGTCGTTGGGGGACGACTCCGGGTCGTCCAGGATCTTCCGCAACTGCGCCAGATGGCCGGGCCGGAGCAGGTGCGCGACGTCGTCGAACGCCTGATGCGCCAGCCGCCGGAGCGCCTCCGGCTCCACCCGGAGGAACCGCCGGCCGTCGAGCTCGACCGTCGACACCCCGTCGCTCGTCAGCTTGCGGTACGGCGTGTCGTCCGGCCCGAGCTCGAACGTTCTCTGGTAATGGAAACCGTCCGCCATCCCGGCATCAGTATACAAGCCCGTGGTGGAACCCCGCGGGGCGCCGAGAGCGGCGAGGCGCCCGCCTGACAGGCGTGAGGAGGGCGCATGTTGGGCATACGCAACCGACGAACGACGCCGTCAGGCGGGATGCATCGCTGCTCGAATGCAGCGGGGACCTCCGCCACGGGCTGTATGGACGGAGCGCCCCGGCGCCGTCACCGGGACCGCCGCAACGAGGTGGACTGCCGGGATAGACTGGAAGGATGCGGCGGCGGCTTCCATGAACGGTTTCGGCGTCGTCGTCCTCGCCGCGCTCGTCGGCGAGTACCTCCTGTCGCTGGCGTCGGGGGCGCTGAACCTGCGCGCCCTCGACCCTGCGGTTCCCCGCGAGTTCGGCGGCGCGCTCGACGGCGACCGGTACGCGCGGAGTCAGGCGTACTCCCGCACGCGCACCCGGTTCGGCCTCGCCGAGGGCGCGGTCAACCTGGCCGTCGTCCTGACGTGGTGGCGGGCCGGCGGGTTCGACTGGCTGGACCGGCACGTCCGGGCGCTGGAGCACGGTCCGGTCGTCACCGGGCTGCTGTACGTCGGGGCGCTCGGCCTCGCGTCGGCGGCGATCGGGCTGCCGTTCCGCCTCTGGTCCACGTTCGTCATCGAGCAGCGGTTCGGCTTCAACCGGACGACCGCGGCGACGTTCGCGGCCGACTTGGCCAAGGGGCTGGCGCTGGCCGTCGTGCTCGGCGGCGCCCTGCTCGCGGCGGTGCTGGCCTTCTTCGAGTGGGCGGGCGCGCTGGCGTGGCTCTGGTGCTGGCTGGCGGCGGCCGCCTTCCTCCTCGCGGTCCAGTTCGTCGCGCCGACCTGGATCATGCCGCTCTTCAACACGTTCACGCCGCTCGGGCCGGGCGCGCTGCGCGACGCCATCCTCGGCTACGCCCGCCGGACGGACTTCCCGGTGAAGGACGTCTTCGTCGTCGACGGGTCGCGCCGTTCTTCGAAGGCGAACGCCTTCTTCACCGGCGTCGGCCGCAACAAGCGGATCGGCCTGTTCGACACCCTCGTCCGCGACTACGGCGCGGACGAGCTCGTCGCGGTGGTGGCGCACGAGGTCGGCCACTACAGGAAGGGGCACGTCCTGCAGGCGGCGGCGCTCCAGATCGGTTATCTCGGCGCGCTCTTCTTCGTCCTGTCGCTCGTGCTGCGGCAGGAGGGCCTGTTCGAGGCGTTCCAGATGCGCGAAACGTCGGTCTACGCCGGGCTGGTCTTCTTCGGCCTGCTGTTCACGCCGGTCGAGCTGGCCCTTTCGCTGGCGGTCAACGCCGTCTCGCGGCGGAACGAGCTGCAGGCCGACGCGTTCGCCGCGGAGACGACCGGCGGCGGCGACGCGCTGATCTCGGCGCTCAAGAAGCTGTCGGCCGACAACCTGTCGAACCTGACGCCGCACCCGCTGCACGTCTTCCTGCACTACTCGCACCCGCCGGTGCTCCGGCGGATCGAGGCGCTGCGGCGGATCGACGTGAACCGGTGAGTCACCAAGGCGCGCGCTGAACCGGGCGTCACTCGACGATCCGGCCTTCCCACAGCTCGCGCAGGAACTCCGGCGCCGGGACGATCTCGACGCCGTGGTCGTCCCGGCGGCGGCGGGGCTCGCGGCAGACGACCAGCTTCCGCCGGAGCGGGATCTCTTCCGCCAGCGCGAGCAACCCCTTGTAGTCGCGGGCCGATACGCGCGGCTTCGCCTTGACTTCTATCGCGACGGCGTCGCCGACGACGAAATCGACCTCGATCCGCGACCGGCTGCGCCAGTAGGCGAGCGGGTCGTCCCGGCCGCGGTAGTCGAGCCAGCTGCGCAGCTCGAGGAACACGAGGTGCTCCAGCGCCCGGCCCCAGGCGTCCGACCCGGGCTCGACGGCGCCGACGCGCCGCAGCGTGTTGGCGACGCCGACGTCGAAGAAATAGAACTTGGCCGTCGCCACCGCCTTCCGCGTGCGCGTCTTTCTGAACGCCGGAAGCTGTTCGCCGACGAGGGTGTCCTCCAGAATCCGGTAGTGCTCGCGCACCGTGCTCGGCGCGAGTCCGGCGTCCGAGGCGACGGCCGTGAAGTTGATCTGCTCGCCGTTGGTCAGGCCGGCCACGTCGAGGAAGCGGCCGAAGCTTCCGATCGAGCGGGTCAACCCCTCGGCCTGCACTTCCTCCTTCAGGTAGGCGCCGACGTACGCCCGCAGGCCGTCCCGCGCGTCCGCGGCGTCGAAGAAGGCCGGCAGGCCGCCGCGGTCGAGGCGGTCCAGCAGGCGACCGTCCGGAATCTCCGGCGACGCCAGCGGATGCAGCCGGGCCATCCGCGCCCGGCCGGCGAGCAGGTTGGCGCCGCCCCGCCGGATCTTGCGCGCGCTGCTCCCGGTCAGCACGAATCGGAGCGCCCGGTTCCGCTCGATCAGCAGGTGGACTTCGTCCAGCAGCGGGGGGCATTTCTGGATCTCGTCGATCACCACGATCCGCCGCGCCGGGTCCAGGGTCTGCCGGAGATGTTCGGGGTGGGTGCTCAATTGCCGGAACGTATCGGCTTCGAGCAGGTCGTAGAACGCCGCCTCGGGGAACGTGCGGCGGACCAGCGTGCTCTTGCCGGTCTGACGCGGACCGAACAGCAGCACCGACCGGTGACGGACGAGCGCTCGGAGGTCCAGGGCGCGCTGGTACATATCAGCAACATTGTTGCTGATTTACAAGAAATTACACAACTGAGATCCTGGCGCCGGCGGGGGCCTGGCAGCCCGTGGGGAGGGAAAAGACCGCCTACGGCGCAGCCGCTTCCTCGGCGCGCTTGCCGCGGAGCATGTTGGCCATGTAGTAGTTCCCTTCGTGGCAGGCGTATTCGTACACCTCGCCCGAGCCGCTCGCCATCGGCACCATGAAGGTCCAGGGCGTCGTCCAGGTCGTCGGGTCGTCGAGCGTCACCTCGTAGACGAGCGTGTCCGCGTCGGCGCGGGTGAACCGCTCGGTCAGGCGGAGGTGGCGGGTGGCGCCCCGGAACGACTCGTCGCGGCGGTTGACGGTCTCGACCACCAACGTGTCTCCCTCCCACCGGCCGCGCGAGCTGCCGGTCCACTGGCGGAGCGGCGCCGGGAGCTGCGGCCGGCCGTCGAGCGGGACGATCCGCGCGTCGTGGATCATCTCGTTGAGGATCGCCACGTGGTCGGGCGTCTGGAACACCTGCATGTTGTTGTTGTAGGCGCTCGGCGTCATCGGCGGCCCCTGGTTGAACCCCAGGATGCACCGCACGGGCGCGCTGAGCTCGTCGATCCAGCCGCCCGGCGAGACTTCGTCCGTTCCCACCCCGCGGCGAGCCGCCCGCCGCGCCGCCCGCCGCCGCGCCGCCGCCGGCGTCAGCGCCGGGATCCGGCCGTCCGGCGGGGCCACGATCAGCGAGGTGCGGTCGGTCGTGACCGTGGCGCCCCAGTCGAACCAGAAGTCGTTGTAGGGGACCACCCGGCCGGTCTCGCGGGCCTCCGCCTCCGCGTCGGCCAGGTCGCGGCTCTCGCGGCGGAGCACCTCTTCGGAGAACGTGGCCGCCTCCTCCGACGTGAACGTCTCCTTGTCCGCCAGTTCGGCGGGGCGCTCCATCGGCGTGAGGCTCCGGAAGTCCCACACCCCCTGCAGGTCGGGCGCGCCCCACGCCGTACGCGGGACGTCGGGCGCCTGAGCCCGGACCGCGGCGGCGGGAACGAGCAGGACGGCCGCCGCGGCGGCCGCGCGTGCGAGTGAACGGCCAAGCGTCGTGCGCCTCATCATGATCCGCTCCTGCGCGAAGATTACGCGAACAGGCCGAGGGTGTCGAACTTCTTCCCCAGGATCTTCTCGGACTGCCTGTACCCCAGGTACTCCTCGATCAGCGTGGCGTACACGTTGCGGAAGTCGACCGTGTGCCGCAGGTTGTCGCCGTGGACGAGCTCGGTCAGGCTGACCGGAGTGCTGTACTGCCCGCCCTTGACGCCGCCGCCGAGCACGAAGGCGACGTTCGCCGTGCCGTGGTCGGTGCCGAGGCTGGTGTTCTCGGGCACGCGCCGGCCGAACTCGCTGTGGACGAAGACGGCCACCTCGTCCTCCTTGCCGATCCGCTTCATCTCCTCGAAGAAGCCCCAGACCGCGTCGGAGCAGTACTGCACCTGCCGGTTGTGCGGGCTCTCCTGGTTGACGTGGGTGTCGAACAGGCTGTTCCGGAGCCGGACGTAGTACAGCCGGGCCGGGAAGTCGTTCTCGATCAGCGCCACCACCTTGTCGAGGTCGAGCAGCCGCAGGTTGGAGGCGCGCGCCGCGCTGTAGTTCCTCCACGCCTGGGTCACCAGCGCCGAGGCGTCGCGGGCGCTGCGGTTGACGTCGAGCATGAACCGATGCACGTCGCTGCGGGCGACCTGCCCCCGGTCGAGGCTCTCGACGTACGGCCGCTCCGGATGGAACACCGACCGCGTGAACGCGCCCGGGTCGTCGAACACCACCGGGACGTGCTCGCGGGCCCGCACCGCGAGCGTCTGCGTGGGCGAGATGTTGACGAGGTAGTTCGGCGTGCCGCCCGGGTCGAGCGCGTCGGCCGTGCGGCCGTACCAGCCATACTCCTCGCCGCTGTTCGGCGCGCCGGTGTGCCAGTACGAGGCCGAGGTGAAGTGGGAGAACGACGGCTGATCGTAGCCCGCCCCGTGGATCACCGCCATCTTCCCTTCTTCCCACATCCGGTGCATGCCGAGCATCGACTTCTGGAAGCCGAAATGCTCGTCCACCTTGATGACGTCCTTCTCGCGGACGCCGATCGTCGGGCGCTGGCGGTAGAGCGCGTCGTCGCCGTACGGGACGAAGGTGCTCAGCCCGTCGTAGCCGCCGAACCATTCGAACACCACGAGGATCTTGCCGGGCGTGGCGGCCACCGCCTTCGACGTCGCGCCGAACAGCGGCGGGAGCGGGCTGATCCCGCCGCCGAGCAGACCGAGGGCGACGCCGCGCGCGCCGATCCGGAGGGCTTGGCGCCGGGAGACGCCGGACTCGTCGCACAGCTTGCTGCTTCTGGTGGTCATCGTTCCGTCACCTTTCGGGCCGCCTTCGGCCTGGGCCGGTCGAGCCGGGTTCAGTTGATCTGGTACTCCGGCGTGCTCATGATGAGGTGGCTCACCATGCGCAGCGGATCCTCCATGTACGTCTCGGCGCGGGCGATCTCCGTCGTCCCGAGCTCGCCTTCCAGGAACTCCGCCAGCGCGTCCCGCGTCTCCGCCGAGACGGGCACCCGCAGGAAGCGCCCCAGCAGGTAGTCGACCGCCTCGCCGGCGGTGGCCGAGCCCGAGTCCAGGATCATCCGCGTCAGGTCGATCCGCGCCGCGCCCCGCGGCGTCGGGATCAGCTTCCGCATCGCCCGCTCGTAGCCGAGGTAGGTTGAGACCCGCGTGTTGAACAGCTCGTCCCGCTCCTTGGCGGCCATGTCGAACATCGACATCATGCCCGGGTCGTCGAGGGCCGTGGCCGACAGGTAGTCGTAGCCGCGGCGCAGCCGGTCGCCCACCTCCTGCGACGTGCTGTACAGGTTGTTCGGGTCGCGGAAGCCGGTGACGTTCGGGAACAGGTAGTCGAAGGCGACGTTGCCCCGCTCCTGGATCAGCGCCGGCGTGATCCACGACTTCCCCTGCGCCCACCCGGCCACCGACGGCGGGTTGAGCAGGTGCTGCCCGAGCGCGATGGTGGTCTGGTTGAAGTCGGGCACGCCGGGCACGTCCTCGGCGCCGAGATGCTTCAGCATCGTGATCACGTGCTCCACCGGCCCCTTGACGTGGGCGCCGTAGGTGGAGGCGCTGTAGAAGTCGCGCGAGAGGAAGACGGCGGTCAGCAGCGGCCGGAGCGCGTAGCCGTCGCCGCGGAAGATCGCGCCGAGCTCCGCCTTCAGCGCCGGCGAGAGGTCCTCACGGACGAAGAACCGGTAGATCTTCGAGGCGATGTACTCCGCGGTCACCGGCTGATCGAGGATGATGCGGAGCACGTCGACGCCGTCGAAGTCGCCGGTGCGGCCCAGGAAGGTCTTCGGCCCGTCGTCGTGCAGCGCCGGGTGGATCACGAAGTCGAGGTTCTCGAAGTTCCAGCCGGTGAACGCGCGGGCGGCCTCGCGCACGTCCATCTCGGAGTAGTTGCCGACGCCCATCGTGAACAGCTCCATCACCTCGCGGGCGAAGTTCTCGTTGGCCGCCCCCTTCACGTTCACCCCCGCGTCGAGGTAGTAGAGCATCGCCGGGTCCTGGGCGACCGCCACCAGCAGCTCGCCGAAGTCGCCGGTGGCGTGGCGCTCGAACGTGTCGATCTGCAGGAGCATCTTCCGGTAGTCGCGGACCTTGTTCTCGGCGGTCGCGAAATGTCCATGCCAGAACAGCGCCATCTTCTCTTCCAGCGGGCGGTGGGTGTCGAGCATCCGCTCGGCCCACCAGTACCCCACGCGCCGCGTCTCGAGCCGGGTCGCGCGCAGCCAGTAGAAGAACCGGTCCGAAATCGGCTGCATGTGGCGGTTGACGTGCTCGGGCTTGACCCGGACCCCCATCCCCTCGCCGCGCTTCTCGGCCATCTCGGTCGCGGCCGGGCGGCTCGGCGGGAAGTGCGTCAGCGTCTCGTCCCACAGCCCCGAATGCTCGAACGGCGGCAGGTGGTCGTTCGGAACGTCGTCGTAATGGACCAGCGACCGCACCGCCTGCTCCGGCGTCATCGCCGCCAGCTTGCGGACGTCGTCCGGCGTCCCGCCGAACCCGGCCCGCTCCAGCAGGTGCGCCGCGCGGTCGTAGCTCCAGTCGGCCGCCGTGATCGGCGTCAGGTCCCCGGCCCACGCGGCCGGTCCCGGCGACCAGTCCGGCTCGTTCGCCGACGCCGCCGGCGCCGTCAGGGCCAGGGCCAGACCGACGCCCGCGGCCGCCGCGAGACGATGGCTCGGGATCCTCATGCGCATTTCCCTTTCTGATGCGGGGCTGGTTTCACAGGGCGATCCTATCATGGCTCCGTGTCGATCCGGACCGCGCAAAGTGATAGACTGACCGCCGTACGATCCGGCATCAGAAAGGGAGTTCTTCGATGAGACTTCGATTTCCGGCCCCGCCGTCGGCCGTCGTCCTGCTGGCGCTGCTCGGATCGGTCCCGGCCGCGGGACAGGACGCCTCGACGCCCCGGACGCCGTGGGGCGCGCCGTCCCTGCAAGGCGCCTGGACGAACGCCACCATGACGCCGCTGCAGCGCCCCGCCGACCTGGCCGACAAGGCGTTTCTGACGGCCGAGGAGCTGGCCGTGCGCCAGGGCGAGGTCTCGGAGCGGTCGAGCCTGGACAACCGCCCCCGGACCGAGACCGGCGCCTACAACGAGTTCTGGATGGAGCGGGGCGTCCTCAACCCGCGGACCTCGCTGGTGATCGATCCGCCGAACGGCCGGCTGCCGCCCCTGACCGGGCCGGAACAGCGCCGGCAGAGCCGGCGCACCGACTCGTACATCGCGACGAAGTTCGACTCCTGGCTCGACTTCAACAAGCTCGACCGCTGCATCACCCGCGGCCTGCCCGGCGCCATGATGCCCGGGTTCTACAACCACAACTACCAGATCGTGCAGACCGAGGACTACCTGGTGATCCTGGTCGAGATGATCCACGACGCGCGGATCATCCCGCTCGGCGGCGCCGACCGCCTCCCGCCGTCGCTGCGGCAGTGGCTGGGCGATTCGCGCGGGCGCTGGGAGGGCGACACGCTGGTGATCGAAACCACGAACTTCAACGACAAGATCACCGGACGGGGCGGCACCGTCTTCGGGGGCGACGAGCATCTGCGCGTCGTCGAGCGCCTGACGCGCGTGAGCGAGGACGCGATCGACTACGAGATCACCGTGGTCAACCCGACGGTCTGGACCGGGCCGTGGACCGTCTCCGTCCCGATGAAGCCGCTCGATCAGGCGGTCTTCGAGTACGCCTGCCACGAAGGGAACTACGCGCTCCCGAACATCCTGTCGGGGGCGCGCGCCGAAGAGCGGGCGGCGGGTCAGCAGCAGTAACCGGCGGCAAGCGCCATCAGCAGGGAGGGTCCCGATGCGCCACCGATCTCTCGCAACAGCCCGGCGGCTCGCGGCCGCGGCCGGCGCCGCGGCCGCCTTGGCCTGGATGCCGGCGTCCCCGGCGGCCCAGTCGGAGAACCCGGCGCCGCCCCGCACCGCCTGGGGCGCGCCCGACCTCCAGGGGGTGTGGGACTTCCGCACCCTGACGCCGTTCGAGCGCCCGGCCGAGCTCGAAGGGCGGGAGGTGCTCACCGCCGAGGAAGTCGCCGAGTTCGAGGCCCGGCGGCTGGCCGAGTTCGCGGTCCGCGACGATCAGGAGCCGGCCGACGTGGTCGGCAACTACAACCAGTTCTGGTTCGACCCGGGCGACACCGCGGTCGAGACCCGGCGGACGTCGCTGGTGGTCGATCCGCCGAACGGCCGCATCCCGCCCCTGACGGCGGCGGCGGCGCGGAGGCAGGCCGAGCTCGACCGGGTCCGGCGCGGGCTGCTGATGCACGACGTCACGCCGGGGGGCTGGGTCGAGGACATGGGGCCGGACGCGCTGCAGGTGCGGTGCATCGTCGGCTTCAACTCCGGCCCGCCGATGACCCCCGGCGGCTACAACCAGAACTTCCAGTTGTTCCAGACCGAAGATCACGTCGTCCTGCTCAACGAGATGGTGCACAACGCCCGGATCGTTCCGCTGGACGGCCGCCCGCACGTCGATTCCGGGATCCGTCAGTGGACGGGCGACTCGCGCGGGTGGTGGGACGGCGACACGCTGGTGGTGGAGACGGCGAACTTCCTCCGGGAGACCGGGTTCCGGCGCGGGAAGAGCGACGCGAACCTGCGCCTCACCGAACGGTTCACCCGGGTCTCGCCGCAGACGCTGACGTACGAAGCGACCATCGACGACCCGACGGTCTGGACGACGTCCTGGACCTACCAGATCCCGATGCAGCGGAACGATCAGCCGATGTACGAGTACGCGTGCCACGAAGGGAACTACGGGCTGTACAACATGCTCGCCGGCGCGCGCGAGGCGGAGAAGGCGGCGGAAATGGCCGCGTCGAAACAGTAGGCGCCGCGGCGGACGAGCACGGACGGGGTACGGCGGACGGGCGCGCGACGCCGGCGCGTTCGACCGGGAAGCGACTGAAGGGAGAACCCGGATGAGTCAGCAATCTCGCGGATTCGCGGGCGCGATCGGCGCCGCGGCGGTGGCCGGCCTGCTGGCGGCGCCGGTCTCCGCCGCCGCGCAGGCGGGAGACGGGAACCCGGCGCCGCCGATCACCCCCTGGGGCGCGCCGGACGTGCAGGGGGTCTGGGACTTCCGCACAATCACGCCGATGGAGCGGCCGGCCGACCTGGGCGACACCGCAGTCCTGACCGAAGCGCAGGCGGCGCGGGTCGAGGCGGAGACGGCGGCGGCGCAGGCCGCGCGCGACACCGAGACGCCGTTCGACACGGTCGGCAACTACAACCAGTTCTGGTTCGACCCGGGCGCGACGGTGATCGACACCCGGCGGACGTCGCTGGTGGTCGACCCGCCGGACGGGCGCATTCCGGAGAAGACGCCCGAAGCGGCGGCGCGCTACGCGGCGGGGACCGAAGCGGGACGCGGCCTCCGGCGGCACACGCCCACCCCCGGCGGTTTCGTCGAGGATCTCGGCCCGGGCGGCGTGCAGGTGCGGTGCATCCTCGGCTTCAACTCCGGTCCGCCGATGACGCCGGGCGGGTACAACCAGAACGTGCAGCTTCTGCAGACCCCCGACCGGGTGGTGATCCTGAACGAGATGATCCACAACGCCCGGATCGTGCCGCTCGACGGCAGTCCCCCCGGCGACGTTCCGCAGTGGGCGGGCAACTCGCGCGGCCGGTGGGAAGGCGACACGCTGGTGGTCGAGACCACCGGCTTCCTGCGCGAGACGGCGTTCCAGAGCGGGCTGACCGGCTCGAGTCTCCGCCTGACCGAACGGTTCACGCGCGCCGCGCCCGACGTGCTCCTGTACGCAGTCACCGTCGACGACCCGACCGTATGGACCCGGCCGTGGACCTACGAGATCCCGATGCGGCGCAGCGAGCACCCGCTCTACGAGTACGCCTGCCACGAAGGGAACTACGGGCTGTACAACATCCTGGCCGGAGCCCGCGACAATCCGGAGTCGAACGTGCTGACCCCGGAGCAGGCTGCGGCTGAAGCGGCGCGGCGGAGCCGCTGACGCCGGAACGTCAGCAGGTGACGCGCGTCCGGCGGCCGGCGGTCGGCGTCGCGCCCTTGGCGCGCCTGCTGGCCTGCCTTGCCGCGTGGGCGGCCGCCGGATGCGGCGGCCCGCCCGTGGACGGGGCGGACTGGCCGATGTACCGCGGCGACCTGGCCGGGACCGGCCATTCGCCGCTGGCGCAGATCACGCCCGCCAACGCCGCGGACCTGACGCAGGCCTGGACCTACTCGCTGCGCGCCGCCCCGGCCGACCCGCCGTCCGGCTCGGGCGGGACGGGCGGGACGGACCCGCCCGAGCCGCGGTCGCAGGCGACCCCGATCGTCGTCGACGGCGTCATGTACCTGCCGGCGGCGGATCGCGTGGCGGCGCTCGATCCGGTCACCGGCCGGGAGCTGTGGCGGCGCGTTCCGGCCGATGGCGCGCCCTCCCGGCGCGGCGTCGCCTACTGGCCGGGCGAGGAAGGCGAAGAAGGCCTGCCGCCGCGCATCCTGCTGACGACCGGCCGGCGCCTGATCGCGCTCGACGCGGCGACCGGCGCCCCGGTGGAGAGCTTCGGACGCTCGGGCGCCGTCGATCTGGGCGTGCCGTACAACTCCGTGCCGCTCGTCTTCCGGAACGTCGTCGTGGTCGGCGCGAACACGCCGCGCGGCGAGATCGGGGGGGTCGGCAACGCCCGCGCGTACGACGCGCGCACCGGCGCCAAGCTCTGGGAGTTCGCCTCGGTCGCGCAGCCCGGCGACGTCGGGCACGACACCTGGGAGGGCGAAAGCTGGCGGGGCCGCCTCGGCGTGAACGCCTGGCCGTTCTACTTCACGGTGGACGAGGCGCGCGGGTTGCTGTACCTCCCGCTGGCCTCCCCCGTCCCCGGCGCCTACGGCGGCGACCGGAAGGGCGCGAACCTGTACGGCAACTCGGTCGTCGCGGTCGACGTCCTGACCGGCGAGTACCGGTGGCACTTCCAGACGATCCGCCACGACCTCTGGGACGCCGATCCGCCGGCCCCGCCCGTGCTGTTCGACGTCGAGCGGGACGGAGGCGCCGCGCCGGCGCTCGGCGTCACCACCAAGTCCGGCTACCTGTACGTACTCGACCGCGAGACCGGCGAGCCGGTCTTCGGCGTGGAGGAGCGTCCGGTTCCCGCCAGCGACGTGCCGGGAGAGGCCGCTCATCCGACGCAGCCGTTCCCGGTCAAGCCGCCGCCGATCGCCCGCGTCGCCTACGACCCGGCCGACCTCGTGACCGCCGCCGACACGTCCGCGGAGCACGCGGCGGCCTGCGCGCGGCTGGTCGAGTCGCTCGGGGAGATCCGCAACGCCGGTCCGTTCACCCCGTGGGTCCACCGCCCGGCGCGCGGACCGGTCCGGACCACGCTCAACTTTCCGGGGGGCGTCGGCGGGCCGAACTGGGGCGGAACGGCGTTCGACCCCGCCTCCGGCCACCTGTTCGTCGTGACGCAGAACGTCGGCGCGCTCGGCTGGATGGTGGACGCCGGCTACGAAGCGCCGCTGCCGTACGCGAAGGCGACGCCGCGCCCGGCCAGCTTCGACGTGTCGCTCGGCGACGGCCCGCGGCTGCCGTGTCAGAAGCCGCCCTGGGGCGAGCTGATCGCGGTCGAGGCCGCAACGGGCGCGATCGCGTGGCGCCGGACGCTCGGCGTCACCGATCGGCTGCCGCCGGGCCGGCGGCGGACCGGCCGGCCCGCCCGGGCCGGCGCCATCGTCACCGCGGGCGGCGTCCTGTTCGTGGCCGCCACCGACGACAACCGGTTCCGCGCGTTCGAGGCGGCCACCGGACGCGAGTTGTGGGAAACCCGGCTCGAACGGCAGGGCAACGCCAACCCGCTCACCTACCTGGGAGCCGACGGCCGGCAGTACGTCGCGGTGGCCGCCACCGACGCCCTGGCGGCCTACGCCGTTCCCTGACAGCGAGATCATGCTATCGTTCGGCGGAGGAGATTGCAGATGAAGCCAATGCATGGATTGGCCGCCGTCCTCGCCGTCGTCCTGGTATGGGTCGGCGGCGACCGCCAGGAGGCCGGGGCGCAGGCCCACATGAGCGACGTCACGAAGGATCAGTTCGACCGGTGGATGACCGAGCTGTCGAACTGGGGCCGGTGGGGCGACGACGACGAGCGGGGCGTGCTCAACCTGATCACCGCGGAGAAGGCGCGGCAGGCCGGGGCGCTCGTGCAGACCGGCGAGACGGTGTCGCTCGCGCACCCGATCGCGCGGCGGCCGGGCGAGGCGTCGCGGCCGGTCGACACCAACGGCGCGCTGACCAACCGGTTCCTCGTCCAGGGCGACTTCCTGTTCGAGCGGCAGGAGATCGCGTACCACGGCCTCAACCTGTCGCACTTCGACGCGCTCTGCCACGTGTCGCACAACGGCAAGCTGTACAACGGGTTCGACTTCGCGGAGGTGGTGACCGAGGACGGCGGGTGCTCCCGGCTGTCGGTCAACACCGCGGAGGGCGGCATCGTCACCCGCGGCGTCCTGCTCGACCTTCCCGAAACGCGCGTCCGGCCGGCCGACGTCGAAGCGTTCGAGGCGCGGACCGGGATCACGATCGGGTCGGGCGACGCACTGCTGCTCCGGACGAAGCGGCCGGGGCGGGAGCCGGCCCCTGAAGACTTCGGCGCCGCCGGCTACGACCCGTCGCTCATCCCGTTCTTCAAGGAGCGCGACATCGCGCTGCTCGGCGCCGACATCCCGCAGGAGGGCGGCGCCATCCCGGGCGTCCTCATCCCGATCCACACGTTCACGATCGTTGCGCTCGGGATGAACCTGCTCGACAACCTTGCGCTGCACGAGCTGGCCGAGACCGCCGAGCGGCTCGGCCGGTGGGAGTTCATGCTGACCGTCGAGCCGCTGCGTGTGGAGCGCGGCGCCGGCTCGCCGGTCAACCCGATCGCCGTGTTCTAGCCGTGGCCGCTGCGCCGGGCGCGGCGCGGTGCGGTAAGCTGTTCGGACGTAGCGACCAGGAGGGTGTGAAGATGCGGAGTGCAATGGCGTCGGCGGCCGTTGTCGCATGCCTCGCGGCGCCGCTCGCGGGTCAGGACGATGCGTCGGCCCCGCTCCGGACGCCGTGGGGCGATCCGGACTTCCGGGGACACTGGGTGGCCGGCACGTCGGCCCCGATGGAGAACCCGATCGACGAGGCGCAGCAGTTGACCGAAGAGGAATGGCGCCTCTATCCCACGGCCCAGTTCTTTCCCGATCACGAGGCCGCGCCCGGCATCAAGCGGATGACGCGGACGATGATCGTCGACCCGCCCGACGGACGTATTCCGCTCCAGGACTGGGCGGTCGAGAAGCGGGTCGAGATCATGGCGAACCAGGACAAGCTGGAGATGCTCGACCCGCGCGTCAAGTGCCTGCCGGCCGCCGTCCCGCGCGGCAACCTCCCGGTGAACTACAACTCGTACCAGATCGTCCAGACCCCCGACGCCGTGATCATCCTCTACGAGTGGAACCACCACACCCGCTACATTCCGCTCGACGGGAGCGACCACGTCGCGCCGGAGATCCGGTTGGGGATGGGCGACTCCCGCGGCCGCTGGGAGGGGGACACGCTGGTGGTCGACGTGACCAACTTCACCGACAACACGTGGGTGGTCGGTCACGGGGCGCCGCCGGAGGGCGCGCCGGCGACGGCGATCACCACCGGGCACGGCGTGTTCCACAGCACCGACCTGCACGTGGTGGAGCGCTACCGGCTGGCCGACGCGGACACGATCAGCTACGAGGCGACGATCACCGACCCGCAGGTGTTCACGCAGCCCTGGACCATCGCGTACGACGCCTTCAACCGCGCGCCGGAGGGCCACATCCTGTACGAGTACGCGTGCCACGAAGGGAACGCCCGCAACCTGCGGCTGATGACCGGCGCGGGCGCCGAGTAGCCGCCCGCTTCACGGCGCGCCGGGGGGCGGCATGAGCTGCGTGTAGACGCGCCGCTGGATCCGCCACCCGGCCGGCGTCCGCACGTACTCGTCCTCGTACATCCCGATCGCCGTCACCGCCACCGGCGCGTCGGCCGTGCGGTCGATGCTGGTCATGTAGACCGAACCGGCCGCCCCGCCGGCGGTCGGCTCGATGACCAGGTTCGACAGCAGGTGGCGGGTGGTGTTGGTCTTCCGCAGGTCGGCGTAGAACGCCTTCAGCGCGTCCGCGCCGCTGACGGCGCCGCCCGTGACGGCGCCGGCGGCGTACTCGAAGACCGCGTCCGGCGCGAAGACCCACGAGGCGTCCTCCGGCCCGACGTCGATCCCGCGCGTATACCCCTGGACCAGCCCCTCGATCTCGCGGAAGTCCTGCGCGGACAGCTCTCCGGACGCCTGCCGCTGCTCGGCGCGCATCCAGGCGGTCCCGGCCGTCAGCGCCGCCAGGGCCGCCGCGATCAGGACGACGACCGTTTTCGGTACGTACATGGCGTTCCTCCTTGCAGCCGGCCGAATCCGGTCTCCGCCGGCATCCCGCAATCCCAGGGAACGATTATAGAGATCGCGGCGGCTTCGCCCGGACACGCCCGCGACGGCGTATGATCCGCTCCATGTCCATCTTGCGAATCGCGCAGGCGCATCCGGCGGCGCCGGCCGTGCGCGCCGCCCTGATCGCGGCGGCGGCGCTGGCGACGGCTGCGGCGACGGCGTCGGCCCAGCCGCGCCGCCCTTCGACCGCCGCCGGCGAGTGGCCGCACCATGCGGGCGACCTGGCCGGCAGCCGGTACTCCCCGCTCGACCAGATCGACGCGTCGAACTTCAACGACCTGGAGGTCGCCTGGCGGCTCCGGACCGACAACTTCGGTCCCCGGCCCGAATACAAGCTAGAGGGCACGCCGCTGATGGTGAACGGCGTCCTCTACACCACCGCCGGCGCGCGCCGCGCCGTGATCGCGATCGACGCGAGGACCGGCGAGCTGCTCTGGACGCACCGGATGGACGAGGGCCGCCGCGCGGAGGCGTCCCCCCGGCAGCTTTCGGGCCGCGGCGTGGCGTACTGGACCGACGGCCGCGGCGACGAGCGGATCCTGTACATGACGATCGGCTACCGGCTCGTGGCGCTCGACGCCCGGACGGGGCGTCCGATCCCGTCGTTCGGCGCCGGCGGCGTCGTGGACCTGAAGGTCGGCGTGGTGTACGGGACGGGGACGCAGATCGACCTGGAGACCGGCGAGGCCGGCATCCACGCCACGCCGACCGTCGCGCGCGACCTCGTCATCGTCGGCTCGACGTTCGACGAGGGGCAGGCGGTGCGGACGCGCAACAACTCCAAGGGGGTGGTCCGCGCCTACGACGTCCGCACCGGCGAGCTGCGCTGGTCGTTCAATACGATCCCGCGGCCCGGCGAGTTCGGCGCCGACACCTGGCTGAACGAGTCGTGGGCCGACAACGGCAACGTCGGGGTCTGGACGCAGATCACCGCGGACGAGGAGCTCGGCCTCGTCTACCTGCCGGTGGAGACGCCCACGTCCGACCTGTACGGCGGCCACCGGCCGGGCGAGAACCTGTTCGCCGAGAGCATCGTCTGCCTCGACCTGGAGACCGGGGAGCGGAAGTGGCACTTCCAGATCGTCCACCACCCGATCTGGAACATGGATCTGCCGGGGGCGCCGCTCCTGGCCGACATCACCGTCGACGGGCGCGCGATCAAGGCGGTGGCGGTCCCGACCAAGCAGTCGCTCCTGTTCGTCTTCGACCGGGTGACGGGCGAGCCGGTCTGGCCGATCGAGGAGCGTCCCGCGCCGCAGGGCGACGTGCCGGGCGAGTGGTACTCGCCGACCCAGCCGATTCCGACGAAGCCGCCCGCCTACGCGCGCAACACGCTGAACCTGCCGGACGACCTGATCGACTTCACCCCCGAGATGCGGGCCGAGGCGGTGGAGAAGATGCGGCGCTACAAGACCGGGCCGCTCTACACGCCGCCGATCCGCGGCGACGTCGACGGCCTGCTGGCGACCGCCGCCATCGGGTACATGGGCGGCGGCACGAACTGGCCCGGCGCGGGGTTCGACCCGGAGACCGGCGTCTTCTACTCGCACGCCGGCAACGCCTCGGTCAACCTGCTGTCGGTGACCGAGCCGCCGGAAGGGTTCTCCGACGTCCGGTACGTCTCGGGGGTCAGGGGCCGCGAGTTCCGGCGCCCGCCGCCGGTGGCGGAGGAGGCGCGCCGCGGGTCGGCGCGGTACGTCGCCGGCGGGATTCCGTCCAGCCGGGGACTCAACGTAGACGGCCTGCTGATCGTCAAGCCGCCGTACGGCATCCTCGCCGCGGTCGACATGAACGCGGGGGAGCTGCTGTTCCAGGTCCCCCACGGCGAGACGCCCGACGCCGTCCGGAACCACCCGAAGCTCCGGGGGCTCGACATCCCGAAGACCGGACAGGGCGGGGCGACTTCGAACGTCGGCCTGCTGATCACGAAGACGCTGGTGGTGCTCGGCGACCCGCAGGAGACGAACCCGCCCGACCGTCCGCGCGGCGCGATGCTGCGGGCGTACGACAAGACGACCGGCGCGGAGGTCGGAGCGGTGTACCTGCCGGCCAGCCAGAGCGGTTCGCCGATGACCTACAGGGTGGACGGCCGGCAGTACATCGTCGTGGCCGTGAGCGGACGGGTCCACCCCGGCGAGTACATCGCCTTCGCGCTACCGGAATGAGGCGCGGGGCGCTTCGACCGCGGCCGCCGCGGAGGACTGTCGGAAGTCCGGCAGGAAGACGACGGTCATGCGCTTTTTCAACACCGCCGGTCCGATCGTCGCCGAGGACCACTACCACGTCCCGCCGCTGGAGCGGCTGAACCGCGACGACCTCCTGACGCTGATCCGGCGGAAGCGATACTTCGTGCTGCATGCGCCGCGCCAGACCGGCAAGACGTCCGTCCTGTTGGCCCTGCGCGATCTGCTGAACGACGGCGCCGCGGGCGCCTGCCGCGCCGCGTACGTCAACGTCGAGACAGGGCAGTCCGCGCGGGAGGACGTGGCGGCGGCCCTGCGCGCCGTCCTCAGTGCGTCGGCGTCCGGGGCGCGTGACGCGCGCGACGACACGTTCCCCGACGAGGCGTGGCCCGGCATCCTGGATCGCGTCGGTCCCCATGACGCGCTTCGGGAGACGTTGTCGCGCTGGGCCGAATCGGCCGCCCGGCCCCTGGTGCTCCTGATCGACGAGATCGACGCACTGGTGGGCGACACGCTGCTGGCGGTGCTGCGGCAACTGCGCGCCGGCTACGCGCAGCGTCCGCGGCGCTTTCCCCAGAGCGTGGTCCTGTGCGGCGTGCGCGACGTGCGCGACTACCGGATCCGGTCGTCCGCCGAGAACGCGATCGTCGCCGGCGGCAGCGCCTTCAACGTCCGCGCCAAGTCCCTGCGTCTGGGCGACTTCTCGCAGGGAGAGGTCGAATCGCTGCTGGCGCAGCACACCGCGGAGACTGGTCAGGCGTTCACGGACGGGGCGCGGCGCTGCATCCTGGATCTGACGCAAGGCCAGCCGTGGCTGGTGAACGCGCTCGCCTACGACGCGTGCTTCGACGACCGGGCGGGGCGGGACCGCAGCCGGGCGATCACCGCCGACGCGGTCCAGGCCGCCCGCGAGCGGTTGATCCTGCGCCGGGAGACGCACCTGGACCAGCTGACGGACAAGCTGCAGGAGGAGCGCGTGCGGCGCGTCATCGAGCCGCTGCTCAGCGGCGCGGCGGCGGCGGAGTCGATTCCGGCCGACGATCTTCAGTACGTGCGCGACCTGGGCCTGGTGGCCCGCGACCGGCCGGTGCGCATCGCCAACCCGATCTACCAGGAGGTCGTTCCGCGCGACCTCACCTGGACCACGCAGGAGCTGTCGATCGGCCACGATCCGGCATGGTACGTCGACGCGTCCGGCGCGCTGCGGACGAGTGATCTGCTGGCGGCGTTCCAGACGTTCTTCCGGGAGCATTCCGAGCACTGGGTGGAGCGTTTCCAGTACCGGGAGGCCGGCCCACAATTGCTGTTGCAGGCGTTTCTGCAGCGGATCGTCAACAGCGGCGGGCGGATCGAGCGGGAATACGGGCTGGGACGGATGCGAACCGACCTGCTGATCGTGTGGCCGGCGCCCGGCGACCCGGCCAGGATGCAGAAGGTGGTCGTCGAGTGCAAGGCGCTGCACGGCAGCCTCGACGAAACGGTTCGCAAGGGGCTGCGGCAGACGCGCGCCTACATGGACCGCTGCGCAGCGGCGGAAGGACACCTGGTGGTCTTCGATCGCCGCGAAGGCGCGTCGTGGGACGACAAGGTGTACCGCCGCGAGGACGCGGCCGGCGGGGCGCCGGTCACGGTGTGGGGGATGTAGTAGCGGCGCGCAGGGCGCTGACGACTTCTCCCGATTCGGGGAACCGCTGCTCGGCGTACTTGGAGAAGACCGTCCGACCGTCGGCGACGACGTCGAAGATCCCGTTGTCGCCCGCGATCAGCTCGGCGTCGATGCCGAGCGCGTCCTTGATTTCGGCCGCCAGACTGGAGGCCCTCGGCAGGTACTTTCAGCGGACGCAGTAGGTGATGGACAGCTGCATGCCGTTCGCTCCTGACACCCGTATACTACAACGGATGATCGCGGTTGGGAACGGCAGGCGCCGCAGGAGAATGTCGCCGTGACGGTTGTCGGCGGTCGTCGGAACGCCCGCGGCGGGAGGCGCGCGGCCGGGGCCGCGGCGCTGGCCGGGCTGGCGGCGCTGGCGGCCTCGCCCGCATTCGCCCAGGCGCCGGCGGCCGTCAGCGGGGCCGCCGCCGACTGGCGCGCGCCGCGGACGCCGTGGGGCGATCCCGACCTGCAGGGGGTCTGGACGAGCGACGAGGAGTACGGCGTGCCGCTCGAACGTCCCGCGGAGCTCGGGACCCGGACGGTGCTCGGCGACGCGGCGCTGGCGGCGCGGCTCACCGAAGCGGAGCAGCGCGCGCGGCTGGAGTTCGCCGACCGGTCGGCTCTGACCGAGGCCGAGAAGGCCGACCTGCCGCCCGACCTGCCGTTCGGGCCGGTGGGCGACGGGCCGGAGCACTGGTTCGAACTGGGCAAGGCGGTCTCGCCGCGCAGCTCGCTGATCGTCGACCCGCCCGACGGCCGGATCCCGCCGCTGACGCCCGGCGCGAAGCTGCGGGCGGTCGATCCGGGCGCCGTGGTCGGCTTCGAGGGGGTCGGCAGCAAGGGGCGGGGACCGTTCGACGGCCCCGAAGACTTCGATCTGGCCGACCGCTGCATCACCCGCGGCCTGCCGAACACCTGGTTTCCGCAGGTCTACAACAACGGGTTCCAGATCGTCCAGCACCCGGACCACGTGGCGGTGCTCTACGAGCGCCTGCACGAGCACCGGGTCATCCCGCTCGACGGCCGCCCCCCTCTGACGCCGGCCGTACCGCAGTGGATGGGCGACTCCCGCGGGCGGTGGGAAGGCGACACGCTGGTGGTCGAGGTGACCAACTTCGGCGCGAAGACCAGCTTCAAGCGATCGAGCCACGCGCTGCATCTGACCGAGCGTTACACCCGCATCGACGAGGACACGGTGGTCGTCGAGACGACCCTCGACGATCCGACCACGTGGACGAGGCCGTGGACCGTGCGGATCACCGGCAGGCGCGACCCCGCCTACTGGCGGATCTTCGAGTACGCCTGCCACGAGGCGAACTACAGCCTGAGCCACATGCTGAGCGCCGCCCGCGCCGGCGACGCCGCGGCCGGCCGGTGAGCGAAGCGCTCCGAAATTCGCGCGGCGCGGCGCGCAGGTGTGCTACGGTTCGCTGACGGAGGTGGCGGCCCGGACGGGCGGCGTCGACGACGGGTAATCGAATCGAAGGAGTCGAACGGATGGCGTTCACTGCGCGGCGCGCCCGTCTTCCGATTTCCGTTTCCGGTCCGGCCCTTGTCGTGTGCGCGCTGACGGCCGGCGCGGCGCACGCCGCGGCAGCGGACCGCCGTCTGGTCGACGCCGCGGCCGGGCAGGACGCCGGCGCGGTGCGGGCGCTGCTGCGCGCGGGCGTCGACGTCGATACGGCCCGGGCGGACGGCGCGACGGCGCTCCTGTGGGCCGCCCACTGGGACGACCTGGCGACGATCGAGCTGCTGCTGCGCGCCGGCGCGGATCCGAATGCGGCGGACGACCACGGGGTGACGCCGCTCATGCGCGCGAGCGAGAACGCGAGCGTCGAGGCGGCCCGGGCGCTGCTGGAGGCCGGCGCGGACCCGAACGCGGCCCAGGAGAGCGGCCTGACCGCGCTGATGATCGCCGCCCGGACCGGGAGCCGGGACCTCGTGCGAGGCCTGATCGCGGCGGGCGCCGACGTCGATGCGGCGACCGCCGAGACCGGCGTGACGGCGCTGATGTGGGCGGTGGCGACGCCCCATCCCGACGTCGCGCACGTCCTGCTCGAGACCGGCGCCGACGTCGAAGTCTCGTCGAACAAGGGGATGACGCCGCTGCTGTTCGCCGCGCAGAACGGCGACATCGAGATGGCGAAGGCGCTGATCGCGGCGGGCGCGGACGTGAACGGGATCGGGTCGGACGCCACCCATCCGCTGCCGCTCGCCATCGTCAGCCGGCATGCCGACTTCGCCCTGTTCCTGCTCGATCAGGGCGCCGACCCGAACGGGAAGATCCACGGGGTGTCGGCGCTGCACGCCGCGTCGGGCCGCGTCAGCACCTGGCTGGCCGACTGGTACCGGGAGCGCGGCATGCGCGCCGCGTCGGTCAGCGGCGGCGGGCGGCTGGGGCTCGACCCGGGCCGCCGGCTCCCCCTGGTGCAGGCGCTGCTGGCCCGCGGCGCCGACCCGAACGCCCGCATCACCACGTCGGCGGTCGTCCTCGGCTATCTGGCCCGGCCCCGGCGCGGCGCGTTCGAGCAGAACTCGGTCGGCACCGGGGACGTCCGGGGCGCGACCCCGCTCTGGGTGGCCGCGTTCTCGTCGAACGGCGGCGGACTGTTCGGCGACGACTCCGAGTACCGCTTCGAGAGCGGCCCGGACGTCCTGCGCGCCCTGCTGGAGGCGGGGGCCGATCCCGACGCGGCGACCGACGACGGCGCGACGCCGTTGATGATGGCGGCCGGCCTCGGCTACCGGTCGTACCAGCCGCACACGCCGCGGGGCCGCCGGTCGCCGCCGGTCGAAGAGGCGGTCCGGGTGCTCGTCGAGGCGGGCGCGGACGTGAACGCCAGGAACGAAGCCGACTTCACGGCGCTCCATGCCGCGACGTTCCGCGGATTGAACGAAGTGATCGAGTATCTGGTCGAGCAGGGCGCCGACATCGACGCGCGGGACTTCCGCGGGCGCACGGCGTTCCGGATCGCCGAGGGCGCCAAGCAGTCGTTCCAGTTCCAGGCGTTTCCGGAGACGGCCGGCCTGCTGCGGCGGCTGGGCGCCAACACGCGGCTCGGCATCCCCGGCACGGTCCACGAGCGCGCCGACCGCGCCGTGATCGCCGAGAACGCGCAGCGGGAGCGGAGCCGCTGAGCACGGGCTGACTGCGATGCCGACCCCGCGACGCGCCGCCGCCGGCGCGACCGGCGGACCGATCGCGCTGATCGCGCTCGTCCTGCTCGGGAGCGGGTCGCCGCCGTTCGAACCGGCGCGCGCCGCGCAGCAGCCCTCCGCGCGCGCCGCACCGGGGAGCGCGGCCGAAGCCGAATCCCCGTCCCGCGCGCTGCTCGACCGGTACTGCGTCACCTGCCACAACGAACGCCTGCGGACGGGCGGTCTGGCGCTCGACGCCGTGGACCTCGGACAGGCCGGCGCGCACGCCGAGGTCCTGGAGAAAGTGGTCCGGAAGCTCCGCGCGGGGCAGATGCCGCCGGCCGGCCGGCCGCGGCCCGACGCCCCGGACGTCGAGGCGTTCGCGGCGGCGCTCGAGTCGGCGCTCGACCGCGCGGCCGCCGCCGATCCGAACCCCGGCCGGGTCGCCTCCCGGCGGATGAACCGCGTCGAGTACGTCAACGCCGTCGAGGACCTGCTCGGACTCCGGGTGGACGGCGCGGAGCTGCTGCCGAGCGACATGGCCGGCCTCGGGTTCGACAACAACGCCGACGTGCTCTCGATGACGCCGGCGCTGATGGCGCGCTACACCGCGGCGGCGACGAAGATCAGCCGCGCCGCCGTCGGCAGTCCGGACAACCGCCCGATCCGCCAGGTGTACGCGCTCGGCTTCGAGCAGCAGGACGCGCGGATGAGCGAAGAGATGCCGTTCGGCGCCCACGGCGGCCTGGCGGCCCGTCACCTGTTCCCGCTCGACGGCGAGTACGTCTTCGCCGTCCGGATGAAGGGGGGCGGAGGCGGGGGCGGCAGCGGAGTGGTCGGCATCGGCGAGGACGACCACGAGATAGAGCTGCGGATCGACCATGCGCTGGTCAAGCGGTGGAGCGTGGGCGGCCGGTTCCCCGGACCGGACCCCGGCGTTCTGATCCCGATCCCCGACGACGACGTCGAGGGGAAGCGGCTGCACGAATACCGGCTGAACGCCGACAAGGGGCTGGAGGCGCGCGTGCCGGTCGAGGCCGGCCAGCGGCTGGTGACCGTGGCGTTCACCGACTCGAACCCGACGCCGTTCGCCGGCGCGTACGGGCGGCCGGGCATCGACCAGGTGCACGTCTCAGGACCGTTCGGCGGCGCCCCGCCGGACGATACGGAGAGCCGCCGGCGTATCTTCCGTTGCCGGCCGGCCGGCGCCGACGACGAGGAGCCGTGCGCGAGAGAGATCCTGTCCGCGCTGGCCCGCCGGGCGTACCGCCGCCCCGTCACCGGCGCCGACGTCGAGCCGCTGCTCCGGTTCTACCGGGCCGGCCGCGCCGACCGCGACTTCGACGCCGGGATAGAGCGGGCGCTCGAAGCGCTCCTCTCGATGCCGCAGTTCCTCCTGCGCATCGAGCGCCAGCCGGCCGGCGTCCGACCCGGCGAGGTCTACCGGCTGACCGACCTGGAGCTGGCCTCGCGCCTCTCGTTCTTCCTCTGGCGCAGCATCCCGGACGACGAGCTGCTCGACCTGGCCGCGGCGGGCCGGCTGGCCGACCCGGACGTGCTGGCCGGGCAGGTGCGCCGCCTGCTGGCCGACCGGAAGGCCGCCCGGTTCATGAACGACTTCGTCGGCCAGTGGCTCCAGGCGCGCAACCTCAACGCCCAGGACCCGGACGGAGCGCTGTTCGCCGGGTTCAACGACACGCTGCGCAAGGCGATGCTGCGCGAGACGGAGCTGTTCTTCGAGAGCCAGGTCCGCGAAGACCGACCGATTCCGGAGCTGCTGCGCGCCGACTACACCTTCATCAACGAGCAGTTGGCCCGCCACTACGGCGTGGAGGGCGTCTACGGCAGCCGGTTCCGCCGGGCGCAGTGGACCGACGGCCGGCGGCACGGGCTGCTCGGCCACGCCAGCCTGCTGACGGTGACGTCGTATGCGAACCGGACGTCGGTGGTGCTGCGGGGCAAGTGGGTGCTGGAGACGCTGCTGGGCGCGCCGCCGCCGCCGCCGCCGCCGAACGTGCCGCCGCTCGAGGAGAACGACGGCGGCGGCCCGCCGTCGTCGTTGCGGGAGCGGATGGAGCGGCACCGGAGCAACCCGGTCTGCGCGAGCTGTCACTCGGATATGGACCAGTTGGGGTTCGCGCTCGAACATTTCGACGCGATCGGGCGGTGGCGGGAGACGGACGCCGGCGCGCCGATCGACGCGACGATCGAGTGGGCGGACCGGACGATAGACAGCCCGCGGGCGCTGCGGGAGGCGCTGACGGGGAAGGGGACGGCGTTCGTCCGGACGGTGGCGGAGAAGCTACTGACCTACGCGCTCGGCCGCGGCGTCCAGTACTACGACGCCCCGACGGTGCGGCAGCTCGTGCGGGATCTGCAGCGCGACGGCTACCGGTGGTCGTCGCTGCTGCTCGGCGTCGCGGAGAGCGCGCCGTTCCGGATGCGGCGCGCGCCCGACCCGGCCGACGCGCCCGCGGCGGCCGTCGCCGGCGGGTGAGGCTGCGCGCCGTTCACCGCACGGTGCGGAAGAAGGTGCGGACGTCGTCGACCAGCAGGGCCGGCTCCTCCAGGGCGGCGAAGTGGCCGCCGCGCGGCATGATCGTGTGGTGGGTCAGGTTGTACGCCGCCTCCAGCCAGCGGCGGGGGGCGAAGGAGATCTCCTTCGGAAACGCCGCGCAGCCGGTCGGGACCTCCACCCGGCCCGCGGGCGCGCGGCCGGCCGGCGGGTGGCGCAGCTCGTAATAGAGCCGGGCCGCCGACGTGGGGGTTCCGGTGACCCAGTAGATGGTGACGTTGGTCAGCAGCTCGTCCTTCGTGAACTTGCTCTCGACGTTACCGTTCACGTCGCTCCACGCCCGGAACTTTTCGACGATCCAGGCGGCCAGGCCGACCGGCGAGTCGTTGAGGACGTACCCGATCGTCTGCGGCTTGCTGCTCTGGATGGCGCTGTAGCCGCGCTCGTCGTCGGTCCAGAACGCCTGCCGCTCGCGCATCCGGGCCAGCTCGTCGGGCGGAACGCCCTCGGCCGGGTCCTCGACGCCCGGCGGGGGGCCTGCGCCGCACAGATTCAGATGGATGCCGGCGACGTGCTCCGGATCGATCCGGCCGAGGATCCGGCTGATCAGCGATCCGTAGTCGCCCCCCTGCGCGCCGTACCGCGCGTAGCCGAGCCGGGCCATCAGCTTTGCGAAGATCTCCGCCATCCGGTGCGGGTCGTAGCCCGGCTCGCGCGGCTTGTCCGAGAAGCCGTACCCCGGAATGGAGGGGACGACGACGTGGAACGCGTCCGCGGCGTCGCCGCCGTGCGCCGCAGGGTCGGTGAGCGGCCCGATGATCTTGTGGAACTCGGCGAACGAGCCGGGCCAGCCGTGGACGATCAGCAGCGGGAAGGCGGCCGGGTCGGCGGCGCGCTGGTGGATGAAGTGGACGCCTGCGCCGTCGATCTCCGTCTTGAACTGGTCGAACCGGTTGAGCCGCCGCTCCTGCTCGCGCCAGTCGAACTCGTCGCGCCAGTACGCCGTCAACTCCCGCAGGTAGGCGATCTCCGCGCCGTAGGTCCAGCCCGCGCCTTCGAGCTGGTCGGGGAAGCGCGCCTCGGCCAGCCGCACGCGCAGGTCGTCGAGCGCCGCGTCCGGCACGTCGATCGTGAACGGGACGATCGCCCCGCCGTCGGCGCCCGTTGCGGCGCCGTCGGCGGGCTCGCCGCCGCCGCAGCCCGCCGTGACGGCGGGAAACGTAACGAGCGGCGCCAGGAGGAGGAAGCGCAGGCCGAATCGGGCCATTCGGATCGCCATCGTCAACACCTCAGCAGTCCGTGGCTGTCACTCTTCCGTCCGCCGCAGGACGATCACGTCGCCGTCCTCCTGGGAATGCGACCCTCGGCGGATCGTCCCGTCGAGGACGAGGACCGCGGCGTCGCCCACCGCCACGTCGCGCGCGGAGCGCCGGGTCGCGTATCCGCCCACCACCGCCGGCGCCGCCGGCGCCGACAGGTCGACCACCGAGAGCCCCGCCGGGCCGTCGGCGACGTACGCCAGCGCGCCGCGGAGCTCCGCCCGCTGCGCATCGCCCGGCGTCGGGAACGTCGTCACCAGCGCCGGCGCCGCCGGGTCGGAGACGTCGTAGATCTGGAGCGTGCCGCGCGGGTCGTCCGGCGCCGCGTCGCTCCGGAGCGCCCGGAGCGGATCGTACGGCACGCCGCCCACCAGCACCGCGACGTTCGGGTCCGTCTCCAGAATCTCGACGTGCCGCGGCGCCGAGGCCGACTGGAGCGACCCGACCGGGTCGAGCGGATCGGGGCGCGTCACGTCGAGCACGTAGAAGCCGGCCGGGTGGTCCACGGCGAACGCCAGCGGCCCGGCCATCGCGACGTCCCGCGCGTAGCCGTCGGTGTACGCCGACCCGACGGCGGCCGGGGCGGCGACGTCCGAGACGTCGATCACGTCCACCCCCGACATGTGGTCGGCCACCACCGCACGGTCCCCGGACACGGCGACGTTCTTGGCCTGTCCGGGCGTCTTGACCGACCCGCGCACGACCGGCGCGTCCGGGTCGGAGACGTCGAGTATCCACAAGCCCGAGTGGCCCGCCGCGACGTACGCCAGCGCGCCGGTCACCTCGAACCCCCAGATCTTCTCGGGGAACGCGTGCGACCCGCGCCGGGCCGGCGCCGCCGGGTTCGAGAGGTCGAACACCGTCAACCTCTCGCCGCGGGTGACGTAGGCGAACGCGCCTTCGGCCCGCACCAGATCGATCGGGCCGGAGATCGACCCGATTGGGGTGAACGTCAGCGTCCGCGCGGAGGGAGCGCCTCCGGCCGCGGCCGCCGCGCACAGCGTGAGCAGCGCCGCGCAGCCCGTGGTGAAAGTCCCCGCTGCATTCGAGCAGCGATGCATCCCGCCTGACGGCGTTGTTCGTCGGTTGCGTATGCCCAATATGCGCCCTCCTCACGCCTTGTCAGGCGGGCGCCTCGCCGCTCTCGGTGCGACGCGGGATTCCACCACGGGCTGCGCGGCGCCGGGCCGGCATGCTCGCCGCGCCGCCGCCGCCCGCCACGTCACCGGCCGCCCCGCTTCGAGAAGCAGTACAGCTTCGACTGCGTCCGCACGATCAGGTTGCCGCCCGCCACCGCCGGCGTCGCCAGCGTCATCTCGTCGAGCGTGTTCGTCCCCAGTATCTCGAACTCCGGCCCGGCCCGGACGACGTAGGCGTCGCCGTCCTCGCTCAGAACGAACACCTTGCCGTTGTACGCCCAGGGCGACGCCGTGAACCCGCTCCCCGGCCGCAGCCGCCGCCGGCCGTAGACCTGCCGGCCGGTCGCCGCGTCGTGCGCCAGCATCAGGCCGCGGTCGAGCAGCGTGTAGTACAGGCCGCGGTAGACCAGAGCCGAGGTCACGTACGTTCCGAGCAGCGGCTGGAACCAGGCGACGTACGGGTGGTCGGCCGGGTTGTCCGGGTCGAGCGAGATGTCGCCCGACCCGCCCGGACGGACCGCATAGACGGGGCGCACGGACGCGCCCGGATAGCCGGAGCTCAGATACGCCAGCCCGCCGCTGGCGAACGGCGTCGGCGCGACGTTGCCGGTCATCCCCCGGAGCTCCCAGAGCACCCGGCCGTCGAGATCGTACGACCGGACCTTCCGCCGCGCCGTGATCACGATCTCGGTGCGCAGGTCGTTCTCCCAGACGAGCGGCGTCGACCAGTTCTCGGTCTCGTCCCGGACCACCCGCCAGAGCTGCTCGCCCGTCGCCGCGTCGAAGGCGGCGAGGAACGATTCGGTCGTGTTGTCGTTGACGATGAACAGCCGGCCGTCGTGCAGCACCGGCGACGCGGCCGGCGCGAACTCCTGGTGGCCGTTGAACGCGCCGACGTCCCGCGTCCAGACCACCTCGCCCGCCAGGTCGAGAGCGGCCACCAGCCCGATGCTGCCGAAGTAGACGTACACCCGCCGGCCGTCGGTGACCGGCGTCTCCGACGCGAAGCTGGCCTTCAGGTGGCGCTTGATCGTCGGGACCGCCGCCCGCAGCTCCCGCGTCCAGCGCACGGCGCCGGTCCGGAGGTCGACGTCGTACACCATCCAGCGGTGCGCCGCGGCGGCGTCCCGCTTGCCGTGCCGATCCCCCGGGTCGTACAGCCCCTTGACCGGCTGCGGCTCCTCTCCCGCGCTGACCGCCGTCGTCACGAGCACGTGGTCGCCCCAGACGATCGGCGAGCTCCACCCCAGGCCGGGGAGGTCGACCGTCCAGACGACGTTCTCGGTCGCGCTCCAGCGGTCCGGCAGATCGGGGTGGTCGGGCGCGACTCCCGCCTCCCGGCCCCGGAACTGCGGCCACTCGCCGGCGGCCGGGGCCGCGGCCGGCGCGAGCAGAAGCAGCGCGGCGGCGGCGAGCCGGGTTCCGCGCATCGGGCTCATCATCATCTTCCGGTTCCGGGAGACAGGGCAGCTTGCCGCCGCATTATAGACCGGCGACCCGGCGATCCCTCCCTGCCGGTCGCGGCGTCCTATAATCCGGTTCCCCATGACGGCCGCCGCTGATCCTGGTCGATACCACCGCGGGGAGTTGTCGGCGCGCGGCGTCCGGGCGGTGCAGCTCGCGCGAGCCGATCGGCGCCTGAGCCGCGCGCGGCTCGCGGCGGCGGCGGCGGCCGTGCTCGCCTGGGCGTCGTTGTGGCAAGGGTGGCTCTCCGCGTGGTGGATGGCCGCGCCGGCCGCGGCGTTCGCCGTCCTGGTCGTCGTTCACGACCGCGTGATCCGCGACCTGCGGACCGCCGCGCGCCGCGTCCTGTGGCACCAGCTCGGTCTGGCGCGGGTGGAGGACCGCTGGGTCGAGGTGGGCGAGACGGGCGAACGGTTCCGCGACGCCGACCATCCGTACGCGCTCGACCTCGACCTGTTCGGCCGCGGATCGCTGTTCCAGTTGCTCTCGACGGCCCGGACCGCGGCGGGGGAGGAGACGCTCGCCCGGTGGCTTCTGGGCGGCGCGGACGCCGCCGAGGTGCGTCGCCGGCAGGCGGCGGTGCGGGACCTCGCGCCGCGGACGCGGTTCCGCGAAGACCTGTACGTGCTCGGCGCGGACGTGCGCGCGTCGGTCGACGCCTCCATGCTGGTCCGCTGGGCGACCGCGCCGGCCGTTCCGCATCTGGGCGCCGGATGGCTCCGGGCCGCGGCGTGCGCGCTGGCGGCCGCGGCCGTCGCGTCGGCTGCCGCGTGGGCGGCGGGAGTCGCGCCCGGGGGCGTCCCGCTCGGCGTCGCCGCCGTGAACGCCGCCGCCGGCCTGGCGCTGCGCCGGTCCGCCGGCCGGGTGCTGCACGAAGCATCGGAGCCGTCGCGCGAGCTCGACGTCCTGGCGGCGCTCGTCGAGCGGGTGCGCCGCGAGTCGTTCGCGGCCGAACCGCTCCGCCGGCTTGCCGCCGCGATCGACGCCGGCGCCGGTGATCCGGCGCGCGCCGCCCGGCGGCTCGGCCGGCCGGTCCGGATGCACGACTGGCGGCGCAATCTGGTGTTCGCGCCGATCGCCGCGGTCCTGCTGTGGGAAGCGCAGTGCGCGGCGGCCGTCGAGGCGTGGCGGGCGCGTCACGGGCAGGCGGTCGAGGGGTGGCTCCGGACCGTGGGCGAGCTCGAAGCGCTGGCGTCGCTCGCGAGCCGCCGCTTCGCGCATCCGGACGATCCGTTCCCCGAGCTGGCCGAGGCCGCCGAGGCTCCCGTGTACGAAGGAGAGGGACTGGCGCATCCGATCCTGCCGCGCGCCTCGGCGGTCGCCAACGACGTGTCGCTGGGCGCCGCGCCGCAGCTTCTGGTGGTGAGCGGTTCGAACATGTCCGGGAAGACGACGCTGCTGCGCACCGTCGGCGTCAACGCGGTGCTGGCGCTGGCCGGCGCCCCGGTCCGGGCGCGCCGGCTGCGGATAGCGCCGCTCACGATCGGCGCGACGCTGCGCGTGCAGGATTCGCTGCTGGCCGGGCGGTCGCGGTTCTACGCCGAGATCACCCGCGTCCGCCGGCTCGTGGAGATGGCGCAGGGACCGGCGCCGCTCCTGTTCCTGTTCGACGAGCTGTTCCACGGCACGAACTCGCACGACCGGGCGGAAGGGGCGCACGGCGTGCTGCGGCATCTCGCCGGGCTGCGGGCCGTCGGCCTGGTGACGACGCACGACCTCGCGCTCGCCGGCCTCGCCGACCGCCTCGCGCCGGCGGCGGTCAACGTC
This sequence comes from Vicinamibacterales bacterium, assembly GCA_965203565.1. Taxonomy (GTDB): domain Bacteria; phylum Acidobacteriota; class Vicinamibacteria; order Vicinamibacterales; family UBA8438; genus JAAXGX01. Next base: position 1,173,516 of record OZ241896.1, on the reverse strand, counting down.
CACTTCGAGGATCGGTTCGCCGACGGGACGATGACGTTCGATTACCGCCTGCGGCCCGGCCGCGCGACCGGCTCCAACGCTCTGGCCCTGATGGCCGCTGTCGGCCTCGAAGTCGCGCAGTGACGCCGCGCGGCGCACGTTCGCCGGCGCCGCGGCGTCCGGCCGATCGCCGAGAATCCCGGTTTTACGCTGCCCGCCCTTGTTTGCCGTCGAACGCTTCGACGGCATTGAACAGGGCGTCCCGCACCGCCGCCGCGTCGTCGGGCGCGCCTTCCCCCCAGCCGATCCAGGTCGCCGCCCAGCGCCTGCCGCCGGCGCCGGCGGGATGAACCCGCAGCCGGTGGGCCGGGCGCGGCTCGCCGAATTTCGGCCAGTGCTGCGCCGGAGCCGGATCGTCGATGGAGCCGGCGACGGCGTCGAGCAGCACGACGCGCCCGGAGCTCCCATCGGCGGAGGTGAACCGATTCGCACCGCCCGGAACCCACTGATCGGACACCAGGAAGTCGACGGCGGCCTCGCTTCCCGCCCCGCCCCGCCAGATGTCCACGATCAGCACGCCCCGGCCCGGATACAGCGCCAGGCACCGAGCCACCGTGGCGGCGATGATCGAATAGCCGTCCTGCCAGCCCGCGCACCAGAGCGGCGTATCCGGCGCGCGGTCGAGATCGGAGAGACGGTAGGCGCATCCCCTGCGCCCTGCTCGAAACGACAACCAGAACTCGATCGGCTCGACGCCCGTAAAGCGCGGGCCGTTGTGCACGCTCGCCGACCGCGTCAGATCTCTGAGCGCCCCGGCGGAGTAGGTTGGCACGCCGAAATCGACGAGGAAGCGGCGACCTCCTATCGACAGCTCCGCGGCAAGGAAATCCGCGTGGGCGTGAGCCGGGTTGTCATCCGGGCCGCACGCCCCGCAATCGAAGATCGCCGCGTCCCGGCCCGACCTGAGCTGGACGTATCCGGTGCGCTCCAGGACTTGCGCCTCCGGTTCGGCGCCGTCGAATTCGCCGGCGATCACGGCGCGCGCGGGAAGCGCTTCACCGAGCCAGGAATCATTGAACAGGGCGACGTCGCCATCGGGATGCGTCATCACGGCGAGGGCGCGCCGCATGCGTGAGAGCCCGGAGTCGACGATCTGCGCCGCCGCCCGGTCGAGTACGCCGGCGTCCGCAAGAATCATCAGGTCCTGAATCGAGAGGACGTGGTACATGGGACACCGTTCGGCATGGCCGCCGTCCGCCAGAACCTGCGACGCGATCGAGGCCGGCGCCGCCCGGTTCAGGAAGCGCCAAGCCGGCGGCAGGCCGCCTGCGCCGCACGCATACACGGCCAGGGCGACGTGGTTCTTCAGGAGATGGTTGTATTGCAGATCGCGCTCCAGATTGCGCCGTACGAAGGCCGCGCAGAATCGGACGTGACGCAGCAGGAACGCCTGGGCGTCCGTCCGGTGCGCGGCTTCGCGTCCTGCGCCGTTGCGCGCGAAAAGATGCAGCCCTGCAAGCAGGTTGATCAGGCGGTGGCATGCGCTGTAGGGGTTCCAGACGTCTCGAAATACGCCGGGCGCGGCGAACGGGTTCTGGCGCTCCAGCGAGCGGACCAACAGGCAGGCCGTGTCCAGGGCCTGGGCGTGGCCTGTCGCCAGCAACGGCGTCGCATAGCCGAAATACGAGAGGTTCATGCGCCAGAGCGCGCTGTTTCCTTCGCCCAGGTCGCGCCGCCAGTCGACAGCGTCGATGCCGCCGAAGTCTATCGTGCGGCCCAGCAGCGTGAACCTTCCCTCGATCACGCCGTCGAGATGACGTCCGTGGACCGCTTGCTGCCATTGCAGGATGCGTTGCGCAATGCGCTCCAGGCTCGTCCGCGCCGGATCGAGCGGCGGCAACCTCGCTGCATCCCGCTCGATGGCGCGCCTGGCGCATACCGGAGCCTTGCTCATGCACAGAAACCGGCCGCGGCAAATCAGACGATGGACGATCTGGGCGGGCGTCAGGCGGCGAACGGTCCGCCACGTGCGCAGGACGGTCAAGGCGATTCGAGGACGACCCGCGCGCCTTTCGCCAGCGACTCGACGACCGCGAGCGTCGCGAGGCTGGAGTTGAGCAGTTGCGCTTCGTCCACCGGCGGGCGGCCGCCGGCGATGACCGCGTCGACGAACGCCTGGAGTTCGGCGCGATGTCCCTTGTCCTGCCGGCCGCGTATTCTTTTCTTTCGAACGCGGCCGTTTCCGGTGGTGGTCAGGCGCCTGAAGTCCTCGATCTCGACGACGACGCCTCCCGCATACGCTTCGATCAGCTCCTTGCCGCGGGCGGTGTCGCCCAGCGCCGTATAGAACACCGTGGCGAGGCTGCCGTCCGCCAGATCGCAGATGATCGTCACGTCCTCGCACGGGGCGCCCGAGCCGGCCGCCTCGGCCTGGACGGCGACGACAGGAGCGCCCGCCAGAAAGGCGCCGAAGTCGATGAAGTGGCAGGCTTCGCCGAGAATTCTCCCGTGCCCCTCGTCCGCGTCGCACAGCCGGCTGTCTTCGGGAGGCGGTCCGGCGTTGACGCGCAACAGGATGTGCCGGCGCCCGGGCAGTCCGGCCAGACGCTTCTTCGCGATCAGGCTCAGCGGCGCGAAACGCCGATTGAATCCGACCTGGAAGAACGCGCCGGACGCGCGGGCGGCGGCGGCCGCCTCCCGGAGCTCCTCTCGCGTCAGGGCCAGGGGCTTTTCGACGAAGACGTGCTTGCCGGCGTTCAGAGCACGCGACGTCTGGCGCGCGTGCAGGTCGTGCGGCGTCGCCAGCAGGACTGCATTGACGTCAGGATCGTCGAAGACGGCGTCTTCGTCAGTCGCGGCGCGGGCGAAACCGAAGCGCCGGCGGCTGTGCTCGGCGGAGACGCCGCGCGCAGCGACGACGGTGTGGAGTTCGCAGTTCGGCATCGCCTTCAACGCCGGCAACAAGATGGCGCGCGCGAACTGCCCGGCGCCGACGACGCCGAGCACGCAGCGCTCCCGCTTCGCGAAGGACCGACGGGCCGGCGGCGGCGGCGGAGCGTCATGCTCCCGAGGCCCGGATTCGTCATAGCGAAGCACCACGCCCAAGTGCGGCTCGGTCCCGTCGGCGACCATGGAATAGGCGGCCTGCACGCGATCGAAGCTCAAGCGGTGGGTCGTCAGAGCGCCGACGTTCAGGCGGCGGTCACGGCCGGCCCGCATCAGGTCCAGCGCCGTCTTCAGGTTCTCGGTCTCGGTCCAGCGCACGAAGCCCGGCGGGTATTTCATCCCGCGTTTCTCGTAGTCCGGATCGTACCGGCCCGGCCCGTAAGACCGGGAGACCTTGATCGTCAACTCCTTCCGCACGAACTCGCGGTAGGGGAACGCGGTTCCGACGTTCCCGATGAGCGACACTGTCGCGCGATCCCGGGCGATCTGCGCAGCCGTCTCCAAAGGGGCGCTCGACTCGGTTGCGGCGGCGATGACGACGGCGTCGCACCCGAGGCCGTCCGTCGCCGCCATGGCCGCGGCCCGCGGATCTCCATCCGTCAGGTCGCAAATCGCCTCGGCGCCGAGACGTTCCGCAAGCTCCAGGCGGCCGCGGTCGAAATCGAGCGCGAGCACCCGCGCCCCGGACAGGGCGAGAAGCTGCGCGGCGAGTTGTCCGATCAGCCCGACGCCGATGACGGCGCACCACGCGCCCAGTTCGGGCCGCGTCAGGCGCACGCCGTGCAAGGCGATGGCGCACACGGTGGCGTAGCATGCCTCGTCGTCCGCCACGTCGTCGGGAACGGGAACCACCAGGTTTTCCGGAACGGTGTTCAACTCGGCGTGGTTCGCCAAGCCGGCGCCGGCGATCGCCACGCGCTGCCCCGTCCGGCGCCGGCCTCCCAGACCGGCGCCGACGTCGACCACCACGCCGGCGGCCGAATAGCCGAACGGCAACGGTTCATCCAGGCGCGCCATGACCGCCGCCGCAGTCTCGGCAAGTCCGTCCCGTTTGAGCTTGCCGATCGTCCTGCGGACCAGATCGGGACGCGCATGGGCCTTTTCGATCAGGCTTTTCCGGGCGAACCGGACCGCCAGACGTTCGGTGCCGGCGGAGATCAGCGAGGTCCGGGTGCGGACCAGCAGATGTCCCGCCTGAGACTGCGGATCGGGCGCCGTCTCGACGGCAAGCCTGCCGCTGCGCGCGTTCTGAACGATCTGCTTCATCAATCGCCCTCACCAGCCCGTGGCGAAATCCCCGCTGCATTCGACGGGCGCTGCATCCCGGCTGAACTGCGTTGTTCGTCGGTCGAATATGGCCAATATGCTCCCTCCTCACGCCTTGTCAGCCGGGCGCCCCGCGGGGGTTTCACCACGGGCTGTTACACCACGGGCTGCTTGCGGCAAAAGCAGGCGCCGAGCACCAGCACGTCCATCTTCGTGCGGAGGAAGCAATCGGCCGCTTCGGCCGGATGCTCGACGATCGGTTCGTTCTCGTTGAAGCTCGTGTTGAGAAGGACCGGGATGCCGGTTCGCGCTTCGAACGCTCTGATCAGATCGTAGTAGAGCGGGTTCTCCTCGCGTGACACGCTCTGGAGACGGCCCGTGTCGTCGACGTGATTGACGGCGCACAGGCGCTCGCGCCACTGGGGGCGAATCTTGTAGACGTGCAGCATGAACGGGGACGGGTGGTCGTGCTCGAACACCGCGGACTGCCGTTCCGAGAGGACCGAGGGCGCGAACGGCCTGAACGGCTCGCGGTGCTTGACCCGGGCGTTGAGGATCTCCCGCATGTCAGGCCGGCCGGGATGCGCAAGGATGGAGCGGTTCCCGAGCGCGCGGGGACCCCATTCGCTGCGGCCCTGAAACCATCCCACGACTTGTCCGCGTTCGAGCTCTCCAGCCGTCTCGTCCAGAAGTTCGCCCCGGTTCAGCTTGCGATAGGCGATCCCGCGCTCCCGCAGAACCCGCTCCATCGTCTCACCGGAATGGTCGGGCCCCAGAAATGCGTCCGACATCACCCACCGTCTTCCCTCCTTCCTGACCGCATTGCTCACGAAGAGAGCCGCGCCGAGGGCGAGTCCGTCGTCGCCCGCAGCCGGTTGAATGACGGTCTCCCTGAACGGCGTTTCGTGAAACAGTTTGCCGTTGGCCACGCTGTTGAGCGCGCAACCGCCCGCAAGACAGACGCGATCGTTCGGCGCCTTCCGGTGGGCGAGGCGCAGCAGGTGCATGTAGACGTCCTCGAAACGAGTCTGCAAGCCGCGGGCGAGGTTCCGCTCGCGCGCCGTGATCTCGGCGCCGCGCGACCGGGGCGAGCCGAAACGCTTCACCATCTCGTCCGAGTAATGCCGCGAAAGCCTCGCCGTTCCGTCCCCGGCGATCGAGATCCCCTGGTTGGAGCCGAACGGAACGAAATACTTCGGGTTCAGGCGCAGGCCTGCGGGCGTCGCTTCAATCATGTCGACGAACGCGTCGCGATGGACGTCCTCCCCCAGGGGCGCCAGACCCATGACCTTGCCTTCATCGCCATACCGGTCGTAGCCTATGAACTCGCACACCATCGTGTACAGCGAACCCAGCGACTGGGGCACGTGGATCCGATGCTTCAGCCTGATGCCGGATCCCACGCATTCGGTCATCATGCAGGTGACGAAGTCGCCGGAGCCGTCCACCGTCAGCCCGGTCGCGCGCTCCCACGGGGAGATGAAATAAGCGCTGGCCGTGTGGGCGACGTGGTGCTCGACGTCGTGCTGCTCGAAGCGGAGCCGGTTCGGGTTCACTCCACAGCGCGCCGCCATTTCCTCCTTGACGTCGTCGAGCGCCGCCCGCGCCGTTCGCAGCTTGGCGAGATTCAGCAGCTTGCCGGGATTGCGGGTGACGTAGGCGAGTTTCCGAAGGCGATTGGCCGACTTGTCGCGGCCTATGGCCACTGCGTCGATGTCCGAGAAGGCCGCTCCGGCGTAGTCGAGACAGCACTGAATGGATTGAGCAGGGAAGCCGCCGTGATGCTTCACCCTGTTGAGCCGTTCCTCGGCGATTGCGACGACCGGCTTCCCGTCGATGACCAGGGCGGCCGCCGCGCCTGCATGAAATGCGTTGATTCCAAGGATGACGCCCACGTGTGGACAATCCCTATTTCGTCATTCCCTATTCCGTCATCGTCGCGCGATGGGCGGGTTGAGATGGATCGGCGCGGGTGGACGCGTTCCGCACGCTGATGAGACTGCGCGCGCGAACGCCCGCCAGACGAATCGTGATGATCGCAACGCTCTCGACGACGACCGTGGCGGCGGCCAGAGCCGGATTGCTGCGCATGGCCGCGAGCAGCGTGAAGGCGCAGGAGCAGACGACGATTGCGTACACCAGAAACACGACGAACTCATGACGGCGAAAGACGTCGACGCCGTGATGATGGACGTGCAGGCGGTCGGCCTGGGACATTCTCAACAGCCGCTGCAGAAACGTTCGGCCGGGCACTCGTTCGGCGAAGCGCGTCAGCATGACAAGAACCGCGTCTATGGCCGGCACGCCGAGCGCCAGCAAGGGAACGAGAATCGCAAGGACGGTGCTTGACTTGAGGGAAGCGGTCAGCGACAGGGTCGCCAGGGCGAAGCCGATCGTCAGAGACCCGCTGTCGCCCAGGAAAATCCGCGCCGGACGCCAATTGAAAGGCAGGAATCCCAGACAGGCGCCGCAGATGACTGCGGCGACGGTCGCCAGCAAGGGCGCGTCCACGAATACCGCGAACACCGCCAGGCTGGCGGAGATGATGGCCGCCATGCCGCCCGCGAGACCGTCCAGCCCGTCCATGAAATTGACGGCGTTGGTGACGCCGATGAGCCAGATGACGGCAATGACGTAACCGGCGAATCCGAAGTCGATCGCGCCGCCGGTCGGCAGCAGCACGACGGGCACGGCGGTTCCGGTGGAGACGACCAGGAGCGCGGCGGCGAACTGGACGGCCAGCTTGACGCCCACGGAGCAGCCGCGGATGTCGTCTGCGAGTCCGACCATGAATACGAGCGCGGTCGCCGCAGTGAACGCGGCGGGGGACCACAGGCCGCCGTCGCCGGGAAAGTAGGGCTCGAGGACCGCCATCACAAGAAAGCCGCCCAGCAGGCCGCACACGATGGCGACGCCGCCGGTGCGCGGTACGGGCGTCTCATGGCGCTTGCGATGGTTCGGGCGGTCTATCGCCCGCCAGGACCAGCCGAAGCGCAGGGCCAGCGGAATGGCGGCTGCCGATGCGGCGGCGGCGGCAAGCATCACGCCGCCGGAGGTGAGAAATTGCGACATGAGGGGGGTCAACAGCCGGGCCGCCGCCGACCGGCGCTCACCGCCGATGTCATTCGGTCACTCTATCTGGCGAAAAGCTGCATGCGGCCCATCGCAGCCCGATGCAGGTTCCTCAGCGTGAACTTGTCGTCGTCCCAGGGCAGATCACATCCCCGGCACGCTGCAACGCGCTCCGGCCGTCCGTCCAGCAAATCGCCGCGCAATGCGGTCATCACTCGACCGTTCCATATGTCCTCCACCGATCGTTCTTTCAGGTTTCCCAGCACGGTCTTGTGCTGCAGATCCCGGCAGCAGGGAACGACGTCGCCGTTGGAGGCGATCCGCAGATGAGTCCATGGGTACGGGCATACGTGATACCTGTCGCCCTTTTTGCGTCCCTTCAGGAAGCCGGTCGCGTTGTGGAAGGTGCGTCGCCGGCAGCGCAGCCGATCCGACGCCTTGAACAGCCGTTGCAATTCTCCGAAACGGCGATTCAGCTCGCCGGGTTCGCGCATGGAGAAAGAGCTGATGTCGGTGACGTCGATCCGGACGGAGGCGAAGCGGTCGTCGCAGGTGATGGACGATATGTTTTCACGCACTCGCTCCCATGATCCGGGAGTGCCCCGCACTTCCTCGAAATAGCTCCGGTCGGAGCAGAAGTCTATCGCGATGTTCAGCTGCACGCGATCCAACGGAAACTCGAGGAGGCGCTGCGCCGTGCAAAGCATGCCGTTTGACGCGAAATAGGTGTTGGTGAAGCCGAATTCGGTCGAGACCTCCACCAGCTTCGCAAAGCCCTTGTGCATGAACGGCTCGCCGTCGAGCGTCCAATGCATCAGGTTCGTGCGGATGCCTGCTTCGCGTATTCTTTCGAGAAAGGCGCGGCAGTCGTCTTCGCTGAGGAGCGTTCTCGGAACCTTCAGGTGGTGTGAAGGATCCGATTGAGGGCAGAACACGCACTTGAAGTTGCAGACGTTGGTCACTTCAAGGGCGACGTACTCCGGTGCGTAATCAAGCGTCGTGCGGCGAGTCTTCATGCTGAGCCACGCCCGGCCGTAAAAGCGCAGCTTGCCGAGAAAACCTGTCATGGAAACCGGATCCTCCAGTGGCCGGACGCGCGTACGACGGCTGCATTCCTGCGCACCCGTGAGCGGGCCCCGCGGACGGGAGCTGAATTCGACATGGCCGCACGCCATTATACGGTTTTTCGGCGGGACTGCACTCGCCCGCGCGCCGCATCGAGACGCCCGCTTTCCGCGCCGTGAAGCTTGCGTGTATGATGCTGGCCTTTGACGGAGAGGAGGAGACTCGTGACGATTCGCGACGAGCGTTCGGCGCCGATCGGCCGGCGGGATGCGATGCGGTTGCTCGGCGTCGGCGCCGCCGGGGCGGGGTTCGGCCTGGCGGCGGGATGCGCGCCGGGTTCCGGGCCGGAGCCGGAGACGGCGGACGAGTCGGCGCCCGCATCCGGCCGGCCGGCGGTGACGTTTCCGGACGGCGCCGTCGTCCGCACCTTGCTGGAAGATCTGTCGCCGGACGCGCTGGCGGGCGGGGCGACGCTGTTCCACGAGCACCTGGCGTTCAACTTCGCCAGCCCGCCGGCCGAGCCGCGCGCGCCGGGAACCCCCGAGCCGCCCCCGCCGACGAACGACGAGATGGTCGATCTGATGGTCGAGGAGCTCCAGATGGCGGCGTTCGACGGCGTGAGCTGCATCGTCGATTCGTCGATCGGGCCCAGGACCGAGCAGCAGCTCGCGAACCTCCGGGCGATGGCGGATCGGTCCGACGTCCACATCGTGCTGGGGGGCAGCTACTTCCTGCAGGCGAGGTATCCGGAAGAGATCATCGCGGCGCCGCAGGAGGAGATCACGGCCCGCATGGTGGAGCAGGCGGCGCGCGAGCGCTGGGGCGCGCTGGGCGAGGTCGGCAGCTCGTTTCCGGCGATGCACGACGACGAGCGCAAGGTGATCGCGGCGACCGCCCGGACGCACGTGCGGACCGGGTTGCCGATCTTCACGCACGTCCCGCACGAGAGCTGTCCGACCTGCGCCATCGATCAGCTCGACATCTACGAGGCGGAGGGGGTCGACATGGCCCACCTGTGCATCGGGCACCAGTCGACCATCAAGCGCTCGGACGATCCGACCTGGGAGACGCACAAGGAGATCGCCCGGCGGGGCGCCTTCGTCGGCTTCGACACGGTGGGGCACCGGATGGCGTCGTCGTTCATCCCCGAACGGGAGAAGGTCGACATGATCCTGAACATGATCGAGGCCGGCTACGAAGACCACGTCCTGCTGTCGTCCGACTTCGCCAACACCACGCAGATCAAGGCGAACTGGGGCAACGGGTTCTCGACCGTGCTGGTGCAATTCGCGCCGAAGCTGCGGTACTTCGGCGTGCCGGAAGCGACGATCCAGAAGATCCTGGTCGACAACTCGCGGCGGTGGCTCGCCTACCGGCCGGTGTGACCGCGGAGCGTGGCGCGGCGCCGGTGACGGCCGCCCGGCGGGGCGGAGGCCGTCACCGGCGGTGCGTGAACGCGTGCTCCACTTCGGCCGTCTTCATCCCCTGGAGCGCCTTGACGCCATCGCCGGCCAGATGCTCTCCGAACGCGCCGTACCGCTCGACGACCTCGGGCGGCTGCGGCGGCAGCGGGAACCGGACGACCACCCGCACCTCGCCGGCCGGCCAGTTGAACGTGCTGATCTTCGCCCAGTACGTCCCGTCCCGCACGGTGCTCCGGCCCGACTCGATCAGGTTCGCCGCGGGCCATTCGCCGACCGGGACGTCAGCGGCCAGTGCGTGAGTCACGCGGTAGTTGACGTGCGCCCCGTCGGGAAGGTTCGTCTCGCCTTCCAGCCAGAGCGTACGCCACTCCGACCGGTGCTCGACGGTCAGGTCCACCGTCTCGGTTCCGCCGGGGGTGATGGAGCCGGGTCCGCAGGCCGCGAGGGCGGCGGCTAGCGGGACGAACAGCGGGCGACGCGCCATGACCGAAGACAGTATACGCGCCGGCCGCCGCCCGATCGTCGGCGTCATGGGTTCGCACGCCGGCGCGCATCCGGATCGCGCCCGGCGGGTCGGAGCATGGATCGCGCGGCAGGGCTACCATCTGCTGACCGGCGGCGGCGGCGGCGTGATGCGCGCGGTCACCGAGGCGTTCGTCCAGGTTCGGGACCGGCCCGGCTCCGCGCTCGCCGTCGTGCCGGCGGCGCCGGGCGGCGGCGGCGCGCCTCCGCCCGGATATCCCAACCGGTGGGTCGAGATCCCGATCCGCACTCACCTCGACGCCCTCGGGTCGGCGGGCGACGAGCCGACCTCGCGCAACCACGTCAACGTGCTGACGTCGACGGTCGTCGTCCTGCTCCCGGGCGGGGCGGGGACGGCGAGCGAAGCCCGGCTGGCGCTCCGCTACCGGCGGCCGTGCGTCGCGTACCTCCGTTCACCCGCGGAGCTGCCGGGGCTGCCGGAGGCGATCCCGATCGAAGCGGATTTCAAGGCCGTTGCGACGTACGTCACGAGACATGCCGGGCCGGCGGCGCCTGCGCCAGCCGCCGGCGGACGTCGGCCAGCCTGACCGCGGTGACGAAGACCGGCATCGCCTGTTCGATCTCGTCGAGGCTCGGATAGGTGGGCGCCAGCCGGACGTTCGCGTCGTCGGGGTCGCGCTTGTACGGGAACGTCGAACCGGCCGGCGTCAGCTTGACTCCGGCTTCGCCCGCCAGCCTGACGACCTCGCGGGCCGTGCCGGCCGGGACGTCGACCGAGATGAAGTACCCGCCCCGCGGCCGCGTCCAGACGGCGATTCCGTCGAGGCCCTCGTCGAGATGCCGGAGCACCCGCTCGAACTTGGGGCGCACGATCGCCGCGTGGCGGCGCATGAGCGCGCGGACCGCGTCGAGGTCGGGCAGGTAGCGGACGTGCCGGAGCTGGTTCAGCTTGTCCGGGCCGATCGTCTGGACGGCGAGACGCCGCGTGAACTGCGCGAGGTTCGCGGGCGAAGCGGCCAGGAACGCCACCCCGCCGCCCGCCCGGGTGATCTTCGACGTCGAGCCGAAGATCACCACGCTGTCCCCGGTCCCTTCGGCGCGGCAGCAGTCCATGACGCTGAGGAGCGCCGGCGGGTCGTCGTCGAGGTCGTGCACCGCGTAGGCGTTGTCCCACATGATCCGGAAGTTCGGTCCGGCGATCTTCCCGAGGCGGGCCATCCGCCGGACGGTGTCGTCCGAGAAGGTGTGTCCGGTCGGGTTCTGGTATTTCGGGACGCACCAGATCCCCTTGATCCGCGGGTCGCTCGACGCCAGCCGCTCGACCGCGTCCATGTCCGGGCCGCCGGGGAGCATCCGCACGTTGACCATCTCGAACCCGAGCTCCTCGGTGATGGTGAAGTGCCGGTCGTACCCCGGCGTGACGCAGAGGAACCGGAGCGCCTCCCCCTCGCGCCGCCAGGCGGTCTCCGGCCCCAGCGGTCCCCACAGCCAGGCGTTCAGCAGATACTGGTGCATCAGCGTGAGGCTGGCGTTCCCGCCGGCGATCACTTCGTCCTCCCGCACGCCGAGCAGCGCGGCGCCCAGCCGCCGCGCGGAGGGCAGCCCTTCGATCCCACCGTAGTTCCGGACGTCGACGCCGTCCGAGAGGTAGTCGCCGCCGAGCGCGCCGTCGAGGTCGTCGGCCAGCGCAAGCTGCTGCGGACTCGGCTTGCCGCGCGTGAGGTCGAGCCGGAGGCCCCGGCGCTGCAACTCGGCGTACCGCGCGGCGAGCGTCCGCTCCTCGGCGGCGAGGGCGTCCCGCGTCATCGGTTCGGTCGGCACGCGCGGATTATACAGAGGGCCGCCCGCCGAGCACCGCCTCGATCGAGGCGGTCAGGATCGCCGCCAGCCGGTCTATCTGCGCTTCCGTGATGACGACAGGCGGGGCGAGCAGGTAGCTGTCGCCTTTCACGCGGCTGAGCAGGCCGCGCCGGAGCGCCTCCCGATGCACGCGCGGCCCGACCTCCTCCTCCGCGGGAAACGGCCGTTTCGTCGTCCGGTCCTGCACCAGCTCCACCCCGCACATCAGGCCCTTGCCCCGGACGTCACCGACGTGCGGATGGTCGCCCAGCGCGGCTTCGAGCGCGCCCAGCAGCCGGCGGCCCTTCGCCGCGGCCTGTTCCGGAAACCGCTCCTCCTCGATGATCCGCAGCGTCCGGAGCGCCACCGCGCAGCCGACCGGATGCGCGCTGTAGGTGAACGCGTGCATCCACGGCCGCCCGGCGTCCTGGACGACCTGCATGACGGCGTCGCTGACGCCGATCCCGCCGAACGGGAAGTAGCCGGACGTGATCGCCTTCGCGAACTGGACGACGTCCGGCTCCACCCCCCAGTGGTCGAGCGCGAAGCGGACGCCGGTGCGGCCGAACCCGGTGATCACCTCGTCGGCCACCAGCAGCACGTCGTACCGGTCGCAGATCGCCCGGATCCGCGGGAAGTAGTCGTCCTGCGGCGGGATCACCCCGCCCGCGCCCTGCACCGGCTCCGCGATGAACATCGCGACGGTGTCCGGGCCTTCCCGCAGGATCGCCTGTTCGAGCTCGTTCGCCGCCGCCACGCCCTGGCTGACCCCGTCCGGCGCCTCGTAGCGGTAGGGGTAGGGCGACGGGACGTGGACGAAGCCGGGCACGCGCGGCTCGAACATCGACCAGTAGGGCGCCATCCCGGTGGCGCTCATCGCCGCCAGCGTGACCCCGTGGTACGCGTCGATGCGGGAGACGACCTTCGTCTTGCCGGGACGCCCCCGGAGCTTCCAGTAGGCGCGGGCCAGCTTGATGCTGCTCTCGGTCGCCTCGCCGCCGCCGCTGGTGAAGAAGAAGTGGTTGATCGAGGGGTAGCAGAGGGCGGCCAGCCGTTCGGCCAGCTCGATCGCCCGGGGGTTCGAGTTGCCGCTGTAGCCGGAGCAGTAGGCGAGCGTCTCGGCCTGGCCGCGCATCGCCTCGGCGAGCTCGCGCCGGCCGTGCCCCGCCGTGACGTTCCAGAGCCCGGCCAGCCCGTCGATGCACTGCCGGCCGTCCGCGTCGGTCAGCATGGACCCCTCGCCCTTCACCCACACCCGTCCGTCCGCGTGCAGGGCCGGGTCGTGGAGCGGATGGACCAGATGCGCCTGATCCCGGGCGATCAGGGCGGCGTTCGGTGCGTGCGTCGCGTGCATGCCCTGACCATATCACCGGGACGCTCGACGGGAGAAACGGCCGGGTGCTATATTGCGCGCTTCCACGCCGATGGAGACTCCGCTGACCCCGCTCGAGTTCATGCGCCGCGCCCGCGCCCTGTACCCGGAGCGCGAGGCGGTGGTCGACGGCGCCGTCCGGCTGACCTACGCGCAGTTCTTCGAGCGGTGCGACCGCTGGTCGGCCGCCCTGCAGCGGCTCGGCGTCGCCCGGGGCGACCGCGTGGCGTACGTCTCGCCGAACACCGCCGCCAACCTGGAGTCGTTCTACGGCGTGCCGCAGATCGGCGCCGTGCTGACGCCGATCAACTACCGGCTCAACGCGGCCGAGATCCAGTACATCCTCCAGCACAGCGGCGCGAAGGTGGTCTGCGCGCACGCCGACCATCTGGAGACGGTCGATCGGATCCGGGGCGCGTGTCCGGCGCTTGAGCACGCCGTCGCGCTCGAAGGCGCGCAGGAGGGGTGGCGCCCGTACGAAGCGCTGCTCGCCGACGCGTCGCCCGACGCGGTCGAGCGGCCGGAGATCGCCGAGAGCGACCTGCTCACGATCAACTACACCAGCGGGACGACGTCGCGGCCGAAGGGGGTGATGATCACCCACCGGAACGCCTGGACGAACGTGGTCGGGACGCTGCTTCACCACCCGATGACCTGCCGGGACCGGTACCTGTGGACCCTCCCGATGTTCCACGCCAACGGATGGACGTTCGTCTGGATCGTGACCGCGGTCGGCGGCGCGCACGTCTGCCTCCGGCAGGTCGATCCGGCCCGGGCGTTCGCTCTGATCCGGGACGAGTCGGTCACGATGCTGTGCGCGGCTCCGACCGTGCTGATCATGCTGGCGAACGCGCCGGCGGAAGTGCGCCGCGCGGCGCCGCGCGGCGTGCGGGTGATGACCGCGGGCGCGCCGCCGGCCGCCGCCACCATCGAGCGGCTGGAGGGCGAGTTCGGCTGGGAGCTGACGCACGTGTACGGCCTGACCGAGACGGCGCCGTTCATCACGGTGTGCGAGCCGCGCCCGGAGCACGATCGCCTCGCGCCTGACGCGCGCGCCGCTATCAAGGCGCGCCAGGGGGTCGAGCTGATCACGTCGGGCGCGCTGCGGGTGGTGGACGACGACGGCCGCGACGTGCCCCGCGACGGCGAGACGCTGGGCGAGATCGTCGTGCGCGGCAACGTCGTGATGGCGGGGTACTACGACGACCCGGACGCCACCGCCGAAGCGTTCCGCGGCGGCTGGTTCCACAGCGGCGACGCCGCCGTCGTGCACCCGGACGGCTACGCGCAGATCCGCGACCGGTTCAAGGACGTCATCATCAGCGGCGGCGAGAACATCTCGTCGATAGAGGTCGAGGGCGCGCTGATGCGCCATCCGGCGGTGCGGGAGATCGCCGTGGTGGGAATGCCGGACGAGCAGTGGGGCGAGAGCCCCCACGCCTTCGTCGTGCTCGCGCCCGGCGCGACGGCCGACGAGGCGGAGCTGATCGCGTTCGCCCGCGAGCGGATGGCCCACTTCAAGGCGCCCCGCCGGGTCGCGTTCGTCGACGAGCTGCCGAAGACGGCGACCGGGAAGATCCAGAAGTACGTGCTGCGCGGCGGCCGCAGCGCGATCTCGACGCAGTAGCGCGCGTCCGCACCCCGGCGCGCAACGGCCCGCCTCCGGGCCGTTCATCCCTGCCCGGCTCCGCGGCGCTGCCCGACTTCCGAGACTGCGTTTTCTGCTCATCATGAAATAGTTGACTAACGTTTTTACGTAAAAAAGTAAAACCTATCCCTTGTGGATGTTTGTCGTTGTGAAGTTTTTATCTGAATAAAAGCTTGAAAAACATCATTTTTTACGTTAAAAGTGTCATTTCATGTACGGATCGTACATCCCGCAGACGCAACTCGCACGACTCGAGCAGGCGGTCGCGCCGAACCGGGTCGTGGTCCTGTACGGTCCCCGGCGGGTCGGCAAGACCACCCTGATCCGCCGCTACGTGCAGCAGAGCGATCCGGACGCCCTGCTGGTGTCGGGCGAGGACGCCGCGGTGCGCGAGTACCTTGAAAGCGAGTCGCTGGCCACGCTGAAGACGTTCGTCGGCCGGAAGCGGACGCTCATCGTGGACGAGGCGCAGCACGTGCGCCGGATCGGCCTGAACCTGAAGCTGCTCGTCGACCACGTCGAAGGGCTGCGCGTCATCGCCACCGGCTCGTCGTCGTTCGATCTGGCCAGGCAGACCGGCGAGCCGCTCACGGGATGCAAGCGGACGCTGCTGCTGCTGCCCCTCGCGCAACTGGAGCTGCAGGGCGTGGAGACCGCCCACGAGACTCGGGCGCAACTCGAGATGCGGCTGATCCACGGGTCGTACCCGGAAGTCGTCCTGACCGAATCGAGCCGTGATCGGGAGATCTGCCTGAAAGAGCTGATCGCATCCTACCTGTTCAAGGACATCCTGCAGCTTGAAGGGATCCGGCATGCCGACAAGCTGCTGCGCCTGCTGCAGGCGCTCGCGTTCCAGATCGGCGGGCAGGTCTCGCTTGCGGAGCTCGGCGCGCGGGTCGGCATGAGCCGGGCCACGGTGGAGCGCTATCTCGATCTGCTGGAGAAATCGTACGTCGTCTACAGCCGGATCGGCTTCAGCCGCAACCTGCGCAAGGAGATAGCGAAGAGCCGGCGTTACTACTTCTACGACAACGGCGTCAGGAACGGGCTGATCGACAACTTCAACCGCCTCACCCTGCGCGACGACGCCGGCGCGCTCTGGGAGAACTACGTCATGGTCGAACGGCTGAAGTACAATCTGTACACCGGAACGCCGCCCGCGAGCTATTTCTGGCGCACCTACGACCGGCAGGAGATCGATCTGGTGGAGGAGCGAGGCGGACGCCTCCACGGGGCGGAGATGAAGTGGTCACCCCGATCCCGCGCCCGCCCGCCCCGCGCCTGGCGGCAGGCGTACCCGGACAGCGCGTTTCGCGTCGTCGACCGGGACCACTACCTGGACTTCATCACCGGCGCCGCAGCCGCCTACTGAATGGCGATCAGCTCGACGTCGAAGACGAGCATGCCGCGCGGGTCGCGCCGCCCGCCGTACGCCAGCTCCTCGGGGATCCAGAAGCGCCGCTTCTCGCCGACGACCATCAGTTGCACGCCCTCGGTCCACCCCCGGATGACGCCGTTCAGCGGAAAGGTCGACGGCTGGCCGCGCGCCACGGAGCTGTCGAACATGCGGCCGTCGGTGGTCCACCCGGTGTAGTGGACGGTCACGTTGCTGGCGGCGGTCGGGTGGGCGGACCCCGATCCGGCCTCCAGCACCTTGCTCGCCAGTCCTGATGCGGTGGTCTCGGCGTCGGCGGGCGGGCCGGCCACGTCGTCCGGCGCCGGGATCTGCGCGGCGGCGCGCGCGGCGCCTCCGGCGACGAAGAGAACGGCAAGCAGAAGCGCGGTCAGTCCGAAGTCGAAGGTCCTGGTCGAATGCGTCATGCGCGTATCGTATCACTACGAAGTTGCAGTACAGTAGGCGTTCGTCCGAAATGCGGATCACCTACGTCACGGCGGGCGCCGGCGGGATGTACTGCGGAAGCTGCATCCGCGACAACGCCCTGGCGGCGGCGCTGACGGCGGCCGGGCACGACGTCCTGCTGCTGCCGCTGTACACGCCGCTGGTGACCGACGAGGAGAACGTCAGCGCCGGCCGGGTGTTCTACAACGGGGTCAGCGTCTTTCTCGAGCAGCACCTGTCGCTCTTCCACCACACGCCGTGGCTGGTCGACCGCCTCTGGGAGGCGCCGTGGCTGATCCGCGCGGTGGCCGGCCGGGCCGTGCAGACCGACCCCGAGAAGCTCGGCGGCATGACCGTGTCGGTGCTCGAAGGCCGGGACGGACGCCAAGCCAAGGAGATCGAGAAGCTGCTCCACTGGCTCCGGGAGCAGCCGAAGCCGGACGTGGTCGACATCTCGAACTCGATGCTGATCGCGCTGGCGCGCCCGCTCAAGGAGGCGCTGGGAGCGCCGGTCTGCTGCACGCTGCAGGGCGAGGACGTCTTCCTGAGCCGCCTCGACGCGCCGTCTCGCGACCGGGCGCTGGCCCTGATCGCGGAGCACGCGCAGCACGTCGACCGGTTCCTCGCCGTCAGCGACTACTGCGCCGCCCGGATGAGCCGCTTCCTCGGCATCCCCGGCGCGAAGATCGACGTCGTGCCGCTCGGCGTCCGCACGGACGGGTACGAGCCCCGGACGCGGGAGGAGGACGGCGGCGGATTGACCATCGGCCATTTCGGCCGCGTGGCGCCCGAAAAGGGGCTGCACCTGCTGTGCGAGGCGTACCGCCGGTTGCGCGAATCGGGCCGGCTCGAGCGCGGCTCCATCGAAGTGGGCGGCTACCTGTCGCCGGCGTACCGGCCCTACCTCGACTCGATTCTGGACCAGGCGCGCGAGTGGGGCCTGGAAGGCGAGATCACCTGTCACGGCAAGCTGGACCGGGCCGGGAAGCTGGCGTTTCTCGACCGGATCGACGTGCTGGCGG
Organism: Vicinamibacterales bacterium; assembly: GCA_965203565.1. Taxonomy (GTDB): domain Bacteria; phylum Acidobacteriota; class Vicinamibacteria; order Vicinamibacterales; family UBA8438; genus JAAXGX01. The sequence continues at coordinate 1,155,560 of OZ241896.1, read as the reverse complement.
TTCCGGCCGCCTACGACGATCCGAAAGGACTGCCCCTGCTCGAGGCGATGGCGCGCGGGACCCCGGTGGTCGCGCCCAGGCGGGGCTCCTACACGGAGTTCGTCGAGCGGACCGGCGGCGGCGTGCTGGTGGCGTCGGACGATGTGGACGCGCTCGCCTCGGCGCTCGCGGATCTGGCCGCCGACCCCGCCCGGCGCGCGGAACTGGGGCGTCGGGGCGCGGCCGGCGTGCGGGAGCACTACACCGCCGAGGCGATGGCGGCGCGCGCCGCCGACGCGTACCGCAAGGTCGGCGCGCGGCCGGCGTGACCGGCCGGGTCTCGCGCGACAAGGGAGAACCGCTTCAGCGTGTCCACCCCGTTCGGCGCGAGCGGCGCGTTTTACTACGCCCGTCTCGGCTACTGGTGGGCGGCCGATTTGACGAACGGAGTTGCGAGTGAGGTTGTTCGGCATCGAGTCGGGCGGCGGACTCACGCCGTATCCGCGGTCGGCGTTCGACGAAGGAGAAGCCATCATCGAGGACTGGCTGGAGTCATATCCCCACGCCATTCTGGAGGACGACGATCCGCTACTGCTCATCGGGCGTCAGGTCCGCACCGATCGCGGCAAGCGGATCGACCTGCTCGGCGTGGACCGCGCCGGGAGCGTGGTCGTCGTCGAATTGAAGCGCGGCCGCACCCCGCGAGACGTCGTCGCGCAAGCGCTCGAATACGCTGCCTTCGCCGCGCGGCTCGACGTCGACGACCTGGAGAAGTTGCTCCGCAGTTACGAAAACGACGAGTCGCTCGGTCTCGCAGAATGACTCAGACAGAACGCGTTCTCACGGAAGCCGCCGGGTTTCTCGAACGTTGCGACGAGCAGGCGAAATCGTTCTTTGTTCGTCTGTTCGAAGGATCCCGGCGGCCGCCGATGCCCTCGATCAATTGGACTCCGCAGGTTTTACGATGCGCGTCGACATTGACGGAAAAAAAGGGGTGCCACTCGGACAACATCGCCGCCGTGACCTGACCTGGGTCGTAGTCCGTCGTAAATTCGTGGAAAGGTCCGCGGTTCCTCCGACCGAGCTGGATGCGCTCTGGACGGAGGCGCTGAGATGGCGTTTCTGTGACAAGGGCGAGTACGAGCCAAGAAATCTGGCCTTCAACGCCGCCGAACTCACGGATGCGGAGATGAAGACGCTCCTGGGCTGGTTCTCGAAACTGGCCGGCGCGGTGCGGCGATACGGGGTGAAGGCGAAGGCGTAGCCGTCGGCGCTCAGCGGATGCGGAAGAGCAGGAGCGCGTCGCTGTCGGCGACGGCGATCAGCGATCCGCGGAGGGCGGCGCTCTGCGCGTCGCCCGGGGTGTCGCAGGAGGCCAGGCGGACCGGCGCGGCCGGATCGGAGACGTCGACCAGCTCGATCCCGTCTTCGCCGACCGGAACCACCATGTCGAACCGGTCCACGGCGACGCGCTGGAACCGGCCGCTCGATCGGGCCGGCCGGTACGAGCCGGCCCGCCGCGGGTCGGCCGGGTTCGCCACGTCGAGAATCTCCACCAGGCCGGCGCCCGCGTAGGTGACGTAGGCGCGCCCGCCGGCGCCGGCCGTGACGGCCTGGGCGGGCTGCTCGGTGACGTAGACACCCTGCTCGACGGGCGACTGCGGGTCCGACACGTCGAACAGGTGCACGCCCGACGGCTGGTCGACGACCAGCACGTTCGGCCCCGCGCCGTCGACGGCCCACTGGTATCCGGGCGTCTCCCGCGTCTCGACGAGCGCCGGCGCGGCCTTGTCCGACACGTCCACGATCTCCAGCCCGGTCATCAGGTTGACGACCGCCGCGATCGGACCCGACGCCGTGACCCCGAGCGCCTGGCCGGCGGTCCGGTGGGTTCCGGCCAGAGCCGGGGCCCGCGGGTCCGAGACGTCGACGACGTACATCCCCTCGGTCCCGGCGGTGAGATAGACGTGGGGCGGGGCGGCGTGGACCGCCCATATCGTTCCGGGCGCGGCGAACTTCCCCTGCGCGGCCGGCCGCGCAGGATCGGAGACGTTCACGACCCGGAGCGTCTCGCCGGCCGCGACGTAGGCGAAGTCGCCGGCCAGCTCGACGAGCGCGGCCGGCGCGTCGAGACGGCCGACCTGCTCGAGAGTCGTGGATTGGGCCGACGAGGCGCGGGCGCCCGGCAGTCCCGCGACCGCGGCGGCGAGGGCGAGCGCCGGAGCAATCCGCAGACGGCCCGGCGGCGCGGACGCTCGGCGGCCGGACGAGGCGTCGCGCCGCCTGTCGGGCGGACGGAGCGAAGTTTCCATGCCAACTCGTCGTCGGCGCGGCTTCCGAGACCGTGTGACCGTCAGCACCCCTCCAGCACCGGGAACCGCTCGTCGTCCGGGAGCGGCTGGACGCCGAAGGCGTTCAGGAGCATCGACACCTTCCGGCGCCGGGAGCTCGCGCCCTTTCCCACGGAGCATCCGCCCCACGATATCACTACGCCGGTCACGTATCGACGAGCCACGCGAGCATCGCGGCCGGCATGGCCGTAACGTCGGGATCGTCAAGGTTCAGTTCGCTCCGAGTAGTCGAACGGGGCTTCACGCGCCGTTCGCAGGTCCGCTGTAGCTTACGCCCGGGAGTTGCCCCCGCCAGGCGTTTCGGTGCGAGCCGGCGTGCACGTGCACGTCGTGGAACAGCGTCAGCAATGCTCCGTCGGAAATACGGACTTCGAAGGCTCTGCCTGAACCGGAGATCGTTGCGATCGCCCGGCGGCGATCGGGAGACAGAGAAACGTCGCCTCTTATCCACGTGTAGAAGAAGCTCCTCAGATCGCCGGGCGTCGCGTCGTTGGGAAAGATCGTGGTTTCCTCGCCGTTCGCCACGTCCACCATCAGCAGCCGCGACGAACCTCTCCCGTTGCCCCAGACCCCTCCTTGATTGTCCAGCATCAGGAACCGCGAGCCTTCGAGGTGCAGGACGGCGTGCTGCCAGGCGAAACTGCCTCGCACCAGTCGTTTCAACCGATGCGTCCGGCGACCCAGCACGGCGAACGCGTCCAGGTTCCGCAGCGACACCACCAGGTCGCCCGGGACCAGATCTTCCTCCTCCCCGGCGTCCTCTCCCAGTACGTGGACGCTGTTGAGATGGAGCGGATCACAATGATCACGGTGTCTCATGAGACGCGCATACGGGGATGCGAGGATTGCGTCGAACACGGAAATCTCTTCCAGAATCTTCCCGGCGCCGTCGATCACGCGCACGGTGTCCAGTTGCGGGCGCCGGCACTTCAGCGAGAAAGACAACTCCTGTCGGCGGCGGGGTGCGACGGTGATCGGCCCGGCGCCGATCCGCATGCCCGGGACCAGGGCGTCGCCGCCGGTCATCAGGTGCGGTCGGTGGTGACTGCGGTCTCGCCGATACCACACCGGCCGGCCAGCCCGATCGAGACGCGCGACGCCGACGTTGTCAACAGCAGTCAAGGACGCTGTCGCATCGAAGACGACCAGCAGGTCGCCGTTCGGGTACTGCGAAAGCGCGAACGCGTAAACGTCGTCGGCGAACGAGAGCCGGGTCGCCGGAGCCGCCCGCGCGAGCTCCTCGGGGCGGTACGGCCAGGCGTGACGGACTTCGCCGCGGCCCGCATACTCGACTGCGATGCAGCCCGCGTGGCCGGGGCAGTGCTCGACGAACTTTCCCCTCCCGCCGGGAAACAGAACCGGGTCGGCGAGCGGAGCGCCGTCGATGAACCGGATGCGGTGCGCGTCCACACGGTCGCGGGGAAACGCCGTGAGTTCCCAACGGTCGGGGCCGGGAATTTCCCGGAGGAACGGAATCATCCGATCCGGTTCGTCGAGCAGCATGGACAGGGTCCGCTTGGCGGAATGCATCTCGCGGAAGGGAAACGTCCGGTGATGCGCCACCCAGACGCCGCCGGCGAACGCCGCCAGCACGAGCGACGCCGCGAACAGCGCAAGCGGCGCCGCTTTTTTGCCTGCCATGGCTGGTCAGCGGCCGGCCGCGACGCCGATCTCGGCGGCGATCGCCCGCATCTTCGCCCGGACCCGCCGCACGTTCTCCGGTCCCATGCCGAGCAGCTGCTGCTGCGCGGGGGTCAGCGACCGGAGGCGCGGGTCGGTGTGCTCGTAGAACACCATGCCCGGCAGGACCGGCGGGTCCTCGACGATCGGCGCTGCGAGGAGGTGGACGACGGCGCGCTCCAGCGCGGTTCTGAACGGGGTGTCGGGATAGCCGAGCTCTGCGTACGCCTCGTCCATCAGCGGCTCCAGCCGGGCGTACAGCGCCGCCGCGCCGGACGTGTCGAGCGAGGCGACGATCCCGGCGTGCAGGTCGTACCGCTGGTGGCTGCGGGGGTCGATCCGCAGGTCCGGCGGCTCGCCGATCACATCGAACCGCCCCTCGGGCCGCATGAACGGGAGATGCTCGGCGGGGTTGCGGCCGTTGGCGACGTTGTCGACCGCGACGACGAAGCGGCGGATCATCCGGTCGCCGACCAGCCATGCCGCCAGATCGGGGTGGGCGGACAGCGCGGCGGCCAGATTGCGGACGACCGAGTCGCTCTCGTCCAGGGCGGGCAGCTCGACGGGCGGCGGAGGCGGCGGTTCCGGCGGCGCCGGAACGGCCGGCGGCGGTCCGGGTTCGTCCGGCGCGGCTTCCGGCGCCGCGACGGCGGCGGCCGGCTCCGCGGCCGGCTCCGGCTCGTCCGCGCCGCGGCCGTAGAACCAGAACGCCGCGAAACCGGCGAGGCCGACGGCGGCGCCGGCGAGCCAGGCGATCGACCGGCCGGATCGCCCGGACGCTTCGTCCGGCTCCGGTTCGCCCAGCGGCGGCTCGAGGCCGACGTCGTTGATGTCCATCAGAGGTCCGCCGTCCGGCGGCGGATCACGGGGACGCGCCGTCCCGCAGCTTGAACACGTAGAGGGCGTTGCCGGTGCGAGGATACCAGACCTCCGGCGCCAGCACCTCCGGGACCCTGCGCGGGCTGCCGCCGCCTAGACCGGTCGTGACGGCGACGTGCTGGGCGCCGCCCGCGCTGAAGCTGACCGGGAACCCCTGGACCGACGTGCCGAGCCGCCGCTCCCAGACCACCCGGCCGGTCCGGACGTCGTAGGCGCGGAAGTAGCGGTCGAGGTCGCCGGCGAACGCCAGCCCGCCGGCGGTCGTCAGCGCCGCGGTGTGGAACGACGCGCGCTGCTCCACCGACCAGAGCTCGTCGAGCGTCTCGACGTCGTACGCCGCGAGCTTGCCGAGCCTGCCGTTCGTGCCGGGCATCTCGAACCACTTGCGATCGGCGCCGACGCCGCCCGAGCCCGGTTCGAGCGCCACCTCCCGGCCGGCGATCTCCAGGCAGCTCTGGCTGAGCGGGATCACCAGGGCGCGCGCCTCCGGGCTGTACGCCGTCGAGTGCCAGTTGTGGCCGCCGGCGGTGCTCGGGCAGACGGCGACCCAGTCGCCGATCCCGGCCTCGGCGATGTCCCGCCGGTAGGTGACGGCGCCCGTCCGGGGGTCGATCCGGTCGAACGCGTTCTGGAAGATCGTCTCCCGGTGGCCGAGGAACTCCCCCGACTCGCGGTCCAGCTTCCACAGGATACCGTGCTTCCCGATGGTGAGCAGCGTCTTCCGTCCGCCGAGGTCGATCAGGACCTTCTCGAACGACTCGTCGAGGTCGAGCGCTTCGCCGGGCACGTGCTGGAAGTACCACGCGATCTCGCCGGAGCCGCGCCGGATCGCCAGCGTGGCGTTCGTGTACAGCACGGCGTCGTGCACCGTCAGCCCGCGGCTCGCCGGCGTCCACGGCTTGGCCTGCGCAGTGGGCCAGTAGAGCAGGTCGAGCTCGGGGTCGTAGCTGCCCGGCATCCACGAGTCGCCGCCGCCGCGGAGCGCCAGCGGCAGGTCGCCCCACGTGCCGCCGCCCGGCGCGCCCGGACGCGCGACGGTGTGCGTCCGCCAGACCTCCGCGCCGGTCTGCGGGTCGTGCGCCGTGATGAAGCAGCTCTCCTCCACGAACCGCGTGCAGCCGTTGATCCCGTTGACCACGAGGCCGCCGGCCACTATCGGTCCGCTGACGTTGGTGTAGCCGAGGGCGGGGTCGGCTATCCGGTGCTCCCACGCCACCTCGCCGGTCCGGGCGTCGAGCGCCACCAGCGCGGCGTCCTTCGTCGACAGCAGCACCTTGTCTTCGTAGAGGGCGATGTTCCGCAGCTGGTTGAAGCCCCCCTCCGTGAAGCCGTCCGGGAAGGCGCGGGCGTACCGCCAGATGACGTCGCCGGTCGCCGCGTCGAGCGCCTCGATGACGTTGCCGGGGTTCGTCAGGTACAGGACGCCGTCGTGCGCGAGCGGCGTCGGCTGGCTCGCACCGTCCGCCATCGCCCAGACCCACGCCAGCTCCAGGCCGCCGACGTTGTCGACCGTGATCTCGTCGAGCGGGCTGTACCCCCACCCGTCGTAGGTGCGGCGGAACATCAGCCAGTCGCCCGGCGGCGGGTCGCGCAGCATCGCGTCGGTCACGGGGCGGTAGTCCGGGACTTCGCCGCGCCAGTCGAGCGCCGGCGGCGTCGCAGCCGGCTCCGGCCTCGGACGGTCCGGATCCGCGGCGGTCGGCGGCCGGCCGGCGGCGCCGCCGCCGAGCGGCGCGGGTCCCGCCGCGAACCCGTTCCGCTGGAGGAGGTAGGCGACGACGGCGGCGTATCCCGCCTCGTTCGGGCGATCGCCCGACGGGGGCATGGTGGCGCGGACGTAGTCGAGCAGCTCGCCCGCCGGCCGGCCGCCCCAGCGGTTCCGGAAGTTCGGCCCCGCCAGCTCGGGCGCTTCGAACGCGCCTTGCAGCGTGGTCAGGTGGCACGCGGCGCAGGCGCGCTCGTAGACGAGCCGCCCGGTCTCCGCCTGCTCCGCCGAGTAGCCCGCGTCCGTCTGCGCGCCTGCGGGCCGGCCGGCGGCCGACGCCGGAATCGGCGCGGCGACCAGCGCGGCGAGTGGGACGACCGCCGCGAGCGCGCGGTCCGGGCGGGTCATGCGGCGTGCTCCTGTTCCGTAGCTGCCGGTTCCGTCGCTACCGGGGAAGCAGCCAGCCGCGCAGCTCCCCGCCGGCGTTGTTCTCCGTGTGGATCTGCAAGTAGTAGCGGCCCGCCCGCAGGTGGTCGATCTGCGCGTCGGTGAGACGGATCGTCTGGTCGATCCGGCCCGCCGCGGCGCCCGGGACGTCGACGCCGAACGCGATCGGCCCGCGCCGCCCGGCCGGCGCGCGGTGCACGTGCGCCGCGGTCGCCGGCGAGCTCATCCCCTCGAACGTGGCGACGATCGTCAGCGCGTCGCCGTCCAGCACGGCGCCGACCTTGCCCGAGCCCCGCACCGCGGACGCGGTGGCCGGATCGACCGGCAGCCGCGACAGCCGTCCCCCGAACCGCTCGTCCGCCTCCGCCGGCGGCGGGTGCGCGGCGAGCAGGACGGCCGTCAGGCAGGCGAGCGCGGCGAGGTTGGCGCGGTCCATCGCAGTGAGTCGATACTGCCCGGATTATAGCCGTCCGCCGCGAACCGGCGTGACGCTTCACGTCTCCGGCAGGTGCAGGTTGCCGCGGCCGCGGCCGGCGAACGAGTAGAGCGTCATCCCGGCGGCGGCGGCCATCTCGACGGCGACGCTCGACGCGGCGCCGACCGAGACCATCGCCGGGATGGCCGCCGCGATCGCCTTCTGCACCAGCTCGAAGCCGGCCCGGCCGCTGACCACCAGGATCCGCCCGGCCAGCGGAACCTCGCCCCGGAGCAGGCAGCGGCCCGTCGCCTTGTCGACCGCGTTGTGGCGGCCGACGTCCTCCCGCAGGCAGAGCAGATCGCCGTCCGCAGTGAAGATGCCGGCCGCATGGATGCCGCCGGTGGCGTCGAACAGGGTCTGCGCCTCGCGCAGGCGGCCGGGCAGAGCTTCGAGCAGCTCCGGCCGGCAGGCGATAGGGGCGACCGGCGGCAGGTCGCGCTCCAGTTCGTCGAGCGACGCCTTCCCGCAGACGCCGCAGGCGGCGGTGGCCCGGAACTCCCGCTCGGGGGGCGGAGCGGCGGCGGAGCCGGCCGCGCGCGCGCCGTGCGCCAGGACCGCTTCGACCCGGTCGCCCGCGAAGCCGGTCACCCGGATCCGGCCGCCGGCCGACCCGCGGTCCGGTCCGTCGCCCGCCACGGCCTCGAGGGAGGCGAGGTCGGCCTTGCCGGTGATCAGGCCTTCGGCGTACAGGAAGCCTGCGGCCAGCTCGGCGTCGTGGCCGGGCGTCCGCATCGTCACCACCAGCGGCCGGCCGTCGAGCCGGATCTCCAACGGCGCCTCGACGACGACGAAGTCCTGCTCGACCCGTCCGGCGCGGCGCACCGGCACGGCGCGAACCCCGGCCGCAGTCTCGCCCGTCGGCATGCGGCGCATTGTACCGCCCTGATCGGTCGCCGCCGCCTCCGGACGCGCCTGCTATGAACCGCGGCTTTCCGGTTCAGGCGGAGGCCGGCGCCGATCCGCCGCCGGCGAGCATCGCGTCGGCCGCCAGCCGGGCGAGGCGGCGCGACTCGCGCGAGACTTCGGCCGCGGAGCGGCTCGTCACCAGGCGGTCGAGGTCGTCCCGCGTCAGGCCGGGCAGCACGATGCTGCGATCCGTCTCCCGGACGCCGCGGGCGGCGCCTGCGGCGGCGGTCCAGAGGCGCACGCCGTCGCGGCGGCTCCAGGTCCACGCCTCGCGCACGCCGAGCCGGAAGTACGGCGCGAGCTTGTGGCTCGACTGGACGCTCCGATCAATCTCCACCACGAGGTCGGGCGCCGGGTGGCCCTTCCGCGGATCGAGCCATCCGTCTATCCGCATCGCCGCGTCCCATTTCTCCCGGCCGATGTACAGGCTGGTGTCCGGTTCGAACGCCCCGTCGTCGCTCAGCAGCCGGGCGGCGCCCGCGACGAGGAACGTCTCGGAGCGTCCCGCGCCGTCGAGCAACCGCCCGATCTGTCCGAACAGATCCGCGAGCCGCCAGGCGCGCCATTCGTGGCTCATCCCCGGCTCGGCGACGAACTCCGCGATCCCGGTCGCCTGATCGTACCGGCTGCGCGGCGCTTCGTCGTGGTCGGTGAGCCGGTCGTACAGGATGCGCGGCATCGCCACGTCGACCCGCACCGGCGCATCGAGGTTCGGAGGCGGGGCGGCGCCTTCGGCCGGGCCGCAGCCGGACGCCGGCGGCGGGACGTTGCGGGAGATCGAGACGGGAGACAGGACGTCGGGATCGTTCGTCATCGGGAGCCTCCGGGGAACGCGGCGGACCGTTCGATCCTAGCACCGAATCCGGCCGGGGCGGATCGGCCCGTTTTCTGCTATCCTGATCCGGCCCGGCCCGGCCGGGCGTTTACCGATGGCTGTCTCGCGACGCACCTTCATCAAGGCGACGCTGGTCGGCGGGGCGGGCGTCAGCGCCCTCGGCTTCGACCTGAAGCCGGCGTACGCGGCGGTCCGGCAGCTCAAGATCCGGAACGCCACCGAGTACAAGACGGTCTGTCCGTACTGCGCCGTCGGGTGCGGGACGATCGCCTACGTGCACGGCAGCGGCGGCCTGAACACCACCAACACCGTCATCCACGTCGAGGGCGATCCGGACAGCCCGATCAACGGCGGCACGCTCTGCCCGAAGGGGGCGTCGCAGATGCAGCTCGCGGTCAGCCCGCGGCTGCGGCATCAGCCGCTGATCCGGCGGCCGGGCGCGTCGGAGTGGGAAGAGATTTCGTGGGACGACGCCATGGACTGGTTCGCGCGCCGGTTCAAGGCGTCGCGGGACGCGACGTTCGAGGAGCGGGACGACCTCGGGCGCACCGTGAACCGGTGCACGGGCGTCGGTTGGGTCGGGAGCGCCACCGTCTCGAACGAGGACGCGTACCTCATCACCAAGACGATGCGCGCCATGGGCCTGGTGTACTTCGACCACCAGGCCCGGATATGACACAGCCCCACGGTGGCCAGTCTGGCCGCCACGTTCGGCCGGGGGGCGATGACCAACCACTGGAAGGACATCAGGAACACCGACGTCGTTCTGGTGATGGGGGCGAACCCGGCCGAGAACCATCCGTGCGGGTTCAAGTGGGCGGTCGAGGCGCGTGACGAGCGCGGCGCGAAGCTGCTGACGATAGACCCGCGGTTCACGCGGACGTCGGCGGTCGCCGACCGCCACCTGCAGATCCGGCCGGGGTCGGACATCGCCGTGCTCGGCGGCCTGGTCCGCCACGTCCTGGAGCACGACCTCCACCACGCCGACTACGTCGCGGCGCACACCAACGCCTCGTTCATCGTCGGCGAAGCGTTCGGCTTCGCGGACGGACTGTTCTCCGGGTTCGACGAGGCGGCGAGCGGGTACGACAAGACGTCGTGGGAGTACGAGCGCGGCCCCGACGGGTACGTCCGGCGCGACCCGACGCTGGAGCATCCGCGCTGCGTCTTCCGGCTGCTCAAGCGGCACTACGAGCGGTACACGCCGGAGATGGTGGCGCGGATCGCCGGATGCACGGAGGAAGAGTTCCTGGCGATGGCGGAGATCATCTGCTCGACCGGCACGGCGGGCCGGGTCGGCACGATCCTGTACGCCGTCGGCTGGACGATGCACACGGTCGGGAGCCAGATCATCCGGACCGCGGCGATCCTCCAGCTGCTGCTCGGCAACATCGGCCGGCCGGGCGGCGGGATCAACGCCCTGCGCGGGCATGCGAACGTCCAGGGCGCCACCGACCACGCCATCGTGGCCGCGCTCCTGCCGGGATACCTGAAGGTCCCGCTGCCGCAGCAGGCGTCGCTGGCCGACCACCTGCGCGATTCGACCCCGCAGCCGCTCACGCCCGACACGGTGAACTACTGGAGCAACTACGGGAAGTTCCTCGTCTCGCAGCTCAAGGCGTGGTTCGGCGATCACGCGTCGGCCGCCAACGACTACGGCTACGACTACCTCCCGAAGCAGCTCGACGACGCCACCTGGCTGTCGATGTGGGATCGGGCCCACCAGGGCCGCCTGGAAGGGTTCGTCACCCTCGGCTTCAACCCGCTCCTGGCCGGGCCGGACGTGCCGCGCCTGCTCCGGGCGATGTCGAAGCTGAAGTGGAAGGTGGTGATCGATCCGTTCATGCTCGACACCGCCGAGTTCTGGAAGGCGCCCGGCATGAACCCGGCGGAGATCGACACCGAGGTGCTGTACCTGCCGAGCAGCCACTGGATAGAGCGGGACGGGTCGTTCACCAACAGCGGGCGCTGGGCGCAGTGGAAGGAGAAGGCGGTCGACCCGCCGATCGGCGTCCAGCCGGACACCTGGATCCTCTCGGAGCTGTTCTGGCGCGTGAAGGCGCTGTACGAGGCGGAGGGCGGCGCGTACCATGACCCGATCCGGCATCTCGCCTGGGACTACCTCAACCCGCGCGAGCCGACCATGGTGGAGCTGGCGCAGGAGATCAACGGCCGCGACCTGGCGACCGGCCGGCTGCTCTCGTCGTTCGGCGACCTGAAGGACGACGGCTCGACCGCCGCCGGCAACTGGATCTACACCGGCAGCTTCACCGAGGCCGGGAACCTGATGGCCCGGAAGGGGACGGCCGACCCGACCGGCCTGGGGATGCACCACGACTGGGCGTTCAGTTGGCCCGCCAACCGGCGGGTGCTGTACAACCGGGCGTCCGCCGACGCGGAGGGCCGCCCCTGGGACGAGAATCGGGCCGGCATCGCCTGGAACGGCCGCGAGTGGATCGGCGACGTGCCGGACTACGGCCGGACGACGCGGCCCGACGCCGCCGGCGCGTTCATCATGACCGAGGAGGGGGTGGCGCGGCTGTTCACCACCCAGCTCGCCGACGGGCCGCTGTCGGAGCATTACGAGCCGGTGGAGAGCCCGGTCGGCAACCCGCTGCACGAGGCGGTTCCGGTCAACCCGGCGATAGAGTGGTACGACGGCGTCCGCGAGACGCTGGCCGCCGAAGGGGACGACTTCCCGTACGCCTGCACCGTCTACCGCGTGGTGGAGCGCGAGCATTTCGTGACGAGCAACGTGCCGTACCTGGTGGAGGCGATGCCCGACTTCTTCGTCGAGCTGCCCGAGGGCCTGGCGGCGGAGAAGGGGATCGCGAACGGCGGCCAGGTCCGCGTCTGGTCGAAACGGGGCGCAGTGCAGGGGACCGCCATCGTGACGAAACGGATCAAGCCGCTCCGCGTGGACGGGAAGACCGTCTGGACGGTCGGCATCCCGGTCCACTGGGGGTTCGTCGGCATCACCGCCGGGTCGATGGCGAACCTGCTGACGCCGTTCGTCGGCGACGCGAACACGCGCTGCCCGGAGTTCAAGGCGTTCCTGGTCAACGTGGAGCGCGCATGACGCACAGGCGCGACGGATGACGCAACGATGGCCGATACGCTGACGATCAAACGGGTTTCCGCCAGTCCGAGCGCGATGATCCCGCTCGACGCCCTGCGGTCGGGCGGGCCGACCTACGCCAAGCTGGTGGACGTCTCGAAGTGCATCGGCTGCAAGGGGTGCGAGGTCGCCTGCAAGGAGTGGAACGACCTGAAGGTGGAGCCGACCGCCAACTTCGGGAGCTACCAGAGCCACAAGGACCTGACCCCGAACACGTGGCTGCTGATGCGGTTCAACGAGATCGAGGTCGACGGCAACCTCCAGTGGCTGATCAAGAAGGACGCCTGCCTCCACTGCGAGGATCCCGGCTGCCTGTTCGCCTGTCCCGCGCCGGGGGCGATCGTCCAGTACACGAACGGGATCGTCGACTTCAACCAGGAGAACTGCATCGGCTGCCAGTACTGCGTCACCGGCTGCCCGTTCGACATCCCGCGCTTCGACGCCGGCACGCGCAAGGTGTCGAAGTGCAACATGTGCGTCGACCGGGTGGAGGCGGGGCTGGAGCCGGCGTGCGTGAAGACCTGTCCGACCAACGCCATCGCCTGGGGCAGCAAGCACGACATGCTGGCGCTGGCCGAGAAGAAGGTCGAGACGATGAAGGCCCGCGGCTACCGGCATGCCGCCGTCTACAACCCGGCCGGCGTCGGCGGCACCCACATGATGTACGTGGTGCCCCACGGCGACCGGCTCGCCGACTACAGCCTGCCGTCGGATCCGACCGCCAGCCCCGCGCCGCTGACCGGGCTGAATTTCCTGAAGCGGATCGGCGCCTGGCTGTTCGGCTTCGGCATGGTGGGCACGCTGCTCCACTTCCTCCGCTACGGTCCGGCGCGGCTGGACGAGCACGAAGATCACGAGGACCGCGAGGGGCGCGCGGACAGTCCGGCCCGCGAGGCGCCGCCCGCCTGAGTCCGGTCCGCACGAGGAGCGCCGCGCCGCCATGACCGACCGTCTGCTCCAGCGGTTCAATTTCTTCGAGCGGGTGCTGCACTGGGTGGTCGGCGTGACGTTCGTCCTGCTGCTGGCCACCGGCTTGGCGTTCGCCTACCCGCCGCTCTTCTGGCTGACCGCTCTGCTCGGCGGCGGCCCGGCGGCGCGCGCCCTCCATCCGTGGGTCGGCGTGGTGTTCAGCGTCGGGATGGGCGCCATGCTCGTCATCTGGTTCCGCGAGATGCTGCTGAGCGGCGACGACCGGCGCTGGCTCGGCGCCATCCGCCACTACGCGACGCGCGACACCGCCAACGTGCCGCCGGCGGGCAAGTACAACGCCGGCCAGAAGCTGTTCTTCTGGGTGCAGGGCGTGCTCGCCGTCGTCTTCCTGGCGACCGGGGTGCTGCTCTGGTTCCCCGAGACGCTGGCGCCCGCCCGGACCCTGCTCTCGGCGGCCCGGCTGCTGCACTACGCCGCGAGCCTCGGCGCCGGCCTCTTCCTGATCGTCCACGTCTACCTCGGCACGGTCGCCTATCCCGGCACCGCCCGCGCGATGATCGACGGTACGGTGACCGAACGCTGGGCGCGCCACCACCACCCGCGCTGGCACGAAGAGCAGACGCGCGGATAGCCGCCGGGTCCTGCCGGTAACGAGCGTGCCGTGCATGAAACGCGTCGCGCGCCGAGAAACCGCACGATTACGATTGACGGCGCGGAACGCGCCGTGCTGACGCAGCGGTTGTTGCGGCTGACGACGCCGGCCGTTCCGGCTCAGGTCGTCGGTCGAACCATCTGCCAGGATCTGTTCGACGCACTCCCGAATCTGCCGTCGTGTTTCGTGGACCTGCTGATCGTCGATCCGCCCTACAACATCGACAAGTCATTCAACGGCAACGTCTTCAAGCGTCAGACCACCGACAGGTACGCGTCCTGGATCGACTCCTGGCTCAAGCCCATCCGTCGTCTGCTGAAGCCGTCGGCGTCAATCTACGTCTGCAGCGACTGGCGCTGCTCGTCCGCCGTACAGCAGGTTGGCGAGCGATATTTTCACGCGCGGAACCGCATCACATGGGAGCGTGAAAAAGGGCGCGGCGCGGCCCGTAACTGGAAGAACTGTTCCGAGGACGTCTGGTTCTTCACGGTTTCACCCGAGTACACGTTCAACGTCGATGCGGTCAAGATGAAACGGCGGGTCATCGCGCCGTACACCACTGAGAACGGAATGCCCAAGGACTGGGAGCGGACCGACGCCGGCGATTTTCGCCTGACTCACCCGTCCAATCTCTGGACCGACATCTCGGTTCCGTTCTGGTCGATGCCGGAGAACACCGACCATCCCACGCAGAAACCGGAGAAACTGATCGCCAAGCTCATGCTCGCCAGCTCGAATCCTGGCGACGTGATCCTCGATCCCTTCCTGGGATCGGGGACGACGTCCGTCGTCGCCAGGAAACTGGACCGAGCCCACGTCGGGATCGAAATCGACGAATCGTATTGTTGCCTTGCCGAGAAACGCCTCGATTTGGCGGATCTCGATGGCCGGATTCAGGGGTATCGGGAGGGTGTCTTCTGGGAACGCAACGCGCTCGCCGGCCGAGAGCGCGCGGCGCCGCATCGACCGCCGATCTCCCGACGACGGTTGTTCGACACCGGGAGCTCACCGCGATGAGCCTGCTGTTCCGTACGGACCGCTACGCCGCCATACAGAATCGGATCAAGAAGTTTCTGAACGACCAGGACAGCTTCCTGTCAGGCAGCACGGCAGACAGCACGCGGGCCGTCGGTGACGCGATTCAGGAAATTCTGTCAAGCAATTTCCCGTCGATTGTCGGCGACGACTTGTGCGTCAACTATTCGGAGCAATTCGCCAGGAAGGCCATGGAGGACATGGCTTTTGAAGATGCGGACGGTTGCTACTACGCCGTGGACGTGAAGACGCATCGTCTGGGTACGAATTTCAACATGCCGAATCTCATCTCCGTCAAACGGCTGGCGCAATTTTACGAAAATGAAAAGAATTATTTCACCATTCTGATGGTGACCTACCGGATTCACAATCTCCGAGCCGTTGTCGAACATGTGACGTTCGCGCCGATTGAGTTTATTGACTGGAAATGCCTCACGATCGGCGCTCTCGGCTGGGGACAGATTCAGATTGCGGATTCGAACAGAATCAGTATTTCACGCCATCACTCCAGAAAAGAGTGGATGTTGAAATTGTGCGACGCCATGTTTGAATTCTATCCGAAGGAAATCAAAAAAATCGATCGCCGCATGGAACTGTTCAGGAAAATCCGTGACGCATGGAGCCGGCGGCGCGATTGATTGGAAGGTCGATGCCTTGAACGACGGGCGCAGACCGTGCAGGATGTTTCGTGATGGTTGAGCATGTGGGTGTTCTTGAATGGGACCTGGAACGCATAGCGAAGGCGCTGTTCATAACCCCGAAGGAAGCAACGGAATACTTCACCGACGGGCGTCGCGTTTCGTTCATACTCGAACGTCGCATCTGTCGGGAAATTTTCCATGGGAGGCTCGCACCGAGCGAGGGCGCAGGTTACGATTTGTTTGACGAACGCGGTCGGAAATGGGAAGTTCGTTCCATTTCGAAAGGAGGTGTGCATTTCTGTCCCAGTTACATGGTGGGGTCGGGACGGGCTTTCGAAGAAAACGGCTTCATGGAGAAGCTGCGGGAAATAGACGGCTATGTCGTCAGCGACATCACGGTGTTTCCTCGAATACCGGTATGGAAGGTTTCCTCCGATGCGGTGCGCTCCTGGTACAGACGCGGCGCGCTGGGCGCCGGAACGAAGGCGTCTCGACGGAGCGCGCTTCGGTTGCTGGGGGCGGACGAGTAGCAGGAATGCAGCGCCGGTTGGCTTTCGAGGACGCGGGCCGCCTGACGCTCGACGATCTCGCCGGCGAGCTCGCAGGGTGGCGGCGTTACGGCAAGGCGACGCAGGTCGAGACGTACGGCGGCGTTCCGGTCTTCACGAACGAGTTCTGGACGTCGAAGCAGCGGGCGGCGCATTCGCTGCACGAGATCTCGTACCGGGCCTGCTTCAAGCCGCAGCTTCCGCGCTTCTTCATCACCCGTCTGACGAGTCCCGGCGACGTCGTCTTCGATCCGTTCATGGGACGCGGCACGACGCTGCTCGAAGCGGTGCTCCTGGGACGCGACGCGCTCGGCAACGACGTCAACCCGATCTCCCGCATCCTCGTCGAGGCGCGGCTCGACCCGCCGGCGCTGTCCGACGTCGAGGCGCGGCTCGGCCGGCTGGCGCTCGACGCGCCGGACGGACCGGCGGAGCGTCCCGACGGTTTCGACGTGTTCTTCCACCCGCGCACGCTCGACCAGATCTGCCGGCTGCGCGCCTGGCTGCTGGAACGGGAGGCGGCCGGACGGCTGGACGGCGTCGACCGGTGGATCCGGATGGTGGCCATGAACCGGCTGACCGGGCATTCGCCGGGGTTCTTCTCGGTCTACACGCTGCCGCCGAACCAGGCGGCGTCCCTAGAGCGCCAGCGAAGGAACAACGCGCGCCGCGGGCAGGCGCCGGAGCGCCGCGACGTCGCGGCGCTGATCCTGCGCAAGACGCGCGCGCTGCTGAAGGATGCGCGGACGGCGCCTCCCACCGGTCGTTGCCGGGGGTTCTTTCGGCAAAGCGTCGCCGCGCCGTTCGAGCACCACGGCCCTCCGGCGCGGCTGGCGGTGACCTCCCCGCCGTTCATGGACGTCGTGGACTACCGGCGGGACAACTGGATGCGGTGCTGGTTCGCGGGGATCGATCCCGGCCGGATCGCCATCACCCGGACGTCGAAGCTGGAGGAGTGGAAAGATCTCGTCCGCAGCGTGCTCGTCAACGTGGCCGCGATCACCGCGCCCGGCGGCGTCTTCGTCTTCGAGGTCGGCGAAATCCGGGGAGGGGCGCTGCTGCTCGAGCGGGTGGTGGCGGGCGTCGCGCGGGAGACCGTGTGGGAGCCGGCGTGCATCGTGGTCAACGCGCAGCGTTTCACGAAGACGTCCAACACGTGGGGCGTAGTCAACAACCGGGGCGGCACGAACTCCAACCGGATCGTGGTGATGCGCCGCGGCTGACCGAGCCGCAAGCGGGTGGCGCGGGTGATGCGCTCGGCGGGCATTGCGGGCGTGAGCCGGCGCCGCGAACGACGCGCCGGGCGCTGTGGACCTGCCCGGCCTATGGACGCCCGGTCCGCAACGGGCTGCATCCGCAGTTCCACAGCGCTTCATTGTGGATTTACTCACACGGAAAACCACGGCATGATCTGAACCCGAAAGCGTCAACCTGTCCGCAGAATCGGGGCAACCTCAGACGAAGAACACGAGGGCATGATTCGCAACCGGAATACACTTTAATGAAGCCCTCGAGTTGTCCAGACAACCGGGACCACCTCAGGCCGAGGCGCTGTCGGCCGGCTGGGCGGCGTGACCGCCGGCCCTGTTCGACGCAGACGGTCCGCATGCCGGCCGCCGGATGGCGTTACAATCGTCGGGTCGCCGGGGAGAAGACCGGTCAGGAGAGATGAGATGCACGTTCGCCGACCCGCCGCCGCAGCTACGTCGCTCGCGTTGTTCGCCTTCTTCGCATCGGCCGGCGGCGGTCCGTCCGCCGCGTACGGACAGACCGCCTACGAGCCGCCCCGCCTGCCGGACGGCGCGCCCGACCTGCAGGGGGTCTGGGACTTCCGGACGCTGACGCCGCTGGAGCGGCCGGCGGCGCAGGCCGGCAAGTCGGTGCTGACCGAAGAGGAGGCGGCCGTCGTCGAAGCGGCGGCCGCGGCGGTGACCGCGCCGGAGAAGACGCTGCCGATCGGCGGCGAGGTCGGCGCCTACAACAACTTCTGGATCGACCAGGGGGCGCGGCTGGACGATCAGCGCACGGCGCTCATCGTCGACCCGCCCGACGGCCGGCTGCCGGCGCTGCAGCCGGGCGTCGAGACGCAGGTGGTGTCGCTCGACGAGGACCTGCCGGGCGTCCGCCCGGTGCGCGCGCTCGCGGCCGGCATCGGCGCCGACAGCTACGAGGACCGCGGGCTGTCCGAGCGCTGCCTCGTCGGGTTCAACTCCGGCCCGCCGATCCTGCCGGGCGGCTACAATCAGAACGTTCAGATCTTCCAGACCGCCGACCATGTGGTCATCCTGAACGAGATGGTGCACGACGCGCGCATCGTCCCGCTCGACGGCCGGGACCGCCTGCCGGAGGGGATCGCGCAGTGGATGGGCGATTCGCGCGGCCGGTGGGAGGACGACACGCTGGTGGTCGAGACGGCGAACTTCACCGACAAGGTCGCGAGCTTCAACCCGTCGATCGACCGGGCGGTCGGCGTCGGTTCGACGCTGCGCCTGACCGAGCGGTTCCGGCGCGCCGCCGACGACACGCTCCTGTACGAGTACACGGTCGACGACGAGGCCACCTTCACCCGGCCGTTCACGGCGATGCTCCGGATGAAGCGGGGCGACGTGCTGTACGAGTACGCCTGCCACGAAGGGAACTACGGACTGTTCAACATCCTGTCGGGCGCGCGCGGCGCGGACGGGCAGTGAGGAGGCGAGGGATGCTCGGACGAGCAGTCGCCGGCGCGGCGGTCGTTCTCGGCGCGGCGGCGGCGGCCCTGCCGGCCGAGGCGCGCGTCACCCGGATCGTCGTGGAGCGGACGGCGCCGTACGCCGGCGGGAAGGCGTTCGGCGACGCGGGGGCGTTCGAGCGGCTCGACGGGACGGTTCACCTGGAGGTCGATCCGGACGACCCGCTCAACGCCGTCATCGTCAACCTCGATCGCGCCCCCCGCAACGCCCGCGGGCTGGTGGAGTTCAGCGCCCCATTCTTCATCATCAAGCCGGTCGACCTCGCGCGGGGCAACCGGAAGCTCCTGTACGGCGTCAACAACCGCGGGAACCCGATCGAACTCGGCTTCCAGACCTTCCCGCCGCTCCCGGACGGGGCGGACCCCGAGTCGGGCGACGGGCTCCTCTTCCGGCTCGGCTACAGCTTCGTGGACGCCGGCTGGGCCGGCGACGTCGAGACGACCCCGACGCGGCTGGGGGCGAGCCTGCCGGTGGCGACGCAGGCGGACGGCAGCCCGATCGTCGCGCGGATCCGGATCGAGTACCCGGCCGACCCGACTCGCCGGCCGCCGCCCGGCGACGGCCGGATCGACGGCTACTCGCTGCCGCTCAAGGGGACCGATCGATTCCTCAGCTACGAGACGGCCGACACCGACACGACCCGCTCCGCCCTGACGGTCCGCGACGCCATCGACGGCCCGCGCCGGCCGGTCCCGCCCGACCGGTGGGCGTTCGGGAAGTGCCCCTCGGGCGAGGGGTCGCTGACCGCCTCGACCTTCGACCTCTGCCTGTTCGACGGGTTCCACCACGACAAGGTGTACGAGCTGATCTATCCGGCGAAGAACCCGTGGGTGATGGGGCTCGGCTACGCCGTGACGCGCGACTTCGCCTCGTTCCTGCGCCACCGGACGGCGGACGACGCCGGGACGCCGAACCCGCTGGCCGAGAGCCGGGACGCCGTCGGCGTCCGCCGCGCGTACGGCCTCGGCATCTCGTCGACCGGGATGTACATGCGCGACTTCCTGTACCTCGGCTTCAACGAGGACGAGTCGCGCCGGCGCGTCTTCGACGCCGTCCGCATCCACATCCCCGGTTCGCACCGGCTGTTCGCCAACGTCGAGTTCGCCGACCCGAACGTCTACTCGCGCCAGGACCGGACGCCGGACTTCACCTCGCAGTCGTACCCGCCGCTCACCTACGCGGTGACGACCGACCCGGTGACGAACGTGCGGGACGGCATCCTGAAGCGGCCCGCCACCGACCCGCTCGTCTTCCACGTCGACACGAGCAACGAGTTCTGGCAGATGAAGGCGTCGCTGAACGTCCACGACGGCCGCGGCGCCGCCGTGCCGATCCCGGACAACGTCCGCCTGTACCTGCTGGCGAGCCATCCGCACGGCGGGGGGCCGGGGGTGGGGTTCGTCCCGACCGGCCGCGGGGCGTGCGAGTACGTCAGCAACACCTACCGGAGCGCGGCGCCGGTCATGCGCGCGCTGCTCGTGGCGCTCGACGCATGGGCCGACCGCGGCGTCGAGCCGCCGCCGAGCGCCTACCCGGACGTGCGCCGGGGCACGCTCGCGACGGTGGAGGAGGCGGCCCGGACGTTCCCCGCCATCCCCGGCGTCACGTTCCCGGCCGTGGTGAACGGCCTCGACGCGCTCGGGTTCGGGCCGACGTTCGGCCCGCGCGGCGGGCGGCGGACGGTGCTGCCGCCTGTCCGCGGGGCGTCGTACCAGGTGCTGGTGCCGACCACCGACCGGGACGGGCACGACGTGGCCGGCGTCCGGACCCCGGACGTCGCCGCGCCGCTCGGCACGAACACCGGCTGGAACCTGTACGCGGCCGGTCCCCGCGGCCGCGACCTGTGCGCGTTGACCGGATCGTTCTTCCCGTTCGCCCGGACGCGCGCGGAGCGCCTCGCCGCCGGCGACCCGCGGCCGTCGCTGGAGGAGCGGTACGGCGACCATGCGGGCTACGTGGCGGCGGTCCGCCGCGCGGCGGACGACCTGACGGCGCGGCGGCTGCTGCTGCGGGAGGACGCCGACGTGCTGGTCGGGATGGCCGAACGGAGCGCAGTCCTGCGGTAGCGGGCGGCGGCGGCGGCGGAGAGGAGCGCATGACGATCAGAAAGGGAAAGCTGGTTCGGGCGGGGCTGCGCGCCGCGCTCCTCGCGGCGGGCGTCGCGGCGGCGGGGCCGGCGGCGGCGGACGACTGGCGGCAGTGGCGCGGCCCCGACCGGCGGGGCGTCTGGCACGAGACCGGAATCGTGGAGGAGTTCCCCGACGCCGGACTCAAGCTGACGTGGGAGGTCCCGATCGGGAGCGGGTTCTCGGGGCCGGCGGTGGCCGGCGGCCGGGTCTTCGTGACCGACTGGGAGGAGGACCCCGAGTCGAGGACGCTGGACGGCGCGGAGCGGGTGCTGGCGTTCGACGAGCGGACCGGCGAGCTGCTCTGGACGTACGAGTGGGGCGCGACGTACCGGGCGCTGCTGGCGTCGTACGCCGCCGGCCCGATGGCGACGCCGACGGTGGACGGCGACCGCGTGTACGTCCTCGGCGCGACCGGGCTGCTCTGGTGTCTCGACGTCGGGACCGGGGAGGTGGTCTGGCATCGGAACTACCGCGCGGAGTACGACGCGAGCCTGCCGCCGTGGGGGACGCCGAGCGCCCCGCTGGTCGACGGCGAGCAGCTGATCGCCGTGGTCGGCGGCGAGCCGGACGCGCTGGTGGTGTCGTTCGACAAGCGGACCGGCCGCGAGCTGTGGCGCGCGCTGGAGACGGCCGGGGGTAGCTCCAGCCATCCGATCATCTACGAGGCCGGCGGGGTGCGGCAGCTCATCGTCTGGCACGTCGCGGGGATCGCGTCGCTCGATCCGGCGACCGGCGCGACGTACTGGGAGGAGCCGTGGGAGGTCGGGGCGAGCATGAACGTGGTGACCCCCGCCAGGGCGGGCGCCTATCTGCTGGTCAGCCAGTTCTACAACGGCTCGCTGATGATGCGGCTCAGCTCCGACCGGCCGGACGCCTCGATGATCTGGAAGGGGTCGAGCCGGATCGAGATGCCGGACGAGACCGACGGCCTGCACGCGGTGATGACCCCGCCGATCATCATTGGCGACTACGTGTACGGCGTCGGGAGCTACGGCGAGCTGCGCGGCCTCGACGCCCGGACCGGCGAGCGCCTCTGGATGAGCGGCGCGATGACGCCGCAGGCGCGATGGGGCTCGGCGTTCATCGTGCGGCACGAGGACCGGTTCTTCGTCAACAACGACGACGGCGACCTGATCATCGCGCAGTTCACGCCGGCCGGCTACGTGGAGATCGACCGGACGAAGCTGATAGAGGCGACCACCAGCGCCGGCTACGGACCGCGCAAGCTGCACGACCGGACGGTGAACTGGGCCCACCCGGCGTACGCCAACCGCCACGTCGTCCACCGCAACGTCGAGAAGATCATCCGGGCGTCGCTCGCCGCCGACGACTATCGATAAACCGGCCGCCCGCGCGCCGGACCGCCCGCGGCGCAGCTCCGCGCCGCTACCGGCCGGCGGGGACGAACTTCTGCAGGCCGCTGTTGTAGAGGGCGCCGGCCGAGTCGACGGTCAGGTAATGGTTCGCCTGCGGGTCGGTGGCGATCGACCCGATCAGCGCCAGGTCGCTCCGCCGGTGGATCCAGATCGTGGCGTTCATGTTGTCGCCGACGTAGAGGTGACGCTGCGCCGGGTCGGCCGAGAAGCCGATGGTCGACGCCGCCCCGAAGTTGACGGCGCCCACCCCTTCCGGGAACCCGAGCTCGGCCGGCGTGTCGGGCGCCACCGGCAGCTCGTCGACGAACGTCCCGTCGCGCCGGAAGACCTGCACGCGGTTGCGCTGCCGGTCGCAGACGTAGACGAGGCCGTCGTCGGCGACCCGGACGCAGTGCACGGCCAGGAACTGCCGCTGGGGCGGGTCGCCGGGGACGTACAGCTCGCTCCGGTCGGCGTACAGGCCGTCGGCCGTGAGCCGGAAGTCGACCGGGCGGGCGCCGTACGCCCCCCAGTGCCGCCGGTACTCGCCGGTCTCCGCGTCGAAGACGATCACCCGCCGGTTGACGTACCCGTCGGCGACGTACAGCTCGTTCGTCGCCGGGTCGACGGTCAGCTCGCACGCGTTGCCGAGCAGCGCGGTGTCGTTGCTGCCGTTCGTCCGGCCCGGCTCGCCGATCTGCAGCAGCAGCTCGCCGTCGGGAGAGAACTTCAGGGCGACGTGGCCGTTGCCGGTGACCCAGACGTGGTTGGCGTGGTCGACGAACATCCCGTGCTCGGCGGGCGTGCCGCCCGGATACGGCTGGCCCGGCTCCGGCCCGAGCATCCAGACGCCGCCCGCGCCGGGGCCGCCCCACCGGCGCAGAAGGTTTCCCGCCGGATCGAACTCGAACACGCGCGGCGCGCTCGGCCCGCCCGCCGCCTCCGCCTCCCGGTCCGCCTCGGCCGGAAGCTGCATCATCCAGACGTGGTCGCGCGGGTCGGCCGCCACCGACGTGGCGTTGCGCCCGAGGTCGGGCCACCGCGCCTCCGCGTCGGCCAGCGGCGCCGGCCAGGCCGGATCGAGGACGAAGGCCGGAGCGTCGCCGTCCGCCGCCGCGGCTCCGGCGCCCGCGGGTTCGGCCTCCGGCTCCGCGGGTTCGGGCGCGCCCGCGCACCCGGCCAGGACGGCGGCCGCGGCGATCGAGGCGATTGCGGCGATCGACAGGAAGGCTCCGGTGAACGACGCAGGCCTGCGTCCGGTCATGACGGCTCCGTTCGACGGAGTGCGCGCTACTGTATCATGCGCCTTGCAGGAGCCATGTCGGGAGTGACGCCGGCGGCGGCGCGCAGCGTGCTCGGCGCGGCGGTCCTGTCGATGCTGACCGCCGCGCCCGGCCGGGCGCAGGTCGAGGTGAGCGCCGAGCGCCTGGACCGGGCGGCCGACGAGCCCCGGAACTGGCTGACCTACTCCGGCAACTACTTCAGCGACCGGCACAGCCGGCTCGCGCAGATCGCCCCGTCCAACGTCGAGCGCCTGGAGCGGCGCTGGGTCTATCAGTCGAGCGCCTTCGGGCTGTCGTGGGAGGCGACGCCGCTGGTGGTGGACGGCGTCATGTACGTCTCGCAGCGGCCCAACGACGTCGTCGCGCTCGACGCGCGGACGGGGCGGGCGTACTGGATCTACCGCTACCCGACCCCGCCCGATCACGCCGCCTGCTGCGGTTCGAACAACCGCGGCGTGGCGGTGCTCGGCGACCGGGTGTTCATGGCGACGCTCGACGCCCACGTGGTGGCGATAGACGCCGCGACCGGCGCCGAGCTCTGGGACGTCGAGGTGGCGGACAAGCGGCTGTCGTACGCGTTCACGCTGGCGCCGCTGGCGGTCAACGACAAGATTCTCGTCGGCACGTCCGGCGGCGACCGGGGCGTCCGGGGGTTCATCGTGGCGCTCGACGCGGCGACCGGCGAGGAGGCGTGGCGGTTCCACACCATCCCGGGGCCGGGCGAGCCGGGGCACGAGACGTGGGAGCCGTGCCCGCCCGACCCGGCGACCTACTGCGACCCGGAGGCGTGGAGGCACGGCGGCGGGGCGGTCTGGCTGACCGGATCGTACGACCCGGCGCTCGGCCTGACGTACTGGGGAGTGGGCAACCCGGGGCCCGACTGGAACCCGGCGCAGCGCCCCGGCGACAACCTGTACGCCAGCTCGGTGGTGGCGCTCGACGCCGACACCGGCGAGCTGCGGTGGCATTTCCAGTTCACGCCGGGCGATCCGTACGACTTCGACGCGGTGCAGATACCGGTCCTGGCCGACGTGGAGCGGGGCGGGACCCGGCTGCAGCTGATGCTGTGGGCGAACCGGAACGGGTTCTACTACGTGCTCGACCGGGCGACCGGGCGCTTCCTCGGCGGGCGGGCGTTCGTGAAGGTCAACTGGGCGGAAGGGCTCGACGACAGCGGCCGGCCGATCGCCACGCCGCAGCCGCCGGGCGCGCCGACGTTCCCGGCCGTGCAGGGCGCGACCAGCTGGTACTCGCCGTCGTACAGCCCCCGCACCGGGCTGTTCTACGTCCCGGCCTGGGAAGGCCGCGCCTCCATCTTCGAGCCCGAGCCGCAGGAGTACGTGCCGGGCCGCACCTTCCTGGGCGGACTGCCGACCACCGTCGAGCCGGCGCCGGACGCCCCGACGCCGCCGATCCGGCTGCGGGGGCCGATCAACGACTGGACCGACGCGGCCGGGAGCGGGGCGGTGCTGGCGCTCGACGCGCTGACCGGCGCGGAGCGGTGGCGGTTCGAGATGACGGACGTCATCCGGAGCGGGATTCTGACGACGGCGTCGGATCTGCTGTTCACCGGCGCGCGCTCCGGCTATTTCCAGGCGCTGGACGCCCGCACCGGCGCGCTGCTCTGGAAGGTGAACCTGGGCGGGCAGATCGTCAACGCGCCGACGACGTACGCGGTCGACGGGACGCAGTACGTGACGATCATCGCCGGACAGTCGCTGTCGGCCTTCGCGCTTCCGGAGTGACGTGGCGAACCTGACGCCGTCGCGCGCATCGGCGCCGCTGGCGCCGGCCATGTCCGGCGCCAGCCCGGTGCTCGGGCACACGCTGGAGTTCGTCCGGGACCCGGTGGCGTTCCTCCACCGCGGCCTGCAGGAGCACGGCGACGTCTTCCGGTGCCGGCTCGGCGCCCGGTGGTACGTCGTGGCGCTCGGACCCGAGCACCAGCGGTTCTTCTTCCGGGAGACCGACAAGCTCCTGTCGATCCGCGACAGCTACCGGTTCTTCCCGCGGATGTTCCGGAGCGACTTCTTCTTCTTCGCTCCGTACGACGATTACCTGAAGCAGCGCGGCATCGTCCTGCCGAAGTTCAAGGCGGACGCCATGCGCTCGTACGTGGCGCCGATGGTCGAAGAGACCGGCGCCGTGCTGGAGCGGCTGGGCGACGCCGGCGCGTTCGACCTGATCGAGGTGTTCGGTCCGCTGGGGATGAACGTCGCGGCGCACGCCTTCCTCGGACGCGATTTCCGGCAGCGGCTGGACGGCGAATTCTTCGACTGCTTCCGCGACTTCTCGGGCGGGATGGACATGGTGTCGCCGTTGTGGATGCCGCTCCCCCACCTGGTCCGGAGCCGGCGCGCGCGCCGGAAGCTCGACCGGATCTTCGGCGGCTGGATCCGGCATCGGCGCGAGCATCCGGCCGACCCGCCCGACTTCTTCCAGGACCTCCTCGATGCGACGTTCGAGGACGGGACGCCGATCGACGACGCGCTGGCCGTCAACCTGGTCCTGATGCTGATCTGGGCCGGGCACGAGACGACGGCGGGCCAGGTGGCGTGGACGCTGATCGACCTGCTCCAGCATCCCGGCTACCTGAACGAGGTGCGCGAGGAGGTCGATGCAGTCATGGGCGGCGGCCCGCCGGAGGAGATGAACTGGCGGCGGATCGGCGCGCTGGCCCGGATGGAGTGCGCGGTGAAGGAGAGCGAGCGGCTGCATCCGGTGGCGCACGTCGCCCTGCGGCGGGCGGTCGAGGAGGTCCGGCTCGGCGGGCGCCGCGTGCCGCAGGGGACGTACGTCCTCGCCGCGCCGTGCGTGGCCCACCGGATGCCGGAGGTGTTCCCGGACCCGCACGTCTACCTGCCGGACCGTTTCGCGCCCGGCGGGAGCGCGGCCGGCCGGGAGACCGACCGCCTGATCGGGTTCGGCGGCGGGGTGCACCGGTGCATCGGCGTCAATTTCGCCCGTCTGGAGATGAAGATCGTGCTGGCGATGCTGGTCCGGCGCTACGACATGGAGCTCCTCGATCCGCCGCGGACGGCGAGCGGAACGATGACCCGCTGGCCGGCGCGGCCGGCGCGGGTCCGCTACGCGGCGCGCGCCGGCGACCGCCGCGCCCCGCGCCCCGCCGCGCCCGCCGCCCCGTCTGCCGCCCCCGCCGGCTGCCCCGCCCACCTCGCGGAGTGACGGCGGCGGCCGTCGCGCGGCGCGGGGCCGCACGGGACCGTCACGACTCCGGCGGAGGCTCGTCTGGAGAGCCGAAAGAGTATCGGAGCAGCACGGTCTGCGTCAGTTGGCTTTCCGGCCTGACTTGCGGCAGCCGCAGCAGGTCGGCCTTGTAGTCTATCGAGAGGTCGCCGGTCAGGCGCCAGCCGATCGTGCTCCGCCAGTCGATGGTCGGGTTGAAGTCGCCCACGTCGCCGAACAGGTCGAGATGGGTGTTGAGGATCAGGAAGCGGATGTGGGCGGCGGCGACCACGGTCATCTCCACCCCTTCCTGATTGAAGCTGGCCGCCTCGCGGTATTCCAGGGCGGCGGTCGCCGGGTCGTCGTCGAGGAACAGCGCTCCCCGGTAGCGGTTCTGGCGCAGGCCGAAGCCGCCCCGCCAGTCGAGGGTGAGCGTCCGGGAGCCGAGCAGCCGGGCGTTGACGCCGAACCCTTCCCGCCAGAGGAGCGGAGCGAACGCGCCGCCGGTCCGGAAGCCGCCGTTGGCCGGTATCGGCAGGAAGCTGCGCGCGCCGCCGAGCCGGAGCACCGAGACGCCGGTCGCTTCGGTGAACAGGACGTTCGACGGCGCGGCGTTGGTCAACAGTCCGAACCGGACGTACGGGCCGGCGTTCGGCCGCAGGAGGCGCGTGTAGAACAGGTCGGCGCGGATGCGGTCGCGGGTCTTCTGCACCGGAGGCGCACTGGTTCCTTCCGGGTTCAGTTTGAGAAACCCGCCTTCGATTTCGAAGATGCCGTTCAGGGAGCGCCGCCGGTCCCGGTAGGTCACGTGGGTGTCGAAGAAGAAGTCCATGCCGATAGACGTCTGGTTCGCGGAGCCGACCACGTTGGTGCTCGACGTGAACGGCAGCGACGCTCCGACCGAGTAGCGCCGGCTCCAGGGAGCGTCGCGGGCGGCCGGTTCGGCTTCCTCCGGCCAGTCGTCTTTCGCAGAGGCAGCCTGCGGTTGCTGCGCCGCCGCCGGCGCCGCCGAAACGGCCGTCGCGCACCCGGCCGCCGCGCATCCGAGCAAGGCATGGCGAACGACGCGCGCGAGACTTCCGGCCGCGATCTTCACCGCCGAATTATGCTACAACCGCAGGCGATGACGGTTCCGGGCCGAACCATGACGGCGGACGATCTGTTTCTGCTGCCGGACGACAACCGGCGTTACGCGCTCGTCAGGGGAAAGCTGCACTCCATGGCTCCCGCGGGGTTCGACCACGGAGCGGTCATCGTCAACCTGACCGCTCCGCTCGCTCGCCACGTCAGGGCCCGCCGGCTCGGCGTGGTGTGCGGCGCCGAGACCGGTTTCGTCCTCGAAACGGATCCCGACACCGTGCTCGCCCCGGACGCAGCCTTCGTCCGGGGCGAGCGGATCCCGGCGTCCGGCCGTCCGGCCGCCTTCTGGCGCGGCGCTCCCGATCTGGCGGTGGAAGTGACGTCGCCGGGCGACACCCGCGCCGAGGTCGCCCGAAAGGTGCGCTGGTGGCTCTCGTCCGGCGCCGGTCTCGTATGGGTGGCGGACCCCGGGGACCGGTCGGTCACGGCGCATGCGCCCGGGCGGGCGCCCCGGCGCTTCGGCCATGCCGACACGCTGGACGGCGAGCCCCTGCTGCCCGATTTCGCGCTGCCGGTCGCCGACGTCTTCGCACTGTAGCGGCGGGCGGGTTGTCAGTGCGGGACTTTTGTCGCGAGGGTGCTAGACTGTCGGACATGGCGGTCGTATCGAGGTGGGTCGCGGCCGGGCTGGTGCTGCTCGGCGCCGCGCCGGCGGCCGGGCAGGGCCGGACGCCGTGGGGCGATCCGGACCTGCAGGGGGTCTGGGCGAACGACGTCGTCACCCCGTTGGAGCGTCCCGCCGGCCTGGGCGAGCGGGAGCTGCTCACGGACGAGGAGCTGGCCGAAGCGGCGGCGGCGAACGCGCGCCGGCGGATCGACGACGGCGGGCCGCGCGAAGGCGACCCGATCCTGCTCCAGGGGTACAACCAGTTCTGGATGCCGGACCGGGAGGTGTCGCAGCAGTCGTCGCTGATCGTCGACCCGCCGGACGGCCGGACGCCGCCGCTGACGCCCGAGGGACGGCGGCGGGCGGCGGCCGCGCTCGAGTCGAGCCAAGGCGTCCCGGCGCTCGAAGCGTCGCTGCGGCGCCACACCGACGGCCCCGAGGGCCGCAGCCTGTGGGAGCGGTGCCTCACGCGCGGCCTGCCGCGGCTGCCCGACTTCTACAACAATAACGCGCTGATCCTCCAGACCCCCGATCACGTGGTGATCCTGATGGAGATGATCCACGAGGCGCGCGTCGTCCCGCTCGACCGGCGGCCGCATCTGCCGGGCGGCGTCCGGCAGTGGCTCGGCGACCCCCGCGGGCGGTGGGACGGCGACACGCTGGTGGTCGAGAGCGCCAACTTCTCCGACAGGACGAACTTCAAGGGGTCCGGGGCGGGGCTCCATCTGATCGAGCGTTTCACGCGCGTCGACGCCGACACGATCCGGTACGAAGCGACCCTCGAGGACCCGGCGACCTGGACGCGGCCCTGGACCGTGCGCATGCCGCTGCGGAAGAGCGGCGGTCCGCTCTTCGAGTACGCCTGCCACGAAGGGAACTACGCGATGTTCAACACGCTGGCCGGCGCCCGGGCCGAAGAAGCGGGAGCCGGCGGCAAGGGAGAACGATGATGCCTGTTCCGCAACGCCTCGTGAGGCTGTGCCTCGTCGCCGCCCTGCTGGCCGCTGCGCCGGGACCGCTCGCCGGGCAGCAGGGGGCCGCCGGCGGCGCCTGGGCGGACGCCGGCGCCGATCCGGAGTACAGCGTCGCCATCGTCCGGGACGTGATGGTTCCGATGCGGGACGGGGTCCGGCTGGCCACCGACCTGTACATCCCGGCGCGGGACGGCATGGCGCTGCCCGGCCCCTGGCCGGCGGTGCTGGAGCGCACGCCGTACAGCAAGCACCGCTTCTACGCCAACGCGCCCGACGGCGACGACTACGCGCGGCGCGGCTACGTGATGGTGGTGCAGGACGTGCGCGGGAAGTACGCCTCCGAGGGGGTCTTCGCCTCGTACCCGCAGGAGGGGCCGGACGGGCTCGACACGTTCGAGTGGATCCGGAAGCAGCCCTGGTCGGACGGCCGGGTCATCGCCACCGGCTCGTCGTACTTCGCGTCGACCGCGCAGGCGATCCTCGTGCAGGACCCGCCGGGGCTGGCCGCGGCCGCAATCCGCGTGGGACCGGGCAACTATCACGAGGACGGCGCCTGGCGCGGCGGGGCGTTCCTGCTGTCCCACAACGTGAACTACGCGCTCCGCCTGGCGGCCGAAGGCCAGGAGGCCGCGGCGGACCCGGCGGTGGAGGCGGCGCTGCAGGCGAACCGCCGGATCGAGCATTCGCTCCGGCTGATGCGGCTGTCGCCCCTGGCGCCCGGCTTCTCGCCCCTCGCGCTCGCCCCGAGCTACGACGCGTGGTACCAGGACTGGCAGAACCACGAGATGTACGACGAGTACTGGCGCCGGAACGGCAACGGCTTCACGAAGCATTACCAGGGCGCGGCCGACGCGCCGGTGCTGCTGATCGGCGAGTGGTACGACGCGTTCCTGGGCGGGACGCTGGATCAGTTCGCGGCGTACAGCCGGGGCCGGCGGTCGCCGGTGCGCTTGGTCATCAGCGGCGGCGAGCATGGCAACGTCTACTCGCGGCGGACGTACTCCGGCGATGTCGACCTCGGGCCGGAGTCGCCGATCCACATCGCCGCGGAGATGATGGACTGGTTCGATCAGCACGTGAAGGGGGAGGACCGCGGCCTGGCGCCGGGCAACCTGATCCGGGCGTTCCGGATCGAGGGGGGCGACGGCGTCCGGAACGCCGACGGCCGGCTGCAGGCCGGCGGCGCGTGGCAGGAGTTCACCGAGTGGCCGCCCGCCGACTCCCGGCCGGTCGCCTACTACCTCGGCGTCGACCGCAGCCTGACGACCGCGGCGCCGGCGCCGGGCGCCATCACCTACACCCACGATCCGGCCAACCCGGTCCCGACCCTCGGCGGCCGGGTCAGCTCCGGCCTGCCGGTCGAGGCCGGGCCGCAGGACCAGCGCTGCCGGATCGAGCTGCCGCACTGCGACGACGACCTGCCGCTGCGGCTCCGGCCGGACGTGCTGGTGTTCGAGACGCCGGGGCTGGAGGCGGACCTGGAGGTGTCCGGCCCGGTGGTGGCGCGGCTGTGGATCTCGTCGAGCGCGGTCGACACCGACTTCGTCGTGAAGCTGATCGACCAGTACCCGCCGACGCCCGACTACCCCGAAGGGTACGCGATGAACGTGGCCGAGGGCGTCGTGCGCGCCCGCTTCAGGTCGTTCGACCAGCCCGGTCCGGGGTTCCGGCGCGCGTACGCCGTCCGGGAGGAGCCGCTCACGCCGGGCGAGGAGTACGAGGTCACCATCGATCTGTGGAGCGTGAGCTACCTGTTCCGCGCGGGGCACCGGATCCGTCTGGACGTCTCGAGCAGCAGCTTTCCGCAGTTCGACGTCAACCCGAACACCGGCGAGCCGTTCGCCCAGCGCCGCCTGCCGCCCGTCGCGGCGCGGAACACGATCCACATGGGGCCGGACCGCGCATCGAACGTCACCCTGCAGGTGCGGTGACTCATTTTTCCTCCATGTCCACGACGTGCCGCCGATTCCACCACCGAAACCCGAACAACCACAACCAGACCACCGCAGCTCCAACTGTCGCATGCACCGCGCCGTCAGTCAGCACTTGACTTGCAGCGATTCCACTGCGCCACTGCGGCACGCCGAAACCGATCGCCAGTGTTCCCCCCACGACGATACCGAAAGCGATGGTGGCGCGCATGGATGCAAGAGCCCATCCAGTTACCGCTTGCCGAGCCGTCGCGCCCATTCGAGCTCCAGTGCGTCGGCGGTGTGCAGGTCGAAGGCGTCGGCGGTCCGCCGGTAGTCGCCGCGGAACTCGGTGTGGCACCGGTAGCAGACCGAGAGGTCACGCAGACGGCCGTAGACGACCAGATCGAGCAACGCCGCCGCGCCGAGCACGCCGTAGGCGACGGCGTCCATCCCGTACCAGTAGAAGCCGGCGCTGACGAGCGCGCCGGCGACGATGACGGCCAGCCCCAGTTTCGGGTCGAAGTCTTTCCGGGCGTACAGCTCGCGTCCTTCGCAGACCGGACAGAGGTCGGCCTCCTCGCCGGCGCGGACCTTCGCGCTCACCGTGAGCGGCAGGACGCGGCCGCACCCCCCGCACCGGATCGAGTCGGGCGCGTCGGCGGCCCGCACCGGCAGGCGGCCGGCGCAGTCGGGGCAGACGACGGTCAGATTCACAGCGGCACCCGGGTGGAGACCAGGAGATACTTCGCCAGCAGCTCGCCCACGATGACCGTGAAGAAGTCGACGTACAGGATGCCGGTGGCCGATTGGGTCGAGCGGATCTTCGCCGTCTCCCACGTCAGGTACGCCAGCACCGCCGGACCGAGCAGGCCGAACAGCACGCGCTGCCAGACGAACACGCCGTCGACCGAGGCGACGTAACGCGCATAGCCGGCGCCGGACGGCGACTCCCAGGTCGCCAGCGCCGCCCAGACGACCGCCCCGACGACCGCGATCCGCAGCACGGTCGATCCGATGTGGAACCTGACGATCGATTGCAGGTGCGACACGTCCATCGACGGCAGCACCAGGTACCAGTGGCCGAGGACCATCGCCGTGCAGGCGCCGCCGAGCAGCGCCGCCGACGAGACGAAGCTGGCGACGGTGAGGGCGGGCGACAGCCCCGTCTCGCTGGCCGCCGCCGCGAGCGCCTGCGCCACGAGGGCGGCGGCGCCCCCGACCGCGGTCGTCCGGAGCAGCAGCGGCCGGACCCGCGCCAGGGCGCGCCCGACGGTGACCCAGTAGACGAGCAGCGCCCCGGTGGCCGCGAGCAGCGCGGGGAGTCCGGCCGCGGCCGTTGCGGTGTCGGGCCGGAACGCGAGCGCGGCCAGCAGCAGGACCGCGGCGAGGCCGGCGTTGAAGCGGAAGAACTTCACGCCGGCCGCGCTGCTCACGAGCAGCAGCGTTCCCGCGATGCCGACGCCGAGATGCGTGAGGAACAGGAAGAGGACCGAGGACACAGGCGCCTCGCCGCTCTCGGCGCCACGCGGGGGTTCCACCCACGGGGCTGCCGGCCCCTGGCCGCTACCCGAGCCGCCGGTTCACCTCGTCCCAGTTGATGACGTTGAACCACGCCGCGATGTAGTCGGGACGGCGGTTCTGGTACTTCAGGTAGTAGGCGTGCTCCCAGACGTCGAGGCCGAGGACGGCCGTCCTGCCGTCCATCACCGGGCTGTCCTGGTTGGGCGAGCTCTCGATGCTCAGCCGGTCGCCCGCGGCGATCAGCCAGACCCAGCCGCTGCCGAACCGGCCCGCGCCGGCGGCGGCGAACTGCGCCTTGAAGTTCTCGAACGAGCCGAACGCCGCGTCGATCGCGCCGGCGGCGGCGCCGGTCGGCGCGCCGCCGCCCGTCGGGCTCATCACCCGCCAGAACAGCGTGTGGTTCGAATGCCCGCCGCCGTTGTTCCGGACCGCGGTCCGGATCGCCTCCGGGACGCCCGCCAGATCGCCGATCAGGTCGTCGACGCCCTTGCCGGCCAGCTCCGGATGGCCTTCGAGCGCGCCGTTGAGTTTGGTGACGTACGTCTGGTGATGCTTCGTGTGGTGGATCCGCATCGTCTGCTCGTCGATGTGCGGCTCCAGCGCGTCGCAGGCGTACGGGAGCGGGGGCAGTGCATGAGCCATCAGGGAAATCTCCTTCGGATCGGGTGCAACAGGTCAGTCTAGTGGATCTCCAGCATCCGGTCGAGCGCCACCCGCGTCCAGTGCTTCTCGCGGTCGGGGACCACGATCCGGTTGTGCGCCACTCCGTCGCGCAGCCCTTCGAGCACCCAGAGCAGGTGGTTCGGCGACACCCGGAACATCGTCGAGCAGAGGCACCCGATCGGGTCGAGCGTCATCACCGTGCGCTCGGGGGCGAGCGCCTGCGCCAGCCGGTTGACGAGGTGCACTTCGGTGCCGATCGCCCAGACCGACCCGGCCGGGCTGCCGGTCACCTTCCGGATGATGTATTCGGTGGAGCCGCTGTCGTCGGCCGCCTGGACGACGTCCCAGGTGCACTCGGGGTGCACGATGACCTTCAGGCCGGGATGCTCGCGCCGCAGGTGCGTTATCTGCTTCACGTTGAAACGGGTATGGACGGAGCAGTGCCCTTTCCAGAGAATCATCCGCGCGGCCTGCAGGCGGTCGGGCGAGACGCCGCCGCCTGCAAGGTCCGGGTCCCAGACCACCATCTGGTCGAGCGGTACGCCCATGGCGTACGCCGTGTTGCGGCCGAGGTGCTGGTCCGGCAGGAACAGGATCTGACGGCCGCGTCGCCACGCCCACTCCAGCGTCGGCCCGGCGTTGCTCGACGTGCAGACGACTCCGCCGCGCTCGCCGCAGAACGCCTTGATGGCCGCCGCCGAGTTGATGTAGGTGACCGGCACGACGTCGTCGGCGCCCAGCGCCCGGAGCTCTTCCCAGCAGACTTCGAGTTGGTCGGCCTCCGCCATGTCGGCCATCGAGCAGCCGGCGGCCAGGTCGGGCAGGATCACCTGCTGGTGCGGGGCGCTCAGCACGTCCGCGCTCTCCGCCATGAAGTGGACGCCGCAGAACACGATGCAGTCGGCCTCGCGCCGGTCGGCCGCCTGCCGCGCCAGCTTGAACGAATCGCCCGTATGGTCGGCGAACCGGATCACCTCGTCCCGCTGGTAATGGTGGCCGAGAATCAGCAGCCGCGATCCGAGGTCGGCCCGCGCCCGCGCGATCCGCTCCGCCATCTCGCCGTCCGGCAGGCCGAGATACCGTTCCGGCAACGGCTGCCGCTCGCCGATCTGCTCGTTCTCGAACCGGGTCAGGAGCTCGACGTCCATCTGCCCGTCTCCTCCACGCGCTCGTGCGCGGCGACCTGTGAAACTTTTCTCAAACTCGCGACAACAAAAAGCGCGGACCCGCCGGAGGGCCCGCGCACCGACTGCAATCGTATCACAACTCCGACGTCGACGCGGCGCTTGCGCGCCTTCCGGCTGCCCGGCCGACGGGGCGGCGTGCGGCCCCGCAGGACGCCGGTTCCGTCAGGACGCGGCCTCGTAGGTCAGCGCGAACACCGTTTCGGCGAGCCAGCGCCGGAAGTCGTCGTTGTCGCTGAACTGCCTGAACAGCTCGGTGTCGTCCTTGAGCACGGCGGTCATGACGCGCCGGAGCGCCTTGTCGTGCTCGATCCGCGCGTTCTGCCGGTCCGGACGGCGCCGGGCGTTCCGGTAGGCCGCGTCGTCGGCGACGCGGCTCGGGATCTCCACCGTGATCAGTCGCCGCACCCGGTCGGCGTCGGCCCAGGGGACGTTCCCGAACCGTTCGTTGAACGCCTTGACGATGTTCGAGAGGAGATCGAGCTCCGGTTCCGGTTGGCGCCCGCCGCCCGCCGCTGGCGTCGGACCGATCTCGGCATCCTCATCGGGGAGCCGGAGCTGCATCGCCGCCTGCTTCTCGGCGCGGTAGCTGTCCATGTCGATCGCCTGGAGAATGCCGGCGGGCGCATCGTCGGGCGGCGACGGCAGCCTCGGGACGAGAAAGTCGAGCAGTATCGAGAGCTTCTCCCACTCGGCGTTCGTGTAGCGCAGGACCGTCGCCAGGAATCCGTAGTTTCGGAGAAACGCCTTCGCCTTGCTCTTGAAGTCGATCTGTCCGTCCGCGTCGAGTTCGTCCACGTAGACCGCGACGCAGGCGTCGAGGATCGGATCGAGCCGGCCGCGATCCGCGCCGTCGAGGTAGAGGGCGACGATCCGATCGACCTGCTCCCGGCTGTAGACCTGACGGCCGTCGAGCGCCGCCTTGAGGTCGTGCAGCCTGTCGGGGTCGGTCTCGTCGGCGAGGAGCGTCGTACGATAGTAGTCGGCGAAAGCGTCGCGGATCGTGTCGGCGTCGTTGACGAAGTCGAGCACGAACGCGTCGCGCTTCTTCGGATGCGCGCGGTTGAGGCGCGAGAGGGTCTGCACCGCCTGGACGCCGGACAGCACCTTGTCGACGTACATCGTGTGGAGCAGCGGTTCGTCGTAGCCGGTCTGGAACTTGTCGGCGCAGATCAGCAGCCGGTACGGGTCTTCCCGGATCCGTTCGGCGATCAGATTCGAGGGGAAGCCGTTGAGCGTCGCCTCGGTCACCTGGGCCCCGCCGTGCTCGTGCTCGCCGGAAAAGGCGACCAGCGCCCGGAACGGGCTGCGGCGTTCGGTCAGGTAGTCGCGGACGGCATGGAAGCACCGGATCGCGCGTTCGACGCGGCCCGTCACCACCATGGCGCGCGCCTCGCCGCCGACCTTGCGGGGCCCGGCCACGCGATCATGGAAGTGATCGACGATGATCTCGGCCTTGAGCCGGACGGCGTGCTCGTGCCCTTCGACGTAGCGCCGCAGCTTCTTTCCGGCCCGCCTGACGTCGAACCGCGGGTCGCCTGCGACCGTCTTGACCAGCCGGTAGTAGCTCGCGACCGGCGTGTAGTACGCGAGCACGTCGACGATGAACCCTTCCTCAATCGCCTGCTTCATGGTGTAGCTGTGGAAGGGCCGATGCCGGACCGCGCCGTCCGGCTGCGGCTGCGGCGCGCTGAAGATCTCCAGCGTCCGGTTCTTGGGCGTGGCGGTGAACGCGAAGTAGCTCGCGTTCGGAAGCAGTTTCCGGGACTCCATGATCCGGTTGAGCCGGTCTTCGAGCGTGTCGTCGCCGTCCGACGCTCCCGCGGCGCCGAGCGCCGCCGACATCGATGCGGAGGTCCGCCCGCCCTGGCTGGAATGCGCCTCGTCGATGACGATGGCGAACCTCCGCCGCCGGTGCTCGTTGCCGATGTCGTCCAGGATGATCGGGAACTTCTGCACCGTGGAGACGATGATCCGCTTTCCCTCGGAGAGGAAACGGCGCAGGTCGCCCGACCGCGCAGCGTGGCCGACCGTCGCGCCGACCTGGGCGTACTGCCGGATCGTGTCGCGGATCTGCCGGTCGAGGATGCGGCGGTCGGTGACGACCACGATCGAGTCGAAGACGCGCGCGCCGTTCCGTTCGACGTCGATGAGCCGGTGCGCCAGCCAGGCGATGGAGTTCGACTTGCCGCTCCCCGCAGAGTGCTGGACCAGGTAGCGCCGGCCCGCTCCGTGTGCGGCCACGTCGGCCAGGAGCCGGCGCACCACGTCGAGCTGGTGGTGGCGGGGCCAGATCTGCCGGCGCGTCTTCCGGCGCGTCCGCTCGTCGCGGGTCTCGACGATCTGCGCGTAGTGCTCCAGGATTTCGGTCAGCCCGTCCGGGGTCAGGATCCGCCGCCAGAGGTAGTCGGTCTTCAGCCCGCCGGCGTTCGGCGGGTTTCCCGCGCCGTCGTTCCAGCCCCGGTTGAACGGCAGGAACCACGACCCCTTCCCCTGTAGGTGGGTGCAGAAGCGCACCTCGTGCTCGTCCACCGCGAAGTGGACGGCGCAGCGGCCGAGCGCGAAGAGCCGCTCGTGCGGGTCGCGGTCGCGCCGGTACTGCTGCACGGCGTCGTCGACCGTCTGCTTGGTGAGGCTGTTCTTGAGCTCGAACGTGACCACCGGCAGGCCGTTGACGAACAGCCCGACGTCGAGCGCGCGCAACGGCTCGGCGGCGCTGTAGCGGAGCTGCCGCGTCACCGAGAAACGGTTCGCCGCGTAGCGCTCCGCCGCCGCCGGATTGCCGGGCGACGGCGAGCCGTAGAAGAGGTCGACGTGGCGCGGTCCGTGCTTGACGCCGTGGCGCAGCACGTCCACGACGCCGCGCCGGGCGATCTCCTTCTCCAGGCGCGCCAGCAGCTTCCGCCGCGCCGGACTGTCCGCGCCCAGGTCGAACGTCTCCGCCGCTTCGGGTTGGGTCGCCCGGAGGAACGCCGCCAGCTGCGCCGAATCGACGCAGTGCTCGCGGTCGTAGTCGTCCGGGTCGCCGCAGACCCAGCCGGAGCCGCCGTACTCCGGCCGCGGCTCGCGCACCGTCCCGCCCGATGCGGCGCCCGGTTCGCAGGGCGACCCGGTCAGAGCGGCGCAGATCAACCGTTCGAGGCCGCGCTCGCTGGTGTCGGTGGTCATGCCGGCGCGCTCAGCAC
Source organism: Vicinamibacterales bacterium (assembly GCA_965203565.1). Classification (GTDB taxonomy): domain Bacteria; phylum Acidobacteriota; class Vicinamibacteria; order Vicinamibacterales; family UBA8438; genus JAAXGX01. Next base: position 1,117,504 of record OZ241896.1, on the reverse strand, counting down.
GGCGGCGAACTCGTCCGGCCGCGACCAGTGCGACACCGTGGACAACGACTCGACCAGCCGCAGATCTTCGTCCGTCCAGACGTCGGCCGTGTCGTCGAACAGCGAGACGAAGGTCAGGGCCTCGGGACCCGCCGCAAGGTGATTCAGATCGTGCCAAGCGGCCAGCACGTGCTCGGAGACCCTGTGCGCCGCCGCGCGGTTCCCCGTGCTCAACACCTGCACCAGAGAACTGCGCAGCTCGGTCCGTACGTGGAAATCGACCGTCCACCCGCGTCCCGACCGGCCGGCCAGCTTCTCGGCGCGCTCGAATCCAAGACCCCGCTCGCTCAGGAACTCGGCCACTTCGTCCGCGACCGACTCGGCCGCCCGCGTTCGGAACGTGAACCACAGGTCGGAGACCCGCAGCGCCGCTTGCGCAACCCGCGTGACCACCTGCGCCAACTCGTCGCCGGTCCGGCAACGCGCCTGCAGCATCCCGCGGTAGAACTCGATTCCGTGCGTCACGCATGCGTCCTCGATGAGGCGCGCCTGCTTCGGCGACCGGCGTGAACCTGCCGTCTGCATGCGCAGCCAGCCCGTGGTTTCCGCCAGGTCGCTCACCGTCATCACGCCGCCGTCATCCACTTTGCAGAACAGATCGATGCAGTCGCCGTCCGGATACAGGTACGGCGTGCGAATGCGCAGACGATCGCCTTGCTTCGAGCACGAGAACAGGGACCCCATCTCCCGCTGCAAGACTCCGCACATGCGGCTGACGTCCATCACCACAACTCTCCCTGTGTCGCCGACGGGCGCTCCATCCGCCCTTCGTGTCGAATGCGCGCTTCGGCGCAAAACTCCTTCCAGACCGCCACCGGATCCGAAGCGGGCGCGCTCACGTCGTCCGGAGCGTATGCTTCCCTGTCTCCGTAACGTTCGGACCACCGATGCTTGTGCTTCTCCCCGACCCGTTCGCATTGCGGATTGTGGTCACGGTGGAGGCTGCCGGTCATGTCGTCGCGCACGGCGCAGCGGGATCGGCAGGATCAATGTCCGGTAGTTTCACCGCCGCGGCGCGCACGTCTATTTTGCCGGTGACGACATCGGCGATCAGGCGTGAACGGTACTCTCGTAAAGAACCAATCTGTCGACGGGCGATGCTGACAGCGCGATCAACAGCGGTCACGTAGCGCCGGATGCGCCGGTCGACGTGATCGAGATACCGGACGATGGCGGCTTGCTCCTGCAACGGTGGAAGCGCTACGGTCATGTATTTGAGATCGCTCCAATAGATATGCATGACCGTGATTCCCCGCCCCATGCATGCCTTCTGGTGGGCGGCCGGCGGGCAATCCGTTGCGTAGCCGAGAAATCTGGCGTCGACGTCGATGGACGGTCTGAAGATGATGACGTCGCCGCCGCAACACGCCGGTCCGCGGATCAGGTTGACCGCGGACTTGCCGATTTCATCGATGGCCTCACCGGACCCGGCGAACAGCACGTCTCCATACCGGGTCGGTGTGTAGGCCTCGGCCAGTTCACGAGGAACGCAGGATTTGCTGGTGGTGATGAAGAACCGGTGCTGCGTGTAGAGATCCCCGTAACGAATGCAGGGAATGCCGCGTTCGCTTGCGTCGTCCTTGGTGCCGCCGCTCCCTTTGGAGAACCTGCCGATGCGTCCGAGCTGGCGCACCTCCCAATGCGACGGCACGTCGCCGAGCCACGGAACTGCACAAGGCTTGTAGTTAGGGTATGAATTCAGCATGAGTCTCGTCGGTCGTCGTCGCGCGCCATGAGATCTCGTCAAGTGTCCTCGGTCAGCGCGGGAGTGCTGGGGTTGTCCGAGTGCGGCCAGGGCGTCGCCGTCAGGAACGCAGCAAGCGCTGCGCTCGCCGGCGACGTCTCGAACTGCTGCTTGGGCAGGCCGTTCCGGGCGACGACCGTGGACAACGACCGTCCGGGATGGTCGAACTGGGCGGCGGCCGTGATGATGGCCTTCAATCGCCTCGCGCTGTTGCTGGACGCCGCGTCCTCGGGTTTCCTGTTGCCGTCGATGTAACGCCGCGCGCAGTCGTACCGACGTGGCCAGGCTGACTCCACCATCGGCGCCATGTGATCCTCCAGCGTACCAGTCTTCCCGGAGTCTCCCTTGTGGAAGACGTAAACGCCGACCGGAATCGAACTCGCCGTCGTCCATGACGCATGAGTCGCCTGCGACAGGTTTCCAAAGTAGTTTCCATACTCTTCTTGAAACCCCGCCACCGTGGCCGACAGGCCCTCGTCGTCCGCGTCGAACAAGAAAGCCGCCGCATGTTCCGTCACGTCGAAGTCGTCCGCGCTCATCGTGTCGTCCACATGCTGCATGAGATCGAGAACAGCCTTCGATTTCTCCTTGCCGCCCGCTCGCACGAGCATGTAGACGACGTCCGTCTCCGGATTCTGGACGGCGGTCTCGAACTGCGGCGTGGGCGGATAGTCGTCCCGCAGCGCAATGTCCTCGACGCTCAACTGGCCAAGCCGTGTGGCGATCAGCCCCGAAGGAACGGAGCCGCCGTCGCGGGCGCCGAACGGCGAAGGCAAGTCCCGGATCGACCCCTCGAGCCTTCGGCAACCTCCGCATGCGCCCAAGCTTCGCTCGACGAACACCACGTCGTGCTTGCCTTCGCAAAACACGAGGACAGCCCTCATCGAACGCCCCTCAAGTCGAAATCGACGGCCTTGTTGAGCTTCAAGAGCCTGTCACCGTCGAAACGCCGTGCGCGCACGCCGTCCGAACGGCGGCATATGCCATACCCAGCGATGTCGTCCGTCCGGTAGCCATTCTTTATGAACGCATCGATCGTCTCCTTGCTGTGCGTCGTGAGGAAGACCTGCACGTTGTGCTCTGCGGCGAGCTCCTGGACCATGCGAGTGAACGGGCTCAGCAGCGCCGTGTGAATTGCATTCTCGAACTCGTCTATCAGAAGTACGCCGCCGCGAACGCTTGAGAACAAAAGGCCGATCTCGAAGATGCGTCTCAATCCGTCGCCGAACGCGGAAAGGTCGGGAGCCGGGTTGAAGTCCGAATGCGTGACCAGAAAGCGCCCGTACTGGTTCGCCAACTCGATGTTCTCGATGCGCTCATCGATGTGGGCTTTGATGAAGTCGATGACTTTGGCCTTGATTCCGATCTCCAGGGCGACCTCGTTGGAGCTTTCGAGCGCTTCGGCGTGACCGCCCCAGAATGGACCGGTGAGCGCCGAGCGGCACAACCAGTGCCGTCCGTGGAACCGAGTGCGCCTTGGGCGGTCGCCGAACAGCACCACGTTCGTGGATTGATTTTGACCGCCGTAGGTGGACTTGATGGCCAGCATCGTCAGAAACGAAGTCTGGTTGCTGATGCTGTCGTCGGGATCGTCTATACGGCGAAGCTCCGTGGTCGCGACGTTTTGCTCCACCACGTCGAAGCGCCCCTTTACGTGCACCACAGGCTGTATCTGATCCACCAGCCAGCGCGGTCTCGGCTCGCCCTCGATTCGCCCCCGCCAGCGGATGACGTCCAGCAGCGCCGCCTCGTCGTTCTGACGAGCCAGCAGGTAGATCGCTTCGAGCAGTGATGTCTTGCCGGCGTTGTTGACGCCGGCGATGACGTTGATGCGGCGGAGATCGCGCAAGGCGAGGCCGTCAATGCCGCGGTAGCATTGCACGCTGAGGTCGGCCAATTGCGACCGGGTGATCTCGTTGAACGGCTCCCACGGCAACCGACCCGTCGAAACGGGACGCTGCTTGTGGGTGAATGCAATACTGCCCAACCGGCTGGTGAGGTGCTCCACACGGTCCAGATCATCCGGCGCGAGTTCGTCGCTTCGGATGTTCAATTGCTGAATGCTGTTTTCGCACAGTCCAATTGCAGAGTCTATTGTCTTCTTGGCGAGAAGGCTGCTTGACAGCGTCGCCTCCTGCAAGCTTCTCGTCTCGTCCAGCCGTTTCGTCGCGGCGGAATCATTTATCATCTTCGCGAGCTCGCGGACATGGCCGAGAGACGTGATGATGGCGTCGGTCTCCGGCGGCGGGTCCGCGTCTGCTTCGTCACTGTCGTCTTCGCCGACGTCCACTACCTTCGACATCCAGCTGAACAGCCGGTCGAGGTTCGCTTGGTCGTTCGCGCGGGACTTGGCGTCGTCCCAGCCGAGCCACTCGCGAATCGCCGGGCTGCCTAGAACTTCTCGAAACAGCGTGTACTGGTCGGAACTGAACTGATCTCCGTAGTCGCTCTTCTTGTAGACGTCCACCAGCGCCAACGTTCGAACGGAGCGGTTGAAGTCCTGCTTCCTCACGCCGAGGGCTCGACACACTGCGTCAGCGTCCCCATCGAAGTGCTGCTGCAGACTCTTCATCGCCAGGGCGCGGTTGATGGCGGGCCAGCTTCGTTTGCCGCTGATGTGGTGGAGCCCCATCATCACCAGATATTGCTGCTCGTCGGCGGCGTCGTGCAGCACGACAGGGACCTTGGAAAAGATTACCGGATCCAGCCGGCCGAGGTCAGCGGCGTCGTCATCGTAGCGGCGCTTCAGGTGCTTGAGGGTCGCGACGCGGCGATTTCCTTCGATGACGAGAAACCGGCCATCGCGACGTTCGGCCAGGATGGGGTCTATGTCCAGCCAGCCGTTCTCCTTGATGCTCGCGATGAGGTCTTGCACGTCCGCTTGGGATTTACCCAAGACCAGGGCCGTCGTGCGGCGCTGGATATGCGGCTTGAAGATGTCTTCTGGTGAGACAAGGCGGTAGTCCGGATGGTGGACGAACCGATAATTGTTTGGGTCCAGATACAGACTGGACAGCGACACCAGTTGCCGTCGCCCACGCGCTTGATCGGTGGAGTCGTCGCTCATTGGATCATCCTCGGCTTGCGGTTGCTGAGCCAGGAACTCCGCTTGCCTCTATTCGACCGACGAAGCGCAGGCGGATCAACTTCAGATGCGGCGCGTTATCGTCGAAATAGCAGTCAACGTAGCCGATCGCGCTGGTCGAGTATCCACCGTCCGTTTTGTCCTCGGCGACTTCAAAGATGACCTCCGTCATGACGTCGTCTCTGATTGCTTCGCAGGAATTGTTCACGATTGCCGCGGCGATTCGCCAGTCGTCGCAGAACGGGATCGGAGTAGCGGTGGGCGCGAAACCATTGCCGCAACTCCGCGTGGTTCATTCCGGCGATCTCCGCGCCGATTCGATCCCGTATTTCACGCATGTTCTCGACGCAATCAAAGCTCTTGCGCGCGGACTTACGCATCGTCCAGAACCTCCCGCGGCGTCCGAACGTCGAGGCGCCGGTATCCGTTCTTCAGGTTGACGGAGTTGTACGCGCGGACACGTTTCAGGTTGACCATGTGGCGGAAGTTCCAGCTTACGAGCGCGTCGGCTCGGGCCGATGCGGCCAACGCGAGGTGCAGGGCGTCGGGCAGCATTTCTGAGGCGATTGCTCCGTCGGCGATGTAATGGTCGGCGAGCTCCTCGACCTCCGACGACAAGTCGAGAAACTCGGTGTGCTCCTCAGGAACCGAGTGTAGCACGGCCCGGACGCGCTCCGGAGCCCTCTCCAGTTCGTTCAGGGTGACGTCCGAGAGCAGAAGGATCATCTCCCCGCGCACGAACTGGTCGAACAAGCGCCGCGACGGTCGGCGGAACTCGTCGTCTTCACAGCCGCCGAACACGGACGTGTCCGCGTAGACGCGGAGTTTTCTCCCGGTGGAGAGCGGTTCGGTTTCGACGATCTCCTCCAGCAGTCCTTCGGTCTCCCGCTCCAGCGTCAGGATCTCCGTCCGGATCTCTTCCAACGTCCGCATCGGCGGCGGCCGGTGGAAGTGCCGGTTGAAGTTGATCTCGTAGCCGATCTTCACGCTGCCGGGTACGTACCACGCGTCGCGCGCGTAGGGCAGCGCTTCGCGCCGGAGGAACGCATCGACGCCGCCTTCCTCGGTGAGCGGGATCTGCTCGACGTCGCGCAGGTCGGGATCGGGTTCGTATTCGACCACGCGGCGCGCGCCGCCGTCGGCGGCGGCGAACCGGCCGCGGAGCGGGTCCGGCTCGACCGCGCGCCGATCGTGGACCTGCCGGACCACCGGCTCGGCCGCTTCGTCGCGTTCGGTCAGCGCCGTCCGCAGGAGCTTCGTCCGCCTGGCCGTCAGCCGTTCGCCGCGGTGCGCGCAATCGGCGTTGAAGGCTTTCATGACCTGGTTGAAATTGCGGTGCGGTCCGGCGCCCAGCGATTCGGCCACCCGGTCGGCGGCGTCGGCCAGCGGCTGGTCGCCCGCCTCCCGGCAGGCGGCGCGCAGCCGGTCGCGGCGTGCGGGCGACAGGTCGACCCGCAGGCGCAGCGGCCGTTCGACGGTCACTTTCCAGTAGCCGAACGCCGCGTTCGGGAAGATCTTCGACTGCTCGGTCTCCTCGAACGCGAGGAACGTGTCGCAGATGCGCCGGACGTCGGCGTCCGACAGTTCGCAGTTCTTCTTGCCGAGGTTCTTCCGCAGCGGCCTGAACCACTTGGAGGCGTCGATCAGCTGCACCTTGCCCCGGCGGTGCGCCGGCTTCCGGTTGGTGAGCACCCAGACGTACGTGGCGATGCCGGTGTTGTAGAACAGGTTGAGCGGCAGGGCGACGATCGCCTCCAGCCAGTCGTTCTCGATGATCCAGCGGCGGATGTTGCTTTCGCCGGAGCCGGCGTCGCCGGTGAAGAGCGAGCTGCCGTTGTGCACTTCGGCGATGCGGCTGCCGAGCGCCGTGCTCCGCTTCATCTTGCTGAGCAGGTTGGCGAGGAAGAGCATCTGGCCGTCGCTCGACCGGGTGACGAGCGAGTGCTCCGGGTCGCCGGCGTGCTCGATCACGAAGCGCGGGTCGCGCAGGCCGTCCCTGCCGCCCATCCGGTCGAGGTCGCCCTTCCAGCTCTTGCCGTAGGGCGGGTTGCTGATCATGAAGTCGAACTCGTACCGGGCGAACGCATCGTTCGACAGCGTGGAGTGCTCCGGGCCGCCGACGACGTTGTCGGCTGCGTCGCCCTCCCCCTTCAGCAGCAGGTCCGCCTTGCAGATGGCGTACGTCTCGGCGTTGATTTCCTGCCCGTACAGGTGCGTCGACACGTCTGCGCCGTGCGCGGCGGCGACCTCCCGGAGCGTCTCTTCCGCCACCGTCAGCATGCCGCCGGTCCCGCAGGCGCCGTCGTAGAGCAGGTAGGCGCCGGAGGCGATCTCGCCGGCGACGGGCAGGATGATCAGCTTCGCCATCAGCGTGACCGCGTCGCGCGGGGTCCAGTGCTCGCCCGCCTCCTCGTTGTTCTCTTCGTTGAAGCGCCGGACCAGCTCCTCGAAGACCGTTCCCATGCCGTGGTTGTCGAGTCCGGGCAGCCTGACCGAGCCGTCCGCGCTGCGCACCGGGTCGGGGCTCAGGTTGACCTCGCGCGACAGAAACTTCTCGATCAGCGCGCCGAGCGCGTCCGCCTTCGAGAGGCGCGGGATCTGGTGGCGGAACTCGAAGTGCTCCAGAACGTCCTGGACGTTCGGCGAGAAGCCGTCGAGGTACGCCTCGAAGTCGGCCTCGAGCCGCCGCCGGCCGGCGCGGGCCTGCAGGTCCCGCAGGGTGAACGCCGACGTGTTGTAGAAGTCGTGGCCGGCCGCCTGCCGCAACGGACCGTCCTGCTCGACGATCCGCTCGGCGTCGAGGAACGTCTTCATCTCCAGGACGGCCGCCTTGGTCGGTTCGAGCACCGCGTCGAGCCGCCGCAGCACCGTCATCGGCAGGATGACGTCGCGGTACTTGCCGCGGACGTACAGGTCGCGCAGGACGTCGTCCGCGATCCCCCAGAGGAAGGCGACGATGGCCCCATGCGTGGTCTGGTCCATCGTCTGCCGGGGTGGGCTGCTCGGTGCGGCTCCGGCGGTGGGCGCCGCCGGCCTACTGCGGACCTGTTTCCGGCGCCGCTTCGGCCGCCATCCGGTCGAGGTTGCGGTGGATCTCCAGGATGTGGCGGATGTCGTGGTTCCCTTCGTGGCACCCGTACTCGAACATCGGCCCTTCCGTCCGCACCAGCGGGACTTCCGCGCTCCACCGGCTGGTCCAGGTGGTCGGGTCGTCCACCGTGAACGCGTAGTGGATCCGGTCCGGGCCGGCGAGGGTGAACCGCTCCGTCACGTGGAGGTGGCCGCCCGACCCCCGGAAACGCCGCCGCTCGGCGTAGTTGCGGGTCTCGACCACCAGGGTGTCGCCCTCCCACCGGCCGCGCGAGTCGCCGGCGAACTGGCGGACCGCGTCCGGGACGTGCGGGCGGCCGTCGAGCGGGATGATGCGCGGCGGGTTGGCGGCCAGCTCGGTGAAGACCACCACGTGGTCCGGCGTCTGGAAGATCTGGTGGATGTCGTTGTACGACGGCGGCATGATCGGCGGACCTTCGTGCGCCCAGGCGATGCAGCGCTCCGTCAGGGGCCGGGTCTCGTGGCTGTCGAACGCGCTCGGATGCCGCCGCGCGGCCGCCGCCGCCGCGATGCGCGCCGCCGCCGTCGGCGTCAGCGGCGGGAACCGGCCGTTCGGCGGGTAGGTGATCAGTGACGTGCGGCGGCTCGACAGCCCCTTCGGCGCCGGTGTGCGCAGCCAGATCTCGTTGTCGTAATGGATGTGGTGGCGCTCCTCGCGCGTCCGGTTCGCCTGGTACTTGTACCGCTCGATCTCGTCCGGGTCCGCGATGTGGAGAATCTCGCGCGCCGACGGGTCTACCCCTTCGGCGGTGAGCTGGCGCTGCAGCGCCGCCGCCTCCTCCTCGGTGAAGAACTCGCGGCCGGCCAGATGGTCGGGGCGCTCCAGCGGCGTGAACGTCTGGGTCGTCCAGTACCCCTGCAGGTCCGGCCGGCCGTCGGGGGTGCGCGGCAACGCCGCCGCCGCCGCCTCGCCCGCGCCCTGTCCGGCCACGGCGAGCGGCGCCGTCCAGCCGATCGCAGCGGCCGCGGCCAGGACGGCGCCGACTGCGCGGCTCATTCGTCCCTCAGCGCGAACGCGACCAGGGCGGCGTCCGGTCCGGCGCCGGTCGCGATCACGACGAACTGGCGGCCCGAGCGGCCGACGTACGTCATCGGGTTCCCGCTGGTCCGCAGCTCCGTGGGCGTCCGGCTGATCTCGCGGCCGGTGGCGGCGTCGAAGGCGTACAGGTACGGCTCGCCGCCCCCGATGAAGATCAGCCCGGAGGCGGTCGTCATCGGCCCGTTGTTGCCCGGCGTGCCCAGCCGCGCGGGAAGGTCGGCGCCGCGCAGCAGCGGGTGCGACCGGAGGCGCGCGCTTCCCTCGCCGAACGGGACCTTCCACGCGATCTCGCCCCGGTGGAGATCGATCGCGACCAGGTTGGCGTACGGCGGCTTGACCAGCGGGATCGGGCCGAGCCGGCTCCGCGCGGGCGCGCCCCGGGTGGGGCGCCGCCCGGGGCAGACGTTCGTGAAGTCGACGTCGACGTCGGGCAGCGAGGGGTCGGTCTTGCAGACCCGGTTGGACCTCACCCCCTCGGACGACCGGACGACCAGCAGGCCGCGGCCGGGGACGAACGCCGCGCCGCCCCAGTTGGCCCCGCCGTTCCACGTCGGCCGCATCAGCGTGCCCCGCAGGCTCGGCGGGGTGAACAGCGGCCCGAGCCGGAACTGCCGCATCTCCTCCACCGCCATCGCGCGCACTTCCGGCGTCAGGTCGTTGGCGTCGTCGAGCGACGTGCCCTGGCCGGCGAACGGGGGCGGCTTCGTCGGGAACGGCTGGGTCGGATACGGGACCTCGCCCGGCACGTCGGTCTCGGTGTCGACCGGCCGCTCCTCGATCGGCCAGACCGGCTCGCCCGTCACCCGGTCGAAGACGTAGGTGAACCCCTGCTTCGACACCTCGGCCACGGCGTCTATCGTCCGGCCGTCGACCGTGATCGTCACCAGGTTCGGCGGCGAAGCGAGGTCGTAGTTCCACAGCCCGTGGTGGACCGCCTGGAAGTGCCACTCGCGCTGCCCGGTCCGCGCGTCGAGGCAGAGGAGCGATTCGGCGAACAGGTTCGCGCCAAGCCGCCGCCCGCCCCAGTAGTCGCTGCTCGGCGTGCTGGTCGGCGCGTACAGCAGGCCGCGCTCCTCGTCGAGCGACATCAGGCCCCAGACGTTGGCGTGGCCGGTGAACCGCCACGACCCGCCCTCCCAGGTGTCGGCGCCGAACGCGTCGTTCGACTGCGGGACGGTGTAGAACGCCCACCGCCGCTCTCCCGTGCGCACGTCGAACGCCTGCACCGAGCCGGGCGTGTCGAACCGATGCTGAATCCGGCCCGGCACCCGACTGCCGACGATGACCAGGTCCTCGAAGACGACCGGCGGCGAGGTCTGATCGAACTCGTCCTCGCTGACCGCGTTCGGGAACCCGTCGATCAGCCGGACCCGCCCCCCGTCGCCGAACGTGTCGATGAGGCCGCCGGTCTTCGCGTCGAGCGCGTACAGGCTGAACCGGCTGTTGATGAAGACCCGCATCGCGTCGCCGGCCCCGTGCACGGCGACGCCGCGATGCTTGGGGCTGTTGCCCGCGGGGACGGTCTCGTAGGCGCGCGGGTCGAACGACCAGCGCTCCGCCCCGGTCTCGGCGTCGAGCGCCACCACGCGCGTGTACATCGTGGAGAGGTACAGCACGCCGTCGATCATCACCGGGGTCGTCTCGAAGCTGCCGGGTCGGACGCCGTACTCCGGGAGCGGCGTCTCGTTCGGCTCCCACGTCCAGGCGACCTCGAGCCGGCCGACGTTGTCCGGCGTGATCTGCGCGGCGGGCGAGAACTTGGTGTGCGCCTGGTCGCCCCCGACGTACGGCCACTCGATCATCGGGTCCCGGCCCTGCTGCGCGGCCGCGGCGAGCGGCGCCGGCCAGCAGATCGCGGCGGCCGCGGCCAGGACGGCGCCGGCGGCGCGGCTCATTCGTCCCTCAGCGCGAACGCGACCAGGGCGGCGTCCGGTCCGGCGCCGGTCGCGATCACGACGAACTGGCGGCCCGAGCGGCCGACGTACGTCATCGGGTTCCCGCTGGTCCGCAGCTCCGTGGGCGTCCGGCTGATCTCGCGGCCGGTGGCGGCGTCGAAGGCGTACAGGTACGGCTCGCCGCCCCCGATGAAGATCAGCCCGGAGGCGGTCGCCATCGGCCCGTTGTTGCCCGGCGTGCCCAGCCGCGCGGGAAGGTCGGCGCCGCGCAGCAGCGGGTGCGACCGGATGAGCGCGCTCCCCTCGCCGAACGGGACCTTCCACGCGATCTCGCCCCGGTGGAGATCGATCGCGACCAGGTTGGCGTACGGCGGCTTGACCAGCGGGATCGGGCCGAGCCGGCTCCGCGCGGGCGCCACGCCGCCCGGCTGGTCGTTGAAGATGCCGCCGGAGGCGCCCCAGGCGCAGTTGTTCGTGAAGTCGACGTCGACGTCAGGCAGCGAGGGGTCGGTCTTGCAGACCTGGTTCGGCGACACCCCCTCGGACGACCGGACGACCAGCAGGCCGCGGCCGGGGACGAACGCCGCGCCGCCCCAGTTGGCCCCGCCCGACTCGCGCGGCCGCATCAGCGTGCCCCCCAGGCTCGGCGGGGTGAACAGCGGTCCGAGCCGGAACTGCCGCATCTCCTCCACCGCCATCGCGCGCACTTCCGGCGTCAGGTCGTTGGCGTCGTCGAGCGACGTGCCCTGGCCGGCGAACGGGGGCGGCTTCGTCGGGAACGGCTGGGTCGGATACGGGACCTCGCCCGGCACGTCGGTCTCGGTGTCGACCGGCCGCTCCTCGATCGGCCAGACCGGCTCTCCGGTGACCCGGTCGAAGACGTAGGTGAACCCCTGCTTCGACACCTCGGCCACGGCGTCTATCGTCCGGCCGTCGACCGTGATCGTCACCAGGTTCGGCGGCGAAGTGAGGTCGTAGTCCCACAGCCCGTGGTGGACCGCCTGGAAGTGCCACTCGCGCTGCCCGGTCCGCGCGTCGAGGCAGAGGAGCGATTCGGCGAACAGGTTCGCGCCGAGCCGCCGCCCGCCCCAGTAGTCGCTGCTCGGCGTGCTGGTCGGCACGTACAGCAGGCCGCGCTCCTCGTCGAGCGACATCAGGCCCCAGACGTTGGCGTGGCCGGTGAACCGCCACGACCCGCCCTCCCAGGTGTCGGCGCCGAACGCGTCGTTCGACTGCGGGACGGTGTAGAACGCCCACCGCCGCTCTCCCGTGCGCACGTCGAACGCCTGCACCGAGCCGGGCGTGTCGAACCGGTGCTGAATCCGGTCCGGCACCCGGCTGCCGACGATGACCAGGTCCTCGAAGACGACCGGCGGCGAGGTCTGATCGAACTCGTCCTCGCTGACCGCGTTCGGGAACCCGTCGATCAGCCGGACCCGCCCCCCATCGCCGAACGTGTCGACGAGGCCGCCGGTCTTCGCGTCGAGCGCGTACAGGCTGAACCGGCTATTGATGAAGATCCGCATCGCGTCGCCGGCCCCGTGCACGGCGACGCCGCGATGCTTGTACCCGCCGGGGCTGGCGCCCGCGGAGCCGGTCTCGTAGGCGCGCGGGTCGAACGACCAGCGCTCCGCTCCGGTCTCGGCGTCGAGCGCCGCCACGCGCGTGTACATCGTGGAGAGGTACAGCACGCCGTCGATCATCACCGGGGTCGTCTCGAAGCTGCCGGGCCGGACGCCGTACTCCGGGAGCGGCGTCTCGTTCGGCTCCCACGTCCAGACGACCTCGAGCCGGCCGACGTTGTCCGGCGTGATCTGCGCGGCGGGCGAGAACTTGGTGTGCGCTTGGTCGCCCCCGACGTACGGCCACTCGATCATCGGGTCCCGGCCCTGCGCCCCCGCGATCCCCGCGGCGAGAACGAGCGCGGCGGATGCGCCGGCCGGTCCGGCGACGGCTCGCCTGATCATGCTTGCAGTCCTCCGCCCGAATAGTGTGCAAACGGCGGACCGGTGTCAAGCGCGGGAGGCGCATATAATTTTGACTGTCGATGCGGCGCGCGGGGTAGAATGCTTGCAGTTCTCATGACGCTTCACCGGGCACTGCGGATCGTCGTTGTCGTCGCCGCCGGCGTCATTGCGCCGGCGGGCGGCGGGTGATGACTCCGCGGGCGCGATCGAGCATGCGGGGGCCATCATCCGTCAGCGGATGATGGCCATTTTTTTGGCAGCGAGCGGCATGCCGGCGGCGAGCGGCGGATGAACGGCGAATGAACAAGATGACCGGGAACGGACCGCCGATGCGGAGCCGCGCGATCACGCAGGGGCCGAGCCGCGCGCCGGCCCGGGCGATGCTCAAGGCGGCCGGGTTCACCGACGACGATCTGCGCCGGCCGATCATCGGCGTGGCGAACACCTGGATCGAGATCGGGCCGTGCAACTACCACCTGCGCGACCTCGCCGCGCAGGTGAAGGCGGGAATCCGCGCCGCCGGCGGCACGCCGATGGAGTTCAACACGGTGTCGATCTCCGACGGCGTCACGATGGGCAGCGAGGGGATGAAGGCGTCGCTGGTGAGCCGCGAGGTGGTGGCCGACTCGATCGAGCTGGTCGCCCGCGGCAACCTGTTCGACGGCCTCGTGGTGCTGGTCGGCTGCGACAAGACGATTCCGGGCGGCGTCATGGCGCTGGTGCGCCTCGACGTGCCCGGCTTGGTGCTCTACGGCGGGTCGATCGCGCCGGGCCGCTGGGAGGGGCGCGACGTCACGATCCAGGACGTCTTCGAGGCGGTCGGGGCGCATGCGGCCGGCGCGTTGACCGATGCGCGGCTCGCCGCGCTCGAAGACGCCGCCTGCCCCGGTCCGGGGGCGTGCGGGGGACAGTTCACCGCCAACACGATGTCGACGGCGTGCGAGCTGCTGGGCGTGTCGCCGATGCGGGCGAACGGCGTGCCGGCGATGTCCGAGGAGAAGGCCGGCGCGGCCCGGCGCGCCGGCGCGATCGTCATGGACGTCGTTCGGGCGGACCTGCGGCCCCGGCGGATCGTCACGCGGGAGGCGATGGAGAACGCGATCGCCGCCGTCGCCGCCACCGGCGGGTCGACGAACGCAGTGCTGCATCTGCTGGCGATCGCCCGCGAGGCGGGCGTCCCGCTGGCGATCGACGACTTCGACCGGATCAGCGCCCGGACGCCGCTGCTCGCGGACCTGAAGCCGGGCGGCCGGTTCGTGGCGACCGACCTGCACCGCGCCGGCGGCATCGGACTGGTGGCGCGGCGTCTGCAGGAGGCCGGCCTGCTCCACGACGACGCGCTGACGGTCACCGGCGAGACGATCGGCGCGGCGGCGCGCGCCGCCGCCGAGACCGCCGGCCAGGAGGTGGTCCGCCCGGTCTCCGATCCGATAACCCCTGCGGGGGGCCTCGTCATCCTGAAAGGCAACTTGGCGCCGGAAGGGTGCGTGGTGAAGGTGGCGGGCCACGCGCCGGCGACCCACCGCGGTCCGGCCCGGGTGTTCGACAGCGAGGAGGCGGCGTTCGAGGCGGTCGAGCGCGGCGCGATCCGGGCCGGCGACGTCGTGGTCATCCGGTACGAGGGGCCGAAGGGCGGCCCGGGGATGCGCGAGATGCTGGCGGTGACGGCGGCGATCGTCGGCGCCGGGCTCGGCGAGTCGGTGGCGCTGCTGACCGACGGCCGGTTCTCGGGAGCCACCCGCGGCATGATGGCGGGGCACGTCGCGCCGGAGGCGGCGCAGGGCGGGCCGATCGCGGCCGTGCGCGACGGCGACGCGATCCTGTTCGACGAGCGGGGCCGGAAGCTGCAGCTCGAGGTGGACGACGCCGAGATCGCGTCGCGGCTCGCGGCGTGGAGTCCTCCCGCGCCGCGGTTCACGAGCGGGGTGATGGCGAAGTACGCGCGCCTGGTGTCGTCGGCCTCGACCGGGGCGGTGACGAGCTAGCAGGCGGAGGGAGCCAGTCATGTCTTCGATGCGGACCGGGGCGCAGATCGTCTGGGAGGCGCTCGTCCGGGAGGGGGTCACCACCGTCTTCGGGTATCCCGGCGGCGCGATCCTGCCGGCGTACGACGCGATGCTCGAGTACCCGATCCGGCACGTGCTCGTGCGGCACGAGCAGGGGGCGACGCACATGGCCGACGGCTACGCCCGCGCCAGCGGCCGGGTCGGCGTCGCCGTCGCCACCTCCGGGCCGGGCGCGACGAACATGGTGACCGGCATCGCCACCGCCATGCTCGACTCGTCGCCGATCGTCTGCATCACCGGCCAGGTCGGCAGCCGGGTGATCGGCACCGACGCGTTCCAGGAGACCGACGTCACCGGCGTCACCCTGCCGATCACCAAGCACAACTACCTGGTCTCGCACGTGGACGACGTGGCGCCCACCCTCCACGAGGCGATGTACGTCGCCCGGTCCGGGCGGCCCGGCCCGGTGCTGGTCGACATCACGAAGGACGCGCAGCAGGCCTCGACCGAGCTGCAGTGGGACCCGGCCGACGTGAAGCTGCCGGGCTACCGCCCCGACCTCCGCGCCTCGGACGCCGAGTACCGCCGGGCCGCCGACCTGATCAACGGGTCGAAGCGCCCCCTCATCCTGGCTGGCCACGGCGTGCAGCTTTCCGGCGCGTCGGCGCAGGTCCGGGAGCTGGCCGAGCGGGCCGACGTCCCGGTGGCGATGACGCTGCTCGGCATCGGCGGCTTCCCGGCGCTCCATCCGCTGAACCTCGGCATGATGGGGATGCACGGCGAGGCGTGGGTCAACCAGGCGGTGCAGGAGGCCGACCTGCTGCTCGCGCTCGGGATGCGGTTCGACGACCGGGTGACCGGCAACGTGAAGAGCTACGCCCCGAACGCGCGCAAGGTGCACATCGACATCGACCCGTCCGAGTTCAACAAGAACGTCAAGGTGGACGTCGCGCTGGCCGGCGATCTGTCGGCGGTGCTCGAGGATCTGGCGCCGTCGATAGAGGCCGGCGACCGGAAGAGCTGGCGCGCCGCCATCCGGGAGATGAAGGGGGAGGTGGCGGTGCGGGACATCCAGAACCTGCCCGACAGCGGCCACCTGTACGCGGCGCACGTCATCCACGACATCTGGCGGTTGACGAAGGGGGAGGCGGTGGTGGTGACCGACGTGGGCCAGCACCAGATGTGGGAGGCGCAGTACTACCATCACGACCGGCCGCGGTCGCTCATCACCTCCGGCGGCCTCGGCACGATGGGGTTCGCCCTGCCCGCCGCCGTCGGCGCGAAGCTCGCCCGTCCGGACGCGGAGGTCTGGGTGGTGGCGGGCGACGGCGGGTTCCAGATGACGATGGCCGAGCTGGCGACGATCGCGCAGGAGAAGATCAAGATCAACGTCGCCATCGTCAACAACGGCTACCTCGGGATGGTGCGCCAGTGGCAGGAGTTCTTCTACGAGCGGCGGTACGCCGCCACTCCGCTGCTGAGCCCCGACTTCGCGAAGCTCGCCGAATGCTTCGGGCTGGCCGGGATGCGGGTCGAGTCGCGCGGCGAGGTGGCGCCCGCCGTCGAGCGGGCCCGCGCCGACGAGCGGACCGCGGTCATCGACTTCCGCGTCGAGCAGGAGGACACCGTCTACCCGATGGTGCCGGCCGGCTCGGACCTCCACAAGATGATCCGCCGGCCGAGCCCGGCCCCGATCGTCGAGACGGCCGACGACGAGTAGGCGGCATGACGACGCGGCGCACCTTCTCCGTCTACGTCGAGGACAAGCCGGGAGTGCTGAACCGGGTCGCCTCGCTCTTCCGGCGGCGCGCCTTCAACATCGAGTCGCTGACGGTCGGCGGGACCGAGACGCCCGGCGTCTCCCGGATGACGATAGTGGTCGACGCCGACGACCACGGGGCGAAGCGGCTGGAGGCGAACCTGTACAAGCTGGTCAACGTCCTCCGGGTGCACGACCTCACGGCCGAGCCGGCGGTGCACCGCGAGCTGGTGATGATCAAGGTGGCGACCGCCACGCGCGACGACCGGGTCCACGTGCTGCAGCTCGTCGACGTGTTCCGGGCCCGCGTGGTTGACGTCGCGCCCGGCTCGGTCATCGTCGAGACGACCGGCGCGGAGGAGAAAATCGACGGGCTGCTGGAGGTGCTGCGCCCGCACGGCGTGCTGGAGCTGGTGCGGACCGGGCGCGCCGGCATGGCGCGCGGCCCCCGCAGCGTCACGGTCGAGCCGGCGCCCCCGCGTCCCCGGTCCGGCCGGGAGGTCCCGGCCGGCGGCGGGAACGTCTCCTGTTCGGTATAGTAGCCCCGCGCTCGACGGTGAGCGCCACCAACCGAAGCGAGGACTGCCCGCATGGCGACGATTCACTACGACGACGCGGCCGATCTTTCCCTGATCCGGGCGAAGAAGGTGGCCGTTTTCGGGTACGGCTCACAGGGACACGCGCACGCCCTGAACCTGAAGGACAGCGGCGTCGACGTCCGCGTCGTGCTTCAGCCCGGCAGCCGCTCGACGGCCCGGGCCGAAGCGGACGGGATGACGGTGACGCCGGGGGCCGACGCCGCCGCCTGGGCCGACGTGATCATGCTGCTGACGCCCGACACCGCCCAGGCCGGCGTCTACGCCGGGCAGGTGGCGCCGCAGCTACGCGCCGGCAAGATGCTGATGTTCGCGCACGGCTTCAACGTCCGCTTCCGGACGATTGCGCCGCCGGCCGACGTCGACGTGACGCTGATCGCGCCGAAGGCGCCCGGCCACCGGGTGCGCGAGGTCTTCCTGGAAGGGGGCGGCGCGCCGGCGCTGATCGCGGTCGAGCAGGACGCCACCGGCGCCGCGCACGCGCTGGCCCTGTCGTACGCGAAGGCGCTCGGCCTGACGCGCGCCGGCGTCATCGAGACGACGTTCGCCGAGGAGACCGAGACCGACCTGTTCGGCGAGCAGACCGTGCTGTGCGGCGGCGTGAGCGCGCTGGTGAAGGCGGGGTTCGAGACGCTGGTCGAGGCCGGCTACCAGCCGGAGGTCGCCTACTTCGAGTGCATGCACGAGCTGAAGCTGATCGTCGACCTGTTCTATCGGGGCGGGCTGAACTACATGCGCTACTCGGTCAGCGACACGGCCGAGCACGGCGACTACACCGGCGGCCCCCGCGTCGTCACTGACGAGACCCGCGCCGCTATGCGGCAAATCCTGGCCGAGATCCGGGACGGGACCTACGCCCGCCGCTGGATCGACGAAGACAAGGCCGGCCGCCCCTGGTTCACCGCGCAACGCAGGCAGGAGCAGGCCCACCCGATCGAGCAGGTCGGCGCCGATCTGCGCAGGATGATGCCGTTCCTCGACGCCGTGACGCTGAAGGAGCCGGTGTAGCGCGCTCGGCCCGAGTCGGCCAACTTCAGGACCAGATTCCGCTCGCAACGAGCCCGCGGAGCGCCGCAAGCGTCCGGGCGAGGCTGGCCGAGCGCGCCGCCGCTCGTTCAGGCGCCCAGTTCCGCCGGGCGAAGGCTGAGATCCGCGCGGCATATTCCGGGCCAACCGTTCGTCCGCTGTCGGCCCGGGGAATCATCGCTTTGCGGATCTCCGAACGCCGCGAACGGCGGCACACGTTGATCAAGCGCCGCTTCGGGTCGTCCAATTCGTCCGGACGATCAGGTAGATGGTGCGGGGGTACGGAGAACTCTTGCGAAAAACCATCCGTATCGGCGAGCATCCAGCTCTCGATCGCGCGAATTGGAACCCGCAGGCTGACGCGGGGCTGGAGGCGCCGGCCGGCAAGACGCTCGATCAGCGCCGCCGCACAAGACTCGTCATGGTCGAGGTCGCGCAGTATCAGCCAGTTCAGGCGGCTGCCTGAGCGGTTCAGGCCGGGAATGCGCGGATCGAGTCTGGACTTGCCGCCGGCGTCAATCGCCCGGCCGGGCTCCAGCCCGAGCATGTCGATCAACCGCTCGGCGACCGCGACGTCCGTATAACCTTCAACGGCCAGATAAACAACGGTCACGTACCCGCGATCCGATCCGGAAGTTCCCGGACCGCTTCCGGCTCGGTCTTCGGATACAGGATCTCCGCCAGACTGACGCCGGCGTTCAACAGCGGCCGGACGTCGCGCACTGCGCTCGCCGGGGCGGCCTCCGTGCCTTCCTTTCCCAGCGCGAGAATCACGACCTCGTCCACTCCGAGACCGGGATCTTGCAGCACCTCGGTGGAGTGCGTCGTCAGGATCACCTGCGGTCCGCCCGCGGCGCGAATGCGGCTGAAGATCGATGGAAGTTGCCGCACGACCGAGGTGTGCAAGGAGAGTTCCGGCTCTTCCAGCAACACCGGTCCGCCGTTCCGCCGAACGTCCAGAAGTGACCACAGCAGACCGATGAGCCGCAGCGTCCCGTCGGAAAAAGACCGTTCGTCCTGTACGGCAGGCTGGGGCCGCCAATGCTCGTAACGGGCTTCCAGGCGCCAGCGCCCTATCGTGTCCTGCGCCAGCTTCAAACGGTCTAGCTGGGGAACTGCGGCCTTCAAGGCGCCGCTGATCCGCTGCAGCCGCTTCACGCGGGCGCGTTCGGACGTCGTCGCGATTCTGAGCAGGAGGTCCGACCCGTATGGATCGTCGACCCGGTCGCCTGCGCGTTCGGGGTCCCGGATCAGATGGGGGACCAGATGCAGGTACCGGATCGATCCGAGAAAGTCGGAGACTTCGCGGAAATCACGATTGGCGTTCACCTGCTCCAGGTGCGTCTGCGTCATCTGTTCCGGATCGTCGCGGTCTTCAGCGGTGGGTCTGTCGATGACGGTCTCGCCGTTCCGCTTGACGACCTCGCGCTTCAGGACCGGCCGGTGACGCCCTCTCGATTCAGCGGTGAACGTCACCTCGTACGTCCACCCGCGCGGGACGTCGTCGTCGCCGATAGCGACACGCATCGTCACGCAACCATGATTGAAGTTCCTTGCGGCGAGGCAGCGGACCCGCGCCATGCCGTTCCGGCTGGAGATCGCTTCCTGAAAGCCGCCGCCGGCGGATGCGATCTGTTTGAGGAAGCGCAACGCGTCCAGGAGATTCGATTTGCCCGATGCGTTCGGGCCGATCACGAACATCCGATCCTGGAGATCGAAATCCGCCTGCTTGAAGTTCCTCCAGTTCTTCAGCGTGAAATGGGTGAGCCGCATCAGGTGAATCAGTCTCCATGCCTCTGGCCCGGCGCCATGCCGCTGGCTTGGTGACCCGTGGCGAAGCTCTGCTGCATTCGACCGCCGGCCGGTAAAGCCTGCTTCGGAGCGCGCGGCCGGAATGCTACGGCGAATGCGCGCCGGCGGCCTCGCCGGCCGCCTGCCGTTCGAGGTTGCGGTTGATCTCGAGGATGTGCCGGATGTCGTAGTTCCCCTCGTGGCAGCCGTACTCGTACATCGGGCCCTCGGTCCGGATCATCGGCACCTCGCCGCTCCACGCGCTCGTCCAGGTGGTCGGATCGGAGATCGTGAACTCGTAGCGGATCGCATCCTCCGCGACCCGGGTGAACCGCTCCACCACGCGCCGGAACTTCGTCGATCCGCGGAAGATCCGCCGGTCGACGAAGTTCCCGGTCTCGACCACCAGCGTGTCGCCCTCCCACCGGGCGCGCGCGCTGCCGGCGAACTGCCGGACCGCGTCGGGGAGGTGCGGCCGGCCGTCGAGCGGGATGATGCGCGGCGGGTTGGCGCCCAGCTCGGTGAACACCGCCACGTGGTCCGGCGTCTGGAAGATCTGGTGGATGTCGTTGTACGCCGGGGGGAGCATCGGCGGGCCTTCGTGGGTCCAGATGATGCAGCGCTCCATCAGCGGGCGCGTCTCGTAGCTGTCGAAGACGGTGCGCCGCGCCCGCTCGGACGCCACGCGCGCGGCGCCCTGCGGCGTCAGGGGCGGGATCCGGCCGTTCGGCGGGTGCGTGATCAGCGACGTGCGCCGGCTCGACAGCCCTTTCGGCGCCGGCGTGCGCAGCCAGATCTCGTTGTCGTAATGGACGTACGACCGGTCGCGGTTGACCTGGTAAAGCGCCTGCTCCCGGGTGTCGGCGTCCTCGATGGCGATGGCGTCGCGCCGCAGCGGATCGACCCCTTCGGCCGTGAGCTGCCGCTGCAGCGCGGCCGCTTCCTCCTCGGAGAAGAACTCCTGTCCGGCCAGATGCTCGGGCCGCTCCAGCGGCGTGAACGTCTGGGTGGTCCAGTAGCCTTGCAGGTCCGGCTGCCCGTCCGGCGTGCGCGGCAGGGTCCACTCGGCCGCCCCGCGGGCGTCCGATCGCGGCGTCTCCTGTCCGGCGCCGGCGGCCGCGGCCGGCGCGGCGACAGCGAACGTTGCGAACGCGGCAAGCAGGCGGTGGCGCATCTGTCCCTCCCTATCAGCCCGTGGTGAAAGTCCCCGCTGCATTCGAGCGGCGATGCATCCCGCCTGACAGCGTTGTTCGTCGGTTGCGTATGCCCAATATGCGCCCTCCTCACGCCTTGTCAGCCGGGCGCCTCGCCGCTCTCGGCGCCCCGCGGGGATTCCACCACGGGCTGCTATGCAATGGTGTGCAAGCGCCGTGCGGCTGTCAAGCCCGGTCCTGTATCCTGTGCATCGGGAATCGGGAATCGCGAACGCGACGGCAGGAGACTGAAGATGCCAAGGGTTGCATTCGAAGAGTTGCCCGGGGACGCCCGCGTCTGGATCTTCGCGGCGGCCCGTCCGCTGGGCGGCGCGGAGCGGGACCGGCTGCTGGCCGAGGTCGACCGGTTCATCGGTCAGTGGCGCGCCCACGACGTTCCGCTGGCGGCGGGGCGGGATCTGCGGTACGACCGGTTCCTGTTCGTGGCGGTGGACCAGCGGCGGGCGGGGCCGTCGGGGTGCTCCATCGACGCGCTGGTGCGCGAGATGAAGCGCCTGGAGCGGGAGCTCGACGTCGCGCTGGTCGATCACGCCCCGGTGACGTTCCGGCGCGCCGGCGCCATCGAGCGGGCGTCGCGTGAGCGGTTCGCCGACATGGCCGCCGCCGGCGAAGTGAGCCCCGAGACGACCGTCTTCGACAACACGCTGACCAGCCTCGGGGACGTGCGCGCCGGCCGCTGGGAGGTCGCCGCCGCCGATGCGTGGCACGCCCGCGCATTCTTCTGACCGCGTAGAATGGAAACCATGCCCGTCCGGCGGCGACTGCTCGTGTCGATGGCGGCCGCGTCAGCGCTCGCCGCCGCCCTGCCGGCGGCCGCCGGCGCGCATCCGATGGACGCCCGGAACGCCGCGTTCGTGCAGAGCGTGGACGGCGCCGCGTTCTGGCCGTTCCTGTACCTGGGCGCCAAGCACATGGTGACCGGCTACGACCACATCCTGTTCCTCGTCGGGGTGATCTTCTTCCTGTACCGGTTGCGGGACGTGGTGCTGTACGTCAGCCTGTTCACGCTGGGCCACAGCATCACGCTGCTGCTCGGGGTGCTCGGCGGCGTGGGGGTCAACGCGTACCTCATCGACGCCGTCATCGGCCTCTCGGTCGCCTGGAAGGCGTTCGAGAACATGGGCGGGTTCGAGCGGATCCTGAAGGTCCGCCCGGACCCCCGCGCCGCGGTGCTGATCTTCGGCCTGTTCCACGGCCTCGGGCTCGCCACCAAGCTGCAGGAGTTCACGCTGAGCGACCGGGGGCTGGTGGCCAACATCCTCAGCTTCAACGTGGGGGTCGAGGCAGGGCAGATCCTGGCGCTCTCCGCGGTGCTGATCGGGTTCGTCCACTGGCGGACCCGCGACAGCTTCCTGCGCCACGCCTTCCTCACGAACGCCGCCCTGATGACCGGCGGGTTCCTCCTGGCCGGCCACCAGCTCGTGGGGTACGTCCTGTTCTCGTGACGGGAAGCGAGCGGAGACAGGCATGACGGAAACGGCCGCGCCCGCATCGCCGCGGAAGATAGCGATCGCCGCCGGGGTCGCGCTGCTGACGGCGGCGCTGCTGCTGGTCGCGGTCGTCCTGCCGGCCGAGTACGGCATCGATCCGCTCCGGACCGGATCGACGCTCGGCCTGCTCGGCCTGGCGCAGGAACAGCCGGTCGCGCTCCAGCCGGACGAGTACCGCCTCGACGCGGCGGAGCTCGTCGTCGGACCGTCCGGGTGGCTCGAGTACACCTACCGGATCGAGGAGGGCGCCGGCATGCTCTTTTCGTGGCGGGCGACCGGGCCGCTCAGCTACAACTTCCACAGCGCGCCGGACGGTGCGCCGCCCGGCTACGCCGAGAGCTTCGACGCGCAGGAGAACGACCAGGCGCACGGCGCCTACACCGCGCCGTTCACCGGGGTCCACGGGTGGTACTGGGAGAACCCGAACCCGGACGCGGTGACCATCTCGCTCCGGACCGCCGGGTTCTACAGCGAGGCGCACGAGGCGCGCGACCGGGTGGACGGCTACCACGACCTGACCGACCTGCGCGGCAATCCGGTCCCGTCCCGGTGAGCGGACCGGCGTCCGCTACGCCCGGCCGCCGCCGGGGACGTCCTGCCGGATCCGGTGGACGGAGACCGCCCGAATCTTCTCCCGCAGGGGGTACGTCTCGCGGCCCGCATGAATCACGTCCAGGCGTTCGAGCGCCAGATCGTCGATCGCGGTATGCATGGAGCGGGTCGTCCGCGGCGCCGACGACCGCTTGATCTCGAACGCCGACCGCTCCCGTCCCCGCACGATCAGCAGGTCGACCTCCGCGCCCGTATGCGCCTTCCAGAAGAAGCATTCCTCGGGCTGGGCGCCGAGATGCGCGATCAGCTCGCCGATGGCCAGTCCTTCAAACGACGCGCCGATCCTGGGGTGACCGTCCAGATCGTCGCTCGTACGGATGTCGAGCAGATAGTGGAGCAGTCCGCTGTCGCGCAGATACACCTTGGGCGACTTGACCTGCCGCTTGCCCAGGTTGGCGGACCACGGCGGCAGCACGCGAATCATGAGGGCGGCTTCGAGCAGGTCCCGATATCCCTTTGATCAACGACAATTATTTTGGCCGGTCGTCGAGAGGGCGGTCGGCACGGTGCTGGATGGCGCTGGTGACGTGTGAGACTGCCCGTTTTCCTCTGGGAGGACGGGTTGGTCACGGACGCGCAGGTTCGGCGTTTACGCGAGAAGCGGATGGCGGGAAAGACGCTGACGGCGGCTGCGGCGGCGGCCGGGATGAGCGAGCGGACGGCGCGTCGCTGGCAGGAGGGGGCGTTGCCGTCGGCTGCGAAGGCGCCGCGGCCGTGGCGCACGCGGGAGGACCCGTTCGCCGACGTGTGGGCGTCGGAGGTTGTGCCGCAGTTGGCGGCCGACACCGCCGGGCGGCTGCAGGTGCTGACGCTGTTCACGGCGCTGCGCCGGCGGCATCCTGGCCGCTTTCAGCCCGGGTAGCTGCGGACGTTGCAGCGTCGGGTCCGTGCGTGGCGGGTGGAGCACGGCCCCGCCCGGGAGGTGTACTTCGAGCAGGCGGCGGTTCCGGGTCGGGAGGCGGCGTTCGACTTCACCGACGCGGGCGAGCTGGGAGTGACGCTTCGGGGCGTTCGGTTCCCGCACTTGCTGTTCGAGTGGGTGCTGAGCTACAGCCGGTGGACGTATGTGGGGCTGGCGCTGAGCGAGACGTTCGAGGCGCTGGTGGCGGGTCTGCAGGACGCGCTGTGGACGCTGGGCGCGGCGCCGGCGGTGCTGCGGCACGACAACCTGTCGGCGGCGACGCACGAGTTGCGGCGCAGCGGCGGGCGTGAGTTGACGGTGCGGTTCCGGCAGGTGCTGGAGCACTACGGGCTGCGCTCGTCGCGGATTCAGCCCGGAAAGCCGCACGAGAACGGCGTGGCCGAGCAGTCCCACTTCCGGACGAAGACGGCGATCGAGCAGGCGCTGCTGCTGCGGGGCGGCCGGGACTTCGACGACGAGTCGGCGTATCTGGCGTTCGTGCGGACGGTCGTCGGCCGGGAGCGGAATGCGCGTGCGGCGTCTCGTCTGGTCGAGGAACGGGCGTATCTGCGGCCGTTGCCGCCGGCCCGGATTCCGGCGTACACGACGTTGCAGTGCCGGGTGAGGAAGTGGAGCACGATTCGGGTCGGTGGCCGGATCTATTCGGTTCCGTCGCGGTTGATCGGCCACACGGTCGAGGCGCGTCAGCATCCGTCGGCGGTCGAGGTCGTCTACGGCGGCCGGGTGCTGTGCACGATGCCGCGTCTGCGGGGCGCGGCGGGTCACCGGATCGACTACCGGCACATCATCGGGAGTCTGGTGCGGAAGCCGGGCGCCTTCGCGCGGTATCGCTTCCGGGAGGAGTTGTTCCCGTCGCTGACGTTCCGGGCGGCGTATGACGCGCTCGGCCGTACGCACGGCGCGCGGGCCGACGTGGAGTACGTGCGCCTGTTGCACCTGGCGGCCACGACCGGCGAGCGGCGGGTCGAGGCGGCGCTTCGCGCCCGGCTCGACGCCGGCGTCCCCTGCGATTACGCCAGCGTTCAGGCCGAGGTGCGTCCGGCGGTTCCGGCGCTCCCCGCGGTGCACGTTCCCCGCCCGGACCTGGCGCAGTACGACGCGCTGCTGAGCGGAGGTCCGCCCGGATGACGGCGTCGAGCACGCAGGTGACGACGCTGCTGACACGGTTCGGCCTGACGACGGCGGCCGAGGAACTCGTCCCCCGGCTGACGCAGGCCGGCCACCATGCGGCGTTGCCGGCGCTGCTCGAGGTGTTCGAGGCGGAAGCCGACGCACGCCGTCAGCGCCGGATCGCGCGGTTGCGCCGCGCGGCGCGGCTGCCGCCCGGCAAAACGTTCGCGACGCTCGACACCGGCCGCCTGCCGGGGCCGGTCGTGCAGCAACTCGAGACGCTGGCCGCCGGGGCGTTCCTCGAGACGGCGACGAACGTGCTGGCGTTCGGTCTGCCGGGCGTGGGCAAGAGCCACGCGCTGTGCGCCGTCGGGCATGCCCTGGTCGAGGCCGGCCGCAGCGTGCTGTGCGCGCCCGCCTATGCCCTGGTCCAGGAACTGCTCGGCGCGAAACGCGACCTCGACCTGCCCCGCGCCCTCCGCAAGCTCGACCTCTTCGAGGTCATCCTGCTCGACGACCTCGGCTACGTACAGCAGAGCTCGGACGAGGCCGAGGTGTTGTTCACCCTGCTGGCCGAGCGGTACGAGCGCCGCTCGGTGATGGTGACCAGCAACCTGGTCTTCAGCCAGTGGGACCGGATCTTCCGCGACCAGATGGCCACGGCCGCAGCGATCGACCGTCTGGTGCACCACGCCGTCGTGCTCGAGTTCGACGTGCCGAGCTTCCGAACGGACCGGTCCGGCCGCAAGACGCCGCCGCCGCCCGTGCCCCGCGGACGCGCCCCCGGCCCGCTGCTGCCCCGAAACCGCCGCCGCCCGGCCGCGTGAACGCCCCGGACGGTGTCCGCGAGCCGAGCAGCCTGTGGACCGCGCCAGCGGCATGGAAAACGCGCGCGGGCCGTCGTGCCGGGTTGCGCCGCCGGGACAGCGCGTTTCCCACCCCGCTTTGGACGGCGCAAGCGCCGCCCACACGGTCCACAGGCGCTACTGTTGTTGATCGCGATCCACGTCGATCTGAACCGGCCAAAATAATTGTCGCCAAGCGGCCAAAGTAGTTGACGCTGAACATCCCTTGACCGTCGAGGGCGTCGTCCCGAAGGCGCGCGCCAGTTCCGCGTGACTCCACACCTGTCCATGCAGGTGCGCGGTCATCGTCCAGAACCGGCGCAGCGCGGGCGCGGGCCGCCGCACGCCCAATTGCGGCAGGTCACGCTCCAGAAAGGTCCGCGTGAAGTCGCGCCGCCATTCGAAGCTCTCCCGGTCGTTCCGGGCCAGCAGCGATCGGGGGAACCCGCCGCGCAGCCAGAGCCGCCACAGCGCGTCGAGGCCGGTGTTCGCCGAATTCAATCCGCCCAGTTCCCGGAAGACGATGCGGCCGGCGAGCGTCTCGCTGGACTGCCTCAGCAGTGCGGGACCGGCGGACCCCAGGATGAGGAACCTGGCCGGGTCGCCCGGCCGGTCGACGAGGACGCGCAGCACCGGGAAGAGTTCCGGCAGGCGCTGGATCTCGTCCAGCACGATCAGGCCGCGCAGGCGCTCCAGGGCGGCCATGGGATCGTCGAGCCGTGACAGGTCGCGGGGATCTTCCAGATCGAAGCGGGCGACCGGGCCACGCACGCGCTTCGAGAACTCTCGCGCCAGCGTCGTCTTGCCGATCTGGCGCGGACCGAGGATCGCGACGACTGGAGACCGGCGGAAGGCGGCGTCGATGGCGTCGAGATCTGCGCGTCGCTCCAGCACGCATTCAATTTACCGTGAAAAACGTTCGTATAGAAGACTGTTTTTCACATTTATTTCCCTTTCGCTGGAATTGCTCATCCAGCAGGATTCAAGGAATCCAATGAGAAGAACATTTAGAGTAAACTTTCCGGCCAACGAGGGGAGAACCAAAGTGCTGAACGTCCGAAACAGATTGCTTGCTTTCGTTCCTGGCGTCCTGCTGCTGGCGCCGGGCTGGGCCGCGGCGCAGCAGATCGGCGGCGCCGTGACCGACACCACGGGCGGCGTGCTGCCCGGCGTGACGGTGGAGGCGCGCAGCCCGGCGCTGATCGAGCAGGTCCGCACCGCCGTCACCGACGGCGCCGGGCAGTACCTCATCGTCGCCCTCGAGACCGGCACGTACTCGATCACGTACAGCCTGCCCGGGTTCGGGACGGTGGTGCGCGAGGGGATCGAGCTGAGCACCGGCTTCACGGCGACGGTCGACATCCAGCTTTCGGTCGGCGACATCGAGGAGACGATCACCGTTTCAGGCGCCAGCCCGGTGGTCGACATCCAGAACGTCGAGCAGCGGGCGGTGATCGACCGGGAGGTGATCGACAGCATCCCGACCGGGAAGTCGCTCACCAGCTACGGGCTGCTCGTGCCGGGGATGGTGGGCGCCGAGTCGTACGGGACGAGCCTCGCCCAGGACGCCGGCGGCCTGACGTCGCAGACCTTGCAGCGGCTGTCGATCCACGGCGGCTCGCAGCTTGACCAGACGGTGAACGTCAATGGGATGGACGTGGGCGACGCCTTCACGCAGGGTGCCAACATGTCGTACTTCCCGGACACGAACTTCGAGGAGATCTCGTACAACTATTCGGCGAATTCGGCCGAGGTGGAGACGGGCGGGGTCTCGATCAACATGATCCCGCGCGAAGGGGGGAACACGTTCAGCGGCGCCTTCTTCAGCACCTTCACGTTCCCCGGGCTGCACGCCGACAACCTCGATCAGGACCTCAGGGATCGCGGGCTGAAGTCGGGAACGCAAGTCGAGGAGAACTGGACGATCGCGCCGTCGTTCGGCGGCCCGATCGTGGAGGACCGCCTCTGGTTCTTCGCCACCCACACGACGCAGCGCGCCGACCTGAAGGCGCCCGGCGTGTTCGAGGCGGTCGATCCGCGGGCGCTGGTGTTCGTGGAGGACACGAGCAAGCCGACGTCGGACGAGTCGCTCGTCACCGAGCAGTCGATCAACTTCACGTGGCAGGCGTCGCCCAAGGACAAGATCAAGGCGTACTGGACGAACAGCACCACCGACAAGCCGTTCTACCTGCAGGGGCGGACGCTCGGCTCGATCTTCGTGGCGCCGGAGGCGGCGGTCAACACCGACATCCGGACCAACGCCTACCAGGTGGCCTGGGTGCGCCCCCACACCAACCGGCTGCTGTTCGAGGCGGGCGTCTCGCACCAGCCGATCCAGTTCTCGTTGAAGCCTTCCGAGCTGTACGTCCCGGATCTGCCGGGCGTGCTGGAGTTCTCCCCGGTCGAGGCGTACCGGAACATGGCCGGCTGGTTGTCGGGGCCGACGGTTCGCGAGAGCCCGAAGACGATCAACTCGTTCCGCGGCGCCGTGTCGTACGTCACCGGCAGCCACAACCTGAAGGCCGGCTTCACCCTGCTCCAGCAGCGGATCGCCGTGGGCCAGGAGAGCTCGGCCAACTGGGTGTCGCTCAACACGTTCAACGGTTTCCCGATCCGCGTGAACTACTGGGGCAGCGCCACGTCGCAGAACTACGCGAGCCCGACGCTCGGCATCTACGCGCAGGAGCAGTGGACGCTCGACCGGCTGACGGTCAACGCCGGCCTGCGCTTCGACTACATCAAGGCGGGCTATCCCGACCAAGTGCGTCCCACCAACGACTGGGTGACGCAGAGCTTCGCGATACCGGGCGACGTCGCCGTGACCTGGAGAGACTTCCAGCCGCGGCTGGGCGTGGCGTACGACCTGCGGGGCGACGGCCGGACCGCCCTCAAGTTCTCGGCCAGCCGGTACGGCGCGCGCGACTCCACCGACTGGGCGGAGCGGCTGAATCCGGCGCTGAGCAACCGGCAGCAGATCCGGTCGTGGAACGACGGCCTGACCGGTTGCCGGGAGAACGGCGTGGCGTGCATCCCCGGCGACGGCCTGCCGCAGGGCGACCCGACCAACCCGGCGCCGAACGGCGAGCTCCTGAGCCCGAACACCAACCTGTCGTTCGGCGCGCCGACTGTCACGCGCTTCTACGACCCGGAGTGGGCGTCCGGGTGGAGCAACCGCCAGTCGAACTGGGAGTACTCCGCCAGCATCCAGCAGGAGCTGACGGCCGGCGTCTCGCTCGACGTCGGATATTTCCGGCGCAACCAGGTGAACCTGAGCGCGCTGGACAACCGTGCGGTCGGGCCCGACGACTTCGTGACCGGCGCGGTGAACGTTCCGGCGCTGTCGCATCCGGACCTTCCCGGGAACGTCCCCGGGACGCTGAGCTTCTACGATCTGGAGCCGGGCAGCGTACGGCCGACCGACGAGTTGCGGACGAACGCCGACAACTTCGGCGGCGAGAGCCAGACGTGGCAAGGGTTCGACGTGACGGTCGACGCGCGCGTGGAGAACCTGCTCCTGCAGGGCGGCGTCAGCACCGGGTCGCTTTCGCGCGACTACTGCGACGTCTCGCGGGCCCTGCCGGAGACGATGGCGAGCACCGCGATCAACGCGAACCCGATTCCGGTGCGGACGTTCGGCCGCAACGACGCCGCGCCGATCGACTACTGCCAGCGCAGCGAGAACTGGCTGACGCAGGTCAAGCTGCTCGGCTCGTACACCCTGCCGTACGACGTCCAGGTGGCCGCGACGCTGCAGAACCAGCCGGGGCCGGAGCGCGTGGCGTTGTACCGATTCACCGAGACGTCGCTCGGCCGCCCGTCGACCCTGTACCCCGCGGGGGTCGAGTTGAACCTGATCGAGCCGGGGTCGTGGTACGGCGAGCGGTTCAACCAGTTCGACATCCGGTTCACGAAGATCGTCAACCTCGGCGGCGGCGCGCGGCTGCGGGCGATGTTCGACGTCTTCAACGTGTTCAACGCGAACACGGTGACGCTGGAGCAGCCGTCGCTGGCGTCCGTCAACGACCCGAACTGGCTGGCGCCGCAGGTGATCATGCCCGGCCGTCTCGGCAAGTTCGCCTTCCAGATCGACTTCTGATCGGGCGGATGCGCCGGTGGGCGTCGGCCCGCCGGCAGGTCAGCGGGGGATGGCGGCTTGCCGTCATCCCCCTTTCTTTTTGGCGCGGCGCTGCGAGCATGGTCCGCGATAGATCGCCCATGATTGACGGTGGGTCCGATGCAGGTGCGTGATACGATGGAGCGGAGGTCGGCGGCATCGGGCGGGAGGAGGCCCGTGACCATCGGATTCGACACACTGCGCGCGGTCGAGACGCTGACGGATGCAGGGATTGACGCGATCCACGCCCGGGCGATCGTCTCGACGATGCACGACGCCGTCCTGGAACGCTTCGCACCGAAGTCCGACGTCACCGAATTGCAGACCGACATGGCGGCAATGAAGGCTGACGTCCACCAGTTGAAGATCGACGTCGCGGAATTGCAGACCGACATGGCGACGGTGAAGACTGACGTCCATCAGTTGAAGGCTGACGTCCATCAGTTGAAGACCGACGTCCACCAGTTGAAGATCGACGTCGCCGAACTGCAGACCGACATGGCGGCGGTGAAGGTTGACATCGACAAGTTGAAGACCGACGTCAGCCAGTTGAAGACCGACGTCGCCGACCTGAAAGCCGGGTTCTCTGTCGAAGTCGCTGATCTGAAGCGCGAGATAGCGAACGTTCAGGCGACGCTCACGTGGCGGATCGTGCTCGCGATCGGTGCGTTCGCGGCCCTCTCGCGGCTCGCGATGTGAAGCCCTTGATGCGCCTCGTTCGACGGAGGCTCGCCCGCCGCCGCGGCGCGGCATGGGCCGCCGCCGCGGCGCTGCTGTCGGCGGCGTGGGCGTCCGCTGGCGCGTCGGAGGCGCAGCGCCGATCCGAGCGGCGCGTGGCCGGCCCGGGCGAGACCCAGTTCAACCTGCAGTTGCTGCGGCCGTCGGGCGGCCCCGTCATCCCGATCTTCGAGGGGTGGCACCGGCATCCGGACGGCTCGTACGAGCTGTCGTTCGGCTATTTCAACGTCAACACCGAAGAAGCGATCGAGATACCGCTCGGGCCGGACAACTTCATCGAGCCGAGCCGGTTCGACGGAGGGCAGCCGACCCGCTTCCTCCCGGCGCCGGAAGGCGACCGGCGGCACTGGGGCGTCTTCACGGTCCACGTTCCGGCCGACGTCGGGGACCAGGACGTGGTCTGGACGCTGCGCGTCCGCGGGCGGACCTTTTCCGTGCCGGGGCGGGTGACGCGCCCCCCGTACCAGCTTCACGGCTGGATCTTTCCGGGCGACACGACCGCGTCGCCGCTGCTGGCGCTCGATCCGGCCGGGCCGATCGGAAGGGGACCCTGGGGCGTGCGGGGCGGACCGATCGACGCGGTGGCCGGCCGGCCGGCGCCGCTGACCGTCTGGACGACGCGCGACCGGCCGTTCCGCGGCGACGCCCGGCCGATCAACGTCCGGTGGTTCAAGCACCAGGGGCCCGGGGAGGTCACGTTCAGCCGGCCGCACGTGACGATCGACCCGGAGGCGTGGCGGGCACCGGGCGCGGGCGGGCCGGCGTCGACCGAGGCGACGTTCAGCGCGCCGGGCAAGTACGTGCTCCGCGCGCTGGCGTACAATACGACCCGCGAATTCGAGTTCCAGTGCTGCTGGACGAACGGGTACCTGCACGTCACGGTGACCGACTGACCACGAAGGAGAAGGCGATGCCGCGCGTCACCGCTTCGACGTCGAGCGCGGCCGCGGCGTTCGGACTGGCCGCGGCGCTCGTCCTCGCCCGTCCGGCCCTCGCCGCCCCGCCGACGTTCAGCGCCGACGTCGCGCCGATCCTGCAGCGG
Source organism: Vicinamibacterales bacterium (assembly GCA_965203565.1). Lineage (GTDB taxonomy): Bacteria > Acidobacteriota > Vicinamibacteria > Vicinamibacterales > UBA8438 > JAAXGX01. Next base: position 1,085,359 of record OZ241896.1, on the reverse strand, counting down.
GCATGTCAGCGGTGCCACCAGGAGACCGGCATCGGGCCGATGGCGCTGGTGACGTACGAAGAGGTCCGGCCCTGGGTGCGTCAGATCCGCGACCGGGTGGAGCGGCGGATCATGCCGCCCTGGCACATCGACCGCACGGTCGGGATCCAGGCGTTCAAGAACGACGCTTCCCTGACCGACGACGAGATCGGCGCGATCGTCCGGTGGGTCGATGCGGGCGCGCCGGAGGGCGACCCGGCCGACCTGCCGCCGCCGGTCGAATGGCCGCCGGCGTCCGAGTGGGAGCTGGCCGCCACGCTGGGCCAGCCCGATCTGGTGGTCCGGTCCGCGCCGTACACCGTGACCGCCGACGGGCAGGACCAGTGGTGGAACCCGGTGGTGGAGTTCGAGGGGATCCCCGAACCGCGGTGGATCAAGGCCGCGGAGTTCAAGCCGTCGTACCCGCTCGGCATGCGGGTGGTCCACCACGGCCACGCGCGGCTCCAGCAGCCGGAGGACGACTTCGTCGTGCGGCTGGCCGGCATGGGGATCGGCAAGCGGTGGGATCTGCTCCCGGAGGGGGTCGGCAAGCTGGTCCGGCCGGGACCGGCGCAGATCCGGTTCAGCCTCCACTACTTTCCGGTGGGGGAGCAGGTGGACGACGACGTGGTCGAGGTCGGCGTCTGGTTCCATCCGCGGGGGTACGAGCCGGAGCTGGTCACCGCCGGGGAGGTCCGGCATCTGATCGACGGCACGTTCACCACCGGTCCCCGGGCGCGGGACCTGATCATCCCGCCGCACGGCTACCTCACGCTGGAGCATGCCTACGTGATGGAGTCGCCGGTCCTGCTCCACAGCTTCCGGCCGCACATGCACATGCGCGGGTCGGCGATGTCGATGGAGGCGATCTATCCGGACGGGCGTCGCGAGATGCTCAGCAGCGTCGACCGGTACGACCACAACTGGCAGATCGCGTACGTCTACGCCGACCACGCGCAGCCGCTGCTGCCGAAAGGGACGGTCCTGCTGTTCCACTCGCAGTACGACAACACCGCGGACAACCCGATCAACCCCGATCCGGATCAGTGGGTGCTGTTCGGCGCGCGCGGCGTCGACGAGATGTCGCACGCCTGGGTCGGCATGACCTATCTGGACGAGACGGCCTTCGAGCGGCTGACGGCGGAGCGGCGCGCCGCCGGGGAGCCGCCGCCGGTCCGGGCGGGCGGCTCGAAGTAGCCGTCTGGTCGGGGCGCCGAGATTCGAACTCGGGACCTCCTGCGCCCAAGGCAGGCGCGCTACCGGACTGCGCCACGCCCCGACCTGCTCATCTTACCCCGCACGCCCTCCCCCCTGCCTGCGCGCTTTGGGTCGTGGCGGCGCGCCGGCCGGCGTCGCCGCCGGAATTTTGCAAACAGGTATTTACTCGCATTTAACTTGGAGTTAACATACGGACACGCAGGCAGCCGGGCGTCGGTTTTGCCGTCGGGAAGGGAGGATGCATCATGCGACTGGCCAGGACTGTGCTCTGCTCGGTGGTCGTGATGCTTCTCGCGGCCGAGCCGCTGGCCGCGTCGGCGCTGCCGACCCGCGCGACGCCGCCCGAAATCCAGGACGCGGCCCCGGACGCCGGCGCCGCGCCGGACGCCGACGGGCCGCTGGTCGTCCAGGCGCCCGGCGACGTCGAGATCAGCATCCGGATCACGCCGACCCTGAAGACCGAGGAGCTGCGCGTCTACGCCGACTCCGGCTCGCATTTCCGCAGCACCACGATCGACCTGAACGGCATCGAGTCGGACCCGCAGCACCGCTTCACGTGGCGGGCGTTCCCCGCCGGCGAGTACGAGGTGGTCGGGATGCTGGTGGACAGCGACGGCGCCAGCCAGATCGTCGTCCGCAGCGCGTTGAAGGTCCTCGATCGATAGCAGCTCGGCGGCCGGCCGCCGCGGCGCAGGCGGCGCTTGCGCGGGCGGGCGCCGCCGGAGGATCATGAGCGCGCCGGGTTTTCCCGTCCCGGCGAACGGACCGGAACGCCTCATGCGCCTGCAATCGCCCGCCGCGCCGCTGCTTGCGGCGGCGCTGTCGCTGACGCCGCTTCCGGCGGCGGGACAGGGGCGCCCGGCCGCCGCGGAGAACTGGACGGCGCCACGAACCGCCGCCGGCCGGCCCGACCTGCAGGGGGTCTGGGTCAGCCGGAGCGCGACGCCGCTGCAGCGGCCGGAGGCGCTCGCCGGCCGGACGCGGCTGACCGACGACGAGGTCGCCGAGCTGCAGCGCCGGGCCGACCGCCTCTTCGCCGACGGAAGCAGCGACTTCGCCGCCGGCGACAACCTGTTCCTCGCCGCCCTGGCCGGCGTCGACCGGTACGTCAATCCCCGTTCGACCTGCAACTCGCTCGCGATGCTCGGGCGGGAGTTCGACCACCGCACCGCGCTGATCGTCGATCCGCCCGACGGGCGGATCCCGCCGCTGACGCCGGCGGCCCGGGCGCGGCGCGCGGCGGCTGCGGCGGCCGAGGCGCGGCCGGCCGGTCCGGAGGACCTCTCCACCTGGGTGCGCTGCCTGACGCGCGGCCTGCCCCGGCTGGGCGGCACGTCGGGCGCGGGGATCTACGCCTACCACCAGATCTTCCAGACGCCCGGATACGTCGCGCTCGTCATGGAGACGATCCACGACGCCCGCATCATCCCGCTCGACGGCCGGCCGCCGTTGCCCGGCCGGATCCGGCAGTGGCACGGCGACTCCCGCGGCCGGTGGGAAGGCGAGACCCTGGTGGTCGAGACCGCGAACTTCCCGTCGAAGGGGGGCGTGCTCGGCTCCGACCGGAACCTTCAGTTGACGGAGCGGTTCACCCGCGTCGCGCCGGAGACGATCCGCTACGAGGTCACCTTGTCCGACCCGACCGCCTGGACGGCGCCGTGGACGGTCCGGCTGCCGCTGACGCGGACCGACGAAGCGATCTACGAGTTCGCGTGCCACGAGGGCAACCATTACGGCATGGCCGGGATTCTCGCGGGCGCGCGCGCCGCGGAGCGGCCGGCCGGCGCGGCGGTCTCCGGCGGGCGCTGATCGGACGACGCCGGCCTGACGCTGACCGGGCGGCCGGCGCGTGGGGGGCGGCGCGTCAGTCGTCCAGCAGGCCGCGGCGGAACCCGGCGGCGGCTAGCTGCCCGCGGCAGAACTCCGCCTGGCCGTCGGTCACGTAGAAGGCGGCGCCGTTGCGGGGGCCGAGCAGGATGCTGGCGCGGTACGGCTCGACCTGCACGACGTAGTCGACTCCGTGGCCGGTGAGCAGGTCTTCGACCTGCTTCGCCTCGCCCAGCGTCCCGGCGATGTAGACGCGGGCGAGGTCGTGGTCGCCGAGGGCTTCCGGATCGACGTGCGCCACGGTGCGGCCTCCGATTATACCGATGCGCGGATCGGACCGGCCGCGTACGTGGCACAATGGGCAGGGCCGCCCCGTCGCGGCCGGGAAGGCAGGGAGCGGGTGACGTCCGGCGCGGCGGCGCGGGTCGTGGTCGTCCTGCTCGCGGCGACCGCCGCGGCGTCGGCGGCGCTCGCCCAGTGGGGCGGCTGGGGACGGTCCCGGCATCCCCCGCGGTTCCGGCCGGCCGGCCACGTCGACGCGGGGTTCTCGTTCTGCCGGCTGATGTACACGAGCAACCGGCGCGAGCGGTCGGGCCGGGGATGGTCGACCGACTACCCGTACGCCGACATCAACTTCATGATCCGCGTCTCCGAGATGACCTCCACGCGCGTCGACCTCGACCGGGTCGGCGACCCGAACCACTGGGTCGTCACGGTGGTCGACGACGCCCTGTACGGCTGCCCGTTCATCATGACCTCCGACGTCGGGACGATGAGCCTGCGGCCGGTCGAGGCGGCGAGGCTCCGCGACTACCTGCTGAAGGGCGGGTTCCTGTGGGTCGACGACTTCTGGGGCTCCCGGTCGTGGGAGCAGTGGGCCGGCGAGATCGCCAAGGTCCTGCCGCCGGCCGACTACCCGATCCGCGACCTGCCGCTCGACCACCAGCTCTTCCGGACGATGTTCCGCATCCCGGAGGTGCCGCAGATCACGAACATCCACTTCTGGCGCTGGTCGGGCGGCGCGACCACCTCCGAACGCGGGCGGGACAGCGCCGAGCCGCACTTCCGCGGCATCATGGACCGCAGCGGGCGGCTGATGGTCGCCATGACCCACAACACCGACATTCAGGACGCCTGGGAGCGCGAGGGCGAGGACCCGCGGTTCTTCGAGCGGTTCGCGCCCGACGGGTACCAGTTGGGCATCAACGTGCTGCTCTACGCGATGAGCCACTGACGACGTGACGACGAGCCACCGAGGAGGGTGCATGACCATGACGCGACGCACGCACGACGGACGATGGACGCGCCGGGAGGCGCTGGAAATGCTCGGCGCGACGGCGGGCCTGGGACTGGCGGCGGGGTGCGGCGGCGCCTCCGCCGGCGCGGCGCAGCCGATGCGGTTCACCAGCGCCGAAGCGCCCGGCTTCCCGGGCGGGGCGGTCGTCCGGACCCTCACCGGCGACCGCGACCCGCGGGACCTGGCCGACGGCGCGACGCTGATCCACGAGCATCTCCGGGGCGGCACGGTCGACGAGGTGGCGTACGAGGTCGACGCCGCCGGCCACGACGGCGTGGCCTGCCTGGTCGATTCGGCCACCGGCCGCCGCACGCAGGAGGCGCTCGACCACCTGGACGCGGTCGCCGGGCGGACCGACGTGAGCATCGTGCGCGCGGGCGGCTACTTCGAGGACATCGGCTTCGCCATCTATCCGGTGCGCGTCGCCGAGGCGAGCGAGGACGAGCTGTTCGAGGAGCTCGTGCAGGACGCCGCCGATCAGCGGTGGGGCGCGTTCGGCGAGATCGCCTCGTCGCTCGAGATGCGGCCGGACGAGCGGAAGGTGCACCGCGCCGTCGGCCGGGCCCACGTCGAGACCGGGCTGCCGATCTTCACCCACACGCCGCACGAAAGCTGCCCGAGCTGCGCGATGGAGCAGATGGACGTCCTCGAGGCGGTCGGCGTCGACTTCAGCCACCTGGTGATCGGCCACATGTCGACGATCAAGGACGAGGACGACCCGCTCGGGACCCACTCGGCCATCGCCCGCCGCGGCGCGTTCGTCGGCCTCGACACGGTGGGGCACCAGATGAGCCGGTCGCAGATTCCGGAGGCCCGGAAGGTGCGGATGGTGCAGGAGCTGCTCGACGCCGGGTTCGAGGACCACATGGTCTTCTCGTCCGACATGGGGAACACGAACCACTGGAAGGCGAACTACGGCCACGGCTACTCGACGGTGCTGATGCAGTTCGTACCGAAGCTGCTGTACGCCGGCGTGCCGGAGCGGACGATCCGGAAGATCCTGGTCGACAACCCGCGCCGGTTCCTGGCCGTCGTCCCGAAGGCGTAGGAGGAGCTGCAGCTCCGGCGTCAGGCGCCGAGCGCGTCCTTGCAGTAGTCGAGGCAGCGCCGGAGCTCGGTCAGGGTGTCGCCGCCCGGGTACTCGTACTCGATGTTGGCCGGGATATCCCAGCCTTCGTCACGCAGGAGCCGGAGCGTCTCGCGGATCGGCGTGTCACCCTCGCCCCACGGCACGTTGGGGCCCTGGCTCCGCTTCCGGTCCTTGAGGTGGAGGGTGACGATCCGCCGGTGGTTGGCCTTCAGGTAGGCGATCGGGTCGTGGTCCGCGGCCACCATGTGGCCGATGTCCAGGTTGACGGCGATAGGGGCCGACCCGCCCAGGCGGATCGCCCGGTCGAAGTCGTCCGGAGACCCGAACTCGTTCGGGTCGGTCCAGGCATGGTTGTGCATCGCCACCGGCACGGCGTGCCGTTCGGCCATCCGGGCGATGCGCGGCACGGTGCTGAGCTGCGCCGAGGCGGTGATGGCCGGCGCCCCGAGCGCCCGCGCCATCTCGAAGCCGCGGTCGATCTCCGCGTCCGAGAAGTCGTCCCGGAAGCTCAGGTTGTACGCGCTCAGCGTGACGCCGGCGGCCTCCAGCCGGGTCCGGACCTCCCGGAAGTGGTCGAGCGGGACGGTCGTGCGCCACTCCCGCAGCCGCTCGCGGCTTTCCGGGCGGTACAGCTCGCGCGGCTCGACGTGGAGCGACCAGAGCTCGCAACTGCCGATGCCGAGCTCCCGCATCGCGGCGAGTCCCTCGTCGAGGTCCATGTCGCGGAAGCTGTAGCTCTGCATCCCGATCAGGACGCCGCCGAACCGAGGCTGCGCCGCTGCCGCCGCCCGCGGCCGGGAAGCTGCTCCAAGGGCGAAGCCGGCCGCCGCCGCCATCCCGCCGATCGCCCGCCGGTGCCATTCGCGCCGCGTGAGCTGCGTCATGCCGGATCCTCCGTGTCCGACGGTGATCGTACCGGATCGCGTCGCGCTTGCAGCGGCGAAACGCGCGCCGGCGGGCGACGCCGGAGCATTACGATCAATTGCACCATGATCGGGCCTGAATTCGGATGGATTTCAAGACGCGCTGCTCATGCTGAAGCTCCTGGCGCCGGGCGAGGCCGACGTGACTGCTGCCTGCTGCTGTCCCTGTCAGGCCGCTGCGGCCGGCGCGGGAGTCCGCGGGATTTCCCGCGGACTCCCCGGGCCGTCAGAAGTCGAGCTGGAAGGCGAACTTGGCCAGCCGGCCCGGCATGATCACGACCGGCGCCAGCCAGCCGGAGCCGAAGGCGGAATCCTCCGCCATCACGGTGTTCGCATTCATCACGTTGTACAGGTCGAGCATGGCGCGGAAGCGGGCGCCGCCGAAGTGGAGGATCTTGGTGAAGCGCAGATCGAGCTGGTTGAACCGATCGCCGTACGACGACCCCGGCTCGATCAGATTCAGCTCCACGCCGCCCGGATAGAGCACCGAAGGCCGCCCCAGTGACGATTCCGCGAAAACCAGCCTGGCGCCCCGCTCCGGACCGGGCTGGCTCTGCAGCGTCGCCGCCACCTGAATGTCGTAGGGGAAGGTGTACGAGCCGATTAGCTTGACCTGAGTCAACCAGTTCTCGGCGCGGTCACAGTACTCGACGGGCACGGTGTCGGTGTCGAAGCCGCCGGTGGCGCGGTTCGGCAGCGACTCCGGAAGCGCCGACTGCAGATCGCAGTAATTGCGCGACACGCGGCCGGTGCTGACGCCGCCCTGCAGCAGCACGTCCTCGATCCGGGCGTCGACCGTGACGTCGAAGCCGTTCCAGGTCTCGCTGTCGCCGCCGAAGGCGTCGGCGAGCACGGTGAGATCGTCAGCCACCCGCACGGAGCCCGGCTTCAGATCGTAGAAGCTCAGCGTGCCGCCGCCGCCGCCCGGCAGCCGCGGGTCCGACGGAACGGCGACGGTCCCGATCTCGAAATCCTCCGGGCCGATGGCGCGGTTGTCCACCACGCTGCGGCTGACCCACACGCGCCGGAAGTACGCGGCGTCAAGCGACACACCGGGCATCAGCTCCTGCTGGACGCTCCCCGAGATCTCCCAGTTCGACTCCCGGTTGCGCCAGCCGAACGCCCAACCCGGATCGTGGAACGTGGTGATGCGCGGCAGCCCGAACGCGAGGTTGGTGTTGGGGCTGATCAGCTCCCCGTTCGGCTCCGGGTTGCGGGGGTCGCCCTGCACGAGGCCGTCCCCGGGGATGCATACCGAGGGATCGAGACAGACGCCGCCGTCGAGCCAGGTGCGGTTCATGGTCCGGTTGCTGCCCGCCGGATTGACGCTCTGCGACCAGTCGGTGGAATCGCGGCGGCCGTAGCGGCTAGCGGAAAACTTGAGGGCGGTCCTGCCGTCACCCCGCAGGTCGTACGCCAAGCCCACGCGCGGCTGGAAGTCCTTCCAGTCCGACACCGTTTGCCCCTCGATCAGGAACGGCTCGGTCACCCAGGCGTTGGTGGGGCGGTCCAAATCGGGATAGCCGGTCCGGATGCGGTCGAAGCGCAACCCGGCGTTTATCGTCAGGCGGTCGAGCGTCCACTGCTCCTGGGCGTAGATCCCGAGGCTCGACGCGGTGTCGATCTGTCCCAGTCCGCCGTAGAACACCGCCCGGAACGGATTGCCGCCCAACGTCATGAGCCGCGTCCAGAACCGGCTTTCGCCGCTCGTCGACGTGCGCTGCTGGTTGAAGCTGGCGCCCACCTTCAGGTTGTGGCTGCCGGTGACGTACGACACCGACCCGCGATAGAAGTTGACGTTCTTGGGGCTGATGTACACGTCCGTCCCCGACAGCCACGAAGAGGAGTTCCGGGACACGCGCAGGGGAGACACCTCCATCACCCCCGGGGCGTCGAGCCAGGCGTCCTCGGCGTGCGGCAGGTTGTAGCCGAACGGCATGTGCGACACGCCCGCCTCGAACAGCAGCCGGTTGGTGTGGGGACGCGTCCAGGTCAACTGATAGACGTTGGTGCGGGCGGTGTTGTTGACCGCCGCTTCGGGCACGACGAAGAGCGCCCCGAGCGCCCGCCCCTGCAGGTAGTGGGGCCGCGTGGTTCCGCTGTTCGACCAGTAGGCCTTCAGCTTGTCCCGCGGCGTCGCCTGAATCGTGAGGTTCATCGACTGCTCGCGCGCGGTGGTCTGATCGACCCCCGGGCGACTCAGGTCGGGTTCGTAGACCAGGGCGCCGGGGTCCAGCGAGTGGAAGAGGCCCGAACTCGCCAGGTCGGCCACGCGCGACGAATGCGTCAGGAAGAACCATACGCGGTCTTCGACGATCGGTCCGCCGAACGACGGATTGAGCGTCCAGTTCTCCTCGAGCATGGTGGCCGACTCCACCCCGCGGCTGCGCAGGTCGGCGTCCAGGTTGTCCGCGAGCAGATCCGGGAAGCTGAACGCGGTGTACACGGTTCCGCCGAACGTGTTGGCGCCCTCGCGCGGAATCATGTTGATCGACACGCCGCCGGTCTCGAACTCGGCCGAGTTGCCCGAGTAGTTGAAGGCCATCTCCTCGAAGTTCTCGGGCGGGAAATAGCCGAGGTCGCCGCCCTGCGTATGCGGCTCGGCCACGTCCATGCCGTTGATGTTGACCATCTGATCCTCGGCGTCGCCGCCGTGAATCGACATCCGCTGCATGATCTGGGCGGTCAGCCCGCCGGAGTCCTGCTGCAGGCTCGTCCCGTACGACTGCGCGCCGGTCATCCCGGGCACGAGGAGGCCAAGCGCGCTGATCGACTTGCCGGAAGGGATGGTCTCGACGAGCTCCCGGTCCATGACGGCCCGCTGATCGACGTTCTGGATGTCAACGACCGGACTGGCGCCCGAGACGGTGATGGTCTCCTCAATGTCGCCGACCGGGAGCTGGACGTCGACGTTGGCCGTGAACCCGAAGCTCAGCTCGATCCCCTCGCGCACGAGCGTGCCGAACCCGGGCAGGCTGTACGTTATCGAGTACGTGCCCGGCTCGAGCGCGACGACCAGATACTGCCCGTTGCCGTCGGTGACCGCCGTCCGGACCTGCTCGATGAGCTGCGGGCTCCGAACCTCCACGGTCACGCCGGGCAACACGCCGCCGGTGGTGTCCGTGACGGCGCCGCCGATCTGTTGCGCGCCTGCGACGCCCGGCAGGAGCAGCAGGGCCAGTGTCCGGGCCGCGAGCATGAAGCGTATTCGCCGTTGCGCCATGATTTCGGTTCTCCTGTCTGCAGTCTTCCGGCCGGAGAACGAAGCGAGCGACGGGAAAGCTTGGACAGTATCGCACGGCCGCGGCGGGGGCGCAAGACGCTTCCTCGCTGCGAGCGTCTCGGCGCCACGCGCGGTTCCGCCACGGGCTTGCAGGTCAAGAGCGAGTTGGCCGGCCGGATGGACCGACAACCCCCGCCGGGGCTGTCCAACCGGCGCCCGCCGCCGAGCGCGCGGCCTCGAACGAGGCGGTACGGGCGATGAAGGTGGTGGAGGCGGCGGGAGTCGAACCCGCGTCCGAAGGTACGTCCCCGCAGGACTCTACATGCTTGTCCGCTCTTGAAAATCTCGTCCCCGGTGTCGAAGAACGGCGGAAATCACCGGAAACCAGCGCCGAAAGCTCTCGCCGTCGCGTGTCGGCGCCACGCGCGACGGCCAGCCCGCTGAATGACGCCCAGCCCCGTCCCGCGGGCGGGGACGCGGTGGACGCGCCGCTTGATCAAGCGGCGAGTGCAAGCTGCCTGTTGTCCGCAGTTACAGTTTTTCCATCGGATTAGCGAGTCGATGGCGCTCGGCATGCATCCCGCGATTCCATTACCCCCGTCGAAGCCGTGTCGCCCCCATGGCGACCGTGCGCGAATCGCAACCGCCATTCTAGCATCAGATCGCGTCCACCTGTGGCATGCTTGCCGGACCGCCCGGCAGGTCGTCGGGCGCGCGAGACCGGGAGGAGGCGTCATGCGCAAGGCGACGGGAGGCGCGGCGGCCGTGCTGTGGGCAACGTCCGCGGCGGCGGCGCTCGCCCAGCCGGGGATGGCCACCGACGTGCTGAAGACCGACGTCGAGGCGGTGCTCGCCAGTCCCGAGGGCGGCATCGACCGGCAGATCCGGGTGGTGGACGTCGGGAGGGCGAACGTCGCGGTCGGCGTCCTGCACCGCGGGCCCGCCAGCGGCGCGAACCGCGGCATCGCGCACACCGACGTCACCGAGGTGTACTACGTCCTCTCCGGGTCGGGCACGCTCGTGACCGGCGGCGCGGTGTCGAACCGGACGCCGCTGCCGCCCGACGGCGCCGTGACGCAGGTGCTGGTCGGGCCGAGCCTCACCGGCGCGTTCGACGGCCGCGGCAGCCAGGTGCGGGAAATCTCGGCCGGCGACGTGGTGGTGATTCCGGCCGGCGTGTTCCACGGCTGGAGCGACATCCCGGACCACGTGACCTATCTCAGCATCCGTCCCGATCCGGACAAGGTGCTGCCGGCCGGCTACGCGCATCCGGCGCTGACGCCCTGAATCGGTTCGGCTGCGCACGGGGCGGAGCGATCCAGTCGAGCACGACAGATCGCCCACCGGGACCAATTCGCCCAACGCCAGCGTCCTGATCGACCATCTCGCCGGCGTCGAGGCGGCGCGAGACGAGTTCGCGCGACATGCCGAACCGCGATCAGCGCCGTCACGCAACAACGCGCCGGCGCGGCTAGAATGATCGCGATGGCGGCCACCCCCCGGCGGCCCTCGGCTCGGCGCCGGCCGGCCGCCGCAGGCCGTCCGCGCCTTGCGAGTCGAGGTCGTCCGCGAGCTGCCGCACGACCGGTCGGCCTACACCCAGGGCCTGCTCTGGTGGGACGGGCGCCTCTACGAGAGCACCGGCCGGTACGGCGAGTCGACCCTCCGCCGCATCGATCCGGCGACCGGGGCGGTCGAGCAGCGGATCGACCTCTCGCCGGCCTTCTTCGGGGAAGGGCTGGCGCGGTCGGGCCGCCGGCTGATCCTGCTGACCTGGAAGGCCGAACGCGCGCTGGCGTACGACCTCGGCACGTTCGAGTTCGTGCGGGCGTTCCGCTACCGGGGCGAAGGGTGGGGGCTGTGCCACGATGGGACGCGCTTCGTCATGAGCGACGGGTCGGACGTGCTGACGTTCCGCGACCCGGAGTCGTTCGCGCCGGCCGGCAGCGTCCGCGTCACGCTGCGGGGGCGGCCCCAGGACCGGCTGAACGAGCTGGAGTGCGTCGACGGGGCGGTCTACGCGAACGTCTGGCAGGAGGAGTACATCGTCCGGATCGACCCGGCCACCGGGCGGGTCACCCACCAGATAGACGCCGCCGGCCTCCTGTCGCGCACCGAAGCCCGCGGCGTCGACGTGCTCAACGGGATCGCCCACGACCCGGACGCCGGCGCCTTCTACCTCACCGGCAAGTGGTGGCCGAAGATGTTCGAGGTCCGGTTCGCGCCGGCGCGCGCGTCGCAATCGCAGGAGACCCCCTCTCCCGTTCCCGCCGGATGGAGGGTCGATGGCGCGATGCTGTCGCCGCATTGCTTCGTCTACGAAGGTCCGTCGAGCGATCGCTTCCAGGCGGTGGCCGAGAGGTTCTCCCTCCAGGACTACGACGAGTTCTCGCGCGACACCGGCCGCTACTTCGGCGAGCCGATCCCGGTGGAGCGCGGTACGGGCGTCCGCCTCTGGGCGTGGGTTGACGACTGCGCCGTCGATCCGTCGGAGGTGCGGACAGCAGGTTCGACGATCGTGCAGGAGGAGAAGACGCCGTTCGAGACGGTCGAGCACGTCTATGCGCTCCTGGCGGAGGTCCCCCGAGAGCTCTGCCGGCGTCTCGCCCCCAACCTGCCCGCCGCATGCCGCGAAGCCTGGCTCGTCCGCGCCGGCGCACTCGGCGGCGGCTCCCTGGGCTTCTGGGGCGGCTACAACGTCTACGGTCTGTTCGAGGCGGAAGGCGGCGGCGGCGCGATCGTCCCGCTCAAGAACTTCCGGACGGAGGACGCCGCCCGGAGTTTTCTCGCGGCGAGTCGCGGCGTGAAGCGCCGATGACGCTCCCCGCAAGCGATGATCCGCGAGCTGGAGGAGGGCGCACATCGGGCATGCGCAACCGACGAACAACGCCGTCAGGCGGGATGCATCGCCGCTCGAATGCAGCGGGGACCTCCGCCACGGGCGGTGAAGGTGGCGCCGCGGTTCCTGCTCGACACGAACGTCGTTTCCCACGTCGCGAGGTTTCCGCGGACCAGAACCCACCGTAGTCACCTTGAAGGAGAGCCTCGGATTTCTTGCATTCCACCCCGCCCGTCTACCACCGCACGGGCAGGCTGCCGTCGGTCCAGCCGGCGGGCAGCGACAGCAGGCCGTGCGCGGCGGTCAGGTTGCCCAGGACGAGGAGCGGCCAGCGCCACCGGCCGCGGCGGGGCAGCACGACGTTGAAGGCGAACGTCATCGGCAGCAGGATGCGGGCCGCGGCGGGAGGGCGGCCTTCCCACAGCGCCGGTCCCAGGACGGCCGCCAGCGCCAGCGCGGCAATGCCGGCGCGCCACCACGGGTCGCCCGTCTCGCGCACGGCGAGCAGGACCGCGGCCTGCGTGGCCAGGCTCGCCAGGAGGCACAGGTAGAGGACCGGGCCGGAGGTCCAGCCGTCCTCCCGCACGGCGGACGCCGCCTCGCGCCCGGCCGCCGCGAAGCCGGTCAGCGGGACGGCGAAGTTGTCGCGGCCGATCGACTCCGAGAAGTCGACTCCCGCCATCCACAGGTAGCCGATCCAGACGGCCAGCGGTCCCGCCGCGGCGAGGCCGTACCGGCGGAGGCGGCGCCACCGGCCGCGGCCGGCCGCGGCCGGGTCGAGCAGGACGACGCTCCAGAGCAGGTTGCTCTCCCGGGCGAGGCCGGCGAGCGCCATCACGCCGGCGGCGCGGCCGGACCGTCCCTGCTCGACCGCCAGCACGGCCAGGGCGAGCAGCAGCAGACTCGGGACGGCCGGCAGCGCCCAGGTCACCGACTGGACCGACCCGAACGCGAACAGGCATCCGGCGGCGCGCCAGACGTTCTCGGCGTTCCGCGGCGGGAACCAGCGCAGCAGCAGCAGCGCCAGGGCGAGCCAGCAGACGGCGTTCTGAATTGCGTACGCCTGCACGACGAACCGGGGCTGTCCGAGCCCGAACAGGAACGCCGCCGCAGGCAGGAGGATCCGGCGGGCCCGATAGGCCGGCGCATCGAGCGCGGCGGCCGTCGCCGGGTCGCGGAGCAGCGGGTCCACGGCCAGTTGCGCGTAGTACTGGCCGTCGTAGCCGAACGAATCGAGGAAGACCAGGCGCGGGACGTCCCGGACCGCGGGGTGCGTCCGCTGCTCGAACGCCGCGCCGAACCTGACGAGTGACGTGTAGCCGGCGTCGGGGTCGTGCAGCCGGACGATCGCGACGACGAACACCGCGATCAGCCCGGCGTAGAGCAGGGCGCAGCGGGGCTTGACGCCGTCCCGCTCCCCGTCCGCCGCCGCCGTGCGGACGGACGCCCGGCCGACCGACCGCGCGGCGGCGGCGATCCCCGCGGGCAGCACCGGGCAGATCAGCAGCGCCACGCAGAACACGAACGAGTGGGGCGCGAGCAGGACCGCGTAGTCGGACGCCGCCGGCGCCAGGAGGACCGCCGCCAGCAGCGCCAGCGTCGGGGCCGCCGCGGCCAGCAGCGCCGCGCGGACGAGGCGGCGGGCGGCGCGCGCGGCGCGGATCGCGCCGGCGAACAGCGGCGTCAGGACGACGAACGCGGCGACTCCGGCCGCCGCGCCCGCGCCGCCGGCCGCGGCGGCCGCGCGCGGCGTGACGACGAACGCGATCAGGCCCCGCGAGAAGCCGTGCGCGTTCGAGACTTCGAGCTCGGCGAGCCGCCAGCCGGCGCCGGCGCTCGCAAGGTCGAGGCGGCCGGCCGCCGACAACTGCGCGGCGTCCGGCACGCTCAGATCGACCCGCGTCCGCCGGCCGGGGTCGAGCGTGACGTCGGCCAGCAGGCCGCCGCCGGCCGACACCCGCACCACCCGCGGCGCCGGACCGTCGTTGGCGAGGCGGAGCATCACCGCCGCCGGCTGGCCCGCCAGGGAGGAGAGGTCGGGCAACGGGACGGCGACCGCGCCGGACGCCGCTTCCATCGGCGTCCTCACCACGCGCAGCCTCACCCGATCGAAGCCGGCGGGAACGCGCGCGTGCAGCACGAGCGCGCAACCGGCCGCGAGCAGCCCGGCGGCGATCCACCTCCGGGCCCCGCGCACGTCAGGAGCCGCCGTCCGCGCGGGCGCCGGGGCCGTCGTCGAGCAGGTCTGCAAGCTGGCGGAGCTCGGCGGCCTGATTCTCCGCCGCGTACAGGATCGCCCGGCGCTCCTGGAGCGTGGGCACGCTCCAGTCCTCGCCCTCCAGCCTGATTCGTCCGTCCTGGTCGAACTCCACCAGGACCGCGTCCATCGGTTCGACGTACAGACGCATGGCGCCGCTCCGCGCCGTGGGCGGCCGGCCGCCTACAGGCCGGCGGACGCCGCGGCCCGCTGCGCGTCCTCCACGCCCGCGACGATCGACGCCATCGGGCCGTCCTCGAGCGCCGACCCGTACAGGTACTCGACGTTGACGCCGGCGCCGGCCAGCATCTCGGCCGCCTTCGCGAGCGCCCCCGGATCGTTCGGAAGCTGCAGCAGCAGCACGTCGCGCTGCTCGACGGCGTGCTGCTGCGCCTCGAGCGTCCCCGCGGCGTGCAGCGGGTTGTCCACCACCAGACGCAGCATGCCGCCGGCTTCGAGCCCCATCGCGAAGACGTTGACGCGCTCGTCGCGCAGGCGGCGGCACACGTCGGCCAAGGCGCCGGGGCTGTTCCGCAACCGCAGGGAGATCTCCGTTCGAATCGCCATGGCCGGAGCTTATCGCAACTGCCGCGCCGCCGGCCAGCGGGCCGCGGCGATTCCGATAGAATCATCGGATGCCGATCGACACGGCGTCGCCCATCGCCGTCGCCAGCCGGCTCGACGGGTTCGACTACGCCATCCGCAGCATCGTCGCCGAAGCCGAAGCCGTCGAGCGAAGCGGCCGGGCGGTCCATTACCTCAACATCGGCGACCCGGTGCTGTTCGGGTTCCGGACGCCGCCCCACCTGGTCGAAGCGGTGGTGCGCGCCATGCGGGACGGCCACAACGGATACACCCCGGCGTCCGGCATCATGCCCGCGCGCGAGGCGGTCGCGGCCGAGTACACCTCCCGCGGCATCCCGCTGTCGCCCGACCGCGTCATCCTGACCTCCGGCACGTCCGAAGGGATCGATCTGGCGATCAGCGTCCTCGCCGATCGGGGCGACGAAGTGCTGGTGCCGCTCCCGACGTACCCGTTCTACACCGCGGTGCTCGGCAAGCTGGGCGCGCGGGCCGTCTACTACCGGACCGATCCGGCGCGCGGGTGGGAGCCGGACCTCGACCACCTCCGGAGCCTGATCGGCGACCGGACGCGCGCGCTCGTGGTGATCGACCCGAACAACCCGACCGGCGCCGTCTACGCGGAATCGACCCGCCGGGCGCTCCTGGAGATAGCCGACCGGCGCAACCTCGTGCTGCTCTCCGACGAGGCGTACACCGACCTCGTGTACAGCGGACCGGAGCGGCCGATCGGCGCGCTCGACCTCGATGCGCCGGTCATCTCGTTCTCGTCGGCGTCGAAGGCGTACGTCGCGCCCGGCTGGCGGACCGGGTGGATGGCGGTGGGCGGGGGCGAACGGCTCGACAACGTCCTCGCGGCGGTCAAGCAGCTTGCCGACGGCCGGCTCTGCACCAACGGCCCGATGCAGCACGCGGTGGCCGCCGCGCTGACCGGCGACCGGAGCTACCAGGACGACTTCCGCCGCCAGCTTCGGGAGCGCGCCGAGCTGACGACGCGCCGCCTGAACGCCATCGACGGGATTGCCTGCGTGCCGCCGGAGGCGGCGTTCTACGTGATGCCGAAGGTCGACCTCCCGCCGGGGCGCACCGACCACGACTTCGTCAGCGCCCTGCTCCGCGAGACCGGCGTCCTCTGCGTGCACGGCTCCGGGTTCGGCGCGGACCCGCACGCCGGATTCTTCCGCATCGTGTTCCTGGCCTCCCCGCCCGAGCTGAACGCCTACTTCGACGCCATCGAGACGTTCACCGCCGCCTACCGCGCAGCGTGACCCCGGCCCGCGCCGCGGCGCCGCTTGACAGGGTGCGGCCGGGCGTCGAGCATGAAACGCATCGACGCCGCCCTCGCCGCCATGGGCCGGCGCGTGCACGTGTCGCTCGAACCGTAGATCGAGGCGGCGAGATTCCCGCAGTTCCACAGCGCTTCATTGTGGATTTACTCACACGGAAAACCACGGCATGAGCTGAACCCGAAAGCGTCAACCCGTTCGCAGAATCGGGGCAACCTCACTCACACGACGATGAGCGATAATCGCATGGTCGGGCCGTCTGGAGCGCGGCCCGCGCCGAACCCCTGTCGACCCGTCGGTTCGGTCACCTGACAGGCTCGGATCACCGCCCGGCTTCAGGCTCATTTCTGAATTGGAAATGATTCGGCAGGACCGGTGACGAATCGCACTGGGCGCCCCGGACCACGGGGCGTTTCACCACGGACTATGCGCCCTCCTCACGCCTTGTCAGGCGGGCGCCGCGCCGCTCTCGGCGCCCCGCGGGATTTCACCACGGACTGCTATAGTTCGTCGGCATGCGGACCGTCTGCGCCGAGTTGCCGCTGGAGCTCGACCGCGCCGCCGCCTGGCGGCGGCTGCGCGACCTGTCGTCGCCGCACCTGTACGTGCCCGGCCTGACCGAAGCGGCGCTGGCCGGCCCGCAGCGCGAGGGGGTGGGGGCGCATCGGCAGGTCCGCCGGGGCAGGATGCCGGTGGTCGACGAAACGGTCACCGAGTGGCGTGAGTCCGAAGGCGTGACCCTGCGCCTGCACCGGGGCGCGAACGGCCCGCCGCCGCCGTTCCGGCAGCTCTTCTTCGACTACGGCCTCGCCGAGCGCGGCGGCCGGGTCTGGCTGGTCAACCGGATGCGCTACGAGGTCGGCCTCGGACCGCTCGGCGCGCTGCTCGACCGCCTGCTGCTGCGGCGTATCGTGGCGCGCGAGCTGCGGGACGTGACCCTGGCGCAGAAGATCCATTACGAAACCGGCGAGCGGGTGACGCCCGCCGCGCTGAAGGCGGCGAAAGCCGCAGACGCCGCAGTCGGGGCGTAGCCGGTCACGCCGCCCAGCCGGCCGACGGCGCCTCGGTCGAAGTCACCGATCGCGCCAAGAGGCAAGAGCCGAGCTCGCGATGGGTTCTGATCCGTCTCCCGTGTGAGCCGTGCTCGTGCCGGACGCTGAATTCAGGAACGTTCGAAATTGGTGACAGCTCCGGGGCGCCTGTCTACGGCGTGACCGCCTGCACCTGGATCTGATCGACGAGGAGGGTTCCGGCGCCTTCCACCCGCAGGCCGAACCGGCCGGGCGGGAGGTCGTCGGTGTGCCCGTGCGCGGCCAGCTCGCCGTTCACGTAGCCCCGGAAATGCCCGTCGCCGCCGAACAGCCGCAGCCGCAGCCAGCCTGACGCCTCCAGCGGCTGCTCCTCGAAGACGGTCCGCTCGCCCCCGTCCATCCGCCCCAGCCGCGCAGCCGCGCCGTCGACGGCGAAGAAGTCGAACGTTCCCTCGTCCTGGACGTGCAGCACGAGCTGCAGCTCGCCGTCGAACCGGCCGAGGTTCACCCGGACGTCGGCCTGGGCCGCGTCCACGGCGCCGCCCGCGACCAGCAGCGCCGGCGGTCCCTGCGGGTGGAGGCTCAGCACCGGACCGTTTTCCGGATCGTCCGCGATCGCGGGCGAGAGGCCGGCCGCGTCGCCGAGCAGCCACGTGAACTGGCCGGCCAGCACCGCGGCGCCGCCATGGGCCGGTCGCCAGACCCACGACCCGTCCTGCAAGTCGATGATCCCCGGGTCGATCGAGCCCGCCGGGTCCGCGCCCGCCTCCGCCAGCAGGTCGTCGACCGACTCGTCGGCGGTGATCGCCTGGACGCCGAGTCCGTGCTCGTACACCAGTTGGCCGCCGTGCTCCGCCGCCTCGAACAGCAGCCCGACGCCGGCCAGCGCCGCGACGAACAGCGTCCGGAGGATGGCCGGCTTCGGGGGCAGCAGCCGCCACGCGGCCACCCGCGCGGCGGCGAGGACCGTGAACAGCGCGGTGGCCCAGAGGGCCCAGTCTTCGTGCTCGCTCACGAGCGGCGCCACCTGCGCGGGCAGCAGCATGCCGTCGGCCGCGTTCTCGCCGGAGACGTAGGCCAGGATGGCGAATACGGCGCCGACCGAGTACAGCCAAGTGGCGGCGTGCCGGATCGCCGGACGCCGCGCCAGCAGCAGGCTGACCAGGTCGACCGCGACCGCGGTCGTCAGCAGGGCGATCGGGAAGTGGACGACGATCGGATGCGCGTTGGGGGCCCACTCAGGCATGAGCAGCATGATACTGCTAAACTTCCTGCGCATGGCGATGGGGCCGCCGGCGCCGTCCCGCGCGGCGGCCGTCGCGCAGATCGACTACGAACTCGGCCAGGACAACGTCCAGTTCTTCGGCCTCGACGTCCACAATCCGGTCTTCGTCGTCTCCAGCCTCACCATCCTCGCGTTCGTCGGCCTCGTGCTGACGTTCCAGGACGCCGCCGCCGGGGCGTTCGACGCCGTGTACGTCTGGATCACCTCGACGCTCGAATGGCTGTTCATGGGGGCGTCCAACTTCTTCCTGCTGTTCTGCCTGCTGCTGGTGGCGACGCCGGTCGGGAGCATCCGCCTGGGCGGCCCCGACGCCCGGCCGGACTATTCCGTCTGGTCGTGGTTCGCCATGCTGTTCGCCGCCGGGATCGGCATCGGCCTGATGTACTTCGGGGTGGCCGAGCCGTTCGAGCATTTCCGCAATCCGCCGCTCGGCATCGACGCCGCCGACACCGACGCGGCGCGCCGGTTCGCCGTCCCCGCCGCCCTCTTCCACTGGGGCGTGCACGGGTGGGCGATATACGCCGTCGTGGCGCTCGCGCTCGCCTTCGCCGCCTATAACCTCGGGCTGCCGCTGACGCTGCGGTCGGCGTTCTACCCGGTCCTGGGCGAGGCGGTGTGGGGCCGGTTCGGCCACGGCATCGACGTTCTCGCCGTCTTCGCCACGCTGTTCGGGCTGGCGACCTCGCTCGGCCTGGGAGCCGGACAGGCAGCGGCGGGACTGACGCACCTGTTCGGCGCGCCGGCGAACGACGCGACGAAGGTGCTGCTGATCGCCGGCATCACCGCCGTCGCGCTCGCCTCGGTGATCGCCGGAATGGACCGGGGCGTCAAGCGCCTGAGCCAGGCCAACCTGACGCTCGCCCTGCTGCTGCTCGCGTTCGTCCTGGCGGTGGGGCCGACCGCGGAGCTGCTCGCCGGATTCGGCGCCAGCATCGGCCGCTACCTGGCGGCGATCGGCCCGCTCAGCAACTGGGTGGGCCGCGAAGACACCGACTACCTGCAAGGGTGGACCATGTTCTTCTGGGCGTGGTGGCTGTCGTGGTCGCCGTTCGTCGGCATGTTCATCGCCCGGGTCTCGCGCGGCCGCACCGTGCGCAGCCTCGTCGGCTGCATGCTGATCGTCCCGGTGGCGTTCATCGCGCTCTGGATGAACGTCTTCGGCGCCACCGCGCTGGCGCTCCACCTCGACGGGGGCCACACGGGCGTCCTCGACGCGGTGCAGGCCGGGCAGCCGGAGATGGCCCTGTTCAGGATGCTGGAGGCGCTGCCGCTCGCCGGCGTCACCTCGTACATCGCCATCGCCCTGGTGGTCGTCTTCTTCGTCACCTCGTCCGATTCCGGCTCGCTGGTGATCGACACCATCACGGCCGGCGGCAAGCTCGACGCGCCGGTCGCCCAGCGGGTCTTCTGGTGCGCGCTGGAAGGGATGGTGGCGATCACGCTGCTGCTCGGCGGCGGCCTGCTGGCGCTGCAGACCGCCGCCCTCGCCACCGGCCTCCCGTTCGCGCTGGTGCTGATCGCGATGTGCGGCAGCGTCTGGAAGGGACTGCGCGCCGAACGGCGCGCGAGCCGCCGCCGACTTCTGCGATAATAGCGGCCGGCCGCAGCCGGGTTCGGGCGGCCTGCGGGCGGCGCGCTCCCGCGCCGCCGCCGTTCGCGCAACCGGAGAGAGTCGCCGCCATGTCGGGCCATTCCAAGTGGCATTCGATCAAGCACAAGAAGGGGGCGGCCGACGCCCGGCGCGGCAAGGTGTTCACCCGCATCATCAAGGAGCTGACCGTCGCCGCGCGGGTCGGCGGCGGCGACCCCGACAGCAATCCGCGCCTCCGCACCGTCGTCGCCGACGCGAAGGCCGCCAACATGCCGGCGGAGAACATCAGGCGGGCGATCCGCCGGGGCACGGGCGAAGAGCCGGGAGTGTCGTACGAGGAGGTCACCTACGAGGCGTACGGCCCCGGCGGCGCCGCGCTGCTGATCGAAGCGGTGACCGACAACACCAACCGGGCGGTGGGCGAGATCCGGCATCTGCTGTCGAAGCACGGCGGCAATCTGGGCGCGGCCAACAGCGTGGCCTGGATGTTCTCCAAGCGGGGCTGCATCGTCATCGACCGGCAGGGCGCGGACGAGGAGGCGCTGATGACGGCGGCGATCGACGCCGGCGCCGACGACTTCCGGGAGGACGGGGACAGCTGGGAGGTGGTGACCGCGCCGGACGCCTACGAGGCGGTGCTGGCCGCCGTGCGGCGGACGGGCGTCGAGCCGGTGAGCGCCCGGATCGCCATGCTGCCGCAGAGCTACGTGAAGGTCGAGGGGGCGGCGGCCCGCCAGATCCTGAAGCTGATGGAACTGCTGGAGGACCACGACGACGTGCAGCACGTCTGGTCCAACTTCGACGTCGACGCCCAGGAGATCGAGGCGTCGCTGGCGTGAGAATCCTCGGGATCGACCCCGGCTCCCAACGCACCGGATACGGCTGCATCGAGACCGGCGGCGGCCGCTCCCGCGTCGTCGTCTGCGGGGCGCTCGCGCCGCCCGCCCGCGCCGGCCTGCCCGAACGGCTCCTGGCCGTCCACCGCGGCCTGGCCGACCTGCTCGCCGAGCGCCGGCCGGACGCGGTGGCGATTGAAGATCTCTTTCATGCGCGGAACGCCCGGTCCGCGCTGATCCTCGGCCATGTGCGCGGCGTGGCGATGCTCGCCGCATCCGCCGCCGGCGTGCCGATAGCGGAGTACTCCGCCGCGGAGGTCAAGCAGGCGGTGGTGGGATACGGCCGCGCCGAGAAGCGGCAGGTGCAGCAGATGGTGACGCTGCTGCTCGGCATGGCGGCGCCGCCCTCGCCGCTCGACGTCTCCGACGCGCTGGCCGTGGCGGTCTGCCACGCGCATTCGCTGGGGCCGGCGGCGGAGCGTCCCGCCGGCTCCCCCCGCGCGGCGCGCAGTTGGCGGCGGTACGTCCCGCGCGGGCAGGAGCGATGATCGGCCACCTCCGCGGGCGGCTCCTCGACAAGCAGCCCGACCGCGTCCTGGTCGACGTCCAGGGGGTCGGATATGCGCTGCACGTGCCGCTCTCGACGTTCTACGGACTCGGCGAACCGGGCGGCGAGGTGGCGCTGCACGTGCACACGCACGTGCGCGAGGAGGCGCTGGCGCTGTTCGGGTTCGCCACGCCGCTCGAGCAGCAGGTCTTCGAGCGCCTGATCACCATCAGCGGCGTCGGGCCGCGGCTGGCGCTCGCCGTGCTGTCCGGCATCGAACCGCCCGACCTGGTGCGCGCCGTGCAGGGCGGCGACGTCGCCCGGCTGACGAAGATCCCGGGAGTGGGCAAGAAGACGGCCGAGCGGATCGGCCTGGAGCTGAAAGACCGGCTGCCGTCCCCGCTCGGCCCGCCGGCGGACGGCGACCGTCCGGAGCCGGCGGACGACGATCACCGCGCCGACGTGCTGTCGGCGCTGCTCAACCTCGGATACCATCGGCCCGCGGCGCAACGCGCCGTGGACGAGGCGCGCGACGCCGGCGCGGCCGGCTTCGAGCGGACGCTGCGGCAGGCCCTCCGAAAGCTGGCCGGATGACGGAGCGACGGGACGAGGCGGAGCCGGCGGCCGAACGGGTCGTCAGCGCAGCCCCCGCGGACGACGATCAGCAGTACGAAGCCGGCCTCCGGCCGCGCACGCTGGCGGAGTACGTCGGCCAGGACCGGGTGCGCGAGAACCTGACCGTGTCGATCGAGGCGGCGCGGCGGCGCGGCGAGGCGCTCGACCACGTGCTGCTGTACGGTCCGCCGGGCCTGGGAAAGACGACGCTGGCGTACGTGGTGGCGCAGGAGCTCGGCGTGCAGGTCCGGCCGACCTCCGGGCCGGTGCTGGAGAAGCCGGGCGATCTGGCCGCGCTCCTGACCAACCTGAAGGAGCGCGAGGTTCTGTTCATCGACGAGATCCACCGGATGAGCCCGGTCATCGAGGAGATCCTCTATCCGGCGCTGGAGGATTACGAGCTCGACCTCGTGATCGGCCAGGGGCCGAGCGCGCGGTCGGTCAAGGTGCCGCTCCAGCAGTTCACGCTGGTCGGCGCGACGACGCGCGCCGGACTGCTCACCTCCCCCCTTCGGGCGCGGTTCGGCATCGTGCACCGGCTCGACTTCTACGCCGAAGGCGACCTGCGCGAGATCGTGCTGCGCTCCGCCCGCATCCTGGAGGCGCCGATAGACGAGCCGGCGGCGGAGGAGCTGTCCCGCCGCGCCCGGGGGACGCCGCGCGTCGCCAACCGCCTCCTGCGGCGGGTGCGCGACTACGCCGAAGTCCGGGCCGACGGCCGGATCGCGATCGACGTGGCGAAACGGGCCCTCGATCTGCTCGAAGTGGACGACAACGGCTTCGACGAAGCGGACCGGCGCCTGCTCCGGGCGATCATCGACAAGTTCGGCGGCGGGCCGGTCGGCCTCAACAGCATCGCGGCGGCGATCAGCGAGGAGAAGGAAGCGATAGAGGACATCTACGAACCGTTCCTCATCCAGGCCGGCTTCATCGACCGCACGCCGCGGGGGCGCGTCGCCACCGAGCGGGCATATGATTACCTCAAGCTGCCCGGTCCCCGGCGCGACGCGCGGCTCTGGTGAAGGAAGCTCCGGCGAGACGAAGGACGAGACCTGTGACGAACGGACCCGGCGGAAGGTTGCGCGGCGGCGGCCGGCTCCGGGGCGTCCGCATCGCGTCGCTGGCGACGTACGTGCCGCCCCGCCTGCTGACGAACGCCGAGCTGGAGCGGATGGTCGACACCTCGGACGAGTGGATCCTGCAGCGCACCGGCATCCGGCAGCGGCACGTGGTGGACGAGGGGACGGCCACCTCCGACCTGGCTGCGGAAGCGGCCGTGCGCGCCATCGAGCAGGCCGGCGTCACGCCGAACGACGTGGAGGTGATCGTGGTGGCGACCACGACGCCGGACATGTTCTTTCCGAGCACCGCGTGCCTGGTGCAGGACCGGATAGGCGCTTCCGGCGCCTGGGGGTTCGACCTGGGCGCGGCCTGCTCCGGGTTCACCTACGCGCTGACCGCCGCCGCGCATCTGGTGGCGGCCGGCGCGCACGAGCACGCCCTGGTGATCGGCGCCGACGTGATGTCGTCGATCATCGACTACCAGGACCGCGCCACCTGCGTCCTGTTCGGCGACGGCGCCGGCGCGGTGATCGTCTCGCCGGCGGCCGAGCCGGGCCTCGGTCTGCTCGACTTCGCCCACGAGGTGGACGGCAGCGGCGGGGAGGCGCTGTGCATGCCGGCCGGCGGCAGCCGGCGTCCCGCCACCCGCGAAACGGTCGAGCAGCGGATGCACTTCGTGCATCAGGACGGCGCGGCCGTCTTCAAGTTCGCGGTCCGCAAGATGGAGGAGATCTGCCGCCGGGTGCTCGACCGGAACGGGCTCGGGGCCGCGGACGTCGACCTGTTCGTGGCGCACCAGGCCAACCGCCGTATCATCCTCGGGACCGCCGACCGGCTCGGCCTCGACCGGTCGAAGGTGGTCGTCAACATCGACCGGTACGGCAACACGACGGCGGCCACCATCCCGCTCGCCCTCGCCGACGCCCTCGCCGACGGCCGCCTGAAGAAGGGCGACCGCGTGCTGCTCGCCGCGGTGGGCGCCGGCTTCACCGTCGGCGCGGTCCTGCTGCGGTGGGCGTACTGAACGGCGGTCGGCGCGCGGCGCGCTCCGTCGCGCCTATTCCGTCGTGACCACCTCGTGGCGGTCTTCGACGGCGGCGCGCAGGGTGCGCCAGGCGAGGCTGGCGCACTTGACGCGGGTCGGGTAGTCGCGGACGCCGGCGAAGACGGCGAGCTTGCCGAGCGCCGGGTCGTCCGGCGCGGCGGCGTCGGTCACCAGGGCGAGGAACCGATCGAACAGCCGGCGCGCCTCGTCGAGCGTCTTTCCCTTGACGGCGTCGGTCATCAGCGACGCCGACGCCTTCGAGATGGCGCAACCGGAGCCGAGGAAGGTGACGTCGGTTATCGTCTCCCCGTCGAGGTTGACGTAGACGGCGAGCCGGTCGCCGCACAGCGGGTTGTGGCCGTCGGCGTGGCGGTCGGCGCCGTCCAGCTCCCCGAAGTTGCGCGGGCGCCGGTTGTGGTCGAGGATGACCTCCTGGTACAGATCGCGCAGGCCGCTCATGCCGGAAACGTCTCCCGCACGCGCTCGAGCGCGCGCGCCAGCGCGTCGATCTCCGCGCGCGTGTTGTACAGCGCCACCGAGGCGCGCGCGGTCGCCGGCACGCCGAACCGGTCCATCACCGGCTGCGTGCAGTGGTGGCCGGTGCGGACGGCGACCCCTTCGGTGTCGACGATCGTGCCGACGTCGTGCGGGTGCGCCCCCTTCATGACGAACGACAGGATGCTCGCCTTGGGCGCCGCCGAGCCGATCAGCCGCAGCCCCTTCACCTCCGACAGCGCGGCCGTCCCGTACGCCAGCAGGTCCGCCTCGTGGGGAACGATGGCGTCGAAGCCGATTCCGGTCAGGTAGTCGATCGCCGCGCCGAGGCCGACCGCGCCGGCGATGTTCGGCGTGCCCGCCTCGAACTTCTGGGGCAGGTCGGCGTAGGTGGTCTTCTCGAACGTGACCGACCGGATCATGTCGCCGCCGCCCTGGTACGGCGGCATCGCCTCGAGCAGCGCCTCCCGGCCGTACAGCACGCCGACGCCGGTCGGCCCGTACAGCTTGTGGCCGGTGAAGACGTAGAAGTCGCAGTCGAGCGCCTGCACGTCGACCGGCATGTGGTAGACCGCCTGCGACCCGTCAATCAGGACCGGGACGCCGCGGGCGCGCGCCATCCGGACGATCTCGCGCACCGGATTGACGACGCCGAGCGAGTTCGACAGGTGCACCACCGCGGCGAGCCGCGTCCGCGGTCCGAGCAGCCGCTCGAACGCGTCGAGCTCGAGCGCGCCGGCGTCGTCTATCGGCGCCACCCGCAGCCGCGCCCCCACCTGCTCGCACAGAAGCTGCCACGGCACGATGTTCGAGTGGTGCTCCATGTGGGTGATGAGCACCTCGTCGCCCGCGCCGACCTGCCGCCGGCCGAAGCTCTGCGCGACCAGGTTGATCCCTTCGGTCGAGTTGCGGGTGAAGACGATCTCGCAGGCGGCGCGGGCGTTGACGAACCGCTGCGCCTTGACGCGGGCGGCGTCGTAGGCGGCGGTCGCCACCTCGCTCAGCTGGTAGACGCCCCGGTGGATGTTGGCGTTGCAGGCGGAGTAGTGCCGCGCCAGCGCGTCGAGCACCGCGCGCGGCTTCTGCGTGGTGGCGGCGTTGTCGAGGTAGACGAGCGGACGCCCGCGCACCGTCCGCGCGAGGATCGGGAAGTCCCGCCGGATGCGCTCGACGTCGAGCGCCGGCGGCGCCGCCGCTGCGGCTTGGCAGCCCGTGGTGAAAGTCCCCGCTGCATTCGAGCAGCGATGCATCCCGCCTGACGGCGTTGTTCGTCGGTTGCGTATGCCCAATATGCGCCCTCCTCACGCCTTGTCAGGCGGGCGCCTCGCCGCTCTCGGCGCCCCGCGGGGTTCCACCACGGGCTGCTGGGTCATGCCGGACACCTGAACTGCATCGTCGTCAACCGGCCGCCCGCAACGAACCTCCGCCGGAGCCGGGCAACTGCGCCAGCAGCAGATCGTCGAGCTGCGCGCGGAGCGGCTCGACGCCGATCCGGCCCAGCAGGTCGCCGGCGAACGCATGGATCAGCACGCTGCGCGCCTGGTCGAGGCCGAGACCGCGCGCGCGCAGGTAGAAGAGCGCGTCCTCGTCGAGCTGCCCCACCGTGGCGCCGTGCGTGCACTTGACGTCGTCGGCGAAGATCTCCAGCTCCGGCTTCGTGTTGATCTGCGCGTCCTCGGAGAGGAGCAGCGCCTTGTTCGTCTGCCTGGCGTCGGTCTTCTGCGCGTCGATCGCCACGATGATCTTCCCGTTGAAGACCGCGCGCGCCTCGCCGTCGAGGATCCCCTTGTACAGCTCGTGGCTGGCGCAGTGCGGCTTCGCGTGGTGGATCGTGGTGTGGTTGTCGACGAGCCGCCGGCCGTTCGCCAGGTACAGGCCGTTGAGCGTGCAGTCGGCCCCCTCGCCGTCGAGCAGCGCCTGCGCGTCGTTCCGGACGATGGCCCCGCCGAGCGTCACCGCATGCGACGAGAAGGCGGCGCCGCGGCCGAGCCGGACGTGCATCGACGCGACGTGGTACGCCGCCGGGCTCTCGCGCACTAGCTTGTAGTGATCGACCACCGCGTTCGGCCCGGCGACCACCTCCGTGACGGCGTTCGTCAGGTACGGCGACTTTCCGCCCCCGCCGTAGCTCTCGATCAGCCTGACCCGGGCGTTCTCGCCCACGACGATCAGCACGCGCGGGTGGGTCATCACGCGCCGGCCGCCGGCGGGGGGCGACGTGACGAACAGCAGCTCGATCGGCTGCTCGACCACCGTGTTCGCCGCCGCGCGCACCACCGCGCCGTCGCGGAGCAGCGCCGTGTTGAGCGCCGTGAACGCCTCGTCGTCGACGCCGGCGCACGAGGCCAGGTGCGCCTCGACCGCGCCCGCCGTCCCGGCGGCGCCGGCTTCGGAGGCGAGCGCGTCGGCCAGGCTGCCCGCCTCGACGCCGTCCGGCAGCCCGGCCAGGGTGGACGCCGGCGCGACGCAGCGGCCGTTGACGAACGTCAGCCTCGCGTCGGCGCCGGCCGCGGCGTGCGGGGCGGCGTCGGCCGACGCCGCCGTCCGGTCCGCCGGCTCGGCCGGCGCGAACGCCGTCTCGGCGATCGGGGCGACGTTCGTGAACCGCCACCGCTCCAGCCGCGGGGTCGGCATCCCGAGCGCCGTGAAACGTTCGAACGCGCGCCGCCGCAGGTCGGCGACGGCGGCGGGGTGGCGCGAGTCGCGGCGGACCGCGTCGAAGGCGTGGACGTACGCATCGATGGGAGCCGGCGTCGTCATCGGCTTCCCGTCACGCGCCGGCCGGGGCCGCGGCGTCCTCGATCCAGCCGTATCCCTTCTCTTCGAGCTCGAGCGCCAGCTCCTTGCCGCCCGACCGGACGATCCGTCCGCCCGACAGCACGTGGACCACGTCCGGCACGATGTAGTTCAGCAGCCGCTGGTAGTGCGTGACCACCACGATCGCCCGCTCCGGGCTGCGCATGGCGTTGACGCCGGCCGACACCGTGCGGAGCGCGTCGATGTCGAGCCCCGAGTCGGTCTCGTCCATGATGGCGAGCCGCGGCTCGAGGACCGCCATCTGGAAGATCTCGTTCCGCTTCTTCTCACCGCCGGAGAACCCTTCGTTGACCGGGCGGTTCAGCAGATCCTGATCGATGTGGAGCACCTGCATCCGCTCCTTGACGAGCGTCATGAAGTCGATCGCGTCGAGCTCCGGCTGCCCGCGATGCTTCCGCACCTCGTTGAGCGCCGCCTTGAGGAGGTAGGCGTTGTTGACCCCCGGGATCTCGACCGGGTACTGGAACGCGAGGAAAATCCCTTCCCGCGCCCGCTCCTCCGGCGCCATCTCCAGCAGGTCGCGGCCGGCCCAGGTGACCGAGCCGGCGGTCACCTCGTACTCGTCGCGGCCGGCGAGCACCGCCGCGAGCGTGCTCTTGCCGGAGCCGTTCGGCCCCATGACGGCGTGCGTCTCACCCGCCTTCACCGACAGATCGACGCCGTTCAGGATGCCCCGGCCGGCGACCGAGGCGTGCAGGTTCGTGATCTCGAGCATGATGACGTCCGGGGGCCGGGGGCCGCGAAGCGGCGCTACCCGACGCTCCCTTCCAGGCTGACCCCGAGCAGCTTCTGCGCCTCGACCGCGAACTCCATCGGCAGCTCGCGGAACACCTCCTTGCAGAAGCCGTTGACGATCAGGTTGACCGCGTCCTCGGTCGACAGGCCGCGCTGCCGGCAGTAGAAGATCTGGTCCTCGCCGATCTTCGAGGTCGACGCCTCGTGCTCGACCTGCGACGAGGTGTTGCGCACTTCCAGGTACGGGAAGGTGTGCGCCCCGCACCGGTCGCCGATCAGCAGCGAGTCGCACTGCGAGAAGTTGCGCGCGCCCTTGGCGTTCCTGCCTATCCGCACCAGCCCGCGGTAGGTGTTCTGCCCCCGCCCGGCCGAGATCCCCTTCGAGACGATGGTGCTCCGCGTGTTCCGGCCGAGGTGGAGCATCTTCGTCCCGGTGTCGGCCTGCTGGTGGTTGTTGGTGAGGGCGACCGAGTAGAACTCGCCGACCGAGTTGTCGCCCTGCAGGATGCAGCTCGGGTACTTCCAGGTGATGGCCGAACCGGTCTCCACCTGCGTCCAGGTGATTCTGGCGTTCGCCGACGCCTTCCCGCGCTTGGTGACGAAGTTGTAGATGCCGCCCTTGCCGTCCTTGTCGCCGGGGTACCAGTTCTGCACCGTCGAGTACTTGATGGCGGCGTCGTCGAGCGCCACCAGCTCGACCACCGCGGCGTGCAGCTGGTTCTCGTCGCGCATCGGCGCCGTGCACCCTTCGAGGTAGCTCACCGCCGCTCCTGCGTCCGCCACCAGCAGCGTCCGCTCGAACTGCCCGGTCTGCGCCGCGTTGATCCGGAAATAGGTCGACAGCTCCATCGGGCACCGGACGCCCTTGGGAACGTAGGCGAACGAGCCGTCGGAGAAGACGGCCGAGTTGAGCGCGGCGTAGAAGTTGTCCGACGCCGGCACGACCGACCCGAGGTAGCGGCGCACCAGGTCCGGGTGGTCGCGCACCGCTTCCGAGAACGAGCAGAAGACGATGCCGAGCTCGGCCAGCTTGTCCTTGAAGGTGGTGGCCACCGAGACCGAGTCGAAGACCGCGTCGACCGCCACGCCGGCCATCACCTTCTGCTCCTCGAGCGGGATGCCGAGCTTGTCGAACGTCGCCTTGATCTCCGGGTCGACGTCGTCGAGGCTCTCCAGCTTCGGCTTCCGCTTCGGGGCGGAGTAGTAGATGATCTCCTGGAAGTCGACCGGCGGGAAGCTGACGTTGTGCCACGTCGGCTCGGTCATCGTCCGCCAGACGCGCAGCGCGTTCAGCCGCCACTCCAGCAGCCACTCCGGCTCGCCCTTCTTCGCCGAGATCGTCCGGACGATCTCCTCGTTCAGACCCGGCGGGACCGTCTCGGCGTCCACGTCGGTGACGAAGCCGTACTTGTAGTCCTGGTTCGCGAGTTGCTCGATGTCGTCGGTCGAAGTCGCCATTGTCGGCTGCTCCCGGCCGGGTCTCCGCCCGCCTGTCGGCGTCGGTCCGTTCTCCGCCGCTATCTGCGACCTGAATGGTCGGATATCGATCCTACCGAATCGCGCGCCGCCCGCGCAAGCTGAAGCCGTTCCTCCCACAGGGCGGTCCAGACGTCGCCGTTCCTCTCGGTCTGTCCGGTCCTGACGTGATCGACGGCGTACTCCGGCAGCCGAACGGCGGCGAGGCACTTCCCGTCGAACAGCGCCTGATCGGGCAGGTTGAAATCCCGGTTGTCGAAACCTTGCCGAACCTGGTCGTCAGGCAGGTCGTCCGCGTCCGCGGGAACGACGTGCAGGAAGAAACGCGCGCGCGCATCGGCCGCAGCGCACGGCGCCCTGGCGTACGTCAGGACGCCGCGGGCGGCGTCGAAGCGCACGTCGTAGTACGCGCGAGCCGCCGGCGCGCCCTGCGTCAGCGACCGGTACGTCTCGCGGGAGCGGCCCAGGTGGAAATCGTCCAGCAGCGCCGGGTTGAGGCCGTACAATCTGACGAGCGTGGCGCCGTACGCCTTGCTGGTCCAGACTGCCGGAGCATGCGTTTCGGGCGGATCGGTCCCGGCGCTTCCGTAAAACTTTTCGGCGACGAAATCGGCGCGGCCGCGGCACACGAATCTGAGATGGATTCTCTTTCTTTGCGTTTCGGGGAGCAGCTGATCACTGGGTCTCAACAAAGCGCGCGTTTGCCCGTCCACGCACAAACTGGGCGACGGGTATGCTCGCGCCAGATGACGCAGCATGCCGAGGGACGCCGTCTTCCTGTGACTTATTTCGTACTGCGCCCGGAGATGCTCCGGCGTCGTCCTGTCGACGAGGAAATTGAAGTAGACGTGCTGAAGCGGATGGATGCGCGCCATGGCGATCAGGATGCCCGCCGCCGCGACGCCCGCCGCCGCATACGTCCCTCGGCGCACCCAGGCGGGGTCGCGCGGCGCCAGCAGGCGCAACCCGGACGCCGCCAGCAGGCAGAGCGGCGCGTGCAGGAAATACAGGTGCCGCCACCCGCCGTAGGTGTGCGCGCCCAGCGCCGCCACGGCGAGCGGCGGCGCCGTCAGACAGGCGGTCAGCAGAAGTCCGAACCGCAGCGGCGTGTTGCGAAGCGCCCGGCCGGGACGCGCGGCGGCGCGCCACGCAACGCCGGCCACTCCGACGCAACCCAGCAGCAGCGTGAACGGCGGCGTCGTGACCGCCATCCACGTCGGAACGTAACGCCACGGCAGATCGTCCGCACGAACCAGTCGTCCCTGAAAGAGTTGCTCTGCAAAAGTCGGGTGTTCGGAGAGCACCCGGAGCGCCTCGGCGAACTGACGCGGGTCACTCCACAGGTACGGACTGATCGCGTACAGCGTCGCGGCGCCCGCCGCCGCGAACGCCGCGGCCGTCTTCAGAACGCGCCGGCGCCCGCTCCGCTGCGCAGCATGGAGCAGGTCCAACGCCCGCATGCCCAGCACGGCGGCGACGAGCATCACGCCCATGATGCGCAGGTTCGTCAGCACCGCCGCCGCCGCCCCCAGGACCGCGAACGCGCGGACCGTGTCCTTCTCGAACGCCCGGTGGACCAGGCACAGCGCGATCATGAACATCGCCAGGAAGGGAACGTCCTTGCTGTTGAAGAACGCGTGGGCGTACAGGCGGGGCTGGAGCAGGAACAGCAGCATCGCCAGGAGGGCGAGGGGCCCGCTGTCGAACAGCCGTCGGGCGAGCAGGAAGCAGGCGAAGCCGCCGCACAGCCAGAACAGGTGGGTGGCGCCGTGGCGGAACAGATGCGCCGTGCGGCTGTCGTCGAGGCCGAGCGTCCGCTCGGCGAGCAGCAGCGGCAGCTCGAACGCCACGCCGTAGTACCGATTGTGGGCCTCGGTGAGATTGCGAGCGGACAGTGCGTCGTCGTCGCCCAGGGCGTACTCCAGGTTCGCCGCGGCGATTCGCCGCTGACGGTCCGCGTCCCCCGAGACACCGTAGTCGCCCACGACGCCGGCGCCCGCGGCGGTGAAGAGGACGAGCGTCGCGACGGCCCACGTCCGACAGGAGATGCGGGAAATCGTCATGGCCGCAACGGACGCATCCGGATCGTCTCCTCCCACAGAGCGGTCCAGACGTCGCCGTTCTTCTCGGTCTGTCCGGTCCTGACGTGATCGACGGCGTACTCCGGCAACCGGATCGTCACGAGGCATTTCCCGTCGAACAGCGCCAGCTCGGGCAGGTTGAAATCCCGGTTGTCGAAACCGTTCCGCACCTGGTCGTCAGGCAGGTCGTCCGCGTCCACGGGAACGACGTGCAGGAAGAAACGCGCGCGCGCATCGGCCGCAACGCACGGCGCCCTGGCGTACGTCAGGGCGCCGCGGGCGGCGTCGAAGCGCACGTCGTAGTACGCGCGAGCCGCCGGCGCGCCCTGCGTCAACGACCGGTACGCCTCGCGGGAGCGGCCCAGGTGAAAATCGTCCAGCAGCGCCGGGTTGAGGCCGTACAACCTGACGAGCGTGGCGCCGTACGCCTTCCCGGTCCAGACTGCCGGAGCATGCGTTGCGGGCGGATCGGTCCCGGCGCCTCCATAAAACTTCCCGGCGACGAAATCGGCGCGGCCGCGGCACACGAATCTGAGCTGGATTCTCTTTCTTTGCGTTTCGGAGAGCAGCTGATGACTGTGTCTCAACAAGGCGCGCGGTTGCCCGTCCACGCACAAACTGGGCGACGGGTATGCTCGCGCCAGATGACGCAGCATGCCGAGGGACGCCGTCTCCCAGTAATCCGTTTCGTACTGCGCCCGGAGACGCTCCGGCGTCGTCCTGTCGACGAGGAAATTGAAGTAGACGTGCTGAAGCGGATGGATGCGCGCCATGGCGATCAGGATGCCCGCCGCCGCGACGCCCGCCGCCGCATACGTTCCCCGGCGCACCCAGGCCGCATCGCGCGACGCCGGCAGACGCAGCCCGGACGCCGCCAGCAGACAGAGCGGCGCGTGCAGGAAGTACAGGTGCCGCCACCCGTTGAAGGCGTGCGCGCCCAGCGCCGCCACGGCGAGCGGCGGCGCCGTCAGACAGGCGGTCAGCAGAAGTTCGAACCGCAGCGGCGTGTTGCGCAGCGCCCGGCCGGGACGCGCGGCGACGCGCCACGCAGCGCCGACGACCCCGACGCCGCCCAGCAGCAGCGTGAACGGCGGCGTCGTGATGGCGACCCACGTCGGAACGTAACGCCATGGAAGATCGTCCGCACGAACCAGTCGTCCCTGGAAGAGCTCCCAGGGAGTGTTCGGATGTTCGGAGAGGACCCGGAGCGCCTCGGCGAACTCCCGCGGGTCGCTCCACAGGTACGGACTGATCGCGTACAGCGTCGCGGCGCCCGCCGCCGCGAAGGCGCCGGCCGTCTTCAGAACGCGCCGGCGTTCGCTCCGCTCCGCAGCATGGAGCAGGTCCAACGCCCGCATGCCCAGCACGGCGGCGACGAGCATCACGCCCATGATGCGCAGGTTCGTCAACACCGCCGCCGCCGCTCCCAGGACCACGAACGCGCGGACCGTGTCCTTCTCGAACGCCCGGTGGACCAGGCACAGCGCGATCATGAACATCGACAGGAAGGGGACGTCCTTGCTGTTGAAGAACGCGTGGGCGTACAGGCGGGGCTGGAGCAGGAACAGCAGCATCGCCAGGAGGGCGAGGGGCCCGCTTCTGAACAGCCGGCGGGCGAGCAGGAAGCAGGCGAAGCCGCCGCCCAGCCAGAACAGGTGGGTGACGCCGTGGCGCAGCAGATACGCCGTGCGGCTGTCGTCGAGGCCGAGCGCCCGCTCGGCGAGGAGCAGCGGCGTCTCGAACGCCACGCCGTAGTACCGCTCGTGGGGCCGGTGGAGATTGTGGGCGGACAGTGCGTCGTCGCGGCCCAGGACGTACTCCAGGTTCGCCGCGGCGATGCGCCGCTGTTTGTCCGCGTCCACCGAGACGCCGTAGTCGCCCACGACGGCGGCGCCCGCGGCGGCGAAGAGGACGAGGATCGCGACGGCCAGCAGCCCGTGGTGGAACCCCCGCGGGGCGCCGAGAGTCATGGCCGCAACGGATTCATCCGGATCGTCTCCTCCCACAGGGCGGTCCAGACGTCGTCCTTCCTCTCGGTCTGGCCGGTCCTGACGTGGTCGACGGCGTACTCCGGCAACCGGACGGCGGCGAGGCATTTCCCGTCGAACAGCGCCTGCGGGCGCAGGTTGAAGTCCAGGTTGTCGAAACCGTTCCGAACCTGGTCGTCAGGCAGGTCGTCCGCGTTCACCGGAACGACGTGCAGGAAGAAACGCGCGCGCGAATCGGCCTCGGCGCACGGCGCTCTGGCGTACGTCAGGACGCCGCGGGCGGCGTCGAAATGCACGTCGTAGCGCGCGCGAGCCGCCGGCGCGCCCTGCGTCAACGACCGGTACGCCTCGCGGGAGCGGCCCAGATGAAAATCGTCCAGGAGCGCCGGGTTGAGGCCGTACAATCTGGCGAGCGTGTTGCCGTACGCCTTCCCGGTCCAGACTGCCGGAGCATGCGTTGCGGGGGTCGGTCCCGACGCCTCCGTGGCAAAACCGAAATCGGCGCGGCCGCGGCACGGATAAGGGTCCTGGACGGTGAACCTGGACCTGATCCTTTTTCTTTGCGCTTCGGAGAGAAGCTGATGGTGGTCACGCGCTCTCCTCCCCCCGCCTGTCACGCACAAACGGGTCGACGGCCAGGTTCGCGCCAGATGACGCAGCGCGCCGAGGAACGTCGTATCCCAGTGATCCATCGTGTACTGCGTCCGGAGACGCTCCGGCGTCGTCCTGTCGACGAGGAAATTGAAGTAGACGTGCTGAAGCGGATGGATGCGCGCCATGGCGATCAGGATGCCCGCCGCCGCGACGCCCGCCGCCGCATACGTCCCTCGGCGCACCCAGGCGGGGTCGCGCGGCGCCAGCAGGCGCAGCCCGGACGCCGCCAGCAGGCAGAGCGGCGCGTGCAGGAAATACAGGTGCCGCCACCCGCCGTAGGTGTGCGCGCCCAGCGCCGCCACGGCGAGCGGCGGCGCCGCCAGACAGGCGGTCAGCAGAAGTCCGAACCGCAGCGGCGTGTTGCGAAGCGCCCGGCCGGGACGCGCGGCGACGCGCCACGCAACGCCGCCGACCCCGACGCCGCCCAGCAGCAGCGTGAACGGCGGCGTCGTGACCGCCATCCACGTCGGGACGTAACTCCACGGCAGATCGTCCGC
Organism: Vicinamibacterales bacterium; assembly: GCA_965203565.1. Taxonomy (GTDB): domain Bacteria; phylum Acidobacteriota; class Vicinamibacteria; order Vicinamibacterales; family UBA8438; genus JAAXGX01. The sequence continues at coordinate 1,050,044 of OZ241896.1, read as the reverse complement.
ACGAACCAGTCGTCCCTGAAAGAGTTGCCATGCAAGAGTCGGGTGTTCGGAGAGCACCCGGAGCGCCTCGGCGAACTGACGCGGATCGCTCCACAGGTACGGACTGATCGCGTACAGCGTCGCAGCCCACGCCGCCGCGAACGCCGCGGCCGTCTTCAGAACGCGCCTGCGCCCGCTCCGCTGCGCGGCATGGAGCAGGTCCAACGCCCGCATGCCCAGCACGGCGGCGAAGAGCATCACGCCCATGATGCGCAGGTTCGTCAGCACCGCCGCCCCCGCTCCCAGGGCCACGAACGCGCGGACCGTGTCCTTCTCGAACGCCCGGTGGACCAGGTGCAGCGCGATCATGAACGTCGCCAGGAAGGGAACGTCCTTGCTGTTGAAGAACGCGTGGGCGTACAGGCGGGGGTGGAGCAGGAACAGCAGCATCGCCAGGAGGGCGAGCGGCCCGCTGTCGAACAGCCGGCGGGCGAGCAGGAAGCAGGCGAAGCCGCCGCACAGCCAGAACAGGTGGGTGGCGCCGTGGCGGAACAGATGCGCCGTACGGCTGTCGTCGAGGCCGAGCGCCCGCTCGGCGAGGAGCAGCGGCGCCTGGAACGCCATGCCGTAGAACCGGTTGTGGTCCGGCAGGCCGCGCAACGACAGTGCGTCGTCGTCGCCCAGGACGTACTCCAGGTTCGCCGCGGCGGTTCGCCGCTGGAGGTCCGGGTCCGTCGAGACGCCGTAGTCGCCCACGACGGCGGCGCCCGCGGCGGCGAAGAGGACGAGGATCGCGACGGCCCACGTCCGACAGGAGATGCGGGAAACGGAACGCATGGTCACGAACCGAACCGAACCGAATCGTTCCCGCTAATCTTCTTCGTTCTTCTTGTTCTTCGCACCCGACCGGGCAGGCGCTGCGGACTCCGCGCCCCGGATACGCCGGGCCGCGCGCCGGATCCGGCCGCCCACGCCGGCCGACTCTCCGGACTTCTTCTCGGCGTCGGCCGGTTCGGCGGCGTTCGGGTCGTATTCGCTGCCGACCAGCTCCACCTGCGCCGTCGGCGCATCGTCACCCTGCCGCCGCCCGGTCCGGATCAGGCGGGTGTAGCCGCCCGGCCGTTCGGCGAACCGCGGCGCTATCGAGCCGAACAGCTTCCGGACCACCTCGCGATCGGCCACGTCGCGCGCGACGAGTCGGCGGGCATGCAGGGCGCGGGTCGTTTCCGCCCCCTCCGCGACGCCCCGCTTGGCGACCGTGATCAGCCGCTCGACGAACGGCCGCAACGCCTTCGCCTTCGCGACGGTCGTGCTGATCCGCTCGTGGCGGAGCAGGGCCGTGGCCTGGTTGCGCAGCAGGGCGAGCCGGTGCTCCGACACGCGCCCGAGCTTCCTGTGTGCGATTCGGTGACGCATCGACTCTATTCCGCGGAGGCGGACTCGGCGTCCGCAGAAACGTCGAGGCGCATCCCCAGACTCAGCCCCATGGCGGTCAGAAGGTCCTTGATCTCGCTGAGCGACTTGCGGCCGAAGTTCTTGGTGCGCAACATCTCCGCCTCGGTCTTCTGCACCAGCTCGCGAATCGTCCGGATGTTGGCGTTCTTGAGGCAGTTGTACGAGCGGACCGACAGCTCCAGCTCCTCGACGCTCCGGTCGAGGTGCTCGTTCGCCACCGGCGGGTCCGCGTCCGCGGCGACGTCCTGGGGCGTCTCGACCGGTTCGTCGACGTTGATGAAGATGTTGAGGTGATCGAGGATCAGCCGGGCGCTCAACGACACGGCGTCGCGCGCCGTCACCGATCCGTCGGTCCAGACGTCGACCGTCAGCTTGTCGTAGTCGGTGGTCTGTCCCAGCCGCGCGGCCTCGACGAGGTAGTTGACCTTCTTCACCGGCGAGTGAACCGAATCTATCGGGATCCAGCCGATGCCGAGATCGTCGACGAAGTTCCTGTCGGCCGATACGTACCCGCGTCCCCGGTTGACGCGCAGCTCCATGCGCAGCGAGCCGCCTTCGGCGACCGTCGCGACGTGAACGTCCGGTTCGAGGATCTCCACGTCGGCGTCGGTCTCGATGTCGCCGGCGCGCACCGCTCCCGGCTTGTCGCTCCGGAGATACAGCGTCTTCGTCTTGTCGACGTGCATGCGGAGCGGAATCTGCTTGAGGTTCAGGATGATGTCGGTGGCGTCCTCGACCACGCCGGGAATAGGCGAAAACTCGTGCAACACCCCGTCGATCTTGACGGCCGTCACCGCGGCGCCTTCGATGGACGACAGCAGGACGCGGCGGAGCGCATTGCCGATCGTAGTCCCGAAGCCGCGCTCGAACGGCTGGGCGTAGAAGCGCCCGAACCGGTCGGTCAGGGTGTCGGCGTCACACTCCAGCCGCTTGGGCCGCTGAAAACCTTTCCACAACATCGAGTTCCTGTCCTTTCCCGATGATCGTCCCGCTCACTTCGAATAGAGCTCCACGATCAACTGTTCCTGGATCGGGAGGTTCAGCTGATCGCGCCGGGGCGCGGCGGCCAACCGGCCGGTGAGCGCCTCGCCGTCCACCTCCAGCCACTCCGGAACGCCGCGGCCCTTGACTTCCTCCATCGCGTAGACGATCGCCGGATTCTTCGCGCTCGAGGGGCGGACCGCCACCACGTCGCCGGCTTTCACCGAGAACGACGGCACGTTCGCGCGCTTGCCGTTGACCGTGAAGTGCCCGTGGCGCACGAGCTGACGGGCCTGCGGCCGCGAGACCGCGAAACCCAGCCGGTAGACGACGTTGTCGAGGCGGCGCTCGAGGAGCTGCAGCAGCGTCTCCCCCGTCACCCCTTTCCGCCGATCGGCCTGCTCGAAATAACGCCTGAACTGGCGCTCGAGCACCCCGTACATCCGCTTCACCTTCTGCTTTTCGCGCAGCTGGAGTCCGTACCCCATGAGCCTCGCCCGGCGCCCCTTGCCATGCTGGCCGGGCGGCACGTTGCGCCGCTCGATGGCGCACTTCTCGCCGTAGCACCGTTCCCCCTTGAGGAACAGCTTCATCGCTTCCCGCCGGCACAGCCGGCACACCGAACCCGCGTATCGCGCCATTTCTCGTGCACCTCTTCAGACCCGCCGACGCTTCGGCGGGCGACATCCGTTGTGCGGGATCGGGGTGACGTCCCGGATCGACTTGACTTCCAGGCCGACCGACGTCTGGAGCGCCCGGATGGACGACTCGCGTCCGGCCCCGGGCCCCTTGACCCGCACGTCGACCGAGCGCACGCCGAACGCCTTCGCGCCGTGCCCGGCGTTGATCGCCGCCTGGGTCGCCGCGAACGGCGTTCCCTTGCGAGACCCCTTGAAACCGATGCCGCCGGCGCTCGACCAGGCCAGAACCCGTCCCTCGGGATCGGCGATCGTGATGATGGTGTTGTTGAACGACGCCTGGATGTGCGCCACGCCGTGGCGCACGACCCGTTTCTCGCCCCGCTTCTTGAACGTCTTGCGCCGCTTGCGTTTCGCGGGAGCGGCAACGCCCGCGTCGGCGGCATCGGTCTTGGCCATGATCCCTCGCTTCGACTACGACGTCTTCTTCTTCGCCACCGCGCCCTTCCGGGGACCTTTCCTCGTCCGGGCGTTCGTGTTCGTCCGCTGACCCCGCACCGGCAGGTTCCGGCGGTGGCGCAACCCCCGATAGCAGCCGATCTCCATCAGGCGCTTGACGTTGACGGATATCTCCTTCCGGAGGTCGCCCTCCACGCCGCCCTGCTCCTCGATGACCCGGCCGATCTTCCGCACGTCGTCCTCGGTCAGGTCCTTGACGCGGGTGTCGGCGTCGACCCCGGCCGCGTGCAGCACGTTCGTCGAGCGCGCCGGCCCGATCCCGAAGATGGAGGTCAGGCCGACCTCGATCCGCTTCGTCCGTGGGAGATCAACGCCTGCGATTCGCGCCATCGCTCGTCACCCCTGCTTCTGCTTGTGTTTCGGGTTGCTGCAGAGCACCCGCACCACGCCGCGGCGGCGGATGATCTTGCACTTGTCGCACAACTTGCGAACGGACGCTCGAACCTTCATCGCATCTCCTGACGCTGGGAATCGACGGCCGCGCCGTGGTCCGCGGCGGGCGGCGGCGCGGGCTCGGACGCCGTCGGCCGGCTCAGGACGAAAGGTCCCTCGGGCAGCACCGCGACCGAGTGCTCGAAATGCGCGGACAGGCTTCCGTCGACCGTCACCGCGGTCCAGCCGTCGCTTTCCACGCGCACCTCACGCCCGCCGGCGTTGATCATCGGCTCGATGGCGAGCACCATCCCCGCCTTCAGGCGCGGACCGCGGCCCGGCGGGCCGTAGTTCGGAATCTGCGGCTCCTCGTGCAGGCTGGTCCCGATCCCGTGCCCGACGAACTCCCGGACCACCGAGAAACCGTGCGCTTCGACGTGACCCTGCACCGCGTGGCCGAGATCGGACACCCTGCCGCCGACCCGGACGCGGCCGATGGCTTGGTCCAGCGCTTCCCGAGTCACCTGCAGCAGCGCGGCGGCGGGGGCGGAGATCGCGCCGACACCGACCGTCAGCGCCGAGTCGCCGTAATAGCCGTCGAGAACCACCCCCATGTCGAGCGACACGACGTCCCCCTCCGCCAGCCGGCGCGCGGACGGGATCCCGTGCACGACGGCGTCGTTGATCGAGACGCACAACGTCGCCGGGTACCCGTGATACCCCTTGAACGCCGGGACCGCGCCCGCCTGGCGCACCCGGGTCTCCGCCAGCGCGTCCAGATCCCGCCCCGTCACTCCCGGCGCCACCAGCGCCTGCAACTCGCTCAGCACATCCGCCACCAGCGCGTTCGCCAGCCGCATCTTCCGAACCTCGGCCCGCGACCTGCGCGCAATCATCCTGTCCTTTCCGCGCCCGCCACGGCCGGACCCGCGCCGAGCGCCGCGTCGATGGCGGCCTCGATCGCCGTCCGAACGGCGTCCGGCGGCTGGTAGCCGTCGACGCTGCGAAAGCTCGGGCGGTCTTCGTAGAACGCGGCCAGCGGCTGCGTCTGCTGGCGATAGACCCGAAGGCGCTCCCGGACGACCTCTTCCCGGTCGTCGCTGCGCTGCTCCAGCGCCGCGCCGCAACTCGCGCACGCGGCCGGGACCACACCGCCGGCCGGGCCGCACGTCGCGCCGCAGCTTCCGCAGACGCGGCGGCGCGACAGCCGCTCGACGAGCTCCGCGTCCGGCGCGCCGATCTCGATGACGACCAGCGGATCCCGCTCCGCCAGGATCTCGTCGAGCGCCACCGCCTGCGCCACGGTTCGGGGAAACCCGTCGAGGATGAATCCGTTCGCCGTATCGTCCCTGCCCAGGCGTTCGCGGACGATCTCGACCATCAGCGCGTCGCTGACGAGCTCGCCCCGGTCCATGACCGCCTGCGCCTGCCGGCCCAGCTCCGTTCCGGCCTGAACCGCCTCGCGGAGGATGTCGCCGGTCGAGATCTGCGGAATCCCCCGGCTCTGCTCTATCCGGTTCGCCTGGGTCCCCTTCCCCACGCCCGGGGGACCGAACATCACGAGATTCAGCGCCACGTCCGCTCCCCCGCCTACCCGCGGCGCCCCTTGATCCGGGTCTTCTTCATGAAGCCGTCGTAGTGCCGCATGATTAGCTGCGACTCGACCTGCTGGACGGTGTCCATCGACACTCCGACGATGATCAGCAGCGACGTGCCGCCGAAGTAGAACGTCACCCCCATCCCGTCCGTGATGAACCGGGGCAGCAGCGTGTCGAGCTGGTCGCCGATCAGCGGGACCGCGTCGGCGCGAAAGCCCGCGATCAGCAGGTCGGGCAGCACCGCCACCAGCGCCAGATAGATCGAGCCGACCAGCGTGATCCGGGTGAGGATGGTGTCGATGTGCTCGGCGGTCCGCTTGCCCGGCCGGATTCCCGGAATGAACCCGCCGTACTTCCGCATGTTCTCGGCGACGTCGTCCGGGTTGAAGATGATCGCCGTGTAGAAGTACGCGAAGAAGATGATGCCGGCCATGTACAGCAGGTAGTACAGCGGCATGCCGTTCCGCAGCTGGTCCGTGACGGTCTGCCCCCATCCGCCGGCCGGAAAGGCGGTGGCGATCGTCGCGGGGAACGCGATGATCGACGAGGCGAAGATGACCGGGATCACGCCGCCGGTGTTCACCTTCAGCGGAATGTGGGTGCTGCTGCCGCCGTACATGCGCCGGCCGACCACGCGCTTCGCGTACTGGACGGTGACGCGCCGGTGCCCGCGCTCGATGAAGACGACGGCGCCCACGACGAGCACCATGACCGCCACCAGGAGCAGCACGCGGATGATCCCCATCTGCCCGGTCCGCATCTGGTCGAGCGTCGTGAGCACGGCCGACGGCAGTCCGACGACGATGCCGGCGAAGATGATGAGCGACATCCCGTTGCCGATCCCGCGCTCGGTGATCTGCTCCCCCAGCCACATGACGAACGCGGTGCCGGTCGTCAGCGTCAGCACCGTCATGAAACGGAAGCCCCAGCCCGGCGCGTAGACGAGCGGCAGGCCGCCGGCGACGTTGGTCTGGCGCTCCAGGAAGATCGCGATCGCCATCGCCTGGACGACGCACAGCAGGATCGTGCCGTACCGGGTGTACTGGGTGATCTTGCGCCGGCCGAGCTCGCCCTCCTTCGACAGCCGTTCGAGATAGGGCCAGACGACGGTCAGCAGCTGCAGGATGATCGAGGCGCTGATGTAGGGCATGATGCCCAGCGCGAAGATCGTGACCTGCGACAGGTTGCCGCCCGAGAACATGTCGTACAGGCCGAACATCGTGCCCGACGCCTGCTCGGCGAGCAGCGCCAGCGCCTCCGTGTTCACTCCCGGCGTCGGGATGTGGCTCCCCACGCGATAGATCGCGAGGATGGCGATCGTGAACAGCACGCGCCGGCGCAGGTCCGGTATCGCGAACGTGTTCCGGAGGCTTTCGAGCATCAGGCGGACCGGCTCCCCGTGGTGGCCGAGAGCAGCTCGACGCTGCCGCCGGCGGCGTCGATCGCCTCGCGCGCCCGGGCGCTGAAGCGGTGCGCCTTGACGGTCAGCTTCTTCGAGATCTCGCCGCGCGCCAGCACCTTGATCAACGCCCGGGACCGGCGCACGATTCGCCGCTCGCGCAGGAGCTCCGGCGTCACCTCGGTCCCGTCGTCGAACCGCTCGGACAGCGTGTCGAGATTGACCACCGCGTACTCGGTCCGGAACGGGTTGCGGAACCCGCGCTTCGGCACGCGCCGGTGGAGCGGCATCTGGCCCCCTTCGAACCCGCGCTTGCGCTTGAACCCGGACCGCGACTTCGCGCCCTTGTGGCCGCGGCCGGCGGTCACGCCCTTGCCGGACCCTTCCCCGCGGCCGACCCGCTTCTTCTTCCGTCTGGCGCCGTCCGGCGGACGCAGATTGTCGAGGCCCATGCTCCTATCCCACTTCCACGAGGTGGCGCACCTTGCGCAGCATCCCCCGGATCGACGGGTTGTCCACCACTTCGACAGAGTGTCCGATCCGCCGCAGGCCGAGACCGCGCACGACGAGCGCCTGACGCCCGTCGTACCCGATCGGACTGCGCACCAGGGTGACGCGCACCCGCGGCGCCGTCTCGTTCCTCCGGCTCCGCCTCATCGGCCGCCCGCCTCCGCCGCGGCGGCGCCGCCGGCCGCGGCCTCGTCGCCGTTTCCGGTCCCGCCGCCGTCCGCCGGCGACAGATCGACGCCGCGCAGCCGCGCGACCTCGGTGGGATCCTTCAGCTCCGACAGCCCGACGAACGTCGCGCGCACGACGTTGTGCGGGTTGTCGGAGCCGAGCGACTTCGTGAGGATGTTGTGGATGCCCGCCGACTCCACCACCGCGCGGACCGCGCCGCCCGCGATGATCCCGGTCCCTTCCGGCGCCGGCTTGAGCAGCACGCTCCCGGCGCCGAACCGCCCCAGGATGGCGTGCGGGATCGTCGTCCCCTGCAGCGGCACCCGCACGAGCGCCTTCTTCGCGGACTCGATCCCCTTCTTGATGGCGGACGGCACCTCCTTGGCCTTCCCGACCGCGAAGCCGACGTGCCCCAGACCGTCCCCCACGACGACCAGCGCGCTGAAGCTCAGGTTCTTGCCGCCCTTGACCACCTTCGTCACGCGGTTGATCGAGACGACCGTGTCCTTCAGGTCGAGCATCGTGGGGTCGATCTTCGGTCGCGACTCTTGCATGCTCAAAACTCCAGGCCGGCTTCGCGGGCCGCCTCGGCCACGCTGCGCACGCGCCCGTGATAGAGGCGGCCGCCGCGGTCGAAGACCGCCTGCTTCACGCCCTGACCGATCAGCCGCTCGGCCGCCACGCGGCCTACGACGCCGGCGCCGGCCTTGTTGCTCCCGCGCGCGCCCGTTTCGAACAACGCGCGCACCTTCGGTTCGCAGCTCGACGCCGAAGCCAGCGTGCGGCCGGCCTGATCGTCTATCGCCTGCACGGAGATGTGCGCCAAGCTCCGTGACACGGCCAGCCGGGGGCGGGCCGCGGTCCCGCGAATCCGCCGGCGCTGCCGGAACCGGATCCGCTCCCGCCGATCCTTCCTGGTCCTGATCCTCATCGGCTACGCCCCGGTCTTGCCGACCTTCTTCTTGAGCGCCTCGCCGGTGTACCGGATCCCTTTCTGCTTGTACGGGTCCGGCTTCCGCAGCGCGCGGATGTCGGCGGCCACCTGCCCGACCTGCTGCCGGTCGACGCCGGCGACGGTGACGTGGTTCTGCTTGTCCACCGTGACCTCGATCCCGTCCGGGACGTCGAACCTGACCGGATGGGAGAATCCGAGCGACATCTCGACCTGCGAGCCCTTCACTTCGGCCCGGTATCCGATCCCCACGATGTCGAGCTCCTTCGTGAACCCTTTCGACACCCCGTGAACCGCGTTGGCGACGAGACTCCGCGCCAGGCCGTGGAACTTCCCCAGCGACCGATCGTTCTCGCGGACCGGCAGCGCCGAGAGCGTCCCGCCGTCGAGCTCGAACCGGATCCCGGGCGGAACGGGCTGACGGAGCCGGCCCTTCGGGCCCTTCACCTCCACCGCGTCCGGCCCCACGGTGACCGTGACGCCGTCCGGCACCGGGATCGGCTGCTTGCCTACGCGCGACATGAATGCACCGTCTTCGCCATCCGGGCCGTCACCACACGTTGCACAGCACTTCGCCGCCCACGCCGGCCTTCGCGGCGTCGCGGCCGGTCATCACCCCCCGCGACGTGGTGAGAATGCTCGTCCCGAGCCCGGCCAGCACCGGCGGGGCCTTGTCCCGGGCGCAGTAGACGCGCCGGCCGGGCCGGCTGACGCGCTCGAGCCCGGAGAGCACGCGCTGGCCGCCCGGGCCGTACTTGAGCGCGATCCGGATCATCTTCCGCGGCTCGGCGCCGCGGCGGCCCGGCGTCTCGACGATCCGGAACCCCTGGACGTACCCTTCACTCTGCAGTATGCGCGCAATCTCGACCTTGAGCCTGGACAGCGGGACGTCGACGCGCGGCTGCCGGCCCGACGTCGCGTTCCGGATCCTCGTCAGCATGTCGGCAATCTGATCAGGCATCGGCCTTCGACCTCTCCCGTTTCACCAGCTGCTCTTCGTCACGCCCGCAATCTCGCCCCGGAGCGCCAGCTCCCGGAAGCAGAGGCGGCAGAGCGCGAACTTGCGAAGATATCCGCGCGGCCGGCCGCAGACCCGGCAGCGGTTCCGCAGGCGCACCCGGAATTTCGGCGGCTTGAGCTCCTTGACCTTCTTCGCTGTCGTCGACATGGTCGCCTCGCCGGCGGCCCGCGGGCCGCGCCTCAGTTCGCCCGGAAGGGCATGCCCAGCAGTTGCAGCAGCCTCCGTCCCTCGTCGTCGGTCCTCGCCGTCGTCACGACCGACACGTTCATCCCCCGGGACTGGTCGACCTTCATGTAGTCGATCTCCAGGAAGATCAACTGATCGCGCAGGCCGAGCGTATAGTTCCCCCGGCCGTCGAATCCGGTCGGCGAGACGCCGCGGAAGTCGCGAACGCGGGGCAGGGCGATCGAGATCAGACGGTCGAGGAACTCGTACATCCGCTCGCCGCGGAGCGTCACCCTCGACCCGATCGCCATCCCCTGCCGCAACTTGAACGCCGCCACCGACTTGCGCGCCCGCGTGGTCAGCGGACGCTGCCCCGTGATCCGCATCAGCTCGTCGGCGCCGGCGTCGATCAGCTTCGGATTCTGCGTGGCGTCCCCGAGCCCCATGTTGACCACGATCCGCTCGATCTTCGGCACGGCCATGATGCTCGAGTAACCGAACTCCTTGCGGAGCGCCGAGACGACCTCGCCGCGGTACCGCTCGTGCAGCCGGCTCACTTGTCCACCGCCCCCTCGCACTTGCGGCACACCCGGATCTTGCGGCCGTCGCCGAGCACCTGACGTCCGATGCGCGTCGGCGCGCCGCATTCCGGACAGACGATCTGGACGTTCGACGCGTGGACGGAGCCTTCCCGCTCCACGATCCCGCCCTTGACGTTGCGCTGCGGATTGGGCCGCGTGTGCCGCTTGATGAAGTTGACCCCCTCGATCACCAGGCGGTTCCGGGCGGGCAGGACCTTCAGCACGCGGCCGCGCTTGCCGCGGTCCTTGCCCGAGATCACGAGTACGTTGTCGTTCTTCCGCACGGGGGTCCGGAGCCTGGACATCGGTTCAGGCCGCCCTCACAACACTTCCGGCGCCAGCGAGATGATCTTCATGAACTTCCGCTCGCGCAGCTCGCGGGCGACGGGACCGAACACGCGGGTACCGACCGGCTCGTTCTGCTCGTTGACGAGCACCGCCGCGTTCCGATCGAACCGGATGTAGCTGCCGTCCCGGCGCCGGTGCTCCTTGCGCGTCCGGACGATCACGGCCCTGACCACCTGGCCCTTCTTGACCGCGGAAGCGGGCGTCGCCTCCTTCACGGACGCGGTGACGAGGTCGCCGAGGCGGGCGTAGCGGCCGGTCGCGCCGCCGAGCGGGTTGATCACCGCGATCTTCCGCGCTCCGGAATTGTCCGCGACGTCGAGCACCGACTGCATCTGGATCATGGCCGCTCTGTCCGCATCACACGGTCCGGGCCCGTTCGACGACCCGGTTGACGACGAACCGCTTCCGCCGGCTGAGCGGACGCGACTCCACCATGGCGACGCGGTCGCCCACCTTCAGGCTGTTCGATTCGTCGTGCGCCATGAACTTCGTCGTCCGACGCCGGATCTTGCCGTAGACGGCGTCGCGCACCCGGCGCTCCACCGCCACGACGACCCCCTTTTCCATCCTGTCGCTGACCACGACGCCGATCACTTCCCGCTTGTTGGCCATCGCTTCGCGCTCCCCCGAGATCAGGCCGCCGCGTCCGGCCCCGCCCGCTCGAGCTCCTGCTCCCGCAGCAGCGTCCTGACCCGCGCGCGATCGCGGCGCAACCGCCGCATCCTGTTCGCCGCGTCCGTCTGCCCCATCGACTTCTGGATGCGCAGGCGGAAGATCGCGTCGTCGAGCTCCGCGGCCCGCTGCCGCAGGTTCTCGGCTCCCATGTCCCGGAGCTCGTCGATCGTCGTCACGATCCGCCTCCTTCGCCGAAGCGGGCCGCGAACTTCGTCGGTATCGGCAGCTTGGCCGCCGCAAGACGCATCGCCTGCCGCGCGACGTCGGCGCTCACGCCCTCCATCTCGAACAGGATCCGGCCCGGCCGGATCACCGCCACCCACTGCTCCGGCGCCCCCTTGCCCTTGCCCATGCGGGTCTCCTGGGGCTTCTTGGTGATCGGCTTGTCCGGGAAGACGCGCACCCAGATCTTGCCGCCGCGCTTGACGAAGCGCGTCATCGCGACGCGGGCCGCCTCTATCTGGCGATCGGTCATCCAGCACGATTCGAGCGCCTTGAGGCCGTAGTCGCCGAACGCGACGGACGAGCCGCGCCAGGCCTTCCCCACCATGCGCCCCCGGTGCTGCTTCCGGTACTTGACCTTCTTCGGCATCAACATGGCGAATCGCTCCGGACGTCTACAGCCGCGGACGGCGCGGCGTGCGGTAGTCCTCCTCCCGGCCGGTCTGCGGCTCGAGGCGCTCGCCCTTGTACAGCCATACCTTCACGCCGATCGCGCCGTACGTCGTGCGCGCCGCGCCGAACCCGTAATCGATGTCGGCGCGGAGCGTCTGCAACGGCAACTGCCCGTGCAGGTACCACTCGGACCGCGCGATCTCGGCGCCGTTGAGGCGCCCGCCGACCCGCACCTTGATGCCGCGCGCGCCGAACCTCAGCGCCGACTCGACCGCCTTGCGCATCGCGCGCCGGAACGCCACCCGCTTCTCGAGCTGCAGCGCGACCGATTCGCTGATGAGCTGCGCGTCGAGCTCGGGCTTCTGGATCTCCTGGATGTTGATGAACACTTCGCGGTTCGTCCGCTTCTGGATGTCGGCCTTCAGCTTGTCGACCTCCGTCCCCTTGCGGCCGATGATGATGCCGGGCCGCGAGGTGTGGATGTCGAGCTTCAGCTTGTTCGCGGCGCGCTCGATCTCGATCTTCGACACGCCGGCATGGGAGAAGCGCTTCTTGAGATCGGCCTTCAGGACCAGGTCCTCGTGCAGCAGCCGGGCGTAGTCCCGATCCGCGTACCAGCGCGAGCGCCACGTCTTGTTGAAGCCGAGGCGAAACCCGTACGGGTGAACCTTCTGTCCCATGCCTAGTCCCCGTTCGTCCCTTCCGCCTCCGCCGGCGCGTTCTCCGCAGGGCTCTCCGCCCCCACCGCGGCCACGGCTTCGGCTTTCTCCCGCACGGCCACCGTCAGATGCGAGGTCCGCTTGGCGATGCGGAACGCGCGGCCCATCGGCGCCGGCCGGATCCGCTTGAGCGTGGGCCCCTGGTCGGCGTAGCACTCGCGCACGTACAGCCGGTCGGCCGCGCCGCTCGCCCCTTCCTGCTGCTGCGCGTTCGCCACGGCCGACCGGAGCACCTTGGCGACGTCGCGCGCGACCCCCTTGCGGGCGAACCGCAGCGTCGCCAGCGCCTCGTCGACCGTGCGTCCGCGGATGAGGTCCATGACGAGCTTGGCCTTCTGCGCCGACGTGCGCACGTAACGCGCCGTGGCGCGGCCTTCGATCACCGGCCGCCTCCGGACCGCGCCACGGACGCCACCTTCTCGCCGCGGCCGGTGTGGCCCCTGAAGGTGCGGGTCGGCGCGAACTCCCCGAGCTTGTGCCCCACCATGTTCTCGCTGACGTAGACCGGCACGAACTTCTTCCCGTTGTGGACCGCCATCGTGTGGCCGATCATCTCCGGCACCACGGTCGATCGACGGGACCAGGTCTTGACGACCTTGCGCTCGCCGTTGCGGTTCATCACCTCGATCTTCTCGAGGAGCGGGATGTCGACGAACGGTCCTTTCCTGAGCGAGCGACTCATCGCAGCAGTTCTCCCACCGTCACCTCGAACGCTTGCGCTTCTTGCGTTGCAGGATGAATCGGTCCGACGGCTTCCGTCGCCGGGTCTTGTACCCCTTCGCCGGCTGGCCCCACGGCGACACCGGGTGACGGCCGCCGGCCGCGTGCCCCTCGCCGCCGCCCAGCGGGTGATCGACCGGATTCATGGAGTTGCCGCAGACGTGAGGGCGCTTCCCGCGCCAGCGGTTCCGGCCCGCCTTGCCGATCGAGACGTTGCCGTGATCGACGTTGCCGACCTGGCCCACCGTCGCCAGCCCGCCGGCGAGCACCAGCCGCGTCTCGCCCGACGGCAGCTTGAGGGTGACGTGCCCGCCCTCCTTCGCCACGACCTGCACGGCCGCGCCGGCGCTCCGCGCGAGCTGCCCGCCCTTGCCGGGACGCAGCTCCACGTTGTGCACCAGCGTTCCGAGCGGGACGTTTCCGAGCGGAAGCGCGTTCCCGGGCAGGATGTCCGTCTTCTCGCCCGCCACCACGGCGTCGCCGACCTTGAGCCCCACCGGGTGGAGGATGTACCGCTTCTCGCCGTCGGCGTAGGCCACCAGGGCGATCCGCGCCGAGCGGTTCGGATCGTACTCGATGGTCGCAACGCGTCCGGGCACGTCCCGCTTGTCCCGCCGGAAGTCGATCACCCGGTAGGCGCGCTTGTGCCCGCCGCCGCGCCACCACGAAGTCACCTGGCCGCGGTTGTTCCGCCCGCCGGACTTCTTGAGCGGCTCGGTCAGCGGCCGGTGCGGTCGATCCGTCGTGATCTCGTCGAAATCGGGAACCGACTGGAACCGCCGGCCGGCCGACGTCGGCTTGTACCTGCGAATGGCCATTTACGAACCCTCGAGGAACTCGGGGAGCTTCTCCCCGGGCCGCAACCGCACGTAGGCTTTCTTCCAGTCGGGACGCCGCCCCACGAAACGCCCCTGCCTCTTCACCTTGCCGTGGGCGATCGCCGTCCGCACCTCCGCCACCTTCACCCCGAGCAGCTGCTCGACGGCGCGCCGGACGTCGACCTTCGTGGCGCGTTTCGCCACCTCGAACGCCAGGATCCGCTTGTCCTCCATCATCAGCGAGGACTTCTCGGTCACGATCGCCCGCAGGATGACGTCGGTCGGCTTCATGCCGCGAGCACCTTCTCGAGATGCTTCACCGCCGCGGTGGTCACGACCAGCCGGGCCGAGCCGGCCACGTCCCTGGCCGTCAACCGGTTCGACGAGGCTACGCGCACTCCCGGCAGGTTCCGGACTGCGAGGCCGAGGTTCGTCTCCGGCCGGACGTCGACCAGAAGGGTCCGCCCCGCGGCGCCGAGCCGCTCCAGCAGCTCCGCCGCCGCCTTCGTCCTCGGCTCGTCCATCGCCAGCCGATCGACCACGGTCACCCCGCCGCCGCGGAGCTTCCCGGTCAGCGCGGACCGCAGGGCGCGGCGCACCACCTTCTTCGGCAACGGGTAGGCGTAGGAGCGCGGGCGGGGGCCGAACACCGTTCCCCCCTTCCGCCACAGCGGGTTGCGCGCTTCCCCGACGCGGGCCCGGCCGGTCCCCTTCTGCCGCCACGGCTTGCGGCCCGTGCCGCTCACCTGGCCCCGGGTCTTCGTGGCGTGGGCGCCGCTCCGGTCGGCCGCGTTCTCGCGCACGACCGACTCCCAGACGATCCCGTCGTCCACCCGGCCGCCGAACACCTCGTCGTCGAGATCGATCGAGCCGACCTTGTCGTTCCGATCGTTCACCACGTCCAGCGTCATCCGCCCTTGCTCTTCTTCTTGCCGTCGCCGGCCGGCGGCGCCGCCGGCCGGCGGCGGGGAGCGACCGCCCGCCGAATGACGACGTAGCCGCCGGAGGCGCCGGGGACCGCGCCGCGAACCACCAGCCGATGGTTCTCGGCGTCCACCTCGATGACGCGCAGGTTCCTGACGGTCACCCGGTCGCCGCCCATCCGCCCGGGCGCGCGCATCCCCTTGATCACGCGCGACGGATAGGACGACTGCCCGATGGAGCCGGGCGCGCGGTGGAACATCGACCCGTGGGTGGCGCGCCCGCCGCGGAAGCCGTGCCGCTTGACGACCCCCTGGAACCCGCGCCCCCGGCTCTCGCCCACCACGTCCACCTGATCGCCGGCCGCGAAGAGCGACGCGAGGACCGGCTCGCCTTCCTTCGGCGCTCCGTCGCCGCCGGCGACGGCCACCTCACGCCGCACGCGCGTCGGCGGAACGCCGGCGCGCCGGTAATGACCCGCGACCGGACGGGAGACCCGGGCCGGCGCCTGCTCGACGAAACCGAGCTGCACGGCGTCGTACCCGTCCCGATCGACCGTCTTCCGCTGCACGACCACGCACGGGCCGGCCTGCAGGACCGTCGCCGGGGACGCCGATCCGTCGTCGGCGAACACCTGCGTCATTCCGATCTTCCGTCCGATGATCCCGGCCACCATGGCCCGCCCCGCCGCGCCCCGATGCGGCGCGCTAGTTCTGCTCTCTCCCGAACGCCTTGATCTCGACGTCGACCCCGGCCGGCAGGTCCAGTTTCATCAGCGCGTCGACCGTCTGCGACGTCGGCTCGAAAATGTCGATCAGGCGCTTGTGCGTGCGGATCTCGAACTGCTCGCGCGACTTCTTGTCCACGTGCGGCGAACGCAGGACGGTCCACTTGTTGGTGTCGGTCGGCAGCGGGATCGGGCCGGCGAGCCGGGCGCCGGTCCGTCGGGCGGTGTCGACGATCTCGGTCGTCGACTGGTCCAGCACCCGATGGTCGTACGCCTTGAGGCGGATACGAATCTTGTCGCTGAACGCCGCCATCTCTCCCCTCTCCCCCGAACTCCGGCTCCGGCTAGTCGAGGATGTCGGTGATGGCGCCCGAGCCGACCGTGCGGCCGCCCTCCCGGATCGCGAACCGCAGCCCCTTCTCCAGCGCCACCGGCGTGATCAGCTCCACGCTGATCGTCACGTTGTCCCCCGGCATCACCATCTCGACGCCCTCCGGCAACGTCGCCACGCCCGTCACGTCCGTCGTCCGAAGATAGAACTGCGGACGATACCCGTTGAAGAACGGCGTGTGACGACCCCCCTCGTCCTTCGTCAGAACATACACTTCGCTCCGGAACTTCGTGTGCGGCGTGATCGACTTCGGATGCGCCAGAACCTGACCGCGCTCCACGTCGTCCTTCTCCGTGCCCCGCAGCAGCACCCCGACGTTGTCCCCGGCGACCCCCTCGTCGAGCAGCTTCCGGAACATCTCCACGCCCGTCACCACCTTCTTCTGCGTCGGCGTGAACCCCACGATCTCGATCTCCTCCCCCACCTTCACCTTCCCGCGCTCCACACGCCCCGTCACCACCGTCCCGCGGCCCGATATCGAGAACACGTCCTCGATCGGCATCAGAAACGGCTTGTCCACGTCGCGAGCCGGCAGCGGAACGTACGCATCGACCGCAGACATCAGCTCCTGCACCGCCGCCTCGCCCGCAGCATCCCCCTCCAGAGCACGCAGCGCAGACCCTTTCACCACCGGTATCTCGTCGCCCGGAAACTCATACGCGCTCAGCAGCTCCCGAACCTCCAGCTCCACCAGCTCCAGCAGCTCCGGATCGTCCACCGCATCCACCTTGTTGAGGAACACCACCAGCGACGGAACCCCCACCTGCCGCGCCAGAAGAATGTGCTCCCGCGTCTGCGGCATCGGACCGTCCGTCGCCGCCACCACCAGAATCGCCCCGTCCATCTGCGCCGCGCCCGTGATCATGTTCTTGATGTAGTCCGCGTGACCAGGACAGTCCACGTGCGCGTAGTGGCGCGACTCGGTCTGATACTCCACGTGCGCCGTCGCTATCGTGATCCCCCGCTCCCGCTCCTCAGGCGCGTTGTCGATCGAGTCGAAGCTCCGAGCCTCGTTCTTCGCGTCGCGCTTCGCCAGCACCGCCGTGATCGCCGCCGTCAGCGTCGTCTTCCCGTGGTCGATGTGCCCTATCGTCCCGATGTTCACGTGCGGCTTCGACCGATCGAACTTCTCTTTCGCCATCCCCTGCCCTCATCTTCCCTGGATACGCGCCACGACCTCCTCGCTGACCTGCGGCGGCGCCTGCTCGTACCGTTCAAAGTGCATCGAGAACGTCGCCCGCCCCTGCGTGCGCGATCGGAGATCGGTGGCGTACCCGAACATCTCGGCCAGCGGCGCCCAGGCGCGGACGATCTGCGTGCCGCCATGCGCTTCGACGGACCGCACGCGCCCGCGGCGGGCGTTGAGGTCGGTGATGATCTCTCCCATGTACTCCTCGGGAACCACCACCTCCAGACGCATGAGCGGCTCGAGCAGCACGCCGCCCGCCTTGCGCGCGGCCTCGCGGAACGCCATCGAACCGGCCACCCTGAACGCCATCTCCGAGGAGTCGACCTCGTGGTGCGACCCGTCGTACAGCGACACGCTGACGTCCTCGATCGGATAGCCCGCCAGGACGCCGGTCGTCATCGCGTCCCGGATCCCCTCGCGAACCGCCTTGACGTAGTCGCGCGGGATGGCGCCGCCCACGATGTCGTCGACGAACTCGAAACCGTGGTTGGGCGGCGCCGGGACCACGCGGATCCTGACGTGCCCGTATTGCCCGCGGCCGCCGGTCTGCTTTACGTAACGACCCTCGCTCTCCGCCGGACGGGTCAACGTCTCCCGGTACGCCACCTGCGGGCGGCCGACCGCGGCGTCCACGCCGAACTCGCGCCGCAGCCGGTCGACGAGAATCTCCAGGTGCAGCTCTCCCATGCCGGAAATGACGACCTGTCCCGTCTGATCGTCGGTCCGGACGCGGAAGGTCGGATCCTCGACCGTCAGCTTCGCCAGACCCGCCCCGAGCTTCTCCTGATCCGACTCCGTCCTCGGCTCGATCGCCAGCGACACCACCGGCTTCGGGAAATCCATCGACTCGAGCACCACCGGGTGCTGCTGATCGCAGATCGTGTCGCCGGTGCCCACGCTCTTGAGACCGACCGCGGCGGCGATGTCGCCCGCATAGACCTGCTTGATCTCCTCGCGCTTGTTGGCGTGCATCTTCAGGAGGCGGCCGACCCGGTCGCTCCGGCCGCGCACCGGATTGAAAATCGGCGACCCCGCCTTCATCACGCCCGAGTAGACGCGGATGAACGTCAGCCGGCCCACGAACGGGTCGGTCATGATCTTGAACGCCAGCGCGGAAAACGGCGCGGCGTCGTCGGCGGGGCGCTCGACCGGGCTCTCCTCGGCCGCCCGCGGATCGAGGCCGACGATGGGCGGCACGTCGTCCGGCGACGGGAGATAGTCGACGACCGCATCGAGGAGGGGCTGCACCCCCTTGTTCCTGAAGGCGGACCCGCACACCACCGGGACGAACGGCGGCTCGCCCTTTCGCACCGAGTCGATGACCCGCCGTCTGAGCGCGGCGCGGATCGCGTCCTCGGGAATCGCCTTGCCGTGCAGATACCGGTCGAGGATCTCGTCGCTGACCTCGCTCACCTTCTCGATCAGCGTTTCCCGGAGGGCCATCGCCTCGGCGCGGCAAGCCTCCGGAATCTCCTCCACGACCGATTCGGCGCCCAGCGTCGCGTCCCTGTACCGGATCGCCTTCATGCCGACGAGGTCGACCACGCCGGTGAACGCGTCCTCGGCGCCGATCGGCATCTGCACGGCCACGGGATTGGCCTGCAGCTTGGTGCGGATCTGCTCGATCGCCGCCGTGAAGTCGGCGCCCACGCGGTCCATCTTGTTGACGAAGCAGATGCGCGGGACGCCGTACCGGTCGGCCTGCCGCCAGACCGTCTCCGACTGGGGCTCGACGCCGGCCACCGCATCGAACACCGCCACGGCGCCGTCGAGCACCCGGAGCGAGCGCTCGACCTCCGCCGTGAAGTCGACGTGCCCCGGCGTGTCGATGATGTTGATCCGGTGGTCGCGCCAGAAGCAGGTGGTGGCCGCGGAGGTGATGGTGATGCCGCGCTCCTGCTCCTGCTCCATCCAGTCCATCACCGCAGTGCCGTCGTGCACTTCGCCCAGCTTGTAGGTGATTCCGGTGTAGTACAGGATCCGCTCGGTCGTCGTGGTCTTCCCGGCGTCGATGTGCGCCATGATGCCGATGTTCCGGTTGCGGGCGAGCGGGACCTGCCTGGGCATGACTGCGGAATTCCGCGCCCGGGGATCCGGGCGCGCGGACTTGCTCGCGTCGAGTTCAGCGACCGTCGCCTTTCCCATGCGCCTCTACCACCGGTAATGCGCGAACGCCTTGTTGGCTTCCGCCATCCGGTGGGTGTCCTCCCGCTTCTTGACGGCGCCGCCCCGCAGGTTGGAGGCGTCGATCAGCTCGTTCGCGAGCCGGGCGCGCATCGTCTTGCCGTCGCCCCGGCCCCGCGCCGAGGCCGTCAGCCACCGGATGCTGAGCGAGAGGCGGCGGTTCTGGTTGACCTCGACCGGCACCTGGTAGTTCGACCCGCCCACGCGGCGCGACTTCACCTCGAGGCTCGGCTTGGTGTTGTCGATCGCCTTCTTGAACGCCTTCAACGGGTCGTCCCCCGTCCGCTCCTTGATGATGGCCAGGCTGCCGTACACGATCCCTTCCGCCACGCTGCGCTTGCCGCCCCGCATGATCATCCGCACGAACTTCGTCACCAGCGTGCTGCCGTACAGCGGATCAGGCGGCGCCTCCCGCTTCGGAATCTCTCGTCGCCGTGGCATATCCCGCTCCCGTTTCCGTCACCCGCCGCGCCGGCCGGCCGCCCGCGTCATCCCTTCGGCCGCTTGGCGCCGTACTTCGACCGCGACTGCCGCCGGTTCTGCACGCCGACCGCGTCGAGCGTCCCGCGCACCACGTGGTAGCGCACGCCCGGAAGGTCCTTCACGCGCCCGCCGCGAATCAGCACGAGCGAGTGCTCCTGCAGGTTGTGCCCCTCCCCGGGGATGTAGCTCGTCACCTCGACGCCGTTGGTCAGGCGAACGCGCGCCACCTTCCGCAACGCCGAGTTCGGCTTCTTCGGCGTCTGCGTGAATACGCGCACGCAAACGCCCCGCTTCTGCGGACACCGCTGGAGCGCGGGGCTCTTCGTCTTGTTCGACGTGGGCGCGCGCCCCTTCCGAACGAGCTGGCTGATCGTCGGCACGAAGATTCCTCGCTTGGCGCCGCCTGACGCGACAACGGGCCGGGCGTCAGCGGCCAACGACGTGGCCCAGGCCTGAAAGCCGACACCGGCTTGGCGCCTGCGGCCGGTTACCCTGCTGTCTGTATGCGCGCCTGGCGAGCCGTAGAGGGTATCACGCAACCACCGGCCTGCGCAACGCGCGTTTTCTCGAACCGCCGCTTCATTCCACCGCTTCGTCCCGCCGCGCCGGCTCCTCCATCTCCGCGAAGTCCCGCCCGAAGTCGTACATCTCGAGTTCCTCGGGCGACGGCGGGGGCGGCGGGGGCGGCTCGTCCGGCTCGATGCGAACCCGCTGGTAGTACTCGAAGCCGGTGCCGGCCGGTATCAACCGCCCCATCGTGACGTTTTCCTTGAGCCCCCGCAGATGATCGACCCGGCCCGAGATCGACGCTTCGGTCAGCACGCGCGTCGTCTCCTGGAACGATGCGGCCGAGATGAACGACTCGGTCGAGAGCGACGCCTTCGTGATGCCGAGCAGCATCGAACGCCCGGTCGCCGGCTGGCCTCCTTCGCCGATCACCCGCTCGTTCTCCCGCAGGAACCGGACCTTGTCGACCTGCTCGTCGACCAGGAACTCGGTGTCGCCCACCTCCTCGACCCGGACCCACCGCATCATCTGGCGCACCATCACCTCGATGTGCTTGTCGTTGATGGCGACCCCCTGGAGGCGGTACACCTCCTGGATCTCGTTGACCAGATATCCCTGCAGCGCCTTCTCGCCCAGCACGTTGAGGATGTCGTGCGGATTGCTCGGACCGTCCATGAGCGGCTCGCCGGCCTGGACCCGGTCTCCCTCCTGCACGTTGATGTGCACTCCGCGCGGCAGGGAGTACTCGCGCTCCTCCGCGCCGGCCTCGTCCGGAACGATCGTGATCTTGCGCACGCCCTTGACGACGTCGCCGTACCGGACCTCCCCGTCGATCTCGCTGATCACCGCCGGCTCGCGCGGCTTCCGCGCCTCGAACAGCTCGACCACCCGCGGCAACCCGCCGGTGATGTCCTTCGTCTTGGTCGTCTCGCGCGGGATCTTGGCCAGGACGTCTCCCGCGTCGACGGGGTCGCCGTCGGCCACCATCAGGTGCGCGTGGGACGGCATGTGGTACTTTTTCCGCACCTTCCCGTCCGCGCCGCGGATCTCCACGGTCGGCTGCATCTTCTCGTCCGGCGCGTCGACGATGATCCGCCGCATGAGGCCGGTCACCTCGTCGACTTCCTCGTGGACGGTGGCCCCCTCGACGATGTCCTTGAAGCGCACCGTCCCCTTCTGCTCGGTCAGGACCGAGAAGGTGTACGGGTCCCACTCGATCAGCACCTGCCCCGGCTCGACCTCCTGGCCGTCCGTGACGCGCAGGTGCGCGCCGTACACCACCGCGTAACGCTCCCGGTCCCGTCCCTTCTCGTCCAGCACCATGAGCGAGCCGGTCCGGCTCATCACCACCAGGGAGTCGTCCTGTTTCCGCACTACCTGGATCCCCTGGAACTTCACGACGCCGGCGTGCCTGCTCTCCAGCGTGGACTGCTCGGAGACGCGGGACGCCGTTCCCCCGATGTGGAACGTCCGCATCGTGAGCTGCGTCCCGGGCTCGCCGATCGACTGCGCGGCGATCACGCCCACCGCCAGCCCGAGCTCGACCAGCTTGCCGGTCGCCAGGTCGCGGCCGTAGCACCGCGCGCACACGCCGCGCCGGGACGCGCAGGTGAGCACCGACCGGATCTTGACCTTCTCGACGCCGGACTCCTGTATCTGCGAGGCCAGCTCCTCGGTGATCTCCTGGTTCTTCTCCGCGATCAGCTCGTCGGTGAACGGATCGCGGAGCTCCTCGAGCGTCACGCGGCCCATGATCCGGTCGCGAAGCGGTTCGATGATCTCCCCGCTCTCGACGATGGCCTGCGACTCGATCCCGTCGAGCGTGCCGCAGTCGTGCTCCGAGATGATCACGTCCTGGGCGACGTCGACCAGACGGCGGGTCAGGTATCCCGAATCGGCCGTCTTGAGCGCCGTGTCCGCCAGCCCCTTCCGGGCGCCGTGCGTCGAGATGAAGTACTGGAGCACCGTCAGGCCTTCCCGGAAGTTCGACGTGATCGGCGTCTCGATGATCTCGCCGGACGGTTTCGCCATCAGCCCGCGCATCCCCGCGAGCTGCCGGATCTGCTGCTTGCTCCCCCGCGCGCCCGAGTCGGCCATGACGTAGACCGGGTTGAAGCCCTGTCCGGACCGTTCGTGGTCCTCCATCTCCTGGAACATCTCGTCGGCGATCTTCTCGGTCACGTCCGACCAGATGGCGATCACCTTGTTCTTCCGCTCGCCGTTCGTGATCGCGCCTTCGAGGTACTGCTGCTCGACCTTGATCACCTCGGTGCGGGCGTTGTCGACGAGCGCGCTCTTCTCCTGCGGGATGACGAGGTCGTCGATGCCGATCGACAGACCGGACTTCGTGGCGTAGAGGAAACCGAGGTCCTTCAGCCGATCGAGCATCGCCACCGTTCGATCGATCCCGTGGCGCAGGTAGCAGTACTGCACGATCTGCTGCTGCCCCTTCTTCTTGAGCAGGCCGTTGACGAACGGGATGCCGTCCGGCAGCGCATGGTTCAGCACCACCCGGCCGACCGTGGTGTCGACGATCCTGCGGTCGAGGACCTCGACCGGCGCGTGCAGCACGTCCTGATCGTCACGGCTCGCGCCGAGGTCGATGAACTCGCCGCTCAGCCGCAACCGGATCGGCGTCAGCGTCTCCACCTCGCCCGCGTCGAGGGCGAGCAGGACGTCGTCCGGCGAACGGAACACGCGCCCCTCCCCCTTCGCCCCGACCCTGGCCTTGGTCAGGTAGTAGCAACCGAGCACGATGTCCTGTGACGGCACCGCGATCGGCGCGCCGTTGGACGGCGACATGATGTTGTTCGACGACATCATCAGCACCGACGCCTCGATCTGCGCCTCCGGCGACAGCGGCACGTGCACCGCCATCTGATCGCCGTCGAAGTCCGCGTTGAACGCCGTGCAGACGAGCGGGTGGATCCGGATCGCCTTGCCTTCGACCAGCACCGGCTCGAACGCCTGGATGCCGAGGCGATGGAGCGTGGGCGCGCGGTTCAGCAGCACCGGATGCTCCCGGATCACCTCCTCGAGGATGTCCCAGACCTCCGGTTCGTGCTGCTCGACCATCTCCTTGGCCTGCTTGATCGTCGTGACCAGCCCCCGGTCTTCGAGCTTGTTGTAGATGAACGGCTTGAACAGCTCCAGCGCCATCTTCTTGGGCAAGCCGCACTGGTGGAGCCGGAGCTCCGGGCCGACGACGATCACCGACCGGCCGGAGTAGTCCACGCGCTTGCCGAGCAGGTTCTGCCGGAAGCGCCCCTGCTTTCCCTTCAGCGTGTCGGACAGCGACTTGAGCGGCCGGTTGTTCGCCCCGCGGAGCACCCGCCCCCGGCGGCCGTTATCGAACAACGCATCGACGGCCTCCTGCAGCATCCGCTTCTCGTTGCGGATGATGACGTCCGGCGCCTTCAGCTCGATCAGCTTCTTGAGGCGGTTGTTCCGGTTGATCACGCGGCGGTACAGATCGTTGAGGTCGGAAGTGGCGAACCGGCCGCCGTCGAGCGGCACCAGCGGGCGGAGCTCGGGCGGGATCACCGGAATGACGTCGAGGATCATCCATTCCGGCCGGTTGGTCGACCGGCGGAACGAATCGACGACCTTGAGCCGTTTGGCGAACTTCAGCGTCTTCTGGGCCGACGTCTCGGCGCGCATCTTCGCGCGCAGCTCCACCGCGAGCTCCTCGACGTCGACCCGCTTGAGCAGGTCCTTGATCGCCTCGGCGCCCATCCGGGCCCTGAACTTGGGCCCGCACTCCTCGCGCGCCTTGCGGTACTGCTCCTCGGTCAGCAACTGGTTCGGCTTGAGATCCCCGTCGCCGGGCGAGATGACGACGTACGCCTCGAAGTACAGGACGCGCTCGAGGTCGCGGAGCGAGATGTCGAGCAAGTGGCCGATTCGGCTCGGCAGCCCCTTGAAGAACCAGACGTGGCTCACCGGCGTCGCCAGCGTGATGTGCCCCAGCCGCTCGCGCCGCACCTTGGCCTGCGTCACCTCGACGCCGCACTTGTCGCAGATGACGCCGCGGTGCTTCATCCGCTTGTACTTGCCGCACAGACACTCCCAGTCGGTGACCGGGCCGAAGATCTTCGCGCAGAACAGGCCGTCGCGCTCCGGCTTGAACGTGCGGTAGTTGATCGTCTCGGGCTTGCTCACCTCGCCGTGGGACCACGACTGGATCTTCTCCGGCGACGCCAGGCTGATCCGGATGGCGTCGAAGTCCACGGTGAGTGAGCCTCTGTCGGCATACCTCGGCCGCATGAAGTCTCGCGTTTCGAAAGTCGACGTCATGACGTTTCGGGCAGCGCCCCTTCGAGCGCCGGCGCCCCCTCCGGCTCTGCGGCCGCTTCCGCGGCCAGTTCCGTGTCCTCGGACCGATCTTCCGCCTGCGCTTCGACTTGGTCTTCCGCCTGGGCCTCGTCCCGGGCCTCGTCCTGCTCCGCCTCCGCGGCCGGACCGAGCGCCAGCGCCTCGGCGGGCCGCCGCGTCTTGATCAGGTCCACGTCGAGGCAGAGCGCCTGCAGCTCGCGGATGAGCACGTTGAACGACTCCGGCAGCCCCGGCGTGAACGAGGCGTCGCCCTTGACGATCGCCTCGTAGATCTTCGCGCGTCCCGTAACGTCGTCCGACTTCGCGGTGAGCAGCTCCTGCAGGATGTGCGCGGCTCCGTACGCCTCCAGCGCCCACACCTCCATTTCGCCGAACCGCTGGCCGCCGAACTGCGCCTTGCCGCCCAGCGGCTGCTGGGTGATGAGCGAGTACGGCCCGATCGACCGCGCGTGCAGCTTGTCGTCGACCAGGTGGGACAACTTCAGCATGTAGATGTAGCCCACCGTGACTTCCTGCTCGAACGGCTCGCCGGTCATGCCGTCGTACAACGTCGTCTTGCCGCTCCGGGGCAGACCGGCCTTGTCGAGCCACCCCTTGATCTCCTGCTCGTTCGCGCCGTCGAACACCGGCGACGCGAAGTACAGCCCGAGCGCCTGCGCGGCCCACCCCAGGTGCGTCTCCAGGATCTGCCCCACGTTCATCCGCGACGGCACGCCGAGCGGATTGAGGACGATCTCCACCGGCGTGCCGTCGGGCAGGCGGGGCATGTCCTCTTCCGGCAGCACGCGGGCGATCACCCCCTTGTTGCCGTGCCGGCCCGCCATCTTGTCGCCGACCGACAGCTTCCGCTTCATGGCGACGAACACCTTGACCAGCTTGATGACGCCGGGCGGCAACTCGTCCCCGCGGCGGATCTTCTCCTTCTTCTCGTCGAACTGCGTCCCGATCACCTCGACCTGACGCGCAGTCAGATCCTCGAGGGCGCGCAGGGCGCTCTCGAGCTCAGGATCGCCGGAGGCGAGGCGCACGCGCACCAGATCGGCCCATTCGCACCTGGCGACGTTGTCGGCCGTCAGCTTCGCGCCTTTCGGCAGCAGCGTCTTCGCGCCGTGCTCGTCGAGGAGGTCGGCGGCCAGCGTCTGTCCGGCGAGCATCACGCCGAGGCGCTTCTTGACCCCGTCGTGCAGGATCCGGATTTCGTCCTGCCGGTCCGTCTCGAGCGTCTCGATCTCTCCGGCCTCGATCTCCTTCGCCCGGTCGTCCTTTTCGATCCCCTTGCGGGAGAAGATCTTCACGCCGACGACTATCCCCTCGATCCCCGGCGGGCAGAGCAGCGAGGCGTCCCGGACGTCGCCGGCCTTCTCGCCGAAGATGGCCCGCAGCAGCTTCTCTTCGGGTGTGAGTTGGGTCTCGCCCTTCGGCGTGATCTTGCCGACCAGGATGTCCCCGGGCTTGACGTAGGCGCCGATCCGGATGATCCCGCTCTCGTCGAGATCGTTCAGGAAGCCCTCCGAGACGTTCGGGATGTCGCGGGTGATCTCCTCCGGCCCCAGCTTCGTGTCGCGCGACTCGATGTCGAACTCCTCGATGTGGATCGAGGTGTAGTAATCGTCCTTCACCAGGCGCTCGGACACCAGGATGGCGTCCTCGAAGTTGTAGCCCCGCCACGGCATGAACGCGCCCAGCACGTTGCGGCCGAGAGCGAGCTCGCCCAGCTCGGTGCACGGACCGTCAGCGAGCACCTCGCCCTTGGCCACCTTCTGGCCGACCTTCACGATCGGCTTCTGGTTGATGCAGGTGTTCTGGTTCGACCGGCGGAACTTGGTCAGGTTGTGGATGTCCGGGCGCAGATCCTTCGAAGCGTCCGCCGCGCCCTCGCCGTCCACGCGGACGACGATCCGCTCCGAGTCGACGTAGTCGACGACGCCGGACCGCCGGGCGACCTCGACCGCGCCCGAATCGCGCGCCGTGATGTGCTCCATCCCGGTGCCGACGAACGGCGCGCGCGCGCGCAGCAGGGGAACCGCCTGCCGCTGCATGTTCGACCCCATGAGCGCGCGGTTGGCGTCGTCGTTCTCGAGAAACGGCACCAGCGAGGCGGCCACCGAAACCAGTTGCTTCGGCGACACGTCGATGAAGTCGACGTTCTCGCGGGGCGCCAGGAGGAAATTGCCGGCCTGCCGCGCGTTCACGCGCTCGTTGACGAGGCGGCCCTGCTCGTCGAGCTTCGCGTTGGCCTGCGCGATGAGGTACCGATCCTCCTCCCAGGCCGACAGGTAGAACGAGTGCGGATCGCACTCCGCCGCCCGCTTCCTGCGGCGCCGGGCGGCGGCGTTCTCCGTCTCGACCTCCTCCGCGCCGACGATCTGGCCGGTCTTGTACTTCGTCCCGCCGCCGTTGGTGACGCGGACGAAATCGAGGGCCTGCGCCTCCTTGACCCGGCGGTACGGCGACTCGATGAAACCGAACTCGTTGATCCGCGCATAGCAGGAGAGCGACGAGATCAGCCCGATGTTCGGTCCTTCCGGCGTCTCGATGGGACAGATCCGGCCGTAGTGGGTCGGGTGCACGTCCCGCACCTCGAACCCGGCCCGCTCCCGCGACAACCCGCCCGGCCCGAGCGCCGACAGCCGCCGCTTGTGGGTGATCTCGGACAACGGATTCGTCTGGTCCATGAACTGCGACAACTGGGACGATCCGAAGAACTCCCGGATCGCCGCCATGACCGGCTTCGCGTTGATCAGGTCATGGGGCATCGCCGTCGCCATCTCCTGGTACACCGACATCTTTTCCTTGATGGCGCGCTCCATCCGGACGAGGCCGATCCGGAACTGGTTCTCGAGCAGCTCGCCGACGGACCGGACCCGGCGGTTCCCGAGATGGTCGATGTCGTCCACGTTCGCCGGGTTCTTCCGCAGCTTCAGCAGGTAGCTGATCACGTCGTAGAAGTCCTGCGGCTGCAGAACCTTCTCGGCGAGATCGGTGTCGGCGCCCAGCTTGGTGTTCAGCTTCAGCCGCCCCACCCGCGAGAAGTCGTACTTCTGCGGATTGAAGAACATCCCCTCGAACAACGACCGGGAACTGTCCAGCGTCGGCGGATCGCCCGGCCGCAGCCGGCGGTAGATCTCGATCAGCGCGTCCTCGTGGGTACGGATCGGATCCTTCTTCAGGGTCGTGGAGATGATCGGACCGACCTCGTCGCGCTCGGGGAAGAAGACCTGGATCTCCTCGACCGCCCTGTCCTGCGCCATCGAGATGATCCGGGGAGTCACTTCCTCGTTCGTCTCGACGATCACCTCGCCGGTGGCCGGATCGGCGACGTCCGCAGCCGCGAAGGCGCCTTCGAGCGCCGTGTCGGACACTGCGAGCCACTCGATCCCGGCCTTGCGGAGCGCTTCGACGGCCGACCGCGTGATCCGCTTGCCGGCCCGGACGACGGCGGCCGCGGCGGCGTCCTCGATCTCCTTCGCGGCGCGCAGATCCACCAGGCTGCCGCCCACGGCCCAGCGCAACGCCTTCTCCTTCAGCGAAATCCGGTCGACCTGATGGAACTGCCGGATGATCTCGTCGGCGTCCTCCAGACCGAGCGCGCGGAGGAACACGCTGGCGAGGAACTTCCGCTTCCGGTCTATCCGGACGTGGAGCAGGTTCTTCGCGTCGTATTCGAATTCGACCCACGATCCGCGGTACGGGATGATCTGCGCGACGAACAGCGCCTTGTCCTCGGAGTGGAAGAACGCGCCCGGAGAGCGGTGTAGCTGCGACACGATGACGCGCTCGGTCCCGTTGATGATGAACGTGCCGTTGTCCGTCATCAGCGGAACGTCTCCGAAGTACACCTCCTGCTCCTTGATGTCCCGGATGGTCCTGGCGTCGGTTTCGGGACTCTTGTTCCACACGACCAGGCGGATCGCGACCTTCAGCGGCACGGCGTAGGTCATGCCGCGCTCCTGGCACTCCTCGACGTCGTACTTGAGCTTGATGTCGACGGCGTTGCCGCAGACGTCGCAGACGCTCCCGCGGACCCGGTTCGCGCGGCCGCACGACGGGCAGTCGACCTCGCGCTCCCCCACCGGATCGGCCTCGAGCGCCGTCCCGCACTCCGTGCACGGCTGCCGGAGATGGTGGAGGCCCGACAGCTTGCCGCACTTGCACTCCCATCTTCCGATCGAGTACTCGATGAACTCGAGCGACGAGTTCTCGCGAAAGTCGCTGATCGGAAAGACCGACTTGAACACCGACTGCAGCCCGGCGTCCTCGCGCTCGCCGGGAAGCCGGTTCATCTGCAGAAAGCGCTCGTACGACTTCTTCTGGATCTCGATCAGGTTGGGAATCGGAACGGTCGTCCGGATCTTCGAGAAGTTGATCCGTTCACGACAGGCGTTTTCTGCCAGGGTGTGCACAGCGTCATCCCTTCGTCAAGGACCGGTACCGCCCGTCACTGGATTTCGACTTTGGCGCCGACTTCCTCGAACTTCTTTCTGATCGCCTCGGCTTCGTCCTTCGGAACGTCCTCCTTGACGGCCTTCGGCGCGCCCTCGACGAGATCCTTCGCCTCCTTCAGACCCAGGCTGGTGACCTCGCGGACGACCTTGATGACGTTGATCTTCTTGTCGCCGATCTCGGTCAGCGTGACGGTGAACTCCGTCTTCTCTTCGGCTTCGGCGGCCGCCGCGCCCGGCGCCGCCGCGGCGCCGGCGACCGCCACCGGCACGGCCGCCGCGGCCGTGACCCCGAGCTCCTCCTCGAGCTTCTTGACGAGCTGCGAGAGCTCGAGGACGGAAATCCCCTTGATGTACTCGACCACCTGATCCTGCGTCACGTCAGCCATCGTCGCTCCTTCTCTTCTTCTCCGCCTGAACCAGCACGCTCACGAGGTCGCGCGGAACCGCCTGCAACGTCCGAACGAACTGCGTCGCCGGCGTCTGCAACAGCGTGAGCAACGTCGCCTGGAGCGCCTCCTTCGCCGGCAGCTCGGCGAGCGCCTTCACCCCTTCGGCGTCGATCTCCTGTCCCTGGACGACGGCGGCCTTCACCGTCAGCGCCGGCGCCGTCTTCGAGAACGTCACCAGCGTCCTGGCGAGCGCCACCGGATCCTCACCGCCGTACGCGACGGCCGTCGTCCCGTGGAAATGCCGATCCAGCACGGCGTACGGCGTCCCGTCGACGGCGCGCCTGGCCAGGCGGTTCTTGACGACGCGGTACTCCGCCGCCGCCGCGCGGACCTGCCGGCGCAGCTCGGTCGCCTGCGGCACGTCGAGGCCCTTGAAGTCGAGCAGGACGACGCTCTCGACGGCGCCGAGCCGTTCGGCGAGCGACGCGACCTGCTCCGCTTTCCGGGATCGTGTGATGGGCATGAATCGTCTCGTCCGCCGTCGCCCGCGCCGGCCGTCAGGCGCGCGCGGCCTGGTCGACGGCGGCGCTGTCGATCCGCACGCCCGGCCCCATGGTCGACGACAGGGTGATGCTCCTCAGGTACCGGCCCTTCGCGGCCGCCGGCTTCGCCTTCACCACGCTCGCCACCAGGGCGTACGCGTTGGCGACGAGGTTCTCCGCCGCGAACGACGCCCTCCCGATGGGCGCGTGCACCACGCCGGCCTTGTCGACCCGGTAGGCGACCTTCCCGGCCTTGATCTCGCCGACCGCCTTCGCCACGTCGACGGTGACGGTTCCGGTCTTGGGATTCGGCATCAGGCCGCGTGGACCGAGGATGCGGCCCAGCTTTCCGACCGACCGCATCATGTCCGGTGTGGCCACGACCGCGTCGAACTCCATCCAGCCGCCCTGGATCCGCTCCGCGATCTCGTCGCCGCCGACCGTGTCCGCGCCGGCCTCCTCGGCTTCCTTCTGCTTGTCGGGTCCGGCGATGACGAGGACGCGCTTGCTGCGGCCGAGGCCGTGCGGGAGCACCACGGTGCCGCGCACCATCTGGTCCGCATGCTTCGGATTGACCCCCAGGCGCAAGGCGATCTCGACCGCCTCGTCGAACTTCGCGAACCGGATCTCCTGCACCAGCGGAACGGCGTCCTCGAGCGCATAGAGACGCGCATCGACCCTGGCCTGCGCCGCTTCGAACTTCCTGCTCTTTCGCGCCATGAATCCTGCCCCGAATCCGATCCGCCTACGAGGCGACGTCGATCCCCATCGAGCGCGCCGTCCCCGCCACCGTCCGGACCGCCGCCTCCAGGCTCCCGCAGTTCAGATCGGGCATCTTCGTCCGGGCGATCTCCTCGACCTGCCGCAGGGTGACCGAGCCGACCTTCGAACGGTTCGGCTCCCCGGAGCCCTTGGCGACGTTCGCCGCGCGCTTGAGCAGCACCGCCGCCGGCGGCGTCTTGGTGATGAAGCTGTACGACCGGTCCTGGTAGACCGTCACGACCGCCGGAATGATCAGGCCCTCCTGGCTCGCGGTCCCGGCGTTGAACGCCTTGCAGAAATCCATGATGTTCACGCCGTGCGGGCCGAGGGCCGTGCCGACCGGAGGCGCCGGCGTCGCCTTCCCGGCGGGAATCTGCAGCTTGACCAGACCGATGATCTTCTTCGCCATGCCGTCTCGCTGACCTTGCCGGAATTCTCAGATTTTCTCCACGTGCAGGAAGTCCAGTTCGACCGGCGTCGAGCGCCCGAAGATCGTCACCATCACCTTCAGGGTGTTGCGATCGACGTTCACTTCATCGACCATGCCGTTGAAGCTGGTGAACGGCCCCTCGTTGATCCGCACCTGATCGCCCTTGTCGAACGTGTACTTCGGCTTGGGCTTCTCGGCCGCCACCGTGACTTGGTGCAGGATCTGATCGACCTCCTCGCGCGTCAGGGGAGTCGGCCGGGAGCCGGCGCCCACGAAGCCGGTCACCTTCGGCGTGTTCTTGACGAAATGCCACGCCTCGTCCGACATGTTCATCTCGATCAGGATGTAGCCCGGGAAGAAGCGCTTGGAGCTGACCACCTTCTTCCCGCCCCGGATCTCGACGACGTCCTCGGTCGGGATCAGGACTTCGCCGATCTCGCCCTGCAGCCCGTGGGCCTGCACCCGCTGCTGCAGCGACTCGGAGACCTTCTTCTCGAACCCCGAGTAGGTGTGCACGATGTACCACTGTTTCGTGCTGACGTCCGTCATGATGCCCCGAAGGTCGTGAACAGCAGCCGCGCGATCCGGTCGAGAATCAGGTCGGCGCCCCACAGATACAGGCCGAACAGGATCGACGTGAGGATCACCACCAGCGTGGTGGCCTGCACCTCCTTCCACGTCGGCCACGTGACGCGCGAGAGCTCGTTCTGCACCTGGGCCAGAAACGTCCGGGAACGTCCCCACCACCCGAGGACGCCCTTCTCCCCGGCCGCCGCGCGGGGGCTCTCCAGCATCGCCGATTTCGCCATCGTCCTCGTTCGCCGCGGCGCCGCGCCGCATCCGCCAGTGGCAGGCCAGGAGGGACTCGAACCCCCAGCCCCCGGTTTTGGAGACCGGTGCTCTACCAGTTGAGCTACTGGCCTGTGCTCTCCCCCGCCCTACTTCGTCTCTCGATGAGGCGTATGCCGGCGGCACCAGCGGCAGTACTTCTTCATCTCGAGACGGTCGGGCGTCTTGCGCTTGTTCTTCGTCGTGTTGTAGTTCCGCCGCTTGCACTCGGCGCAGGCCAGGATGATGACGTCGCGCACGGATCTCTCGCCTCCCGGCTCCGGCTAGTCGAGGATGTCGGTGATGGCGCCCGAGCCGACCGTGCGGCCGCCCTCCCGGATCGCGAACCGCAGCCCCTTCTCCAGCGCCACCGGCGTGATCAGCTCCACGCTGATCGTCACGTTGTCCCCCGGCATCACCATCTCGACGCCCTCCGGCAACGTCGCCACGCCCGTCACGTCCGTCGTCCGAAGATAGAACTGCGGACGATACCCGTTGAAGAACGGCGTGTGACGACCCCCCTCGTCCTTCGTCAGAACATACACTTCGCTCCGGAACTTCGTGTGCGGCGTGATCGACTTCGGATGCGCCAGAACCTGACCGCGCTCCACGTCGTCCTTCTCCGTGCCCCGCAGCAGCACCCCGACGTTGTCCCCGGCGACCCCCTCGTCGAGCAGCTTCCGGAACATCTCCACGCCCGTCACCACCTTCTTCTGCGTCGGCGTGAACCCCACGATCTCGATCTCCTCCCCCACCTTCACCTTCCCGCGCTCCACACGCCCCGTCACCACCGTCCCGCGGCCCGATATCGAGAACACGTCCTCGATCGGCATCAGAAACGGCTTGTCCACGTCGCGAGCCGGCAGCGGAACGTACGCATCGACCGCAGACATCAGCTCCTGCACCGCCGCCTCGCCCGCAGCATCCCCCTCCAGAGCACGCAGCGCAGACCCTTTCACCACCGGTATCTCGTCGCCCGGAAACTCATACGCGCTCAGCAGCTCCCGAACCTCCAGCTCCACCAGCTCCAGCAACTCCGGATCGTCCACCGCATCCACCTTGTTGAGGAACACCACCAGCGACGGAACCCCCACCTGCCGCGCCAGAAGAATGTGCTCCCGCGTCTGCGGCATCGGACCGTCCGTCGCCGCCACCACCAGAATCGCCCCGTCCATCTGCGCCGCGCCCGTGATCATGTTCTTGATGTAGTCCGCGTGACCAGGACAGTCCACGTGCGCGTAGTGACGCGACTCGGTCTGATACTCCACGTGCGCCGTCGCTATCGTGATCCCCCGCTCCCGCTCCTCAGGCGCGTTGTCGATCGAGTCGAAGCTCCGCGCCTCGTTCTTCGCGTCGCGCTTCGCCAGCACCGCCGTGATCGCCGCCGTCAGCGTCGTCTTCCCGTGGTCGATGTGCCCTATCGTCCCGATGTTCACGTGCGGCTTCGACCGATCGAACTTCTCTTTCGCCATCCCCCCGCCCTCTACGCGTCCGCTCCCCGCATCCACTGCGCTCCGCCGGTCCGCCGCGGCTTCCGCGCCCCGCCGCCGCGCGCCCGCCGGCGCGAGGCGCTGGAGCCGATGACCGGGATTGAACCGGTGACCTCGTCCTTACCAAGGACGCGCTCTGCCAACTGAGCTACATCGGCAAGACTGGAGCGGGAGACGGGGATCGAACCCGCGACCAACAGCTTGGAAGGC
Organism: Vicinamibacterales bacterium; assembly: GCA_965203565.1. Taxonomy (GTDB): domain Bacteria; phylum Acidobacteriota; class Vicinamibacteria; order Vicinamibacterales; family UBA8438; genus JAAXGX01. Next base: position 1,015,978 of record OZ241896.1, on the reverse strand, counting down.
TGTGACTCTACCACTGAGTTACTCCCGCTTCGGGCGCTCGATCTCCCGGCTCGCCGCCGGCGCCGCAACCGCTGCCCGCTCTCCGACGCCCGCATCCGTTCGCGGCCCGCCCGCGGCGTCGATCGAGCAACCGTAAAGGGTGGCGAGGGGAGGATTCGAACCTCCGAAGCCACTAGGGCGACAGATTTACAGTCTGTTGCGTTTGACCGCTCCGCAACCTCGCCCGCTCCCGCGGCCGGCAATGCGCGATCGCCGCCCGGCGTTCCCCGGCTGAATGCTGAAACTGAAGGACCCCGCCCCGCCGCTCATGGAGCTGGCGAAGGGATTCGAACCCCCGACCCGCTGATTACAAATCAGCCGCTCTACCGGACTGAGCTACGCCAGCCTGACAAACCGCTTAGTTTAGCACACCCTTCGGCCGTCCGGGGAAATTTTTCGTCCGCTGCCGGACCGCCTCGAACAGCGCGACGCCGGCGGCGACCGAGACGTTGAGGCTCGACACGCGGCCCCGCATCGGGATCGACGCCAGATGATCGCAGCGCTCGCGGACGAGGCGGCGGAGGCCGCGCCCTTCGGCGCCGACCACGAAGGCGGTCGGCTGGGTCAGGTCGAGGTCGAAGCACGGCCGGTCCGCCTCGGCGTCCAGCCCGACCGTCCGGACGCCGGCGCGGCCGAGCTCCGCGAGGGCGCGGACGACGTTGACGACCGGCGCCAGCCGCAGGTGCGCCAGGGCGCCGGCCGACGCCTTCGCGGCCGTCGCGCCCGGGAGGGCCGAGCGCCGCGTCGGGAAGATCAGGCCGTCGGCGCCCGCGGCCTCCGCGGCGCGGGCCACCGCTCCGAAGTTCCGAGGGTCTTCGACCCCGTCGAGCACGACGAGCAGGGGGGCGGCCGGCGCGGCGTCGATCAGGTCGCTCACGGTGCGCCGGCGCGCGCCGGCGACCTCGGCGGCCACCCCCTGATGCGCCGCGCCCGGCGCCAGCCGGTCGAGTTCGGCCGGCTCCACGCGGCCCGCCGCGACGCCGGCCCGCCGCGCCTGTTCGACGAGCCGGGCCACCCGCGCGCCGGCGCGCGCCTGCACCCAGAGCCGCGAGACGGTCCCGGCCCGGAGCGCTTCGACCACCGGGTTCACTCCGAAGATGATCATCGAACGTCGGCCGGCGCGGGCGGCGAACGGAAGAGCGACGCGACGGCGTGCACGACGAGCGCCTCGCCCCGGCCGACCTCCCCCATCCCCTCGCCGGTCTTCCCCTTGACCGCCACCCGGTCCGGCGCGACCGCCAGCGCCTCCGCCAGCCGCCGCCGCATCTCGTCGGCCGCAGGGCCGATCTTCGGCCACTCCGTCACGACCACCACGTCGACGTTGCCCACCGCGAACCCCCGGCCGCGCACGATCGCCGCCGCGCGGCGGAGCAGGTCGATGCTGGAGGCGTCCTTCCAGCGCGGGTCGTCGTCGGGGAAATGGCGGCCGACGTCGCCGGCGCCGGCCGCGCCGAGCAGCGCGTCGGCCGCGGCGTGGCAGACGGCGTCCGCGTCCGAGTGCCCCAGGAGGCCGCGCGGGCCGGGAAACTCGACGCCGCCCAGCACCATGCGCCGCCCTTCCGCGAACCGGTGCACGTCGTATCCCAGGCCGATCCGGTGGCCGCCCCGGTCAGAACCGGCGGCGGCGTCCGCCATCCGCTCCGCGAGCGCCAGATCGGCCGGACCGGTCACCTTGACGTTGCGCGGGTCGCCGGGCACGAGCCGCACCCGGTGGCCGGCCAGCTCGGCCAGCGCCGCCTCGTCGGTCGCCGCCGCGCCGGCGCGGCCCTGCGCGATCGCGTCGCGGAGAACGCCGACCCGGAACGCCTGGGGCGTCTGAGCCAGGAAGATCCGGCCGCGCGGGAGCGTCGAGTCCACCACCGTCACGCCCGCCTCGATCCGCGCCTGCTTCACGGTGTCGACCGCCGCGAGCGCGGCGACCGCCGCGCCCGACTCGGCGGCGGCGTCCAGTGTCCGGTCGAGCAGGCCGGCCGGACAGAACGGCCGGGCGGCGTCGTGCACCACCACCAGCTCGCTCGCCGGCGCGATGGCGTCGAAGCCGGCCGCGACCGAGTCCTGCCGGCGCGCGCCGCCGGCGACCCACCGCACCGGCGTCCGCCTCGTCCGCAGCGCGGCGGGCGGCGCGGCGGCCAGCTCGGCCGGCAGCACGACGATGATCTCGCCGATGCGATCGCTCGCATCGAACGGCGCGACGGCGCGGTCCAGCAGCGTCCGGCCGCCGATCGTCCTGAGCTGCTTGGGCGCCGGACCGCCGAGGCGCGCGCCCCGGCCGCCGGCGGCGATGATGGCGGATATGAACATCGGAACGTTCCCCTCGGCGTGCGCGCCCGTCGAATGCAGCGGGGCTTTCCTGCGCAGGCTGTCAGCCGCCGGCGTTCGCTGCGACCGCCCGCCGCACGATCCCGGCGGCGCGGTCGGCCAGGCCGCGGGCGTCGCTCCGGCGCAAGCCGCGCGTCGGGATCGGGTCGTGCACCACCACGTCCACCGCACCCGGACAGGTCGTCAGGCGTCCCTTGCGCATCACGCGCCGGCTGCCGTCCACCGCGACCGGAACGATCGGCAGGCCGGCCTCCATCGCCGTCAGGAAGACGCCCCCCTTGAACCGTCCGACCCGTCCGTCGCGGCTGCGCGTCCCTTCCGGAAACGCGATGAGCGAGTGCCCGCGTCCGAGCAGGGCGGCGGCGTGCGCGAGGCCGGCGGCCCCGGCCCGCGCCCGGTCCACCAGCAGGTGCCCCGTCCAGCGCAGGTGCCAGCCGAGGACCGGAAAGCGCCCCAGCGACGCCTTCGCGATGATCCGAAGCTGGAACGGGAGCGCCCAGAACAGGATCGGGACGTCGTAGATGCTCTGGTGGTTCGAGACGAAGACGTACGTCCCGCCGGAGGGGACGCGGCTCAGACCGCGGACGCGGACGCGGACGCCGGTCGTGACCAGGATCAACCGGGACCAGGCGCGCGCGCACCGGTGGGCCGTGCGTCCCCGGCGGTCCACGAGCATCGACGCCAGCGACAGCAGTCCGAGGACCGCGGTGTACAGGCTGATCACCGGGATCAGCCAGAAGACCGTACGCCACCAGTGCCAGGACGGCGCCCTCACTCGATCAGCGCCTCCAGCGCCTCCTCGACCGTACTGACGCCGACCTGCTCGCACGCCCCGCCGCCGCCGCCGGGCGCCGCGCAGTTGCTTGCGGGCATGACGCAGCGCGTGAACCCCAGTTGCGCGGCCTCCCGGATGCGCAGTCCGGCCCGGGCCGTCCCGCGCACCTCGCCGGCCAGGCCGACCTCGCCGAAGACGGCCGTCTCCGGCCGCACCGCGCGATTGCGCAGGCTGGAGGCCACCGCCGCCACGACGCCGAGGTCGGCCGCCGGCTCGTTGACGACCAGCCCGCCGGCCAGGTTCAGGAAGACGTCCTCGCCCGACACGTCGAGTCCGGCGCGCTTCTCCAGGACCGCGAGCAGCAGCGCCAGCCGGTTGTGGTCGAGGCCGCTCGCCGTCCGCCGGGCCGTGCCGTACGCGCCGCTGCTCACGAGCGCCTGGACCTCGACGAGGATCGGCCGCGACCCTTCCATCGAGCAGAGCACCACCGAGCCGGGCACGCTCGACGCCCGCTCCGAGAGGAACAGCGTCGACGGACTCGGGACGGCGCGCAGGCCCGACTCGGTCATCTCGAACACTCCGAGCTCGCTGACCGCGCCGAACCGGTTCTTGACGGCGCGGACGATCCGGTGCGAATGATGCCGCTCCCCCTCGAAGTACAGCACGGTGTCCACCACGTGCTCCAGCGCCTTCGGTCCGGCGAGGCTCCCGTCCTTCGTCACGTGCCCCACCAGGAACGTCGGCAGGGTCCGCCGCTTCGCGGCGGCGAGCAGGTGCGCCGCCGCCTCCCGCACCTGGCCGACGCCGCCGGGCGCGGACGACAGCTTGCGGGTGAACACCGTCTGGATCGAGTCGACGACCAGGACGACCGGCTGCACCCGATCCGCTTCCTCCAGGATCCGTTCGACGCACGTCTCGGCGAACAGGTACAGCGGCGGGTCGCCGAGTCCCAGACGGTCGCCGCGCAGCTTTATCTGATGCTCCGACTCCTCCCCGGATGCGTACAGCACCGGCCCGAGCGTCCGGGCCACGGACGCCGCCGCCTGCAGGAGCAGCGTCGACTTGCCGATCCCCGGCTCGCCGCCCAGCAGCACCGCGGAGCCGGGGACGACGCCGCCGCCGAGGACGCGGTCGAACTCGTCGAAACCGCTGGTCAGCCGCGCGGCGTCGTTCGCCTCTATCTCGGCGTACAGCCGCGCCGCGCCGGAGCCGGACGCCAGTCCGTACCGTCCCGCGCCGGGATCGTCCGAGGCGGGGCGGTCCGGCTCCTCCTCCATCGTGTGCCATTCGCCGCAACGGGGACACTGCCCCCCCCACTTGCTGGCGTGCGCTCCGCACTCGCGGCAGACGAATACGGTCCTGGCCGGCTTCATGCGACCTCCGGCGCCGCGGCGCCGCCGGCATGGACCCGCGCTATCCGGCTGCCGGTGCGGCACAGGATCTCATGCGGCACGGTCCCGATCCAGCGCGCCATCTCGCCGGCGTCGATCCGGCCGCCGCCCTGGGCGCCGATCAGCGCCACCTCGTCCCCCGGGTCGACGTCGAACGCCGTGACGTCGATCGTGATCGAATCCATGCAGACCGACCCGACGATCGGCGCGCGCCGGCCGCGCACGAGCACTTCGCCCACCCCGGCCAGCCGGACGTCGAGCCCGTCGGCGTATCCGGCCGGGACCACGGCGATGCGCGCCGGCCGCGTGGCGGCGAACCGCGCGCCGTAGCCGGACGTCTCGCCCGGCCGCATCCCCTTGACCGCCGCCACGCGGCTGCGCAGCGACATCACCGGGCGGAGTTCGAGGCCGGCCGGCGGGGCGACGGACGTCGGCGCGACGCCGTAGAGCAGCAGCCCGGGCCGGACGGCGTCGAACCAGACGCAGCGGCCGCGCAGCAGCGCGGCGCTGCTGGCCGCATGGCGCGACCGGACCGTCAGGCCGAGCGACGCCAAGGCCGCGAGCGCCGCGTCGAAACGCCGCCGCTGCTCCTCGAACAGCGGATGGCCGGGCTGGTCGGCCGTCGCGAAGTGGGTGTACGCGGCGTCGAAGACGAGGTTCCGGCCGGCCAGCACGTCCGGCAGCGTCGCCCGCAGGTTGTCGTGGCGGAAGCCGAACCGGTTCATGCCGGTGTCGATCTTCAGGTGGCAGTGGAGCCGGACGCCGCGCAGCGCCGCCGCCGCCTGCAGCGCCCGGGCCGCCGACGGCGACGAGACGGTCGGCGTGAGGCCGTGTTCGAACACGCCGTTCAGATCGCTGACGCCGAGGGCGCCGAAGACGAGGACCGGAATCCGCACGCCGCCCCGCCGCAGCTCGACTCCTTCCTCGACGTCCGCGCAGGCCAGCATCGTCGCGCCCGCCGCTTCGAGGGCCCTGGCGACCGCCACCGAGCCGTGGCCGTAGGCGTTCGCCTTGACGACGGCGATGATCTCCGGCGGCCGGCCGGCCGGGCCGCCGGCCGCCGACGCCACGAACGCGCGAATCGCCCGGTAGTTGGCCTGGAGATGGTCGAGGTCGATCCGGGCGAAGGTCGGACGGACGGCGGGTCCCACGACGGCCGCCGTCACTCCAGGCCGTGCGCCAGGAGCTCGAACCGGGTCTGCTGTTTCAGGAAGGCCAGCCTGACCGTGCCGGTCGGCCCGTTCCGCTGCTTGCCGATGATGACTTCCGCCACGCCCGCATTCTCCGGCGTCTCCTCGTACATCTCCTCGCGGAAGAGGAACATGACGACGTCGGCGTCCTGCTCCAGCGCGCCCGACTCGCGCAGGTCGGCAAGCTGCGGGCGCCGGTCGGCGCGCGCCTCGGGCGCGCGGCTGAGCTGCGAGAGCGCCACCACCGGGACGTTCAGCTCCTTGGCGAGCCCCTTCAGGGCGCGCGAGATCGCGGCGATCTCCTGCGTCCGGTTCTCGAACCGCCCCCGTCCCTGCATCAACTGGATGTAGTCGACGATGACCAGGTCGAGTCCGTGCTCCGCCTTCAGGCGGCGCGACTTCGCGCGCATCTCCAGCACGCCGAGCGCCGGCGTGTCGTCGATGAAGACGCGGGCCTGCGCCAGCTTCCCCATCGCGGTCGACAGGGCGCCGTAGTCGCTTTCGGTCAGCAGGCCGGTCCGGAACCGGTGGGAGTCGATGCGCGCCTCGGCGGTCAGCAGCCGCATGAAGAGCTGCTCCTTCGCCATCTCCAGGCTGAACACGCCGACCGTCCGGCCGGTCTCGGCGCCGACGTACAGACCGACGTTCAGCGCGAACGCCGTCTTGCCGACCGACGGCCGCGCGGCGATGATGATCAGATCGGCCGGCTGGAGCCCGGCGGTCATCTCGTCGATGTCGAGGAACCCGGTCGGCACGCCGGTCACCACGTTCTGGACGTCCTGAAGCCTCTCGATGGTGGCGAAGCTCTCCTGCACCAGATCGCTCAGCGGCACGAACCCGGTGTGGATCCGGTCCTCGGCGATCGAGAAGATCTCCTGCTCCGCCCGGTCGAGCACGACGTCCGCGTCGTCCGCGGCCGCGTAGGCTGAAGACGCGATCCGGTTCGCCGAACGGATGAGGCTCCGCAGCGTCGCCCGCTCCTTGACGATGCGCGCGTAATGTTCGACGTTGGTCGACCGCGGCACGCCGTCCGCGAGCGCGCTGACGTAGGCCGGTCCGCCGACCTCGTCGAGGTCGCCGGACCGGCTCAGCTCGTCGCGGAGCGTGACGAAGTCGATCGCCTGGCCGCGTTCGTTGAGGCCGACCATCTTGTCGAAGACGCGGCGGTGGGCGTCACGGAAGAAGTCGTCGGCGTCGATCAGCTCCGCCGCGACGTTGAAGGCGTCGTTGTGGATGAGGATGGCGCCGAGGACGCACCGCTCCGCCTCCAGGTTGTGCGGGAGCGGGCGCTCGGCCGCGGGGACCGGCGCGGCGTCGGCCATCGGACCTCACTCCTCGGCCGGCGCGTCGGACCCGCTGTTCCCCTCGGCCTGCTCGTCGGCCTGCTCGCTGACGACCCGGACGCGAACGTCGACCGTGACTTCCCGGTGGATCCGGACCGGCACGGTGAACTCGCCCAACTGCTTGATCGGCTCGTCGAGCCGGACCGCGCGCTTGTCGACCGCCAGTTGCTGTCCCGCCAGGCATTCGGCGACGTCGGCGGCGGTGACCGACCCGTAGAGCGTGGCGGTCTCCCCGACGCGCCGGGCGATCACGCACTCGGCGGCGGCCACCCGTTCGGCCAGCCCCTGCGCCGCCTGCAGCTCCTCGGCTTCCCGCTGCTCGGCCAGCTTGCGCTCCCGCTCCACCTGCCGGCGGTTCGACTCCGTCACCGGCAGCGCCAGCCTGCGGGGCAGGAGATAGTTGCGCGCATAGCCGTCGGCCACGTTGACCACGTCGCCCCGGCGTCCCAGATGGTCGATCGTCTCCCGGAGAATGAGCTCCACCATCACGGACCTCCGTCAGTCGGTGACGTACGGGATCAGCGCCAACTGCCGCGCCCGCTTGACCGCCGTCGTCAGCTTGCGCTGGCACTTGGCGCACGTTCCGGAGATCCGCCGGGGCTGGATCTTGCCGCGGTCGCCGATCGCCATCATGAGCTGGCGCACGTCCTTGTAGTCGATGTAGTCGATCTTGTCCACGCAGAAGCGGCACACGCGACGCCGCCTGAAACCGCGCCGAGGGCCGCCGCCGGACGGTCGTCGTCCGCCGCGTTCGTCCTTCATTCGCTCACCTCCGCCTTCGAGTCCCGATCCGTCGAATCGGCCGCCGGCTTCGGATCGGTCGAGCCGGCGGCGGGCGCAGGTTCGGCCGGGCCGGCCGCCGGCGCGGAATCGGCCGGGCCGGCCTTCGGCGCCGGATCGGCCGAACCAGCCGGCGCCGATTCGGCCGGGCCGGCCGCCGGTTCCTGCTCGACCTCCGGTGCAACCGGAACGACCGCCGGCTCCGGCGCGGATGCGCCGGCCGCCGACTCCGGAACTGCGGCGGCGCCCGCCGGCGCCGCGTCGGCCGGGGGCGGAGCGCCCCCGCGGGCGCCGCGCCGGCGCTGCCGGCGCGCCTGCCGCTTCGACCGCGCGTGCTCCGCCTTGCGCAGATCCTCGTCGACGCGGACGATCAGATACCGCAGGACGTTGTCGGTCACCTTCAGCCGGCGGTCCAGCTCGCCGACGACCGCGCCGGAGCCGCTGAAAAGCTCCAGTACGTACGTCCCTTCCTTGTGGCGGTCGATCTCGTACGCCAACCGCCGCCGCCCCCAGTTGTCGGTTTTCTCGATCCGCCCCCCGCGGGCCGTGACGATCTCCTCGACCTGCGCGTGCAGGCCGGCGACCGCCTCGTCCCCGGCGTCGGGACTGATGACGTAGACCAGCTCGTATTGTCGCGTTTCCGCCATGTCACTCCTCTCGGTCTGTCGCGGCCGCCGGCTCACCGGCGGCAAGGAGCCGTGTTCCTGCTCAGTCGCCGCCGTCGGCTCGGTTGAAACGATTCATCACCACGTCGATTCCTTCGGCGGCGAAGACCTCGGCGGCGTCGGCCGCGCTCCGGACCGCCGGCGCCATCACGTCCCGCTCGGACCGGTCGAACCGCGCCAGGACGTGGCCTGCGAGGTCGCGCCGGCGGTCGCCGCGATCGACGCCGATCCGCAAGCGCGCGACCTGCTGCGTCCCCAGCAGCTCGATCACCGACCGGAGGCCGTTGTGCCCCCCGTCCGAGCCGCCGCGCCGGGCCCGCAGGCGTCCGAGCGGCAGGTTCACGTCGTCGGTCACGATCAGGACCTCGCCGAGGTCGAACCGATAATACCGGACCAGCGCCGCCACGGCCCGGCCGCTGAGGTTCATGAAGGTCAGCGGCTTGACGAGCATCAGGCAGGCGTCCGGCCCGCGCTCCCGCGCCATGACCGCGTCGGCCGGCGCCGACTCGAACGCCAGCCCGCGCCGGCGCGCCAGTTCGTCCGCCACCTCGAACCCGACGTTGTGCCGCGCGCCGTCGTACTGCGCCCCCGGATTGCCGAGCCCGACGATCAGCTTCACTGCAAGCCGTCACAGCCCGTGGCGGAGCCCCGCGTCGCGCCGAGAGCGGCGAGGCGCCCGGCTGACAAGGCGTGAGGAGGGCGCATATCGGGCATACGCAACCGACGAACAACACCGTCAGGCGGGATGCATCGCCGCTCGAATGCAGCGGGGACCTCCGCCACGGGCTGGTCAGGCCGGCTCCTCGCCCGCCTCCGTCTTCCCCCTCTTGATCACTTCCGGCTCGGCGCCCTCTCCGGCCTCGCCGGCGGCCGCCTCCGCCGCTTCCTCGACCGGCGTCTCCTCCACCTTCGGCGCGATGACGTGCACCAGCATCGTCTCCGGCTCGCTCACCGGCTTCCACGAGACGTGCTCGATCAGATCGCGGAGGCGGACGCCCTGCCCGATCATCAGTTCGCTCACGTCGACTTCGAGGCGCTCGGGAATCTCGGTCGGCATGCACTCGACCTGCACGTCACGCTGCACGAAGTCGAGAATCCCCCCCTGCTGCTTCACGCCGGCCGGCTCGCCCTTGAGCGTCACCGGCACGGTGACCGTTATCGCCCGGTCGAGCGCCAGCCGGTAGAAGTCGACGTGCAGGAGCTCGTTGCTGATCGGATCGAACTGCAGGTCCCGGACCATTACCCGGCTGGCCGCGCCGCCGGCGACGGTCAGCGCGATCAGGGTGTTGACGCCCGATTCGCCCTGCAGGATGCGGAACAGCGTCTCCGGATCGACGGCGATCGGCGCGCCGTCCTTCGACTCGCCGCCGTAGACCACCGCCGGAACGCGTCCCGACCGCCGCAGGCGCCGCGCCGCGTTCTTTCCGCGTCCGTCCCGCGCCGACGCCTCCAGACTTGCGTCCATCGTCTCCGTCCCCCACTTCCTTCGCCGCTCCCGGCCGCCGCCCAGCTCGCCTACACGAACAGCGACGACACCGACGTCTCCTGATGAATGCTCTGAATCGCCCGGCCGAGCAGACCCGCCACCGACAGCACGTGAATCCTGGACGCCTCCCGCATCTCGGGGCGCAACGGGATCGTGTCGGTGACGATCAGCTGATCGAGCGCCGAGTCCTCGACCCGATCGAGGGCCGGGCCCGACAGCACCCCGTGCACCGCGCAGGCGAACACGCGGGCGGCGCCGTTGTCGCGCACGGCGCGCGAAGCCTGCTGGAGCGTCCCCGCCGTGTCGACGATGTCGTCCTGGATGATGCAGACCCGGTCCTTCACCCGGCCGACCACGTGCATCACCTCGGCCTGCCCGTCTTCCGAACGCCGCTTGTCGATGATGGCGAGGTCCGCGTCGAGGCGCTTGGCGTAGGCGCGCGCGCGCTCCACGCCGCCGGCGTCGGGCGAGACGATCGTGACCGCCTCCCGCTCGTCCAGCCGCACCAGGTAGTCGATGAAGACCGGAGCAGCGAACAGATGGTCCACCGGGATGTCGAAGAACCCCTGGATCTGCGCCTTGTGCAGGTCCATCGTCAGCACGCGGTTCGTCCCGGCCGCCCCGAGCAGGTTCGCCACCAGCTTCGCCGAGATCGGCACGCGCGGCTTGTCCTTCCGGTCCTGCCGGGCGTACCCGTAGTACGGCATGACGGCCGTGATCCGCGCCGCCGACGACCGGCGGAACGCGTCGATCATCACGCAGAGCTCGATGAGATGCTGGTCGACCGGCGTGCTGGTCGGCTGGACGACGAACACGTCGGCGCCCCGGATGTTCTCGTCGATCTGGAACGAAACCTCTCCGTCGGAAAAGCGCCTGAGGCAGGCCCGCCCGAGCGGCACGCCCAGGACGCCGGCGATCTTCCGGGCCAGCTCGGGATGGGCGCTTCCCGAGAACAGCTTCAGATCTCCCGTGCCTGTCGCCGCCATGCGGTCAAACCACGCTGGTTGGGGCGGAAGGATTCGAACCTTCGAATACGGGATTCAAAGTCCCGCGCCTTACCGCTTGGCCACGCCCCACCGTCACTGTCCGCGCCCATGCTCCGCCGAACTGCGTACTGTAGCGGATGCGCAAAGGAGCGGCAAGCGGCAGTCTCTTCCAACGACAGATGAGCCTGAAGGGGGGCCGTGTCGCGGATCAGCGGATCAGCGGATCAGCGGATCAGCGGAGGATGATCGTGAGACTCGACACGCACCGCCTGCAGAATTGGAAATGACTGACAGCGCAGGCCGGCGTCAGGAGGCGCGCGCGTTCCGGCTGCGGCGGTTCGAGGGCTGCCGCGGCGGGACCTTCTGCGGAGCCCGGGCCGCCTCCGCCGCCTGGACGCGCCGCTTCGCCGCACGTCCCTGGGTGATCAGGATCGCGATGGAAGCCGCGACGAAGATCGTCGAATAAGTGCCGCTGACGACCCCGACGAGCATCGTGAACGCGAAGCCGCGCAGCACCTCGCCGCCGAAGGCGTACAGCGCCAGCACCGCGAATCCGGTGGTGCCGGACGTGATGAGCGTCCGCGCGAACGTCTGGTTGATGCTGACGTTCACCAGCTTGTCGAACCGGTCGCGGCGCATCACGCGCAGGTTCTCGCGGACGCGGTCGAAGACGACGATCGAGTCGTTCACGGAATAGCCGGTGATGGTCAGCATCGCCGCCACCACGTTGAGCGACAGCTCGTACCCGAACAGCAGCAGCAGCGACACGGTGACCAGGATGTCGTGCGCCACGGCGACGATGGCGCCGACCCCGAAGCTGAAACGGAACCGAAGGCCGACGTAGACGAGGATGCCGGCCATCGCGAAGACGAACGCCTGGATCCCGCGCCGCCGCAGCTCCTGGCCGATCACCGGACCGACCAGCTCCTGGCCGACGACGTCGAACCCGCCGACGCCGCTTCCCTGAAGAGCCGCCCGCACCGCCTCCGCCCCTTCCTCGAGGCTCGCGCCAATCTCCGGGCCGGTCTGCGGCAGGCGCACCATGATCTGGTTCGCGTCCGCCGCGCCGTACTGCTGCACCACCTTCTCGCCCTCGACCGAGGCGAGCGCTTCGCGCACCGCATCCTCGGTGACGCGCTCCTCGAACTCGACGACGATCAGCGTGCCGCCGGAGAAATCGATGCCGAGCGGGAGCCCCCCGCGGGCGATCAGCATCGCCAGGCCGCCGGCGATGACGAGCAGCGAGAGCGCCAGCGCCGGCCAGCGCCAGGCGATGAAGTCGAAGTCCGGTTGCTTCCGGAAGATCTGCACGGCTCAGATGCTCAGGGTCGCCGCCCTGCGCCGGCCGAGGATCGCCTCGAAGATGGTGCGCGACACGAAGACCGCGGTGAAGACGTTCGACACCAGCCCGATGGCGAGCGTCGTGGCGAAGCCGCGGATCGGGCCTGACCCGAACTGGAACAGGAACGCGGCGGCGATGAGCGACGCCACGTGGGTGTCCAGGATCGTGAGCAGGACGCGGTCGAAACCGGCCGCGACGGCCGCCCGGACCCCTTTCGCGGACCGGAGCTCCTCCTTGATCCGCTCGAAGATCAGGACGTTGGAGTCGACGCCGATCCCGATCGTCAGGATCAGCCCGGCGATGCCGGGGAGGGTCAGCACCGCGCCGACGTACGCCATGAACCCCATCAGGATCAGCAGGTTCATCGCCACCGCGACGATCGCGTTGATGCCGGCGAGCCGGTAGTAGAACAGCATGAACACCGCCACGGCGACGAGGCCGGCGACCGACGCCGCGACCCCCGCGCGGACCGAGTCGGCGCCCAGCGTCGGCCCGACCGTCCGCTCCTCCAGGTAGGTGAGCGACGCGGGCAGGGCGCCCGACCGCAGCACCAGCGACAGGTCCGCGGCCTCCTGCTGCGTGAAGCTCCCGGTGATGCGTCCCTCGGCGTTGATCCGGCTCTCGATCCGCGGGGCGGTCTGGACGCGCCCGTCGAGGATGATCGCCAGGTTGCGCCCGATGTTGGCGCCGGTGACCTCGCCGAACCTGGCGGCCCCCTCGCGGTTGAACGAGAAGCTGACGGCCGGCTGGTTGAACTCGTCGAGCGACGGCCGGGCGTTGCGCAGGTCGCGGCCGGTGACCGCCGCCACGCGCCGGACCAGATAGTAGGCGGTGCTCGCCGCGGCGCCCGGCTCGAATCCGCCCGAGGCGCCGGACACCACCTCCATCTCCGGCGGCGTCACGCCGTTGCGCGATTCGAGCAAATCCTCGCGGGTCGCCGCCGGACCGTCCTCGACGATCTTCAGCTCGAGGAGCGCGGTGTTGCGGATGATCTCCTTGGCGCGCGCGACGTCGGACACGCCGGGCAACTGGACCAGAATCTGGTGTCCCCCCACGCTGTACGGCGCGACGATCGGCTCGGCCACGCCGAGCTCGTTCACCCGCCGCTCGATCGTCTGGAGCGCCTGGCGAACCGATTCGTCCCGCAGCGTGCTTTCGATCGGCGCCCGCATCGTGAAGGTGTACGCGCCGCCGGCGCCCGCCTCCCGGTTGTACGACGCCGAAAGCTGGTCGTCGGCGACCTGCCGGAACTCGGCGTCCCGATCGCCCGGCGCCCCCTCGACCCGGATGACGGTCGGCTCGACGGCGGCGACGGAGGCGACCGTGATCCCCTGGAGCTCGAGCTGCTCGCCGAGCTGCTCGGCCGCGGTCTCCGACTCCACCCGGAGCGCGTCGTCCGTCTGCACGCGCAGCACCATGTGGACGCCGCCCTCGAGGTCGAGGCCCAGCCGTATCCGGTCCGCCGGCGGGTAGATCGCCGCCGCCGACGCCGCGGTGACGGCCACGACCGCAAGCAGCTTCCACTGCACGTTCCGGTTCATGCGAAGCGCCTGGCTAGCTGCCCGAGTCGGTCGCCACCGGCTGCTGGCCTTGGTACCCGCCGATCGCCGACCGCGAGATCTCGATCCGCACCTTGTCGGCGATCTGCACCTGGACGGAGCGCTCTCCCAACTTAGCGATGACGCCGTGGATGCCGCTCGTGGTCACGATCTTCTCGCCCACCTTCAGGTTCGCCTGGAAGTCCTGCACCTTCCGCTGGCGGCGCCGCATCGGCAGCAGGATGATGAAGTAGAAGATGGCGAGGATCAGGGCGAACGGGAGCAGCTGCACCAGCAGCGGCGGCGCGGGCCCGGACGGCTGCGCCATGGCCAGAAGGGCGATCGGCGGATAAAAGGTCATCGGGATCGTGCGGTCCCGCCGTGCTCGGACTGCGGCCCGCGGGAGAACGTTCGGAGGAACTCCTGTCTGAACGTTTCGAACGAGCCGATCTCTATAGCCTCACCAATCCTCCGCAGGGTGTCAAGGTAAAAGTGCAGGTTGTGCAGCGTGCCGAGCGTGGCCGCGCCTATCTCGTTCGCCACGTGGAGATGCCGCAGGTAGGCGCGCGAGAAGCGCCGGCAGGTGTAGCAGGCGCAGTCCGGGTCGGGCGGCCGCTCGTCGGCCGCATGCCGCGCGCCCCGGACGTTGAGGCGGCCCGTGCGGGTGAAGAGCTGGCCGTTGCGCGCGTTGCGCGTCGGCGCGACGCAGTCGAACAGGTCGATCCCGCGGGCGGTCATCTCGACCAGGTCGTCGGGCAGGCCGACGCCCATCAGGTAGCGCGGGCGATCGGCCGGCAGCAGCTTCGCGGCGCGGCCCGCGACGTTGCGCATCGCCTCGATCGGCTCGCCGACGCTGAGCCCGCCGATGGCGTAGCCGTCGAAGCCGGTCGACAGCGTCTCGCCCGCGCTGGCTTCCCGCAGGTCCGGGAAGACGCCGCCCTGGACGATGCCGAACTGCGCCTGGCCCCGGTTCGTCACCGCGCAGTCGCCGCCGCCGCCCGCGCGCAGCTCGAGGAACCGTTCGCGCGACCGGCGGCCCCAGCGCGCCGTCAACTCCATCGAGCGGCGGGCCTCGTCCTTCGAGACCGGGTACGGCGTGCACTCGTCGAACGCCATCGCGACGTCGGCCCCGAGGCGGGCCTGGATCTCCGTCGCCCGCTCCGGCGTCAGCAGGTGGCCGGCGCCGTCCAGATGGGACCGGAAGCGCACGCCCTCCTCGCTGACCGTGCGCCGCGCGGCCAGGCTGAACACCTGGTAGCCGCCGCTGTCGGTCAGGATCGGACCGGGCCATCCGATGAACCGGTGCAGCCCGCCCACGTCCGCGATCAGCTCGTCGCCCGGCCGCAGCATCAGATGGTAGGCGTTGGCGAGGATGATCTCCGCCCCGAGGCCGACGAGGTCGCGGTGGGTGACCGCCTTGACGGCCCCGCAGGTGCCGACCGGCATGAACGCCGGCGTCCGCACCACGCCGTGCGGCGTCCGGAGCTCGCCGCGCCGCGCCGGTCCGTCGGTGCAGCTCACGCGGAATCCGAACGCCTCCGGCACCGCGGTATACTACCGCCGCTCTCCGTCCCCTGCACACCGCGGATCGATTTCAGTGAAGCGCCTGCGCGTCGGCGTGATCTACGGCGGCCGTTCGAGCGAGCACGAAGTCTCGCTGGCGTCGGCCGCCTCCCTGCTCGCGCACCTCGACCCGAACCGCTACGAGCCGGTTCCGATCCGGATCGGGAAGGACGGACGCTGGTCGATAGACGAAGCGCCTCCCGCGCCGCGCGCGGCCGCCGAGGCGATCGCCGGCGCGAGGTCGCGGCCCGCGGCGGCCGGCCGCGCGAACCGGCCGCGGGAGGCCGTCCTGCTGGCCCGGCCGGCCGACGCGCATCTTCTGACGATCCGGCGCGCGCCCGGCCGGACCGCCGCCGCGCCGGCGGTCGTCGAGACGCTCGGCATCGACGTCGCGTTTCCGGCCGTGCATGGTCCGTACGGCGAAGACGGGACGCTGCAGGGACTTCTCGAGCTCGCCAACCTCCCGTACGTCGGCGCGGGCGTCCTCGGATCGGCCGCCGGCATGGACAAGGCGGCGGCCAAGACGCTGTTCGCCGCGCGCGGCCTGCCGATCGTCCCGCACCTGGCCGTCAGCGCCGCCCGGTGGGAAACGGCGGCCGGCGCGGTCCTCGACGACGCGGCGGCGCGTCTGTCCTGGCCGATGTTCGTCAAGCCGGCCAACCTCGGGTCGAGCGTCGGCGTCTCGAAGGCGCGCGACCGCGCCGAGCTCGAACGGGCGATCGGGCTCGCCCGCCGGTTCGACCGCAAGGTCCTCGTCGAGGAGGCGGTTCCGGAGGCGCGGGAGATCGAGTGCGCCGTCCTCGGCAACGACGCGCCCGAGGCGTCGGTCGCCGGGGAGATCATCCCGGCCGGCGAGTTCTACGACTACGCGTCGAAGTACGTCGACGAACGCTCCACGCTCGTCATCCCGGCCGCGCTCGCGGCGGAGCAGGCCCGCAAGGTCCGGGAGATGGCCGGCGAGGCGTTCCGCGCCATCGACGGCGCGGGGATGGCGCGGGTCGACTTCCTCCTGGCGCGGCGGTCGGAGCGGCTCTACCTGAACGAAATCAACACGATCCCGGGGTTCACGACGATCAGCATGTACGCCAGGCTGTGGGAGGCGTCCGGGCTGGACTACCCGCGCCTGCTGGACCGCCTGATAGAGCTCGCGCTGGAGCGCCACGCCGGCAAGCAGCGCCTCCGCACCAGTCTCGACTGACTCTCTACCGGTGCAGCGGCTCCACGCCGTCCCAGACCAGCACCCGTTCGATCCGGTCGCCCTGCCGGAGCCGGTCCACCACGTCCATCCCCTCGACGACGCGGCCGAACGCCGTGTACCGTCCGTCGAACTGCGGCTGCGGCGAGCAGGCGATGAAGAACTGGCCGCCGCCGGTGTCCTCCCAGTCGAGCGCCATCCCGAGCGCGCCGCGGAGGAACGGCAACTGGTTGATCTCGTCCCGCACGGTGTAGCCGGGGCCGCCCTCGCCGTCGCTCCGGGGGTCTCCCCCCTGGACGACGTAGTTGGGCGCGACGCGGTGGAACGTCAGCCCGTCGTAGTAGCCGCTGCGCGCGAGCCGGACGAAGTTGTCGGCGGTGAGCGGCGCATCGAGGACGGCCAGTTCGATCTGGATCGTGCCCCGCTCGGTCTCGATGTACGCGTGCGTCGAAACGCTCGGATCGATCAGATGCGGCGCCGCGTAGTCGACGCCCCGATCGGGCGCCGGCCGGATCTTCGCGTCGTGATCCTCGCCGGGCGCCATCCGCTCCAGACGGCGCGCGGCCCGGACCCGCACCGCCCAGTCGCGGTCGCCGAGCGCCTCGGTCAGGACCTCCCGGGCCGCCGGGCCGCCGATCCCGGCCAGCGCGTCGAGGATCGCCGCGCGCGCGAGGTACGACGGGTCGTCCGCGGCGGCGCGCCAGGCCGAACGGAGTTTCTCGGCGGCTGACGGCGGCTTGACCGCTCCGAGGAGTCGCGCCGCCGTCTTCCGCACGACGACGTCTTCGCGCTCGATCTGTTCGTACAGGATCTCGGCGGCGCCGGGCGCGCCCAGATCGACCAGCGCCGCCAGCACGCGCGGCAGCACGCGCTGATCGGCGTCCGCGAGCATCGCCGTCAGCCGCGGCGCCGCCAGCGCCGGGTCGGCGTGCGCCAGCGCGTCCGCGAGGGCGGCGCGCACCCGCCAGTCGGCGTCCGGGTCGAGGCCGGACAGCACCAGCAGGAACGTCTCCGCGTCGGCCTCCCCCAGACCGCGCAGCGCGGCGGCGCGCATCGGCGGCCACGGATCGGCCAGCAGCTCGACGAACACGTCGACGGCGTCGGCGTCGGGGCGCCCGCGCAGCGCTTCGAGCGCGGCGAGACGCAGGGTCGGGTCCAGGCCCCGCACGACGACGAAGCGCCGCAGCGCCTCCGTCGCCGGCCGGCTCTCGATCCGGCTCAGCGCCCGCACCGCGGTCGCCACCACGCGCAGGTCGTACCGGTCCGGATCGAGCAGACCCGCCAGCGGCTCGACCGCCGCCGGGTCGCCGAGCGCCCCCAGGCCATCGGCCGCCAGCGCGACGCCGACGCGTCCCTGAACGCCGGCCAGCGTGGCGAGCGCGCCGGCGGCGCGCGGATCGTCGACGCGCGCGAGGGCGTAGGCGACCGGCCACCACCAGAGCACCGGCTGTCCGTCCGGCTGCAGCACCGCCGACGCCAGCGGCTCGAACGCCCCCAGATCGGCCAGGGCGTAGAGGCCGAGGCGGAACGCCTCGACCTCCGGCGGCTGGGGATGCGAGAGATCCTCCGGGTCGACTTCGAACGCCGCCGTGACGTACCGGCGGACCATCTCCCCGATCCGGTCCGCGGCGCCGGCCGCCCCGAGGCGTCCCAACGCTTCGGCCGCCCGTCCCTGGACGAGCGGCGTCGGGTCGTCGAGCGCGAGCGCCAGCGGCTCGGCCGCCGCGGCGTCCCCGATCAGGCCGAGGGCGAACGCCGCCATCTGGCGCACCTCCGGCTCCGGATCGCCGTCCAGGGTGGCCGCCAGCGGCGCCACCCCCTCGGACCTGCCCACGCGGCCGAGGGCGAGCGCCGCCCGCCGGCGCACCCGCGGCTCGACGTCGCCCAGGAGCCTGACCAGATCAGGTTCGGGACGGGAGGGCGCCGCGGCGGGCGGGGGCGGCTCGGCGTCCGCGGCGGCGTCGTTCGCGGCGATCGCCGGCGCCGGAGGCTCGCGCGCCGGGTCGCGCAGCATCCGCCGGTCCTCCAGGCGCAGGATCCACGACAGCTTCTCGTGGAGCGACGGCGGCCGGACCGGCGCGACCGGAGGCGTGCGCGCGCACCCGGCGCCGACCGCGAGCGCGACGGCCCAGCAGCCCGCGGCGAACCCCCGCGCGGCGCCGGTGCGAGGGCGCATCACGCCCTGTGCGGGAGCGGTCACGCGACATGGTAGCACGCGCGTACGGGCTGCTATACTCCGGTGCACATTGGACTTCCGCTACCTTGCCATCGAAGGTCCCATCGGCGTCGGCAAGACCCTGCTCGCCAGGCATCTCGGACTCAGGCTCGACGCGGCGACGGTCCTGGACGAGACGGAGAACCCGTTCGTCGCCGACCTGTACGGCGGGCGGCCGGGCGCCGCGTTCCAGGCGCAGCTCTTCTCGCTCCTGGCCCGTCACCGGCAGCAGTCGGCGCTCCGCCAGGCGGATCTCTTCAGCCGGCTGACGATCTCCGACTACCTGTTCGACAAGGACAAGATATACGCCTACCTCAACCTGGACGACAGCGAGCTGTTCATCTATCAACGCCTGTACGACCTGCTCTCGATCGACGTCGTCGCGCCGGATCTGGTCGTCTACCTCCAGGCGCCCTCGGGCCTGCTGCGCCGCCGCGCGCGGCGCAGGCGCGAGCAGGACGCTGCGCCGCCGTCGCCGGACGACGAGTACCTCGGCGAGCTCAACGAGGCGTACAACCATTTCTTCTTCCACTACGACGCCACGCCGCTGCTCGTGGTCGAAACGTCGCAGCTCGCGATCGAATGGGACGACGCCGCCATGGACGACCTCGTCAGGCAGTTGCGCGGCATGGGCGGGGGCACGCAGTACTACGCGCCCCGCACCGGCGGCGGCGGCGCGGCCTGAATCCGGCCGCGTGAAAGCTCTCAGGCCATGAACTGGTTCAAGAAGGCCCGCACGCCGCTCGTCCCGCCGGCCGAACCGAGCCGGGTGCCGGAGGGCCTCTGGGTGAAATGCCCGTCGTGCAACCAGATCCTGTACGAGAAGGACCTCGCCAGGAGCCTCCGGGTGTGCGGGAGCTGCTCTCATCATTTCCGGATGACCGCGCGGCAGCGGCTGGCTTCGCTGCTCGACGAGGGATGGTCCGAGTTCGACCGCGGCCTGGAGTCGACCGATCCGCTGGAGTTCCGGGACAACAAGCCGTACAAGCAGCGGCTGGAGGCGGGCCGGGCCGCGACCGGCCTCCGGGACGCGGCGCTCTCCGCCGTCGGACGGATCGAGGGGATCGAGGCGGCCGTCGTCGCCATGGAGTACGGCTTCATCGGCGGCAGCATGGGAGTGGTGGTCGGCGAGATCATCACCCGGGCCGCGGAGCGCGCGCTGGAGCGGCGGCTTCCGCTCGTGATCGTCTGCTGCTCCGGCGGCGCCCGGATGATGGAGGGCGCGCTGTCGCTGATGCAGATGGCCAAGATCAGCGCGGCGCTGGCCCGCCTCGACCGGGCGCGCCTCCCGTACATAGCGGTGCTGACCGACCCCACGACGGGCGGCGTCACCGCCAGCTTCGCCATGCTGGCCGACCTGCACGTCGCCGAGCCGCGCGCCCTGATCGGATTCGCCGGCCCGAGGGTGATCGAGCAGACGATCCGGCAGAAGCTCCCGCCCGGCTTCCAGCGCAGCGAGTTCCTCCTGGAGCACGGGATGCTGGACATGATCGTCGACCGGCGGAAGCTGCGGGGCGCCGTCGCGCGCGCGCTCCGCTTCATGACCGCCTCGGCGCCGGCGCCGCCCGCCGGCGATCCGGCCGGTGATCCGGAATGACGCAGGGCGCGGCGGCGGCGGCCGGCGACCGTTACGCCTCGATCGACTACCTCTTCAGCCTCGAGCGGTTCGGCGTCAAGCTCGGCCTCGACAACATCCGGACCCTGCGCGACGCCCTCGGGCGGCCCGACCGGCGCTTCCGCTCCATCGTCGTCGCCGGGACCAACGGGAAAGGCTCGGTCGCGGCGATGGTCGACGCCGCCCTGCGCGCGGCGGGGTACGCGACCGGGCGTTTCACCTCCCCGCACCTCGTGGCGCTCGAGGAACGGTTCGCCGTCGGCGGCCGGCCGATGGAACGCGAAACGCTGGACGCGGAAGCCGGCCGCCTGCGCGCGGTGATCCGGGCGGCGATGGACGACGGCCGGCTGAGCGCGCCGCCCACGTTCTTCGAAGCCGCCACCGCCGTCGCCCTGTCGTGGTTCGCGCGGAGCAAGGTGGAGGCGGCGGTGCTGGAGGTCGGCATGGGCGGGCGTTTCGACGCGACCAACGTCGTCACGCCGGCGGCGGTGGCGATACCGTCTATCGACCTCGACCACCAGCGGTTCCTGGGCGCGACGCTGGCCGAGATCGCGCGCGAGAAGGCCGGCGTGATCAAGCCCGGCGCGCTGGTCGTGATCGGCGAAACGAAGCCCGAGGCGGCCGACGTGCTCCGGCGCGCCTGCCGGGAGCGGGGGCGCCGGCTCGTCGAGCCGATGCGCGACGTGGAGACCCGCGCGGCGCTGCGCGACGGGTGGACGGAGGTGGTGATGACCACCCCCCGGGGCCGGTACGGACCGGTCCGCCTGGGACTGCGCGGCCGGCATCAGGCGCGCAACGCCGCCGTGGCCGTGCGGCTGCTGGAGGAGCTGGCGGACTGCGGACTGCCGGTCCCGCGGGACGCCGTCCTCGAAGGACTGGCCGACCCGCGGTGGCCGGGACGGCTCGACGTGCGGCGCGTGGACGGCCGCCGGTCGATCGTGCTGGACGCCGCCCACAACGTCGCGGCGATGACGGCGTTCGCGGAGTACGTCGCGGAGGTGTGGCCGGGCGGCGTGCCGCTGGTGTTCGGCGCGCTGCGCGACAAGGACGTCGGCGGCATGGCGCGCGCGCTCGGGCCGTCGGCGACGGCGATCGTCTGCCCGCCGCTGGCCAACCGGCGCGCGCTGCCGCCCGGCGAGGCGATCGCGAAGATCCGGAAAGTCCGCCCGGACCTGGAAGTGGTCGCGGCGCCGTCGCCCGCCGCGGCGATCGAGACCGCGTGGCGCCGCGGCGACGTCGTCGGCGCGGCCGGGTCCACCTATCTGGTCGGCGAGGTCCTGACCGCGCCGGCGTTGCAGTCGTGGAAAAGCGAATGGTATCCTTCAAGCGTTCTTTCCGGATGACGCGCCTTGCCTGCATGGCCGGCCTGTCGCTCGCCGTCGCGGCGGGCGGCGCGCAGGCCCAGTTGCTCCCCGGCCTCCCGTTCGATTCGCGGCAGTTCCGCATCGAGCAGCTCGGCGAGAACCACGTCCGCCTGATCGGCGAGGTGGAGATCGACGAGGAGGACTACCAGTTCTTCGCCGACCAGGTCGACGTGCACCTCGACGAGTCGCGGCTGGTGGCGGTGGGCAACGTCGTGTACGTGGGGGACGGCGGGCGCGTGGCGGGAGACCGCGCGGAGTTCCACACGGAAGACCTCACCGCGACGTTCTACAACGCGTCGGGGTCGGTGACCCTGGCCGAAGAGGACGTCGACCGCAGCATGTTCGGCACGCAGGAGCCCGACATGCTGTTCTACGGCGACATGGTCGAGAAGCTCGGGCCGCGGACGTACCGCCTGACGCGGGGCGGGTTCACGAGCTGCGTCCAGCCGACGCCCCGGTGGGAGATGACCGCGTCGACGCTCACCATCAACCTCGAATCGCACGCGCTGCTCAGGAACTCGGTCCTCAAGGTCAAGGGGGTGCCGGTCCTGTACCTGCCGGCCATGTACTACCCGATCCCGGACGACAACCGGGCGACCGGCTTCCTGATGCCCACCTACGGCAGCTCGACGCTCCGCGGCCAGGGGTTGAGCAACGCATTCTTCTGGGCGATGGGGCGCAGCCACGACCTGACCCTGTACCACGACTGGTTCCCCCGGTCCGGGCAGGGGCAGGGCGCGGAGTACCGGTACGCGCTCGGCCGCGGGTCGCGGGGAAACTTGCAGGCCTACTTCCTCGGCGAGAACGAGACGACGCAGCTCGTCGGCGGGCGGGAGGCGCTGTTTCCCGAGCGCCGGAGCTACGACGTGCGCGGGAGCGTCCGGCACCGGATCTCGCGGAGCCTCAGCGCGCGGGCGCAGATCAACTACTTCTCGGACGTGATAGTGCAGCAGCAGTACCAGGCCAACGTCTTCGACGCGTCGAGCCGCGAACGGACCATGAGCGCGAACGTCGCCGGCTCGTGGGGACTCTACCAGCTGAGCGGCACGTTCGACCTGAACGAGACGTTCTTCGGCAGCCGGGAGTCGACCGTCTGGGGCGCCGGGCCGCGCGTCACGTTCGGCCAGAGCCAGCGCACGATCCCCGGGACGCCGATCTACTTCTCGTTCGGGTCGGAGTACGCCCGCCTGCTCCGGACGTCGACGATCCGGCTCGGTCCGTTCGCGGGGCCGGCCGGGGAAGCCGAGGTCGACTCGGGGCTCGACCGGTTCGACGTCAATCCGGTCATCCAGATCCCGTTCACCCGGTGGCGGTTCCTGACGATCGACTCGTCGGTCTCGTGGCAGGGCACGCACTGGACCGAGAGTCTCGCCGGGGACGGCTCCCGGGCGCAGATCGCCGAGGGGGTCACCCGCAGCCTCTTCGATCTGCAGTCGCGGATCACCGGCCCGAGCTTCGTCAAGGTGTGGGACACGCCGGGCGGCGGGTACGCCGAACGGATGAAGCACGTGATCGAGCCGTGGGTCACGCTGCAGCGCACCACTGCGGTGGACGACTTCGACCGGATCGTGCAGCTCGAAGGGACGGACGCCATCCTCGGCAACGTCACGCAGATCAGCTACGGGCTCAACAACCGGCTGTACGCCCGACGCTCCGAGGGGGGCGGCCCCTCCGTCGCGCAGGAGATCCTCAGCGTCGCGCTGTCGCAGAGCTACTACACCGACCCGCGGGCCGCGCAGTTCGACCGCCGGTTCCAGACGAGCTTCAACCAGACCCCGCCCAGCAACCTCTCGCCGATCAAGCTGGACGTGCGCACCACGCTGACGCGGAACCTCTCGGGATCGATGCGCGCGGAGTACGACACCGAGTTCCTGGCGCTCCGGACGATCAGCGCCGAAGGGACGGTCGGCGTCGGCGGCTGGATGCAGGCCACCGCCGGGTGGAGCCAGCGCCGGTTCGTGGAGGGACTGAGCGGCTTCGACGATCCCCGCCACCTCGATCACTACGTCAACGCGAGCACCAGCATCAGGACCCCCGGCAACGCGGTGGGCGGCGCGTATTCGTTCAACTACGACATCCTGCGCGGCCGATACCTGCAGCAGCGGATCCTCGTCTACTACAACGCGCAGTGCTGCGGCGTCAGCGGCGAGTTCCAGACCTACAACTTCCACGGACTCGGCAGCCTCATCCGGGCGCCGCGGGACCGCCGGTTCAACCTGTCGTTCACGCTCGCCGGCCTCGGCACGTTCGCCAACCTGCTGGGCGCGTTCGGCGTCGGCCAGGGACAGCTTTGACGAGCGCCGCCGGTGCGAACCGTCCTGATCACGGGCGCGGCGGGGTTCGTGGGCGGCCATCTCGTCCGCAGTCTCGCGCGCGACGATCCGGCCGCTTCGATCGCGGCCTGGCGGCGTCCGGCGCGGAAGCCGGCGTCCCGGCCGGCTGACCGCCCCGCGCCGGCGCCGCCGGAGCCGTCTGACGGCGCATCGTCCATCGAGTGGCGGGAGGTCGACCTGCTCGATCGACCGCGGGTGGCCCGGGAGATCCAGCGGGTCCGTCCGTCGGAGATCTACCACTGCGCCGGCGCCGCCGGCGTCCGGAGCTCGTGGACGAACACCGTCCCCCCGCTCGAGGTGAACGTGCGCGGGACCCAGATCCTGCTGGACGCCGTGGCGGACGCGCGCCTCGCGGCCCGGATCCTGATTCCCGGATCGGCGCTGATCTACAGGCCGTCGCCCCGAGCCGTTTCGGAGGACGACCCGATCGGTCCCCTCAGTCCGTACGGGGTGTCGAAGTTGGCCCAGGAGATGCTTGGGCGCCGGTGCGCGGACGAAGGACTCGGCGTGCTGCTGACGCGCTCGTTCACGCATCTCGGACCGGGACAGAAGCCGGCGTACGCCGCATCGAGCTTCGCCCGCCAGATCGCGCGCATCGAAGCCGGCGCCGCCCCGCCCGTCATCGACGTCGGCGCGCTCGACGCCCGGCGGGACGTCACCGACGTGCGCGACGTCGTCCACGCCTACCGGCTCCTCATGGCGCGGGGGCGTCCCGGCCGGCTGTACAACGTCTGTTCCGGGCAGGCGCTCCGGATCGGCGACCTGCTCGACCGGATGCTCCGGCGGACCGGCGCCCGCGTCACGGTGCGCGTCGACCCGAACCGCGTCAGATCCCGGGACCACGACCTGCTGCTCGGCGACCCCTCCAGAATCGAACGGGAAATCGAGTGGCGCCCGAAGATCCGGATCGACGACACGCTGCGGGACGTCCTCGCCTGCTGGCGGCGCGTCGGCCGCGCGCAATCCGAATAGCTGCTTGACAGCGCCCGCCGCCGCAGCGCATGATTGGCGAACAAAAAGCGAATTTCAGCATGCCGCCGCCCGAACCGCCGTCGCTGCTCGGCCCGCTGAAGCTCCCGACGACGCGCGACGTCGCCCGATTCCGCAAGGCGCACGGCGCCGGGGCGCTGCCGGACGGGGTGCGCCGCGGCGGCGACGCCGCGTATCAGGAGATCGTCTGCCGGACCGCGCTCAACCGCGTGGCCGGCATGCCGTTCGCCTGGACGCTCAACCCGTACCGCGGCTGCACGCACGGCTGCCACTACTGCTTCGCCCGGCGGTATCACGCGCAGCTCGAGATGGGGTCCGGCGACGAATTCTCGTCGGCCATCCTGGTCAAGGTGAACTTTCCCGCGGTGCTGAAGCGGGAGCTGGCGCGATCGCCGCGCACGCACGACCGCATGGCGCTCGGAACCGCCACCGATCCGTACCAGCCGATAGAGGGCCGCTACCGGCTGACCCGCCGCACCCTCGAAGTGCTCGCCGGCCGCCCGGCGCCGATCAGCCTGGTCACCAAGGGTCCGCTCGTGGTCCGCGACGCCGACCTGCTCGCCGAGCTCGGGCGCCGGACCGCCTGCACCGTGAACGTCAGCGTCCCGACCGTCGACGACGACGCCTGGCGGCGGCTCGAACCGGGGACGGCGCCGCCGCTGCAGCGGCTGCGCGCCGTGAGGACGCTGGTGGAGGCGGGGGTCGACGCCGGCGTGCTGATGGCGCCGATCGTGCCCGGGATCAGCTCGCATCCCGCGAAGCTGGAGGCGACGGTCCGCGCCGCCGCCGATCACGGCGCCGCGTTCGTCGGCGCCGGGCTCCTGCATCTGGAGGACGGAACCCGCGCCCACTTCCTGAAGTTCCTCGCCCGCGAGTACCCGGACCTCGTGGAGGGATACGGACGGCTGTACGCCGGCAAGTACGCGGCGCCCCCCTACGCGGACCGGGTCAGGACGGTGCTCGGTGTCCTGAAGGCGCGGTACGGCGTGGCGCGCCGCGACCCGGCGCCGGACCCCGGAGCCGCCCCGGCGCACGGCGGGCCGGCCCGGCCGGACCAGGCGCCGTGGCGCCAGCCGACCTTCCTGACAGCCCGGGCTAAGCCGGCTGGAGGAGCGCCGCGATCCGCTGCTCGGTCGGCGGATGGGTGCTGAACAGCGCCATCACCCCGCGCCCCGCGAACGGCTTCATGATGAACATGTGGGCCGTGGCCGGGTTCGCGTCGAGCGGCACGCGGCGGGACGCCGCGTCGATCTTGCGCAATGCGTCGGCCAGACCGTACGGGCTGCCGACGATCTGCGCCGCCCGGCGATCCGCCGCGAACTCCCGCGACCGCGAGATCGCCATCTGGATCAGCGTCGCCGCCAGCGGCGCGAGCAGCGCCATGACGAACAGCGCTATCGGGTTCGAGCCGTGCTCCTCGTCCCGGCCGCCGAACCCGCCGAAGATGGCGGCGAACCGGGCCATGCTGGCCACCATCATGATCGTCGCCGCGGCGGTGGCGGCGATCGAGCCGATCAGGATGTCGCGATTCCTGATGTGCGCCAGCTCGTGCGCGATCACCCCTTCGAGCTCACGCTCGTCCAGGACCCGGAGGATCCCCTCGGTGGCCGCGACCGCGGCGTGGTTCGGGTTCCGCCCCGTCGCGAACGCGTTCGGCGACGCGTCCGGGATGACGTAGACGCGGGGCGTCGGCAGCCCGGCCTGTTGCGCCAGCCGCGCCGTCATCCGGTGCAGCGGGTGGTCCGGACCGACTTCTCCCGCCTTGTACATCCGCAGGACGACCTTGTCCGAGAACCAGTACGACCCGAAGTTCATCACGATGGCGAACAGGAACGCGATCACCAGTCCGCCCTGCCCGCCGAGCAGCTCCCCGATGAACAGCAGGAGTCCGCTGAGCAGGGTCAACAGCAGCGCCGTCTTGAAAGTGTTTCCCATCTGACAACCTCTCCGTCCAGACGAGCATTCTACGCCGCGTCGATGCGGCGTATCAAACCGGCGACCAGCGCGGCGCGCCGCGGGAGCCGGTCGACCTCGACGTGCTCGTGCAGCGCGTGCGCGCCGCCCCCCTCGGCGCCCAACCCGTCGAGCGTCGGCGCGCCGGCCGCCGCGGTCAGGTTGCCGTCCGACCCGCCGCCCACCGCCCCCTCGCCGAGTTCGCCGCCGAGCTGACGGGCGACCTCGCGCGCCAAGCCGTAAAGGCGGGCCACGGCGTCGGTCCGTTCGAGCGGCGGGCGCGAGAAGCCGCCCCGCACGGTGAGCGACGTTCCGCGCCGCCGCGGGCGCAGCGCGCCGACAGCCGCCTGAATGCGCTCCGCATCGCCGGCCGTCGCCACCCGGACGTCGACGACGGCCCGCGCGCGCTCCGCCACCACGTTCGGCCGGCTCCCGCCCTCTGCGACACCCACGTTGACCGTGACCCCGCGGTCCGGATCGTTCAGCGCGTCCAGCGCGGCGATCTGCGCGGCCAGCTCCGAGATGGCGCTCGCCCCCTTCTCCGGCTCCAGACCGGCGTGCGCGGCGACCCCCCGGACGAGCAACTCGAACTCCCCGGCCCCTTTCCGCCCGGTCTTCACCCCGCCCCCCGGCGCCGCCGGCTCCAGGACCAGCACCGCATCGGACCGCCGCGCTTCGTCCTCGACCAGCGCCCGCGACGATTCGCTCCCCCGCTCCTCGTCCGCCGTCCAGAGCATCGCCACACGCCGGCGGAGCCGGCAGTCCAGCTCCGCGAGGGCGGATACGGCCAGCATCCCGACGGCGATCCCCGCCTTCATGTCGAAGACCCCCGGCCCGTACAGCCGGTTGCCGTCCCGCCGGAGCGGCATCCGCTCGAGCTGGCCGACCGGCCATACCGTATCGAAGTGCCCCAGCAGCAGCACCTGCCCCGCGCCTTCGCCGAACACGGCGCGGAGATGGTCTCCGGCCGTGCGCGACGGCACGACGTCGACCGCCCCGCCGAGCGTCCGCAGGCGGCGGGCGAGCTCCCGGCCGCACCGGTCCGCGGCCGCCTTGTCGGTCGTCGGCGATTCAAGCCGGGCCAGCGCCGCCGTGGTGTCGAGCAGCCAGTCGAGACGGGCCTCGCAGAACGTCAGCGTCCGCGCCATCTCTTCTTCGAACATCGGACATCCCTTGCAGCCTGTATCGCCTCTATATAATGCCTTCGTGATCCGGATGCATCCCCGCTGCGCCTTCCCGGTCGGCCGCCGAGCCGTGTTCGACGCGGCGCGGCGACTCGCCGCCGCCTGTCCGCCGGCAGTCGTCGCGGCGCTGGTCTGCGCCGCCGCCGCCGCGGCGGGAACGGAGGCGCAGGAGCCGCGCTCACCCGAATCCACGGCGGCGCCCAGCGCCGCCCGCCCCCCGGACGGGGAGACGCCGACCGAGGAATCGCTCGGGCTCCCCATCTACCCGAGCGCCCGGTTCCTCACGTCGTACGACGCCGGCCGCGGCCAGCGCTACTACCTGTTCGGCGTCTCGTCGAGCTTCACCGACATGGTCAACTACTACCGCCTCCTGCTCGACGAGCGCGGCGACCGCGTCTTCGACGCGCCTGCGACCCACGTCTTCGAAGTCGGCCGCTTCCGCGAAGAGACGATGGCCTTCCCCCCCGGCGTGACGGTGAAGGACTACACCTGGAACGGCTCGGAAGGCTACCTCCACGCCGCCGGCGCCGAGCCGGAACGGTTCCCCACGATCCTCCAGATCGTGCCGGCTCCGCCGGCCGCGCCGGAGCGGTAGCAGCTTCGGGCGCAGAGATCCGCCAGCACGCGCCGCCACTGCTCGTTCAACCACGCCCTGGTTTCCTCGACGGTCATGGAGGGAAACTCAGCCAGAGCGACTCCCGGCGGGGAGCGCGAACGGAGCGGCGCGTCTTCTCGGGGGCGTCGACCCGCCGCCAGTCGGCGTAGAGTTCGTCGTAGAGGGAGGTGCGGTATCCGGACAGGACCGCCCGGCCGCGGATCGCGTGCAGCACCGCCGCAAGCCGCTCGTGATCCGCATCGGTCATCTCGTAACCGTAGGCCGACCGGTCGCCGCGGGATGCATGGACGTACGGCGGGTCCAGGTAGAACACCGTCGCCTCGGTGTCGTATCGCTGGATCACTTCCAGAGCGGGCGCATTCTCGATCTGCACGCGCAGCAGACGCTGGACTATCTCGGACAGCCCTTCCACCGATCCCAGCCATCGAGAGACCGCGCCGGCCATTCCCGCCCGCGAGGTCAGGACGCAGTGCGCCCATCGTCCCTGGCTGCTCGTCTGCGCGAGTCCCGTGCGGGTCTGGCGCGCGCGCACGTAGAAGCGTCGCGCCCGCTCCAGCCTGGACAACCCCGTTGCCGCTTCGCACGACCGCACGAGTTCTTCCCTCGAGAACGGCGTCAGGCCGATCGCCCTGATCAGCTCGTCACCGTCGTTCCGCAACGTCTCGAAGAAGTTGACGAGCTCGGAATCGAGGTCGTTGTACGTCTCGACCGGCGCCGGCGGCCGGTTCAGCAGCACGGCGGCGGAGCCGCCGAACACGTCGCAATAATGCCCGGCGTCCGATGGAACGTGCGGCAGGATGAAATCCAGGTGGCTGAATTTTCCGCCGTACCAACCGAACGCGATCCGCTTTCCGTCAGGCCGGCGGCGGGATGCGATACGCCGGCCGGTCCCGGTCGCGTTCACCGCCGGGGCCGGGGCGGCTCCGTATCGAGGGGCGGTCAGCGTCCAGGCGCCCGCGCGCTTCATGCGTCGCCCTATTCCTATGCGCACCCGCTGGTCGCGCCGCAGTTCACGCACTTGTAGCAGGCGCCGCTCCGGATCATGATTGCGCCGCAGGTCGAGCAGGGGGGAGCGTCCAGGTCGTTCTGGATGGCGTACGGCGCCGGGCGGGCGGCTCCGCCCTCCTCCCGGCCGACGGCGGCCGCCGCGGCGGCGCCGGCGTTCAGCATCAGCTGCTCCGCCTCGCCGATCGCCTCCGACTCGTCCGGCACGTTGACGCCGGCGTGGTACTGCGCTTCGGTCGAGAGGAACTTCGTGGCCAGCCAGCGGAAGACGTAGTCGACGATCGACTTCGCCACCCGCACGTTCGGGTTCTTCGTCATGCCGGCCGGCTCGAACCGCGCGTGGCTGAACTTGTCGACCAGCACCTGCAGGGGCACGCCGTACTGCAAGGCGTACGACACCGCCTGCGCGAACGCGTCGGCGAACCCGGAGATGGTCGAGCCCTCCTTCGCCATGACCAGGAAGATCTCCCCCGGCGCGCCGTCGTCGAACAGCCCGACGGTGACGTACCCTTCGTGGCCGGCGATGTCGAACTTGTGCGTGATGGCGGTGCGCTCGTCCGGCAGCTTGCGGCGCACCGGGCCCTGCGGCGCGTCCTCGACCACCGGCACGACCGCGCGCGACGTGTTGAGGGGCTGGGTCCGCTTGCTCCCGTCGCGGTAGATCGAGACCGCCTTCGCGCCGAGCCGCCAGGCGTCGACGTACGCCTGCCGGATCTGTTCGACGGCGGCGTCCTGCGGCACGTTGATCGTCTTCGAGATGGCGCCGGAAATGAACGGCTGCACGGCCCCGATCATCTTGATGTGCCCGGTGTAGTGGATCGAGCGCCGGCCCTGCGCCGGCTTGAAGGCGCAGTCGAACACCGGGAGATGCCGGCTGTCGAGGTGGGGAGCGCCCTCTATCGTCTCGTGCTCGTCGACGTAGCCGACGATCTCGTTCACCTGCCCGGCCGCGTACCCCAGCCGATCGAGCGCCATCGCCGCCGTCTGGTTGACGATCTTCATCAGGCCGCCCCCGACCAGCTTCTTGTACTTGACGAGCGCGATGTCCGGCTCGACGCCGGTGGTGTCGCAATCCATCATGAAGCCGATGGTGCCGGTCGGCGCGAGCACCGTGGCCTGCGCGTTCCGGTAGCCGTGCGCCTCGCCGATCGCCACGGCGTCGTCCCAGGCGTCGGCCGCCGCCTGGCGCAGGTCGCCGGGCACGGCGTCCGCGTCGACGTCCCCGAGCGCGGCCCGGTGCTTGCGCATGACGCGGAGGAACGGCTCGCGGTTCTTCGCATAGCCGGCGAACGGGCCGCCGTGATCCCTGGCGATCCGCGCCGACTGCGCGTACGCCTCGCCCGTCATCAGCGCCGTGATGGCCGCTGCGCAGCTCCGCCCCGCCTCGCTGTCGTACGGGACGCCGCGCGACATCAGCAGGGCGCCCAGGTTGGCGTAGCCCAGGCCGAGCGGCCGGTAGTCGTGGCTGTTCCGCCCGATGGCCGGGGTCGGGTAGCTGGCGTTGTCGACGATGATCTCCTGCGCCGTGATCAGCGTGTCGACCGCCGCCCGGAACGCCGGGACGTCGAACTCGCCGCCGGACGGCCGCAGGAACCGCATCAGGTTGAGCGACGCCAGGTTGCAGGCCGAGTCGTCGAGGAACATGTACTCGGAGCACGGATTCGAAGCGTTGATGCGGGCGGTGTTCGGGCAGGTGTGCCAGTCGTTGATCGTCGTGTCGAACTGCATCCCCGGATCGCCGCACACGTGCGTGCCCTCGGCGATCATCTTCAGCAGGTCGTCGGCGAGGAAGGTGTCCATGACGCGGCCGTCGGTGACCGAGCGGGTCCGCCACTCGCCGCCGTCGAGCGCCGCCCGCATGAAATCGTCGGAGACCCGGACGCTGTTGTTCGAGTTCTGGAAGAAGACCGACGCGTAGGCCGGTCCGGTGAACGAGCCGTCGTAGCCGGCGTCGATCAGCGCCCAGGCCTTCCGCTCCTCTTCGACCTTGCAGTTGATGAACTCGACGATGTCGGGATGATCGGCGTTGAGGATCACCATCTTGGCCGCGCGCCGCGTCTTGCCGCCCGACTTGATCACGCCCGCGAACGCGTCGTACCCCTTCATGAACGAGACCGGGCCCGACGCGGTCCCGCCGCCGGCGAGCGGCTCGCGCGACGACCGGATCGGCGAGAGGTTCGTGCCGGCGCCGGACCCGAACTTGAACAGCATCCCCTCGGTCTTCGCCAGCGTCAGGATCGAGTCCATCCGGTCGTCGACCGAGTTGATGAAGCAGGCCGAGCACTGCGGCGCCGCCTCGAACCCGCAGTTGAACCAGACCGGGCTGTTGAACGCCGCCTTCTGGTTGACGAGCAGGTGCTTCAGGTCGTCGCTGAACGCCTGCAGGTCGCTCTCGCCGGCGAAGTACCGGTCGTTGCGGGCCCAGTCGGTGATCGTGTCGACCACCCGGCCGATGAGCTGCCGGACGCTGCGCTCGCGCGCCGGCGTGTCCAACTGGCCGCGGAAATACTTGGAGACGACGATGTTGGTCGCCTGCTGCGACCAGACCTTCGGAACCTCCACGCCGCGCTGCTCGAAGACGGTTTCGCCCTTCTCGTTCCCGATGACCGCCGCCCGCTCCTCCCAGTCGATCTCGTCGAACGGATCGATCCCCTCGCGACTGAAGAACCGGGGGAACGTCAGCCCCGGCGCGGGGTCGGCCGGCGGAGGGGCGGCCGGCGCAGGATCGGCCGGCGCGACGTCGGGCGCCGAGGGGGCGAGCGGCGGGGGTTCGACCGGCATGGGGTCGGCCGGCATGGGGTCGGCCGGCATGGGGTCGGCCGGCGCGGGATCGGGCGGCGCGGAGTCGGATGCCGAAGGTTCGACCGGCGGGGGTTCTATCGGCGCGGGGTCGGCCGGCATGGGTTCGACCGGCATGGGTTCAACCGGCGCAGGGTCGGCCGGCGCGACGTCGGCCGGGGCGGGGTCGCCTGACGCAAAGTCGGATGACGCGGGAGCGTCCGGCTCAGGGGCGTCCGGAACGTCCTCAGGGGCGTCCGGAACGTCGAACCGGGACGGCTGCGGCTCCGGTTGGACGTCTTCGGATCGGTAGTGGCGCGTGAAAATCCGCACGATAATTCCTCCTGCCGGCGGCCGAGGCCTCACGCCGAGGCTGCGTGGCCGTCAAGACGGCTACTATGCGCCTTGCCCGGCCGGCTGTCAAGGAAGAAGGCGCAGATGTTGTGTTTCTGTTTTAGGTTAAACGCTATATGTAGTGAAACGCGCGGAAATGCGCCCGCGGCGGGTGTGATAGAGTCCCCCGCATGATCCCGCCGGAACGCGGCGTCCCGGCGCCGTCCCCGCCGGCCGCGGAGGAGCCGGCGGCGGCCGGCCCGGCCGCGCGGGCGGCGGCGCGGTCCGACTCCCCGCGGACCGCCGCGCTGGCCGAAGTGCTCCTCTGCTCCGGCTTCCCGACGCAGTTGACCCTGGCGGCGGCGCTGGCGGCGGCCGGCGTCGCGGCGACCGGCGCCGCGGGCGACCTCAGCCTGACGTACGTCGTGGCGCTGTCGATCGGCGACACCCTCCTGCTCTTCGGACTGATCGCGTTCTTCCTTCGACGCCGCGGCGAGCAGCCGGCGAAGGTCTTCCTCGGCGCGCGGCCGCATCTTCCGGAGGCGGTCCTCGGGGCCGCCGCCGTCCCGCTGGCCCTGGCGGCGGCGTGGGCCGGCCTCCGGATGATCCACGCCTTCTGGCCCTGGCTCCGCAACGTGGCCGAGAACCCGATGGAGGCGCTCATCCGGTCGCCGCTCGACGCGGCCGTCTTCGCCGTCGTGGCGATCGTGGCGGGCGCCGTGCGCGAGGAGGTCCAGCGCGCCTTCATCCTGCGCCGCTTCGAGCAGCACCTCGGCGGCGGCTGGCTGGGCCTGGCGGTCTTCAGCGTCGTCTTCGGCCTCGGACATTACGTCCAGGGGTGGGACGCGGCGGTCGTCACGGCGCTGCTCGGCGCGCTCTGGGGCGCCCTGTTCCTGGTCCGGCGCAGCATCGTGGCCTCGGTGGTCAGCCACGCCGGGTTCAACGCGAGCGAGATCCTGATCGTGCTCGCCGGCGCCGCCGCGGGGCCGGCCGGGTGACGCGCGACTCGTAAACAGCCGCACGAGGTCAACCCGGCGGACGCGGCGCCGGGGAGAGGCGGACCACCTGCCCGCGGCGCACCAGATCGGCCACCCAGTCGGCCGTCCGCGCCGCCCGGCGTTCGGCGGTGACGCGCCGGAGCGCCAGGGCGCGGACGGCGTCGAACGGCAACGGGCGGCCGTCGGCGGCGGTGAACTCGCCCGCGTGGTCCCGGTGATGCGCGCGGAGCTCGTCCTCGGTCGGGGGCCTGACGGCGCCGAACCGGCTGTCGACGTACCGGTCGCGCCGCGCGTCGTCCCGCGCCGCCTGCCGCAGGTCGGCGGCGGCGTATCCCACGCGGTCGAGCGCGGCGGCGAACGCCTCGGCCGACCGGAAGCGGGCGGCGACCCGCTCCACGCGCTGCTCGACGACCGCCTCGGACGGGTCGGCGACGACGTACCGGTCGACCTCGTCGAGCACCAGGCGCCGCTCGATCAGGTAGGTGAGCGCCGCCTCCTCCGGGTCGGCCTCCCCGTCGACGTCCACCAGCCCCAGGTCGATGAACGCCCGGACGTCCGACTGCATGATCACGTGTCCGGCGACGACGGCGAGAATCCGATCCAGCGTCTCGGTCTGGGCGGACCCTCCGGCGGCGCCGCCGAGCCAGACCGCGCACGCGGCGCCCAGGGCCGCCGAAAAACGAAGGCAGGCCGGCCTGCTGGAAGGCCTGGCCGATGCTGACGTGAAGCGCGGTGAGGCTTTCCCTCTCGCGGTCCGGACCACTGCCGAGATCCTGGCGGTCGAGCTTGCACCCGAGGTCGGCCCGGATCGGCCCGGCCGGGGAGCGCTACCGCACGCCGAACCCGGCCCCGCCCCGGATACGCCCCAGGTTGAGGTTGCTCACGCGATCGTACACGCTCCCGGCGTCGAGAAGACCGACGACCCCGAAATTGCGGGTCACCGGCGCGCGGAGCTCCACCGACGAGGCTCGCCCACGGCGGACCACCATCAGAAAACGCACTACAGGAACGCCCACGGCAGCGCCACGAACAGCAGCCCGAGAAGGCATCCCGCCGCCGCCGCGCCGCCGACGGAGAACTTCGACACGGCCCGGAGCGCCGCCGCCTGAAGCGCGACGACCCAGAGGGAATAGTACGTGGCCAAGTCCTCGAACAGGAGCACCGCCGGCAACGACAGGAGAGGGGCGGCCGCCAGCTCCTCCGCTATCGCCATCAAGCCTGCATTCGCCGGCAGCACAGGCTCCCCCGGCTCCATCAGGCCCCAGAACCCGACGCTGAACGCCGCGAGCGGAACCTGCGTCCAGAACGCCAGCGCCGAACATTCCACCAAGCGTCGGCCATTTCTCGCCGACGAGAACAGCCGCTCGATACAGACGACCACCCCGGCCTGCAACACGAACAGGAACGCGAACGCCCCGATCGCCAGCACGCTGACCACCGCCCCGGCGTCCGTCCGAAATTCGCCCAATGCGCGGGCCGCCGACACCAAACTCGCCATCGCCGTCAGCGCACCGTAGCAGACCAGCGCGGCGACAGGGGAAGCCCAGCGCGGCGGACCGGCTACGCGCTCCTGGTAGAACTGGATCGGACTGACCGCCAGCTTGACGATGGACGGCATCAAGGTTTCCCCCATCTTCTGAAAATCCTAGAAGGCCTGGCCGATGCTGACGTGAAGCGCGGTGAGGTTTTCCCTCTCGCGGTCCGGACCGCTGCCGAGATCCTGGCGGTCGAGCTTGAACCCGAGGTCGACCCGGATCGGCCCGACCGGGGAGCGGTACCGCACGCCGAACCCGGCCCCGCCCCGGATGCGCCCCAGGCTGAGGTTGCTCACGCGATCGTACACGTTCCCGGCGTCGAGAAAACCGACCACCCCGAAATTGCGGGTCACCGGCACGCGGAGCTCCCCGTTCAGGACGATGACCGCATCTCCCCCGTGCGGGAAGCCGTCGGCGTCTATCGTCGCGCCGCGCTCTCCGAACGGGATGCCGAGCCGGTCGAACGCGAAGCCGGCCCCTCGTTGATCCGGTGGATCAGGCCGACCGCCTCGAACCTGTCGTCGAAGCACGGCGCCGTCGCCAGGACCACCTGGCCGGCCCCGCGCCGCCGGGTCGGCCAGGTGAGACGTCCTGCCGGGCCGATCCCAGGGCCGACCCCCGCGCCGTGGATGATGCCCGAATGCAGCAACATCGCGTTCTTGCCCATCGCCACCGTGTAGTCGAGTCCCGGTTCGGCCTCCAGGAAATCGAAGACCTCCGGGGTCGTAAAGCCTCCGTCGAGACGAACGAGCACCGGGGTCTGCGGAAACGCCGCCCGCAGCATCGGCAGCAGCCGTTTCAGCAGGCTCACGGTCCCGTCGGTCACCACCGCATCGCCCGGCCGCAGCACCGCCGCGCACAGTATTGCTCCGTCTCGTCGTTGAAGGTCAGGAACGCGAGCAGCGGCAGATAGCACCAGCCGCCGTAGTGCCATTGAAAAACGAGAGATGTTGTGCGCCATGCGTCAGGTCGTCAGTCGGGTCCAGGCGGCCACCTGGGAGGTGATCCCCTGCAAGGCATGAGCAACGTGCAGGTCGCTGACATGGCGGAGATAGACGTCGCGACCCCCACAAAGCTCCTCTTCGTTGCGGCCGCTGCCTTCGTCGGCCGCATCGCCTGGAGACTCGGTGACCTCCTCAGCGACTGGGTCACAGACTGGCTCCGGGATGGGTCAACCATTGACTTCGCGGCTGCCGGAGAGGCCTTCGGCACGCTCGACGAGTCAATTTTCGATCGCTACTGAAAACCCCACACTGCCCCGGAAAGTGGTCCGCTTTCCGGGGCAGTGTGACTCTCCAGGCTCATGCGCATTCTTAACGCATTACGGGGTAGCCGAACCATACGGATTTCACAGTACGGAATTATGGCGATAATGGCGCTTTCTTTTATTGTTCACTTTACTGTCACAGCAATTTACTTAACGCCTCTAAATCCTGTCAAGCTAAGGTTGTATCAACACCTACAAGCATGGATTCATCCTCTATTCCCTCAGAATTGGCACCTTTTTGCTCCTGATCCGGTATCGTCCAGCCACTCTCTTGTAACCAAGTGCAGGAGCGGAACTATAGAGAGTGAGTGGATAGATGTTACGAACGCAGTCCTCGACAGGTATTACGAAAACCGACTGTCAACGGCTAAGGCAATAGGAGGAATACAAATAAACGCCATCATGACAGTTACGCGCGGAGGAATGCCGATCAGTGAACCCGACGTATCTTCGTTTTGCCTGGACCGGGATCAAGATCATCCTTTTTGCGAATACCTCGTTGAGATCGCTCGCATTGGATTCGAGCGATCTCAACGTATCCTGATAGATATGGCAGCGGACGGGTGTGAAAAGGCAATGAGGAATGCACAGATAGACGAGGTTTTCATACGCATTACAGATATTGTTTTTCCGCGATACTCGGAGCGGACTAAGCCGGACAAAGATGGTCAGGCGTTTGTTTATGACTTCGGCTGGCATGCTCCTAATAGATAAGGTAAGATGCGGAGCTTCCTACGCGTCAAGTATCTCGCTACCGGCGCGTGGTTGTTGCGCGCATCTTACGGGCTATGTATCCTGTACGAATACCTGACCAACTACTCAGACCGTCACTACCTATGGGGCGGGCGCGGACTGAATTCGGACGATGTTGGAACAACGCTTACTCTATATGCTCTGAATTCGTCAGAGTTGTACTTCGATCTCGTCTTTCATACCGGAATACTAATAACAACAATTTTCGTGCTAGGGGTAGGTGGACGTTTAACCACCTTCGTAACATATGTGTTTACTTTTTCGCTCCATCAGCGTAATAATTTCATCTTGGATGGCGGAGACAACATTCTCATACTTGTTCTTTTTTACATGATGTTTGCCGACCTAAGTGGAAAACGGATTGAGTCTAAAGGTGATGATAGCTTGCTCGTAATGCTTCACAATACAGCAATGCTAGCCATCGTTACCCAGTTATGCATGCTCTATTTTTCGACCGGGATGTATAAAGCAATGGGCGAAACATGGCAAAACGGAACAGCGATCTACTATGTTCTAAGAGTCCATTGGTACACATGGCCAGGATTCAGCGAGATCATATATCATAATGGGCCGTTAGTCGTTGCAGGAACCTACGGGACAATGCTACTGGAGGTTGCTTTCCCATTCTTGTTACTACGCCGGGAAACTCGCTATATGGCCCTGGCTGGCGGAGTAGCCCTCCACACCGGAATTGTGATATTTATGGGTCTGGTGGCTTTCTCCTGGGCGATACTCAGTATCTATTTCGTCCTCATCAGCGATCGGGAATACGCCGCCATTGCACGGCGAGCACGGGCAGCTTTTGCCCCCCCGCCGGAACGGGCAACAATCCTCTACGATGGCGTATGCGGGCTTTGCAGCCGGTTCGTCGCCTTTTCTAATGCGAACCGATACAGCGCCGACGCCTTCGGGCGTATTATCCCCCTGCAAAGCCAAGACAGCCAGCGGGCGCTTTCTATTTACGGCCGCAACAACATCGACATGGACACAATATATGTCATTCGGGGTTCGCAGTTGCTTGAACGCTCAGCCGCAATCCTATATATCGTCCAAAGCCTTAGCTGGCCGTGGCGGGCGTTTGGACTCCTTCGCATACTTCCGCGCCGCCTATTGGACATTGGCTACCGATACGTCGCCTCGAACCGATACCGCCTGTTCGGGGCAACATGCCAGGTGAAAGACAAATGAGTGAGCCTATCGGCAAGGCCGTCGTGAAACTTCTAGTTAGTCCGATCCAATTCTACCAGGACCGTACAGCAACACGATGGTTTTCTCCAGTCACCGCTCTAGCCTGTTACTGCTCGATGTTGGCCCTTGCTGGAGCTATATCATCGGCTCGACTATTGGGCGAATTCAGATCGGACGTCATATTGCTTACAAGCGGGCTGGCGATCGTGGCCTTTGCGTTTTTGTTTGCGCTTCAGACCGGAGCGGTCGTCTGTATCGAACGGCTGTTCTCGTCGGCCAGAAATGGCCGATACTTGGTAGAATGCTCGGCGATGGCGTACTGGACGCAGGTCCCGATTGCGGCGGCCGGTATTTGGTTCTGGGCTGTGATTGCTGAATCGGGTGCCCCTGTGTTGACAGCCAGTGCCGGAATAGTTACAATAGCTGAGGAGCTTTTCAATGCGGCCGACACCCACACGACGACGCCTGAGGCCGACCTGTTCCATTTAATCGCTTCATACTGGTCCCTATGGGTAGTCGCGCTTCAGGCGGCGGCGCTCCGGGCCGTGTCGAAATTCTCAGTCGGCGGCGCATGGGCAGCCGGGTTATTTCTAGGGATGTCGTTTGTAGCGCTTCCGTGGTCGATGTAAAGGAGGAACCCAATGGGTACGATCGGGGTACTTGTCGCCATAGGAGCTATCGGTCTCACTGTCGTTACAGTAACATCGATGCTTGTAACCGATATCCGCGCAAAATACTACACCAGGCGCGGATACAAAGTTACCTACCCCACACTGGTGGAAATGGTCATAGGCGATGGCCGGCCATGCGTTGATGCGACAGGCAGTGTCGCGAGGCGCAAATGGATCGACAGCGGCTTGCGGTTCATCGCATCAGATCAGCGCCAGGGATGATTGTCCACCACTGTACCGGATGCGGCGAATCGCTAGCAGGGGCGCACCCGCTACGCCGATGGTGCGCCCCCTGCCGCAGCATCCGGCATACGGAGCAGGTCGTCGCGCGGCAGACCGAACGGTATCGGACCGACCCCGAATACCGCGCGGCCAAACTCGCCAGGTCGCGGGCAATGCGGCAGCGAGCCGCCGTGCACGTTCCCCGTGTCCCCCGGCGGCCGTGGACAGAGGCCGACGATGAGGCCGTGCGCAGGGGCTACGCAATCGGGACGCCAGTCGGCGGGATCGCGGCCAAAATCAGCCGGACGCCAAACGCGATCTATACACACGCTCACAGGCTCGGCGTGACAGGGCGATAGAAAGACACCGGGTTCGACAAGGAGGCACGACGTGGCACTGTCCAGAGGCGTCTGTTCAGCGTCAACTACTTTGGCCGCTTGGCGGCAATTATTTTGGTCCGGTTCGGATCGACGTGGATCGCGATCAGCAGCAGTGATGCCTGTGGACCGTGTGGGCGGCGCTTGCGCCGTCCAAAGCGGGGTGGGGAAACGTGCTGTCCCGGCGGCGCAACTTGGCCCGGAGGAGCCGCTGGCGCTGATGCCGTTCGTTTCCGCGCCTCAGTGATCACCATTACCCCAGTCCCCGCCGACGTGCACGTCGGCTACGCAGCCCAAGGGCGAGGCCCGGATCGCGCTTGACCCCCTCCTGCCACTTCGACAAGACCGTCGACACGGTCGCGCAGAAAGCGGTTGCGCCACTTGCAGACGATGGTGGGCGAGAGATGCAGACGCCGGGCGATATCCGTCGTGGGCTGACCGTCGGCGCACGCGAGGATGAGGCGTGCGCGGCGGGCAAGGTGCGGCGCGGTGCGCGACCGACGGGACAACGACTGCAATTGG
The DNA here is from genome assembly GCA_965203565.1 of Vicinamibacterales bacterium. GTDB lineage: Bacteria > Acidobacteriota > Vicinamibacteria > Vicinamibacterales > UBA8438 > JAAXGX01. The sequence continues at coordinate 975,447 of OZ241896.1, read as the reverse complement.
ATATGGATACGCCGCCACGAACCGATGCCGTTGGACGACGTGCCAAGTCCCGGAGCATAAAATCGATGGCTGAACCAATAGGGGCAACCGCCGTAATGCTGGTGGTAAGCCCTGTACTGTTCTTTCAGGATCGAGTAGCCGGGCCGCCGCGTTGGGCTTCACCCCTCGCCGCTCTGGTCTGCTGCGGCGCGCTCCTGGCTATGGCGGGGGTAGTATCGACGGCCCGCGCATTGGGCGGATTCCGAGCGGATGCCGCAATACTGGTCAGCGTAGTGGGAATCGGAGCGTTCGCCTTCCTGTTCGCATTACAGGCCGGGACGGTCGTCTGTATCGAACGACTGTTTTCGACGGCGAGGAATGGCCGACGCTTGGTCGAATGCTCTGCACTGGCGTACTGGACGCAGGTCCCGCTCGTGGCGTTCGGCGTCGGATTCTGGGCCATGATGGAGCCAGCACCGGAGTCTGTATTGCCTCCGGCGAATGCAGGAATAGGGGCGCTATTGGAGGTGATTGAAGCGGGCGCCGCCGATCAGGAGGCGCAGGCGTGGCGCCGGGCCGACACCAGGGAGTTTCGGGTTCCAGCGCAAATCCTGTTCGAGAACATAGCTGCCTGCTATTCCATATGGGTCATCGCGCTACAGGCGGCGGCGCTCCGGGCCGTGTCGAAGTTTTCCGTCGGCGGATCAGTGATTGCAGGATGCTTTTTGGGATTGGCGTTTGTGGTTTTACCGTGGCTCTTTTCGTAGGAGGACATGATGGTCAGCCCCGACGGACTGCACCCTCGGCGCAGCCCATCGCCTGCGGCGCTCACGCTTGACCCGTTCGCCCCACAACCGCGTCCGCACCCGGACCGATGGCCATACCCGGATCACCAGCGGCGCCGACCAACGGACTCTACCACGGCCGTCCAGCACCGGCTCTCGGCCGCCGTTATCGTCACGTCGTGCATCGCCGGCGTGCACGTCAGGCCCGGACTGCCAACCTGGGTCCAATAACGGGCGTTCCGTAAACCCCGCCGCGGCAACGTCCGGACCATCCTGCAGATCGACGCGCGCCCCCGGATTCATTGGCGTTTTCCGAACTGCTCCGGGGCGACCCCGCTCCGCGAAGCGGCCGTGCGCCGGTCGGCCCACGGCCGCCGTTGGAGCCGCTCACGTGACCGCAGCGCCGCCGGCGGCGTCCGGGCCGCCCTTTTCAGCGCCGCTCTCCGGGTCTGTCAGCGCATCCAGCAACGGCGGGTCAGGGGTCGGTTCGGGGTCGGCGTCGGCATCCGACGCACGCCACGCCAGAGCCGCCGGAAGCGGGCGGAAGGCGCCTTCTGAAAATCCTAGAAGGCCTGGCCGATGCTGACGTGAAGCGCGGTGAGGCTTTCCCTCTCGCGGTCCGGACCGCTGCCGAGATCCTGGCGGTCGAGCTTGAACCCGAGGTCGACCCGGATCGGCCCGACCGGGGAGCGGTACCGTACGCCGAACCCGGCCCCGCCCCGGATGCGCCCCAGGCTGAGGTTGCTCACGCGATCGTACACGTTCCCGGCGTCGAGAAAGCCGACGACCCCGAAATTGCGGGTCACCGGCACGCGGAGCTCTCCGTTCAGGACGATGACCGCATCTCCTCCGTGCGGGAAGCCGTCGGCGTCTATCGTCGCGCCGCGCTCTCCGAACGGGATGCCGAGCCGGTCGAACGCGAAGCCGCGGACGGTCGCGTCGCCGCCCGCGAAGAACCGCTCGCTGATCGGCAGCGCCGGCCGTTGCGGCCCGCCCGCCGGGGCGGCGAAACGGGAGAATCCGGCCGCGAGGCCGAGGCGCGCGCCGGCGGCGACCACGACGCGGCCCACGCCCGGCAGCCTCCGATAGACGAACGCCTGCGTGAACGTCTTGACGAACCCGACCTCGGAGCCGATGGCGCGGGCGGCGACCTTGGCGTCGAAGCTGAACGTCTCGCCGCCGGCCGGATCGACCGGGTCGTCGCGCGTGTCGCGGATGACGCTCCCCTCGAACGACGACAGGCGCACCTTCTCGAACAGCCGGTCGACGAGCGGCACGTCCTCGGGGTCGAGCTGGACGTTCGACGTGTCGTTCTTGCCCCACGCGTAGGCGGCGCTGACGCTGAGCGCCGGCGTCGCCCGGCGCCGGACCTCGGCGTTGACGCCGCGGCTGAACAGGTCGAACCCGGGCCGGATCGCCTCCTCCACGAACCCGGTCACCAGCAGGTCCCACGCCGCGCCGAACGCGCGCGGTTCGGCGTACGTGCCGACGACGCGGTACTCGTTGAAGCCGAAGCCGCCGCCCTGCCCGGCTTCCTCGGGATCGACCGGATCGTTCTTGCGGCGCACGCTCACGCGCGTGAACAGGTCGACCGACCGGTTCCCGCCCCACAGGTTCCGGCGGCCGATCTGCACGAAGCCGCGCGGCGCCAGCTCGATCCGCTCGGCCGCCTGGCTCGTCCCCCGCACCGGGTCGGTCCGCCGCCGGAGCCGCTCCGACAGCTCGAGGCCGCCGCCGTATCCGAGGCGGGTCGCCGGCGCCTCCTCCACCACGATCACGACGTCGCGCCGGTTCCCGCCGCCGTGACTGAACTCCCGGACGTCGATCCGCCGGAACAACCCGAGCGCGTTGAGCCGCCGGCGCGTCTCCGCGACCGCGGCGCGCCCGAGCGGCCGCCCCTCCTCCAGCGCGATCTCCCGCAGGATGGCGGCCGATTCGATCTGCTCGTTGCCTGCGATCAGCACGTGCTCGACGACGATCTGCGGCCCTTCGTCGATCCGGTACACCAGGTCGACCGCCGCCAGCCCGTCGTCGAAGCGCGGCGCGACCGTCACGACCGCGCGCTCGTGGCCTGCATCGAGGTACAGGGCGAGGACCCGGTCGCGGTCGGCGGCGGCCTGCCGCGCGTCGTAGGCGGCGCCGGGCGCCGCCGCAAGGACCGCCCGCAACTCCTCGCCGGTGCGGGACGCGTTCCCTTCCACGGCCACCGACCGCACGATAGCCTGCGTCCCTTCCACGACATCGACCGCGCAGACCACCCGCACCGGCCCCGCGCCGTCAGGCCGGGCGGGCGCGAGCGTTTCGACGCGCGGCTCGACCCGCACCGCCGCGTAGCCGATCCGCCGGTAATGCTCCGTGATCCGGCCGACGCCGGCGTCGAGCTCCCGCATCACCAGCGGATCGCCCGGCTCGACGCCGACCAGCTCGGCGAGCGTCGACCGCCGCACCTCGGCATGCCCGGAGAACACGAGGCGGTCGACCTCGTACAGCCGCCCGCGCTCGATCGTGAAGACGATCGACAACTCGTCGCCGGAGACCTCGCGCGCGTGGGTCACCGCCGCGTCGCGGTAGCCGCGGCCGCGCAGCGCCTCCGCGATCCGGCGATCGACGTCTTCGAGCAGGTCTTCGTCCACGGAGCCCTCGCGCTCGATCGGCGCCAGCAACGCGAGGTCCACCCCCGGCGCCGCGTCCCCCGCCAGCGCGACCGTGATCCGCCGGCCGTGCCGCACGTTCAGGGTGACGCGGACGCGGGCGCCGTCGCCGACGACCTCCATCTCGTGGCTGGCGTCGACTTCGTAGTAGCGGCGGCGGCGCAGCTCCCGCTCGTAGTCGCGCAGCCGGCGATCGATCTCCACGCCGTCGTAGGGCGCGCCCGCGGCGAGGCCGAGCCGCGCGAGGACCAGGGGATACATCGTCGCCGAGACGCCGCGCACGACCAGCCGGTCGATCCGCGCCCGCGCTCCCGCCTGCACCTCCAGGCGCAGGGTCCGGCCGGCGCCCCGGCCTTCCACGCGCGCCCGCACGCCGGCCCGCAGGAACCCGCGCTCCCGATAGAAGCGGCGCACGGTCTCCGCCGCCGCCGCCGCCTGATCGACCCGAAACGACGGACCGTGCGCGTCGCGGACGGCGCGGCGGACGCTGCCGGCGGAAACGACCGGACGGCCGGCGACCTCCACCCGCTCGACGAGCCGCAGCGGCGTCAGCGCGTAGCGCAGCGCCACGCCGCCGTCCCGCAGGCTCCCCTCGACCTCGACGCCCGCGAACCGGCCGAGGCTGAACAGGTGGGTCATGCTCTCCCGGACCTGCCGCATCGACAGCGGCGCGCCGACCCGGGTCTCGATCAGCTCGCGCGCGGCGTCGCCGCGGAGCGGGAGCCCGTCGCTGCGCAGCTCGACCGCCACGACCGGCCGGCCGACGAAGTCCGCGACCTCCGCGCCGAGCGCCGGCGCGCCGGACCCGGACGCGGCAAGCAGGCTCAGCAGGAGGGCGCGCCGGGCCGCCGGCATCAGAACGCGTGTCTCACGCGGAAGTCGAGCGCGTAGGTGCGGTCCTCGTTCTGGGAGAGGATCCACGACAGGCGGTCGTTCTGGTCGTACTCGAGCACGACGATGACGTCCTGGTTGGCGCCGGTCAGCGTCCGGGACAGCGTCACGTGCGCCCGGTCCGATATCCGCTTGCCGATCAGCAGGCGGGCGGTGGGCAGGAGCTGCGCCGACTGCTGCGCGGACGGATCGGCGAGCGACGGCGTGATCTGGAACGTGTCGACGCCGAACGACTCCTCGACCACCCGCCCCACGCCGGACGAGAGCGGGTTGGTCAGGAGCCGGGCCGCGCCGGCCTGGAACAGCTCCTGTCTCGACGCGTCCTGCGCCCGGAGCGTCCGCAGCTCGGCCGCCTGCGGATCCCGGATGTTGCCGAGCAGCAGCGACATGATCTCGAACTCGGGCAGCGGCGGATCGGACGAGAGCTCGAACGCGAGCCGCTCCGCCGTGCCGACCAGGCCCAGGGTGACGCGGTAGGTCTGGCCCGGCGTCCGCACGTCGGTCTCCGCCTCGACGTCGAAGAACGGCTCTATCTTCGTCGGACTCGTGAACCCGACGCTTCCCCGCGTCACCCGGTAGCGGTTGCCCTCGAAGAACACCTCGCCCCGTTCGATCTCGGCGTTTCCGAACAGCACCGGCTGCGCCCAGGCGCCGCCGAGGGTGAGGTCGGCGCTCGACACCACGCGGGCGGCGCCGCTGCTGACGCGCAGGCTCGACGGCGCGCTGATCCGCACATCCAGGCGGAGCGGAAACGCCGATGCGGCCGGGTCCGGCGCCGCCGGCGCGGCGTCCGAGCCGAAGTCGAACAGGCCGGCGCCCGGCTCCACCAGATCCAGCAGCTCCGCGTCGCGCACGTTCACGATCCCGGACAGCACGGGAGCATCGACGTCGCCGCCGAGCGCCAGCTCCGCATCGACCAGCGAACGCGCCCCCTCGGGGAATCGGAGCCGCATCCCCTCGCCGCCGGCGGTGACGTTCAGCGCCCCGACCGAGTACCCCTGCAGGCCGACGCGCCCGCCGAACCGGACGCGGCCGCCTCCGAGCTCGCCCGTCAGGCCGTCGAACCGGAGGCCGTCCGGCTCGAACACGATCCGGCCGCCGAGATTCTCGATCCCGTGCGGGAACGACAGGTGACGGATGCGGCCGCCGTCCACCACCGCCTCGCCGGTGACGAGCGGCCGCCGCAACGTGCCGCCGACGCCCACCTTCAGCCGGGCGCGGCCGGAGCCGCGGACGTCGGGCAGCAGCTGCTCGAGGAACGCGAGGCCGGCGTCGCCGGTCGCTTCGATCGCGATCCCCCCGCCGCCCCAGCCGATCCTCCCGGCCAGCTCCATCGCCGCGCCGTCGCCGATCAGCCGCATCCGCTCGACGCTAACCACGCTGCCGTCGAGCGCCAGCCGCACCGGCCCGTCGTTGCGGACGGCGTAGCCGTACATCTCGAGCCGGAGCTGCTCGACGGTCGACGCGACGCGCAGCTTCGTGACGTCCCGCAGCGGCCCCAGCACCTCCAGGGCGCCGCTGACCTCGGCCGCGAACCGGTTCGACAGATCGGGCCGGAACGCGCGGACGTACGGATCGAGCGCGGTGTCGGTGAACCGCAGCAGCAGCTCCGAGCGGGTGGTCGCCAGATCGACGCGCCCGGAGCCGGACACCGCGCCCCGCGCCGAGGCCGCCTCCGCCTCCAGCCCCATGACGCCGGCGCGCACGTCGACCCGGCCGGACACCTGGCCGACCTCCTCGCCGTCCATCGTCAGGTCCTGCACCGAGCCGCGCACCTCGTACCGGGGATCGGCGAACTCCCCGCTCCCCTCCGCGGTGAACCGCAGCCGGCCGCCGAGCGGCGCGCGATCGACGCGGGCGGCGTCGATCGACGCCACCGCGACGCCGCGCCCGCCGGCGTTGAACGAGTACGTGCCGTCCCACCCGACGAACGCGGCGCCGGTCACCGTCCCGCCCCCCTTGCGGACCTCCAACCCTTCGACCCGCACGCCGGTCCCTTCGAACCGCAGTCCGGCGGCGGCCGACTCGAACGACTCGCCGTAGGCGACCGGCGCGGCCAGCGCCAAGCGCCCCACGCCGTACGGCTGCCGGTACCGGCCGAAGAGCCGTATCTCGCCCGTCAGCGGTCCGTTGACGTCGTAGCCCCGCAGCCCGAACGCTTGCCGCACCCGCTCGGCCGGGAACGATTCAAGGTCGAAGCGCGCGTCGATCTCGTCGTCGGCGCGCCGGCCCCGGAGCGCGAAGCGGCCGTCGACCCGCAACGCGGCGGCGCCGCGGCGGAACTCCCCGCCGGCGACGTCGAGGTACGAGTCCTCGACGGTGATCGCGCCGCGGCCGGCGCCCCACGCCACGTTCCACGCCCGGATATCCTCCCCCTCGAAACCGGCGTCGATCCGCGGCGACGCGAACGCGCCGCGCATCACGCCGTCGAGCCGCCCGCGGCCGGCGACCGCGATCTCGCCGGTCGGCGCGCCGAAGGCGGTCATCATCGACGCCAGCAGGCGGTCGCTCTCCTGCCAGTCGACGCTGGCGACGCGGAACGGGATGCGCGACTCGCCGCCGTACGCCGTCCGGCCGTGGAACTCGACCTCGGTGCACGGGGTGGCGAGCCGGCTCGGCGCGATCTCGATCGTCTCCGGGGTGATCGCATAGGCGATCGCGCCGCCCAGCGGAAACGACCAGGGGCCGGCCGCCGCGTCGAACGGGACCGCGGCGTACGAGTCCGGATCCGCCGGCCCGGACGGCGGCGCCCGGCGGCTCATCAGCGGCTGATCGGAAACCGGAGCCAGCGAAAGCCGTCCGCCGCCGGTGCGGTCCGCGAACCGGCCTATCGGCCAGCGCACGACGTTGCGCCCGCTGGCCCGGCCGAGCGGCCGGGCGCCCGCGACCTCGAACTCGTCGATCAGCTGCGCGATCTCGACGTCCCGGTAGGCGGCGGCGAGCGTCGCGACGCCGGGCGCCTCGCCGCCGAGCGGCTGCATCGAGTACTCGAAGTCGAGCGCGCCGCCGTAGAAGCCCGACCTGCCGTCCGTCACCTCGAACCGATCCCGGGTCCAGACGAGCGCCCCTTCGACGTCCGGAAACCGCACGCCGTCAATCGCCGCGTCCGGGCTGTGGAACCTCCCGGTCAGCTCGCGCCCGCCGGCGAAGATGCGCCACGCGCCGGTGAACGACGCCTCGCCCGTCGCCGTGAAGTCGTCGTCCGCGAAGAAGACGTCCTTCATCGGCGGGAGATCGATGCTCGATTCGACGATCCGGTACGTCTGCTCGGGCCAGTCGAGCAGATCGACCTCGCCGGTCAGCCGGGAGGCGAACCCGTCCATCGTCAGGTCGACCCGGGTCAGGTTCACGAATCCGCCGTCGAGCCGGTACTCGGCGTCCAGCGCCGCGGTCATCGGGGCGAACGACCCGATGCGCACCGCGCCGCCGGTGAACGACGCCTCGCCGCCGTACCCGTCGTCCTTGCCGATCGTCAGGCGGACGTTGCGCGCCGTGACGCTCCACGGCGCGCCGTGATCCCGGTAGACGAACTCGCCCTCGCGCGCGACCATCCGCTGCAGCGTGGTCACGACGTACCGCCGGCCCGGCTCCTCCGGCGGCCCGGCCTCGGCCTGCGGACCGGCGGACGCGGCGCCGGGCCTTCTCGCGGCGAACCGGGGGAAGCTGTGGCGGCCGTCCGGGAAGCTCTCGACCAGCATCCGCCAGCCGGCCATCTCGGCCCCGTCCACCAGGACCTCGCCCCGCAACAGGGCGATCCAGGAGGTGGTGACGACGATCCGCTCCGCGGTCATGAACGGCTCGTCGTCCGGCGACAGGCCTTCGATCAGCAGGTCCTCGACGAGGAACCGGCCGGGCACGAGGTACGTGCTCAGCCGCCCGAGGCGCACCGGACGTCCGATGCGGGCCGACGCCGCCCGCTCGGCCTGGGCGCGGACGATCGGTCCGAGATCGATCGAGACGAACGACACGACGGCGGCGGCGGCCAGCGCGAACCCGGCGATGACCGCGCGGCGGACGCGCCGCCTCAGCGCCGGGGGCGCCCGCCGCCGCCCGGCGCGGTCCGGAGCGGGGGTCCCGTCCGGAGTCGGAGCCGCGTCCGGGCCGTCTCCGCCCGGCGGCGGCTTCGGTTCGTCAGTCATCGCAACCGGCCCTACTCGATCTCGACCAGCACCTTCCCGGCCTCGACCGAGTCGCCCTCCGCCACCGCGATCCGGGCGACCCGCCCCGCGCGGGGGGCCGCCAGCTCGTTCTCCATCTTCATCGCTTCGACCACGACGACGCCCTGGCGCGCCGCGACCTCGTCGCCCGGTCCGACGAGGAGCCGCACGACCTTTCCCGGCATCGGCGCCGAGACGCGCCGGCCGCCGGCGCCGGCCGCGCCGCGGGCGGCGCGCCGGGTCAGCCGCGCGCGGTCGCCGCCCACCCGCGCCCGCACCACCGCGCCGCCGACGTGCAGGTCGAGGGCGCCGTCCTCGCCGGCGTCGGCGCACCGGACCTGGTGGCTCCCGGCCCCGCCCTCGACCACCACCAGCGAGAGCGTCTCCGGATCGATCGCGCAGGCGTCGACGACGCGCGTCACGCCGTCCCACGAGATGCGGAAACGGGCCGGGTCCGGCCCCGCCCGCTCCACCGTCACGCGGCGGCGCCGTCCGTCGATCTCGACGTCGATGGTAACCGCAGACATCGGCCCCGTGCTAGCCCCGCAGTCCGCCGAGACGGGCCGCGCGCCGCCACGCGGACGGCGCTTCGCCCGCGCCGCCGCCGTCCGGACGGCCGGCCGCGGCGCGCGTGAACGCCCGCACCGCCGCCGCGAGCAGGGCGACCTCCTCGGCGTCGGCCGGCGCGGGGAGGAACGGCTCCGGCGGGCGCTCGGCGAGCGTCCGGTCGAGGAAGCCGGTGTCCATGCGGCCGGCCGCGAAGTCCGGGTGGCGCAGGATCCACCGAAAGAACGGGATCGTGGTCCGGACGCCGCCGACGTCGTACTCGGTCAGCGCGCGGTCCATTCGCTCGATCGCCTGCGCGCGCGTCTCGCCCCACGTCACCAGCTTCGACAGCATCGAGTCGTAGTGGAGCGGCGCCTCGTATCCGGGCGCCACGCCGCTGTCGTCCCGCACGCCCGGTCCGGCCGGCGTCCGCAGGCTCGTGATCCGCCCCGGACACGGCAGGAAGCCGGCCTCCGGGTCCTCGGCATAGACCCGGCACTCGATCGCGTGGCCGCGGGGCGCCGGCATGCCGTCCGGGTCGAGCGCGAGCCGCTCGCCCCGGGCGATCCGAAGCTGCCAGACGACCAGGTCGACTCCGGTCACCATTTCGGTCACCGGATGCTCGACTTGCAGCCGGGTGTTCATCTCGAGGAAGTAGAACCGTCCCGTCTCGTCGAGCAGGAACTCGACGGTGCCGGCGTTGACGTACCCCACGCTGCGCGCGAGCGCCGCCGCCGCCTCCGTAAGCGCCTGCCGAGTGTCGGCGTCGACCGCCGGCGACGGCGTCTCCTCGATCACCTTCTGGTGCCGCCGCTGGATGGAGCACTCGCGCTCGACGAACGGGACGACCAGGCCGTCGTCGTCGCCGAGAAGCTGGACCTCGACGTGCCGCGCCCCCGTCACGGCCCGCTCGAAGTAGACGGCGGAGTCGCCGAACGCCGATCGCGCCTCCGACTGCGCCGTCCGGACGGCGCCGGTCAGGGCGTCCGGCGCGCGCACGAGCCGCATCCCCTTGCCGCCGCCGCCGGCGACCGCCTTGACGAACAGCGGATAGCCGACCTCCGACCCCGCGGCGCGGACCGCGTCGTCGGACGCCCCGTCCGGCAGCGGGCCGTCCGTGCCCGGCACGACCGGCACGCCGGCCTGCTGCGCGGCCCGGCGGGACGCCGTCTTCCCGCCCATCAGCGCGATCACGTCGGCCGGCGGTCCGACGAACCGGAGGCCCGCGGCGCGACACGCGCGCGCGAACTCCGCGTTCTCGGCGAGGAAGCCGTAGCCCGGATGCACGGTGTCCGCGCCGGTGCGGCGCGCCGCGGCGATCAGCTTGCCGACGTCCAGATAGCTCTCGCCGGGCCGGTCGGCGCCCAGCCCGACCGCCTCGCCGGCGTACCGGACGTGCGGCGCCAGCCGGTCGCTCGGCGAGTAGACGGCGACCGTCGAAACGCCCAGGTCGCGGCAGGCGCGCATGATCCGGACGGCGATCTCCCCCCGGTTGGCGATCAGGACCTTCACGCGCGCTCCCTGCGGGTCACAACGGGATGTTCCCGTGCTTCTTCGGCGGGTTCCGGTCGCGCTTCCCTTCGAGGCTGCGGAGGGCGTCGATCAGCCGCGGGCGGGTCGTCCGGGGCTCGATCACCTCGTCGATGAACCCGCGCGCCGCGGCGACGAACGGGTTGGCCAGCTTCTCCCGGAACTCCTGCACGCGGCGCGCCCGCTGCGCGGCCGGGTCGGACGCCGTCTCCAGCTCCCGCCGGTACAGGACGTTGACCGCGCCTTCCGGCCCCATCACCGCGATCTCCGCCGTCGGCCACGCCAGGTTGAGATCGGTCCGGAGATGCTTGCTCGCCATGACGCAGTACGCCCCGCCGTACGCCTTGCGGGTGATCACCGTCACCTTCGGGACGGTCGCCTCGGCGAAGGCGAACAGCAGCTTGGCGCCGTGCCGGATGATGCCGCCGTACTCCTGCTGCGCGCCGGGCAGGAACCCCGGCACGTCCTCGAACGTCACCAGCGGGATGTTGAAGGCGTCGCAGAACCGGACGAAGCGGGCGCCCTTCACCGAGGCGTCGATGTCGAGCGTGCCGGCGAGCCGGGCCGGCTGGTTCGCGACCACGCCGACCGACCGCCCCCCGAGCCGCGCGAACCCGACCACGATGTTGCGCGCGAAATGCTGGTGCGCCTCCAGGAATTCGCCGTCGTCGGCCACGGCGTGGATCAGATCAAGCATGTCGTACGGCTGGTTCGGCGCCTCCGGGATCAGCGCGTCGAGCCGATCGTCCTCCCGATCGACCGGGTCGGCCGACTCGACGCGCGGCGGGTCGTCGAGGTTGTTGCTCGGCAGGTAGCCGAGCAGCGTCCGGATCAGCGCGAGGCACTCGCGGTCGTCCTCGACGGCGAAGTGCGCCACGCCGCTCCGCTCGTTGTGGGTCATCGCGCCGCCGAGCTCCTCCTTCGACACCTCCTCGTGGGTCACCGTCCGGATCACGTCCGGGCCGGTGACGAACATGCAGCTCGTCTCGCGCACCATCACGTTGAAGTCGGTGATCGCCGGCGAGTAGACGGCGCCGCCGGCGCACGGCCCCATGATGGCCGAGATCTGCGGAACGACGCCCGAGGCGAGGGTGTTGCGCAGGAAGATGTCGGCGTAGCCGGCCAGCGACAGCACGCCTTCCTGGATCCGCGCGCCGCCGGAGTCGTTCAGCCCGACGACCGGCGCGCCGTTGCGCACCGCGAGGTCCATGATCTTGACGATCTTCGCCGCGTTCGTCTCGGAGAGCGACCCGCCGAAGACGGTGAAGTCCTGGGCGAACGCGTAGACGAGCCGGCCGTCCACCCGCCCGTGGCCCGCGACGACGCCGTCGCCGGGGATCAGCTCCTCCTCCATGCCGAAGTCCCGGCAGCGGTGGGTGATCAGCTTGTCGATCTCCCGGAAGCTGCCGGGGTCGAAGAACAGGTCGATCCTCTCGCGGGCGGTCAGCTTCCCGGCGGCGTGCTGCCGCTCCCGGCGCGCCTCGCCGCCGCCCGCCTCCGCCCGGCGCTCGTACTGCTCGAGAACCTCTCGCGTGTCCATCCGTCCTCGCGCCCGCCGCTACCGCTTCGCCTCCTGCGCGCGCTCCCAGTCGGCCAGGAACTTCTTCAGCCCGACGTCGGTCAGCGGATGCGCGAACAGCGCGTCGATCACCTTCGCCGGACAGGTGCAGACGTCGGCGCCCGCCGCCGCCGCCTCCACGACGTGCATCGGACCCCGCATGCTCGCCGCCAGCACCTCGGTGGCGAACTCGTACGTCTCGTATATCTCCACGATCCGCCGCACGAGGTCCATGCCGGGCGTGGCGACGTCGTCGAGCCGGCCGACGAACGGACTGACGTACGCGGCGCCGACCTTGGCGGCCAACAGCGCCTGCGCGGGCGAGAAGACGAGCGTCACGTTGACGCGGACGCCGGCGTCCGTCAACTGCCGGCAGGCGGCGATCCCTTCACGGCCGAACGGCGTCTTGACCACGACGTGCTCGTCCAGCGCGGCCAGCCGGCGCCCTTCGCGCACCATCTCCTCGACGCCGGTCGAGACGACCTCCGCGCTCACCGGGCCGCGGACCAGCCCGCAGATCGTCCTGAGCACGTCGTCCGGATCTCCCGCCTCCCTGGCCAGCAGCGACGGGTTGGTGGTGACCCCGTCCACGATGCCGAGCGGGAGCAGCCTTTCGACGTCCGGAACGTGCGCCGTGTCAACGAACAGCTTCACCTCTCGAACCTCCTCACGCCGGCTCCTCCGCGACGACCCGATTCGCCAGCTCGCCGATCCCCGGCGCCTTCACCACGATCCGGTCCCCGCGCCGCAACGGCCCGACCCCCGCCGGCGTGCCGGTCGAGATCACGTCGCCGGGCAGGAGCGTCATGACCGCCGAGACGCACTCGACCAGACGCTCGACGTCGAAGATCAGCTCGCGCGTGTTCGACGCCTGGCGGCGCTCGCCGTTGAGCCACGCTTCGACGTCCAGCTCGCGCCAGTCGAGGCCGACGGCGACGCCGGGACCGATCGGGGCGAACGTGTCGAACCCCTTCGCCCGGGTGTACTGCACGTCGAGCGTCTGCAGCTCCCGGGCGGTGACGTCGTTCACGCAGGTCAGACCGAGTATATGGTCCGCCGCGTCGGCGGCGGCGACGCGGCGCGCCCGGCGGCCGATCACCACGCCGATCTCCGCCTCGTAATCGACCCGGCCGACGCCGGCGGGCAGCACGATGGCGTCGTCCGGCCCCACGACGGCGGTCGACGGCTTCAGGAAGATGAGCGGCCGGGCGGGCAGCGGCTTGCGCATCTCCCGGGCGTGGTCGCGGTAGTTCAGCCCGACCGCCACGATCTTCGACGGCTCCACCGGCGGAAGGAGCCGGAGCTCCGCCGGGTCGACCGTCGGGCCGGGGATATGCGAACCGAACAGGCCGCCCTCGATCAGGCGCCAGCGGCCTTCGACGCTGACGGCGTGCGTGCGCCGGCCGGCATGCTCCACCCGGTGGACGACGCGCGGCGCATCGTTCATCGCGCCTGCTCCACCACCCGCTCCGACGGCGGGCCGACGTTGGGCGGCTCGGCGTCGTCGACCGCCTGCACCGCGTAGACGTAACTCACCCCCGCCTCCACCGCCGCGTCGCGGTACGTCGTCGCCGCAATCGGCTCGGCGGTCAGCAGGTCGAGCGGCGCATCGGGATCGGGACCGCGTCCGCGCAGGACCCGGTACCCGGCCACGTCGTCCTCTTCGCCCGCGGTCCAGGCCAGGCTGACGCCGCCGCCGCCGGCCACCGCGACGAGGCCGGCGGGCGCCGCCGGGGGGAACGTGTCGACGAACTCCACGCAGGTGCTCGCGGACGGCTCGCTGCGCACGTCGAGATCCCCGATCGCAGCGACGGCGCGCACGGCGAAGCAGCGCTCGACGCCGAACGTCACGTTCCGGTTGACGTACGACGTCCGTCGGCGCGGCGAGCGATGCAGCGGATCCGGAACCCGGGGAGCGCCGTCCGGCGGCGGATCGGTGACGTCGTAGACCTGGTACCGCAACGGCGGCGGCGGCGGCGGAACAGGCTCCGACGGCAGCGTCCGACCGCGCGCCGCCTGCTGGACCGCCCCGCGCGCGGCGGCCGGGGGCGGCCACTCGAACGCGATCCGCCCTTCGTCGTACGTCACCGACGGCGCTCCCGGCGGATCGGGCGCCGGTCCCATCGGCGCCGACTCCCGCCTCGACGGACGGCTTGCCCGGCCGCGGCTCGAGACGGCCAGCGCCACGTAGGTGCGCTGCGGCGGCCGCGGCGGCGGCGCGCCGGCGAGCGGGCCGACGGCGGCGGCCCCCCTCCCGTCCCGATCGACGCCGTCAACCGGCGCGGGCTGCATGACGCCGGGCGTCAACTGCTCGACCACGGTGACCCGATCGCCCTGGGCGTAGATCGGGCCGTCCGCGGGCGGCGCGGCGGCGCCGCGGCCGTCCGCGTCGTCCCCGTCCGCCTCCGGCGCGGCCACGGGGAGCGTCGCGACGAGCGCCGCGGCGTCGATCCACTCGTCGATCGGCATCTCCGGCCGGCCGTCGGCGGCCGGCGCCGTCAACGCGTAGATCTCGATCCGGTCGACGTCGGCTGGCCTCGCGCCGTCGCGGTTGTTGCGCGGGACCGTAAGCCGCACGTAGACCTGCTGCCCGAACCGCTCCGCGGTCAGCCGGCCGGGCCGGCCGGGGGCGATGACCTGCGGCGGCAGCGGATCTCCCCGCATCCCGCACGCCGGCGCGACAGCGGCGCAGAAGAGGACGGACAGCGCGGCGGCTCGGGGGCGGGTCACAGGACGTATCGGGACAGGTCCTCGTTCTTCACGATGTCGACGAGCATCCGGTCGACGTAGGCGCCGTCTATCGCCACCTGCCGCTCCGCCATGTCCGGGGCGTCGAACGACACCTCGTCGAGCAGCTTCTCCATGACGGTGTGCAGCCGCCGGGCGCCGATGTTCTCGGTCCGCTCGTTGACCTGCGTCGCGATCTCGGCGATCCGCCGGACGGCCTTGCGCTCGAACGTCAGGTCGAGGCCTTCGGTGGCGAGCAGCGCGGTGTACTGGGTGACCAGCGCGCCTTTCGGCTCGGTCAGGATCCGCACGAACTCGTCGGTGCCCAGCGCCTCCAGCTCCACCCGGATCGGGAACCGTCCCTGCAGCTCGGGAATCAGGTCGGACGGCTTCGCCATGTGGAACGCCCCGGCGGCGATGAACAGGATGTGGTCGGTCCGCACCATGCCGTGCTTCGTGTTGACGGTCGTGCCTTCCACGATCGGCAGGATGTCGCGCTGCACCCCCTCGCGGCTGACGTCCGGCCCCTGCACCCCTTCGCGGCCGGCGATCTTGTCGATCTCGTCGATGAAGATGATGCCGGCCTGCTCGACGCGCTCGACCGCGGACCGGCTCACGCTCTCCATGTCGACGAGCTTCTGCTCCTCTTCCTGGGTCAGATGCCGCAGCGCCTCCTGCATCTTCATGCGGCGCTTGCGGGGCCGCCCCTGGAAGATGTTCGGCAGCATCTCCTTCACGTTGACGTCGATCTCCTCGATCGACGATCCGGTGATCACCTCGAAGGAGGGAAACGACCGTTCCCGGACCTCCAGCTCGACCGCGCGCGCGTCGAGGCGGCCGGCGCGCAACTGCTGCCGCAGTTTCTCCCGCGTGCGCCGGGCGCGGGCGGCGGCGTCCGGGTCCGGCGGCGTGTCGGCCGGCGGCGCCGGACGCGGCGGCGGCGGCGGCGGCAGGAGCAGGTCCAGCAGGCGCTCCTCGGCATTGTCGCGCGCCTTCTCGCGCACCTCGACCAGCCGCTGCTCGCGGACCATGTCGACGGCGAGCCCCACCAGGTCCCGGACCATCGACTCGACGTCGCGCCCGACGTAGCCGACCTCCGTGAATTTCGACGCCTCGACCTTGATGAACGGCGACTGCGCCAGCCGCGCCAGCCGGCGGGCGATCTCCGTCTTCCCCACGCCGGTCGGCCCGATCATCAGGATGTTCTTCGGCGCGACCTCCTCGGCCAGCTCGGGCGGCAGCTTCTGGCGCCGCATCCGGTTCCGCAGCGCCACGGCGACGGCCCGCTTGGCGCGGGTCTGCCCCACCACGTACTTGTCGAGCTCGGCCACGATCTGTCTCGGGGTCAGCGCGTCGGCGCTCGTCGCGGTCGATTCGGGAAGGTAGATCGGCACTACAACTCTTCGATCGTGACACTGGCGTTCGTGTAAATGCAAATGCCGGCCGCGATCCCCATCGCCTCCTCGGCGATGGCGCGCGCGTCGAGGTCGGAATGCCGCGCGAGCGCCTTCGCCGCCGCCGCGGCGTAGCCGCCGCCGGAGCCGATCGCCACGATGCCGCCGTCGGGCTCTATCAGGTCGCCGGCGCCCGACAGCAGAAAGGTCGCCGACGCATCGACCATCAGCAGCATCGCTTCGAGACGGCGCAGGATCCGGTCGGTGCGCCAGTCCTTCGCGAGCTCGACCGCGGACCGCTCGAGGTTCCCGCGGTACTGCTCGAGCTTCGACTCGAACCGCGCGAACAGGGCGAACGAGTCGGCGGACGAACCGGCGAACCCCGCCAGGATCTTTCCGTTGTACAGGCGCCGGATCTTGCGCGCGGTCTCCTTGACCACCGTGTCCCCGAGCGTGACCTGTCCGTCGCCGGCCAGGACCGCCCGGTCCCGGTGGCGAACCGCGAGCACCGTCGTGCTGTGCAATCGGGACATTCCCTACTCCTGCGCCTTTCCGTCACTTTCCTGCAGCCGCGCGCGCCGGCGAAAGAGATGGAACGCCGGCGCGCCCGCCGCGATGATGAACAGGCCGGCCGCCGACGGGCCGGGACTTCTCCAGATGGCGTTGACGACCATCGCCAGGCTGGCCGCCGTGAACAGGAGCGGCGCCGCCGGGTATCCCCAGGCGCGGAACGGGCGCGCCGCCTGCGGCTCGCGGCGGCGGAGCACGAACAGCGCGGCGACGGCCGCCCCGGCGAACAGCACGACGGCGAACCCGGTGTACTCCACGAGCTGCTCGAACGTCCCGGTCAGCACGAGGACGCCCGCCCAGGCGCTCTGCGCGAGGATGGCGGCGGCCGGCGTCCGGAACGTCGGATGAACGTCGCCCAACCGGGCGAAGAACTGGCCGCGGCGCGCCATCGCGTAGTAGACGCGGGGGCCGGCCAGGACCATCGCGCTGATGCTCGCGGCGATCATGACGACCGAGGCCGCGGCGAGCGGCGCCGCCACGGCCGGTCCGAACAGGCGGTCCGCCGCCGCGTCCACCACCCGCCCGCCGACCGCCGCGATCTCGGCGACCGGCATCGCATAGACGTACAGGGCGTTCAGCAGCAGGTAGACGACGACGACGGTCACCGTTCCGATCCCGAGGGCCAGCGGCACGTTCCGGCCCGGATCGCGCATCTCCTCGGCGACGTACGCGGCGGCGTTCCATCCGGAGTAGCTGAACATCACCGGAATCAGGGCGAGCGCCCAGCTCGACGGCGCCGCCGCCCCGCCGGCCGCCGCGAAGTTCCCGGCCGCCCCCGCGCCGAACGAGAACCCCGCCGCGACGAACGCGATCAGCACGAGCACCTTGAGGCCGGCCAGGACGTTCTGCACGATCCGCCCCGGACCGAGTCCGGCGACGTGCACGGCCGAGAGCCCGGCGATCGCCGTCAGTGCGACGACCGATTGCGGCGACAGGGTGAACGTGACGGGGCCGATCGGCGCCTGCAGCCAGGGGGTCCGGTCGCCGGCCGCGGGCACGAACCGCCCGAGGTAGCTCGCGAGGCCGACCGCGCTGGCGGCGATGGCGCCGGAGAAGCCGGCGACGAACGAAGTCCAGCCGGTCAGGAAGCCGGCCATCGGGCCGAACGCTTCGTGCAGGTACACGTACTCCCCGCCGGCCCGCGGCCGCAGCGTCGCGAGCTCGGCGTAGGCCATCGCCCCCGCGAACGCCAGCAGGCCGCCGGCCAGCCAGACGGCGAGCATCTCCCAGGCGCCGGACGCGCCCTGAGCGACGATGGCGGGCACGATGAAGATCCCGCCGCCGATGACGTTCGAGACGACGATCGCCGCGCCGTCGAGCGGGCCCAGGTCCCTGGGCAGCGCGGCGCGGCGGGGGCGGGCCGGCGGGAAACGTTGCGGCACGGAGAGACACCGGCTACTGGGTGAGGAGCTGCCGATCGATCGGATGCTCGCTCAGCCTCGTCCACGGGTCCGCCCGGTGCTTGACGAAGATCTCGACCTTGACGTCGACGAAATCGCGGTGCCGCAGCATTTCGAGACGCGGCTGCTCGCCGGTGTACCCGAGGCTGGACTCCATCGTGAACGGCCCGGCGGCGGCGCCGGGATCGAGGCCGTCCCGGCCCACGGCGCGCACGAACGCGTTGCCCCATTCCTGGTCCTCGCCGGCGCACGTCCCCGCCGCCGGACCCGCAGGGACGACGTCGGGCGACGGCGCGCCGCCTCCGGCCGGCGCCGGCTGGCAGCGGCGGAAGACGCCGTTCAACTGGAGCGTGCGGATCCGTTCGTCCGAGACGTTCCGGAGGCGGAACGAGATGGTGGGCACGAGCTTGTTGCGACCGAGTTCGTCGAGGCCGACGTCCAGCCAGCCGGTGGTGACGTCGGCGACGGCGAGCGCCGTCCGGGCGTCCAGCGGCGCGCCGCACCCGCCGGCCAGGACGCCGGCCAGGACCAGCCCGAGCGCCCCCGGCAGGCCGGCGGCGCCGGGACGCCCGCGCCGACGGTCACGCATGGCGGGATTGTAGATCAGGCGCGCGAACCCCCGGAGGCGCGGCGAGGAGGCCGGCGGCGGCGGCGCTACGGCGTCTCGGCGTCGTCGTCCGCCTGCGCGTAGTGCAAGGACGGCGGATTCATCCAGGGCGCGGGGGGCAGCGCCGTCCGAGGCGCTCCGAACCCGATGCGGCCGATGAGCGAGAAGCGGTGGTCGGGCGGGCGTCCGAGCAAGGCGTACCGTTCGCCGGTCACTTCGACGTCGACGGCGTCGCCGAACTGCCCCACCCGCAGGCCGAGCCGCTGCCGCTGCGCGTCGTCCGCCCAGCCGATCTCCGCGAACGGCGCCAGCAGTCCGAGTCCGTATCCCACCCGCGCATCGAGCGCGCCGGTCTCCGGCCGGCCGCCGCCCGCCGCCGCGCCGAGCGCCTGGTCCCGCCACAGCGTCTCCGCGCCGATCTGCGGCGCTCCCCACCGCGGCGTCACCTCGACCGACAGCCCCCGCCCGGGGTCGCCTCCCGGCGTCAGCCGCGCCCGCACGCTCACTCCCCGCTCCCGGTATCCCGACTCCGTGTGCAGCGCCAGCACCCGCCCCGACGCCTCCACCTCGACGCGTCCCGCGCCGTCCGACGCCCGCAATCCGCCCGCCACCTCCAGCCCCGTCCCCGTCGCTCCCGCCCCGCCGTCGTACCGTCCGCTCACCGCCGCGAACGGCCGCACCGTCAGCCCCGTTCCGAACGTCCGTCCGATCTCCAGGCCCAGCCGCGACTGGTGCACCGCCACCCGCCGCCCCGCCAGCAGGCCGCCGCCGCCGCCGCCGGTCTCCAGCCACGCCCCGCCCACGTCGCCCCGCAGCGCCAGTTCCAGCCCGCCGGCCGGCCCGAGCTCCCGCCGCACGCCGCCGAGTCCCATCAGCACCGCCAGGTCGGCCGATTCGGCCGCCGCCGTCACCGACCGCGCCACCTCCGCCCGGCCCCAGCCGGCGCCGAACACGCCCCACACCGACGTCCGCTCGTCCAGCGCCCACCGCGCATACGGCTGCGCCGTCACCAGCCGCGTCGCCACCGCGCCCTGCCCGCTCACGCCCTCCGCCGCGTCCCGGAACGCATAGTTTGCATCGGCCACGCTCCGCGCCACCGCCACCCCCGCCAGCAGGCGGCCCCGCTCGACGTCCACCCCCGCCGCCGCCGTCGCCGGCCGCCCGTCGTAGGTCGCACCCGAGCCGGCCGTTCCCCGGAACGACTGCCGGTCGCCCGCCCCCCACGCCGTCCACCGCAGCCCGCCGCCCGCGCCCGACCCGGCCTCGGCCGCCGCCTGGCCGGTCCCGCCGCCGGAGAAGGTGAACGCGCTGCCGAACAGCAGCTCCTCGCCCGTCAGCCGCCCGCCCTGCGCCGTGGCCAGCCCCGCCCGCACCGCCGCCCGCCGCGCCGCCTCCCGCGGCCGGTCCAGCGCCGGCGCCGCAGACGCCGCCGCCGGCGACCACGTCCCCGCCTCCGGACGCAGCCACGCCGTCCGCCCCGCCGCCGCCGCCGGGCCGCCCGCCAGCGGCAGCGTCCGGCCCGCCAGCGACGCCTGCGCCTCGGGCGCCCCGCCGCCGCCGCGCCCGTCCAGACGGCGTCCCACCGTCGCGGACGCGCCGGCCAGGAGGCTCCGCCCCACCCCCGCCAGCGTCGACACCATCACTGCCTGCTCCGCCGCCGACGCCGTCACCACCACCCCGAACCGCTGCTCCGCCGAACCTCCCGCGTTCCGGCCCGTCACCGTCACCGTCGTCGTCCCCTCCGCCAACCCGGTCACCACCGCCGACGAACCGTCCACCTCCACCGACGCCAGCGACCCGTCCGCCACCGACGCCGCATACGTCTCCGCTCCCCGGAACGCGCCCGACAGCTCGACCCGCGCCGCCGCGCCGCCCAGCACCACCGTCACCGTGCGCAGCGTCCCCACCGCCCGAGGCCGCCCGTCCACCCGGTGCCCCGCCTGGCCCGCCAGACCCGCATGCCCCAACTCGGCCGCCGTCCCCAGCGCGTCCGTGATCCGGCCGCCGCCCAGCGCCAGCGCGTCCGCCGACACGCTCACGCCGTCCTCGTCCAGGTCGGTCTCCGACACCCGATACCCGAACCGCAGCCGCGGACCCTCGGCGCCCGTCAGACGCATCGTCCGCACCGCCGAGCCGACCGTCAGTCCCAGCGTCGGCGCCCCCGCCACCTCGACCGGCTCGCTGAACGCCACCTCCGCCGCGACCGCTTCCCCGTACCCGTACGTGTCCCCCGCCGCCGGCTGCGACACCAGCCGCAGGCCGGTCACCACCGGCGGGTCGAGCACCGCCATCGTCACCTCCAGCGTCGCCGTGTCGCCGTCCGCGTCGGTCGCCGTCAGCGTCCAGGGCGCCGGCCGCTGCTCGGCCGTCGGCGTCCCCGTCAACGTCCGGCTCCCGCCGTCGAACCGCAGGCCCGCCGGCGGCGCCGGCGTCAGCTCGTACCGCAGCGGCCGGTCACCCCCTGCGGCCGCCGGCAGCGCCGAACCGGCCGCCGGACGGCCCACCCGGTACTGCCGCGAAACCGGCGGAACCCCCGCGAACGACGGCCGCAGGTCCGGAGGCGCCTCCCCCGTCGGCGGCCGGTCCGGCTCCCGATCCGGCGCCGTCACCGTCACCGTGAACGTCGCCCGCACCGGAGCCGCCACGCCGTCGGAAGCCGTCACCGTCACCCGGTGGACCTGCGCCGCCGCGTCGGCCGCCACCGTCCCTTCCACCAGCCCGCCCCCGTGCCGCAGGCCCGGCGGCAGACCGACCACCTCCACCTCCACCGCGTCGCCGTCCGGGTCGCTCGCCGCGACGATGAACGGCGAGACCCGCTCCCCTTGCCGATACGTCCGGTCGCCGGAGAGCGTGATCGCCGGCGGCCGGTTCACCGGCGTCCCCGGCGCCCGCGGCGTCACCGTGACGTCCACCGTGTCCGTCACGCTGTCCCCGCCCGCCGTCACCGTCAGCGTGAACGTCAACGTCACGTTCGACGTCACGTCCGGCGCCGTGAAGCTCGGCGTCGCCGTCGCCGCCCCCGTCAGCGTCACGCTCGGGCCGCCCCCCGTCTGACTCCACGACCAGCGCAGCTCCTCGCCGGGCGGCGCCGTCGAGCCGCTCCCGTCCAGGCGCACCGCGTCGCCGCCGTCCACCGTCCGGTCCTCTCCCGCGTCCGCCGTCAGCACCGTGGGCGTGAAGACCGGGCCAATCCACTCGACCGTCACCTCCACCGTGTCCGTTTCGCTCTCCCCGCCCACCGTCACCGTCAGCGTGAACGTCAGCGTCACGTCCGCCGTCAGACCCGACGGCGCCGTGAAGCTCGGCGTCGCCGTCGTCGCCCCCGTCAGCGTCACGTTCGGGCTGCCCCCCGTCTGGCTCCACGAGTAGAGCAGCGGGCCGGCCCCGAGCGGCGCCGTCGAACCGGTCCCGTCCAGGCGCACCGCGTCGCCCTCGTCCACCACCTGGTCCGGGCCCGCGTTCGCCATCAGCACGAGGGGTTCGACCGTCACCGCCACCGTGTCCGTGGCGGTGGCCCCGCCCGCCGTCACCGTCAGCGTGAACGTCAACGTCACGTCCGACGTCACCAACGGCGCCGTGAAGCGCGCCGTCGGCGACAGCGCGCCCGTCAGCGTCACGTTCGGACCCTCCGTCTGACTCCACGAGTAGCTCAGAGACTCGCCCTCGGGATCCGAACCGCGCCCCGGCAGCGTCACCGCGCTGCCCTCGTACACCGTCTGATCCGGACCCGCGTTCGCCGCCGGATCGTCGTTGTCCGCCTGCACCGTGACGTCCACCGTGTCCGTCATGGTGTCGTTGCCCACCGTCACCGTCAGCGTGAACGTCAACGTCGCGTCCGCCAACAGGTTCGGCGCCGTGAAGCGCGGCGACGCCGTCGCCGCCCCCGTCAGACGCACCGTCGAGCCGCCGCCGCTCGTATGGCGCCATGAATAGCCCGGCTGCATCACGCCCTGCAGGGTCAGATCGGCGCCCCCCGACAGGGTCCTTCCCGACAGGGTCACCGCGTCGTCTTCCTCCACCGTCTGGTCCGGACCCGCTTCCGCCGTCCAGTTCGGGTTGGCCGCGTTCACCAGGATGTCCACCGAGTCCGACCCGCCTTCGAAGCCCGCCGTCACCACCAGCGAAAACCGCAACGTCTCGTCGGCCGCCAGACCGGTCGGCGCCGTGAAGCTCGTCGTCGCCGTCGTCGCGCTCGTCAGCGTCACCGCCGGGCCGGCCGTCTGGGTCCACCGATAGCCGCTCACCGGAGTGCCGTCAGGGTCCGAACCGCTCCCCGACAGGGTCACCGTGGCGCCCTCGCTCACCGTCTGGTCCGGGCCCGCGTTCGCCACCGGGAAGCCGTCGTCGTCCCGGATCGTCCCCGTCAAGCTGGCCATGCTCGCTATCAGGAACCGCGCGTTCGTCGGATTGCTCAGGGTCAGCAGCACCGTCTCGGGCCGCTCGACAACCTCGTCCCCCGTCACCGACACCGTGATCGTCCCGCTCGTATCCCCCGGCGCAATGGTCAAGGTACCCGCGGTCAGCGCCGTGTAGTCCGTGCCGCTCGTCGCCGTTCCCCTGCCGGTGTCGGCGTAGTCCACCGTCACCGTTTTCCCGTGCGCCGCCGCCAGGCTCACCGTGAAGTTCAGGTTCGTCGAGCCGCTGTCCCCCTCCGCCACACTGGCCGGGCCGGTCCGCAGAAACGCTATGTCGTCGTCCGTGATGGTCCCGTCTGCCCTCCACAAGTCGTTTACCGGAAGCACTGCGTTTGTCGGCGAGCCGAGCTGGAATCTCACCGTCTCGTCCGCCTCGGGGTCCGTGTCCCCCAGCACCTCCACCGTGAACGTCTTGCTCGTCTCCCCCGGCGCGAACGTCAAGGTCCCCGGGTTGGAGGTTGTCGCCGCAATCTCCCTGAAGTCCGTGCCCGAAGTCGCCGTCGACTGCGCCACGACCAGCCCGTAACGGACCGTCACCTGCCTGCTGTTCGCCGTGCTCAGGCTCACCGTGTAGGTCATGTTCCTCGAGCCGGTGTCGCCCTCGACCACGCTCGGCGAATTGATGGTGACAGTCGACGTGTCGTCGTCGGTGATCGTGCCGGTCCCCGTGCCCGTCGTAATCCGCGCGTTGAAGGAAGCCCCGCTCAAGGCCACCAACACCGTCTCGTCCGGCTCGTCGAGCACGTCCCCCTGCACCGCCAGCGTGATCGTCTTGCTCGTCTGGCCCGGCCTGAAGCGCAGCCGTATCCGGTTGTTCGTCAAGGACGTCGTGTAGTCCGTGCCCGCCGTCGCCGTGCCGCCGGTGATTCCGAATATCACGTTGACGTTCTGCGTGCTCGCCGCGCTCAGGCTCACGGTGAAGTTCAGGTTCGTCGAGCCGCTGTCCCCTTCGGCCACGGTCGGCGAATTGACCGACAGCGTCAGCCCCTCGTCGTCCCGGATCGTCCCCGTCCCGCTCCCCGCCGTCGCCGACACCGTCGCGTTCGTCGGGTTGCTCAGGGTGACCACCACGGTCTCGTGCGACTCGTGGCTCGTGTCGCCCGTCACCGACACCGTGATCGTCCGGCTCGTCGTCCCCGCCGCGAACGTCAGCATCCCCGCCGTCAGCGCCGTGTAGTCCGTGCCGCTCGTCGCCGTCCCCGTTCCGGCGTCGGCGTAGGCCACCGTCACCTGGCTGGTGCTGGACGCGCTCAGAGTCACCGTGAAGTTCAGGTTCGTCGAACCGCTGTCGCCCTCGACCACGCTCGGCGAATCGATCGACAGCACCGGCAGCGTCTGCGCGTCCGCGTCGGCGGCGAACGTCCACGAGACGGCGGCGATCAGCAGCCCGACGGCGAGTCGGGTTGCGCGAAAAGGCCGCCGGCGAGCGTCAGCGGGAATCAAATCCCGGGGGGGGGGGGGGGGTCAGCATGGGGCCGCAGGGGATTCATGAGCATGTTGGCCACAGAAGAAGAAACCGGCACGAGGCAAACAGTCCACAATAGCATGGATTCATCACTTGCAGTGATCCCGACGCCGCAGCGCGCGTCGGACCGAAGAGCCGGGCGGCCACTACCGGGTGATCCAGGGCTTGAACTGCTCTTCCTGCTCCAACAACCGCCGGAGCACCTGCTCGGCGCGGCTGCGGTCGGCGTACCGGCCGACCCGGACGCGGTGCATCGCCTCGGCGTCGTCCGGCGCGGGCGGGTGGAGGTAGGCGGGAAACCCCCTGGCGATCAGCCGGCCGACCACCCGCTCGGCCGCGTCGGCCTGGAGCGCCGTGACCTGCACCGTGTACGGACCGCCGGCGTCCGGAGGGGCCGCAGAGACCGATTCGGTGATCCAGGGCTTGAAATGCCCTTCCTGCTCCAACCGCCGGAGCACCTGCTCGGCGCGGCTGCGGTCGGCGTACCGGCCGACCCGGACGCGGCGCATCGCCTCGGCGTCGCCCGGCTCCGGCGGGTGGAGGTAGGCGGGAAACCCCCTGGCGATCAGCCGGCCGACCACCCGCTCGGCCGCGTCAGCCGGGAGCGCCGTGACCTGCACCGTGTACGGACCGCCGGCGTCCGGCGGCGCCGCAGGGGCCGACTCGTCAGGCGCTTCGGCCGGGAAGAAACGGCCGTCCGTCGACGCGGGAAGCGGCGCGGCCGAATCGGCGGCGACCGACTTCGACTTCCGCCTGCCTCCCTGGTCAGCCTCGTCTCCCTGGCGGCGCGCTGGCCCCTGACTGACCGGAACGTCGTCGTCCACGGGCTGGTAGGACAAAGGCAACCGATCCAGCCAGGGCGGGGGCGGGAGCGGCTGAAGCGCACCGAACTCGATGCGGCCGATGCGCGCAAACTGGCGGCGCGCCGTCCCCTGACCGGCCAGGACGTCGTCATCCACCTGCGCGTAGGGCAAAGGCGACGACTCCAGCCAGGGCGGGGGCGGGAGCGACGGCCGAGGCGCGCCGAACTCGATGCGGCCGATGAGCGAGAAGCGGTAGTCGGCCGATCGGCCGAGCGCGATGCGCCGTTCGCCGGTCAGCTCGACGTCGACGGCGTCGCCGATCTCCCCCACCCGCAGGCCGAGCCGCTGCCGCTGCGCGTCGTGCGCCCAGCCCATCTCCGCGAACGGCGCCAGCAGTCCGAGTCCGTATCCCACCCGCGCATCGAGCGAGCCGGTCTCCGGCCGGCCGATGCCCGCCGCCGCGCCGAGCGCCTGCTCCTGCCACAACGTCTCCGCCCCGATCTGCGGCGCGCCCCACCGCGGCGTCACTTCGACCGACAGCCCCCGCCCGGGGTCGCCCCCCGGCGTCAGCCGCGCCCGCACGCTCGCCCCCCGCTCCCGGTACTCCGACCCCGTGCGCAGCGCCAGCACCCGTCCCGACGCCTCCACCTCGATCCGGCCCGCCCCGTCCGACGCCCGCAATCCGCCCGCCACCTCCAGCCCCGTCCCCGTCGCCCCCGCCCCGCCGTCGTACCGTCCGCTCACCGCCGCGAACGGCCGCACCGTCAGCCCCGTTCCGAACGTCCGTCCGAACTCCAGACCCAGCCGCGACCGGTGCACCGCCACCCGCCGCCCCGCCAGCAGGCCGCCGCCGGCGCCGCCGTCGGTCTCCAGCCACACCCCGCCCACGTCGCCCCGCAGCGCCAGGTCCAGCCCGCCGTCCGGTCCGAGCTCCCGCCGCACGCCGCCGAGTCCCATCAGCGCCGCCAGGTTGGCCGACTCGCCCGCCGCCGTCACCGACCGCGCCAGCGCCGCCCGGCCCCAGCCGGCGCCGAACACGCCCCACACCGACGTCCGCTCGTCCAGCGACCACCGCGCATACGGCTGCGCCGTCAACAGCCGCGTCGACAGCTCGCCCTGCCCGGTCGCGCCCGCCGCATCCCGGAACGCATAGGTCGCCTCGGCCACGCTCCGCGCCACCGCCACCCCCACCAGCAGGCGGCCCCGCTCGACGTCCACCCCCACCTCCGCCATCGCCGGCCGCCCGTCGTAGGTCGCACCCGAGTCGGTCGCTCCCCGGAACGACTGCCGGTCGCCCGCCCCCCACGCCGTCCACCGCAGCCCGCCGCACGGGTCCTCGGCCGCCGCCGGGCCGGCCCCGCCGCCGGAGAACGTGAACGCGCTGCCGAACAGCAGCTCCTCGCCCGTCAGCCGCCCGCCCTGCGCCGCCGCCAGTCCCGCCCGCACCGCCGACCGCAGGGCCGCTTCCCGCGGCCGGTCCAGCGGCGGCGCCGCAGACATCGCCTCCGGCGACCACGCCCCCGCCTCCGGACGCATCCACGCCGTCCGCCCCACCGCCGCCGCCAGTCCGCTGCCCAGCGGCAGCATCCGGCCCGCCAGCGACGCCTGCGCCTCGGGCGCGCCGCACCGCCCGTCCAGCCGGCGTCCCACCGTCGTGGCTGCGCTGGCCAGGAGGCTCCGCCCCACCCCCGCCAGCGTCGACACCATCACTTCGCGCTCCGCCGCCGACGTCACCACCACCACCCCGAACCGCTGCTCCGCCGAACCCCCCGGGTTCCGGCCCGTCACCGTCACCGACGTCGTTCCTTCCGCCAACCCGGTCACCAGCGCCGACGAACCGTCCACCTCCACCGACGCCAGCGACCCGTCCGCCACCGCCGCCGCATACGTCTCCACCCCCCGGAACGCGCCCGACAGCTCGACCCGCACCGGCGGGGCGCCCAGCACCACCGTCACCGTACGCAGCGTCCCCACCGCCCGAGGCCGGCCGTCCACCCGGTGCCCCGCCTGGTCCGCCAGACCCGCATGCCCCAACTCGGCCGCCGTCCCCATCGCGTCCGTGATCCGGCCGCCGCCCAGCGCCAGCGCGTTCGCCGACACGCTCACGCCGTCCTCGTCCAGGTCCGTCCCCGACACCCGATACTCGAACCGCAGCCGCGGGCCTTCAGCGCTCGTCAGACGCATCGTCCGCACCGCCGCGCCGACCGTCAGCTCCAGCGTCGGCGTCCCCCGCACCTCGACCGGCTCGCTGAACGCCAACTCCGCCGCAATCGTCTCCCCGTACCCGTACGTGTCCCCCGACGCCGGCTGCGACACGAGCCGCAGACCGGTCACCACCGGCGGGTCGAGCACCGCCATCGTCACCTCCAGCGTCGCCGTGTCGCCGTCCGCGTCGGTCGCCGTCAGCGTCCAGGGGGCCGGCCGCCGCTCGGCCGTCGGCGTCCCCGTCAACGTCCGGCTCCCGCCGTCGAACCGCAGGCCCGCCGGCGGCGCCGGCGCCAAGTCGTACCGCAACGGCCGGTCGCCCCCCGCGGCCGCCGGCAGCGCCGGCCCGTCCGCCGGACGGCCCACCCGGTACTGCCGCGAAACCGGCGGAATCCCCGCGAACGACGGCCGCAGATCCGGACGCGCCTCACGCGCCTCACGCACCTCTATCGTGAACGTCAGCGCCGCCGCGTCGCCGTCCGCATCGGTCACCATCAGCGTGCAGCGCACCGCCGCCTGCTCCGCCGTCGGCACTCCCGCAATCACGCCGCCGATCGAGGCTCCCGCACCGCCCGGAGCGCCCACTGCGCCGCCCGGAGCCGTGTAGACCAGACCGGGCGCCGGACGGTGCGGCGTCAGCGTGTAGCGCAACGGACCGTCGCCGCCGGCCGCCGCAGGCAGCGTCAGCGGATCGATCTCCGAGCCGACCTCGTAGCGCTGCGCCGGCACCGAAGCCAGGAACGTCGGCCGCCGGTCCCGCTCCGTCACCGTCACCGTGAACGTCGCCCGCACCGGAGCCGCCATGCCGTCGGATGCCGTCACCGTCACCGGATGGACCCGCACCGCCGCGTCCACCGCCACCGTCCCTTCCACCCACCCGTCCACGTGCCGCAGACCCGGCGGCAGCCCGACCACCTCCACCGTCACCACGTCGCCGTCCGGGTCGCTCACCGCGATGGCGAACGGCGTGATCCGCTCCCCGCGCAGATACGTCCGGTCGCCGGAGGTCGTGATCGCCGGCGGACGGTTCACCGCCGACGGCGGCGTCGCCGGCGCCGACGGCGTGATCGTGATCGTGAACGTCGCCTCCACCGACGGCGGCGTTCCGTCGGTCGCCGTTATCGTCACCGCATACGCCTGCGCCGCCGCGTCCGGGGCCACCGTCCCCTCCACCTGGCCGGCCGCATGCCGCAACCCGGACGGCAACCCGGTCACGTCCACCGTCACCGCATCGCCGTCCGGATCGTCCACCTCGATGGCGAACGGCGTGATCGTCGTTCCCTGCGCGTACGTCCGGTCGCCCGGCGGCGTGATCACCGGCCGGCCGGCCGCCGCGGGAGCCGCGACCGTCAGCACCGTGACCTCCACCGTGTCCGTCGCACTCGAACCGCCCGCCGTCACCGTCAGCGTGAACGTCAGAACCGCGTCTCCCGTCAGATCCGACGGCGCCGTGAAGCTCGGCGCCGCCGTCGCCGACCCCGTCAGACTCACACTCGGGCTGCCCCCCGTCTGGCTCCACGAGTAGCTCAGCGCCTCGTTCTCGGGGTCCGAACCGCTCCCCGACAGGCTCACCGAATCGCCTTCGTTCACCGTCTGGTCCTCTCCCGCGTTCGCCGTCGGACCGTCGTTGTCCGCCCGGACCGTGATCGCCACCGTGTCCGTCGCGCTCGCCCCGCCCGCCGTCACCGTCAGCGTGAACGTCAGAACCGCGTCCGCCGTCAGGTTCGGCGCCGTGAAGCTCGGCGTCGCCGTCGCGGCGCCCGTCAGACTCACGCTCGGACTGCCGGATGTCTGCGTCCACGCATAGCTCAGCGGCCTGTTCGCAGGGTCCGAACCGCTTCCCGACAGGCTCACCGAGTCGCCCTCGTCCACCGTCTGGTCCAACCCCGCGTTCGCCGTCAGCACGGCGGGTGCGGCGCCCGCCCGCACCGTGACGTCCACCGTGTCCGTCGCGCTCGAACCGCCCGCCGTCACCGTCAGCGTGAACGTCAACGTCGCGTCCGCCGTCAGACCCGACGGCGCCGTGAAGCTCGGCGTCGCCGTCGCCGACCCCGTCAGACTCACGTTCGGGCTGCCCCCCGTCTGGCTCCACGCGTAGCTCAGCGCCTCGTTCTCGGGGTCCGAACCGCTCCCCGACAGGCTCACCGAATCGCCCTCGTTCACCGTCTGGTCCTCTCCCGCGTCCGCCGTCGGACCGTCGTTGTCCGCCCGGACCGTGATCGCCACCGCATCCGTCGCGCTCGCCCCGCCCGCCGTCACCGTCAGCGTGAACGTCAGAATCGCGTCCGACGTCAGGTTCGGCGCCGTGAAGCTCGGCGTCGCCGTCGCCGACCCCGTCAGACTCACGCTCGGACTGCCGCCCGTCTGCGTCCACGCATAGCTCAGCGGCCTGCTCGCAGGGTCCGAACCGCTCCCCGACAGGGTCACCGTGTCGCCCTCGTCCACCGTCTGGTCCGATCCCGCATCCGCCGTCAGCACGGCGGGTGCGGCGCCCGCCCGCACCGTGACGTCCACCGTGTCCGTCGCGCTCGCCCCGCCCGCCGTCACCGTCAGCGTGAACGTCAACGTCGCGTCCGCCGTCAGACCCAACGGCGCCGTGAAGCTCGGCGTCGCCGTCGCCGACCCCGTCAGACTCACGTTCGGGCTGCCCCCCGTCTGACTCCACGCGTAGCTCAGCGCCTCATTTTCGGGGTCCGAACCGCTCCCCGACAGGTTCACCGCGTCCCCCTCGTCCACCGTCTGGTCCTCGCCCGCATCCGCCGTCGGGCCGTCGTTGTCCGCCCGGACGGTGACGTCCACCGTGTCCGTCGCGCCTTCAAAGTTCGCCGTCACCGTCAGCGTGAACGTCAGCGTCGCGTCCGACGTCAGGTTCGGCGCCGTGAAGCTCGGCGTCGCCGTCGTCGCCCCCGTCAACGTCACGCTCGGACTGCCGCCCGTCTGGCTCCACGCATAGCTCACCGTGTCGCCGTCAGCGTCCGAACCGCTCCCCGACAGGCTCACCGTGTCGCCCTCGTCCACCGTCTGGTCCTCGCCCGCATTCGCCGTCGGGAAGCTGTCGTCGTCCGTGATCGTCCCCGTCACGCTGGCCATGCTCGCCGTCAGGAACCTCGCGTTCGTCAGACTGCTCAGGGCCACCACCACCGTTTCGTTCGTCTCGGCCTCCGTGTCCCCCGTCACCGACACCGTGAGCATCTTGCTCGTCTCACCCGCCGCAAACGTCAACGTCCCCGCACTCAGCGCCGCGTAGTCCACACCGCTCGTCGCCGTGCCCGTCCCCGCGTCCGCATACGCCACCGTCACCGGCTTGCCGCTCGCCGCCAGCAGCGTCAACGTGAAGGTCAGCGAGGCCGGGCCGCTGTCCCCCTCCGTCACGCTCGCCGGGCCGGTCCGCAGCAGCGGCGCCGCGTCGTCGTCCGTGATCGTCCCCGTCCCGCTCCCCGCAGACGACGACACCGCCGCGTTCGTCGGACCGCTCAACTGCACCACCACCGTCTCGTCCGGCTCGTCGAGCGTGTCCCCACGCACCGACACCGTCACCGACTTGCTCGTCTCCCCCGCCGCGAACGTCAACCGCCCCGCACTCAGCGCCGCGTAGTCCACACCGCTCGTCGCCGTCCCCGTCCCCGCGTCCGCGTAGTTCACCGTCACCTGCTTGCCGCTCGCCGCAGACAGGCTCACCGTGAACGTCAGATCCGTCGAGCCGCTGTTCCCCTCCGTCACGCTGGCCGAACCGATCGACACCGTCGGCGCGTCGTCGTCGTCCGTGATCGTCCCCGTCCCGGCGCCCGTCCCGATCTGCGCGTCAAAGGAAACCCCGCTCAACCGCGCCACCACCGTCTCGTCCGGCTCGTCGAGCGTGTCCCCCCGCACCGACACCGACACCGTCTTGCGCGTTTCCCCCGGCCGGAAGCGCAGCCGCAACCGGTTGTTCTGCAGCGACGTCGTGTAGTCCGTACCCGCCGTCGCCGTACCCCCCGTGATCCCGAACACCACGTTGACTTGCCGCGTGCTCGCCGGGCTCAGACTCACCGTGAACGTCAGGTTCGTCGAGCCGCTGTCCCCCTCCGTCACGCTCGGAGAATCGACCGACAGCGTCGGCAAAACCGCCGCCTCGACCGTGACGTCCACCGTGTCCGTTGCGCTCGCCCCGCCCGCCGTCACCGTCAGCGTGAACGTCAACGTCACGTCCGACGTCAGACCCGACGGCGCCGTGAAGCTCGGCGTCGCCGTCGCCGACCCCGTCAGACTCACGTTCGGACTGCCCCCCGTCTGGCTCCACGAGTAGCTCAGCGCCTCGTTCTCGGGGTCCGAACCGCTCCCCGACAGGTTCACCGTGTCCCCCTCGTCCACCGTCTGGTCCACTCCCGCATTCGCCGTCGGACCGTCGTTGTCCGCCCGGATCGTGATCTCCACCGCGTCCGCCGCGCCTTCGAAGTCCGCCGTCACCGTCAGCGTGAACGTCAGCGTCGCGTCCGACGTCAGGTTCGGAGCCGTGAAGCTCGGCGTCGCCGTCGTCGAACCCGTCAGCGTCACGCTCGGACTGCCCCCCGTCTGGCTCCACGCATAGCTCAGCGGGGAGCCGTCAGCGTCCGAACCGCTCCCCGACAGGTTCACCGTGTCGCCCTCGTCCACCGTCTGGTCCGGTCCCGCATTCGCCGTCGGGAAGCTGTCGTCGTTCGTGATCGTCCCCGTCACGCTCGCCATGCTCGCCGTCAGGAACCTCGCGTTCGTCAGACTGCTCAGCGACACCACCACCGTCTCGTTCGGCTCGGTCGCCGTGTCCCCCGTCACCGACACCGTGAGCGTCTTGCTCGTCTCACCCGCCGCGAACGTCAACGTCCCCGCACTCAGCGCCGCGTAGTCCGTACCGCTCGTCGCCGTCCCCGTCCCCGCGTCCGCATACGCCACCGACACCGACTTCCCGCTCGCCGACACCAGCGTCAACGTGAAGGTCAGCGAGGCCGAGCCGCCGTCCCCCTCCGCCACGCGCGCCGGGCCGGTCCGCAGAAACGGCGCCGCGTCGTCGTCCGTGATCGTCCCCGTCCCGCGCCCCGCAGACGACGACACCGCCGCGTTCGTCGCCCCGCTCAACTGCACCACCACCGTCTCGTCCGGCTCGTCGAGCGTGTCCCCACGCACCGACACCGACACCGACTTGCTCGTCTCTCCCGCCGCGAACGTCAACCGACCCGCACTCAGCGCCGCGTAGTCCGTCCCGCTCGTCGCCGTCCCCGTACCCGCGTCCGCGTAGTTCACCGTCACCTGCTTGCCGCTCGCCGCGTCCAGACTCACCGTGAACGTCAGATCCGTCGAGCCGCTGTTCCCCTCCGTCACGCTGGCCGAACCGATCGACACCGTCGGCGCGTCGTCGTCGTCCGTGATCGTCCCCGTCCCGGTCCCCGTACCCGTCCCGATCTGCGCGTCAAAGGAAACCCCGCTCAACCGCGCCACCACCGTCTCGTCCGGCTCGTCGAGCGTGTCCCCCTGCACCGACACCGACACCGACTTGCTCGTCTCCCCCGGCCGGAAGCGCAGCCGCAACCGGTTGTTCTGTAGCGACGTCGTGTAGTCCGTACCCGACGTCGCCGTCCCCCCCGTGATCCCGAACACCACGTTGACTTGCCGCGTGCTCGCCGGGCTCAGACTCACCGTGAACGTCAGGTTCGTCGAGCCGCTGTCCCCCTCCGTCACGCTCGGCGAATCGACCGACAGCGTCGGCAAAACCGCCGCCTCGACCGTGACGTCCACCGTGTCCGTCGCGCTCGCCCCGCCCGCCGTCACCGTCAGCGTGAACGTCAACGTCACGTCCGACGTCAGACCCGACGGCGCCGTGAAGCTCGGCGTCGCCGTCGCCGACCCCGTCAGACTCACGTTCGGGCTGCCCCCCGTCTGGCTCCACGAGTAGCTCAGCGTCTCGCCCTCGGGATCCGAACCGCTCCCCGACAGGTTCACCGTGTCCCCCTCGGTCACCGTCTGGTCCTGTCCCGCGTTCGCCGTCGGATCGTCGTTGTCCGCCTGGACCGTGACCGCCACCGTGTCCGTGCCGCTCGCGCCCCCCGCCGTCACCGTCAGCGTGAACGTCAGCGTCGCGTCCGACGTCAGGTTCGGCGCCGTGAAGCTCGGCGTCGCCGTCGTCGAACCCGTCAAAGTCACACTCGGACTGCCCCCCGTCTGGCTCCACGAGTAGCTCACCGGATCGCCGTCAGGGTCCGAACCGCTCCCCGACAGGGTCACCGTGTCGCCCTCGTCCACCGTCTGGTCCTCGCCCGCATTCGCCGTCGGGAAGCTGTCGTCGTCCGTGATCGTCCCCGTCAGCCTGGCCATGCTCGCCGTCAGGAACCTCGCGTTCGTCAGACTGCTCAGGGCCACCACCACCGTCTCGTTCGTCTCGGCCTCCGTGTCCCCCGTCACCGACACCGTGAGCGTCTTGCTCGTCTCCCCCGCAGCGAACGTCAACGTCCCCGCACTCAGCGCCGTGTAGTCCGTGCCGCTCGTCGCCGTCCCCGTGCCGGCATCCGCATACGCCACCGTCACCGGCTTGCCGCTCGCCGCCAGCAGCGTCAACGTGAAGGTCAGCGAGGCCGGGCCGCTGTCCCCTTCCGTCACGCTCGCCGGGCCGGTCCGCAGCAGCGGCGCCGCGTCGTCGTCCGTGATCGTCCCCGTCCCGCTCCCCGCCGTCGCCGACACCGCCGCGTTCGTCGGACCGCTCAACTGCACCACCACCGTCTCGTCCGGCTCGTCGAGCGTGTCCCCACGCACCGACACCGACACCGACTTGCTCGTCTCCCCCGCCGCGAACGTCAACCGACCCGCACTCAGCGCCGCGTAGTCCACACCGCTCGTCGCCGTGCCCGTCCCCGCGTCCGCGTAGTTCACCGTCACCTGCTTGCCGCTCGCCGCGTCCAGGCTCACCGTGAACGTCAGATTCGTCGAGCCGCTGTTCCCCTCCGTCACGCTGGCCGAACCGATCGACACCGTCGGCGCATCGTCGTCGTCCGTGATCGTCCCCGTGCCCGTCCCCGTCCCGATCTGCGCGTCAAAGGAAACCCCGCTCAACCGCGCCACCACCGTCTCGTCCGGCTCGTCGAGCGTGTCCCCCTGCACCGACACCGACACCGACTTGCTCGTCTCCCCCGGCCGGAAGCGCAGCCGCAACCGGTTGTTCTGCAGCGACGTCGCGTAGTCCGTACCCGCCGTCGCCGTCCCCCCCGTGATCCCGAACACCACGTTGACTTGCCGCGTGCTCGCCGGGCTCAGACTCACCGTGAACGTCAGGTTCGTCGAGCCGCTGTCCCCCTCCGTCACGCTCGGAGAATCGACCGACAGCGTCGGCAAAACCGCCGCCTCGACCGTGACGTCCACCGTGTCCGTCGCGCTCGCCCCGCCCGCCGTCACCGTCAGCGTGAACGTCAACGTCACGTCCGACGTCAGACCCGACGGCGCCGTGAAGCTCGGCGTCGCCGTCGCCGACCCCGTCAGACTCACGTTCGGGCTGCCCCCCGTCTGGCTCCACGAGTAGCTCAGCGTCTCGCCCTCGGGATCCGAACCGCTCCCCGACAGGTTCACCGTGTCGCCCTCGTCCACCGTCTGGTCCTGTCCCGCGTTCGCCGTCGGGCCGTCGTTGTCCGCCCGGACGGTGACGTCCACCGTGTCCGTCGCGCCTTCGAAGTTCGCCGTCACCGTCAGCGTGAACGTCAGAACCGCGTCCGACGTCAGGTTCGGCGCCGTGAAGCTCGGCGTCGCCGTCGTCGCCCCCGTCAAAGTCACCGCCGGGCTGCCGCCCGACTGGCTCCACGCATAGCTCACCGGATCGCCGTCAGGGTCCGAACCGCTCCCCGACAGGTTCACCGTGTCCCCCTCGTCCACCGTCTGGTCCGCTCCCGCATTCGCCGTCGGGAAGCTGTCGTCGTCCGTGATCGTCCCCGTCAGCCTGGCCATGCTCGCCGTCAGGAACCTCGCGTTCGTCAGACTGCTCAGCGACACCACCACCGTCTCGTTCGTCTCGGCCTCCGTGTCCCCCGTCACCGACACCGTGAGCGTCTTGCTCGTCTCCCCCGCCGCGAACGTCAACGTCCCCGCACTCAGCGCCGTGTAGTCCGTGCCGCTCGTCGCCGTCCCCGTGCCCGCATCCGCATACGCCACCGTCACCGGCTTGCCGCTCGCCGCCAGCAGCGTCAACGTGAAGGTCAGCGAGGCCGGGCCGCTGTCCCCCTCCGTCACGCTCGCCGGGCCGGTCCGCAGCAGCGGCGCCGCGTCGTCGTCCGTGATCGTCCCCGTCCCGCTCCCCGCAGACGACGACACCGCCGCGTTCGTCGCCCCGCTCAACTGCACCACCACCGTCTCGTCCGGCTCGTCGAGCGTGTCCCCACGCACCGACACCGTCACCGACTTGCTCGTCTCCCCCGCCGCGAACGTCAACCGCCCCGCACTCAGCGCCGCGTAGTCCACACCGCTCGTCGCCGTCCCCGTCCCCGCGTCCGCGTAGTTCACCGTCACCTGCTTGCCGCTCGCCGCAGACAGGCTCACCGTGAACGTCAGATCCGTCGAGCCGCTGTTCCCCTCCGTCACGCTGGCCGAACCGATCGACACCGTCGGCGCGTCGTCGTCGTCCGTGATCGTCCCCGTCCCGGCGCCCGTCCCGATCTGCGCGTCAAAGGAAACCCCGCTCAACCGCGC
This sequence comes from Vicinamibacterales bacterium, assembly GCA_965203565.1. Taxonomy (GTDB): domain Bacteria; phylum Acidobacteriota; class Vicinamibacteria; order Vicinamibacterales; family UBA8438; genus JAAXGX01. The sequence goes on along the minus strand of OZ241896.1, from coordinate 939,088 downwards.
CACCACCGTCTCGTCCGGCTCGTCGAGCGTGTCCCCCCGCACCGACACCGACACCGTCTTGCGCGTTTCCCCCGGCCGGAAGCGCAGCCGCAACCGGTTGTTCTGCAGCGACGTCGTGTAGTCCGTACCCGCCGTCGCCGTACCCCCCGTGATCCCGAACACCACGTTGACTTGCCGCGTGCTCGCCGGGCTCAGACTCACCGTGAACGTCAGGTTCGTCGAGCCGCTGTCCCCCTCCGTCACGCTCGGAGAATCGACCGACAGCGTCGGCAAAACCGCCGCCTCGACCGTGACGTCCACCGTGTCCGTTGCGCTCGCCCCGCCCGCCGTCACCGTCAGCGTGAACGTCAACGTCACGTCCGACGTCAGACCCGACGGCGCCGTGAAGCTCGGCGTCGCCGTCGCCGACCCCGTCAGACTCACGTTCGGACTGCCCCCCGTCTGGCTCCACGAGTAGCTCAGCGCCTCGTTCTCGGGGTCCGAACCGCTCCCCGACAGGTTCACCGTGTCCCCCTCGTCCACCGTCTGGTCCACTCCCGCATTCGCCGTCGGACCGTCGTTGTCCGCCCGGATCGTGATCTCCACCGCGTCCGCCGTGCCTTCGAAGTCCGCCGTCACCGTCAGCGTGAACGTCAGCGTCGCGTCCGACGTCAGGTTCGGAGCCGTGAAGCTCGGCGTCGCCGTCGTCGAACCCGTCAGCGTCACGCTCGGACTGCCCCCCGTCTGGCTCCACGCATAGCTCAGCGGGGAGCCGTCAGCGTCCGAACCGCTCCCCGACAGGTTCACCGTGTCGCCCTCGTCCACCGTCTGGTCCGGTCCCGCATTCGCCGTCGGGAAGCTGTCGTCGTTCGTGATCGTCCCCGTCACGCTCGCCATGCTCGCCGTCAGGAACCTCGCGTTCGTCAGACTGCTCAGCGACACCACCACCGTCTCGTTCGGCTCGGTCGCCGTGTCCCCCGTCACCGACACCGTGAGCGTCTTGCTCGTCTCACCCGCCGCAAACGTCAACGTCCCCGCACTCAGCGCCGCGTAGTCCGTACCGCTCGTCGCCGTCCCCGTCCCCGCGTCCGCATACGCCACCGACACCGACTTCCCGCTCGCCGACACCAGCGTCAACGTGAAGGTCAGCGAGGCCGAGCCGCCGTCCCCCTCCGCCACGCGCGCCGGGCCGGTCCGCAGAAACGGCGCCGCGTCGTCGTCCGTGATCGTCCCCGTCCCGCGCCCCGCAGACGACGACACCGCCGCGTTCGTCGCCCCGCTCAACTGCACCACCACCGTCTCGTCCGGCTCGTCCGTCGTGTCCCCACGCACCGACACCGACACCGACTTGCTCGTCTCCCCCGCCGCGAACGTCAACCGACCCGCACTCAGCGCCGTATAGTCCACACCGCTCGTCGCCGTGCCGCTCGCCGCGTCCGCGTAGTTCACCGTCACCTGCTTGCCGCTCGCCGCGTCCAGGCTCACCGTGAACGTCAGATCCGTCGAGCCGCTGTTCCCCTCCGTCACGCTGGCCGAACCGATAGACACCGTCGGCGCGTCGTCGTCGTCCGTGATCGTCCCCGTCCCGGTTCCCGTCCCGATCTCCGCGCCAAGGGAAACCCCGCTCAACTGCGCCACCACCGTCTCGTCCGGCTCGTCGAGCGTGTCCCCCCGCACCGACACCGACACCGACTTGCTCGTCTCCCCCGGCCGGAAGCGCAGACGCAACCGGTTGTTCTGCAGCGACGTCGTGTAGTCCGTGCCCGACGTCGCCGTCCCCCCCGTGATCCCGAACACCACCGCAACGTTCCGCCCGCTCGCCGGGTTCAGGCTCACCGTGAACGTCAGGTTCGTCGAGCCGCTGTCTCCCTCCGTCACGCTCGGAGAATTCACCGACAGCATCGGCCGCTCGTCGTCCCGGATCGTCCCCGTCCCGCTCCCCGCAGACGACGACACCGTCGCGTTCGTCGGACTGCTCAACTGCACCACCACCGTCTCGTTGGACTCGTACGTCGTGTCCCCCGTCACCGACACCGTGATCGTCTTGCTCGTATCCCCCGCCGAGAACGTCAACGTCCCCGAAGGCAGCGCCGTGTAGTCCGTCCCGCTCGTCGCCGTTCCCGTCCCCGCGTCCGCATACGCCACCGTCACCTGGCTGGCGCTCGCCGCGCTCAACGTCACCGTGAACGTCAGGTTCGCCGAGCCGCTGTCCCCCTCGTTCACGCTCGGGGAATCGATCGACAGCGTCGGCAATGCCGCCGCCCGGACGGTGACGTCGACCGTGTCCGCCGCGCTGTCGCTGCCCGCCCGGACCAGCAGCCGGAACGTCAGCGTCGCGTCCGCCGTCACGCTCGGCGCCGTGAAGCTCGGCGTCGCCGTCGTCGAACCCGTCAACGTCACGTTCGGGCTGCCCCCCGTCTGGCTCCACGAGTAGCTCACCGGATCGCCCTCGGGGTCCGAGCCGCTCCCCGACAGGTTCACCGTGTCCCCCGCGTCCACCGTCTGGTCCGCTCCCGCGTCCACCGTCAGGCCGTCGTCGTCCGCCTGGACCGTGACCGCCACCGAGTCCGTCGCGCTGGCGCCCCCCGCCGTCACCGTCAGCGTGAACGTCAGAACCGCGTTCGCCTTCAGTTCCGGAGCCGTGAAGCTCGGCGTCGCCGTCGTCGAACCCGTCAACGTCACGTTCGGGCTGCCCCCCGTCTGGCTCCACGAGTAGCTCAGCGTCTCGCCCTCGGGATCCGAACCGCTCCCCGACAGGTTCACCGTGTCCCCCTCGGTCACCGTCTGGTCCTGTCCCGCGTTCGCCGTCGGATCGTCGTTGTCCGCCTGGACCGTGACCGCCACCGTGTCCGTGCCGCTCGCGCCCCCCGCCGTCACCGTCAGCGTGAACGTCAGCGTCGCGTCCGACGTCAGGTTCGGCGCCGTGAAGCTCGGCGTCGCCGTCGTCGAACCCGTCAGCGTCACGCTCGGACTGCCCCCCGTCTGGCTCCACGAGTAGCTCAACGGACGGTTCTCAGGGTCCGAACCGCTCCCCGACAGGCTCACCCCGGCGCCCTCCGTCACCGTCTGGTCCTGTCCCGCGTTCACCGTCAGTTCGTCTTCCGTGATCGTCAGCGTCACCGACGACGGCTGCACAATCCCCTGGCTGTTCGTCGCCGAACCCGACACCGTCACGCTCTTGTTCGCCGCAACCTGCGTGTTGTCCACCGCCGTCACCGTCACCACGCCCGTGCTGCTCGTCGAACCCGCCGCTATCGTCAGCGTGCGGTTGCTGCTCAGCGAGAAGTCCCCGCTCACCGCGTTCGTGCTCGCAGCCGCCGACACCGTCACCGTCGTCGCCGCGCTCGACGCATGGTTCAAGCGGGCCGTCACCGCCGTCGAGTTCGTCGTCCCGCTCTCCGCTATCGCACTCCGCGACAGCGCCAGCGTCACCGTCGGAGCCGCGTCGTCGTCCGTGATCGTCCCCGTCCCGGACGCCGTCGAGATGCTCGTGTTCGTCGGGCTGCTCAGGGTGACCACCACCGTCTCGTTCGGCTCGTCCGTCGTGTCTCCCCGCACCGACACCGTCACCGCCTTGCTCGTATCCCCCGCCGAGAACGTCACCCGACCCGCGCTCAGCGCCGTGTAGTCCGCACCGCTCGTCGCCGTCCCCGTCCCCGCATCCGCATACGCCACCGACACCGACTTCCCGCTCGCCGCAGACAGGCTCACCGTGAACGTCAGATCCGTCGTCCCGCTGTTCCCCTCCGTCGCGCTCGCCGAACCGATCGACACCGTCGGCGCGTCGTCGTCGTCCGTGATCGTTCCCGTCCCCGTTCCCGTCCCGACCACCGCGTTCTGCGGGCCGCTCAATCGCGCCACCACCGTCTCGTCCGGCTCGTCCGTCGTGTCCCCACGCACCGACACCGACACCGACTTGCTCGTATCCCCCGCCGAGAACACCAGCGACGACCGGTTCCTCAGCAGCGTCGTCGTGTAGTCCGTCCCCAGCGTCGCCGTGCCCCCCGTCAGCGCGAACACCGTACGGACACGCTTCTCGCTCGCCGCGCTCAACGTCACCGTGAACGTCAGGTTCTTCGTTCCGCTGTCCCCCTCCGTCACGCTCGGAGAGTTCACCGACAGCGACGGCAAGGCGTCGTCGTCCCGGATCGTCCCCGTCCCGGACGCCGTCGAAATGCTCGCGTTCGTCGCCCCGCTCAACTGCACCACCACCGTCTGGTGCGCCTCGTCCGTCGTGTCCCCACGCACCAGCACCGTCACCGTCTTGCTCGTCTCGCCCGCCGCAAACGTCAACGTCCCCGAAGGCAGCGCCGTGTAGTCCGTGCCCGACGTCGCCGTCCCCGTACCCGCGTCCGCATACCCCACCGTCACCGCACTGCCGCTCGCCGCGCTCAACGTCACCGTGAACGTCAGAGACGCCGTCCCGCTGTCCCCCTCCGTCACGCTCGGCGAATCGATCGACAGCGACGGCAATGCGGCCGGCGTCGGCGCCTGGACCGTGACCGCCACCGTGTCCGTCGCGCTCGCGCCCCCCGCCGTCACCGTCAGCGTGAACGTCAGAACCGCGTCCGACGTCAGACCCGACGGCGCCGTGAAGCTCGGCGTCGCCGTCGTCGAACCCGTCAACGTCACGTTCGGACTGCCCCCCGTCTGGCTCCACGAGTAGCTCACCGGATCGCCTTCGGGGTCCGAGCCGGTCCCCGACAGGTTCACCGTGTCCCCCTCGTCCACCGTCTGGTCCGGTCCCGCGTTCGCCGTCGGACCGTCGTTGTCCGCCCGGATCGTGATCTCCACCGCGTCCGCCGCGCCTTCGAAGTCCGCCGTCACCGTCAGCGTGAACGTCAGCGTCGCGTCCGACGTCAGGTTCGGAGCCGTGAAGCTCGGCGTCGCCGTCGTCGAACCCGTCAACGTCACGCTCGGACTGCCCCCCGTCTGGCTCCACGCATAGCTCAGCGGGGAGCCGTCAGCGTCCGAACCGCTCCCCGACAGGCTCACCGTGTCGCCCTCGTCCACCGTCTGGTCCGGTCCCGCATTCGCCGTCGGGAAGCTGTCGTCGTTCGTGATCGTCCCCGTCAGCCTGGCCATGCTCGACGTCAGGAACCTCGCGTTCGTCAGACTGCTCAGCGACACCACCACCGTCTCGTTCGGCTCGGTCGCCGTGTCCCCCGTCACCGACACCGTGAGCGTCTTGCTCGTCTCACCCGCCGCAAACGTCAACGTCCCCGCACTCAGCGCCGCGTAGTCCGTACCGCTCGTCGCCGTCCCCGTCCCCGCGTCCGCATACGCCACCGACACCGACTTCCCGCTCGCCGACACCAGCGTCAACGTGAAGGTCAGCGAGGCCGGACCGCTGTCCCCCTCCGCCACGCGCGCCGGGCCGGTCCGCAGAAACGGCGCCGCGTCGTCGTCCGTGATCGTCCCCGTCCCGCTCCCCGCAGACGACGACACCGCCGCGTTCGTCGCCCCGCTCAACTGCACCACCACCGTCTCGTCCGGCTCGTCCGTCGTGTCCCCACGCACCGACACCGACACCGACTTGCTCGTCTCCCCCGCCGCGAACGTCAACCGACCCGCACTCAGCGCCGCGTAGTCCGCGCCCGACGTCGCCGTCCCCGTACCCGCGTCCGCGTAGTTCACCGTCACCTGCTTGCCGCTCGCCGCGTCCAGACTCACCGTGAACGTCAGATCCGTCGAGCCGCTGTTCCCCTCCGTCACGCTGGCCGAGCCGATCGACACCGGCGGCGCGTCGTCGTCGTCCGTGATCGTCCCGGTCCCGGTTCCCGTCCCGATCTCCGCGCCAAGGGAGACCCCGCTCAACTGCGCCACCACCGTCTCGTCCGGCTCGTCGAGCGTGTCCCCACGCACCGACACCGACACCGACTTGCTCGTCTCCCCCGGCCGGAAGCGCAGACGCAACCGGTTGTTCTGCAGCGACGTCGTGTAGTCCGTACCCGACGTCGCCGTGCCCCCCGTGATCCCGAACACCACCGCAACGTTCCGCCCGCTCGCCGGGTTCAGGCTCACCGTGAACGTCAGGTTCGTCGAGCCGCTGTCCCCCTCCGTCACGCTCGGCGAATTCACCGACAGCATCGGCCGCTCGTCGTCCCGGATCGTCCCCGTCCCGCTCCCCGCAGACGACGACACCGTCGCGTTCGTCGGACTGCTCAACTGCACCACCACCGTCTCGTTGGACTCGTACGTCGTGTCCCCCGTCACCGACACCGTGATCGTCTTGCTCGTATCCCCCGCCGAGAACGTCAACGTCCCCGAAGGCAGCGCCGTGTAGTCCGTGCCCGACGTCGCCGTCCCCGTCCCCGCATCCGCATACGCCACCGTCACCTGGCTGGCGCTCGCCGCGCTCAACGTCACCGTGAACGTCAGGTTCGCCGAGCCGCTGTCCCCCTCGTTCACACTCGGCGAATCGATCGACAACGTCGGCAATGCGGCCGGCGCCTCGACCGTGATCGCCACCGTGTCCGTCGCGCTCGCGCCCCCCGCCGTCACCGTCAGCGTGAACGTCAGAACCGCGTCCGACGTCAGACCCGACGGCGCCGTGAAGCTCGGCGTCGCCGTCGCCGACCCCGTCAGACTCACGTTCGGGCTGCCCCCCGTCTGACTCCACGAATAGCTCAGCGCCTCGTTCTCAGGGTCCGAGCCGCTCCCCGACAGGTTCACCGTGTCCCCCGCGTCCACCGTCTGGTCCTGTCCCGCGTTCGCCGTCGGACCGTCGTTGTCCGCCCGGACCGTGATGGCCACCGCGTCCGTCGCGCTCGAACCGCCCGCCGTCACTGTCAGCGTGAACGTCAACGTCGCGTTCGACGTCAGGTTCGGCGCCGTGAAGCTCGGCGTCGCCGTCGCCGAACCCGTCAGCGTCACGCTCGGACTGCCCCCCGTCTGACGCCACGCGTAGCTCAGCGCCTCGCCGGCAGGACCCGAACCGCTTCCCGACAGGCTCACCGAGTCGCCCTCGTCCACCGTCTGGTCCGATCCCGCATTCGCCGTCACCGTCGGCGCCGCATCGTCGTTCGTGATCGTCCCTGTCCCCGTTCCCGTCCCGATCACCGCGTTCTGCGCACCGGACAGCCGCGCCACCACCGTCTCGTCCGGCTCGTCCGTCGTGTCCCCCCGCACCGTCACCGACACCGACCGGCTCGTCTGACCCGCCGAGAACACCAGCGACGACCGGGGCGGGTTCCTCCCCAGCGTCGTCGTGTAGTCCGTGCCCAGCGTCGCCGTGCCCCCCGTCAGCGCGAACACCGTACGGACACGCTTCTCGCTCGCCGCGCTCAACGTCACCGTGAACGTCAGGTTCTTCGTTCCGCTGTCCCCCTCCGTCACGCTCGGTGAACTGACCGACAGCGACGGCAAGGCGTCGTCGTCCCGGATCGTTCCCGTTCCGGAAGCCGTCGCAAGGCTCGCGTTCGTCGGCCCGCTCAACTGCACCACCACCGTCTGGTGCGGCTCGTCGGTCGTGTCCCCACGCACCTGCACCGTCACCGTCTTGCTCGTGTCCCCCGCCGCGAACGTCAGCATCCCGCCGCTCAGCGCCGTGTAGTCCGTACCCGACGTCGCCGTGCCGCCCGTTCCCTCCGCGTAGTTCACCGTCACCTGCCGGCCGCTGGCCGGACTCAGACTCACCGTGAACGTCAGGTTCGCCGAGCCGCTGTCGCCCTCCGTCACGCTCGGCGCGTCGATCGACAGCGTGGGCGCATCGTCGTCGTCGGTGATCGTCAGCGTCACCGCCGCCGGCTGCGTGATTCCCTGCGAGTTGGTCGCCGAACCCGACACCGTCACGCTCTTGTCCGCCTCGTCGGTGGAGTTGTCCACCGCGGTGACCGTGACCGTCCCGCTGCTGCTCGTGCTCCCGGCTGCAATGGTGAGCGTCGCATTGCTGCTCAACCGGAAGTCCCCGGCCGCCGCGTTCGCACCGGCCGCCGCCGAAACCGTCACCGTCGTCGATGCGGACGATGCCCGATCCAGACTCGCAGTCACCGTCGCCGCGTTGGTCGCGCCGCTCTCGGTGATCGAAGTCCGCGACAGCGCCAGCGTCACCTTCGGCGTCGCGTCGTCGTCGTTGATCGTCCCCGTGCCGCGGCCTGCCGTGGCCGACACCGTCGCGTTGGTCGGGCTGCTCAGGGCCACCACCACCGTCTCGTTCGGCTCGTCGGTCGTGTCCCCCCGCACCGAGACCGTGACCGTCTTGCTCGTGTCCCCCGCCGCGAACGTCAGCATCCCGCCACTCAGCGCCGTGTAGTCCGTACCCGACGTCGCCGTGCCGCCCGTTCCCTCCGCGTAGTTCACCGTCACCTGCCGGCCGCTGGCCGGACTCAGACTCACCGTGAACGTCAGGTTCGCCGAGCCGCTGTCGCCTTCCGTCACGCTCGGCGCGTCGATCGACAGCGTCGGCGCCCCGTCGTCGTCGGTGATCGTCAGCGTCACCGCCGCCGGCTGCGTGATTCCCTGCGAGTTGGTCGCCGAACCGGACACGGTTACGCTCTTGTTCGCCGCGTCCTGCGTGTTGTCCACCGCCGTCACCGACACCGACCCCGTGCTGCTCGTTGCGCCAGCCGCGATCGTCAGCGTCGTGTTGCTGCTCAGGCTGAAGTCTCCCGCCGCCGTGGCCGCCCCCGGCGCCGCCGAAACCGTCACCGTCGTCGATGCGGACGATGCCCGATCCAGGCTCGCGGTCACGGTCGCCGCGTTGGTCGCGCCGCTCTCCGCGATCGAGGTCCGCGACAGCGCCAGGGTCACCGTCGGCGCGTCGTCGTCGTCGGTGATCGTCCCCGTCCCCGTGCCGGCGGTGCTCGACACCGTCGCGTTGGTCGGGCTGCTCAGGGCCACCACCACCGTCTCGTTCGGCTCGTCGGTCGTGTCCCCCCGCACCTGCACCGTCACCGTCTTGCTCGTCTCCCCCGCCGCGAACGTCAGCATCCCGCCGCTCAGCGCCGTGTAGTCCGTTCCCGCCGTCGCCGTGCCGCCCGTTCCCTCCGCGTAGTTCACCGTCACCTGCCGGCCGCTGGCCGGACTCAGACTCACCGTGAACGTCAGGTTCGCCGAACCGCTGTCGCCCTCCGTCACGCTCGGCGCGTCGATCGACAGCGTCGGCGCCCCGTCGTCGTCGGTGATCGTCAGCGTCACCGACGACGGCTGCGTGATTCCCTGCGAGTTCGCCGCCGAACCCGACACCGTCACGCTCTTGTTGACCTGGTCCCGCGTGTTGTCCACCGCCGTCACCGTCACCGTTCCGCTGCTGCTCGTGCTGCCCGCCGCGATCGTCAGCGTCGTGTTGCTGCTCAGGCTGAAGTCTCCCGCCGCCGTGGCCGCCCCCGGCGCCGCCGAAACCGTCACCGTCGTCGATGCGGACGATGCCCGATCCAGGCTCGCGGTCACGGTCGCCGCGTTGGTCGCGCCGCTCTCCGCGATCGAGGTCCGCGACAGCGCCAGGGTCACCTTCGGCGCGTCGTCGTCGTCGGTGATCGTCCCTGTGCCGCGGCCTGCCGTGGCCGACACCGTCGCATTCGTTGCCCCACTCAGGGCCACCACCACCGTCTCGTTCGGCTCGTCGGTCGTGTCCCCCCGCACCTGCACCGTCACCGTCTTGCTCGTCTCCCCCGCCGCGAACGTCAGCATCCCGCCGCTCAGCGCCGTGTAGTCCGTACCCGACGTCGCCGTGCCGCCCGTTCCCTCCGCGTAGTTCACCGTCACCTGCCGGCCGCTGGCCGGACGCAGACTCACCGTGAACGTCAGGTTCGCCGAGCCGCTGTCGCCCTCCGTCACGCTCGGCGCGTCGATCGACAGCGTCGGCGCCCCGTCGTCGTCGGTGATCGTCAGCGTCACCGACGACGGCTGCGTGATTCCCTGCGAGTTCGCCGCCGAACCCGACACCGTCACGCTCTTGTCGACCTGGTCCCGCGTGTTGTCCACCGCCGTGACCGTCACCGTCCCGCTGCTGCTCGTCGCCCCCGCCGCGATGGTGAGCGTCGGGCTGGCGCTCAGGCTGAAGTCGCCGTTCGCCGCGTTCGCGCCCGGCGCCGCGGAAACCGTCACCGTCGTCTGCTGACTTGACGCCCGGTCCAGACTCGCGGTCACCGTCGCCGCGTTGGTCGCGCCGCTCTCCGCTATCGAACTCCGCGACAGCGCCAGGGTCACCGTCGGCGCGTCGTCGTCGTCGGTGATCGTCAGCGTCACCGCCGCCGGCTGCGTGATCCCCTGCGCGTTGGTCGCCGTACCCGACACCGTCACGCTCTTGTCCGGGTCGTCCCGCGTGTTGTCCCCCGCGGTGACCGTCACCGTCCCGCTGCTGGTCGTGCCGCCGGCCGCGATCGTCAGCGTCGTGTTGCTGCTCAGCGCGAAGTCCGTCGCCGCCGTGGCCGCTCCCGCCGCCGCCGCCACCGTGATGGTCGTCGCCGACGACGAAGGGTGGTCCAGGCTCGCGGTCACCGTCGTCGAGTTGGCCGCCCCGCTCTCCGCTATCGAACTCCGCGACAGCACCAGGGTCACCGTCGGCGCATCGTCGTCGTCCGTGATCGTCCCGGCGCCGCTGCCCGCCGTGGCCGACACGGTTGCGTTGGTCGGGCTGCTCAGGGCCACCACCACCGTCTCGTTCGGCTCGTCGGTCGTGTCCCCCCGCACCGAGACCGTCACCGTCTTGCTCGTCTCTCCCGCCGCGAACGTCAGCGTCCCGCCGCTCGGCGCCGTGTAGTCGGCGCCCGACGTCGCCGTGCCGCCCGTACCCTCCGCGTACGCGACGGTGATCTCCTTCCCGCTGGCCGCGTCCAGACTCACCGTGAACGTCAGGTCCGCCGAGCCGCTGTTTCCCTCCGCCACGCTCGGCGCGTCGATCGACAGCGTCGGCGCATCGTCGTCGTCGGTGATCGCCAGCGTCACCGCCGAAGGCTGCGTGATCCCCTGGCTGTTGGTCGCCGAACCGGACACGGTCACGCTCTTGTCCGCCTCGTCCCGCGTGTTGTCCACCGCGGTCACCGTGACCGTCCCGCTGCTGCTCGTGCTGCCGGCCGCGATGGTCAGCGTCGGGCTGGCGCTCAGCGTGAAGTCCGTCGCCGCCGTGGCCGCCCCCGCCGCCGCCGACACCGTCACCGTCGTGTCCTCGGACGACGCCCGGTCCAGGCTCGCGGTCACCGTCGCCGAGTTGGTCGCCCCGCTCTCCGCTATCGATGTCCGGGACAGCGCCAGCGTCACCGTCGGCGCGTCGTCGTCGTCGGTGATCGTCCCTGTGCCGCGGCCCGCCGTGGCCGACACCGTCGCGTTCGTGGGGCTGCTCAGGGCCACCACCACCGTCTCGTTCGGCTCGTCGGCCGTGTCCCCCCGCACCGACACCGTCACCGTCTTGCTCGTTTCGCCGGCCGCGAAGGTCAGGGCGCCGCCGCTGATCGCGGCGTAGTCCGTTCCGCTCCGGGCCGATCCCGTCCCGGCGTCCGCGTAGGCGACGGTGATCCGCCGCCCGCTGGCCGCGTCCAGGGTCACGGTGAAGGCCAGGTCGGTGGCGCCGCTGTCGCCTTCGCTCACGCTCGGGGAGGAGATCGAGAGTGACGGCTCGTCGTCGTCGTCGGTGATCGTGCCCGTGCCGGAGTCGCCGGAGGTGTTGATCGTCGCCTCCTTCGCGCTCGTCAACTTGATCGAAACGGTCTCGTCGTCTTCGTCCAGCTCGTCTCCGGTAACCGATACCGCTATCGTCTTCTTGGTCTCCCCGGGGGTGAAGGTGACCTTGCCGCTCCCCACGGCCGTGTAGTCCGTCCCTGATTCGGCCGTGCTCTCGGTGGCGTCTTCGCCGTAGGCGACTTCGACGGTCTTGCCGCTCGCCGCGCTGAGACTCACGGTGAACCCCAGCAGCGCCGTGTCGCCGTCGTCGCCCTCGGTGACGCTCGGCGAGTCGATCGCCGCCGTCGGCGCCGGGTCGTCGTCGGTGATCGTCAGCGTCACCGCGGACGGATCCCGGATTTCGAGGTCGCTCGCCGCCGAACCGGACACGGTGACGCTCCTCGTCGGTTGATCGGCGGCGTTGTCCACCGCGGTGATGGTCACCGTGCCGGTGCTCGAGGTCGCGCCGGCGGCGATCCGGAGTTCGGTGTTCGAACTCAGCCGGAAGTCGGAAGCGGCGGCGTTCGTCCCCGCCGCCGCGGACACCGTGACCACCGTCTCCCGGCCGGTCGCGCGGTCCAGCGTCGCCGTAACCGTGCTCACCTCGTCCCGGCCGCCTTCCGCGAGGGAATCCGGGGAGAGCGAAAGCGTCACCGTCGCGGCATCGTCGTCATCGGTGATCGTGCCGGAGGCGGACGCCGTCGAGATCGTCGCGTTCACGGGATCGCTGAGTTCGAGGACGACGGTCTCGTTCGGTTCGTCGGTCTCGTCTCCGGTAACGGAAACCGTCACGGTCTTGCTCGTTTCGCCGGCGGCGAAAGTGAGCGTTCCCGCCGGGAGCGCGGTATAGTCCGCGCCGGAAGCCGCCGTTCCCGTGCCCGCGTCCTCGTACTCCACGGTGACCGACTTCCCGCTCGCCGCGCTCAGGCTCACGGTGAAGGTCAGCGTCGTCGAGCCGTCGTCCCCTTCGGTGACGCTCCCGGCGGAGATGCCCAGTTGCGGTTCGTCGTCGTCGTCCGTGATCGTTCCCGTCGCGCGCCGCGACGACGCGGTGAGCGTGAGGTGGTTGCTGGTCAGAAGCAGGTCCAGGGTCTCGTCTTCTTCGTCCGTCGTGTCTCCCTTCACGGGGACGGACACCGTCTTGCTCGTTTCCCCCGGCGCGAAGGTCAGGGTTCCGCGAACTTCCACATAGTCGCGGGTGTCCGCGGTCCCGGCGACGTCCCGGTATGTGGCCTCGACCGTGCGCCCGCTGGCCGACCCCAGGGTCACCGTGAAGTCGAGGTTCCGGCGTCCGCTGTCGCCTTCGGCGACGGTGGGCGAGTCGATGGAGACGGTCGGCGGGGCGTCGTCGTCCACGATGATGCCGGTTCCGGTCGTCGTGGCGGCGTTGTCGGTGAAGGTGGCGTTCGTCGCGTTGCTCAACCGCAGGACGAACGTCTCGTGGTTCTCTTCGTCCACCGTGTCGTTCAGCGTCTGCACCTGGATGTACTCGACCAGACTGCCCATCGTCAGGGTCCCGGAGGTCACCGCCGTGTAGTCCGATCCGGATGTCGCCGTGCCCGTGCCGGCGTCGGCGTAGTCCACGGTGACCGTCCCGGAAGCCAGCGAATCCATCGTCACCGAGAACCGCATGACGCCGCCTTCGCCGGTGTACTGATGCACCGGAGAGATCGTCAGGTACGGCGGCAGCGCGCCGTCCGAAATCGTCGAGCGGATCGTCGCCTGTCCGATCGTCGCGTTCGTCGCGTTACTGAGCCCCACGACCACCGTCTCGACCGGTTCGGTCACTCCGTCCTTCAGCCCCTCCAGGTAGATCCACTTCCGCTGCTCGCCGGCGGCGAAGGTCAGCGTGCCGCCCAGGACCGTGCCGCCGCCGCGCAGGACGTTCGCGAAGTCGCGTCCCGCGCGGTAGTCCTGGCCTGCGGTCGCGGTGCCGGAAGTCACCGCGTAGTCCACGGTGACGCCCTCGCTGCGGGCGGGGTGGGAGAGGATGACGTGGAACCCGATGGCGAAGGTCGTTCCGGTCCCGGCGCTGCTCTCGCTGGTCCTCTGCCCGCGGGCATTGATGAAGATCGGGGAAGAGCCCGAAGGCAGATCGTCGTCCACGATGGTCAGCGACGCCGGGCGCACGGCCGCCGTCGCCGCGGCGCCGGAGTCGGTGGTGTAACGGGCGCGCCCGGAAATCACGAGCGCGCGGTCGGGGGCGTCGGTCGGGTTGTTCGCCGCGGTGAGGGTCAACGTGTTCTCGCTGGTCGTCGAACCGGCCCGGATGACGATCGCTGTGTCGGGGACCCGGTAGACACCGAGAAGTCCGGAGACGGACACTTCGATGTCCGAGGAAAAGGCGCTCGACAGCGCCGCCCGGATCGTCGCCGTCCCCCCGGCTTCGGAGATGCGCGCCGGCGAGACGGACAGAATCACCGTCGGCGCTCCGTCGTCGTCGGTCAGCGTGAGGACGGCGCCGGTGACCGCGCCGACGCCGAGCGGGTTGGAGGCGGTCCCGGTCACTATCGGCGTCCGGTCCACCTCGTCCGCGCCGTTGTCCACCGCGGTCACCGTCACCGTGTCGGCGGCGTTCGCGGTGGCGCCGGCGGGTATGGTGATCGTCGCGTCGCTTCCGACGGTGTAGGCGCCGGACACCGGGGAGATCGTGATCGTGGTCGCGGCCTCCGAGGCCACGCCGAGGGTCGCCGAGACCCGCGCCGTTCCGCCGTTCTCCGAAACGGAACTCGGGGACACCGACAGGGTCACCCGCGGCGGCGACTCGTCGTCGGTCGTGCTGACGGACACTTCCCGCGGGCCGAGCCGGCCGTATCCGGCATCGGTGGTCGCGGGCCGGCCGAGGCGCACGGCGTACCTCCGATCGCCGTCGTGGAAGTCGTCGTCCACTCCGGTCACCGTGACCGTCTGCGGTGAGTTCCAGTTCGTGCGCGTGAAGGTGAGGTTCGTCGGGCTGACGGTCCCTTCGCCGGAGTCGGCGCTCGACAGCGCCACCGACACGCTCGCCGTGGGACGGCTCGCCAGCCGCACGGTGAAGGTGGCGGCGCCGCCCGCCTCCGTCGCCTGGCCGCTGACGGCGGAGGTCACCAGCGCGGCGTCGTCGTCCCGGATGACGACTTCCTGCGACGGGAAGGAACAGCCGGCGACGTTCAGGACAGCGATGTCCATCCGCAGCGTGCGGGTCTCGAAATCGCTGTTGTCCTGCGCCGTGACCGTGAAGGTCGAGGTGGTTCTCGCGGCGCCCCCCGGGACGCCCAGCAGCCAGCCGACGCCGGACTGGGCGGTCCCGCTCCCGGTCACCGTGAAATGCGTACCTTGCGTCGCTCCGGAGAAGCCGAACAGCACCTGGACGACGGCGAGGTCGGGGGCGAGCGCCTTCACCGTTACGGTGGCGGTCCCGCCGTTTTCGGCGATCGTCCCCGGAGACACCGCGAACTGCAGGTCGACCCCCTCCGACGCGCACTGGCCGCCGGGGCTCGGGTCGTCGTCGGTGATGGTGAGGGCGGCGCCGGTCACCGCGCCCGCGCCTATCGCGTTGCTCGCCGAACCGGTGACCGTGTACCTCCGGTCCGGCTCGTCGGAGGTGTTGTCTATGGCGGTGAGGGTCACCGTGTCCGCGCTGTTCGCGGTCGCGCCCGCGGGGATGGTGATGGACGCATCCGCGGGAACCGTCCAGGCCAGCGACCGGGCGGGGATGGCGATCGTCGTCGCTGCGCTCGATGCGTGGCTCAGCGTCGCCGAGACCGCCGTCGTGCCGGAGGCCTCCGAGATCGAGCCCGACGACAGCGAGAGCGTCACCGTGGGCGGGTCGTCGTCGTCGGTGATCGTTCCGGTGGCGGTGGCGGCGCCGAGCGAGGCGTTCACCGCGTTGCGGAGCGCCACGACGACCGTTTCGTTCGGTTCGTCGGTGGTGTCGCCGATGGTGGCGACCGTGACCGTTCGATTCGTCACGCCCGCGGCGAAGGTCAGCGTCCCGGAAACGGCCGTGTAGTCCGTTCCGGAGACCGCCGTGCCGCCGGTCCCGGTGGCGTAGTCCACGGTGATCTCGCGGCCGCTCACGGCGCCGAGCGACACGGTGAACTCCAGGTCGTTCGAGCCGCTGTCTCCCTCGGCCGCGCGCGCCGAGGCGATGGACACCGTCGGAGGGGCGTCGTCGTCCGTGATGGTCCCGACGCCGGAGGCGGTGGAGATCGTCGCGTTCACCGGGTTCGACAGGATTACCGTCACCGTTTCGTCGTTTTCGTCCGTCGCGTCGGTCGTGACCGGGACGGAAAGGGTTTCGGTGGTGTCGTTCGCGGTGAAGGTCAGCGTCCCGGAAACGGCCGTGTAGTCCGTTCCGGAGACCGCCGTACCGCCGGTCCCGGTGGCGTAGTCCACGGTGACCCCGGCCGCACTGGCCGCGCTCAGCGTCACGGTGAAGGTCAGATCCGTCGAACCCCCGGTTCCTTCCGTGACCGTCGCTCCCGCGATCGAGAGCGACGGGCGGGCTGCGTCGTCGTCGGTGATCGTCCCGGTTCCGGTCGCGCGGGCGATGGTCGCGTTCTCCGGCTTCGACAGCGTCACCACCACGGTTTCGTTCGGTTCGGCCTTCGTGTCCGGAATCACCGAGACGGTGACCGTCTTCCTGGCGTCCCCCGCGGCGAAGGTCAGGGTTCCCGGGGCGAGCGCGTTGTAGTCGGCGCCGGCCGTGGCGGTGCCGCCGGCGCCCTCGGCGTATCCGACGGTCACCTCCTTCGTGCTCGTCGGGGCGAGCGTCACCGTGAAGGTGAGGTTCACCGCGCCCTCGTCGCCTTCGTTGACGCGCGGCGAATCGATGGAGAGCGCCGGAGCCGTGTCGTCGTCGGCGATCGTCCCGGTTCCGGCCGCGGTTCCGACCGCGGCGCCGTCGGCCTTGCCCAGCGCCACCACCACGGTTTCGTCCGACTCGGCCGCCGTATCGCCGATCACGGACACGGTGATGGTCTTGCTCGTTTCCCCCGCGGTGAAGGTCAGGGTTCCCGGAGCGAGCGCGTTGTAGTCGGCGCCGGCCGTGGCGGTGCCGGTCCGGGAGTCCGCGTAGGGCGCCGTGACCGTCTTGTGGCTCGCCGGAGCGAGCGTCACCGTGAAGGTCAGGGAGGTGGAGCCGCTGTGGCCCTCGGCGACGCGCGGCGAATCGATGGAGAGGGTCGGCGCCCCGTCCTGCGCGGCGGCGTCGACGGCGAACGTCCACGAGACGGCGGCGGTCAGCAGCCCGACGACGAATCTTGCGGCGCGAAGCGGTCTCACGGGCTGAAGAGGCGACGGCACGGGGCGGCGGTCGGCGGCGAGGCGTCAGCGTCCGGGGGGGGGGGGGGGGGCTGGACCGGGGTCAGCATGGGGCTGAACAGCCCGTGGTGAAAGCCCCGCTGCATTCGAGCGGCGATGCATCCCGCCTGACGGCGTTGTTCGTCGGTTGCGTATGCCCAATATGCGCCCTCCTCACGCCTTGTCAGCCGGGCGCCTCACCGCTCTCGGCGCGACGCGGGGTTCCACCACGGGCTGTGAAGGGAACTTCACAGCGTGCAGCTGGCCGGACGGAGCCGCCCCGCAGCGGCGCGAGCGACGAGTCACCCGAAGGGACCGGAGCGCGGCGGAGGAGGCGCACAGCGCCTTGTGCAACCTTGCAATGCATTCGACCAAGGTCGAGCGGCGACGAGCAGGCGATCCGCGTCGCCAAAAAGGGCTGACGCCGCCCGGCGACGCCGTTCGCGGCGCCTGCGCGCGGACGCGCCCCATGCACACTGGCTGTCGCTGCACGACCGACGGAGACAACGTGACGGGAATCAGACGGGCGGGGCGCGGGCGGGAAGGCGAGAGAAACGGCCGGGCGCGCTCCAGCCGGCGCGGAGCTCCGGCGCAAACGCCGCCGGACGCGAGACCGGGCCGACCGAGATGGAACCTGCGAGGTCAGCGGCAGGCTGACATCCGAAATGGCAGGCGGCGCAGTCCTGCGCGCCGGCGTGCTCCTCGTGCCAGCCGGCCGCTGTGGACGCAGCGCCGATCAGCGCGATCGCCAGGGCGGCTATCGATACGCGCCAGCCGGAACGGCTCCGGCCCGCCGCGGCGTGAACGAAATCTCCTGCCGCCATCCCGTTCCGGTACGATAGCCGAAGCCTGTGCGTCCCGTCAACGAATAGAGTCTCTTCCAACGGCAGATGAGCCTGAACGGGACCGTGTCGCGGATCATCGGGTCTCGATGCGGGCCTGCGCCTCTTCCGGGGAGATGCGGCCGCCGCGGAGGGCGGTGAGGTCGTCGCCCCGGACCCGGATCTGCAACGTGCGCCGGTCGCCCGGACGCACGCCGAGGCCGCGGCCGTCCCGCGCGGCGACCGTCACCCATTCGACGCCGCCGAGCGCCCCCGCCTGCATCGATCCGCCGTATCGGATCAGCGCGTCCGTCAGGGCGTTCGCGAGCGCAGCGCGGTAGAGCGCTTCCGGATCCGCAGCCTGGGGAACCGGCGGCGCGCCGCCCGGCGGGATCGCCGGCCGGTCGGCGGAAGCGGCCGGGACCGGGTCGGCCGAGGCCATCCGGGCCCGCTGCTCCGCGGCGCGCCGGACCGCCCGGCCGGGGACGTCCGGCCGCGCGAGCATCCGGCGCCGAACGCCCGCCAGCGCATGCGCCCGGTCGGCGTCGAGCCGGTCGAGGACGCGCATGGACCACACGATGCTCCGCCGCACCACCGGATGCTCGACGTCGAAGAACAGGCCGTAATCGTCCAGGACGAACCCGCGGGCCCGGATCGACCCGGCGAAGAAGAGCAGTCCGGGCGGCACGGACGGGAACCGCTGCTCCACGGCGGTCACGCCGCGGCTCACCGCCTGCTCGAGCGCCTGCTCGACGAGGAGCACCTGCTGCTCGACGACCCCGCCCACGGCTGCGTCCGGCCCCCGGCCGGACGGCTGCGCCTGGGCGGAATGCGCCAGCAGCAGCGCGGCGGCCAGGAACGGGCGAACGTTGCGGCCGGCGGCGTCCATCTATCAATTACGGCTGCGAGACCCGCACGAGGTAGTCGGCGACCCCGTCGAGCGCTCCGAGCTCCTGCTGCAACCGCTGCTGGTCGGCGCTGCGCTGCACGTCGAGCTCCTGGGCGAACTCCGTGAGCCACAGCGCCCGCTCCTGCTGCTGCCGGCGCTCGCTCTGCGCGATCAGGCCGCGAACCTGCCGCAGAAGCGCGTCGCGGTCTCCGGCGAGCCTCGTCTCCGGCCCGAGCGCCAGGGGCGACGCGCGCCCGGGCCCGCCCGCGGCCGGCGCCAGCTCGCGGCGCAACTGGTTCCCGAGCGCCGCCAGATCGGCGCGCCACGGCCGCTCGGCGGCGGCCGGCCCGGCGGACGCCGCCGCGGTGCGATCCCCGGCGCCGGGCGGCGCCGGCGCGGACGGCGCCGCCAGCGAGCGTACGTAGTCCACCAGTCCGGCGCGGAACACGAAGACGTCGTCACCGTACCGCACCTCGACGCCGCCAAGCAGGACCCCGGCCGCCAGCACCATCCCGGCGGCCGCCGCCAGACCCCATCCGGGACGCGGCGCGAGCCTCCGCCACGACGCGGCGGTGCGGTCCCGGTCGGACACCACCCTGAAGCCGAGCGCCGGCTGCGGCGACTCCCAGGCGCCCAGGGCGCCGCGCACCGATCGAAACGCCGCCGCTTCGTCGGCGCACCGGACGCAGACCGCCAGGTGGGCCTCCACCTGCGCCCGCTCGACCGGATCGCACTCGTCGTAGAGGTACGCGACGAGCGCCCCGTGGTCCCGGGCGGTGCAGCGAGGTGCGTTCTCCATCAGGACTCCCGCGCCAGCCGCGGATACGAAGAATACCTTGAACGGGCCGCCAGCGGCGCCCGCACCCCTTCCCGCTCGAGGTGCTTCCGCAGTACGCTCAGTCCCTGGTACAACCGGGTCTTGACCGTGCTGAGCGGGCACGCTTCGAGTTCGGCGATTTCCCGGAACGTGAAGCCGTGATACTCCTTGAGCACGATGGCCGTCCGCTGTTCGGGCGGCAGCATCGCCATCCCCTTCGCGACCGCCCGGCTCAGATCGCGGCGGACGATCACGTCCTCGGCGGTTTCGTTGATCGGATCCACCGCGGCGCGGCCGCCCGGATCGCCGTCCTCCGGCGGCTGGACGAACCCGACGCGCCGGTGGCGCCGGAGCCAGTCGTGACAGAGGTTGAGAGCGATCCGGTACAGCCAGGACGAGAACTTCGCCTCGCCCTTGAACCGCTTGAGGCCGCGAAACGCGCGCAGGAACGCTTCCTGACAGACGTCGCGGGCGTCCTCGTCCCGTCCCAGCGTGCGGCAGGCGAGCGCGTAGATCGGGCGCTCCCACCGCGCCACCAGCTCGTTGAACGCGTCGGTGTCGCCGCGCGAGGCTATCCGGACCAGCTCCTCGTCGGTCTTGTGCATCGGCTCCTGCGCCGGGGCGGCGAGGCTGTCATAGCTTATGACGAACGAAGGGCGGCGGAAGTCTGCCGGTCCCGCTCTCGGACAGCCCGTGGTGGAGTCCCGCGTCGCGCCGAGAGCGGTGAGGCGCCCGGCTGACAAGGCGTGAGGAGGGCGCATATTGGGCATACGCAACCGACGAACAACGCAGTCAGGCGGGATGCATCGCCGCTCGAATGCAGCGGGGACCTCCGCCACGGGCTGTCGAGCCGCGCCGCGTGTCAGAATCACCGGCGTCCGGCCGCCGCCGCGATGATGCAGCTCTCGTCCATCCACAAGGCCTTCGGCGCGCGCGTGCTGTTCGAAAACGTCACCTGGCGGGTGCGGCCGGGCGAGCGGGTCGGTCTGTGCGGACCGAACGGCGCAGGCAAGACGACGCTGCTCCGGCTGATGGCCGGGCGCGAACAGCCCGACGCCGGCGCGGTGGCGCGGCCGGCCGATCTGACCGTGGGCTACCTGCCCCAGGACGGCGTCGTCCATGCCGGCCGCTCGCTGCTCGAAGAAACGTGCGCCGCCTTTCACGAGCTGCTGGCCCTGCGGGCGGAGATGGAGGAGATCGAGGTCCGCATGGGCGAGTCCGACGCCGATTCCGCGAAGCACGAATCGATGCTCGCCCGTTACGCCGAGTTGCAGGACGCGTTCCAGCATCAGGGCGGCTGGGACGTCGAGGCGCGGGTGACCGCGGTCCTGCGCGGGCTCGGCTTCTCCGAAACCGACCTGCCGCGCCTCACCGAGGAGTTCTCCGGCGGCTGGCAGATGCGCATCGCCCTCGCGAAGCTGCTGCTGCGCAGGCCGGGACTGCTGCTGATGGACGAGCCGACCAACCACCTCGATCTGGAAGCCCGCAACTGGCTGGAGGACTACCTCGTCGGCTATCCGCATGCGGTCGTGCTGGTCTCGCACGACCGTTTCTTCCTCGACCGCGTCGTGACGTCGATCGCGGAGATCAACCTCCGGACGCTGACCACCTATCCGGGCGGCTACAGCGCGTACCTGGTCGAACGCGACGCGCGTCTCGCGCGCCTCCGCGCCCGCAAGCAGCGCCAGGACGAAGAGGTCGCGCGCATGCGGACGTTCATCGACCGCTTCCGGTACCAGGCCACGAAGGCCGCCCAGGTCCAGAGCCGGCTGAAGATGCTCGAGAAGATCACGCCGATCGAGGCGCCGCCCGAACGGAAGCGCGTCCGCTTCGCCTTCCCGCCGAGCGCCAGAAGCGGCCGGACGGTGCTGGAGCTGCGCGGCGCGTGCAAGGCGTACGGCGCGCAGCGCGTGTTCGACGGCGTGAACGTGCACGTCGAGCGCGGCGACCGCATCGCCCTCGTGGGCCCGAACGGCGCGGGCAAGTCGACGCTGATGCGCCTGCTGGGCGGCGTGGAGGCGCCGGACCGCGGCGTGCGCGTGGAAGGCCCGCAGGTGGTCAAGCAGTACTTCGCGCAGGACGAAGCGGCCCGGCTGAACCCGGCGCTGACCGTGCACGAGACGCTGGCGTCCGACTCGCCGATAGAGATGGTCCCGGCCATCCGGAACATCCTGGGCGGGTTCCTCTTCGAAGGCGACGACGTGCGCAAGCGGGTGGGGGTGCTGTCCGGAGGCGAGCGGACGCGGCTCGCGGTCGCCCGGATGCTGCTGCATCCCTCCAACACGCTCCTGCTCGACGAGCCGACGAACCACCTCGACATCGACTCGACCGACGTCCTCCTCGACGCGCTGTCCGACTACGGCGGCACGCTGATTTTCGTCTCCCACGACCGGTACTTCGTCGATCGCCTCGCGACCAGGGTGCTGGAGATCGGCGGCGGCGACGCGGTCCTGTACCCGGGGACGTACGAAGAGTTCCGGTGGAGCGTCGCGCAGCGGTCGCGCCCGGCGGCGGCCCGGGACCGCCGCCGGGCGGATCGGACGCCCCGCCCCGCGCCGCCGGCGAAGCGCCGCCCGGGTGCGGAGGATCGGCGGCTCCGAAGCGACGCCCGCCGTCTCGAGCGCCGGCTCCGGACGCTGCGCGACCGGGTCGCGGAGCTGGAGCGCCGCATCGGCGAGCGCGAGCGGTCGGTGCGGGACCTCGAGGCCGACATGGCGGACCCCGCCTTCTACCGGGACGAAGCGAGCGCAAAGGCGCGGATCGACCGGCGCCAGACCCTCATGTGGGAGGTCGGCGACCTGATGAACCAGTGGGAAGCGCTCCAGCAGGAAGCCGACGAGCTGGCGCAGCAGGTCAGAAAGCACGACGGCTGACCTGACAGCCGCCCCTCTCGCCGCCGCCGGCTACGCGCGCGGGTGCGTCGCTCGGTACAGCTTGGTCAGTTGCGCGGCGTTCACGTGGGTGTAGCGCTGGGTCGTACTGACCCGCGAGTGGCCGAGCAGCTCCTGGATGGCGCGGAGGTCGGCGCCGCGCTCGAGCAGGTGCGTGGCGAACGAATGCCTGAGCGCATGCGGGCTGACGCCGGTCGCCGCGCTCGTCCGCAGGACGTACCGGCGCACGAGACGGTCGACGCTGCGCGCCGAGAGCCGGTCGCCGCGGTAGTTGAGGAACAGCGCGTCGTCCACGGCCCGCGCGGCCCGCGCGCCCGGCGGCGGCCGCAGCGCCCGCCGGTCCTCGAGGTAGCGGCGCATGGCGGCGGCCGCGGTCCGGTTGAACGGCAGGATGCGCTGCTTGCCGCCCTTGCCGCGGACGCGAACCATCCGGTCCGGCAGGTTGACGTCCTCGAGGTTCAGGCCGACGAGCTCGCTCAGGCGCAGGCCCGACGCGTAGAACAGCTCCAGGATGGCGCGGTCGCGCCGGCCGAGCGGCGTCGCGTCGTCCGGCGATTCGAGCAGCTCCCGCATCTCGACGACGTCGAGATGGGCGGGCATCCTGCGGTGGACGCGGGGCGCTGCGATCGTCGCGCCGGGATCCCGATCGATCCGCCCGTTCCGGCGCAGATAGCGGCCGAACGACCGTATGGCGGCCAGCCGCCGGGCGGAGGAGGCTCCCGAGTCGCCGCGCCGGTGCAGCTCGCCCAGGAACGCCCGGATGCTGCGGTGGTCGAGATCGGCCGGCCGCACGCGGCGCGGGCGCACCCGCTCGCCGAGAAACGTCAGCAGTTGCGAGAGGTCGCTTCGGTACGCCGCCACGGTGTGGGCCGAGGCGTTGCGGTTGTACCGCAGATACTCGAGGAACGACTGGAGATGTTCTTCCATCACGCGTGCGCCGCGGCGGCGCGCCAGCCCGCCAGATCGCAGAGCGCCCGTTCGGCCAGCTTCCGCCGGCGCTCGCGGCGGCTGCGCGGCGGACGCTCCGGCGGCGGAATCAGGCCGAACGTCATGTTCGTCGGCTGATAGTCGGCCGGAGCGGCATGCGAGACGTAGTGCGCCAGCGCGCCCAGCGCCGTGGTGCGGGGCGGGGCGGCCGCCGGAAGCCCCTGCGCCAGCGCCGCCGCGTTGATGCCGGCCATCAGCCCCGAGGCGGCCGACTCCACGTATCCCTCCACGCCGGACATCTGGCCCGCGAACAGCAGATCGGGGCGCACGCGCGTCTGCCAGGTGTCGAGCAGCACGGCCGGCGCGTTGACGTAGGTGTTGCGGTGAATCATGCCGTACCGCACGAACTCGCCCCGTTCGAGACCCGGGATCATTTGCAGCACGCGACGCTGTTCGCCCCACTTGAGCTGCGTCTGGAACCCGACGAGGCTGTAATGGTCCGCCGCCAGGTCGTCCTGCCGCAACTGCACGACGGCGTACGGGCGGCGGCCGGTCGCCGGGTCGGTCAGCCCGACCGGTTTCATCGGGCCGAAACGCAGCGTCTCCGGCCCGCGGCGGGCCATCACCTCGACCGGCAGGCACCCTTCGAAGAAACGCGCGCGGTCGAAGTCGCGCACCTCCGCAAGCTCGGCCGCCGCCAGCGCGGCGTGCAACCTCTCGTACTCCTTTCGGTCGAGCGGACAGTTGAGATAGTCCCCTTCCGACGATTCGTCCCACCGCGACGCCCGGAACGCCTTCGACCGGTCGATCGACCCGGCCGACACCACCGGGCTGATCGCGTCGTAGAAGTACAGGTGGTCCTGGCCGACCAGCGCGGCGATCTCGGCCGACAGGGCCTCGGACGTGAGCGGACCGGTGGCGATGACGACCGGCGACTCGATGCCTTCGGCGGGGGGAATGCGGGGGACTTCCTCGCGCACGACGCGGACGAGGGGATGCCGCTCGATGGCGCCGGTCACGCCGCAGGCGAAGCGTTCGCGGTCGACCGCCAGCGCTCCGCCCGCGGGCACGCGCGTCGCGTCGGCCACCCGCATGATCAGCGAGCCGAGCCGGCGCATCTCCTCCTTCAGCAGGCCGACGGCGTTCTCGATCGCCGCGCCGCGGAACGAGTTGCTGCAGACCAGCTCGGCCAGGCGGTCGGTCTTGTGGACCGGCGTCGACCGCACCGGCCGCATCTCGTGGAGCGTGACCGGCAACCCGCGCGAGGCGATCCGCCAGGCCGCCTCGCAGCCGGCCAACCCGCCGCCGACAACCCGGATCATCGTCGAAGGCGCTTCACGATTTCAGTGTATCACCGGGACGCCGGCGCCCGGCCGGTTCCGGGTATCATTACGCGAAGATGCCGGTCCGATCGGCCCGTCCCGCGGGCCGCGAGGCCCTTTCGGTGAAGACGCCGGTCTACCTGGACTACGCGGCGACCACGCCGGCCGACCCGGCCGTCGTCGCGGCGATGACCCGCTACCTCGGGCCGGACGGCGCGTTCGGCAACGCCGCGTCGCGGCTGCACAGCTTCGGCCGAGAGGCGGAGGAGGCGGTCGAGCAGGCCCGCGTCCAGGTGGCGGAGCTGATCAACGCCGACCCGCGCGAGATCGTCTGGACCTCGGGCGCCACCGAGTCGAACAACCTCGCCATCAAGGGGGTCGCCGCCCAAGCCGGCCGGGGCGCGCACGTCGTCACCTCGGCCATCGAGCACAAGGCGGTCCTCGACCCCTGCCTGCGCCTTGAACGCAGCGGTTTCGAGATCACCCGCATCGAGCCGGGAAACGACGGCCTGATCTCGCCGGATCGGGTGCTGTCGGCTCTTCGCGACGACACGATCCTGCTGTCGCTGATGCACGTCAACAACGAGATCGGCGCCGTCACCGACGTCGAGACGATCGGCCGGACGGCGCGCGGCCGCGGCGTCCCGTTTCACGTCGACGCCGCGCAGAGCGCCGCCCGCCTGCCCCTGGACGTGGAGCGCCAGCACGCCGACTTCGTGTCGCTCAGCGGACACAAGATGTACGGCCCGAAGGGCGTGGGGGCCCTCTACGTCCGCCGGCGGCGACAGGCGGACCTGCAACCGCAGATCCATGGCGGAGGACAGGAGCGGGGACTGCGTTCAGGCACGCTGCCGACGCATCAGATCGTCGGAATGGGCGAGGCGGCGCGGCTGATCCGCACACGGCTCGGCCGCGAGGCGGCGCGCGCCGCCGCCCTGGAGCGGCGTTTCCTGGACCGGCTTCGAGACGTCGCGCAGGTCGCGGTGAACGGCGACCGCACGCAATCCGTTCCCGGCATCGTCAACCTGCGTTTCCCGTGCGTCGAGAGCGAGTCGCTCATGATGGCGCTCCCGGACGTCGCCCTGTCGTCCGGATCGGCCTGCACGTCGGCGCGCGTCGAACCGTCGCACGTGCTGCGCGCGCTCGGTCTCGGCGACGACGCGGCCCACAGCTCGGTCCGGTTCAGCTTCGGCCGGTTCACGACGGCGGACGAGATCGATTACGCCGCGCGCCGGGTCCGCGAAGCGGTCGCCGAGTTGCGCGAACTTTCTCCGGAGTGGCACGAGCCTTGCTCTTCCTATGTTCCCGGAGCCCCGCAACCTGAACGAGGAGTGCGCGCCCGATGAGCATCAGCGATCTGCCGGCACGCCTGGCCGCGGTCCGCGACACGATCCGGACCGAGTTCACCCGGGACGACGCCGAGCCCTGGATCGTCGCCTATTCCGGCGGCAAGGATTCGACGCTCCTCCTGCAGCTCGTCTGGGAGGCCGCGGCGGCGGCCGGATCCGAGCGCCGCCGGCCGATCTACGTCGTCTCCAACGACACCCTGGTCGAATCGCCGCTGGTCATCGGCCACCTGCGGCGGAGTCTCGACGTCATCCGCGCCGCCGCCCGCGCCGCCGGTCTGCCGGTCACCGTGAAGATCACCGAGCCGTGCATCGACCAGACGTTCTGGGTCAACGTGATCGGCCGGGGGTACATCCCCCCGACGCGCAACTTCCGCTGGTGCACCGACCGGATGAAGATCCTCCCGACCAACCGCCTGATCGAACGGCTGGTCCTGACCCACGGCCGCGCCGTGCTGCTGATCGGCACGCGCCGGAGCGAGTCGCAACATCGGGGGCGCGCGATGGACCGGCGCGGCGTCACCGCGACCGGGATGAACCCGCACGACGCGATAGAGCACTGCCGCATGTTCGCGCCGCTCGCCGACCTGGGCGACGACGACGTCTGGAAGATCCTGATGCAGCGCCGGCCGCCGTGGGGCGGTTCGCACCGCGACCTGATGACGCTCTACCGCAACGCCGGCGGCGGCGAATGCCCGCTGGTGCTGAGCAAGGAGGACGCCCCTTCCTGCGGAACCACGTCGCCCCGCTTCGGCTGCTGGACCTGCACCGTCGTGCAGAAGGACAAGAGCATGCGCGGCCTGATCGACGCCGGCCACGAGGACGAAGACAAGCTGGAGGCGCTGGCCGACTTCCGGGAGTGGCTGCTGGAGCTGCGCGAGGACAACCGCAACCGCCTCCCCGTCCGCCGCGACGGGAGGGCGAAGCGCCGAGACGACGGAACGCGGGTGTTCGGTCCGTTCACGCTGGAGGTCCGGCAAAAGATCCTCGACCGGCTGAGGAATCTGGAAGAGCAGATCGGCGAAACGCTCCTGCTCCTGGGAGAGATGGAGATGATCGAAGACATCTGGCGGAAGGACCGCATCTGCGAGGCCGGCCGACTCGCCCTGCTGGCCGCGGTGGGTATCGAACCGGAAGCGGTTTTCACATGACCAAACGGGTACATCGACCGTCGAACGACTCTCGGTGGAAATCCGATCCCCGCAATTGTTGACGCGGCTGACGGAAGCACCTACGATGCCATGGCTCCACACGAGCCTGGCATGGCCGCGACGACATCCTGGTACGACGCCAACGCCGGTCGGATATCGGAACGATACGAAGCAGTGTCGTCCGAGCGAGTGCACGGCTGGCTGACCGACCTTCTGCCGTCCGCGCCAGCGGCCATCCTTGACGTAGGCGCCGGCAGCGGCCGCGATGCGGCGTGGCTGTCGGACAGGGGGTACGAAGTCGTAGCGGTCGAACCGGCGTCCCGCATGCTGGTAATGGCCCGAGAACGGCATGCGGAGCGTCCGATCCAGTGGATCGCCGATTCGCTGCCCGCTCTCGCACGCACGTTCCGGAGCGGCCTCTCCTTCGACGTCATCCTGCTCAGCGCAGTCTGGATGCATGTCGCGCCCACCGACCGGGCAAGGGCGTTCCGGAAGCTGATGACCATCCTCAAGCCGGGCGGTCTTCTCGCAGTCACGCTGAAGCGCGGTCCGGCCGAAGAAGGACGCGGATTCCATTCGGTGTCCGCCGAGGAGATCCGGAAGCTCG
The DNA here is from genome assembly GCA_965203565.1 of Vicinamibacterales bacterium. Taxonomy (GTDB): domain Bacteria; phylum Acidobacteriota; class Vicinamibacteria; order Vicinamibacterales; family UBA8438; genus JAAXGX01. Next base: position 911,457 of record OZ241896.1, on the reverse strand, counting down.
CCCGGGACCACGGAGCGTTCATCGAACGCGAGACTATGAACGACGACGCGGCGGGCAGGCGCGAGATCCGCTGGACGCAGATCGCCGTCCGTCTGCCGGACGACGGCGCCGGGGCGTTGCCGCTGCTCCGTCACGTCACGCTCAACGACGACAAGAACTCCACTTACAAGCTGGCGCTGCTCCGCGTGCTCTGCCGCATTGCGGACGGAGCCGCAGGCCTTTCGCAGGCGGACGACGGCGACCAGATCGCCGTACCGATGGGGTTGGTCGCCCTGACGTGGATTCGCCTCTACAAGCCGTTGCTGCGTGCGGACCTGCCTCAGAGCCCGACCAACCGCGGCTACGACCGCTTGGGCTTCGCCAAGAGCGCCTTCCGGAAGCTCGACGCGACGTCAGACCACGATCTTCGGGTCGGCATGCAGTTCTCCGGAACCGCCGCCGCCGCACTCCATCAAGCCGTCAAGGACGCATCCCGGACCATCGCGACGATGCCCGCACGATATATGACCTACCCCAACAGCGCACGGCCGATCCTCTCCGTTCACGGTCCGACGAACAGACCTGCCGCCGGCCGGCCCGCGCATGTCAGACTGGACGAGGAATACCTCGCCAGCTTCGGTTCGATGCATGTGCCCGAGCGCCTGTGGGCGGCTGTTCAACGCTTCAGCGCCTGGATAGAACCCGCATTGATCGCGGAGTGGGTTCGGTTGATGAAATCGTACGGCGAGCGGCAGGGCCGCTCGATAGACGATGCCCGGATGGCGGCCGCCATGACCTGGTCGGAGCCGACGCGCGACGTGAGCATCGCACGGGCGCAGGCGGAACGTCTGCTCGCTGCAGGCCCTCTCCATTGCGTGTGGAGCGGCAAGCGGCTGTCGGAAGGCGCTCTCGACATCGATCATTGCTTTCCGTGGACGATCTGGCCGTGCGGGGATCTCTGGAACCTGATGCCCGCCCACCGAGCGGTCAATCAAAACGAGAAACGCGACCGGCTGCCCGCCGATCGGTTGCTGCGTTTCGCGCAGGACCGAATTCTGAATTGGTGGAAAGCTGCGTACCGGGACGCCATGCAGCAACCGATAGCCGACCGTTTCACGCTGGAGGCGTCGGCGAGCCTGCCGGGCGTCGTGCAGCCCGTGGCTGATCTGGACAACTGCTACTCGGCCCTGCAAGTTCAGCGGATGCGTCTGAAACAGAACCAGCAGGTTCCGGAGTGGAGCGGCGAACGGTACTTGCGCCCGGCCTATTGATGGCGTTTCTGCTTGCGGTCGTTGCACCTATCGCCCGAACTCGACCCGCGCGCATGCGGAGCAAAACGCCCTGACTGTATTCTCGCCGTCCATCCGGGCGAACTTGATGAGATTCCGGCTGCCGCAACCGGCGACGGAGCAACGGCGAGGGAACTCTTGACCAATCGCCAGCGCGGATTGGATGTCGTCCGCCAGCCATGCGGTATGGCGGTTGCAGCGGGCGGCGTCAAGCTGCCGCTGAATGGCCGCCCATTGCGACGGCGTGAAAGTGAGCCGCAACAGTTCGCTGGTGCGTCCATGCTCCATGTTCGTGAAGATGGTACAGATCATCGCGCCGGTGACGCAAGACACGCGCGCGGCATTCCAGCGGTTCGCCAGGGAGGAAGATGCGAACGCCAGTCGGTTTGAGCGCCCTTGAGCTTGGAAGACTGCGCATGTCCGTGGGCTACGGAACCCACAAGAAAAACCGTCCTCTGTCACCGATCGAAGTAGGCTCACTTCTTCGGAAGGCGTGCGCGGAAAGTATTTCGCTGAAGGAGTGCGCGAAGGCCGTTCAGATTGACTCCGGGTGCATCGGGCGGTTTCTGCGCGTTCTGGATCTGCCCGATGATATCCGCCGCCGGGTCGATTGGGGTTCGGGAAGAAGCTTCGTCGGCTTCACGTCGGCCGTCGAGCTGGCGAGACTGGAGGATGCCTGCGATCAACGCGCCGTCGCCGAGGCGGTGCTTGCTGACGGTCTCAGCAGCAAGGAGGTTCGACAGGTCGTTCAGCTCCGCAGACGGTCGGGGCGCGACGTCAAGGCTTGCGTTGACGAAGTGCTCGACATGCGTCCGAAGGTCGAAAAGCGCTACGTTTTCGTCGGCTCGGTGTCCCCGGAGAACGTCGGACCTCTCAGCAGGCTCACTCAGGCCGTCAGGAATGCGATCCTGGCCTCTGGAATCGAGGAGTTGGGCTTGCGAAGTACGGCCGGGCGCCTCGGGCCGAGATTTTTCACTTTGGTCGGCGACGAGCGCTTCGACGCTTCAATGAGGGAGATCGGCAAGGAAAACATGGAGGCGCGGCTTCGATCTCACATCTCGGAGGCCGTCGCGAATGGCGCGTCCGGTCGTTGACGTCTTCGAAAGCGGTGTGCGCCTCAGATGAAACGGCCCCCGACCGAAGCCCCTCCACCCCCCGACCCGGTGATCGCCTCCGCCGCCGGCGACTCCGGCCGGGCGGGGAGCGGCGCCGCCACGTAGCCGGCGTGGGCGAGCTGGCTCTGGAAGTAGGCGGTCTGCGACGCGTAGAAGATCAGCTTGGCCCCGGCGCGCGCCGCCACGTACGCCTGGCCGGCGAGCAGGGCCGCCCAGGTCGGCGCGCCGGCGCTCGGCGCGACGGCGGCGTAGACGAGCAGGACGAGCAGGAACAGCCCCGCGTTCAGGCCGTACAGCCCGGCCGTCGCGCCCGGCCGGCGGCGCACGAAGCGCCACGCCGCGAGGAGCGCGCCTATCGCGCTGCGGCGGTCCTCCACCACGGTGCGTATCCTCGCGTAGTCGAACACCAGGTTGACGGGGAGCAGGACGGCGCCGAACAGGGCGTACGCCCCCAGCCGCCAGAGGAACCCTGTGCGCTCGACGGTGACGTCGCGGACCGCGGCGGCGTACAGATCGTCGAACAGCCAGTCGTGCAGCAGATCGAACAGCGCCCAGTAGATCAGGCCGGCGAAGACGGCGAGGCGGCAGAACCGGAAGAAGTGCGCGCCGCACGCCGCGAAGAACGCCGGACCGGCGACGCGGCGCGCGCGCGCGAGCCGGTCGAGCAGCCCGCCGGCGAGGAAGGTCCAGACGGCGAGGTAGCCGACGACGGCGGTCACGAGCGCGAGCGGCGGACCTTCGCCGTCGACGAAGGCGCTCAGGTTGCTCAGCGGCGCGGCGAACCCGATGACCGTCGGGGTGAACGTCTTCCCGAGTCCGCCGGCGTCCGCGCCGAACTCGTCCCACCAGACCCGGTCGACGCCGGCGGCCATCCGCTCCCCGGCCACGCTGGCGCCGAGGTGCTCGGCGATCTCGCCGTGCAGCGCGGCGGCGAACGGCGCCGCGGCCAGCAGCGTCGTCAGCCAGGCGCCGGCCACGACGGCCGGGGCGGCGGCGACCCGCCGGCATCCGTCGAGCAGGGCGGCTGTCACGTGAAGAACCCGTAGGTGAGCAGCAGGTCCTGCAGCCAGACCAGCCACTTCAAGCTCCACCGGCCGGCCGCCCGTCCCGCCTGCGGCGTCAGCGCGCGGCTGTTGTTCGTCCGGTTCACGTCGAGCAGCAGGGTGCGGTCCGGGTCGACGAACGCGCGCGTCGCCCTGGCCTCGCGGGTGTAGGTGAACGCCTTCCACCGGGCTGCGCCGTCCCACCGATGCCGCTCCGCGTGGCCGTCGTCGAACTCGGTCAGCACCTCCACCGGGAAGATCCCCTCGCCGTACCGGCGGACGACGACGGTCGTCTCGTACCGGCTCCCGCCGGAGCGCTGCGCGAAACGGAGGCGTCCGCCGTCCTCGTCGAACATCCCGCGGGAGTCGGCCCGGCGGCTCGTCAGCGCCTGCACGCCGTAGTCGAAGACGTTGGCCGTGCCGTGGACCTGGTCGAAGAACCAGCGGAGGTCGCGTCCGGCCGCGTCGCTGATGCTCCGGAACAGGTCGTCCGGCGCCGGGTGGCCGTACCGCCAGCGGTCGTGGAACGCGGCCAGCCCCTGCCGCAGCGCCGGCCAGCCGAGATGCCGCTCCAGCGTGTGCAGCCAGAGCGCCGTCTTGGCGTACGTGATGTGCCGGGCCGTGCCGGGCCACTGCCGCCAGGTCGGCAGCGCCGGCGCGTCCATCCGCGCGGCGCGGCGGTACCCCGCCATCCGGTTCCCGTCGAACGCGCGCGACCACGGGAGGTCCCGGAAGACCCACGGCACGAACCGGCCGAACAGCCGCGTCGACCGGTAGTGCTCCGTGAAGAAGGCGTCGAGGGCGCGCGCCGTGGCGAACGTGGTGATCCCTTCGTCGATCCAGGCGTGCTCGAACTCGTTGCTGCCGACCACGCCGTACCAGAGCTGGTGTCCGGCTTCGTGGACGGTGACGTCCTCCGGCAGCGCCACGTCGGCCGGGGCGAGCCAGCGCGTGACGGAGGTGAACAGCGTGGGGTACTCCATCCCGCCGGTGCGGCTCCGCCAGGCGGGGTCGACCACCGTGAGCTGCTCGTACGGGTACGCCCCGAACCACTCCCCGAAGTGGCGCAGCGCCTGCCGCGTCGCTTCGAAAAGGCGGTCCGCCTGACCGGCGTGCTCGGGCTGGAGGAGCAGCCGGATCTCCACGTCGGACAGCGTAGGATGCTCGAACCGCGCGCGCCGCTCGAGGAAGTCGGGGCTGGCGGTCCAGGCGAAGTCGTGGACGTCCGCCTGGCGGTAACGGTGCGTCGCGGCGCCGCCGCCGTCGTCGATCACGCTGCGCTCCACCCCCGTGGCGCCGACGACCCAGCCGGCCGGGACGGTGATCCGCACGTCGTACACGCCGTAGTCGGCGAAGAACTCGGTGGCGGCGTGGAACTGGCGGCAATGCCACCCGGCGTCGTCCAGCACTCCGATCTTCGGGAACCACTGCGCGATGAAGAAGTAGTCGCCGGTTGCGCCGGTGCGGGCGAACGCGCGGGGGATTCGCGAGGTCCATTCGATCTCGACGCGGATGGTCTCGTCCGGGACGACCGGCTGCGGCAGCGGCGCCACCAGCACCGTCTCGTCGTGGGGGTTCCCGTCGTCCGGGGCGTCGTGGAACAGGCGGGAAGTCAGGTCGATCGGCGGGGCGCCGCCGGCGCCGAGCAGGCGGAGGGCGGTGACGTCAATCCACCCCCAGTCTTCCTCGGGGCGTTCGTGCAGGTCGCCGCCGCGCCCGCGCCGGCGCTCCCGCATCCAGGTCGATTCCGTGTTCCTCCAGGCGTTGTAGTAGAGATGGAAGCGGAGCTCCGACGTCTCGATGGACGAGACGTTACGCCACGTCAGCACCTCCCGGCCGACGAGCCGCCGCTCCCCGGCGTCGAGCCGCACGTCGATCGAGTAGTTGGCGTTGCGGAGCGACCGCGCCCGGCCGGGCGCGTCGGGTCCGGCCGGAGGCGGCTGGGCGGCGAAGGCGCTCGGGGGAAGAGCCGTCAGCGCGGCGAGCAGCGCCGCCGCGGCCGGCGCGGGGAGCGGCATGGGCGGCTTCACCGCATTCGCAGGATAATGCGGTTCACGCGACTAGCCGACGGCGCTCGCGAGCAGCAGGCCGCGCAGCATGCGGAGGCCGAACAGCAGCACGAGCGGCGAGAAGTCGAGCCCGCCCAGGTCGGGCAGCAGCCGGCGGATCGGCCCGAGCAGCGGCTCGGTCAGCGTGTGCAGGAACGTCGCCACCGGGTTCGACGGCGGAAGCTGGAACCAGGAGATCAGGACGGCGCCGAGGACGACGAGCGAGTACAGGTCGAGCAGTTGGACGAGCAGCACGGGTTCATTCTATTCCGAGTGAGGCGCGCATGAAGACGCTCCTGATTCTGCGCCACGCGAAGTCGAGCTGGAAGCAGCCCGCCCTGGACGACCACGACCGGCCGCTGAGCCCGCGCGGCGCGCGCGACGCGCCCCGGATGGGAACGCTCCTGCGCCGGCGCGGCCTGACGCCCGACCTGATCGTCAGCTCGACGGCGGTCCGGGCGCGGACCACGGCCGACCGGGCGGCGGACCGTTCCGGTTACGGCGGCGCCGTGCGGCTCGACCGCCGGCTGTACCTGGCCCGGCCGGAGACGGTCGCCGCGGTCGCGGGCGGTCTCGGCGGCGGGGCTGCGCGGCTGCTCGTCGTCGGGCACAACCCCGGTCTGGAGGAGCTCGTCGCGCGGCTCACCGGCGCCGCCGAGATCCTGCCGACCGCCGCGCTGGCGCAGGTCCGGCTCCCGATCGACGCGTGGTCCGAGCTGAGCGCGTCCACCCGCGGCGCGCTCGTCGGCCTGTGGCGGCCGCGGGAGCTGACCGGCGACGACTGACGCGGCGGCGGCGGCGGCAAAGTCGGACGGCGACGGCCCACGCGGAAACCTGCCGGCCCGCGGCAAGGACTCTCGGCGTGGGCTTCGCCGCGGCGCGCTACGGAATGCGGCGCAGGTCGTGGTCGAGCTCGACGACGACGTTGGGGAAATCCACCCCCGGGCGGCGCGAGTAGCGGACGTCCCGGATGGTGACGCGGTGTCCGCCGGCGATCGGCTCCACCGTGAACGCCGGGAAGCGCAGCCAGCGCCGGGTTCCCGGCGCGTGCGCCAGGGCCGCGTCGACGATCGGGCCGCGGGGGCCGCGGTCGATCGCGGCGTCGCTCACCCGTATCGAGTCGGCGCGGAGCCAGTCGACCTCGAGGAAATGGTAGTGGCCGCCGTCGGCCACGACCACGTCGCGGGCGAGCGGCCGGGCGGGAAGCGGGCCGGCCATGACGTCGACGAACGCGGCGTCGCGCGCGGCCAGCCAGCCGGCGACCTGACGCTCCGCTATCCGGGAGCCGGCCACCATCGCCGCCATGTAGGCGGCGGCGCACGCCAGGCAGACGGCGGCCAGCCGGCCGTTCCACCGGGACGCGACGCCGCGCGCGCCCACCCCCGCAATCGCCGCGACGCCGGCCAGCCAGACCAGTATCGCCGCAAGCTGCGCGTCGCCGACCACCGTGACGAGACCGGTCAGGACCGCTCCCAGCACCATCCAGGCCGAGACGCTGGCGGCCGACCGCGAATGCGCCGCCACCACCGCCGTCCCGGCCAGCAGCCAGACCCACGGGTCGATGATGAACAGGGCGTCGCCGTAGAACCACCGGCCGTCGAACGGCATCAGCAGGCGGACGCCGTACGTGTTGAGCCAGTCGAGCGCCGGATGGGTCGCCACCGCGGCGAACGACAGGGCGAGCAGCGGGCCGGCCCGGGCGCGCGGCGGCTGTCCCCGCGCCCGGGCGATCACCCGATCCGCGACCCAGACCAGCCCCGCCAGCAGCAGCGGCAGAACGGCCGCCGCCAGCACGCCGTGCGTCCATCCGCGCCGGAAGCCGAGCGACAGATCGCGGTCGATCAGCATCGTGACCGCGTCGACGTCAGGCGCGTTCGCCCCGAGGATCGCCGTCGGCGTCGCGCAGGCCGACCGACGTCCAAGCCGCGTCCGGGCCAAGCTGGCGCCCACCAGCGTATGCGCGAGCGGATCCACCGCACTAGAATACTCGCGGCCCGACGGCGTTGCGGGCCTCCGGAGAGGCGATCGTGAACGACAGGCAGGCACTCGAGGACGTCCGGATCGCGTTCATCGGCGCCGGGGCGATGGGCGAAGCGATGATCGGCGGCCTGCTGTCGCGGCGCCGGATCGATCCGGAGCGGATCACGGCGAGCGACAGGCATCAGGAACGGCTGGCGGAGCTGCGGGACCGGTTTCGCATCCGCACCACCTCTGACAACCGGGCGGCGGCGCGGGAAGGGGCGGTGGTGGTGCTGGCCGTCAAGCCGCAGGTGCTGCCGGCGGTGTTCGCCGAAGTCGGCGGAGGGATCCGGCCGGACGCGCTGGTGCTGTCGATCGTGGCCGGCGCCGCGATAGAGTCGCTTGCGGCCGGGCTCGGGCATCGCGCAATCGTGCGGACGATGCCGAACACGCCGGCGCAGGTCGGCGAGGGGATGACGGTGTGGACCGCCACGCCGGAAGTCTCGCCGGCGCAGCGCGAGCAGGCCCGGACGATCGTCGAGGCGCTCGGACGCCAGCTGCACGTCGACGCCGAACGTTTCCTCGACATGGCGACCGCCGTCAGCGGGACCGGCCCGGCCTACGTCTTTCTGCTGATGGAGGCGCTGATCGACGCGGCCGTCCACCTCGGTTTCTCGCGGGCCGAGGCGCGCGAGCTGGTGGTGCAGACGATCCGCGGCGCCGCCTGCTTCGCCGAGCGCTCGACGGCGCACCCGGCGGAGATGCGCAACAGGGTGACCTCGCCGGGCGGGACGAGCGCCGACGCGCTGTACCAGCTGGAGAAAGGCGCGTTCCGCACCGTCATCTCGAAGGCGGTGCTGGCCGCCTTTCGGCGCAGCGTCGAGCTGGGCCGGCAAGCGGCGGCCCGCGGCGAAACTCCGCGCGGCGGCGAGCGGAAGAACGAGCAGTAGCGGCCGGTCGCCGCACTCGGGGGTTGCGTCGCAGGGCGGGCACGTTGCGGCGCCGCGCGTCAGGACGCGGGCGCGGATTCGGCGCCGCGGAGCAGTGCGAACCGCGCGTCGAAGGCGGGCGTCGCGCGCAGCGAGACGCCGCCCGCCGCGGCGTCGGGGATGAGGAAGCAGGCGGCGACGCCGCGGGCGCGGGCCCAGGCCAGTCCGCGTTCCGGCCCCATCACGTAGAGCGCGGTCGAGAGCACGTCGGCTTCGAAGGCGCTCCGGCGCCAGACGGTCACCGACGCCGCCCGGCTGACCGGCCGCCCGGTGCGCGGGTCGAGGACGTGGCCGATCCGGGGGCCGCCGTCCGGGGTCAGGTCCCGCTCCGAGCCGCCGCTGGTGGCGAGCGATCCGGCGTCCAGCCGCAGCTCCAGCGCCGGCTCGCCGCGCCGCGCGGGATGGGCGACGGCGACCGGCCACACCCCGCCGCCGGCCGGCGCGCCCGACACCGCCACCTGCCCGCCGAAGTCGATCAGCCAGGCGTCCGGACGATCCGCCTCGGCCCGCCGCACGCGGTCGAGCGCTTCTCCCTTGCCGAATCCGCCGGCGTCAAGCGTCACCGCCGCGCGGCGCGTGACGGCGCACGGCGCCCGGTCGAATCCCGGGTTTCGGTCGATCCGGAGGTGGCGCAAGCCGGCGCCGGCCGCCGCCGACCGCAGCGCCGCGGCGTCCGGCCGCCGGCCGCGTCCCCGAAGCCCCCAGGCGTCCACCAGCCGTCCCACGGCCGGGTCGAACGCTCCGCCGGTGGCGTCATGCCACGCCGACAGCCGGTCCAGCAGATCGCATACCGCGGGCGCCGCCGGGGCCGGCGCCCCGACCGGCCGCCGGTTCAGGCGGCTCAGGGCGCTGTCGTCCCGCCAGGTGCTGAGATCGGCTTCCGTCGCCTCGACGACGCGGACCATCCGCTCCAGCTTCGCCAGACCCGCGGCGCGATCGGGCGCTTCGGTCACGAACCTCGCCGGCGCGCCCATCAGCAGCACCGTGCGCTCGACGCGGACCGGAGAGGCCGGCTGCGCGTCCGCCGACCCGGTGACCGGACCGGCCAGCGCCAGCAGCGCGCCGAGCGCGGCGGGCGCCGCCGGCCGGGACGCGGGACGGCGGGGCGCGGCCGGCTCCGGACTCCTGATGCGCCAGCCGACGACGAGGTGGGCGCCGTACCCGACTGCGAACAGCAGGCTGGTCGCCACGTGCGTCCAGATGGCGGCGTCGATCAGCGCGGCGGTCGGCGCAATCTGGATGAGGTAGCCGCTGATCGCCATGGCGGCGAAGCTGAGCAGCGACGTCCAGCCGGTCCGGCGGTTGGACGCGTTCGGCGAGAGGAGCTTCCGCAGGGTGTGCGACCGGAACAGCATGCCGAAGCAGGCGACGAAGAAAGGGGCCGCGATCACGTGGGTCGAGAGCATCGCCGGTTGCCACGGGTGGTTGACGACCGCGAACGGGTCGTCGGAGACCAGCGCCAGCTTCATGTAGAGGTACGCGGCGCCGGTCACGGCGACCACGCCGTGCAGGGCGTTGAACGCCCAGCGCTCCCACCAGACCATCGCGCCCAGCATCACGCGCATGCGCGTGTCGGAGGAAACCATCTCAGCGTCCCGCCTTCCGGTCCGCTTCGAGCACGCGGTCGAGCGCCAGCACGCGCCGCACGGCGGCGTTGACCGCATGCCCCGTCAGCGTCGCGCCGGCGATCGGGCGGATCGCGCGCTGGACCGCCAGATCGTCGCTGAGCGGCCGGTCGACGTACTGGCGGACCCACGGTTCGGGCGGGGTGTACTCCGGCGGCTCGAGGAACGCCGTCACGTCGATCCGGCGGACGCGGCCGTCCGGCGTCAGCGACACGAGCAGGCTTTCCCGCTTGGTCCGCACGACGTGCGTATCGACGTAGGCCCGGCCCACGACGGCGCCGGCGCGCCTGGCGACGTAGCGGGCGTAGATCCGGGTCGGCGCCTCGGCGCGCGACAGCTCGGCGACCCGTTCGGCCTGCTCCGCCGTCAGGTAGACGCGGTCCGCGGCGATCTCCGCGCCGGCGAAGATCGCCGCCAGCGCCTCCTCGCGCGTGACGAGGCCCGACTGCGCCGCGGCCGCGGCGGACGCGAGGGCGAGCCAGACGCCGACCGCGCCCGCGGCGCGCCCCACCCGCTCCCCGGCCGGCCGATGCTGCATGAACTAGAAGGCGTACCCGACGTTGACGTTGAACTGGTTGACGCCGCTGTCGGCGGCGTTGGAGACCCACATATGGTCGACCTTGACGACGATGCCCGGTATCGGCTTGAGCTCGACGCCGAACGTGGTGTACGTGTTGTTCTTCGACGGGCTCCGCGTGAAGCCGGCCGCGACCGCCGCCTGCGTGTCGACCTTCTCCCAGCGGACGTACGGCGTGAGGCCGACGCCGGCCGCCTCCGGGACCTGCGACAGCAGGTCGTAGCCGATCTGGACGTAGCCGCCCCGCAGCGTTTCGCCGACCCCGTTCGACCCGGTCAGGCCGAGCAGCTGGTTCAGCCGATCGGTGTCGGCCAGGTTCGCCTGCGCGAACAGGCCGCGGACATCGAAGCCGCGCACCTGCGCCTGGGCGTGCACGTCGAAGATGCTGGTCCGGACGCCGTACTCGACGTCGTCGACCACGACTTCGCCCTGGCCGGACCCGCCGGTGTAGAAGCTGGCGCCGAAGAAGACGCCGGGCGTCGGCGTGTAGTCGAACCGGCCCGTGATCGCCATGTCGGTCGACTTCGCCTTGCCGCCCTTCTGCCGCCCGCCGCGTACGCCGCTCGACGAGAACGCCAGGCCGTTGAACCCGTTGACGACGTAGGCGCGCATCGAGATCCGGTCGTCCGCGTAGTAGACGCCGCCGCCGTTCTCCCGCCACGTCGACGGGATGATGCTCCGCTCCGTCACCGGACGCTCGGCGCCGAGGAAGACGGTCGGCTCGTGGAACTCGTTGACCAGCCCCATCGGGACCAGCAGCATCCCGGCCCGCACCCCGAAGTTGTCGGTCGCCAGATAGTCGACGTACGCGAACTCGACGAAGATCTCCTTCGCGTGCTCGACCTCGATCTCGGAGTTGAAGAGGAACTTGTCGTTGAACCGGTACCCCGCGTACAGGATCGCCCGCAGGTAGTCGAACTGCGAGGTCCTGTCGGAAGCGTAGTTCTCGAACAGCATCTCGCCGTAGCCGGCGATCGACACGCCGGCCCCCCGCCGGTACGTCGCCGCGGCCGACGGCGCCAGTCCGAGCGCGCGGGTCCGGTCGTCGGTCAGCTCGATCTCCGGCTCGCCGCTCCGCAGCCGCTCGACCTCTTCGGCCAGCAGCTCGAGCCGGCGCTCGAGTTCTTCGACGTCGGCCTGCTGCTCCGCTTCGGCCGACTCCCCGGCGGCTTCCGCCGCGCCGCCCTCCGGCTCCGCCGCCGCCGGCTCCGACGGACCGGAGCTTCCGCCGCCCTGCGGCGCCGCCGCCGCGGCGGCCGGCCCGGTCCCCGCGAGCACGGACGCCAGGACTGCGCACGTCAGGAAACGCATCACCACTGTCATGACCACCCTCCGGAAGTCCGCCCGGTGTTGCGCGCCTGACGCCTCGCTCCTACAATGGACGCGTTCGACACGTCTGGGCGCTTGGCGCGGCCGGTGCGAACCGGCGGCCGGGCGTTCAGCGGCCCGCCCGGTGAACCACCACCGGGCGGGCCTTTTTTTGGACGACGAGATCGGAATGAGATCCAATCTCAATTGAACCGACGCAGTGTATATCCGACCGTACCGGTCGGTCAAGAGCAAGTTGAGATCCGGTCTCGATTTTCAGGCGCGCCCGCCGCGCCGCTGACGTACCGGCGCATCTTCGCGTTCTGGGCCCCGCTGGCGGGGACCTGGATCATGATGGCGGTCGAGGGGCCGTACCTGGCCGCCGTCATCGCGCGTCTGCCGGAGCCGACCGTCAACCTCGCCGCGTTCGGCGTGGCGTTCGCCGTCGCCGTCATCATCGAAGCGCCGGTCATCATGCTGCTGAGCGCCTCGACCGCGCTGGTCGAGGACCGGGAGTCGTACGCCGCGCTGCGCCGGTTCGGCTACCGGCTGTGCGCCGCGCTCACCGTCGTTCAGCTCGCCGTCCTCGCGCCGCCCGTCTTCGATCCTCTGTTCCGCGGCCTGCTCGCCCTGCCGGACGACGTCGCCCGGCTCGCGCACCAGGGCCTCGCCTGCCTGCTGCCGTGGCCGGCGGCGGTCGGCTACCGCCGCTTCCGCCAGGGGCTGCTGATCCGGAGCGGCCTCACGCGGCGCGTCGCCGCCTGCACCGGCGTCCGGCTGGCCACGATGTCGCTGACGGCGCTGGCCGCCTGGCGGCTGCTGCCGTCAGACGGCGCGACGGTCGGCGCGGCCGCCCTGTCGGCCGGCGTCGTGGTGGAGGCCGCGGTCACCCGGATCGTGTCGGCGCAGGCGGTGCGCCAGGTTCGCGGCCGGGCGCGCGCCGCGGACCGCCTCGACGAGCCGACCCTCCGGTTCGGCGGCCTCGTACGCTTCTACGTCCCGCTGGCGCTCACGTCGGTGCTGGCCCTGGCGATTCCGCCGCTGACCACCTTCTTCATGGGCCAGAGCCGGCGCGCGCTCGAATCGCTGGCGGTGCTGCCGGTGGTCCACGGCGTGACGTTCGTCTTCCGGGCGATCGGCCTGTCGTACCTGGAGGTCGTCGTCGCCCTGATCGGCGACCGGTGCGAGCAGTTCGGACGGATCCGGAACTTCGCCGCCGGGCTGGCCGCCTGCACCGTGGCCGGCCTGTCGGCCATCGCGTTCACCCGGCTGGGCATGATCTGGCTCGAGGGGGTCGCCGGCCTCTCCCCGGCGCTGGCGCAGTTCGCGCTGCCGCCGATCCGGATCCTGTCGGTCTTCCCGGCGCTCTCCGTGCTCCTCTCGCTGCAACGGGGAACGCTGGTGCACGCGCGCCGCACGCCGCCGATCACGCGGGCCACGCTGCTCGAGCTGACCACCGTCGGCGTCGTCCTGACGATCGGCGTCCACGTCCTCGACCTGGTCGGCGTCACCGCCGCCGCGGTCGCCATCCTGTCGGGGCGGCTGGTGGGCAACTCGTGGCTGACCCCGCCGTGGATCGCCGCGCTGCGGGCCGGACGCCGCCGCGGCTGACGGCCGCGTCGTGACACCCGGCGGCTCGCGCGCCTCTACGCGGACCGGATAGACTGGAGCTATCTGCGGGGTCGGACCGGCGACACGCCGGAGGAAGCGGCCGCCCTGCGGGACGTCGAGCGGACGGCGAGCCGGCGATGATCGACTACGACGAGTTTCAGGCGGAGGTCCGGCGGCGCAAACAGGAGCGATGGACGGCGATCCTGGCCGACGAGCCGCCCGGCCGCGCGGCTGGACGCCGGCCGCGCGATCCGGAGCAGGAACGGTTGCTGCGCCGCATGGACCGCGCCCGGCTCGAACGAGAACAGCCGGAACTGCTGCGTCGGCTCACGCCCGCCGAATGACGAGCGCAGTCGCCTGGCGGATCGACGGCGCGCGCGTCGCCGCCGGCGCGGCCCTGTCCTGCCTGCTCAGATGATGCTTGACCTCCGGACGATCCGGACGAGCGAGTGGATCGTCTGCGGCTTCTTCGCCTGTCTGCTGGTCCTGTCGCGGGTCCGGCCGCTCGCGCCCGGCGCGCGCCGGCGCGCGCTGCTCGTCAGCGCCGTCTGCATCGCGCTGCCGCTGATGCTCTCCCAGCTTCGGGCGTCGCCCAGCCTGGCCGTCCTCCGGGCGTGGCTGCCCGCCGCCTACCTGCTGCAAGGGTACTGGCTGTGCGGCCTGTTCTACCGCGGGCCGATGCGCGGCGTCGAGCAATGGCTGCTGGACGTCGACGCGCGGCTGCTCGGACGCGGGCGGCTGGGCCGCCTGGCGTCGCGCATGCCGCGGAGCGCCGCGTCCGGCTTCGAGCTGGCGTACCTGCTCGCCTACCCGTTCGTCCCGGCCGGTTTCGGCCTGTTCCTCGCGCTCGGCGGGCGGGCGCGGGCCGACGACTTCTGGACCGCGGCGCTGATCGCGGCGTTCGGCTGCTACGGCGCGCTGCCGTGGCTCCAGACCCGCCCGCCGCGCGCGCTGGCCGGGCAGCGTCCGCTGCGCTCGCCCCATCCGGGCGTCCGGCGGCTCAACGAGGCGGTGCTGCGCCGGATGAGCGTGCAGGTGAACACCGTTCCCAGCGGACACGCCGCCACGGCGACGGCGGTGGCGCTGGCGGTCTGCTCGGCCTCCCCGCCGGCCGGCGCGGCGCTGCTCGCCGCCGCCGCGTGCATCGTCGCCGGGACGGTGATCGGCCGGTACCATTACGCCGTCGACAGCCTGTCGGGCGTGCTGGTCGGCGTCGCCGGCTGGTGGATCGCCTTCGGGTAGACGGGCGGCCGGCGGCGGATATAATGCGCGGGGTTTTCGATGAGCCACGACGACGTCCACGACCCGAAGGAAGGAACGCCATGACACGGAAGGCATTGCCGTTCGCGCTGCTCGCAACCGCGCTGCCCGGCCTCCCCGGGGCCGCCCGCGCCGCCGACTACCACCACGTGCACCTGACCGCCACGGACGCGCCGGCCGCGGCGCAGTGGTACAGGGAGCACATGGACTGCCTGGACTACGGCCGGGAAGGCGCCTGCCAGGTCGACGACATCCAGATCATCTTCTACAACGACCGGGAGCCGGCCGGCGGCAGCGTCGGGAGCGGCGTCGACCACATCGGCTTCTCGTTCCGCGACCTCGAGGCGAAGATGGCCGGCTGGAAGGCGGCCGGGGTGAAGGTCCTCGAGGAGATCCGCGAAGTGGAGGGGCTGTTCAAGCTGGCGTTCGTCGAGGACCCGTGGGGAACGAAGATCGAGGTGGTCGAGGATCATCAGTGGCCCGGCTTCCACCACATCCATCTGCGGTCGGAAGATCCGGCCGCCACGCTCACCTGGTACGAAAACCTGTTCGGCGGCGTCCCCGACAGGATGAAGGGCCGGCTCACCGGCCTCCGCTACGGCGGCCTGTGGCTGCTCGTGGGCCAGCAGCGCGAAGGCGGGCTCGCGCCGACCGAGGGCCGGGCGCTCGACCACCTCGGATGGAGCTTCGACAGCCTCGACGCCGCCGTCGCCGACCTGCAGGGCAAGGGGGTGGAGCTTTCGTCCGGGCCGCGGGAAGTGACCAACGCCGTCGGCCAGGAGCTGAAGATAGCGTTCGTCGTGAGTCCGGAAGGCGTCCGGATCGAACTCGTGGAGGTCGTCAGCTAGCTCCGCGGCGGCCCGGGTTCCCATTCCCTCATGCCTGCCCGCCCCGCCGGAGCGCCGGGATCCGTGCGCGCAGGCGCGCCGCCGGTCCTGCGCCCCGATTCCGTCCGCAAGCCCGCTGCCCGGAGGAGACGTTGATCGAAACGGTCGCCGTAGACGAAACGATCACCCTGGACGACTACGAGGCGGCGACGCACCTGTCGGAGCCGGTCCGCGCCCTGCGCGCGGAGGCGCGCACGCTCGTCCCCCGGCTGGAGGGGCGCACCGTCTGGATGGTCAACTCGACCGCCCGCGGCGGCGGAGTGGCGGAGATGCTCCCGCGCATGATCACGATCCTGCGGGATCTCGGCGTCAACGTGGAGTGGGTGGTGATCGGCAGCGACAAGCCGGAGTTCTTCACCCTGACCAAGCGGCTGCACAACCTGATCCACGGCGCCGGCAATCCGGAGCTGACGGGGGACGACCGGGCGGTGTACGACGCGGTGAGCCGGGAGAACGCCGACGCGCTCCGCCCGCGCGTCCGCCCGGGCGACCTCCTGGTGATGCACGACCCGCAGCCGCTCGGCTCGGGCGCAATCCTGCGGCGCGACCTGGACGTGCGCGCGGTGTTCCGCTGCCACATCGGCATGGACCGCGCGTCGCTGCAGACGCGGGCGGCGTGGAAGTTCCTGATGCCGTACGCCGACCGGTACGACCGGGCGGTGTTCACGGCGCCGGAGTACATCCCGGCCTTCCTCGCCGGCCGCGCCGGGCTGATCCGGCCCGCCATCGACCCGCTCGGGCACAAGAACCGCGACCTGCTCGTCCCGCGGCTCGTCGGCATCCTCTGCAACGCGAAGCTGGTCGCCGAGCAGCATCCGGTGGTGCCGCTCCAGTACGAGCAGGTCGCGACGCGGCTCACGCCGGACGGCCGGTTCGTGCCGGCCGACGAGGCGGGCGGCGTCGGGCTCCTCTTCCGTCCGATCGTGACGCAGATATCGCGGTGGGACCGGCTGAAGGGGTTCAAGCCGCTCCTCGACGGCTTCGTCCGGCTCAAGGAGCGCGCCAGCCGGCAGCCGCCCGCCGACGGCCGGCATCAGCGGCGGCTGGAGATGGTCCGGCTGGTGCTGGCCGGACCGGAGCCGGCGGCCGTCGCCGACGACCCGGAGGCCCAGGAGGTGCTGGAGGAGCTGACGGCGGCGTACGCGGCGCTCCCCCCCGCGCTGCAGAACGACGTCGCCGTGGTGTCGCTGCCGATGTCGGTCCGCAAGAACAACGAGCTGATCGTCAACGCGCTGCAGCGCTGCTCGTCCGTCGTCGTCCAGAACTCGATTCAGGAAGGGTTCGGTCTGACGGTGACCGAGGCGATGTGGAAGCACACCGCCGTGCTGGGCAGCCGGGCGTGCGGCATCCGCCAGCAGATCCGGGACGGCGTCGACGGGCGGCTCGTGCAGAACCCGGAAGACCCGGAGGAGATCGCCGTCCGCCTGGGCGGCCTGCTCGGCGACATGGCGGGCCGGATCGCGCTGGGCCGCAACGCCCAGCGCCGGGCGCACGACGAGTTCCTCGTCTTCACCCAGGTGCGCCACTGGCTCACGACGCTGGCCGAGTGCGTGCAGAACTGGGGGGCGGCGCCGCCGGCGGCGCGCTGACCTCGCCCGCCGCCGGCAGCCGGGCGACGGCGACGTTCGCGAAGCCGTACGCCGCCGCCACGAACGGGTTGAGCAGGTTGAAGAAGACGAACGGCGCGTAGGTCAGGGTCGAGACCCCCAGCGTCTGCGCCATGAACGCGCCGCACGTGTTCCACGGCACCAGCACCGAGGTCAGCGTGCCCGCGTCCTCCAGCGAGCGCGACAGGTTCTTCGGGTCGAGCCGCCGCCGCTCGTAGGCGTCCCGGAACATCCGTCCCGGCAGGACGATCGAGATGTACTGGTCGGAAGCGATGACGTTGATCCCGGCCGACGTGGCCAGGGTGGCCGATATCAGGCTGCCGGTCCCGCGCACCGCCCGCAGGATGCGGACCGCGAAGACCCGCAGCATGCCGGTCGCCTCCATGACCGCGCCGAACATCATCGCCGACAGGATCAGCCAGACGGTCGGCAGCATGCCGCCCATCCCGCCGCGCGAGAGCAGCTCGTCGAGCGCGGCGTCGCCCGAATCGAGCTCGAAGCCGCGGTAGAGGGCCGACCACACTCCCTTGACGGCGACGAGCGCCGGCGGCCCGCTCTCGTCCACGTATGCCGCCAGCGCCGCCGGCTGGAACGCCGCCGCGAAGACGCCCCCGGTCAGCGCGCCGACGAGCAGCGCCGGGAACGCCGGCGTCTTCCTGGCCACCAGGATCAGGACGATCGCGACCGGGACGAGCAGGTGCGGGCCGATCGCGAACTCCCGGTCGAGCGCCCGCAGCAGCGATTCGAGATCGGCGGCGTCGGCCGGCGCGGGCGCGAACAGGCCGGCGAGACCGAACAGCGCGAGCGCCGCGGCGAAGCTCGGCGCCGTCGTCCACGCCATGTGGCGGATGTGGGAGAACAGCTCGGCGCCGGCGACGGCCGGCGCGAGGTTCGTCGTGTCCGACAGCGGCGACATCTTGTCGCCGAAGTACGCGCCCGAGATGATGGCGCCGGCGGCGAGGCCCAGATGCAGATCCTGCGCCGCGGCGATCCCGATCAGCGCGATCCCGATCGTCCCGGCCGTCGTCCACGAGCTTCCGGTGGCCAGCGCGGCGACGGCGCAGATGAGGCAGGCCGCCGGATAGAAGACGGCCGGCGCGAGAATCTGCAGGCCGTAATAGATCATCGTCGGCACGACGCCGGCGAGGATCCACGTCCCGATCACCGACCCGACGACCAGCAGGATCAGGATGGCGCCCATCGCGGCGGCGACGCCCTGGTTGATCCGGGCGTCGAGGTCGGCCCACCGATGCCCGTTCCGCAGGCCGATCAGCATGGCGGCGGACGCGCCCAGGATCAGGGCGATCTGGTTCGGGCCGGAGGACGACTCGTCGCCGAACAGGCCGACCGACAGGGCGAGCAGCCCCATCAGCAGGGCGACCGGGACGAGCGCCTGCCCGAGGCTCGGCTCGCGGGGCATCGCCGGCGAGTATAGAGATTCTGTTGCGCCGCCGCGCGAATCCCGTTAGCGTATGCCGATGAAGCGCGCGGCGGCCTGGCTGAGCGTCGCCGCCGCCGCGGCGGTGGCCGGGGGGTGGTCGGCCCGCGCCCTGCTGGGCGGCGCGGCGGTCGAGGTGGTGCGGATCCCGGAGGGCGGACGGATGCCGCGCGCCGTCGTCGACGCCGCCGGCGTCGTCCACGTGGTCTATTTCGAAGGGGTGATGAGCGGCGGCGACGTCCTGTACGTGAAGCGGGAGCCGGACGCGCCGGACTGGACCGCGCCGGTCCGGGTCAACAGCCGGCCCCGGTCGGCGATCGGGGTCGGCCCGATCGACGGCGGGCAGGTGGCGGAGGGGCGGGACGGCCGGCTCCACGTCGTCTGGTTCCAGACCGACCCGACCCGTATCTTCTACGCGCGGAGCCTGCCGGACGGGGACGGGTTCGAGCCGCAGCGGACGTTGTGGACGGAGGACGACGGCAGCTTCGAGGCGGCGCCGGCGGTCGCCGCGGACAAGGACGGCGCCGTCTTCGTCTTCTGGCACGCGGGGGGCCGCGAGGACGCGCACCGGGCGGTGCACGCGGCGGCGTCGCGTGACGGCGGCGAGACGTTCGGCGCGGCCCGCCGCGTCAGCAAGGACGGCGAGGGCGCCTGCGGATGCTGCAACATGGCCGCCCTGGCCGACGGCGCCGGCGCGGTGCACGTCTCGTACCGGAGCGCCGGCGAGAACGTGCGGCGCGGGCAGCGGCTGCTCACGTCCGGCGACCGGGGCCGGACGTTCGACGACCGGCCGGTCCACGACTGGCGGATCGGAGCCTGCCCGGTGACCACCACCACGCTGAGCCGGGGGCCGGACGCCGTGCGGGTGGCGTGGGAGACGGACGGCCAGGTGTACGTGGCGCCGACAGACCGGCTGGACGATCCGGCCGCGCCGGAAGGGGAGGCGCGCTTTCGGCGGAAGAATCCGGCGGTGGCGGCGAACCGCCGCGGCGACGTCCTGCTGGCGTGGGGCGACGGCCCCGGCCTGCGCGCCGGCGGCGCGCTGCACTGGCGGATCTTCGATGCGGACGGCCGCCCGACCCGGCGCCGCGGCGCCGGCGCGACGGTGCCGAGCGGCAGCGCCCCGGCCGCCGTCGTCCGGCCCGACGATTCGTTCCTGCTGCTCTTCTGACCTGCTGCGCCGCCGACAGCTTCCGACATCGACGACCTGACCATCGAATCGCCGCCCCGACAGACACGGAACGGACGACCATGCGCATAGACGACTGCAACCGGACGAAGACACGCGCGGCGGCTTCGGCCGCGGCGGCGCTCCTGACTCTCGCCGCCGCGGCGGAGACGAACGGCGCAGCGGCCCAGGAGGAGGTGGGACGGACCACCCGTCATTCGCCGCTCCCGCGCATCACGGCGGGCGGTCAGTACGACTGGCCGCTGCACAACCTCGACGTCCGGGGCAGCCGGTACGCCGACCTCGACGAGATCGACGCGTCGAACGTCGACCGGCTCGAGCTGGCGTGGTCGTTCGAGGCGGGCGCCGCCAACGCCATCACGCAGGCGACGCCGCTGGTGGTCGACGGGGTGATGTACGTCAACGCCGGCTCGACCGCGTTCGCGGTGAACGCCGCCACCGGCGAGACGATCTGGACCACGCGCCTGGCGGACGACCTGGAGGCGCGCGGCCGCGGCCCGACGTACGGCGACGGGCGGCTGTACGCCTTCGGCGGCGCGTCGATGTACGCCGTGGACGGAAAGACCGGCGAGATGGTCGAGTCGTTCGGGACCGGCGGCCGGCTGGAGATCATCAGCGAGGCGCTGGAGTTCAAGTATCCGGACGACTATCCGCCGGGCGTGAACGCCTACGGCCTCGGCTACCGGCTGACCACCCCGCCCGTCCATCACGACGGCGCGCTGTACGCGGGGGTGGCGCTGTCGGAGAACCACATTCCGGGCGGGCTGGTGATTGCGGCCGACGCGGAGACCGGCCAAATCAGGTGGGTGTTCAACACCGTGCCGCAGGGACCGCGCGACGACGGCTGGGAGATCGCCAGGGACACGTGGGGCGACGGGCAGAAGGTCGGCGGCGGCATCTGGACCCCGCCGGCGATCGATCCGGAGCTGGGCCTCCTGTACGTCAACTCCGGCAACCCGTCGCCCGACTACGACGGCTCGGCGCGGCCGGGGATGAACTTGTTCACGAACGCGACGATCGCGCTGGACCTGGAGACCGGCCGGCTCGTCTGGCACTACCAGGCGGTGCACCACGACCTGTGGGACTGGGACCACGTGACCGGGCCGCTGCTGTTCGACGCGACGCGGGACGGCCGGACGGTGAAGGGCGTGGCGGCGGCCGGCAAGAACTGTCTGCTGTACCTGTGGGACCGGGAGACGGGCGAGCCGATCAACCCGATGGTGGAGACGGCGGTGCCGACCGCCACCGACGTGCCGGGCGAGCAGGTCTGGCCGACGCAGCCGATCCCGTACAACGCGCGCGGCGTCCCGATGACGCCGTTCTGCGCCACCTACCCGATCCTGACCGATCCGGAGGCGAAGCAGCGCGCGCGGCAGATCTACACGCCGTACTCGGTGAAGGAGTTCTACATCGTGGCGCACGGCGGCGGAAGCTGGGGGCCGCCCTCGTTCAGCCCGCGCACCGGTCTGCTGTACGTGACCGGGAAGGACGGCGGCATCGCGTTCACCGTCAACCCGGTCGGCGACACGCTGGTGACCGGCGAGAGCGACGGCCACTTCGACGTGATAGCGGAAGGCCCGATCCGCGACGACATGGTCCCGATGTTCACGGTCAGCGCCTACGAGCCGATCAGCGGCGAGCTGGTCTGGCAGCAGGTTGCGCCGACCTCCTCGGCGATCGGCGCCAGCGGCAACCTGGCGACCGCCGGCGACTTGGTGTGGCAGGGAACCGACCTCGGCGCACTGTACGCCTACGACGCCCGGACCGGCGACCCGCTGTTCCAGTACGAGCACAACCGGCCGATCCGCGCCAGCCCCCTGACGTACCAGGTCAACGGCAAGCAGTACGTCGCCGTCGTCTCGACCAACCACGTGCTGGCGTTCGCCCTGCCGTAGCGGGGCGCGGCGCGCGCGTCCGACTTCCGGACGACGATCACACCTGCATCCGCTTGAAGATCCGTTCGGGCGCGGCGCGCAGGACGAACATGATCGGCCGCCAGATCCGGCGGACGTACACCACGTCCCGGCGGCGGCGGACCGCGGCGACGACCGCGGCGGCGACCTCCTCCGGCTGCGCGGTCAGCCGCGCCGGCAGGTCCATCCCGTCGGTCATGCGCGTGCGGACGAACCCCGGCTTGACGGTGACCACGTGGACCCCGGACGCCGCCAGCCGGTGGCGCAGCCCGCCGAGCAGCGCCGACAGTCCCGCCTTGGCCGAGCCGTAGACGTAATTCGAAGCGCGCCCGCGCTCGCCCGCCACCGAGCTGACGCCGACCAGGACGCCGCTCCCGCGCCGCTCGAACCGGTCGGCGACCGCCCCCAGCAGCAGCGCGGGGCCGACGTAGTTGGTCCGCATCACCCGCTCCGCCGCGGCGGCGTCCCGCTGGCTTTCCGCCTGATCGCCGAGCAGACCGACGACGCAGACGGCGACGTCGGGCAACGGGTCCAGCTCGTCGAGCAGCGCCGCGCCGCCGCCGGCCTCCAGCACGTCGCACCGGTGGGCGGCGACGTCCGCGCCGGTGCGCACGCGGAGGTTCCGCGCCTCTCTGTCGAGCTGCGCCAGGTCGCGCCCCGCCAGCTGGAGCGACCAGCCGCCGTCCGCCAGCTTGCGCGCGACGGCGCGGCCGATGTCCGAGGTGGCCCCGATCACGAGCGCCGCGCCCGCCGGCTCGCCCGGCTCGCTCCTGACTCCGCTTCCGGTTCGTCCAGGCGGAGACCGCCGTCCGCTCACATCAGGCACCTGCGCGAGAGCGCCGATTCGAATCGGGGAGGAGCGCCGGCCGCTTCCGCGCGCACGGCGGCGAAGGCGTCGTAGCGGGGATATCCGCGCCGCAGCCGCTCCGGCGCGCACCGGGCGTCCTTGGCGAGATAGACGCGTCCGCCGTGCCGGTGGGTGACGCCGTCGAGCGCTTCGAGCAGCGCCAGCGTCCCCCGGCGCATCGGAAAGTCGAGCGCCAGCGTGTACCCCTCCATCGGGAACGACAGCAGCCCGTCGCCTTCGGGCCCGAACAGCTTCAGCGTCGTGAGGAACGAACTCTGTCCGGTCGAAGCGATACGCTCCAGGAGCGTGGCCATGCCGGCCGCGCTCCGGTCCTTGGGCAGCACGCACTGGTACTGGACGAACCCCTTGCGCCCGTAGAGGCGGTTCCAGGCGTCGATCCGGTCGAGCGGAAAGAAGAACGGGTCGAAGTGGACCGGCCGAGGCCCGCCGCGCGCGCGCCCGCGCCGGTAGCAGAGGGCGTTGAACAGGCCGACCGAGCCCCGGTTGAGCAGCGCGCCCGGCGCGTCGAACGGCGCCGTCAGTCCGCCCGCCGGCGCAGGGCGCAGGGGATTGCGCGCGAGCTGCGCCGGCAGGTCGCGGCGCGCCATGAACCTTCCGCGCATCACCAGCCCCCGGCCGAGCTTCGCGCCGCGCGCCAGACAGTCGACCCACGCCACGCTGTACGGCCAGTCCCGGGACGCTTCGAACACGGCCATCGTTTCGTCGAGGTCGCGCGCCGCCACGGTCTCCGCCATGACGAACGCGCTCTCGACCCGCCGGAGCCGGAAGCTCGCCGACAGGATGACGCCGGTCAGTCCCATGCCGCCGACCGTGGCGCGGAACAGGTCGGCGTTCTCGGCGCGGCTGCACGTCCGCACCGCGCCGTCCGCCGCCGCCAGGGTCAACGACTCCACGTGCGCGCCGAACGAGCCGTCCCGGTGGTGGCTCTTGCCGTGCACGTCCGCCGCCGCCATGCCGCCGACGGTGACGAACTTCGTGCCCGGCACGACCGGCGGGAACCAGCCCCGCGGCGTGAAGACGTCCAGGACGTCGGCCAGCAGCGTCCCCGCCTCGCACGTCAGCAGGCCGGTGGCGGGGTCGAACGACCGCATCCGGTCCATGGCCAGCATCGAAAGCGTGAGATCCGGGTTGAGCGCGGCGTCGCCGTAGGAGCGCCCGTTGCCCCGGGCGATCAACGACGCGCCGGGCCGGAGCAGGGCGGGCAGGTCCTCGCCCCGCCGGAGCCGCGCCGTGCGGCAGTCGATCACCGGATACCGCCCCCAACCGGACAGCTTCATGCCGGTGGTCCCGCGCCGGTCACAGGGCGGCCGTGAACCCGGCCGCTATTCCGGCGGCCGTCAGCCAGCTTGCCCGGTCGCGCACCGTGAACGCCACCGGGTCGTCGTCGATCGTCCCGCGGCCCGCCAGCAGCATCAGGCGCCCCATCCAATAGATCAGCAGCAGGCAGATCAGCCAGAGGAACTCCGGCCGGGCGTAGAGCTCGTTCACCGCCGGGCTGGAGATGTAGAGGGCGAGCACCACCACCGAGGCGAACCCGCTGGCTGCGGCGAGCGCCGCCAGCACGGGCAGATCCTCCTTGCAGTAGGCCCTCCCGGCCGCCGCGTCCCGGCCGGCCTCGACCATCGCGTACAGCTCGCGCTGCCGCTTGACGATCGCCAGCGCAAGAAAGAGGAACATGCAGAAGCCGAGGAACCAGGGCGACAGCGCGATGGAGGCCGTCGCGCCGCCGGCGACCACGCGTATGGTGAGGAGGCCGGCGAGCGTTACGACGTCGATGAAGCTCCGGCGTTTCAGCGCCAGCGAGTAGACGACGGTCGCCGCGAGGTACAGCAGGACGCACAGTCCCGCCGCCTCGGACAGCCGGAAGGCCGCGGCGAGGCTGCCCGCCACGAGCACGACGGCGATGAGGCTCACCGGCCGGGCATCCACGGCGCCGGCCGCCAGCGGGCGGCGCCGTTTCGCGCCGTGCCGGCGGTCGTACGGAAGGTCGACCAGATCGTTCAGGACGTACGTGCCGGACGCGCAAGCCGACAGGGCCGCGAAGACGCCGGCCGCGGCCAGGTAGATCTCCGGCCGGGTCTCGTGGGCCGCCACGAGAGGCGCGAACACGAGGAGGTTCTTGACCCATTGGAGCGGGCGCAGCGTCCGGACGTAGTCGCGCAGCCGTCCGGCCGGCGGCGTAGCGGCATCGACGGCCGTCCGGCCCGCAGGGGAAGAGGACATCACGCTGATCGTAACGTCAAGCGGCCTGCCGGGGCCAAGCAGTCCGGTGGTGGAGCCCCGCGGGGGGCTCCACCTTTATACTGTGGCTCCGGACGCGGCGGGCGACGCCTTTCTCCGGCCGGCCGTCCGCCGCGCAACCCGAGGAGCCATCACCATGGACAGGCAACGCTTTCTCGTCACCGGCGGCAGCCAGGGGATCGGCGCTGCGCTCGTCGCCCTCGCGCGCCGGGAGGGGCATGACGTCGTCTTCACCGGGCGCGACGAGGCGCGCATCGCGAAGACGGCGGCCGAAACCGGCGCCTACGGCCTGCGCGCGGACGTGGCGCGCGCCGACGACAACCGGCGCACGGTCGAGGCGTGCGTCGAGCGGATGGGCGGCATCGACGTGCTGGTCAACAACGCCGGCGTCGGCTACCTCGCGGAGGTCGGCGGCGTCGACGTGGATCGGATGCGGGCGCTGTTCGACGTCAACGTGTTCGGTCTCGTCGATCTGACGAACCGCGTCGCGCCGCTGCTCAGGGCGCAGCAGCGCGGCTACGTCTTCAACGTCGCGTCCACGTCCGGCATGAAGGGGGCGAAGGGGGGCACGGTCTACGCCGCGAGCAAGTGGGCGGTGCGCGGCCTGAGCCAGTGCTGGCAGGCCGAGCTGCGTCCGCACGGGGTGCACGTCACCTGCGTCTGCCCGTCCGAGGTGCAGACCGACTGGATGGGGCGGACCGGGCGCAACAACCCGAACAAGCTGTACGCCGCCGACGTCGCGGAGACGATCATGGCGGCGCTCCGGATGCCCCCGCGCGCGCTCTGGCCGGAGCTGGCGATCTTCGCGAACAACCCCTGGAAAGAAGACTGACGGTCAGGGTATGGGTTTAGCCGCCTCGGCGAGATTGGTGCGGAAGGGGGGATTCGAACCCCCACGGTGTCGCCACCACCAGCCCCTCAAGCTGGCGCGTCTGCCGGTTCCGCCACTTCCGCTGGCCGGTTGGGGGACGACGCCTACCGGGGCGCTTCCGACGGTTCCCCGGCCGGCGCCGCGTCCGCGGGAGCCGTCTCCGCCGGCGCGGTCTCCGCCGCGCCGGCCGGCGGGTCGGCCCCCTCGACGCCGCTGAGGAGCGACGCCGGACCGCGCTGGCCCATGATGGCGAGCACCATCGCGCCGACCATGAAGACGGCGCCGAGCACGGTGGTGGCGCGCGTCAGCACCGTCGCGCCGGCGCGGGCTCCGAACGCCGCCTGGCTGCCGCTGCCGCCGAAGGCGGCGGCGATGTCCCCGCCCTTGCCCTGCTGCAGCAGGACCACCACCACCAGCAGCAGGCAGGCCAGCACGTACAGCGCCGACAGGACGATGCTCAACATGGCTGACGATTATACCGCTGCGGCGCGGCTGCTCGCCACGATTTCGGCGAAGCCGCCGGCGTCGAGGCCCGCGCCGCCGACCAGGGCGCCGTCCACGTCCGCTTGCGCCGAGAGCGCTCCGGCGTTGGCGGGCTTGACGCTGCCGCCGTAGATGATCCGCCGCGCGGCGGCGCTCGCCTCCCCGAGCGTCCCGGCCAGGCGTCGCCGGACGTGCGCGTGCGCCGCCTGCGCCTGGCCGGGCGCGGCGTTGCGGCCGGAGCCGATCGCCCAGACCGGCTCGTACGCCACCACGAGCGTTTCGGCCTCCGCCGCGGACAGGTTCGCCAGGCCGGCGCCGATCTGCCGGTCCAGCACCTCGAACGTCCTCCCCGCGTCGCGCTCGGCCAGCGTTTCCCCGACGCACAGGATCGGGACGAGCCGTGCGCCGATCGCGGCGCGCACTTTCGCGTTGACGGCCGCATCCGTTTCGCCGAAGAGCCGCCGGCGCTCCGAGTGCCCGACGATCACGTAGTCGGCCCCGGCCTCCTTCAGCATGCCGCCGCTCACTGCGCCGGTGAAGGCGCCCTCGGGCTCGGTATGCAGGTCCTGGCCGGCCACGCCGACTGCGCTGCCCCGGAGCGCCGCCGCCACCGCGTGCAGCGCCGTGAACGGCGGCGCCGCCACGATCTCCACGCCGCGCACGGCTTCGATGCGCCGGCGGAACGTCTCGGCCCAGACCAGCGCCTCGCGCACCGTCTTGTGCATCTTCCAGTTGGCGGCGACGAAAGGCGTCCTCATGCCGTTTCCCTCCGCGCGGCGGCGTCAGCGACGTCGGGCGGGCAGGGCGGCGACGCCCGGGAGCGTCCGCCCGCCGAGCAGCTCCAGCGCCGCGCCCCCGCCGGTCGACACGTGCGTGATGCGGTCCCGCACGCCGGCCCTGGCGACGGCGGCGATCGAGTCGCCGCCGCCGACGACGGTCCGCGCCGGCGTTTCGGCGACCGCGCGCGCGACGGCCATCGTCCCCGCCGCGAACGCATCGATCTCGAACACCCCCATCGGACCGTTCCACACCACCGTGCGCGCCCGCGCGACAGCGGCGGCGTAGTCGGCGCGCGTGCGCGGTCCGACGTCCACGCCCGCCCGGCCGCCGATCGCGGCGTCCGTCACGGCCAGCGTCTCGCAAGGCGAGCCGGCCTCGATCCGGTCCGCCACGACGTGGTCGGACGGCAGTTGCAGATCCACGCCGCGGGCCTGCGCCCCTTCCTCGACCCGCCGCGTCGCGTCGAGCAGTTCGGGCTCGACCAGCGAACCTCCGGTCGGCAGGCCGCGTCGGCGGAGGAACGTGTACGCCATCGCGCCGCCGACGAGCAGCGCGTCGACGCGCTCGATCAGGTTCTCGATGACGTCGAGCTTCCCGGACACCTTCGCGCCCCCGAGGATCGCGACGAACGGCCGGGCGGGATCGGCGAGCAGCGACCCGAGATGCTCCAGCTCGGCGTCCATCAGCAGTCCGGTCCCGGCGTCCCGGACGTGGGCGACCACGCCGGCGGTCGAGGCGTGGGCGCGGTGCGCGGCGCCGAACGCGTCGTTCACGTACACGTCCGCGAGCGCCGCGAGGGCCGCCGCGAACGCCGGGTCGTTCCGTTCTTCTTCGGCGTGGAACCGCAGGTTCTCCAGCAGCGCCACGCCGCCCGGCCCGGCCGCGGCGACGGCGCGGCGCGCCGGCTCGCCCACGCAGTCGGCGGCGAAGCGGACCGGCCTGTCCAGCAGCGCCGACAGATGGTCCGCCACCGGCCGCAGACTGAGAGCGGCCTGCGGCCGTCCCTGCGGACGGCCGAGGTGCGATGCGAGCACGAGCGTCGCGCCGCGGCCGAGCGCGTACCGGAGCGTGGGCAGCGCCGATCGCATCCGCGTGTCGTCGCCGACCTTGCCGTCCGCGATCGGGACGTTGAAGTCGACGCGGATCAGGACGCGCTTGCCCGTCAGGTCGAGATCGCGGATCGACTGCCTGGACACGCCACGGGCCGTCAAGCTCCGAGGATCTTCACGAGATCGACGCACCGGGACGAGTATCCCCACTCGTTGTCGTACCAGGAGAGGACCTTGACGAAGTCGCCGTCCATCACCCGCGTGTACGCGGCGTCCACGATCGACGAATGGGGGTCGCCGCGGAAGTCGATGGAGACCAGCGGGTCGTGCGACAGGTGGAGGATCCCCTTCATCCGCCCGGCCTCGGCGGCGGCGAACGCCTGATTCACCGCCTCCGCGGCCGCGGGACGCTCGATCTGGGCGACGAGGTCGACCACCGACACGTTGGGGGTCGGGACGCGCATCGCGATCCCGTCGAGCTTGCCCCTGAGCTCCGGCAGCACCTCGCCGACGGCCGCCGCGGCGCCGGTGGTGGTCGGGATCATCGACACGGCGGCGGCGCGCGCGCGCCGCAGATCGCTGTGCGGGAGGTCGAGCAGCCGCTGGTCGTTCGTGTAGGCGTGCACCGTCGTCATCCACCCGCGGCGGAGCCCGAAGGCGTCGTGCAGCACCTTGGCGACCGGGGCGAGACAGTTCGTGGTGCACGACGCGTTCGAGACGATCCGATGCGCCGCGGGGTCGTAGGCGTCGTCGTTGACGCCGAGCACCACGGTCAGGTCCGGGTCTTTCGCCGGCGCGGTGACGACGACCTTCCGGGCGCCCGCCGCCAGATGCCCGGCGGCGGCGTCCCGCCTGGTGAACAGTCCCGTCGATTCGACCACGACCTCCACGCCGAGGTCGCCCCACGGCAGGGCGGCCGGGTCGCGCTGGCGCAGCACCTTGAACGAGCGCCGGCCGACCCGGATCGCGTCGCCGTCCACCGAGACGTCGTCGGGCAGGTTGCCGAGCACCGAGTCGTACTTCAGCAGGTGGGCGAGCGTCTCCGGGCTGGCGACGTCGTTCACCGCCGCGAACTCGAGCGCGTCGTCGTCGAGCGCCGCCCGCAGCACGTTGCGTCCGATGCGGCCGAACCCGTTGATCCCGACCCTGATCGACATGCCTGCCGCCTCCGGAAAAAGTGGCGCCTCCTGTGCGTGCGCGCGGACGGCGCGCACAAACGCTTCATTCTAGTAGGCGGCCATCGGCTGGTCAAACGTGAGTCTCTTCCAACGACAAATGAGCCTGAACGGGAGGTTGTTTCCAACGACAGATGAGCCTGAAGGGGGGGCCGACAGCCCGTGGTGAAAGTCTCCGCTGCATTCGAGCAGCGATGCATCCCGCCTGACGGCGTTGTTCGTCGGTTGCGTATGCCCAATATGCGCCCTCCTCACGCCTTGTCAGGCGGGCGCCTCGCCGCTCTCGGTGCGACGCGGGATTCCACCACGGGCTGCCGAGTCGCGGATCATCGGAGGATGATCGTGAGACTCGACACGCACCGCCTGCAGACCCTGGATCAGGTTCGGGAGTTCCTGGCCGGAAGCGCGGGGATCGCCCTGCAACCGCACCGCCGCGCCGACGCCTGCGCGTTGGTGGCCACGACCGTGCAACGGTTCGACTACGCCCTGTGCGGGAAGCCCGACAAGGGCCTGCTGCGCCGCTTTCTGAGCCGGGCGACCGGTCTGTCACGGGCGCAGGTCACCCGCCTGCTGCGCCAACACCGGACCACCGGCGCGGTCACCGACCGGCGCGGCGCTCCGCGCCGGCCGTTCGCCCGCCGCTACACCCGCGCCGACATCGGGTTGCTGGCCGAGACGGACGCGCTGCACGGCACGCTGTCCGGCCCGGCCACGCGCGCCCTTTGTGCGCGCGCCTGGCGCCTGTTCGGCGACGGCCGCTTCGAGCGCCTGGCCCGGATCTCCAACGGCCACCTGTTCAGCGTCAACTACTTTGGCCGCTTGGCGACAATTATTCTGGCCGGTTCAGCTCACCATGGATTGAGATCGGCTGCTCGGCTCGCGGACACCGTCCGGGGGTCACGAGGGCGGCCAGCGGCGAGTTCGGGGCAGCAGCGGGCCGGGGGCGCGCCCGCGGGGCACGGGCGGCGGCGGCGGAAACGTCGGTCCCTCCGCGCGCGGACGAGCAGCGCCGGTCCCACCACTGCGTCACGCCGGCGGAGGCGGCGGCCCGTCCGACGCGGCCCCGGCCGGACTCGCGCGCGGACGCCACAGCACGCGCATCGCCCAGCCGAGATCCAGCCGCTCCCCGGTCCACGCCGGCATCGCCGCACCTGGCCCGATCGCGATCCCCGCCGCCGCCAGCCGCGCGTCCACCGGCGCCAGCGCCGCCCCCGTCCAGCGCGGTGGTTCCGGAACCTCCGGCAGCGGCCGGCCGTCCGCCCGCGTGAAGCGGACCGCGCCTGCGTCGTCGAGCATCACCCGCAATCCGCCTTCATGCACGGCCCGGTGATGCCGCCGGCAGAGCTGCACCAGGTTGTCGAGCCGGGTCGCGCCGCCGTGCGCCCAGTGCCGGACGTGATGCGCATCGCACCGCCGGGCCGTGCAACCTGGGAAGCGGCAACGCCGATCCCGCGCGGCGAGCGCACGGCGGAGCGCCGGCGGGATCGTGCGCGTCTTCCGGCCGACGTCCAGCACCTGCCCGGCCACGCCGTGGGTCATGACGACCCGCCCGGCGTCACACGCCAGCCGGCGCGCCGTTTCCGCGGAGACGCGCAGCCCGCCGGCGTCCTCCAGCACCGCCTGACCATGCGCGACGCGAGCAGCGGCGTCGGGATGTGACCCGTCGGAGCCTCCCGTCGGCCGGCGCGTTCCCGCGGGAACGTGCTCTCCTCCGGTCGATACGATGTCCGTCGGCGCCGAGTCAACCGAGTCGCCAGCCGCACCCTGCGGGTCGCCGATGCCTGCCGCGTCGTCGCTTCCCGGCTGGCGGATTGCCGTAGCGCGGCCGGCTGCTGTGGGTCGGACGACCGAAGACATTCCCGCGGGAACGTACGTCGGATGATCCGCCCCCTGCGCCGCCGCTGCGTCGTGCGCCAGCATCGCGGCGCCGATGAGCGGCAACTTGGCCAGGGCGTGGGCGACGCGCACCTTCTCACGGGCGGCGCCGGGGGCGAGGCCGGTGCGCCAGCTCAGCCAGTGGGCGCAGGAGGAGAAGCCGCCCGGCCGCCAGCCGCCCTGCTCGTCGAACTGCTGGATGAGGACGAGCAGAGCATAGGTGGCGGCCTGGATGCGGGCGGAGAGTTCGGCGATCCGGTCGGCCAACCGGTTGAGATCGGCATCGGGTTGGTCCGGAATGGAAGCGGTGCGCGCCGTCGGAGGAAGGACAGGGCGGACGGAAGGCGAAAACGGGGCCGGAACCGGTGTGGTTTCGAGGGGCATGCGCCTATGATAACCCCTTGTTTTTCAGCCGCTTGTACGGCTCTCAGGCGGCCGTTCCCGGTCCGTTCAATGCTTTTCGACCTTCCGGTGGGCGTACGGCTCTCAGAAGGCGGCTGAGGCCGCCGGAGGGGCATGCTGAGGGCTGTTCCAAAGATCCGGCAGGGGACGACAAAAATCCTGTCAAGTACTTTCTGCGAAAAAAGTGAAAGGCCCGCACCACCCGCAGCGTGCTCGTGCGCAGCGGTGTGACAGCCCGTGGTGAAAGACCCCGCTGCATTCGAGCAGCGATGCATCCCGCCTGACTGCGTTGTTCGTCGGTTGCGTATGCCCAATATGCGCCCTCCTCACGCCTTGTCAGGCGGGCGCTTCGCCGCTCTCGGTGCGACGCGGGGTTTCCACCACGGGCTGGTGAGCTATCGATTGACCGGTTGACGGAAGCTGGGGGGTCCCTTTTCACGTGGCCATTTCCACTCGACGACCGGCCAAAATAATTGTCGTTGATCAGCCACCTGTACAACCTGCGACGCTCGACGACCTATGCCCGGCGCCGCGGGGCGATCCCTCAGCCGACCCGCCCGGCGCAGGTCGCGATTGGGGAACGCCGCCGCCCGCAGCCGTTCGGACGGCCCGGCTGGGTCCGGGTCGATACGGTCCATCAGGGCGATTTGGACGGCATCAAGGGCCTCCACCATCTGAATCTGGTGGACGAAGTCACGCAGTTCCAGTGCATCGGCTCGGTCGAGCGCATCCACGCCGCCTGCCTGCTCCCGGTCCTCAACGACAATGCGCTGGTCGAGAGCAAAGAACGGCTCCGTGCTCCGGAAGCATCTCGGCCACGGCCACATCCCCAGCCGCTACGCCGAGCAGGTCAACGCCTTCACCCAGCAGGTCCTCTCCCCCTACCTCAACTTCCACCGCCCCTGCTTCTTCCCCCGCGAACAGGTCGATGCCCAGGGCCGGATCCGCAAGCGCTATCGCCCCGCGGACGTCATGACCCCCTACGAGAGGCTCAACAGCCCGTGGTGAAAGTCTCCGCTGCATTCGAGCAGCGATGCATCCCGCCTGACGGCGTTGTTCGTCGGTTGCGTATGCCCAATATGCGCCCTCCTCACGCCTTGTCAGGCGGGCGCCTCGCCGCTCTCGGTGCGACGCGGGATTCCACCACGGGCTGCCAAGTCGCTGCCCGCCGCCGCCGCCTGCCTCAAGCCCGGAACCACCTTCGACCCACTCGACGCTGTCGCCACGGCCCGCAGCGACAACGAGGCCGCGCGCGCCCTCAACCTCGCGCGCGAGCGGCTGTTTCGCTCCCTCGACCCGGCTGCCTGACAGGGCCAGCAGACCGGGTGTTGCGACCGCCGGCCGGCCGCCTGGCCGCACACCGCGCCCCGTATCGCCGCCGGGCGCTGTGGACCTGCCCGGCCTATGGACGCCCGGTCCGCAGCGGGATGCATCCGGAAGATCGGGGATACGGGGCGCCCACAGTCCGTTGGAAATCTCGCGGGCGACCGCTGGCGATCGAGCCGGCGCCGAGGCCGCGAGATTCCCACAGGTCCACAGCGCTTGCATCATGGAGGTGCTCCCACCGAAAACCACGGCATGAGCTGAACCCGAAAGCGTCAACCCGTTCGCAGAATCGGGGCAACCTCACTCACACGACGATGAGCGATAATCGCCTGGTCGGGCCGTCCGGAGCGCGGCCCGCGCCGAACCCCTTTTCGACCCGTCGGTTCGGTCGCCTGACAGGCGCGGATCACCGCCCGCCTTCAGGCTCATTTCTGAATTGGAAATGACTACGTGCGGGAGCGGTCCGGCCTGGCATCGCAGGCGCTTATAATTCCCGATCCCATGCGCGCGTATTCCACAGGGCCGCAAAGACCGCTGGAACGGCTCCGGAATCTTCGGGGGGGGGGGGGGGGAGTAACGTCCGCCCGGCGCCTCGGAGTCCTCGCCTTTCTGGTCCTGCTGCAGGTCCCGCCCGCCTTCTCGCAGACCGCGCCGGCGGTGAGTGCGGTGACGATCGCCAGCAGTCCGGCGAGCGGGATGACGTACGGGGCGGGAGAGACGATCTCGGTGCAGGTGGGGTTCACGATCGCGGTGACGGCGACGGGGACGCCGCAGCTCGCGCTCACCATCGGAACCGGTACGGGGCAGGCGGAGTACGCGAGCGGGAGCGGGACGCGGACGCTGACGTTCCGCTACACGGTGCTGGCGACCGATGCGGACAGCGACGGGATCGCGATCGGGGCGAGCGCGCTGACCCTCAACGGCGGAACCCTCCAAAGCGCTGCGATGACCGACGCGACGCTGGCGTTGGGCACGCACGCCCTGGCGAATCAAGCGGGCCACAAGGTGAACGGCGCCGCGACGGCCCCGGCGGTCGGTGCGGTGACGATCGCCAGCAGTCCGGCGAGCGGGATGACGTACGGGGCGGGAGAGACGATCTCGGCGCAGGTGGGGTTCCAGATTCCGGTGACGGTGACGGGGACGCCGCGGCTCGCGCTGACCATCGGAACCAGTACGGGACAGGCGGAGTACGCGAGCGGCAGCGGGACGCGGACGCTGACGTTCCGCTACACGGTGCTGGCGGCCGATGCGGACAGCGACGGGATCGCGATCGGGGCGGGCGCGCTGGCCCTCAACGGCGGGACGATCCGGAGCGCCGCGATGACGAACGCGGCGCTGGCGTTGGGTACGCACGCCCTGGCGAACCAAGCGGGCCACAAGGTGGACGGAACCGCGGCGACCCCGACGGTCAGCGCGGTGGCGATCAGCAGCAGTCCGGCGCCCCATCCAATCACTCAGCAGAGTCGGGACACGTACAAGCGGGGCGAGACGATCCGCGCGGCGGTGACGTTCACGGCGGCGGTGACGGTGACGGGGAGTCCGCAGTTGGCGTTGACGATCGGGACCGCGACGCGGCAGGCGGATTACGCGGGCGGGAGCGGGACGGCGACCCTGACGTTCGCCTACGTGGTGCAGTTCGAGGACGCGGACACGAACGGGATCAGCATCGGGGCGGGCGCGCTGGCGTTGAACGGGGGGACGATCAGCGCCATCCCGGGGCTGGGGACGCATGCGATTGCGAATGCGGCGGGGCACAAGGTGAACGGGTACCAGGCGCCGGAGGCGCGGGTGGTGTCCCTGACGCTCGCGAGCCGGCCGGTGAGCGGGGATACGTACGGGGCGGGGGAGCGGATCGAGGTGGCGGTGGGGTTCGCCCCGGTTTCCCTCAGCATAGATGCAGGAGGGGCTCCGACGTTGGCGTTGACGATCGGGAACGCGACGCGGCAGGCGGCGTTTCTGGGCGGGAACGGGACGAAGACGCTGACGTTCGCGTACGTGGTGCAGGCGGCGGACGTGGACGCGGACGGGCTGAGCATCGGGGCGAACGCGCTGGCCCACAACAACGCCGGCTTCAGAGTGGCCTTCAGCGGCTCAGTGACGTTGGCGCACGCAGGCCTGACGAATCAGGCGGCCCACAAGGTGAACGGGGCGACGGCGCCGGCGCCGGCGGTGACCTCGGTGGCGCTTTCGAGCCGTCCGGCGAGCGGGGACACGTATGGAGCGGGGGAGACGATCGCGGTGGAGGTGGGCTTCCAGGTCCCGGTGACGGTGACGGGGACGCCCCGGCTGGCGCTGACGATCGGGAGCGCGACGCGGCAGGCGGGCTACGCGGGCGGGAGCGGGACGAAGACGCTGACGTTCCAGTACGGGACGCAGGTGGCCGACGCGGACGCCGACGGCGTCAGCATCGGGGCGAGCGCGCTGACCCTCAACGGCGGGACGATCCGGAGCGCCGCGGCGGCGGACGCGGGGCTCGGGTTGGGCGCGCACGCCCTGACGAACCAGGCGGCCCACAAGGTGAACGGGGCCGCCACAGCGCCGACGGTGAGTTCGGTCGCGGTCAGCAGCAGTCCGGCGAGCGGGGACACGTACGGACGGGGCGAGACGATCCGCGTGGGGGTGGAGTTCCTGTTCGCCGTGACGGTGACGGGGAGTCCGCGGCTGGCGCTGACGATCGGGAGCGCGACGCGGCAGGCGAGTTACGCGGGCGGGAGCGGGACGCGGACGCTGACGTTCGCCTACGTGGCGCAGCAAGCGGACGTGGACGCGGACGGGCTGGGCGTGGGGACGGGCGCGCTGACCCTCAACGGCGGGACGATCCGGAGCGCCACGGCGACGGACGCGGCGCTGGGGCTGGGCAGCCACGCGATCACGGCGGCGACGGGCCACAAGGTGAACGGGGCGACGGCGACGCCGGCGACGGTGGCGTCGGTGACGATCGCGAGCAGCCCGGCGAGCGGGGACACGTACGGGGCGGGGGAGCGGATCGAGGTGGAGGTGGGGTTCACCATTCCCGTCACCCTGGTGCGGGGCAGTCCGCAACTGGCGTTGACGATCGGGAGCGGTACGGCGCAGGCGGCGTATCTGAGCGGGGACCAGGCGCGGACGTGGACGTTCGCGTACGTGGTGCAGTCCGCGGACGTGGACGCGGACGGGCTGAGCATCGGGGCGGGCGCGCTGGCCCTCAACGGCGCCTTGCTGATCACGAGCTACGGGGGCTCGGTGACGTTGGGGTTGGGGACGCACACGCTCGCGAATGCGGCGGCCCACAAGGTGAACGGAGCGACGGCGACGACGCCGGCGGTGACCTCGGTGGCGCTCGTGGGCGGGCCGCAGAGCGGGGACACGTACGACGTGTCTTGGCCGATCACGGTGGACGTGGGGTTCCAGATCCACGTGGAGGTGACGGGGAGTCCGCAGTTGGCGCTGACGTTCGGGAGCGGGACGGCGCAGGCGAGCTACCTGAGCGGGAGCGGGACGAAGACGCTGAGGTTCCGGTACCGGGTGCAGCCCACGGACGTGGACGCGGACGGGCTGAGCATCGGGGCGGGCGCGCTGGCGCTGAACGGGGGGACGATCCGGAGCGCGACCGGGACGAACGCGGCGCTGGGGCTGGGCAGCCACGCCCTCACGAACGTCAGCGGACACAAGGTGGACGGTCCCGGGACGGTCCCGGACCCGTTCACTGCGCTGGTGGTGAGCAGCCCGGTGAGCGGGGACACGTACGGGGCGGGGGAGACGATCACGCTGCAGGTGTCGTTCCGGCTGCCGGTCGTGGTGACGGGGAGTCCGCAGTTGGCGCTGATGATCGGCAGCGTGACGCGGCAGGCGGGGTACGCGAGCGGGAGCGGGACGACGCGGCTGCGGTTCAGCTACGTGGTGCAGACGGCGGACAGGGACACGGACGGGCTGAGCGTGGGAGCGGGCGCGGTGTCGCTGAACGGGGGGACGATCCGGAGCCGGGCGGGTACGGACGCGAACCTGAGCGGGAGGGGAACGGTGACGCCGGTGGAAACGCGGCACAAGGTGGACGGGTCGACGGCGACGACGCCGGCGGTGAGTGCGGTGACGATCGCGAGCAGCCCGGCGAGCGGGGACACGTACGGGGCGGGCGAGCGGATCGAGGTGGAGGTGGGGTTCGCGCTCGAGGTGGAGGTGACGGGGACGCCGCAGCTCGCGTTGACCATCGGAACCGGTACGGGACAGGCGGATTACGCGAGCGGCAGCGGGACGCAGGCGTTGCGGTTCGGGTACGTGGTGCAGGCGGCGGACAGGGACGCGGACGGGCTGAGCGTGGGAGCGGGCGCGCTGGCGCTGAACGGGGGGACGATCCGGAGCCGCGCCGGGGCGAACGCGGCGTTGGGGCTGGGGACGCACGCCGTCACGAACTCCACGAACCACAAGGTCGACGGCGGCAGCGCGACCGTGCCGGCGGTGACTGCCGTGACGATCACGAGTCGCCCGGCGAGCGGAGACACGTACGGGGCGGGGGAGCGGATCGAGGTGGAGGTGGGGTTCCAGATCGAGGTGACGGTGACGGGGACGCCGCAACTCGCGCTGACGATCGGCGCCGGCGCGGGGCAGGCGGAGTACGCGAGCGGGAGCGGGACGCGGACGCTGACGTTCCGCTACACCGTGCTGGCGACCGATGCGGACACGGACGGCGTCAGCATCGCGGCGGGCGCGCTGACCCTCAACGGCGGGACGATCCGGAGCGCCGCGGCGACGAACGCGGCGCTGGGGCTGGGCGCGCACGCCCTGGCGAACCAGGCGAACCACAAGGTGGACGGCGCCGCGACGGTCCCGGCGGTGAGTGCGGTGACGATCGCCAGCCGTCCGGCGAGCAGGATGACGTACGGCGCGGGGGAGACGATCGAGGTGGAGGTGGGGTTCACGATCGCGGTGACGGTGACGGGGACGCCGCAACTTGCGCTCACCATCGGAACCGGTACGGGGCAGGCGGAGTACGCGAGCGGCAGCGGGACGCGGACGCTGACGTTCCGCTACACGGTGCTGGCGGCCGATGCGGACAGCGACGGGATCGCGATCGGGGCGGGCGCGCTGGCCCTCAACGGCGGGACGATCGGGAGCGCCGCGATGACGAACGCGGCGCTGGCGTTGGGTACGCACGCCCTGGCGAACCAGGCGGGCCACAAGGTGGACGGAACCACGGCGACCCCGACGGTCAGCGCGGTGGCGATCAGCAGCAGTCCGGCGCCCGATCCAATCACTCAGCAGAGCCGGGACACGTACAAGCGGGGCGAGACGATCCGCGTGGCGGTGACGTTCACGGCGGCGGTGACGGTGACGGGGAGTCCGCAGTTGGCGTTGACGATCGGGACCGCGACGCGGCAGGCGGATTACGCGGGCGGGAGCGGGACGGCGACCCTGACGTTCGCCTACGCGGTGCAGTTCGAGGACGCGGACACGAACGGGATCAGCATCGGGGCGGACGCGCTGGCGTTGAACGGGGGGACGATCAGCGCCATCCCGGGGCTGGGGACGCATGCGATCGCGAATGCGGCGGGGCACAAGGTGAACGGGTTCCAGGCGGGGGAGACGCGGGTGGTGTCCTTGACGCTCGCGAGCCGGCCGGTGAGCGGGGATACGTACGGGGCGGGGGAGCGGATCGAGGTGGCGGTGGGGTTCGCCCCGCTTTCCCTCAGCGTGGAGGCAGGAGGGGCTCCGACGTTGGCGTTGACGATCGGGAACGCGACGCGGCAGGCGGCGTTTCTGGGCGGGAACGGGACGAAGACGCTGACGTTCGCGTACGTGGTGCAGGCGGCGGACGTGGACGCGGACGGGCTGAGCATCGGGGCGAACGCGCTGGCCCACAACAACGCCGTCTTCAGAGTGGCCTTCACCGGCTCAGTGACGTTGGGGCACGCAGGCCTGACGAATCAGGCGGCCCACAAGGTGAACGGGGCGACGGCGACGACGCCGGCGGTGACCTCGGTGGCGCTTTCGAGCCGTCCGGCGAGCGGGGACACGTATGGAGCGGGGGAGACGATCGCGGTGGAGGTGGGCTTCCAGGTCCCGGTGACGGTGACGGGGACGCCCCGGCTGGCGCTGACGATCGGGAGCGCGACGCGGCAGGCGGGCTACGCGGGCGGGAGCGGGACGAAGACGCTGACGTTCCAGTACGGGACGCAGGTGGCCGACGCGGACGCCGACGGCGTCAGCATCGGGGCGAGCGCGCTGACCCTCAACGGCGGGACGATCCGGAGCGCCGCGGCGGCGGACGCGGGGCTCGGGTTGGGCGCGCACGCCCTGACGAACCAGGCGGCCCACAAGGTGAACGGGGCCGCCACAGCGCCGACGGTGAGTTCGGTCGCGGTCAGCAGCAGTCCGGCGAGCGGGGACACGTACGGACGGGGCGAGACGATCCGCGTGGGGGTGGAGTTCCTGTTCGCCGTGACGGTGACGGGGAGTCCGCGGCTGGCGCTGACGATCGGGAGCGCGACGCGGCAGGCGAGTTACGC
Organism: Vicinamibacterales bacterium; assembly: GCA_965203565.1. Lineage (GTDB taxonomy): Bacteria > Acidobacteriota > Vicinamibacteria > Vicinamibacterales > UBA8438 > JAAXGX01. Next base: position 872,068 of record OZ241896.1, on the reverse strand, counting down.
GGGCGGGAGCGGGACGCGGACGCTGACGTTCGCCTACGTGGCGCAGCAAGCGGACGTGGACGCGGACGGGCTGGGCGTGGGGACGGGCGCGCTGACCCTCAACGGCGGGACGATCCGGAGCGCCACGGCGACGGACGCGGCGCTGGGGCTGGGCAGCCACGCGATCACGGCGGCGACGGGCCACAAGGTGAACGGGGCGACGGCGACGCCGGCGACGGTGGCGTCGGTGACGATCGCGAGCAGCCCGGCGAGCGGGGACACGTACGGGGCGGGGGAGCGGATCGAGGTGGAGGTGGGGTTCACCATTCCCGTCACCCTGGTGCGGGGCAGTCCGCAACTGGCGTTGACGATCGGGAGCGGTACGGCGCAGGCGGCGTATCTGAGCGGGGACCAGGCGCGGACGTGGACGTTCGCGTACGTGGTGCAGTCCGCGGACGTGGACGCGGACGGGCTGAGCATCGGGGCGGGCGCGCTGGCCCTCAACGGCGCCTTGCTGATCACGAGCTACGGGGGCTCGGTGACGTTGGGGTTGGGGACGCACACGCTCGCGAATGCGGCGGCCCACAAGGTGAACGGAGCGACGGCGACGACGCCGGCGGTGACCTCGGTGGCGCTCGTGGGCGGGCCGCAGAGCGGGGACACGTACGACGTGTCTTGGCCGATCACGGTGGACGTGGGGTTCCAGATCCACGTGGAGGTGACGGGGAGTCCGCAGTTGGCGCTGACGTTCGGGAGCGGGACGGCGCAGGCGAGCTACCTGAGCGGGAGCGGGACGAAGACGCTGAGGTTCCGGTACCGGGTGCAGCCCACGGACGTGGACGCGGACGGGCTGAGCATCGGGGCGGGCGCGCTGGCGCTGAACGGGGGGACGATCCGGAGCGCGACCGGGACGAACGCGGCGCTGGGGCTGGGCAGCCACGCCCTCACGAACGTCAGCGGACACAAGGTGGACGGTCCCGGGACGGTCCCGGACCCGTTCACTGCGCTGGTGGTGAGCAGCCCGGTGAGCGGGGACACGTACGGGGCGGGGGAGACGATCACGCTGCAGGTGTCGTTCCGGCTGCCGGTCGTGGTGACGGGGAGTCCGCAGTTGGCGCTGATGATCGGCAGCGTGACGCGGCAGGCGGGGTACGCGAGCGGGAGCGGGACGACGCGGCTGCGGTTCAGCTACGTGGTGCAGACGGCGGACAGGGACACGGACGGGCTGAGCGTGGGAGCGGGCGCGGTGTCGCTGAACGGGGGGACGATCCGGAGCCGGGCGGGTACGGACGCGAACCTGAGCGGGAGGGGAACGGTGACGCCGGTGGAAACGCGGCACAAGGTGGACGGGTCGACGGCGACGACGCCGGCGGTGAGTGCGGTGACGATCGCGAGCAGCCCGGCGAGCGGGGACACGTACGGGGCGGGCGAGCGGATCGAGGTGGAGGTGGGGTTCGCGCTCGAGGTGGAGGTGACGGGGACGCCGCAGCTCGCGTTGACCATCGGAACCGGTACGGGACAGGCGGATTACGCGAGCGGCAGCGGGACGCAGGCGTTGCGGTTCGGGTACGTGGTGCAGGCGGCGGACAGGGACGCGGACGGGCTGAGCGTGGGAGCGGGCGCGCTGGCGCTGAACGGGGGGACGATCCGGAGCCGCGCCGGGGCGAACGCGGCGTTGGGGCTGGGGACGCACGCCGTCACGAACTCCACGAACCACAAGGTCGACGGCGGCAGCGCGACCGTGCCGGCGGTGAGTGCGGTGACGATCACGAGTCGCCCGGCGAGCGGAGACACGTATGAGCTGGGGGAGACGATCGAGGTGGAGGTGGGGTTCCAGATCGAGGTGACGGTGACGGGGACGCCGCGGCTCGCGCTGACGATCGGAACCGGCGCGGGGCAGGCGGAGTACGCGAGCGGCAGCGGGACGCGGACGCTGACGTTCCGCTACACCGTGCTGGCGGCCGATGCGGACACGGACGGCGTCAGCATCGGGGCGGGCGCGCTGACCCTCAACAGCGGGACGATCCGGAGCGCCGCGGCGACGAACGCGGCGCTGGGGCTGGGCGCGCACGCCCTGGCGAACCAGGCGAGCCACAAGGTGAGCGGCGCCGCGACGGCCCCGGAAGTCAGTGCGGTGACGATCGCCAGCAGTCCGGCGAGCGGGATGACGTACGGCGCGGGGGAGCGGATCGAAGTGGAGGTGGGGTTCCAGCTCGCGGTGACGGTGACGGGGACGCCGCAGCTCGCGCTGACCGTCGGCGCCGGCGCGGCGCAGGCGGAGTACGCGAGCGGCAGCGGGACCGAGACCCTGACGTTCCGGTACACCGTGCTGGCGGCCGATGCGGACAGCGACGGGATCAGCATCGGGGCGAGCGCGCTGACCCTCAACGGCGGGACGATCCGGAGCGCCGCGATGACGGACGCGACGCTGGGGTTGGGCGCGCACGCCCTGGCGAACCAGGCGAGCCACAAGGTGGACGGCGGCAGCGCGACCGTGCCGGCGGTCAGTTCGGTGACGATCGCCAGCAGTCCGGCGAGCGGGATGACCTACGGGGCGGGGGAGACGATCTCGGTGGAGGTGGGGTTCCGGATCCCGGTGACGGTGACGGGGACGCCGCGGCTCGCGCTGACCCTCGGCGCCGGCGCGGCGCAGGCGGCGTACGCCAGCGGGAGCGGGAGCAGGACCCTGACGTTCCGCTACACGGTGCAGGCGACCGATGCGGACACGGACGGCGTCAGCATCGCGGCGGGCGCGCTGACCCTCAACGGCGGGACGATCCGGAGCGCCGTGACGACGGACGCGGCGCTGGGGCTGGGCGCGCACGCCCTGGCGAACCAGGCGAGCCACAAGGTGGACGGCGCCGCGACGGCTCCGGCGGTCAGTTCGGTGGCGATCGCCAGCAGTCCGGCGAGCGGCGACACGTACGGCGCGGGAGAGACGATTGCGGTGGAGGTGGGGTTCCAGATTGCGGTGACGGTGACGGGGACGCCGCAACTCGCGCTGACGATCGGCGCCGGCGCGGGGCAGGCGGCGTACGCCAGCGGCAGCGGGACCGGGACCCTGACGTTCCGCTACACGGTGCAGGCGACCGATGCGGACACGGACGGCGTCAGCATCGGGGCGGGCGCGCTGGCGCTCAACGGCGGGACGATCCAAAGCGCCGCGATGACGAACGCGGCGCTGGGGCTGGGCGCGCACGCCCTGGCGAACCAGGCGAGCCACAAGGTGGACGGCGCCGTGACGGCCCCGGCGGTCAGTTCGGTGACGATCGCCAGCAGTCCGGCGAGCGGCGACACGTACGGGGCGGGGGAGACGATCTCGGTGGAGGTGGGGTTCCAGATTGCAGTGACGGTGACGGGGACGCCGCAGCTCGCGCTGACGATCGGCAGTTCGACCGGGCAGGCGGAGTACGCGAGCGGCAGCGGGACCGCGACGCTGACGTTCAGCTACACGGCGCTGGCGACCGATGCGGACACGGACGGCATCAGCATCGGGGCGAGCGCGCTGACGCTCAACGGCGGAACCCTCCGGAGCGCCGCGATGACGAACGCGGCGCTGGGGCTGGGCGCGCACGCCCTGGCGAACCAGGCGAGCCACAAGGTGGACGGCGCCGCGACGGCCCCGGCGGTCAGTGCGGTGACGATCGCCAGCAGTCCGGCGAGCGGGATGACGTACGGCGCGGGAGAGACGATCTCGGTGGAGGTGGGGTTCCAGATCGCCGTGACGGTGACGGGGACGCCGCAGCTCGCGCTGACCATCGGCAGTTCGACCGGCCAGGCGGATTACGCCAGCGGGAGCGGGACGCAGACGCTGACGTTCAGCTACACGACGCTGGCGACCGATGCGGACAGCGACGGGATCAGCGTCGGGGCGAGCGCGCTGACCCTCAACGGCGGGACGATCCAAAGCGCCGCGACGACGAACGCTACGCTGGGGCTGGGCGCGCACGCCCTGGCGAACCAGGCGAGCCACAAGGTGGACGGCGCCGCGACGGCCCCGGCGGTGAGCTCGGTGACGATCGCCAGCAGTCCGGCGAGCGGCGACACGTACGGGGCGGGGGAGACGATCTCGGTGGAGGTGGGGTTCCAGATCGCCGTGACGGTGACGGGAACGCCGCAGCTCGCGCTGACGATCGGGAGTTCGACCGGGCAGGCGGATTACGCCAGCGGGAGCGGGACCGGAACGCTGACGTTCCGCTACACGGCGCTGGCGACCGATGCGGACAGCGACGGGATCGCGATCGGGGCGAGCGCGCTGACGCTGAACAGCGGGACGATCCAAAGCGCCGCGATGACGAACGCGACGCTGGGGTTGGGCGCGCACGCCCTGGCGAACCAGGCGAGCCACAAGGTGGACGGCGCCGCGACGGCCCCGGCGGTGAGCTCGGTGACGATCGCCAGCAGTCCGGCGAGCGGCGACACGTACGGGGCGGGAGAGACGATCTCGGTGGAGGTGGGGTTCCAGATCGCGGTGACCGTGACGGGGACGCCGCAACTCGCGTTGACGATCGGCAGTGCGACCGGGCAGGCGGAGTACGCGAGCGGGAGCGGGACGAAGACGCTGACGTTCCGCTACACGGCGCTGGCGACCGATGCGGACAGCGACGGCGTCAGCATCGCGGCGAGCGCGCTGACCCTCAACGGCGGAACCCTCCGGAGCGCCGCGACGACGAACGCGGCGCTGGGGTTGGGCGCGCACGCCCTGGCGAACCAGGCGAGCCACAAGGTGGACGGGGCGGCGACAGCCCCGGCGGTCAGTTCCGTGACGATCGCCAGCAGTCCGGCGAGCGGCGACACGTACGGGGCGGGGGAGACGATCTCGGTGGAGGTGGGGTTCCAGATCGCGGTGACGGTGACGGGGACGCCGCAACTCGCGTTGACGATCGGGAGTTCGACCGGGCAGGCGGATTACGCCAGCGGGAGCGGGACCGCGACGCTGACGTTCCGCTACACGGCGCTGGCGACCGATGCGGACAGCGACGGCGTCAGCATCGGGGCGAGCGCGCTGACCCTCAACGGCGGAACCCTCCGGAGCGCCGCGGCGACGAACGCGACGCTGGGGCTGGGCGCGCACGCCCTGGCGAACCAGGCGAGCCACAAGGTGGACGGCGCCGCGACGGCCCCGGCGGTCAGTGCGGTGACGATCGGCAGCAGTCCGGCGAGCGGCGACACGTACGGGGCGGGAGAGACGATCTCGGTGGAGGTGGGGTTCCAGATCGCGGTGACGGTGACGGGGACGCCGCAGATCGCGCTGACGATCGGGAGTTCGACCGGCCAGGCGGAGTACGCCAGCGGGAGCGGGACGAAGACGCTGACTTTCAACTACACGACGCTGGCGACCGACGCGGACAGCGACGGCGTCAGCATCGGGGCGAGCGCGTTGACCCTCAACGGCGGGACGATCCGGAGCGCCGCGACGACGAACGCGACGCTGGGGTTGGGCACGGCCGCCCTGGCGAACCAGGCGAGCCACAAGGTGGACGGCGCCGCGACGGCCCCGGCGGTGAGCTCGGTGACGATCGCCAGCAGTCCGGCGAGCGGCGACACGTACGGCGCGGGGGAGACGATCTCGGTGGAGATGGGGTTCCAGATCGCCGTGACGGTGACGGGGACGCCGCAACTCGCGTTGACGATCGGCGCCGGCGCGGCGCAGGCGGAGTACGCGAGCGGGAGCGGGACGCGGACGCTGACGTTCCGCTACACGGCGCTGGCGACCGATGCGGACACGGACGGCATCAGCATCGGGGCGAGCGCGTTGGCGCTGAACGGCGGGACGATCCGGAGCGCCGCGACGACGAACGCGACGCTGGGGCTGGGCGCGCACGCCCTGGCGAACCAGGCGAGCCACAAGGTGGACGGGGCGGCGACGGCCCCGGCGGTGAGCTCGGTGACGATCGCCAGCAGTCCGGCGAGCGGCGACACGTACGGGGCGGGGGAGACGATCTCGGTGGAGATGGGGTTCCAGATCGCCGTGACCGTGACGGGGACGCCGCAGCTCGCGCTGACGATCGGGAGTTCAACCGGCCAGGCGGAGTACGCCAGCGGGAGCGGGACCGCGACGCTGACGTTCAACTACACGGCGCTGGCGACCGATGCGGACAGCGACGGGATCAGCGTCGGGGCGAGCGCGCTGACCCTCAACGGCGGAACCCTCCGGAGCGCCGCGACGACGAACGCGACGCTGGGGCTGGGCGCGCACGCCCTGGCGAACCAGGCGAACCACAAGGTGGACGGGGCGGCGACGGCCCCGGCGGTCAGTTCGGTGACGATCGCCAGCAGTCCGGCGAGCGGCGACACGTACGGGGCGGGGGAGACGATCTCGGTGCAGGTGGGGTTCCAGATCGCCGTGACGGTGACGGGGACGCCGCAACTCGCGTTGACGATCGGGAGTGCGACCGGGCAGGCGGATTACGCCAGCGGGAGCGGGACCGGGACGCTGACGTTCCGCTACACGGCGCTGGCGACCGATGCGGACAGCGACGGCGTCAGCATCGGGGCGAGCGCGCTGACCCTCAACGGCGGAACCCTCCGGAGCGCCGCGACGACGAACGCGACGCTGGGGCTGGGCGCGCACGCCCTGGCGAACCAGGCGAACCACAAGGTGGACGGGGCGGCGACGGCCCCGGCGGTCAGTTCGGTGACGATCGGCAGCAGTCCGGCGAGCGGCGACACGTACGGCGCGGGGGAGACGATCTCGGTGGAGGTGGGTTTCCAGATCGCGGTGACGGTGACGGGGACGCCGCAACTCGCGTTGACGATCGGGAGTTCGACCGGCCAGGCGGATTACGCGAGCGGGAGCGGGACCGGGACGTTGACGTTCCGCTACACGGCGCTGGCGACCGATGCGGACAGCGACGGGATCGCGATCGGGGCGAGCGCGCTGGCCCTCAACGGCGGGACGATCTGGAGCGCCGCGATGACGAACGCGACGCTGGGGTTGGGCGCGCACGCCCTGGCGAACCAGGCGAGCCACAAGGTGGACGGCGCCGCGACGGTTCCGGCGGTGAGCGGGGTGACGATCGGCGGCAGTCCGGCGAGCGGCGACACGTACGGGGCGGGGGAGACGATCGCGGTGGACGTGGCGTTCGGGTTCGCCGTGACGGTGACGGGGACGCCGCAACTCGCCTTGACGATCGGGAGTGCGACGCGGCAGGCGGAGTACGCGAGCGGGAGCGGGACGCGGACGCTGACGTTCCGCTACACGGCGCTGGCGACCGATGCGGACAGCGACGGGATCAGCGTCGGGGCGAGCGCGCTGACGCTGAACGGCGGGACGATCCGGAGCGCCACGACGACGAACGCCGCGCTGGGGCTGGGCGCGCACGCCCTGACGAACCAGGCGAGCCACAAGGTGAACGGGGCGGCGACGGCCCCGGCGGTGAGTGCGGTGGCGATCAGCAGCAGTCCGGCGAGCGGGGCCGCGTACGGCGCGGGCGAGCGGATCGCCGTGCAGGTCGGCTTCCAGATCCCGGTGACGGTGACCGGCAGTCCGCAGGTGGCGCTGACGATCGGGAGCGCGACGCGGCAGGCGAGTTACGCCAGCGGGAGCGGGACGCGGACGCTGACGTTCCACTACACGGTGCAGGCGGCGGATGCGGACAGCGACGGCATCAGCGTCGGGGCGAACGCGTTGACGCTGAACGGCGGGACGATCCGGAGCGCCGCGATGACGAACGCCGCGCTGGGGTTGGGGACCCGCGCGATCGCGAACGCCGCGTCCCACCAGGCCGACGGCGGCGCCGCGACGGTTCCGGCGGTGAGCGGGGTGACGATCAGCAGCCGTCCGGCGAGCGGCGACACGTACGGGGCGGGGGAGACGATTACGGTGCAGGTGGGGTTCCGGATTCCGGTGGTGGTGACGGGGACGCCGCAACTGACGCTGACGATCGGGACGGGGACCGGGCAGGCGGGGTACGCCAGCGGGAGCGGGGCCGAGACGCTGACGTTCCGCTACACGGTGCTGGCGGCGGATGCGGACAGCGACGGGATCAGCATCGGGGCGGGCGCGCTGGCCCTCAACAGCGGAACGATCCGGAGCGCGGCGCTGGCGAACGCCGCGCTGGCGTTGGGTACGCACGCCGTCACGAACTCGGCGAGCCACAAGGTGGACGGGTCGGTCACGGTTCCGGCGGTGAGCGGGGTGACGATCAGCAGCCGTCCGGCGAGCGGCGACACGTACGCCGCGGGGGAGACGATTGCGGTGCAGGTCGGGTTCCGGATTCCGGTGACGGTGACGGGGACGCCGCAACTGGCGCTGACGATCGGGACGGGGACCGGGCAGGCGGGGTACGCGAGCGGGAGCGGAACCGCGACGCTGACGTTCCACTACACGGTGCTGGCGGCCGATGCGGACAGCGACGGGATCAGCATCGGCGCGGGCGCGCTCGCGCTGGGCGGCGGGACGATCCGGAGCGCGGCGATGACGAACGCCGCGCTGGCGTTGGGTGCGCACGTCATCACGAACTCGGCGAACCACAAGGTGAACGGGGCCGCGACGGCCCCGGCGGTGAGCGGGGTGACGATCAGCAGCCGTCCGGCGGGCGGCGACACGTACGCCGCGGGGGAGCGGATCGAGGTGCAGGTGCGGTTCGACCGGGCGGTGGCGGTGACGGGGACGCCGCAACTGGCGCTGGCCGTCGGCGCGGCGCGGCGGCAGGCGTCGTACGTATCGGGGACGGGGACGGCGGTGCTGGTCTTCCGGTACGTGGTGCAGCCGTCGGACACGGACGCGGACGGGATCAGCGTTCCGGCGGACGCGCTGACGCTCAACGGGGGGACGATCACGCGGGCGGGCGGCGCGGCGGCGGCGGCGCTGGACCTGGGCGGCCATGCGCTGTCGAACGTGGGAGGCCAGACGGTGGCCGGCGGCGGCGGGGATGGTGGTGATGATGGCGGCGGCGGCGGCGGGCCGGTGGCGGAGAACGCGGCGCCGTCGTTCGCCGGCGGGCCGTTCGCGTTCTCGTTGGCGGAGAACGCGGCGGGGCCGCTGGCGCTGGGCGTCGCGGCGGCGGACGATCCGGAGGGAGACGCGCTGGCGTACCGGCTGGAGGCGGGCGACTCGAGGCGGTTCGCGGTCGACGCGGCGACGGGCGAAGTCCGCTACGTGGGCGCGGGCGAGGACTACGAGGCGTCCGGCCCGGGGAAGTGGGAGCTGACGGTGTCGGCGACCGACCCGGCGGGGGCGGTCGCCCGGACGGCGGTGACGGTGACGCTGACGAACGAGGACGAAGCGCCCGCGTTCACCGCCGCGCGCTACGCGTGGGAGCTGGCGGAGAACGTCTCCGGCCCGCTCGTGCTGGGGCGGGCGGAGGCGGTGGCGGTGGACGCAGGCCGGGCCGACGTGCGGCGCTACCGGTTGCGCGACGCGGACGCCGGGCGGTTCGCGGTGGACGCGGAGAGCGGCGAGGTCCGCTACGTGGGCGCCGGGGAGGACGCGGAAACCGGTCCGGCGCGCCACCAGTTCACGGTGGTGGTGACCGACCGCGACGGTCTGTCGGCGTCGGCGCCGGCCGAGGTGCGGATTCTGGACGTGAACGAGCCGCCGGCGTTCGCCGAGACCGCGTATGCGTTCGAGTTGGCGGAGAACGTGGCGGGTCCGCGCGGGCTGGGCGCGGTGCGGGCGTCGGACGTGGACGCGGGCGACGTGCTGACGTACAGCCTGGCGGCGGGCGACGCGGCGCGGTTCGCGGTGGACGGCGCGAGCGGCGCGGTGCGGTACGTGGGCGGCGGCGAGGATTACGAGGAGGGGCCGCCGCAGTTCGCGCTGGCGGTGCGGGCCACCGACCGCGGAGGGCTGACCGGCGAAGCGGACGTCGCGGTGACGCTGCTGGACGTGAACGAGGCGCCCGAAGCGGTCGGGGCGCTGGAGGCGCTGGTGCTGGAGGCGGCGGGCGCGGCGGTGGAGGAGCGCTTGGGGGCGTACTTCCGGGACCCGGACGGCGACATGCTGCGGTACGCGGCGGAGTCGTCGGCGCCCGGGGTGGCGCGGGCGTCGGTGTTGGAGTCGGACCTGCTGTCGATAGCGCCGCTGGCGATCGGGGCGGCGGTGGTGACGGTGACGGCGCGCGACCCGGACGGCCTGGAGGCGGAGCAGCAGGTGCGCGTGGCGGTGGAGACCGTGCGGTCGGAGCGTGCGCGGGCGCTGCGGCGGTCGCTGGCGGTGTTCGGGCGCACGCTGGGGACGGAGACGGTGGAGGCGATCGGCGGCCGGCTGGGGGTGGAGTCGCACGCGCTGGGGCGTTCGCACGTGCAGGTCGGCGGCAACTCGATAGGCTGCGGCGCCGTCGGCGCCGGCGCGGCGTGCGGCCTGGCGACCCTGGCGCGGGGCGCGTCGGGCCTGCTGGGCGCCCGGCTGTCGATTCCGCCGGACGCGCTCGGCGTCGCCGACGGGCGCGGCGCGACGGTCGATGCGGCGACGCTGTTGTTCGGCGACGGCCAGGACGGCTTCGGCGGCGGCGACGGCTTCGGCGGCCTGGACGGGTTCGCCGGCGGCGGCTCCTACGCAGGACCGGCGGCGCCGGGGGAGGACGACGACGGCGGCATGGAGTTCAGCCCGGTCTCCGGCCGGAGCCTGCTCTCCCGAAGCTCGTTCCAACTGGCGCTCGGCGGCGACGCGGCCTCGGCCGGCGACGCCGCCCCCTCCCGCGCCGGCTGGACGCTGTGGGGCCAGGCCGCCGCGGGCGAGTTCGAGGGCGCGCCCGGGGGAGACGGCTTCACGCTGGAGGGCCGGACGCAGTCGGCCTACGCGGGGCTGGACTACCGGTTCGCCTCCGGGCTGCTGGTGGGGCTGGCCGGGTCGCACAACCGGATGGAGTCCGACTTCGCGGGCCGGATCAACGGCGCGGGCGCGGTGGACGCCCGGCTGACCGGCCTCTACCCGTACCTGCACTGGTCGCCCCGGGAGGGCCTGGGGCTGTGGGGCCTGGTGGGCGGCGGACGCGGCTCCGCCGCGCTGGAGGAGCTGGACGAAGGCGGCCGGTTCAGCGCCGGCCTCGGCATGCGGATGACGGCGGTGGGCGTGCGCCAGGAGGTCGTCGGCCCCCTGGCGCTGAAGGCCGACGCGTTCGCGGTGCGCATCACCTCCGAGTCCGAGGCGGCCGACAGGCTGGCCGGCGTCACGGCCGACGCCCAGCGGCTGCGGCTGGCGTCGGAGTTGACCGGGCAGTGGACGGTGGGCGGCGGCGTGGCGCTCCGCGCGCAGGTCGAGCTGGGCGGCCGGTTCGATCGCGGCGACGCCGAGACCGGCATGGGCGCGGAGGCGGGCGGCGCGCTCGGGTTCACCCACCTGGGCACGGGGCTGAGCGTGGACGCCCGGGGCCGCACGCTGCTGGTCCACCAGGCGGACGACTTCCGGGAGTGGGGCGCGAGCTTCGCGGTCCGTCTGCAGCCCGGCCGGGAGCAGGGCGGCCTGTCGTTCGCGCTGGAGCCGTCCTGGGGCGTCGACGCCGCCGGCGGCGCGCAGACGCTGTGGCGGGCGCCGGGCGGATTCGGCGCGCAGGCCCTGGGGCGCGACCCGGCGGCGGCCCCGGACGCGCCCGGCTGGCGGCCGGACCGGCTGGCCCTGACGCTCGGCTGGGGCGTCGTGCTGCCCGGCGGCGGCGAGTTCACGCCGTTCGGCCGCTGGAGCCGCGAGGGGGCCGAAGGCTACCGTCTGAACGCCGGGACGCGCTGGGCCGTGCTGAACCCGCCCGGCGACGACGGCCGGGACCGAGGCCTGTTCCTCGCCCGGGACCGGGGCCTGCGCCTCCTGATCGACCTGTTCGCCGAGCAGCTCGTCACCCGCCGTCAGCCGATGCAGCGCCGGGTCGTCCTCCAGGGAAGGTTCGGCCTGTAGCGTACGGCCGGCGGTCTTCGAGCGTGACTGCGGCCCGTCAGGCCAGCGGGACGACCTTCGAGCGTCGAATGCGCGCGTCCCGCGTCAGCAACGGGACGCCATGCACCACGCTCGTGGCGGCGATCAGCTCGTCGGCCGGATCGCTCCGAAAGTCAAGTCGAGTCGCGGTCCGCGCCACGTCGAGATCGAGCGGCCAGACGTGCACGCTCGACAGCGCGGTCTCGACCGCCGGCGACGAAAGGTCGAGCGAGATCCGGCCGAGTTGCGACAGCTTCGCCAACTCCCACAACACGATGGCCGCGACGCTCCAGTGTTCGGCCGCGAGCAGACGGCGCTCGCGCGGGCGCGGGTCGCCGCGGAGCGCGTCCACCAGGACGTGCGTGTCAACGTTCAGCATCGGCTTCCCACGTCAGCCCCGTGGAATCCACGTCGCCGCGGACCGTCAGCTGGCCGCGCAACGCGCCGATCAGCGCGGCGGGCGGCTGCGGGCAGGGAATGACGCGCGCCACGGGCCGGCCGTGCTTGGTGACGACGAGCCCCTCCGGCGCGAGATTGTCGAGAATGGCGAGGCATCGCATCTTGAACTGCGTGGCGCCGATCGTGGCGACGGATTTCACGGAGCCTCCTTGTGGCCGAAATTTGTGACCAGTTTAGCCCAAGGCCGACCGAGGGGTATACTCCCGGCCGGCGCCGCGCTTCATGTATCTGCTCTACGATCTGGCCTTGTGCGCGTACTTTCTCGCGCACCTTCCGGGGATCGCCTGCCGCGCCGTGCGGCGCCGGAAGCCGGTCGGACGCATCCGGGATCGGTTCGGCCGGCTTCCCCCGGAGGTGAATCCCGAACGCCGGCGGTCGATCTGGATCCACGCGGTCTCGGTCGGCGAGGCGCTCGCCGCCAAACCGCTCGTGGCGCATCTCCGGGACGCCTGGCCGGCGCATCGCCTGCTCGTCTCCACGACCACCGCGACCGGGCAGCACGTCGCCCGGCGGCTCGGCCCCGCGGTCGACGCCGTCTTCTACGCGCCGCTCGACCTGACCCCGTTCGTCGCGCGCGCGCTCGATCGCATCGCGCCGGACCTGCTGGTGCTGATCGACACGGAGATCTGGCCCAACCTGCTGCGCGCCTGCCGGCGCCGCGGCGTGAGGACCGTGCTGGTGAACGGCCGGCTCTCGGACCGGTCGTACCGCCGCTACCGCCTCGTCCGTCCGTTCATGCGGCGGGTGATCGGCGGTCTCGATCGCGTCTGCGCGCAAACCGGCGAGTGGGGGGCGCGTTTCGTCGACCTCGGGGCGTCTCCCGGCCGGGTGACGGTCACCGGAAGCCTCAAGTTCGACGCCGCGGGCGACGCCGCCGGCGCGCAGCCGCACGAGGGCGACCGGGTGCTGCGGCGGTTCGCCTTCGCGGCCGGGCGCCCGGTGATCATCGCCGCGAGCACGCTCCGCGGCGAGGAGGAGCCGATCCTCCGCGCGTTCGCCCGGCTGCGCCGGTCGGTCCCCGACGTGGTGCTGATCATCGCGCCGCGCCATCCCGAGCGCTTCGAGGAAGTGCGGCGGGTCGCGGCCGGCCAGGGGTTCGCGGCCGTGCGGCGGACTGAGCTCGCGCCCGGCGCCCGGCCGGCCGCCGAGGTGACCGTTCTCGACACCATCGGCGAGCTGGCGGGACTCTTCCGGCTCGCGACGGTCGTCTTCGTGGGGGGGAGCCTCGTCGCCGCCGGCGGGCACAACATCCTCGAACCGGCGGCGTTCGGCAAGGCGATCGTGTTCGGGCCGCACATGGAGAACTTCGCGGAGATCGCCAACCTGTTCGCCGCGCGCGGCGGCGCCTGGCGGCTGCGCTCGCGGCGCGAGCTCGGCGCGGCGCTCGAGACGCTGCTGGCCGAGCCGGAGCGCCGCGCCCGGCTCGGCGCGGCCGCCCGGGCGCTGGTCGAGGAGAACCGCGGCGCCCGGCGGCGGACGCTGGCGGTCATGGCCGACCTGCTGCCGTCCGGCGCGGCCGATCGGGACGTCGACGTCCGCGCGCGCCACGCCGTTCCGTGAGGGAAAAGCCTTGCTGAGCCGCCTGTACGGCGGGCTGGCCCTGCGGCGCCGGCGCTGGCATGCGCGGCGTCCGGAGAGGCGCCGCCGGCTCGGCCGGCCGGTGGTCAGCGTCGGCGCGTTGGCGGCCGGCGGCAGCGGGAAGACTCCGGTCGCCGCGCACGTGGCGGCGCTGCTCGCGTCGATGGGGGAACGCCCGTCGGTGCTGAGCCGCGGCTACGCCCGGACGCGCCGCGCCGACGGCGTCGTCGTGGTGAGCGACGGGCGCGGCGTCCGCGCCGATCTGGCGGAGGCCGGCGACGAACCGCTGATGCTTGCGCGGGCCCTGCCGGAGGCGGCCGTCCTGGTGTGCGAGGATCGTCATCTGGCCGGACGGTTGGCCGAAACGCGGATGGGAGTGACGGCGCACGTGCTCGACGACGGCTTTCAGCAGCTTGCGCTCCACCGGGACGTCGACCTGCTGGTGCTGGGGGCGGACGACCTGACCGATTCCCGGACGTTGCCCGGCGGCCGGTTGCGCGAGCCGATCGAGGCGGCCGCCTGCGCCGACGCGGCGATCGTCGAGACGCCGGACGCCGGCGCGGCGCAGGACGCGGGCGAGGCCGCGGCGCAGTCGGCCGCGGCCCGGCTCGGCCTCGATCGGGCGTTTCGTTTCACGCGGACGCTCCGGCCGCCCCGTGCGGCGGAGACCGGGCGGGAAGTTGCGGCCGAGCCGCCGGCGACGGTCCTGGCGGTGGCCGGCGTCGCGCGGCCCGCGGCCTTCTTTGCGGAGCTGCGCCGCAGCGGATACGCGGTGGCCGACACCCTCGCGTTCCGCGACCATCATCCGTACTCCGCGCGCGACGTCGCGGAGATCGGCCGCCGGGCCGCGGCGAGCCGGGCGCGGCGCGTCGTCACCACCGAGAAGGACCTCGTGCGGCTGCTGCCGCACGCCCCGTTCGGTTTCTCGCTGCTGTCGATACCGCTGGCCGTCACGATGGAGCCGGCGGCGGCGTTCCGGGCATGGCTCGAGGCGCGTCTCCGTCAGGCGGGAGAGTCGGGCTGATGAGACGCCGGCTCGAATACGCGGCGGTGCTGGCGCTCCGGGCCCTGCTCCGCGCGCTGCCCCGCCGGGCGAGTCTCGCGGTCGGGACGGCGCTGGGGCGGCTCTTCTACCGCCTGCACGGGCCGCGCCGCGAGCTGGGTCTGGCGAACCTGCGCGCCGTGTTCCCCGCGCGGACCGAACGCGACCGCCGGGCGGTGCTCCGTTCGACGTTCGAGCACTTCGGCCGGCACGTGGTGGAGCTGCTCAACTTCGATGCGATGGGCGGGGACCGGATGGCGCGCCTGGTGGAGATAGAAGGCAGGGCGCGCCTGGAGCAGGCGGTCGCCCGCGGCCGGGGCGTGATGGTCTATTCGGGCCACTTCGGGTACTGGGAAATACTGGTCATGGTCCACGCGGTGCTGTTCACGCCGCTCGTCCTGGTGGCGCGCACGCTCGACAATCCGCTGCTCGACCGCCTCATGGAGCGGATCCGGACCCGCGTCGGGACGCGCGTGCTCCCGCGGCAGGGCGCCGTGCGCGGGTTGCTGCGCGCGCTGTCGGAGAAGGCGGTCGTCGCGATGATGATCGATCAGCACATGCACGACCGCAGCGCCGTGACGGTCGACTTCTTCGGCCGGCCGGCGGCCACGACGTCGGCCGTCGCGGCGCTGGCGCACCGCACCGGCGCGCCGGTCGTTCCGGTGTTCGCGCTGCCGTTGCCGGGCGGGCGCTACCGGCTGGTGTACGAGGAGCCGATCACGCCGCCGGCGGAAGGCGACCCCGATCCGATCCGCACCTACACGCAGCGGTGCACCGACGTGCTGGAGGCGTACGTCCGCCGCCACCCGGACCTCTGGCTGTGGATGCACCGGCGCTGGCGCAGCGACGCGCCGGCCGGCGGCGGGGGCGAACGCGCCGCCCCGGCGTCCGGCGGCCCGCCGCCTCTTGAGGAGATCCGCCGGTGATCGAGCGGCTCATCGGCCTGATCGACGCCGCCGCCGGACTGCGCGTGGCCGTCATCGGCGACGTGATCGCGGACGAGTTCATCCACGGGCGTCTGTCGCGCCTGTCCCGTGAAGCGCCGGTCCCGATTCTCCGGTACGACGGCGCCGTCGTCGTGCCCGGCGGCGCGGGGAACGCGGCGGCCAACGTGGCTACGCTGGGCGGGCGCGTCCGCCTGGTCGGCCTGCTCGGCCATGCGGCGGCCGATCGCCGCGTCGCGCAGGCGCTGCCGCGGGGCGTGGAGCGCGCCGGCCTCGTCCGGGTGAAGGGATATCACGCCCCCGTCAAGACCCGCATCCTGGCCGGCGGCCCGCATGCGGCCCGGCAGCAGGTGGTCCGGATAGACCGCGAGACCGAAGTCCCGGACGATCCGGCCGCGCGGTCCGCGTTCGAGCAGGCGGCGCGCGCGGCGGCGGCCGACTGCGATGCGGTGATCGTCTCCGACTACGGGTCCGGACTGGTCAGCCCCGGGCTGGTGTCGCGCATCCGGCGGCGCGTCGGCCGCGCGCGCCGGGGGCGGCGCGTTCCGATCCTCGTCGACTCGCGCTACGACCTGCTGCGGCACCGCGGCGTGACCGCGTGCACGCCGAACGAATCCGAGGCGGAGCAGGCGCTCGGCGTCACGATCGGCGGCGATCCGGACCAGCTGGAAAGCGCCGGGCGGACGCTGCTGAAGCGGCTGCGGGTCGAGGGACTGGTGCTGACGCGCGGGAGCCGCGGAATGGCGGTGTTCGCGCCCGGCCGGCGGACGGCGCACCTCCCGGCCGTCGGCGCCGCCGAGGTGGCCGACGTGACCGGGGCGGGCGATACGGTCGTCGCGGCGATGGCGCTGGCGCTCGCCGCCGGCGCCGCGCTGGAGGACGCGGCGGTCCTGGCCAACTGCGCCGGCGGGCTCGTGGTGATGAAGCGCGGGACGGCGACGGTGTCGGCCGGCGAGTTGCGCCGCGCGGTCCGCGCCGAAGCGGCGGAACAGCAGGGGTCTTAGAAATGGGTCGGGTCGTCTCGCCGGCGGAGCTGCGCGATCTGGTCGGCGCGGACCGCGCCGCCGGCCGCACGATCGCGCTGGCGAACGGGTGCTTCGACGTCGTCCACGTCGGCCACGTCCGGTACCTGGCGGGCGCGGCGGCGGAGGCGGACCGGCTGGTGGTGGCGATCAACGACGACCGGTCGGTGGCGGCGCTCAAGGGGGCGGGGCGCCCCGTGCTGCCCGCCGGCGAACGCGCCGAGCTGGTGGCCGCCTTCGCCGTCGTGGACTACGCCGTCGTCTTCTCCGGACCGACGGTCGCCGGCCTGCTGGACGCGCTGCGCCCGGACGTCCACTGCAAGGGGACCGACTACGCCGTCGAGACCGTGCCGGAGCGCGAGGCCGTGCGGGCGTACGGCGGCCGGGTCGCCATCGTCGGCGACCCGAAGGACCATTCGACCCGGGACCTCGTCGAGACGATCGCCGGCCGCCCGAACCTGCCGGGCGGTCCCGCGCGCCGCTGCTGACCCGTGCCGATGCGCATCCTCGTCGTGCGGCTGAGCGCACTGGGCGACGTCGTGCATGCGATGCCGGTGGCCGCGGGCCTCCGGCGCGCGCTGCCCGACGCCCGCATCGACTGGCTGGTCGACGAGCGGCGCCGGGAGCTGGTCGAGCTGGTCCCGGCGGTCGATCGCTGCATCGTCGCGCCGCGGACCGGCCGCCTGTCCGGCATCCCGCACGTCGTGCGCACGTTGCGGGCGGCGCGCTACGATGCGGCGATCGATCTCCAGGGACTGATGAAGTCCGCCCTGCTCGCCCGGCTGTCGGGCGCCCGCCGCGTCATCGGCTTCGACCGCCGGCATCTCCGTGAGCGGGCCGCCCGGTGGTGGTACACCGAAACGCCGCCCGTGGGCGAGCCGATGCACGTCATCGAGAAGAACCTGGCGCTGGCCGCCGGCCTCGGCGTCGAGGCGCGCCCGCTGGAGGGGCGCCCGTTCGAGTTCCCGATCGCGCCGCGGCCGTCGAACGCCGTCGCCCGGGCGCGGGCAGCGGCCGGATGCGGCGCCGGCGAGCCGTTCGCGCTCGTCAGTCCGGGAGCCGCCTGGCCGAGCAAGCGCTGGGCGCCGGACCGGTTCGGGACGCTCGCCGAGCGGCTGCGGCGCGCGCACGGCCTGTCGTCGGTCGTCCTGTGGGGACCGGGGGAGCGGGCGCTCGCCGAGCGGGTGTCGGCCGCGTCGGCCGGCGCCGCCGCGCCGGCGCCGCCGACGACGATAGCCGACGTCGTGGCGCTGGCGCGCGCCGCCGCGGTCGTCGTCGCGGGCGACACCGGCCCCCTGCACGTCGCCGCTGCGGTCGGCGCGCCGGTCGTCGGCGTCTACGGGCCGAGCGATCCGCGCCGGAACGGTCCCTGGTCGTCGCGCGACGTCGTCGTGTCGCGCTCTGACCGGTGCCCGTGCCGGCGCCGGGCTGGCGCGGCCGGCGTGGTGGTGCGCCGGTGCGCGCACGCGCCGTCCTGCATGGCGTCGATTCCGGTCGAGGAAGTGGCGCGCGCCGTGGCGCGCCGGCTCGGCGGTGCGAACGGTGTTTGACCCGCGGGCGAGTCCCGGTCTCCGGCGGCTGTTCCTGATCGCCCGCGCGCGGGTGGCGGCCGGGTTCGTCGTCGCCGCCGCCGCGTTCTGGCTGGCGCAGCCGACGCCGCGCTCGCTGGCCGCCGGCGGGCTGGTCGCCGCCGCCGGCGCGGCCCTCAGGGTGTGGGCGTCGGGCCACCTGCGCAAGGGACGGGAGGTCACGCGTTCCGGGCCGTACCGCCGCCTGCGCCACCCGTTGTACTGCGGTTCGGCCGTCATCGGATGCGGGTTCGCGATCGCCGCCGCCGATCTCCCCGCCGCCGGCCTGGTCCTCGGCTATCTCACCGTCACGCTGTGGGCGGCGGCGCGGCTCGAGGAGGCGACCTTGCGCGCGACGTTCGGCCGGGAGTTCGAGCGGTACGTGCGCGGCGCGGCGGGGCCGTCGGACCGGCGGTTCCGGTTCGACCGGATGGTCGCCAACGGCGAGCGCCAGGCGCTGGCCGGGTTCGCCGCGGCGCTGGGCGTCCTCGGGCTGAAGGCCTGGCTGCTCTCGTCCTGAAATCGCGGATGCCGTATAATGTTTCGTTTGGGGTCGTGAACCGGGCGGTTAGCTCAGTGGCAGAGCACCGGTCTTACACGCCGGCTGTCACAGGTTCGAGTCCTGTACCGCCCACCAGCCGCCGCGCGCGGCGGGCGCGACCTGCAGGGCCTTGATGCGGGGTCGTAGTTCAGTTGGTTAGAACGCCGGCCTGTCACGCCGGAGGTCGCGAGTTCGAGTCTCGTCGGCCCCGCCACTTCTTCGACGGCCTGCGGGCGTCCGGGTGCGGCGACCCGGGACGCCCGCGCGGGTCTCTGTAGAACGATCCAGAGTGACGCGACCGGCGGAATCGGGACACCCTCGCCGACGCTTCCTTCGGACGGGCGCTCTGGCCCTCGCCGGAACGTGCGTCGCCGGCGGGCGGCGCCTCCTCCAGGCGCAGGCGCCGGACCCGGTGCTGCTCCCTTCGTTCGTGGCCGACGTCGACGGGAACGGCCTGCTCGATCCGGTCGATCCGCAACTGGTTCAGAATGCGCTGGCGGCGCGCCGCGGCTTCGGTCTGACCCCCGATGCGGCGTACGACGTCCGGACCGACGTCTTCGGCCGCGGCGTCGTCGACCGTTTCGCGGTCGAGTCGGTGCGGCGCACGGTCCAGGCGCAATCGGACGGCCTGGTCCGGCCGGAGCGGCGCCCCGTCACGGTCGCGTGGCATTACGGCTGGTACGGCACGGAGGTCCGCCCGCCCGGCCTCCAGACGGTGCGGTTCAAGGGAGGCGACTACCGGTCGCAGGATCCCGAGATCGAGACGCTGTTCAACGACCAGAAGAACGAGTTCGGCATCACCGTCGACGCGTTGAGCTGGATACCGCCCCGCTTCAACCGGGACCTGCTGAACAACTACCGCGGCGGGCTGCTGAGCGCGCCGAACCTCCGGACCCGCCAGCTCGCGCTGCTCTACGAAAGCACGATCGCCCTGTCGCTGACGGGTGACCGCATCGATTTCTCGGAGCCGTCGGTCCCCGCGCTGCTGCGCGACGACTTCGCGCACATGGGCCGGTTCCTGGCCGAGGCGCGCGACGCGGCCGGCGCCCGGATCTTCACGCTCGACGGCCGGCCGGCCGTCTTCATCTTCGGGTCGCACACGTGGGGGCTGCTCCCCTTCGAGGGGGTCCGGTTCAGCCTGTTCGAGCGCGCCATGGACACCGCCCGAGAGGCGTTCCGCGGCGAGTACGGGACGCCGCCGTTCGTCGTCGGCGAGGAGATGCACCTCGCCGCCGGCGGTCCGCTCCCGCAGGATCGCCTGCGGCGCATGCGCAGCTTCGACGCGATCTACACCTACCACCACGCTCCGTTGAAGACGTTGCGCGTGACGGCCGGGCTGGGCGACAGGCTGTTCGCCTCGCCGCGGTACATCGACCACCAGGCCGCGATCCTGCGGCACAACTTCCGCCTGACGGCCGGCGTGCGGAACCGGTACACGGGTCACCCGGTGCTGGTCATTCCCAATCTGGCGCCCGGTTTCGCGAAACCGGGGTATCCGCTGCTCATGATGGGCCGCGGCGAGTACGCCGACTTCATGAAGACGGTGCGGGACGCGCACGTCGGCCTGCTCGCCGAGGGACCCCGGCAAGGGCGTCCGGGCGCCGAGCTGTTCCCGGCGCCGATCTACGCCGTAGGCTCGTGGAACGAGGAGTTCGAAGGCCACGCCGTCTTTCCGGCCAGCTTCAACCAGTCGCTGCCCGAGGTCGTCCAGGAAGGGTTCGACCTCGTCATGGCGATCAAGGAAACGTTCGGCTGGAACCATTACGCCGAGCGGGACGTCCTCCCGTAGCAGCCGGGGGTGAAGCATGGCGGCGCCCGCAGCGTTCCTCGACCGTGACGGCACGCTGATCGAGGACGTCGGGTATCTCGACCGGCTGGAGCGGCTGCGCCTCTTTCCCTGGAGCGTCGAAGCGGTCCGCCTGCTGAAGCGGGCGGGCTACGCCGTCGTCGTCGTCACGAACCAGGCGGGAGTGGCGCGCGGCGTGATCCGGGAGCAGGCGGTCCTCGACGCCCGCGACCATCTGGACAGGCGGCTCGCCGCGGCCGGCGCGCGGCTCGACGGCCACTACTACTGCCCGCACCTTCCCGACGCGCCGGTGGAGCGGCATCGCCGGCGCTGCGACTGCCGCAAGCCGGCGCCGGGCCTGATCCGGCGGGCGGCGGCGGACCTGGACCTCGATCCCGCCCGCTCGGTCGTGATCGGGGACCGGTGGCTCGATATCCAGCTCGCCCGCGCCGTCGGCGCGGCCGGCGTCCTCGTGAAGACGGGGTACGGCGCGAGCGAAGCGGCGGCGGACCCGCCGCCCGCCGCGGCGGACGCGGTCGCCGCGAACCTGCTGGAGGCGGTCGGCTGGGTGCTGGCGCGCCTGCCGCGGCCCGCCGCCGCCTGATCGCCGCGCCGCCGCCGGGCGCCCGCGCCGAAGCGCGGCGCGAGCCGTGTGCTACGATTCGGCCGAGGCATGGCTTTCCGCGACGTCGTGGGGCACCGCGGGCTGGTCCGGCTGATCGCCCGCGCCGTCGACCGGGGGTCGCTCCCGCCCAGCCTGCTCTTCGCCGGACCGGAGGGCGTCGGGAAGCGGCGGGCCGCGGCGGCGCTGGCCCAGGCGCTGAACTGCGCCGCGCCCGTGCGGGACGCCGCCGCCGGAGCCGCCGTTCCGTTCGACGCCTGCGGGCGTTGCGCCGCCTGCACGCGGATTGCGCGCGGGTCGTATCCCGACGTGCTGACCGTCGGCGGCGACGGCGGCGCCATCACCGTCGACGCGGTGCGCGAGGCGGCCGGCCAGGCCAGGTACCGCCCGTTCGAAGGCCGGCGCCGGGTGGTCGTGTTCGACGACGCGGACCGGCTCGTCCCCCAATCGCAGAACGCGCTCCTCAAGACGCTGGAGGAGCCGCCGCCGGCGTCCCAGTTCGTGCTCGTCACGTCGCGCGCCGACACGCTGCTCGCCACCGTGCGGTCGCGGTGCCAGCGCCTGAGCTTCGGTCTCCTGGAGACCGCGGAGGTGTCGGAGATCCTGACGCGCGGCCACGGGTACGGCGAATCCGACGCGCGGGCGGCGGCGGCCGCCGCCGGAGGCAGCGTCGGGCGCGCGCTGCGCCTGGCGTCCGGGGAGCTGGCGGCGGCCCGCGATGCGGCGCTGGCGCTGCTGCGCACCGCCGCGGCGGCCCGCGATGCGAAGTCGCGCCTGGAAGGGGCGAAGGGGCTGCTGGCCGGCCGGACCGGCGGGAAGGGCGGCGGCGGCCAGCGGCAGGAGTTGACCGAGCGCCTGCGGGCCCTCTCGTCGCTGGTGCGCGACGTGACGCTGCTGGCCAGCGGCGCCGATCGGGGGACGCTCGCCAATCCGGACCTGCGCGCCCGGCTCGACCCGCTGGCGCAGCGCGTCTCGGCGCGCCGGGGCGTGCGGGCGTTCGCGGCGGTCGACGCAGCGATCGACGCCGCCGCGCGGAACGCCGGCCCCAAGGTGGTCGCCGACTGGCTGGCGTGCCGGTTGTAGGATGGCGCGATGGCCGCATCCGGGCGTCCGCCGTTCGTGAGCGTCAAGTTCGACCCGGTCGGACGCCTGCACCATTTCCTGCTGCCCGAGGTCGGCTTCAGGCCGCCGCTGCAGCCGGGCGACGCCGTGGTCGTGATGCGGGGGGGGCAGCGCGCCTACGGCACGGTCGCCCGTTCGGCGCCGCAGCTCGCCGATCGGGTCGCGCCGCCGCCGACCGCGTCCAGCCGCGTCGTCCGACGCGCCTCCGAAAGGGACGTCACGGCCCGCCTCACGCAGCGGCATCGCGAGCGGGAGGCCCGCCGCATCGGCAAGGTGAAGATACGGGAGCACGGTCTGGCGATGAAGCTGGTGCGCGTCGAGCAGCCGTTCCAGGGCTCGCGGCTCGTGTTCTACTTCACCGCCGAGGAGCGCGTCGACTTCCGGGCGCTGGTGCGCGATCTGGCGGCGCAGTTCCGCTGCCGGATCGAGATGCGCCAGATCGGGGCCCGCGACGAGGCCAGGCTGCTCGGCGGGTACGGCGCGTGCGGCCGCCCGCTCTGCTGCACGACCTGGCTCAGGGGGTTCGAGCCGATCTCGATCAAGATGGCGAAGCGGCAGCACTTGAGCCTCAACCCGTCGAGGCTCGCCGGGTTGTGCGGGCGGCTGAAGTGCTGCCTGCGGTACGAGCTGCCGAACGCGGCGGGCGAGCAGTTCGCCGGCTGCGCCCACGAGGGATCGTGCAGCCGGAGCCGCACCGAGGGCGGGTGCGGCGGCGGCTGTTCAGGCGGCTGCTCCTCCGCCGGAGGATGCGGCGGCTGCTCCGGAGCGGCCGCCGCGAACGCCTGATCCGCGCTTCGTCCTGCAGATTCGATGGGCTTGCCGCGCATCGGCCTCACCGTCGGCGACCCCGCGGGGATCGGACCCGAGGTGGCGGAGCAGGCCGCCCGCGACCCGCGCGTCACCAGCGTGTGCGAGCCGCAGTTGTACCGGGCCGATCCTGATGACGGCGCGGCCGCGTTCGCGCCCGGCATGCTGACGGCCGCCGGGGGGCGGGCGGCGTTCGAGGCCGTGCGCCGTGCGGCGGCCGACGCGATGGCCGGGCGGCTCGACGCGATGGCGACGGCGCCGGTGAACAAGACGGCGTGGCGGCTGGCCGGCCTGCCGTGGCGCGGCCACACCGACCTGCTGGCCCGGCTCACCGGCGCATCCGACGTCGCCATGATGTTTCACTCGGACCGGTTGCGGGTGGTGCTCGCCACCGTGCACGTCCCGCTGGCGGAGGCGCCGGCGCAGCTCACGAGGCGCCGCGTGGAGCGCACCATTGCGCTCGCCGCGGCGGGGTTGCCGCGGCTGGGATACCGCGCTCCCCGGCTGGCGGTGGCCGGCCTCAACCCGCACGCGGGCGAGCAGGGGCTCATGGGAGACGAGGAGGAGCGGGTGATCCGGCCGGCCATCGACGCGGCGCGCGCGCGCGGCGTCGACGTCGACGGCCCGTTTCCGGGCGACACGGTCTTCCTCCGCGCGCTCGACGGCGAGTTCGACGCCGTCGTGGCCTGCTATCACGACCAGGGACTGATCCCGGTCAAGCTGGTCGCGTTCAGGCGCGCCGTCAACGTGACGCTGGGGCTGCCGATCGTGCGGACGTCGGTCGACCACGGCTCCGCCTGCGACATCGCCGGCAAGGGGGTCGCCGATCCGTCCAGCATGGTCGAGGCGCTGCGGCTCGCCGCGAAGCTGGCGGAGAACCGGGCCGCCGGCCGGCCATGACCGGCCGGCCGGGCGAGCGCCTGATCGCCGACAACCGCAAGGCGCGCCACGACTACCACCTGCTCGACACCTTCGAGGCCGGCATCGTGCTGCTCGGCACGGAGGTCAAGGCGATTCGGGAAGGCCGCGTCAACCTCAAGGACAGCTTCGGCCGCGTCGAACAGGGCGAGGTCTTCCTGCACAACCTGCACGTCAGCCCCTACAGCCACCGCGGCTACGCCGTCCACGAACCGCGCCGCCGCCGGAAGCTGCTGCTGAACAGGGGGGAAATCCGGAAACTGATCGGCAAGACGGTCGAGCGCGGCTGCACCCTCGTGCCGGTCCGGATGTACTTCCGGAACGGCCTGGTCAAGGTGTCCGTGAGCATCGCGAAGGGGAAGAAGACGCACGACAAGCGCGAGACGATCCGGCGCCGCCAGATCGATCGGGAGACCCGCGCGATGATGAAGGACCGGCGGCGGTGACGGTCCTCGTGACGGGGGCCGAGGGCCGGCTCGGGTGCACGATGGCGGCGGCGCTCGGCGCCGGGCGCCGGGTCGTGGCCTGGGGCCGCCGCGAACTCGATCTCACCCGGCGCGCGGAGGTCGCCGGCGCGGTGCGGGCCCTCGGCCCGGACGCCATCGTCAACTGCGCCGCCTGGAACGACGTCGATGCGGCCGAGGACGAGCCGGCCGCCGCCCTCGACGTCAATGCGTTCGGGGTCCGCGCGCTGGCCCGCGCCGCACGGGAAGCGGACGCCGTCCTGGTGCACTTCAGCACCGACTTCGTGTTCGACGGCTCGGCCGACAGGCCGTACCTGGAGGAGGACGCCCCCAATCCGCGGAGCGTCTATGCGATGTCGAAGCTGCTGGGCGAGTGGTTCGCGCAGGACGCCCGCGCGTACGTCCTGCGCGTCGAGAGCCTGTTCGGGGGCGGCCGCCCCGGCGTGCGGCCCGGCAGCCTCGACCGGATGGCGGACGCCATCCTGGAGGGCCGGGAGGTGCATGCGTTCACCGACCGGACGGTTTCGCCCAGCTACGCGCCCGACGTCGCGGCGGCGACGGCGGCGCTCCTGACCGCCGCCCCGCCCCCCGGCGTCTACCACTGCGTCGGTTCGGGAATCGGCTCCTGGTTCGAGGTGGCGACCGAGCTGGCGCGCCGCCTGGAGCGGCCGGCGCGCATCGCGCCGGCCGCGATGGCCGACCGGCCGCACAAGGCGCAGCGCCCGCAGTTCTGCGCCCTCTCGAACCGGAAGCTGGCCGCCGCCGGCATCGAGATGCCGGCCTGGACGGACGCGCTCCGGCGTTACGCCGCTGCGCGCCTGGCCGCCGCCCACGATCAGCACGCCCCGCGGCGCGGATGAGAAAGGGAGCTCGTCGGCGCGGAAATCGTCACTTCCGCTTCGGGCGGTGGACGTGCATCCCCTGCCCGACGACAGCCTCCGCCGCCTCCGCCACCGTCTCGGACAGCGTCGGATGCGGGTGGATCGCCAACCGCACGTCCGCGGCGGACGCCCCCATCTCGACGGCGAGGACCCCCTCGGCGATCAGCTCGCCGGCGCCGGCGCCGACGATCCCGACGCCGACCACCTGCTCCGCGCCGGGGTCGACGACGAGCTTCGTCAGCCCGTCCGTCCGGCCCCGCGTGAGGGCGCGGCCCGACGCGGCCCACGGGAAGCGCGACACCGACACGGCGCGCCCGTCCCGCGCCGCCTGCGCCTCGGTCAGGCCGCACCACGCCACCTCGGGATCGGTGAAGACGACCGCCGGGATGGCCGCCGGCTCGAACGCCGCGGCGGCGTCGCCGGCGATCGCCTCCACCGCGACCCGGGCCTCGTGCATCGCCTTGTGGGCGAGCATCGGCTCGCCGGCCACGTCGCCGACGGCGAAGAGCGACGGCTCCGCCGTGCGGCGTTGCGCGTCCACCTCGACGAAGCCGCCGGCGTCGAGCGTGACCGCCGTCCGGTCGAGGCCGGCGACGTCCGAGTTCGGCGCGCGCCCGACGGCGACGAGCACCGCGTCGAACCGCTGCCGCGGCGGGTCGGCGGCCGGTCCGTCGAGGACCGCCTCCACGCCGCCGTCGACCGGCGCCAGCTCCGAGACCTGCGTGTCGAGATGGATCGCCTTGAAGTCCCTGCGCAGCCGGCGGGCGAGGACGGCGACCAGATCGCGGTCGACGCCCGGCAGGAGCCCGGAGGTCATCTCGACCACCGTGACCTCCGACCCGAGCGCCGCGTAGACGGCGCCCAGCTCCAGGCCGATGTACCCCCCGCCGACCACCAGCAGGGTCGGCGGCGCGCGCTCGAGGTCGAGCGCCGCCGTCGAATCGAGCACGCGGGGGCTCTCCGCCGCCAGCGAACCCGGACGGGCGGGGCGGGAGCCGGTCGCCAGAATGCCGGCGTCGAACGGGATCGTCTCCGCCGCGCCGCCGGCCGTCTCGACGCGGACCGTGTGCGCGTCGATCAGCGACGCCCGTCCCTGGACGTAGTCGATCTCGCGCTGCCGCACCAGCCCGGCCAGCCCGCCGGTCAGCCGCTCCACCACCTGGTCCTTCCACGCCCGCAGGCGCTCCGGATCGACTCTCGGCGGGCCGAACTCCACTCCCCACGCGCCGGCCGCGCGCGCTTCGGCCATCACGCCGGCCACGTGCAGCAGCGCCTTCGACGGCATGCAGCCGCGGTGCAGGCAGACCCCGCCCGGCCGCGGCGCCTCGTCGATCAGCCGCACGCGCATCCCCCGATCCGCGGCGTGAAACGCGGCGGCGTACCCGCCCGGTCCGGCCCCGATCACCACGACGCGCGTCGGCTCCGCCATCGCCCGTCAGTCTCTTGCGGGCGACTGTTCGATCGAGCGTGCAGCCAGCGCACGCAGGAAAGCCTTTCGAACTTCCGCCTTCTCCAGAGGGTTCACAGCCCGTGGTGGAACCCCGCGTCGCTCCGAGAGCGGTGAGGCGCCCGGCTGACAAGGCGTGAGGAGGGCGCATATTGGGCATACGCAACCGACGAACAACGCCGTCAGGCGGGATGCATCGCCGCTCGAATGCAGCGGGGACTTTCGCCACGGGCTGTTCAGGGAGCGACCGAGCGCGCTCCGCGACATCGCCAGAAGTTGCGCATCGACGCTTCTTGGGCGCTGACCGGTATCTTGGATGCTGGAGACGAGCGCTTCGATTTCGGCCGCGGGCACTTCGTCTGCAGCCTGTTGCGCAACCCTGTCCAGAGCGCCGGAAGCATCCGCGCTCGCCGATACGTCGGGCGCGGAGGCCTCCGCTTGTCCATCCAAGTCGGCGGGGCGGTTGCACGTCATGAACGCGCTGAGGTCGGACTCATCCCACTCGTGCGTTGCGTCGGCTTCCTGGCGAAGAAAGATGGATTGATTGCTGCCTGCGGGCTTGACGCCCAGCAGGTGGACCCGGACTCCGTGCTCCTGCGCCTGCTGGACGCCGACTCTCAGATCTTCGTCGCCGGACAGCAACACGCACTCCGCCATGGCGCGGTTGCGGGCGAGGGTGATCATGTCCGTCATGATGAGCGAATCCACGCCCTTCTGCTTGCCAAGAGAATTCACGAAGCCGAGTCGCACCTTGACGTCCGCCCGCCCCGCCAACGCGATGTGCTGCGCCGTGGGTCCCTGCGACGTACCGTCGTACCAGTAGATTCTGAGCAGTTGCAGGCTGGAGACTTGCTCGGCGAACGTCCTCAGCGCGGCCTTGACGCTTTCGTAGTCCAGCGTTACGTTTCCACGTGTCAGCTTCTCGCCGCACAGCGCGGTTGCCCCTTGCGCGAACAGGTAGCCAGCGTCAACGAAGACCGCGACCCGATCCATCGGCCTTGCAAAATGAAAAAGGCCCCCGCAGGGGCCCTCTAGCTAGACCGCCCATTGACTAGTAGGTCGGGCGGTGCTGGCGATCGTAGCAGATTTTGGTCGTTGTTGTCGACCGCCAGTCATTTCCAATTCAGAAATGAGCCTGAAGCCGGGCGTCCATCTGTCTCGGTGCGGCGTGGGATTCCGCCATCGCCCGCGTCACCGCCTCCGCGCCGCGTCGAACGCCTCGGTCTGTTCGCGGGCGTGATACGAGCTGCGCACCAGCGGGCCGGACTCCACGTGATCGAACCCGAGCGCCGCCGCCGCCTGCCCGAGCTCGGCGAACTCGTCCGGCGCGTAATAGCGCTCCACCGGAAGATGGGCGATGGAGGGCCGCAGGTACTGGCCGATCGTCAGCAGGTTGCAGCCCGCCCGCCGCAGGTCGGCGAGCGTCGTCAGCAGCTCCGGCCACCGCTCGCCCAGGCCGACCATCAGCCCGGATTTCCTGGGGATCGCCGGCGCGAAGCGGCGCGACCGGCCCAGCAGCTCCAGCGCACGGACGTAGCGTCCTCCCGGCCGGGCGACCCGGTACAGCCGCTCGACCGTTTCGACGTTGTGGTTCAGCACGTCCGGCGCTGCGTCGAGCACCGTCCGAAGGTCCGCGGCCCGGCCGCGGAAGTCGGGGATCAGCGCCTCGACGCGGCAGCCGGGCGCCGTGCGGCGGATCGCCCGGATGGCGCGGGCGAACGCGGAGGCGCCGCCGTCGTCGAGGTCGTCGCGGTCGACCGAGGTGACCACCACGTGGCGCAGGCCGAGCTGCGCGACGGCGGCGGCCAGCCGGGCCGCTTCGGCGGCGTCGACCGGCGCCGGCCGCCCGTGGACGACGTTGCAGTAGCCGCACGAGCGCGTGCAGACGTCGCCGAGGATCATGAACGTGGCGGTCCCGCGTTCCCAGCACTCGCCGATGTTCGGGCAGGCGGCCTCCTCGCAGACGGTATGGAGCGCCTGCGTCCGCATGAGCCGCTTGAGCGCAAGATACCGCGGGCCGCCCGGCGCGCGGACCCGGAGCCATCGGGGCTTCGGCTGGCGGGGCGCGGCCTCGCGGGGTCTGCGTCCCCGGATCAGCCGCATCGGGATGGGGGTGCTCGTCGCCACGGCCGCCCGGAATCTTACCGCCTTGCCGTCGCCCGCGAAACCCCTCCCGCGCTGCTTGCGCGCAGTCCGGGGCGCAGTGTATGCTCGCAATCCGAACGGAGGATCGTAGATGGCGTACACGATTTGCGAGCCGTGCATCGGCACCAAGGACACCGCCTGCGTGGATGTCTGCCCGGTCGATTGCATCCACCCCCGCAAGGACGAAGAGGAGTTCGAATCGGCCGAGAAGCTCTACATCCACCCGGACGAGTGCATCGATTGCGGCGCGTGCGTTCCGGCCTGTCCGGTCGAGGCGATCTTCGCGAACGACGAAGTGCCCGACCAGTGGAAGAACTTCATCGACGTCGAGGTCGAGTACTACGCGGACAAGTAGCAGGCGGCGCGGCGGCCGGGCGTTTCCCGCCCCGGGCTTGGCCGTGAGGCGATCCGGATGGGTCTGATCGATCACCGGTTCTCGGACAACTTCATCACCACCAACCTGGATCAGGTTCTGAACTGGGCGCGGCAGTCGTCGCTCTGGCCGATGGGGTTCGGGCTGGCCTGCTGCGCGATCGAGATGATCGCCAGCTCGACCTCCCGCTACGACATCGCCCGTTTCGGCGCGGAAGTGTTCCGCGCGTCGCCCCGGCAGGCCGATCTGATGATCGTCGCCGGCACCGTCACCAAGAAGATGGCGCCGGTGCTGCGGCGGCTGTACGACCAGATGCCCGAACCGAAGTGGGTCATCTCGATGGGAAGCTGCTCGAACGCCGGCGGCCCGTTCCCGACCTACAGCGTGCTGCAGGGGGTCGACAAGATCGTGCCGGTCGACGTGTACGTCTCGGGCTGTCCGCCGCGTCCCGAGGCCCTGCTGTACGGACTGATGCGGCTGCAGGACAAGATCCGCAAGGAGAGCACCGTGCTGCGGCGCGAGCGGGTGATCATGGCGGGCCGGACCGAGCCGGTGCTGGTGGAGGATCGGGGGTAGCATGGGGTCGTTCAAGGATCTGCTGCGGCGTTTTCTCCTGGTCGATCTGCTGAAGGGGCTGTTCGTCACGCTCCGGTACACCCCGAAGCCGGCCTTCACGTTCCAGTATCCGAAGGAGCGGCGTCCGGTCGCCCCCCGGTTCCGCGGCGTGCTCCGCCTGCAGGTCGAGCCGGAGACCGGCGCCCAGACCTGCATCGTCTGCGACCAGTGCGCGAAGGCGTGCCCGGACGACCTGATCGACCTCGGCGGGCACCGCGAGCCGGGCCACAAGATCAAGGTGCTCGACTACTTCGACTTCAATCTGTCCCGGTGCAGTTTCTGCGGGCTGTGCTCGGAGGTCTGTCCCACGAAGCCGGTCAAGGCGCTCATCATGAGCGAGGACTACGAGCTGGGAACCTACAGCCGCCATTCGCAGATCCTGCGCGTCGACGAAATGTACGACGGGTTGCCGATCCAGCAGTACGACCGGTAGCCGCTCCATCACGCAACGCGTCGCGCGCCCGCGCCCGAAGCGGTCGCCGCCATCGTCGCTGAGGTCGGGCTCTATGCGGTTCACCGGGCGTCGCGCGGGACGCGGGTCGCCGCGGATCGGGATGCGAAGCGGTCTGGGCGTGCTGGCGCTCACCGCTGTCCTGCCTGTTGCGATCGACGCCGTTTCCACGCCCGATTCCGCGCGCAGCGCGATCCAGATCGAGCTCGCGGACCTGCTGTTCGACGACGAACGCTACTGGGAGGCGATCGTCGCGTACGAACGGGCCAAGACCGGCGCGACGCCCGCGCAGCTCGTCCGGTCGTCCGCCGGCCTGCTCCGTTCGCTCATCTCGGTCGCCGAGTTCAACCGCGCCCATCAGGAGGCGATCTTCCTGGGCGAGCTGGGATCACCCGATCCCGAGGTCCGGTCGCTGCGGGCCGACGCGTTCTGGGCGGCCGGGCTGTTCGACGAAGCGGAACGGATGTACCGCGACGTGCTGGCCGAGCATCCGGCCGGCGCCGCGGCGCGCCACGGTCTGGCGCGAAGCCTGGCGGCCCGGAACCGGCTCGACGACGCGCTGATCGAGGTCCAGGCGGCGATCGGCGCAGGCCGCGCCGAGGCGTACCACACGCTCGGGCAGATCCACCGCCGGCTGCGCCGGTACGGGGAGGCCGCCGACGCCCTGGAGCAGTACGTGGCGCGGCTGCCGGACGTCAGGCGGAATCGGCGCACCGAGTGGGTGCGGTCCGAGGTGCGGCTGCTCCGGTCGTTCGGGGACCGGACGCCTTTCGAGATCCCGACCGATCCGGACGGGGTCCACACGATCCCGTTCCGCCTGGAGCACGACAAGGTGGTGGTGCGCGGACAGGTCAACGGCGGCGATCCGATCGACCTGGTGGTCGACACCGGCGCCGAGCAGATGGTGCTGTCCCAGCGGACGGCGGACCGGATGGGGGTCGCGGCGATCGCGGCGACCATCAGCGCCGGCGTGGGCGAGGTCGGAGTCCGCGGGCTGGAGGTGGGGCGGGTCGACTCACTCCGGATCGGGTCGCTGGAGGTGCGGAACCTGCCCGGCATCATCAAGAACCCGCCCCTGACCGGTCTTCCGACCCGGCGCGTGCCCGACAGCATCTCGCCGGTGGCGCTCGGCCTGTCCGCCGTGATCGACTACCGGGCCCGCCGGTTGCTGCTGGCGCGGCGTCTTCCCGACGGGCCGGCGGACGTCGAGCTGCCGATGCGGATCCACCGCCTCGCCGTGGTGCGGGGGACGGTCAACGGCGCGTTTCCGCGGAGCTTCGTGGTCGACACCGGCGGAGAGGTGGTCTCGCTCAGCATCGGCACGGTCGGCAGCATCGGCATGAAGCCGCCGCGTCACATCCCGCTGCGGGTGTTCGGGACGTCGGGGTGGGACCGGGACGCGTTCCTGCTGCCGGGCGTCCGCCTGGCGTTCGACGCGATCACGTACGACAACCTGTCGGTGGTGGTGCTCAACCTGCACCGGCCGAGCGCGCTGCTCGGCTTTCACATCGGCGGCATCGTCGGCCACACCTTCCTGAGCGACTACCGCGTGGCGCTCGACGTCGAGCGCGCGCTGCTGCGGCTGACCCGTCTCTGAGTCCGGCGCGCAGAAGGCTCAGAAGTCGTAGCCGATCCAGATCGACGTCCGGACGTCCCGGAACTTCTCGCTGCCGCCGCTCGCGGCGAACACGACGTCCTCCCATGCCCGGTTGAACAGGGTTCGCCACGACCAGTCGAAGTGGATCGGGATGCCGATGATCAGCGTCGCGAGGCTGACGCCGTACGACGCGCGGGCGTTCACGAGCCGGAACCCGTCTATCGCCACCGGCGCGCCGAACACTTCCCTCGCCTGGCCGGTGTCGGGGTTCGAGACGTAGCCGGTGACCGGCCGCACGAACGCGCCGCCGCTGTCCCACGGGTCGAACGGGAGGTCGTTGAACCCCGCCATCCCGAAGTTGAAGAAGAACGTGCCGCGGATCCCGCCGAGGACCCCGATCGGCGTGGCCATCGCGTTCACGAGCGGAAAGCGGAGCTCGGCGTTGCCGAAGAACGTCCGCTGCCCGAGAAACTCGAGGTAGTCGTAGCCGCGCATCTCGGAGTTGCCGCCGAAGTAGAAGAAGTCCGGGAAGTCCCCCCAGCTTCTGAAGCCGCGGGCGCGGAGCGCCAGCACGCCGGTTTCGGCGATCCGCAGGTAGTACCGGGCGTCGACGTCCACGGTCTGTCGCGACAGCAGCCCGCCGAGCGGCGGCGCGTACTCGTACGAGACGCGGAACGTATTGCCGGCGATCGGGCCGAACTCGCGGAACACCGTGGTTTCCTGCACGTAGTTGATTCCGAGCGGCATGAAGGCGCCGTCGCGGAACAGCACCGAACCGAAGTTCCGCAACTGGAACGCCTGGGACTGCGCCTGGAGGAACTCGTTGTCGAACGTCTCCTTGTAGCTGAACAGCCCGGCCGACAGCTCCAGCCGCCGGAACCGGTCGAACGGGTAGATGGCGAACGCCGAGCCGCCGCGCACCGACCGCACGGCGATGGCGTCGTCGCGGCTCAGGAACCCGAAGCCCGGATCGAATGCGAACCCGGGCAGGACGCCGTAGAAGAACTGGTCCTGCGTGTAGCCCTGGAGCGCGAATTGCAGGCGCCCCGCCAGGTTCGCGTACGAGAACCCCAGCGTCCGGTACGTCGAGACGGAGTAGGCGAGCATGCTGAACTGCTGGTCGCCGAGCACGTCGGTGAACGTGATCTGCGTCCCCCCCAGGAAGTCGCCGTTGCTGGTCATGCCGACGGTGATCGGCGGGCGCCCCTCCAGGTACAAGTTCTCGAACGCCCCCTTCCGCCGCGCGTTGTCGCCGATCAGGGCGTGGGTCAGCGGCGCCTGGAAGTCGATGACCGGCCCGGGGCCGCCGAAGTCCTCGGTCGAGGCGGTGTGGACCGGCTCGTCGCGCTCGATCGTGTGCAGTCCGTACTCGCTCTTGTAGTACGTGATGAACGCGATCCGGTCCGGTTCGCCGTCGTCTTCGGCGGCGAGCACGATCGGGTTGACGTTCCCGGTGGCGGTGTCGGTGTACTGGCGCAGCTCGCCGTTCTCGACGTCGAGCGTCCAGACGTTGAAGATCTCCCCGTCGCGGGCGACGTCCGGCTCGATCGGCCGGCCGGGATCGACCGCCGTCGACGAAAAGACGATGGTGCGGTCGTCGATGAACTGCGCGCCCCCTTCGTCGTGGGTCCCGAACGTCAACTGCGTCCGCTCGCCCGTCGCCAGGTCGAGCCGGAACAGCTTGTTGTTCCCGCTGACCCGCTTGAGATGCAGGACGCCGCCGCCGTCCGGCGAGTACACCGGGGCGTAGTCGGCCAGGTCGTCCTCGGTCAGGTTCGTGACCTCGCGGGTCTCCAGGTCGAGCCGGTAGACGTCGCCCACGGCCCGCCTGAGCGCCGAGAAGACCACGCTGCGGCCGTCCGGCGAGAAGTCGGGCGACTCCGGCTCGTCGACCATGTCGAGGTCGATGATCTGCTCGATCTCCCGCGTCACCACGTTCTGGATCACGAGCGCCTTGTGCTTGTTCCGCCGGACGAAGTAGGCCAGACGGTCGCCGTCCGGCGCCCACGACATCCACGGTACGGTGTTGAACCGCAGCCCGAGCGTCACGACGTACCGGAACCCGAAGTCCTGGTCGAACCCTTCGGTCAGGTTCCGGATGAT
This sequence comes from Vicinamibacterales bacterium, assembly GCA_965203565.1. Lineage (GTDB taxonomy): Bacteria > Acidobacteriota > Vicinamibacteria > Vicinamibacterales > UBA8438 > JAAXGX01. The sequence goes on along the minus strand of OZ241896.1, from coordinate 837,753 downwards.
CTCGCCCGTGCGGGAGGAGACGAGCACGATGTCGAGCTCCCGGTCCCTGCGGTTCGCCGCGACCGCCGCGATCACTTCGCCGGACGGCGACGCCTCGATGGAGATCAGGGCCGGGTACCGCGACCGCAGCGGGTCGGGCGCCAGGTTCCGGCCGTAGTCGGCCGGGCGCTCCTTCTCGCGGAACGGCTCGAACCGTTCGTCCAGGTATTTCTCGAACGCGTCGTCGAACTCTTCGGCGCTCAGGTCGAACGTCTCCTCGTAGACGTCGCCGCCGCCGCCGCCGACGGCGGTGCGGCGCAGCGCGAACAGGAACCGCCGGATCCCGTCGTCGCCCCACCGCTCCTCGATGAACTCGAAGGCCGCATGCCCCAGGTTGTAGACGACCCGCCCGCTGGCGAAACCGCCGTAGCTCTCGAACTCGGTCATCGACGGCACGGTCTCCGACACCGCGACGTCCCGCACCTGCATCAGGTCGAGCGGGCGCCACACGCCGGCCAGGTAGTCGGCCAGCCCTTCGTCGACCCACAGCGGCACGTCGCGGCGGATGAGGCCGCGCGGGATGATGTCGAACTCGAAGATGTGCGTGAGCTCGTGGGTGATCAGGCGGTACAGTCCGTCCGGCCCCTCGTCGATCGGCAGCACGATCCGGTTCCGCTGCGGTTCGGCGAACGCGCCGACACCCTCCGGCACGTCCGTGGGGAAGATGTTCTGCTGCTCGAACTCGCTGTGGGTCTTGAAGCAGATCAGCGGCACGGCGAAGGCGAGGTCGTGCCGCAGCTTCGCGCTGATCTCCTGGTACGCGCTCTCCGCGTACCCCGCGATCCGTTCGAGATGCTCCTCCAGCTCGGGGTAGTAGTAGATCTCGAAATGGTCGGTCGTGTAGATATGCCAGTCGAACTTGTCGTACTTGACCCGGTTCTTGCCCCAGTAGGGAATGAACGACGTCTGCGCGTCCACCGGAGCGCCGGCCCCGCACGCGAGCGCGAGCGCGAGCGCGCCGGACGTTAACGCCCCGTTTCCGGACCGGAGACGACTGCGCGGCATGGGACGATTCATCTTACCGCAAACCGGCGGGCGACGCCGTCAGGCGGGAGGCGGCGCCGCTCGAATGGCGGCGGGGATTTCTGCGCGGGCTGTTGAGATTGCGGACCGCGCCGCGGTAGGCTGATCGGCATGTCGATACGATGGACCGTTGCGGCGGCGGCGGCGCTCGCGCTGGCGATCTTCACCCTCCCGCCCACCCGGACGCTGACCGTCGAGCCGGCGGCGCCCGGCGAAAGCGCCGAAGCGGAGGCGGCGTGCGACGACGACGCCCGGCCGGCGCCCCTCGACTTCAAGCTCGCCGACATGAACGGCGACGAGGTCGACCTGGCGTCGTTCAGGGGAAAGGTGATCCTGCTCAACTTCTGGGCCACCTGGTGCGGGCCGTGCAAGATCGAGATCCCCGCGTTCGTCGAGCTGCAGGAGGAGTACGGCGATCGGGGATTCCAGGTGCTCGGCCTGTCGGTCGACGACACGCCGGAGCGGATCCGGCCGTTCGCCGAGGAGTTCGCCGTGAACTACCCGATGCTCGTCGGACTCGGCCGCGACGACTTCCAGGAGGCCTACGGTCCGATCTGGGGACTGCCGGTGAGCTTCTGGATCGATCGCCGGGGGACGCTCTGCAAGACCCACATGGGGATAGCCAGCAAGGACGAGTTCGAGCACGCTCTCCGGGCGCTGCTGTAGCGCGTCCGGGACGCGCCGGGCCGCCGTGTAGTATGATGCGTCCATGCTGAAGGGCTTCGCGCACGCACGGCTCTCGTGCGGCTGCCGCCTCCGATTCCGGGACGGCGTCGAGGGGAGCCCGGTCACGATCGTGGTCGACCGGAAGGCGCCGGGTTGCCATCTTGCGCTGCACGTGGAGGGGGCGCCGGTGTACGACTATCGCGAAGCGCTCAGGCCATCCACGCGCATCGGACCTCAGGCCGAGGGAGAGTACGAGGAAGAAGGGTAGCCGGCCGGCTGCCGGGGGGAGCACGCATGGCCACGCTCTCGTCGGAAATCGAGACGGCGTGTCCCTGTTGCGGCGCGACCCTGGTCGTCGACACGAACCTCAGGCGCGTCGTCTCGCACCGGGAGCCCGAGCGGGAGGACAAGCCGGAGCTCGGCCGGGCGAACCGGATCCTCGTGGAGGAAGCGGCCCGCCGCGAGGCGATCTTCCGGCAGTCCGTGGCCGACGAGAAAGGCCGCGGCGCCGCCCTGTCGAAACGGTTCGATGAAGCGCTGAAACAGGCGCGGCGCGAGCCGATCGAGCGCCCCACCCGCGATTTCGACCTGGACTGACGGCCCACGCGCCGCCCCATTGCCGTTCGACGACGCCGAGCGTCCCGGCGCCCTGACGATCCTTTCGGGCGGTTCACTGTCGCGTTACACTCCGTCCATGCCGCGCTACCGGGTCGGTACGTCGGGCTACAACTACGCCGAGTGGAAGGGCGGCTTCTACCCCGAGAAGATCGCCGGCCGGGCGATGCCGCCGTACTATGCGGCGCGGCTTCCGACCGTCGAGATCAACTACACCTTCCATCGGATGCCGACGGCCGGGCTCCTGCAGGGGTGGTCCGAGGCCACGCCGGCCGGGTTGACGGCGCTCGGCGACAAGCTGGCGGTGCTGCTGTTCCAGTTGCCGCCGTGGCTGCGGAAGGATCCCGACCTGCTCGATCGGTTCATCGACACGCTGCCGGACGGAACGCGCACGAAGAGAAGGGAAAGGGACCGGAACTGGCGCGGCTGATGGCGGACGCTCTGGCCGCCGGGACAGATGATTGAGAGCCTTGTCCAGAATCGATTCGTCCGCGCCGGAGGACTTGCGCTCCTCCTGTTGCTGCTGGCGTTGGCGACGATGTTCGTGTCCGGCCACGACCGCGGATTCTTCTACCGGCCGGGGGAGCACAACGCGGTCACGGCGAATCACCTGGCGGTCGCCGCGAACCTGTCGCCCGAGCACGGCTTCCTCGGGTTCTACCGGCAGCACCTGAACGAAGACGGCGACCGCGTCTACGAGGTCTACAACCGCTTCCCCCTCGGCGGCCATCTGCTGATCAAGGCCGCCCTCCTGCCGTTTCCCGGCGACCTGTCGGCGCAGATCCGCGCCGCCCGGATGCTGATGCTGGCGCTGCTGGCCGCCGCGGCCGTGACGGCCTTCCTGGCCCTCCGCCGGCTGACGTCGAGTTCCAGCGTCGCCCTGACGGCGACCCTCCTGAGCTTTGCTTCGTTCCATCCGCTGTTCTACGGCGACATGGTGGCCACCGAGGGGTCGCTCGATCTGTTCGCGGTGCTGCTGACGTTCCACGGGATGGTGGTGTTCGCGCAGGAGGGCCGTTTCCGGCAACTGCTGGCGAAGACGTGCGGGGCGCTGCTGGTGGGCTGGCACGTCTACGGCCTGCTGCCGCCGTTCATCGTCTTCGGTCTGGCGGGCGAGTGGCGCCGCGGGAGCGGGAGCGGCCGATCCCGGGCTGCGCGGCTGGCGCGCAGCCGCCATCTCGCGCTCGGCGTCGTCGCGCTGACGTTCGGGCTGTCGGTGCTGGCGTTCAACTTCGCCCGCGAATACGCCGCGCTGAACAGCGGCGAAGGCCGTGAAACGGCGCTGACGGACTTGCCGTCGTTCCGGTCGATGACGTATCGGCTTGGACAGGATCGCAGATTCAACGAGAGACATGCGGAAGCGCTGGCGTGGCGCCCGTTTCTGGAATCGCTGTTCAGGCGCGCCGGCCAGGCGTCCGTTCCGTACTACCTGAGCCGCGAAAACCTGTACCTGTGGGCGGACGCATGGGCGGCCTGGGGGCTGATCGCGTTCGTCGCGTGCGCCGCCGGCTTGACGGCCGTCCGTCATCGGGTCCTGCTGGCGACCCTGGCGACGTTCGCCTCTGCTGGGGTCTGCTCGTCCGCCACAACGTAGCCTTCCACGGACACGAGGGTCTGTTCCTCGTCGGTCTTCCGCTCGTCTGCTTCACGCTCGTCATGGCGCCGGTGCGCCGTCTGTCCGAACGGCTGGCCGGCGGCTGCGCCGTCGCCGCGGCGGCGATCTTCGTGCTTTCCAGCCAGCAGATGCATCGTCCCGACTCCGGCGGCGAGGCGTCCGACAGCCGGGAGATCGTTTCCGACTGCGCCGCGATCCGCAGCATCGCGGCGGAGGGCCTCGTGGTGGTGGTGAGGGTTCGGCGCCTCGACGAGCTTGAATACTGCCTGACCGGGAGAATCCTGGTGCTCCCCCACCAGGGACGGCATCGCCGCCGTGCGGACTTCCTGCTCACGCGCGAGCGCACGCCGGATGGCCTGGGTCTGCTCACGCCGGGCAACAGCCGGATGTTTCTGTACAACCGGGCTGCATACGACGTGCGGTACGCCGCGCTCGGCGACCCCGTTCTGGAAGGCGGCCGGGACTGGAAGGTCCATCGCGTCAGGAACCGGCTGATCTACACCATCGGCGAAGCTTGCAGCGCCAGGGAAGGCTTCAGGAACGAACCGCCGTTCTTTCTGGAGTTCCTGGCGGGCGGCGAGGACGCGGGGTCCGGCAGGCAAAGAAGATTCCGGTTTCAGCAACGCAGGTTCGATATCGCGGGCCGGTGCATCGCGGAGATCTCCCTGCCGGCGCTTGACGTCGCCAGGATCCGGACCGGCCAGATCGGTCCGGGGGGAGGTCTCCTCTGGAGCGAGGAACGCGCGTTGCCGCCCGCTGACGGCTTGCGGACACGCTGATTTTCATTCAGCGGCGGCCAGCAGCCCGTGGCGGTCTGCGAACGCGACTGCGGCCGATTCGGCCCAGTAGCCGTCGAACGGCGGGGCCGGTTCGGAGAAGAACCCGCAGTGGCCGCCGCCGCGCGTGACGATCGTCGTCACCGCCGGGTTCCCGGTGAGCGCGGGGTCCCGGAACTGCTCGGCGGGGACGAACGGATCGTCGTTCGCGCTGACGATCAGCGTCGGGACGGCGATGCGGTCGGCCACCCGGAGGGCGCTGGCGCGGTGGTAGTAGTCGCTCGCGTCCCGGAAGCCGTGGTGCGGCGCGGTGAACGCTTCGTCGAACTGCCGCACCGTGCGGACGCGGCCGAGCGGGCGCAGGTCGAACCGGCCGGGCCGGGCCCGCGCCTTGCGCCGCATTCGGCGCTTGAGGTTGCGGACGAAGTTCCATTGATAGAGGGCGTTGGCGGGACGCTCGAGCGCCTCGACGCACCGTGCGAGGTCGAGGGTGGGCGACACGGCGCAGACGCCTCGGAGCTCGGCGGGCGCGTCGGGACCGTAGTCGCCCGCGAGCTTCAGGGCGACGTTCCCGCCCAGCGAGTAGCCGACCACGACGATAGACGCGAGGCGATCGAGATCGATCAGCTCCCGGATGACCGCCTGCGGGTCGGCGGTGAGTCCGGAATGGTAGAGGCCGTCGGACAGGCGCTCGGTTCCGCCGCAGTTCCGCTGGTTGAGCAGCACCGCGTTGAAGCCGCGCGCGAACGCCTTGTCGGCCAGCCCGCGCATGTAGTGGGCGGAGCTCGATCCTTCCAGGCCGTGCAGCGCGAGCAGGGTCGGGCGCCGGCGCGGGTCGTTCCGCCAGCAGCAGTGCGCCAGCACCCGCGCATCGGGCGCCACGTCGAAGTAGCGGGGGGCCGGCGGCGGGAGGCGGGGGAACGCGCGCGGGCGCGCCCAGGTGAAGAGCGTCATCCGGTGGCCGCCCGCAACGCGGCGCGCCGGGGCGAAGTCGTTCGCCACGAGTCACTCTATCCCACGACCGCCGGCCGGGGCTGGTGAACGCGCCGGGGCGTGCTTCGCGAAGACAAGGCGGGACGAGACCGCTCGGACCGGCTCACCGCAGGTGCCGGCCGCCGTCCACGCGCAGCGTCTCGCCGGTGACGAAGTCCGACTCGACGAGCGACAGGACCGCCGCGGCGATCGCCCGATCGCCGCCCCACCGGCCGAGCGGGGTCTCCCGTTCGACCGCCGCCGCCTCGCCCGGACTCGCGCCTTCCGGCGGGCGTATCGGTCCCGGCGCGACGGCGTTCACCAGGATGCCGTCGCCGGCCAGCTCCAGCGCGAGCGCCTCGGTCAGCCCGATGACGGCCGCCTTGGCGACGTAGTAGGGCAGGTAGCCGCGGTACCGGGGCCGGCCGCTGCTCGCCACCCAGTCCGAGACGTTGACGATGCGGCCGCGGCCGCCGGCGCGCAGATGCGGCGCCGCGGCCAGCGCGCACAGGTACGCCGCCCGCGCGTCCACGGCGAGCGCACGGTCCCAGTCCGACGCGTCCAGCTCCGCGAACGGTCTGGAGACGTACGACGACGCCATGTTGACGAGGACGTCGAGCCGGCCCAGGGAGGCGGCGGTGTCGTCGACCAGCCGGCGGCACGCGCCGGCGTCGGTCAGGTCGGCCCGGGTGACGACGACGTTCGGTTCGGGGGCGGCGTCGAGAGGGCGCCGGCTCGACAGGCTCACCCGGGCGCCGCGGCGGGCGAGCGCGGCGGCCACCGACGCGCCGAGACGCCGGCCGCCGGTGACGAGCGCGACCGCGCCGGCGAGGTCCATGCCGCGAGCGTCGCCGGTCACCCGGCGTCCGGTTCCGCCGCGGGCCGCCTGCTTCCTCCCGGCAGGCGCGGGTTCAGGATCTCGTCGATCAGGAAGACGTCGGTCAGCAGGGCCCGCAGGTGGATCAGGGCGTTGAGGTTGTCGATCATCTGCGAGCCGATGGCCGGCTGGGCGAGCACCATCCGGACCGCCGCGAGCGCGGCGCCGGCGTCCCGTTCGAGCACGCCGATGAACGGTTGGCAGGAGACCCGGACGTCGTCGCCGCGCTCGGCGACGACCGACGAGAACAGGCCGGCCAGCGCCGGAAGCGCGTCGGCCATCCGCTCGAGGAACTCGCGGACCTGCCCGGACGACTTCGACGCCTGATCGCCCGCGACCCCTTGCGCCGCGTAGGCGAGGCAGAGCTCGTACCCTTCCTCGACGGCGTCGATGCGAGCCTGCAGCTCGGCGGCGGCGGTCACCCCTTGGTGGAGTCCTGCGTGACGACCCAGCGCTCGGGATCGTGGTGCTCCAGGTACTGGTCGCGGTCGACGTAACCGAACACCATCGACCGGGTGAGCCAGAGCTTCTCGGGCCGGACGGCGAAGTAGACGTGCGTGAGCGTCAGGGTGACGAACAGCACCGCGCCCAGGCCGTGGACCACGTACGTCAGTCCCCAGGCCGCGTCGCTCAGCAGGTAGGCGTTGTGCGGCCACAGCCCGGTGTCGATCCGGAACATCATGACGAGACCGGTGCCGATGACGGCCGCGCCGGCCAGCGTCACCGCCAGGTGGTACAGCTTGTGGTCCAGCGGGTACTTGCCGTGCTTCCGGATGGCGGGAGTCGCCTGTCCCATCTGGCGCCGGATCCGCCGCCACGCCTCCCGCAGGTCGCCCGGTCCGATCCAGATCGACCAGAAATCGAGGAAGAACGTGGCGTGGACCACGTGGTACAGGATCGAAACGGTGAGCAGCAGGCCGGACACCCAGTGGATCGTCAGCCAGGGGAACTCGACGCCGATGATCGGGAAGAAGCCGGTCACCAGCAGCGCGATCATGGCGGCCGCCATCACCCAGTGGAAGAATCGGGCGGCGGCGGTGTGCCGGGTGATGCGCGGCGGCGCCTTCGCCGCGGCCGCGGCGCTCGCGGCGGCGTCGGAGGCGGCGTGGGCGCGGGCGAGCCGCGGCAGCCAGACGGCGGCGTACACCACGTGGAACAGGATGAACGCCACCCCGGCCCAGAACGCCAGGTACAGCAGGTCCCAGGAGATGCGGACGAGCATCTCCTGACCCCACGGGTTTGCGCCCCACTCGAACAGCTCCACGTTACGCCTCTCCGCCCCGGACGGCGCGCACGACCAGGTTCCGCAACAGCGCCACCTTGAAGCCGTTGTGCGCCAGCGGCCGGACGCCCTCGGTCGCAGCCTCCCCCGCCCGCGCCGCCGCGTCCTCCGTCAACCGCTGCCCCCGCACGGCGTCTTCGGAGGCCCGCAGGCGGAGCGGCGTCGGCGCCACCCCGTTGACCGCGATCCGGATGTCCTCGACCACGCCGTTCGCGATTTTCGCGGCCGAGGCGACGCTGGCGAGCGCGAAGTCCCAGACCGCGCGGTCGCGGCTCTTCTCGAAGTAGAAGCGCGCGCCGGCCCAGGTCGACGGTATCCGGACCGCCGTCAGCAGGTCGCCCGGCTCCAGCACCGTCATCCGCATGATGTCGATCGCCGGACCGACGAAGAACTCCTCGGCCGCGACGGTCCGCGTCCCGCCGCCGTTCCGGACGTCCATCTCGGCGTCGAGCGCGACGAGGGCGGGAGCGGTGTCGGAGGGGTTGACCGCCACGCACCGGCTCGCGCCGATGATGCAGTGCTCCCGGTTCATCGCGGTCGGCGTGTCGGCGTAGCAGATGTTGCCGCCGGCGCGGTAGCAGTTCCAGCCGTCCCGGTAGTACCAGCACCGCGTGTCCTGCGCCAGGTTGCCGCCCAGCGTCCCCTGGTTGCGGATCTGCGGCGAGGCGGCGAGCGCCGCCGCGTCGGCCAGGATCGAGTACCGGCCGCGCACGTCCGGGTGACGGATCACCTCCCGCAGCGTGGCCATCGCCCCGATCGTCAGGCCGTCGGCCGACGAGCGGATGGCGCGCAGGTCCTCGACCGCCCCGAGGTCGACCACCGCCTCCGGCCGCTTGACGCGGTCCTTCAGCCAGTCGAACGAATCGAGGCCGCCGGCCAGCACCCACGCCCGCTCGCCGTACTCGCCGAGCACGCCGAGCGCCTCGTCGGTGGTGGCCGGCTGGAACAACTGGAATGCCGGCATCATGTCGCGAATCACGGCCATGGCGTCTCTCCCTCCGAGTCGATCAGGCGTGGGCCGTCAGCGTCGAGACGGCGTCGGGCAGGTTCTCGAGCCGGGTCAGGATCATGTCGGCCATCACCGGCGTCCGGTTGAAGTACCCCTCCCCCATCGCATCGGCGATGGCGCAGAGCACGGCGCCCGAGCCGGCGCCCTCGGCGGCCTCCCCGATCCCCTTGGCGCCGACCGGGGTGAACGGGTCCGGCTTGTCCTGCGCGGCCCACTGCATCACCTGCTCGTGCGGCACGTCCAGCAGCGTCGGCGGCCGGTTCGAGTAGAACCGCTTCGACACCTGCAGGCCCCACCGGCGGTCGTAGATCCACTTCTGACCGAGCGCCGCGCTGAACCCCTGGATGCCGCCGCCGTGCAGCTGCCCCTCCAGCGTCTTCGGATTGACCACCGTTCCGCAGTCGGTCGAGACGCGGTAGTCCTTCAGCGCCACCGCGCCGGTCTCCACGTCGACCTCGACCTCCGCGAACCCGATGCAGTGCGAGATGACCCGCCCGCCGAGCGGGTAGTTGTCCTTGGCGACCCCCATCAGCCCGATGCCGGCGAGCGCCGTGGCCGACGCGGTCGTCATCGCGTTGACGTCCTCCGGCAGCTCGTGGCCGTCGTACCGCCCGCCGAGCTCGATCGCCCGCCGCGCCGCCTGCGCGAAGCCGAGCCCCCGCGACCGGCTCCCCCGCCGGAACACCCGGCCGTCCGCCACGTCGTAGTCGTCCGGCGCGCCGCCCAGGTCGCGGGCCGCGATCTCCTGCAGCTTGCGCTTCGCATCCTCGGCCGCCGCGTAGTTCGCCCGCGTGTGGGCGTAGGTGGTGGTGCTGCCGGCCTGGACGGTGCTCCACGGCAGGTGCCTGCTGGTGTCGCCCCAGATCACCTCGGCCTGCCTCCAGTCGGTCCGGAGCGCCTCCATCGCGGCGCGCGCGGTGTCGAACACCGATCCGGTGCCGAGGTTCCCGATCCCCTGCTGGACGTACACCTTCCCGTCCGGCCGGATCGTCAGCAGGCCGTCCATCCCCCACGCGCCGGCGTTGAACGAGCTGAGCGCGACGCCGACGCCGGTCACCTTCGACCCGTTCCGCCGGCCGCTCTTCGCCCGCATCGCCGGCCAGTCGAACTGCTCGGCGCCGATGTCGGCCGCCTCCTTGACGAACGCGCTCGACACGTTCCCCTGCACGCCGTCCCGCGGCGCGCCGAGCTTCGCCTGGCCCTCGGGCGCGTTGATCCGGATCACGTCGAGCGGGTCGAGATCGAGCCGCTTCGCCGCCTTCTGCATGAGCGGCGCGATGATCGACACCGCCTGCAGGCCGCCCGGCGCGCGCTGCGCCGAGCGCGGCGGCGTGTTCGTGAACACCGACAGGCCGCGCAGACGGTGGCTGAGCGGCTGGTACATCAGCGACGCCTGGTCGGCGGCGTTCATGTAGTCGGTGGAGAAGCCGTACGGGCCGTTGTCCTGCACGAAGAACATGTCGAGGGCGGTCACCCGGCCGTCGCGGCGGAACCCGATCTTAACGCGGCCCTGAAGCCCCGGACGCGCCCGTCCGATGAAATGCTCCTCCTGCCGGGTGATCCGCATCATCACGGGCCTGCCCGCCTTCCGCGACAGCAAGGCCGGGATGCGCGCCTGGATCGACCCGAAGATCTTGCTGCCGAAGCCGCCGCCGCAGTACTCGGCGACCAGCACCAGGTTCTCCGGCTCGATCCCGATCCCGCGGGCGGCCGGCCCGTACGTGCGCGCCGTGCTCTGGGTGGAGCAGTGGAGGTAGCACTTGCCGTTCCGCCAGTACGCCATCGCGGTGCGGGTTTCGAGCGGCTGGTGGCCCATCGACTGGTGGAACACCGTCTCGTCGAGCACCAGATCGGCCTCGGCCAGTCCCGCTTCGACGTCGCCGACCTCCCATTCGTCGGTCACCGCGCCGTCGGTCGGCATCTCGCCGCGATCGATCGCCGCCCAGTCGACGTCGTCCCACTTGATCGTGGCCAGCTCGCGGTCGAACATCTGGCCGGTCATGGTGTTGCCGTCGCGGCGGGCGTCCGGGCCGCCCGGCCGCAGGCTCTCCAGCGGATCGACCGTGAACGGCAGCGGCTCCAGATCGACCCGGATCCGCTCGATGGCGTCGGCCGCCGTCGTCTCGTCCACGGCCGCCACGGCCAGAATCGGCTCGCCTTCGTACATCGGCTCGTTGGTCAGGCCGGCCTCGCCCGGCGCATCCTCCGCCGGCAGGTCGTCGGCGGTCAGGATGGCCTCCACCCCCGGCATCGCCTCGGCCGCGCTCGTGTCGATGCTCCGGACCCGTCCGTGCGGCATCGGGCTCGACAGCAGCTTCGCGAACAGCATGCCGTCGGCGCGGAAGTCCTCCGCGTACTTCGCGCGGCCGGTCACTTTCGCGACCAGGTCGGCGGTGACGTACTCCTTCCCCTCCTTGCCGATCACCTTGTGGTCCGCCACGTCAGCCTCCCCGCGCATATTCCGCCGCGCGCATCGCGACGTTCAGGATCTTGTTGTAGTCCGCGCACCGGCAGAGGTTGCCCGAAAGATACTGCGCGGCCTCCTTCCGGGTGGGGTTCGGGTTCTCGTCGATCAGCGCCGTCATGCTCATGACGAATCCGGGCATGCAGAACGCGCACTGGAACCCCTGTTCGTCGACGACCGCCTGCTGCACCGGGTGCAGCGTCCCGTCGGCCGCCTCGAGGCCCTCGATCGTCCGCACCTCCCGGCCCCGCACCTGGTGCGTCAGCATCGAGCAGGCGTAGTGCGGCGCGCCGTCGATCAGCACCGTGCAGGCGCCGCACTCGGCCCGGTCGCACCCGATCTTCGTGCCCGTCAGCCCCAGCTTGTAGCGGAGCGTCGTCGCCAGCGTCTCCTGCGGGAGCACGTCGACGCGCCGCTCCTGGCCGTTGACGTTCAGCGTCAGGAGGCGCTCGACGGCGCCCGGGGCCTGCGCCCGGACCACCGCGCCGCTCCTGAGCACGTAGCTGCTGGCCGAGACGCTCGCGCCGGCGGCGATGACGCCCTTGATGAAGATCCGGCGCGAATGCCCGCGCTCGTCCGCCTGGGGGGGATGCTTCGGTCCCGCGTCCGTCATGAGACGCCCTCCTGAGAAAACCCGGTCAGTCTACCACGGAACCCGCCGGCGCCCACGGCCGTTTTCGCCGCATCCGCCGCGCCCCGAAACCGCCGCCGGCCGCCGGCCTCGGCGCCGCGCCAGCCTAGCAGCCCGTGGCGGAGGTCCCCGCTGCATTCGAGCGGCGATGCATCCCGCCTGACGGCGTTGTTCGTCGGTTGCGTATGCCCAATATGCGCCCTCCTCACGCCTGGTCAGCCGGGCGCCTCGCCGCTCTCGGTGCGACACGGGATTCCACCACGGGCTGCTGGATCTAGCCGCAGGTGTCGGCGAGCGAAAACACGGAGGTCAGGTTGAGACGGTGCGGTTCGGCGCCGGTGACGTACAGGCCCCTGACGGCGACCTTGCGCCCCTCCGCAAGCTGCCCGGTCGCGTTGACCGACTCCGGCGCCGTGAACTCGGCCCGCTGATGGAGCGACAGCAGCCCCTCCGCGTCGAGAAAATCGGCGACCCCGACGAGTTGGAAACGGTTGGACCCGAGCGGCGCGCCGCGGGCGTCCCGGACCTCCACGGCGCTGGCGAACGGGTGCTCGACCTCTTCCGGGTCGGCGGCGCGGGTCAGGAACCACGACTCGCCGTCCTTCTCGACGCAGCCCACGCTCTTCACCAGCGGCACGGTCCGCTCCGCCAGGCCGGATTCCTGCGCGGCGACGACGCCGAGCGCCGCGCCGCACGGGATTGCGGCCACAGCCGCCAGGAGCTTCGTCGTCATTCTGAAAATTCGTCCCTTCAACCGGCGCCGTCTCGCATTGTACTCCGCGGCTCTGCAGCGCTGATCAGGCGCTGGCGGCAGCCGGCGTGAACCGGTGAAGGACGATTCAGGCGCCGGCGGCGGGTTCCAGCGCGTCCCGGATCGCCTGTTCCAGGCAGCCGGGATCGTCCAGGAAGTACACGCCGTCCCTCCGCCAGTCGCGGGCGGAACGCCTGCCGTCGTCGATCCTGGACGCCGGCGTGACGGACAGGACGCAGGCGCGCAGGTGCAGGTTCGGATCGTCCCGGTGCAGCCGGCGCTCCAGTCCCCGGATCTCGCGGTGCAGCGCCACCTTGCGGCGTTCCCGGGCGCCGAACCGGCTCAGTCCCTTCGGGTCGAGGAACAGGACGTGCTGGACGCCGCCGTCCTTCAGCCAGACGATGAAGTCCGGGTAGTAGCCGAAGTCGTCGAAGAACGAGACGCCCCGGCCGCGCGTCAGGTTGCGGATCAGGAACAGCTCCCGCCCCCGGAGGCAGTCGCCGCCGCCGCGGGCGATCCGCTCCAGTCCGTGGACGACCCGCCTCTCGTTGTCGTCCAGGGGGACCGGCCGCACCGTGACGGCGCGGTCCTTGCGGACGTGCAGCAGCGGTTCGTACGCGTGCGACCGCGAGCGGACGACGCCGATCTTCAGGCCGTCGCACCAGTACTTCACGTCGTCGAGCCGCCCTTCCTGCAGGGCGTCCGCCAGCCCGCGGGCTTCCTCGACCAGCGCGTCTCCCCGGGCGTCCACCGACAGCGCCCAGGACCGGACGTGGTTCGGATCGTCCTCGTGCAAGGAGACGATCTCGATCCGGCCGTGCTCCCAGCGCCGGCGCTCCCGGCGCCAGAAGCGGTCGGCGTATTCGGTGAGCAGGTCGAGGGCGACGTCTTCAAGGCGGCGCACGTCCCGGAAACGGGCGGGGCGCGACCGCTCCGGCGGCAGGTGCAGCTCGTACCAGTCGCCGCTGCGCAGCAGCCGCTCCACCGTGCGCCGCTCGACGACCAGGTTGCGCCAGCCGCGGCGCCGCTTGCGGCGCAGCAGCCGCTCGTGGACGCGCGCGGCGTCGAAGAACGCCGCGTGGCGGGCCAGACTGACCCGCTGCTTCTCCGCCTCCGCCTCTTCCCGGGACGAGCCGGCCCCGGACGCCTCGGACTGGAGATGCGAGTAGAGGTCCAGCGCGACCAGCGGGAGGCCGGCCTCGCCGGGGCCCGGCAGGACGAGGCGCTCGGCGGAGCGGTCGTAGCGCGCGTCGTCCCGGAGCCGGATCAGCTTCAGGTCGGTCCGCCGCGCGAAGTTCCAGGTGACCGGCAGCGCGAACGTCTCCTGTTCGGCGCGGACCCCTTCGTTCCGCAACAGCTCCCGGAACGTCCGCATGTAGTCGGCGCGCAGGCCGAAGACGTAGAGCGTCTCCAGCTCCGCCAGCTTGTCGCCGTCCGGGGGCGGCGCGGCCCCGCTCTCGCGGTGGCGCCTCAGGCTCGTGTTCCAGCCCTGCAGCCGCACGCCGCGCCCGAACATCTGGATGATCTCCGGCCCCTCGCCGACGCCGACGTGCATCAGCCCCATCGTGCTGACGCGCCAGGAGTTCCAGCCGGCGATGAAGCGCCGCGCCCCGATGACGACGTTCACGGGCGAGCCGGGCCGGTCCACGTCGGCGAACAGCCGCTTCGCGAAGCCCATCTCGCGGTCGACGTCGAAGTCGGGGGCGCCGGCTTCGAGCAGCAGCTTGTGGAGCGCCGCCGAGTCGCCCACGTTGACCACCCCGAACGGCTCGTGGTCGGCGGTCCGCAGGTGCAGCTCCCCCTCGCCGGCGGTCAGGTAGACGACGTGCAGCCGTCCCGGGCCGTGGAACAGCGTGTCGCACAGGTCGGCGTAGACGCGGTCGGCGCCCCGCGGCAGATGCGGCAGGCGGCCGGCGAAGAAGTCGCGGCCCGATTCGTCCAGAAGGCCGGACTGTCCCGCGAGCAGGCGTCCGATCATCGGCCGCACCGCGTCCCCGTGCGCCAGCAGCCACCCCAGGAAGTTCAGGATGCGGGCGACGTCGGAACGGGTCGCGCGATCCGCCCTGCTCGATCCGGAGACCGTCTTGCCGAGCAGCACCCACAGCGGCCGGGCCGGGTTGAACGCCCGCCACCGCGCGCCGTGCTCCCGCCACAGCCAGTACTGCTGATGGAACGTCAGCAGGCAGCCGAGCAGGTACATGTCGGCGTTCTCGTCCTGCGCGCCGCCCGGCAGGTTCAGGATGGCGTAGTCCTTGCCGTAGCCGTCCGCGTGGAACTGCCGGTAGGGGTAGTCGAACAGCAGGCACTTGCCGTAGGCGCGCAGCAGGTCGGGGTCCTTCCCGCCCGTCACCTGGTTGAAGGTGGCGGAGTACTCGAACGTGAACCCGCCGCGCGACAGCTCCTTCCGGCGCTCGCGCCACACCTTGCCGGACGCGCCGAGGTGTCCTTCGTCGACCAGCACCAGGTTGTCGTCGCCGAAGTCCGAGACCGCGACCCGCTTGACTCCCTTCTTCTCCGCCAGTTTGTTCAGGTCGATGATCTCGATCGGCGAGAACAGGTCGGCCGCCGCGGCGCTGGAGAACCGCCGCGCCCGCAGGCCGCTCGCCGCCAGATCGCGTTCGTGCTGCGCCGACATCTGCTCGTTCGGCGTGAGCAGCACGACGTTGTTCAGACGCCCGCCGGCGCGGTCGAGGCGCCGCCGGTACTGCAGGACGTGGGCGTGCATGAGCAGCGTCTTGCCCGAGCCGGTGGCGCTCTGGAAGGCGAGGACGCGCAGGTCGTCCGGCTGGTAGTCCGGCAAGGCCAGATACAGCCCTTGCATCCTCTTCGAATGGTTCAGGTCGGCGCGCAGCGCCTCCGGGTCGTCGAAGTAGCGCCGCAGGTAGTGCTCGGTGAACAGCAGGGCGAGGTACTGGTGGGGTTTCCAGGTCCGGCCGTCCTCCCCCGTCATCCGCAGCCGGCGGCTGCAGGCGAGGATGGCGGCGTCGTACTCGGCGATCCGGTCGGGGGACACCCTGGCGCGGGCGGGCCAGGGCGGAAGCGCCTGCGCGTAGTCGATCTCGCCGCCCGGCGCGATCTCTCCGCAAGCAGGCCCCAGCCGCCCGAGCATCCCGCCCAGATCGTCGTAGCCGAACTCGCGGCAGACGAAGCGGTGCAGGGCGAGACGGTCCTGGAGCGGCGCGATCCGGCTGACCCGCCTCGTTCCCATCCGTCTTCACGCCGCCCGCCGCGGCTCCACGCGTCGAAGCTCGGACGTCATCGACCGCCGTCCAGTCCGCGAACGGCCTTTCGGTGCTTGTTCACAAGCCAGGCGGCGAAGGAGGCGCAGGCGCTGAACATGAACATCGCCTCGTCCAGATCGACGTCCGGCGCATCCTTGTCGAGCAGCGAATGCCGGATTCCCTGCGCGTCGTTCGTGTAGCCGTACAGCTTGGAAAAAGCCTCCTTGAGAGCCTTGTGTCTTATGACGCCGGCGCGCTCAAGAGATGTCAAGGCCGGGCCGAGCGTTTTCTCCGCCTTCGGGTCAACCATGCGCGCGACGGATTCGACGGCAAGGATGCTTTCCCTCACCGAGTCGGAAAACCGCCGGGCGTTCAGATGTTCCGCCGCATGGCGAAGGTGCGCATCCGCACCATCCATTTCGCCGTCGCGGATCGTTTCGATGGCCTTGCGTGTCGCGTCTCCTTGCGCTTCGTTGCTGCGTGGAAAGAACTGATACGGTGGCCCTGATACGTCCAGCCAGTAAGCAGCGGCGTATCTATCAAAGTGCTCAGCCACGCGGTTGCGGAATTCCGGTGCGGCTTCGCTTGCAATAATTTCGACAAGATCGAGGATCTCATGGAAGTCAGACTTCAGTATCAGTGATTTGAAATGATCGAGGGTTTCGCCATACTTGACGCCGATCTCGTCCTCAGGTTTCTTCAAGAAACATCCAAGGACTCGTTCGACAAACCGAGTCCCTTCGCCGCCGAAATAATATTTTCCCATCCTGCCTGTATATCTCATTGACACAAAAATCTCACGTGTGGCATTCCAGATTTCGCGTCTCAGATCGTCGGAAATTTCCTCCAACCGCATCGGCGCCGGCAGCGGCGTGTATCCATGACGCTGCGAGAACAGTCGATCTCCTTTTCGATTCCGGTCATCGTTCATCGTCGGACTCTCCGAACATCAGCGCACGAAAGACCGGCTCGATGCTCTCCGCAATCCAGGTCTCGCCGTCTCTCCGCATGGCGTCCAGCGTGTGGTCGCCGTTGACGTAGATGCGTTCGAGCGATTCCGCGAAGCGTTCCCTGCGCTGGTCGAACCAGGCGTCGAGCGCGGCGTGGTCCGTTTCGTCGCAATTGCGCCAGAGGATCAGGCATCTCCGTCCTTCGGCGTCCGCGCCGGTGACCGCGAGCACGCCGTCGATCCGGCGGCGGGACTCCACGCGCAGGCCGATCAGATAGTTGAACGTCTCGGGCAGATCGACCGGGATCTCGCGCCGGACGCCGTCGCGCACGACCGAGATGGTGTAAGCGAAGGGATCCCGGAACTCCTTGCCGAGCAGGCTGGCGCTGCCGGACGTCTCGACACCGAGCGCGTAGCGCAGCCGGTAGTCCTCCGCCATTTCGGGATGTTCGGTCAGCAGATCGTTCCGCTCGTCCGACGGCGGGGTCACGACCAGGCCGTCCATCGTGTCTTCGTACGATTCCAGACGGAAGTACTTGAAACACCTGGAATCACCGTTCCGCGAAACGGGCTTGCCGCTGCTCCAGGCAGTTGAATGCGCGATCTTCTTCAGGCGCGGCAGCAGCACCGCATCGAAGTGATGGCCGATTTCCACCAGAATGCACTTGCGCCGCCCGCCGTCCTGCCGGTTGAGCTCGACCACGGCGTGTCCGGTGGTGCCGGCGCCGGCGAAATAGTCGAGGATCGTCGATTCTTCTCCGGAAACCGCCAGGATCGAATCCGTCACGGTATGAATCGACTTGGGGTACAAGTCCTCTCCGATCTTGAGGCCGAGATTCGTCAACCACTTCGTGCCGTGGTCTCCCGCGATGTACCTTGCGTCGTCCCAGACCGTCTTGAAGGTTTTCTCGGATCTCGCTTTTTCGATCTGGATCTCCCCGGAACTCTTCACGGTTCTGATCCTGAGCAGGGAACGTATCCTTTCGATGGAATTGCGCGCGTACCGCCACTTGCGCTCGACACCTTGCACGTCGACCGGGTATACAAGGACGAGATCGCCCTGGATGACGTTTGCGGCGCCCGGATGGAAATCTTCCGGACAGACGTCTCCAAAGCCGACGATTTCCTCGTTCTTCACCAGTATCGGATAGAAGCAGTTGCGCGCCGTGGAGCGTTCGGACTCCCTTCCCCATTTCCGCAGGTTGTCGAAGTCCCAGTCTGCTTCGGGCACGGGCGTTCCGTTGCCCTCCCCGGCTCCGGGTGGAATGCAGAAGAAGGCGTACTCGTGGTTGTGCGAAAAGAACCGTCCCTGGATACCCTTCTTGTTGTGCACCACGGACACGCAGATCTTCGTGTGGCCGGGAAACGCCGCGGTCAGCAGCCGGCCGAGCACTTCCTGCTCGTTCTCGTCTATCGCGACGACGTGCGAACCGTCGGACGCGGCCAGACGCCTGCTCAACGCAAGGCGGCTGTCCATGAAGGCAAGCCACGACGAATGCTTGTACTCGTTCTTGTACGCGATCTCGGTGGTCCTGGAGTTGTACGGCGGATCGATGTACGTGCAGCGCACCTGCCCCCGGTACCGCGCCTGCAGCAGGTTCAGCGCCTGGAAGTTCTCGCCGTGGACCAGCAGGCCGTCGGTCTGCTCGTCGAGCGGGCCGGCGTCCGAAAGCGCCGCCAGCAGCCGGTCGGCGAAGTCGCGGTCGAAGTGCCGCGTGTCCACCACCAGGTGCGGGTTGGCCGCGAGGAACTCCGGGCTCGGCGGATCGCTCCAGCCGGCGCCGCCGTTGGTCAGGTCGCCGGCGATCTCGTCCGCGGCGAGCAGCGCGACCCATTCCGCGCACTGCTCGGCGTTGAGGGCGATTTCGGGGTGGAGCGCTTCCGGCACGCGGTCCAGGGTGACGCACCAGTGGGTCTCCAGGACGAACTTCTTCTTGAGCCAGAGCCGCTTCTGGAACTCCTCGAGTTGCGCCAGGAAGTCGATGATCTTGCCACCGACGTGGCGGATCGCCCGCACGCGCGCCAGAGCGCGGTCGAGCCGGGCGGCGTCGCCCTGCTCCAGGTCGTCCAGGTTCAGCACCTCGGTGTTCAGGTGCAGGTCGAGCGCGCGGCGCAGGAAGCCGCCGAGGTCCTTGTGGATGAAGTAGTCGAAGCTGTTCTTCGCCGTGTAACGCTCCACGTGCTTCGCCAGCAACGTGCGCTCGCCGTCGGCGTCGGTCGGGGCCGGCGCGGACAACGGAATGCGCCAGTCGGGCGGCGCCGCGGCGAGGATCCGTTCGGCCGTCGTCTGGTCGATGCGGCCCTGCTGCGATCCGCCGTTCCCCGGCCAGCGCTTCCTTTCGCCTTCCGTCAGCGGCCGGTGCGCGAAGCGGACGACCAGATCGTTCTCCTCGACGGCGACGGCGCGCCGGCCGCCGGCGAGCACGAAGCGGCGCCGCCGGCCGTTCGCCTCCTTGACGTTGTCCTTCTCGTTGTCGGCCGCCGCGATCTCGAACCGGACGCGCCGCGGACCGCCGCCGGCGTCGACGGTGAAGACGTAGGCGGCGTAGTTCTCCGTCGTCTTGACGTAGTACTGGTCGGCGTTCGCCCAGTGGAGCTTCACTTCCTCGCCGTCGTAGGGGAGGAGGTAGGCGGACCGGCCGCCGCCCGCATAGCGGCGCTGCGAGACGAAGTCGCCGTCGCTGTAGTAGCGGGCGAAGAAGTTGGCGAGGTGGTTGTAGACGTCGGCCTCGGCGTCCGCGTCCTTCTTCATCTCGGCGAGCCGCCGGTTCAGCTCGACGATCGCGGGCGGAGCGGCCGAATCGGGATCGAGGCCCAGCTTCCAGGCCGCCGTACTCGCCTCTTCCAGATCCTCCTCCAGCCTGGCCCGTTCCTCGGCGGTGGTCAGGTTCAGCTTCGTCTTCACCTGCGGCAGCAGGTCCCGGTCGAGGAACGCCGCGACCTCGGCCGCCTTCAGGTTCATGATGCGGTACAGGCCGAAGTCCAGATCGCCGCGGTCGAGACGGAACATCTCGCGCAGCAGCGCCTTCAACCGGTCGAGCTGCTCCGTCGATCCCGGAGCCGGGGGCTCGCCGTCGGGGACCGGGGTCGAGCTGGTCACGGCGAACTACATGCGAGAACTGTGCCGCCGGCCGCCTTCCGCTACTCGGTGACGACGGCGGTCCCGCTGACGCTGACCATCAGCATGCTGGCGCCCTGTCCGACCACCTCGTAGTCGAGGTCGATGCCGACGACGGCGTTCGCCCCGATCCTGGCGGCCTCATCTTCGAGCTCCTGCAGGGCGATGGCCCGCGCGCGGTGGAGCTCCTTCTCGTACGACGCCGACCGGCCGCCGACGATGTCCCGCACGCCCGCGAAGAAGTCGCGGAAGATGTTGGCGCCGAGAATCGCTTCGCCGGTCACGACGCCGCAGTACCGCGTGATCCGGCGCCCCTCAATCGTGGGGGTGGTCGTCAGGAGCATGGCGCCGCCCATCTTACCTGATGCGGGGGGCGTCGGGACGCAGGTGCTTCACGGCGAAGGCGAGCATCGTCTCGTGGCGGTGGCGCTCGAGGTCCGGCCCGCCAAGCCGGTGGCGCGACCGCGGGTAGAGCATCATCTCGAACGGCTTGCCCGCCTGCTGGAGCGCGTAGGCGAACTGGAGCGTGTTCTGCATGTGCACGTTCTCGTCCATCGTGCCGTGCACGAGGAGGAGCGCGCCGGCGAGGTCGGCCGCCGCGTGCCGGGGCGCGCTCAGGCGGTACCCTTCCGGATTGTTCTGCGGCGTCAGCAGGTAGCGCTCGGTGTAGATGGTGTCGTAGTCGCGCCAGTCGGTCACCGGTCCGCCGGCGATCCCCATCGCGTACCGGTCGCTGTGGGTCAGCGCGTAGGCGACCAGGAAGCCGCCGTAGCTCCATCCCTCTATCCCGATCCGGCCGGGGTCGACGTACGGCCGGTCCGCCAGCCAGTCGAGCCCGTCTTCGAGGTCCCGCAGCTCGCTCGCCCCGAAACGCCTGTAGACCGGCCAGGCCGAGACGGCTCCCTTGCCGCTCGCCGTCCGGTTGTCGAGCACCCAGACGATGAAGCCGCGCTGAGCGAGAAACTGCCAGAACAGGTAGGTCGAACCGCTCCACCGGTCGCGGACGCGCTGCGTGTGCGGACCGCCGTAGACGTGCTGGTAGACCGGGTAGCGCCGCGCCGGGTCGAAGTCGGGCGGCTTGATCATCAGCGCTTCCATAACGAAGCCGTCGCGGCTCGGCGCCTGGAGGAGTTCCGGAGTCGAGAGCCGGTACTCCCGCAGCGCGTGCGCTTCGTTCGCGTCGATGACGCGCTGCTCGGCCCCGTCCGCGGCGTGGACCCGCACCTGGGGCGGGACGGCGAGCGCGCTCCAGGTGTCGAGGTACCGGGTGAGGCCGGGGTTGAACAGCGCGCGGTGCGTGCCGGGGCGCTCGGACAGCCGCGCGAGGTCCGAGCCGTCGAGCCGCACGCGGTAGACGTCGATCCCGACGGGGCTGCGTTCGGTGCCCGACCAGTAGATCCATCCGGCCCGCTCGTCGACCCCGTGGACCTCGCGCACCTCCCACTCGCCGGCGGTGACCTGCCGCTCGAGCGCGCCGTCGGCCCGGTGGCGGTACAGATGCTTCCAGCCGGAGCGCTCGCTCAGCCAGAGGAACGACCCGTCGGCGAGCCAGATCGGCGGGCCGTTCACGTTGACCCACGCCTCGGTCGTCTCGCGCAGCAGCCGCGTCGGCTCTCCCGACGCCGGATCGGCGACGTTGAGGTCGAGCCAGGTCTGCTCCCGATCCTGCGCCTGGAAGACGACGCGCCGGCTGTCCGGCGTCCAGCCGACGCCGACGATCAGCGGCCGGCTCGGCGCGTATCGCTCCAGGTCGACCCAGGCGGCGTCGCCCCCCGCGGCGCGCACCACGCCGAGCCGGACCGCCGGGTTCGGGTCGCCCGCCTTCGGGTAAGCCCACCGCTCGACCTCCGGGTGGTACTCGATGTGGTCGACGATGGTGAACTCCGGGACCTGCGAGTCGTCGAGCCGCAGGAAGGCGATGCGGGTGGAGTCGGGGCTCCACCAGTAGCCGCGGAAGTTGCCCCGGCCGTAGATCTCCTCCTGGTAGACCCAGTCGAGGAGGCCGTTGCGCACCGCCGGGCCGCCGTCGGTGGTCAGCGCGAGCTCCTCGGCGCGGTCCACGGCGACCACGTGGAGGTCGTGCGCGCGGACGAACGCGACGAGCCGGCCGTCCGGACTGAACGAGACCTCCTGCTCCGGCTCCGGGGTGCGCGTCAGGCGGGTCGCGGCGGCGCCGCCGAGCGGGTAGTAGTAGAGGTCGTTCGCGAAGTCGAGGACGAGCGCCGTCCGGTCGGCGTTCAGCAGGTGCGGATGGCGGCGGGCCAGCCGGCCGGCCTCCGCCGCGTCGAGGCCGGGCAGGGCGGCGAGGGCCGCCGCCAGCGCCTTGGCGTCGAAGAGCGGCTCGCTCGCGCCCGAGACCGCGTCCACCTTGAGGGGCGGCCCGGCCGGCGCCTCGGGCCGGCCCGCCGGCTGCAGGTAATGCCGGTCGTCGAGCCATTCGAGATCGCGGGGCGGGTCGCCGTCGAAGTCGACGCGCCCGGCCGGACCGAAGATGGCGTCGAGCGTCAGCTCGCGCTCCTGCGCGGAGGCCGGGGCCGCCGCCGCCGCGAGCCACGCGGCGGTCAGGACGACGGCCGGAACGGCTGCGCGGCGTCGATCTGCGGGGCGGGCGCCGGGCCGGTATAATCGCGGCACGCCCCGATTCTATCGTGGCCGGCGTCGCGACGCCGAAGGAGCCTGCCGATGCGCCCGCGAACCGTTCGATCCGTTCGAACCCTTGCCCCGTTCTGCGCCGCCGCCGTCATCCTGGGCCCGGGCGCCGCGTGCGCGCCGCCGCCCGAGCCGGAGGAGGCGCCGCCGACGGCCGCCGCGGAGCCGGCGTCACCGGAGCGGCGATACCTGCTGGAGCGGATCGACGACGCCGCCGTCGCGCAGCTTTACGCCGACGGCTTCGCGGCGCTCGACCTGCGCGAGAAGGTCCTGATCTGGCATCTCCACAACGCCGCGCTCGCCGGACGCGACATCTTCTACGACCAGCGTCATACCCACAACCTGGAGATGCGGGAGGTGCTCGAAGAGATCCTCACGCACGCCGAGGGGGTCGACCCGGCGGCGCGGGAGGCGATCCACCGCTACACGAAGCTGTTCTGGATCAACACCGGGCCTTACAACAACCTGACGGCGCGCAAGTTCACGCCGGCCCTCGACCCGGCGGCGTTCCGCGAAGCGGCCCGGACGGCCGAGGCGGCCGGCGCCCGGTTCCCGACCCGCGGCGGCGAGACGCTCGACGCGCTGCTCGACCGGCTGGAGCCGGTGTTCTTCGACGCGGCGGTCGACCCGATCCTGACCAACAAGTCCCCGGCCGCCGGCGACGACATGCTGCTGTCGAGCGCGAACAACCTGTACGACGGCGTCGCGATGGCCGACCTCGACGGGTTCGAAGAGCGCTATCCGCTCAACTCGCGTCTGGTCAAGCGCGCCGGCCGCCTCGAGGAAGAGGTGTACCGGATCGAGGGCGGCGGCCGGTACGCGGCGGAGCTCGCCGAGGTGGTCCGCCATCTGGAGGCCGCCATCCCGTTCGCGACCGAGCCGATGGCCGCCGCGCTCGAGGCGCTGATCACCTGGCTCCGGACCGGGGAGCCGGCGGACCGGCGCGCCTACGACGTCGCGTGGGTGGCGGATCAGGCGTCGCCCGTCGACACGATCAACGGCTTCACCGAGGTGTACATGGACGCCCGGGGCGCGAAAGGGTCGTGGGAGGCGCTCGTCTACTACACCAACGAAGCGAAGACCGAGGCGATCCGGACGCTGGCCGAGCACGCGCAGTGGTTCGAGGACCGCATGCCGTGGGACCCGCGCTACCGCAAGGAAGGGGTGCGCGGCATCACCGCCAACGCGATCGACGTCGTCGTCGAGGTCGGCGACGCCGGGCCGATCACGCCGATCGGCATCAACCTGCCGAACGATCAGACCGTCCGCGAGCAGCACGGCAGCAAGTCGATCTCGCTGTCGAACGTGATCGAGGCGTACGAGCTGTCGCAGCCGGCGGCGTACCGCGCGGAATTCACGTGGGACGAGGCCGAGGCGGCGCGCGCCGAGCGGTGGGGCAGGTTCGCCGGCGACCTGACGACGAACATGCACGAGGTGATCGGGCACGCCTCCGGCCAGTTGGCGGAGCATCTCGGGGGCAACGCGCAGCCGTTTCTCCGGGAGCAGTACTCGGCGCTCGAAGAGGCGCGCGCCGACCTCGTCGCCCTCTACTTCATCGCCGACCCGAAGCTGGTCGAGATCGGGATCGTGGACGCCGCCGACCATGCGGACGTCGCGCTCGCGGAGTACGAGGCGTACGCCCGGAACGCCATCCTCCAGCTTCGCCGCGTCCGCGAGGGGAGCCAGCTCGAGCAGGACCACATGCGCAACCGGCAGATGGTGGTCCACTGGCTGATCGACAACACGGACGCCGTCGAGGTGCGGCGGCGCGACGGCAGGACGCACCACGTGGTGACCGACGCCGGGGCGTTCCGCGAGGGCGTGGGCCGCCTGCTGGCCGAGGTGCAGCGGATCAAGTCCGAGGGCGACTACGACGCGGCCCGGGCGCTGTTCGAGGCGTACGGCATCCGGTTCGATCCGGCGCTGCGCGACGAGGTGCTGGAGCGCGTCGCCCGGGTCGACCTGCCGTCGTACACCGGCTTCGTGATGCCGCGGCTGGAGGCGGTGACGGCCGCCGACGGCTCGATCGCCGACGTGGTGATCTCGTATCCGCAGGATCTCACGCAGCAGATGCTGGAGTATTCGGGCAAGCGCGCGCCGCCCGCGGCGGCGCCGGCGGCGTCAGCCGCGGGCGCGGGCCGCGCCGGCGAACCGGTCGGCGACGGCCCGCTCGCGCAGGACGCGGCGGCCGCGGATCGCCGCAGCGCCGACGACCCGGCGCTGCTGGTCGATCTGTTCACCGCCGCCGGCGACGCGGCCCTGGCGCGGTACCGCGCGCAGCGGTCGGCGGCGCTGCTCGCCGGGGGAGGGGCCGCCGGCGCCGCCCTGTTCGCGCTGCGCGATCAGCAGGAGCCGGCCGCGCCGCTCCCGGCGCCGTTCTACGCGGGCCTCCACCTGCTCCGGCGGGACGCCCCGCCGCCGCCGGCGCCCGGTCCGATCGAAGGCGTCTCGCTGCTCGGCTCGGCCGTCTACGCCCGGCTCGCGGTCCACGGCGAGCCGGCCGCCGCGGGCGAGGCGCAGCCGGCCGCCATGCTCGTCCTGTCGCATCCGACCGACCTGGGGCACGACGCGGCGTACAACGCCTGGTACACCGACAACCACATGATCGACGTGGCCCGCTCGCCGCACTTCCGCGCCGCGACCCGCTACGCCCCCCGCCGGCAGCTTGCCGGCGCGCCGCTCAGCTACCTCTGCGTGTACGAGATCGCCCACCCGTACTCGCCCGAGCTCCACCAGGGCGTCATGCGCTGGCTGACCGAGACGCCCGACGACTTCCGCCAACCGATGCCGGAGACGCCCGCCGGCCAGGGCGTGCTCACGCTCGACCTGTGGGGCTACTTCGAACGGGTCTGGTCAACGGCCGGCTGAAGATTGCATGCGCATGGCGCTGCCATGAGGCGACAGAGTGACGTCCCTTGCTGCGCCCGTGAACACCCTGGCGTCCCGCGCCAGTTCCGCACCGCGCCGGACGAAACTGGGCGATGCCGGCCGGGATGTCGATGACGGATTCAACGCCTGAACCGATCCGAACACCTGTCCGAGGACGCCTCACCGGAACACGCCCCCTGGATCAATTATTCTTGCTCGCTTGGCGACCCGGTGGGCGCCAGAAGCTGCGATCATGCCTCCCAACACGGTGCACCAAAGTGGATTCAATAGCAACGTCGAATTGCCGTACGCGCTCCGGCGGATGGATTTCGAGCTCGCCATGCAGGATGTCTACGATCTCTTCCACGACATCAACAGCAGCCTCCTGGAGCGTGGATTGAAACGACTCGAAGAGATGCTACGGCCTGCCGCGATGTCAGGATTGATTTCGGATTTGCTGACGTCGAGCCTGGCAAACCATTCGAGAAGCCTGACAGAAAACGGTTACTTCAATGGCCATCCCGATCTGATCGTCGCCGGAGTCTATCCCAGTGATTGCGTCCAGGCCGGCTCCGAAGGAATCGAGATCAAGTCCACGAGAAAGAAGGGAGGCGCGGTCGATACTCATGGCGCACGCGATCAGTGGATGTGCATTTTCGTTTACGAGACCGATACGACGACCGAGCCAGTACGAGATCGCAGGCCGATGTCATTCACTGAAATCTATCTGGGACATGTAGGTATTGAAGACTTCAGGAAAAATCCTCGCGGCGAGCTGGGAACGAGAACCGCGACGCTGCATAGAGAGGGAATCAGGAAACTCAGAAAAAACTGGGTCTACAAGGTTTGATCAAAAGAGTCTGGACTGTTCCCGCCGGTATGCAGTCAACCTGGGGATCGCCTCGCAGGCCATTCGGAAGTATTCGGGATCGCTTTCGATGCCGATGCTCCTGTAGCTGACCGCTTCGGCGGCGGCCAAAGTCGAGCCCGATCCGCAGAACGGGTCGAGCACGACCCCTTCGCCGAGCGGCAGCACCCCTCTGACCAGCGGCCGAAGGAAATGCTGAGGCTTCAGGCTTGGGTGGGGCGCCATATCCCGCTCCTCCTTCCGAGTCGGCGACGATCGGATCACGTCTCCGAACGGCCGGTTGGACGAGGGCCTTCTGAATCCGCCGGTGCGCCACCTGCGCAGGTTGTCCTGCACTCTTCCTTCCAGCGGCTTGCGGAACACCAGCCACGGCTCCCACATCGAGCGCGGCATGACCGTGACGTCGGAAAACTCGCCGTGGGCGCCCTTCGGACGATCTCCGCCCCGCATCGTCATGACGAGTCGGGCGATTTCGCCTCGGCGCTCCAGTCCGGCCGCCGCAAGCGCTCCGGCGACGACGTACGAGAGCAAGGGGTTGGCGGCCATCACGACGTGCGCCCCGGGCGCCAGCGCCGGCGCCAGCAGCCTGGCCCAGCCGGAAAAGAAGTCGCTCAGGTTCCGCAAGTCGCCCGGAGAAAGCACGGTGAAACGCGGCAGCGGAGATCGGCGAGCGCCGTCGAACGACGGCGGCAGGCGCCATACGCCGCCCCTGCCGTTTCGGAGCTTCTGCTGTTCTTTCGGCGAATATTCGACGAGGCCGTACGGCGGGTCCGTGACCACCGCCTGGATCGTGTTCCGCTCCTGACGCTGCAGCCATTCCATGCAATCGGCGTGCACCAGGGTCGCTCGGCCGAACGCCCGGGTGCTGAAGTTGTGCCCGGACGAACCTCGGTCGTTTTGCGGCTCCCGGCTCGACTGCAACTGGTAGTGCCCGCGGCTCTCTCGAACGAACAGGCGGGGCGTATTTAGGCGCAGATAGGAACGAATACTGGATTCCGGGACGTCACCGGCCAAGCGCCGGACGCCGGCCGCGATCTTCCCGACCGACGCTCCGGAGGGATGCGCCTGCAAAGTCTTCATGACCGCGTCGCGCACCTCGCCAGGCGGCCTTCGGTGTCGGCTCGCGGACACGTATCGAATCTAAGACGTCTGGACGTCTTTTGTCAATGAAGAGCACGGCGCGCGGGAGAACGCGCTCCCCGGGCACGCAATCACCGCAGCCAGCCGGGCGGGACGCCGGCGCGGCGGGCCTCTTCCCGGACGTCGGCGGCCTCCTGCGCGAGCCGGTCGATCTCGGCCTTCGCGCGCTCCAGCTCGGACAGGGCGTCCCGGCGGTCCTGCTCGATCCGCGCGCGCTGGGCCGGATCGTCCCGCGCCGTGAACTCGGCCAGCAATCCGTCCACGCGGTTCTGGAGCGCCGCCGCCACCAGCTCGGCCCGCCGCCTGGCCTCCACCGCGGCCGTGAGCCGCCTGCGCCAGTGGGCTGCATCCCGCGCCGCCGCGCCCGGGCCGGGCGCAGTGGCGGCGCCCGCCTCGTCCGCCGGTTTCGATCCGTCCGCCGGCGCCGCTTCGACGTCCGTCGGCGGCGCGACGGCGGTGGTCAGGCGGGGGCCGCCGTCGAGGTCGTCGTTGGTATAGACTCTTGATTTCTCGGCAATGGACGCTCGACGCGCCTGCTCCGCGCGCGCCGCTTCGACCAGCGACGGCGGCTGGGCCGGCGCCGGAGCGGCGACGGCGATCAGGAGGACGGCGCCGAGGGCTGGGAGATGCGCGCGGAAAGAGCTTGCCATCCGTCCAGTCTACATCCGGCGGCCCGGCAAGTGGGACCGCGGCGGCGGACGCGGAGCGAAAGGAGATCGCAATCAGATGCGAAAACGGCATGGCGGCGCGGCGCTGGCGGCGGCCGGCGCGATCCTCTTGCTGGCCGGGAGCGAGGCCGCCGGCCAGTCGTCCACCTACCGGGCGGAGCGCACCGCCGACGGCCATCCGGACCTGAACGGGCTCTGGCAGGCGATCGGCACGGCCCACTGGGACCTCCAGGACCATCCGGCCTACCCCGGCCTCCCCGTGGGGGGGGCCATCGGGGCGGTCCCGCCCGGCCAGGGGATCGTGGTGGGGGGCGAGATCCCGTACCAGGACTGGGCGCTGAAGCAGAAGCAGGAGAACTTCGACAGCCGCCTGACGGAGGATCCCGAGGCGAAGTGCTACCTGCCGGGCGTGCCGCGCGCCACCTACATGCCCTATCCGCTCCAGATCGTGCAGGGCGCGAACAAGATCCTGATCGCCTACGGCTACGCGGAGGCGGTCCGCACGATCCACATGGACAAGGACGAACCCGAGCCGCCTCCGATCGACTCGTGGATGGGGCGGTCGCACGGCCGCTGGGACGGCGAGACGCTGGTGGTCGACGTCGAGGGGTTCAACGGCCAGGCTTGGCTCGACCGCGCCGGCAACTTCCACAGCGAGGCGTTGCGGGTGCAGGAGCGGTACACCCCGATCAGCCCGAACGCCCTGACGTACGAGGCGACGCTGGAGGACGAGAACGTGTACACGCGGCCCTGGACGATCCGGCTGCCGCTCTACCGCCGCCTGGAGGAGAATGCGCGGCTCCTGGAGTTCAAGTGCGTGGAGTTCTCGGAGGAGCTGCTCTACGGACACCTGCGGCGGGAGCCGCGCGAACCCTGACAGCCCGCGTTCCGAAACGGAGGTCCGGCGCCATGCACCGTCAACTTCTCGCGCCCGCGCTGCTGGCCGCGCTGTCGCTCGCCCTGCCCGGCGCCGCGCGCGCGGTCGACTACCACCACGTGCACATCCTGTCGCCGAACGCGTCGGAGGCGGCGCGGTGGTACGTGGAGCACCTCGACTGCGAGCCGATCCCGAGCCGCGACAACGCCTGCCGCTACGGGTCGGTGATTCTGGCGTTCCTGTCGCGGCCGGCGATGGGAGGGAGCGTCGGCACCGGCGTCAACCACATCGGCCTCTCGTACGCCGACCTGACCGCCAAGATGGCGGAGCTCGAGCAGGTCGGCGTCGGGGGCCTCGGCGTGCGGCTCCAGCGGTTCGACGACGGGTCGACCCTCCGCGACGTCCCCGGGCTGTTCAAGATAGCGTTCGTCTTCGACCCGTGGGGAACCCGGATCGAGCTGGTCGAGGACCCGGAGCATCTCGGCTTCCATCACATCCACCTCAGCTCGGCCGACCCGGCGGCGGCGCTCGACTGGTATGAAAAGATGTTCGGCGGGGAGCGCGCCAGCCTGAAGGGGCGGCTGAACGGGCTGCTGTACGATACGCTCTGGCTGTTCGTCTCCGAGCAGGAGAATCCACCCGCGGCGACCGAAGGGCGGGCGATCGATCACCTCGGCTGGGCGTTTCCCGACATCGAGGCGGCGATGCGCGAGCTCGGGGAGAAGGGCGCCGAAATCCAGGGAGAGATTCGCGAGGGCCGCACGGTGGCGAAGTACGGGTTCGTGATCAGTCCGGAAAAGGTCCGGGTCGAGGTCGTGCAGCCGTGACGGCCCGGCCGGGAGTCAGGAGGGTGAGCATGGCAGGTCGATACGCAGTCGTCGTCTTTGCCGCCGCGGCGCTCGTCCCGGCCGTCGTCGCCGGGCAGTCGGCGTCGGGCGGCGAGTCGGGATCGGGCGCTTACACGGCGCCTCGCACCTCGTGGGGCGAGCCCGACCTGCAAGGGATCTGGACGCTCAACGACGCGCACGGCATCCCGTTCGAGCGCGCCGACGAGGATGCGGGGAAGACCGAGCTGACCGAGGAAGAGGCGCTCGCCCGGCGCGAACGGGCGACGCTCCGCGGCATCTGGGGATACGACCGGGAGTGGCGCGACACGGCGCTCGGGTTCGTGAAGACGACGCCTTCGACCCAGGTGGCGGTGATCGTCGACCCGCCGGACGGCAAGCTGCCGCCGATGACGCCCGAGGCGCGCGAGCGCGTGCCGGTCGAGCTCGAGACGCGGCTGGCCGCCGAGCTCGCCGCCGAGAACCCGGAAGACCTCGGCTCGTGGGAGCGGTGCATCACGCGCGGCGTGCCGGCCCTGATGGTCCCGAACGGCTACAACAACGGCGTGCAGATCGTGCAGGGGCCGGGGTACGTCGCCGTCACGAAGGAGATGATCCACGAGACGCGGATCATCCCGACCGACGGCCGCGAGCACGTCGGCGAGAACCTGACCCTCTGGCTGGGCGACCCGGTCGGCCGGTGGGAGGGCGACGCCCTGGTGGTGGAGGTCGCCAACTTCAACGGCAGGCCCGACCCGTTCCACGGGGCCAGCCGGAACATGCGGCTGACCGAACGGTTCACGCGCGTCAGCGACGACACGATCGAGTACGAATTCACCATCGACGACCCGTCGGTCTGGACCCGGCCGTGGACCGGCATGCTGCCGATGAAGAAGGACGACAGCCAGTACGAGCTGGTCGAGTACGCGTGCCACGAGGGGAACTACGGCATGTTCAACATGCTGAGCGGCGCGCGCGCGAAGGAATCGAAGTAAGTCGAACCATCCAGGAGGCAAGGTCCGATGCGAACGACTATCGCGAGTCTGATGGGGGCGGCGCTGCTGGCGGGAGCGGCGCCGGCGGTGGCGCACCACGCGTTTTCGGCGGAGTTCGATGCGACGAAGCCGGTGCGGCTGCGGGGGACGATCACCAGGATGGAGTGGATCAACCCGCATTCGTGGATGCACGTCGACGTGACGAAGGACGACGGCACGGTCGAAAGCTGGATGGTCGAGGCGGGACCGCCGGGGGCGTTGGTGCGGCGCGGCTGGCGGAAGGATTCCGTGGCGCCGGGGACTGAGGTGCTGATCGAGGGATACCAGGCGCTCGACGGCGGGTTGCGGGCGAACGGCCGGGACGTGACGCTGCCGGACGGGACGAAGCTGTTCGCCGGGTCGTCCGGCACCGGGGCGCCGCTCGACGGCAGCGACCCGACCGAGCCGGCGCGGTGAACTCGGCGCCTGACTAACTGAGGAGCCACCCCGCGCGCCTGCGGCGTGACGCGGTCGCCGGCGTGTCGGCAAGCGGGGCGCAGCAGCCCAGGAGGGACTGGAGGCCATGTTGTCAGTCTGCCCGGCGGGAAGCGGGTGCGAGGCGGCGGCCGGTTGGGCGGTGCGCGGCCTGCTGGCCGCGGCGGTGGCGGGCGGGATCGGGGCGTGCCTCGTGCGCGGCGACGACGCGGCGGACGGAGTCTACGAAATCCGCGTGCTGTCCGGCCGGCCCGGCATGGTGACCGGCGGCGACGCCCTGGTCGGCGTCGCCGCGCCGCCGGGCGCAGACCTGTCGGCGCTGCGGGTGACCCGGAACGGAGAGGACGTCACCGGCGCCTTCCGCGCCGACCCGACGGGCGCGCTGATCGGCCTGGTCGACGGTCTGTCGGACGCCGGCGAGCTGGCCGTGACGGACGCCGGCGGCGCCGTGCGGGCCACGCTGCCGGTGGTGAACCATCCGGTCGAAGGGCCGGTGTTCTCCGGCCCGCACGAGCAGCCGTTCGTCTGCGAGACCGAGGCGTTCGAGCTGGTGTCGGGCGAGACGCTGGGGCCGCCGCTCGACGACGCGTGCTCCATCGAGCGCCGCGTCGATTACGCCTACCGCTCGACCGCGGACGGCGAGCTGAAGCCGCTGGCCGATCCCCGCGCCCGCCCCGACGACCTCGCGTCCACCACCACGTCGACCGGCGCGGACGCGCCGTACGTCGTCCGGATCGAGACCGGCGCGATCAACCGGGCGGTGTACCAGATCGCGATGCTGCACGACCCGGCGTCCGAGGCCGAGCCGGACCCGTGGACGCCGCCCGCCGGGTGGAACGGGCGGCTCGTCTACACCTTCGGAGGCGGCTGCGTGAACGGCTGGTTCCGGCAGGGGGCGCGCACCGGCGGGGTGACGGACGACGCGATGCTGAGCCGGGGGTACGCCGTCGCTTCGTCGAGCCTGAACGTCTACGCCAACAACTGCAACGACCTGCTCGCCGCCGAGACGATGATGATGGTGAAGGAGCGGTTCGTCGAGGCGTACGGCGCGCCCCGCCACACGATCGGCTGGGGCTGCTCGGGCGGCGCCTACCAGAACCACCAGATCGCCGACAACTACCCGGGACTGCTCGACGGCATCATCCCCGGGTGCAGCTTCCCGGACGTCGGGTTCGGCACGATCCCGATGATCACCGACGCCCGGCTGCTGAACCATTACTTCGCGCACGCGGGGGCCGGCGCGTTCACCGAGGAGCAGCAGCGCGCCGTCGCCGGCTTCCTCGTGCTGGCCACGATGCCGAACGTGTCGATCAACGCCGGCCGGATCACCGTCGGCGAGTTCTGCCCCGACGTCCTGCCCGAGGCGCTCCGGTACCACCCGGCCGACAACCCGACCGGCGCGCGCTGCGACGTCTACGAGCATTACGTGAACGTCTACGGGCGGGATCCCGAGACCGGGTTCGCCCGCCGGCCGCTCGACAACGTCGGCGTGCAGTACGGGTTGCAGGCGCTCGAGGACGGCGTGATCACCGCAACGCAGTTCCTCGATCTGAACGAGGGGATCGGCGGGTACGACGGCGACGGCCGCTTCCACCCCGATCGCACCGAGGCCGACCCGCAGGCGATCCGGATCGCGTACGAGACCGGCCGGCTGACCAGCGGGGGCGGCGGCCTCGCGGCCACGCCGATCATCGACTACCGCGCCTACAGCGACGACCGCGAAAACGGCGACGTGCACACGCGCTACCACTCGTTCTCGATGCGCGAACGGCTGCGGAAGGCGAACGGCCGGACCGACAACCACGTCATGCTGGTCGAGGACGAGCGGCACGGGCTGTACAGCAGCAGGAGTCCCGTGCTGCGGGAGGCGCTGCGGCAGATGGACTGGTGGCTCGACAACCTGGCGGCCGACGCGTCGAGCGATCCGCCGGCCGACAAGGTCGCCCGCGCGAAACCGGCCGACCTGACCGACGCCTGCTGGTCGCGCGACGCGGAGCCGGTGAAGATGACCGAGCCGCAGGTCCGCGACGGCGGGCGGTGCGCGGAGCTCTACCCGGCGCCGCCGTCGCCGCGCGAGGTGGCCGGCGCCCCGCTCGCGAGCGACGTCGTCAAGTGCCGGCTCAAGCCGGTGGACCCGGCCGACTACGCGGCCGGGTTAACCGACGCCGAGCTCGACCGGCTCCGCAGCATCTTCCCCGACGGCGTCTGCGACTGGACGAAGCCCGGCGTCGGCCAGACCGGCTTGAAGGAGACCTGGCTGACGTTCGGCGCCACGTAGTGAACATAGGGATCGTTTGCTACGCGTCGGTCGGCGGCAGCGGCATCGTGGCGACGGAGCTCGCCAAGGTGCTGGCGCGCCGCGGGCACGAAGTCCGCCTCGTCAGCAGCGATCCTCCGGTGCGGCTCGGCGACTTCCAGGCGGGGCTGGCGTTCCACGCCGTCCGGACGCCCGGCTACCCGCTCTTCCGCGAGCCGCAGTACCTCCTGTCGCTCGCCAACAAGATCGTGGAGGTGGCGCGCCAGTCGCGGCTCGACGTCGTGCACGCGCATTACGCGATCCCCCACGCGACGGCGGCCTACCTCGCCCGGCAGATCCTGGCCGCGTCGGCCGGCGTCCGCGTCCCGCGCGTCATCACCACGCTGCACGGCACCGACGTCACCCTGATCGGCAGCGACGCGTCGTACCTGGAGACCGCCGCCTTCTCCATCGACCAGTCGGACGGCGTCACCGCGGTCTCCGAGAGCCTGCGCGCCGCCACCTACCGTCAACTGCCGGTGCGCGCCGACATCCGGGTCATCCCGAACTTCCTCGACTGCCAGTATCACCGGCGGGCGGTGGACCAGCGCCTGCTGGCGCGCTATCGCGGCGGCGACCCCGGGACGAAGCTGGTGATCCACGTCTCGAACTTCCGGCCGGTGAAGCGGGTCGAAACCGTCGTCGACGTCTTCCGCCGCATCCGCGAGCGGATGCCGGCCCGGCTGCTGCTGGTGGGCGACGGTCCCGACCTGTCGGCCGCCTGCCGCCGTGCGCGCGACGCCGGGATGGCGGCTGACGTCGAGCCGCTGGGCGAGCAGGAGCTCGTCGTGCCGCTGCTGTCTATCGCCGACCTGCTGCTGCTGCCGTCGGCGCAGGAGAGCTTCGGAGTCGCGGCGCTGGAGGCGATGGCGTGCGAAACGCCGGTGGTGGCGTCGCGCGTCGGCGGGCTGCCGGAAGTGATCTCGGACGGCGAATCGGGATTCCTGCACGATCCGGACGACGTGGACGGCATGGCGGCGAGCGCCGTGAAGCTGCTGTCCGACGCGGCGCTGCACCGCCGGATCGCGCGCGGCGGGCTGCGGGCGGTCCACGAACGGTTCTGCGCCGAGGAGGTCGTCCCGCGCTACGAGGCGTTCTACGAAGAGGCGCTCGCCCGCGCCGCCCCGGCCGGCGCCGCGGCGACGCAGCGTTGACGCCTCCGCAGCACGGCGCGCGGCGTCAGCCGTCCGGCATTACGTCGACCAGCTCCGCCACGACGTCGCACGCGCCCTCGTCCGCCGCCGTCAGGACGATCGGCTCGAACGCCGGATTGATCGGCTTGAGCGTGATCTCCGCGTGCCGCCAGGAGCCGCCGCCGGGGCGTTTCTCGCTCTCGTACCGCTTGACCGTGTAGCGCGCGCCGGTCTCCGGATCGGATGCGCCGCGAAGCTGCGCCAACACGATCTTCCCCTGCCGCGCGCCTTCGACCGGGGCGCGGAACAGGCCGTACGCGCCGTCCGGAACGACCGGCTCCATCGATTTCCCCGCCACCTGCGCGACGAACATGCCCGGCCGCGGGCGATGCTTCGGATGGGCCGCGACCCATTGCCAGTCGTGCTGCGCGCCCGCGTCCTGCGGGCTGCTGAACGCTCCGGCCGCCGCCGCGAGCGGCACGAGCGGAACGCAACTGACGTAACGCTCTTCCGGCCGGCCTTCAACCAGCCGCAGGCCGCCGGCGCCCTCGACCGCCGCGTCCGCGCCGGCCGCGTCCGTCCCCGCCGCCTGGAGCCGCCGGTACGCCTCCGACGCCATCCACTCGGTGACGACGCCCTGGAACGCCGGATCGTTCATGAAGCGGACGAAGATCTCCTCGTTCTGGTCCATCCGTTCGACGAACAGGCGCTCGATCAACTGCCGGAACACCAGTCCGAACCGGGCCTCGGGGTTGACCGCGGCGGTGCGGCGCAGCTCGCCGTCGGAGACCGCGGCCTCGACGACCTGATCGAAGAAGAGCTGGTCGGCCTCGGTGAAGTCGGCGCCGAAGCGTTCGTTGACGACGTCGATGAGCCGCGAGAGGGGGACCTCCTCGGCGCGGGCGGCGCCGCTGCCCACCTCGGTCGGCCCGTCCAGCGCCTGCGCATCGCCCTCGGCGAGCGGAATCGACCCCTCGCCGATCTTCTGCAGGCGGTAGTACTCCAGCCGCACCTCGTCGTCGAAGCGGTAGGCGGGGCCGGACCGCCGGCGCGGCAGCTTCGCCGACAGGTGGCGGAGATAGACGTACAGGCGCTCGAGGTCCGAATCCTGGTAGGGAATCACCTGGCTCAGGAACGCGTAGAGGTTGCGGAACGCCTGCGCCTTGCCGCGCCAGACTTCCGCCGCTTCCTCGTCCTCGTCGAGCCGCGCCGCGAACCGGGCGGCGGCCGGGTCGAGCGCCGCGTTCATGGCCCGGTGGTCCGCCGCGCTCTGCCGCCGCACCGGCTTGAAGTACGCCGCGCAGAAGCGCTCGACCTCCTCGTCGAGATAGACGCCCGAGGCGTCGAGCTCGCCCTTGACGACGTACATCCGCGCCGGATCGACCTCCTCGCCCAGCGCGGCGCCCTCGTAGTACGTCTTGAACGCCTCGCGGATCTCCTCGCGGTCGTTGACGAAGTCGAGGACGAAGGTGTCCTCCTTCAGCGGGTGGACGCGGTTGAGGCGCGAGAGGGTCTGCACGGCCTGGATGCCGGCCAGCCGCTTGTCGACGTACATCGTGTGCAGCAGCGGCTGGTCGAAGCCGGTCTGGTACTTCTCGGCGACGAGCAGCACGTGGTGGTCCGGGGCGGCGAAGCGCTCCGGCAGCTCCTTCTCGCGGACGCCGTCGTTCATCTGCTCTTCGGTGTACGTGACGCCCGGCAGTTGGTCGTCCTCCACCGCGCCCGAGAACGCCACCAGCGAGCGGATGGCGTAGCCCTTCCTGCGGACGTAACGGTCGAAGCTCTGCTTGTAGCGGACCGCCTCGAGACGCGAGCCGGTGACCACCATCGCCTTGGCGCGCCCGCCGATCCGGTGGCGGGTGACCGCCTGGAAGTGCTCGACCATCACTTCCGTCTTCTGCGCGACGTTGTGCGGATGCAGCCGCAGGAAGCGCGCGAGCGCACGGGCCGCCTTCTTCCGCTCCACGTGCGGGTCGTCGGCGCACGCCTTCAGGAGCCGGTAGTAGGCGGCGTACGACGTGTAGTGCTTCAGCACGTCGAGGATGAACCCTTCCTCGATCGCCTGCCGCATCGTGTAGCGGTGCGCGGGCCGCCCGCCGCGGCCGAACACCTTCAGCGTCCGGTGCTTGGGCGTCGCCGTGAAGGCGAAGAAGCTCAGGTTCGCCTGCCGGCCCCGCTTCGCCAGGGCGACGAACAGCTCCTCCAGGTCGCCGCGGCCCTCCTCGGCCGCGCCCCGCTGCGCCTCGGCGCGCAACGCCTCGCCGCCGAGCAGCGCCTTCAACTCGGTCGCCGCCTCGCCCCCCTGCGAGCTGTGCGCCTCGTCGACGACCACGGCGCAGCGGCGGGTCGGCAGCACGCCGGTTCCCTCCGCGCCCCGCTCCTCGGCCAGCCGGAGCAACTGCCGGGAGACGAAGGGGAACTTCTGGAGCGTCGTGACCACGATGGGGACCGCCTGCTCCAGCGCCTCGGCGAGCTGCCGCGACCCGCCGTCGATCTTCCGCACCACGCCGCGCTTGTGCTCGAACTGGTGGATGGCGTCCTGGAGCTGCTGGTCGAGCACCACGCGGTCGGTCACCACGACGACGGTGTCGAAGACGCGGCGGTCCCCGGCGTCGTGCAGCGACGCGAGGCGGTGCGCGAGCCACGCGATGGTGTTGCTCTTGCCGCTGCCCGCGGAGTGCTCGACGAGGGCGTTGCGCCCGACGCCTTCCCGCCGCGCCGTCTCCGCGAGCAGGCGCACCGCCTGCAACTGGTGGTGGCGGGGGAAGATCATCGTCTCGACCGGCGCCCGCCGGCCGCGGTCGTCGCGCTTCTCGACGGTCTGCAGGTGGAGGAACCGCGCCAGCAGGTCGAGCAGGCTGTCGCGCGCGAGGACCTCCTCCCACAGGTACGCCGTGCGGTAGCCGCGCCCCGCCGGGTCGGGCGGGTTGCCGGCGCCCCCGCCGCGGCCCTGGTCGAACGGCAGGAAGCGCGTCGCGGCGCCGGCGAGCCGGGTGGTCATCGCCACCGACTCGGTGTCGGCGGCGAAGTGCACGAGCGTCCGCCGCTTGAACGCGAAGATCGGCTCGCGGGGGTCGCGGTCGCGCCGGTACTGCCGGCGCGCG
Source organism: Vicinamibacterales bacterium (assembly GCA_965203565.1). GTDB lineage: Bacteria > Acidobacteriota > Vicinamibacteria > Vicinamibacterales > UBA8438 > JAAXGX01. The sequence continues at coordinate 799,849 of OZ241896.1, read as the reverse complement.
TCCTCGACGGTCTGCCCGGTCAGCGGGTTCTTCAGCTCGACCGTGACGACCGGCACGCCGTTGACGCTCAGCACCACGTCGAGCGACTGCTCCGAGCGGGGCGAGAAGCGCAACTGCCGGGTGACGCCGACCCGGTTGGCGGCGTAGCGCGCGTCGAGCTCCGGGTTCAGCCCGTGGGCGGGGCGGAAGAAGGCGATGCGCAACGTCCGGCCGTGGCACTTGAAGCCGTGGCGCAGCGTCGCCAGCGCGCCGTGCGCATCCATCCACTTGCACAGGTCGGCCAGCGCCTGCGCGCCGGCGCCCGCGCCCAGCAGCGCTTCGAGCCGGCCCCACTCCTTCGGCTGCGTCTCGCGGACGAACGCGAGCGCGGTGTCGGGAAAGACGGCCCGCTCGCGGTCGAAGCCGGCGCCGGGCACGGCGACGCAGCCGTGCGCCAGCAGATGCGCCTCGATGACCGTTTCGAAGGCCGCTTCGCCGGTCGGCTTCACGTCAGGCCACTTCCCGCGGACGGATGGCGTCCAAGGCGCCAGCCGCCTCCCGCTCCGCGAGGGCGAGTTCGTACCGCCCCTGAAGATTCATCCAGCTCTGGGCGTCGGTGTTGAAGTACCGGGCGAGACGCAGCGCCGTCTCCGCGGTGACGCCGCGGCGGCGGCGCACGATCTCGTTGATCCGCGCCGGCGTGACGCCGATCGCCTTCGCCAGCGCGGTGGACGACAGCGCCAGCGGCTCCATGAAGTCGTGCTTCAGGATCTCGCCCGGGTGCACCGGCTCCAGTCGAGTCATCGGCAGTTCCCCCCGATCAGTGGTAATCGACGATCTCGGCATCGTAGCAGCCCGTGGTGGAACCCCGCGTCGCACCGAGAGCGGTGAGGCGCCCGGCTGACAAGGCGTGAGGAGGGCGCATATTGGGCATACGCAACCGACGAACAACGCCGTCAGGCGGGATGCATCGCCGCTCGAATGCAGCGGGGACCTCCGCCACGGGCTGGTAGGCATTGCCATCCGCAAAGCGGAAACAGAGCCGCCACCGGTCGTTGATCCGGATGCTGTACGAACCCGATCGGTCTCCTCGCAACGCCTCGAGCCGATTCCCCGGCGGCGCGCGAAGAAAGTCGAGCGTCGCGGCGGCGTCCAGTTGAGCGAGCTTCCGTTGGGCGACCCGCTCGAAACCGACGAACCGCCGCACCCGATGACCGCGGGCCAGCCGCTCCGTCTCCCCACAGCGGAAGCTCCGAATCACGATGTCCGAGAATATCGCACATCGATATGCGAAAGTCAGGGGCACGGGAAATCGGCGCTTCATGCCAGCCCCGTGGCGAGGTGCGGAGACCGTGCGGAGACCCCGGGCCATCACCCGTCGTCCGCCGTGCCCCCGGGGTGTCGCAGTTCGTCGATGTCCGCCTCGAAGCCGTCGTCCTCGTCTCCCGGCCACTTGCCGAAGATCGCGCGCACGTCCAGCGGGCCGACGTTCTGCGCCTTCGCCAGTTCGTCCAGGGTCGGCGACGTCCAGAAATCGAAAGAATTCGGGGCGTCCGGGGCCGGCGGCGGGGGGTTCTCGTCGTGTTCTTTCCGTTTCGTCATGACGCCCTCAACCGATCCAGAAACACCCGGGCGTGCGGGCAGGCCGCCTCGACGCGCGCCGGGTCGATCCGCGCCAGCAGTTCGAACGACGCTCTACCCTTGACGTAACGCCTGCTGCAGGAAGCGGTTGCGCGGTCGAGCGCCTCCAGGACCGTCGCCTTCGGAACGTCCTCCGGAGCCGGCCAGTCCCGGATGGCGTTCTACCGGAACCCGGCGCCGAAGTACTTCTGCAAGGCGTGACGGTCGGCGAGAAACCACGTCTCCATGACCTGCACCATCAGGAACGCCTGATCGTCGTCCGCGCCGTCGGGACGTGTCCAACGGTCACGGACGCCGAGGTGCTCCCAGACCGCACGTCCCTCCGCCACCGGCCCCTCGCTGTCAACCAGCAGAAGTATCGCCGCGCGAGGACCGACAGCCGTCACGGCGGCGGCGAAACGCTGGAAAGTCTGCTCGCGCCCGCCGCTCCGCACTATCTTCACCCTGCCTGCGCCGGCTGACTGAAGAAACTGCCTCCAGCCCTCGCGGAAACGGGCGCGAAGGGACCGACCGTCGCCCCCGCCTTCGATGTACACCGTCATCGTCACCACCGGTTGCCGCCCAGCTCGCCGGAGGTCCAGAGGTCGCCGAGTCGATACTCCTGCAACCACTTGGCGAGATCCGCCTTGTCGAGACGCCGCATCTGCGTCCGCCCGTCGTGCTTCTCGCAGACCACGACGCTCTCCGGCTGATCCGTCAACGCGTCCACGAGCACGTCCGAGTGCGTCGTCACGATCAACTGGGTGCGCTCGGACGCTTCGACCAGCAGGTCGGCCAGCGTCGGCAGCAGGTCCGGGTGCAGCCCCAGTTCCGGCTCCTCGATGCCGATCAGCGAGGGCGGTTCCGGATGCAGCAGGACGGCCAGCAGGCAGAGGTAGCGCAGGGTCCCGTCCGACAGGCGCGTGGCCGGGATCGAGCGGTTGCCGGACTCTTCCAGGAACAGCGACACCATTCCGCCGGTCACCGGGCACTGGAAGTCGACGATGCCTTCGAACAGCTTGCGCACGGCTTCCAGAAGCCTCTGCTTGTGCGCACCGTGCAGATGCGAGAGCACGAGCGGCAGGTTCTCTCCGCCCTCGTCGAGGAAATCGCTCCGCGCATGCGCGCTGCACGGCCGGCGTAACTTCGCATCCGGCCCGAACGACCAGTCGCGGTAGAGACGGATGCGGCCGTACTGCTCCTTCAGATGCCACAATGCTGGAAATCCCGGACTTGCGAAGAAAGAGAGCAGCGACTCGTCGGGTCTGTACGAACCGGCGAACTCCAAAGCGTCTTCACGAGCGTGAAGGAACGCAGGGAAGGGACCGCTTGGCGCATTCCCGGATTTTGAAATCTCCTGGACGGCGGCATGCAACGCCGCCGCGACCTTCTCGTCCTTTGGAGGCCGATAATAAGCCGTCTCGTCGTGCGTTTCCGGCCGTGTCTCCAAAGGTTCGACCCGCTCCTCGGCCACGGCGGATTTTCCGTCCCGGTCCGCCAGTGTCAAGCAGTGCCGCAACATTCCGCCGGGCGGGATGTCGGCTATGGATCGCACATTGCGTTCATGGAAAATCGTGCTCGGCGCACGGCTCATCGGTCCCGGCAAGAAGCTGACCTTGACGTCGACGATCATCGAATCGGGCGCTTCCTCCCCTTTCCACATCCACTCTCGAACGCCGCCCATTCGCGCGATCGGCTCCCCGATGCCGCGCGGCGCCGACTGGAGCAACGAGACAGCCTCCAGCAGGTTGGATTTTCCCGAACCGTTCGGGCCGATCAGCACGTTCAGCCGCTCCATCGGCAGATCGATCCCTTCCGGCCCGAACGACAGGAGCCCGGAGAGCTTCAGCCTGTGGAACAGCGTCTTCATCGGCTGGTCTTCTCAGTATCGGTACGTCGGTCGCTCGTACCGGGATGCTACCCGGGCAGCGCCCCTTCGGGAATGCGAGGCAGCCCCTGCCGTTGAAGACACAGGGCGTACCGCTGCTGGAGTCTTGTCAGATACGGGTGCAGCAAACGACCGATATGCTTCTCCCTCAAGAACGAATATTTTTCAACGCTGAACTTTCTGAAGTCGAACCGCAGGCTTCGTCCCTTATACACGGAAAAGGCGATGCTTTCCCACACCCTCTCATTGAAATGTCCTTCCTGATACTGCTCACCAAGCTCCGCATCCCGCATTCGTTTTCCCGCTATGCAGTACAAATCGACATCCCCTCCTCCTCGCGGAACACAGTCACAATCGGGGCGCATGTTGAGTAGAAATTTATCTGTTGACACCTTGAACAGATCACCGCATCTGATTTCGTTCGTCGGCAGGGTGCTCCGTAGTTGAAAACTGACCTCTGCAATCAGCGCCCGCAGATCCTTCTCGGAGACGTCGGCGCCTTGATCAGCGAACACTTCGGCCTCGAACGATCCTGTTCGCATGCGTCCCCGAAGGTTATCGCTGATCAGATGCGTTAGAGACGATCCCGGATCAACGCCGTCGTCTTCGTACGCCCTCCAGAACACCTTCGGCCAGTCGGCGCTTCTGGCGTACATCGACCCGAACAATTCCTTCCTGGCGGCAAGGAACGTTCGATCCCACGCCTTCAGGGCGTACACGGATGCGTTGCCCCTCATCCAGCGTTTAACGGCCTCCAGGTTCAGAGCGTCGTCGGACAGCAGTTCCTTTTTACGCTGGATGAACACGAAACTCTTGCCGGCCGTCTCTTCGCTGTAGATCGACGCCGGCAACTCCGCCTTGACGTCTTCCGGATCTTCCTTGGTGAAGATGAAGACCGGCGCGAAGTAGTCTTTCGCCTGCTCGAGAAACCGGATGTTCTCCTGGACTCCGTGCCGCTCCAACTCGGCCGCGCCGTTCGGCCACCGCTTCCAGTCCAGCAGGATGAAGCTGGCCGCCCGCAGCAGACCGGGCCACATGCTTTCCGGCGGCATCGCGCTCGTCGTGTAGCACGGCAAGTCCCACTCCTGCTCCAGCCGCCGCACGATCTCGGCAATCCTGTCGTCGTCTTCATTCTCTCCGCCGCCGCCTGCGCCGGCGTCGATCCTGTCGTCGATCACCACGGCGATGCCGGACAACAGGTCCTTGACGTCCATCAGACGTCCTCCTTCACGAAGCTCACGACGAAGTTGGCGCCCGGCAGGACCTTCCGGTGATCTTCCACGGTCGCGATGCGATAGTCGTGCCGTTCCAGCAGTTGGCGGGCGATGTACAGCCCCAGGCCTCTCCCCTCCTCACCTTTCGCGGAGTAGAACGGCTCGAAGATGTACGGCAGGTCTTCCGGATCGACGCCGGGGCCGCTGTCCGAGAAAATCAGTTCACTCCGCTCTCCATCCAGGGTGACGAGAATCTCCCGCTTCGACGGATCGACGGTCTCCAGCCAGTAGGCGGCGTTGTCGAACAGGTTGATCAAGACCTGCATGATCACCCCGTCGGTGGTGTTGGCGGCCAGCGGCGAACGGCCGGCCGCGACTTTCCGGTAAAGGATGCCCCTCTGCTTCAGGAGAGTCTCGTAGATCTTGTGGATTCTGTCGAGCACCGGTTCGATCTTCTGCGCCTTCCGGCGCCGCCGCGACGACTTGAACAGGATCTGAACGTCCCGCATCCCGTCCACGACCTGTTGCAGGACGCCTACCAGCATGTCCGCCAGCATCCGCAATTCTTCTTTCCCCGCCGTTCCCGCCATCTTGGCGAGCCGCCCGCCAATCTGCAGCGCGCGGTCAAGCAGCAGCATGATGTCGTGGGACGCCATCTCCACGGACAGGCCGACGCCGGCCAGATCCTCCGCGGTCTCCGCACGTTGCGACAGGTACTGTTTCTCGCGCTCGTAGGCCGCCTCGATCTGCGCGACGTCGCGGACCTGCGCCTTCTGACCTGCCTCTTCAAGTCCCCGCCGCAAATCCGCCAGGCTCTGCGCGACCACCTCATCCCGCATGAACCGGGCGGCGCTGCGATCGCGCTGTTTCTGCTGATGATGCGCATAGGGATGCTGCTTGACGTAAGACAGAAAGAGCCGCACCAGGAAGATGAGATCTCTGACTGCGCCGCCGGTTTCGATCAAGCCCTCCCGATTGGTCTTGTCCCGCAGCTTCGGGTTGCCTTCCTGCGTGATGTCGATCCAGCCGACAATCTGGTCGTTGCTGAAAAAATCGCCGGCCCGCCCCGTGCCCCGGGTCACGTCGATATTCAGCCAGTCGTCGTCCGGATCGCCGTAGGGATACACCCGCACGTCATCTCGGTACAGATAGATCCGGTGCTCTTTCAACTGGTTCTTTTCAGCCTGTTTCAGTTCGTGGCGACCACCGATCCCTCTGGAAAAATCGAAGATGTAGAAATGGAATGCGAAGTCTCCGCAGGCGAACACGGCGTCCACGCCCGATGCGCGTTTCTTCCCGTCGACGTCCGACCGGGATCGAAAGGCCATCGGCATCTGTTCGGCCGCACCGTCACGGCGTTTTCTGCCGAAGCGTTCTCGCCACACCCACAGACCGGTAACCTTCGGGTCCTGCAGACCGATTTCAGCGTCGGCGTCGTTGACCTTGAAAGTGAATCTGGTCTCGGAGGGCCGAAAACCGCCCGTTATCTTCAACACCGCCTTGTCTTCTATCAACGCCTTCAGCGACTCCCGATCGGCGTCCACGAATCGACGTTCGCCGTTGAGGAATATTTCGATGTCGAAGCGGCCGGGACCTTCCTTGTGCGTGATCCGCGACACCGGGTCCGTCAGGTCGGAGACGTCGCGGCACAACTGATCGATGATCCCGTCGTTCCAGGCTCCCTTCAACTCCCGAATCTCGATCACGGCGCCGTGCTGCGCGCCCGGCAGCACCGTCGGGACGACCTGTGAAAACTCGATTCCGATCTCGTCCAGGAAAATCTCTTTCTGCTCGTCGTTCTCGGACACGAAGTCGTCGTCGAACCGTGCGAAGTCGTAGGTCAACCTGATTTCCAGCTCCGAATCGGGCGGCCGCGTCGTCACCGTGACGAACTTGCCCAGCTTGAGAATCGCGAACCGGCCGATGCCTTTCTCGCCCTGAATGATTCTTCCCTTGCCCGGCGTCTTTCGTCGTCCCGCCCGCTTGGCGAGGTGCTTCGTCGGCGCGGCCGGATTCATCCAGTCCCGCCGCACGGTGTCGGCCGTCATGCCGGCGCCGTCATCCTCGACCACGATCCGGGAATTCGAGTTGTGCGTCATGTCGGGATTGAAGTCCTCGAACCGCACCTCGACCCGGTCGGCGTCCGCGTCGTACGCGTTCTTGATCAGCTCGACCAGCGCGATCCGCTCGTTCTTGATCAACTGGTCGCCGAGCATGGTCAGCAAGCGGGCGTACGGACGGAACGGCAACGTTTCGGTCGTCATCGCCGCCTCCCGATGACGACGAATTCCTCGCCGTACACCCGGCGCTGCTTCGCGTCCTGGGTGAACCGGCCGCGGGCGTCCCGGTACGGCGTCATGATCTTCCACGACACCTTGCGCCGGACGGTTTCCACCTCCTGAAAATTCGCCCGTTTCATGCAATGCGCCAACTGCTCCTTGTTGTCGATCCGGACCCCCTTGTACCGCGTGTTTCCGATCACGAACACCGCCATCCCGCCCTTGCTGAGCATGCGCCAGCACTTGGCGACCGCCCTGTCCAAGTCGACAAAATACCGGGCGATGGACCGCGCCTTGCAGGCGTCCACATCAAGCAGATCGCGATACGCCGTCCTGCCCGTCTCGCTGAACGTTTCGACGTCGGTAGGCGCGGGCGGCCTTGCGCCGACCTGGTTGCCGACCATGTTTCTGCGCAGGGCGCGATAGTCGGACGCATAGCCCAGCCACAGCGTCGACAACTGGTGGATGTCCGCGTAATTGTACGACGTGACGTACGGCGGGCTGGTGACGATCAGGTCGGCGCGGATGGCCGGGCCCCGCGGCGCCAGAAAGTCCCGGGTCTGGATGCGGACACTGGGGCCGGGCGTCGGAAAACGGTTCTCGCTGTTGGCCTTTCGCATCAGACCAACCTGATTCTCGAACGCCCCCATCACCCCTCGCGGGGATTTGCGCGGGTCGAGTTGCGCCTTGATCGACTTGGTCAGCCAGCGTGACGTCGCCTTCAGGATGTTCGATAACGCGCAGAGGAAGAATTTCCGGTACGGGCCGCCGGTCGGCGTCGCACGGCGGATCGCATGATCAAGCCGAAGCAGGTCGTCGATGTTCCGTTCGTCGAACCAGTACCGGATCCGATCGATCCGGTCGTTGATGCGTTCGCGCTCGATTGGACCGGCCGCCGCGCGCCGGAATTCGTTCCGGATGTCGGCGAAGCGCCGAGCCAGCGCCCCGTCCCGATAGTGGCGCGTCTTCACCTGCGCGATCAGCGTCGCGACCGGGTTGATGTCGCAGCCCCAGAAGTTCTTCCCGGCCCGTTTCGCCTCCACCGCGGTGGTGCCGCAGCCGCAGAAGACGTCCGCGACGACATCGACCTTCACGCCTTGCCGCTCAGCGTACTGCAGGGCTCTGGTGGTTATGAACGCCGGAAACTTTGCGGGATAGGCGTGAATCCTGTGGATCGGATCTTCTTTCCCGTCACCGAAGTCCCAATCCGGAGTCGAACCGCCGGAGTTTCCGCACGCTGCGTTCATGTCCATTTCCGACGTCCGAATATCCGGCCCCTCGGAGCGCTCGCGCAACGGGCGTCGCAGTACGCCGGACGCCACGTTTTCCCTGCGCTGAATCTCGTTCATCAGCCGTTCCCAGGCTCATGCCGATTCAGGTACAGCGTGCGGGATTCCTTGCCGGTGACGTCGAGCTCCTCGATTTCTTCGTCGCAATGAAACCGATATCGCCCACCCACCTTCAGTCCGTCCAGGCTCGGGCCGTCGCTCGCAATCTTTCCCGTCCGTCGCCCTTCGTCGGTAAGCAGTCCCCACGCGCCGCTGCCGCGGTTGAAGCGTTCCAACGCTCCCTCCACGGTGACGGACTCCGTAGTCAGCTTGTCCACGGTCGACAACGCCTCCACCAGGCATCCCGCCTCGACCTGCGACACCGAACGGGTTATCGGCCGCTCGAACCCCGGTTCGGCCCAGGAATACCGCAACCCGGTTTCCGTCGCCGCCAGAAGGCGCAACAGTTTCAGGTACGCCCCCGCTAGGTGTCCGCGATTTTCCTTGACGACGGCGAGCGTCGCATCGACGTTTCGAGTGTCGTCGAACAGCAGATCGACACGCGGCAAGGCTCTTCCCAGATCGTTACCGCCAAACAAGTCGGGCAGACTGGACGCCTCCAGAATGACTTGAAACGATCCCGCGGAAGCGGGGACCACGACGTCCAGCACGTCGTCGTCCTGACGGCGGTGACGAGTCTCGATTGCAGCTCGGTATGCATACCTAACCACCGCCTGAACACGATTCAGTATGCCAGCGAGAGTGTTCACACGGATGCGATGCCGGGAAGCCGCCTCGGGTGGGTCCGTGACGAGCTCTATCACCAGGTTGTGTCTCTCCCGGGCTTCCTGCAGCACGTGATCATCCGCGGGTCTGTCGTGCAGCAGAAACCCCGGATCGGGAAGCAACCCGCTGTCTGCGAGAGGCGTGCGCAACCTTTCCAGCCGCAACGGCCGATCGACGCCCGCGTCCACGGCCGCCAGGTAGTGTTCGTCCGGAACCGATTCGAGCAGGAGCGATCTCAAGTCGATGGCGCCGGAACGGAACGACCGAAGTCGGTCGGGAGCGACCCCGGCGACGAGGCAGCGCTCGCCTCGCCCGCGCATTGCGCTTTCGGCGGCTCCGGCAAGCTCGGAACCCACCATCACGGCGACGTAGTGCCCCCCCATGACGTCACGAGCCTCGAAGACGTGAGGACCGTCGTAGTAGAACAGCGTGCGGTGATGGCGAATCGTCTTCATGCCGCCTCCACTGCACACCGGCCCAGAATGTCGAATTCGGCGAGCGGCCACCACGTATGATGGGACGGTCGTCCGGTCTGCTGCATGCTGCCCGCGCCCGACTCCAGTGGGACGCGCCGAAGACTTTTTCATCAGCCGGTCCCCGCGTCGATGCCCATCTCGGCGAGAAACTGCGATGGCGGCTTCGGATAGCCGTAGTACCGCTCGGCGCGGGTCAGGGTCAGCGTCCGCTCGGCGCGCGTGATGGCGACGAAGCAGTTCCAGCGCTCTTCCTCCAGCTCGCGGCTGTGCGCACCCTTGCGGAGCGCCTGGAACGACGGAAAGACCTCCTGCGCCATGCCGATCAGGTAGACGTGCCGGAACTCCAGTCCCTTCGCCCCGTGCACGGTCATGCAGCGCACGGCGCCCGGTTTCGGAATGGGCGCCTTCGACGCCAGATCCATCTGCTGGAGGTAAACGTTCAGGGTCACGTTCCTGCCGTATTCGTGAACGACGTCGTGATGCAGGTTGCGCCAGACCTCCAGTTCGTCGGCGAGTTCCTGATCCTTCTTCGCGTCGGCGTCGCTCCAGACTTCCCAACCGCGTTCCAGAAACCAGTTCACGATGGCCGGAAACGCCAGCGCCTCCACCAGATCCGTCCGCAGGCGCTCCAGCGCACCCGCGGACCGGCCAGCCGGCCGCGCCGCCGCGGCGTCCGCCCAGGCCCGCAGGAAGTCGCCGCCCGACAACGCCGCCGCCGCCGTGACGTCTGTCGGCTCCAGCGCCGCGCCGGACAGATCCTTCCACGCCACGCAGAGCCTGCGCAGGACCTCCCGGTCGTGCCTCGCGTTCGCCAGCCGCAGCGCTTCCACGAGCACGCGAACCGCCGGCGACTCGAAGTCGGTCTTCCGCCGCATCAGGCACGCGGGAACGCCCGCGCCGTCCAGCGCCTCGGCCGCGCGCGCCAGCAGCTTCGACGTGCGTCCGAGCACCACGCAGTCCGCCGCGTCGAGTCGCCGGTCCCGGATGTCGCGCGGAAGGAACGCCGCCTCGTCCTCCGGCGACGCAAAGGCCCGGTGTCGAACCCCGTCGTCGTCATCGTGCGCCGTCCCTGCGGCGGAAGTCAGAACGCTCTTGTCTGGCGTGCGACGCTCGTTGTGAACGATCAGACGGTTGGCGATCGCGACGATCGGCGCCGGACAACGGTGACACTCCGGAAGCTGCACCACGCCCACATCGTAGTCGCGCCGCAACGCCGCGAGCCGTTCCGGGCTGGCGCCGTTCCACTGATAGATGATCTGATCGTCGTCTCCGACCACGAACAGGGCGTGCCGCTTTTCGGGCGCAAGCAACCTGAGCAGATCGTACTGCGCCTTGTTGGTGTCCTGAAATTCGTCCACGCAGACGTGAGTCCAACCGAGGCGCACGACGCGCGCGACCCCCGGCTTCTCCTGCAGAAGCCGACGCGCGAAATGCAGCAGGCTCCCGAAGTCAAGGCAGTTGCCGGCGACGAGCGCCCGGCAGTACCGCTCGTGCAACCGCGGCAGCCATACCGGCGTGCGAACCAGCATCGGCGCGTCGGTTCCGCCGTCCCAGGATTCTGCGAACAGGCGATCCACGAGACGGAGCAGGCTCCAGCGATCCGTCGGCAATGGCGCCTCGTCGTCGGGCAAACCAGCTACGACCTCGTCGAGGATCGCGAGTCGATCTTCGTCCTGCGTGAGGAGCGTGAAGTCCGGCCGCAGCCCCACGTGATTCCCGTGCTGATGGAGCAGGTCGGCGGCGAACGCGTGAAACGTGCACAGGCGGGCGCGGTCCGCCCGGTGGCCGAGAAGCTGCTCCACCCGCCCGCGCATCTCGGCGGCGGCCTTGTTCGTGAACGTCAGCGCCAGCACCGACGCTTCGTCGCTCTCTTCAAGAATCCGGGCGACTCGCACGGCGAGCACGCGTGTCTTGCCGGAACCCGGCCCGGCCAGCACCAGCAGCGGTCCGCCGCTCCACGACACGGCCCGGCGCTGGTTCGCGTTGAGGGAATCGAAAGAAATACTCACCGAATCGTCCGCACACCAACGCCAACATGCAGTTTCCGCCGTGAACACACAGCCACCAGAACACATCGAATGACCGATGAATATCTCTGAAGGCCTTGCGCCAAGTCAACCCGATGCGGCTCGATCTGCGCAAGATCTTCGCTGCGCCCGAACCCCGCCGGCAACCAGCCTAGCCGATCTCCGGCGTCCCCCCTTGACGCGCCGGCAGCCTCGCCTTCATACTCGCCCAGGAATGACGACTCAAAGGTTCAGTGCTCACGCCTCGAATACGCGGGACATGGCTCGCCCCGGGGCGGCGGAGAACCGCTGAACTGTGGCAATCGAACCGTGACCGACAGCATGTCCCGGCTCGCCCGTTCCCGAAACATGCAGCGAATAACCGCCAAGGACACAAAGCCGGAGATGGCGGTCCGCAAATATCTTCATGCGCAAGGGTTTCGGTACTCTCTCCACCGTCACGCTCTTCCCGGCCGTCCCGACATCGTGCTTCCGAAGTACAACACGGTCGTGCAGGTTCAAGGATGTTTCTGGCATCAACATCCCGATCCAAACTGCCGCGACGCGCGCTTGCCGAGATCAAATCGCGCCTATTGGGTTCCAAAACTCCGGCGTACGGCCGCGCGAGACTCGGAGAGCCGCAGCAAACTCGCCCATCTGGGATGGGCCGTCGAGGTCGTCTGGGCATGTCAAACCGACGATTCTTCGCTCGCCGGATTGACCGAACGCATTCGCTCACGTTTCCATCCGGTCACGAGCACGGAGCGGGTCTAAATGGAAAAACCAACCAATCAGCAAGCGCCGCCTGACGGCGCGGTCAGACGCATCTACTTGAAGGATTTACTGCTCGACGATAACAATCCACGCTTCGGTCTTCAAGACCGGGACGCCAGCCAGGAACAGATACTCGATCATATAGTTGAAAAATTCGGCGTCAACGACGTGCTGAGTTCACTGGCTGTAAATGGCTACTTCGACGCTGAGCCGCTCGTCTGCCGAAGGATCACAGGTTCCCGCAAAGCCGTCGTAGTGGAAGGCAACCGGCGGCTGGCCGCGTGTCTGATCATAACCGAAGACAAGCGGGCATCCAACCACGCCAAGCGTTCGGCTGACTTTTCCAAACTGTGGAAAGATCGCGGCCAGCAGCGGATCGACCCTGTTCCAGCAATTACTTTTGACACCGGTGAAAAAGAACAGGAAAAAGCGATTCTTTCATATCTGGGCGTAAGGCACATTGCCTCTGCTCAACCATGGGATTCATACGCGAAAGCGGCATGGGTCGCACGAGTGGTTCAAGAAAATGAATTGGACGTGAGCGACGTCTCGAAAATGATCGGCGATCAACATAGAACCGTGAACCGCATGCTCGAGGGATATTACCTCGTTCAGCAGCTTGCCAAAACGGGACACTTCAACCAACAGGACAGCGTCCGGCGCGGCAGGGGCAGCGTTACCGATTACCCATTCTCCTGGATCTACACGGTGCTCGGGTACAAGACGGTCAGAGATTTTCTGGAGCTGGCTGACGGAGACGCACGGCGGGATCCGGTGGACGACAACAATCTCGACAAAGGCTCACTTCTGCTTCGGTCCATGTTCGGCGACAAGTCCAAGGCGCGCAACGCTGCTATCGAAGACTCCCGGCAGCTCGGTCCATTCGCCGCAATCTTCGCCAGTGGGGAAAAGATACAGCTTCTTGAGCAGGGTAAAAAGCTGAGTGAAATCGAAGAACTTGCCCAGCCCATAGAGAAAAGGATCTCCAGTGGCCTGGGGTACGTACGCGATACGCTTCGAGACTTGATCGCCCGCCTGTCGGAACAAAACATTCCGCAAGAAACTGCAACTGATCTTTTAGTGGATTCCAAACGCGTCCGGAAATTGGCGATCGAGCTGGACAAAAAGCTTCAAGTGATCGCACTCGGCGACGAAGATGAAGAAACAGAATGATCTTTACCGCGGAAGGCATGAAGCGCAGCGCTTCACAAAAGATGCAGATCACGCGGAGTTTCTTGCTCTGAAGAATGGATCCACTATCGTCGATTCCGGTGTTTATGACGAACGAGTGGCCGGAGCCCTGGATGATTTCGAGGTCAGCACACACGACACGGAAAGCTGGCAACAGGAAGATCTCAAATACGATACCGCTGTCGGCGGAACGTATGAAGAGATCGAACGCCGCGTGGAGATGTTAGGTGACGCATACCCGTTCAGGCTCAAGGAGGGAACTCTTTCCCATTCAAGCGACGCGCCGGGCATTTACGATTTCCTGTTGTCCATCTGCAATTCCCCAACGCTCACCACCGGCGAGTACGTTGATCTTCCGAGACTGTTTGAACGCATAGCCGCGAAGCTGGTGGCTGTTTATTTCGGAGACCATGCGGATTGCGTTCATACCGGCTGGCCGCGGGACCAGGAGGTAGGACACTCGTTCAAGGACGCGATGGGAACCGTTTCAAAGCGAACCGGAGAATGGATATGGGGACCGGATGACGGACTCCCCGGAGAACAATACCAGGGCGACGAGGGCTGTGATTTCGTCGTCTGGTTGAGCGCTCCCGACCGGCGCCGAACAGGACAGCTTTTCGTCTTGGGACAATGCGCCTGTGGAAACGACTGGCTCACCAAGTACGGCGATCTTGACTTGAAAAAACTTCAGAAATGGTTCAATCCGCTTTCAGTCGTCGATCCGGTAAGGAGCTTCGCGACTCCTCACCACGTCACGGACGTCATTTTACGTGAAGCAAGCAGGGAGGGAGGACTTTTTTTCGATCGCGCGCGCCTGACGATGACGGCGTTTCACGCCAAGAAGGCCGTCATCGGCAATGAGATGAAGAAGAACATGGAAAATCTGACTGAACTGGTTCTCCGTGGTGATTGAGCGCTCTCCGTGGTCACTGAACGCCGGTCACCAGATGTCGCCAAATGCTTCCCCTATGGCCTTGAACAGCAACGGCGGAACCGCATTTCCGATCGCTCTGTATTTCGCCCTCATCGATCCGGTTTCCGGAAAAACCATGTCCTTGCCGAAGCCCTGGAGGCACGCGGCTTCGCGGTACGAGAATCGGCGTTTGGGCGCATCCTCACGGGACCAGATCCACTTGTCAGTATGCACCCGTATCAACTTTGGACTCATCGGGTGAAGCGGCATGTGGCGCGGGTGGCTGACAATCGTCTTGCTGGGCTCCGACCAGTCACAGCGCCTGTTGCGGGACATGTAGTACCAGTGAAACTTGTCGTCAAAAAACTCACCATCTGGCCACTCCGGCAAGCCGGCCAGAGCATCAGCTACGGTCCTGAAACATTCCTTGCCATCAACAGCATGTGTGGGGCGAGGAAACGTATAGCGTTTGTCAACGTCGCTTCGCACGCCGACGATGAAGATTCTCGCTCTTTTCTGCGGCACTCCGTAATTTGCGGCGTCGAGCAACTGGTGATCGACCCGATAGCCGGCCATCCGGAATCTCGTAATCTGACTATGCAGAAGATGGGCAAAGTCACTTCGACGCATCCCGGAGACGTTTTCTACGGCAAAAGCTCTGGGTTTTATTTGCCGTAGCGCCCGGTCGAATTCCCGGTAGAGATAATTTATCTTTCTGTTGGATATCCTGGCGCCGCCTTGGCTGAATCCCTGGCACGGATAACAACCAACCAGTAGATCCGCCTTCGGAAACGAGCGGATTTCCCGTACGTCCTTGCATTGGAAATCGGTTTCCGGCAGGTTGGCCTCGTACAGCTCTCTGGCATATGGCGCGCTGTCGTTCGCGAACACCACGTCGAAACCGGCGGCGACAAGCCCCGCGTCCGATCCGCCGCAACCGCTGAACAGGGAAACCGCCGTCGGGCGCTTGGATTTCGATTTTTCGCGTTCACGCACGTTGCCATCCTCGACGGCCACGGGCATTGCGTCCTGACGAAGTTTCTTCGCACTCATCTGACTCAACCGGTGTCCTTTGCCAAATGTCCGGTTTGTCCGATCACGGCGGCGGTGATGAGAGCGGCGCGGCGCTCCTTGATGAGCAAAATAGTATCTTTCGTCGCTGCCCGAAGCGAATCGACACGCTCGACGAAAGACGCGATGTGGATGAGAATGACCGCCTGTTCGTCCGACGGGGGAACCGGCACGCGGAGATCAGCGACATCTTCGCACGTCAGTGCGCCCTTGGTTCCACCGGCGTCGTCACTGATGCTTCTGAGGAAATCGTAGGCGGCCAACAGCGTCCACCTGAGAAACCACGGCCGCAGCCGGGAGCCGTCGGGCCGGATGAATGCGAGGTGCTGATTGATAGTGGAATCTATCGACGACACGACCGCTCGACCACGTGTCTTTCCCTGGCCGGTAATGGCTACGAGAACACTGCCTGCTTTCACCAGCGGCAGGTGACACTGCCGGACGGCGAGCGCCGTCACGAACTGATCGGCGTCCGTGACTTCCGGCCGGTTCACGGCGCTGCTGTTGAGCCAGGGAATCGTCCCGTCGGTCCAGTACGCGGCGCGGTTCCGGCTCGGAGTCGATCCGTTTCCAACCGACGCCACATGTCCGATCTTCCAGATCTCCCAGTGCGCCGGGATCTCCCCCAGCCACGGGACACCGGAATCCCGCGTCGGAACGCGCGGGTCGAGACCGCGGGTGACGGCGCGGGTGACGAGCGCCCGGCGCTTCTCGGCCAGAAGCGCCAGCAGGCGTTCCTTCGCCGCCACCAGCGCGTCCAGCCGCGCCGTTTCGCGGCCGAGGTAGTCGGCGATGGCGCGCTGTCTTGCGAGCGGCGGAACAGGAATTCGGTACTCTCGGACGAACTCCTCGGGTACGCGTTTCTGGCCGGCGGCCCCGAACATCGCGGCTTCGCCAAGTTTGCGAAAACGATCACTGACCGTCGTGTAGTACAGAAAGCGTGCGTCTATTTCGCTTGTAGGCGTCAACACGTGGAGCTCGGTGGTGCCGAAGCCGACTCCGTTCCGGGTTCCATTGACGACGGCCCCCTTACCGTTCTCGAAGCACGGCGTGATCTTGGCTATCAGAACGTCACCATCGAAAAACTGCGTATAGCCGTTCCGAACCTCTTCGACGCATCGCGTGATCGAAAGGTCGAGATCGCCTCGTTCCCCGACGGCCTCCATTGGCAAAAACGTAGCCCGCGTGACTCCTTCCAGAATTTTCTGCCGTTCTTCGGAAAGATCACGTCGCGTGAGGAAACGCATACGCTTCACCGGCCAAGTCGAGTCGGTGGCCACGCTCACCCCACCACCTCCCGCAACAACCGCACGATCTCCATCCTGCGCAACGCCCGGGGCGTCGTCGACCGCGGCGCTCACCCCACCACCTCCCGCGGCAGCCGCACGATCTCCTCCTCCGCCCGCTTCAGGTCCGCGTCGATCTCCGCCAGCGGGCGGGGCGGCGTGTCGAGGCAGCTATTCACCCCGCCACCTCCCGCAACAGCCGCACGATCTCCTCCTCGGCCCGCTTCAGGTCCGCGTCGATCTCCGCCAGCAGGCGGGGCGGCGTGTACGTATGGAAGTGCCGGTTGAAGTTGATTTCGCAGCCCGCCTTGTCCTTGCCGCGGTCCATCCACGCGTCGGGGACGTGGGGGCGGACCTCGCGCGCGAAGTACGCGTCGACGTCGTCGGCGAGCGGGACGTTCTCGAAGTCGCGCAGCTTCGGGTCGGGTTCGAAGCCGCTCCCCCCGTCCTCGGCCCGGACCGGCTCGGCCTCGGGGTCGCGGACGGTGAACACGTCGCGGAACAGCCGGTGCTCGCTCTTGCGCCAGAACGACCCGCGGGCGCGCAGCAGGCCGGCGATGCGCTCGCGGACGGCGTTCCAGTCGCGGAGCGGCTTGCGGCCGAGCGCCTGGTCGATGGCCTGGACGTCGCCCGCCAGCAGCGGGCAGGCGTCGAGGAAGCGCGCCTTGCCGTCGGTGGTCATCCGCCAGCGCAGGCGGAGCGGGCGCTCGACGGTGACGCGGGTGTAGCCGAAGGCGGCGTTGTCGAAGATCTTCGAACGGCCGCCGGCCTCGAAGCGGCCGTAGAGCCGCACGATTTCGTCGATCTGGGCGGCCGACAGGTGCCGGCGCTTGTCGCCGAGGCTGCGGCGGCTGTCGGGGCTGCCGCCCGCGGTCCACAGGTCGCGGGCGTCGAGCAACTGGATGCGGCCCCGGCGCCGCTCCGCCTTGCGGTTGGTGACGATCCAGACGTAGGTGCCGATGCCGGTGTTGTAGAACATCTGTTCGGGCAGGGCGACGATCGCCTCGAGCCAGTCGTTCTCGATGATCCAGCGGCGGATGCCGCTCTCGCCGGAGCCGGCGCCGCCGGTGAAGAGCGGCGAGCCGCTGAAGACGATGGCGAGCCGCGAGCCGTGGCGGTGCTTCTCGGGGCACAGCGGCTCGAACTTGTCGATCATGTGCTGCAGGAAGAGGAGCGCGCCGTCGTTCACCCGCGGCAGGCCGGCCCCGAAACGGCCCGCGAAGCCCCGCTGCTCGTGCTCGCGCCGGACCGCGTCGCGCTGCCGCTTCCAGTCGACGCCGAAGGGCGGGTTGGTGAGGAAGTAGTCGAAGGTCTCGCCCGCGAAGCGGTCGTCGACGAGGCTGTCGCCGAAGCGCACGGCGTCGCCGCCGCCGTTGCGGCTCACCTGCTTCATCAGCATGTCGGAGGCGGCGGTGGCGAAGGCGCGCTTGTTCCAGTCCTGGCCGTGGACGTAGAGCGCCGCCTCGCGGTGGTGGTCGCGCAGGTAGCCCTGGGCCTCGGCCAGCATCCCGCCGGTGCCGCAGGCGGGGTCGAGCAGGGTGCGGACGGCGCCGGGGGTGGCGAGCAGCGCGTCGTCGTCGATGAACAGCAGGCCGACCATCAGCCGGATGACCTCGCGCGGCGTGAAGTGGTCGCCGGCGGTCTCGTTGGCGAGCTCGTTGAAGCGGCGGATCAGGTTCTCGAAGATCAGCCCCATCTGCGCGTTCGGCACCGTGTCGGGGTGCAGGTCGACGGACCGGAAGCGCGAGACGACCAGGTAGAGGACCTGCGCCTCCCGCATCTTCTCGATCTCGGCCTCGAACTCGAAGTACTCGAAGATGCGGCGCACGTTGGCCGAGAAGCCCTGGACGTAGCTGGCCAGGTGCTGCGCGACGTGGTCGGGGTCGCCCTGCAGCTTCTCGAAGTCGAGGGACGAATGGTTGTGGAAGCGCTGCCCGGCCACCGCGGCGAGCCGGCGGTCGAGGGCCTCGCCCCGCAGCCGCGCCTTGCGCCGCCCGTACTCCGCGAGCACCTTCGCCTTGGTGGGGGCGAGCACGCAGTCGAAGCGGCGGAGCACGGTCATCGGCAGCATCACGCGCTCGTACTGCGGCGGGCGGTAGGGGCCGCGCAGCAGGTCGGCGATCTGCCAGATCAGGGTGGCGAAGTAGCCGTGGTCGGGCATCGGGCGGCGGGCGTCTCCCCGCGAGCGTGATCCTACCCCGATGGCGGGCGGCGCCGTTTCTCGCCCGCCCCACGGCAGGTCGGTCAGCGCGCCGCAGCAGCATCCGGCCATCAGGCGCCGCCGCGTCATCACCGGCGCCACGCCTGGACGAAAATTCGCCGAATCACCCGCTGAACGTTCGCCGAATTACCCGCTGAACTCTCGCCGAATCACCCGTTGGAGTTGCCCGCGCACCTGTCGCCAAGGTAGGGTCATCTCGAACCTGTACGCCGGATCCGCCGATGCGCTACCTGCCGCGACCTCGACGCCCTGGAGCGGCTCATGAGTGGTGGAGCATCTGCCGGCGTGGGCGCCGCACCTGCGGTCCCGCGCGACGCTCCGGCGCGCGCCGGTCCGGCACTTCGTCGACCCGTCTCTGGCGGTTGCGGCCCTCCGCGCCACGCCCGCCCGCCTGACGGCCGACCTCGAGCTGCTCGGCCTGCTGTTCAAGTCGCTGGTCATCCGCGACCTGCGCGTCCATGCCCAGGCCGCCGACGCGCAGGTGTTCCACTATCGGGAAAAGGACGGGCTGGAAGTGGACGCGATCGTGGAGGCGGCGGACGGCCGCTGGGCGGCGTTCGAGATCAAGCTGGGCGAGCGCTGGGTGGAGAACGGCGCGAAGAATCTGCGCAAGCTCGCCCGACGCATGGAGCGCAGCGACCACGGCCCGCCGTCCGCGCTCGCGGTGCTCGTCCCGGCCGGCTACGGCTCGGTGACGCCGGGCGCAGTGGGCGTCGTCCCGATAGGCGCTCTGGGACCCTGAATCCGCGATGCCAGTCGACCGTTCACCGTCAAGGCAGGCCGGCGACCGGCTCGTAGCCGATCAGGCTCGGAGCCAAGTGCGGACGTTCTTCGACGAGCTCAAGAACGGCACTCGGAACTACCGGACCGTCGCCAGTCTCGACGCACAGATCGCACAGGAATATCAGGGACGGTGCGTC
Organism: Vicinamibacterales bacterium; assembly: GCA_965203565.1. Classification (GTDB taxonomy): domain Bacteria; phylum Acidobacteriota; class Vicinamibacteria; order Vicinamibacterales; family UBA8438; genus JAAXGX01. The sequence continues at coordinate 779,957 of OZ241896.1, read as the reverse complement.
CTGGAGTTGCTGCAGAACGCCCATGACGCGCTGGCGAATGCGAAGCCGGACGACTCGCGACGCATCTCGTTCGTGCTGAGCACCGATCCCGAACCCGTCCTGCTTGTTGGAAACAGCGGACTTCCATTCCGTCACGAGGACTTCAAGGGGATCTGCCAGCTTGCGCAGAGTCCGAAGGACCCGAACAAGAGCGTCGGTAACAAGGGGTTGGGCTTTCGGAGCGTTCTGGAGGTGTCCGGCTGTCCGGAAATCTGGTCCACGCCTCCGGTCGGAAGCGACACGTGCTTCGCGTTCCGTTTCGATCCTGCCGTGATCGATCAGGTGACAGACGCGGCACAGGATTTGGAGCAGCACGGGCTCGACGTCCGCTCACCGTTCGCTCCCGATTGCCGGCTCGTCGACTGGTCGCAGGAACAACTGGATCAATTTCGGCGGCGTTTGGCGGAGGCGAAGATCGATGCTGCGCACGAAGCGAAAAAGTTCCTCTCACCGTACCTGATTCCGCTTCCAGCCGAGGAGATGCCGACCGCAGTGCGGAGCCTGCTGAACGAAGGGTACGCGACCGTAGTCCGGCTGCTGCTGGATGGCGGCAGGATGCTCGCCCGCGAAGATGCAGTTCAGTCTGTGAAGGAGCAGCTCGACGCTCTGCGGGACGCCCGGTCGGTCATCTTTCTCGATCACCTTGCGGCGCTCGTCATCGAAGTCGATGGCGAGCGGTGCGTTCTGGATCGCACGGTCGAACCGAAGGCGAGTCATGCGGGAGATTCGCGGACCCGCCAGCGGCGGCTGCGAGTCAGCACTGCCGCGGTGGCATCCATCGATGCTCCCGTTCGCCAGTTTCATGTGTGGACTCGAATTATCGGTGGAGACGATGACGTGGATGGCGCCGCCGCCATCCACGCCGCGGTGAAGCATTTACCGAACCGCTGGCCGGAAGTACGGCAGGCCGAGGTGGGAGTAGCCGTCGAAGACGCTCCCGCTTTTCCAGAGGGCGTTTTCGTGATATTCCTGCCGACGGAAAAGACGACCGGGACGGGCGCGCACGTCAATGCTCCCTTCTACGGTTCTCTCGACCGCAGGCAGATCGACTTCCAAGAACCTTACAACGAATTCCTTCTGGACAGCGTGCTGAACCTGTGCCTCGACGCCGTTCATGGGCTGGCGGCGGGGCCGCCGGAGGGCTGGCGTGCGCGGGCGGTCCTGGACGTCCTGGCGTCCATGAAGGAGGTGGGTGGCGAACAATGGTCTCTGATCGACAAACTTCGTGAACGTGCAGTGGAGCGAGACTGCCCACTGGGCGATCAGGCTTTGATCCTTTGCGACGACGGCTGGCGTACGCCCGGTGAGGCGCGAGTGATGCGAGATCTCGATGACGATGACCCGATCGGGGTTGACCGCTGGCGCGAGCACGCCGGATTCGCCGTCGTGTCGAAGGAACTCGATTGTCGCAAAGATGCTGTCAGGAAACTCATCGTTGACCTCGGCGGTAAGCTGGAGCCGAAGCATCCGGAGTGGGCCAGCACGATAGAGCACATGGCGGCGTGGGTCCGGGATTGCGAGGCGGACATCGACTGGAACGTCTTCCTGCGCAGCCTCCTGGCGGCTCTGCCGGATGATCTGCACTCAAAGCCGCGGCATGGTCCGGATCTACTTGCCGACGCGCATTTTCTTCCCACCGGGGATGGGCGTCTGATCGCGGCGTCGGACGCCACGAAACTGTTCTTTCAGCCCGTGCAAGACGTCGACGACATCGCGGATCTCGTTAAGGATGTGCCCGAAGCGCTTCGGGAGCGCATCGCTTTTCTGCACTCGGACGTGCGAACACACGAGGGCCAACAGCGCCGCAACACCGAGGTCCAGAAGTTCCTTGACAGCCGGTTCGCGTGGAGCCCCCGACGTGAGGATCTCCTCCGGAACGTCGTCGTCCCGGTGCTGCCTTCGTTGCCCGCTCCGCATGGAAGCCCGGAAGCGAACCGTTGCGCCGAAATCCTCGACTGGACGCTCCGGCTTCTCGGCGACGATCCGCCGGGCAGTTTGTCGCCGTTGCTTCGACAACTGCCGGTCGGCTGCCACGGCGGCTGGTTTTCAATGAAGGACGCCGTCTTCGGACCCGGTTGGCCGGACCGGCATGGCGACGACGTCCGGGTGCTGGCTGCCGAGTTGCCTGACCAGGCAGCCCGACGACTGACAAGGGCGATGCTGCTCCCGCCCGGCGATGAGCGCTGGCGGGTCGCCGTGGAGGATCGGGGCCAACTGCTTTCCCGCGCGGGCGTAGTCGATGGACTGCGGCTGCAACCTGCTGATGACGTCCCCTTCAGCATGTCTTCCAACAGCAACGACCTCTCGGAGAAGCGGCCTGCTGACATCCCGCCGAAAGCGTGGGCCGAGTGGTGCAGGGTTGCAAGTCAGGAAGTACAGCAAACGCACTACGCCAGGCGGCATGCATACGAGTTGTCCGGAATCCGGTTGTTGCCGGAAGTCCACCATCTGGCGGAACTGAAGCCGTCCGGGCGCCGCGCCCTCTCCCGCCTCGTCCTTGCTTCGCTCGATCACTGGAACGCCGGTTGGGAGTCGGTCACCGTCCAGAAGATTGACGGCCACTCCCGGCAGTGGCACGTGACCTCGCCCCTGAAGCACTGGTTGCGGACCTTCGCCTGGCTCAGCGATAGCGACGAGGGTGAACAGCCGCTTTCACGGCGCTGGCTGGCGCCGGTCTCTATTCTTCGAGGACAGTTCGAACGCTACTCGCATCTCGATCCGTTGTCTCTGGACCTCGCGCGCAGGCTGGATACCGATCCCGGACTGAAGAAGCAACTTGTACGGCTTGGCCTGAATGTGTACCCTACGGAGGATGACCAAACTGGTCCGGAGTTGCTCGAAGCCTTGGCGACGGCGTGGACCGAAAACAGGGCGCCCACCGGCCGATTCGACGCGTTCCTCGGTCAGGTGCGCGACGCATGGCGGCATCTGGATCCGGACAGGGGGCTTCCCGAGACGTTTCTCGTAAGGACCGGACAACGTGCATTTTCGGCGCTTGGGCGTAACGAACTGGCGGATGTTTACCTGCCCGACAACCGGGATCGGGCGCGAACGCTTCGAGAGCATGGAAAGGAAATTCTCGAGATGGAATTGCGGGACGCCAGTCGCTTGGCTGACGCAATCACGGGGGCGTCAGACGTCAGGAGGGCGTCTCTGCTCGAGGAGCGCCATGTCATCGACGGCGCCCCTTGGGAGGAGCAAGGAAAAGAGCAAGCCGACGGAATCTTGCCACTCGACGAGACCGAATATCAATGGCTGCCTGTCGTGCTGCTTTCCGTCGCCGCGCACGGAGGAAACAATCCGACCGGCGCGACGACCAAGGCTTGGCGCAATGCGGCGGACAGACTTCGCCGCGCCCGTGTCCTGGAGTGTGACGAAATCTCCGTCGAACTGGTCGATGACAACCGCAGCGTCGGTTCGAGCAAGCCTCCGGCGCAATGGCTGCCCGGCGATGTGCTGGCCGTGCGGCGGGGCGTGGAGTCGTACGACACCCTCGCGTCGGCAGCGCAGGCGCTGCTCGACCGGCAGGATCTTCTCAAGGACCTTCGGCTTGTCCTGGGAGCACTCTCGGTTCAGGAAGAGGTGACGCAGGAACGTATCGAATCGGCATTGGATAGAGCGCAGATCGATTCCCAGGCGCTCGCGGACGTTCGCCAACGGTGGGACGGCAATACGAGTTTGCTCGTGGACCGCATTCGGCCGGTCTTGATGCTGTTCGGGATTTCGGGAAACGGACTCGACGCGGCGGCCGCGGACGTCGATCTCCTGAGCGAGTGGCTGTCCGTCAATCTACCCCAGTGGCCAACGCCGGACCTGCTGTCGGCGGCGCGGAAGAGCCGTGACGACCACGAGATGGGAACAGCGGCCTGGGAGGCTCTGGGGGATGTTGCCCAGCTTCCGGCATGGAACGCGGCTCTCGCGAAACTCGGGGATCGGTACGAGACCGTCGAGAATCACAGCGTATCGGACCAGACGACGGATCACCTTAAAGAGGCGAAGGCGCTGCTGCGTGGTCTTGCCCGGCACGTTGCCATCAAGGAAGGCGATCCCGATCTGTTTCACCGGATCGAAAAGGTGAGTCAAGATTTCTCAGGCGACACGGATTGGGCGACGCGATGGTGGGAGGCGCCGTTTGATGCAGTCATCAACGCCTTGCGCGATCTCTACGCGGAGATTCCCGGGGTCAAGCCTCACCTGAAGGTTCTCGAAGATGTGGGAACCGTCGATGACCTCCGTGACGAGTTCCAAAGGGAGGGAATCGCGATCGCTCCCGACCCGTACGAGACCGCTGACGGGAACAGGAAGCGGCTCGAAAACGTACTCACAGATGTTCGCGATCTCCACCGGACATGGATGGAACTCCGCGCCCCGAACGAGACTCAAACGCAGCATCCCAACGTGCAGGCTGATCCCCCGGCAGCGGCGTACCTACGGCCCTGGTCGGATGCCGAGTTGCTGAAGAAGGTCCTTGAAATTCTCGGCGACGAGGAATTCACCGCCGCCTGCGACGATTGTTCGACTCTCGACGCGATTCGTCGGAAACTCGATCTCACGCCCGAGAAAGTCGAGGCCCGACGCCAGGAGCGACTCAGTCGTGAACAAGAGAAGAAGCGCAGAAGCCGAACCTTCGATGTCGCAGGCATGCCTTTCGAGGTTGGCGGCGAGAGCTGTCGCGAGCTCTTCGACCGCCTCGGCGAACTTCCGGTTCCCGAAGGGCCATGCGCCAGGCAGGACGAATTCACGCCCTTGGCAAAGGCGCGCACGAACAGCGGAGAAGGTGGAAGGAGACGTGGAGGAGGAACCGTCCCGGCGACGCCTCGTCCGTCGGCCGATTGTCGGGAGTTGATCGGCATCGTCGGCGAGATCCACGCCTACCGCTACCTGCGCAAGGAGTTCGGGGAGGAGGCGGTGACGCGCGACGCCTGGGTTTCGGAGATCCGGCGGAAGGTTCTGCCGCCAGTGGAGGGCGAACCGCACAACGTGAGCGACGGCCATGGTTTCGATTTCCAGTTCACTCATAAGCGAAAGAAGTGGTGCGTGGAAGTCAAGGCGACTGCCGGGGACGACTCGCAGTTCGATCTCGGAATCAGCGAAGTCGAGGCGGCGACTGACTTGGCTCGAAAGAAGGGCGGACGATGGCGGATTCTGCGGGTTCGAAAAGCGTTGTCGGATCGATCGGAGGTCGACTGGCTGCCCAACCCGTTCGAAGATGGCTTCAGGGACCGCTTTCGGCTGCACCAAGGCGGCATGCGGGTGTCGTATTCACGTTCACGCCGATAGATGCATGGCTTCGGTCAGCGCATCGCGGCCCGTTCACGCGCCTGCGCTCTGACCGTTTCCACGACGGTGCGCAGGTCTGGCGGCAGTTCACTGCGGACCGTCACCCGCTTCCCGTCGCGCGGATGGTTGAACGTCAGCTTCGCCGCATGCAGGAACGGCCGGTCGAGCGCCTGGACGGCGCGCATGCCGGGCGGGACGCGGCGCCGCCTGCCGCCGTAGTCGGCGTCGCCGACCACCGGATGGCCGATGGCGCTCAGGTGCACGCGGATCTGGTGGGTCCGGCCGGTCGCAATCGTGACCCGGAGCAGCGAGGCGCCGCCCAGCCGCTCGGCCTGAACCACCCGGGTCACCGCCTCGCGCGCCCGCCGCGACCGGGTCGAGATCTTCTTCCGGTGGACCGGGTCCCGTCCTATCGGCAGGTCGATCCGGCGGCCGGCGCGGACCACCCCCCACGCCAGCGCGACGTACGTCTTCTCGACTTCGCGGCGAGCGAACTGGCGCGCCAGGCCGGCGTGCGCCCGGTCGTGCTTGGCCACCACGATCAGCCCCGACGTTCCGCGGTCCAGGCGGTGCACGATGCCCGGGCGCAGCGCGCCGCCGACGCCGCTGAGGTCGGCGACGTGATGGAGCAGGGCGTTGACGAGGGTGCCTTGCGCGTGCCCCGCCGCCGGATGCACGACCATGCCGGCCGGCTTGTCGACCACGACGACGTCGGGGTCGTCGTACACGACGTCGAGCGGGATCGCTTCCGGCGCCGGCGCCGCCGGACGGGGCGGGGGAATTTCGACGGTGACGACGTCGCCCGGCCGCACGATGCTGCTCGCGCGCCCCGGTTTCGAACCGATGCGGGCGCGCCCCTCCCGGATCAACCGCTGCAACTGCGACCGGGTCCGGTCGGCCATCCGCGCCGCCAGCCACTGATCGAGCCGGCCTGCGGCGTCGTCCGCCGCGGCTTCGACGCGGACCAGCGCCGGTTGGGCCGAGTCGCCGCCGCAGGGATCCGGCGGCGGCGGATTCATGCGGCCTGCGCCCGCGTCGACCCGCGCAGCCTCAGCAACATGACGATGGCGAGCGGGACGAGCAGGAGCGACACGAACTGCGAGGTCGACAGGATCTCGAAGACCGCGCCGCGCGGGTCGCCGCGGAACAGCTCGATGCCGAGCCGCGCGGCCGGGTAGAGCAGCAGGTAGGTCCAGAAGGTGCGGCCGGGCGGCGCCGGGCCCCGGCGCTCCGCGAGCAGCAGAAGCCCCAGAATCGCCAGCGCGGCCCCCGACTCGTATAGCTGCGTCGGATGCAGGCTGACGTCGAGCGGCGCGCCGGTGTTCGAGGCCGCCAGCGGGTCGGTGAACGTGACGCCCCACGGCAGGTCGGTCGGCGCGCCGTAGCAGCATCCGGCCATCAGGCACCCGATCCGGCCCACCGCCTGCCCCAGCGCGATTCCCGGCGCGAACGCGTCGCACGTCGTCCAGACCGGCAGCCGGTGGCGGCGGATCTGCCAGAACGCCACCCCCACCGCCAGCAGCAACCCGCCGTAGAAGACGCCGCCGGAGCGCAGCACCGTCCAGATCTCCGACGGGTCGCGGCGGAAGTGGTCGAACTCGACCACGATCAGCAGCAGCTTCGCGCCGACGAGGGCGCTGACGATGACGTAGATCCCGAGGTCGGTGACGCGGTCGCCGTCGAGCCCGCGGGCGCGCGCGCGCCGGGCGGCGAACCAGAGGCCGGTCAGGTACGCCGCCGCCAGCAGCACGCCGTAGGTATGGATGGAGACCGGACCGAGCTCAAGCAGACGTGGGTGCATACCGGTTCAGCACCGTCATGTCGAGAATCATCAGACAGGCGCCGACGGTGATGGCGGAGTCGGCGACGTTGAACGTCCAGAAGTGCCAGCTCCCCCAATAGACGTCGATGAAGTCGATGACGTATCCCGCCGTCACCCGGTCGATCAGGTTGCCGGCGGCGCCGCCGAACACCAGCGACAGGCCGGTCCGCGTCACCGGCTCGGCGGCGGTGGTGCGCGCCGCGAACAGGCCGATGGTGGCGAGCGCCGCCAGCGCGATCGCGGTCATCAGCACCGGCTTGAACGGGATGTCGGCGGTGTTCAGCAGCCCGAACGCCGCGCCGGTGTTCCGGACGTGCGTGAAGTCGAGCAGCCGGGGCACGACGCCGACGCTCTCGTGCAGCGGCAGCAGCGCGCGGACCAGCGCCTTGGTGATCTGGTCGAGCACGATCACCGCCGCCGTGACGCCGCCCAGCAGCTTCATCGACACGACGGACGCCCGCCCCGCCGCCCGCGGCGCTTCATCCGGCACTGACCGGCTCCAGCAACGCTTCCGCGCAGCGTTCGCACACGCCCCGCGCGCCCGCTTCGGACGAGAGCCGCCGGACGTACCGCCAGCAGCGGGGACACTTTTCGCCGCGCGCCGGCTCGACCGCGACCTCCGCGCCGCCGTCCGGCTCCGTCCACCGGGCCTCGGACGCCGGCGCGTCGCCCGCCGGGCCGTCCGGTGCGGTCTCGACCGCGACCTCGGACGCGATGAACAGCGTCGGCAGCAGGTCCGCGTGGCGCGTCAGCAGCTCCGCCGTCGCGCCGCGGGCCCGCAGCACCACCCGGGCCTCCAGCGAAGAGCCGACGACCTTCTGCTGGCGCAGCCGCTCGATCTCGGCGTTCACGGCGTCGCGCACGCCGAGGAGCCGCTTCCATCGGGCCTGAAGATCGGCGTCGCGCGGGATGTCCGAAACGGCGGGGAAATCGGCCAGGTGCACGCTTTCGTCCCGCCGCCCGGGCAGATGCCGCCACAGCTCGTCGGCCGTGACCGGGAGCAGCGGCGCAAGGAGGCGGGCCAGTCCGTCGACCATGACGCACAGGGCGGTCTGCGCGGAACGCCGCGTCGCGGACCGCGCGCCCAGGGTGTAGAGCGCATCTTTCGAGACGTCGACGTAGAACGCGCTCAGGTCGACGGTGAGCAGCCGGGTGAGCGTGTGGGAGATCGTCTGGAACTCGTACCGCTCGTACGCGCGCAGCGTCGCCGTCGCCGCCTCCGCGTAGCAGGCGAGCACGTAGCGATCGATCTCGCGCAGGCGGCTGAACGGCGCGGCGTCGGCGTCCGGGTCGAAGTCGTGGAGGTTCGCCGCCAGAATCCGCAGCGTGTTCCGGATCTTGCGGTACGCTTCGACGACCCGGGCGAGGATCTCCTTCCCGATCCGCATCTCCTCGCGGTAGTCGACCATCGCGGCCCAGAGGCGGAACACCTCCGCGCCGTGCTGCTTGATGACGGCGTCGAGCTCGACCACGTTGCCGAGCGACTTCGACATCTTGCGGCCGAGCTCGTCGACGACGAACCCGTTGGTGACGACCTGCCGGTACGGCGCCGCGCCGCGCGTCCCGAGGCCGACGAGGAGCGAGCTGTGGAACCAGCCCCGATACTGGTCGGCCCCCTCCAGGTACAGCGTCGGCGGCCACCCGAGCTCCGGATGGCCGATCTGCACCCCTTCGTGGCTCGATCCCGAATCGAACCAGACGTCGAGGATGTCCTGCTCGCGGCGCAGGTCGCGTCCGCCGCACGACCGGCACGCGAAGCCGTCCGGCAGGAAATCCGCCAGCTCCCCCTCGTACCAGGCGTCCGCGCCGCGCCGTTCGAACACCGCCGCCGCGCGTTCGACCACCGGCGGGACCAGCATCGCCTCCCCGCACGAGCCGCACTGGATGGCCGGGATCGGCACGCCCCACGACCGCTGCCGCGAGATGCACCAGTCGGGCCGCGCCGCCAGCATGCTGCGGATGCGCGCCTCGCCCCACGCCGGAAACCACTCCACCCCGGCGACCGCGTCGAGCGCCCGCCGCCGGAGCCCGCCGGCGTCCATCCGGATGAACCACTGCGACGTGGCGAGGAAGATGACCGGCTTGCGGCAGCGCCAGCAGTGCGGATAGGCGTGCTCCACCACGTCCCGGCCCCACAGGCGGCCCCGCGCCGCCAGCGCCTCCTCGATCCGCGGATTGGCTTCGAAGACGCGCATCCCGGCGAACAGCTCGACGTCGTCGGTGAACCGGCCGGCCGGGCCGACCGGCGCGTACGCGTCCAGGCCGTAGCGCTGGCCGGTCAGGAAGTCGTCCGCCCCGTGTCCGGGCGCCGTGTGCACGGCGCCGGTCCCCTGCTCCAGCGTCACGTAGTCGGCCAGCACCGCGGCCGAATCGCGCTCGTACAGCGGATGGCGGAACCGCAGCCCTTCCAGGTCGCGTCCCTTGAAGCGCGCGAGCGGCGCGCCGAAAGCTCGCCCGAGCCGCTTGCCGACCGCTTCGGCCAGCCGCTCGGCGACGATCACCGCCGCGCCGCCGGCCTCGTACGCCGCATAGTCGAAGTCGGGGTGAAAGGCGACAGCGAGGTTCGACGGGATCGTCCAGGGGGTCGTGGTCCAGATCAGCGCCGACGGCGCCCGGCCGGCCAGCGCGGGGGCCTGCTCGGCGAGCGCCGGGACGCTGGCGGGGTCGAGCGGGAACTCGACGTGGATCGACGGCGACGCGTGCGGCTCGTACTCCACCTCGGCCTCGGCGAGCGCCGTGCGGCAGTCGATGCACCAGTGGACCGGCTTCTTCCCCTTGTAGACCGCCCCCTGCTCGACGAACGCGCCGAGCGCCCGCACGATCGCCGCCTGGTAGCCGGGGTCCATCGTCAGATACGGGGCGTCCCAGCGGCCGAGGATGCCGAGCCGCTTGAAGTCGTCCCGCATCAGGTCGACGTACCGCCGGGCGTAGTCCCGGCACGCCCGCCGGAAACCGGCGATGCTCATCTCCCGCTTCCGGGAGCCGAGCTCGCGGTCGACCTTCAGCTCTATCGGCAGGCCGTGGCAGTCGAAGCCCGGCACGTACGGCGCGTCGAAGCCGGCCATCGTGCGGGACTTGACCACGAAGTCCTTGAGGACCTTGTTGAGGGCGGTGCCGGTGTGGACCCGCCCGTTCGCGTACGGCGGGCCGTCGTGCAGGACGAACTTCGGCGCGCCCGCCCGGCGCGCCCGGATGCGGTCGTACAGGCCGATCTCCTCCCAGCGGGCGATCGCCCGCGGCTCGGCGTCCCGCAGGTTGGCCCGCATCGGGAAGCCGGTCCGCGGCAGGTTCAGCGTCTCTTTCCAGTCGGACATGCCTGACAGCCCGCATTGTAGTGCAAAGCGCCCGCGCGACTCGGCCGCGGCGGCGGCCCGAACCGGCTTGTATAATGGTTGCTGCGCCGCCTGCCGCCCCGGTGCGCCCGAAGAAGATCTCCGTGCCGACGACCGCCGTCTTCTTCGACATCGACTACACCCTGATCCACCCCGGACCGACGTTCGATGCGGAAGGGTACCGGCGGTTCGCGGTCAGGCACGGCTTCGACGTCGACCCCGCGCGGTTTTCCGGCGCCGTCGCCTCCGCGTCGATCGATCTCGACTGCGCGCAGGACGACGTCTACCGCCCGGAGCTGTTCATCGCGTACGCCCGGCGCGTGCTGCAGGAAATGGGGGGCGCCGGCCCCGCGCCGGCGCTCGACGCGTGCGCGCGCGAGATCTACGACGAATGGGCCGGGTGCCGGCACTTCGCGCTGTACGACGACGTTCGGCCGGCGCTGCGCGCGCTGCACGCGGCGGGAGTGCGGATCGGCCTGATCTCGAACACCCACCGCTGCCTGACCGCCTTTCAGGAGCATTTCAACCTGCACCCGTACATCCGCGGCGCCGTCTCGTCCTCCGACCACGGGTACATGAAGCCGCACCCGAGCATCTTCCGCGAGGCGATGCGGATAGTCGGAGCCGCCCCGCCGGAGTCGGTCATGGTGGGCGACAGCGTCGTCCACGACATCGAGGGCGCCCGCCGGACCGGGATGCGGGGCGTCCTCATCGCGCGGTCCGCGGCGTCGCCCCGGGCGTCGCTCCGAACCGCGCCGGCCGACGTCCCCGTGATCCGGACGCTCGACGAGCTCCCGCGCATGCTGTGACCGGCGCCTCCGGGCCGCCGCTGTATACTCCGAAGCCTGATGTCCCTCGGACGCTTGGCGGCGGGCGGCGGCGCGCTGGCGCTGCTCGCGGTCTCGCTTCCTGCGGCGCCCCCCGCGCTCAGCCAATCCGCGTCGCTGTCCGAAGGGCGGGTCGAGCTGGGCCTCGCGCTGCGGCGGCTCGACACCGTCGGCGCGTTCATGATGATCACCGCGCACCCGGACGACGAGAACAATGCGCTGCTGGCGCGGATGGCGAAGGGCGAGGGGCATCGGACCGTCCTCCTGACGGCGACGCGCGGCGGCGGCGGGCAGAACGAGATCGGCGCGGAGCTGTTCGACGCGCTGGCGGTCCTGCGCACCGAGGAGCTGGCGGCGGCGCACCGACTCGACGGCGCGGAGCAGTACTTCACGCGGGCGGTCGACTTCGGCTACTCGTTCAGCCGCGAGGAGACGTTCGCCCGGTGGGGCCGCGAGGAGATCCTCGGCGACTTCGTGCGCATCATCCGGACGGTGCGTCCGGACGTGATCGCCGCCATGCGTCCGGAGGGGCGGTACGGGGGGCAGCACCATCAGGCGTCGGCGATCCTGGCGCACGAGGCGTTCGCCGCCGCCGCCGACCCGGCGCGCTTCCCGGAGCAGATCGCCGAAGGGCTGCATCCGTGGCAGGCGGCCAAGTTCTACTTCCGCGCCGGGTTCCCGTTCGGCGTCGGCGTCCTGCCGTCCGGGTTCCGCACGCCGCCTCCCGACCCCGAGCTGACCACGGTCGACCTCGGCGGGTACGACCCGCTGCTCGGCGCGACCTGGGCGGAGATCGGGAGCCGCGCCCGGAGCATGCACAAGAGCCAGGGGATGTCGCAGTTGACAGCGCTCCCGGCCGGCGCGGCCGGCGCGCCGTACCGCCTGGCGGAGACGACGATACCGGGACAGGCCGCCGCCCGCGAGTCGTGGCTGTTCGACGGGGTGGACACGTCGATCCCCGGTCTGGCGCGGTTCGCCGGCGCGCGCCCGCCGTCGGCGCTCACGCGCGGCCTGTCGGAGGTGGCCGGCCACGCGCGCGCGGCGCTCGACCGGTTCCGGTCGGAAGGGATGGCCGGCGCGCGGGAGCCGGTGGCGGCCGGCCTGAACGCGGTGCGGATCCTGCGCGCCGATCTGCCCGCGATCGGTCTGGCGGAGGGCGCGCGCCGGGAGATCGACTTCCGTCTGGCGGCGAAGGAGCGGCAGTTCGAGCGCGCCGTCCTGCTGGCGCACGCCGTCCGCCTCGAGGCGCTGGCCGGCGACGGCGTGGTGACGCCGGGCCAGGAGGTCGACGTCACGCTGCTGGCGGCGAACCGGGGGGGCGGCGGCGTGACGGTGCATGCGGTCACGCTGTCCGGCTTCGACGGCGGCGGCGGCGAGGCTTGCGGGCGCGAGCCGCTGGCCGCGGGCGGGGTGTACTCCTGCGGGCGCGGCGTCCGGATACCGCCCGGCGCCGAGCCGACCGACGTCCACTGGCGCCGCGTCGACGGCGCGGACCGCTACGCGTTCGACCCGGACGCGCCGTTCGGCGCGCCGCTGCGTCCGACCCCGTTCCGCGCCGCGTTCGACCTCGAGATCGGCGGCGTGCGGCTCTCTGTCGAGCGTCCGGTCGAGCACCGGTACGCCGACGACGTCATGACCGGCGAGAAACGGATGGCGCTGCACGTCGCGCCGCGGCTGGCCGTCTCGATGACGCCGGAGATTGCGGTCATCCCGGCCGGCGACGGCGCGCCGCGCGAGGTGCGCGTCACGGTGACGAACACCGGTCCGGACCCGGCCCGGGGCGCGGTGCGCCTCGACCTGCCGCCGGGCTGGAGCGCCGACCCGGCGGCGGAGGAGGTCCCGCTGTCGCGCGAGGACGAGTCCCGGACGGTGCGCTTCGACGTCAGCGCCGGCGGCGCGGCGGCCGGAGAGTACCGCGTCGAGGCGGTCGTCGAGCATGCGGGCCGGCGGTACGGCCGCGGCTACCAGGTGGTGGAGTATCCCCACACCGCGCGCCGGCGCATCGGCCGCGCGGCCGGCGGGGTGTTCAAGGTGATCGACGTGTCGGTCGCGCCCGATCTGACGGTCGGCTACGTCGAAGGGGTCGGCGACGCCGTGCCGCCGGCCATCCGGCAGCTCGGCGCCCGGCTGGAGTTCATCGGCGCCGACGATCTGGCGTGGGGCGACCTGGGACGGTTCGACGTCATCGTGACCGGCGTGCGGGCGTACGAGCGCCGCCGGGACCTGCGGGCGAACAACGACCGGCTGCTCGAGTACGTGGAGGGCGGCGGCACGGCCATCGTGCAGTACAACAAGTTCGAGTTCAACCACGCGCAGTACGGCCCCCGTCCGGCGGAGGTCAGCCGCAACCGGGTGACCGACGAGGCGGCGCCGGTCCGGATCCTGGCGCCCGACCACCCGGCGTTCGCCTGGCCGAACCGGATCGACGCGGGCGCGTGGAGCGGCTGGGTGCAGGAACGCGGGCTGTACTTCCTCGGCGAGAAAGACCCGGCCTACGTCGATCTGGTGGAGCTCGAAGATTCGTTCGAGTGGAACCCGGGCGTGAAGCGGGGGGCGCTGGTCGAGATCCGGCACGGCCGCGGCCGCTGGCTCTACGTCGGCCTCGGGCTCTGGCGGCAGCTTCCGGCCGGCACGCCGGGAGCGTACCAGTTGCTCGCCAACCTGCTCAGTCTCGGCGCTCCGGAGTAGTCCGGGCGGACCCGCCCGCCTCCAGCCACTCGTGCGCCTGGTCGAGCACCGCCGCGAGGTCGGCCCGCCGGCGGCGCAAGGCGGCGCGCGCCCGCCGGGGCGTCCGCCGCAGCGCCAGGAACGCGCCGACCGTCCGCGCCGCGGCCGCCTCCCGCTCGAAGGCGCGCATCCCGGCGAACGCCAGGGCGATCAGGCCGGCGGCGGCCAGTCCCCCGGCCGCCGCGCCGGACCGTGCGGCGGCGGCGGCCGCGAGGCCGGCGATCCAGACGCCGTAGATCAGCGCGCCGGCCGCGACCTGCCAGGTGGCGCGGCTCTTCAGTTCGGGCGCCCGCCGGCTGATCCGGCCGGTCAGCCAGTACGGCGCGGCGAAGACGGCCGCACCGGCCACGGCAACCGGCGCCAGCACGAGCGCGAGCAGTCCTTCGCGGATCGTGAACCGGATTGCGGCGGTCAGCGGCGTCCACCGGTCGACGTCGCGGTCACGCAGGCCGAACCGCTCCAGGCCGGCGTCGTAATCGGCGACGCGGGCGGCGATTTCCGCCAGCCGTTCCGGGTCCCGCTTCCGCAACTCCGTCATGCCGCGGGCGATCAGCCGCCGCCGTCCGAGCTGCTCGCGCGGGTCGCGCGACACGCCGCGGGCCGCGGCGTACAGGCGGTCGATGCGGATGACGATCGGCAGGTCGTGGCGCGGCTCCGCTTCCACCATCAGCCGCCGCAGGCGCTGCTCGATCCGGTCGGTGAGCCGGCGGGCGGCGGCGGGATCGGCGGCCCGGGCCGCCGCCGGACCGGCGGCGTCGAACGGCCGGCCGAAGACCGCCGTCACCTTCGAACGGAACCGGGCGACGCGGTCGAAGTTCAGGCCGACCGCCATGAGGGTCACCGGATGGCCGGCGGCGGCGCTGGCCAGCGCCATCCGGGCGGCGCCGGTCCGCAGCGGCTCCAGCCGGCCGCCGGAATGGCTGACCCCTTCGGGGAAGAGGCAGACCGCTTCGCCTTCGGCCAGCGCGGCCTCGACGGCCGCGAACGTCTCCACGTTGCGCGCCGGGTCGACGCCGGGGTCGATCCGGCGGTAGACCGGGACGGCGCCCGACCGGCGGACGAGCAGGCTCAACGGGTGGCCGGCGAACAGCGTCGACTTGGCGAGGAACCGGACGCGCCGCCCGGCGGTCGCCTGGATCAGCGCCGGATCGATCAGCGTGTTCGGATGGTTCGCGACCAGGATCAGCGGGCCGTCCGGGAGCGCCGCGCCGACCCGCTCGACCCGGTAGAACGTCCGGACGGCGATCCGGGCCAGGGTCCAGACCCATCCGCCGCCGGGACGCGCCGGCGATGCGGCGCCCGCGCCGTCAGCGTCGATCCGGGCCGCGCCCATCCGATCCGGCCTCCGGGAGCGGCAGCCGTCCGGTGTAGATCGCCATCCCCACGACCGCGTCTATTCCGGCCGCGGCGAGCGCGTCGACCTCCGCCTGCGTCGTGACCCCGCCGGCCGCCGTGAGCCGGCGGGTCGTGGCGCGCCGCACGGCCATGACGGCGTCCAGATCCGTGCCCTGCATCAGCCCTTCCTTGTCGACGTGGGTGTACAGGAACTCGCCGCAGAACGGCTCGATCTTCCGGACCGCCTCGACGGCCGTCAGCGCGACGGTCTCCGTCCACCCCTTGACGGCCACCCGCCCCCCCTTGCTGTCGACGGCGGCGATGATCCGCTCGGACCCGACGGCGGCGGCGAGCGCCTCGGCGAAGGCGAGGTCCGGCCGGCCGTCCCGGAAGAGCGACGAGCCGACGATGACCGCCGCCGCGCCGTAGCCGAGCACTTCGCGCGCCCGGCCGATGGTGCGGATCCCGCCCCCCACCCGGCAGGGCAGCCGAGAGGCGACGCGCCGCACGAGCGCGTCGTTGCCGCCGGCTCCCATCGCCGCGTCGAGGTCGATCAGCTGCACGCGGGGGAAGCCCTGGAACTTCCGGACCCACGCGTCGACGTCGTCCGACGCGAGCGCCGGCCGCTCGCCCTGGACGAGCTGCACCACCTGGCCGCCCTTGAGGTCTATAGAAGGGATGAGCATGGGAAGGCTGCATGGTACATTACGGCAGCGCCCGTCGAATGCAGTGGGTTTTGCACCATGGCTGGTAGGATAGGGCTTATGATCACCGATGGCGTTCGCGCCTTCATGGCGCGCGACTGGGGCCGCGTGCGGGACGCCAAGGACGCCTACTGGGCGGAGCGCATTCGCCGGCTCGGGCCTCTCGAGGGATTCCGCATCGCCGATGGACTGCGGCGGCAGGCGCGCGTCCAGGCTCCAGGCTGGCCGGACGACGCGAGCCGGCAGGAGGACCTGCGCGCGCACGTGCGCCTGAGCGAGCTGTTCGCGCGTGCCGATTCCGCCCGACGCGCTTGAATGCTGAAGGCGCTCCAGGCGGTGCTCGACCGCTGGGGACGCTGGTACCTGTTCGGGGCGCAGGCGGTCGTCGCGTACGGCGTGCCCCGCTTCACAGCCCGTGGTGGAATCCCCGCGTCGCGCCGAGAGCGGTGAGGCGCCCGCCTGACAAGGCGTGAGGAGGGCGCATATTGGGCATACGCAACCGACGAACAACGCCGTCAGGCGGGATGCATCGCCGCTCGAATGCAGCGGGGACTTTCGCCACGGGCTGTTCAGCGCCGACGTCGACGTCACCGTCAAACTCGTCCCCGAAGCCCCGGATCGGTTCGCCAGGGAGATGGCGGACGCCGGGTTCGTCCTCCGCATCGACGACCCGGACTTCGTGCGGCGGACGCGCGTGCTGCCGTTCATGCACGCCGCCACCGGGTTGCCGCTCGACGTGGTGCTTGCCGGCTCCGGGCTCGAAGACGAGTTTCTCGATCGGGTGAAACCGACCGAGGTGGGCGGCGCGACCATCCCGCTGATCGATCTCGCGGATCTCGTCATCGCGAAGATTCTCGCCGGCCGTCCCAAGGATATCGACGACGCTCGGAACCTGTGGCGCGCGCGCCGGTCCGATCTGGACGCCGCGCGAATCCGGCGGTTGCTGAAGCTGCTCGAAGAGGCTCTCGACCAAAGCGATCTGGTGTCGGAGTTCGAGACGATCTCTCAGCTACGCTGAAGCCGGACCGGGATGCCGCGGCCGTGCAGGTGGCGCTTCAGGTCGGCGACGGCGTGCTCGGCGTAGTGGAAGATGGAGGCGGCGAGGGCGGCGTCGGCCTCGCCGGCCGTGAACACATCGACGAAGTGGTCGAACGAGCCGGCGCCGCCGGAGGCGATGACCGGGATCGTGACCGCTGCGGAGACCGCCGCCGTCAGCGCGCAGTCGAAGCCGCTCCGGGTGCCGTCGCGGTCTATCGACGTCAGCAGGATCTCGCCCGCGCCGCGGCCGGCCGCCTCGCGCGCCCACTCCACCGCGTCGCGGCCGGTCGGCCGGCTGCCGCTGCGCACGTAGATCCGGAACGCGCCGTCCTCGCGCTTCGCGTCCATCGCCACGATGACCGCCTGGCTGCCGTACCGCCGCGCCAGGGTCGTGAGCAGCTCGGGGCGGGCGACGGCGGCGGTGTTCAGGCTCACCTTGTCGGCGCCGGCCTCGATGGCGGCGGCGGCGTGGGCCTCGTCGTTGATCCCCCCGCCGACGCAGAGCGGCAGGAAGATCTCCTGCGCCACCGCCCGGATCGTGCGGGCCATCGCCTTCCGCTTCTCGATCGTCGCGGTGACGTCGAGGATGACGACCTCGTCGATCCCTTCCCGGTTGTACCGCTGCGCGAGCGCGGCGGGGTCGCCGGCCGACCGCAGCCGTTCGAAATTGATCCCCTTGACCACCGCGCCGTCGCGGACGTCCATGCAGGCGATGATCCGTCTGGACAGCATAGGTATGGCCGGTCGTCACGCCGGCGCGCGGCCGAGGAAGTTCCGCAGGATGCGCAGTCCGACGTCGCCCGACTTCTCCGGGTGGAACTGGACCCCGGCGACCTGGCCGCGTTCGACGGCGGCGGCGAACTCGACGCCGTAGCGGGTGGAGGCCACGCAGTCCGCGGTGACCGGCGCCGCGTACGAGTGGGTGAAGTACACTTGGTCGCCCTCGCGGACGCCGTCGAGCAGCCACGACTCGCGCGTCGGGCGCAGGCTGTTCCAGCCGACGTGCGGCGCCTTGAACCGGCCGAACCCGTCGTAGCCGTCGCCGCGGATCAGCGCGCAGGCGCCGGGCAGCGCGGCCAGCCCGCCGACGTCGGGCGCTTCCTCGCTCCCTTCGAACAGCCACTGGAGGCCGAGACAGATCCCGAGCAGCGGCGCGCCCCGCGCGACCGCCTCGGCTATCGCGTCCCGCCAGTCCGGCGTGAGGGCGGCGGTGGCTCCGAAGTTCCCGACGCCGGGCACGACGATCGCCGCCATGCCGGCCAGCTCCGCCGGCGCCGCCGGGGTGGCGAACGCCGCGCCGAGATGCCGGAGCGCCTTTCGGACCGACGTCAGGTTCCCGGCGCCGTAGTCGATCAGCGCAATCACCGCCCGAACCCTGCTACAGCAGTCCCTTCGTGCTCGGCAGGCTGTCGCCGAGCCGCCGGTCGCGGGAGCAGGCGACCCGCAGCGCGCGGGCGAACGCCTTGAACACCGCCTCCACCTGGTGGTGGCTCGACCGGCCGTACAGCACCTTCAGGTGCGCGTTGGCCCGCGCTCCCTGCGCGAACCCCTCGAAGAAGTCGGTGACCAGCTCCGCCTGCAGGTCGCCGACGCGCCGGACGCGCAGCCGCAGGTCGACCACCGCGCGCGTCCGGCCGCTCAGGTCGATCGCCGCGACGGCCAGCGTCTCGTCCATCGGCATGACGAAGTACCCCGCCCGGTTGATCCCGCGCCGCGACCCGAGCGCCTGGTCCACCGCCGCGCCGAGCGCGATCCCGACGTCCTCGACGGTGTGGTGCTGGTCGACGTCGAGGTCGCCCGACGCCTGCACGGTCAGATCCATGACGCCGTGCCGGGCCGTCAGCTCCAGCATGTGGTCGAGGAACCGGATGCCGGTCCGCACGTCGTACCGGCCGCCGCCGTCGAGGTCGAGGTCGAGCGCGATCTGCGTCTCGCGGGTCCGCCGGTCGATCCGGGCGGCGCGCGCCGGTCCGCTCATCTCAGCCGGACCGCGACCGACGCGGCGTGGGCCGTCAGGCCCTCGGCGTTGGCCAGGGAAAGGACGGTCGGCGCCAGCCGGCGGAGTCCCGGACCGGTCAGCCGCTGGACGCTGCCGACCCGCACGAAGTCGGCTGCGCTCAGGCCGCCGCGGAACCGGGCGGCGCCGGCGGTCGGCAGGACGTGGTTCGAGCCGGTCGCGTAGTCGCCGGCGGCCTGGGCGCCGTACGGCCCGACGAAGACGGCGCCGGCATGGGTGATCCTCCGCGCCGCCTCCTCCCGGTCGCAGACCGCGTGCTCCGGCGCGATCCGGTTGACCAGATCTATCGCTTCGTCCAGGCTGCCGGTGACGACGGCTGCGCCGTGGCGTTCGATCGCCGGCCGCGCCGCCGGATGGTCGGCCAAGCGCCGGCCGACCTCCCGGACGACCTCGCGCGCCAGCGCCGCGCTCGGCGTGAGGAGCAGCGCGCGCGCCTCCGGGTCGTGCTCGGCCTGCGCCACCAGGTCCGCGGCGATCCAGGCGGCGCTGCCGGCGCGCGCGACGACGGCGATCTCGGTCGGACCGGCGAAGAAGTCTATCGGGCAGTCGTCCGAGACGAGCGCCTTGGCGGCGGCGACGTAGGCGCCGCCGGGACCGGCGATCTTCTCGACCCGCGGGACGGTGGCCGTGCCGTAGGCCAGCGCGGCGACGGCGTGCGCCCCGCCGATCCGGAACAGCCGCGCGACGCCCGCCTCCAGCGCCGCCTCGCAGACCGGCGGCTCGGGCCGCGGGCAGACGGCCACCACTTCGTCCACGCCGGCCGCGCGCGCCGGAATCGCCGTCATCAGCAGCGACGACGGCAGCGGATAGCGCCCGCCCGGCACGCAGCAGCCGACCCGGCCGAGCGGCGTCACCCGCTGCTCGACCACCACGCCCGGCGCCGTCGACACGCGCCACTCGCGCGGGACCTGACGTTTCGCGATCCGCCGAATGCGCCGGGCGGCGGTCCGGATGGCGCGCCGGACGGCCGGCGGCGTCTCGGCGGCGGTCCGGCGGATCTCCGCCGCCGGGACCTCGATCGGGCCGGTCAGGCCGTCGAACCGCCGCGCGTATTCGAACAGGGCGGCGTCGCCCCGGCGCCGGACGCCGCCGACGATCCGCGCGACGCGCCGGGCGACGTCCGGATCGGCCGCCGGACGCCGATCGGTCAGCCGCCGCCGCGTCCGCGCGCTCGATGACGAGAGGATCTTCACAGCACGATCTTGTTGAGAGGATACTCGACGATCCCGTGGCCGCCGGCCGCCTTCAGCTTCGGGATCAGCTCGCGGACCGTCCGCTCTTCGAGCACCGTCGTGATGGCCACCCACTCGTCGTCGCTCAGCGGCGCCACGGTCGGACGCCGCAGCGCCGGCAGCAGCGCCAGCACCCGGTCGAGGTCGGCCCGCCGCGCGTTGAGCATCAGCCCCACGCGGTCCTGCGCCTCGATGCCCGCCTTGAGGAGCAGCGCAACGTTGTCGAGCTTCGTCCGCTTCCACTCGTCCTCCACCGTCCTGGCGTTGGCGATCAGCTGCGGGTTCGACTCCAGGACGGTGTCGATGATCCGGAGATGGTTCGCCCGCAGCGTCGATCCGGTCTCGGTCGCTTCGACGATGGCGTCCGCCAGCTCCGGCGGCTTCACCTCGGTGGCGCCCCAGGAGAACTCCACGTTGACCGGCACCTTCCGCGCCGCGAAGTACGACTCGGTGGCCCGCACCAGCTCGGTCGCTATCGTCGCCCCCGCGAGGTCCTCCGGGGTCCGGTACCGCGAGTCCTCCGGCGCGGCGAGCACCCACCGGACCTTGCGGAAGCTCTGCTTCGAGTAGATCAGATCGGCGATGGTGACCACCCGGTGGCCGGTGGCCGCCTCGTGCTCCGCGATCCAGTCCTGTCCGGTCAGGCCGGCGTCGACCGCTTCGACGGCGACGTAACGCGCCATCTCCTGCGCCCGGATCAGCGTGCACTCGATCTCCGGGTCGTCGATGGTCGGGAAGTACGACCGCGGGCCGACGTAGACGTTGAAGCCGGCCCGCGCGAACAGTTGGAGGGTGGCGTCCTGCAGCGACCCCTTCGGCAGTCCCAGTCTCAGCTTCATGAGGCGTCCACCCGTGCAGGCTCCAGCTCCCGCACGAAGCAGGAACGGGTCCCCTTGTGGCAGACTTTGCCGTCGCCGAGCCGTTCGACGCGCACCAGCACGGTGTCGTCGTCGCAGTCGGTCAGCATCCGGACCACCCGGAGCCGGTTGCCGGAAGTCTCCCCCTTCGTCCACAGCGTGTTCCGCGTGCGGCTGAAGAACGTGGCGAAGCCGGACGCCATGGTCCGGTCGAGCGCCTCCCGGTTCATGAAGCCGACCATCAGCACTTCGCCGCTCGCGTCGTCCTGCGCCACCGCCGGGATCAGCCCGCCCAGTTTGGTGAAGTCCATCGCGTCACTCTCCGCGCCAACAAAAAAGCCCCGCCGGACGGCCGGCGAGGCCAGGTCGTGCGCCGGAATCGGGATTCTCGTACCTTATCGCACGCGCACTGCCCGCGCCCCGCAACGGGGATGGTGACGCCGGTGGTGCGCGGTGCGCCGCATGACGGCGTACAGTAGCGCAGCGTTCGAGAGACTGTCAACCGCGCGCGGCGCGCCGCTACAATGCGCGGGCTGCCTGTCACCAGGGGAGGTTGGCGAGATGAGGTTGGCGAGATGAGGACGTCGGCGTTGGGGACGGCGCTCACGGCGGCGGCGGCGCTGGCGGCGGCGGCGGCGGATTCGCCGGCGGCCCAGGAGCCGCTGGCCGACGCGCGGGCGGCGCTCGAAGAGTACTTCCGCGCGTGGAACGCGGAGGACAACGAGGCGCTGGCGGCGGTCAGCAACTTCCCGCGGCTCAGCATCGGACGGAACGGGCAGGTCGTGGTGCGGGAAGGTCCGGACGCCATCGCCACCGACTTCGACCTGCTCCGGCAGGCCGAAGGATGGGACCACAGCACGATCGACCTCGCGGAGGCGGTCCAGGTCTCTTCCGACACGGTGCACTTCAAGGTGGTGTTCAGCCGCCGCCGGTCTGACGGCGCCGCGTACCGCACCGTGCCGGCGCTGTTCATCCTGACCAGGCAGGACGGCGACTGGGGGTTGCAGCTTCAGTCGATGCTGCCGGCGACGTTCCAGGAGCCATAGCAGCCCGCGGCGCCGCGCGCAAGGCGTTCGCGGCGGGCTGTATAATGCGCGGTCGGCTGTCCGGCCGGCGCGCCGCACGGGGCGGCGGCGGCCCGGACGCCGCATCGATGTCCTGCGAAGGAGACCTCATCCGATGATTCGCTATGCTGGAGCCGTCTGCCTCCTCCTGCTCCTCGTCTGGCCGGCGCCCGGGTCGGCGCAGACCGGGAGCGTCACCGGCAGCGTGGTCGACGAGACCGGTCTGGTGCTGCCGGGAGCGAGCGTTACGCTGCGCGGCGAAGGCGTCCCGCGCACGGTCAGCACGGACGGACGGGGCGAGTTCGAGATCGCCGGGGTCGCTCCGGGCACGTACGCCCTCACCGTGTCGCTGCCCGGCTTCTCCGACGTGACGGTGGAGGACGTGGACGTGTCGGCCGGCGCGACGGCGGCGCCGCCGGTGACGCTGCCGCTCGCCAGCTTCGGCGACACGGTGGTGGTGACCGCTTCGCGCAACGAGGTCCGGCTGATCGACGCGCCGGTCTCGACATCGGTCATCACCGGCGCGACGCTCGAAACCACCCCGGCCCAGAACTACGGCGACCTGCTGCGCGCCGCCCCCGGCGTCAACGTCGTCCAGCTTTCGGCGCGCGACGTCCAGGTGACCAGCCGCAGCCCCGGCAACACGCTGACGAACACCCAGCTCGTGCTGGTCGACGGACGGAGCGCCTACCTCGACTTCTTCGGCCTCGTGCTGTGGGACCTGCTCCCGACCAACTTCGACGACGTGGAGCAGATAGAGGTGGTGCGCGGTCCGGCGTCCGCGGTCTGGGGCGCCAACGCGATGACCGGCGCCGTCAACATCATCACCAGGCCGCCGCGGGAGTCGGTGGGAACGACGGTGTCGCTGAGCGGCGGCTACGTCGACCGCGGCGACGGGTCGGGAGCGGGACAGGGGGCCGGGGCCCTGTTCGGCGCGAACGCCACGGTGACCCGGGCGCCGAACGACCGGCTGGCGTACCGGGTCAGCGGCGGCTACTTCAGGTCGGACGCCTTCGCCCGGCCGACCGGGACGATCCCGAGGATCGAAGACCCGCGGCAGCCCGGCCGGATGGTCGGCGGGGCGCCGTTCCCGCTCGACTCGGAGACGGCCGCGTTCGGGACCGGGTTCGCGAACCGGGGGACCAGCCAGCCGAAGTTCGACGTGCGGGTGGACCAGGAGCTGTCGGGCGGCGCGGCCATCACCTACTCGGGCGGGGTGGCCGCCACCGAAGGGCTGGTCCACAGCGGCATCGGCCCGTTCGACGCGCAGACGGGGACCTACCTGGGGTACGGCAAGCTCAGCTACACGCGGGGCGACCTGCGGGCGCAGTTCTTCGCGAACTTCCTCGACGGCGAGGCGCCGAACCTGCTGCTGCCCGACCCGGCCACCGGCCGGCCGCTGCAGCTCGACTTCAAGACGCAGACGTTCGACTTCGAGATAGGCCACTCGGCCTTCCTCGGCGACCGGCACCGGCTGAACTACGGCGGCAACGTCCGGCGGAACAACTTCGACATCACCCTCGCGCCGCTGGCGGAGAACCGCCTGGAGGTCGGCGCGTACGTGCAGGACGAGATCTTCTGGGAACGTTTCCGCCTCGTCCTGGGCGGGCGCGTGGACAAGTTCGGCAACCTGTCCGACCCGAAGTTTTCGCCGCGCGTGGCGTTCATCGTCAAGCCGGCGGAGGACCACTCGATCACGCTGTCGTACAACCGGGCGTTCCGCGCGCCGTCGGTCATCAACAACACGCTCCAGACCAGCATCGTCAACCCGGTCGACCTGAGCGGCCTCGCGCCGCTGCTGCCGCCGGCCCTGCAGCCCGCCGTCGCCCAGCCGTTCCCGCTCGTCGTCGGCGCGGTCGGCAGCGACATCCCGATCGGCGGGATGCCGCAGGCGGAGCTGACCGAGGAGTCGCTGACGGCGTACGAGGTGAGCTACACCGGCGTGCTGCCGCGCGGGACGACGCTCGGCGGCTCGCTGTTCGTCAACCGGCGCGACGACTCGATCAACTTCGCGAGCCTGCCCAACGCGTTCGATCCGTACACGGCGCTGAACCCGCCCCCCGGCTGGCGGCTGCCGCCGATCATGCTGGCGCTGATGGCCCAGCGCGGGATCCACCTGCCCCGGACCGCGTTCACCTACCTGAACCTCGGTCCGATCCGCCAGCACGGCATGGAGATCTGGGTCGATCAGACGCTCTCGCGGGAGCTCGCCGCGTCGGTCAACTACTCGTGGCAGTCCGACCCGAAGATTCTGGACGATCCGGACCCGTACCCGGCGGGCGAGCTCAACCTGCCCCCGACCCACCGGTTCAACGCGGAAGTGCGGTACAACGGGCCGCGTTTCCTCGGCTCCGCCTCGGTGAACGCCGCCACCGACGCGTTCTGGAGCGACGTCCTCACGCCGGAGTACCATGGCTTCACGGACGGCTACGCGATGGTGAACGGCAGTTTCGGCGTCAAGTGGATGGGCGGCGCGATCACGACCACGGTGAAGGCGACCAACCTGTTCAACCAGACGATCCAGCAGCATATCTTCGGCGACCTGCTCCGCCGGACCGTCGTCGGCGAGGTGAAGTTCAGGCTTTGACGACGACCGCGTGACCCGAGCCGGCGACAGCGGGGCAGTCGTGCTCCGCGGTCTGGCGTCGCAGCGGCCGACTCGCGCCGGTCCGGGGCTGGCCACGCCGCTTGCCCGATCGCTCGCATTCGTGTAGGATGGCGTTAAACATATAAGTGCATGTACTCATAAACACGTTCAACTGTAATCAATCTCATGACCAGATGGAACCTCGTGATTTCCGATGACACCGACCGCAGCATTCGAAGCTACCTCGCGCGAACCGGGGGCAAGAAAGGCGATCTCTCCCGGTTCGTCGACCGCGCGGTCCGGCAGGCGGTCTTCTGGGAAACGCTTGAATCGATCTGGGAACGGAACAAGAACCTTGCAGCGGAAGAAGCTCAGGCCCTCGCCGACGAGGCGGTCGCGCAGGTCCGTGCGGATCGTTCTTGACACCAACGTACTGGTGAGCGCGCTGCTTTCTCGGGACGGTCCTCCGGGCCGGTTGCTGGCCGCCGTCAAGCGTGGAGACGTCACGCTGATCACATCCGAGGAGCAGCTACAAGAGTTGCACCGCGTCCTTCTTGGTCGACTGAATGCCCAAGTGCGGCCCGACGAGGCGGAAAGCCTGGTCGACGGTCTGCGAGCGGTCGGCGTGATCGCCACCGACCTGCCGGACGTGGACGACTCACCCGACCCGGACGACAATCGGCGGATCCTGGCGCCGGCCATTGCCGGAGGCGCGGACGTGATCGTATCCGGCGACAAGAAACACATGTTGCTCCTCGGCCGGGTTGACGAGATCCCGATCGTCACGGCGCGCGATGCGCTCAATTGGCTACCCGGCGGCGAGTAGGCATCAACCGGTAAATGGTCGCGTTCGGGGTGAGCACGCGCCGATCACGAAGATTTTGACTCATTACATTTAGTCAATTATCCTGCTCCGCGTGGAATTGATCCGCACGATCCGCCACCGGCGCAAACTGTCCCAGCGTGCGCTCGCGCAGCGCGCGGGGTTGTCCTTCCGGGGCATGCAGTTGCTCGAATCACCCGGTCACGATGCGCGCATGTCGAGTCTGGAGCACGTCGCCGGCGCGCTCGGGTTGCCGAGCAGCAGCATCAGGCGCGCCGTGTCCGGCGTTCTTCTGGAGCCGCCCGACTCGATCGGGCCTGAAACGTGCTGAGCGGAGACCGCATTCGAGAGCTGTTCGCGGCGCTCGGCGTGAGGAGAGAGCCTGATGCAGCGCCGCTCGAATGCAGCGGGGTCTTTCACCACGGGCTGCAAGGGCTGCACGGCGGTGCTCTGCTCCGGCGGACTCGACAGCGCCGTGCTGGTGGCGCACGAAGCCGCCGACGGTCCCGTGCAGCCGGTCTACGTCAGCGGCGGCCTGGCGTGGGAGCGGGCCGAGCAGGCGGTCGCCGCCCGTCTCCTGGCCGCGCCGGCGTTCGCTGCGTCGGTGCGGCCGCTGGCGTCGCTCGCCGCCCCGCTCGACGACCTGTACCCGCCGGCGCACTGGGCGATCCGCGGCGCGCCGCCCGCCTACGACACCCCCGACGAAGACGTCTACCTCGTCGGGCGCAACGCCGTGCTGCTCTCCAAGGCGGCCGTCTACTGCGCGCTCAACGGGATCTCCCGCATCGCGGTGGGACCGCTCGCCGGCAACCCGTTCCCTGACGCGACGCCGGAGTTCTTCGGGGCGATGGCCCGCGCGCTGTCGCTCGGCCTCGATCACCCGATCGAGGTCGCCGCGCCGTTCGCAGGCCTGGGAAAGCGGGAGGTCGTCCGGCGCGGCGCGGCGCTCGGCGTTCCGTGGGAGCTCACGCTGTCGTGCATGAACCCGGTCGGGACGGCGCACTGCGGCCGGTGCAGCAAGTGCCGCGAGCGCCTGCAGGCGTTCGACGCGGCCGGCATGTCCGACCCGGCCGCGTACGACTTCCGGCCGGAGAACGTGGCGACCGGTTCATGACGACTCGGCGCCGCCGGTCCGCGCCCGGTCGTTCGAGGCTCGTCCGGCTACACCTCGCGGCGGCCTTCGAGCGCCTTGTGCATCGTGACGTCGTCGGCGTACTCGATGTCGCTGCCGACCGGCAGTCCCATCGCGATGCGCGTCACCTTGACGCCGAACGGCTTGAGCAGCTTCGCCAGGTAGATGGCGGTCGCTTCCCCTTCGACGTTCGGGTTGGTCGCCAGGATCACCTCGCGGACGCCGCGGCCTTCTATCCGGGACAACAGGCTCCCGATCTTCAGGTCGTCCGGGCCGATACCCTGCAGGGGGGAGAGAGCGCCCATCAGCACGTGGTAGGCGCCCGCGAACTGCCCGGTCCGCTCGATCGCCGAGACGTTGTGCGGGTCTTCCACGACGCAGATCACGCTCCGGTCGCGGCTGTCGTGCGTGCAGTAGTGGCACGGGTCGGCGTCGGTGATGTTCGAGCAGACCGAGCAGTACGTGATCCGCTCCTTGACGGTCCGGACCGCGTCGAGAAGCTGGTCGACCTCCTCCCGCGGCTGCCGGAGGAAGTGGAACGCCAGCCGCTGGGCGCTCTTGGCGCCGATGCCGGGGAGCCGCTGCAGCGCTTCGACCAACTGCGCGAGGGCGCCGATCTCGGTCATCCCGTGAGGCCGGGAATCTTGAGGCCGCCCATCAGCCCGCCCATCTTGCCGGCCACCGCCTCGTCCACCTGCCGGTGGGCGTCGTTGACGGCGGCGACGATCAGGTCCTGCAGCATCTCGACGTCGTCCGCGGAGACGACTTCGGGCTCTATCGCGATCCGCTTGAGCTGCTTGCGGCCGTCCATGACGACGGTGACCATCCCGCCGCCGGCCGTCGCCCGCACCTCGGTCGCCGCGAGCTCCTGCTGCAGGCGCTCCTGCATCTGCTGCGCCTGTTTCATCATCTGCTGGATGTTCATCGGTCGATCTTTTCCACCGTGCGGATTTCCGCGGGGAACACGTCGAGCATCGCCTGGACGACCTGATCGTTCATCGCTTCGAGCTTGAGCGCGTGTTGCGAGTCGGCCGGCGGCGACGTCTCCGCCGCCGCGGCCGGATCGGCCGCCGACGCATCCTGCTCGGCCGCCACCGTCACCTTGCGGCCGGCCGCCTTCGACGCCAGCTCCTCCAGCCATGCCCGGTTCTGCGTCAGTTGCGCGGCGAGCGCCCCCTGGGCCGCCGTGAAGGTGAAGACGAGCCGGTCGTCCACGAGCTCGATCCGTTGCGCCTGCGCGACCACCATGCCGTGGAAGACCTTCTTGGCGCGCCTGATCCCGGCCAGGATGGCGGCCTTCCCGTCCGCGGCCTCGCCGCCGCCGTCCGCCGCGGCCGGATCGGCGGGCGGCTGGCCCGGATCGACCTCCGCCGGTTCCGGGTCGCCGTCCGCCGCCGGTCCCGGATCGCCGTCCGCCGAAACGGGCGGGGGCGCCGTCCGCCGCGGCCGCGACGCAGCGCCCCGGGCGGGCGCCGGAGCGGAAGCCGCCGCGGCGGCGGCCGGCTGCGCGCGCGCGGCGCCTCCGGTCAGCAGCTCCGTCAGCGGGACCAGCTTGCGCAGATGGATCCACTTGAGCAGCGCCATCTCGAAATGGTGTCGGGGCTGCGCCGCACCGCGGATCTCGAACTCCGCGCGCGCCAGCACGTCGAACGCCCGCATCAGGTCCTCGCGCGAGAACCGGGCGGCCAGCGCCGTCAGGCGGTCGCGCTCGGCGTCTCCCGCTATCTCCGGGTCGTGCGCCCGGCCGGGGTCTATCGAGAGCACCAGCATGTCGCGCAGCGCGCGCGTCAGCTCCCGGCAGACCAGCCGCAGGTCGTAGCCGGCTTCGACGAACCGCCCGGCCAGATCGAAGACGGCCGCCGCATCCTCGTTCGCCGCCGTCTCCACCACGTCGAGCACCGGGTCGCGGCCGATCAGGCCGAGCACCGCGGAGACCTCCTCGGCCGTGATCCGGTCGCCCGCGAACGCGATCACCTGGTCGAGCGCGCTCTGGGCGTCGCGCATGCTCCCTTCGGCCGAACGCGCGATCAGCGCGACGCCGGCGTCGTCGATCTCAATCGATTCCTCGCGGGCCACCGTCCGGAGGTGCTCCGCGATCGCCTGCGTCCCTATCGTCCGGAACTCGAACACCTGCGAGCGGGACAGGATGGTCTCCGGGATCTTCTGCAGCTCGGTGGTGGCCATCATGAACACCACGTGCGGCGGCGGCTCCTCGATCGACTTGAGCAGGGCGTTGAACGAATGGCTCGACAACTGGTGGAACTCGTCGATGATGAACACCTTGCGCCGGTCGCGCACCGGCGCCATCGCCAGCCCGGCGATGATCACCTCGCGGACGTTCTCGACCTGCGTATGGGTGGCGGCGTCGATCTCGAGGACGTCGATGTCGCGCCCGTCGGCGATCTCGGCGCACGGATCGCACGTCCCGCACGGGTCGGCGGTCGGGCCGCCGTCGCAGTTGAGCGCGCGCGCGAGGATGCGCGCCGTGGTCGTCTTGCCGACCCCCCGCGGGCCCGCGAACACGAACGCCTGCGCCAGGCGGTCGCGGTCTATCGCGTTCCGCAGCGTCCGCGTGACGCCGACCTGCCCCACGACGTCGTCGAACCGCTGCGGCCGGTACTTGCGTGCGAGAACCTGGTAGGCCATCGTTCACGCGGCGGGCCCCGCCGCGGCCCGGAAGGACCTGGGGCGCCTGTCGGTGGCTGCTTAGCGCTGCTGCCTTCCGGCCCTGACGCGGTTCACAGGCCGACACCGCCCAGGGTCCGAGCCGCGGCGCGGCCCGCCGTCGGTGCGCGCGCCTTCCGGCGCGCCGCTCAGTCTACCCTACCCCGCCCGGAGATCGTTCATAATCTGTGGGCCGCGGCGCGCACGGCGCAGCCGGCGAATTCCCCCGGCGCGGGAGGATACCTGATGTCCGACGCATCGACACCGAACGAGACCGCCGCGGCGCCGGCGGACGCCGGCGGCCCGGTCGCCGCGCCCGCCGCCCGGCCGGTCGCCGGCCGTCGCGTGGCCGCGGCGCTCATCGACAGCGTCATCACCGGCGTCGTCGGCGTCGTGCCGGTCGCCGGCGGCGTCGCCGCCACGGCGTACTGGCTGGTCCGCGACGGCCTGGACGTGAGCTTCATGGACCACCGCTCGATCGGCAAGCAGCTGATGCAGCTCAGGCCGGTGACGCAGTCCGGCGGGCCGGTGGACGTCGCCACGTCGATCAGGCGAAACTGGATGTTCGCGCTCGGCGGCGTCTCGCAGCTCTTCATGGGAACGGGCGCCGGCATGGTCGTCGCCATCCCGTTGAGCATCGCCGCGACCATGCTCGGGTTGATCGAGCTGGTCCTGGTGTTCGCGGCGGTCGACGGCCGGCGCATCGGCGATCGGACGGGAGAGACGCGCGTGGTCTACGACGCGGACGGCTGAGCGCGCGGCGGCGCATCCGAACGGAGAGATGTCCGAGTGGTTGAAGGAGCACGCTTGGAAAGCGTGTGCAGGGGTGATCCTCCTGCCGTGGGTTCGAATCCCACTCTCTCCGCCATCCATCGCGACGGAACCCGGCCGGAGAAATCGGATAGAATGCCGACGTGCGCCATGCTGACGTTCTGACGGCGAGGGCGTCCGCGGCGTCCCGCCCGCCGGCCCGGCCTGCGCCGGGCCCCGCCGAGCCGGAGTTTCCCGGCTGCAAGCCGATACGCCTGTCGCACGACGAGATCGACGCCTTCGAAGGGCGGCTGGAGTACTGGGACGGCGCTGCTTCCGTCGCCTGGGTGTGCGAGCCGACGAGTCCGCACCACGAAGAGCCGTCCGAGACCCTCTCGGAGCTGATGACCCGCATCGCCGCCGTCCGCGGGGCGCCGATCAAGCGCTACGGCCACATGGACCTGCTGTTGCGCGGCGCCGACGGCCGGAAGCGCGCCATCCTCCAGGCGGATCAGTCGGTGTACCTGCACCCGGCGCGCGCGCGCCTGCCCGGGCCGGCGGCGATGGAGATCGGCGAGCACGACTTCCCGGACGTGGTGCTGGAGGTGGACCACTCCACCGACGTGCGCCGGGGCAAGCTCGGGCTGTACCAGGCGTGGGGTTTCCCGGAGGTGTGGGTCGAAGTCCCGGACAAGCGCGCGCCGAGCCGGGCGCGCGGCCGGCGGCCGGGCCTGACGATCCACCTGCGGGAGGCGGGCGGCTACCGGGTCTCGGCCGAGAGCCGGGCGTTTCCCGGCTGGCGGGCGGCCGAGATTCACGCGGCGATGAACGAGACCACGGTTTCCGCGCGGACCTGCGAGGTGCTGGAGCGCGTGGGAGCGGCGCTGGGCGCCCGGGAGGGGACCGGGCCGGACGACGATCCGCTGGTCCGGTCGCAACGCCGCCAGGCGTTCGACCGGGGTCAGACGCAAGGCCGGGCGGAGCTGGTGCGCGCGATGCTGGCGGCGCGCGGCATCGAGGTCTCGGCGGCGTTCCCGGCCGGCCTGCCGGGGTTCGCCGACCTGCCCGGCGATCGGATCGCGCAGGCGGCGGCGGCGTGCGTCAGCGAGGCGGACTTCCGGGAGCGTCTGCTCCGGTGAGCTTACGCTACCCCAGCCGGTCCATGCCGGCCTCGTAGATCGTCCGGATCCGCCCGGTGGTCTCGCGGTAGCGGGCAAGCAGATCCTTGCCGGACGTTGGCGCGCCAAGCTGGCGGGCCAGCGGATCCAGCGCGGCGGGGTCGGTCGAGATGGCGCTCGCTTCGGTGTCGGTGGCTATCCGGAGCACCGTCTCCAGCTCGCGGAGGAACGCGTAGGCGCCGCGCAGCGTCTCCGCCTCGCCGGCGCCGAGCACGTCGGTGTCGGGCAGGGCGGCCAGCAGGCGCCGCGTGCCGGCGACACGGAACTCCTCGCGGGTCCGGCCCTCCTTCAACTGCAGCACCTGCAGCAGGAAGTCGAGGTCGGCCAGCCCGCCGCGGCCGCGCTTGAGGTCGAGCTGGCCGCCGCCCGCCTCGTCGGTCAGCTCGCGCTCCATCCGGCCGCGGACGTGCCGCGCGTACGTCGGGATCTCGTCGCTCCACGGCCCGTAGACGAAGCTGTCGACCGCCTGCCGCACCCGCTCGGCGAGCGCCGGATCGCCGCCGACGCGCCGGCAGCGGGTCCAGGCCATCCGCTCCCAGATCTCCGCGCGCTCGTTCAGGTACCGCTCGAACGCCCCGATCGGCGCCGCCAGCGCCCCCTTCCTCCCTTCGGGCCGCAGCCGCGTGTCGATCTTGTACGCCAGGCCGGCCGCGGTCGTCTTGGAGAGCAGGTCGTAGATCGCCCGCACGAACTTCTGATGCCGTTCGAAGCGCCGCGCGTCCTTCGCGTCGCCGTCGTACACGAAGACCAGGTCGAGGTCGGAATAGACGGTCAGCTCGCAGCCGCCCAGCTTGCCGAGAGCGAACACCGCCCAGCCGGCGTCGGGGTCCGCCGACTCCTCGTCCGGCGGCCGGTGGCGCGCGACCATGCGCGCCGCCGCCCGCACCGCGCAGTCGGCGACTATCGACAGCTTCCCGTTCAGCAGGTCGAGGCGCCGGGCGGTCAGCCATTCGACCAGCCCCTTGAACTCCTCGATCGCCTTGACGCGGCGGAACGGGTCGAAGCCGGACTCGAAATCGCCTTCCGCCGCCGCCACCTCGTCGAACGCCCGCACGACCTCCGCCTCGAACTCGTCCCGGTCGAGCGACGCGCGGGCGAGGAAGTCGAGCAGCTCCGGGTAGGCGGCCAGCCGGGCGGCGTACAGGTCGCCGGCGTCGAGGCCGGCCAGCAGCCGGCGGCGCAGGTCGCGGTTCTCGAGCAGCGTGCGGTAGAACGAGGCGGCGGCCCCGGCGCTCGACACCACCCGCTCGAGCCGGAGCAGCGCCGTCCCGGGCGCGGACGGCGCAACGTCGTCCTCCAGGATCGCGGCGAGCAGGTTGGCCAGCAGGTTCCGCGTGGACGATCGGCCGGCGTCGGGGGCGGCGCTGAGCGCGCGCACGGCGCTCAGCGCGCTGGCCGGATCGGCGAACCCGACCGCGGCCAGGCGCGCGCGCGCCTCGTCGTCGCTCATCTCGTCGGAGAGCAGACGGAAGAACTCGCGCCCGGCCGGGTCGTCGTCGCCCGACTGCCGATTGAACAGGTTGGCGTACACGCCGTGCACGCGGTCCCGGTGGCGCTCCAGCACGTCGGTCAGCGTCTTCAGCTCGTCGTAGCCGAGACGCCGCGCCAGCGCGCGCAGGCCGCGCTCGGCGCCGGACAGGCTGTGCGTCTGCTGGCCCTGAGCGGCCTGCAGCCCGTGCTCGACGTTGCGCAGGAAGATGTACGCGGCGGTCAGGTCGCGCTGCACGTCGGCGTCGATGAACCCGTGCGCTCCGAGCTGCTCCAGCGCGGTCAGCGTCTTCCCGGTCCGGAGGGCCGGCTTCTCGCCGCCGTGGAGCAACTGGAACACCTGCGCGAACAGCTCGATCTCGCGGATCCCGCCGCGGCCCTCCTTCACGTTCTGGTCCAGGGCGCCGTGCCGGGCGTGCTCCCGGTCGGCCCGCGCCTTGTACCGCACCAGCTCCTCGATGGCGGCATGGTCGAGGTATTTGCGGTAGACGAACGGCGCGACCATCTCCACGAACCGCTCGCCGAGCGCCGCGTCGCCCGCGATCGGCCGCGCCTTGAGCAGCGCGAACCGCTCGAACGTCTCGCCGAGGCTCTCGTAGTACTGCTCGAGCTGCTGCATCGAGTAGACGAGGCTCCCGCTCTGGCCCATCGGCCGGAGGCGCATGTCCACGCGGTACAGGTACCCCTCCGCCGTGTGCTCGGTGAGGAGCGTCGTGAGCCGGCGCCCGATCTTCTGGTAGCGCCAGTGGGCCTTGCCGGCGTCCTGCTTCTCTACGTCGTACAGGTAGATCAGGTCGATGTCGGAGCTGTAGTTGAGGTCGGCGCTCCCCAGCTTCCCCATGCCGATGACGGCGAACGTCCCCGGCAGCGGACCGCCCTTCGCCGTCTGCTCGGCGGTCACGGCGCGCAGCACCGCATCGACCAGGGCGTCGGCCAGGTTCGACAACTGGGCGGTCGTCGTCGACAGCGTCTTCCGGTCGAGCATGCCGAACAGGTCCTTCGCCGTGATGCGCAGCATCTCCCGCCGCTGGAACCGCTTGAGCGCGTTGACCTGGTGCTCGACGCTCTGCGCAGGGTCGAGCCAGTGCTCGATCTCGGCGTCGTAGTCGGCCCGGCCGGGGGGCGGCCGGTCCAATACGCGCCGCAGCCAATGGAGATATTCCGGATTGCGGATCAGGATCTCGCTCAGGAACGGGGAGGTGCCGAGGATCTGCGCCAGGATGTCGAGGGCGCGCGGGTCGGCCTGCAGCGTCCGGATGAACGCCGCTTTCGGCGTGTGCGTCGCGGCGTAGCGGCAGAACCCGACCAGGGCCGCGTCCGGGTCCGGCGTGGTGGCGAACGCGTCGAACAGCAGGCCGGCCAGATCGCCGAGCGCCTGCCGGCCGGGCAGGTCGTCGGCAAGCTGCTGGAGCTCCTGGTCGGCGGCGGCGCCGTCGCGCAGGCCGTACCCGGCCAGGAAGGCCGCGGCGGCCTCCTGCGTCAGATCGGGCGACAGGAAGACGTCCCGCGGCGTGACGGCGGCGGTCGCTTCAGGCGGCATCGCGTTCAGCCCGCGCGGGGCGGTCGCCCATGATAACGTATGCCAACGTATGCCAACGTATGCCAACGCATGCCGCCGCATGCCGCCGCATGCCGAGCACCCGGCCCGCCGCACGGCGGGCGCGGATACAGTGATTCCGAAAGGAGCCCTGACATGAACCGGCGGGCGCTCGCTTCCCGACACGTTCTGCCGATCGCATGCGCGCTGCTGGCGCTCGCCGCGGGTCCCGCGGCCGCGCAGGCGCCCGCCGCGTCCGGCTTCACGCCGGTCACCGACGCGATGCTCCAGGACCCGGCGCCCGGCGACTGGCTCACGTGGCGACGGACGCCCGACGGCTGGGGGTACAGCCCGCTCGACCAGATCGATCGCGGCAACGTCGGCGACCTTCGGATGGTCTGGTCGCGCGGCCTCGGCCCGGGCAGCCAGCAGGGGACGCCGCTCGTCTACGACGGCGTGATGTACATGCCGAACCCGAACGACGTCACGCAGGCGATCGACGCAGCCGCCGGCGACCTCCGGTGGGAGTACCGCCGCCCGATCCCGGACGACGTGAACGAGTACATCCGCGGTCTCGCCACCGTGAACCGGAACTTTGCGATCTACGGCGGCCTGATCATCGACACCGGGAACGACGGCTACGCCTACGCCCTCGACGCGGCGACCGGCCGGCTGGCGTGGGAGACCGAGATTCTGAACTACCGGGAGCTCCCCGCCCGGCATTCGTCCGGCCCGATCATCGCCGGCGGAAAGGTGGTGTCGGGGCGCAGCTGCCGGCCGTGGGCCGGACCCGAGGCGTGCGTGATCACGGCGCACGACCCGGCGACCGGCGCGGAGCTGTGGCGCCGGCGCCTGGTGCCGGCGCCGGGCGAGCCGGGCGACGAGACGTGGGGCGGCGTGCCGTACGAGAAGCGGGGGCACGTCGGCGCCTGGATGGCCCCGAGCTACGACCCGGCGCTGAACCTCGTCTACGTCGGGACGTCGGTCACCTCCCCCGCGCCGAAGTACCTGCTCGGCGGCGCGGACAACGCGCACCTGTACCACAACTCGACGCTGGCGCTCGACGCCGACACCGGCGAGATCCGGTGGCACTACCAGCACCTCAACGACCACTGGGACCTCGACCACCCGTTCGAGCGGCTGCTGGTCGACACTGCGGTGACGCCGGACCTCGGCGAGGTCGCCTGGATCAATCCGGGCGTCCGGCCGGGCGAGACGCGGCAGGTGGTCACCGGCATTCCGGGCAAGACCGGCGTGGTCTACACGCTCGACCGCGCCACCGGCGAGTTCCTCTGGGCCACCCCCACCGTGGCCCAGAACGTCATCAGCTCCATCGACGGCGCAACCGGCGCCGTGTCGGAGAACGCCGAGCTGGTCTTCAGCGCCGCGGGACAGGAGGTGCTGGCCTGCCCGAGCTGGTTCGGCGGCAAGGACTGGCAGGCGGGGGCGTACAGCCCGCTGACCAACGCGATGTACTTCCCGCTGAACAACGTCTGCGCCCGGATGCTCACCACGCCGGAGGCGGAGAGCCACTACCAGATCGCCACCCGGAACCAGCTGGCTCCCGGCGTCGACCAGGCCGGCACGGTGCAGGCGATCTCCGCGGAGACGGGCGTCACGCTGTGGAGGCATCAGCAGCGCTCCGCCACCATGTCGCTCGTCGCGACCGGCGGCGGGCTGCTGTTCGGGGGGGACGTGAACGGGCGGTTCCGGGCGTTCGACCAGGAGACGGGCGAGGCGCTGTGGGAGATCAACCTCGGCTCGGCGGTGACCGGCTTCCCGATCACGTATGCGGTCGACGGCCGGCAGTACGTCGCGGTCAGCACCGGCACGGCCAGCACCGCCTCCGCGCTCGCCCGCCTGACGCCGGAGGTCCGCTCCAGCGCGGGGAACCGGCTGTTCGTCTTCGCCCTGCCGGGCTAGCTGGCGTCCGGACGCCGCCCGCAAGGAGCCCTGGCATGAACCGGCGGGCGCTCGCTTCCCGGCACGTCCTGCCGATCGCATGCGCGCTGCTGGCGCTCGCCGCGGGTCCCGCGGCCGCGCAGGCGCCCGCCGCGTCCGGCTTCACGCCGGTCACCGACGCGATGCTCCAGGACCCGGCGCCCGGCGACTGGCTCACGTGGCGCCGGACGCCCGACGGCTGGGGGTACAGCCCGCTCGACCAGATCGACCGCGGCAACGTCGGCGGCCTCCGGATGGTCTGGTCGCGCGGCCTCGGCCCGGGCAGCCAGCAGGGGACGCCGCTCGTCTACGACGGCGTGATGTACATGCCGAACCCGAACGACGTCACGCAGGCGATCGACGCAGCCGCCGGCGACCTCCGGTGGGAGTACCGCCGCCCGATCCCGCGCGACGTGAACGAGCAGATCCGCGTCCCCGTCACCGTGAACCGGAACTTCGCAATCTACGGCGGCCTGATCATCGACACCGGGAACGACGGCCACGTCTACGCCCTCGACGCGGCGACCGGCCGGCTGGCGTGGGAGACACCGATCTTCAGCCATACCCGGAAAAGACTGTCACGCCTTGACGCGGCGACCGGCCGGCTGGCGTGGGAGACCGAGATCCTGAACTACCGGGAGCTCCCCGCCCGGCATTCGTCCGGCCCGATCATCGCCGGCGGAAAGGCAGTGTCGGGGCGCACCTGCCGGCCGTGGGCCGGACCCGAGGCGTGCGTGATCACCGCGCACGACGCCCGGACCGGGGCGGAGGTCTGGCGCACGCGGACGATCCCCGCGCCGGGCGAGCCGGGCGACGAGACGTGGGGCGGCGTGCCGTACGAGAAGCGGGGGCACGTCGGCGCCTGGATGGTCCCGAGCTACGACCCGGCGCTGAACCTCGTCTACGTCGGGACGTCGGTCACCTCCCCCGCGCCGAAGTACCTGCTCGGCGGCGCGGACAACGCGCACCTGTACCACAACTCGACGCTGGCGCTCGACGCCGACACCGGCGAGATCCGGTGGCACTACCAGCACCTCAACGACCACTGGGACCTCGACCACCCGTTCGAGCGGCTGCTGGTCGACACTGCGGTGACGCCGGACCTCGGCGAGGTCGCCTGGATCAATCCGGGCGTCCGGCCGGGCGAGACGCGGCAGGTGGTCACCGGCATTCCGGGCAAGACCGGCGTGGTCTACACGCTCGACCGCGCCACCGGCGAGTTCCTCTGGGCCACCCCCACCGTGGCCCAGAACGTCATCAGCTCCATCGACGGCGCGACCGGCGCCGTGTCGGAGAACGCCGAGCTGGTCTTCAGCGCCGCGGGACAGGAGGTGCTGGCCTGCCCGAGCTGGTTCGGCGGCAAGGACTGGCAGGCGGGGGCGTACAGCCCGCTGACCAACGCGATGTACTTCCCGCTGAACAACGTCTGCGCCCGGATGCTGACCACGCCGGAGGAGGAGAGTCACTACAAGATCGCCGTCCGGAATCAGCTGGCCCCCGGCGTCGACCAGGCCGGCACGGTGCAGGCGATCTCCGCGGAGACGGGCGTCACGCTGTGGAGGCATCAGCAGCGCTCCGCCACCATGTCGCTCGTCGCGACCGGCGGCGGGCTGCTGTTCGGGGGGGACGTGAACGGGCGGTTCCGGGCGTTCGATCAGGAGACGGGCGAGGCGCTGTGGGAGATCAACCTCGGCTCGGCGGTGACCGGCTTCCCGATCACGTACGCGGTCGACGGCCGGCAGTACGTCGCGGTCAGCACCGGCACGGCCAGCGCCGCCTCCGCGCTCGCCCGCCTGACGCCGGAGGTCCGCTCCAGCGCGGGGAACCGGCTGTTCGTCTTCGCCCTGCCGGACCAGCAGCGTTGAGCGCGTACCAGCCCCGTGGTGGAATCCCGCGTCGCACCGAGAGCGGTGAGGCGCCCGCCTGACAAGGCGTGAGGAGGGCGCAGACCGAAGGGCTCGCCCTGGTCACTCGGGACGCCGGCGTCTCGCGCTACGGGATCCGGACGATGAAGGCGCAACGGCCAGCCAGGCGGCCACCATCAGGTCGAACGGGATGCAGAGCAGCGGCAGCCACGGTCCGATCACCGGCTGCTCTATCGCAAGGTGCAGTCCGGCGTCCCAGGCCACGTGCAGCAGCCAGCCGAGCGCCAGGACGGCGGGCCGCCGGAGGCCGTACCAGGCGAGCAGCGCGAACAGCGCGAGGCCCGCGCCTTCTATCGCGAGCCAGCGCGTTCCCGCCCCCTGGAGCGCCGCGCAGGCCGCGTAGATCACGCCGGCGAGCAGCAGCCAGACCGCGAAGAGGCGGATCTGGTCGCGCCGGCGCAGGCGGCGGGCGAAACCGATGGACAGCCCGCCGAGCAGCGCCCCGAGCAGCAGCCAGCCGACCGTCATGCCTGACAGCCCGACTCTGGAATCCGCACGCTCCCGGCGCGGTCAGCGCGCGGCGCCCGCCGCAGCCCGGTCGGCCGCCCGCGCCGCCTCCAGCATGAACGTCATGTTGTAGTTTCCCTCGTGGCAGGCGTACTCGAAGATCTGCCAGTAGGCGGAGTCGCGCCTCCCTTCCACCACCGCCGTCCACGGCTCGGTCCAGGTCGCCGGGTCGTCGACCGTGATCTCCACCTGCACCGTCTCGGCGTCCACCCGGCGGTACCGCTCGACCAGCCGCAGCGTGGCGCCGGCGCCCCGGTAGTTCGTCCGGTCGCTGAAGTTCGTCACCTCGACCACCAGCGCGTCCCCCTCCCAGCGGCCCCGCGAGTCGCCGAACCAGGTGCGGATGCCCGGGTCGAGCGGCGCGCGGCCGTCGAGCGGGATGATCCGGTGCTCGTGCAGCCGCTCGTACAGGACGGCGACGTAATCCGGGTTCTGCACGATCTGGAACCCGTTGTTGTACAGGCTGGGGAACCAGGTGTTCGGCAGTCCCCGCGTGATGCAGCGGTCGATCGGGTTGTAGTCTTCCGGGCCGTTGAACGGGCCGTCGCCGAAGCTGCCGCCCGCGAAGCCGATGGTGGCCGACGGATCGTCGGGGCGCTGCCGGGCGCCGAGGGTCAGCGGCGGGATCCGCCCGTCGGGCGGGTCCACGATCAGCGAGGTGCGCGGCGAGGGCCGGTCCGACCACTCGTCCCAGTGGGCGGGCGTCCGCAGCGCGTCCCGCGGTCCCTCCGGACGTATCGCCTTGTCGTCCCGCGCCTTCGCCGTCTCGACGGCGGCCCGCTCGGCCAGCTCCTCGCCGGTCAGCACGGCCCGGCCGCCGAACGCGGGGTCGCGCTCCAGCGGGACGCTCCGCAGCGCGTCGGTGTCCCAGATCCCCTGCAGGTCCGGGTCGCCCCACGGGGTCCGGAACGCCGAGGCCCGCTCCGCCGCGAGCTGCTCCCGGTACCGCTTTTCGAGCCGCTCCACCGCGGCGAGAAACCCTTCGGGGTCGACGAACGTCTCCGGGTCGTACGCCTGGCCCGGCTCGTACTTGTCGTGCAGGCCGTACTGCCCGCCGTGCGCCGCGACCCAGACGTCGACGTCCAGCGCCTTCTGCCTGCGGAACGTCTCGGCGAAGTCGTCGGCGACGCCGGGGTAGGTGGGATCGACCACGAGGCGCTTCCCTTCGTTGATCGTCCCCATGTTCGCGATCACGACGTCGTAGTCGCGCCCGCCCTCGCGGACGGTCATGACGTAGCTCGCGCTGCCCGCGGTGTGTCCCGGGCTCTCCAGCACCGTCAGCCGCGCAGCGCCGAGCGCCAGCGCCTCGCCGTCCGCGACGACCCGGTCGACGGCGACCGGCGGAAACGACACGCGTCCGCCGAAGTGCGGGTCGCTGAACCCGCCGTCCTCCAGCACCGGCGCGTCGCCGGCGGTCGCCCACATCTCTGCGCCGGCGATAGCCTTGATCTCGGCCAGGGCGGCGGTATGGTCCCAGTGCGCCTGCATCGTCAGGAGCACCTTGACGTCCTCGAGCCGGAACCCGAGCGACTCCACGTTCGCGCGGATCAGCGGCGTCGAGTCCTCCAGCCCGGTGTTGATCAGGAAGTGCCCGTCGTCCGACGTGACGAGGAAGACGCCGAGGTCGTACGTCCCGACGGCGTACAGGTTGCCGATGACGCGGTGTCCGGGGAACGGCCGCGTCCACCCTTCCCGCTGGGCGGCGAGCGGCGCGGCGGCGGCGGCGATCAGGCAGCAGGCCAGGAAATGGCGGCGCATTGGGCGTCCTCCCGCAGCCGGCGCCCGACGGCGCCCCGGCAGTCCGCGCGCGGCGAAAGCCTCGCCGCCATCGGCGGACGGCCGGGTTCGGCGCCGGTTGAACGGTCCATGTTATACCGCAGACGACCACCCTGCGGCCGTCTTGCTGCCGGGCGCCCGCTCGACGGGCGACGCCCGCGCGGGCGCGAAGAAGAACGCCTGAATGACGTCGCGCAGTTCGTCTATCGACTCGGCGGAGTTGATGGCGGCGCGCAGGTTCGAGCCGCCGTGGAGTCCTTTCGTGTACCACGAGCCGAGCGCCCGCAGCTTGTTGACGACCCACCGGGCGCGCCCCCGCGCGGGGCGCGGCGGCTGGGCCGGGGGCTGGCCGGGCGCCGCGTGACGGAACCCGTCCGACTCGTCCACCCCCTCGCGCAACAGCATGTCGATGTAGTCGAGCAGGAACCGGCCGCGGTCGGCGTCCGCCACCTCCGGCGCCGGGCGGCCGGCCGACAGAGCCGCCGCCTGCTGGAAGATCCACGGGTTCCGCAGCGCGCCCCGGCCGACCAGCACGCCGGCCACCCCGGTCCCGGCGGTGCGGTCGACCACCTGCCGGGCGGTCACGCAGTCGCCGCTGCCGAAGACCGGGATCGACGCCTGCGCCGCCACCGTCTCGATCAGCTCCCAGTCGGAGACGCCGCGGTACGACTGCGCGGCGGTCCGGCCGTGCACGGCGACCGCCGCCGCGCCCGCGTCCTCCATCCGCCGCGCCACGTCGGGGGCGTTCACCTCGCGTTCGTCCCACCCGGCGCGCATCTTGACGGTGACCGGAATCCGCACCGCCCGGCTCATCGACCGGACGATGCGCGCGGCGTGCTCCGGCTCCCGCATCAGACTGCACCCGGCGTTGTGTTTCGCGATCTTCGGGACCGGGCATCCCATGTTCACGTCGACGAGGTCCGCGCCCATCCCTTCGACGATCTGCGCCGCCGCCGCCATCGTCTCGGGCCGGCCGCCGAAGATCTGGATCGAGACCGGCCGCTCCTCTTCGGTGTACTCCGCGTACTCGAGCGTCCGGTCGATGCCGCGCACGAGCCCCTCGGAGCTGACCA
This sequence comes from Vicinamibacterales bacterium, assembly GCA_965203565.1. GTDB lineage: Bacteria > Acidobacteriota > Vicinamibacteria > Vicinamibacterales > UBA8438 > JAAXGX01. Next base: position 738,302 of record OZ241896.1, on the reverse strand, counting down.
TCTCGGTGACGACCAGTCCGCACCCGCCGCGCCGCTTCACCAGCCGGCGGAAGGCGGTGTCGGTCATCCCCGCCATCGGCGCGAGGGCGAACGGCGGGTCGAGCGGAACGCCGCCGACGGTCGTCCCGCCGACGGCGCGCATGGCCGGGCGCTGCATCTCCGGGCGGCTCATCGCGGCGGGGCGGGCGCCGGCGACCGGGCGCGGAACTGCTCGTACGCCTGGCGCAGGTCCTCGCTGCGCCAGTCGATGATCGCCTCCTCGCGCAGCTGGTCGAGGTACTTCCCGTACTCCTCCAGCCGGCGATCGTTGAAGACGTTCTCCGAAATCCGGTCGCGCACCTCGTCGAACGGCTGCGCGACGTTTTCGGTCAGCGCTTCGAGCTTGAGGATCTGGTAGCCCTGCGGGGTGCGCCGCAGGTCGCTCAGGCCGCCGACCTCCAGCGTCGCGATCAGCTCCCGGATCGACTCGGAGATCTCGGAGAGCCGGAACGGGCCGATCAGACCGCCGTTCGCCGCCGTCGGCGCGTCCGACGCCTCGACCGCCACCGCGCTGAACTTCTCGCCCTCCGTGACGCGGCGCAGCACCGCTTCGGCCTCGTCGCGCGCCCGCTGATCGGCCAGGCCGGCGGCGTCCGCCCCCTCGGGCACGGCGATGATGATCTCGCGCAGCGTGGCGGTCGCCGGTTCGGTGAACTCGTCGAGGTGCGCGTCGTAGTACTCCCGGGCCTCGACGTCGGTGATCGCGACGCGGCTGAGGATCTCGACCTGCTGCACCTGGCTGGCCAGCATCTGCCGCTCGACGAGCCGCCGGAAGTCGTCGAGCGACATCCCCTCCTGCCGCTCCAGCATCTCGGCGAACTCCTCGTCCGACTCGATCCCGTTCTCCTCCTTGACGTTGTCGACGAAGTCCTCGAACTGCTGGTCGGACAACTGGTAGCCGAGCTCCTTGCCCCGCTGGATCAGCAGCAGCTCGTCGACCAGGTTCGCGATCACCTCCGGCGTCACCTCCCCGATGAGCTGGAACAGCTCGGCGTTCGTGGCCGGCTGCACGCCTCGCGCCCGGATGGCTGCGATCTGGCGGTCCTCCAGGTCGGACTGGGTGATGATCTCCCCGTTCACCTTGACCAGGATCCGCTCGATCACCCTGGCGGGGGGAGCGCCCGGCGGGACGCCGGGCGGCTGGGCCGCGGCCTCGCCCGCACCGGCCAGCGCCAGCGCCGCGAGGACGATCGCCCGCCCGGTCCGGGCGGGCGATCGCCAGTCGTTCACCTGGCAGCCCGCGGCGGAGGTCCCCGCTGCATTCGAGCGGCGATGCATCCCGCCTGACGGCGTTGTTCGTCGGTTGCGTATGCCCAATATGCGCCCTCCTCACGCCTTGTCAGGCGGGCGCCTCACCGCTCTCGGCGCGACGCGAGGCTCCACCACGGGCTGCTGGTCCATGTTAGCAGCAGCCCGCAGCAAAAGCCGCGCCGCACCGGCGCCGACTACTCCACGAGACAGGCGCGCAGCCGGATGAAAGGCGCGGGAGTGGACCCTCCGCCTCCGCTGCCCACGCTTCCACCCGACAGGCTGACTCTTCCCCCGGATAGAGTCACTCCGCCTCCCGACAGCGTGACTTCGCCACCGGTCAGGCTGGGATCCCTGGAAGCGCCGTTTGTCCTGACGTGGTTGGTTCTCACGCCGTCCCCCGAACTTCTGGAATATACGGCAGGCGCTCCTCCGGGCTCCACGTACCGGTCGACGAATTCGTGATTGTGTCTATGGTGCACAGTAGGCCATGTGACGTTCACGGTCGGGCTGTCGTACATGGCCGTCGGGGGCGTGTAGCTGGCGCTTGGGGGGGACAGCGAGTGGCTGTGCGAAACCCCTCCATAGCGAGCGCCGCCCGTCGCGGAGTAGGGCGATCCGCTCGTCGTGCCGGTCGTCGCCTGCGAGTGCGCCAGAAGCATGCGGCCGTCCGCCTCGGTGTAATTGCGCGTCCCCGGCGGGCACTCGTCCGTCATGAAGTAGATTCCGCCGGCGGGAACCACTCCGAACCCCGGCTGCGCGCCGGTCGCCGGACCCGTCAGCGACGCGCCGATCAGCAGCGCCCCGCACAGCATCGCCACGTGCAGCGTTCGCATCATCCCTCCCCCTCCACGTCCACGTCCAGCGCCGCAGCCCAGACCTCCACGCTGTCGTCGAACCCGCTCGCCGCCCCCGCCGTGACCGCGCACCGCAGCTCGTACTCCACCAGACCGATCCTCGGCGTGACGCCGCCCTGGACCGCCAGGCGCGCGCCGCGCCCGGCGTCCGCCCCGCTGACGGCGTACTCCCCGCCCACCTTCCGCCCGACGACCGTCCCGGTCTCGTCCGCGTAGCCGCGGTCCCACAGGAACAGGCTCGCCCGCGTCGTCGATCCGTGCACCCGCGCCGTGGCGTACCAGCGCAGCGACCCCGGGAGAATCCGCGCGCCGTCGACCCGGACGATCCCGCTCCCCATGATCCGCGCGCCGTTCGCCACGCCGTGGCTCGTCCGCGTGTGGTGGGCGCCCTCCTGACCGCCGAGCGACGCCGGCAGGCCGAGCCCCTGCCGCAGGACGACCGCCTCCGGGACCCGACGGTCGAGCAGGCGCAGCCGCTGCGCCGCCGGCAGCGCCCGGCCGAGCAGCCGCGCCCACGCGGCGCGGCGCCGATCCGCATGGTGCAGCGCCGCCGGATCGGAGGAGACCGCCACGTCCAGCGTCGTGACGATCACACCGGCGTCGTCCCGGATCGACACGCGCTCGACCAGGGCGTACGCGTCGTAGTAGCCGAACGCCTGCAGCCGCGTCGTGCAGTACGACCCTTCCGGGGGAATGGACGGGCGCGTCCCGTCGGCCCGCCGCGGGACCAGCTCGCACGTCCCGCGATGCACCGCCGCGGCGTGCAGCGCGTTCACCACCTGCGCCCGGCGCCGCGCCTGCGTCTGCGTGACGACCTCCGGATCGCCCTCCACCACCGCGCGCCCCGTCCCGGCCGCCGGAGCGGACTCCGCCAGGGGCGGCTCGGCGCAGGCGTAGGCGATCCGCAGCTGCGCGCCCGCCGGCAGCGGCGCCGGCGGGTCGGCGCCGCTGACGACGGCCCCGGCGGCGTAGTCGACCTTCCACTGCGCCGTGCTGGAGTCGAGCGGCATCGACGCGAACGTCCCGGACGACGACGCCCGGAAGGACAGCGCGGCGAAGGCGAAACGCTCCGGCGCCATCCGGCGCGTCAGCGCGAACCGGGTCGCCTTCCCGTCTCCCGTGAACGTCTCGACCGCGACCCCCGCGTCCTGCGGCGCGCCGACCACCGCCGTCTGCGCACGCGCCCCGCTCGGATCGATGGCGAACGCCGCGCGGCGGACGTTCACCCGCTGGTCGAGCGCCAACGCGTGGACCGGCGGCGCAGACGACGGCAGCGTGACCCGCAGGCGTCCGAAGCCGTCCACCGCCCATGCCCCCCGCACCTGCTCCAGCAGCCGGTCGAGCGCCGCCTGCACCGTCGTCCAGCTCAGCGTGTCGAGCCGGACCGCTCCCGGAGGCGTGACCGGTCAGCAGCGCCGAGATCGCCGGCCCGAGCCGGTCGTCGCTCGACACGGCGAACGCGCCGCGCACCACCGCATCCTCCAGCCGCTGCGCGTAGCCGGCGCAGCGGACCGTCCACTCCAGCATCCCCGCCGCCGGCGACCGCCCCGCGTGCCGTAGCTGCGCGCCGCAGGCGACCCCCGCGAACAGCCGCTCGCGCGCGTTCTTCGAGACGTACACCGGCGTCGTTCGCAGCGCCGCCTTCCGCCAGTACGGGTAGTCCGGGTCGCCCGTGACCGCCCCCAGCGCCGGCGCCGCGCGCAGGTGCGCCGCGCACGTGAGCTGCGTCGCCGTCACGGCCGTGACCGTCAGCAGCCACCAGTCCGGGACGTTCGTCAGCCCCACCACCTGGATCTGCTCGCCCGCCGACACGCCGGTCGTCGCCTCGGCCGTCAGCGTGAGCGTCTGCGCCGAGGCGGCGTAGGCGGCCGCCGTCACCCGGTTCCCCCGGTCCGAGGCGGGCGGGGTCGCCGCACTGTAGGTGACCCGCCGCCAGCGCGTGTGATGCCCGATCGTCCGCGACGCCTGGTCGAACCCGAACTGCGGCCGCTTGTCCACGACGTAGACGTCGAACCCCGCGGCGCCCGCGGCGGCCGAAGTGAACCAGTTGCCGGACGGTTCGTTCTGCGTGCTCATCCGGTAGGTCGCCGCATCGTCTGCGCCGGCGGTGGCGGTCCAGTCGTCGTCGGCCAGGTCGGCCCACACGACGTGCCGCGCGCCGTCCTGCAAGGTTACGCGGACGTAGATCCGATAGTGGGCCTCGGCCGTGGCGCCCAGGCGCACCGGCGTGTCGGTCGGCGTCACGGTGGACGAGACGCCGAACCCGATCTGCGCCCCGTCGTCGTGGCTCAGCGTGACGTTCGAGACGTAGCGCGTCGTCCCGTCCGTGTCGAGGATCTGCATCCCGTCCGCGAACTCGACGATGCGGGCGGTCCGGCGTCCCTGGTAGCTGTAGCCCGTGGCGGACGGCGGGTGGCCGCCGATGCGCTGGAACCGGGTCGGCCCACGCGCCGACGGCGTGAAGGTGAAGTCGAACGGCGAGCGGCCCGGATCGACGCGGAACGCGCGGCCTGCGGCCACCCGGATGGTGAATTGCCGCGACGCCGCCGTGACGCCGACGACGGCGAACTCGTCGGTGACCGGAGCGTAGCCGCCGTCCGCCGTCCGGAGGTCGAGGTCGTCGAACCGGACGATCGCCCCCGCCGCCGGCAGTCCCGCACCCGTCTCCACCGTCACCGTCGCCACGCCCCCGCTGACGGCGACAGACTCGACGCCGCGCACGCTCTGCGTCTGATCGGCGTCCGCGGCGGCGCGCGCCAGCGGCGCCCACCGGCTGGCGGCCGTCCGGACGAGGGCGAGCGTCTGGAGATCGCTGGTGACGTTCCGCACGTCGAACGTGTTCCCTTTCCACGTGAGGTCCGAAACGTCAAGGTCCGGGAAGGTCGAGTCAACGATCAGAAAGCTCCAGGACCCGCCGAGCGCGTTGTGCGCTCTGGCCTGGGTGTTGTCCAGGCCCGCCCAGGCTATGTTCGTCTGGTTCCTGCCCGGATTCGACGTCCTGGAAAACTCCGCATCCTTGAACCAGAGCGTTCGGGTGTAGTCGACGTCGCCATCGGAATCGATGTGGATTCCCACGAATATCAGCCTGTCGTATTCCGCCCGTTGTATTGCGTGCGTGTTTATCTTCAAGCGTATGTGGGATGGAACGGCGGTCGAAAGGTCCACCAACCAGTTTCTGAGGGCGTACGTCGCGAAGTGGACTTGGCTTCCGTCCAGCGCCAGGTACCAGTAGACCGGGTTGGTCCTGGAGTAGCGATGGAAGGTGATGTTCCTGAGAGGCGCGGCATTGGTTCCGGCGTCCACCCCCCGGATGCGCAAGCGCACGGGCGAGGTGAGGGCGATCGGAACGTCAGCGTCGTCCTCCGGAAGCCGAAGCTCCAAGGGATCGCCGACCTCCGTCACGCGCCAGACGTTGCGCTGCGTTCGGGTCGGCGTCCCGGTGACGTTCTCCAGCCGCAGGCAGCTGTTCACCCGGATGCCGCCGGCGACCTTCAGCGCTCTCGGGGGGGCCTTGCACCGGAAGCGCGTGGCGGCGTCGATCGACCCCGCCGGGACCTGCTCGATGGCGAGGATCGCCTGAAGGTCGGTCGCCGGCAGCAGCGCCGCCGCGTCGAACACGTCGGCGTGGTCGATCCGGTCGGACGGGTCGGCGCTGTCGCGCCAGCCGGCCGTCACAGGCCCGGTGACCTGCGACAGGTTCGCCAGCCCCGCCGGCACGCCGACGACGGCGCGCCGGTCGGCGTCGTCGTAGCCGGCGATCGCCATGCCCTCCACGCTGATCCAGTCGCCGGCGCCGATGCCGTGCGGCGCGTCCATCCCCGTCCCGAACCAGGCGAAGACGTCCTGTCCCAGTCGAACGAGCTGCACGGCTTGCCTCGTTCTTGCCTCCACCATTCTCGGGCTGGCCGCCCGGTCGTCCGGGTCGTCGATGACGATCTGTTCGCCTGCCGCCGGGACGAACTCGGGCGGCGGCGTGACTCCCGGCGAGCGGAGCAGCTTGCGCCAGCGTGGATTTCCCGGCCCGTACTCCTCGACCGGGATGGCCTCGGCGCTGGCGACGTGGAACACCGTGGGCGAGACTATCCGCGTGATCGGGTACTGCGTCGGCCTTCCGGAATCGAGATCGCGCGTGCCGGCGAGGTTCTCGAACACCACCCGGTTGCCGGCGAGCACGTCGGCGTCCGTCAACCCGTGCTCGCGCGCCGTGCGGATCTCGACAGGGCTGGCGGGATCCCAGGCCTCCTGTGGATAGGGGTCGGTCCAACCGGTCCTGCCCGGAGCCGATGGAACCGGCAGCGCGCGGACTTTCGCGCGCAGGTACTTCCCGGCCGCCATCAAAGGATCGAAAGTTATCTGGCCTTCCCGCACGTCTCCCACGTCCGACGCTCCGAAGAAAGTAGACGATGAGCCATCTACGTTAGGAGACGCCCGGACACTCAAGCGGTATCCCGTCGCGCCGGTTACGCCTGCCCACGTCACCCGAGCGCGGTTGTAGGCAATCCACTTCACGCGCACCGGCCTGGGCGCGGGAAGGCCTGTCTGCTGCTGCTGCGGTTCAGGCCCGGCGTAGGCATGCCTGGTCGGCGGCGGCGCCTGCTGCCGCCGGCTGCCCACGATCTGCGTCGGCGTCGAGTAGGCGAACGGCGACCGCGAGCCGCCGCTCTCCACCGTCACCCGCGCCCGGTACCACTGCCGCCCCTGCGCGCCGGCGGCGACGTTCGCCACGCGCGTCGGCGCAGACCCGGAGACGAACCCCGACGGCGGCGACGGCTGCGGCGTGAACGGCCGATGCCGCGACGAACGCTCCACCCACACCCGGACGCCGCTGATCGCCGCACGGTCGGCCACCGCCGCCGCCCCGCTCGACGGCAGCGTCCACGTCACCGTCCACAGGGCGCCGTGGGGCGTCGCCTCGACGCCGGTCGCCGCCGCGAACGCCGTCTGCACGCCCAGCCGACGCCACGGGCCGAACCCGGCCCCGTTCACCGCCCGCACCCGCGCCTCGTACCGCGTCCCCGACGTCAGACCCGTGAACGTCGTCTCGCGCGCCGACGCGCCCCCGCCCACCGCCGTCCACGCCCCCCACGACGCCGCCGACCGCGGCTTGATCGCCGCCTCGTACCCCGTCACCGTCCCGGACGCCGCGCTCCACCGAACCCGCACCGACGCGGCCGGATGCGCCAGACCGGTGTAGACCGCCGACGGCGTGACGCCGCCGGGGACCCCCTCCGTGCGGACCGACGCCGCCGACGCCGACACGCCCCGCCCGACCGCGTTCACGAACGCCGTCTCGACCTCCACCGACAGATCCACCCCCAGACCGCCGATCACCAGGCGGTTCGACGCCGGGACCGGCGCGACCGACCGCCACGCCCCGAACACGCCCGTTCCCCCCACCCGCACCCGGTAGGCCACCCCGGTCACCGTCTCCTCCGCCAGCGGCGCCGTGAAGCTCACCGTCACCTGCCGCACCCCGCCCGCCGCCGACACGCTCGCCGGCGCCGACGGCGCCGACGACACCTGCACCGCAGAGAACCGGAACGTCGTACCCCGCCACGGACTCCGCGGCGCGCGCTGCGCCTCGAGCCCGATCTCCGTCGACGCCACCGGCGCCGCGATCGTCCCGCTGATCGTACGCGTCGCGTCGTCGTAGCGCAGACCCGCAATCGCCGGCGGAGACCCCGACGTCGCCCCCCCGGACGTGACGCCGCGGAACCGATACGCCGCCGGACTCCCGGACGCCGCCGGCAGCTGGATCGAGAACGCCCGGCCCACGTCCACGATCTGGTCCGGGACCGCGCCCCAGACGACCGTCGCGGACGACGCCGCCGCCACCCGCAGCCGCGCCGTGAACGTCGCCGTGTCGCCGTCCGCGTCGGTCGCCGTGACGACGTGATCGGTCGGCGCGCTCTGCGCCGCCCGCGGCGCGCCGTGGAACTGCCGCGTCACCGGGTCGAACAGCACCCCGCCGGGAAGCGCCGGCGCCGCAGCGACGGCATACGTGATCGGCGCGTTCCCGCTGCCCGCGGCCGGGACCTGGGCGAGCGCCCGGTCGATCGCCCGACCCGCCACGAACGCGAACTCGCCCTGCGCGCGCGGGAACACCGGCGACACGTCCGTCCCGGCCGCGAACACGGCCACGTTCACGATCGTGACGGCCGCCGCCGACGCCGGGAGCGCGTTGTCGCGGGCCGTGACGGCCAGGCCCGCCAGGCCCCGCACCGTCGTCGGCGTCCCCGCCAGCACGAACCGGCCGCGCGCCGAACGCCACTCCACCCGCATCCCCGCCGGGACCCCGGCGCTCGTCACCGTCAGCGGCTCGACGCCGCCGGACAGCGCCGGCAGGTCGATGGCGTACTCCGTGCCGACGAACAGATACTGATCCCGGACGGCCGCCGCCCATTCCAACGCCGCCCGCGGCGTCGCCGCCGCCGCCGCCGCGTCGCCCACCCCGACCGCGTTGACGAACCGGACCTCGAACTCATAATCCGTCCCGTTCGTCAGTCCCGACGCCGCGCCGCTGTCGGTCGCGCCGGCCGGGAAGCGAATCCAGCCGTCACTGCCGCTGCCGCCCTTGCCGCCGGCGTCGGCCTGCCGCACGATCCACGCCTGCGTGCCGACCCGATGCCGGTACTCCACCCGGTCGAACGGGAACGGCGGATCGTCCCACGCCAGCGTCACCTGACCGTCCGCCGGCGTCGCCCGCAGGCCCCCGGGCGCCGCAGGAAGGCGCGTCCGCCCGGTGCTCACCACGTCGCCGCCGGTCGCCAGACGCCAGCCGTTCGCGATGGCGACGGCGGCGTAGTCGCGCGGGAGCGGGCTGGAGGGCGGGTAGTCCACCGTCACCAAGCCGCACTCCTGCTCGCCGATGGCCGCCATGCTGACCGCCGTGACCACCAGCGGCTCGTTGTGCACGACGCGGGCTCTCCAGATGGTGGAGCCGAACAACAAGAGGTCGCCTGCGACCAGCCGGTGCGCCGACGCCGGCTGCGGCGCGCCCTGCGCGTCGACCGCCACGAACTGCAGCGAGCGCGCGTCCGGGCCGGTCCGCAGTCCGGTGACGTTCAGACCGCCGACGCCGGTCCGATCGCCGCGCTGGACGCCCCCGGAGTCCGGGCTGCGGCCGGACGGGAGCGGCGGCTGGAGCGGATAGAGCACGCGCTCCGACAGCGCCGGAGCCTGCACCCGGAAACTCGCGCGCGACCGCTGGTTCAGCGGGCGGACGATCCGCAGCGACGAACCCTCGACGGGAATCTCCACCGCGCCGGAAGCGCGGACGATGCGGACGCGGACAGGCATGGCCGTCAGGTGAGCCGACGCGCGCGGCCGTCACGACGACGGCGGCGCCGGGCTCGGCGCGCCGAAGCTTGATCAGCGGTCCGCCGCCCGCGCGCCGCTCAGGCTGTTCGGCAGGCCGTAGTTCCCCTCGTGGCACGCATACTCGTACAGGTCGTACTCGTCGTCTCTATGGAGCGGCATCGACACGGTCCAGGGACCGTCGTACACCTCCGGATCCTCGATGGTGACGTCGTAGCGCATCCGTCCGGGACCGATCAGGGTGAACCGCTCCACCACGCGCATGCCGGCGCTCTGCGGGACCGCCTTCAACGTGGCGGTGGTCGAGATGCCGGTGGCGATCGTCCCGACCTGCTCGGACCGGTAGTTGGCGACCTCGACCACCAGCGCGTCGCCCTCCCAGCGCCCGCGGGAGTCGCCGTTCCACAACCGGACGGCGCCGTCCACGTGCGGCCGGCCGTCAAGCGGGACGATGCGCGGCTCGTGGATCATCTCGTACAGGATGGCGACATGGTCCGGCGTCTGGAGGATGCGGTACGCGTTGTTGTACCCCGCCGGGAACATCCCGCCCGGCACGCCGCGCGTGATGCACCGCTCCCACGGCGTGTGATAGGCGTACGAGTCGGTCAGGCGGCGCAGGTTGCGGTCTTTCCGGCGTTCGGCGTCGGGCCGGATCGGCACGCGCCCGCTGGGAGGATCGACCACCATCGACCGGCGCAGCGCGCTGCGCTTCGACGAGTGCCCTTCCCCGTCCCCCTCGCCGAGCAGCTTCGCCAGTCCGCCCGGATTCGGCCCGCGGATCCCCCTGATCCCCTGCGGCGTGACCTCCAGACCCGGGAACCAGCGTTCGAGCGCCGCCAGACGGCCGGCGTCCGTCTCTATCGGCCTCTCCAGCGGCGTCCGGTCGAAGTTCACCCAGACGCCCTGAACGTCCGGCCGGCCGTCGGGAGCGCGGGGCGGCGTCCAGCCCGTGTCCGAGGCCGGTTGCCCGCTCCCCTGGCCGGCCGGCGGCTGACCGGCGCCTCGAGCCGGCGGCGCCGCGGCGGCGAGCAGCACGACGCCCGCCAGCGCCGCGCAGCCCGTGGTGAAACCCCGCGGGGCGCCGAGACGGGCGGGGCGCCCGGCTGACAAGGCGTGAGGAGGGAGCATATTGGCCATATTCGACCGACGAACAACGCAGTTCAGCCGGGATGCAGCGCCCGTCGAATGCAGCGGGGATTTTGCCACGGGCTGCGCGGCCCGCGCGCCGCGCCGACGGCGACCAACCTCCCGCATCGCAGTCCGATCATCGGCAAGCCTTCCGCGTACATCGTATACCGGCGCGGTTATCATGGGCGAACGATGGCGGTTCAACCCGGATCGAGTTCAACCCGGATCGAGGGCGGACGATCCCGCGTTTCCTGCCGGACCTGGGCCGTCGCGATCCTCGTCCTCTTCGCCGCCGCGGGCGCCGCCGTCGTGGGCGACTACGGCGTCTCGGAGGACGCGAACCCACAGCGGCGCATCGCCGCGGCGAACCTGGAGTACGCCCTGGGCGACGACGACGCACTGTCCGCCCGCAATCTCACCGAGGCCCACAATCGGTACTACGGCGTGGCGTTCGAGGCGCCGCTGCTGCTCGCCGAGCGGACGCTCGGCCTCGACGACAGCCGCACGGCGCATCTGTTCCGCCACGGCGCCACCCACCTGTTCTGGCTGTGCGGCGGCTTCGCCTGCTTCCTGCTCGCCCGCCGGCTGTTCGGCAGCGGACCGCTCGCTCTCCTGGCGATGCTGCTGTTCCTGCTCCACCCCCGCCTGTACGCCCACGCGTTCTTCAACAGCAAGGACGTTCCCTTCCTGGCGACGTTCATGATCGCGCTGCACCTGGTCCACCGGGCGTTCGAGAAGGACACGGTCCGCGCGTTCTTGGTCCTGGGAGCGGCGGCGGCGGTGCTGACGAACCTCCGCGTCATGGGTCTGATGCTCGTCGCCGCCGTGCTGGGCATGCGGGCGCTGGACCTGCTCCATGCTGCGCAGCGGAGCGGGCGCAGGCGCGTTCTGAAGACGGCCGCGGCGTTCGCGGCGGCGTGGGCCGCGACGCTGTACGCGGTCAGTCCGTACCTGTGGAGCGACCCGCGGGAGTTCGCCGAAGCGCTCCGGGGGCTCTCCGAACATCCGCATGGCAGATACCAACTTTTCCAGGGACGACTGGTTCATCCGGACGATCTGCCGTGGCGCTACGTTCCGACGTGGGTCGCCATCACGACGCCGCCGTTCACGCTGCTGCTGGGCGGCGTCGGGGTCGTCGGCGCTGCGTGGCGCGCGGCCGCGCGGCCCGGCCAAGCGTTTCGCAACACGCCGCTGCGGTTCGAACTTCTGCTGACCGCGTGCCTGACGGCGCCGCCGCTCGCCGTGGCGGCGCTGGGCGCGAACACCTACGACGGGTGGCGGCACCTGTATTTCCTGCACGCGCCGCTCGCGCTGCTGGCGGCGTCCGGGCTGCGCCTGCCGGCGGCGCGCGACGCGACCCGGGTGCGCCGGGGGGCGTATGCGGCGGCGGGCGTCGCGGCGGCGGGCATCCTGATCGCCATGGCGCGCATTCATCCGCATCAGAACGTCTACTTCAACTTCCTCATCGACAGGACGACGCCGGAGCATCTCCGGACGCAGTACGAGATGGACTACTGGGAGACGGCGAACCTCGGCGGGCTGCGTCACCTGACGCAGACTTACCCGCCGCCCCATTTGTGCATGACCAGAACCCAGTCGCGCCATCGACTGCTGCTTCCCGAAGCGCAGAGAAACAGAATCAAGCTCAGATCCACCGCTTTCTACCGGCAAGCGTGCCGCGGCCGCTTGGATTTCGCTTTCGACGCCCATTCTTGGTCAACAATCACCGAGAAAGATCCGCCCGAGACGCATGCTCCGGCCGTCTGGGCCAGGAAGGCGTACGGCAACACGATCTCCACAACGTTGTACGGCCTCAACTCGGCGCTGCTCGACGATTTTCACGTGGACCGCTCCCGCGAAAAGTACCGGTCGTTGACGCAGGGCGCGCCGTCGGCGCGCGCGCGCTACGACGTGTACTTCGACGCCGCCCGCGGCGCCCTGACGTACGCCAGGGCGCCGTGCGTTCGGGCCGATTCGCGCGCGCGTTTCTTCCTGCACGTCGTTCCGGTGGACGCGGGCGACCTGCCCGACGACCAGGTTCGGCACGGTTTCGACAACCGGGACTTCAACCTGCCCGTTCAGGCGCAGTTCGATGGGAAGTGCCTCGTCGCCGTCCGGTTGCCGGAGTACGCCGTCGATCACGTCAGGACCGGGCAGACCGAGAGGAAGGACGACGTCTGGACCGCCCTGTGGGAGGAGACGATCCGGATACGGCCATGACGATTTCCCGCATTTCCTGCTGGACGTGGGCCGTCGCGATCCTCGTCCTCTTCGCCGCCGCGGGCGCCGCCGTCGTGGACGACTACGGCGTCACGGTGGACGAGCCCAAGCAGCAGCTGATCGCCGCGGCGAACCTGGCGTACGTCCTGGGCGACGACGACGCACTGTCCGTCGGCGGCGACTATCATCTCTTCGCTTCCGACCGGTATTACGGCGTGGCGTTCGAGCTGCCGCTGCTCCTCGCCGAGCGGGCGCTCGGCCGCGACGACAGCCGCACGGCGTACCTGCTGCGCCACGGCGCCACCCACCTGTTCTGGCTGTGCGGCGGCTTCGCCTGCTTCCTGCTCGCCCGCCGGCTGTTCGACAGCGGGCCGATCGCTCTCCTGGCGATGCTGCTGTTCCTGCTCCATCCCCGCCTGTACGCCCATGCGTTCTTCAACAGCAAGGACGTTCCCTTCCTGTCGATGTTCATGATCGCGCTGTATCTGATCCACCGGGCGTTCGAGAAGGACACGGTCCGCGCGTTCTTGGTCCTGGGAGCGGCGGCGGCGGTGCTGACGAACCTCCGCGTCATGGGTCTGATGCTCGTCGCCGCCGTGCTGGGCATGCGGGCGCTGGACCTGCTCCATGCCGCGCAGCGGAGCGGGCGCAGGCGCGTTCTGAAGACGACCGGGGCGTTCGCGGCGGCGTGGGCCGCGACGCTGTACGCGGTCAGTCCGTACCTGTGGAGCGACCCGCGTGAGTTCGCCGAGGCGCTCCGGGTCTTCTCCGAACACCCGAACCATGTCCCGCAACTCTTTCAGGGACGAACGGTTTGGCCGGACGATCTGCCGTGGCGTTACGTTCCGACGTGGATGGCGATCACGACGCCGCCGTTCACGCTGCTGCTGGGTTGCGTCGGGGTCGTCGGCGTTGCGTGGCGCGCGGCCGCGCGTCCTGAACAGGCGCTTCGCAACACGCCGCTGCGGCTGGAATGCCTGACGGCCGTCTGTCTGACGGCGCCGCCGCTCGCCGTGGCGGCGCTGGGCGCGCACACCTACGACGGGTGGCGGCACCTGTATTTCCTGCACGCGCCGCTCGCGCTGCTGGCGGCGTCCGGGCTGCGCCTGCCGGCGGCGCGCGACGCCGCCCGGGTGCGCCGGGGGGCGTATGCGGCGGCGGGCGTCGCGGCGGCGGGCATTCTGATCGCCATGGCCCGCATTCATCCGCTTCAGCACGTCTACTTCAATTTCCTCGTCGACAGGACGACGCCGGAGCGTCTTCGAACGCAGTACCAAATGTACTACCTGGAGATTACGTACCTCGGCGGGCTGCGCCACCTGACGCAGAAATACCCAGCGCCCCATTTGTGCATGACCAGAACCCAGCCGAGGCATCGACTGCTGCTTCCCGAAGCGCAAAGAAACAGAATCATGGCCAGATTGACCGATTTCCAGCGGCAAGCGTGCCGCGGCCGCGTGGATTTCGTCTTCGGCGCCGAGCCTTGGTCAACAATCACCGGGAACGATCCGCCCGAGACGCATGCTCCGGTCGTCTGGGCCAGGAAGGCGTACGGCAACACGATCTCTACAACGTTGTACGGCCTCAACCCGGCGCTGCTCGACGATTTTCACGTGGACCGCTCCCGCGAAAAGTACCGGTCGTTGACGCAGGGCGCGCCGTCGGCGCGCGCGCGCTACGACGTGTACTTCGACGCCGCCCGCGGCGCCCTGACGTACGCCAGGGCGCCGTGCGTTTGGGCCGATTCGCGCGCGCGTTTCTTCCTGCACGTCGTTCCGGTGGACGCGGGCGACCTGCCCGACGACCAGGTTCGGCACGGTTTCGACAACCTGGACTTCAACCTGCCCCGGCAGGCGCGGTTCGACGGGAAATGCCTCGTCGCCGTCCGATTGCCGGAGTACGCCGTCGATCACGTCAGGACCGGACAGACCGAGAAGAAGGGCGACGTCTGGACCGCTCTGTGGGAGGAGACGATCCGGATAAGTCCCTTGCGGCCATGACGATTTCCCGCATCTCCTGCCGGACGTGGGCCGTCGCGATCCTCGTCCTCTTCGCCGCCGCGGGCGGCGTTGTCGTGGGTGACTACGGCGCTTCGCCGGACACGGCAAGACATCGGAAAACCGCTGCGGCGAACCTGGAATACGTCCTGGGCGACGACGACGCGTTGTCGTTTCGCGGCCTGCCGGACCACCACCGGTACTACGGCGTGGCGTTCGAGGCGCCGCTGCTGCTCGCCGAGCGGGCGCTCGGCCTCGACGACAGCCGCACGGCGTATCTGCTGCGTCACTGCGCCACCCACCTGTTCTGGCTGTGCGGCGGCTTCGCCTGCTTCCTGCTCGCCCGCCGGCTGTTCGACAGCGGTCCGCCGGCGCTCGCCGCGATGCTGCTGTTCCTGCTCCACCCCCGCCTGTACGCGCACGCGTTCTTCAACGGCATGGACGTCCCCTTCCTGGCGATGTTCATGATCGCGCTGTGCCTGGTCCACCGGGCGTTCGAGAAGGACACGGTTCGCGCGTTCGCGGTCCTGGGGGCGGGAGCGGCGGTGCTGACGAACCTCCGCATCATGGGCCTGATGCTCTTCGCCGCCGTGCTGGGCA
This sequence comes from Vicinamibacterales bacterium, assembly GCA_965203565.1. Classification (GTDB taxonomy): domain Bacteria; phylum Acidobacteriota; class Vicinamibacteria; order Vicinamibacterales; family UBA8438; genus JAAXGX01. The sequence continues at coordinate 722,896 of OZ241896.1, read as the reverse complement.
TGCGGGCGTGCGACCTGCTCTGCGCTGCGCAGTGGAGCGAGCGCCGGCGCGTTCTGAAGACGACAGCGGCGTTCGGGGCGGCATGCGCTGCGACGCTGTACGCGATCAGTCCGTACCTGTGGAGCGACCCGCGTGAGTTCGCCGAGGCGCTCCGGGTCCTCTCCGAACATCCGCATCATTCCTGGCAAGTCTTTCAGGGCAGGATGATTCATTCGGACGATCTGCCGTGGCGCTACGTTCCGACGTGGATGGCGGTCACGACGCCGCCGTTCACGCTGCTGCTGGGCGGCGTCGGGGTCGTCGGCGTTGCGTGGCGCGCGGCCGCACGTCCCGGCCGGGCGCTTCGCAACACGCCGCTGCGGCTCGAATGCCTGGCGGCCGCCTGTCTGACGGCGCCGCCGCTCGCCGTGGCGCTGGGCGCGCACACCTACGACGGGTGGCGGCACCTGTATTTCCTGCATGCGCCGCTCGCGCTGCTGGCGGCGTCCGGGCTGCGCCTGCTGGCGGCGCGCGACGCGGCCTGGGCGCGCCGAGGAGCGTATGCGGCGGCGGGCGTCGCGGCGGCGGGCATCCTGATCGCCATGGCGCGCATCCATCCGCTTCAGAACGTCTACTTCAATTTCCTCGTCGACAGGACGACGCCGGAGCATCTCCGGACGCAGTACGAGATGAATCTCTGGGAGATGACGCGCTTCGGCGGGCTGCATCACCTGGCGCGAACCTGGCCGTCGACCCGTTTGTGCGTGACGGGGAGAGCGCGTGACCATCACCTTCTCTCCGAAGCGCAGAGAAAGAGGATCAGATTCAGACGCCGCGGCCGCTCCGATTTCGTCTTCGCAGGCGCCACCGCCCGGAGGGGTTCGTCCGAAACGCATGCTCCGGCCGTCTGGACCAGAAAGGCGTACGGCAACACGATCGCCAGTTTGTACGGTCTCAACCTGGCGCTGCTGGACGATTTTCACGTGGACCGTTTCCGCGAGACGCACCGGTCGTTGACGCAGGGCGCGCCAGCGGTTCGCATGCGCTACGACGTATACCTCGACGCCGCCCGCGGCGCCCTCACGTACGCCAGGGCGCCGTGCGCTACGGCCGACTTGGCCGCACGTTTCTTCCTGCACGTCGTTCCCGTGGACGCGGACGACCTCCCCGGCGACCGCGGTCGAGACGGGTACGACAACCTGGACTTCAACCTGCCCGATCACGCGCTGTTCGACGGGAAGTGCCTCATCACCGTTCGGTTGCCGGAGTACGCCGTCGACCACGTCAGGACCGGACAGACCGAGAGGAAGGACGGCGTCTGGACCGCTCTGTGGGAGGAGACGATCCGGATGCGTCCGTTGCGGCCATGACGATTTCCCGCATGTCCTGTCGGACCTGGCAGCCCGTGGTGAAACCCCGCGTCGCACCGAGACGGGCGGGGCGCCCGGCTGACAAGGCGTGAGGAGGGAGCATATTGGCCATATTCGACCGACGAACAACGCAGTTCAGCCGGGATGCAGCGCCCGTCGAATGCAGCGGGGATTTTGCCACGGGCTGCTGGGCCGTCGCGATTCTCGTCCTCTTCGCCGCCGCGGGCGCCGCCGTCGTGGGCGACTACGGCGTCTCGGTGGACGCGGACCCACAGCGGCGAATCGCCGCGGCGAACCTGGAGTACGTCCTGGGCCGCGACGACGCACTGTCCGCCCACAATCTTCCCCGGGCCCACGACCGGTACTACGGCATGGCGTTCGAGCTGCCGCTGCTGCTCGCCGAGCGGACGCTCGGCCTCGACGACAGCCGCACGGCGCATCTGTTCCGCCACGGCGCCACCCACCTGTTCTGGCTGTGCGGCGGCTTCGCCTGCTTCCTGCTCGCCCGCCGGCTGTTCGACAGCGGGCCCCTCGCTCTCCTGGCGATGCTGCTGTTCCTGCTCCATCCCCGCCTGTACGCCCACGCGTTCTTCAACAGCAAGGACGTTACCTTCCTGTCGATGTTCATGATCGCGCTGCACCTGGTCCACCGGGCGTTCGAGAAGGACACGGTCCGCGCGTTCGTGATCCTGGGGGGGGCGGCGGCGGTGCTGACGAACCTCCGCATCATGGGCGTGATGTTCTTCGCCGCCGTGCTGGGCATGCGGGCGTGCGACCTGCTCTGCGCGGCGCAGCGGAGCGAACGCCGGCGCGTTCTGGCGACGGCCGGCGCGTTCGCTGCGACAGGCGCCGCGACGCTGTACGCGATCAGTCCGTACCTGTGGAGCGACCCGCGCGAGTTCGCCGGAGCGCTCCGGGACCTCTCCGAACATCCGACTACTCTTCGGCAACTCTTTCAGGGCAGGATGATTCGTCCGGACTATCTGCCGTGGCGCTACGTTCCGACGTGGGTCGCCATCACGACGCCGCCGTTCACGCTGCTGCTGGCCGGCGTCGGAGTCGTCGGCGTTGCGTGGCGCGTCGCCGCGCGTCCCGGTCTGGCGCTGCGCAACACGACGCTGCGGCTGGAATGCCTGACGGCCGCCTGTCTGGCGGCGCCGCCGCTCGCCGTGGCGGCGCTGGGCGCGCACGTCTACCACGGGTGGCGGCACCTGTATTTCCTGCATGCGCCGCTCTGCCTGCTGGCGGCGTCCGGGCTGCGCCTGCTGGCGGCGCGCGACCCCGCCTGGATGCGCCGAGGGACGTATGCGGCGGCGGGCGTCGCGGCGGCGGGCATCCTGATCGCCATGGCCCGCATTCATCCGCTTCAGAACGCCTACTTCAATTTCCTCGTCGACAGGACGACGCCGGAGCGTCTTCGGACGCAGTACGACATGAGCTACTGGGATACGACGGGCTTCGGCGCGCTGCGTCATCTGGCGCAGACCTACCCGTCGACCAACTTGTGCGTGACCGGAGGAAGGCGTAATCGGCGGCTTCTTTCCGAAATGCAGAAAAAGAGAATCCGCTCCGTACGAGCGTGCCGCGGCCGTCACGCCGACTTCGTCGTCGTCGCTCATCCGCTGCATGCGCGCAAGCCGGAGGCGCATGTTCCGGAAGTCCGGGTCAGAAAGGTGTACGGCAACACGATCTCCAGCGTGTACGGCGTCAACCCGGCGCTCCTGGGCGACTCCCGCGCGGATCTCCACCTGGATCGCTTCCGCGAGACGTACCGGTCGTTGACGCAGGGCGCGCCGGCTGCTCGCATGCGCTACGACGTATACCTCGACGCCGCCCGCGGCGCCCTCACGTACGCCAAGGCGCCGTGCGTCCGGACCGACATGGCCGCGCGTTTCTTCCTGCACGTCGTTCCGGTGGACGCGGACGACCTGCCCGGCGACCAGGTGCGTTACGGTTTCGACCACCTGGATTTCGACCTGCCCGATCAGGCGCTGTTCGACGGGAAGTGCCTCGTGACGATGCGGTTGCCGGAGTACGCCGTCGACCACGTCAGGACCGGACAGACCGAGAGAAAGGGCGGCGTCTGGACCGCTCTGTGGGAGGAGACGATCCGGATGCGTCCGTTGCGGCCATGACGATTTCCCGCATGTCCTGCCGGACTTGGCAGCCCGTGGTAAAACCCCGCGTCGCACCGAGACGGGCGGGGCGCCCGGCTGACAAGGCGTGAGGAGGGAGCATATTGGCCATATTCGACCGACGAACAACGCAGTTCAGCCGGGATGCAGCGCCCGTCGAATGCAGCGGGGATTTTGCCACGGGCTGCTGGGCCGTCGCGATCCTGGTCCTCTTCGCCGCCGCGGGCGCCGCCGTCGTGGGCGACTACGGCATCTCGGAGGACGCGGACCCACAGCGGCGAATCGCCGCGGCGAACCTGGAGTACGCCCTGGGCGACGACGACGCACTGTCCGCCCACAATCTTTTTCCCTGGGCCCACGACCGGTACTACGGCATGGCGTTCGAGCTGCCGCTGCTGCTCGCCGAGCGGACGCTCGGCCTCGACGACAGCCGCACGGCGCATCTGTTCCGCCACGGCGCCACCCACCTGTTCTGGCTGTGCGGCGGCTTCGCCTGTTTCCTGCTCGCCCGCCGGCTGTTCGACAGCGGACCGCTCGCTCTCCTGGCGATGCTGCTGTTCCTGCTCCACCCCCGCCTGTACGCCCACGCGTTCTTCAACAGCAAGGACGTCCCCTTCCTGGCGATGTTCATGATCGCGCTGCACCTGGCCCACCGGGCGTTCGAGAAGGACACGGTCCGCGCGTTCGTGGTCCTGGGAGCGGCGGCGGCGGTGCTGACGAACCTGCGCATCATGGGCGTGATGCTCTTCGCCGCCGTGCTGGGCATGCGGGCGTTGGACCTGCTCCATGCCGCGGAGCGGAGCGAACGCCGGCGCGTTCTGAAGACGGCCGGCGCATTCGCGGCGGCGGGCGCCGCGACGCTGTACGCGATCAGTCCGTACCTGTGGAGCGATCCGCGGGAGTTCGCCGAGGCGCTCCGGGTCCTCTCCGAACATCCGCTTCATATCCGGCAACTCTTTCAGGGCAGGATGATTCATTCGGACGATCTGCCGTGGCGCTACGTTCCGACGTGGGTCGCCATCACGACGCCGCCGTTCACGTTGCTGCTGGGCGGCGTCGGGATCGTCGGCGTTGCGTGGCGCGCCGCCGCGCGTCCCGGCCGGGCGCTTCGCAACACGCCGCTGCGGTTCGGACTTCTGCTGACCGCCTGTCTGACGGCGCCGCCGCTCGCCGTGGCGGCGCTGGGCGCGCACACCTACGACGAGTGGCGGCACCTGTATTTCCTGCACGCGCCGTTCTCCCTGCTGGCGGCGTCCGGGCTGCGCCTGCTGGCGGCGGGCGACGCCGCCTGGGCGCGCCGAGGGACGTATGCGGCGGCGGGCGTCGCGGCGGCGGGCATCCTGATCGCCATGGCCCGCATTCATCCGCTTCAGAACGTCTACTTCAATTTCCTCGTCGACAGGACGACGCCGGAGCGTCTCCGGACGCAGTACGACATGAATTACTGGGAGACGGCGAGCCTCGGCGCGCTGCGTCATCTGGCGCAGACCTGGCCGTCGACCAACTTGTGCGTGACCGGAGGAAGGCGTAATCGGCGGCTTCTTTCCGAAATGCAGAAAAAGAGAATCCGCTCCGGACGAGCGCACGGCTGTCACGCCGACTTCGTCGTCGTCGCTCATTCGCGGCATGCGCGCAAGCTGGAGGCGTATGTCCCGGAAGTCCGGGTCAGAAAGGTGTACGGCAACACGATCGTCAGGATGTACGGCCTCAACCCGACGCTCCTGGGCGACTCCCGCGCGGGTCTCCACCTGGATCGCTTCCGCGAGACGCACCGGTCGTTGACGCAGGGCGCGCCGGCTGCTCGCATGCGCTACGACGTATACCTCGACGCCGCCCGCGGCGCCCTGACGTACGCCAGGGCGCCGTGCGTCCGGACCGACATGGCCGCGCGTTTCTTTCTGCACGTCGTTCCCGTGGACGCGGACGACCTCCCCGGTGACCACGTTCGAGACGGGTACGACAACCTGGACTTCAACCTGCCCGATCAGGCGCTGTTCGACGGGAAGTGCCTCATCACCGTTCGGTTGCCGGAGTACGCCGTCGATCACGTCAGGACCGGACAGACCGAGAGAAAGGACGGCGTCTGGACCGCTCTGTGGGAGGAGACGATCCGGATGCGTCCGTTGCGGCCATGACGATTTCCCGCATCTCCTGCCGGACCTGGGCCGTCGCGATCCTCGTCCTCTTCGCCGCCGCGGGCGCCGCCGTCGTGGGCGACTACGGCGTCTCGGTGGACGCGGACCGCCAGCGGCGAATCGCCGCGGCGAACCTGGAGTACATCCTGGGCCGCGACGACGCACTGTCCGCCCACAATCTTCCCCGGGCCCACGACCGGTACTACGGCATGGCGTTCGAGCTGCCGCTGCTGCTCGCCGAGCGGACGCTCGGCCTCGACGACAGCCGCACGGCGCATCTGTTCCGCCACGGCGCCACCCACCTGTTCTGGCTGTGCGGCGGCTTCGCCTGCTTCCTGCTCGCCCGCCGGCTGTTCGGAAGCGGGCCGCTCGCTCTCCTGGCGATGCTGCTGTTCCTGCTCCATCCCCGCCTGTACGCCCACGCGTTCTTCAACAGCAAGGACGTCACCTTCCTGTCGATGTTCATGATCGCGCTGCACCTGGTCCACCGGGCGTTCGAGAAGGACACGGTCCGCGCGTTCGTGATCCTGGGGGCGGGAACGGCGGTGCTGACGAACCTCCGCATCATGGGCGTGATGCTCGTCGCCGCCGTGCTGGGCATGCGGGCGCTGGACCTGCTTCATGCTGCGCAGTGGAGCGGGCGCAGGCGCATTCTGAAGACGACCGCGGCGTTCGTTGCGGCGGGCGCGGCGACGCTGTACGCGATCAGTCCGTACCTGTGGAGCGATCCGCGTGAGTTCGCCGAGGCGCTCCGGGTCCTCTCCGAACATCCGTCCATTCTCCGGCCACTCTTTCAGGGCAGGATGATTCATTCGGACGATCTGCCGTGGCGCTACGTTCCGACGTGGGTCGCCATCACGACGCCGCCGTTCACGCTGCTGCTGGCCGGCGTCGGAGTCGTCGGCGTTGCGTGGCGCGGCGCCGCGCGTCCCGGTCTGGCGCTGCGCAACACGACGCTGCGGCTGGAATGCCTGACGGCCGCCTGTCTGGCGGCGCCGCCGCTCGCCGTGGCGGCGCTGGGCGCGCACGTCTACCACGGGTGGCGGCACCTGTATTTCCTGTACGCGCCGCTCTGCCTGCTGGCGGCGTCCGGGCTGCGCCTGCTGGCGGCGGGCGACCCCGCCTGGGCGCGCCGAGGGACGTATGCGGCGGCGGGCGTCGCGGCGGCGGGCATCCTGATCGCCATGGCCCGCATTCATCCGTATCAGAACGTCTACTTCAATTTCCTCGTCGACAGGACGACGCCGGAGCGTCTTCGGACGCAGTACGACATGAATTACTGGGATACGACGAGCCTCGGCGCGCTGCGTCATCTGGCGCAGACCTACCCGTCGACCAATTTGTGCGTGACCGGAGGAAGGCGTAATCAGGGGCTTCTTTCCGAAATGCAGAAAAAGAGAATCCGCTCCGGACGAGCGTGCCGCGGCCGTCACGCCGACTTCGTCGTCGGCGCTCCTCCGCGGCATGCGCGCAAGCTGGAGGCGCATGTCCCGGAAGTCCGGGTCAGAAAGGTGTACGGCAACACGATTGTCAGGATGTACGGCCTCAACCCGACGCTCCTGGACGACTCCCGCGTAGGTCTCCACCTGGATCGCTTCCGCGAGACGCACCGGTCGTTGACGCAGGGCGCGCCGGCTGCTCGCATGCGCTACGACGTATACCTCGACGCCGCCCGCGGCGCCCTGACGTACGCCAGGGCGCCGTGCGTCCGGACCGACATGGCCGCGCGTTTCTTTCTGCACGTCGTTCCCGTGGACGCGGACGACCTCCCCGGCGACCGCGTTCGAGACGGGTACGACAACCTGGACTTCAACCTGCCCGATCAGGCGCTGTTCGACGGGAAGTGCCTCATCACCGTTCGGTTGCCGGAGTACGCCGTCGATCACGTCAGGACCGGACAGACCGAGAGAAAGGACGGCGTCTGGACCGCCCTGTGGGAGGAGACGATCCGGATGCGTCCGTTGCGGCCATGACGATTTCCCGCATTTCCTGTCGGACCTGGGCCGTCGCGATCCTCGTCCTCTTCGCCGCCGCGGGCGCCGCCGTCGTGGGCGACTACGGCATCTCGGAGGACACGCAACAACAGCGGTCAATCGCCGCGGCGAACCTGGAGTACGCCTTGGGCGACGACGGCGCACTGTCCGTCGGCGGCGGCCATCGTCTCAGGGCCTACGACCAGTATTACGGCGTGGCGTTCGAGCTGCCGCTGCTCCTCGCCGAGCGGGCGCTCGGCCTCGACGACAGCCGCCGCACGGCGTATCTGCTGCGTTACTGCGCCACCCACCTGTTCTGGCTGTGCGGCGGCTTCGCCTGCTTCCTGCTCGCCCGCCGGCTGTTCGGCGACGGGCCGCTCGCTCTCCTTGCCATGCTGCTGTTCCTGCTCCATCCCCGCCTGTACGCCCACGCGTTCTTCAACAGCAAGGACGTTCCCTTCCTGTCGATGTTCATGATCGCGCTGTATCTGGTCCACCGGGCGTTCGAGAAGAACACGGTCCGCGTGTTCGTGATCCTGGGGATGGGAACGGCGGTGCTGACGAACCTGCGCATCATGGGCGTGATGCTCTTCGCCGCCGTGCTGGGCATGCGGGCGTGCGACCTGCTCTGCGCGGCGCAGTGGAGCGGCCGGCGGCGCGTTCTGAAGACGACCGCGGCGTTCGGGGCGGCGTGGGCCGCGACGCTGTACGCGATCAGTCCGTACCTGTGGAGCGACCCGCGTGAGTTCGCCGAGCCGCTCCGGGTGCTCTCCGAACATCCGCCCAATCGCTGGGAACTTTTCCAGGGACGACTGGTTCGCGCGGGCGATCTGCCGTGGCGTTACGTTCCGACGTGGATGGCGGTCACGACGCCGCCGTTCACGCTGCTGCTGGGCGGCGTCGGGATCGTCGGCGCTGCGTGGCGCGTCGCCGCGCGTCCCGGCCGGGCGCTGCGCAACACGCCGCTGCGGTTCGAACTTCTGCTGACCGCCTGTCTGACGGCGCCGCCGTTCGCCGCGGCGGCGCTGGGCGCGCACGCCTTCAACGGGTGGCGGCACCTGTATTTCCTGCACGCGCCGCTCGCGCTGCTGGCGGCGTCCGGGCTGCGCCTGCTGGCGCCGCGCGACGCCGCCCGGGCGCGCCGGGGGGCGTATGCGGCGGCGGGCGTTGCGGCGGCGGGCATCCTGATCGTCATGGCCCGCATCCATCCGCTTCAGAACGTCTACTTCAATTTCCTCGTCGACAGGACGACGCCGGAGCGTCTCCGGACGCAGTACGAGATGGATTACTGGCAGACGGCGCGCCTCGGCGGGCTGCATCATCTGGCGCGAATCCACCCATCGACCAGCTTGTGCCTGGGGGGAGGATCGCACAATAATCATCACCTGCTCTCCGAAGCGCAAAGAAAGAGGCTCAGGTTCAGATTCACCGACCCCGATCGGCAAGCGTGCCGCGGCCGCTCCGATTTCGTCTTCGGCCACGAGAGGGAGATCAATCCGCCCGAAACGCATGCTCCGAGAGTCTGGATCAGGAAGGTGTACGGCAACACGATCGCCAGTTTGCACGGCCTCGACCCGGCGCTCCTGGACGACTCCCGCGTGGATCTCCACCTGGATCGCTCCCGCGAGACGTACCGGTCGTTGACGCAGGGCGCGGCGGCGGCTCGAGCGTACTACGACGTGCGCTTCGACGCCGCCCGCGGCGCCCTGACGTACGCCAGGGCGCCGTGCGTTCGGGCCGATTCGCGCGCACGGTTCTTCCTGCACGTCGTTCCGGTGGACGCGGGCGACCTGCCCGCCGACCACGTTCGAGACGGTTTCGACAACCGGGATTTCAACCTGCCCGCCCAGGCGCTGTTCGACGGGAAGTGCCTCGCCGCCGTTCGGCTGCCGGAGTACGCCGTCGATCACGTCAGGACCGGACAGACCGAGAAGAACGGCGACGTCTGGACCGCTCTGTGGGAGGAGACGATCCGGATCGACAATGCGCCTGCAATCGGCGCCGAAGCGAGGCGTCCATGACACCGAGCCGTCGAACGATCCCGGCCGTTCCTATCGCGCTGCTCGTCTGGATCAGTCCCCTGCCGGCGCCGGCGCAGCAGCAGCCGGAGCGGGGGCCGGCGACTTACACCGCCGAGCAGGCCGACGCCGGGCTGGCCGCCTACCGGCGGCACTGCGCCTCGTGCCACGGCGACAACCTCGACGACGGCCCGTTCGCGCCGCCGCTCCGGGGAATCGCCTTTCGGGAAAAGTGGCGCGTGCGGCCGGTCGAAGCGCTGCTTGCCGAAACCGCGGCGACGATGCCGCAGGACCGGCCGGGCGCGCTCGGCGACGAGACGTACGTCGCGCTGACGGCGTTCATGCTTCAGGAGAACGGCGTCGAGGCCGGCCCGGCCGAGCTGCCGTCGGACCCGGCGGCCCTGGCGATGCTGTCGCCCGGCTGGACGTCGCAGGGCGGCGGACTCTCGGCCGGCGTCGTCCTGCCGCCGGTCCCGGCGCGGCGGAATCCGCTCGACGCCATCCGCCCGGTGACCGACGCGATGCTGAAACGCCCCGGCGACGGCGACTGGCTGCTGTGGCGGCGCACCTACGACGCGTCCGGCTACAGCCCGCTCGACCGGATCGACCGGTCGAACGTCGGCCGCCTGCGCGTCGCCTGGTCGTGGGCGCTGCCGCCCGGCCCGAACGAGTCGACGCCGATCGTGCACGACGGCGTCCTGTTCGTGCACGGCTACGGCGACAGGGTCCAGGCGCTCGACGCCGCCGCCGGCGACCTGCTCTGGGAGTACGCGCGCCGCCTGCCGCGGGACGTCGCGCCGAGCCTCAAGCGGGGCATGGCGATCTACGGCGAACGGCTGTACGTGCCGACCTCCGACCTGCACGTGGTCGCCCTCGACGTCCGGACCGGCGACGTCGAGTGGGAGCGGCAGGTCGCCGACCCCGAGAGCCGGATGCGGATGACCGGCGGCGCCCTGGCGGCCGGCGGCACGGTGATGGTCGGGACGACCGGCCGCGCCGCGGGCGGCAACTACGTCGTGGGGCTCGACCTCGAGACCGGCGACGAGCGCTGGCGGTTCCGCACCATCCCGCCCCCGGACGCCCCCGGCGGGAACAGTTGGAACGGACTCGCCGACGAGGACCGCAACGGCGGCTCGGTCTGGATTCCCGGCAGCTACGACCCGGCGAGCAACCTCGCGTTCTTCGGACCGGGCAACACGTACGACACCGGCCCGCTCCGCGACCCGGTGGGACGGGACGGGATCACGAACGACGCGCTCTATCTCGACACCACGCTCGCCATCCGTCCGGACACGGGCGAGCTGGCCTGGCACTTCCAGCACCAGGCGAACGGCCAGTGGGACCTCGACTGGGCGTTCGAGCGGCAGATCGTCGAGCTGCCGGTCGGCGGCGTCCCGACCAGCGTGGTGGTGACCGCCGGCAAGCAGGCGATCTTCGACATCGTCGAGACCGGCTCCGGCCGGTACGTCTCGTCCATCGACCTCGGGCTCCAGAACGGGATCACCGGGATCGACCCGGTGACCGGCGAGAAGTTCGTCGACCCGCGGCTGATCCCCGGCGACGGCGAGACGAAGATGGTCTGCCCGCACGTCGGCGGCGGCCGGAGCTGGTCGCCGACCGCCTACGACCCGGAGACGAAGATCGTGTACGTCCCGATCGTGGAGGCGTGCATGGACCTCGTGCCGGTGGCCGAGGACGAGCGCGGCAGCCTGTCGACCGGCGTCCGCTGGACGGTGCGGCCCCGGCCCGAGAGCGACGGCAACTACGGGCGGGTGGAGGCGGTCAACCTGGAGACGCAGGAGACGGTCTGGATAGCCCGGCAGCGCGCCCCGCAGACGACCGGCGCCCTGGTCACCGCCGGAGGTCTGCTGTTCGCCGGCGCGCTCGACCGGCGGCTGAGCGCGTACGACGCCGCGACCGGAGAGCGCCTGTGGGCCACCCGGCTGGACGACGTTCCGAACGCGCCGCCGATCACCTTCGCAGCGAACGGCCGGCAGTACGTCGCCGCCATCACCGGCGGCGGCGGATACCTGACCGGCGCCTACTCGATCATGGCGCCGGAGATCCGGAACCCGTCCGACCGCGGCGCCACCCTGTGGGTGTTCGAAGCGCCCGATTCGTGACGGTTCGGAACCGATGGCCGCATCTTCCGAGTACGCTGCCGGAAGCGTTGCGGCGGGCTGGCCAGCCCGCCGCAGCGAGCATCCCGCCCGGCGAGCGGTGACCGGCGCCGGCAAGCGGTACGTCGCCGGCTACCGCGTTCCCGGCTCGCCGCGCCGGGCGGCCTCGTCGGCGCGCGCGCCCGCCAGGACGCCGGTCAGGGCATAGTTCCCTTCGTGGCACGCCGACTCGAAGATCAGGTTGTCGCGCGCGTCCTGCAGCGTGAGCGGGATCTCCATCGTCCAGGGGCGCGTGAACACCGTGTCGTCCTCGACGGTCACGTAGTACAGGATGAAGTCCGGCCCGACGCGCGTGAACCGTTCGGTCAGCCGCAGCTCGCCGCGCGCGCCCTCGAAGCTCGTCCGGTCGGTGAAGTTCGTGGTCTCGACGGCCAGCGTGTCGCCGTCCCAGCGACCGCGGGCGTCCCCCAGCCACTGGCGGATCCGGGCCGGCAGGTGCGGGCGGCCGTCGAGCGGGATGGTCCGGTAGGCGCCGCCGTGCGGGCCGTACTCGTAGTACAGGGTCACCGCTCCCGGGGTCTGCACGATCCGGTGGTGGCCGCCCCCGGCTTCCCACGTGCCGAAGCGGTGGGGCAGGATCATCCCGCGGCACCGATCGTTCGGACGGTCCTCCGGGCCGTCGGTCCCCTCGCGCCGGAACCTGCCCCGCACGCTGGCGGCCATTGAAATCTCCGCCGCCACCTGCTCCCGCACGCCCGGTCTCCACGGGATCTTCGCGGCCGGCGGATCGACGATCAGCGCGTTCCTCCGGGTGCGGATGACGTCGCGCCCCCGGCCGCTGAACGCCGTGTTGTACGTGCCGGTGTCGCCCGGCCGCGGCGTGGTCGGCTGCGAGCCTCCCGTCGAGTGGTCCTGCTGCGCGCGCATCCGCGCGCGCTCGGCCGCCGCCTCTTCGTCGCTCAGAAACTCCCGGCTCCCGTATTCGTCGGGACGCTCCATCGGCGTTTCGATGTACCCGGTGCTCCAGATGCCCTGCAGGTCCGGATCCCCCCAGGGCGTCCGCGGCGCCGTGAAGTCACCGGCGTCGGCCGGCGGCGACTGCGCCCCGACGACTCCCGTCCCCGCCGCGCCGGCGCCGGCCGCCAGCGCCGCGAACGCAGCCGCCGCCATGAAGGCTCTGCGATGACGCATCTCGTGCTCCTTTACCAGCCTGCTTGCCGGCCCGCGGGGGTTCCACACCGGGCTGCCGGGCGCTTGTCCTGTCTACCGCGTCTCCGACTCCTCTCGCAGCCTGAACACGTACAGCGCGTTGCCGCTCTGCGGATGATGCACGTCGTGCGCGAGGGCGGCGGGGGCGCGGCGGGGGCTGCCGCCGCCGAGGCCGGTGGAGACGGCCACGTATTGCCGGCCGCCGGCGCGGAACGTGATAGGGAAACCCTGGACCGAGGTGCCGAGGCGGGCCTGCCAGAGCTGCCGGCCGGTCTCGACGTCGAAGGCGCGGAAGCGGCGGTCGAGGTCGCCGACGAACGCGACGTCGCCGGCGGTCGAGAGGACGCCGGTGAGGAACGTCGCCCGCTGCTCCAGGCTCCAGACCTCCTCCAGCGTCTCGGCGTCGTACGCCGCCAGCTTGCCGAGCCGGCCGCCCGTGCCGGGCATCTCGTGGAACGGCCGGGCGTGCATGCCGACGCCGCCCGACCCGATCTCCAGCGGCACTTCGCGGACCGCCATCTCCATGCAGGTCTGCGCGAGCGGCAGGATCAGCAGGCCCGACCCGGGGTGGTGGCTCATCGGGTGCCAGTTCTTGCCGCCGGCGGTGCTCGGGCAGGCCGGCACGAGCTGCTCGAACCGCGCGTCGATGATGTCCTGCCGGTAAGTGACCGCGCCGGTCTCGGGGTCGATCCGGTCGAACACGTTCTGGTGGACGGTCTCCTTGTAGCCGAGGAACTCGCCGGTCTCCCGGTCGAGCTTCCAGAGGATGCCGTGCTTGCCGGCGCTGAAGACCGCCTTCCGGCCGCCCACGTCGACCAGCACCCGCTCGTACACCTCGTCGAGGTCGAGGCTTTCGGCCGGCACGTGCTGGAAATGCCAGGCGAGCTCGCCGTCGCCCGGCCGGATGGCGACGGTCGAGTTGGTGTAGAGGCCGGCGTCGTCCATCGTCATGCCGCGGCTGACGGCGGCCCACGGCTTCGCCTGCGCCACGCCGAAGTAGACCAGGTCGAGGCCGGGGTCGTAGCTGCCGGTGATCCAGGTGTCGCCGCCGGCGCGCAGATAATCCGGGACGCCGGCCCACGTGTTGCCGCCGGGCTGGTCCGACCGGGCGACGGTGTGGAACCGCCAGCGCCGCTCCCCCGTCTCGGCGTCGTAGCCGCTGATGAAGCAGCTCTCCCGCGTGAACCGGTCGCAGCCGCTCAACCCTTGCACCACCGTCCCGCGGACCACGATCGGCCCGCTCGTGTTGCGGAACCCGTCCGCCTGGTCGGCGATGACGGTGTCCCACGCCTTCGCGCCGGTACGGGCGTCGAGGGCGATCAGCCGGGCGTCGGGCGTCGCGAGCAGCAGGTGGTCGCCGTGGATGGCGAGGTTGCGGCTGGAGCCGGAATAGCCGGGCGTCGCCACCCCCACCCGATACTCCCAGACGAGGTCGCCGGTGCGGGCGTCGAGCGCCTGCACCACCGGGCCGATCCCGGTGACGTAGATCACGCCGTCGTAGGCGATCGGCGACGGGGCGTTCCATCCGCCTTCGGGGAGCGCCCAGATCCAGGCGATCTCCAGCTCGCCGACGTTGTCCCGGTCGATCTCGTCGAGCGGGCTGTAGCTCCACGCCTCGTAGTTCCGCCGGATCATCAGCCAGTCGTCCGGGTCCGGGTCGCGCAGCATCGCGTCGGTGACCGGACGGAACCGGTCCACCGCGCCGGCCACGGTGACGCCGCTTTCCCCGGACGGAGGCGCGGGGGGCGGCGCCGCCGCAACGGGCGGGCCGCCGGCCCCGGCTTGCGCGTCGGCCGGGGGCCCGGCGGCGGCCGACCCGATCGGCGCCGCCGCGGCCGCGGTCAGCGGGGCGTTTCCCGCCGGCGCGCCGTTCGCCTGGAGGAGGTACGCCACCACGTCGAGGTACGCCTGGTCGCCGAGGGCGCCCCGCCGGTCGGGCGGCATCGAGGCGCGGGTCCGCTCGAACAGGTCGCGCGGCGTCAAATCGCCCCAGAACCGCAGGAAGCTTTCGCCCGCAAGCTGCGGCGCTTCGAAGCTGCCCTGCAGGTTCGACTGATGGCAAACGGCGCACTCGCGCTCGTAGACCGCGCGGCCGGCCTCGGCCTGGGCGGCGGTGTACAAACCCTCCCCCGCCTGCTGGCCGGCGGCGGGCGCTGCGCCGAGCGCCAGGACCGCCGCCGCCGCGCCGCCGGCCGCCGAACGTCGAACGCCGCCGCGCAGGATGCCGCGCATGGCTGGCCTACTCGGCCGGAAAGCGCGCGATCCGATCGCCCTGGAGCGAGCCGACCCAGATCTCGTCGCCGACCTCTATCGCCGTCGTCCCCATCGCGAACGTCTCGTCGTTCGGGCGGCGGATGATCTCCTCCAGCGTCAGCGTCTCCGGGTCGACCCGGGCGACGTTCGAGGTGGTCATCGGTGCGCCCTTGCTCCCCTGACCGGTCGCCAGGATCGAGCCGTCCGGCTGCATCCGGAGGTTGTCGATCCGGAACTCGGCGGCGACCTCGGCGCGCTGGATCGGCGTCCGCCCCCGGGACAGCCGGATGAACGACTGCGTCCCCCAGCCGCCGACGTAGAACCACCGGCCGTCGGGCGAGATCTCGAGCCCGTTCGGCCCGGACGTCTCGCTGCCGGGGACCATCTCCCACCCGGCGCCCGGACGCCATTCCCAGATGGCCCCCGAGAACGCGCCGGTCATGATCGGCTCTATCGGCGCGCCGAGGTCGCGGAAACTGGTGGCCGCGAAGCCGCCGTCCGGCAGCGCGACCACCGAGTTCAGGTTCAGCGGCTCGGGCGCCACGACGCACCCGATCCAGGTCAGCTCGGGCGGCTCGGTCCCGACGTCGAGCTCGAACACCTCCACCGACTCGCGGGCGCCGTGGTGGGTGGCGTACACCGTGCGGACCGGACCGGTCCCCGGCGCGACGTACAGTCCGTGCGTGTTGTCCACCGCGACAGGCCCCGGGCAGGAACCGTAAGTGGCGCGGTCGAACCGCTCGCGCGGCGCCGCGGCGGGGAGGAGCGCCGTGGTGGTCAGGTCGCGCGTGTCGATCACCCGGAGGCCGCCGCTCCCCTCCGGATAGCTCGAGGCCAGGACCCACGGCGTGCCCGGCGCCGCGGCGAGGTCTTCCGGACCGACCTGATCGCATACGAACTCCACGTCCGCCGCCGCGCAGTCCTGCGCGCCGGCCTCCGCCGCGCTCCCGTGCAGGACGGCCCCGGCGGTCAGGCCGAGCAAGGCCAGTGTTTTCGTCATTCCGCCACTCCTTCCGCGTTCGGACCCCGTGGTGCACAGCATACGCCGACCCGCGGCCAGGACAAAGCCGGCCGCCGCCGGCGCGACGCGGGGTTCTGTCAAGTCAGGCTGCGGAACGGATTCTCGACCCGCACCGTGTCGTAGAGCTGACCGTGGCTCAGGTCTTCGGTGAAGAGGGTGCGGGCGCCCAGTGCTTCGGCGGCGGCGACGATCGCTCCATCCCAGTAGCTGATGCGGTGACGCTGGCTGATCTCGGCGGCGCTCTTGACGATGCTGGAGTCGAGCGCCTGGCAGGGAAACGCGTCGAACTGCTCGATCCAGGCGAGCGCATCAGCTACGCTCAGCGGGACCTGAACCTTGTGCACGACGGTGACGTAGAACTCCTGGAGCACCTGGGCCGAGAGTCCGAAGTCGACCTCGTCGATCAGCGCCAGCGCGCGCCGCCGCTTGACGTCGTCCAGCCCCCGGCCGGCGGCTGCGTACACCAGCACGTTGGTGTCGAGCAGCGCCTCAACGTTCATGCAGATCCTCACGGGGCCACGTCCGGGAACCGATCCGGGCCGTCGACCGCGCGCTCAACTCGACGATCCGACGGCGCGCACGGCGCGCACGATCCTCCTTGCCGGCAAGTCCGTTCAGGAACTCCCTGACCAGTGCGTTGACCGTCGATCCGCGCTCGGCCGCGTACAGCCTCACCGTGCGGAGCACCGCTTCGTCGACGCTGAGAGTGACGTTCTTCATGCGCACAGTATACGTGTTGCTGTGCGCGAACAGCCGGTTATGATGCGTGATCGGACAATGACGCCGACCGATCTGGCGATAGTCGCCGCCTTCGTCGTCTACGCGGCGGCGGCCGGGATCCGGAACCGGCGCGCCGCGGCGCGCAGCCTCGACGAGTACTTCCTGGCCGGCCGCACCCTGCCCGGCTGGAAGGCCGGCCTGAGCATGGCGGCCACGCAGTTCGCCGCCGACACCCCGCTGCTCGTCACCGGCCTGATCGCCACCGCCGGAATCTTCGCGCTGTGGCGACTCTGGATCTATGCGCTGGCGTTCCTGCTGATGGGCTTCGTCCTGTCGTCGAGCTGGCGCCGGTCGGGCGTCCTGACCGACGCGGAGCTGACCGAGCTGCGATACGGGCGGCGCGCGGCGGCGGCGCTGCGCGGCGTCAAGGCGATCTACTTCGGGACCGTCCTCAACTGCACGGTGCTGGCCTGGGTGCTGCTGGCCGCGGCCCGGATCGCCGAGCCGTTCCTGACGTGGGATCAGTGGCTGCCGCCGGGACTGTTCGAACCGGTCGTCGACCTGGCGGCCTGGGTCGGCGCGCCCCTGACGATCGGCCGGCCCGACGACCCGGACGTCTGGACGAAGACCGCCAGCAACTTCATCTCGATCGTGCTGCTGCTGGCCGTCGTCACGTCGTACTCGGCGACCGGCGGCCTCCGCGGCGTGGTCGCCACCGACGTCGTGCAGATCGCCGTCATGCTGGCCGGCACGGCCGCCTTCGCGGGCATCGTCGCGGCCGAGGCGGGCGGGCCGGGCGCGATCGCCGAGCGTATCCGAGCGCAGTTCGCGGCGGGCGGGCCGGGCGGCATCCGGCCGGACGCGATCCTGGCGTTCACCCCGGACCGGGCGCACGGCGCCACGCCGGCCGCGCTCGGCCTGATCGGCCTGCTGTGGCTGATCCAGCTCAACGCGGACGGCAGCGGGTATCTGGCGCAGCGGACGATGGCCTGCCGGAGCGACGCCGACGCGCGGACCGCGGCGGTGGTGTTCACCTACACGCAGGTGGTGCTGCGCAGTCTGCTGTGGCTCCCGCTCGGCCTGGGGCTGCTGGTCCTCTTCCCGCCCGACCCGGACCTCGCGCCGGCGCTCCTGCAAGCCGAACGCGAGGCGTCGTACGTCCGGGGGATGGCCGAGCTGCTGCCGCCGGGGCTGAAGGGACTGATGCTGACCGGCATGCTGGCGGCCGTCGCCTCGACGGTCGACACCCACCTGAACTGGGGCGCTTCGTACTGGACCAACGACGTCTACCGGCGGTTCGTCTGCCGGGCGTGGCGGGGCGTCGAGCCGAGCGGCCGCGCGCTGGTCCGGGTGGCGCGGGGCGCCAACGCCGCCATCCTGATCATCGCGCTGCTGATCATGACCCGGCTCACGTCGATCGAGCAGGCGTGGCGGGCCAGCCTGCTCATGGGCGCCGGCATGGGCGTGGTGCTGGTGCTGCGCTGGATCTGGTGGCGCGTGAACGCCTGGGCGGAGATCGCCGCCGCGCTCGTTTCTATCGTCGCCGCGCCGGTGCTCATGACGCTCCTCGGCGACGACGATCAGGCGGCGCGCCTGCTGCTGATGGCGGCGCTGGCGACCGCCGCCGCGCTGGTCGCCGTCCGGGTCGCGCCGCCGGAAGACCACGGCCGGCTCGCCGCGTTCTACCGGAAGACGCGGCCGGCCGGGTTCTGGGGGCCGATCGCGGCGGCGGCCGGCGATCCGCCCGGCGACGGCCCCCGGCGGCTGGCGCGCGGCGCGGGCGCGACCGCCGCGTGCGGCCTGTCGGTCTTCTGCCTGCTGGTGGGGGCGGGCACGTGGCTCACCGGCGCGCCGCCGCCGGTCTGGCTCCCCTGGCGGGCGGTCTGGATCGGCGCGCTGCTGACCGCCGGCGTCGCGCTCGTCCCCGTATGGCGGCGCCTGTCGGGCGCCCCCGCCGCGGGCTGACGCGACTACGCCACGCCGAACGCTTCGCCCAGGGCGCCGGCGAGCGGCTCGGCGTACGCGAGTCCGTGCCGGTTGTGGCAGACCGCAACCGCCAGACGGTTGTCGAGGTCCGCCCAGCCGATGGAGCCGCCCAGCCCCGGATGGCTCAGGATGCGTCCGCCGCCGACCACGCCGGGCGCCTCCAGCCAGAACCCGCCGTTCGAGACGCGCGTGATCGTGCCGCGGCCGACGTCGAGTTCGTCGGTGTCGGGGCGCGGCTCCAGGCAGCCGCGCACGCGCTCCGGCGACAGCAGGCGCACGCCGTCGAGCCGGCCTTCGTTCGCCAGCAGCGCGAAGAAGCGCGCCGTGCTGACGGCGTTGTAGATCCCTCCGGCTCCCGGGATGACCGCGCGCCGGATGATGGAGCGTCCGAACACGTCCTGCGTGCCGGCCACCTGTATCGGCATCGACCGCCCGCGCGCCGTGCTCTGATCGGCGATAGAGATCCCGGTGTTCGTCATTCTGGCGACCCGCGGCTCGTCCTCCGGCGGCAGCCCCATCCACAGGTCCTCGATGCCGAGCGGCGCGGCGATCTCGTCGTGCACGAACTGGCGGAACGGCCGCCGGCGCGGATCCGTCCGCTCGACGATCTCGGAGATGATCCAGCCCCAGGTGTAGCTGTGGTAGGCGTTGGTCGCGCCCGGTTCGAAGACCGGCTCCATGCCGGCCAGCGCGTTCACCATCCAGTCGTAGTCGGCCATCTGCTCCGGCGTGACTCCCGCCGGCATGGCCGGAATCCCGGTGCGGTGGCTCAGGCCGTCGCGCACCGTGGCCCTGTCCTTGCCGTGCGCCGCGAACTCCGGCCAGTAGCGCGCTATCGGCGCGTCGTACGAGACCAGCCCCCGTTCGGCCTGGACGTGCAGCGCCGTGGCGGTGATCGCCTTGGTCACCGAGAAGACGTTGAAGAGCGTCTCCCGGTCGACCATGCGGCCCGTGGTCTCGTCGGCCACCCCGCCCCAGACGTCGACGACCAGATCCTCGCCCTGATAGACGGCGAACTGGATGCCGACCTCGCCCGCGCGAATCGCTTCGTCCACGGCCGCCTGGAAGACCTGCCGGGGATCCGCCCCCGCGCGGCCGCGGCCCTGGGCGAGCAGCCCGGCCTCGCGCAGCAGGCGCATGACGCCGAGCAGGCTCACGCCGCCGGCGGCGTTCAGGAGGAATCCGCGCCGCGACAGGGCATCGACGTTACGCATGGCATTCAATCCTGGCTGGTTCGGCGGCGGCGCTCCTCGGTGAGCCGTTCGTAGTCGTCGTCGCCGATGAAGATCAGCTGCGCGTTCGAGTGGGCCATCTCGTCCACCGTGCGCGGCCCGTACCAGACCCACTGGCGGGGGTCGGGGTTGTTCCGGTTGGCCGCCGTGTTGTCGTGCCACGCCGTGATCTGCAGCACCGCGCCGCCCGGCAGCACCGGCGCGTGGTCCGGGTGGTAGATGTAGTTGACGTGCCAGTCGTTGCTGAACCGGTCGGCGTGGTTGAGCAGCTCGCGGCGGCCGTCCGGGTAGATCGCTTCGAGCGAGAACGCCTTCCCCCGATAGTGCATGTGCGGCTGGAAGTTGTGCAGGATGGCGGGCGCCGGCAGCGTGTAGGAGCCCTGGTGCACCGTTTCGGTGTGGGGCGGGATATGCAGCGGTTTCACGTTCACGCTTCCGACCGAGACGAACGACGCGCTGTACTTCGGCGTGACCCCCTTCGGATGAAACCACCACCCGACCTCGAGCCGGTCGGTGATCTCCTCGCCGACCGCATGGTAATGGATGGAGAACTCCACCCGCGCGCCCGGCAGCACCAGCTTGCCGGTGTCCTCGGGATAGATTTCGCCCCCCTTCCCCTGCGCCCATTCCGTGAACATCTCGCGCGTGTCGATCGGGTCGCCGCCGGCGCGGTCGCGGGCCACTTGCAGCACGGCGTCGGCCGCCGCCTGGCCTGCGAGCATGGCGCGTTCGGCCTCCAGGAACTCCGGCGTCTCGGGCTGGTGGAGGAAGGTCGACGCGTGATGCGCGATGCGCCGGCCGTCGCGCCCCGACGGCTTGGTCTCGGCGGCCCGGATCCAGCGCGGTTCGGTCAGCGGCACGTCGACGAACGGGCGGAAGAACGTGTCCTGCGCCACCGCCGGCATGGTGAACGGGACCGACCGGACGACGAGGTCGGGCGGCCCGAGCGCGGACTCCAGCCGGAACCGGTCGCCGTCGGGCCAGACGCGCGGCGGCGGCAGGTCCGCTGGGTCGCCGGCCGGCGCGCCGGCGTCGACCCAGCGGACGACGACGTCAATCTCTGCGTCGCTCAGCGAGGCGTCGTTGATGAACTGCTGAATCCCCACCGTCCTGTCGAGGAACCACGGCGGCATCTCCCGCGCGGCGACCCGCGCCCGGATGGCGCGCGCCCAGGGGCGGGACTCCTCGTACGTCAGCAGCGACATCGGCGCCATGCTGTCCGGCCGGTGGCACTCCTGGCACTTCCGCTGGAAGATCGGCGCGACGTCCCGCGCGAAGGTGACCTCCGGCCGGGCCGCGGGTTGCTGAGCCGCAGCGGCGCCCGCGAATCCGGCCGTCATGCCGGCCGTCAGCAGACAGGCTCCGGTCCGCCGCCGCCTGCCGCCGCGCGCGTCCCGCTGCTTCATGACGTCGTCCTTTCTGCGCCGTCCTGCGCCGCCGTCCGTCCGCCGCTACCGGCCCGCGGGCCGCACGACGGCCGCGACGTAGACGTTCGTCCAGCAGCAGCCGTCGAATCCCGAGCCGTCGGAGACCAGCGCCCGCAGCACGTACTCGCCCGGCTGGTCGAACGTCGCGGTCGTGCCGGCCCGGCCCTGCTCGACGGGCGGGTCGGGGTCGGAGAAGCTTACCGTACCGGTCCCCCGGTACCGGGTCCACGCCACCGTCACCCCTTCCGCGCTGGCGTCGCCCCGCCGGTAGCTGCGCTGCAGCGACCGGATCACCTTCGAGCGGTCGGGCGGCGGGGGCAGCCCGTCGTCCGTCACCCACAGGTCGAGCGGCGCGGCCTCGCCCGCGCGCGCCTCGATTGCGCCCGACGTCCCGGCCGGTCCCTGCGCCGGCGGGCCGTCCGGCGCGAGCCGCACGACGGGGGGCGTGTTGCCGGGGAACGAGCCGCCGTGGTTCACGAGCCCCTCGATCTCGTACAGCGGGCCCAGGTTCGACGGCATGGTGATGGTCCGGCCGCGGACGCGGAGCGTCCACGTGATCTCCGCCGGCCCGGACCCTTCCGGGACCGGCGCCGCGAAGACGCCGCGCCGATGCCCCGGCAGGAACCAGGCCGGCTGCCCCTGGTCGGCCGGCCCCGGCGCGAGGGCGTTGTCGGGGCCGACCGGGACGTGCAGCGTCTCGTCGGAGTTCAGGTTCAGATATTCGAAGGCGGCGTAGATCCGGCCGTCCTCACCGGTGAACCAGCCCCGGTACAGCGGCACGACGTTCCGGCCGCGCGCGTGGCGCTGCTGGCTGCCGATCGCCGGAAGCTGCGGCGACTGCGCGGGCTGCCAGGACGCGGGCGGCCGGTGCGCCGGAACGGCGGCGATCAGCCCGGCCGCGGCGAGCGAGCCGGCGACGGCGATCGGTCCGCCTCCGCTCCGGCGCCGTCCTCGCAGCGTGCGCATCCTGTCCATCATCTTAATCCGCCGGCGGCGGCGCGCCGGACGAGCCAGCGGACGTCGACCGCGAACGAACAGACCAGCAGCGCGAGGGCGATGGCGGCGGCGGCTACGGCGCCGGACCGGGGCACGATCGGCCCCAGGCAGACCAGCAGCGCGATCCCCTGGACGACGCAGATCGCCTTGCGGCGCAAGCTGGCCGGCAGCGCCGCCCGCAACGCCGGCCGGAGCCAGCCGGCGGCGACGAACAGGTACCGGATGGCCCCGATCGCCAGCACCCACGGGCCGACCCGGCCGCTCGACCAGACCACGGCGGAGAGCGCCAGCATCAGGAAGGCGTCCAGCTCCATGTCGAACCGGGCGCCGAAGGCGGTCGCGCCGCCGGTGCGGCGCGCGACCCACCCATCGACCCCGTCCAGGATCAGCGCCGCCGTCGCCACCGCGATGACCCACCAGCACGCCGCCGCGTCCGGACGGTCGAGGTGGAGCGCCAGCGGCGCGATGGAGAGCGCCAGCGCCGCGCGCGCCAGCGTCACGCGGTTCGCCGCGCCCAGTCCCCGGCCGGGCAGGCCCGCCGGCGCGGCGCGCGCGACGCACGCCGCGAGCGGCGCGTACAACGCCGCGGACTGGAGCAGATAGGCCGCCGGCAGGTCGAGTCGCCGCCAGGCGGCGGCGGCGGCGGCCGTCAGCACCAGCAGTCCGGCGGCGAGATCGAGGCCGGCCCCAGCCCGGCCCGTCACGTTCGATCGGCGTCCGGTCACTCCGGATCCATTATCCAACGAGTTCGTGCGATACTCGCAACGAGGAGGCATGCCGATGGGGCGCGTGAAGACGATTGGCGCGGGGTGTCTGCTGGCCGCCCTGTGCGCGCCGCTGGCCGAGGCGCGCGTGGTGCGGTTCGTCGTCGAGCAGCGGCGCGCCTTCGCCGGCGGGATGGAGTTCGGGGAGGTCGGCCCGTACGAACGGCTCGACGGCATGGCGCACATGGAGGTCGACCCGGACGATCCGCTCAACGCCGTCATCGTGAACCTCGACCGCGCGCCGCGCAACGCCCGCGGCCTGGTCGAGTTCAGCACGACGTTCTTCATCCTCAAGCCGGTGGAGATGCGCCGCGGCAACGGCAAGGTCTTCTACGGCGTCAACAACCGGGGGCGGAAGCTCGAAAGCGGGCTGCGCTGGCACCACGTCCCGCCGAGCAACGACCCGCTCACGGCCGAGCATGCCGGCGACGGGTTCCTGATGCGGCTCGGGTACACCGTGGTGGACGCCGGCTGGCAGGGCGACGTCGCCGCGGGGGACGGCCTCCTCTTCCCGCAGCTACCGGTGGCGGCCGGCCCCGACGGGCGCCCGATCGCTGCGCCGGTCCGGGTCGAGTTCTCGGATCGGTCGATTCCGGCGGAGGGCGCGTTCACCCTGCCGCTCAAGGGCAGCGCGCGGTTCCGGCCGTACCCCGCCGCCGGCCTCGATCCGGCCGCCGCGTCGCTCACCGTCCGGGAGACGCTGACCGGCCCCGGCGTCCCGATCCCGGCCGACGCCTGGGCGTTCGGGCGCTGCCCGCTGGGACCGGACAGCCTGGAGCCGTCGGAGACCGACGTCTGCCTGTTCGAGGGGTTCCGGGCCGACCGGCTGTACGAGCTGATCTACCCGGCCCGGGAGCCGATGGTGATGGGGCTCGGCTACGCCGTCACCCGCGACCTGGCGTCGTTCCTGCGCTACGCCGCTCGCGACGACGACGGGACGCCCAACCCGCTGGCGCTGGAGACCGGCGAGGTCGCCGTCCGGCGCGCGTACGCCTCCGGCTCTTCCTCCACCGGGATGTACCTGCGCGACTTCCTCTATCTCGGGTTCAACGAGGACGAGGCGCACCGGCGGGTGTTCGACGCCGTCAACGTTCACATCCCCGGGTCGCACCGGCTGTTCGCCAACGTGGCGTTCGCCGACCCGAACACCTACTCGCGGCAGGACGACCGGCGCCACTTCCTGTCGACGTCGTACCCGCCGATGCAGTACGCGGTGGTCACCGACCCGCTCTCCGGGATCCGCGACGGGATCCTGAAGCGGCCGGCGACCGATCCGGTGGTGATCCAGACCGACAGCGAGAACGAGTTCTACACGATGAAGGCGTCGCTGAACGTGCACGACGGCCTCGGGCGGCCGGTGTTCGTGCCGGACAACGTGCGGTTGTACCTGTTCTCGAACTTCCAGCACAGCGGCGGCGATCCGACCGCGGAAGTGCCCGGAACGGACGACCTGTGCGCCCATCCGACCAACCCGAACTACCACGGCCCGACGCACCGCGCCCTGCTGACGGCGCTCGACGCCTGGGCTGACCGCGGCGTGGAGCCGCCGCCGAGCCGGTATCCGCGGGTGGAGGACGGCACGCTGGTCCCGCTCGACGAGTACGTGGAGCGGTTCCCGCGGATTCCCGGCGCGGGGATGGTGCAGGACCTCAGCGGGGTGTCGCTGCTCGACTTCGGGCCCGGGTTCGGCTCGACCGGCGGCTACCTGACGCGGCTGCCGCCCGGCATCGGACCCGCCTACGCCGTGCTGGTCCCCTCGGCCGATGCGGACGGGCTCAACCACGCCGGCGTCCGGCCGCTGGAGGTGCGCGTCCCGCTCGGCACCAACCTGGGATGGAACGTGCGGGCGGAGGGCCGGCGCGCGGGGAACCTCTGCGGCCTGACCGGCTCGTTCCTGCCGTTCGCCCGGACCCGGGCGGAGCGCGAGGCGGCGGGCGACCCCCGGCCGTCGCTCGAAGAGCGGTACGGCGACCACGCCGGGTACGTGGAGGCGGTCCGGCGAGCGACGGCCGACCTCGTGCGGGAGCGGTTCCTGCTTGAAGAGGACGCCGAGCGGTACGTCCGGGAAGCCGAAGCGAGCGACGTGCTGCGCTGAACGCGGATACGGGCGCCGGCGCAGCGGGGACGGTCGCTGAATCGCGCGCTGCATCCACCCGGAACGCGGCGGCGGGCCGGCCGGCCCGCGGCTACTCGACGAACTCGACCGGGACCGGCCGGGGGATCAGGCGCCGGTCCCAGGCGTCGGCGAACAGGCGCTCGGCGGCGGCGCGGCCGCGCGGGCCGTAGTCGAGCGTCAGCTCGTTCACGTACATCCCGACGAACCGGTCGGTGCGCTGCGCGTCGAGGCCGCGCCCGAAGTCGAGCGCGTACGCGATCGCGTCGTCCCGGTGGCCGAGGGCGTGGGCGATGCTGGCGTGGAGCAGCCGCGACACCTCGAGCATGGCGTCGCGGCCGAGGTCGCGCCGGATCACGTTGCACCCGAGCGGGAGCGGGAGGCCGCCGGTCCGGTCGGCCCACCAGACGCCGAGGTCGACCAGAAGGCGCAGCCCGTCGTCGCCGTACGTGAGCTGTCCCTCGTGGATCAGCAACCCCGCCTCCACCGTCCCGTCCACGACCGCCGGCTGGATCGCGTCGAACGGCATGGCGCGCCACGCCACGCCGGGATGGAACAGTTGCAGCGCGAGATGCGCCGTGGTCAGCTCGCCCGGAATCGCCACCGTCACGCCGTCGAGCGACGCCGGGCCGTCGGCCCGGGTCACGACGATCGGCCCGTACCGGTCGCCCATGCTGGCGCCGTGCGGGAGCAGGGCGTACCGGTCGCGCAGGTGCGCGTAGGCGTGGAACGAGACCGCCGTCACCTCGTACTTCCCCTCGAACGCGGCCCGGTTCAGCGTCTCGATGTCGGCCAGCACCTGCTCGATCGCGAACCGGCCGGAGGCGACTGCGCCGCAGGCGAAGCCGTAGAACATGAAGGCGTCGTCGGAGTCCGGGCTGTGCGCCACGGTGATCCGGGCCGGCGGCGGAGCGGCGTCAGGCATCGTCGTCTTCCGGCTCGGCGTACGGGCTCGCCACGCGGCGGACGACGATGGTCAGGCCGAACGCCGTGATCACGCCGGCCGCGGACAGACCGAGCCAGGCCCCCGGCGCCAGCGCCGGCGTCGGCGTCTCGACGGCCGGCGCGCCCACCACGATGGCGCGCGCCTGGGCGCGGGCCCATGCCGTCTGGGTCGCCGAGCGCTCCATGAGCTGCTCGCCCACCAGCAGGACGGCGAACGCCGCCAGGCCGACCAGCAGCAACGGATGCCGCGAGTTCTTGCGGGTGACGACGCTGAGCGCCGCGAGGACCGCCGCCAGCAGCCCGAGTCCGAGCACCCAGAGCGCCGCCGCGTTCGGCACGCCGCCGAAGCGCGACTCGCCCATCAGCATCCACGGCATGAAGGCGCTCGCCGCCAGCGCCAGTCCGGCCGCCAGCGGCAGGTAGTACGCCCGCATGCTGTGCCGCAGGGCGCCGCGCACGAAAGGCATCAGTGACATCGGCGGCGAGTCCGGCACGTCAGGACGCCCTGCCTTCGGCAGGGAGGCGCGCGCGGAGGGCGGCGGCGCGGCGGCGGTCGAACGTCGTCCGGCCGGGTGCCGGCGGCAGCGCGGCCGGGTCGAGGCCGTCGAGCTCCTCGAGGATGTCGGACGCCCAGCTGAAGACGTTCCGGCCGGCCACGACGCGCCGGAGCGCCCGCATCCGCCGCCGCCGCTCGTCGGCCGGCATGTCGATGGCGTGCTCTATCGCCTGCGCGAACCCTTCGACGTCGTACGGATTGATCGCCAGCGCGTCCTGGAGCTCCTGGGCCGCTCCCGCCATCTCGCTCAGCACCAGCACGCCGCCGCAATCGTCGCGCGCCGCGACGAACTCCTTGGCGACCAGGTTCATCCCGTCGTGGAGCGAGCTGACGATGCAGAAGTCGGCCAGACGGAACAGCGCGACCAGACGCTTGATCCGGAGCGCCGACTTCCGGTACCGGACCGGCCCGCCGGCCGCCGGCCGCCGGCGGTTGATCTCCGCGACCTTCCGATCGATCTCCGCCTCGGTCGCCGCGTAGCTGTCGATCGTCGAACGCGACGGCACGCCGATCTGCACGAACGTCAACCGTCCCTGCAGATCGGGGCGCCGCGTCAGGAGCAGGTCGAGCGCCTCCAGCCGCTCGGGAATCCCCTTGGTGTAGTCGAGCCGGTCCACGCCTACGCCGACGATCGGCGTCTCGATCCGGAGTTCACCGGCGAGGCGCCGGGAGTCGGCCGCCGTCGAGGGGTCGCCGGCTATCGTCTGGATCCGATCGAAGTCGATCCCGATCGGCGCGGCCGCCACCGCCGTGACCCGGTCTCCCAGCCGCACGCTGCCGCGCGTGACGTCGGCGCCGAGCTCGTCGCGCGCGGCGGCGAGGAAGTTGCGCCGGTCGCGCCCGAGCTGGAATGCGAGCAGGTCGTTGGCGAGCAGCCCGGCCAGTAGCTCCTTCCGCCAAGGGCAGATCCGGAGCCGGTCCGCGCTCGGCCAGGGAATGTGCCAGAAGAGCGCGGTCTTGACGCGCGGCCGGCGGGCGCGCAGCACGGGCGCCACCAGGGCGAGGTGGTAGTCCTGGACGAAGACCGGCGCGGCGTCGTCAGGCAGCTCATCCTCGATCACGGCCGCGAACCGCCGGTTGACCTTCCGGTAGTCGGCCCAGTCGCGGGCGCGGAAGACCGGCCGGACGTGGGCCTCGTGGCAGAGCGGCCAGAGGCCTTCGTTGGCGAACCCGTCGTAGTAGCGGCGCTGCTCGTCCGGCGTCAGCCAGATCCGCCGCAGCGGGTACGACGGCTTGTCGGGCGGGACCACCACCCGGTCGTGCGCATCGACCACGTCGCGGTCGGCGTCGCCCGACCCGTGCGCGATCCAGATGCCGCCCCGCTCGCGCATCAGGGCGTCGAGGGCCACGGCCACTCCGCCCGTGGTGGGCGACCACCCCACCGTTCCGTCCTCCAGCCGGACGTGCTGGTACGGCTCCCGGTTCGACACGATCACCAGGGGGCGGTTGGACCGCGAGCCGGGATCGGGAGACGCCATCGTTCGCCAGAGTAGAGACGCACGCCGCATCCGGCGGCGCGCGGGTCGGAGCCGGGGACCAGGCCAGACAGGCTAGACCTGGAACGACAGGCCGCAACCGCACGCGCTCTTCGCGTTCGGGTTGCGAAAAATCAGCGACTGGCCCAGCATGTTGGCGTCGCAGTCGAGAACCGTGCCGTCGAGGTACCGGTAGCTTTTCCTGTCCACGAAGATCCGCGTACCGTCGGGACTCTCGAAGGTCTCGTCCTCGGGCTTCGGAGCGGCCTCCCACCTGAAGACGTAGCTCAGGCCCGAGCAGCCGCCCGCCTTGACGCCGACGCGGAGACCGCCCTCGGCGCCTTCCCGGGCCATCGCCTCACGGATTCTCCGCGCCGCCGCCGGCGTGATCTCGATCATCGGTGCGCGCTTGCCGGGCCAGTGTACCCTATCCGGCCGGCCGCGGCGTCAGGATGCGCGGCGCGCCGGCGACAGCTCGCGGAGCCGGCCGACGCGGGCGGCGCCGCTCCGCGGTTCGGCGCGGCGCGTCAGCCGGGGGCCGCGGCGGTCTCCGGGCGAGGCCGGGAGGCGCCGCGGGCCGCCGGCGGGAGCGGCGCCGGCGCGTCGGCGCGCGCCAGCTCCGCAATCGTGAACTCGGCGAGCGTCCGCTCGATCCGGTCCTGCAGCCGCCAGAGCGGGTTCCGGACGTTGCACGTCGAGTACTGGCAGCAGCTTTCGTCCACGTCCGAGCAGGCGGTCACCGCCACCGGGCCGTCTATCGCCTCGATGACGTCCGCCACCGAGATCTGCGCCGGGGAGCGGGCCAGACGGTACCCGCCGCGCGTTCCCTGCAGCGATGCGAGCAGCCCATGCCGCGCCAGCCGCTGCAGGACCTTGGCCATCAACTCCACCGGAACGTTGTACCGCGCCGCGATCTCGCGCGCGCTCGACGCCGCGCCGCGCCGATTCGACGCCAAGTCCTTGAGCGCGATCAGGGCGTAGTCGGTCTTCTTCGACAGTCGCAGCATCAGCCCCTCGCCGCGGACGGGGGTTCCGACCGCCATTCTAGATCGCAAGGTTCCCGGCATCAACGCCTGACAGCCCGTGGCGGAGGTCTCCGCTGCATTCGAGCAGCGATGCATCCCGCCTGACGGCGTTGTTCGTCGGTTGCGTATGCCCAATATGCGCCCTCCTCACGCCTTGTCAGGCGGGCGCCTCGCCGCTCTCGGCGCCCCGCGGGATTCCACCACGGGCTGCTGAACGCGATGACGCAGCGGTGGACGGCGGCGTAGAATGGGCGCAAGTCAAGTCCGAGTCGCGCGCGTCGGGCGCATGCGTTGCGGAGGTGAGGTTTGTCGCGAACACGAGCCATCATGGATGTCCGGACCATCGGCGTTGCGCTCATGGCGGCGCTTGGCGCCGGCATGAGCGGGTGCTCCGGCGCTCCCGAGCCGGCGGCGTCCGCTCGCGAAGTGGAGGCGGCCGCCGCCGTCGCGTTCACCGAGGGGCCGACCGTCGATGCGGACGGCACGGTCTACTTCACCGACATCACCAACAACCGGATCCTCCGGATGTTCCCCGACGGCGAGGTGGCGACGTTCCGGCAGCCGAGCAACCGGGCGAACGGACTGATCTTCGACGACCAGTGGCGGCTGCTCGCCTGCGAGGGGGGCGACGGCGTCACCGCCGACCCGCGCATCACCCGGACGACGATGGAGACGGGCGAGGTCGAGGTGCTGGTCGACCGGTACGAGGGGAAACGGCTGCACCGGCCGAACGACCTGACGATAGACGGGCGCGGCCGGATCTACTTCACCGACCGGCCCGAGCCGGGGCACGGCCCGGACCGCACCGGCGTCCACGGCGTCTACCGTATCGACCCGGACGGGACGGTGGAGCGGATCCTGACCGAGCCGGAGGTGGTCCGGCCGAACGGCGTCGTCGTCTCGCCCGACGACCGCACGCTGTACGTCATCGAGGCCGACCAGAGCGCGGGCGGCGCGCGGATGATCCGCGCGTACGACCTGGCCGAGGACGGCGCGGTCAGCAACATGCGCGTCTTCCACGACTTCCATCCGGGGCGCAGCGGCGACGGGATGACGATAGACAGCGAGGGGAACCTGTACGTGGCGGCCGGCCTGCACCGCCTGCGGGGCACGAGCGAGACGCTCGACACGCCGTGCGGCGTCCACGTCTTCTCGCCCGACGGCGAGCTCCTGGAGCTGATCCCGATCCCGGAGGACACCATCACCAACTGCGCCTTCGGCGGTCCGGACCTCCGGACGCTGTACGTCACCGCGGGCAAGACGCTGTACCGGGTGCGGACCGACATGCCCGGAACCCGCCGGTAGCGCTTGCGCGGAATAAATCGATCAAGTGACGTGGGGCGAGTTGATTCGCCGTCTGAAAGCTGCCGGTTTCATCGAACAACGAACCGGCAAGGGAAGCCATCGGCAGCTTGTCCACTTGAAGACAGGCAAGGTCATCACGGTGTCGGTCCACACGAAGAAGGAAGTCGGCACTGGACTTGCTCGTCGTATCCTGAAGGAGGCGGGATTATGACGACATGTTACCCGGTGATCATCGAGCGCGAAAGCAACGGCACGTTCAGCGCGTGGGTGGCTGGCTTGCCTGGCGTCTACGCCGCCGCCGACACCGCGGCCGCTGCGAAGCGCGCCATCCGCTCGGCCACGATCTCCCACCTTGACAAGCTGGGCGCATTGGAGACGCCTGGCGTTGCGCCGAAGCCGCAGGTCGACGTCCTGGTGCTGCGCTACGACACGCTGGCCCGCACCCGCAGCGATCGGCTGCGCTACGTGGAGATGGACGCCCTCGTCAAGAGCAGTTCGAGAGCGGTGAAAACGGCTGGCTCATGACGCGCTACGGCGTCTCGGCGGCGTCGTCCGCCTGCGCGTAGTGCAAGGACGGCGGATTCATCCAGGGCGCGGGGGGGAGCGCCGTCCGAGGCGCGCCGAACCCGATGCGGCCGATGAGCGAGAAGCGGTGGTCGGGCGGGCGTCCGAGCAAGGCGTACCGTTCGCCGGTCACCTCGACGTCGACGGCGGCGCCGAACTGCCCCACCCGCAGGCCGAGCCGCTGCCGCTGCGCGTCCTCCGCCCATCCCATCTCCGCGAACGGCGCCAGCAGTCCGAGTCCGTATCCCACCCGCGCATCGAGCGCGCCGGTCTCCGGCCGGCCGCCGCCCGCCGCCGCGCCGAGCGCCTGGTCCCGCCACAGCGTCTCCGCGCCGATCTGCGGCGCCCCCCACCGCGGCGTCACCTCGACCGACAGCCCCCGCCCGGGGTCGCCTCCCGGCGTCAGCCGCGCCCGCACGCTCACTCCCCGCTCCCGGTATCCCGACTCCGTGTGCAGCGCCAGCACCCGCCCCGACGCCTCCACCTCGACGCGTCCCGCGCCGTCCGACGCCCGCAATCCGCCCGCCACCTCCAGCCCCGTCCCCGTCGCCCCCGCCCCGCCGTCGTACCGTCCGCTCACCGCCGCGAACGGCCGCACCGTCAGCCCCGTTCCGAACGTCCGTCCGATCTCCAGGCCCAGCCGCGACTGGTGCACCGCCACCCGCCGCCCCGCCAGCAGGCCGCCGCCGCCGGCGCCGCCGGTCTCCAGCCACGCCCCGCCCACATCGCCCCGCAGCGCCAGTTCCAGCCCGCCGGCCGGCCCGAGCTCCCGCCGCACGCCGCCGAGTCCCATCAGCACCGCCAGGTCGGCCGATTCGGCCGCCGCCGTCACCGACCGCGCCACCTCCGCCCGGCCCCAGCCGGCGCCGAACACGCCCCACACCGACGTCCGCTCGTCCAGCGCCCACCGCGCATATGGCTGCGCCGTCACCAGCCGCGTCGCCACCGCGCCCTGCCCGCTCACGCCCTCCGCCGCGTCCCGGAACGCATAGTTTGCATCGGCCACGCTCCGCGCCACCGCCACCCCCGCCAGCAGGCGGCCCCGCTCGACGTCCACCCCCGCCGCCGCCGTCGCCGGCCGCCCGTCGTAGGTCGCACCCGAGCCGGCCGTTCCCCGGAACGACTGCCGGTCGCCCGCCCCCCACGCCGTCCACCGCAGCCCGCCGCCCGCGCCCGCCCCGGCCTCGGCCGCCGCCTGGCCGGTCCCGCCGCCGGAGAAGGTGAACGCGCTGCCGAACAGCAGCTCCTCGCCCGTCAGCCGCCCGCCCTGCGCCGTGGTCAGTCCCGCCCGCACCGCCGCCCGCCGCGCCGCCGCCCGCGGCCGGTCCAGCGCCGGCGCCGCAGACGCCGCCGCCGGCGACCACATCCCCGCCTCCGGACGCAGCCACGCCGTCCGCCCCGCCGCCGCCGCCGGGCCGCCCGCCAGCGGCAGCGTCCGGCCCGCCAGCGACGCCTGCGCCTCGGGCGCCCCGCCGCCGCCGCTCCCGTCCAGACGGCGTCCCACCGTCGCGGACGCGCCGGCCAGGAGGCTCCGCCCCACCCCCGCCAGCGTCGACACCATCACTGCCTGCTCCGCCGCCGACGCCGTCACCACCACCCCGAACCGCTGCTCCGCCGAACCTCCCGCGTTCCGGCCCGTCACCGTCACCGTCGTCGTCCCCTCCGCCAACCCGGTCACCACCGCCGACGAACCGTCCACCTCCACCGCCGCCAGCGACCCGTCCGCCACCGACGCCGCATACGTCTCCGCTCCCCGGAACGCGCCCGACAGCTCGACCCGCGCCGCCGCGCCGCCCAGCACCACCGTCACCGTGCGCAGCGTCCCCACCGCCCGAGGCCGCCCGTCCACCCGGTGCCCCGCCTGGCCCGCCAGACCCGCATGCCCCAACTCGGCCGCCGTCCCCAGCGCGTCCGTGATCCGGCCGCCGCCCAGCGCCAGCGCGTCCGCCGACACGCTCACGCCGTCCTCGTCCAGGTCGGTCTCCGACACCCGATACCCGAACCGCAGCCGCGGACCCTCGGCGCCCGTCAGACGCATCGTCCGCACCGCCGAGCCGACCGTCAGTCCCAGCGTCGGCGCCCCCGCCACCTCGACCGGCTCGCTGAACGCCACCTCCGCCGCGACCGCTTCCCCGTACCCGTACGTGTCCCCCGCCGCCGGCTGCGACACCAGCCGCAGGCCGGTCACCACCGGCGGGTCGAGCACCGCCATCGTCACCTCCAGCGTCGCCGTGTCGCCGTCCGCGTCGGTCGCCGTCAGCGTCCAGGGCGCCGGCCGCTGCTCGGCCGTCGGCGTCCCCGTCAACGTCCGGCTCCCGCCGTCGAACCGCAGGCCCGCCGGCGGCGCCGGCGTCAGCTCGTACCGCAGCGGCCGGTCACCCCCTGCGGCCGCCGGCAGCGCCGAACCGGCCGCCGGACGGCCCACCCGGTACTGCCGCGAAACCGGCGGAACCCCCGCGAACGACGGCCGCAGGTCCGGAGGCGCCTCCCCCGTCGGCGGCCGGTCCGGCTCCCGATCCGGCGCCGTCACCGTCACCGTGAACGTCGCCCGCACCGGAGCCGCCACGCCGTCGGAAGCCGTCACCGTCACCCGGTGGACCTGCGCCGCCGCGTCGGCCGCCACCGTCCCTTCCACCAGCCCGCCCCCGTGCCGCAGGCCCGGCGGCAGACCGACCACCTCCACCTCCACCGCGTCGCCGTCCGGGTCGCTCGCCGCGACGATGAACGGCGAGACCCGCTCCCCTTGCCGATACGTCCGGTCGCCGGAGAGCGTGATCGCCGGCGGCCGGTTCACCGGCGTCCCCGGCGCCCGCGGCGTCACCGTGACGTCCACCGTGTCCGTCACGCTGTCCCCGCCCGCCGTCACCGTCAGCGTGAACGTCAACGTCACGTTCGACGTCACGTCCGGCGCCGTGAAGCTCGGCGTCGCCGTCGCCGCCCCCGTCAGCGTCACGCTCGGGCCGCCCCCCGTCTGGCGCCACGACCAGCGCAGCTCCTCGCCGGGCGGCGCCGTCGAGCCGCTCCCGTCCAGGCGCACCGCGTCGCCGCCGTCCACCGTCCGGTCCTCTCCCGCGTCCGCCGTCAGCACCGTGGGCGTGAAGACCGGGCCAATCCACTCGACCGTCACCTCCACCGTGTCCGTTTCGCTCTCCCCGCCCACCGTCACCGTCAGCGTGAACGTCAGCGTCACGTCCGCCGTCAGACCCGACGGCGCCGTGAAGCTCGGCGTCGCCGTCGCCGCCCCCGTCAGCGTCACGTTCGGGCTGCCCCCCGTCTGGCTCCACGAGTAGAGCAGCGGGCCGGCCCCGAGCGGCGCCGTCGAACCGGTCCCGTCCAGGCGCACCGCGTCGCCCTCGTCCACCACCTGGTCCGGGCCCGCGTTCGCCATCAGCACGAGGGGCTCGACCGTCACCGCCACCGTGTCCGTGGCGGTGGCCCCGCCCGCCGTCACCGTCAGCGTGAACGTCAGCGTCACGTCCGACGTCACCAACGGCGCCGTGAAGCGCGCCGTCGGCGACAGCGCGCCCGTCAGCGTCACGTTCGGACCCTCCGTCTGGCTCCACGAGTAGCTCAGCGACTCGCCCTCGGGATCCGAACCGCGCCCCGGCAGCGTCACCGCGCTGCCCTCGTACACCGTCTGGTCCGGACCCGCGTTCGCCGCCGGATCGTCGTTGTCCGCCTGCACCGTGACGTCCACCGTGTCCGTCATGGTGTCGTTGCCCACCGTCACCGTCAGCGTGAACGTCAACGTCGCGTCCGCCAACAGGTTCGGCGCCGTGAAGCGCGGCGACGCCGTCGCCGCCCCCGTCAGACGCACCGTCGAGCCGCCGCCGCTCGTATGGCGCCATGAATAGCCCGGCTGCATCACGCCCTGCAGGGTCAGATCGGCGCCCCCCGACAGGGTTCTTCCCGACAGGCTCACCGCGTCGTCTTCCTCCACCGTCTGGTTCGGCCCCGCTTCCGCCGTCCAGTTCGGGTTGGCCGCGTTCACCAGGATGTCCACCGAGTCCGACCCGCCTTCGAAGCCCGCCGTCACCACCAGCGAAAACCGCAACGTCTCGTCGGCCGCCAGACCGGTCGGCGCCGTGAAGCTCGTCGTCGCCGTCGTCGCGCTCGTCAGCGTCACCGCCGGGCCGGCCGTCTGGGTCCACCGATAGCCGCTCACCGGAGTGCCGTCAGGGTCCGAACCGCTCCCCGACAGGGTCACCGTGTCGCCCTCGTTCACCGTCTGGTCCGATCCCGCGTTCGCCACCGGGAAGCCGTCGTCGTCCCGGATCGTCCCCGTCAAGCTGGCCATGCTTGCTATCAGGAACCGCGCGTTCGTCGGATTGCTCAGGGTCAGCAGCACCGTCTCGGGCCGCTCGACAACCTCGTCCCCCGTCACCGACACCGTGATCGTCCCGCTCGTATCCCCCGGCGCAATGGTCAAGGTACCCGCGGCCAGCGCCGTGTAGTCCGTACCGCTCGTCGCCGTGCCCCTGCCGGTGTCGGCGTAGTCCACCGTCACCGTCTTCCCGTGCGCCGCCGCCAAGCTCACCGTGAAGTTCAGGTCCGTCGAGCCGCTGTCCCCCTCCGCCACACTCGCCGGGCCGGTCCGCAGAAACGCTATGTCGTCGTCCGTGATGGTCCCCGTTCCTCGTCTATCCGCCTGTTCGATGTTTGCGTTCGTCGGTATACCAAGCAGAACTACCACCGTCTCGTCCGCCTCGGGGTCCGTGTCCCCCAGCACCTCCACCGTGAACGTCTTGCTCGTCTCCCCCGGCGCGAACAACAAGTCCACCGAGTTACTAACTGTCGCAGTCGCCCTGAAGTCCGTGCCCAAAGTCGCCGTCGACCAAGCCTGGTTCACCCCCCAAGCGACCTCAACCTGCCTGCTGTTCGCCGTGCTCAGGCTCACCGTGTAGGTCATGTTCCTCGAGCCGGTGTCGCCCTCGACCACGCTCGGCGAATTGATGCTGACAGTCGACGTGTCGTCGTCGGTGATC
This sequence comes from Vicinamibacterales bacterium, assembly GCA_965203565.1. GTDB lineage: Bacteria > Acidobacteriota > Vicinamibacteria > Vicinamibacterales > UBA8438 > JAAXGX01. The sequence goes on along the minus strand of OZ241896.1, from coordinate 686,590 downwards.
GTGCCGGCGCCCGTGCCCGTCGTAATCCGCGCGTTGAAGGAAGCTCCGCTCAACGCCACCAACACCGTCTCGTCCGGCTCGTCGAGCACGTCCCCCTGCACCGCCAGCGTGATCGTCTTGCTCGTCTGGCCCGGCCTGAAGCGCAGCCGTATCCGGTTGTTCGTCAAGGACGTCGTGTAGTCGGTCCCCGCCGTCGCCGTGCCGCCGGTGATTCCGAATATCACGTTGACGTTCTGCGTGCTCGCCGCGCTCAGGCTCACCGTGAAGTTCAGGTTCGTCGAGCCGCTGTCCCCTTCGGCCACGGTCGGCGAATTGACCGACAGCGTCAGCCCCTCGTCGTCCCGGATCGTCCCCGTCCCGCTCCCCGCCGTCGCCGACACCGTCGCGTTCGTCGGGTTGCTCAGGGTTATCACCACGGTCTCGTGCGACTCGTGGCTCGTGTCGCCCGTCACCGACACCGTGATCGTCCGGCTCGTCGTCCCCGCCGCGAACGTCAGCATCCCCGCCGTCAGCGCCGTGTAGTCCGTGCCGCTCGTCGCCGTCCCCGTTCCGGCGTCGGCGTAGGCCACCGTCACCTGGCTGGTGCTGGACGCGCTCAGAGTCACCGTGAAGTTCAGGTTCGTCGAACCGCTGTCGCCCTCGACCACGCTCGGCGAATCGATCGACAGCACCGGCAGCGTCTGCGCGTCCGCGTCGGCGGCGAACGTCCACGAGACGGCGGCGATCAGCAGCCCGACGGCGAGTCGGGTTGCGCGAAAAGGCCGCCGGCGAGCGTCAGCGGGAATCAAATCCGGGGGGGGGGGGGGGTCAGCATGGGGCCGCAGGGGATTCATGAGCATGTTGGCCACAGAAAATGAAGAAATGAAGAGAAGACCGGCGCGAAACGGATCAGTATAACATTATTTAATGTTGTCGCGCATTCGCCTCCTGCGCCCGCCGTTTCCGGCTCCGTCCCCGTCACACCCGCCCCGCCGTCGTACCGCCCGCATCGGACCGCGGCGCCGGACGCACGCGGCATCGCACCATGATACCCTTCCACGCCACGCGGCCCTTCGGAGTCCGAGCGGAAACTTGAGGCGGAAATGGCGAACCTGAACGGAACGAACGCCAACGACACGTTGACGGGAACGGATGCATCCGACTTCATCACGGGCGCGCGCGGGGACGATCTCGTTCGCGGCAAGGCCGGCGACGACACGCTGTGGGGCGGCCGGGGCGACGACCAGGCCGAAGGCGGCGCCGGCGACGACAGGCTGTACGGCGGCGACGGCGGCGATCATCTGACAGGCGGCCCCGGCGACGACTGGCTGAGAGGGCAGGCCGACGCCGATACGTTGTGGGGCGGGAGCGGCGCCGACACCTTGCGCGGCGACGGCGGCGACGATACGTTGGTGGGCGGGGCAGGGAGCGACAGACTGCATGGCGGCGCCGGCGCCGACGCCTTCGTGTTCCAACGCTCGCACGTGGCGGGCGGCGACGTGGACGTGGTGCATGCGTTCGACGCGGCCGCCGGCGATGCGATCCGTCTCGCGGACGACGTCCGGTACGTCCTGCGCGAAGACCGCGATCTGACGGTCATCGACGTTGCCGACGGCGGCGAGATCCACGTTGAAGGCGCGGACGTGGCGAGCGCCATCGTCGGCGGAACGCTGGGGCCGGGCGCTCGCGACGGCGTGCGGACAGTTCTGGAAGGCGGCGTCGATGACGACACGCTGGAAGGCGGCGTCGGCGACGACACGCTGGACGGCGGCGCAGGCGACGACCGTCTGGCGGGTGGCGCAGGCGACGACACGCTGGACGGCGGCGCAGGCAACGACCATCTGCTGGGCGGCCCCGGCGACGACTGGCTGAGAGGGCGGGCCGACGACGACAAGTTGTGGGGAGGCAATGGCGCCGACACCTTGCGCGGCGACGACGGCGACGATGAATTGGTGGGCGGCCCCGGCAGCGACAGACTGTACGGCGGCGCCGGCGCCGACGCCTTCGAGTTCAAGCTTTCGCACGTGGCGGCCGGTGACGTGGACGTGGTGCATGCGTTCGATGCGGCTTCCGGCGATGCGATTCATCTCGCGGCCGACGTCCGGTACGCCGTGCGCGAAGACGGCGATCTGACGGTCATCGACGTTGACGGCGGCGGCGAGATTCGCGTCGAAGGCGCGGACGTGGCGGACGCCATCGTCGGCGGAACGCTGGAGCCGGCCGCTCGCGACGACGTCCCCAGGTTGCTTCAAGGCGGTGACGTCGACGACACGCTGGCGGGCGGCGCAGGCGACGACACGCTGGACGGCGGCAAAGGCGACGACGTATTGGATGGCGGCGCCGGCGACGACCGCCTGGCGGGCGGCGACGGCGACGACTCTCTGGATGGCGGCGACGGCGCAGGGGACGACCATCTGCTGGGCGGCCCCGGCGGCGACTGGCTGAAAGGGCAGGATGGCGCCGATACGCTGTGGGGCGGGAGCGGCCGTGACGTGTTGTACGGCGACGCCGGCGACGATGAGATGGTGGGCGGGGCAGGGAGCGACAGACTGTACGGCGGCGCCGGCGCCGACGCCTTCGTGTTCCAACGCTCGCACGTGGCGTTCGGCGAAGTGGACTTTGTGTATGCGTTCGATGCGGCTGCCGGCGATTCGATTCGTCTGGCGGACGACGTTCGGTACGCCGTGCGCGAAGACAGCGATCTGACGGTCATCTACGTTGCCGACGGCGGCGAGATTCGCGTTGTTGGCGCGGACGTGGCGGGCGCCATCGGCGGCGGAACGCTGGATCCGGACGTCGCCGACCGTTTGCCGGGACCGGAGCCGGTCTTCGACACGCCGCAGGACGGCCAGACGCTGCAGGGCGGTGACAGCTTCGACATCTTGAATGGCGGCGACGGCGACGACCTTCTGCTGGGCGGCGGCGGAACCGACGTTCTGTATGGCCGCGCAGGCAACGACACGCTGGATGGCGGCGCAGACGCCGATGAACTGGTGGGCGGCGTCGGCGATGATTCCTCACGCGGCGGCGCCGGTGACGACACCTTGTTCGGCGACGGGCGGTACGGCGGCGACGGCGGCGACGACTCCCTGGACGGCGGCGACGGCGACGACCGTCTGCAGGGCGGCCGCGGCGACGACATCTTGCGCGGCGACGACGGTGACGATGAGCTGGTCGGCGGCCCCGGCAGCGATGCGCTGTACGGCGGCGCCGGCGACGACACCTTCGTGTTCCAACGCTCGCACGTGGCGGCCGGCGACGTGGACGTGGTGCATGCGTTCGATGCGGCTTCCGGCGATTCGATTCGTCTCGCGGACGACGTCCGGTATACCGTGCGCGAAGAAGACGGCGATCTGACGGTCATCGACGTCGCCGGCGGCGGCGAAATTCGCGTTGACGGCGCGGCCGCGGCGAGCGCCATCGTCGGCGGAACGAATGCCGGAGCGGGCCGGAACGAAGCCGGCAACAGCAACGACACTCTGCGCGGCGGCGCCGGCGACGACACGCTGCACGGTTACGCCGGCAACGACGTCCTGCATGGGTATGCCGGCGACGACTACCTGCATGGCGGCCCCGGCGACGACCGGTTGCAAGGCGGCGACGGCGACGACCGGTTGCAAGGCGGCGCCGACGGCGACGACACGCTTGAAGGCGGCGACGGCGACGACTCCGCGTATGGCGGCGACACCGGCGACGACTACCTGGATGGCGGCCCCGGCGACGACCGGTTGCAAGGCGGCGACGGCGACGACCGGTTGCAAGGCGGCGACGGCGACGACGTTCTGCATGGCGACGCCGGCCGCAGCAGCGATCCCGGCGACGACACGCTGCATGGCGGTGACGGCGACGACACGCTCCACGGCGGCTACGGCGACGATTTCGTGTATGGCGACGCCGGCGCGGACTCCCTGCTCGGCGGCTACGGCGACGACTGGCTCGAAGGGCGCGCCGACGACGACTACCTGCATGGCGGCCCCGGCGACGACACGCTTGAAGGCGGCGACGGCGACGACACGCTGCACGGCGGCGACGGCGACTGGAAACCCGGCGCCACGGACTCCCGCGGTAACGACTCCCTGCGCGGCGGCGACGGCGACGACGTTCTGTACGCCGGCGACTGGGGCAATTGCACGCTGTACGGCGGCGACGGCGCCGACGCTCTGTACGCCGGGAGCCTCGCGGACACGCTGTACGGCGGCGACGGCGACGATGATTTGTACGCCGGCAGCGGCAGACCCGCCCGCGAGTCCGGCAACTACGCAGACCGTCTGTACGGCGGGTCGGGTCGCGACACGTTCCACTTTTCGGCGGAAAGTGTGCAAAACGGCACGCACCACTACGTCATGGACTTCGATCCGGACGTCGACAGCCTGGATCTGGCGGACGGCGTCACGACCAGAACGCATTCGAGCGGGACTGTTCTGGTGTTCGAGAATCCGGTCTTCGGCCTCGCTCCGGCCGTGGCGGCCTTCGGCGCTGCGGACGGCCTCGGCGACGATTTTCTGTAGGGCGACGCCGCGCATCGCGCGTCCGGGGCCGTGCGGCGGTGCGGCGCTGTCGTCACGCCAGCAGCCGGCCGGCGCTCCGGGGCCGCGCCGCCTTCCGCCCGGCGACCACCGCCATCGGACCGCGGCGCCAGACGCACGCGGCGTCGAACCCGGCCGCCCGCATCGCGGCCAGCTCTTCCTCGAGGGGAAAGTAGGCGTCTTCCTCGGCCCACTCCTCGAAATGCTCGAACGCGCGCGTACGTTCGATGCCGCACGACGCCATGTGGTCGGCCCACGCGTCGTACGTCGCGGCGCGCGCCGCCGGATCGGCCGGCACGGCGGCGTCGGCATTGACGAACAGGCCGCCCGGATGCAGCGCGTCGTGGACCCGCCGGTACAGCGCGCGCTTGTCGTCGAGCGCCGGGACGTGGTGGAGGGCGAGCGCCGCCGCCGCGCCGCCGCACGGTGGGAGCGGAGCGAGGAACGACGCTTCGCGGAACCGCGCGCGGCGGCCGAACCGGGCGAGCCGCCGCCGGGCCTGCGTCAGCATCTCCGGGTCCACGTCGATCAGCTCGACGGCGGTAGTTCCGGACCGCGAGAGGATCGCCTCCGAGAGGGCGCCGGTCCCGGCGCCGAGGTCGACGACCGCCTGCGCGCCGGCGGCGGCGATCGCGCCGGCGGCGGCCTCGACCATCGCGCCGTATCCGGGGATGAAGCGGCGGATCGTCCGGTCGTAGGCGTCGATCTCGATCCGCAGATGGCGCCGCACGGAGTGGCGCGATACGGCGTCGTGCGACGTGACGGGCGCTCCTGACGGCCCGCGCACCGCTGTTCGCCTACTCCGTGACGGTCACCGAGACTTCGCGGGTGGTCTTGAGCCCGCCGTCGTGGGCCATGGCGCGCAGGACGTAGGCGCCCGGCTTGGAGAACGTCGCCGTGACGGCGATCCGGCCGTCGTCCGGCACGGCTTTCTTCGCCCAGTCCGGCGTCGGCGGGAAATTCCTGCACAGCGAGCTGCCCCGCGCGCGTCCCCGGAAGTCCGGATTGAACTGCTCGGGGTCGAAGGCGACGTGCGCGGCGTCGCCGCGGTAGACCAGCCAGCCGACCATCAGTCCGGCCGCGTCCGAATCTTCCTGTCCCCGCCGGGGGGCGGGGATGCCGTCGTCGCTGGCGAACGCCGTCAGGGTCAGCGGCTCGCCGACCTGGACGGTCCGTTGCGCGTCCCCTTCGACGCGCAGCGCCGGGCGGCGGCTGTCGGCCTCGCCGGCCCGCTGGCCGAACCCGCCCTCGTTCATCATCGTGATCCGCTGGTCGATGACGTACTCCGGCTTGAGCGTGGCGTACGCCGTCTCCGTCCTGCCGTGGACGGTCAGGGTCCAGACCAGCTCACCGTCGCCGAAGTCGGCCGGAACGGGGACCCGGAAAATGAACTTGCCCCGCCGCGGAAAGAAGCGGGTCGGCTGGCCCCGGTCCGGCCCGCCCGGCTCGATGCCGTTGTCCGGCCCGATCGGGACGTGGACCACCTCTTCGCAGTTCCGGTTGAAGAACCCGAACACCATGTTGAACGAGCCGTCCGGGTTCCGCTCCCACCCCTCGAACACCGGAGCGACGTTCTGGCCGTGCGAGAACGCCTGCTGCGCGGCGACTTCGGCCGGGGATGCGGCAAGCGCCAGGACGAGGAAGGCGGCGGCGCAAGCCGCGCCGCCCGGCCGCGCGCAAGGCATGTTGCTGATTCTGGCATCGGAACCCAGCCGAGTCAACGTGGTCGATTCGAAGACGCTGTTTTCCGGGGACAGCCTGCCGTCGCCGGCGGCGATGAAACCCGGCCGGCATGATGAGCGTGGCGCCTCGACACGGCGTCACCCGTCACGCGCAGACAGGTGGTCCAAGTCGAGCGGGTCGCTCTCGACGTACTCGCGAGCGGTGAGGTCGTCGAGCGTCAGAACGGACCCCTCCATGGACGTGAACCGGCCGGCGGGTGGGACCAGCTTCAACCAACGGTCGAGGTGTTCGTGCCACGCCCATCCTTCGAAGTCCGGCGTGGCGTCGTCGCGAATGAACGAGCGTCCGCGCCCTGTGCGGCTGCGACAGCGGCTTCCTCTGACAGCGGGGCGTCGGGGTTCAGTTGGAACAGGAAGTCCTGTGCGCCGACCACGCAGTCGCCCTGCCGCCACGACCGGAGGGCGTCGTCGATGCGAATCCGGCGCGCCTCATCCAATCGACCCACGACGCGTGTTCCTCGCGGTCCGGGCGGCGCGGCCGCGTCCGACGTCGTGATGGACCCGGTCGTTCATGGCGTCGATCAGCCCCTCAGGGGGAAGCGGCGCGCGCTCGGCGCTGGCCTTCGCGTCGAGCATGCCCAACTGCACGCGCCGGCGCCCCGGGCCGCGCCCGAGCCGCGCTCTCGCCTCTTCGAACCGCTGCCGCGCCAGAAGTTCGAAAGGCGTACCGTTCGCGGCGACCTCGAAGAGGGCCGCGCGGTTGCTCCGGGCGTCCCCGCGGTCGGCTTGCCGCACGACGTCGAGGACCTGCAGCAGGCGCTGCTCGTTGGCGGCGTTCATCGGCTTGCCGCTGGCCCAGAAGTGCACGCTGCGCCGCGACACGTCGAAAAGCCGTCCCATCTGCTCCCAGGTTAACCCCGAAACGCGGCGCAGCTCTGCTATGGCGCCGCTCGTGCGAACCTGTGCGCTGACGCGCACCAACGGCGCGTGCTCCAAAGGGACGGCCGGCATCTGCTAGTTCTGCTGGTTGTCGGCGGACCGGATCGCGAATTTCGCCTCGCGTTCGGCGACCACTTCCGCGTACTGCTCCTCGTCGAGGAACGTCACCTTCGGCAGCAGGAGGAACATGTCGTCTATCGAGCGGTTCCCCCACCCCTTCCAGTTCCGCGGGTCGACCACGTTCCGGTTCTTCGCCGTGTTGTCGTACCAGCCGACGATGTGCAGGACGGTCCCCTTCGGCAGGATCGGCGCGTAGTCTTCCTCGTAGACGTACACCCGCGCCCAGCTATGGTCGTAGCCGGAGCAGTTCAGCATCTCCCGCGTCTGGTCCGGGTAGACCGCCTCCACGCACATCCGCTTGCCGCTCGAATGCATGTGCGGCTCGTAGGTCGTCAGGATGCCGTGCTGGGGCATGGTGTAGAACCCGTCGAACCGGACGTCGTCCTCGCCGGCCGGGATGTCGAGACCGTCGCCGATGTTGCCCATGGCGATGAACCCGGACTGTTTGTACTTCGGCTCGTACCCCTTCGGATGAAACTTGAAGCCGACGTCGGCGCGGACCGGGATCTCGACGCCCGACGAGTACAGGTGGACGGTGAACCGGAGCTCCGACCCCGCGGCCAGCATCACGCCCGTGTCGTCGGGATAGAGGGTGGCGTTCTGGCCCAGGCTGTAGACCATCCGGAACCGGCTCCGGTCCTCGAGCGCGAGGTCGGTCTGCTCGGTGAACACCTCGCTGCTGTGGACGCCGATGTGGTGGATGGTGAAGTTGCCGAAGCCGGCGCGGGAGTTCGCGCGCGCCTCGGCCTTCCGGTTCTCGTCGAGCAGCCGGACCTCCTTCACCTCGACCGCCTTGACGTACCGGTCCTCGGTCAGCCCGGTCGGGACCGGCCCGAGCTCGTCGTGGTAGTCGGGCGAGACCGCGGGGGCGATCATCGGGGGGGACGACACGATCAGGTCGGGCGCGCCGATCGTCCACTCGTCGTCGTCCGCCCACCGGACCGGCGGCGGCATGTCGGCGGAGTCGCCCCGCGGCGCGCCGGCGTCGGCCCAGGCGCCGATGACGGCGATCTCCTCGTCGGTCAGCGAGATGTCGTCCTTGAACCGCTGGACGCCGATGTTCTTCTCGATGAACCAGGGCGGCATCTCGCGGAGCGCCGTCTTCTGCTTCATCGCCCTCGCCCACGGACGGGCGTCCTCGTACGTGACGAACGACATCGGCGCGAGGGCGCCGGGGCGGTGGCAGCTCTGGCACGAGCGCTGGAGGATCGGCGCGACGTCCCGCGTGAACGTCACGTCGGATGCTGCTTCCGCGCCGGCCGGCGCAGGCGACGCGCCGGCGAGCAGCGCGATCCCGACCGTCATGCAAGCGAGCCTGAGTGTGAGCTGCATCGTGACCGGTCTCCTCTCGATGTAGCCTGTCCGCGGGGGCGGACGCAGCTATTGACGCGCGTACGACGCCGCCTCGTTCGAGGCTGAAAACGCACGCGGCATGTTACGCCACCCTGTGCGGAGCGTCAATCCCGATCGACGGCCGTCAATGCGCCGTCACCGTCACGTCCCGGTGGCCGGTCAGGCCGCCGTCGGTCGCCAGCGCCCGCAGGACGTACTCTCCGGGCCGGCTGAAGGTGACGGTGACCGGCCACCGGCCGTCGGCCGGCAGCGGCGGCGCCTCCCAGCCGGGCGACCAGGGCGAATCGCTGCCGAGCCGGTAGTCCGGGTGGATCTTGAACTGCGGCGGGTCGAACGCGACGTGCGCGCCGTCGCCCCGGTAGACGTGCCAGGCGACCCGCAGCCCGAGCGCGTTGCTCCGGCTCCGGGGCGACCCCGGCCGCCCCTCGGGAGCGGGCTTCGGCTCCGGCACGCCGTCGTCGCGGGCCGCCGCGGCCAGGCGGAGCGGCGCGCCCACGGCGACGCGGCGGGCCGCCGGCCCTTCGAGCTGCACGGCCGGCGGCTCGTTCAGCAGCTCCCGGCCCTCCGGATCGCGTCCGAAGTTGCCGACGTCCAGCATCGGAAGCTGCTTGTCGATGACGTACTCCGGAATCAGCGTGCCGTACGCCTTCTCGGTCTTCCCCTGCGTCGTCAGCGTCCAGACGAGCTCCCGGTCGCCGAAGTCGGCCGGCACGCGGACCCTGAAGTGGAACCGGTTGCGCCGGGGGAAGAACCAGGTCGGCTGGCCGCGGTCGGGGCCGCCCGGCTCCATCCGGTTGTCCGGACCGATCGGGACGTGGACGTGCTCCTCCAGGTTCCGGTTGAAGTAGCCGAACACCATGTCGAAGCCGCCGTCCGGGCGCTGCTCCCACCCCTCGAACGCCGGCGCCACCGTCTGGCCGCTCAGGTAGACGAGCTGCTGGCCACCGGCGGCGGTCAGGCCGGACAGGACGATCAGGGCGGCGAGGGCGCAGGTCCGCGTGCGCGGCGAGGTCATTCGCTCACCGTGACGGTCACGTCCGCGTCGGCGATCAGCCCGCCGTCGTGCGCCATGACGCGGAGCACGTACGCGCCCGGCGCGGCGAACGTCGCCGTGACCGGGAACTGCCCGTCCGCGGGGACCGGCGGCGGCGCCCAGCCCGGCGACCAGGGGGAGTCTCCGCGGTAGTCGGTGTACACCTTGAACTGCTCCGGCTCGAACGTCACCTGGTCGCCGGGGCCCCGATAGACGAACCAAGCCACCCGCAGCCCCCAGGCGTTGTAGTTGACCGGCGTGCGGGCCGCCGCCGGCTTCGGCTCGGGGATGCCGTCGTCGCGGGCGACGGCGGTCAGGGTCAGCGGCCGGCCGACGCGCGCGGTGCGGTGCGCATCGCCTTCCACCCGGACCGTCGGCGCCTGGTTCCGGCGCTCGATCGCCTTCACGCCGAGCCCCCCGATGTCCTTCATCCGGAGCAGGTCGTCGATCACGTAGTCCGGCTTGAGGCTGGCGTACGCCTTCTCCGTCTTCCCGTGGGCGGTCAGGGTCCAGACGACCTCCTGTTCGCCGAAGTCGTGCGGCACGGTGACGCGGAAGACGTACCGGTTGCGCCGCGGCAGGAAGTACGTCGGCTGCCCCCGGTCCGGGCCGCCCGGCTCCAGGCGGTTGCCCGGACCGACCGGAACGTGGAGCTTCTCGTCCATGTTCCGGTTCATGTACCCGAACACCAGGTTGAACGTTCCGTCCGGGTTCTGCTCCCACCCTTCGAACGCCGGCGCCACGTTCTGGCCGCGCGAGAAGATGATGGTCTGGGCGCCGGCCGCGGCGGCCGCGGCCAGGCACAGTGCGGCTGTGCAGCCCGTGGTGAAAGTCCCCGCTGCATTCGAGCGGCGATGCATCCCGCCTGACGGCGTTGTTCGTCGGTTGCGTATGCCCAATATGCGCCCTCCTCACGCCTTGTCAGCCGGGCGCCTCACCGCTCTCGGCGCGACGCGGGGTTCCACCACGGGCTGCGCGGCGAGCGCGGCCGTCCGCATCCGCAGGGTCGTGCGCGGCGGCATGGCGCCTACTGCTGGTCCTGCGCGGCCGCGAACCGCTGCCGGCCGCCCCGCGCGGCCGCCTCGGCCTCGAACTGCTCCTCGGTCAGGTAGACCATCCGGGGCAGGTGGTACAGCATGTCGTCTATCGAGCGGTTCCCCCACCCCTTCCAGTTCCGCGGGTCGAGCACCCGGGGGTTGCTCGGGGAGTTGTCGTACCAGGCCAGCAGGTGCAGGATGGTGCCGGCCGGCAGCAGCGGGGCGGCGTCGTCCTCGTAGACGTACACCTTCACCCAGTTGTGGTTGTAGTCGGCGCAGTTGAGCATCTCGCGCACGTTGTTCGGGTAGATCGCCTCGACGCACATCCGCTTCCCGCTCGAGTGCAGGTGCGGCTCGAACGTCATCATGATCGCCGGCCGGTCCAGCCGGTGGAAGCCGTCGCGCATGACGTCGTCCCGGCCGGCCGGGATGTCGAGCTCGAGGTCGAACGCGCCGGACTGCGCGCCGAACCCCTGCAGGTACTTCGGCTCGTACTCGGCCGGGTGCAGCTTGAACGCCGTGTCCACCCGGACCCGGACCTCCTGGCCGACCGAGTGGTAGTGCATCCGGTCGTAGGTGAGGAACGAGCCGGCCGGCAGCCGGATGCCGACCCAGTCGGGGAAGTGCGTGGCGTTCTGGCCCAGCTCGTGGGTGATGTTGAAGTTGCCGGCCTGACCGAGCGGGCCGGCCTCGTCGCCGGCCTGCTCCGTCATGGCGGTTATGACCGCGTGATGGACGACGAACAGGTTGAGCGCGGCGCGCCCGCCGTCGCCGGCGGCGTCCGCGGCCGACTTGGCGGCCGGCTCGATCTCCAGGCCGTCGTCGTCGAGCAGCACCTCCTTGACTTCGACCGCCTGCACGTACCGGTCCTCGGTCAGGCCGGTCGGCGACGGCGGACCGATTCCGCCGAACCAGTCGGCCGCCACCGCTTCGACCGTCGCCACCGGCGAGGAGACCACCAGGTCCGGCTCGCCGATCGTCCACCGGCCGGCCGGCCACTCGCGCGGCGGCGGCAGGTCGGCCGGGTCGCCCCGCGGCGCCCCGGCGTCGACCCACCGGCCGATCAGGGCTATCTCGTCGCCGCTCAGCGACGGGTCGTCCTTGAACGCCTGGATCCCGATGTTCTGGTCGATGAACCACGGCGGCATCTCGCGCGCCTCGGTGCGCTGCCGGATCGAGCGCGCCCACGGGCGGACGTCCTCGTAGGTGACGAGCGACATCGGCGCGCCGCCCCGCGGCCGGTGGCAGCTCTCGCAGGAGCGCTGGAGGATCGGCGCCACGTCCTTCGTGAACGTCACGCCGCCGCCGGTCTGCGCCCCCGCCGGTCCGGGCGCCGCCGCGAGCCCCGCGCCGAGAACCCCCGGCATCACGACCTTCGCCCATCCGTTTCTCGACCGCACCGCTTGCAACAGGGTCAGCATCGTCGCACCTCCACCCCCGGCAGCCTCCGAATGACGCAGGAGGGCATTCTACTACGTTCGGCGCCGCGTCGAGCCGCGGCTGTTGAGCCGGGCGCGGCGCCGGTGATACGCTGTGCGCCGGAGCCGCCGACAAGGAGGGGTCGCATGCCGAACAGGTGGGACGAAGAGGGGAAGGTCTGGGACGACGACCACGGGCTGCTCGACGAGGACCAGATCGCCCGGTGCGCCCGGGCGGACGAGGCCGAGCCGCTCCGGTCGCCCATCCCGACCCGCATGATCTCGAACGGCGAGTACATGCCGGTCCCGCAGACCGACCAGCAGAAGCAGGCGGAGGCGCGCGTCGGCGAGCTGGCCGACTCCGCCAGCCGGAAGCTGGGCGTCGACCGGCGGGCGTTCCTGGCGTCGACCGGGGGGATGGCGGCGGCGCTGATCGCGATGAACGAGGTGTTCGGCCGCTTCTTCGACGTCGACCCGATCGAGATGTTCGAGCCGGCGGCGTACGCGCAGGCCGGCGCGCCGCGCGACCTGTTCGTCTTCGACGACCAGCTGCATCTGGTGCGCGGTTCGAACACGAGCAGCGGGCACACCCTCCGCGCCGCCGCCCAGGGGCCGACGGCGGGCGACCGGTACGCGCCGCCCGCGGACCGGGGGCCGGACGAGGGAGGCGAGGCGTGGCGGACCTGGAACCCGGCGCTGGTCGGGCTGCCGATGACCCCCGCCAACTTCCAGCTCGTCCAGTTCATCAAGGACGTCTTCCTCGACAGCCAGGTGACGATCGGGCTGCTCAGCAACGTCACCGCGTTCTCGGCGACGCCGGTCGGCCAGCGGGGCGACCCGAACGTCCCGAACCGGCCGCCGCGGAACCACGTGGAGGCCGAGCGCGCCGAAACGATCACCGCGGCCCAGACGGCGGCGGCGCGCGACTTCGTCAACGAAATCTCCGGCTCCCGCCGGATGATGGCGCACGGGATGCTGTACGTCGGCAAGGGGAACCTCGACTACATCCAGCAGCAGATAGACCGGAACCGGCCCGATTCGTGGAAGGGGTACAACATCTCGAACGCGGCCAAGGTCGACGACGACCCGAACAGCCTGATGCGGCGCTGGCGGCACGACGACGAGGAGGTCGCCTACCCGACGTTCGAGCTGATCCGGAAGAACTACGCGCGGCTGCGCGGCGAGCGCCCCGGCTTCAACAACATCTGCGTCCACAAGGGGCTGGCCCCCGGACCGCCCGACCCGGTGCTGGGGCATCCGGCCGACCTGCCGAAGGCGGCGCAGGACTGGCCCGACCTGAACTTCATCACGTACCACGCCTGCATCCAGCAGACCACCTGGCACGCCGACTCGCTCCGGACGATCCGGTCGCGCACGTTGCGCGACGGCGTGCCCGACGTCAAGTGGACCACCGAGTACGCGCAGCTCGTCGCGCCGCATCCGAACTGCTACGGCGAGATCGGCACCACCTGGGCCTCGTCGGTGGTGACGTTCCCCACCGTGGCGGCGCACATCATGGGGCAGCTCATGCGGTATCTGGGCGAGGACCGGATCGTCTTCGGCTCCGACAGCGTCTGGTACGGGTCGCCGCAGTGGCAGATCGACGCGCTGTGGCGTTTCCGGATCCCGGACGAGATGCGGGAGGAGTACGGCTACCCGGAGCTGACCGACGCCGCCAAGCGGAAGATTCTCGGCCTGAACTCGGCCCGGCTGTACGGCGTCACGCCGGTGGAGGGGGCCGAGAAGGACCGGCGGTACCGCCCGGTGCCGGCGGATTACGCGGACCGGATCCCGGACGAGCTCAAGACGCTGATGGAGTTCCCCGGCTACACCGCCGACGCCATGTCGACGTTCAAGGACAAGTACGCGGCGCTGGGGCCGACGCCGAGCCACACGCGGTACGGCTGGATGCGGACGAAGGCGTGAAGACGCAGGACCGTCGCCGCTCGGGCTGCCGGGCCGCCGCCGCGGGCGCCGCCTCGATCGCCGTGCTGCTTGCCGCGCCGGCGGCGGCGCAGCCTTCCGCGCAGCCGGCGGCCCCGGCGTACCGGCCGGTCACCGACGCGGAGCTCCGGGACCCGCCGGACGGGGACTGGCTGATGTACCGGCGCACCTACGACGGCTGGGGGTACAGCCCGCTCGACCAGATCACCACCGGCAACGTCGCCGGCCTCCGGCCGGTCTGGGCGTTCGCCACCGGCCTGACCGACGGGCACGAGTCGCCGCCGATCGTCAACGACGGCGCGATGTTCATCACCACGCCGCAGAACCACGTGATCGCCCTCGACGCGCGCACCGGCGACGTGCGGTGGCGCTACGTGCGCGCCCTTCCCGACGAGCTGTTTCAGATCCACCCGACCAACCGCGGCGTGGCGCTGTACGGCGAGCAGGTCTACCTGGCGACGGTCGACGCGTTTCTCGTGGCGCTCGACGCCGAGACCGGGCGCGTGGCGTGGGAGACGGCGGTCGGCGACTGGCGGACCGGGCACTACATGACCCTCGCCCCGCTCGTGGTCAACGGGAAGGCGCTGATCGGCGTCTCCGGCGGCGAGATGGGTATCCGGGGGTTCGTGGCCGCGTTCGACGCGGCGACCGGCGAGCAGGTCTGGCGGACCCACACCGTTCCGGGGCCGGGGGAGCCGGGCAACGAGACGTGGCCGGGGGAGACGTGGCGCACCGGGGGGGTCCCCGTCTGGGTGACCGGCACGTACGACCCGGACCTGAACCTGACGTACTGGGGAACCGGCAACGGCGGTCCGTGGATGGGCGACAAGCGGCCGGGCGACAACCTGTACGCCAACTCGGTGATCGCCCTCGACGCCGACACCGGCGAGCTGAAGGGGCACCACCAGTACCACTGGAACGGCTCGTGGGACTGGGACGAAACAGCGCCGCCGCTGCTGATCGACGTCGACCGGGGCGGGCGGACGGTCCGGGGGCTGGTCCATCCGGGCCGGAACGGCTACCTCTGGCTGCTCGAGCGCGCCGCCGACCGGATCGCGTTCGTCGACGCGACGGCGTTCGTCCACCAGAACGTGTTCACCCGGATCGACCCGGAGACGGGTCGCCCCGAGTACGACCCCGAGCACAAGCCGCGCACCGGGACCCGCCTGATGTTCTGCCCGTCGGTCTGGGGCGGCAAGAACTGGCCGCCCGCCGCGTACAACCCGGTCACCGGGTATCTCTACTTCTCTGCGAACGACAACCTGTGCGCCTGGATGAACACCCGGGAGGCGGAGTACAGCCCCGGCAAGGTGTACACGGGCGGCTCGTCGCAGATGTTCGTGCGCGACGGCGCGGAGCATATCGGCGAGCTGCAGGCGTGGGACCTCGACGGGGGCGAGGAGGTCTGGACCCGCCGGTTCGAATCGCACAACTGGGGGCCGGTGCTGACCACGGCCGGCGGCCTGGTGTTCGCCGGCGGCACGAACGACCGGTACTTCCGGGCGTTCGACGGCCGCACCGGCGAGACGCTCTGGGAGCAGCGGACCAGCTCGGGGGTGATCGGCGTCCCGACGTCGTACCGGGTCGACGGCGTCCAGTACGTCGCGGTGCAGGCCGGCTGGGGGGTCGACGCCGCCCGGATGCAGAACGCCCTCGACCGGAGCCGCGGCGAGACGACGCTGCTCCCGCAGGGCGGCGTGCTCTGGGTCTTCGCCCTGCCGCAACAGCGCCGCCCGGTTACCGCCCCCGGTAGTCGTCTTCGCTGACCGGCTCGTACCAGGTCGCCTCGCCGGTGATGAACGTCAACTGGACGACGTGCTGGTCCGGCGCCGCCCCGTGCCAGTGGACGACGCCGGGCCCGGTGTAGACCGGGTCGCCGCCCGGGACCATCTCGACGATCTCGCCGCCCCGCGCCTGCGTCCGGCCGCGGCCTTCCTCGGCGGCCAGGATCTGCCAGCCGGAGTGGCTGTGCCAGTTCGACCGCGAACCCGCCTCGAACCGCAGCCGGAGCGCCCGGATGTCGGACGAGTCGGGCCGCTCCGGCGCGCCGCCCACGAAGCGGCTCTGGGCCGCCGCCGTCGGGGCCGGCCGGGCGAACAGGATCGAGACGCACGCGCCGGCCGCCGCTATCCCCAGCAGCGCGCCGGTCCGGAACGGGAACAGTTTCGTCCATCTCGCCATCGCGTCCTCCCTTTCGCTGCCGCTCTCCGCCGCGTGTCCGGCGGCTCCCGGGCCGGAAATTCGCGGCGTTCGCCCGGCGCCGCCAACGGCTCTCGTCACGCTTGGTCAATCCCCGCGCCGCGTCACGCCCGGCGCCGCGGGCTGCTGAGCATTGTCACCCGCCGCGCCCGTCCGGATCAACGCCGCATCGCCTCGAGACGATGCTCCCGCGTCACCGTCGCGGGTTCGACGGCCGCCACTCCCGCGCGCGCCGCTCCGCCTCGGCGATCTCCGCCGGGCGCATCCGCCGCTCGACCGCCGCGCGTCCCTCGACGGCCCTGGCGCGCGCAGCGCCGGTCAGCCGGGCGGCGGCGAGGGTGTACCACAGGTGCGCCGCGGCGTCGTCCTGCTCGACGCCCTCGCCGGATCGGTGCATCAGCGCGAGGTTGAACTGCGCGAACGGGTGGCCCTGACCGGCCGCCCGCCGGTACCACCGGACCGCTTCGGCGTCGTTGCGGGCCACGCCCCGGCCGGCGCGGTGCAGCCGCCCGAGGTTGACCTGGGCGCCCGCGTGCCCCCGCTCCGCCGCCCGCCGGTAGAGCCGCGCCGCCTCGGCGGGGTCGGCGGGGACTCCCCGGCCGCGGTCGTGCAGTTGCGCGAGGTTGAACTGCGCTTCGGCATAGTCGGGCCGGAGCGCGATCGCCCGCCCGAACGCCGCCGCCGCCGCGCGCCAGCGTCCGGCCTCCACGTGCGCGATCCCCAGGCTGTTGTGCGTCTGGGCCACGTCCGGGTCGAGCGCCGCCGCCCGCTGCAACGGCGCCAGCGCCTCCGCCGCGCGTCCCGCCCGCAGCAGCACGTAGCCGAGCTCGTTCTGCAGCGCCGCCCGGTCCGGCTGCGCGCGGACGAGATCGCGGTAGTGGGCGACGGCCGCCTCGACCCGGCCCTGCGACAGCAGCGAGACGCCGCGCGCCAGCGCCACCTCGGTCCCGGTCCGAGTCTGCATCCCGGTGAACACCGCGGCCCAGACGGCGACGTACGCGACGTTGCGGCCGAGCGGCGTCAGGTTGCGCCCGAGGCGCGCCGGATCGAAGCGCCGGACGGCGTCCGACCGGGCGGCGCGGTCTATCGCCCGGATCAGCAGGTTGAGCGCCGGCACGGCCAGCAGCTTGTCGTAATGCGTCGGGACGCCGGCCCGCTCCAGCAGGCCGAACAGCACGACGATGCTGGCGCCGTACAGGACGCCGAAGACGATCCGCCCGAGCTCGGTGCGCGGCGAGGTGGAGGGGTCGTTGAACAGGAGGTGCATGCCGAGGAACGCGGCGATCGGGATCGCGCCGCCGCCGAGCGCCGCCGGGCTGAAGAAGTGGCCGCCGGTCGCCGCGTGCCAGACGAGGATGAACGCGTACGTCGACGCGGCCGCCGACAGGGTCATCGAGACGACGCCGAACAGCAGTTGCGCCGGCAGGCTCGCCAGGAAGATCAGCAGGTAAATGTGCGGCGGAAAGATCTGCGTGACCGCGATCTCCGGTCCCCAGGTGATTTCGGTCGCGCCGGTCGCGATCAGGACCAGGGCGAACAGGCCGAGCGGCAGCGACGACGGGTTGAAGATGTGGACCCGCCGCCCGTCCCGGGTCCACCGGATCGTTTCCTTGGCGGCGAAGCCGACCGCCACCATCAGGAACTGCAGCGCGAACCAGTCCGGCTTGAACCACATGAACAGGTTGATGCTGAAGATGATCGGCAGCGGGCCGAACCCGAGCACGTACCGGTCGCGGCGCGACCAGGTGAGGAGCATGTCGAACGCGTAGGCGAAGACGAGCTGGGCGGCGATCAGGTGGGCGGAGTCGTACACCTCGCGCCAGTGCCAGCCCCAGTACAGATAGACGGCGAGCTGCGCGCAGGCCTGCACGTAATGCTGCGGGCGGAAGGCGACGTCGAGGGCCAGCGTCCGGCCTGCGCGCGCCGACCGCAGGAGGAGCGCCCCGCTCCACGCCAGCAGCGCGCCGGCGGCGCCGCAGACCGCCCACGCCAGCGGCGGGTGCTGCCGGACCGGCCCGGCGGCGGCGAACGCCGCGAGCGCCAGCGCGAACGCCGCCGGCGCCGCCAGCGCCCGCGCCGGCGACAGCCCGGCGAACTGCGCGAGCGGGCCGGGCGGCGTCCCCGGTGCGGGCGTCCCGCGTGTCCCGCGCAAGCGCCGCTCCGCGCGCCGCGGTCGGTGCGACATGAGCCGCCGCGGATCTTACCGGTAACGCCGCGCCGCGGCCGGCGGCGCCACGCCGGCCCGCCGGCAGCCGTCGGCGAACCCCTGCCGGCAGGCCAGTCGATAGATCTCGGCGGGCGTCATCTCCGGCATCGGTCCTTTCGCGCCCTGCAGGACGATCCGGTAGTCGGCGAGGCCGGGCGGCCGACGCCGCAGCGCGTTCCACGCGCTCCGATCGCGGTTGGCGCAGCCGGGCGCGAAGCCGAGGCCGCAGGCGTCGCTGAACGCCCTGACCGCGAACTGCGGGTTCCGGCGCGGGTCAAGGAGCACTCCGAACTCGTTGCAGGCCCAGCCGGACCGCGCGCGGCAGTAGTTCGACACCAGGTTGCCCAGGTTCCGGCAGGCGTAGGGGCGTCCTTCCGTGCAGGCGGCCTGCCAGAACGGAACCCACTGGCCGCGGTGGTGGTCGCCGACCCCTTGCGCCGCGCTCATGACGGCGAAGAGGGCGGCCCAGACGCCGGCGTAGCCCAGGTTCCGCCGCCGCCCGGCGACGCTGCTCGCCAGCGCCGCGGGACCGAAACGTCGCGCCGCTTTCGCGCGGGCCAGACGGTCGATCGCCGGGACCAGGAGGTTCATCACCGGCACGGCGAGCAGCTTGTCGTAGAACGTCGGGAGGGCGGCCCGGTCGAGCGCCGCGTACAGCGCGATCACCCCCGCGGCGTACAGGACGCCGTACAGCACCCGTCCGAGCTCGGTGCGCGGCGACGTGGACGGGTCGTTGAACAGCAGGTGCATGCCGAGGAAGACGGCGATCGGGACGTAGGAGTCGAAGAAGTAGTAGACGCCGGTCGCGGCGAAGTAGAGCAGTCCGAAGGCGTACGTCGCGGCCACGGCCGACAGCGTCATCGTCGCCACGCCGAACAGCAGTTGCCCCGGCAGGCTGACGAGGAAGATGAAGGCGTAGATCTGCGGCGGGTAGTTCAGCGTGTTGGCGATCTCGTAGCCCCACGTGACGCCGGACGCGCCGGTCAGCAGCAGCGCGAGCGAGCAGACGCCCAGCGGCAGCGCCGAAGGGTTGAAGACGTGCGTCCGCCGCCCGTCCCTGCTCCACCGGACGAACTCCTTGGCCGCGAACCCGGCGGCGATCAGCACGAACTGCCAGTGGAACCAGTCCGCCCGGAACCAGAGGAACAGGTTGATGCTGAAGACGACCGGGACCGGTCCGAACCCGAGGGCGCAGACGCCGCGCCGCGAGAGGGCGAGCAGCGCGTCGAACGCGTACGCGAACAGGATCTGCGCGGCGATCAGGTGCGCGGAGTCGTACACCTCCCGCCAGCGCCACCCCCAGTACAGGAAGATCGACGCCTGCGCGAGCGCCTGGACGTAATGCTGCTTCCGAAGGACGACCTCGACGCGGAGGGGCTGCGAGCGCCAGATCGTCGCGGCGGCCAGCAGCGCGGCCCAGGCGCCGGCGACGGCGGCGGCGCCCCAGAACGCCCCTTGCAGGCGCGCGTTCGCCGCTGTCGCCGGCAGCAGGCCGAGCGCCGCGAGCGCCGCCGCGCACGCCAGCGGCAACGCCAGGGCCGGAAGCGCGCTGGCGGCCCGTGGTGGAACCCCGCGTCGCATCGAGAGGGGCGGGGCGCCCGGACGCCGGCTAGAACCCGAACGACGCGCTGATCTTCACGATCCGTCCCAGGAGGATCCGCTGCGCCTGGCGGAACGTGGCGAACGTGGAGCTCTCGGTCACGATGGCGTCCGAGTTGAACGCGTTGTAGAGGTCGAGGTTCACCGCCGTGCGCATCCCGCCGTACTCGAAGATCTTCCCGACGCGGAAGTCGAACTGGTGCAGCCGCTCGCCGTACAGCGTGCCGGCGCCGGTGCCGCCCCGCGGGACCGCGGTCAGCGCGTCGAGGGGCACCACCTGCACCTCGACGTTCCCGCCTTCCGCCGGCGCCCGGCCGAGGGCCGCCGTGATCTGCGACGGCACGTACGTCACGTTCGCGTCGATCAGCGGTCCGGGGATGCTCTGGTACGTCCCGGAGACCTGCACCTCCACCTTCGGAATGACGTAGGCGCCGTACGCCTTGACGTTCGTGAGGAAGTTCCCCTTGACGTCGCAGTGCAGCAGGTGCGACGCGGTCGATCCCGCCGCGGGACGGCCGAGGGAGAACTGCACCGCCGGCCCGGTGTTGTTGACGACCTCGCAGTCGTTCATCGACGCCCGGCCGGTGCTGAACCCGCCGGCGAGCAGTATCCCGTTCTGGAACCGGGCGTTCAGGTTCACGTCCACGCCGTTCCAGTGCTGGAACGAGTCGCCGAACTCGTCCGCGAACGTCTGGTAGTTGTCGATCGGGAACCCGCCGGCGATCGCTTCCGGCTTCGGATCGAGCAGCGGGCCGACCTCGTAGCCGCCGCCGCCGGGGAGACCCGGATCGGACGGCGCCGCGAGGGTGTACCGGTCGTAGCCGTCGAGGCCGAGCGCTTCGTTCGTGACCGCCAGCAGGTTGCCGTAGATCTTGCGGAAGTACGCGACGTCGATCGACATGCCGGGGAGCAGCTCGTGCTGCACGCCGGTCGAGAACTCCCAGTTCCAGCCGCGGTTGCCCCATCCCGAAATGGTGTCGGGATTGAAACGCGTGTTCGGGGTGAAGTCGGCCGAGCCCCAGTCGGTCGGGATCGGCCCGCAGTAGTCGACGCCCAGGAAGTAGCCGGCGAAGCCGGGAGGCCCCTGCGCCGCCGGGTTGGTCAGGTCGCAGTCGGGCACGAAGTTGAGGTTGCCGTCGGCCCAGCTCCGGAACGGGTTGCGCGTGATCAGCTCGGCCGGGTTGCCGTCCCAGATGTCGATGGAGTGGCCCCGGACGTACTTGTTCATGCTCACCTTGAGGGCGGTCCGGCCGTCGCCGAACAGGTCGTAGACCGCCGACAGCCGCGGCGTGACGTCCTTCTGGTTGAAATGGTCGATGTCGGGCGTCGTGAAGTTCCGGTCGGGCGTCAGCGGCCCCGGTCCGAACCGCATCGAGGGGTGGGTGGTCCGATACCGGTCGAACCGGACCCCGAGGTTGAGCGTGAGCTGCCCCAGCGTCCAGACGTCCTGCGCGTACAGGCCGGTCTCCGACTGCCGCGTGTTCTCCGGATACGGCGCGGCCGACTGGACCAGCCCGACCGGCAGCGGGTAGCCCTCCATGCCCGGCAGCCCGAGGACCGCGCCGAGGCCGGTGAAGACGAAATACCGGGTGTTGAAGTCGTTGTCGGAGTCGTAACGGGTCGTCCTGGCGTACAGGTGGGTGAAGCCGAACTTGAACGAGTGGCTGCCCGTCACGTACGACAGCGACGCCCGGACTTGGGGAATCGTCGACGAGAAGAACGAGTAGATCGAGCTGACCACCGGCAGCCGTCCGTTGTAGGCGAAGTTGGTGCCGGCGTCGAACACCGGGATCCGGCCCAGGCTCGGGTCGCCCTCCGGCGGCCGCGGACCGCTCGATCCGTTCTTCTCGTTGCGGGCCATGAACCCGACTTCGAGCAGCAGGCGGTTACTGAGCGGGGCGGTCCAGGTCGCCGAGCCCGACCAGGTGTCGGGGTAGGTCGCGTCGTACGACCCCTCCGGCGTGACCAGGTAGGACGCGCCCCAGCCGCCCGTGCCGATCCCGGTCTGGCCGCACTTGCACGCGCGCTGGTATTCGTACGAGATCCCGATCTTGTCCCGCTGCGTGGCCTGGTACGTGAAGCGGGTGCTTCCGCTGTGCGACCAGTTGCCGTGGAACGCCTGCCGCTCGGGGTCCGGCTCGTAGAAGAAGTTGTTCGGGTCGTCCGCGTTCCTGTTGTAGAACGTTCCTCCGGCGAACATCCGCGACTGGGTGAACCGGCCCGACGCGTAGAACCACAGCTTGTCCTGGGCGAGCGGCCCGCCGAACGACGGGTTGACGTCGTACGTGTCCTTGAGGGTGTTGGGAGAGTCCAGCCCCTTCTCCCTGACCCGCTCGCTCAGGTTGTCGCTCTGCCAGGCGTCGGTCGCCCCGGTGACGAAGACGTCGCCGGAGTAGCTGTTCCCTCCCTCCTTCGGGATGACGTTCAGCACCACGCCGCTGCCCCACCAGTCGGCGCCGGCGCCGGCGGTGTTGACCGTCGCCTCGGCGCTTGCGCCCAGGTTGGGGACGAAGCCGTTGTACGACTGGTACGCGTTGCCGAGGATGAAGCCGTCGCTCTGGATCCGGAAGTCGTCGCGCTCGCCGCCGTGGACCGTCAGCTGGGCCAGGTCGAGGAGGTCGGTTCCGCCGACGCCGCTCGGCTGGCTGGAGACGACGGAGGGGACGAGGACGGCGACGTTCTGAATCGTCCGGCCGGTCGGGATGGCGTCGAGCACGTCCGAGTCGAACACCTCCTGCTGCCGGGCCTGCTGGATGTCGACGATCGGCGTGGCGCCGGTCACCGTCACCGTCTCTTCGACGCTCCCGACCGACAGCTCCACGTCGACCGCCGCGGCGAACGACCCCTGGAGCTCTATCCCTTCCCGGACGACCGCGCCGAAGCCGGGGAGGCTGAACGTCACCGAGTAGACG
The DNA here is from genome assembly GCA_965203565.1 of Vicinamibacterales bacterium. Taxonomy (GTDB): domain Bacteria; phylum Acidobacteriota; class Vicinamibacteria; order Vicinamibacterales; family UBA8438; genus JAAXGX01. The sequence continues at coordinate 663,643 of OZ241896.1, read as the reverse complement.
CCCGGCCGCAGGCTGACGATCCGGTAGGCGCCCGCGCCGTCGGTGACGACGGTGCGCGAACCCTCGATCAGCGCCGGACTCGATGCGACGACCGTCACGCCGGGCAGCACCGCGCCGGTCGTGTCGGTGACCGAACCCGCGATGCTCGCCGCGTCCTGGGCGGCGGCGGCGGCCGGCGTCAGCCCGGCCATCCCCGCGGCCAGCAGCAGAGCCGCCCACGTCGGTTGCGAGGTTCGTGTCATGACGCTCCCTTCCTGTAGCCGCGGCGGCCGGTTTCCCATCTCTGCTGCTGCGCGTCCTGTCGCAGGCCCGGCGTCGGCCCAGCCGACATCGGAATGCAGGGTACGTCCGCGGCGCCGGTTCGTCAAGAAGTTTCGAGGCCGCGCCCGCCCCCGCCTTTCACCGTTCGACGAACGGGCCGAGCCGCGCGAGGATCGCGTCGACGGCGTCGTCCTCCGTCAGGCCGCCGATCGCCTCCGCCTCCCGCACCACCGCCTCGTCGACCAGCACGCGCCGCCCCCGCCGGCGGCTCACGCGGCCGACGAGCGCGGGCGGGTCGCGGGCGGCGTCGAGGGCCAGCTCGATGAAGTCGTCCGGCGACGACTCCGACGCCAGCCGGACCGAGCCGGCCGGGGTGAGCACGCGGAACTTGCGCCCTTCGGACCTGAGGATCGCGGCGACCGTCAGGAACGCCGGCGCCGCCACGTCGTTCAGGACCGCCGCGCCGTCGCGCTCGGCTTCCGCCGCGCGCGCCCGGCGCGCCGACGCGGCGCGGCGGGACGCGTCTATCGTGCGGAGGACCCGTTTCCGAACGTCGCTCGGCGGCGCCATGCCCGCTCCGGAATCGGCTTGAATCGGCTCGGTTCAGAGGCCGGCGCCGTCGCGCGGCGGCGTACCGGTCTCGTAGATCCGGACCAGCTCGATCAGCTTGTAGCCTCGCGTCTGGTACGGCGGCACGACCCGCTCGGTGTGGAGGTACTGGATCATCCCCTCGTCGGCGTAGTCCGGCGCGCCGATCTCCGCTTCGCCCGCAAGCTGCGATTCGAGCCGCCCGATCGTCATCAGCTTCTCGGCCGCCACGCGGCGGATCGGGACGATTTTCAGCAGCCGCCGCGTCTCGATCCGGTCCCGCGTCCGGAACCGGAGGAAGATCTCGTTGCTGACGAAGTTGTACTCCACGTCGGTCCGGCTCGACGGCGCGTCCTCGACCCGCACGAACGCCACCGCCGGCTGCGCGGCGCACCAGTCGACGAGCTTCCGGGTGAAGTCGCCCTCGCCCGACCAGCGGGACGAGTCGATCTCCGCCGCCGATCCGCTCACGCCGCCAGCCGCCATAGCTGCGTCACGAGAAAGCATACGGAAACGCCGATGGCGACCGGCAGCAGGGTCGCCAGCGTCGTCCACCCCGCGCTCCGCGTCTCCCGGTAGATCGTGTAGATGGTGGTGGAGCACGGGTTGTGGAGCAGGCTGAACAGCATCAGGTTCACCCCGGTCAGCAGGGTCCACCCGCCGGCGCGGAGGAGCTGGCCGGTCGCGTCGGCGTCGCCCGGCTCGAACATCACCCCGGCCCCCGGCCCGGCGGCGCCGGCGGTCAGCGCCGTCAGCATCAGCACGGTGGGGATGACGATCTCGTTGGCCGGTATCGCCACGACGTACGCGAGCAGGATGACGCCGTTCAGGCCGATCAGCAAGCCGAACGGATTCAGCCAGTCCACGGCGTGCCCGGCCACGCTGACGCCGCCGACCTCGACGTTCGACGCCAGCCAGATCACCGCGCCCGCCGGAACCGCGAACACCACCGCCCGGCCCAGCACGATCAGCGTCCGGTCGATCACCGACGTGTACAGCGTCCGGAGCACGCGCGGCGGGCGGTACGGCGGCAGCTCCAGGCTGAAGCGGGTCGCTTCGCCGCGGAGCACCGTCCGGGAGAGCGCCCACGACGTGACGAACGTCGCGGCGACGCCGAGCACGGCGACGGCGACCACCGCCGCCGCCGACACGACGCCGCCGAGGCGCGCCGGCGCCAGCGCGCCGATGAAGATGGTGGCGATCAGGATCTGGGTCGGCCAGCGGCCGTTGCAGAGCGAGAAGTTGTTGGTGACGATGGCGATCAGCCGCTCGCGCGGGCTGTCGATCACCCGCGCGGAGACGACGCCGGCCGCGTTGCAGCCGAACCCCATGCACATGGTGAGCGCCTGCTTTCCGTGAGCGCCCGCCGCCCGGAACAGCGCGTCGAGGTTGAACGCCACCCGCGGGAGGTAGCCCAGGTCCTCCAGCAGGGTGAAGAGGGGGAAGAAGATCGCCATCGGCGGCAGCATCACCGAGACCACCCACGCGGTCGCCAGATAGACGCCGTCCACCAGCAGTCCGGTCAGCCACCAGGGCGCGCCGATCGCCTCCCCGGCGCTGCGCAGCCACGGATGCGCCGTATCGATCAGCAGCGCGGCCAGCATCCCGGACGGCGCGTTCGCGCCCTCGATCGTGATCCAGAAGACCGCCGCCAGGATCGCGAGCATCATCGGGAACCCGAACCACCGGCTCGTCAGCAGGCGGTCGGCGGCGCGGTCGACGTCGAAGCCGGTCCGCTTCAGCCCCCGCAACTGCGCCCGCTCGGCGATCCGCCCGGCGGCGGCGTACAGCCGTTCGGTGATCGCGTCGTGGAAGTCGGGCGGCAGCTCCCACCGCATGCGGCGGGCGGAGGCCAGGACCCGCTCCCGGACGGCGGGCGCCGGCGGCGGTTCGGCCGGGCCGGGCGCATCGCCCAGCCGGCCCAGCTCGCCGGAGCGGACGGCGTCGGTCACCGCGTCGTCGGCGCTGAGCAGCCGCAGCGCCACCCACCGGGCGTTCGGCGCGCGGGGGAAGGCGGCCTCCACCATCCCGGTCAGCGCCGCGACCGTCCCCTCGGCGCTCTCCTCGACCTGCTCCAGGCGGTGCGGCGCGGTGACGGTCTCGCCGACGGCGACGCCCCAGGCGGCCGCGAGCAGATCGTCGATCCCGACCTTCTCGCGTGCGACGCCGCTCACCACCGGCACGCCGAGCCGCTCCTGCAGGCGCGCCGCATCGACGGCGACGCCGTGGCGGCGGGCCTCGTCGATCAGGTTCAGGTAGACGACGACGCGGTCGGTGACGTCGAGGATCTGCAGCACGAGGTGGAGGTTCCGCTCCAGCCGCGCCGCGTCGACCACCGCTATCGTCACGTCGGGGCGGCCGAACAGGAGGAAGTCGCGCGCGGCCTCCTCGTCGGCGCTTTCCGCCTGCAGCGAGTAGGCGCCCGGCAGGTCGATCAACTTCAATCGCTTGCCGCGGTAGGCGAACGCCCCCTCCGCGCGGACGGTCGTCTTGCCGGGCCAGTTGCCGGTGTGCTGGCGCAGCCCGGTCAGGGCGTTGAAGACGGTGCTCTTGCCGACGTTCGGGTTCCCGGCGAGCGCCGCCAGGACGTCCCACTTGTCCGGCTGCAGGCCGAGCCGCAGCAGGCCGTCGGCGCGTCGCGTCGCGCAGCCGCCGCAGGCGCCGCCGGCCGTCCCGGTCATCGGGCCGTCTCCGCCGCCGGGCCGCCGGCCGCGCGCTCCACCCGGACCCAGGACGCCTGCCGGCGGCGCAGCGCGATGAGCGCCCCGCGGATCCGGTACGCCACCGGGTCGCCGGCGGCGCTCACCAGCTCCGGGGTGATCTCGGTCCCGCGGACCACGCCGAGATCGAGCAGCCGGCGGCGCTGCGTCGCCTGACAGGCGCGGGAGATCTCGACGACGCGCACCGTCTCGCCGAGGCGCGCGTCCTCCAGCGTCGTCCCCGCGGCGGCGCGCTCCCCGGCCGGCAGCCGGCGCACGCTGACGTTGCGGGCCGCCACCGGGTCGAGCGTCCAGTCGCGTCCGTCCGCCCGCACGCGCACGCCGCGGCCGGTCCGCTCGACGACGTCGAGCCGCCCGCCCAGGACGAGGCCCTGGCCGAGCAGCGCGTCGTAGATCTCCCGCGGCTCGTCCTCCAGGTGCACGATCTCGACCGCGCAGCCCGGCTCGACGGCGGCCAGGCCGACGCCGGGCGCCGGCGGGATCTCACCGGAAGCGTCCGGGATCGGATCGCCGTGGGGGTCCCAGTTCGGGCGCCCCAGCCGCATCTCGAGCGCGTCGGCCTGATCGGCCGACAGCGCATGCTCCATCCTTTCCGCCCGATCGTGCCACTCCGCCGGCGGGACGCCGGTCCGGTCGGCCAGGTACCGCTCCCAGAGGCGATGCGTCCGGACGATCCGCACGGCCGACTGCGCGCCGTCGGCCGTGAGCGCCGGACCGCCTGAATCGATCCGGACCAGGCCGATCTCGGCGAGACGCGACAGCAGCGCGGCGGCGCGGGCGGTGGAGACCGCCAGATGGCCGGCCAGGCTGTCGAGCGAGCAGGCCTGTCCGTTCTGCCGGCACATGAACACGTGCTTCAGCGCATCCTCCAGGCGCACGCGTTCGCCGAGGCGGGCAAGGCGCAGCCAGCGGGGCAGCAGGCCGCGATCGGGCCAGAGCAGCGCGGCCAGGACCCCGACGACGCCGGCGAAGACGAGCAGGGCGAGCGCGGGCTCCACCGGGGGTTCCGCGGGAGGGCTGATGGTTTGATGGCTGACAATCAAGATTTTGATAACTCAAAATATGCTATCTTGGCGTGAACCCCGGCGGCAAGTCAAGCCGCGAACGCGCAGGAGACCGGGCATGGGGCTGCCGTCGAGCACGGTCGAGAACTACCTGAAGGCGATCTACCAGGCGGAGGCCGCGCAGCGGGAGGAGCGCCGGCTCGTCTCGATGGGCAGCCTCGCGGGCGCGCTCGGCGTGGCGCCCGGCACCGCCACCACGATGGTCAAGGCGCTGGCCGAGTCGGGGCTGGTCGCCTACGAGCCGTACGCCGGCGTGCGGCTGACGCCGGCCGGCCGGAAACTGGCGGCGCTCGTGCTGCGCCGCCACCGGCTGATGGAGCTGTTCCTCGTCAAGGTGGTCGGCATGAGCTGGGCGGAGGTGCACGACGAGGCGGAACGGCTGGAGCATGCCGCCTCGGACCGGCTGATCGATCGGATCGACGCGATGCTGGGGCGCCCGTCCACCGACCCGCACGGCGATCCGATCCCCGATTCGACCGGGTCGATGGCCAACCCGGAGCGCCCGACGCTGGTCACCTGTCCCGTCGGCGCCCCGGTCGTGCTGACGCGGGTCATCGACCAGGACTCCGCGTTCCTCCGCTTCCTCGAAAACAGCGGCCTCACGCCCGGCCGGGATCTCCGGGTCGAATCGCGCGACACGGCGGCCGACCAGGTGCTCGTCCGCGACAGGCGCAACCGGCGGATCAGGATCGGGATGCGGGCCGCCGCCAAGCTGCAGGTGACGCCGGCGGAACGGCGATCGCCATGAGGCGATCACAATGACTCGAGGAACGCCGTCAGCGCCCCGAGGTCGGCGGGGGACAGCGCCCGCACCCGGTCCCGGGACGCCTGCGCCTCGCCGCGATGGCGGACCACCGCCTCCAGGATGGTGGCCGCGCTGCCGTCGTGCAGGAGCGGCCGCCGGTGGCGCAGCCCCCACAGCGCCGGCGTGCGGAGCTCGTTCGGCTGCGCCGCCGCCTGCGCGATCCCGTCGCCCGTGCCGACGTCGTGCAGCAGGAGGTCGGAGAAGAGCGGGACCGGACGTCGATCGAAGATCGGGTTGGCGCTCGGGCCGGTGGCGAGCGCCGGGACGTGACACGCCGCGCACCCGATCGACTCGAAGACGCGCCGTCCGGCCGCCGCCCGCGGGGTGACGGCCCCGCGCGCCGGCGGCGCCAGTAGCTGCATGAACGACTCGAAGTTGTCGATCCCCCGGCGTCCCGTCCCCGGCTCCGGAACGTCCTCCGGCTCCGGGATCGGGTCGCAGGCCCGAAGCCGGCGCGCGTCGAGGCGAAACGTCAGCTCCTCGGGGAACAGGTCGTTCGTGATCCCCATCTCGTTCCGGTAGGCGTCGCCGCCGAACTCCAGGAGGGTCGCGATCTGCGCCTTCCAGCCGAACCGTCCCACGCGCAGGACGCCGCTCGCCCGGTCGATGACCAGCGCCGCCCGCCCGCTCACGCCGTCGCCGTCGGCGTCGTCCGGGTCCTGGAGCGCCAGGATGTCCGGATCGGGTATCGCCTCGACCAGTCCGGCGCCGAACAGCGGGATCGGGACCCGGCGCCCGATGACGTTCGCCTCGGCCGGGATCACCGACTGGCAGCCGTGGGTCGGGACCGAGAACAACTGGAAGAGCGAACCGCGCGCCGGGTCGAAGTCGCGGAACGTCCCGTCCGGCTCGCGGACCCCGGCGCGGACGGTGGCGACCGGGGCGACGCCGCCGATCGCCGGCACGCTGTGGCAGGCGGCGCAGCTCGTGGCGTTGTACGCCGGGCCCAGCCCCTCCTCCGCCGTCTCGACCTCGAGGAAGTCTTCCAGCCCGAGCCGGAACGCTTCGAACTCGGCCGGCGTGACGCCGGGCAGCGGATCGCCCGGGGCCGCCGGAGGCTGCGCGTACGCCGCCGCGGCGGTCAGCGCAGCGGCGGCCGCGAGCAGGCCGCGGGTCACGAACCGCCGCTCTTCCTTGCGCGTCCGGGGTTCGTCATCGCTCTCGTCCATGCTCGTCGCTGCGGGGCTCGGGATCGAACGCCACGATCTCGCCGCGCATGAAGCCGTGACCGGCGCCGCACACCCGGGAGCACTCGAAGCGGTACCGTCCCGGCGCCGGCGGCTCGAAGACGACCACCGCCTCTCCCTGCCGCCGCTTGGGAATCGCCACGTCGACCCCGTGGCCGACGATCCGGAAGCCGTGCATCGTGTCGTTGCTCCGGATCCGCAGCTCGACCGGCGCGCCGGCCGGCGCCCGGATCTCGGACGGCGTGAACGAGAAGCGCTCCGCGACGACCGACGCCACCAGACGCGGCCGCTCCAGCGCGCGCGAGCCGGGCGACGCCGACGCCGCCAGCGCCAGGCCGATCAGCGCCGGCAGCCGCCGCGTCCGCATCAGAACCACCACCCCAGCCCCAGGTTCAGCGCATCGGGCGCATCGACCGCCGCGCTCCGGTTGCGCACCACCGTGTAGTCGAACTTCACCGCCACGTCGGGGTCGGGGAACCAGGTCAGCCCGAACACCCACGCGTCGCGGTCGAACCGCTCCAGCGGGCGGAATCCGGCCGGCATGCGGAACTGCGTGTCGAAGTTCTCGTACCGGACGAACGCGGCCAGCTCCCGCGGCGCCGGGCGCGGCAGGATGAAGTACGAACCTTCCAGATAGAACCCGCGGATCTGGCTGGCCACGTTCGGGCTGACGCCGGTGGTGCGCTGGACCGCCCGGTTGAGCGCGTCCATTCCGTCGAGGAACCCGTGGGCGTACTGGGCGCGCGCTTCGAGCTCGCCGAGCCGGTAGCGGCCGTCGACCTCGACCAGCGTCACGCCGGTGTCGAGCCGGGGCGAGAGGAACCCGGTCCGCCCGCTCCAGACGCTGCCGCCGACCACCAGGCCCGGCGTCCCCACGTACTCGATCCGCCCGGTTCCGGCGAGGCGCCGCGCGTTCGATTCGGCCCCCTTCTGGCGTCCGCCGCGCAGGCCGTCCTCCGCGGTGAACCGGGACGCGTCGAGGGGCGCCATCGCGTACGCCCGGTACCGCACCCCCCCGCCCAGCTCGCCGTGCACGCCGACGCCGGCGTCGAACCAGGTGGTCGGGACGATGATGGTGTCGACGAACGGCCGCTCCACGCCGTGGAAGACCGGCGGCTCGTGGCGCTCGTTGAGGATGCCGACCGGCGCGAGGAGCAGGCCGGCGCGCACGTTGAACCCGCGCGCGACGAGGAAGTCGACGTACGCCTGTTCGACTTCCAGCTCGCCGCCGGTCTCGTTCGACACGACGGCGTGCTCGATCTCCACCTCGGCCACGAACCGGATCCGGTCCGAGAACCCGTGAGAGAGCAGCAGCACGAACCGATGGAGGTCGAGGACCCCGTCGGCATGTTCCGGGTTGTTGTAGTGGAAGTCCAGGTAGCCGGAGATCGGGCCGGTCCGCGGCGGGGACGATCCCGCGCCGGGCGTGGCGGGTCGGTCCCGCGGCTGCGCGCCCGCTGCGGCGGCGGACAGCATCCCGCAGAGCGCGAGCACGGCCGGCGGGACGCGGCGAAACCGTGCGGCGCAGCGCGCGCGGCGGCGCGGCGGCGGAGTTTGGCGCACTGAAAGCATTTATTTTGAATACCTTTCTCTTACCTTTTTGATATACCAAAATACGAGGCGTCAGAGCAAGCAGCAGCCCCTGGTGAGACGGGCGGGCGGCGACCCCGGGGTCAGCGGGCGGCGGCGGACGGCGGCGCGTACGTGGCGAACGACGTGGGGGTCTCCCAGACCGTCACCCGGGCGACCGGGAGGCCCTCGCTGCGCGCCCGGTCGAAGATCAGGCGGGCAATGTGCTCGACCGTCGGATTGCGGTCGACGACGAACACCGGCTCGCCGAGCGCGCGGAGCGGCTCGAGCAGCGGATCGTCCCGGCGGAGGATCATCTTGTGGTCGAGCTCGCGGTCGATCCAGCCCTTGACCAGACGCTTGACGTCGCCGAAGTCGCAGACCATCCCCCGCGGGTCGAGCTTCCCGGTCCGCACTTCAACCTCGGCGACCGCATTGTGGCCGTGGGGGTGCCGGCAGACCCCTTCGTACTCCAGCAGGCGATGGCCGTAGCAGAATTCGATCCGCTTCGTGACCGAGTACATGGCGTCACTCGGCCTCGACGGCTTCCGCCTCGCCCCGATCGGCTTTCGCTTCCGCGATGACCTTCGCGTGCAGATGCGCGGGGACCTCGTCGTAGTGCGAGAACTCCATGCGGTACGACCCGCGTCCGCCCGTGGCCGACGTCAGCTGCTGCTCGTAGGTCAGCATTTCGGCCATCGGCGCCTGCGCCTTGATGACGGTCAACGCGCCGCGCGTCTCCATGCCGCCGATCCGCCCCCGGCGGCCGTTCAGGTCGCCCATCAGGTCGCCCGCGAAATCGCTCGGCGCGCGGACCTCCACGTCCATGATCGGCTCGAGGAGGGTCGGCCGCGCCCGTGACATCGCGTCCCTGAACGCCAGCCGGCCCGCCATCTTGAACGACATCTCGTTGGAGTCGACCGCGTGGAACTGCCCGTCGTACAACGTCACGCGGAAGTCGACCATCGGGTATCCGGCGAGATAGCCCTTCTCCCGCGCTTCGTGGATCCCCTTCTCGACGGCCGGAATGAACTGCCGGGGAATGGCGCCGCCGAAGATCTCGTTGGCGAAGTCGAAATCCTGGCCGCGGGGCAGCGGCTCGACGCGGATCTTGCAGTCGCCGAACTGCCCGTGGCCGCCCGTCTGCTTCTTGTGGCGTCCGTGGGCCTCGGTCGAGGCGGTGATCGTCTCCCGGTACGGGATGCGCGGCAGCTTCAGGTTGACCTCGACGCCGAAGCGCCGCTTCAGCTTCGCAACGGTGACTTCGATGTGGATCTGCCCCTGTCCCGACAGCAGCAACTGCTGCGTCTGCGCGTCCCGCGCGTACCGGATGGTGGGATCCTCTTCCTGCAGCCGCTGGAGCGAGGCGCTGATCTTCTCCTCGTCGCCGCGGCTCTTCGGCTCGATGGCGTACGACAGGATCGGCTCGGCGAACGCGATCGGCGGGAAGACGAACGCGCTGTCGGCCGGCGCCAGTGTGTCGGCGGTCTGGGTGTCCTTGAGCTTGCTGACCGCGCCGAGGTCCCCGGTCCGGATTTCGGCGACGGCGGTCTGGGTCTTGCCCTGCAGGACGGCCAGGCCGCCGAGCCGCTCCGTCGAGTCCCGCGTCACGTTGTGGACCGACTGGTCGGCCGTCAACCTGCCGGCCGCCACCCGGAACAGCGTGATCCGGCCGGCGAACGGATCGGCGATCGTCTTCCACACGAACGCCGCCGCCGGCGCGCCGTCGCCCGCGTCGTACGACGCCGGGTCTTCACCGTTTCCGCGCGCGACGGCGGCGAGCGGCCGTTCGGCGGCGGACGGCAGGTAGGCGACGATCGCGTCGAGCAGCGGCTGGACGCCGACGTTGGCGAGCGCCGACGCGCAGACGAGCGGGAAGATCCGGCGGCCTCCGACCGCCGTCCGAAGGCCCTGCTCCAGCTCTTCCTGCGACAGCGTTCCCGCCTCGAAGAACTTCTCCATCAGGTCGTCGTCGGCCTCGGCCACCATCTCGATCAGGGCCTCGCGGGCGCTGCCGGCCGCATCGGCCAGCGCGTCGGGAACGGCGGCGTCCGACGGCTTGCCGGACCCGTCGAACCGCACCGCCTTCATGGCCACCAGATCGACGATCCCTTCGAACGCCTGCTCCTCCCCGATCGGGAGTTGAATCGGCACGACCTCGCGGCCGAAAGCCTCCCGGAGCGACGCGAGGGCGCGGTCGAGGCTGGCGCGTTCGCGGTCGAGGCGGTTGAGCGCGACCAGGCGCGGCGCGCCGGTCTCGTCGGCCATGTCCCACACCTTCTCGGTCTGCACCTCGACGCCGGCCACGGCGTCGACGACGACCACGGCGGCGTCGGCGACGCGCAGCGCCGCGCGCGTGTCGCTCAGGAAGTTCGCCACCCCGGGCGTGTCGATCAGGTTGATCTTGGCCTTGTCCCACTCGGCGAACGCCATGCTCGACGACAGCGTGTGCTTGCGGGCGATTTCTTCTTCGTCGAAGTCGGTGACCGTGTTGCCTTCGTCGACCTTGCCGAGCCGGTTCACCATGCCGGCGTCGAGCAGCACGGCCGACGCAAGCTGCGTCTTGCCGGACCCGCTATGGCCGACCAGCGCGACGTTCCTGATCTGCTCCGCGGCATAGACCTTCATAAGCCTGTAATCGTATTCCACCGGACGAAGCCTGCTCAAGCCTGACCGCCCGCCCGCGGGCGGGCTGCTATTCGTGGCGGAGCGCGTCTATCGGGTCGAGGCCCGACGCTCTGACGGCGGGGAGAAAACCGAACAGGACGCCGACGGACACGGAGAAGCCGACGCCGATGGCGTGCGACCACCACGGAAGCGAGATGGGAAAACCGGTCGCGAAGTGCACGCCGAGGCCGACCGCGCCGCCCGACAGGACGCCGAGCACGCCGCCGATCGACGTCAGCGCGATCGCCTCGAGCAGGAACTGGCGCCGGATCTCGCGCCGCCGCGCGCCCAGCGCCTTGCGCGTCCCGATCTCCCGCGTCCGTTCCGTGACCGAGATCGTCATGACCGCCATGACGCCGATGCCGCCCACCAGCAGCGCGATGGAGGAGATGGCGACCAGCGCCAGCCAGGTGGCGCGGCTGATCCGGTCCCACAGCCGCAAGGCCGATTCCTGGGTCAGCAGATCGAAGTCGTTCGGCTCGTCCAGCCGCAGGCCGTGCCGGATCCGCATGACGCTCTCGACGTCGCGCATCGCGTCGTCGCGCGCAGCCTCCGGGCGAGGGACCGCCGCGATCATGATGCTCGTCAGCCGTCCCCGCATCGCCCGGACCGCCCGGATGCCGAACTGCTTCTGGTAGGCGGAGTGGGGGATCACCACGAAGTCGTCCTGGCCGGCGCCGAGTCCGCCGGGGTTCGGGCGGGGGCCGAGGACGCCGATGACGCGGTAGCGCTGGTTCCGGAGCCGGACCGTCTTGCCGATCGGGTCCGTGTCGGGGAACAGCGCGTCGTACGGCGTCTGCCCGAGCACCACGACCCGCCGGCGATGGTGGACCTCGGCCTCGGTGAAGAACCGGCCCGCGGCCAGATCGACGTGGAACACCGCCGCGAAGTTCTCGGTCGACCCCAGGACGTTGACCGCCTTGGTGCGCCGGCGTCCGTGCTGCAGTTGCGCCCGGGTCGGAGGGCCGCCTTCGCCCAGCACGAGGTTGACGCTGGCGATGGAGGGCGCCTGCCGGGCGATCGCCTTCGCGTCGTCCGGCGTCAGGCTCGGCCGCTGCATCAACTCGAACAGGTCGTCGCCCGACGACAGGCTGAGGCCGGAGAACTGCGTCACGAAGATCGTGTCCGGCCCGATCGTCCTGATCGTGTCGCGCAGCGCTTCGTCGAAGCCGCGGACCAGCGACGTCATCCCGACGAGCGACGCGACCCCGATCAGGACGCCGAGGATCGTCAGCGCCGAACGGAGTCCGTATGCGCGGATGGCGTCCGCCGCCATCCGGACGATCTCCATCGCCGGGGCGCGCCGCATGCCGCTCACTCGCCCCGGCCGAGCGCCTCCATCGGGTCGAGGGCCGCCGCCCGGGCCGCGGGATAGAGCCCGAAGAACAGGCCGACCGCGGCCGTCATGGCGATGGCCAGCAGCGCCGACCAGACGTGCACGGACGCCGGCGCGGGCGAGAACCGGTCGAGCGCGGCGGCCGCCGCCGCGCCGAGGCCGGTTCCGACGACGCCCCCCACCAGCGACAGGGTCACCGATTCGGCCAGCATCTGCCGCAGGACGTCGCCCCGCGTCGCGCCGAGCGCCTTGCGCAGGCCGATCTCGCGGGTGCGTTCGGAGACCGCCATCAGCATGATGTTCATGATCACGATCCCGGCGACGACCATCGCCAGCCCGACCACGCCGACGAGCAGCACGAACAGTCCGTTCGTCGCCCGGTTGAAGATGCCGAGGACCGTCTCGGACGTGAACATGCCGAAGTTGTCCGGCTCGCCGGGACGGAGGCGCCGCGCGATCCGCAGCGCGACCGCGGCTTCGTCCATCGCCCGCTCGATGGCGCCGGGGTCGATCGGCCGGGCCGTCAGCACGAGCGGCCGGCGGCCGCCGAACAGGCGCTGGAACGCGCCGAGCGGAACGACGGCGAATTCGTCCTGCGACTGGCCGAACATCGTCCCCTTGGGCTGGCTGACGCCGACGACGCGGAAACGGACGCCTTCGATGGCGACGGCGCGTCCCACCGGATCCGCGCGGCCGAACAGCCGGTCGGCGGTCGACCAGCCCAGGAGCGTCACGTTCCGCCGCCGGGAGACCTCCGCCGGCGTCATCAGACGGCCGCGTTCCGCGGTGAACGTCGGAAACCGCGCGTACTCGGAGGTGACGCCCTGGATGGTGACCTGCTCCAGCGTTTCGCCCCGGTGGCGCACTTCTCCGATCTCCCGTCCCTGCGCCATCACGGCCGCGACGTGCGGGCTGAACCGGCGGACCGCCTCCTGATCGTCCAGCGTGATCCGGGGGTTGCCTCGCCGGCGCTCGAGGTCTTCCTCGCTGGCGACGAGGCCGACGCGATCGATCAGGAACGAGTCGGCGCCCATCTCCGTCACGATGATCCGGGTGACCTCGTCGTCGATCCCTTCGAGGAGCGAGACCAGCGTCATGATCGAGGCGACCGCCACGACGTTGCCGAGGATCGTCAGCAGCGAGCGCAGCTTGTTGGACCGGATCGCGTCGAGCGCGACCCGGAGCATCTCACTGCTCGTCCGAAGATTCATCGATGCGGACCGCGTCGCCGTCTTCGAGCGCGCGCACGACGTCGAACGGACCGATCACGACCAGGTCGCCGACGTCGAGTCCCGAGACAGCTTCGAAGTAGCGTTCGCCGGCGATGCCGGTGCGGACCGGGACGAACGCCGCCCGGCCGCCGCGGGCGACGAACACGCCCTCCACTTCTTCGGCCGCTTCCGACGCCGGCGCCGCGGCCGCCGCCGCGCTGGCCTCGCCGGCACCGGCGCCGCTCCGGCCGGCAGGTCCGGCGCCTGCTTCGCGGATGATCGTCGACTGGATCGGCACGGCGACGACGCCGGTCCGCGTGGCCGTGGTGATCTCCGCGGTGGCGGTGAATCCGGGGCGGACGCCGGGGACCTCCCCGTCGAGCGTGACCACCACCCGGAAGTTGGTGGCGTGGGCGCCTGCCGGATCGGCCTCCTGAATCGGGCTGTTGCCGATCTCCGTCACGACGCCGCGGTGCGTCCGGCCGGGCAACGCGTCTATCGTGATCGCGGCCGGCTGCCCCAGCCGGACCGACGGGACGTCGGTTTCGTCGACCTCGACGTGCGCCTCCAGTATCGAGAAGTCGGCGATCGTCATCAGGACCGTGCCCGGGTTGTTCATCGTCCCGACCACCACCGTTTCGCCCTCCTCGATGTTCAGGCGGGTCACGATGCCGTCTATCGGCGACGTGATCGTCACCTGCGTCAGGTCGTGCTCCGCGCTGTCGAGCCGGGCCCGCTCCTGGCGGATCCGCTCCGCCGCGGTGGCCACCTCGGCCGTGCGCGCCTTCAGCTCGGTGTCGCGCAACTCGACCTCCCGGCGCGCCTGGTCGTAGTCTTCCCGCGACACTAGCCGCAGGTCCCAGAGCGACTGCCGGCGTTCGAGCGCGTCTTGCGCCAGCTCCAGGTTGACGCGCGCCGTCTCGACCGCGACACGGGTCTGCTCCAGGCCGGCCTCCGCGGCGCGCAAGGCCGCCTCGCCGCCGTCGACCGCCGCCCGCAGCGACTCCGGGTCGATCTGCAGGAGGAACTGGCCGCCCGACGCGCGATCTCCCTCGTCGACGGCAAGGCGGGTCACGCGCCCCATGACGCCGGAGCTGATGTCGACCGAGCGCTGCGGCTCGACCGTGCCGGAGGCGGAGACGACCGCGGCGAGGCTCCGCCGCACGATCCGCTCGACGTCGACCGCCGGAGCGTCGGAACGCGCAAGGTGCAGGTTGACGGCAACGAGGGTTGCCCCGACCAGCAGCGCCCCGGCGCCGACGAGCGCCTTGCGTCCGTTACTCACCGGTTCGGTCCCCCCCGCCTCCCGCCGGCCTGCCCGGCGGCGCAAACAGGCCATTGTAGTTGACAGGTGCAGTTGACACGGTTCGGCGGTTTCACTACGATGCAGGCCGCTCGCAAGCCGACCTGTTCCGTCACTGTCTCCGCCGTCAGCGTGATCGCGGTGCCTGGATTCGTCCCGCAGGAGCTCTTCTTCACGAAGGGAGTCGGCAAGCATCGCGAGAAGCTGACCTCGTTCGAGCTCGCGCTGCGTGCGGCCGGGATCGCGGCGTGCAACGTCGTGCGGGTGTCGAGCATCTTTCCTCCCGGTTGCAAGATCCTTTCCCGAGCCGAAGGCGTGCGGCGGCTCAAGCCGGGGCAGGTCACGTTCGTCGTGATGTCGGAGACGGCCACGCGTGAGCCCCACCGCCTGATCGCCGCCACGGTCGGCGTCGCCATTCCGCGGAACAGGAAGCTCTACGGATACCTGTCGGAGCATCACAGCTTCGGCGAGAACGAGAAGACCGCCGGCGACTACGCCGAGGATCTCGCGGCCGAGATGCTGGCCACCACGCTCGGCCTCGACGACTTCGACCCCGACAAGAGCTGGGACGAGAAGAAGGAGGTGTACCGCCTCTCCAACCAGATCGTCCGCACGCAGAACGTCACGCAGACCGCCGTGGGGAGCAAGGAGGGATTCTGGACCACGGTGATGGCCGCCGCGGTGATCGTCGGATAGCGGCCCGCAGCGCCCGGCGCGCCGCCCGCCTCCTGCGCGCCGGCTGCCTCCTGTCGCTGGCGGCGTCGTCCGGCGTCGGCGCCGCGCACGCCCAGCCGTTCGAGATGGTCGGCGCGCGCGCGCTCGGCATGGCCGGCGCGTTCGTGGCGGTCGCCGACGACGCCACCGCCGCCTACTGGAACCCCGCCGGGCTGACGACCGGCCACTTCCTGAGCCTGCTCGCGGACCGCTCCGGCTTCCGCCGGCGGCCCGGACCGCGCGACGCCCCGGCGGCCGACGGCGCCGGCGCCATCTTCGCGCTGTCGACGAACGACGTCGCGTTCTCGTACTACCGCGTGCGCGTCGACCACGCCCGGCCGGTGCGCACGCACAACGTGGCGCTCACCGGCGCGCGGCCGGTGTATCCCGGCGTGAGCGTCGGCGCCAGCGTGCGCTATGTCCGCGGCGCGGCCGGAGGGAACCTCCGGTTGTCGTCCGGCGGCCCCGCGGGCGGCGCGGGGCCGGCCGTCCTGCGCAGCCGGAACACGTTCGACCTCGATCTGGGCGTGATGATCGGCGCCGACGCCTTCCGTGTCGGGCTCGTGGCAAGGAACTTGCGTCAACCTCGCCTGGAGACGCCCGGCGGCGGCGCGGTTCGCCTGGCGCGTCACGTTCGGGCGGGGATCGCGGCGCGTCCTGCGGAGCGGCTCGTGATCGCCGCCGACGTGGACCTCGGCCGAGCCAGGCCCGACGTCATCGACGGGTCGCGGCGCAACGTCGCCGTGGGCGCGGAGTACCGGCTCGGCCAGTGGTTCGCCGTGCGCGGCGGCGCGCGCGTCAACGTCGCGGCGCAGGACGCGCCGGTCGTTTCCGCCGCCGGGTTCAGCGTCGCGCTCGCGTCCGGCGTCTATCTGGACGGCCAGTACACGCGTGGGCGCGGCGCGGCGGAGCAGGGCTGGGGCGTCGCCGCGCGGGTCGGTTTCTGATCGCCCCGCCGGCGCGTCCGGCGCGCGGGAGAGGCCGATGCCGGTTCCACTCGAAGACCTGCTGATCGAGGCGAAGCTGGTCACCCCCGATCAGCTGAACGAAGCCCTCGACTACCGGAAAGCGAACGGCGGCGAGCTGGACGGCGCGCTCGTCGATCTCGGACTGGTCACCGACGAGCAGATCGCCGCCCTGCTGAGCCGGCGGTTCCGCGTTCCGTTCGTCGACCTGCCGCGGCTCGAGATCGACTCCGGCGCCATCGAGCGGATCTCTCCGGCCACCGCCGTCAAGTACCGGGCCGTGCCGCTCGACCGCCGCGGGGCGACCCTGAGGATTGCGATGGCCGACCCTGCGAACGTGGCCGCCATCGACGACATCGCCTTCATGACCGGCTGCAACGTCGAGCCGGTGGTGGCGACCGGCGCCGCCGTCGCCGAGGCGATCCGGAAGCATTACGGCGGCGGCGGCGCGCGTCCGGAAGCGGATGCGCGGCGGCCGGACCCCGCCGGGAACGATCCCGGCCGCCTCGCCGACGTCCGCGACGACGACATCGAGGTCCTGCAGGAGGCGGACGACGTCGACGCCGCCGGCCCGGGACGGCAGGGCGACGAAGCGCCGGTCGTGAGGCTCGTCAACCTGCTGCTGGCGTCCGCCGTCGATCAGGGCGCGAGCGACGTGCACGTCGAGCCGTACGAGCAGGAAATCCGGGTCCGTTTCCGGGTCGACGGCGTGCTGCGCAGCGTGATGACGCCGCCGCTGAAGCTGCGCGAGGCGATCGCGTCGCGGCTGAAGGTGATGGCCAGGCTGGACATCGCCGAGAAGCGCCTGCCGCAGGACGGCCGGCTCCGGGTGCGTTTCCGCGCCCGCGCCGCCACGCGGGAGATCGACCTGCGGGTGTCCTGCCTGCCCACGCTGTTCGGGGAGAAGGTGGTCCTCCGGCTTCTCGACCCGGAACGGCTCACGCTGGAGATGACCCGGCTCGGTTTCGACGACGGATCGCTGGCGCGCTACGAGGCCGGCATCCGCAGTCCGTGGGGCATGGTGCTCGTGACGGGGCCGACCGGCAGCGGGAAGACCAACACGCTGTACTCGTCGATCGCCAGGATCAACACTCCCGGCGTCAACGTCGTGACGGCCGAGGACCCGGTCGAGTTCAACCTGCGCGGCGTCAACCAGGTGCAGATCCGCGAGCCGATCGGCCTCACGTTCGCCGCCGCGCTCCGTTCGATGCTCCGGCAGGACCCCGACGTCATCCTGGTCGGCGAGATCCGGGATCCGGAGACGGCCGAAGTCGCCGTCAAGGCGGCGCTCACCGGTCACCTCGTGCTCTCGACCCTGCACACCAACGACGCGCCGAGCACGGTGGCCCGCCTCCGGAACATGGGGGTCGAGCCGTTCCTGGTCGCCGGCTCCGTCCGGCTGGTCTGCGCGCAGCGGCTCGTGCGCCGCATCTGCGCGCACTGCTCGCAGCCGGCGCCGATGGCGCCGGACGCGCTGATCGACGTCGGCTTTTCCGAGCACGCGGCCCGCCGCGCCGCGCCGCGGATCGGCCGCGGGTGCGGCGCGTGCCGCGGCACGGGGTACAAGGGGCGCGTCGGGCTGTTCGAGGTGATGGCGATGAGTCCGGCGCTGCGGGAGCTGGTGCTGGCCGGCGCATCGGTCCACGAGCTGGGCCGGCAGGCGCGGGACGAGGGGATGGCGACGCTGCGGCAAAGCGGTCTGCGGAAGATAGCCGACGGCGTCACCACGGTGGAGGAGGTCGTTCGCGAGACCGGGCTGTGACGCGATGCGCGGCCGGAGTGCGGGACGCGGAGGGCGGCGATGGCGGCTGCGCTGGCGGAGCTGCTGAGGCAGGCGGCGGCCCTGAACGGGTCCGACCTGCACCTCACCGCGGGCGCGCCGCCGCTGGTCCGGTCGCAGGGGGAGGTGCTGCCGCTCGACGGCCATCCCGCGCTGACGCCGGCGGCGGTGCAGGAGCTGGCGTACAGCAGGCTCACGCCGGCGCAGCGGGCGCGCCACGAGCGCGGCGAAGAGGTCGACCTGGCGTTCGGCGTTCCGGGCCTGGCGCGGTTCCGGTGCAACGTGTTCCGGCAGCGCGGCGGCGTCGCGGCGGCCTACCGCCTCGTGCCCGAACGGATCCCGGCGCTCGGCGATCTCGGGCTCCCGCCGGTCGTGCGGACGCTGACGACGCCGGCGAGCGGCCTCGTCCTGGTGACCGGCCCGACCGGGTCCGGGAAGAGCACCACGCTCGCCGCGCTGGTCGACACGATCAACGCCGAGCGGCGGGGGCACATCCTGACGATAGAGGACCCGATCGAGTTCGTGCACGCCCACCGGCGCTCCATCGTCAACCAGCGGGAAGTCCACACGGACTGCGCCAGCTTCGGCGCCGCCCTGCGCGCCGCGCTCCGGGAGGACCCCGACGTCGTCCTGATCGGCGAGATGCGCGACGTCGAGACGATGGAGGCGGCGCTGCGCATCGCCGAGACCGGCCACCTGACGCTCGCCACGCTGCACACCGGGTCCGCCGTGCAGACGATCAACCGGATCGTCGACACGTTCCCGGCCGGCCAGCAGCAGCAGGTGCGGTCGCAACTGTCGATGGTGCTGGAGGGACTGGTCTGCCAGGCGCTGGCGCCGGCGGCGGACGGGGACGGCCGCGTGGCGGCGGCGGAGGTGATGGTGGCGACCCCCGCCATCCGCAACCTGATACGGGACGGCAGGACCCAGCAGGTGTACTCGGCCATCCAGACCGGCCGCGACAGGCACGGCATGCAGACGATGAACCAGGCGCTGGCCGCGCTCGTCGACCAGCGGCGGATAACCCTGGCGAGCGCCCTGGCCCATTCGTCCGGCCGCGAGGAGCTGCAGGAGATCGTCCGGCGGTCCGGCGGCGCGCGGCGGGCGCCATGAGCCCGACCTTCCGGTACGCCGGGCGCACCCGGTCGGGCAAGCCGGTCGAAGGCGAACGGTCGGCGAAATCGGTCGATGCCGCGGTGGCCGCGCTGCGCCGCGAGCAGGTCTTCGTCACGCGGATAGACGCCGCGGCGCGCGGGAGCGCGCCGCGGCCGAGAGCCGCGCGGGCCGGCAAGGCCGCAGCGCCCGCGCGTCTGGCGGCCTTCACCCGCCAGCTCGCCGTGATGGTCGACGCCGGGCTGCCGCTGGTCGAGTGCCTGGAGGTCCTCGGCGCGCAGGAGGAGGACGGGAGTTTCCGCGAGACGATCCTGGCGGTCCGCGGCCGGGTCGAGGGCGGCTCGGGCCTGGCCGAAGCGATGGCGCACTATCCGGCGGCGTTCGACGCCCTCTACACGAACATGATCGCGGCCGGCGAGGCCGGCGGCGTCCTCGATGCGATCCTGCATCGGCTGGCCGCGTACATCGAGACCACCGTCAGGCTGCGGGCCCGGGTGGCGTCCGCCCTGACCTACCCGGCCGCCGTCGTCGCGATTGCGTCGGCCACCGTGGCCGTTGTCCTGTGGAAGGTCATACCCGCTTTCACGTCGCTGTTCGACGGGCTCGGCGCCGCGCTGCCGCTGCCGACGCGGGTGGTGATCGCGGCCAGCGACCGGTTCGTCGCCGCTGCGCCGCTGCTGGCGCTCGGCGCCGGCGCCGGAGCGCTGACGGCGCGCCGGTGGCGCCGCACGCCGCGCGGACGACGGTTCGTCGACGGGCTGCTGCTGCGGACGCCGGTGCTCGGCGGCGTGCTCCGGAAAGCCGCGGTCGCGCGGTTCTGCCGGACGCTCGGCACGCTGCTGGCCTCCGGCGTGCCGATCCTGGACGGACTCGAGATCACGGCCAGGACCGCCGGCAACGCCGTCGTCGAGGAGGCGGTGCTGGCGGCGCGCGGGTCGATAGAGGAAGGCCAGTCGGTCTCCGCGCCGCTGGAGCGGACCGCCGTGTTTCCACCCCTCGTGACGCAGATGATCAGCGTCGGCGAAACGACGGGCGCGCTCGACGCGATGCTGGCGAAGATCGCGAGCTTCTACGAGAGCGAGGTCGAAACCGCGGTTGCCGGAATGCTGGCGCTGATCGAGCCGGTCCTGATTGCGCTGCTCGGCGTCGTCGTCGGCGGCATCGTGATCGCCATGTACCTGCCGATCTTCGACCTCATCAGCCGGATGGCCGCGTGACCGCCTCCGCGGCGCGCCGCGCTTCGTCCGGCCCGCCGTCGAGCCGGCCGGAGCCCCTGCGCAACGCAGGGTTGCGCCGCAGCCGGTTCGCGGACGCGGCGGAACGCAGGCCCCGGGTACGGACGAGTCAAGGTTTTACAATGGCTGCACTTGCGGTGACACGGAGGCCGCCGGCGCCGGCGGCACGGCCATTGCTTCATGCAAGGGGAAGGAACGGGGACATCACGATGCGGGACACGAAAGGCTTCACGTTGATCGAACTTCTGATCGTCGTCGCCATCATCGGGATCATCGCGGCCATCGCCGTGCCGGGACTGCTGCGGGCGCGGATGGCGGGGAACGAGGCCTCGGCCATCGGATCGCTGCGGGCCGTCCACGGCGCGCAGGCGACGTACATGGCAAGCTGCGGGAACGGCTTCTACGCGCCGACGCTGGCCAACCTGGCGACCCCGCCGACGGTGGCGGGCGGCGACGGGTTCATCGGTCCCGATCTGGGCGCGGACCCGTCCCTCAAGAGCGGCTACACGGTGACGCTGACGCCGGGCCCCGCCGCCGCGGGCGCGCCGGCGTCCTGCAACGGGGCGGCGGCGGGCGCGGTGGTCACCACGTACTTCGTGAGCGCGTCGCCGGTCGCCGGCGGGGGCAGCCGGTTCTTCGGCACGAACCAGGGCGGCGTCATCTTCCAGTCGACGGAGGAGGTGCCGATCACCCAGACCGGTGCGCCGGCGGGCGCGACGCCGATTCAGTAGGTTCGTCGTTTCACGCGCGGCGCGCTGGACGCGCCCGCGTTCATTCTGGAGGTCGGGTTCGGATGTCCGGGCAGGAGGTAAGTGTCATGCTCAAGAGAATCGCCGTCGTCTTCACCCTCGTCGCCGCGCTTGCGGCGGCGGCGCCCGCCGCTCCCGCGGCGCCGGCGGGCGTCACGCCCGCGGCCCCCGGGATCGGAGCCGAGATCGGCTCGGACGATCTCGCGTGGGGGGCGTACTTCCGCCATGCCGGGCGGTCCTTCCGCGACGACGCCTGGAACGTCACTTCCACGCTGGTTTGTGTCCTCACTCCGGTCGCCATCGGCATCGGAGGGGTCGGTGGAGTCGTGTTCGCCCTGGCCTGCGGCCTCTCGGGCGTAGCGTAGGGGACGACGTGCCGCGGGCGCGCCGGTGGAGCCTGTTGGCCTCCGTCAATCTCGCGGCGCTCCTGTTCGCGTTCGGGGCCGGGTGGGGAAGCTCGGAGACAGCGCACGAGCGACTCGACCCGCCCCGGACCGGCGGGACGCCGTACGACGTGGGAGCCGCCCTCGACGATGCGAGGACCATCCTGGCGATCAACGGCCGGGCGCTGTTCTGGATCGTGCTGCTCGGCGTCTTCAGTTGCGGCGCGTACGGCCTGCTGCTGCTCGGCGTCCACGGGCACGCCATCGGCTCCGCGCTGGCGGCGGCGTCTCACGCGTCGCCGGCGGCGTTCTGGCACGTGTTGTCGTACGCGCCGCTGGAGTTCGCGACGTTCGCCGCGGCCAACTGCGCGGCGCAGATGATCGCGTGCTCCGGCTGCGACTGGCTGCGCGGGCGGCCGACGCCGGACGTGCGGCCGGCGTTCGCCGTAGTCGGATGCGCGTTGCCGCTGCTGGCCGTGGCGGCGGGGCTCGAAGCGCACGTGATGCAATCGGTTCGGGAGCTCGATTGAATGACTGGTCGAAACGCGCGAGGCCGCGGCGGGACGTTCGGGCAGCTGCTCTTCAGTCCGATCCGGTTCTTCCGGGCGCGGCTGGAGCGTCCCCCGAACTATCCGGCCGCATTGGCGCCGCTGGCGGCGTACGTCGCGCTCACGACGGCCACGGTGCTGGTGAGCGGCCGCAAGACGCGGGAGGTGACGGACGTTGCGCTCGACCGGGCGCAGCTCGGAGCGACTTGGCCGGCCTGGGTCGGCGACGCCATCGGGGGCGTGTCGACCGTCACGACCGTAGGGTTCCTGTTCGTCGTGAACGCGATCGCGGTGATGGCGCTCGACGCCTTGTTCGCGCAGTCGGGCCGGGCGCGGCGGCTGGTCGAGTTCACCGCGCTGTCGTACTGGTCCCAGCTGCCGTTCGCAGCGGTCTGGCTCGGGATTACCGCGTGGTGGTGGCGCCCCGAACCGTTGCATCTGCCGGCCGGCGTGACGTCGGTGGAGTTGCTGGAGATCCTGCAGACGTATCGGGAGAACGCCGATACGGGCGTGCTGGCCACGCTGCGGCTGGTGGGGACGTACTTCTGGTGCTGGTTCATTGCGCTCCAGTGCGCCGCGCTGCGGGCGGCGGCGGGGTTCACCGTCGGCGGCGCATGGGCGGCCGGCCTGCTGCTCGGGACGTTGTTCGTGGGCGTTCCGTACGCCGCGGAGCGGTTCTGGTGAGTCAAAACGACCTTGACATCGACCGGGCGGTGATGCTCGGATCTGCAAGGAGGAGAGGCCAATGGTTGAGCGAATGCAGCGGATCGCGTTCGGCGTGGGAGTCTGTTTCCCGATCTATTTCCTGATTTACGGCGCCGTCTACGTCTTCGAGCGCCTGGCGCTGCCGTCCGAGCAGTGGGCCGCGGAACGTGCGCTGTATGGAGTGGGCGCCGTGTTGGCCTTGCGGCTCGTCTGGATGTTCGGCCGCGCCGCGCTGACCGGCCGGCCGGTGCTCAGCCCGCCGCCGGAGCCGATGAAGGTCGAGCCGATTCTGCCGATCTACGCCGATCCGGCGCCGGAGGCGGACGCGCAGGCGGCGGCCGGCCGCGGCGAGGCCGCCGCAGCCCCGACGCCTGCTATGACGACGGCGTTCGCGACGCGATGAGCCTCCGGGATTTCGCCGTCGGCCTCGGCGCGCTGTTCGTGTTGGCGGCGTGCGGAGCAGTGGTTGCCGGCGAACCTGACGCAGCGTTTCACAGCGTCCTGCTGTTCAACGGAATGGCGGCGTTTCACCTCGGTGCGGCGCTCGTCCCCCGCGAGACGTGGCGCCCGAGCGCGTTGCTCGGCGCGGAGCCGGAGTCGCCGCCGCAGCCTGCGGCGGCGACTTTCCTGACGGCGGCCGCCTTCGGCGCCGCCGGGTGGCTGACGACGTCGCTGGTGCTGCTGGACGACTACCGGTGGGTGTCGTGGTTCACGGCGTTCGCCGGGCTGCTCGTCCTGGGGGCGGCCATGGTCCTGGTGCGGTGGCGTTTCAGTTCCATCTCCCCGGCGTTTCTGCTTTTCGCCGCGTTCGTCCTCTTTTCCTTCACCATCTGACCGGCGTCCGGTTCGAGTCGGAATCGGTCCGGGTCTTGCGGTGGGCCGCGGCGCCGCCGGACCGGATGAGGCGGAGCGCCGCATGACCACAAGGGTCCGCAACGGGATCGTGCTGCTGGCGGCGGCCGGGCTGCTGGCTTCGGCCGGTTCGACGTACGTTCACGCGCAACTTCTGCTCGACCCCGGCTACGCGAGCTTCTGCGATTTCAACGCCGACGCGAGCTGCACGCACGTTTATCGGAGCCGCTTCGGGAGCGTCGCCGGCGTCCCGGCCGCCCTGGCCGGCATGGTCTGGTTCGCGGGCGTGCTGCTGTTCGTGCTGGCCGACGCGAGAGGTTCCGGGAAGACGCAGGCGAACGTCGCGGGGTGCCTCGTCGTCTGGTCGACCGTCGGGCTCGCGGCCGCGGTCTACCTGGCGTACGCGTCAATCTTTCTGCTGCAAACGTTCTGCGTGCTGTGCGGCGTCGTGTACGGGGCCGTCATCGGGATCTTTGCCCTCTCGGAGTCCGGATCGGCCACGCCGTTGCGCCGCCTGCCGCGCGCGCTGGCGCACGATCTCGTCCGGCTCGCCCGCCGGCCCGCCGCGGTCGCGCTCGTCGCGGCGATCGTCGGCGCCGCGGCCGCCGGCGGCGTCTGGTTCAGGGGACGCGATCCTCGCGCGGTCGACCTGAGCGGCGCGCTGGCGGCTCGCGCCGGCCGCGCCGCGGAGTTCGACAGGTGGTGGGCCGCGCAGCCCAGGGTGGCGTCGCCGGTCCCCGCGCCGGACGGGACCGTCGTGGTCGTCATGTTCACCGACTACCAGTGTCCGGCGTGCGCCCGGACGCACGAGAGCTACGAGCCGATCTTCGAGCGGTACGCGGCCAGCCGCCCGGGCGCGGTCGAGCTGGTGACGATGGACTATCCGCTCGACCCGGCGTGCAACGATCGGACGCCGAACGGCCCGCACGGCGCCGCCTGCGCCGCGGCGGCGGCGGTCCGGACGGCCGGCCGGGCCGGGACGGCGGAGGCCGAGGCGATGCGGCGGTGGCTGTACGCCAACCAGGACGGCCTGACGCCCGAGCGCGTGAAGGCGGCGGTCCGCGAGATCGCCGGCGTCGAGGATTTCGAGGCGCAATACGACTCGGCCATCGCCGAGGTGACGGCGGACATCGAGGCGGGGGCCGCGCTGCCGGTCGAAGCCACGCCGACCTTCGTGGTGGGCGGCGTTCTGGTCAAAGGCGGTCTGGCTCCGGAGCTGTTCGAACGCGCCATCGCCCACGAACTCGCGCGTTGACGGCGGGAGCCGCCGCGCCGCGTATAGAATGCATCTTTCGATGCCGATCTTCGCGCGGATGCAGGAGCGGTGGGGCGTCGGCCTCGGGGGCGCCGCGGCGATCCTGCTGGCGTTCTCGCTCGCCGGCATGACCACGGTCTGGCTGAAGGACCCGGTCGTCGGACTGCTGCTCCCTCGGGCGGCGCCCGGATGGATGCAGTGGGCGATCTACCTGATCGTCATGTTGCCGCTCTACCAGTTGCTGCTGCTCGGGTACGGGACGCTCCTCGGCCAGTTCGACTTCTTCTGGAGCAAGCTGAAGGCGGTGGGCCGCCTGGTCGGCCGGCGCGCCGCCGGCGCGTCGGGTTGACGCCGGCCGCCGCGCAGTGCGCCGCCGCTGCCGCGGGACGCCCCCGGCCGGGGCTCCGTGCGTGCGCCGGACGCTCACGCGCCCAGCGCCCGTTCGACCGCCCACGCCAGTCCGACCGCGGCGATGCCGGCGGAGGCCGGGACCGCCAGCCGCCTGCGGTACCACCGCTTCGATCGGAACCAGCCGAACGACAGCGCGGCGGCGGCGATTACGGCCAGTTGCCCCAGTTCGATGCCGGCGTTGAACGCCATCAGGGCCAGAAGCCGTTCCTGTCCGGGCAGGCCGAGCTCGCCGAGCACGCCGGCGAAGCCGAGTCCGTGGAGCAGCCCGAACCCGAACACGACGGCCGGCCGCCAGCGGGTCAGCCGATCGACCAGCGCGTTCTCGATGCCGACGTAGGCGACCGACAGCGCGATGAGCGGCTCGACCAGCCGCGCCGGGAGCGCGACGACGTCGAGCGTCGCCGCCGTCAGCGTCACCGCGTGCGCCGCGGTGAACGCGGTCACCTGCCAGACCAGCGGCCTCAGGCGCGCGTTCAGCAGGAACAGGCCGAGCACGAACAGGACGTGGTCGGCGCCGGCCGGCACGATGTGGACGAACCCGAGCCCCAGGTAGCGCGCCGCGACTTCGCGGACGCCCGGCGGCGCCACCGGCCCGGCCAGCTCCAGCGGCTCGCTCCGCGCGCCCGGCTCGAGGATGGAGCGCGCCTCGACGCCGCGGGCCGCGTCGACGATGGCGAGATGCACCTCGCCGAACGCCCGCGACGCGAAGAACTCGACGGCGCCCGCGCCGGCCGGGACCGCCCCGGTCAGCCGGGCGGTCAGGCCCAGCACGGTCGGAATGGCGGCCTCGGCCGCCCGCGGCGTACCGTGGTCGGGGAACGCCACGTCGAACGCCGCCGGCGCGCCGTCGAACCGGACCCGCACGCGCCGCTCGAACAGGCGGCGGAGCCGGTCCACGCGGGCCGCGAACGCGTCCGGCGGCAGGCCCTCCAGCGCCGCGGCCAGCTCGGCGTCGTCGGTGTCGATCGGCGCTCCGAGCGCCAGCGCGTCGAGGTCGTAGACGATCTCGGCCTCGAACCGGCCGTCGGGCAGCAGGGTCAGCGTCGCCTGCGTGAACGCCAGCGGGTGGGCGTCGGCCGTGGCGGCGCCGGGCGGGAAGAGAGCGCCCGTCAGCAGCGCGGGGACGAGCAGGGTTCGAAAGCGGCGCACGGGAGGAGAATGGCGCGGCGCGGGGCTCCCACCACGGACGGCTACGGGCTGCTTGGGCGGAGCATCCGAAGGCCGTTGAAGGTGACCGCCAGCGTCGCGCCCATGTCGGCCGCCACCGCCATCCAGAGCGTGGCCGCGCCGGCGAACAGGAAGACGAGGAAGAGCGCCTTGGCGCCGAGCGCCACCGCGACGTTCTCGATGATGACCGATCTGGCCCGGCGGGCATGATCCACCAGGAACGGCAGCTTCCGCAGATCGGCCCGCATCAGCACCACGTCCGCCGACTCCACGGCGACGTCGGCGGCGCCGCCCCCGGCCGCGACGCCGACCGAGGCCGCCAGCAGCGCCTGGCTGTCGTTGATGCCGTCGCCGACCATCGCGGTCGGTCCGTAGCGCGCGGACAGCTCCCGAACGGCCTGCGCCTTGTCCTCCGGCAGCAGCTCGGCGCGCACGTCGGAGACGTCGACCTGCTCCGCGACGCGGCGGGCGGTCACGACGTTGTCGCCGGTGAGCAGGACCGACCGCAGGCCTCGGACGTGCAGCTGCGACACGCTGTGCGCCGCCTCGCTCCGGATCGGATCGGTCACCGCGACGAGCGCCCAGACGTCCTCGCCCGCCCCGCAGACGACGACGGTCCCGTCGGGATTCCGCATGCCGGCCAGCTCCTGCTCGATCCGGTCGCTGCCGGTCTTCTCGCGGGCGAACCTCGCGCTGCCGATCCAGAACGGCCGGCCGTCCACCACGGCTTCGGCGCCCCGTCCCTCGACGGCCCGGAAGTCGGTCAGGCCGGCCGGCTCGACGCCGCGCGCGCGGGCGTAGCGGACGATGGCGCGCGACAGCGGATGCTCGCTGCGCATCTCGACGGCCAGCAGCTTCGCCAGCACCTCGGACTCGGTGCGTCCGCCGACGGGGCGGAGCTCCCGCACGTCGGGCTCGCCCCGCGTGACGACGCCGGTCTTGTCGAGCGCGACGGCGCGGAGGCGCGCCAGCCCTTCGAGGTGCGCGCCGCCCTTGATGATCGCGCCGTGGCGCGTCGCCGTCGTGATGGCGGCGGCGATCGTGACCGGCGTCGAGATCACGAGCGCGCACGGGCACGAGATCAGCAGCACCAGCATCCCCTGATAGAACCAGTGCTCCCAGCTCGCCCCGGAGAGCAGCGGAGGAGCCGCGGCGACGATCGCCGCAACCGCGAACATGAGCGGCGTGTAGTACCGCGCGAACCGATCGATGAACCGTTCGGACGGCGCGCGGTGGTGGTGGCTTTCTCCGACCATCCGGATGATGCGGGCCAGGGTGGTGTCCGAGGCGGGCCGCGTCGTCCGGAGATCGACCACCCCGTGACCGTTGACCGTTCCGGCGAACACCGGGTCGCCGACGGCTTTCCAGGCCGGCGTCGATTCGCCCGTGACCAGCGCCTGATCGACGTAGGAGCTGCCGTCGGTCACCTCGCCGTCGCACGGGATCCGTTCACCCGGCCTGACGCGCACGCGCGACCCCACCGCGATGCGGTCGACCGGCGTCCGGTGCTCATGGTCGCCGTGCACCACCGACGCCGTAGCCGGCGAAATGCGGAGCAGCGACCCTATCGCGCGCCGGGCCCGCTGGGCGCTCCAGTTCTCGAGCAGTCCCGACAGGCCGTAGAGGAAGGCGAGCGTGGCGGCCTCCGCCCATTCGTCCAGGAACAGGGCGCCGACCACCGACACCGCCACCAGCGCGTTCATGTCCGGCCGCAGGCGCAGGAGCGACCATGCCGCCCTGGGGGCGGAATGGAAGAGGCCGGCGGCGATGGCGACGGCGAGCAGCGCGACCACCGGGTAGTCGACGCCGTGCGCCCCGTGGCTGTGCGACAGCACGGTCTCCAGCAGGCCGCCGCCGGCCACCGCGACGTGCAGGGCCAGTCCGCCGGCCAGCGCGAGGCCGCTCGCCGCCACCAGCGCCCGGCGGCCGTGCCGGTCCCACCACGACTCGGCGCCGGGCTGCCGCCACGGCTCGGCGCGCATCCCGAGCCGCGAGACCGCTTCGGCCACCTGCGCCGGCCCGAACGCGTCGGTGTCCGCATCGACGGTCATCCGGCCGTCGATGACGTGGAACGACACCCCGTACACGCCGGCGCGGCCGGCCAGCTCGCGCCGGATGAGCGACGCCTCCGCCGTGCAGTCCAGACCTTCTACGCGGAAATCGTGTCGTTCCCGGATGGCGTCACTGCTCCCGTTCGTCCGCGCGCGCGCCGGCGAGGATCCCCTCGAGGCCGTAGTTGCCTTCGTGGCAGGCGTACTCGAAGGTCGGTTCGGAGGAGAGCGCCATCGGCACCTCGGCGGTCCACGGCCGCGCGTACGTCCTGGGGTCGGTCACCGTGAAGCGGTAGAGGAGCGTGTCCGCGTCGGCGCGGGTGAAGCGTTCGACCAGACGCACGTCGGCCGTGACGCCTCTGAAGTTGGTCTCGTCCCGGAAGTTGAACGTTTCGACGACCAGGCTGTCGCCGTCCCAGCGCCCGCGCGAGTCGCCGCGCCATTGCCGGACGCCCGGAGCCAGGTGGTCTCCGCCGTCCAGCGGCACGATCCGGGCGTCGTGCACCATCTCGTTGAGGATCACGACGTGATCGGGCGTCTGGAACAGTTGAAAGACGTTGTTGTACGCGCTCGGCGCCATGGGCGGGCCGCTGTTGAATCCCAGCAGACAGCGCTCGGCCAGATTCCGGTCCTCCCACGAATCGGCGGGGTGTTCGCGGAGATGCGCGCGCCGGGCCGCCATCCGCTCGCGCGCCGCCGGCGTCAGCTCGGGGATTCTTCCGTCCGGCGGATCGATGACCAGCGAAGTCCGCCGATCGGCGGAGACGTCGGACCCGAAGTCGAACCAGAACTCGTCGTACGTGCCGGTGTTCCCGCCGACTCCCTGTTCGGAGAGCAACTGCGTGAACTTGGCGGACCTGGCGACGATGTTGGCCACGTCCTCGTCCGTCAGCCGCTCCTGCCCCGCCAGTTCCGCGGGCCGCTCCATGGGCGTCAGCGTCGCGAAGTCCCAGACGCCCTGCAGGTCGGGCTTCCCCCACGGCGTGCGCGGCGCGTCCGCGGACTGGGCGGCGCCGGACGCCGGCGACAACGCCGTCGCCGCCGTCACCGTGAACGTCAGTGCGAACAATCGATGTCTCACTTCGACCCCCTTTCCTGGAACGCCGACCGCTTCAGTCTAGCATCGGAACCGCCGAAGGATGGAGTCCACTTCCCTCTCCGGAATCCGCGGCTGGCGGCTGCTATAGTCAGCGCAACGCAGGAGGACAGGACATGAGACGTCTGGCGATCGTTCTCGCGGCGACGGGGCTCGGCGCGTTCACGGCCGGCTGGGTCGGCGCGCAAGGCGCGCGCGGCGCGGCCCTGACGGGGCAGGATTACGCGGAGATCGAGCAGCTGATGGCGCGCTACTACCAGGCGCTCGACTTCGAGGATCTCGACATGTTCGAGTCGATCTGGACGGAGGACGCCGTGTACCGGATCGCATCGAGGGAGCTGGCGGTGGAGGGCCGCGACGCGATCGTCCGGCGGACGGTGGAGCGCTGGGCCGCCCGCCCGCCCGAGCACGAACGGCGTCACTGGCGGAACAACCTCGTCGTCACGCCCACGCCGGAAGGCGCGGCCGCGCGAATCTACTGGATCTCGTTCGAGGTGTCGTACTCGCCGCCGAAGCCGGCGCTCTCCGGGCATTACGACGACGTGCTCGTCCGGACGCCGTCGGGCTGGCGCTTCAAGGAGCGGGTCCTCACGATTGACGAATCGCTCCGCGACGGCGTCTTCGGACACGTGTGGTAGAAGCCGGGCGGCGGGCTCCACGGATAGACGGTGGCGTAGCAGCCCGTGGTGGAATCCCGCGTCGCACCGAGAGCGGCGAGGCGCCCGCCTGACAAGGCGTGAGGAGGGCGCATATTGGGCATACGCAACCGACGAACAACGCCGTCAGGCGGGATGCATCGCTGCTCGAATGCAGCGGGGACTTTCACCACGGGCTGGTAGGTCAGGCCGAGCTTCAGCGGGTCGCGGCCGGTCAGCAGCGCCGCGCGGGTCGGCGCGCACTTGGGGTGAACGAACGACGAGCATCTTGAAACCAAGGGTAAACTGTACGCGATGGCGACAGCGCCGGCGGCCTCACGCGCGGGCGCGCGCCTTGCAACCTCCGTCGCCGCGGCGGCCGCGATCTTCCTCCTGGCGTCAGCCGCGAACCTCGACCGGGTCCCGGCCTTCGTTCCGTTCGGTCTGGCGGGACTGCTCGCGCTCTCCGTCGTCCGTCCCGATGCGGGTCTCGCCGCCGCCGCCGCCCTGATCCCGCTTGCGCAATGGATCGCGCAGGCGGCGGGCCTCGAAGCGTTCCGTCTGGCCGAAGCGCTGGCGCTGGCGACGCTGGCCGGCGCGCTGATCCGTCTGGCGTACGGGAGCGGGGTCCGGCCGCCTGCCGAACCTGCGCTTCCGGCGGGAATCGGACCTGCCGCCGCCGTGTTCGTCGCTGTCGCGGCCGCTTCCGGCGCCGTCGAGATCGGCCTGCAGTACGTCGGGTATTCGTCGCTCCGGTCGTCCGCCGCCGACTTCGTGACGCTGGCCGCAACCAATTACCTGTACGACGACCAGGCCGTCGCGCCCGGCCTCGTCGATGCCGTGCGCCTGATCGAAGGGGTGGCGCTGGTCCTGATCATCCTCGCGTGGGGACGGCGCGTCCCGGCCCTCGCGCGGCGTCTGGCGGTCGCGACGCTGGCCGGCGCCGTTGCGGCCGGCGCCGTCAACCTGACCGCCATGGCCGCGGCGGTCTTGACCGACGAGCGGTCAGGCGCTGCGCTGCTGAGCTATCTGGGCGGAAGCCGGCTGGCGGCTCACATCAGCGACGTCAACGCCACCGGCTCGTATTTCCTCATGACGACCCTGGTCGGCGTCGGGCTGACGTTCGCGCGCCGCGGCGCGCGTCCGCCGGCCGCCGCCGCCACGCTGGTGGCCGGCGCCGCCTTCTGGCTGGCCGGTTCGCGCGCCGCGCTGTTCACGGCGGCCTGCGCGGGGTACGCCGCCGCCGCAAGCCGGCTCGTCGCGCGCCGGCCCGATCGGTGGCGGCTGGCGGCGGCGGGAGTCGTCCTGGCGGCGTTCATCACGGTCCCGCTCGCCATCTTCGCAGCGTATCCGGGGCGGATCGTCGAGACGATCGAGAAGCTCGACATGGACGTCGCCGGCCTCGGCGCTGCCCGGGCGGTGTACGACGCGGGAGCATGGGCCGTCGTCAACCGGGCCGACTTCGTCGTGACCAGCCTGCGCATGTGGGCGACCGAGCCGGTGTTCGGCGTCGGCGCCGGGCGATACCTGCCCCTGTCCTCGCAGTTCATGCCGCCGGTGCTGCTGGCCCACTACTCCGGCGGCGAGAACGCGCACAACAACTTCCTGCAGGTCGCCGCGGAGTTCGGCGCGGCAGGCGCGGCGGCGCTGGGCTGGCTGCTCGGCGTCGCCGGGCTGCACGCCTGGCGGGCGGCGCGGGCCCGGCGGTCCGGCGACCCGCTGCTCGTCGGCGCGTCGTACGGCGCCGCGGCGTTTCTTGCAACCTGCCTCGTCGGTCACCCGCTGCTCGTTCCGGAGACGGCCTATCCGTTCTGGATCGTGCTCGGGCTCCTGCTTCTGCTCGCCCGCGGACGCCCCCCGTCCGCCGCCGGCCGGCGGCGTCGGCAGGCCGTCGTGAGCGCGGCCGTCCTGGCCGTCGCGGCGTCGGCGCCGCTCAGGATGGACGCCGCGCAGCGCGGGTTGGCGTTCGAGGCAACGCCCTCCGCAAGCGCCGCCACGCGAACCGGACTGTTCGACTGGGAGACCGACCCCGAGGGCGGTCGCCGGTTTCGCTGGGCCGGCTGCTGCAGCGCGTTCCTGATCCCGGCCGGCGCACGGGGCGTCAACATCCCGCTTCGCGCGCTCCACGCCGGCCGCAGGGAGGGCGCGGTCACGGTGGACGTCGCGGTCGGCGGGCGGCACGTGCGGCGGGTCCCGCTGCTCGACAGTCGCTGGGTCGAGATCCCGCTCGGACTTGCCGCGCCCGATCCCGCGCGCGAGCATCACCGCATCGAGCTGCGCGTCATGCCGCCATGGCTTCCGCACGCCCGGCGTGACGGTGACGACAGGACGCTGGGGGTGCAGATCGGCGAGCTGTCGTTCGAGCCGATCAAGGGGGAGGGAAAACGGTGACCGCGGGTTCGGCGATCACAGCCTGACGATGTGTTCTCCGTCGACGCCCTCGAGGGCGTTCCGCGTGTCCACGATCAGGGGCGCGCGGGCCGCGAGGCCAGAATAGTCGATCCCCCGGTGATCGGTCGTGATGACCGCGCAGTCGATGCCGTCGCGCAGCGCGTCGTCCACCGACACGGCATCCAGCTTCAGGGAGCCTTCGGCGATCGTCGGCACGAACGGATCGCTGTAGCTGACCGTCGCGCCGCGCGCCTGGAGCATCAGCGCGATGTCGATGGCGGGCGAGCCGCGCGTGTCGTCCACGCCGGGCTTGTACGCCATGCCGAGCAGGTGCACGCGCGATCCCCTGAACGCTTGCGCGCGTCGGTTCAGCGCCTCGTCGACCAGATCCACGACGTGCCGCGGCATCGAGGCGTTGACGCGGCCGGCCGACTCGATGATGCGGCACTGGAACCCCTCTTTTCTGGCTTTCCAGCTCAGGTAGAACGGATCGACCGGGATGCAGTGTCCCCCCACGCCCGGGCCGGGCTGGAACGGCATGTACCCGAACGGCTTGCTCTGCGCCGCGTCGATGATCTCGCGAACGTTCACGCCGAACACCCGGCACGCGAGCGCGAGCTCGTTCACCAGTCCTATGTTGACCGCACGAAAGGCGTTCTCGGCAAGCTTGACCATCTCGGCGGCGGTCGCCGACGACACCTCGACCACGGTCTCGACGATCTGTCGGTACAGCGCGGCTGCGACGCGCGTCGACTCGCCGTCGACGCCGCCGACGACGCGCGGGATGTTGCGCGTCGTCCACGCCGCGTTGCCGGGGTCGATGCGTTCCGGGGAAAACGCCAGGTGGAAATCCGGTCCGGCGCGCAGTTTCCCCGCTTCGAGTCTGGGACGCACGACTTCCTGAACCGTGCCGGGATAGGTCGTCGACTCCAGCACGACGAGCTGGCCGGTTCGGAGATATTTCACGATTTCGTCGACCGCCGACACCACGAAGGACAGATCCGGAACGCGCGTGTTCCGCAGCGGCGTCGGCACGCAGACATGAATGCTGTCAACGCCTGACAGCGCTGCGAAGTCGGTCGTGGGCTTGAGGCGGCCGCCGCTCGTCGCGGCTGCGAGGTCGTCGTTCGATACGGCGGCGTTGTACGATTCGCCGCGCTCGATCCGGCTTGTCTTCCCGGCGTCCGTGTCTATCGCCACGGTGGCGAATCCCGCTCTCGCGAACTCGATCGCCAGCGGAAAACCGACGTAACCGAGGCCGATCACGCCGACGCGCGCTTCGCGCGCGCGGATCTTGTCGAGCAACCGCATGGCGGCAGTGTACCCCACCGTCCGGCGTGGCCACGCGCCGCGCCGGCCCTCGATCGGTCGCCGGCGCCGTCAGGCGAGATGACGGGCGGCCGTCTTCCGGGTCGCCCACCTGTGTTCGACGATGCGTTGGAGGACGTCCCGCAGAGCATGTTGCGGACGCCATCCGATGAGCGTCCGGATCTTCGAGATGTCCGGCACACGCCGCTGCATGTCCTCGAAGTCGGCGCCGTAGGCTTGCTCGTAGGGAACGGTCAGGACGTCGGAACGGCTGCCGGTGACTTCCTTCACCAGTTCGGCGAGCGCGCGGATCGAGATCTCTTCCGGGTTCCCGACGTTGAACACGTCCCCGGCAGCGCGCGGCTCGCCCGCGAGTCCGGCGATCGCGCGGGCCACGTCGCCGACGTCGGCGAAGCTGCGCGTCTGGGTTCCGTCTCCGAACACGGTCAGCGGCTCGCCGGCGAGCGCCTGATCCACGAACGTGGGGACCACCATCCCGTACCGGCCGGTCTGGCGCGGTCCGACCGTGTTGAAGAGCCGCACGATGACGACCGGGAGTCGCCGCTCCTTCCAGTACCCCAGCCCCAGGAACTCGTCGAGCGCCTTGCTGCAGGCATATCCCCACCGGCTGTAATGCGGTGAGCCGAGCAGCAGGTCCGACGCTTCGCTGAACGGCGCGTCCGCACGCTTGCCGTACACCTCCGACGTCGAGGCGATCACCACGGCCTTGCCCTTCCGGCTGGCGCTCCGCAGCACGATCTCGGCGCCGTGGACGTTGGTCTCGATGGCGCGCACGGGCTTGTCCACGACCAGCCGGACGCCCACCGCCGCGGCGAGATGGAATACCGTGTCGCACCGGTCGACGCGCTCCGCCAGCATCGCTTCGTTGAAGATCGAATCCACCGTGACGCTGAAGCCCGGATGCGAGCGGAGGTGCTCGACGTTGGCGAGCGTTCCGGTCGACAGGTCGTCGACGACGTGAACGGCGTGTCCGTCGTCGAGAAGACGATCCGCAAGATGCGAGCCGATGAAACCGGCGCCGCCGGTGATGAGCGCGTTCACGATGGCAGTGCGTGGCCGCCGGCCGGCGATGCGGCGCCGGGCGCGAGGGAATCCGCGGACGGGTGGCCGCTCACGTTCGGCAAGCAGCCCGTGGTGGAACCCCGCGGGGCGCCGAGAGCGGCGAGGCGCCCGGCTGACAAGGCGTGAGGAGGGCGCATATTGGGCATACGCAACCGACGAACAACGCCGTCAGGCGGGATGCATCGCCGCTCGAATGCAGCGGGGACTTTCACCACGGGCTGCAAAGGATCGTTCAACGATAACGGCGTTGTGCGGGGATCGTCAAGAATCGGCGGCCCCGGCCGGTAGACTTGTACGAGCCGACATGCATCCGTCCGTTTCGGCCGTCGTCGTCAACTGGAACAGCGGGTCCCACCTGCAGGCATGTCTGGACGCGCTCCACGCGCACGCGCAGGGCGGCGACTGGGACGTCACGGTCGTCGACAACGGGTCGTCGGACGGCAGCGAGCGGTGCGCCGAACGGCATGGAGCCGCCTGCCGGCTGATTCGGAACGTTCGGAACCGGGGATACGGCGCGGCCGTCAATCAGGCGGCGGCGGCGACCGAGGGCGACCTGGTGCTGGCGCTCAACCCCGACTGCCGCATCGAATCGGGAGCCGTGGAGACGCTCGCCGCCGCGCTGCGCAGGCACGACGGCTGCGCGGCGGCCGGACCGCAGGTGCTCGACGACGACGGCGCGCTTCAGGGCAGCGCCAGGGGCGATCCCGACGTCTGGACGGGGATGTTCGGGCGGTCGTCCGTGCTGACGCGGCTGTTGCCCCGCTCCCGGCCGGCGCGCCGGAACGTCCGCGACACGGCGCTGGCGGCGGCGGGCCGCAACGGCGCGGTGGTCGACTGGGTGTCCGGCGCCTGCATGCTCCTGCGGCGGCGCGCCTTCGACGCGGTCGGCGGGTTCGACGAACGTTACTTCCTGTACTGGGAGGACGCCGACCTCTGCCGCCGCCTCCGGGAGGCCGGCTGGCACGTGCGCTACGTTCCCGAAGCCCGAGTGCGGCATGCGGCCGGCGCGTCGAGCCGGAAGGATCCCCGTTCGGCGGCGCGCGCGTTCCACGAGAGCGCGTTCATCTACTACGCTACGCACGTCGCGCGCGGCCGGTGGAGTCCGAAGCGCTGGCTGGCCTGGACGGCGCTCCGCCTGCGGTGCGCCTGGAAGCTGGGGCGCCTGACAGCCCGTGGTGGAGCCTCGCGTCGCACCGAGATGAACTGACCGTGCTGCATCACGTCCTGATCCCGTTCGCGACGGCCGCCGCGCTCGCGCTGGCGCTCGTGCCGGCGTGCCGGTGGTTCGGTCGCCGCTACGGCTATCTGTCGCACGCCACCGCCGATCGCTGGCACCGCGGGTCGGTGCCGCTGCTGGGCGGCATGGGCATCTTCGGCGCCGTTGCGATCGGGTTGCTGATCCTGCAGGGCGCGCCGGACCGCCCGGTGGTGGCGGGCTGCGCCGCCGCGATATTCGTCCTCGGCCTCGTCGACGACCTCAGGGCGCTGAATCCGACGACCAAACTGGTGGCGCAGATCGCCGTGGCGGCCGCGTTCGTCCTGCTGGGCGACGGGTTGCACTGGACCGGATCGCCCGCAGTCGACACCGTCATCGCCCTGTTCTGGATCGTCGGCGTCACGAACGCATTCAACCTGCTGGACAACATGGACGGGTTGTGCGCCGGGGTGGCGCTGATCGCGGGCGCGGCCTGGATCGGCGTCCTGCTGTCCGCCGACCCGGACGCGGCGGCGTTGGGCGACGTGCAGCTCCTTGCCCTGCTCATGGGCGCGGCCGCCGGATTCCTCGTCTACAACCGGCGTCCGGCGTCGATCTTCATGGGCGACGCCGGCGCCCTGTTCTTCGGCTTCAGCTTCGCGAGCGTGACGCTGGAGTGGAGCGGCGCGGCGGTGGGACGGCTGCCGCCGTTCGCCGCCGCGGCGGCGCCGCTGCTGGTGCTGCTGGCGCCGATTCTCGACACCGCACTGGTGACGTGCACCCGCCTGCTCAGCGCCCGGTCCGTGCTGCTGGGCGGATACGACCACGCTTCGCATCGCCTGGTGGCCGCCGGCCTGTCCGAGCGCCAGGCCGTGGCCGTTCTCTGGGCGATGGCGGCGGTGTCCGGCGGCGTCGGTTGGGCCGTGACCGTGCTGGACGGAAGCTGGTCGATCCTGCTGGTGACCGCTTGCGGGATAGGCGCCGCGATCGTCGGCGGATACCTCGCCCACGTCGGTCCTGCAGGAGCGTTCGGCGCGGCCGGGCGGCCGGAGTCCCCGGTTCCGGCGTCGCCGGGCTTGAGCGCGCCCGCCGCGGTCCGGCAGGGCGCCGCGATCCTGCTCGATCTCTGCGTGGTCGCGACGGCGTACTACGCAGCGTACCGGCTGCGTTTCGAGGGGGCCTCCTTCGACGCGAACTTCCAGTACTTTCTCCGGTCGCTGCCGATCGTCATCGCGTGCCAGCTGATCGCGCTGCGGATCGCCGGCGCGTACGATCGGACCTGGTGGCGCTTCGACGTGATGGACGCGGCGGCCTTCACGCGTGCGGTCGTCGGCGGCACGATCGCGGCGCAACTCGTCATCCTCTACGTGCACCGGTTTTCCGGCTACTCACGAACGGTGTTCGTCATCAACGGCGTCATCCTGCTCGGGGCGCTCGTCGCGACCCGGACCTCGTTCCGCCTGATCGGCGAGAGCATCGAACGGCGGCGGCGGAGCGGCGAGCGGCTCGCCGTCTACGGCTTGAGCGAGCATGAGCAGGGCGCGTTCGGCGAGTTCCTCGCGCGGTCCCGCGCACGTTATCGTCTGGTCGGCCACTTCGACGACGCGCCGCGCCAGTGGCGGCGCATACCGGGCCGACGCATGCTCGGCGACCGGAGCCGGCTCCTGGAGCTGGTGCGGAGCGGCGGCGTGGACGCCGTGGCGGTCGGCGCGGCGCGCGCCGGCAGCCCGTCGTCCGTCGAAGCGCTCCGGCAAGTGTGCGCGGAGCGCCGCGTCCGCCTCTTCACGGTCGACCTGATGGTGGTCGACTTCACCGACGTGGACGCGCGGCCGGTCCATCGGTGAGCCGCGCGCGACGATCGGCGATCAGCGCTCGAGACCGGCGTACTGCCGTTCGTAATAGGCGCGATAGCCGGCGTCGTCGTCCTTGATCGGCCGCCACCACGCTTCGTTCCGCACGTACCAGTCGATCGTCGATTGCAGGCCGTCGTCGAAGCCGGTCCGAGGCGTCCAGCCGAGCGCGCGCAGCTTCGCGGCGTCGAGGTGATAGCGGCGGTCGTGGCCCGGACGGTCCGCCACCGGGGTGACGAGCGCGGCCGGGCGGTCGAGCGCGCGCAGGATCCGGTGCGTGAGATCGAGGTTGCTCACGGTGTTGCCGCCGCCGACGTTGTACGCCTCGCCCGGCCGGCCCCGATCGATCAGCAGGTCGATCGCCCGGCAGTGGTCGTCCACGTGCAGCCAGTCGCGGACGTTGAGGCCGTCGCCGTAGAGCGGAAGCGGCCGGCGGTCGATGGCGTTGGTGACGAACAAGGGGATGAGCTTCTCCGGATACTGGCGGCGCCCGTAGGTGTTCGAGGCCCTGGCGATGACCACCGGAAGGCCGTAGGCCGCCCAGAAACTGTAGGCGAGTCGGTCCGCTCCGGCCTTGCTCGCCGCGTACGGGTTGCGAGGGCGGAACTCGTCGTCCTCGCGGCTCGCGCCGCTCGGGACGTCGCCGTACACCTCGTCGGTCGAAATCTGCACGAAGCGCCGCAGGTTCGGCGCCGCGCGGGCCGCGTCGAGCAGCACGTACGTGCCGTGGACGTCAGTCCGGATGAAGGCGCCGGCATCCTGCAGCGAGCGGTCTACGTGCGTCTCCGCGGCGAAATGAACGATGACGGCCGCCTCGCGCGCCAGCGGGCCGGCGACGGCCGCATCGGCGACGTCCCCCTGGACGAACCGGTGGCGCGGATGGCCGTCGAGGTCGCGCAGGTTCTCGAGCCGGCCCGAGTACGTCAGCTTGTCGAGCGTCGTGACGCGCCAGTCCGGGTGGGCGTCGAGGGCGAACCGGACGAAGTTGTTGCCGATGAAGCCGGCGCCGCCGGTGACGAGGAGGTCAACCATCCTTCCGCGCCCAGTCGTACGGCAGCGCGCCGTGCGGCGCAAGGCGGTATTCGTCGGGGTCGTCGTACCGGTACGGCTCGGTCGGCACGTTGACGACCAGCGACGGCTCGCAGCTGATGCACTTCCATCCGTGGTGCACGAGGTTCGGAATCCGGACCAGCACAGGATTCTGGGAGCCGATGAAGAATTCGTTGACGCGGTCCCGGGTCGGCGACCCGTCGCGCGTGTCGATCAGCACCAGCTTGATCATGCCGGCGACGCAGGCGAAATGGTCGATCTGACGCTCGTGGTAGTGCCACGCCTTGACCACGCCGGGGTAGGTGCCGGAGACGTAGATCTGGCCGAACCGGTCGAAGAGCGCGTCGTCGACGCGCAGGATCTCCATCAGCCACCCCCGCTCGTCGGGGATCAGGCGCAGCGTCTTCGTCCGCACGCCGTCGATCAGGTCGCGCGCTGCGGTCGGCGAGTACTTGGCGGGCTCCGTCACGAGCAGGTGCTTTCCATCAGCGGATGCCGACCTCCGAGCGGTCGCCCAGCATGAACCGTAACGCGGCCGGCTTGCCGGGCTGGCGGGCGATGGTGACGTGGCGGCCGATGAGGCTGTCGGTCACGCGCTCCGCGAGGCCGGTGATCCGGCTGCCTTCCATCACGATGCTGTGCTCCACCTCCGCGCCGTCGATCTCGACGTCGCCCATGACGGCGGTGAACGGCCCGACGTAGGCGTCGCTGAGCCGCGCGTTGCGCCCGATGATGACCGGCCCGCGGACGACCGATCGGGTGATGACGGCGCCTGCTTCGACGACCACCTTGCCTTCGAGGCGCGACGCGTCGTCCACCGCGCCGTCGATCCGCGGCGCGAGCGTGTCGAGGATCAGGCGGTTGGCTTCCAGCATGTCCTCGACGCGGCCGGTGTCCTTCCACCATCCGTCGACGACATGCCGGCGGACCTCGAGGCCGCGGTCGATCAGATCCTGGATGGCGTCCGTGATCTCGAGCTCGCCCCGGCCGCTCGGCGCGATGCGCCGGACCGATGCGAACACCTCCGGGCCGAACATGTAGACGCCGACCAGCGCCAGGTTGCTCTTCGGCGCCTTCGGCTTCTCGACGAGCCGCACCACGCGGTCGCCCTCGGTTTCCGCGACGCCGTACCGCTCGGGGTGGGACACCGGGGTCAGCAGGATCTGGGCGGCGGGCCGCGCCGCCGCGAACTCTTCGACCAACGGCACTATCCCCTGCGCCAGCAGGTTGTCGCCGAGGTACATCACGAACGGCTCGGCGCCGAGGAACGGCTCGGCGATCAGGACCGCGTGCGCGAGGCCGCGCGGCGCGTCCTGGGGCAGGTAGGTGACGCTGACGCCCCATCGGCCGCCGTCGCCGACCGCCGCTTCGATTTCGGCGCGCGTATCGCCGACGACGATCCCGACGTCGCGGATGCCGGCGGCGGCCAGCGTCTCGATCCCGTAGAAGAGCACCGGCTTGTTGGCGACCGGCACGAGCTGCTTCGCTCTGGTGAAGGTGAGCGGCCGGAGGCGCGCGCCCTTGCCGCCGCTGAGGATCAGCCCCTTCATCCGCCGGCGCCGGGAATCGTGAGCGCGGGATGCGCGCGGCCGGCGAACAGTATGGCGGAGAGGGTGGGATTCGAACCCACGTGGCGAGTAATCAGCCCGCCAAGACGCTTTCGAGGCGCCCCCGTTATGACCACTTCGGTACCTCTCCGAAACGTTCCGTCCCGCTTGACCGGGCCGTTGCCCCTCTACAGCCCGTGGCGGAGGTCCCCGCTGCATTCGAGCAGCGATGCATCCCGCCTGACGGCGTTGTTCGTCGGTTGCGTATGCCCAATATGCGCCCTCCTCACGCCTTGTCAGCCGGGCGTCTCGCCGCTCTCGGTACGACGCGGGGTTCCACCACGGGCTGTCCATGCCGGCGGCCGGCCGGCCGCCGGCGCCTGAAGAACGCCTGCATCAACTCCCGGCACTCGGCTTCGAGCACCTCGCCGACCACGGCCACCCGGTGGTTGAGCGCCGGATGGTCGAGCGCGCGCATCGCGGAACGGACCGCGCCCGACCGGGGCTCCGCGGCGCCGTACACCAGCGTGGCGATCCGCGCGTGCGCCAGCGCGCCGGCGCACATCAGGCACGGCTCCACCGTGACGTACAACGCCGCGCCGGTCAAGCGGTAGTTGCCCGCCGCGCGCGCGGCGGCCCGCAACGCGACGATCTCGGCGTGCGCCGTCGGGTCGTCC
The DNA here is from genome assembly GCA_965203565.1 of Vicinamibacterales bacterium. Taxonomy (GTDB): domain Bacteria; phylum Acidobacteriota; class Vicinamibacteria; order Vicinamibacterales; family UBA8438; genus JAAXGX01. The sequence continues at coordinate 622,172 of OZ241896.1, read as the reverse complement.
GACCGGATCGGCTGATTGAACCCGGCGCCGATCAGTCGATCGCCGCGCACGACCACCGCGCCGACGGGAACCTCCTCCGCCTCCAGAGCGAGGACAGCCTGCTCGCAGGCGGCGCGCATCCAGCGCGCGTGACCGCCGTCGCCCGCGGCGCCGCGCCCCGGCATCGCGCTCTATCCTACCTGATCGATCCTGTATCGACGGCGCGGCCGGCGGGAGACGGTCGATCAGCGCGGCGGTTCGGCCGCCGCGTCGACCCAGATGCGGATCCGCCGATCCGGCTCGGTGACGCGGATGCTCTCTCCGGGCCGCGCGCTCAGCGCCTCCAGCGCCGCGTCGATGTTCAACGCCTGTCCGTCGCCGGACAACAGGGCGTCCACGACCGCCGCCGGAAGGTCGCCTTCCGCGGTCCTTCCGCCGTCTTCGACGAACAGTTCGACCCGCGAGCCGACCCGCGCCGCGCGGACCAGCGCGTCCTCGCGGCGGAAGGTGATCGGCTCGCCGTCGCCCGCGGCCCGGAGTTGCTCCCACGCCAGCCGGAGGACGTTCAGCGCCGCGCGGTATTCGTCGTCCACCTGCAACTGGCCGTCTTCGATCGTCGCGTCCGGCGTCATCCCGAGGAGCGCGCTGACCGTGCCGACCGGCAGGTCCAGGCCGCCGGTCTCGCCGCCGTCCGCTTCGACCCGGACGTGAAGCCACAACGACGGCTCCTGGGCCGCCGGCGTTGCGGCCGCGACGGCCGCTGCGAAGACGGCCGCGGCGACCGCCCGCGTTCGGGCGGCGAGGGGTGCGGCGCGCATGGCGGGACGACGTCAGTCGTCTGTCTTGAACGTGAAGAGGGCGTTTCCGGCGGCGATCGTCACCTGCTGCCGGCCGTTCGCCAGATAGGTGATCGGCGCGGCGATCACCTCTCCGCCCAGCGCCTTGCGCCAGAGGACTTCGCCGGTCTCGGCGTCAAGGGCGATGAAGTTGCCGGCGACGGTGCCGGCGAAAACCAGTTGCCCCGCCGTCGCGAGCACGCCCGACATCGACTTCGGCTGGACGCGGCGCTCCCATGCGCGTTCGCCGGTCCGCGGATCTATCGCGCGCACCGCGCTCACGTACGTATCGACCGGCGCCGTCCGCTCGTAGCCGCCCCCGACGAACAGCTTGCCCGGCTCGTACTCCGCCTCGGCCGAATAGTAGGTGGCTCCGCCGTCGTACGCCATCGTGTAGAACAGGCCGGTGAGGGGGCTGTACGAGGGCGACCACCAGTTGGAGGCGCCGTTCACGTCCGGAAAGACCAGCCGGCCCTCCGGCGTAGGCTCCATGTCGGGCGCGCGGATCGGCCGGCCGCTGTCGTCGATCCCCTGCGCCCAGGTCTGCCTGGCGTACTCCCTGGCGAGCAGGAACCGGCCGGTCTCGCGGTCGAGCACGTAGAAGAACCCGTTGCGGTTGGCCCACAGCATCAGCTTCCGCGGACGCCCGTCCAGCTCCATGTCGACGAGCACCGGGATCTGGCACGCGTCCCAGTCGTGGACGTCGTGGGGCGTGAACTGGAAGTGCCACTCGATCTCCCCGGTGTCGGCGTCGATGGCGATGACGCTGTCCGAGTACAGGTTGTCGCCCTCGCGCGTCTCGCCGTTCCAGTCCGGCCCCGGGTTGCCGACCCCCCAGTAGATCAGGTTCAGCGCCGGGTCGTACGACCCGGTCATCCAGGTCGAAGCGCCGCCGGTGCGCCACGAGTCGCCCGCCCACGTGTCGTGCCCCGGCTCGCCCGGCCCCGGGATGGTGTACGCCCGCCAGCGCCGCTCGCCCGTCGCGGCGTCGTAGGCGTCGACCCAGCCGCGGATGCCGTACTCGCCGCCCCCGACGCCGGTCACCACCAGGTCCTTCACGACGAGCGGCGCCGCCGTCATGCTGTAGCCGGCCAGGTGATCGGCGATCCGCCGGTCCCAGACCTCGTGCCCGGTGGCGGCGTCGAGCGCGATCAGGTGCGCGTCCATCGTGGTCATGTACAGCCGGTCTTCCAGCATGGCCACCCCGCGGCTCTGCTTGCCGCAGCAGAGCGTCAGGGTGTCGGCGAGATCGTGCCGGTAGCTCCAGAACACGTGCCCGGTGGCGGCGTCGAGCGCGAACACCTCGTTCTCGGGGGTCGTGAGATACATGACGCCGTCCACGACGAGCGGCGAGGTCTGCACCTGGCCGAGCGTCGGGAGCTGCCGGACCCACGCCAGGCCGAGCCGGCCGACGTTGGCGCGGTCGATCCGGTCCAGGCGGCTGAACCGCTGGCTGTGGTACTGCCCGGAGTGCATCAGCCAGTTGCCCGGCTCGTCGTCGGCTCGAACCAGCCGGTCGTAGGTGACCGGGCCGCTCCGGGCGCCCGGTCCGGCCATGGCCGCCGTCACGATGAGCGCGGCGCACGCGGGTCGCAACCGTCGGTTCGGCGTCATCTTCGCCTCAGGGAGGACAGGTACGCCACGAGGTCGTCGAGCTCCGGCTCGTCAAGGCGGCCGTCGAAGCTGGGCATCAGGGATGCGTCGGGCCTGTCGAGGGTCCGGAGATCCGCCTTCGAGAACGCGCGCAACCGGCCCTCGGTGTCGAGCAGCAGGAGCGACCAGGCGTCCTCGTTCCGCAGCACCCCCACGGTCGTCGCGCCCGCCCGGTCGGTGACGCGGATCTGCCGGTAGTCGTCTTCTACGTCGCCGCCGGGGTCGACGATGGAGGCGCGCAGATGCGCCGGCGGCCGCCGCCATCCCACGGCGCTCAGGTCCGGGCCCAGACGGCCGCCGGCGCCGTCGACGAAATGGCAGCGCCCGCAGTCGTGGCGCGCGAAAGATTCGCGGCCGGCGGCCGGGTCGCCCGAGGAAGCCGCTTCCGCCGGACCGCGCAACGACCGCACGTAGGCGACGATCTGCCACATCTCCTTGTCCGACAGGCGGACTGACGGCATCCCCGTGCCCGGAATGCCGCCGAGGACGTTCATGAAGATCGCCCGGTCGCTGTCGCCGTGGCGGTAGACGTCGCGCGTGAGGTCGGGGCCGCGGTCGCCGCGGCCGTCGGCGCCGTGACAGTTCGCGCAGCGGGACGCGAAGTGCGACCTGCCGGCCTCGACGTCGTCCGCCGTGTCGAACGGGTTCGCCTCGACGCCGCGCTGCGCGTCGGTCGACGCCAGCGGCCGCTGGGCGTCCGCCGGCGCTGCGCCGGCGAACAGCGCCGCGCCGGCAAGCGCCAGCGGGACACGGAACGCCGGCCGGAAGCGAAAGGGCGTCATGGTCTGGCGGCCGCGCTGGCCGTTTGCGGGAGCTTACATCACGCTCGCGGGCGGCGATGCTATCATGTCGTCACTTTTCCTGTAATTGCGACGACATGATTTCCAGCTTCGGCCGCTGGTACGACCGCCTGATCGAACCGCCGGAACAGAGCTTCTTCCTGTTCGGGATGCGCGGCGTCGGCAAGAGCGCCTGGGCGCGCGCGGCGCTGCCGGGCGCCGAGTACGTGGACCTTCTCGACGAGCGCCTGTACCAGGACCTGCTGGCGGACCCGTCGCTCTTCGCCCAGTCTATCGGGCATCTTGCGCCGGCGGATTGGGTCGTGGTCGACGAAGTGCAGCGGCTGCCGGCGCTGCTCAACGAAGTCCACCGGCTGATCGAAACGCGGCGCCTGCGCTTTGCGCTGCTCGGATCGAGCGCCCGCAAGCTCAAGACCGCCGGAACCAACCTGCTGGCCGGCCGGGCGCTCAGGAAGACCATGCTCCCCCTGACCGCCGCGGAGCTGGATGCGGAGTTCGATCTCGACCGGGTGCTGCGCCACGGGTCGGTCCCGCTCGTCTGGACGAGCGCCGCGCCGCACACGGTGCTCGAAGCGTACGTTCAACTCTACCTCAAGGAGGAAATCCGGGCCGAAGCCCTGGTCCGCAACCTCCCCGGCTTCGCCCGTTTTCTGCCGGTGGCGGCGCTGTTCAACGGGCAGATCGTCAACGTCGCGGGGATCGCGCGCGATGCGGGGGTCGCCCGCACGACGGTGCAGGGCTACCTCGAGATCCTGGAGGACACCTTGCTTGTCCACCGCCTTCCGGCGTACGAAGCGAACGTGCGCGTGCGGGAGAGGAAGTTGCCGAAGTTGTACTGGGTGGACCCGGGAGTCGTGCGCGCCGTGAAGCGCCAGCTCGGAGCCGTGGCGGCCGAAGAACGCGGGGCGCTGCTCGAAAGCTGGGTGGTCACGACGCTGCGCGCCCATGCCGCCGGGCAGGAACTTTATGACGAGATGTGGTACTGGGCGCCGCACCAGACCGGCACCGAAGTCGATCTGCTCCTGCGGCGGGGGCGGGAGATGCTGGCCATCGAGGTCAAGTCGACCGCGCGGTATCACACCGGCCTCCTGAAAGGCCTGCGCGCCGTCCGGACGCTGCCCCGGCTTGTGCGCCGCCTGCTGGTGTACACTGGCCGCCGGTCGTTCGTTTCCAGCGATGGCGTCGAGATCTGGCCCGCTGTCCGCTTCGCCGCCGCGGTCGCCGACGGCCGGCTCTGGCCCTGACAGCCCGTGGTGGAATCCCGCGTCGCACCGAGAGCGGCGAGGCGCCCGCCTGACAAGGCGTGAGGAGGGCGCATATTGGGCATACGCAACCGACGAACAACGCCGTCAGGCGGGATGCATCGCTGCTCGAATGCAGCGGGGATTTTCACCACGGGCTGCTGACCGGCGACTTCGATGACGAAAGCGTACGCCCACCCCGAAGCCCTGGTTGAAACCGACTGGGTCGCCGCCCATCTGAACGATCCGCGGGTGCGCATCGTGGACGCGCATTTCGACCCGGCGCCGCACCAGTCGGGCCACATCCCCGGGGCGGTGTTCTGGAGCGGTCCCGGGACCCTGCTCAAGCCGGACTGGAGCGTCAATTTCGACAAGGAGTCGGTGGAGGCGCTCTGCGGCCGTTCGGGCATCGCCAACGACACCACCGTCGTCGCCTGCAGCGACCACGGCGCCATGGCGCCGTGGGTGTTCTGGTTTCTCCGATCCGTCGGCCACGCCGACGTGCGCGTCCTCAATGGCGGGCGCAGGAAGTGGGTCGTCGACGGACACGCGCTGACGACCGAGGAGCCGACCGTCTCCGCCGCCGCCTATCGCGCCCGCGCCCCTGATCCGGACCTGCGCGCCCTCGAGGCTCGGGTCCGGACCGCAGTGGGCGCGGCGGATCAGGTCCTGCTGGACGTCCGCACGCCCGAGGAATACCGCGGTGAACGGTTCATGTTCGAACCGCCCCAGGGCGCCGAGCGGGCCGGCCACATCCCCGGGGCGACCCACATCCACTACGAGGATGCTCTCGCCGCGGACGGGACGTTCAAGCCGGCGGACGAGCTGGCGGCCCTGTACGCGGGCCGGGGCGTCACCGCCGACAAGGGAACGATCACCTACTGCGCGATCGGAATCCGGTCGGCCCACACCTGGTTCGTGCTGACGCAGCTGCTCGGCTACCCCCGCGTCCGCAGCTTCGACGCCTCGTGGAACCTGTGGGGCCGGCTGCCCGACACGCCGGTCGAACGCGGCTCCCTCGGCAAGCCCTGAACAGCCCGAGCGCTCCGCGCGCCGATGGCTTTCCGGGCGCGATGGCGCTATCTTGCTCCCATGCGGATCATCGCCGGCGTCCGGAGCGCCGTTCGGGTCCTCGGGGGCGTCGGGGTTTTCGGGGCCGTTTGGCTCGCCGGCAGCGGCGTCGCCGCGCTTGCGCAGGAACGGCGGGCGGCGAGTCCGCCGGGGCGGTCGGCCACGCAGGTGGGCGGGCGGCACGACGAGCGGGAAGGGTACGTCGGGGGGCGCTGGATCGAGATCCGCTACGGCCGCCCGATCAAGCGCGGGCGCGACCTGTTCGGTCCGTCCGACTACGCCGAATGGCTCAGCGACGGCGCTCCCGTCTGGCGCGCCGGCGCCAACGCCTCCACGCAGCTTCTGACCGAAGCGCCGCTGGTCTTCGGGACGCAGGCCATCCCGCCCGGCGAGTACACCGTCTTCATCGACCTGGCGACCGATCCCTGGACGTTCATCGTCTCGACCTGGCCGGCGCAGCAGCGGTACGACTACGAGAACAAGGCGGCGCTCTGGGGCGCGTACTACTACACGCCGGACAGGGACGTCGTCCGGATGCCGATGCGGCGCGAGACCGCCTCCCGCTCGTTCGATCAGTTGTCCTGGCAGTTCCTCGACGTGAGCGACGCCGGGGGACGGCTGGCGCTCGTCTGGGACGACGTCCTTGCGTCCGTGCCGTTCACCATCGGAGAATGACCGGCGTCGAGCCGCGCGACTTCGTGCGCCGCCTGCATCCGGAGCTGCCGCGGCTCGCCGACCTGTACGTGCTGCTGCACCGGGCGCAGGTGATGCGGCGGGAGGCCGCGGCGGCGTGCGCGCCGCCGCCGGAGCAACGCTGACGCCGCGTCTCTGATATCCTTCGGGGCACGAGTGCCGGCGGCCCGCGGGCCGCGTCATCCGAGGAGGAATCACGCCATGACCTGGAACCGTGTCGCTCTCGCGCTGCTGACGGCAGTGACGCTCATCCTGGCGCCGGCGTCGGTCCGGGCGGCCGACTACCACCACGTCCACATCACGACGTCGAGTCCCGCGAAAGGGGTCGAGTGGTATTCCGATCACATGGGCTGCGAGCCGCTCGCCGACCGGGACGACGCCGCGGACTGCGGCGGCGTGGAGATCGTCTTCGTCCCGCAGGCGACGACGGGAGGCACGCAGGGCACCGGCGTCAACCACATCGGCTTCTCGTTTCCCGACCTGACGGCCAAGATGGCCGAGTTCGAGTCGATCGGCGTCCGCGGCTCGGGGATCCGGCTGCAGCGGTTCGAAGACGGCTCGATGGTGCGCGACGTCCCCGGCCTGTTCAAGATCGCCTTCATCTTCGATCCGTGGGGCACCCGGATCGAGCTGGTGGAGGACCACGAGCATCTCGGCTTCCACCACGTCCACCTCAGCGCCACCGACCCGGAAGCGACGCTGGGCTGGTACCGCGACGTGATGGGCGGCGCGCCGGCCTCGCTACGGGGGATGCTGGACGGCCTGCTGTTCGACGACGTCTGGCTCCTGGTTTCCGCGCATCCCGAAGGGAGCACGCCGGCCACCACCGAAGGGCGCGCCATCGACCATCTCGGCTTCATGGTCTCCGACCTCGACGCGGCGGCGGCGGAGATGCGCGGGCAGGGCGTCCGGTTCCGGCAGGAGCCGATCGTCCCGGAGAACGGCCGCACCTCGGCGCGGCAGGCGTTCGTCGCCGGTCCGGACAACGTGCGCATCGAGGTGGTGGAGACCGGATTCGCCGGCGTCGAGGTCGACCTGACCCCGGTGGTCGCCATGGACCAGGGACCGTACGAAGCGCCCCGGACGTCCTGGGGCGAGCCGGACCTGCAAGGGATCTGGACCAGCAACTCCTCGCACGGCATCCCGCTCGAGCGTCCCGACGACGTCGCGGGGGACGAGCTGACCGTCGAGGAGGCGGTGGCGCGGCGCGAAGGCGGGACGCTGGGCAGCATCTGGGGGTACGACCGGGAGTGGCGCGACACGACGCTCGGCTACGGGAACGCCGCGGTCTCCACGCAGGTGGCGATGGTGATCGATCCGCCCGACGGCCGGATCCCGCCGCTGACGCCGGAAGGCGAGGAGCTGGCCAGGAAGACCGAAATGGAGTTGCGGGCGTACACGCGCGGGCCGTCGGCGGGCCCCGAAGACCTGACGCCGTACGTCCGGTGCATCACGCGCGGCCTGCCGTCGATGATGATGCCGTCGGTCTACAACAACGGACTGCAGATTGCGCAGGGGCCGGGATACGTCGCGATCACGAAGGAGATGATCCACGAGACGCGGCTCGTTCCGACCACGCCGCGGCCGGCCGCCGGGCCGGACCTCAAGCTCTGGCTGGGCGTCCCGCAGGGCCGGTGGGAGGGCGACACGCTCGTCATAGAGACGACCAACTTCAACGGCCGCGCGTCGTACCGGGGGTCCACCGAGGACCTCAAGCTGACCGAGCGGTACACGCGCATCGGTCCCGGCATGCTCGAGTACCGGTTCACCATCGACGATCCGAAGGTCTGGACGAGGCCGTGGACCGCGATGTTCAGATTCGAGAAGGACGACAGCCAGTACGAGCTGGTCGAGTACGCGTGCCATGAAGGCAACTACGGCATGACCAACATTCTGAGCGGGTCGCGCGCCGTGGACGCGGCGACGGAGCAGCCCGGCAGATAGTCCGAAGGCGCGCCGCAGTCTTTTCCGGTTTCAGCCGGGGCCGTCCTGCTTCGCGGAGGGCCGCCGCCGGCGCGGATCGGCTCCGCCCCCTGCGTTCCTTCCTCCTCTTGTGGACCCGATCGACCGCCGGTACCTCGTGACCCTGGCCGCCGTGGCCGCCGGGATCCTGGTCGTGGGCGGCTTGCTGCGCCCCGGGCCCGCCACGACCGACGAGCCGCGGCCGGGGCCGTCGCAGGCCGAGCTCGGCCGTCTGGCCCGCCTGTCGCAACGCCGGGCGATCGACGCCATGGCCGAGTACTTCGCGGCGGTGGCGGACGACGTGGAGGTGAGCGTCGTAGGCCTGCCCGGCCTCGGGCGCAGCGGCATCGTCTGGGAGCCGGACCTGGTGGTGACCGGGCGCACCGAGCGGCGTTTTCCCGACGCCGCCATCCTTTCGACGCCGGCCGGCGACGTCGGCGTCGCCTCGGTGACGGCCGGTCCGGACCTGCCTGTCGCCGCGCTCCGCATGTCGCCCGTGGAAGGGCTCAGCCCGCCCCGGCCGCGCGCGGCGGCGGGCCTCGGCCGCGGCGAGTGGGCGCTCGCCGTGTGGCGGCGCGGCCGGCAGGTGCACTTCACGCCGGCGCACTTCCTCGGCGCCGCGCCGGTGCGGTGCGGCGGGCGGCTCGTCGACGAGCTGCTCTCGAGCGTGACCTGGACCCGGGAGATGGCCGGCGGGGGGGTGTTCGACCTCGACGGCGGCCTGATGGCCGTCGTCATCCCGTGCGCCGATCGCTTCGCCGCCGTCGTCGTGGACGGGATCGCGGCGCTGCTGCGCGACGGGCAGTCGATCGCCGGACGGCTCGCCGCGCGGTACGGGCTCCGGCTGGAGCCGATGACCGAAGCGGAACAGGACCATTTCGGCCGGCGGCCGAGGCTTCTCGTGCGCGAGGTGTGGACCGGCCGGCCGGCGGACGCCGCCGGCGTCGCCCCCGGCGACGTCCTGCTCGCCGTCAACGCGGCGCCGGTCACGGACGTGGCGCAACTCGAACCGATCGCCGGCGCGGCCGCGAACGTCGCGTTCGTGCTGACCGTGGACCGGGGCGGCGACGTGGTCAACGTCCCGATGCCGGGCGCGTCGGCCGACGCCGGTTCCCCGGCGTCCCGCCCGGACGCCGCCGGCCTGGTCTGGGCGCCTCCGCCCGCCGGTCTGGCCGTGGACGCGGTCGCTCCCGGCAGCCGGGCGGCCGCCGCCGGCATCCGCCCCGGGGACCGGCTGCTGCGGATCGACGGCGCCGAGGTCGCCGCCGCCGACGAGGCGCGCAGCCTGCTGTCGTCCGAGCGCGCCGCGCCGGCGTTCGTCGAGCTGGAGCGGGCCGGCCGCCGCCTCGGTCTCCTCCTGCCGTGACCCGCCATGGACGAGCTGACCTCGCTCGGCCTCATCCTGCTGCTGGCGCTGCTGGCCGGACACCTGGTCAAGGTGGTGCGGATACCGGAAGTCACCGGGTACATCCTGGCCGGCATCGCGCTCGGCCCGTCGATCCTCGGTTGGGTGTCGGCCGAGAACCTGCTCGCGCTCGAAGTGCTGAGCGAGGTGGCGCTCGGGCTGATCCTGTTCTCGATCGGATCGGTCTTCGAGTTCTCGCGGTTCCGCCGCCTCGGCCGGCAGTTCCTTCAGCTCACGCTGATCGAATCGGTGCTGGCGGCGGCGCTGGTCACGGCCGGCGTCCTGGTCCTGGGCCAGCCGTGGCAGGTCGCCCTGCTGCTCGGGGCGGTCGCCATCGCCACCGCCCCCGCCTCCACGCTGATGGTGATCCGCGAATGCGACAGCGCCGGGCCGGTGACCGAGAACCTGCTCGGGATCATCGCCGTCAACAACCTGTTCTGCATCGCCGCCTACGCCGCCGCCGCCGCGACGATCGACCTTGCGTCCGGCCTCGGCGGCGCGTCGCTCTTCGACGCCGTCCACCGGGCCGCCTTCCCGCTGATCTGGCAGCTTGCCGGTTCGGCCGCCTGGGGGTACCTGGTCGGCATGCTGCTGGCCGGCTGGTCGACCCGGGTGCGCGAGACCGGCGAGATGCTGATCCTGCTCGCCGGCTCGATCCTGCTCTGCGTCGGCGTCTCCCGCCTGCTCGAGCTCTCGCCGCTCGTCGCCAGCCTCGCCGTGGGAGCGACCATGGTGAACCTGACCGCACGCAGCCGGAGCCTGTTCGAGACGCTGGCCGGCACCGATCCGCCGTTCTACGCCATCTTCTTCGTCATCGCCGGCGCCGACCTCGATCTGACGCTGGTCCCGGCGATGGGCGCGGTCGGGCTGGTCTACGTGGCCGGCCGTTCGGCGGGCAAGTTCGTCGGCGCGGTCGCCGGGGCGCGGTGGCTGCGGCTCGACCCGAACGTCCGAAACTTCCTCGGGTTCGGGCTGCTGGCGCAGGCGGGACTGGCGGTCGGACTGACGATAGCGATCGAGCAGCGCTACGACACGTTCGGCCCGGTCGTCTCCACCGTGGTCCTGGCGGCGGTCGCCGTCTTCGAGATGATCGGCCCGATCAGCACGCGGTTCGCGCTGATGCGCTCGGGCGAGGCGGCGGCGCAACGGCGTGCGGAAAGCCGCCCGCAAGACTGGCGAGGAGGAGTATGATCGGCGGGTGGAGGCAGCAGCCATGAAGCAGTCGCATCTCGTCGCATGGTCGATCGCCGTAGCGCTCGCCGGCCCGGCGCCGGCCGCCGCCGGTCAGGACGCGGGCGGCTGGACCGCGCCCCGGACTCCGTGGGGCGATCCGGACCTGATGGGGACCTACACGAACAAGACGATCACGCCGGTGCAGCGCCCGGACGATCTCGCGGACCGGGAGTTTCTGACCGAGGACGAGATCGTCGCGCTCGAACGCGAACGGGTCGAGCGGAACGAGCGGCTGCTGCACGCGCCGCCCGAGAAGACGGTGGCCGGCGGCGACGTCGGCGCCTACAACAACTTCTGGCTCGACTTTGGCACCCGGCCGACCGGGCGCACGTCGCTGATCGTCGATCCGCCCGACGGGCGCATCCCGCCCGTGACGCCCGAGTACGCGCGGCACGCCGCCAGGCGCTCCGAGGAGCGGCTGACCCGCGGCGAGGCCGACACCTGGATGGACTTCCAGCTCAACGACCGCTGCATCGTCTGGTCCGCCGGCCCGCCGATGATGCCCGGGCCGTACAACAACACCTACATGATCTTCCAGACCCCCGACTACGTGGCGATCCAGGTCGAGATGATCCACGACACCCGGATCATCCCGCTCGACGGCCGGCCTCACCTCCCGCCGCGCATCCGCCAGTACCTGGGCGACATGCGCGGACGCTGGGAGGGCGACACGCTCGTCGTCGAAACGACCAACGTCCGGCGGACGGAAGGCGAGCCGGGGGTGCAGGGCGCGGACGAGATCGAGGTGCGGGCGTCGAACGGCCGGACCGACGACACCATCCGGATCGTCGAGCGGTTCACCCGGGTCGGCGACGACGCCATCGACTACCGGTTCACGATAGAGGACCCGACGCGGTGGACGCGCAGCTTCTCGGGCGAGTTCCCGTTCGTCAGGACCGACGGGGACCTGTACGAATATGCCTGTCACGAGGGGAACTACAGCATGCCGAACATCCTGGCGGGCGAACGGGTCCTCGAGGCGGCGGGACGGTCCAAGTGACGAGGTGACGGACGAAGTGACGGACAAGGAGGTCGTGATGCGCCATCGCGCTGTCGGAATGCTGCTCGCGCCGGTCGCCGTGCTGCTGCTGCTGCTGCTCGCTCCGCCGCCGGCCGCCGGACAGGACGCCGCCGCCGGTTCGTCGTCCCCGCCGGTGACGTCCTGGGGCGATCCGGACCTGCAGGGGGTCTGGACGAACACCACCACCACGCCGCTGGAGCGGCCGGAGGATCTGGCCGGCAAGGAAGTGCTGACCGACGAGGAATGGGCCCTGCGCAACCCTGAGGCGGGGCTGAGCGACGATCGCCCGAGCGGCGACCCGGTCGGCTTCTACAACGACTACTGGCTCGAGCAGGGCGAGTTGTCCAGGCGGACGTCCCTCATCGTGCGGCCGGCCGACGGCCGGCTGCCGGCGGCGACGCCGGCCGAGCAGGAGCTGCAGCGCGGCCGGAAGAGCTCCTACAGCTCGATCGGCGGCGCCAGCTTCGACACGTACACCGACTTCAACACCTACGACCGGTGCATCACCCGCGGCATGCCGGGCGCGATGACGCCGGGGTTCTACAACCACAACTACCAGATCCTCCAGACGCCGGACCACGTGGCGATCGTCGTCGAGATGATCCACGACGCCCGGATCATCCCGCTGGACGACGCTCCGGGTGGACGGGCGGCCGTCTCCCCGGCGATCCGCCAGTGGCTGGGCGACGCGCGGGGATACTGGGACGGCGACACGCTGGTGGTCGAGAGCACGAACTTCAACGACAGGATCGGGCAGCGGACCGGCACCGTCTCCGGCGGCGACGAGCATCTGCACGTCGTCGAGCGGTTCACCCGCATCGACGCCGACACGATCGACTACCAGGTGACGGTGACCGACCCGACCGTGTGGACCGGCTCCTGGACGGCGTCGATGCCGATGACGGCGCTCGACGGGTCGCTGTACGAATATGCGTGCCACGAAGGGAACTACTTCCTGCCGAACGCGCTCCGCGGGTCGCGCGCCGAAGAGGCCGCCGCCGCGCCGGCGTCGAAGTAGCCCGCCCCGGCGCTCCGAGCTGCTTCCGGAGCACCGCCTGGACGAGCGTCGGCGGGACCTGATGCGAAGGCTTTTCAAGCCGCCTCTGGACGGCGGGCCCTAGTTTGTCGCCTGCTCGCGAGGCCGCGTTCCCGCGCCGCTTTCCCGACTCGCTCGTTCTCGTCTTCGCGCTGATCGTGCTCGCGCAGGCGGCGAGCTGGGCGATCCCGGCCGGCGAGTTCGAGCGGGACGGCCGGCAGGTCGTGCAAGGAACCTACCGCGCGATAGACGCCGACCCGCCGCCGCCGCTGGCGTTCCTGACCGCGGTTCCCGCCGGCCTGGCGGCGGCGCAGGAAATCATCTTCTTCGTCTTCCTCGTCGGCGGCGTCATCCGCGTCGTGGTGGTCACCGGCGCGGTCGACGCGGCGGTCGGCGCAGCCGTCTCGCGGCTGGCGTCCCGGCCGGCGTGGCTCGTCGGCGGGCTGGTCGGGCTGTTCGCGCTCGGTTCGTCGACCGTCGGCATGGCCGAGGAGTACCTGCCGTTCGTGCCGATCCTGGTGGCGATGTGCCTGGCGTTGCGGCTCGACGCCGTGGTCGCGGTCGGGATCGTCTACGCCGGCGCCGGGGTCGGTTATGCGTGCGCGGCGCTCAATCCGTTCACCGTGCTGATCGCCCAGGACGTCGCGGGCGTCCCGCTGACCTCCGGCCAACCGGTGCGGTGGGGGCTGCTGCTGGTCTGCGCGGCGGTCGGAACGCACCACGTCCTGCGTTACGCCGCGCGCGTGCGCCGCGATCCCGGGTCGAGCCTCGTGGCGGACGTCGACTACGCGCACGGCTTCGAGACGGCGGCCGGCTTGCCGCTTACCTGGCGGCGCACCGGAGTCGTCCTGATCCTGGTCGCCGGAGTCGCCCTGTTCGTCCACGGCGCGGTGGCCCGCGGCTGGTATCTGGCCGAGTTGTCGGCCGTATTCCTCGCCATCGGGCTGCTGGCGGCGCTGGCCGGCGGGGTCGGGCCGAACGCGGCGGCGCGCGCGTTCCTCGCCGGGGCGGCGGAGATGACGCCGTCCGCGCTCCTCATCGGTTTCGCCCGGACGATCCAGGTGCTGCTGGCCGACGCGCGCGTCATCGACACGATCGTCCACTGGCTGGCCGCGCCGCTCGGCTCGCTGCCGGCCCACGCCGCCGCAATCGGCATGCTCGCGGCGCAGACGGTCTGCAACCTGTTCATCCCGTCCGGCTCGGGGCAGGCGTACGTGACGATGCCGATCATGGCGCCGCTCGCCGACCTGACCGGGGTCACGCGCCAGACCGCGGTGCTCGCCTACCAGTTCGGCGACGGCTTCACGAACATGCTGGTCCCGACCAACGCGCTGCTGATGGGGATGCTGGCGCTCGCCCGGATCCCGTACCAACGCTGGGTCGCCTTCGTCGCGCCCCTGCTGCTCAAGCTGTACGTCGTCGCAGCGCTCGCCCTCGCGGCGGCCGTCGAGTTCGGCTACCGGTGATCCTCGGATCCTTGCAGCCCGTGGCGGAACCCCGCGTCGCGCCGAGAGCGGTGAGGAGCCCGGCTGACCGCTTTCGAACCAGGATGCTCTTGCTGCCCGTGCGGCCGGAACAGGCGGTACAATGAACCGCCGCAGGGGGCGGCGCCCGAAGCGCCTGATCTCATGAAACGTCTTCCGCGACGTCTTCCCGCACGCGCCGCCACGGCGGGCGCCTTCACGGTCGCCGTCCTCGCCGCCGCCGGCGCTGCTCTTCCGGCCGCCGGCTGCGGGCCGTCCGGCGACCCTGCGCCGCCCGCGCCCGAACCGGTCCATCCGCTGCCGGACGGCGGGATGACGATCGAGCTGCTCCGCGAGCCGGTCCCGGTCGAGGATCTGACGATGCGGACGCTCGACGGCCGGACGATCTCGACGCGCGACTGGCGCGGGAAGGTGGCGCTGGTGAACTTCTGGGCCACCTGGTGCGGACCGTGCCGGCAGGAGATACCGGACCTGATCGCGCTGCAGGACCGCTACCCCGACCAGTTGCAGGTGATCGGCGTCTCGACCGACGAAGGCGGCGCGGCGGCGGTCGAGACGTTCGCAGGCGAGATGGGGATCAACTATCCGATCGTCATGGCGACCGAGGAGATCAACCGGCGGTTCCCCGGCGTCTTCGCGCTCCCCACGTCGTTTGTCGTCGACCCGGAGGGCCGGATTGCACAGACCCACGTGGGGCTGATCAGCCCGGCCGTGTTCGAGCAGGAGGTCCGTTACCTCACGGCGCTCCCGACCGCGGTCGACGTCGATCTGATCGACGGGAACGACACCACGCGCCTCGTCAACGCGGCCCACGCCACCAGCATCCCCGGACTCGACCTGTCGGAACTGACGCCGCGGCAGAAGGAGCAGGTCCTGCAGCGCCTCAACGAGGACGGGTGTCCCTGCGGCTGCTCGCTGACGCTGGCGCAATGCCGCATCAACGACGCCTCGTGCGGGATCAGCCCGCCGCTCGCCGAGCGGGTGGTCGCCGAAATCGTCGGCGCCGACTGGCGGCTGGATCGAAAAGCAGTCGAAGGTCCCTTTGCAGGTCGGCAATAAAAATGCTTCTCGCGACGCCACGCGGCTGCCGCCACCTTGCGCTGCTCGCCATCTGCGTCGCGAGTTTCCACCTGCGCGCCGAACACATTTCCGCATCCTTGCCCTATCCGCAGCACCTTGACGAAAGAGTCATAGCCTGGCGGGCGGGCCACATACTGAAGACCGGGGACTTTGATCCGGGTTCTTTTAACTATCCATCCTTTCCCAAATACCTGGCGGCGTCGGCGATGGCCGTCGGTTACGTCGTCGCCGCCCCCGAGTTGAACCTGCAGGACGGCGTGAGAATCGAGAACATCGGGGACGTGTCCTTTCCGTTCTACACTGCTCCGCCCGTCGTCGAGAAAGCACGGCAACTTTTCGCGCTGCTCTCGGTCGTGGCGCTGGCGGCAAGCGGCGCAGCGGCGCAGCGGCTGTTGCGCCGGCCTGGAGCGCTGTTGCTCGCGCCGCTCGTGCTGGCGCTTTCGAATTATTACTTCAGCATGTCATGGCGCTACATGAACGTGGACATCGTCGGCGCCTGCTTCGTCACCCTGGGGATGGCTGCGATCCTGCAGATCTCTCCCGCATCGCCGCGCCGGTTCGCCGCCGCGCCGGCGGTCTGCGCCGGTCTGGCGGCCGGCAGCAAGTACACGTACGGCCTTCTGATTCTGCCTCTCCTGATTGCAGTCTGGCTGCTCGTGGAGCGCGGCCGCCGGCTGGAGGCGATGGTCATCGCCGCGGCGACGTCCGGCCTGTCGTTCCTCGCTGTCACGCCTTACAGCGTGATCGAACTGCCGCGTTTCCTGAACAGCCTCTCGAGGGAAAGGAGGCATTACGCCTTGGAGACGCATCCGGGCGACAGCGGGGACCCCGGAATCGACACCCTGCTGTTTTACGTCGACGCCCTTTCCAGAGACTTCGGCGGCCTCGGTCTCGTGCTCGGCCTGATCGGCCTGGTTTCCATTGCGGCGTCGGACTGGCGGCGGGCGCTTGTCTTCGCCTCGTTTCCGGCCGCGCTGGCGGTCCTTCTTTCAAGGCAGTCGGCCGAGTTTCAGCGCAACATATTGCCCGTGTTTCCGCTTGTCGCGGTCATGGTCGCTGCGGGCGTATATTCACTGCACGGGCTGGCGATGCGCGCGCCCTGGATCCGCCGTGTGAAGACTCCGGCGTATCGAAAGGCGATCGGCGGCGCCGTCTTTCTCGGCGTCTTCGCAGGGGGATTGCACGCGCCCATCCGCGAGTTCAGCAGACAGCAGCTGCAGGTCGCGGGCGACAGTCGCGTGAACGCCGTGGCGTGGATCCAGGAGCATGCCGCCGCGGACACGACCCTGATCGTTCCGGAGGAGCTGCAATTCGACTCCAGACCGCTGACCGCCGCCGGTTATCCGATACGAGTGGCCAAGTTCAAGGAGCTCGGCGCGCCGGAGGACGTCGATGCGCTCGTCGAGGGGCTCCCCGGACCGGTCCTGGCGCTCTTTCCGTTCTGGTGCGCCACTCCCTGGGGCGACAGTCCCGACGAAGCCGCGGTCAGGGCGGCCGAGCTCAACGAGGCGATGGCGCAAGCGAGTCTTGTCCCGCTGGTCGATTTCCATCACGGGGGATGCACGCTGCTCAACTTCAGAATTCCCAACAACGGGAATCCGGCTTTCAGCATTGCCGGACGAACCGGCGGCGGCCCGGATCCGAAATGATCTACCTGCTCGCGCCGCGAGCCGCCCGTTCGAGGACCCGCTCGCCGGCGAGGATGCTGGTCAGCGCGTAGTTGCCCTCCTGGCAGGCCGACTCGTATATCTGGTTCGCCCGGTTGTCGAGTTGTGACAGCGGCGCCTCCATCGTCCACGGCCGGGAGAAGGCGGTCGGGTCCTCTATCGTCACCCGATAGAGGATCAGGTCCGGCTCGACGCGGGTGAACCGCTCGACGAGGCGCAGGGCGGCGCGCGACCCGTAGAAGCTCGTCCGGTCGCTGAAGCCGGAGACCTCCACCACGAGGGTGTCGCCGTCCCAGCGGCCGGCCGACCGGCCGAACCACTGCCGCACGTGAGGCGCCGGGCCCCCGCCGCCGCTGAGCGGGACGTGGCGGTACTGGCCGCCCTGATGCCCCGACTCGTAGTAGATCGACACCAGCCCCGGACTTTGCACGATCCGGCTGTGTCCGCCGGAGACGCGGGCGTTGCCGTACTGAACCGGCAGGGTGATCCCTTCGCACCGGTCGTCCTGCTGGTCTTCCGGATGATGGGCCCGATCCCGGATCCGATCCGCCTCCGCGACTTCGGCCTCCCACCGGGCGCGGCCCTCGGGAGTGAACGGGATCTTCCCGTCCGGAGGATCGACGATCAGCGACGTCCGCCGCGTCCGGACCACACGCCGGCCGCGCCCGCTGTAGGCATCGTTGTACGCGCCCTCCACGTCCGCCACCGTCCCCGGCGCGGCCCGCCGGTCCCGTCCGGGGCCGGCCGCGCGGCCTTCCAGCGCAGCCGCCTCGTCGTCGGTCAGGAACTCGCGCCCCTCGTACTCGTCGGGCCGTTCGAGCGGCGTCAGGATGTAGCCCGCGCCCCAGATCCCCTGCAGGTCCGGGTCGCCCCACGGCGTGCGCGGCCCGCCGCCGCCCGGCTGCGCCGCCGCCGCAACCGGCGCGCCGGCCGCCAGGGCGGCGGCCATCAGGATGCTCGTCGTTCCCGTCGTCACGCGCTTCCCCCTGGAAACGTCACGCGGTCGGCAGACCGAAGGCGAGCCACCGGCGAGGATTGTCGGACGTCAGGGTCCGCAGGGTGTCGTAGTCCAGGCCGGCCTCTTCCAGGAGCGGGACGAACCGGGTCACCACCTTGCCGTAGCCGGGACCGCCGCGGCCCCGCGTCTCGTGCTCGAGCGCGAAGTCGGAGGCGAGCAGCACGTTCTCGGTATGCCCGGCTTCGAGGAGAGCCAGCACCATCGGGACCTGCGCGGCGTCCGCCTCCGGGTCGCCGCCCAGGCGGTCGAAGCCGACGTACGCCCCGCGCCGGCAGATCTCCGCATGGACCGTCACCTCCGGGTAGCCGAGGTGCCCGATCGCCACGCGCCGGGGGTCGACGCCGACCGATTCGAGCAGGTCGAGCTGCTCGACCGCCTTCGCGCCGTTGGCGGTGTGCGTGAAGATCGGCAGGTTCGTCCGCAAGTGGGCCCGCCCGACGGCGCGCAGCACCTTGCGCTCGGTCGGCGTGCTCTCGGCGGAGAATCCGATCTCTCCGAACGCGCCCCAGCGCTCCGCGGCGGCGTCGCGGACCAGCTCTTCGACGAGATCGTCCTCGCTCCGGTCGTGCAGCTCCGCCGGGAAGATCGGTTCGTGGTAGTACCCGCCGCTCACGACGATCGGCATCCCCGACCGTTCCGACAGCGCGCGGATGAACTCCACGTCGCGGCCCATGTCGGCATGCCCGCCGTCCACGATGCAGGCGACGCCGTCTTCGGCGGCGGCCTGCATCTCGGCCACCATGTAGTCGAGGTCCTCCATGAAGAACGGCCGGGACGGGTCGATCAGGCGCTCGAGGCCCATGTCGATCCAGAACTGGTTGTTCATCGACACGTGCTCGTGGAACAACGTCGTGCCGTGCGTCAGCTCGGTGGGCCAGATGTCGCGCAGGATCGCCCGGATGCGCGGGGTTTCCGGCGGCGGCGGCGTAACCGGCTCCGGCTCCGGTATCACGACCGGCGCCAGGTCGCCGCACGCCGCCGCGGCGCCGGCCGCGCCCGCGCCGAGCAGCGCGAGCGCCTCCCGCCGGTTCAGTCGCCCGTGTCGTCTCGTCAGCATCGCTCGTCCTCCAATCTTCCCCGCCGGCCGGACTCGGCCCGCGGGGCCCTGACTGACAGCCGCGCGGGGTTCCGCCACGGGCTGCTACAGCAGCGCGAACTTCGCCGCGAAGAGCGCCGCCACCACCGCCAGCGTCACGGGACAGTCGCGGAACCGGCCCGCCAGCGCCTTGATCACCACGTACGTCACGAAGCCGATGCCGATGCCGTCGGCGATCGAGAACGTCAACGGGACGGCGATGGCGGTGACGACGGCGGCGGCCCACTCGGTGACGTCCTCCCAGTCCACGTCGACCAGCGCCTTCGTCATCAGGCAGGCCACGTACAGGATGGCCGGCGCGGTGGCGTACCCCGGGATCGACTCGGCCAGCGGCGCGAAGAACAGGCAGGCCAGGAGCAGGCCGGCCACGACGACCGCGGTGAGTCCGGTGCGTCCCCCCGCGCCGGCGCCGGCCGCGCTCTCGATGTAGCTGGTCACCGGCGACGTGCCGAGCAGCGAGCCGGCCACCGTCCCGGTGGAGTCGGCGACCAGCGCGCGCTCGATCCGGGGGAGCCGCCCCTGCGCGTCGAGCAGGTTCGCCTGCTGCGCCACGCCGATCAGCGTGCCCGTGGTGTCGAACAGATCGACGATGAGGAACGTCAGGATGACCGTGATCATCCCGGCCTGCAGCGCCCCGGAGACGTCGAGCGCCAGCAGCGCCGGCGTCGGGTCGGGGGGCGGCGCCGCGAAACCTTTCCATTCGGACACGCCCCAGGCGACGCCGGCGGCGGTGACGCCGAGGATGCCGATGATGGCGGCGCCCGGCACGCGGCGCGCCGTCAGCGCCGCGATGACGCCGAAGCCGAGCAGCGCGAGCACCGGCTCCGGCGCCGCCAGATCGCCGGCGGTGACCAGCGTCGCCGGGCTGTCCGCGACGACGCCGGCGTTCCGCAGGGCGATGACGCCGAGGAACAGGCCGATGCCGGCCGAGATCGCCATCTTCAGCGCCCGCGGGACCGCGTTGACGATCCACTTCCGCACCGGCAGCACGCTCAGGGCGAGAAACAGCACCCCGGAGACGAACACCGCGCCGAGCGCCACCTCCCAGGCGTGCCCCATCCCCAGGACGACTCCGAAGGCGAAGAACGCGTTGAGTCCCATCCCCGGCGCCAGCGCGATCGGGTAGTTGGCGTACAGTCCCATCACCAGCGTGGCGAACGCGGCCGACACGCAGGTCGCCACGAAGACCGGGCCGAACGGCATGCCGGCTTCGGAGAGGATCTGCGGGTTGACGAAGACGATGTACGCCATCGTCAGGAAGGTGGTCACGCCCGCCGCGACCTCGGTGCGCACGGTCGTCCCGTGCTGCGACAGTCCGAACCAGCGTTCCGCGTCCAGCGCCATCGGATCGCCCATCGAGATGCTCGAACCGGATTGAATGGTTGGCGGTGAGGCAGGGATTCGAACCCTGGGTAGAGCTGTCAACCCTACAACGGTTTAGCAAACCGCCGCCTTCAGCCTCTCGGCCACCTCACCGCGCCGGAACGGGAATCATAGCAGAGCCGCAAACCGCCTGATTGCCCTGCAGCCACTCCAGCAGCGCTTCCGCCGCCCAGCGGTGGCCGGCGGCGTTCCAGTGGGGTGCGTGACGCCAGTGCGCGTCCTTCAGGCGCGCCCCCCGGCGGAGGATGTAGTCGCCTTGGTCGACGACCGGGACGCCGCGCGTCCGGGCCATGATGCGCAACCGATCGAAGACGCGAGCCCCCGCCATGCGCATCCGGTGCGACGCCAGGATGATCAGCGCGGCGCCGTCGCGCTCCGCACGCGCATTGAACTGATCCAGAGCGAAGGCGGTGAACGCCAGGGCGTCCTCGAAAGCGGGCGGGAGGGCTTCGCCGGCGAACGTCCTGTCGACGCTTCCGGGCGACCGCATCCGCAGGAGCCGCTCGCCGCCTGCTCGCCGGCGCAGGACGGCCAGACGCTCGTCGGCGTCGACGTCCGCGGGGAACAAGGCGTTGCGTTTGGCGGCCAGCCACTGCGCCAGCCAGGACGCGCCGAGCAGTCGGGCCGTGACGGTGGACGCCCGTGACGGCGGCCGGACGTGCGCCTCCCAGTCCGGGTCCGGCGGCAGGAACGCGATCCGCCCGTCCGCCCTTCGTTCCGCGTACTGGAAGGGGAGATGGGCCGGGTCCACGTGACTGCGCAGGGAAAACGTGTCCAGCAGCGCCGAATTGTCCGCGAAGTCGTTTTCGACGAACACGAGCACCAGGAGCCGCGGGCGCAGGCGCCGCGCGTACGCGTCGTAATACGGCAGTTGGTTGATCTGCCCGGTGCCTCCGAATCCGAACGCCGAGGCGGTCACGTCCAGGTGCGGCAGCCGTCGGGCGGCCAGGGCCTCGAACCGGACGTGCATCTTGTCGGCGATCGGCACTTCCTTCGCTTCGACGAAGGAATCGCCGAACACGGCGACGTGGCAGCTCGATGCGGCTCGATCCGGGCTGATCGGCTCACGGTCCAGGAAACCCCACCGGTTGGTTCGGGACACCGTCCAGAAGTCGAGGCCGTTCGTATAGCGGATCTCCGCGTCCGGCGCCCGAACGAGTCCGACCCCGGAGACGAAGCGTGACGGCGCGTACGTCGCCATGAACGGCGCGGTCAGCCGCAGCCGGACCTCCAGGCCGAAAGCAGTGAGCGCCAGCCCGGCGGCGAGCAACGCCGCATTCAGACCGGCCACCCGCAGCATGCGACGGACGTTCGCCCGCATCATGGTCCGGCTGTCAGCTCCCCCTCCTGACTATCCGGATCGACGGCAGATTTCCAAGCGCCGCTCGAGGTGCTCCAGCAGCGCCTCCGCCGCCCAGCGGTGGCCGGCGGCGTTCCAATGGCCGTCGTGAGGCCACTGCGCATCTTCGACCGCAGCGCCCTGACGAAGGATGTAAGCCCCTTGATCGATGACGGGAATGCTCAAGCGCCCGGCCATTGCGCTCAGGCGGTGGAGCAGGCGAACTCCATGGGCCGACGTGCGGTGTCGGTGCACCGCCAGGATGATCAGCTCGGCGCCGTCCCGGTCCGCACGCTCCTTGAACTGCTCGAGAGCGAAGGCCGTGTAGGCCAGGGCTTCCAAGAAGACGGGCGGCGGGTTCCTCGAAGCGAGCGTCCTTTGCATGTTCTGCAGCATGGCCGGCTCCAGTCCCTCGAGCAGCTTCGCATAGCGGGGACGCCGGCCCAGCTGCTCCACCCGCATGACGAGCTCGGGGTCTGGGTCGGGACGAAACAACCGGCTTGCTCTGGTCCTGGCGTCCAGCCAGCCCGCGAACCAGGAGAACGCGCTCGCCGCCTCCAGGGCGCGGGCGGCCCAGAGCTCCGGCGGTCCGGGGAGTCGAGGCGGCCTGAACTCCGCGAAGTCGGGATGAGGCGGGCGCAACGTCATCTTCCCGTCCGGGCGCCTTTCGATGCTGTGGTGCGGCATGCGCTCCGGATCCCATCTCCGCGTCAACGCCTCCAGAATGGGAGAGTTGCGAGGGAAGTCGTTGGGACTGACGACCAGCACCAGCAGCCTGGGACGCAGCGGCCGTACGTAGGCGTCGTAGAACGCCAGGTGCTGGGCCTGGCCGGTTCCTCCGACGCCGAAGGCCGAAGCGGTGACGTCCACGTGCGGCAGCGCGCGGGCGGCGAGCGCTTCGAGCCGAACGTGGAGCTTGTCCTCGATGGGGACTTCCAGCGCCTCCACGAAGGAGGCGCCGAGCATGGCGACGTGACAGCTCGCCGCGGCCCGTTCGGGGCTCGGGGGGTCCCGGTCGAAGAACCCCAGGCGGTTGGTGCGGGAGACGTTCCAGACGTTCAACCTGTTCGTATGGAGGAACTCGATGTCGGGTTTCCTGACGTAGCCCACTCCCGGGACGAATTCGTTGGGAGGCCACTTGCTGAGCGACGTGAGTCGGAAGTACAGATCGCGCGGCCAGTCGTTGGGTGAGGTGAACGGCGCCGCGAGCCGGAAGTACGTCTCGCCGGCCAGCGCGACCAGCGCCAGCCCCGCGACGAGCAGGAGCGCGTTCCCGCCCGCCAGGCGCAGGACGCGGCGGATTTTCCGGGATGGAGGCATGCTCGGAACGAGCTTCGGTCCGATCATACTTGAGAAGACTTCATTCGCCGCCCCCGGCGGCGCCGGCTCAGTAACGGAACAGATACTGCAGCTTCGTGAAGATGGCGCGGTTCGTCCGTTTCAGGGCGGTCGACGGGAAGAACCGGTCGTCCATCCCGTCACCGTCGACGTCGCGCTCGATCAGGTCGGCCCGCTGGCGCCGGTCGTCGTACCCGACGTAGAAGACGGTGCCGGCGTTGACGCGGTACGTCAGCAGGAGGTTGAGGCTGAGCTTCCGGTCGAAGCTGTTGTACTCGCTGATGCTCCGCAGCGCCAGCCGGTCGGTGAACTGGTACGTGGTGAGGGCGCGGAAGACGTTGACGTCGAACGCCAGCGCGCCGCCGTCGCGCACGTCGACGAACCGGTTGGTGTTGACGTTGATCCGCGACTGCCACCGGGGAAACACCCGCAGGTTGAGGAACCCGCTCCAGCCGTTGTCGCGGCCGAGGTACGGATTGTCCTCGTCGAAGAAGATCTGGTCGCCGCCGTTCGCGCCGAGGCCGAACGAGAACCGCCGGCTGGCGCTGACCACGCCGAACAGCCGGTAGCGGGTCTTGGAGAAGTCGATCCCCCCGAACCGCTCCATGTCGCGGTGGAGGCTGGCGTCGAGCCGCATGTTGTTCGTGAACGAAAAGCTCAGCCCGCCGCTCGCCTGCTCGTCCTCCAGAATCCCCGCGAAGTTGTAGCCGCGCATGTAGTTGAAGTCCGGCCCCCAGCTGATCACCCAGTGCTCCGGCCACCACCGGTACGCGACGTTGCTGAACGTGGCGCGCTGATCGGTGCGCCGAACGAACCCGACGTCGGTCGTGAAGCCGGGCGACAGCGCGTAGTGGGCCAGGAGGTAACTGAGGTTCCGGCCGGTCTTCCGGAAGCTCGCGTCGAGCAGGTAGCCCGACGCCTCCGTCCCGTCGAGGCCGCGGTCCCGCGCACTGACGGCGCGGACGCCGAACGCGTGCGTGGTCCCGAGGCGGAAATTGCTGTCGACGCCGGCCACCCGGTTGAAGCTGCCGGCGAACTCGCGGCCGGTGAAGATGGCGCCGACGTACGACTCGGCGTACAGGTCGTACCGCATCCGCCCGACGAAGGTGTGCGCCGGCCGGCCGGCCGCGGCGCCGGCGTCGTCGGCCTCGCCGGCCGCCTCGTCGTTGGCGTACATCACCCCGATCGTCGTATCGCCCGCCTTGCCGGTCAGCTTCGCGCCGTAGCGCGGGTCGATGATGGTGCGGGTGTGCACCAGGTTGACCGGCCCCCGGAACTGGAAGATCTCCGCGCCTTCCAGGAAGAACGGCCGCAGCTCCGGGAAGAACAGCTCGAACCGCTGGTTGACCTCGATCTGCGGCCGGTCCGACTCGATCTGGGAGAAGTCGGGGTTGAACGTCACGTCGGCCGTCAGGTTCGACGTGACGCCGTACTTGAAGTTCACCCCGCCTTCCGGCTGCACGGCGCCGTCGCCGAACCGCCCGCTTTCGTCGAGCGTCCCGAACCGGAGCGCGGTGAACGTCGGCAGGATCTCCATGTTGCGGCTGGTCGACAGCCCGGTCATCCCGTCGAGCACGCCCATCTGGGGCAGGAAGCCGGCCACCGCGCGGGAGACGGGCGCCCAGACCACCGTCTCGTTCTTCCCGCGGATCCGCCGGGCCACCTGGAACCCCCACCGGTGGGGCGCGCCGCCGGTCCGCCGCGGGTAGCGCAGGCTCTTGAACGGGATGGCCATCTCGGCTGTGAACCCGTCCGCCGCCACCTGCCCGGCGGTGATGAACAGCGCGTCCCACGACCGGTCGCCCCGCGGAGGGCCGAAGAACCCGCGCGGCTCGCGCCCGCCGCCTCCGCCGAAACCGCCTCCGCCGCCCCCCCGCGCGCTCAGAATCCCGTCGCTCTGCACGCCGTAGGCGTTCACGGTGAAGACGTACGCCCGTTGCTGATCGAGGAACGGGTCGAAGTAGACCGAGAACGCGTCGTCGCCGGGCGCCCGGTCGCGGTCGGTCCGGTTCGCGCGCAGCATCCCCGGATCGGTGTAGCGGGCGCGGAAGCCGAGGTAGATGTTGGCGCTGTCGTACGCGACGTACACCTCGGTCGCCTCCGTGCCGGGCGCGCCGTCGAGCGGCGACAACTGCACGAACTCGGTGATGCGCGCGGCGCCGGTCCAGACGGCGTCGTCGAGCCGGCCGTCGACGATCGGGGCGATCCGGGTGCGGGGCGGCCGGACCGCCGGCCGGCCGGTCAGCACGCCGGCGCCCGCGGCGACGCCGAACCGCGGCGCTGTGTCGTCTGTCGCGATGGCGCCCGTCACGTCCTCCGGCGCCGGCCCGCCCGGCCCGGACGGGGAGAAGCCGTCCGACGGCGCCGGAGGCGGCGGTGCGAACCGCGGCCGCCGGCCGGTCGGCGGGGCCGGGACGGCAGGCGTCCCCGCCTCGGCCGCCGCCGCCCCGAACGCGCCGCCGCTCCGCGCGCGCGGCCGGAGCGCCGTTGCGGCCGCATCTTCGGCGGGGCCTGCGCCGCGCGCGGCGTCCGGCAGTCCGGCGGCCTCCGTCAGCCGGTCGCGCAGCTCGGCCGTCACCTGGTCCTGGAGATCGAACAGGCTTCCGCCGTCGCCATCGACCTCTATCGTCCGGCGCACCTCTCCGGTCTCGACGTGCACGATGCGCGCCGTGACCCGAAGCTGCGCCCCGCGCCGCTCGAACGCGCCCGCCACCAGCCACGCGGCGCCGGCCGCGCGCGCCCGATCAAGCCGCGCCGCCTCGTCCGGCGCTCCGTCCCCGGCCGCGGCGACCTCCGCAGCGCCGGCCGGCGCGACCGCCACGACGGTGAACGCCGGGAGCCGGTCGAGGCCGGTCACGACCGTCTCGGCGACCCCTGCGCCGAGCCAGGCGTCGGCCGGATGGCCGGAGACGTTCGCGAACGGCGCGACCGCGACAGCGGCGGATTGCGGCGGCGGCCGCGGCGCGCCCGCCGGCTCCTCCCCCGCCGCCTGACCGGCCGCAGGGCCGGTTGCGCCGATCGTCGTCTGACCGGCCGCCGGCCGCGCCGCGCCGATCGCCAGCAGGCAGCTTGCGGCGGCGGCCGTCACGGCGGCGCGTCCGCCGCGGACCGGGCGCGGAATGCAGGGCCGACCAGTTGCGGCAGGGTGCGCGGCGCGGCGTCCCCGCAGCAGCGGGGGCGCCGGATGATGGGCCAACAGCCCGTGGTGGAATCCCCGCGGGGCGCCGAGAGCGGTGAGGCGCCCGCCTGACAAGGCGTGAGGAGGGCGCATATTGGGCATATGCAACCGACGAACAACGCCGTCAGGCGGGATGCATCGCCGCTCGAATGCAGCGGGGACTTTCGCCACGGGCTGCCAAGCCTCACATGTTACCAGCCCGCGGCGGAGCCCCGTGAGGCGCCGAGACGGGCGGCGCCGCGCGTCCGCCGGCGGTCAGTAGCGGAAGAGGTATTGCAGTTTCGTGAAGAGGGCGCGGTTCGTCCGCCGCAGTTCGGTGGTGTGGAAGAACCGGTCGTCGACGCCGTCGCCGTCGCGGTCGCGGACGATGCGGTCAGCCTGCTGGTACCGGTCGTCGTACCCGACGTAGAAGACGGTGCCGGCGTTCACCCGGTAGGTGAAGAGGAAGTTGAGGCTGAGCTTCCGGTCGAAGCTGTTGTACTCGCTGATGTTCCGGAGCAGCAGCCGGTCGGTGAACTGGTACGTCGTCAGGGTGCGGAAGATGTTGACGTCGAACACCAGCGCGTCGCCGCCGCGCACGTCGACGAACCGGTTCGTGTCGACGTTGATGCGCGACTCGAGCCGCGGGATCAGGCGCAGGTTGGCGAAGCCGCTCCAGCCGGTGTCGCGCCCCAGGTACGGGTTCTCCTCGTCGAAGAAGATCTGGTCGCCGCCGTTCCCCCCCATGCCGAACGAGAGCTGGCGCACCTTGGTCACGACGGCGAAGAACCGGTAGCGGGACTTGAAGAAGTCGATCCCTCCGAACCGCTCCATGTCGCGGCGGACGTCGCCGTTCACGTCGATGCCGTCGGCGAAGGCGAAGTTGACGCCCGCGCTCGCCTGCTCGTCCTCGAGGACGCCGTCGAAGTTGTAGCTGCGCGAGTAGCGCAGGCGCGGCCCCCACCGGGTGAGCCAGTGCTCGGGCCACCACCGGTACTCGACTTCGCCGTACGTCCACCGCTGGTCGGTCCGCCATACGAAGCCGACGTCGGTCCTGAAATCCGGCGAGAGCGAGTACGCCGCCAGCAGGTAGCTGAAGCTCCGCCCCCGCTTCCGGACGTTCGCGTTGAGCAGATGCCCCGACGTCTCGACGCCTTCCACGTCGCGATGCCGGCTGCCGAAAGCGCGTATCCCGATCTCGTGGGTGTTCCCGAGACGGAAGTTGCTGTCGAGGCCGGCGACCCGGCTGAAGCCGCCGAGCAGCTCGCGGTCGGTGAACGTCGCCCCGATGAACGACTCGGCGTACAGGTCGTACCGCACCCGCCCGACGAACGTCTGCGCCGACGGATCGATGGCGGCCGCGGCGTCATCGTCCTCGAGGCCGGCCGGCGACTCGTCGTTGGCGTACATCACGCCGATCGTCGTCCTGCCGACCTTGCCGGTCAGCTTCGCGCCGTACCGCGGGTCGACGATGGTGCGCGTATGCACGATCCGCACCGGCGCGCGGACGTTGAAGATCTCGGCCCCTTCGAGGAAGAACGGCCGCAGCTCCGGGTAGAACAGCGCGAACCGCTGGTTGACCTCGATCTGCGGCCGGTCCGACTCGATCTGGGAGAAGTCGGGGTTGAACGTCACGTCGGCCGTCAGGTTCGACGTGACGCCGTACTTGAAGTTCACCCCGCCCTCGGGCCGCACGTCGTCGTCGGCGAAGCTCCCCGCGTCGTCGAGCGCGCCAAGCTGCACGGCGGTGAACGTGGGCAGGATCTCGACGTTCCGGCTGGTCGACAGGCCGGTCATTCCTTCGATGACGCCCATCTGGGGCAGGAAGCCGGCGATCTCGCGGGTCACCGGCGCCCATACCGCCGTCTCGTTCTTGCCGGGGATCCGCCGGGCGACCTGGAACCCCCACTGGTGCGGCGCGGCGCCGGCGCGCCGCGGATAGCGCAGGCTCTTGAACGGGATGGCCATCTCGGCCGTGAACCCGTCGGCGACGATCCGGCCGGCGCTGTCGAACAGGGCGTCCCACGAGGCGTCGCCGAACGGCAGCCGGATGCCGGCGCCCCGGCCCCTGCCGCCGAACCCGCCGCCGCTGCGCGTGCTGACGATCGCGTCGAGCTGCACGCCGTAGGCGTTGACGCCGAACGAGTACGCGCGCTGCTGGTCGAGGAACGGATCGAAGTACACCCAGAACACGTCGTCGCCGGTCCGCACGTCCCGGTCCTTCCGGTTCGCCCGCAGCGTCTCCGGGTCCGAGAAGTGCGCGTGGAAGCCGAGGTACAGGGTGGAGCCGTCGTAGGTGACGTAAACGTCGGACGCTTCGCTGGCCGGCGCGCCGGCGCGCGGGGCGAGCTGCACGAACTCCGTGATGTGCGCCGCGCGGGTCCACGCGGCGTCGTCGAGCCGGCCGTCGATGGTCGGCGGCGCCGGCGTGCGCGGCGGCCGAACCATCGGCCGGCCGGTCAGGATCCCGGCGCCCGCCGCGACGCCGAACTGCGGCGCGCCGTCGTCGATCACCAGGGCGCCCGCGGCGCCGGCGAACGCCGCGGCGTCCGGCAGGCTCGGCGCCGGCGCGAACGCCTCGGGCGACGTCGCCACAGGCGGCGCCTCCGGGGAACGCCGGCGCGCCGGCCGCGGCGGGTCGGGAAGCGCCGATTCGGGAAGCATCGATCCGGGCGGCGCCGGGACCGCTCCGAACGCGCCGCCGAGCCGCCGCCGCGGAGCGGCTGGACCAGGATCGGCGGAGCGGCCGGCCGCGCCCGCCGGCCGCGCCGGATCATCCGGCGGGAGCGCGTCGTCGTCCGTCGCCGCCCGCGGCGCCTCGGCGGCCGGCGCGCCGGCCGCCGTTTTCCGCCCGCCGCCGCCTTCGGCGCCGGACAGGATCTCCGCGAACCCGTCCCGCAACGCGCCGGACATGCGGTCCTGAAGCGCGAACGGCTCGCCGGCCTCGCCGTCCACCGTGACGATCCGGCGGACGACGCCGGTTTCGACGTCCAGGATGCGCGCCGTCACCCAGACCCGCCGGCCGATCTGCTCGAACCCGCCGGCCACCACCCAGGCGGCGCCCAGCGCACGGGCCGCGGCGCGCGCCGCCGGCGCGCTGCGCTGGGAACCGGCCGCGCCGCGGCTCAGCGAGCCGCCGCCGACGACCATGAGCGCCGGAATGCGGTCGAGGTCCGCCGCGACCGTCTCGGTGATGCCGGCCCCGAGCCAGGCATGGGCGGGATTGCCGGACAGGTTCGCGAACGGGGCTATCGCCACCGCCGCAGGCCGCGCCGTCCGCGCGGCCGCGGCGTCCTGCGCGGCGGGCTGGCCGCGGGCGGCGCCCGCCAGGCAGGTCGCGGCGAACGCCGGGACGAACGAGACGAACAGCGCCCGCCGCGCGACGCCGCCGCGCCGGCGGGCCCGCGGCGCCGCCGTCACCCGCGGTCCAGCCTCTCCACCACGGCGCCGGTCATCTCGGTGCAGGAGGCGGCCGGTCCCGCGCCGCCGCCGAGCAGGTCGGCGGTGCGCACGCCGTCCGCCAGGGCGCCGCCGATGGCGCGCTCTATCGCGTCCGCTTCCGCCTCGGCGCCGAGCGCGTGCCGCAGCAGCAGCGCCGCCGATGCGATGGCGGCCACCGGGTTCGCCGCGTTCCGGCCCGCGATGTCGGGGGCCGAACCGTGCACCGGCTCGAACAGGCCGCCGCGCCCGCCGATGCTGGCCGACGGCAGGAGGCCGAGCGATCCGACCACGGCGCCCGCCTCGTCCGAGAGGATGTCGCCGAACAGGTTGCCGGCCACTACAACGTCGAACTTCTGCGGGTTCGACACCATCAGCAGCGCGCACGCGTCGACGTACTGGTGCTCCAGGCGCACGTCGGGGTAGCGCCCGCCGACCTCGGTGACCACCTCGCGCCACAGCCGCGACGTCTCCAGCACGTTCGCCTTGTCGACCGACGTCACCAGGCCGCGCCGCCGCCGGGCGGACTCGAACGCCACGACCGCAATCCGCTCGATCTCCGGCCGCGTGTAGCGCATCGTGTTGAACGCGGCCTGGCCGTCGTCGGTCCGGCCGCGCGGCTCGCCGTAGTACAGCCCGCCGGTCAGCTCCCGGACGATCAGCAGGTCGAGGCCGCGCACGACCTCCGGCTTCAGCGACCCGCCGTCCTCCAGGCCGGGCCAGACCCGGGCCGGCCGCAGGTTGGCGAACACCCCCAGGTCGCGGCGAAGCTGGAGCAGCGCCGTCTCCGGCCTCCCCTCGCTCGGTCCGCGATCGAACTCCGGGTCGCCGACGGCGCCGAGCAGCACGGCGTCGGCCGCCGCGCACGCCGCCCGCGTGGCGTCGGGCAGGGGCGGTTCGCCGGCGCGGAGGGCCGCTCCGCCGATCGGATGGCGCTCGAGCGCCAGGGTGTGGTGGAACCGCGCCGAGACCGCGTCGAGGACGCGCGCCGCCGCGTCGATCACTTCCGGACCGATCCCGTCGCCGGGGAGGAGCGCAATCGTCGCCTTCATCGGGTCATGCCGGGATCCTGTCGGTGTTGCGCTGTTGATACTGCTGCGCCGGGACTGCGCGGAATCACGCGGTGCGCGCCGCCTGTTCCGGCCGGGCCGGGGCCGCCGCGGCCTGCTCGGCGCGGAGGCGTCCCACGATGGCGGTCAGGTCGTCGTCGCCGATCTGCTTCCGCCGGTCGGCCAGGTCGATGACGGCGCGGTAGACGCGGTCGAGCTCGTAGCGGGTCAGCTCGCAGCCGATCTGCTCGCACCGCCGCTTGACGGCGTGCCGGCCCGAGTGCTTGCCCAGAACCAGGGTCGACTCGACGCCGACGTCCTCCGGCCGCATGATCTCGTACGTCCGGCGGTCCTTGATGACGCCGTCCTGGTGGATGCCGGCCTCGTGCGCGAACGCGTTCCGGCCGACGATCGCCTTGTTGGCCTGGACCGGCTCGCGCGTCAGCTCCGACAGGAGCCGGCTGGTGCGGAACAGCTCGGGCGTGCGGATCGCCGTTTCGTACGGCAGCCGGTCGCCGCGCACCCGGGTGGCCATGACCACTTCTTCGAGCGATGCGTTCCCGGCCCGTTCGCCGATCCCGTTGATGGTGCACTCCACCTGCCGGACGCCGGCCTGCACCGCCGCGAGCGAGTTGGCCACCGCCAGCCCGAGGTCGTCGTGGCAGTGGGTACTGAAGACCGCCCGGTCGGCGTTCGGGACGCGCGACATCACGTCGGTGAAGAACTCCGCGACCTCTTCCGGCGTGCAGTACCCGACGGTGTCGGGCAGGTTGACGGTGGCGGCGCCGGCCTCGATCGCCGTCTCGACGACGCGGCACATGAAGTCCATGTCGGTCCGGGTCGCGTCCTCGGCCGAAAACTCCACGTCGTCGGTGTAGCCGCGCGCCTGCCGGACGCCGGCGGTGAGCGCGGTCAGGCATTGCTGACGGCTGATGCGGAGCTTCCGCTCCAGGTGCAGGTCGGAGGTGGCGATGAAGGTGTGGATCCGCGGCCGGGCCGCCGGCTTGACCGACTCGCCGGCCCGCTCGATGTCGGCCGGGTTGCAGCGCGCGAGGGCGGCGACCGCCGGCCCCCGGATCTGCTCGGCGATCAGCGCGACGGCGTGGGCGTCGTCCTCCGACGCGATCGGGAAGCCGG
The DNA here is from genome assembly GCA_965203565.1 of Vicinamibacterales bacterium. GTDB lineage: Bacteria > Acidobacteriota > Vicinamibacteria > Vicinamibacterales > UBA8438 > JAAXGX01. The sequence continues at coordinate 590,056 of OZ241896.1, read as the reverse complement.
CCTCTATCACGTCGACGCCGAGCGCGGCGAGCTGCCGGGCCAGCTTCAGCTTCTCCTCCGTGTTCATCGAGAACCCCGGCGACTGCTCGCCGTCACGCAGGGTGGTGTCGAAGATGATCAGCTTCTCGTGCTCCACGGCGCCTCCCGGTCGGACCGACCTGATCGACTCACGCCCACCTGTCTATTAACGCGCGCCGGCGCGATCTAAGTCAAGATTATAAATATTACGATTGGATAAGCATTTATTATAATTCTCGGATGGACCTCGCCGAGCTCCAGGTCTTCCTCGCCGTGGCGGCCGAGCGCAGCTTCTCGCGCGCCGCCGCCCGCCTGCACCGGACGCAGCCGGCGGTGAGCCAGGCGATCAGGCGGCTCGAAGCGGAGCTCGCCGAGCGGCTGTTCGACCGGTCGTCGAAGGGGGGCCAGCTCACGGAGGCCGGCGAACTGCTGCTCGACTACGCCGAGCGGCTGACCCGGCTGAAGGACGAGGCGGAGGGCGCGGTCCGCGAGCTCCAGGACCTGCGGCGCGGGCGGGTGCTGATCGGGGCGAACGAGGGAGCGGTGCACGTGCTGCTGCCGGTGGTCGAGCGGTTCCGCGCGCGCCACCCGCACGCGCAGGTCGAGGTGCGCCGCGTCCCGGCGCGGCGGATGGCGCGCGAGGTGCTCAGCCGGTCGCTCGACTTCGGCGTGCTGACCTTCCCCCCGCGCGAGCGGGGCCTGCGGACGCTCGCGCTCGGCGAGGACGAGCTGGTGATGCTGATCAGCCCGGAGCATCCGCTGGCCGGGCGGCGGCGGATCACGATGGAGGAGTTCGGCCGCCAGACGGTCATTGCCCACAACGAGGCGTCGCCCGCCCGCGAACGCGTGCTCCGGCTGTACGAGCAGCGCCACACCTCGATCAACATCCAGATCGGCCTGCCGAGCCTCGACGGGATCAAGCGCGCGGTCGAGATGGGCCTCGGCGTGGCGCTCCTCCCGCAACGCTGCGCGCGCACCGAGATCGCGCGCGGGCAGCTTGCCGCGGTGAAGGTGCGGCAGCTCAGGCTCCCGCGCCAGGTGCGGCTGGTCTACCGGCGCTCGGGCGAGATGTCGCACGCCGCCGCCGAGTTCCTCGAAGCGGCGCGGGCGAGCGCGCCGGCGTAGCGGGGCGCCCGCCTGGACAAGGCGTGAGGAGGGCGCATATTGGGCATACGCAACCGACGAACAACGCCGTCAGGCGGGATGCATCGCCGCTCGAATGCAGCGGGGACCTCCGCCACGGGCTGTGTACAATCCGCCCGCGCGCGCCGGTGCGGCCGGGCCGTTTCGGATCCGGCTCCGGATCTCCGCTCCGCCCCTGGGCGGCGGCGGCGCGGCGCACGTTTCGGAACGGCATGGCGGCGGCGGCGCGAAAGAGCCCCGGTCCGGGGCTCAAGTCCGGCGATGAACCTTTCCACGCGAGCGGCGCGGCCGTCGGGCCGACGCTGCTCGACTGCTGGCGCTGGTCGTACTCGGACCTGCTGCGCAACGCGTGGCGCGGCGTGCTGGCCGAGTTCCTGGTGGCGAGCGCGCTCGGCATGGCGCACCAGCCGCGCGTCGAGCAGGCGGCGTTCGACCTGCGGACCCGGTCGGGCGTCACGATCGAAGTGAAGAGCGCGGCGTACGTCCAGGCGTGGCGGCAGGACCGCCCGTCGACCATCGAATTCGACGTCGCCCCGCGGAAGCAGGTCTGGGACCCGGAGACGAACCGGACCACGGTGCTGTCCAAGCCGCGGCGCGTGGCGGACGTCTACGTCTTCTGCGTGCTGGGGCTCCCGGACCGGCGCACCGCCGATCCGCTGGACGTCGATCAGTGGACGTTCTACGTCGTCGGCCGGCGGCGCCTGGACCGCGAGCGTCCGGGCCAGAAGACGATCGGACTCGGCTCGCTCCGTTCCCTGTTCCGCCGCGGGCCGCGGCGGCGGGACGGGGCGGTGCGGTACGCCGATCTGCGCGCGGCCGTCGAACGGGCCGCGGCCTGACAGCCTGACCGGCGGTCCGATGCAGCGGCTATTCCGGACGGCGCAACCGATCGCGCAGCCGCCTCAGTTCGGGCAACGCCGCCCGGTCCGGCTCCCGGTCCAGCGCTTCCTTGGACTCGATGACGTCATTCAGATCAGCCACCAGGATCGTCAGGCCGAACGGCCGACGCGCGTGCGCCCTGGCGGCCAGTTGCTCGAACGATGCGAGACGCCCCCGCGTACGGGTCGGCGTCCCGACGACGACGTCGATGTCGCCGTAGTTCGTCCTCCACGTCGAAACTTCGTATCGGGTGAACGTCCCGCCGTCCAAAGGCGCCTCCACCGGCGCGGCGACGCCGGGGACGCGGAGGCGGGCGTCCGCGGCGCGCAGCGCATCGGCCAGCGCCCGGAGGTTCGCGGGTTTCCACTGCGGCACGATGTCGATGTCGAACGTCGCGCGCGCCGCGCCGTGCGCCACTGCCGCCAGGCCGCCGACCAGGACGTAGACCACGCCGTGCGCGGCAAGGAGGTTCACCAGGGCTTCGGAATCGAGCGGCGGAGCGTCAGGGTCGCCCATGGCGGAGCCGGGTGGCGAGCTGCGTGAAAGAGTCGTTCGTCCGCAGGCGGTCTTCCACGCTGCGGCCGAGCGCCGCATCGGCCGCAGCGCGGCGCTGGGAACTCGGCGGCGCCACTTCCATGCGCAACTCGAAACCGCACGCTTCGACCGAGCGTCGCGCGGTCTCGAACCGAGGGCGGATCCGCCCCGACTCGTACCGCGCAATCGCGGACGTCGTCATCCGGACGCGCTTCGCGAGCTCCGCCTGCGTCAACCCGGATCGCGCCCGCGCCTCCCGAATCACGGCGCCCAGAGGGGAAACCATGACGCCAAGCATACCTTCCCGTGATGATCGACGCGGCGCGGCCGAACGGAATAGAATGCGGTGGATCGTCGGAGCGAGAGAAGGAGTGACCGGATGAGACGTTTCGCAATTGTGACCTTCGTCGCGGCGGGGGTCGTCTTCGGCGCAACTCACGCGCAGGCCGACGACTGGCCCCAGTGGCGCGGGGCGGGCCGTCTGGCGGTGTGGAGCGAGACCGGGATCGTCGACCGGTTTCCCGACTCGGGCCTGAAGGTGGCGTGGCGCACGCCGGTCCGGTCCGGCTTCGCGGGACCGGCGGTGGCGGACGGACGGGTCTTCGTCCTCGACTGGCGGGAGGACCCGGAGTCGCGCACGCTCGACGGGACCGAACGTCTGGTCGCCCTCGACGAAGAGACCGGGGCGGTGCTGTGGACCCACGAGTGGGCCACGTCGTACCGGATGCTCCAGGCGTCGTACGCCATCGGGCCGCGCGCCACCCCGACGGTGGACGGCGACCGGGTGTACGCGGTCGGCGCGTCGGGAGCGCTGCGGTGCGTCGACGCCGCATCGGGCGAACTGATCTGGAGCAGGAACTACATCGACGACTACGACACGAGCGTCGCCACCTGGGGAGTGGCGAGCGCGCCGCTGGTCGACGGCGACCGGCTGATCGCCATCGTCGGCGGCGAGCCGGACGCGCTGGTGGTCGCGTTCGACAAGCGGACCGGAGCCGAGCTGTGGCGCGCCGTGGAGGTGGTCGGCGAGATGGGATACGGCCAGCCGGTCATCTACGAGGCGGGCGGCGTCCGGCAGCTCATCGTCTGGCACGCGGCGGCGCTGGTGTCGCTCGACCCGGAGACGGGCGAGACGTACTGGGAGGAGCCGTGGGAGGTGGGCGCCGGGATGAGCGTGGCCACGCCGGTCCGGGACGGCGACTACCTGCTGGTGAGCCAGTTCTACTACGGTTCGATGATGATGCGGCTCGACACCGACCGGCCGTCGGCCTCGGTGCTCTGGAAAGGGGCCAGCCGCAGCGAGATGCCGGACGAGACCGACGGGCTGCACGCGCTCATCACCACGCCGATCGTCACCGCCGGCCACGTCTACGGCGTCGGGAGCTACGGGGAGCTGCGCGGCCTGGACGCCCGCACCGGCGAGCGGCTCTGGATGAGCGACCGGATGACCGTCCAGGCGCGCTGGGGAACCGCCTACATGGTGCGGCAGGGCGGCCGCTACTTCGTGAGCAACGACGAGGGATACCTGATCATCGCGCGCTTCACCCCCGAGGGGTACGTGGAGGTCGACCGGACGATGCTGCTCGAAGCGACCTCCCACTCAGGATACGGGCCGCAGCGCCGGTTCGACCGGCTGGTGAACTGGTCCCACCCGGCGTTCGCCAACCGGCACGTCGTGCAGCGGAACGACAACGAGGTGATCCGCGCGTCGCTGGCGGCGGCGGACTACGACCAGTGAAGGCGCCGTGCGCCTGCGCGGCGGCGGGCGTGATCTTCGCGGCGTCGGCCGCGGCGCCGGCCGTCCGGGCGCAGGGGGCGGCGGAGGCGATCTTCGAGCGCGCCGTCGTTGATTTCGAGCGCGGCGGCATCGTCGCGGCGGCGGCGGGATTCGACCAGGTGGCGGAGCTGCTGCCGGACCGGGCTCCCCACCTGTGGCAGCGCGGCATCGCGCTCTACTACGCGGAGCGGTACGACGACTGCCGCGCGCAGTTCGAGTCGCACCGGACGGTGAATCCCAACGACGTCGAGAACGCCGCCTGGCACTACCTCTGCGTCGCGCGGGCCGAGTCGCCGGCGGCGGCCCGGGCGGCGCTGCTGCCGACAGGCCCCGACCCGCGCGCGCCGATGCGCGAGATCTACCGGATGTTCAGCGGCGATCTCCCGCCGGCCGACGTCCTGGCCGCCGCCGGCGACGCCCCCTCGGGCCGGTTCTACGCTCACCTGTACGTCGGGCTGTACCACGAGGCGCAGGGGCGGGACGGCGAAGCGCTGGAGCATATCCGCGCCGCCGCCGCCGACCGCTACGCCGGCGTGGGCGGCTACATGCACATGGTCGCCGCCGTTCATCTGCGCGTGCTGGAGCACCGGTAGGGCGGCCGGGGAGGAATGCAGGAATGCGGGTCGGATCGAACGCCGAAGCGGCGATCATTCGAGCGGTAATCGCGGGAGCGGCGCCGGCGCTGGCCATGCTCGCCCTCGGGGCCGCGCCGGCGGGGGCCGAACAGGACGCGGCGGAAGTGACGTTCACGAAGGACGTCGCGCCGATCCTCCAGCGGTCGTGCCAGGGGTGTCATCGGCCGGGGCCGGGCGGGGGCGCGCCGATGGCGCTGCTCACCTACCGCGACGTGCGGCCCTGGGCGCGCGCCATCAGGGTGCGGACGGCGGCGCGCACGATGCCGCCGTGGTTCATCGAGAAGACGGTCGGCATCCAGGCGTTCAAGGACGACCCGTCGCTGAGCGACGAGGAGATCGCCCTCATCGGCCGTTGGGTGGACGCCGGCGCGCCGCGCGGCGACCCGGCCGACCTGCCGCCGCCCCGGCAGTTCCCGAACGGCAGAGAGTGGACGATCGGGACGCCCGATCTGATCGTCTCGTCGCCCGAGAAGGTGGTCGAGGCGGTGGCGGCCGACTGGCACGGCTACTGGGAGTCGACGCCGGTCGGGCTGGCCGAGGACCGGTACGTCGAGGCGGTCGAGGTCCACGAGGTCCGGGTGGACGGCGGCTACGGCGGGGCGGACGGCGCCGGCGGCTACTCGGTGATTCACCACGCCGGGATCACGGCGGGGGCGCCGGGCGCAGGCGACACGCCGGGGCCGGTCAACCCGATCGAGGGCGCGTTCATGATGACGCACGAGGCGGGGCAGAACGCGACGCGCTACCCCGACGGGCTGGGGATCAGGCTGCCGGCCGGGTCGTACCTCCACTGGCGGGTGCACACCCACGCGTTCGGCGAGGAGGTGACGGCGCGGCTCGACGTCGGCTTCAAGTTCCATCCGGCCGGCTACGCGCCGAAGTACGCCGCGCCGGGGCCGGGCGTCTTCCTCGCCTTCAACGACCTGGACATCCCGGCGGGGGCCGAGAACGTCCGGTTCGATGCGCTCGGGGTGACGAAGCGGCCGTCGAAGCTGGTGACGTTCGAACCGCACATGCACGCGGGCGGCAGGCGGATGTGCCTCAACGCGCAGTACCCGGACGGCGTCCGGGAGACGCTGACCTGCGCCGGCTACGACCACAACTGGGTCAAGGTGTACAACTACGCCGACCACGCCGCGCCGCTGCTGCCGGCCGGGACGATCCTGCACGCCATCGCCTGGTACGACAACTCCGCCGGGAACCGGAACGTCATCGCGCCGCGGAACTGGCGCGGGCTCGGCAGCCGGTCGATGGACGACATGTTCTTCTTTCTCGGGCGGTTCGTCGGATTGACCGAGGAGCAGTACGAGGAAGAGCTGACCGCCCGCCGGCGGCTTGCGCAGAACGATTGACAGCGCCGTGACGAAGGCAGCCGGGCGCATCGCCGGTCTCGGCGCCGCGCGGGCTTTCCCCGCGGGCCGCCGGCGGGCGCGGGGCGCGGGATTGCCGCGGCGCGCCGCGGCGGTGGCGGCAGCGGCGGGCTCGGCGGCGCTCGTCCTCTCGGCCGCGGCCGGCCAGATCACGTACTCGCGCGGCCAGAACGTCGCCCCGTCATTCGAAGGGTGGACGGCGAACCCGGACGGGACGATCGCGCTGCTGTTCGGCTACCTCAACCGGAACTACGAAGAGCATCTCCACGTTCCGATCGGCCCGGACAACCGGATCGATCCGGGCGGACCGGACCGGGGGCAGCCGACCTGGTTCCTGCCGCGGCGCAACCTGAACGTCTTCAGCGTCACCGTACCGGCCGACTTCGGCGGCCGGGAGCTGGTCTGGACGCTGACGGCGCACGGGAAGACCGAGCGGGCGCACGCGGCGCTGATTCCGGAGTTCCTCCTCGACCGGCGCGTCATCTACCGGCAGCACACCGGTTTCGACGTGCAGGGAATCACCGAGCGCAACCAGGCGCCGACGGTGCGGATCGAAGGCGCGGCGCGCCGCCGCGCCGCGGTCGGCCAGCCGATCGAGCTGGTCGCGGTGGCGGGCGACGACGGGGTCCCCGCCCCGCAGCCGGCCCGCGGCGGCCCGTTCCAGGGCGCCGCCCTGGGGCTGCGGGTGGCGTGGCACGTCTACCGCGGCGACGGCGGCCGCGTGACGTTCGACCCCCGGCCGTTCAAGGCGTACCCGGACTTCAAGCACGGGTCGCCGTGGACGCGCGGGTGGGCGCCGCCGCCGCTGCCCGCGGACGGCCGGCATCGGGTGCGGGCGACGTTCGGCGCGTCGGGGACGTTCGTGCTGCGGGCGCTGGCGCACGACGGCGGGGCGGCGAGCAGTCGGGAAGTGACCGTCACGGTGCGGTGAGCACGGAGCCTGAGCGGGGAGGGAGTCCGATGAGGAAGTTGCGGAGCGCAGCCGCCAACGCGGCAGTCGCCGCGGGTGGGTTGGCGCTGGCCGTCTCGGCGGCCGGCGGCCAGACCCCGCGCACGCCCGAGGAGCTGGCGGCGGACATCGCCAGAGGCGCGCGGCTCGCCCGGGCCGACGCCTTCGTCCCGCTGCCGTCGGTCGATCCGGCGACCTCCGCCGACTGGCCCCGGCCCAACTTCGACGTCCGGAACTCCCGCTACGCCCCGCTGGACCAGATCGACGCGTCGAACGTGCGATCGCTCGCCGTCCGCTGGCTGCACCACTCGGCCAGCGGCCGGGCGGCGCCGATCGTGGCGAACGGCGTGATGTACCTGACGACGCCGGACAGCGTGGCGGCGCTCGACGCCGCGACGGGGCGTCCCGTATGGCGCAACGGGGAGGCGAGCGGCACGCGCGGCGCGACGTACGGCGACGGGACGATCTACACCGCCGACGACACCCGCGTGATGGCGCTCGACGCCCGCACCGGCGAGTTCGTGGCCGGCTTCGGCCGCGGCGGGACGTCCCACGCGCTCACCGACGTGCTGCGGGCCCGGCATCCGGAGATGGACGACGCGCTGACCACGGACGGACTCGGGGAAAACGCGACCGCCTGGGGGTACCGCTACAACATGGCGCCGCAGTACCACGACGGCGTCGTCGTCGTCGGGACGGCGCTGAGCGAGAGCCACATCCCGGGCGGCGTCGTCCTCGCCCTCGACGGCCGGACGGGCGAGCTGCTGTGGACGTTCGTCACCATTCCGCAGGGCCCGGAGGACCAGGGCTGGGAGATCGCCGGGGACACGTGGGTCGGCGGCGTGCGGCACGGCGGCGGCGTCTGGGGGACGCCGGCGATAGATCCCGCGACCGACACCGTGCATCTCACGGTCGCCAACCCGTCGCCCGACCAGGACGGATCGGCGCGCAAGGGGATCAACCTGTTCACGAACGCGTTCGTGACGCTCGACCTGCGGTCGGGCCGGATCCAGTGGTACTACCAGCAGATCCACCACGACCTCTGGGACTACGACGCGGGTCAGCAGCCGACGCTCTTCGACGTCGCGATCGACGGCCGAACGACGCCGATGACGGCCGCCGGCAACAAGAACGGCCTGTTGTACATCCTCGACCGGGAGACCGGCGAGCCGATCAACCCGATAGTGGAGACGCCGGTGCCGACCGACACCGAGACGCCGGGCGAGGAGCCCTGGCCGACCCAGCCGATTCCGCACACCGCCGCCGGCGAGCCGATGGTCCCGCTGGCCGAGCAGTTCCCCACGGAGAACGTCTACCCGCAGTTCGGCTCGTACCCGAAGCTGCCGTTCTACACGCCGCCGACCCTCGACGGCGCGCTCCACGCGCCGCGCGAAGGGGTGCACTACGGCGTCAGCGCGTTCCACCCGGGGACCGGCCTGCTGTACGTGGCGGGGCGCGACTTCCCGATCTTCATGACCGCCATCCCGGTCGGCGACACCCTCCGGCCCGGCCAGTTCAGCACCGCCGGCCGCCGCCTGTCGGCCGCCCCGGCGCGCGGCAACGTCTCGGCGTACGACCCGGCGACCGGGGAGCTGATCTGGCGCACCGCGATCGAGGGCGGGCCGTCCGCCGGCACGCTCGCCACCGCCGGAGGGCTGGTGTTCACCGCCGAGCGCCTCGGCGCGTTCGTCGCCCTCGACGCCGCGACCGGCGAGCTGCTCTGGCGCTTCCACACCGGCGCCGGCGTCAGCGCGTCGCAGTTGACCTACCAGGTGAACGGCGTGCAGTACGTGACGGTCCCCGCCGGCGACGTGATCCTGACGTTCGCGCTGATCGACCGGTGACCGCGCGGCGGCTCGAAACACGGGCGGGGCGCCCGGCTGACAAGGCCGTTCAGCCGGGATTCAGCGCCCGTCGAATGCAGCGGGGCTTTCCTGCGCGGGCTGCCGGCTAGCAGCCCGTGGTGGAATCCCCGCGTCGCGCCGAGAGCGGTGAGGCGCCCGGCTGACAAGGCGTGAGGAGGGCGCATATTGGGCATACGCAACCGACGAACAACGCCGTCAGGCGGGATGCATCGCCGCTCGAACGCAGCGGGGACTTTCGCCACGGGCTGCTAGACAGCGGCCAGCTCCTCGCTGCGCACGTAGTCGCAGGCGTCCTTCCAGCACTGCACCTGACGCCCGTTGCGCCTGGTCACCTTCTCGACCAGGAACGCCGCGCCGCAGGCCGGGCACTTTTCTGCAACCGGCTTGTTCCAGACGACGAAATCGCAGTCGGGGTAGTTGGCGCATCCGTAGAACACCTTGCCGCGCCGAGACCGCCGCACCACGACGTCGCCGCCGTCACGCGGGCAGGCCACGCCGGTGCTCTCGTGCTTCAGGTAGCGGCACGCCGGATAGTTGGAGCAGGCGGTGAACTCGCCGAACCGCCCGTGCCTGATCACGAGGCGCTTCCCGCACTTCGGGCACGACTCGTCGAGCGGCCGGTCGGGTTTCGCGCTCGCGAGCCCCCCGGAAGTCGCGATCAGCTTGCGGGTCGTCCTGCACTCCGGATACCCCGAACAGGCCAGGAACTGCCCGAACCTGCCCCGCTTGACCACCATCGGACGGCCGCAGGTCTCGCAGCTCTCCTGCACGTCTTCCGCCGGCTCCTCGGCCTTGTCGACCTCCTGCGTGTTCCGGCAGTCGGGATAGCCGGAGCAGGCCAGGAACATCCCGAACTTCCCGACCTTGAGGACCATCGACTTCCCGCACTTGTCGCACGTCTCGTCGCTCGGCAGCCCGTTCGCCTTGACGTCCGGCATCGCCCTGGCCGCCTTCTCCAGATCGGTGCTGAACGTTCGGTAAAAACTGCCGATCGTCCCTTCGTAATCAGCCTCGCCCTCTTCGATCCGGTCGAGACGCTCTTCCATCTCGCGCGTGTACGCCACCTGGACGATGTCGTCGAAGCTGTCGGACAACAGCCGGGTGACCAGCCGGCCGAGCCGGGTAGGCTTGAACCGCCCCTCGATCTTCTCGGCGTACTCGCGCATCTGCAGAACCCCGATGATCGCGGCGTAGGTGCTGGGGCGCCCGATGCCGTTCTCCTCGAGTTCCTTGACCAGCGTGGCCTCGCCGAACCGCGGCGGCGGCTGGGTGAACTTCTGCTCCGGCGTCAGCGCCTTCAGCGTCAGGCGATCGCCCTTCTCGAGCGGCGGCAACGGCTTCGACGCGTCGTCCTCCTCGCCGCCGGCCGGCGCCGGGGCGGCCGCGGCGGCGGCCCCGCCCCAGGCCGCCATCCAGCCGTCGAACTTCAGCACCGACCCCTTGGTCCGGAACCGGTACTCGCCGGCGGCGATCTCCACCGTCGTGTCGTCGAACGTGGCGGGCGGCATCTGGGACGCGACGAAGCGGCTCCAGATCAGGCGGTACAGGTAGTGCTGCTCCCGGCTCAGATGCGGCTGCAGGCTTGCCGGGGTCCGATCGACCGCGGTCGGCCGGATCGCCTCGTGCGCGTCCTGGGCGTCCTTCTTCGCGCGGTACCGGTTCGGCTGCGCCGGCAGGTACTCGGCGCCGAACTCCGCGGCGACGTGCTTGCGAACCTCGCCCAGCGCCTGCTCGGCGATCCGGGTGGAGTCGGTCCGCATGTACGTGATCAGCCCGGCCGAGCCTTCGCCGGGCAGCTCGATTCCTTCGTAAAGCTGCTGGGCGATCTGCATCGTCCGCCTGACCGGGAACCGCGAGGCCTGCTGGAGCTTGCTGGTGATGAACGGGGGCGCGGGGCGCCGCTTGCGCTCCTTCGTCACGACCGAATCGACGATCCAGGCCGCCCCGTCCAGCCCGGCGAGCACCGCCTTCGCTTCGGCTTCGCCGCCGATTTCGAGGGCGTTGCCGCCCTTCTTGACGAGCCGCGCGCTGAACTCCGGAGGCGCGCGCCCCGCCAGCCGGGCCGTGATGCGCCAGTACTCCTTCGGGACGAACCGGTCGATCTCGTCCTCGCGGTCGCAGACCAGCTTGAGCGCCACCGACTGCACGCGGCCCGCCGACAAGCCGCGCCGCACCTTGTCCCAGAGCAGCGGACTCAGCTTGTACCCGACGAGCCGATCGAGCACCCGGCGCGCCTGTTGGGCGTCGACCATGCGCTGATCGATCTCGACCGGCCGTTCGAGCGCGGCGCGCACCGCGGCGCTGGTGATCTCGTTGAACGTCAGGCGGCTGACGCGCCGCTTGCCGGCGCCGAGCTCCTTCGCGAGATGCCAGCCGATCGCTTCGCCCTCGCGATCCGGGTCGGTCGCGACGTAGACGCGGTCGATGTTCCGGGCGGCGTCGCGCAACGTTCTGATCACTTTCTTCCGCTCCGGGATGACGACGTATTCGGGCGCGAACCCCGTGTCGACGTCGACGCCGAGCTTGCTCCTGGGCAGATCGCGGACGTGCCCCATGGAGGCCACGACCTTGAAGTCCTTGCCCAGGTACTTGTTGATCGTCCTGGCCTTGGCCGGCGATTCGACGATGACGAGCGCTTTCGCCATACCGGTTCGATCCTCTCTCCCTTCTCTACCCTACCATCCTCCGTTCAGGAGCGGCTGAACCGGCCGCCGGCCAGCCGGGTGAGGCGGCCCTGCAGCTCGAGCTCCAGCACGCGCGACGAGAGCGCGGAGCGGCTCAGTCCCGAGAGCTCGGCCAGATCGTCCATGTCGTAGCTCTCGCCGCGGTCCATCCGCTGCAACAGCTCGTCACCGGCCGGCGCGTTCGCCTCGCTGCGCGGGCCCGTCCCGGCCGCGGGACCGATCTCTTCCAGAATATCGTCCGCCGTCTCGACGATCTTCGCCCCATCCCTGATCAGTGCGTGGCCGCCGCGGGATCGGCCGGTCAGCACGTTGCCGGGGACCGCCATCACCTCCCGGCCCTGCTCGGCGGCGTGCCGGGCGGTGACGAGCGAGCCGCTGCGCTCGGACGCTTCGACGACCACCACCGCCAGCGACAGCCCGCTGATGATCCGGTTGCGCTGCGGGAAATGGAACGGCCTCGGCGGCGCGCCCGGAGCGAACTCGCTGACGACGACGCCTCCGGCGGCGACCTTTTCCATCAACGGGCCGTGCTCCGGCGGATAGACGACGTCCACGCCGCACCCCAGGACCGCGATGGTCGGCCCGCCCGCAGCGAGGGCGCCGCGGTGCGCCGCCGCGTCGACGCCCCGCGCCAAGCCGCTCGCCACCGCCACGCCGCGGCCCGCCAGCTCGGACCCCAGGCGCGCCGCCACCTCCAGCGCGTACCGGGAGCCGGTGCGGGACCCGACGACGGCGACGACAGGCGCTTCGAGCACCGCCGCCGCGCCCCGGCGCCACAGGATCGGCGGAGGGTCGGGGATCGCCGCCAGCGCGGCGGGATAGACCGGCGAGCCGAACGCCAGCGGCGCTGCTCCGCATTGCGCCGCCAGCGCCAGGATCCGGACCGCCTCCCGCGCCGCGCGCTCCACCTCGTCCCGGAGCGCGCCGTCCGCAGCCTCCATCCGGTCGAGCAGCTCGTCGAACGCCGGAAGCGCCCGTTGATCGCCGTCCCCGCCCGCGGCCCGGCGCGGCTGGAGCATGCGCCTGCTCCGCGGCGCGCCGAGAAGCACCGACAACGTGACGGCGTCGAGCGGGTCCATGCGCTGCTCGTTTATCCATGCCACTATCGTGCCATGAACCGTTCACGCTTGCGTGCGCCGGATGCGCTGGCTATAGTGAAACGAGTCAGATGCGCATCCGGGCCTGCATCGTCGCGTGCATGCTGGCGGCGGCAGGCGGGACCGCCGCCGCGGACGCCCGGTCCGACGCGAAGGCGCAGGTCGAGTTCGGCATCGCGGTCGTGCAGCGGGGGCTGTGGCAGGAAGCGATCTACCGGTGGGAGCGCGCCGTGGAGATCGATCCGTCCTACGCCGCGGCCTGGAACAACCTCGGCATCGCCTACGAACGCGACGGACGGTTCGACAGGGCGCGCGAGGCGTACGAGAGGGCGCTGGATCTCGACCCGGACAACACGATGATCCAGCAGAACTACGACCTGTTCAGGGAAATCAATGACCGTCTCACTGAGAGCGATCGGTAGCGCGGCGGCGCTGGCCGCGGCGGCCGCGTGCACGAACTACTACGAGGTGCCGGTCGAGACGCCCCTCGAGCCGAAGCTCGACGCGTCGGGGTTCCAGCGCGTGCTCGTCGCCGGATTCGTGACGGGCGGGAGCGACGAGGTGGACACGAACCTGGAGACCGCGCGGCTCCTGAAGAGCCAGCTCCGGAGCAACTCGGAGTTCCAGGTCATCGACGCCGACGTCATCGAGTTGACCGCGGTCGCGGAGGAGCAGGGCGGCGGGGCCCCGGGGAACGGCGGAGAGCGCGCAGACGCCGCCGCGGCCGGGGACAGCGCCGAGGCCGGAGACAGCGCCGCGGCCGGAGACGACGCCGGCGACGAGGATGCGCAAGAGCGGTACTCGGAGGAGGACGTCGAGAACCTCGAGCACATCTTCGCCAACACGAGTTACTGGCGCCAGTTGGGCGAAGAGTTCCAGGATCCGCTGATCGTCACCGGGACGGTGTACTTCACGCCGCATCAGCGCTCGGGGATGGTCACCCGGCAACGGGAGGTCTACGACGAGTTCGGCCGGCGGCAGGTTGCGCCGGTCCGGGCGTACCGCGACCGCCGGGGCTACGTGCTGAGCCCGAAGTTCATCTTCATCGACGGGCGCACCGGAGCGACCCTGTACACCGAGCGCCACCGGGAGGAAATCCTGTACGACGCCGCGCGGAACACGCCGGCGCTGTCGTCGTACTTCGAGTTGATGGACCGTCTGATCCCTTCGTTTCTCGGCACCCTGAGCGCCGAGAGCATCCGAGGCGCCCGCATCCTCCTCAAGTAAAGCGAGGGGCTTCGACGCGCTTTACAGCCGGGCGCGCGGGGTAGTAGGCTTTGCGATCTCAACAGCCCGTGGTGGAATCCCCGCGGGGCGCCGAGAGCGGTGAGGCGCCCGGCTGACAAGGCGTGAGGAGGGCGCATATTGGGCATACGCAACCGACGAACAACGCCGTCAGGCGGGATGCATCGCCGCTCGAATGCAGCGGGGACTTTCGCCACGGGCTGTCAAGGGCGCTGAAGTGTACGCAGTCATCCAGAGCGGGGGCGGGCAGAGCCGGGTGGAGGCCGGCGCGGTCGTCTCGATCGATCGTTGCGCCGTACCGGCGGGCGAGCCGATAATCTTCGATCGGGTGCTGTTCCTCTCGGACGATGACGGCGGCTTCGTCGCCGGCGCGCCGTTCGTCGCCGGCGCGCGCGTGGTCGGCGTCGTCGAAGGCGCGGAGCGCGGGCCGAAGATCCGGGTGTTCCGCAAGAAGCGCCGCAAGGCGTGGCGCCGCACCATCGGGCACCGGACGGAGCTGACGCGGGTGCGCATCACGGGGATCGAGACGGGCGAGTAAGCATGGCGCACAAGAAGGGACAGGGCAGTTCACGGAACGGGCGGGACAGCCAGGCTCAGCGGCTGGGCGTCAAGCGCTTCGACGGGAACGTCGTGAAGGGCGGGGCGATCCTCGTGCGCCAGCGCGGCCGGCGGTTCCGACCCGGCCTGAACGTCGGTCTCGGCAAGGACGACACCCTGTTCGCCAAGGCCGCCGGCCGCGTCGCCTTCGAGGACCACGGCGCGCGCGGACGGGTCATCAGCGTCCACCCGATCCCCGGCGGCTAGCAGTCTCCATCCCCCTTGGCCCGCGGCGCCTCCCTTCACGCGCGCGCCAGCCGATCGCATGTTCGTCGATCAGGTCGACATCCAGGTGAAGGCCGGCGACGGCGGCAACGGCTGCGTCAGTTTTCGCCGCGAGAAGTTCGTGCCCCGCGGAGGGCCGGACGGCGGCGACGGCGGCCGCGGCGGCTCGATCTATCTGCACGCCAGTTCCCGATGCAACACGCTCATCGACTATCGGTTCCACCGGCAGTTCCATGCGCGCCGCGGCGCCCACGGCGAAGGATCGAGCCGCACCGGGCGGTCGGGTCGGGATCTGACGCTGGACGTGCCGGTCGGGACGATAGCGTACGAGCTGGACGATGCGGGACCTGCGGCGCTCGCCGACCTGGCCGAATCCGGACGGCGCGTGCTCGTCGCCCGGGGGGGGCGCGGAGGACGGGGCAACGAGCGGTTCGCGACCTCGACCGACCGCGCCCCGCGGCGTGCGGAGCCCGGAACGCCGGGCGAGGCGCGCCGGCTGCGGCTCTCGCTGAAACTGCTGGCCGACGTCGGACTGGTCGGATTTCCGAACGTCGGAAAGTCGACGTTGATCGCCCGCCTCTCCGCGGCGCGCCCGAAGATCGCCGACTACCCTTTCACGACGTTGACCCCCCATCTCGGGGTCGTCCGACTCGACGAGGATCGGAGCTTCGTGCTCGCCGACGCGCCGGGACTGATCGCCGGCGCGCACGAGGGGCACGGCGTCGGACTGCGCTTCCTGAGCCATCTGGAGCGCACGAAGATACTGGTGCACGTGGTCGACGTCTCGCCGGCGTCGGGACGCGACCCGGTGGAGGACTTCGAGATCGTCCGCCGGGAGCTGGCGTCCTACTCCAGCGGCCTGCCCGATTCGGAGACGGTCGGCGCGCCGCTCGGCGCCCGGCCGCAGATCGTCGCGGCGAACAAGGTCGATGCGCTCGACGATGAGGCTCGGCTCGACAGACTGCGACGCGCGATGCGGCGGCGCGCACTCCCGGTGCACCCGATCTCGGCGATGACCGGCGACGGCCTCGGCCCGTTGCGCGAAGCGATCTGGAAGGCGCTGGCGCGCGAGGCGCCCGGGGAGTGAGGCTTCAGGGACGGATCGGCGTGCTCGGCGGCACCTTCGACCCGATCCACCACGGCCATCTGGACGCCGCCGCGGCCGCGCGTCGCGCATGCCGTCTCGACGTGGTGCTGCTGATGCCCGCGCTGGCTCCGCCGCACCGCGCGGCGGCGCCTCGGGCGTCCGCCTGCCATCGATTCGCGATGGCGGCGCTGGCGGCCGACGGCCGAAACGATCTGGCCGCTTCCGACGTCGAGATGCAATCCGACGGACCCTCGTTCACCTCGACGACGCTGGCGCGGCTGGCGCAGGACGACGTCCGCCCCGGGCAACTTTTCTTCATCATCGGCGCCGACGCGTTCGCAGAAATTGCGTCGTGGCGCGACTACCCCGCGGTGCTCGACCGCGGACATTTCGTCGCCGTCTCCCGGCCGGGCCATCCTGTCCCCGCCCTGCGGGAGCGCCTGCCCGAGCTGCGCCGGCGCATGCGCGACCCGGCCGATCGGGCGCCGGCCGACGACGATCCGCCGGCGGTCTGGCTCGTCGACGCGCCCACCCGCGCGATCTCCTCGTCAGCGCTGCGCCGCCGCATCGCCGCCGGGCGGCCGGCGGACGGTCTGGCGCCGGCCGCCGTCGTCAGGCACATCGTGAAGCATGCCTTGTACGCGCCGGCCGGCGGGCAACTTGCATGAGCGACCGCAATCCGACGCCGGCGCCGGCCCTCGAGGCCATCGACGCGTTCGACGCCCTGCCGGAAGGCGTGCGGACCGCCGTCCGGTCGGCCCTGGACAAGAAGGCGTTCGATGTGGTGGTGCTGCTTATCGGCGACGCGCACGCGTTCACCGACCATTTCGTCGTCTGCTCGGCGCGGAGCGCGCGGCAGGCGCAAGCCGTCGTCGACGAGATCAGGCGGCGGCTCCGCCATTCGCCGGACGCGCCGTCGCACGTCGAGGGATACGACCGCGGCGAATGGGTCCTCGTGGACTGCTTCGACTTCGTGGTCCACGTCTTCACGCCGGACACCCGCCGCTTCTACGACCTCGAGCGGTTGTGGGGCGAAGCGGCGCGGGTCCCCGCGCCGGAAACGGCGTGACCGCCGCCAGGGCGCCGCATGAGGATCGCCGCCGGCATCCGGCGTCTCGCCGACGGCCTGCTCGCCGTCGCCTGGGCGCCGTGCTGCGCGGCATGCGGCGCGGTGCTGGACCGGCCGACCGACGGCGTCGTCTGCGCGGAGTGCTGGCGCCGCGTCCGCCTGATTACGCCGCCGCGGTGCCGGAGTTGCGGCGCGCCGCTCCCGGTCGCCGGCGTCTGCCGCCTCTGCCGTGACCGGCGCGCGCGGCGGCGGCCGATCGTGCAGCGGCGCGCGGCAGGCTGGTACGACGGCGCGCTGCGCACGATCATCCACGCGTTCAAGTATCAGGGCCGGCGTTCGCTGGCCGAGCCGCTGGCCGCGCTCATGCGGCAAGCCGGACGCGACCTGCTCGACTCCGCCGACCTGATCGTCCCGGCGCCGCTGCACCGGCGCCGCCGACTCGAGCGCGGCTTCAACCAGGCGCGCGACCTGGCCGCGCGGCTGGGGCCGCCTGTCCAGGACCTCCTCCGCCGCACCCGGCGCACGCAACCGCAGACGACGCTTCCCGCACGGAAGCGGCGCGCGAACGTGAGGGGAGCGTTCGAGCTGGCCGGCCGCGGACCGTTCGGGGTTCGCGCGTCGGTCGCCGGAAAGATCGTGGTCATCGCCGACGACGTCATGACCACCGGCGCCACGCTCGACGCGTGCGCGCGGGTGCTGCGCGCGGCCGGCGCGCGCGAGGTCTCCGGCCTCACGGTCGCTCGAGTCGCGGATAGACCGCCTCGGCGATCGCCGCGGCCACGTCCGCCACGGGCAGACCGCCGTCCACGCGCAGCCAGTCGGGCCGTTGCGCCTGACGCGCGTAGCTGTCCCGCACCCGCGCCTGCAACGCACGATCCGCCTCGTACCGATCGCGGCCGGCCGCCTTCCGCTCCACCGCCGTCTCGGGAGTGACGTCGAGAAGAACCGTGAAATCGGGCGGGGGCAGGAAGCGTTGCAGGTCCGCCAGCCACGCGGGGTCGAGCCCCTGCGCTTCCCCGTAGGCGACGCTCGACGCGACGTACCGGTCGCAGAGCAGCACGATGCCCGCGTCGCGCCATCGAACGAGGTCCGGCCGCCGCTCGTAGCGGTTCGCGACGTACAGTAGCTGCATCACCTCCGGTCCGTAATCGCGCTCGCCGGCCAGGGCGCGCGCGATCTCCTCGCCGATCGCCGTCCCGTAGTCCGGAAACGACACCACCCGGGACTTCCGGCCGGCCGACCGCAGGCGGTCGCGCAGCAGGCGCGCCTGGGTCTCCTTTCCGCTCTGGTCCAGCCCTTCGAAGGCGATCAGCATCGCGGCGGTCAGGTCTCCAATCCGACCATGTCGTCGAAAGTCTGGCGGCGGCGCACGACGCGCCACGCGCCGGCGTCGACCATCACTTCGGGCGGGAGCGGATGGCGATTGTAGTTCGACGCCATCGAGGCGCCGTAGGCGCCGGTGTCGAATATCGCCATGAGGTCGCCGACTTCCGGCCGCGGCATCGAGCGCGCGGCTCCGACGACGTCACTCGTCTCGCAGATCGGTCCGACCACGTCGCAGACGACCGGACGGCTCGGCCGCGGCGCCAGCGGCTCGATGCGGTGGAACGCCCCGTAGAGCGCCGGCCGCAGCAGCTCGCTCATCCCGGCGTCCAGGACGACGAAGCGCCGGCCGCCGTCCTGCTCCTTCACGTCGACCACGCTCGCCACGAGCACACCCGCCGGGCCGACGATCCACCGGCCCGGTTCGGCGACGATCGGGAGCCGCGTCGGCCGCACCGCCTCGACGACGGTCCGCGCGTAAGCGGACACGTCGAACGGCTCGGACCCGTCGTACGAAATGCCGAGACCGCCGCCGACGTCGACGTGCTCCAGCGGACACCCGTCGCCGAGCAGGTCGGCGGCGAGCGCCGCGGCCGCGCCGAGGGCGTCCCGAATCGGACCCGGTGAAGCCACCTGCGATCCGACGTGGACGTGCAGCCCGGCCATCTGCAGCCCGTCGTGCGCCGTCGCGCGGGCGCAGAGCTCGCGGGCCGCTCCGATCGGCACGCCGAACTTGTGCGTCCGCCGGCCGGTGGAGATGTGCGGATGCGCGCCGGCCGCCACGTCAGGATTCACGCGCAGCGCCACCCGGACGCGGGACCCGCGGGCGCGCGCCATCCGGCCGATCCGTTCCAGCTCTCCGGCGCTCTCGACGTTGATGGCGTGCACGCCGAGCGCCACCGCCTGCGCCAGCTCGGCTTCGGTCTTGCCGACGCCGCTGAACACGATGTCCCGCGGCGCGAAGCCGGCGCGAAGGGCGACGTCGATCTCTCCTCCGGAGTTGGCGTCCACCCCCCCGCCGAGCTCCCGGACGAGCCGCGCCACGGCCAGCGCCGAGTTCGCCTTCAGTGCGTAGTGCACGCGGTGGGGGTAGCCGCCGAACGCTGCGTCGAACGCCGCGTACCGTTCCCTGATCCGCGGCGCGTCGTAGACGTACACCGGAGTGCCCACGCGGCGGGCGATCTCGGCGAGCGCGGCGTCCGCGCGCGGCGGCGCGGCTTGTGAATCAGTCAAGCGGTCCCGTTCCGCGCCCCGGCGCGAACGCGGCATTGTACGCCCGGCGCGGGGACGCAATCCAGCCGGTGGTACACTCGCCGCATGCCTGCGAACTCCGCGTCACCGGAGGAGGCGACGACCGATCGCCTGATCGAGGCCTGTCTCCGCGGCGACCAGCAGGCGTGGAGCGCGATCGTGCAAAGATACCGGCGCAAGGTCTTCAACGTGGCGTACACGTTCGTCGGGCGGCGCGAGGAAGCGGAGGATCTGACCCAGGAGATCTTCCTCAAGGTGTTCAAGGCCCTGAACGCGTTCGACCGGCGGGCCAACTTTCAGACGTGGCTCGTCAGCGTCGGCCGCAACTTGTGCATCGACCACTACCGGCGGGTGCGCAAGGAGCGGGAAACGATCGACCGGGGGGTGGACGCCGCCGAGGCCGGGCCCGCCGCCGCCGGGTCGGACCCGCTGGCGCAGCTCCAGCGGGCGGACCAGCGCGACCTGCTGCGGCGCGCCATGCTGCGGGCGCCGGCGGTGCTGCGCGAGGCGGTCCTGCTGCGGGACATGCAGGAGCTGACGTACGACGAAATCGCCCGGCGTCTCGCGCTGCCGGTGGGCACCGTCAAGTCCCGGATCAGCCGGGGCCGGCGGGAGCTGGCCCGCCAGCTCGTCAAGCTCGAAACGGAGTCGCCCCCGGTCCACGCACCCGGGGGCCGGCTCGTGAGCGCCACGTCCGTGAATGGAGCACGCGAATGAACGTCTCAACCGAACGGTCCGACGACGTCGACATCGTCCGCGTCGGCGAAGCCCGCCTGGTCTATTCGCTGCTGACCGCCTTCTCGAGCGTCGTATCGACGCTGTTCGGCCGCGAGGCGCCCAAGGTGGTCATCGACATGTCCGACGTCACGTACATCGACAGCGCCTCCATCGGCTGCCTGATGGATCTGTACCGGCAGGCGGCGCAGGCGGGAGGCGCGATGAAGCTCGCCGGCGTGCAGAAGCGGGTTGAAACGATGCTGACGATGACCGGCGTCCAGAATTTCATCGAGCTGCACGCTGACGAATCGAGCGCCGTGAGCAGCTTCGGAGAACAGGAATGAACACCGTCACGACCCGTTCCGGATCGGAGGTCAGGCTGGATGGCGACCTGCTGGCCGTCATCGAAGCCCTCGACAAGGAGCTCACGGGCCGGTACGGCCTGGATCGCACCTTCGAAGACATGATGCGCGAGATCCGCCACCTGATCGATCAGATGAGCGAAGCCGACCGGCGCGCGTACCTGATCGAAAGCCTGTTCCTCAACACGGTGACGTACGAGAACGAGAAGGCGGGAGCGTACGTGCGCAAGCTGACCGGGAGGCGGCGCGAGCAGGCGAAGCGGCTCTAGCCCGCGGGCGCGGGGTCCTGCGCCTCGACGGCGACCGGCGCGGAAGCCGACTCCGGCTCGGCGGGAAACTCCACCAGGCGCCAGGCGTCGGTCTCCTCGAGCAGCCATCTGGCGAAGCTGGCGTGCAGCGCGTGACCGCCGCGGTGGGCCACCAGATGGCCGATCAGGGGATGCCCGACCAGGGCGAGATCGCCGATGACGTCCAGGATCTTGTGACGGACGAACTCGTCCTCGAACCGCAGCGAGTTGTTCAGGACGCCCGTCTCTCCGAGAACGATCGCGTTGTCGAGCGATCCCCCGAGAGCCAGACCCTTCCGGCGCAGCAGTTCGACCTCCTTCAGGAAGCCGAACGTCCGGGCCGACGCTATCTCGTCGATGAACGATTCCTCGGTCAGCCGCAGCGTGCGCGTCTGATGCCTGAGCAACGGGTGGTCGAAGCCGATGCTGTAGGTGACGTTGAAATGGTCCGACGGATAGAGGGCGATCCGTTTCTCGCCGCGGGACAGCGAGATCGGCTTGACGACCTTCAGAAAGCGGCGCGGGCCCGCCAGCGGCTTGACGCCGGCTTCGTGCACCAGGTACACGAACGACGCCGCGCTGCCGTCCATGATCGGCACCTCGGCCTGATTCAACTCGACGACGATGTTGTCGATCCCCAGGCTCACCAGTGCGGCCAGCAGGTGCTCGACGGTTTCGACCGACGCATCGCCCCGGGCCAGACCGGTGGCGTAGTGCATGCCGGCCACGTATCCGACCTTGGCCGGAATCTCCAGCCCGCCCAGATCAAGCCGCCTGAAGACTATCCCGTGACCCGCGGGCGCAGGACTGAGACGCAGCGTCCCCTTCTGGCCGGAGTGCAGACCGATCCCGGAACAGGAAACCGTACGGCGGATCGTCCGCTGAACGTGCGCCGGGCTTTTCGTGTTCTTTTTCACGACGCATTGTCCAGATGCAGAGGGGCGCCGAACTTCCGCCTTCCGAGCATCGTTTTGCAGCGCCTCCGGGGGAGACCGTCAGGCATGAAGAAACGAACGCGTCTGGTTTCCGGCAACGGCCTCTCGCGGCAAGTGCGGCATTTATACCACAGACATGCGGTCGATGTCATTATCTCTCATGCAGTTGCCGGATGTTCCGCGCCCCGGCGCGCGCCGGAGGAACCGGCCGGTATGCGAGGCGTCGGTCTCCATGATCGCTTCCGGCGTCCCCTCGGCCACCACCCTGCCGCCGGCGTCGCCCCCTTCCGGTCCGAGGTCCACGACGTGATCGGCCGTCTTGATGACGTCGAGGTGGTGCTCGATGACGATCACCGTATTTCCCTGATCGACCAGCTGGTTGAGGATGGCGAGCAGACGCCGGGTGTCCTCGAAGTGCAGGCCGGTGGTCGGCTCGTCCAGGATGTAGAGCGTCCGGCCGGTCCCGCGCCGCGACAGCTCCTTCGCGAGCTTGACGCGCTGCGCCTCGCCCCCGCTGAGCGTCGTGGCCGACTGCCCGAGCTTGACGTAGCCGAGGCCGACCTCCTGCAACGTGCGCAGCTTGCCGGCGATGGGGGGGAAATGCTCCAGCAGGTCCATCGCCCGATCGACCGTCAGGTTCAGCACGTCGCCGACCGAGGCTCCCCGGTAAGCGACCTCCAGTGTTTCCCGGTTGTACCGGCGCCCCTTGCACTGCCCGCAGGTCACGTAGACGTCAGGCAGGAAGTGCATCTCTATCGCGTTGACGCCGCCGCCCTGGCACGCCTCGCACCGCCCTCCCTTGACGTTGAACGAAAAACGCCCCGGGCGGTACCCTCTCGCCCGCGACTCCGGCAGCATCGAGAAGAGCTCGCGAACGAAGGTGAACACCCCCGTGTACGTCGCCGGGTTCGAGCGCGGAGTCCGGCCGATCGGCGACTGATCAATCTGGATCACCTTGTCGATCAGGTCGACCCCCGCGACCTCCCGATGCGGGCCCGGCTCCGCCTCGGCCCGGTGCAGCGCACGGGCCAACGCGCGGAACAGGATGTCGTTGACGAGCGTCGACTTGCCCGATCCGCTGACGCCGGTGACGGCGATCAGCAGGCCGAGGGGGAAGCGAACGTCCAGATCCTTCAGATTGTTGGCGCTTGCCCCGCGGATGACCAGCTCCCCCTTGAGCGCCGGCCGCCGGGCGGCGGGGGTCGGAATGGCGCGCTCCCCGAGCAGGTACTGCCCGGTCAGTGAACCGCCGCCGTTCGCCAGCAGCGCCGACGGCTCTCCCTGGAAGATGACGCGGCCGCCGTGCTCGCCGGCGCCCGGTCCGAGGTCGACGAGATAGTCGGCCGAACGGATCGTCTCCTCGTCGTGCTCGACCACCACCACCGTGTTGCCGATGTCGCGGAGCCGGCCGAGCGTGTCGAGCAGGAGCCGGTTGTCGCGCTGGTGCAATCCGATCGACGGCTCGTCGAGCACGTAGAGCACGCCGGTCAGGTTCGCCCCGATCTGCGTCGCCAGCCGAATCCGCTGCGCCTCGCCTCCCGAGAGGGTGGCCGCGCCGCGGGCCAGCGTGAGGTAGCCGACGCCGACGTTCGTCAGGAACGCGAGCCGGCAGCGGATCTCCCGGAGGACGCGGTCCGCCACCAGCCGCTCGCGCCCGGTCGGCTCCAGCGTCTCGAAGACGCGCCGCGCCTCCGCGATCGGCAGGTTGACGTAGTCGGTCAGCGTGCGTCCATGCACCCGCACGGCCCGGCTCTCCGCGCGCAGCCGGGCGCCGCCGCACGCCGAGCAGACGCGCAGCGCCCGGTACGCCTCGAGCTCCTCCTGCTCCGCCCACGTCCCGGCCGCGTAACGCCGCCGCAGGTTGGGAACGATCCCTTCGAAATCGCGGCCGAACGGATCCGCCGGCGGCGTCCGGCGTCCGGCCGGCGCCCCGCCGGCGCGCCTGGCGTCGGACGGCCCGTACAACAGCAGCTTCCGCGCCTTCTGCGGCAACCGTCTGAACGGCGCGTCGAGGGCGATGCCGTGGCAGGCCGCCAACGCGCCCAGCGCGGAGCGAACCAGCTTGCGGTCGCCGCGCGTCCAGGGATGGATGGCGCCTTCGGCCAGCGACAGGCTGTCGTCCGGCACGATGCGGGCCGGGTCGAAATCCTCGACCGCCCCCAGACCCTGGCAGTCGCGGCACGCGCCGTGCGGCGAGTTGAAGGAGAAGGTGCGCGGCGTCAGCTCCGGCAGGTTGATCCCGCAGTGGACGCAGGCCATCCGTTTCGAGAACAGCCGGTCTCCGCCTCCCAGCGTGTTGACGGTCACCACGCCGTCCGCCAGCGTGAGCGCGAACTCGATCGACTTCGTGAGCCGACGCTCCGCGCCGGGCCGGACGACGAGCCGGTCGACCACCGCGTCGATCCAGTGGTTCTTCCGCCGGTCCAGCTTCAACTCGTCCTCGATCGCCCGGACCTCGCCGTCGACGCGGACCTTGAGCAGGCCCCGGGCCCGCAGCGCCGCCAGCTCCTTCCGGAACTCCCCCTTGCGCCCCCGCACCATCGGCGCCAGCAGGTTGACCCGCTCCGCCGTCGGCCCCTGCATCACGGCGTCGACGATCTGCTCCACCGACTGGGAGGTGACCTTGCGGCCGCACGACGGACAGTGCGGCGCGCCGACGTTGGCGAACAGGAGCCGGAGGTAGTCGTAGATCTCGGTGACCGTGCCGACGGTCGATCGCGGATTCGACCCGGTGGTCCGCTGCTCTATCGAGATGGCGGGCGACAGGCCGTCGATCTGATCGACGTCGGGCTTCTCCACCTGTTCGAGGAACTGGCGGGCATAGGCGGAGAGCGACTCCACGTAGCGCCGCTGGCCTTCGGCGTAAATGGTGTCGAAGGCGAGCGAGGACTTGCCGGAGCCCGACAGGCCGGTGATCACGACGAACCGGTCGCGGGGGATCCGGACGTCGATGTTCCTGAGGTTGTGCACGCGGGCGCCGCGCACGTCAATCCATTGGTGCGGCATCTGCACGGTGTGGAACCGCCACTGCGGGCCGAATCGCTCATGCTATCACGCCGGCGCAGTAGAATCGTCGCGGCGGGCAGGGGGAGCGCATGACGGATCGGATAGCGGCCGGCGGGCTCCGGGTCGAGAAGGTGCTGCACGACTTCGTCAACGACGAGGCGCTGCCGGGAACCGGGGTGTCGCCGGCGGCGTTCTGGTCGGGGCTGGACCGGATCGTCCACCGCCTCGGTCCGCGGAACCGCGAGCTGCTGGCGAAGCGCGACGAGCTCCAGCGGCGGATGGACGCCTGGTGCCGGGAGCGCCGGGAGCGGCCCGTCGATCCGGCCGAGCAGAGGGCCTTCCTGCGGGAGATCGGCTACCTCGCGCCGGAAGGCGGCGGCTTCACGGTGCGCACGGCGAACCTCGACCCGGAGATCTCGACCGTCGCCGGCCCGCAGCTCGTCGTGCCGGTCACCAACGCGCGCTACGCGCTGAACGCCGCCAACGCCCGCTGGGGCAGCCTGTACGATGCGCTGTACGGCGCCGACGTGATCCCGGAGACCGGCGGCGCGGAGCGGACCGCCGCCTACAACCCGGTGCGCGGCGCCCGCGTCATCGCTCGCGCCCGCGCCTTCCTCGACGCCGCGGCCCCGCTCGCCGGCGGCGGCCACGCCGACGCGGCGGCCTATGCGGTGACGGACGGCGCCCTGACCGTCGCGCTGCCCGGCGGCCGATCGACCGGCTTGGCCGACCCGTCGAAGCTCGCCGGCTACCGCGGCGACCCCGCCGCGCCGTCGGCCGTCCTGCTCCGGAACCACGGCCTCCACGTCGAGATCGCGATCGACCGCGGCCACCCCGTCGGCCGGGACGACGCCGCCGGCGTCCGGGACGTCGTGCTGGAGGCGGCGACGACGACGATCGTCGATCTGGAGGATTCGGTGGCCGCGGTCGACGCCGAAGACAAGACGGCCGCCTACCGGAACTGGCTCGGCCTGATCGCCGGCGATCTGACCGCCCGGTTCGAGAAGGACGGCCGCATGGTCGACCGGGCGATGAACCCGCCCCGCGAGTACGTGGCGCCGGACGGTTCGCGCCTCGTGCTGCCCGGCGTCAGCCTGATGCTGATCCGCAACGTCGGACATCTGATGACGAACCCGGCGGTGCTCGACCGGGAAGGCCGGGAGGCGCCGGAAGGGTTCCTCGACGCGATGGTCACGTCGGCGATCGCCCTGCGCGATCTCGAAAGCCGCCGGAACAGCCGCGCCGGGTCGATCTACGTCGTGAAGCCGAAGATGCACGGACCGGAGGAGGCCGCCTTCACGGACCGGCTGTTCGGCGAGGTCGAGGACGCGCTCGGCCTCGGCCGCCACACCCTCAAGATCGGCGTCATGGACGAGGAGCGGCGGACCACGGTCAACCTGAAGGAGTGCATCCGCGCCGCCGCGGACCGCGTCTTCTTCATCAACACCGGCTTCCTCGACCGCACCGGCGACGAGATCCGCACCGCGATGGAGGCCGGGCCGATGATCCGCAAGAAGGAGATGAAGACCGCGGCCTGGATGACGGCCTACGAGGACTGGAACGTCGACGTCGGTCTGGCGTGCGGACTGCCGGGACGCGCGCAGATCGGCAAGGGGATGTGGGCGATGCCCGACCGGATGGCCGACATGCTGCAGGCCAAGATCGCGCACCCCGAGGCGGGCGCCACCACCGCCTGGGTGCCGTCGCCCACCGCCGCCACGCTGCACGCCATGCACTACCACCAGATCGACGTCGCGGCGCGGCAGGCGGAGCTGCGGTCGCGTCCGCCGGCCGACCTCGACCGGATCCTGGCGATCCCCCGCGCCGAGCGGCCGGACTGGCCGCCGGAGGCGATCCGGCAGGAGCTCGACAACAACGCCCAGGGGATCCTGGGCTACGTCGTGCGGTGGATCGATCAGGGAATCGGCTGCTCCAAGGTGCCGGACATCGACGACGTGGGCCTGATGGAGGACCGGGCGACGCTGCGCATCTCGAGCCAGCACATCGCCAACTGGCTGCGCCACGGCGTCTGCACCGAGGCGCAGGTGCGCGAGACGCTGGAGCGGATGGCCGCGGTGGTCGACGGCCAGAACGCCGGCGACCCCGGCTACCGGCCGATGGCGCCCCGCTTCGACGAGAGCGTCGCCTTCCAGGCCGCCTGCGATCTGGTCTTCAAGGGACGCGCGCAGCCGAACGGCTACACCGAGCCGATCCTCCACGCGCGCCGGCGGGAAGCGAAGGCGAAATACGGCCGGCGCGGCTGAACCGCCCGAAGGATGCGCGGCTTCGGGCTGTCAAGGCGCTGCCGATCGGCTGACCGGGCGGGCGGAGGCCGCGCCCGTTCGGTAGGCGGTGTCGTTCGAAGCGACGATCAGGCTGCCGTCGATCGGATCGAACGCGAGTCCCACCAGCGCGCGGGCGGCGACCACGCAGGTCGCCGATCCGTCCTGCTCCACGCGGTAGACGCCGCTTGCGCCGGCGAGCGCCTCGACCACGTGGAGGGCGCCGCTCCCGTCGAACGCGAGCCCCTGCGGCCGCCCGAAGCAGGCGCAGAACTCTTCGACCCGCCCGGCGCGGTCGAGCCGGTAGACCCGGTCGCGGGTCGCCAGGGTGGGACCGGTCACGTAGAGCGCGTCGTCCGGTCCCCACGCCAGGTGGAATGCGGCGACGCTGGCCGGCAACGTCGCGAACGGCGTCGTGCGGTCCCCGCTCCCGATGCGGAACACCGTGCCCGATCGGTCGCCGACGTAGAGCGCGCCGTCGGGACTGAACGCCAGCCCGCACGCCACGCCGAGCTCGGACACCGCCGCCTCGAACGAGCCGTCCGCGGCGACGCGGTACACCGCCCCGTCGTACCGGCTCGACACGTGGAGCCGGCCGTCGGGGGCGAACGCCATCGACGTGGCGTTGGTGATGCCCGACACGAACGGCTCGCGGAACCCGTCCCGCCTCACGCGGAAGACCGACACCGGCGTCTGCTCGCCGCGGGGGCCGCTGCAGGTGCAGTAGATCGCGCCGTCGCCGTCCACCGCCGGGTTGTCGACCTGGTGCAGGCCGGTCGCGAGACGAACGCCGACGTCGATGAATGCGGTCTCCCGCCGCGCAGCGCCGACCCGGACGGGCGTGCGTCCGCCCTCGACCCCGGGCGGCACGACGACCGCCACGGCCCGCTTCGACGCGCAGGCGACGCGGGCGGACTGCGCCCCCAGACGCACGTCCGGAAGCGACGCGCCGTCCGGCCGCAGGTCGGCCCCCTCGATGGTCACCCGCCCGCCTTCGACCGCCCGCGGCGGCCGGACGGCGGTGATGCGCGGGCGCCCGCGGCGCGGCGGCTGCCCGCTCATGCCGCGAGGCGGACCCGATCGACGAACGCCGCGCAGGCCGCGGCTACGTCTCGTCGAGCTCGACGTTCCAGTACAGGTAGTCGCGCCAGCTTTCCGGCGCGTTGCGCAGGCCGAACGTCAGGCGCACGACCGGCGCGCGGGTCGGACGGCGCGGCGGGCGAATCACCCGCATGCCCGCCTCGGCCGGCGTGCGGCCGCCTTTCCGGCGGTTGCACGCCACGCACGACGTGACGATGTTCTCCCAATCCTTCCGCCCCCCTTGCGACACCGGCGTCACGTGGTCGAACGTCAGCTCCGACACGGGGAAGCCCTTGCCGCAGTACTGGCAGCGGTGGCCGTCGCGGGCGTAGATGTTCGCCCGCGAGAACGGCACGTAGTCGAAGCGCCGCCGGATGGTGATGCAGCGGAGCAGCCGGATCACCGACGGGAGCTTGAAGCTGACCGACACCGAGCGCACTTCGCGGTCGTGGACCGCGATCACCTCGACCTTTCCCAGACGCCAGAGCGTGATCGCCTTGCGCCAGTCGACGATCCTCAGCGGCTCGTAAGTGGCGTTCAGCAGTAGAGCCTGTTCCATGGCGATAGCGGCCATTTTCGCCCGGCGGCCTGCTGGTGTCAAGCGGACGCATCAACGTAACACACTGTTCGACAGCGAGTTACAGTCCGTCGGTCCGTCCCGGCACGACGATCTTGAGCCGGTCGCCGGCCCGCGGCGGCTCGTCGGCGGAGTACCCGTTCATGACCGCCAGCGCCGCCGCCTCCACCGTGCTCCGACCCTCGCGCCGGGCGATCCGCTCCCACGTGTCGCCGGCGCGGGCGACGTGGAGGGCGATCTCGTTCGGGACGATCCGGCTTGCCTCCGCGGCGGTCAGCGGCCGGAACGACCGAACGGCCCGGTCGAGGTCGCGCTCGACGCGGGGGAAGTCGTCGACCGGCGCGCTCCCCTCGACCAGGTAGGCGCGCGCCTCGTGGCGGATGCACGCCACGCGGACCATGACCCGCCCGACGTCGTCGACGTCGCGCTGGTACGACCCGAGGAACGCGTCCAGCCCGTTGACGGCCGCGAGATCGCCCGACACGGCCGATCCGCCGCGTCCGATCTCGCGCCGGACGATCGCGGGCAGGTCCTCGCCGCGGGCGTCCTCCACCAGCCGCAGCACCACGGCGGCGCGCCCTCCGGGCTGGCGCGCGCCGACCGCCGACGGGCCGTTCCGGATCTCCCAGCCTTCGGGAAACCGGAGGCCGAACCGGAGCTCGGGATGGAGGAACTCGCCGGCGCGCGCGACCCCCTCTTCCGGGTCGTCCCCGAACCGGAGCCCCACGATCCGGTCGAGGTAGCCGTCGCGGTCGACGCGCAGGCCGCCCGGATCGATCGCTTGCAGCAGCGCATCGACCTCCGGCGCCACCTCCGCCACGCGCGCCTGCGGCTCCGGATGGGTCGCCAGCCAGTTCGGCACGCCCCGGCGGTCGCTGGCCTCGCCGACCCGGCCCAGCGTCGCCAGCATCCTGGCCACGCCGCCCGGATGCCAGCCGCCGCCGGCCGCATACTCGGCGCCGAGCCGGTCGGCCTGCTTCTCGTCGTCCCGCCCGAACTTGAGCAGCAGGACGCCGAGACCGGACGCGGCGGCGTCCGCCAGCCCGGGCGACCCGTACGGGTTGCTCCGCATCCGGGGCGCGAAGATCTGCCCGAGCGCCAAGCCCCACTGCGCGCCGGCGGCCCGCGAATACTGCTGGACGGAGTGGCGCGCGGTGACGTGGCCGATCTCGTGCCCGAGCACGCCCGCCAGTTCCGCCTCGTCGCCCAGATACGCCATGATCCCGCGCGTCAGGTAGACGTACCCGCCGGGGAGCGCGAACGCGTTGACGGCGGGAGAGTCGACGATCGCGAAACGCCACGGCAGGTTCGGCCGGTGCGAGACCGCCGCGAGCCGATGGCCGAGGTCCTCGACGTACGCCTGCAGCGCCGGGGAGTCGTACACCCCCATCTGCTCCCGGATCTGCGCGTCGGCGTCGCGGCCCATCGCGATCTCCTGGGCCTCGGTCATCAGGGCGAGCTCCCGCTTGCCGGTGACCGGGTTCGTGGCGCAGGCGCCGGCCAGCACGAGCGCGCAGGCCGCCGTCGGACGCCGCCAGCCGGCCGGGCGCACGCGCCGGCGGGCGGATGCATCGCAAGTCATGCCGGCGTCGTCAGCGCCTCCAGCGCCCGGCGCAACTCGGCGACCGCGTCCGGCGGGGCCGGGCGCAGCGGCGCCCGGGGCTCCCCGCCTGCGTAACCCGCGACGGACAGCGCCGCCTTGAGGCCGGGCACGCCGTGCAGGCGGGTGACGAGGCGGGCCAGCGGCGTCAGCCGGCGCTGGAGCGTCCGCGCCTCGGCGAGCCGCTGCGCCCGCACGAGGTCGAACAGCTCGACGCAGAGCTCCGGGACCACCGACGCCAGGGCGAGCACGCCGCCGGCCGCCCCCGAGAGCAGGCTGGCGTAGAAGACGGCCGCCGACCCCGACAGCACGCTGAACTGTTCGGGAGTCGCGTCGATCAGCTCCGAGAGGAATCCGACGTCCGAGCCGGACTCCTTCATCCCGACGACGTTGGCGTGCGCGGCGAGGCGGACCGCGGCCGCCACCGTCAGGCTGACCCCGGTGAGCGCGGCGAAGTTGTACAGGATGACCGGCGCCGGCGACGCGTCCGCCACCGCCGCGTAATGATCGGCCAG
The DNA here is from genome assembly GCA_965203565.1 of Vicinamibacterales bacterium. Taxonomy (GTDB): domain Bacteria; phylum Acidobacteriota; class Vicinamibacteria; order Vicinamibacterales; family UBA8438; genus JAAXGX01. Next base: position 558,947 of record OZ241896.1, on the reverse strand, counting down.
GGCGTCGTCCGAGACCCACTGCCGGAAGAACGACGGCGTGCGGACCAGCACCGCGTCGGCGCCCAGCTCGGCCGCGCGGCGCGCGGCGCGGATCGTCCCGGCGGTCGACTCGCGGGCGACGCCGGCGATCAGCAGCTTGCCGGCCGGCACGCGGGCGCGGGCGGCCTCGACGACCCGGTCCGACTCCGTATCGTCGAGCAGGGGAGCCTCGCCGTTCGATCCGAGGACGACCAGCCCGTGGAGGCCGGTCGCCATCCAGCGGACGCAGTTGCCGCCCAGGGCGTCGAGGTCGAGCTCGCCGCCGCGGAACGGCGTCGGTATCGGCGGAAAGACGCCTCGAAGATCCATCGGCTTCACGACCCGCGGAGGGCGCGCTCGGTGATCAGCAGGTCCGCCACCACGCGCCCCCCGACCAGATGCTCCCGGATGATCCGCTCCAGGGCGGGCGGATCGCACTCACGATACCACGCCCCCTCCGGATAGACGACGGCGACCGGTCCGCCCTCGCAGACCCGCAGGCAGTTGGCCTTGGTGCGCAGCACCCCGCCCTGCGCCGACAGCCCCAGCTCGGCGAGCCGGCGCTTCAGGTAGTCCCAGGCCCGCTTTCCCCGCTCCGCCCCGCAGCACTTCGGGTGGGTCTGGTCGCAGCAGAGAAAGACGTGGCGTACCGCCGCGTCGACGCCGATCGTCACGGCCGCGCGCCGCTGACTCTCGAGGCTGCCCGGCCGGGCCGGCGGCTCTGGCATCGGGGGAGAGGGCCGAAAGGCGGTAGGATACCACTTCGATGGCGAAGCGGCGCGTGCGGCTGCGCGACTGGACCGCTCTCTTCCTCGGCTCGGTCGAGCGGGCCGGCAACGCGCTGCCCCACCCGGCCACCCTCTTCGCCATCCTCGCCCTGCTGACCGTCGCCGCCTCCGGCCTCGCCGCCGCCTCCGGCGTCGAGATCGTGCATCCCGGGACCGGCGAGACGGTCCGGCCGGTCAACCTGCTGACGCTCGACGGGCTCCACCGGATGCTGACCGAAATGGTCGTCAACTTCACCGGTTTCGCCCCGCTCGGAACGGTGCTGGTGGCGATGCTCGGGATCGGCGCGATGGAGGCGAGCGGCCTGATCGCCGCCGCGCTGCGGCTGCTGGTGCTCTCCGCCCCGGCGCGCCTGCTGACGTTCGTCATCGTCCTCGCCGGCGTGCTGTCGAACACCGCCAGCGAGATCGGCTACGTGCTGCTGGTGCCGCTCGGCGGCGTCATCTTCCTCGGCGCCGGGCGGCACCCGATCGCCGGACTGGCCGCCGCCTTCGCCGGCGTGTCGGGCGGCTACAGCGCCAACCTGCTGCTCGGCACGATCGACCCGCTCCTCTCCGGGCTGTCCGAGGAGGCGGCGCGCATCGTCGACGACGGCTACCGCGTGAACCCGGCGGCCAACTACTTCTTCATGGCCGCCTCGACCTTCTTCATCGCGGCGGCCGGCGCCTGGGTCACCGAGCGGATCGTCGTCCCGCGCCTCGGACCGTACGCGGGCGAGGGCGGCCGGCCCGAGCTGAAGCGGCTCGACGCGTCCGAACGGCGCGGCCTGCGGTTCGCGGCGGCGGCGATGACCGTCTTCGGGGCCCTGCTGCTGTGGGGCGTGGTCCCGGAGAACGGCTTCCTGCGGAACCCGGAGACCGGCAGCCTGCTCCGTTCGCCGCTGCTCTCCGGAATCGTGGCGTTCATCTTCGCCGGCGGCGCGATCGCCGGCGTGGCCTACGGCGCCGGCGCCGGCACGTTCCGCAACGACGCCGACGTGATGAACGGGATGGGCAAGACGCTCGGCGCGCTCGGGACGTACCTCGTGCTGGTCTTCTTCGCCGCGCAGTTCGTGGCGTACTTCAACTGGTCGAACCTCGGTCTGATCATCGCCGTCAAGGGCGCGGACGCGCTGCGCGCCTCCGGGCTGGGCGGCATCCCGCTCATGCTGGCGTTCGTCCTGCTCTCCGCGCTGATCAACCTCGTCATGGGGAGCGCGTCGGCGAAGTGGGCGGTGATGGCGCCGGTCTTCGTCCCGATGTTCATGCTGCTGGGATACGCGCCCGAGCTCACCCAGGTGGCGTACCGGATCGGCGACAGCGCGTCGAACGTCATCGCGCCGATGATGTCGTACTTCGCCCTGATCGTGGCGTTCTTCGAGCGGTACGAGCCGCGGTCCGGGATCGGGACGGTGATCGCCACGATGCTGCCGTACACTGTGGTGTTCCTCGTGGTCTGGTCGGTGCTGCTGATCGCGTGGATGGCGCTCGGCCTCCCGGTCGGACCGGGCGGCGGCCTGTACCTGTGACGCGCGCCGCCGCCGCCGGGTCGAGACCACGACCTTGCACATCGACGCCGCGACGGTCCTCCCCGGCGCCCGGCCGTGACGGGCAGGCGCCGCCGCTTCTGCGATAATGGCCGCGCCGATGACCGTTCGCGCCGCCGCCGCCGGACTGATCGTCTGCGCCGGACTGCTCGTCCTGCGCCCCGCCGCGGGCCAGCCGCCGCCGCCCGGCCGCGAGTCGATCACGGCGGCCGACCTGGAGCGCGAGGTGGCGCTGCTCGCTTCGGACGCCATGCGGGGACGGCTGGCCGCCACGCGCGGGAACCGTCTGGCCGCGCAGCACATCGAGGACCGGTTCGAGCGCTCCGGGCTGCGCGGGCCGGCCCCCGGCCGGAGCTTCCGGCGCCCGGTCGAGCTGATCGTGCCCGCACTGGGCGACGGGAACGCGTGGCGGACGCTGGACGGCGGCGACGTCGAGGCGGCCGAGATGACGCGCGACTTCTTCCCGGCGCCGTTCAGCGGGAGCGGACGCGCCGCCGGCCCGGTGGTGTTCGCCGGCTTCGGAATCTCGGCGCCCGACCTCGATCACGACGACTACCGCGGCGCGGACGTCGCCGGCAAGATCGTCCTCGTGCTCGACCACGAGCCGGGGGAATTCGATCCGGAGAGCCGGTTCGCCGGAGTCGTGGCGTCCGAGCGCGGCCGGACCGTCCGCAAGGCGCTCGAGGCGCAGCGCCGCGGCGCGGCGGCGATCGCGATCGTCGACGACGTGCACAACCATGCCAGCCGGTGGTCGATCCCCGATCTGGCCGCCCGGGCATGGCCGGCCGAGCCGCCGCGCGTGCCCCGCTACCAGCTTGCGGCCTGGGTCCGCCCGTTGCGCATTCCGGCCGTCCGGATATCGGTCGAGATGGCCGAGCGTCTGGTGGGCCGGACCGGCGGGACGCTGGAGGAGCTGGCGCAGCGCGCCGAAGAGGCCGGCGGCGCCGCGCCGGTGGAGATCCCCGGCGTCACGGTGGAGGTGGCGGCGTCGGTGCGGCGCGACGCGGTGTCGGTCGACAACGTCGTCGGTCTGATCGAAGGGTCCGATCCGGGCCGGCGCGGCGAATGGCTGATCATTTGCGCCCACTTCGACCACGAAGGAGCGTCCGGGAGCCGGATCTTCAACGGCGCGGACGACAACGCCTCCGGCGTGGCCGGCCTGCTGGAGATCGCCGAAGCGTACGCCGCGGCCCGCCGCGGCGGGACGCGCCCCGCCCGGTCGATCCTGCTCGCGGCGTGGAACGCGGAGGAGCGGGGCCTGCTCGGCTCCTGGGCGTACGCGGAGCAGCCGCTCGCGCCGCTGCGCGACACGGTCGCCGTGATCAATCTGGACATGATCGGCCGCAGCGAAGAAGTCCCGGAGGGCGGGGGGAGCCGCTACACCGGACTCGCGCCGCAGACGGCCGAATCGAACCGGAACGCCGTCAACGTCATCGGCGCCAGCTTCAGCGCCGGCCTGCGGGAAGCCGCCGAGGCCGCCAACCGCCTGACGAACCTCGACCTGCGGTTCCGGTACGACAACAACCGCTCGAACCTGCTGCGCCGCAGCGACCAGTGGCCGTTCCTCTTCCACCGGGTGCCGGCGATCTTCGTGCACACCGGCCTGCACCCCGACTACCACACGGCGCGCGACCGCCCGGAGACGCTCGACTACGAGAAGATGACGCGCGTGGTCAGGCTGGTCTACGACCTGAGCTGGGACCTTGCGCAGCGGACGGATCGGCCGGCGTTCGACCGGCCGGCGCCGTAACAGCCCGTGGCGGATCGTCGGCGAAGCGGCAGTCCGCCGCCAGCGCCGCCGCGAGCAGCGCCAGGTACCGGCGCCGGGATACTGCAATCGCCCCGAAGCGGGCGAGGTGCGGGGTCACCCACTGGACGTCGAGCAACTGGAACCGCCGCCGCCGCAACCGTTCGACCAGCAGGCAGAGCGCGACCTTCGACGCGTCGGTCACCGAGTGGAACATCGATTCGCCGAAGAACGCCCCGCCCAGGCTCACGCCGTACAACCCCCCGGCCAGATCCTCTCCCCGCCAGACTTCTATCGAGTGCGCGCGCCCCGCCGCGTGCAGGGCGACGTAGCTCGCGATCAGCTCGGCGTCGAGCCAGCGGCCCGCTTCGTCCGGCCGGTCGGCGCAGGCCGCGATCACTCTGGCGAAAGCCCGGTCGGTCGTGCCGCGGAACCGTCCCTGGCGCAGGACGCGGCGCAGCCGCCGCGGCGCGTGAAACCGGTCGAGCGGCAGGATTCCGCGGCGCTCGGGCGAGAACCAGGCGATGCGGCCCTCCACCGTCATCGGGAACAGCCCCCGGCGGTAGGCGTCCAGCAGCGTGTTGATGGAGATCATTCCAGCATCGTATTATCTCGCGTGCCTCAGCAGCGGCAACCGGGCGTGCACACGTCGGAGGCGGTGACCGACGGCGTGCGGGTCCACGTCACCGCGCGGTACTCGCCCGGACGGTCCCAGCCGTCGCGCAACCTCTGGCTCTTCCTGTACACCATCGAGATCTCGAACGAGGGAACGGACACCGTCCAGCTCGTCAGCCGCCACTGGACCATCACCGACGCCGACAACCGCGTCGAGGAGGTCCGCGGCCTCGGCGTGGTCGGCCGGCAGCCGACGCTCGCCCCCGGCGAATCGTTCGAGTACACGTCGAGCTGCCCGCTCCCGACGCCGTTCGGCACGATGGCGGGGACGTACCAGATGGTGAACGCGTCGGGCCGGCGGTTCGACGTCGAGATAGCCGCCTTCACGCTGAGCGAGCCGTACACGATCCATTAAAAGCGTTGTCCCAGGAATAAATATTTTTCAAGAAGATAAATGCTTTTCCAAGAATATAATGCTTATAAAGCATAATGTCTATAAAGCATAATGTTTTTATAGCATAATATCGTTCATGCGCCTCCCGTTTCTCGACCGCTCGCGTGAACTGACCCGGCTGCGGCGCGCCTTGTCCAGGCCGGGCGGGGCGCTGATAGTCGTCTACGGGCGGCGGCGGTGCGGCAAGTCGCGGCTGCTGCGGGAGGCGCTGCGTGGACGCGAGCATGCGTACTACCTGGCCGATCTCGGGGACGCCGGCGTGCAGCGGGCGGCGCTGGCGGTCGAGGCGGCGCGGGTCGTTCCGGGGTTCGCGGCGGCGACCTACCCCGACTGGGGGGCGCTGCTCGAAACGTGGCGCGCGCGGGCGCCTGCAGGCGCGTGGCTGGTGCTGGACGAGCTGCCCTGGCTGACGCAGGCGTCGCCGGCGCTGCCGAGCGTCGTCCAGCGGCTCCTCGACACGCCGGCCCCGCGGCCGCTCCGCCTGATCGTCTGCGGATCGTCGCAGCGGATGATGCACGGCCTGGCGCTGGACGAGACCGCGCCGCTGTACGGCCGGGCGGCGGAGATCGTCAAGGTCGCCCCGATGCCGCCGGCGGCGCTGCGCGAGGCGCTCCCGCTCGGCGCCGAGGACGCCGTGACCGCCTGGGCCGTCTGGGGCGGGCTGCCGCGCAACTGGGAGCTGGCCGCGGACTACGGTTCGACGGCCGAGGCGCTCGCGGCGCTGATCCTCGACCGCAACGGCGTGCTGCACGGAGAGCCGCCCCGCCTCCTGCTGGACGACATGCGCAGCACCGTGCAGGCGCACTCCCTGCTCGCGCTGATCGGCGGCGGCAGCCACCGCCTGAGCGAGATCGGCGGCCGCCTCGGCCAGCCGGCCACGAACCTGAGCCGGCCGCTGGCCCGCCTGATCGACCTCGGCTACGTCCGGCGCGAACTGCCGTTCGGCGAAAGCCCCCGCTCCACCCGGCGCAGCCTGTACCGTCTGGACGATCCGTTCCTGCTTTTCTGGTACCGTTTCGTGGCGCCGAACCGGTCCCGCCTGGAGCACGACCTGATCGAACCAGTGCAGGCGGAGGTGCTCGCGCAGCTGCCGGGACACGTGGCGGAGGTATGGGAATGGCTGGCGCGCGACTCGGTGGTCCGCCTGCCGCTCCACGGCGCGCGCTGGAGCCCGGCCGCCCGCTGGTGGGGGAAGGGCGCCGACGGCGCGCCGCTGGAGATCGACGTGGTGGCCGAATCCACGGACCGGCGTCAATTGCTCGTCGGAGAAGCGAAGTGGTCAGACCGCGCCGACCCCGCCGCCCTTCTCGCGGCGCTCGCGCGCAAGGCGGCGCGGCTGCCGTTTCGCCGCGGCCGGCCGGTGCGCCATGCGCTCTGGCTGAAACGAGGCGCCGCGGCCGTCCGGTCCGGCCCGGACCGCGCGCCCGTCGTCGGACCGGAAACGATCCTGGCGCCGCCGGCGCATTGACGATGCGTGAAGGAACAGGCGCGTGAAAGAGACCCAGGCCTCGATGTCAAAGCCGGTCTCACCCCCGACCCGCTACTGGCTGATGAGCGCCGGCGGCGGCGCGAGCGAATGGGCCGCCTGGAACGCCGAAGGCGTCGCGACCATCGACTACCCCGAGGTGGCGTCAGACGATCTGCGACAGTACGAAAGCCGTGAGAAATTGAAGCAGTTGGGGCTCGGCAAGTTCAATTCGCTGGCCTGCTGGCAGTTCTGCCGCGAGATGAAGCCGGGTGACGTGATCATCGTCAAGAAAAATCGGATGCATGTGATCGGCCACGGCGTCGTTACGTCGGACTACCGTTTCGACGAGCGGAGACCCCAGCGCCGCCACCGCCACGTCCGCGGCGTGAAGTGGCTCTCCAGAACGGACGACGGCGTCCGGCCGCGAGAAAGGCTTCTGGTGACCAAGACGCTGACCGACATCACCGACTACGAGGACCAGGTTCAAGGCTCCCTGCGCGCTCTGGAGCCATTCACCCATTCCGAGCCCGATCAGCGGGACAAGGACCAGAAAAGGTCGGCGTCTATCCACCCCCTGAACCTGATCCTGTACGGCCCGCCCGGCACTGGGAAGACGTGGCATGCCGTCACGCGCGCGGTGGCGATAGTCGAGAACCGGAAGGCGGACGAGGTGGCGCAGGAAGACCGCGCCGCCGTCAAGCGCCGGTTCGACGAGTTTCGCCGCGAGGGCCGGATCGCGATGGTGACGTTCCACCAGAACACCACCTACGAGGAGTTCATCGAAGGGATCCGTCCCGTGCTGGACGCGGCGGCCGGCGACGTCCGGTACAAGCTGTCGCGCGGCGTGTTCCGGCAGATCGCGGAACGCGCTCAGAAGGACCCGGCCGGGCGCTACGTGCTGATCATCGACGAGATCAACCGCGGCAACGTCGCCCGAATCTTCGGCGAGCTGATCACCCTGATCGAAGACTCCAAGCGGATCGGCCGGGACGACGAGGCGCGCGCGATCCTCCCCGGTTCGCAGGACGACTTCGGCGTGCCGGCCAACCTGCACGTCGTCGGGACGATGAACACCGCCGACCGCTCCATCGCCCTGCTGGACACCGCGCTGCGGCGGCGGTTCGTGTTCGAGGAGAGGATGCCGGACCCGACGCTTGTCAGCCCGGACGCCGGCGGCGTCGACTGCCGGAAGCTCCTCGCCGCCATGAACGACCGCATCGCCGCCCTGCTCGACCGGGAGCACCGGATCGGGCATACCTACTTCCTGCGGGTCGACACCGTGGAGGCGCTCGCGGAGACGTTCAGGACCCGGATCGTTCCGCTGCTGCAGGAGTACTTCTACGACGATTGGGAGAAGATCCGGGCGGTCCTCAACTGGAACGGGTTCGTCAAGGAGGAGCCGTCGCCGAAGGAGCTCCTGGATGCGGATCTGGTGGATGACCACCAAGTCATGTACGAGTTGTTGCCCGCTGACGACCCCCGATGGAACGACCCGAGGGCGTACCGGAGAATCTACGAGCCGAAGGAGCAGGCTGGACCGGCGGAAGACAGCAGCGAGGCGCGGAACGATTGAGGTTCGGCGCGGAAATCCGCGGTCTACGACCCGTCCGCCTTGCCAAGGGCCTTCTCATAATCAGCCTGGCAGGCACGCATGCCGGCGCGCAGGTGGTCTCCGGTACGTTCCCACGTCTCCTGGATTGCAGCCTCGATGCTCTCGGCGCAGGGAATGGAAAACGCCGGAGTCACGCTGGCGAGTCGAGCGATGCTCGTGACCAGAGAGGGCGGGCGACCATGTTCACTCATGAGTCTTTACCGACCAATCCGTACGGACCGCACGCGACGTGAACTGATTCTCCACGGCGGAAAGATTTTATGCGTGAAAAGTACCAAGCAGCAAAGAGCACGTCAAGGAAAACGTTGACGATGCCGACCGCGGGCGCGCGTGACCTCCTGACCGGTCGGCCCAGGAGCGGCAGCGCCGGCGCGCGCCGGCGTACGCGTACGCTGGTCGTCCGGGAGCACGACGAGCTGACCGGCCTCACCGAGGACGAGCAGCGGGATCTGCGGGATTTCGCCTTCTCCACTCGGCGGACCGATGCGGAAGACCGGTTCCGGCCGGTCCTGGAGGTCCGGAACGGCCGCCTGCGCACGCAGAACTACGTCGGCGTCATCGAGACGCGCCGGGGGACCACGATAGAGATTCTGCCGAAGGTCGATCTCGCACCCGCCGAGGACCGCTCCGGACCGGCCGCCGCGCGGCGCGGCCTTCCGAACGCCACCGACACCGGGCAGCGCCCGGACGCCCGCGCCGCCAGCGAGGAAGCCACCCGCCGGATCTTCCTCCAGATGCTGCGCGACTGGCGGGGGCTCGGCGAGGCGCAGCTCGACGCCGCCGGCATCCGGGACGTCGCGCGATTCGACATGCTCGAGGCGTTCGTCCAGCTTTTCCTCGCCAGCGTCGTCCGGCTCGCCCGGCGCGGCCTCGCCCGGCAGTACCGGACGCACGAGGCGAACCTCGCCTGCCTGCGCGGGCGGATCCTGTTCCCCCGGCACGTCCGCGTGAACCTGGCTGACCGCTCCCGGTTCTACGTGGGATACGACGAGTTCACCGCGAACCGGCCGGCCAACCGGCTGATCCATCTGGCGCTCCGGCGGCTCGCGACCGTCGCGCGGCGTCCGGCGAACCGGCAGCGGATCCACCAGTTGCGGATCGCCTTCTCCGACGCGCCGCCCTCGACGCGCCCCGACGACGACTGGGCCCAGCATCGGGTGGACCGCTCGATGCGCCACTACGACCCGGTGATGCCGTGGGTGCGGCTGCTGCTGTTGCGCCGCGGCCTGGCCACGTTCGCCGGCCGGCACGTCAACCGGGCGCTCCTCTTCCCGATGGAGGAGGTGTTCGAGGACTTCGTCACCGCGGCCGTCCGGCGGCATCAGCGGCGGTTCGCGGTGCGCGCCCAGGGGCCGATGCGCCCTCTGGCCGAAGAGTGCCGGGACGGAGAGCGTCGGGGCGCGTTCTGGCTGAAGCCGGACGTCGCCCTGCTGGAGCAGGCGGCGGCGCCGGGAACGGATCACGGGACGAAGCGTGAACCGGTCCGGTTCATCCTGGACGCGAAGTGGAAACGTCTCGACTCCCGCGAGCCGAACCACGGCATAAGCCAGTCCGACGCGTACCAGCTCTTCGCCTACGGCAAGCGGTACGGCTGCCGGCAGGTCGCCCTGCTCTACCCGAAGACGGCGGCGTTCCGCGCGCCGGTCCGGTACCGGTTCATCGACGATGATCCGGCCGCCGCTCTGATGCTCTTCTGCTTCCCGTTCGACGTAGCCGATCCGAAGGGCGGCGCAGACGCTCTGGTCAACACGTTGATGACCGCCGAGGCCCCGCGTAGCTGTTGACCGCTCTGCGCAACTGCTGACGGCTCCGCGCACCTTATATACTTCGCCGTGAGCCTCGGCGTGTGCGCCGGGCGATTCAGGAGGGGGCGGATGCGGCATCGACATCTGGTGGCGGCGTGGACGGCGGCCGGCGCGCTGGCGCTGGCTCCGGGCTTGGCGGCGGCGCAGTCCGGCGGCGCGGCGGCGATGCGGACGCCCTGGGGCGACCCGGACCTGCAGGGGGTCTGGCATTCGTCCGGGAACGTGCCGATGGAGCGGCCGGACGAGCACCAGGGGCGGACGACGCTGAGCGACGACGAGGCCGCCCGGCGCCGGCAGGAGGTGGCCGAGCGCGACCGGCAGGCCTGGCTCGCCGAGCGGCGCCCGACGGTGGCCGGCGGGACCGTCGGCGCCTACAACGAGTTCTGGATGGAGCGCGGAGCGCCCACCGACCGGACGTCGCTGCTGGTCGACCCGCCGGACGGCCGGTTCCCGCCGCTCACCCCGGCCGGGGAGGCCGCCGCGAACGGCAAACCGCGCGGCGACGACACCTGGGAGGACCGGCACATCTGGGAGCGGTGCGTGACGCGGGGCGGGATGCCAAACGCCATGTTCCCCCGTTCCTACAACAACAACTTCCAGATATTCCAGGCGCCGGGGCGCGTCGCCATCCTCCACGAGCAGATCCACGAGACCCGCATCGTCCCGCTGGCGGACCTTCCGGCCGTCTCGGAGGAGATCGGCCAGTGGAACGGCGTGCCGCGAGGCCGCTGGGAGGGCGACACGCTGGTGGTGACGACGACGAACGTCCATCCGAACGTCAGCGCGCTCCAGCCCTGGTCGGCGTTCAACTCGGCCAGCGGCTCCGGCGAGGGGATGCGGCTCGTCGAGCGGTTCACGCGCACGGACGCGGAGACGCTGGAGTACGCGATTGAGGTCGACGACCCGCAGATGTACACGCGGCCGTGGACGGTGGCGTACCCGTTCGCGCGCTTCGAGCACCCGATCTACGAGTACGCCTGCCACGAGGGAAACTACGGCATGGAGGGGATCCTCGCCGGCGGGCGCGCGCAGGACGCGGAGGAGGCCGCCGCCTCGAAGTAGCGCCGGGACGCCCCGCCGTCAGATGAAGATACGCACCGTCGACGCGCTCGAAGTGCTCGACTCGCGGGGGAACCCGACGGTCGAGGCGCGCGTCCACCTCGACGACGGGACGGTGGCCGAAGCCCGCGTGCCGTCCGGCGCCTCGACCGGCGAGCGGGAGGCGGCCGAGCTGCGCGACGGCGGTCCGCGCTACGGCGGGAAGGGGGTCCGGCAGGCGGTCGCCAACGTCAACGGCGAGATCCACAGCGCCCTCGCCGGGTTCGACGCCGCGGACCAGCAGGGGCTCGATCAGCGGATGATCGACCTCGACGGCACGCCGAACAAGTCGCGGCTCGGCGCGAACGCCATCCTCGGCGTCTCGATGGCCGCCGCGCGCGCCGCCGCCGCCGCGCGCGGCGTTCCCCTGTACCGGAGCCTCGGCGGCGACGACGCGGCCGTCCTCCCGGTCCCCTGCCTGAACGTGATCAACGGCGGGCGGCACGCCGACAACACGGTCGACTTCCAGGAGTTCAAGATCGCGCCGCACAACGCGCCGTCGTTCGCCGAGGCGCTCCGGATCGGCGTCGAGACGTTCCACGCGCTGCGGGCGCTGCTCCGGGCGCGCGGCAAGTCGACCGGCGTCGGCGACGAGGGCGGCTTCGCGCCCGACCTGGCGAGCAACGAAGAGGCGGTGGAGCTGATCCTGGAGGCGATAGAGGCGGCGGGCTACCGCCCCGGCGCCGACGTGGCGCTCTGCCTCGATCCGGCGGCCAGCGAGATGTGGGAGGACGGCGCCTACGTCGCCTTCAAGTCCGACCGGTCGGCGCGGACCACGGCGGAGATGATCGACCTGTGGCGCGCGTGGACCGACCGCTACCCGATCGTTCTGATCGAGGACGCGCTGGCCGAGAACGACTGGGACGGCTGGACGCGGCTCACCGAGGCGCTCGGCGCGCGGATAGAGCTGGTGGGCGACGACATCTTCTGCACCAACCCCGCCATTCTGCGGCGGGCCGTCGAGCGGGGGGTCGGCAACTCGATCCTCGTCAAGCTGAACCAGATCGGCACCGTCTCCGAGACGCTGGAGACCGTCCGGCTGGCGCAGCGGCGCGGCTACGGCGCCTACGTGTCGCACCGGTCCGGCGAGACCGAGGACACGTTCATCGCCGACCTCGCCGTGGCCACCGGCTGCGGCCACGTCAAGACCGGCTCGGCCTGCCGCGGCGAGCGGACGGCGAAGTTCAACCGGCTGCTGCGGATAGAAGCGGACCTGGGCGGCGCGGCGCGGTTCGCCGGCATCGGCGGCTTCCGGCAGTCGGCGCTCTGACGGCCGCGCGCCGAGCGGCGTCAACCGCCCTCCCGCAGCCACGCCAGCAGGTCCCGGTCCGGCCGCATCCGGCGCAGGAACTCCTCGACGGGGACGCACCAGAAGATCAATACTGCATAATTTTATTGACTAAATTTAGTTATACCAATAAATTTATACTGATTCCTTTACGGCAGTAACTCTCGACATGGCCGAGTTCTTCAACCCGTTTCGTCCCGGTGCGGGCCATCAGCCCCCGTATCTGGCCGGTCGCGACGCCGAGCGCAAACAGTTTCTCCGGCTGCTCGATCAGCGCACGATCGTGGAGAACGTGGTGCTGACCGGGCTTCGCGGCGTGGGCAAGACGGTGCTCCTCGACTCGTTCAAGCCGCTCGCGATGCGCAGCGGATGGCTGTGGGTGGGGACCGACCTGTCGGAGTCGACCAGCATCAGCGAGGACAACATGGCGGTGCGCCTCTGCACGGACCTGTCGCCGATCACTTCGGGCGTAGTCGTGGGAACTGAAGAAATTCGCCGGGCCGGATTCTCGACCGGCGCGGCGACCATCGTGCGTACGCTCGACTACCAGGCCCTGACCGATGCCTATGCCCGCATTCCCGGTCTGTCGCTCGACAAGATCAAGGGCGTTCTCGAAATGGCCTGGAGCGCGCTGGCGCGGTCGTCCCGGGTGCGGGGCGTCATCTTCGCCTACGACGAGGCGCAGAATCTCGCGGACCAGGCGGCGAAGGAGCAGTACCCGCTGTCCCTCCTGCTCGACGCCTTCCAGTCGCTGCAGCGGAAGGGCCTCCCCTTGATGCTCGTCCTGACCGGCCTCCCGACGCTGTTCCCCAAGCTGGTGGCCGCCAGGACGTTCGCCGAGCGGATGTTCCGGGTCGTGTTCCTGGAGCGCCTGAACGCGAGCGACAGCGAGGACGCCATCCGCAAGCCTGTCGAAGACGCCGCGTGCCCGGTGCAGCTCGGCGACAGGTCGGTCGCGGAGATCGTGAAGATGTCCGGAGGCTATCCGTACTTCATCCAGTTCGTCTGCCGGGAGGTGTACGACGCGTTCATCCAGAGGCTCGACAAGGGAGAACAGGCGTCCGTTCCCGCCGTCGAAATCGAACGGAAGCTCGACATGGACTTCTTCGCCGGGCGCTGGGCGCGCGCCACCGACCGGCAGCGGGCGCTGCTCTCCGTCATCGCCGAACTCGAATGCTGCGACGAGGAGTTCTCGGTGCAGGAGGTGGTCGAGCGGTCGCAGCAGGTCCTGGACAGACCGTTCAGCAACAGTCACGTCAGCCAGATGCTCGTGGCGCTGGCGTCCCAGGGGCTCGTGTTCAAGAACCGATATGGACGGTATTCCTTCGCCGCGCCGATGCTGGGCGGCTACGTCCGACGGCAGACGGTGGAGCAAAGTAGCTGACGCTGAACAGCCATTCGCCGAGCGGCGTCAACCGCCCTCCCGCAGCCACGCCAGCAGGTCCCGGTCCGGCCGCATCCGGCGCAGGAACTCCTCGACGGGGACGCACCAGACGCCGCCGATCCGCAGACGGTCCGGGCCGCGATGGAGCAGCGCGGTCTCCGCCTCGGGATAATCCTCGCGAAACGCCCGCAGCGCCCGCAGGTCGCCGGGATGCACTGCCGCGGCGCTCTTGACCTCGAACGCCTGAAGCCCGGCCTCGCCGTAGACGACGAAGTCGACCTCGGCCCCGCCGCGCGTCCGCCAGAAGCAGACGTCCGCATCGCGCCCGGAATAGGCGGCCCAGGCCCGGAGATGCTGCGCCACCAGCCCTTCCAGCGCCGGTCCGTCGATTTCGCCGGGCCGGTCGAGCGGTCCGGCGGGACGCAGCGCACGGAACACGCCGGCGTCGAACAGGTAGAGCTTCTCGTGGACCACGGTCGCGCGCTTGGCGCGCTTGCGGAAGATCGGCAGCCGGAAGGCCAGCAACAGGTCCTCCAGGATGCCGACGTACCCGGCCGCGACCTTCCGCTCGACCCCGCACTCCCTGGCCACCGCCGAGACGTTGAGCTGCGCGCCGTGGGAGAAGCTGACCGCCTCGAGGAACCGGGTGAACCGCCCGACGTTGCGGGTCAGTCCCTCCGCCCTGATCTCCTGATCGAGGTACAAGCTGGCGTAGTCGTCGAGAGCGCCCGCCGGATCGGATGCGCCGGCCACCAGAGGCAGCAACCCGATCCGCAGCGCCCGGTCGAGGTCGAAGCTCGGCAATTCCGCGGCCATGAACGGATGCAGCGTGCGGTGGGCCGCGCGTCCGCCCAGCAGGTCGACCCCGCCGCGCCGGAGCTTGCGGGCGCTCGATCCGGTCAGCACGAAGCGCGGCGGCGACGGCTCCTCCAGGACCGCGTGGACTACCGTGAGCAGCTCCGGGATGCGCTGCACCTCGTCGACCACCACGGTCCGCGCCCCGGGCCGCCCCGCGAGCAGCTCCCGCAGGCGCTCGGGACGGGCGCTCAGACTGCGGTGCAGCGCCGGATCGAGCAGGTCCACGAACAGAGCGTCCGGCAACCGATCCCGCAGCCATGTGGACTTGCCGGTCCCGCGGGGACCGAACAGGAAGCAGCTTCGGTCGGGGATCCGGAAAAATCGACTGACGAATTCCATTTTGTGTCCAAAAATGGAAATGGAAATTCCGTTTTTATACTCCGCCCCGGCGCGTGGGGCAACCCCTGATAAGATTCGGCGGCGAGACGGTCATGAGCAGCGTGCGGGTGCTGGTCGGGACGCGGAAGGGGGCGTTCGTGCTGAGCGCGGACGGCGCGCGCCGGGAGTGGCGGGTCGAGGGGCCGCACTTCGCCGGGTGGGAGGTGTTCCACGTGCACGGCTCGCCGGCCGATTCGGACCGGATCTACGCGGCGGCGTCAACGTGCTGCGCGACGCCATGGCGGTCGACACACCGGCGGCGGCCCTACCTCCGGTTTTTCGCCTGCGGCCTCGACCTGTAGCACGAACCGCCCGACGCGCCGCTGCCCGACGCGGTGTCGACCGGCGCGGAGCCGCTGCTCGTCGTCGGCGCGATGGCCGGCGGGTGACGGCGGCGTCACCGCTCCAGCTCCGCCCGGCGCCGCGCCAGCTCGGTCAGTATCTCGGGGGAGTCCTTGAGCGCCGCCAGCGGGCCGAGCTGCGCGTCGATGTAGGCCCAGTCGAGGGCGCCCGCCTGTCGGGCGATGACGCCCTCGACATCGACCCAGTCCCGCGCGCGCGCGGCGAACGCCTTCAGGACGATGAGGTCCTCGGCCGAGCAGGTGCGGAGCGGCGCGTCCCCCGGAAACGCGAACGGGGTGGCCCGCGCGACGACCGACTCTTCGAACGGCAGCGCCCCGAGCGCGACGTCGATGCCGACGCCGGAGGCGGACCGCAACAGCAGCACCCGGTTCGCTCCGGCGAAAGCGGCCGCATCGTCGATCCGCCCTGCGTACCGGTCGAGCAGGGCCTCGATGAACGCGGTCTCTCCGCCGAACCCGGTCAGGAGCGTCAAGTCGACGTCGATCGTCTCGCGCGGTTCGCCCCAGCGCTGCAAAGCCAAGCCGCCGATGAAGCAGAAGCGCCAGCGCCGAGCTGCACAGAACTCCTGCAGGCCGGCCGCCACCCGGATCAGTTCATTCATGGCGGCCGGCCGCCTTCATGAACCAGCGCTGCTGCTCGATCAGGCCGGACGTCGGACGGGGCGCGCGCGGGGCCACGGTGTAGTCCGCCTCGCCGCACAGCAGGGCCATGGCCCGCTGCGGATCGAGGCGGCGCAGCTCCTCGCGCCGCACCTGCTCCAGCCGCGGGCCGGCCTGACGCCAAGTTCGCGCCCACCGCCGCGCGTCGGCGATCTGTTGCGGGCTCCAGCCGGGGAATCTCGCGTCGTCCACCGGGAGACTACCGGGACAGGGTCAGCCTTACCGCGGGCGCTGCGCCTCGCGGACGGCGCGGAACTCGCTCGTCGCGCTCCAGGCGGGCCATTCGTCGCCGTCGGCGAGCCGGGCGCCCATCCGATGCAGGAAGATCAGGTCCTCGACCGCGCCCGACAGGTCCCAGTCGGGCCTGACCTCGTCCGACACCTTGTGGTAGTCGTTCGCGGTGTACTCCGCCCGCTTCTCCAGGCCGTAGCCGGCCGGCTTGTCGAGATAGTCGACGCCCGGGTCGGCGTAGAACGCCGGGATGCCCGCCCGCGCGAACGAGAAGTGGTCCGACCGGTAGTAGAACCCCTTCTCCGGCTCCGGGTCGGGGACCAGCGTGCGGCCCAGGCTCGCCGCGACCTCGGCGGCCACCGCGTCGAGCTCCGACTGCCCCATCCCGACGATGGTCAGGTCGCGCGTCCGGCCCCACTGGTTGAGCACGTCCATGTTGAGCGCGGCGACCGTCTGCGCCGCCGGGTAGAGCGGGTTCTCGCCGTAATGCCGTGAGCCGAGCAGCCCCTGCTCCTCGGCCGTCACGGCGAGGAAGAGCACCGACCGGCGCGGCGGGTCGGGCGCCGCCATGAACGCCCGCGCTATCTCGATCAGCCCGGCCGTTCCGGTGGCGTTGTCGGCCGCGCCGTTGAAGATCCGGTCGCCGGAAAGGGTCGGGTCGACGCCCAGGTGGTCCCAGTGGGCGACGTACAGCACCAGCTCGTCCGGCGCTGCGCTCCCTTCCACCTTCGCCGCGACGTTCTGCGAGTCGATGCGGCGCAGCGCGTTCCGGATCTCGAGGGCGCCGGTGACGCCGAGCGGGATCGGCCGGAAGCCGCGGCGGGCCGCCTGCCGCTTCGCCGCCTCGAAGTCGCGCCCCGCCATCTCGAACAGCGTCTCGGCGGCGGCGCGCCGCACCCACCCCTCGAACGCGGCCCGGCCCAGGTTGTCGTCGTCGGCCACCAAGTCGAACGACTCGCCGTACGGCGTGCTCCCGACCACCTCCCACGGGTAGCCGGCCGCCTCGGTCTCGTGGATGACGAGCGATCCGGCCGCGCCGACCTCCGCCGCGACCTCGTGCTTGTAGGTCCACCGGCCGTAGTAGGTCATCGCCGGCCCGCCGAACGCGTCGTCGAGCGGCGGGTCGTTGACCAGGAACAGCAGGATCTTGCCGCGGACGTCGACGTCGCCGAAGTCGTCCCAGTCGTACTCCGGCGCCCGCGCGCCGTAGCCGGCGAAGACGAACTCGGCGTCCTGCACCTCGACCACGTCGATCACGTGCTTCGTCCACGCGACGTAGTCGGCTCCCGGCTCCAGCGTCCGGGCGCCGCCCCGCCCGGAGACGGTCAGACGGCGGCCCGGCAGCGGCGTGACGCCGACCAGCGGCACGTCCTGCACCCACGTCCCGTCCGGATTGCCCGGCGTCAGCCCGAGCGCCGAGAACTGCCCGGTCAGGTACTCGACGGTCTTCCGTTCGCCCTCCGACCCCGGCGCGCGGCCCTCGAACTCGTCCGAGGCGAGCGTCCGGGTCGCCGCCAGCAGCGTCTCGGCGCTGATCCCGCCGTCCGCCGCCGGCGAGTCGTCCGGCGCTCCGCCGCCGCAGGCGCCGCAGACCGCGGCGATCGCCACGGCCGCCGCCGCCGTCGTCACGCGTCTCCCGATCACGCCGCTCCCTCCGAAACGATCACCCTCTCGCTGACGCTGCTGCGCGCCAACCCTCTTCTCGAACGTCAGGCTTTCCATCGACATGAGCGCCCGCCAGCTCCAGGCGGGAATTCCGGACCGCAAGCGCCGTCTCCAGCCGCTTCGCCGCCAGATCGACGAAGGTCGGCTCCAGCTCGCAGCCGACGAAACGCCGGCCGAGGCCGATGGCGGAAACGCCGGTGGTGGCGCTGCCCGCGAACGGGTCGAACACCAGGTCGCCTTCTCTCGTGCTGGCGAGCAGTATCCGGTCCAGCAGCGCCGCCGGCTTCTGCGTGGGGTGCTTTCCGAACGACTTCTCGTCCTTCCTCGGCGCGGCGATCGTCCATACGGTCTTCATCTGCCTGCCGCCGTTCATCCTCCGCATCCTGTCGTAGTCGAAGTAATGCCGCGCCGACTCGTCCCTGGCGGCCCAGATTATCGTCTCGGTGGAGTGCGTGAAGTACCGGCAGGACAGGTTCGGCGGCGGGTTCTTCTTCTCCCAGGTCACGTCGTTCAGGATCTTCATGCCGAGCTGCTGCATCGCGTACCCGACGGAATGGATGACGTGATGCGTTCCCGACACCCAGACGGACCCGTTCGCCTTGAGGACCTTCCGGCACCTGGAGAGCCAGGCGACGTTGAATGCGTGGTTGATCTCCGGTCCCCGCGACTTGTCCCAACCGCCCTTGTCCACCCGGACCATCCGGCCGGCGTGACAGGTGATTCCCCCGTTCGACAGGAAGTACGGCGGGTCGGCGAAGATGGCGTCGAAGACGCCCTCCGGGAACGCTTCGGCCACCGCGTCCATCAGCTCCAGGCAGTCGGCGTGATACAGCCACGCCCCCGCCGCGTCGTCCCGGAACGCGCACGTGTTGGGCGCGTGGTCGGACGGCGGAAGGCGGACCGGCGAGAGCGGCGGCGTCATCAATAGCCCGGCACCATGATGTGCGCCGACGACGTGCCCGCCTCCATCACCCAGGCGCCGGCCCTGGTGTAGCTGCCCTGTTCGGGCAGGCCGATCGACGCGCCGGTGGCGAACGGGACGGCGATGGTGACGTGCAGGTTCGCCGACTCGGCGTCCGCGCCGCTCAGCGTGTAGTAGACGCTGCCGAACGCCGACACCTCCCGCGAGCCGTCCTCCTCGGCCGCCGCCCGCATCGCGCGGATCTCGTCGGCCGGCCGGCCCGACATGCTCCACGCCCGGTTCTGCCGGACGCGGGCCAGATTCGCGACGCTCGTGCACTGCGCGCTGAACTCGCGGCCCGGCTCGTCCGAGCGGTCCCAGCAGACGAGGCCGTTGGAGCCTTCGCGGAGCACCGTGCGCTCGCCGGCGGCGTCGAGCCTGATCACCATCGCGTCCGCCCGCAGCCCGGGCGGGGCGGCCAGGAGCGCGGTGGCGATCTCGTCCTCGACCGACTGCGCCGCCGGGAGCGCCGCCGCCAGGGAGAACGCGCAGAGCGTGAGCAGCAGTCGATGCATGGTCGCCTCCATTCGTGCGGGCGATTCAGCCTGGCTCCGGCCGTCTCCGCCGCGCGTCGGCTATTGCGCCGTTTCGTTGATGAGCTGCTCCAGATCCCAGGTGACGTAGGCGCACGCCGCCAGCTCGCTCCACCTGGTGTTGTGGCGGCGGAACAGCCCGCGGCACCGCTCGCGCACCTGCTGCGAGTCGAACCAGTGCGCGTTGTAGTGGAGCGCCTTGAACGAGTCGTACTCGACCGATTGGCACGTGGTGCGGACGGACGCGCCGAACAGGCCGCGGCGGTCCGCCGCGGCGCCCACCGCCCCCGCGGCGACGGACCCGGCGGCAAGGGCCTTTCCTGCGTCCGCGCCGAAGCTGGCCGCGCCCAGGCCGGCCCCCAGCGCTTCGAAGCCGGTCGAGCAGCCGCCCAGGAACGTCGCGTACAGTCCCTTCGCGATGGACCAGTCCGGATTGGCGATGAGCGCGATCGTGTCGGCGGCCTCGGTCCGCCGCGCCGGCGTTCCGGAGACAACCGGGTGATCTCCTGCGCTGCAAGTCACCCGGCGCCCGCCGTACCTCTCGATCATCCGCCGGCACGCCTCGGCGCCCGTCTTCGTCCGCTGCCGCGCGACGTCTTCTTCCGATTCCGACGTTCGGTTCTGCGCCCCGGCGCCCGTCTCCGTCAGCGCCATGCCCGCCAGCATCGCCAACGCCGCCATCAGAATCCTGTTCATCGCTCGTCCTCCGTTCCATTCTCATTCGGGCGATGCGCCACGCGGCGCGCGCGCCGCACCGTCGGATTATCGCACGCTCCATCCGCCACGTTTCAGCCGTCCGCCCGCGCCAGCGCGGCGGCGAGCGCGCGGCGGGTGAAGACCGGGATCATCGCGCGGCGGTAGTCGGCGCTGGCGTGGAGATCGTCGTTGAGATCCGCGACGTCCTCGCCCGCAGACTGCGCGGCGGCGGCGAGGGCTTCGACCGTCGCGGGCCGTCCGGCGAGCGCCGCCTCGACGTTCGTCAGCCGGGAAGGGCGTGACGCGGCGCCGGTCAGACCGACGCGCGCCGACCGGACGACGCCGCCGGCCACTTCGAGCGCCGCCGCGACGCCTGTGACGGCGAACCGCGACGCGCGCTGGCGCAGCTTGGCGTACGCCGCCGCGCGCACCGGCGCGAACGTCGCCTTCGCCAGGATCTCGTCCGGCGCCAGGTCGACCGTGAAGAAGCCCCGGAAGAAGTCGCGGGCCGCCACGACGCGCCACCCGGCCGGTCCCTTCAGGTGAAAGTCCGCCTCCAGCGCGAGCAGGATCGCCGGGTAGTCGGCCGCCGGGTCGGCGTGCGCCAGGCTCCCGCCGAGCGTGCCGCGGTTGCGGACCTGCGGGTCGCCGATCTCCGCCGCAGTGTCGGCCACGGCGGGGCACCGGCCGCGCAGCAGCGGCGACGACGCCACGTCGTGGTGCGTCGTCCCGGCGCCTATCCCGATCCGGCCGCCGGTCTCCTCCCGGATCCCCGCGAGACCGGGAACGCGGGCGACGTCGATCAGGACCGACGGCTCGCTCAGCCGCAGCTTCATCAGCGGCACGAGGCTGTGGCCGCCCGCTATCAGCTTCCCGCCGCCGCCCGCCGCCGCCAGCCTGGCGAGCGCGTCGTCGAGCGAGGCCGCGCGCTCGTAGCGGAACGCGGCCGGGATCACGACGCCCCTCCGCCGCCCTGCATCAGGCGCCAGAGCTTCTCGGGGCGCAGCAGCATGTCGACGTGGCGCACCCCGAACGGACTCAGGGCGTCGACCGCGGCGTTGACGATGCACGGCGTCGAGCCGATCGTGCCGGCCTCGCCGACCCCCTTGGCGCCGAGCGGGTTGACCGGCGTCGGCGTCACGGTGGCGCCGAGCTCGAAGCGCGGAAAGTCGCTCGCGCGCGGCAGGGCGTAGTCCATGAACGAGGCGGTCAGCGGCTGTCCGTCCGCGCCGTACGCCACCTCTTCGATCAGCGCCTGGCCGATCCCCTGGGCGAGGCCGCCGTGGATCTGCCCCTCGACGATCAGCGGGTTGATCAGGTTCCCGGCGTCGTCGACCGCCACCATCTTCAGCAGCCGCGGCTCCCCGGTCTCGCGGTCGATCTCCAGCATCGCTATGTGGCAGCCGAACGGATAGGTGTTGTTGCCAGGTTCGAAGAACGCCTCGTCGCTCAGGCCGGGCGAGAGCCCCTCGGGGAGCTTCGCCGGCTTGTAGGCCCAGGCGGCGACCTCCGCGAACGGCTTCGCGGACGCCGGCGCGCCCTTGACGAAGATCGCCCCGTTCTCGAAGACGAGGTCCTCTTCGTGCGCTTCGAGCAGGGCGGCGGCGAACTTCGCCATCTTCGTCTTCACCTTCGTCCCGGCAAGATGCAGCGCCGCGCCGCCCACCGCCTGCGAGCGGCTGCCGAACGTGCCTATCCCCTGCTTGACCACCGCGGTGTCGCCGTGGTGGATCGTCACGTGCTCGATCGGCACGCCGAACTGATCCGCGAGCATCTGCGCGAACGTCGTCTCGTTCCCCTGGCCGTGCGGCGACGCGCCGGTGGTGGCGCTGATCCGGCCGTCGCGCTCCACCGTCACCTGCGAGTGCTCCCAGCCGCCGGGCGGCACGGAGGACGACGGCCCCATCCCGCAGATCTCGACGTACGTCGACAGCCCGATTCCGACGACCCGCCCGTCCGCCCGCGCCGCGGCGCGCTCGGCCTTCAGCGCCTCCCAGCCGGCCAGCTCCAGCGCGCGGTCGAGCGCCTTCTCGTAGTCGCCGGAGTCGTACGTCCCGCCCATCTCGGTCCGGTAGGGAAACTGCTCGGGCCGGATGAAGTTCTTCCGCCGCAGCTCGGCCGGGTCCATCCCGATCTCGCGCGCCAGCATGTCCATCGCCCGCTCGACGAAGTACGCCGCCTCGGGCCGGCCCGCGCCGCGGTACGCGTCGGTCGGCGTCTTGTTGGTGAACACTTCGGTCAGGGTGGCGCGGATCGCCGGGAAGGCGTAGGTGGCGTTCGCCATCGTCATGCTGTTCGTCGGCACGCCGGCGGTCAGCAGCATGTTGTAGGCGCCGACGTCGGCGATGATCCGCAGCTTCAGGCCGAGGACCATGCCGTCCCGCCGCGCCGCCAGATCGACGTAGGCGATCAGGCCGCGCCCGTGGATGGTGGCGAGGAACGCCTCGGAGCGATCCTCCACCCACTTGACCGGCAGGCCGAGCCGCTTCGACAACGCCGCGGCGACGTACTCCTCGCCGTAGACGTTGATCTTCGCGCCGAACCCGCCGCCGACCTCGGGGGCGATCGCCCGCACCCGGTCCTGGCCGAGTCCGGTCAACCGCGCCACGAACGTCCGGAGGACGTGGGGGTTCTGGGTCGAGGACCAGATGGTCAGCGACTCCTTGCCCGGCTCGTAGTGCGCCACCACGCCGCGCGTTTCGAGTGCGCTCGGCGCGAGCCGCTGGTTCACCATCCGCTGCGAGATCGTCACCTCGGCGGCGGCGAACGCCGCCTCGACGGCCGAGTCGTCGACCTCGCCGCGGCGCCCGGCGCCGGTTCCGGCCGGCAGCGGGCCGAGGGCGACGTTGTCCGGATAATCGGCGTGCAGCGCCGCCGGCCGGCCGGTCATCGCCGCTTCCGGATCGACCACCGCCGGCAGCGGGTCGTAGTCGACCTCGACGGCGTCGGCGGCGTCGCGCGCCACGTACCGGTCGCACGCCACCACCACCGCGACCGGATCGCCGACGAACCGGACGGCGTCGACCGCCACCGCGCGATGTTCGGGCGACGGGAACGGCGTCCCGACCGGCATCGGGCCGAGGAACTCGGCGATCTGCGCGCCGGTGAACACCGCCTCGACGCCGTCTATCGCCGCCGCCGCGCGCGTGTCGATCGATCGGATCCGGCCGTGCGCCACGTCGCTCCGCTTGAAGGCGAGATGCTGCATGCCGGCGATCGTCACGTCGTCGACGTACGTCCCGCGGCCCTGGATCAGCCGCGGGTCCTCGCGCCGCTTGACGCGCCGGCCGACCAGCTTCGGGAGGACGGGCGCCGCGGTCATCGGTCCGCTTTCCCGGGCGCCGCGGCGCCCGGCGCGGAGCCTGCGACCGCAGGAGCGCCGCCGCCGCTCCGCGCGGCGCGCTGGACCGCGTTGACGACGTGCTGGTAGCCGGTGCAGCGGCAGAAGTTGCCGTCCAGCCCGTCCCGGATCTCCTGCTCGGTCGGCGCCGGATTGTCGGCGAGGAGGTTGACGGCCGAGAGGATCATGCCGGGCGTGCAGTAGCCGCACTGCAGGCCGTGCTCCTCCCAGAACCCTTCCTGCAGTGGATGCAGCCGGCCGCCGTCGGCCAGTCCCTCGATGGTCGTCACCTCCGAGCCGTCGGCCTGCACTGCGAAGATCGTGCACGACTTGGCGCTCCGCCCGTCGATCAGCACGGTGCAGGCGCCGCACTGGCTGGTGTCGCAGCCGACGTGCGCGCCGGTCAGCCGGAGCCGCTCGCGCAGGAAGTGGACCAGCAGCATCCGCGGCTCCACGTCCGCCGCGCGCCGCCTGCCGTTCACGGTGATCGACACTCGGGCCATCGGGTTTCTCCGGCAGCAGGGCAGGATAGCGTACCAGCCCGGGCAGGAAAGCCCCGCTGCATTCGACGGGCGCTGCATCCCGGCTGAACTGTGTCGTTCGTCGGTCAGTATGGTCAGCGACTATGGTCAGCGACGCGCCTTCCGCCACTCGGTGGGAGCGGTCACGCCGGTTCGAGCCGCGCGTACCGCCCCAGCAGCTTCCTGGTCCCGGCCGCGTGGAATCGGACCGTGAGCTTGACGTCGCCGGACTGCGGCTCGACCGCCGTGACGGTGCCGACGCCGAAGGTGGGGTGGCGGACGCGCATCCCCGGGCGCGCGTACCCCGCGGACTGGTCTTCGTCGGCGTCGTCGAAGACCGGCGGCGCCGGGCGCGCGCCGGCCTCGTCCTGGTGCGTCCGCGGCCGAATCGGCCTCCGGCCGCGGCGGAACTCGGCCGTCCGCCGCGCGCCGCCGCCCGGCGCAGCGGCTGACTCCAGCAGCTCGGCCGGGATCTCGTCGAGGAAGCAGGAAGGCTCGGTGTCCTGGTACGTGCCGTACGTCCGGCGCCGCGCCGCGCCGGTCAGGACGAGCTGCGACTGGGCGCGGGTGATCCCGACGTAGAGCAGACGCCGCTCTTCCTCCAGCGGATCGGGGTCTCGCCGCCGGGCGCCGCCGCGCTCCACGCCGCCGTCATGGAGCGCGCGCACGTGCGGCAGCAGGCCGTCCTCCATCCCGGTGATGAACACGATCGGAAACTCCAGCCCCTTGGCGGCGTGCAGCGTCATCAGCCAGACCTGCGCGCCGTCTGCGCCCGCTTCCTCGTCCGCCTCGGACCGCAGCGACACCTGGTCCACGAAGCCGGCCAGGTTGGCCTCCGGCTCGCACAGCTCGTAGTCGCGGGCCGCCGCCACCAGCTCCAGGAGGTTCGCGAGGCGGCTCTCCGCCTCCTCCGTGCCGGCGTCGCGCAGCGCCTGGACGTAGCCGGTCCGGTCCAGCATCTTCTCCAGCGTGACCGACGCCGACTCGGTCCGGGCGATCTCGGTCAGCGCCGCCAGCAGGTCGCGGAACCTGGCGAGGGCGCCCGCCGCCCGCGGCGGGACCATCCGCTCGCCGACCGCACGCACGATCCGGGCCCAGAGCGACGACGGCGCGGACGCGCCCGGCCCCATCCGGTCGAGCGCGTCCATCACCCCCTTGCCGATGCCGCGGGGCGGCGCGTTGATCACCCGGCGCAGGCTGACGTCGTCGTCCGGCGTGAGCAGCAGCTTGAGGAACGCCAGCGCGTCCTTGACCTCCTTCCGCTCGTAGAAGCGCACGCCGCCGACCACTCGGTACCTGATCCCTTCGCGGACGAGCGCGTCCTCGATCGCGCGCGACTGCGCGTTGGTGCGGTACAGCACCGCCGCCGGCGTGGTCCCGTCGCCGAGCGCCCGCCGGACGCGCGCGGCCACGAAGTCGGCCTCCTCCAGCTCGTCCTCTGCGCGGTGGTGGACGATCGGGTCGCCCGCCCCGCCCTCGGTCCACAGCCGCTTGTCCTTCCTGCCGCGGTTGCGGCTGATCAGCCCCGAGGCGGCGTCGAGGATCATCCGGGTGGAGCGGTAGTTGCGTTCGAGCCGCACCTCCGCCGCGTTGGGAAAGTCGGTCTCGAAGTCGAGGATGTTGCGGATGTCGGCGCCGCGCCACGCGTAGATCGACTGGTCGGGGTCGCCCACCACGCACAGGTTGCCGTGGGGCGTCAGCCCCAGGCGCTTCTGGAGCGCCACCAGCTCCTGGAGCAACTTGTACTGGGGAGCGTTCGTGTCCTGGTACTCGTCCACCAGGACGTGGCGATAGGCGTAACGGCTGCGCGCCCACTTCACGGAGGGCAACGCGTCGCCCGGAACCCGTTCGTCGTCCCGGTTCAGCAACTCGAACAGCGCCAGCGCCTTCAGGAGCAGGTCGTCGAAGTCGAGCGCGTTCGCCGCCGCGAGCGCCGCGCCGTACCGCTCGAACACCTGGGCGAGCTGCTCGTCCCGGAAAGTCGACCCGGCGGCGCGGAGCTGGCCGGCGTCGAGCATCCGGTTCTTCGCGTCGCTGATGCGCGCCCGCACGGCGCGCGGCGACGTCGTGTGCTCGCCGACGCCGAGCTCCCGCATCACGCGGCGCACGACGGCAAGCTGGTCGGCCGCGTCGTAGATGACGAAGGCGCGCGACACGCCGACGAGCGGCGCCTCCCGCCGGAGGACCCGCGCGCAGAAGGCGTGGAACGTCGCCAGCCACAGCCGCGGCTGCGGGGAGCCGAGCAAGCGCTCGACGCGTTCGCGCATCTCGCCGGCGGCCTTGTTCGTGAACGTGACGGCGAGGATCTGGTGCGGCGCCGCGTGTTCCTCCTCTATCAGGTGGGCGACGCGGTGCGCGATGACGCGGGTCTTGCCGGACCCGGCGCCGGCCAGGATCAGGAGCGGGCCGTCGCGGTGGAGCACCGCCTGCCGCTGCTCCGGGTTGAGGTCGTCGGAGATCGCCACCTACTCGACCGTGACGCTCTTGGCGAGGTTGCGCGGCTGGTCCACGTCGCACCCCTTGAGGACCGCGATGTGGTACGCGAGCAGCTGCAGGGGAACCACCGTCAGGATCGGCGCGAGCAGCGCCGGGGCGGCCGGGACCGGCACGATGCAGTCCTGCTCGGGGTCGAGCGCTTCGGCGAAGACGCCGGGGTCGGCGTCGCTGACGACGATCATCGCGCCGCCGCGGACCTTCACTTCCTGCAGGTTGCCCCGCATCTTGTCGAACGCCGGACCGTTCGGCGCGAGCGCCACCACCGGCGCGTTCTCGTCGATCAGGGCTATCGGGCCGTGCTTCATCTCGCCCGCCGGATATCCTTCGGCGTGGATGTACGAGATCTCCTTGAGCTTGAGCGCGCCTTCCAGGGCGATGGGGTAGTGGATGCCGCGGCCGAGGTACAGAAAACTGGTCCGCCGGTAGAACCGCTTCGCGACGGCGGCGATGGAGGCGTCGCACTGCAGCGCATGCCGCACCAGCCCCGGAAGCTGGGTGAGCGCCTCGACGTGCCGCCGCGCGTCGTCGGCGCCGACCGTCCCGCGGAGCCGGCCCAGGCGCAGCGCCAGCAGCATGAGCGCCGCGAGCTGGGAGGTGAACGCCTTCGTCGACGCGACGCCGATCTCCGGGCCGGCATGCGTGTACACCGCGCCGTCGGCGAGTCGGGTCGCCATGCTCCCGACCACGTTGCAGATCGCGATGCTGCGCGCGCCTTGCGCCTGCGCCTCGCGCAGCGCCGCCAGCGTGTCCGCCGTCTCGCCCGACTGGGTGATGACGACCGCCAGCGTGCGCGCCCCGACGATCGGCTCCCGGTAGCGATACTCGGACCCGTAGTCCACGTCCACGCGCACCCGCGCCAGCCGCTCGATCAGGAACTTCCCGACCAGCGCCGCGTGCCAGGACGTCCCGCAGCCGAGAATGACGATCTGCTCTGCGGCGCGCAACTCGTCGTCCGCGACGTCGAGCTCGCCGAGCATCACCTCGCCCCGGTCTTCCGACACGCGGCCGAGCACCGTTTCCTGGAGCGCCCACGGCTGCTCGAAGATCTCCTTCCGCATGAAATGCTTGTAGCCGGCCTTCTCGGCCATCACCGGGTCCCACTGGATCCGTTGCGTGACCTTGGAGACCGCGCGTCCGGAGAAGTCGGTGAACGCGACCTCCGCCCGGGTGATCACCGCCATCTCCTCGTCGCCGAGGAAAACGACGTCCTGCGTGTGGCCGCGCACGGCCGGCGCGTCCGACGCCACGAGATGCTCGCCCGCGCCGATTCCGACCACGATCGGCGGGCCGTTGCGCACGGCGACGATCTTGTCCGGATCGTCGGCGGCGACCAGCACCAGCCCGAACAGACCGCGAAGCTGCCGCATCGCGCGGCGCGCGGCGTTCTCCAGGCCGTCGTCCCGGCGCTCGTCCTCGACGAGGTGCGCCACCACTTCGGTGTCGGTCTCCGTCTCGAACCGGTGCCCGCGTTCCCGCAGGCGGCGCTTCAGGTCGAGGTAGTTCTCGATGATGCCGTTGTGCACCACGACGATCCGGCCGGTGCAGTCGCGGTGCGGGTGGGCGTTCTCTTCGGTCGGCCGGCCGTGCGTGGCCCATCGGGTGTGCCCGACGCCGTAGCTGCCGGTGACGGGGTCGGCGCGGACCGTTTCGGCCAGTCGCGCGACCTTCCCGGCGCTGCGGCGCACTTCCACCTGCCCGTCGCGCACCAGCGCGATGCCGGCCGAGTCGTAGCCCCGGTACTCGAGCCGCCGGAGTCCGTCGAGCAGGACCGGGACGACCTCCTTTTCACCGATGTAGCCGATGATGCCGCACACTACTCCCGCCGTCCTTTCCGGTCGGCCCACCCCGCCTTGTTCTCCTGGCGTCCGCGGGCGACGGTCAGCGCGCCCGCCGGGACGTCGTCGGTGACGCACGACCCGGCCGCCACGTAGGCGCCGCGCCCGACCGTCACCGGCGCGACGAGCTGCGTGCCGCTGCCGATGAACGCGCCGTCCTCGACCGTCGTCTCGTGCTTCGTCCGGCCGTCGTAGTTGCAGGTGATCGTGCCGGCGCCGACGTTCACCGCTTCGCCGATCGCGGCGTCGCCGACGTAGCTGAGGTGGTTCACCTTCGACCCGGGGCCCAGCGTGGCCTTCTTGACCTCGACGAAGTTGCCGACCCGGGCCGCCTTGCGCACGACCGTCCCGGGCCGCAGGTGGGCGAACGGGCCGACCCGGGCGTCCGATTCGACCGCCGAATCGGTGATCACGCAGAAGTTGTTGACGACGACGTCGTCGCCGACCGTCGAGTTGACGATCCGGACGCCGCCGTGCAGCTCGCACCGTTCGCCGACGGTGGTGGAGCCTTCCAGCATCACCCCCGGGTGGATCACGGTGTCCCGCCCCACCACGACGTCGGCGTCGACGTAGGTCGTCGCGGGGTCTTCGAGCGTCACGCCCGCGGCCATCAGCTCCTCGTTCCTGCTCTGTCTCATCATCCTGCCCACTTCCGCCAGCTCGGTCTGGCTGTTGACGCCCCGGATCTCGTGCGGGTCGCCGGCGGCCACCGTCTCGACCGTGAAGCCGCGCCGCTGATGGAGCGCCAGCACGTCCGGCAGGTACCGCTCCCGCCGGGGGCCGGCCTCCAGGATCCGATGCAGCGTCTCGAACAGCCGCGCCAAGTCGAACACGTAGACCCCGCTGTTGACCTCCCGGATGGCCCGCTGGGCCGGCGTCGCGTCCGTCTCTTCCACGATGCCGGCCAGCCGCCCGCGCCGCCGGACCACCCGCCCGTAGCCGTAGGGGCGCGGGATCTCCGCGGTCAGCACCGTCGCGGCGGCGCGCGCGGCGTCGTGAGCGTCCGCGAGCCGGCGCAAGGTGGCCGGCCGGATGCGCGGGACGTCGCCGGAGAGCACGATCAAGCTGCCCTCGACGCCGGCCAGCAGCGGCTCGGCCTGCAGCAGCGCATGGGCGGTGCCGAGTTGCGGCTCCTGCCGGACGAACCGAGGCCCGGCGCCCACCGTTCGCTCGACCAGGTCAGCCTGGTGGCCGACGACCACGGTCGTCGTGGCCGGCGACAGCGCCGCCGCCGCCTGCAGCACGTGGCTTATCAGCGGCCGGCCGGCCAGCCGGTGCAGCACCTTGGGCCTGCCGGACGCCATCCGGACGCCCTTGCCGGCCGCCAGCACGATGACGTGGCGGGCGCCCGCGGCCGGCGCCGGAGCGGTGAGACCGTCGGACGCGGCCTGTGGATTCACCCGATCGCGTCCCGGACGGCTTCGTCGTCCCGGAGCTGCTTGAAACTCGGCTCGTGGCGGGCAAGGCGCCGGTTGTCCGGATTCAGCTCCAGAGCGCGCAGAAGGTGGCCGGCCGCCGCCTGCGCGGCGCCGCCGTCGGCCCGGGCGATGGCCAGCATGTAGTGCACGTGATCGTTGTCCGGGTTTTCACCCGCGGCCGCGTCGAGGTGCCGAACGGCCTCGTCGTGCGACCCGGCGTTGATCGCGAGCGTGGCGGCGTAGATCCGCTCCTCGAACGTCGCCGGCGCGGGCGGCTCCAGCAGCGCCCGCGCGCAGACCTGCAGGTAGCGGCGGCTCCGTTCGTGAAAATCGCGCTCCTCGGGGAAGTCGTCGATGATCCCCTGGAAAAGCTCCGACGCCAGCTGGAACCGTCGTTGCTGCAGCGCTTCGAGGGCTTCTTCGTAACGCGCGACGGCCTGCCGGAACGTGTCCGTTCCGGCAGGGGGTGAAGTCTTCTGCTTCGTCGATGCCCGGCGGCGAGGGGCCGCTTTCACGCCGGCGCGCCTGGGCGACTTTGCGGATTTTCCCTTGGCTGGCTGCTTCTGCCCCATGGGCTGCAAAGAGCAACATAAACTAGCAGAATACCGGAAGGCGGTCAAGATGCGGGCGCTGCGAGGTTATCTGTTGTCAGACATAAATTTATTTCGTTCGCGGACGATGGAGTAGACCGTACTGCGCGGCACGCCGTACCGGTCGGCGAGGATCCGGATGGCCAGGCGGCGATCGCATCCCATTTTATCTGTCAA
Source organism: Vicinamibacterales bacterium (assembly GCA_965203565.1). Lineage (GTDB taxonomy): Bacteria > Acidobacteriota > Vicinamibacteria > Vicinamibacterales > UBA8438 > JAAXGX01. The sequence goes on along the minus strand of OZ241896.1, from coordinate 528,426 downwards.
TTTACAGAAATAGTTCCATAGCCGGTCGCTCGTCTCGCTGGACGCCGCGCCGGCGCCGTCACCCGGAGCCTTTTCCGGGGGGGCGACGACGATCGTGTACTCGCCGCGCGGCTCGACGATCTGCTCAATGACACTTTTTATCTGTCCATTGATCAATTCTTCGTGCATCTTGGTCATCTCGCGGCATACCGCAATCTTCCGGTTGCCGAGGGCGGTCGCCATGTCGGTCAGCGCAGCCTTGACGCGATGCGGTGACTCGAAGATGACGACCGGCCGGGGCTCGACCGCCAGCCGACTGATCCACTCTTTTCTTGCTTTAGACCTATTCGGAGGGAATCCGGCGAACGTGAACGGGCCGCCGCCGAGGCCCGACATGACCAGGCCGCCGAGCACGGCGCTCGGCCCCGGCGCCGGATGCACCTTGAAGCCGCCGTCGAGAGCGTCGCGCACGAGGCGCGCACCCGGATCGGACAGCAGCGGCGTGCCCGCGTCGGCGACCAGCGCCACCGAATCGCCGCCGGCCAGCCGTTGCAGGATACGCGCCGTCTTCCTGTGCTCGTTGTGCTCGTGGAAGCTGGTCGTCGCGGTGTCGATGCCGTAATGGTTCAGCAGCCGGGCGGTGCGCCGCGTGTCCTCGGCCGCGATGAGGTCCGCCTCGCGGAGGATCCGCAGCGCGCGCAGCGTGACGTCCTCCAGGTTGCCGATCGGGGTGGAGACCAGGTGGAGGGCGCCGGCGGCGGGTCGAGGGCCCGGCGCGGGCGGCGGAGCGGCCGATCGGCGGGAAGGTCGTGCCACGGGCCGGGGAGGCGAGAGTCCGGGAGCGCCGGTATTGTACCATTCCCCAGGCAGCCCGGCCCACCGGCAGCCCTGCCGTCAGGATGGACCATGGAACGTTCGCCAGCGCATTCCGCCGAACCGTTGTCCCATTTCGTCGACGAGTACCTGACGTACCTGCATGAAGCGGCGCCGACCGCGGCGGCCGCCGACGGCGTCCATCTGCACGACGACCTGCTGGAGGATTTCAGCCGGACCGGCATCGAGACGCAGGTTCGCGAGCTCGGCGGGTGGGCCAGGCGCCTCGACGGCATCAAGGCGTCGAGCCTGGCCGGCGAGGAGAAGCTCGATCGCCGCATGCTGGCCGACAGCATTCAGGCCCGCCTGTTCGCACTGGAGGACGTCCGCGTCTGGCAACGCAGTCCGTTGCACTATGCGGAGACGATGGCGGACAGCCTCGCCGGACAGGTGCTGTTCGACTATGCGCCCGTGGCGGACCGGGCCCGCCGAGTGGTCTCGAAGCTGCGGCAGGCGCCGCGGCTCCTCGACGCCGCCCGGCGGAACGTCACCGATCCTCCGGGCCTCTTCACCCGCGTCGGCATCGAGGCGTTCGGCGGCGTCCTGACGTTCGTCGAGCGCGATCTCCCGAAGGCGTTCCGCGATCTCGACGACATGCACCTGCTGGGGGATCTGGCCGACGCCTCCACGGTGGCCGTCGATGCCCTGAAGGAGTACGTCGCCTACCTGCGCGACACCGTCGCGCCGCGCAGCCGAGCCTCGTTCCGGCTCGGTCCGGACCGGTTCGCCCGGAAGCTGCGCCTCGAGGAAGGGATCGACGCGCCGGCGGACCGGTTGCTCCGAATCGCGCAGCGCGAGCTCCGCGCGACGCAGGAGCGGTTCAGGGAGGTCGCGTCCGGCCTGAACCGCGACTGGATGGAGGCGTGGCGCGTCGTCAAGACGCGCCACCCGAGCGCCGACGGCCTGCTGGGCGTCGTCGAGGGCCACCTCGAGACCTTGCTGAAATTCATCCGGCGGAAGCGGATCGTCTCGGCGCCGGACCACGACCGGCTCGTGGTGGCGCCGACGCCGGAGTTCCATCGACGGACGTTCGCCAGCCTTCTGACGCCCGGACCGTTCGAGGCGAAGGCGATGCCCGCATACTACTACGTCACCCCGGCCGACCCGGCGTGGCCCGCCGAGCGGCAGGAGGATCACCTCCGCGACCTCAGCTTCGCCGCGCTCTGGTCGATTTCAATCCACGAAACGTTTCCGGGCCACTTCCTCTATTTCGAGCATCTGCGCCGGGTCGAATCGCCCCTCCGGAAGTCGCTCTTCTTCACCCCGGCGTCGCTGGTGGAAGGGTGGGCGCATTACTGCGAGCAGATGATGCTCGACGAGGGGTTCGAGCGGGGGAACGCCGAGGTCGAGCTGGGGCAGCTTGCGGAAGCGCTGGTGCGTCTGGCCCGGACCATCGTGGGAATCCGCCTCCACACCGAGGATCTGTCGGTGGAGCAGGGGGTGCGGTTCTTCCGCGACGAGGCGTTCCTCGAGGAAGGCAGCGCGCGGCGCGAAGCGGAGCGCGGCACCTTCGACCCGGGCTACGTGCTGTACGCGCTGGGCAAGCAGATGCTCCTCAAGCTCCGCGCCGACTGCGAAGCGGCCGGAAACGGGTTCTCGCTGCGGTCGTTCCACGACCGGCTGCTGGGTCAGGGCGCCGCGCCGTTCTGGATGCACCGCCAGCTCATGCTGGGCGCGGGCGGCGCGCTCCTGGAATGAGCGCGCGCCGGAATTGACGGCTCCGGGCGGTCCGGCTACGATGTTGAGTCGGGCGTCATGCCGCTCTACGAATATCAGTGTGACGACTGCGGGCATCGGTTCGAGCTGATCCGGAAGTTCTCCGACGATCCGGTCCGCAACTGCCCGTCCTGCGCCGGCCGCGTCCGGAAGCTCCTTTCGTCGCCCGCCATCCAGTTCAAGGGAACCGGGTGGTACGTCACCGACTACGCGCGCAAGTCCGATTCGAGCGACGCGCAGCCTGCGTCCGGGGAGGGCAAGTCCGGCTCGGACGCCGCCGATGCCCCGAAGAAGGAGTCGAAGAAGACCGACTCGTCGAAGACTGGCTCGTCGCCGGAGGCCGGCTCCAAGACGGCCTCCACCCCGTCCCCCGCCGCCGCCTCCGACTGAACCGGGCCGGGCGCGCGGGCTGTTACCCCAACTCGCGCAGGCAGGCGCGCAGCGCCGGGGCCAAATCCGGGCGCTTGAGCGCGTAGTAGACGGACGCTTCCAGGAACCCGATCGTCGAGCCGGCGTCGTGGCGCGTCCCGGTCAGCTCGCAGGCATGGAGCGGACGCTCGGCCAGGAGACTCCGCAGGCCGTCGGTCAACTGGATCTCGCCCCCGGCGCCGGCGCCGGTCCGCTCCAGCGCCGGAAAGACGTCGGGGGTCAGCAGGTACCGGCCGACGATCGCCAGGTTGGACGGCGCCGCCGCCGGGTCCGGTTTCTCGATCAGATCCCGCACCTCGTGGACGCCGCCTCCGACGGGGACCGCGTCGATGATGCCGTACCGGCCGACCGTCTCGCGCGGGACCCGTTCGACGAGCAGGATCGGCCCGCCGACCTCGGCGAACAGATCGGCCATCCGGCGCAGCGCCGGCGGGTCGGCGTCGATCACGTCGTCCGGCAGCGCCACCGCGAACGGTTCGTCGCCGACCGCCTCCCGGGCCGTCAGGACCGCATGACCCAGGCCGAGCGGCTGCTCCTGGTGGACCGTGGCCACCTCGGCCAGGGCCGACAGGGCGCGCACGACGGCGAGGCTCTCGGTCTTGCCGCGCCGCTCCAGCACCGCCTCGAGGGCCGGGTTCGGCGCGAAGTGCGCGCTCGTCATCGCGTTGCCGGGACTCGTGACCAGCACCACGCGGCGCATGCCGGCGGCGGCCGCCTCCTCGACGCCGTACTGGATGATCGGGCGGTCGACCAGCGGCAGGAGCTCCTTGGGAAACGCCTTCGTGGCCGGCAGGATGCGGGTGCCGAGACCGGCGGCCGGAAAGACGACCGTACGGACGCGCGACGCCATCTGCGACGTCATCGTACTGCAAGGCTCCCTATAGAATGAAGCGCGCGCGGCGCCGCGACGACATGCTCGATCCTTCCCTGCTCCGCAACCGGCTCGACGAAATCCGCGGCCGTCTCGCCGCGCGCAGCGACGGTTCAGGCGGCGATCTCGACCGGCTGGCCCGACTCGACGCCGAGCGGCGCGGCATCCTGCCGGTCCTGGAGGCGGCCCGGCACGCCCGCAAGGAGGTCGGCGAACGGATCGCCAGGGCGAAGCGGACGGGCGAGGCCGTGGACGCGCTGATGCAGGCCGGCCAGGAGCACGCGGCCACCATCAAGGCGCAGCAGGCCCGGCTCGAATCGGTGGAGGCCGAGCGGAGCACGTGGGCGCTCAAGCTGCCCAACCTTCCGCACGAGAGCGTCCCGGCCGGCGAATCGGCGGCGGACAACGTCGAGGTTCGGGCGCACGGCGACCCGCCCCGTTTCGACTTCGAGCCGCGGCCGCACTGGGAGATCGGACCGGCGCTGGGCGTTCTCGACTTCGAGCGCGCCACCCGGCTGGCCCGCGCGCGGTTCTCGGTGCTGACCGGCGCCGGCGCGCGGCTCGCGCGCGCGCTCGTCAACTTCATGCTCGATCTCCACGCCGGCGAGCACGGCTACACCGAGGTCCAGCCGCCGCTGCTGGCCAACGCCGCGGCCCTGACCGGCGCCGGCAACCTGCCGAAGTTCGAGGACGACCTGTTCCGGATCGCCGGGGACTGGGACCTGTATCTGATCCCGACGGCGGAGGTCCCGCTCTGCAACCTGCATCGCGGCGAGATCCTCGACGGGCGGGACCTGCCGGCGTGGTACGTCGCCTACACGCCCTGCTTCCGGAGCGAAGCCGGGTCGTACGGCAAGGACGTGCGGGGTCTGATCCGGCAACATCAGTTCGACAAGGTCGAGCTGGTGGCGTACGCGGCGCCCGAGACGTCGTGGGACGTGCACGAACGGCTCACCCTCCACGCCGAGGAGGTGCTGAAGCGTCTCGGACTGCCGTACCGCACGATGCTGCTCTGCGCCGGCGACATGGGGTTCGCCTCGGCCAAGACGTACGACATCGAGGTCTGGTTGCCCAGCTACGGCGCATACCGGGAGATCTCGTCGTGCAGCAACACGGAAGCGTTCCAGGCGCGGCGCGCCGGGACCCGCTTCCGGCGCGCCGGCCAGGGCAAGCCGGAGCACGTCCACATGCTCAACGGGTCGGGCGTCGCGGTGGGCCGGGCGCTGGTGGCGATTCTCGAGAACTGCCAGCAGCGCGACGGCTCGGTGACGGTTCCCGAGGCGTTGCGGCCGTACATGCGCGGCCAGGAAGTCGTCGAACCGCCCGGGCGGTAGATACGCGCGTCGAACGGAGGGATGGCCGAGCGGTCGAAGGCGGCGGTCTTGAAAACCGCTAGCGGGGAAACTCGCTCCTGGGTTCGAATCCCAGTCCCTCCGCCACCGAACCGGCTTCCGCAATCCACTGCCGCGCAGCCCGTGGTGAAAATCCTCGCTGCATTCGAGCGGCGATGCATCCCGCCTGGCGGCGTTGTTCGTCGGTTGCGTATGCCCAATATGCGCCCTCCTCACGCCTTGTCAGCCGGTCGCCTCGCCGCTCTCGGCGCGACGCGTGATTCCACCACGGGCTGCGCGGCCCCCGCGGAAGCCGCAAGGCGCCGATGAAGTCGCAGCGGGTCTCCGAGATCGACTGGACCACCTGGTCGGCGGTCGATCCGGCCACGCTCCTCTTCGTGATCCGCGGCGGGCGGATCCTGCTGATCCGGAAGAAACGCGGCTTGGGCGCCGGCAAGATCAACGGCCCCGGCGGGCGGGTCGAGCCGGGCGAGACGCCGCTGGCGGGCGCGGCGCGCGAGCTGCAAGAGGAGCTCGGCGTGACCCCGGTCGATCCGGTGCGGATGGGAGACCACCGTTTCCAGTTCACGGACGGCTACTCGACTTACGTCCACGTCTACCGCGCCCCCGACCTGCGGGGAACGCCGGTCGAGACCGACGAGGCGGTTCCGCTCTGGTGCGAGCTCGACGCCATCCCGTTCGACGAGATGTGGGAGGACGACCGGTTCTGGCTGCCGCTCCTCGTGGCGGGTCGGCGGTTCTCCGGCTACTGGATCTTCGACGGCGACCGGATGCTGGACTACCGGCTGGACGTGCTGTAGCTGCTACGCCTGCAGGCCCAGGCGCTTGGCTTTCTCGACCAGCGTGGTCCGCTTGACGCCCAGCAGTTGCGCCGCCTGGTGCTTGTTGCCGCCGGCGCGATCGAGCGCGCGGCGGATCATCTCGCGCTCGACGTCGCGGAGGCGGCGCCGCAGGTCGACGCCGCCCTCCGGCAGCGCGGTGTCCGCATCGCCCGGCCCGCCGTCCGGCTCGCGGATCTCCGGCGGCAGGTCGTCCGCGTCGATCTGCGGCCGTCCGGGGGTCAGCGCCAGCGCGCGCTCCACCACGTTCTCGAGCTGCCGGACGTTGCCCGGCCAGTCGAACGCCATCATCAGCCGCATCGCGTCCTGCGAGAAGACGACCTCGGTCCGGGGCGGCGCGAGCGCGCGGCCGATCTTCTGCAGGAAACTCTGCGTGAGAAGCGGGACGTCCTCGCGGCGGTCCCGCAACGGCGGCAGATGGATCGGGATCACGTTCAGCCGGTAGAACAGGTCCTGCCGGAAGCTCCCGTCGGCGACCATCTTCGCCAAGTCGGAGTTGGTGGCCGCAATCACCCGCACGTCGACCCGCACTGGCTGGGCGTCGCCCACGCGCTCGAACTCGCGTTCTTGCAGCGTCCGGAGCAGCTTCGCCTGCACGCTCGCGCTCATCGTCCCCACTTCGTCCAGGAAGAACGTTCCCTTGTGCGCCTGCTCCAGCCGGCCCTGGCGATTGGCCACGGCGCCGGTGAACGCCCCGCGCACGTGGCCGAACAGCTCGGCCTCGAGGAGCGTTTCCGGCACGGCGCCGCAGTTGAGCGCCACGAAGCGCTGGCGGCGCCGCGGGCTGTTGTGATGGATCGCCTTGGCGACCAGCTCCTTCCCGGTCCCGGTCTCGCCGGTGATCAGGATGGTGCTGGCCGTGCCGGCCACCGTTTCCAGGACGGCGAACAGCTTCTGCATCGGCGCGCTCCGGCCCACGATCCCCTCGAAGCGGTACCGCTCTTCGAGCTGGGACCGGAGGTAGGCGTTCTCGGACTGCAGGCGCCGCTGCTCGAGCGCCGTGACGAGGATGTGCAGCAGGTGGTCGAACTGGAACGGCTTGGTGATGAAGTCGCTCGCGCCGCGCTTGATCGCGGCGACCGCGTCCTTGACGGTGCCGTAACCGGTGACGACGATGCCGACGATGTTCGGATACCGCTCGACGGCCGTCTCGATGACCCGCGTGCCGTCGATTCCCGGGAGGCGCAGGTCGGTGATCACGGCGTCGAACGCGAAGCCGGAGAGCTGCTCGAGCGCCGCCTCGCCCGACTCGGCCTGCGTGACGCGGTACGCATGCTCCTCCAGACGCTCGGCGGTCGCCGTCCGGAGCGCCGCCTCGTCCTCTACGAGGAGCAGATGTGGTTTTTTTTCAGGCATTTAGTGTGACGCCGGCATTTTGACGGGGGACGGCTCCGGCGTCAAGGCGGGCTGCAAGGCAAGCCGAGGCTACAGCGGCGCCGCAACGCGGCCGATACGTCAGGCAGGACCATGATAATCGATAGAAAAACCACCACCATCATGCAGGCATGCGGGCTGGTCGGCGTGAGCCGGCGCACCATCTACAACTGGATCGCCAGTGGGAAGGTCGAGTACGTGCGCACGGCCGGCGGCTCGGTGCGGATCTTCGTCGATTCCCTGTGGCGGAAGCCGGACGGCGCCGACGAACACCGCCAGACGGCGGCGCGCGGCGCATAGACAGGCGCCGGCGAACGGACCGAATGTCCAGCAAGACGCCGCTTCCCTTCCCCCACGCCGGCGCGTCAACCGCGCCGGGCGACCCGCCGGAGCACCGGGCCCTGTTCCACCGGTTGAACAACCAGCTCGGCATCGTCCTCGCCAACGCCGAGCTGCTCGAAAGCCGGCTCGACGAGCAGGACGCCGACCGTGCGCGCGCCGCCCAGATCGTCGCGGGCGTCATCGACGCCATCAGCACGGCGCAGGAAATCAAGGCGCTCGTCACCCCGTCCGCGCAGTAGCGCCGGACGTCTCGCAGGCCCGTTCCGGGCCGCTCTCACCCCACCGCAGCGTCAAATCGTTGACGGAAACGGGCCGAACCGTCATGGATTTGGCGGTTTTGTTCGCGGCGCCGTTCCTGGCTTCACGACTGTTCACAGCGTTTCCACAAGATGCAAAACGTTGCAAAAAAGGGACTTGCACGGTTTTTCGCCCCTGTGGGCACCTGGCCGGCGGGTTTTGGCATCGGTCTTGCCCTTCTGTTGTGCGACGGCAAAACCAAACGGGGAGCGAGAAGATGAGCAGAACACGACAGGTCAAGATCGATCGGGAACGCATCGACAACAGTCTTCCGTTCGTGCACGCGCTGGCCCGCCGGGTCGCCGCGTCCATGCCGAACTCGGTCGACGTCGCGGACCTGGTGCAGGACGGCATGATCGGCTTGATCGACGCCGCGCGCCGGTTCGACGAATCGCGCGGCATCAAGTTCGAGACGTTCGCCGAGCGGCGCGTGCGCGGGGCGATGATCGACGCGCTGCGGCGGGACGCCTGGCCCCGCGGCGTCCGGCGCGTGCGGCGTGAGCTCGAAGCGGCCCGCGAGAAGCTGCGGCATCAGCTCGGGTGCGAGCCGACGCTCTCCGACCTCGCGAGCCATCTCGACACCGACGAGGTCAGCCTCGGGCGGATGATCATCCGGATCAACACGATCGAGTCGACCTCTCCGGCGGCGAACGCCGACACGATAGACGAGGCCAATCTGCCTCCGGTGATGACGCCGGCGGCGCCGGCGGCGCCGGACGAGGAGTGCGAGCTGCACGAGGTCCGGGACCGCCTGCGGGCCGCCCTCGCGGCGTTGCCGCCCCGGGAGCGGAAGCTGGTCGGGATGTACTACTACGGCGAGGCGACGATGAAGGAGATCGGCGCCGAGCTCGGCGTGAACGAGTCACGCGTATCGCAGCTTCACGCGCGCGCCATCCGGCGCCTGCGCGCCCTGTTGGGACCGGACCTGGCGCCGGCCGCGCTGGACGCCACGCTCACGCCGCCGCTCCGCGCGGCGGCGTGAGCGCGGCGTCACCCGATCACCTCGCGCGTGACGCGGAGGAGTTCGCCGAGCCGGAACGGTTTCGCGAGCCAGCGGCAGCCGGTGTCGTGCAGGAACCGTTCGGCGTCGGTCCCGGCCACGTCCCCGGTCACGAACACGATCCGGCGGGCCAGCCGGGGCGCGGTCTTCGCGATCTCCAGGTAGAACGCGCGTCCGTCCATCCGGGGCATCTTGAGGTCGCAGACGATGGCGTCATACACCGTTTTGCCGACGTGGTCGAGCGCCTCCCGGCCGTCCCCGGCGCGATCGACCCGGTAGCCGGCGTCCGCCAGCACCTCGGAGACGGCGGTGGCGAGCGCCGGCTCGTCCTCGACCAGCAGCACCGAGGCGCCCCCGCCGTCGGCGACGGGCTGCTCCACGGCGCGGGCCTTCGCCGGCCGGTCGCCGCCGCCGCCGGCCGGCAGTTCGATGAAGAAGGAGGCCCCGCCGCCTGCCGCCGAGCGGACCTGGATCTCCCCCCCGTGGTCCTGCATGATCGCGTAGGCCACGGTCAACCCGAGGCCGGTCCCCTTGCCGACGTCCTTCGTCGTGAAGAACGGGTCGAAGATCCGGGTCCGCACGTCGTCCGGCACGCCGGGGCCGTCGTCGTTCAGCTCCAGGATGACCACGTCGCGGCCGGCCTCGTACCACGACCGGGTGATCAGTGCGCCGCGGCCGTGCGCCGACAGCATCGCCTGCTCGGCGTTGATGATCAGGTTGAGCAGCACCTGCTTGAGGTGATGCGGGTCGGCGAACACCTGCGGCAGCCCCGTGGCCAAGCCGTCGATGATGGTGACGTTCGACACACGGTGCTCGTAACTCCGGAGCGCGAGCGTCTCCCGCACCACCTGGTTCAGGTCGACCATGGTCCGGGTGGTGTGGCGCTTCCGCGAGAAGGTCAGCAGGTTGCGCACGATCTTCGCGGCGCGTTCCGACTCGCTCAGAATCGTGTCGATCCCCTGTCTGGCGACGTCGTCGAGCGGGCGTCCGGCCAGCCGCTCGGACCAGGTGAGGATGGTGGCCAGCGGGTTGTTGAGTTCGTGGGCGACGCCGGACACCGTTTGCCCGAGGGCCGCCAGCTTCTCGGCCTGGAGCACCTGCTGCGAGACGTCGCGGCTCTGGTCCTCGATGCGGCGCCGGTCGCTGACGTCCCGGACGAGGGCGGAAAGTTGACGGTCCGGCGCGGACGACCCGTCGCCGACGGCGGCCGTGACCTCCACCCAGAACGGCGTGTCGTCGGCCCGCCGGAGACGCAGGAGGTAGTCGGTCACCGCGCTGTCGCGATGCAGACGCTCGAAGAACGCCGGCCGCACCTGCGGGTCGACGAAGCGCGCCGGCTCGAACGGCCGGACCGCGGCGGCGGCGGCGTCCGGCGCATGGCCGAACATCAGCTTGAGGTGCGGGTTCACCGCGACGGTCACGTCGTCGCCGTCCGGGTCGAGCGCCCCGAGGTAGATCCCCAAGGGCGCCGATTCGAACAGTCCGGCCAGCGCGTCGGCGAGGGTTACCGCTTCCCTCCGAACCGCGCCCGGTCCGGCTGTCACCGGGAGGGCGGGGAAGGCGTGGGCGTCATCCGCGGGAACCGCGCGGCGTACTTCGATTCGACGGCGGCCCGCACGTCGCCGACCGATGCGCCCGATGCGCGAAGCTGCATCGAGTCGCGCGCCACGTCGATGCAGACGGCGCAACCCATGCCGTGCGGCTCCCAGACCGCGACGCTGCCGTCCTCGTTGCGCGACTGCACGAAGCAGTGCGCGTTCGCCCGGTGTCCTGCGCTCTCGCATCCGCAGAAGCAGGGGACGAACTCCAGCACGTCCGGGTTGCGGCCGGCGAACTCGTACGCCTCGGCGATCACCTGGGGCGGCCGGGGAACCATGTCGGGAATGACCGGCAGGGGCGGCATCGGCGCGTCGGGGTCCGGCCTCCGGACCGGCGCGGTCGAGACCGGCCGAGGCTCGGCCGCCGCGGCGGGCGGCTCCGACGCGGCAGGAGGCTCCGGTCGTTCGACCTGGGGCGGAGAGGGACTGAAGACTTCCTCCTCCACCGCCGCCGGCCGCCACAGGAAGACGGCCAGGGCGGCCAGGAAAGCCACGCCGCCGCCGATCAGGATCCACGGCGGTCCGGCGGACTGCCCGGGCGCACCTGGATCGTCTGACCGGCGCGCGCTTCTTTTCGGTTCCATGGCGGCCATTCTAATCCGAAACGCCCGCCGGCGCGGTCTCGCCCGGGCCCCGCGCGCTCGGACCGAGGACGAACGCCATCCGGCCTTCCATCGCCACGGCTCCGTTGACCCGCGCGAGGCCGTTCAGCCGTCCCATGCGGCTGCGCAGGCGGTCGACGATCGCCTCGAGGACGACGACGTCGCCGGGGCGGACCGGCCGGCGGTACCGGACGCGCTCGATCCCCATGAAGTACGGCAGCCGTCCGCGATTCTCCGGTTTCGCCAGGATCAGAATGGCTCCCACCTGGGCGATCGCCTCCGTCAGGATGGTCGGGGGCAACACCGGCTCCTCACCCGGCCGGCGGGCCAGGAACCGCTCGTTGAGCGATACGTTCTTGATCCCGATGATCCGCTTGTCCGACTCGAACTCGGTAATCCGGTCGACCAGCAGGAACGGGTTCCGGTGCGGGAGGATCTGCTCGATGGCGGCGTTGTCGAGCGGAAGCTGAAGCTCGAAGCTCACCGCATCAGTATATCGGAGTCGGCGTCGCGCACGGGCTGTGGACGCACGCCCGATATGCGCCCTCCTCACGCCTTGTCAGGCGGGCGCCTCGCCGCTCTCGGCGCGACGCGGGATTCCACCACGGGCTGCTGGACGGGTTGGGCCTGCACGAGGTCGGCCGCGGCCATCTCGATCGCCGGGTACTCGTACTCGATGTTGGCCGGGATATCCCAGCCTTCGTCGCGCAGGAGCCGGAGCGTCTCGCGGATCGGCGTGTCGCCCTCGTCCCACGGCACGTTGGGGCCCTGGCTCTGCTCCGGTCCTTGACAGCGGAAGCTGTAGCTCTAGTAGGTGACAGTACCGGATCGCGTCGCGCTTGCAGCGGCGAAACGCGCGCCGGCGGGCGACGCCGGAGCATTGCGGCCGATTGCACTATGATCGAAGCGAAGCATGCCACGCCCTGCGGATTTCGTCGACGCGCACCGGCGGCACTGGGATGACGCCGAGTTGCTGCTCGGGAATGCGCGGTGGGCCAACGCCGACCAGATGTACGGGTTCAGCGCGGAATGCGGCCTGAAGGCCGTGATGCAGGCGATGGGAATGCCCGTCGACGCCGCCGGGATTCCCGCAGAGCGATACCGGAAGCACGTGCGGGAGCTCTGGCCGGAATTCCGGAGCTTCGCGGCGGGTCCCGGCGGGGCGCGGTATTCGAGCCGGCTTCCGGAGGACAATCCGTTCACGGACTGGTTCGTGGAGGATCTCGTCGGGCAGGGCGATCGAGTAGTCGAGCGCATCGCGGCGGCGCCGCAATGGACGCAGGACTTCGACGGCGACGTCCGAGTCGTGCCCGCGCATGGCGGCGAGGCGGGCGAGTACCTGGCCAAGCTCGGCCGGGTCCACATGGATGCCGCCGGCTCGTGGACGGCGCGGCTCCGGCGTCTGCTGGAGCGCCTCGAATCCGATTTCGAGCCGGAGATCGTCCTGCTGGAAAGCCGGAGCGGCCTGCACGACGCCGCCGCGGCGGCGGTCACGGATCTCGACGCGCAGGTGCTCCTGTTCGCCGCCGATTCGGAGAGCCACTGGACCGGCTGCGACATCCTCTTCCGCCACTGGGGACGTCACGAACTGGCGGCGCGAATCCGCGAACGTCTTTCGATCGTGTCCGCGCTGACGCCCGCAACGGAGACGGAACGGTATCTGGAGCGGTTCCGGGAGCGGGCGTGGGACCTGTTTCGCGACCGCCTGTATGACGACGTGCCGTCCGGCGACTCGGGCGACGCGTTCTCGTTCGATCTGCACGACGACGACGCCCCTCACGACCCGCTCGCGATCCACTGGACGCGCGGCCTGGCCGCGGGCGCGTCGCTGCGCGACTTCGAGGAATCGATCGTGCGCCAGGCGTACGCGTCGTTCCTCGAACGGTTCGACAAGTTGCTGAAGGCCGCCGGCGGCGAGGAGAAACCGTGACCCCGACCGTCGCAGTCGAGGCCGCGCGGAACGCGCTGGCCGCGCTGCCGGCGGGGACGAGCCATGGGGATCAGCCGCGGCCCGAGCACGTCCATCTGCCGCCGTCGCACACGCGGGCGCTGGACCCCGACAGCATGCTGGTGACCGGGATGCGGGGCGCGGGCAAGACGTTCTGGTGGAGCGCGCTGCAAGACGCCAAGGTGCGCCGCCTGGTCGGGCGTCAGGCCAGACCGTCGAGGTTGAACGAAGAGACCGAGGTGCGGACCGGTTTCGGCGTCACGCCGGCGCCCGGCCAGTATCCCGGCAAGGGCCAGCTGCTGAGCCTGATGAACAACGGCCTCGAACCGCGACTCGTCTGGCGAATGCTGCAAGCCTGGCAACTCGCCAAGGACGACCGCAGTCACCCGCTCGGCAGGCGATCGTCCTGGGAGGATCGCACGACGTACGTCCGTGACGATCCGGAAGCGATCGAGCGTCTCTTTCTGGAACGCGACGCCGAATTCGACCGGAAAGGGGTTCACCTGCTGATCCTCTTCGACGCCCTGGACCGCTGCGCCGACGAATGGCGGCACATGCGCCGGGCGATTCGCGGCCTGCTGCAGACCGCTCTCGACATGCGTTCGTACCGGCGTCTCCGGGTGAAGGCGTTCCTGCGGTCCGACCAGATGGACGAGAGCACGATCGCCGACTTTCCGGACGCCTCGAAAGTGTTGTCTTCGGCCGTTGAACTGAACTGGCCGCGTCGCGAGCTGTACGGCCTGTTGTGGCACTATCTCGCGAACGGGGAGCACGGACGAGCCTTCCGCGGTTTCTTCGGGGGCGGCGACTGGCCTTCCGTGGACGTCGGTGACGGCGCGGTGTTCGCCGTCCCGCGGCCGTTGATCGCCAGCGACGACCACCAGCGCGAGAAGTTCCATGCCATCGCCGGACGATGGATGGGACGCGGGCCCAAGCGCGGCTTTCCCTACACCTGGATTCCGAACCACCTGGGGGATACGGAAGGCCGGGTGAGTCCCCGCTCGTTCCTGGCGGCGTTGCGCACGGCCGCCGCCGACACCGAAAGCCGCAACCCGGAGTGCGCGACCGCGTTGCACTACGACGGCGTCAAGAGCGGGGTGCGGGAAGCCTCGACGATTCGCGTCAGGGAAATCCGCGAAGACTACCCCTGGATGGATCGGGTGCTGAGTCCCCTTGGAGGTCTGGTCGTCCCCTGCGGTTTCGACGAGATCGCGGAGCGCTGGCGCCGACAGGGAGTGCTCGACGATCTGACCAGGGCAGTGGAGCAGGACGACGTCAAGCTGCCGCCCGCCCATATCGACCAGGGCGCCGACGGCGTGCGCCGGGACCTCGAAGCGCTCGGCGTCTTCCTGGAGATGCGCGACGGGCGGGTCAACATCCCGGACGTCTTTCGAGTTGGATACGGACTCGGCCGCAAGGGCGGCGTCAAACCCGTTCTGTGACGCCGCAGCCGGCGTCCGCCGCATGGAAAACGGCGCGCTCGGCGTCCAAGTGGAATAGCCCGCCCGTGCAGACCGGCGCGCCGCGCGACGCCGCCCCGCGACATCTCCCCCGGCGCGACCCGGAGCCGGGCGAGCTGGTGCAGGTGCGGACGCGGCGCTGGCTGGTGGAGGAGACGGTCCCGGCGCCGGAGCCGGGGCAATCGGCCCGCGTGCGGCTGGCGTGCGCCGACGACGACGCGCAGGGGCGGACGCTGGAGGTGTTCTGGGACTGCGAGCCCGACCGCCGCATCCTGGAGCAGGAGGGCTGGGACGGCCTCGGCGCCCGCGGGTTCGACGCGCCGCGCCGGTTCGCGGCGCTGCTGCGCACGCTTCGCTGGAGCGCGGTCACCGCCACCGACCCGAACCTGTTCCAGGCGCCGTTCCGGGCCGGCATCACCATCGACGCCTACCAGATGGAGCCGCTGCGGAAGGCGCTCCGCCTGCCGCGGGTCAACCTGTTCATCGCCGACGACACCGGGCTGGGCAAGACGATAGAGGCGGGGCTGATTGCGCGCGAGCTGCTGCTGCGCAAGAAGGCGAAGACGATCGTCGTCGCCGCGCCGGCGTCGGTCCTCGAACAGTGGCAGGCGGAGATGGAGGAGCGGTTCGGCCTGCTGTTCGTGACGCTCGACCGGGCGTACCTGGCGCGGATGCGGCGCGAGCGGGGGTTCGGCGTCAACCCGTGGCGGACGCACAGCCGCTTCCTGGTCTCGCACAACCTGCTGATCGACCCGGCCTGGGCCGATCCCCTGCGCGAATGGCTCGGACCGCTGCGGCCGGGGAGCCTGCTGATTCTCGACGAGGCGCACCACGCCGCGCCGTCGAGCGGCGGGCGGTACGGGATCGAGACGCAGTTCACCCGCGCCGTCCGCGACGTGGGCGGGCGGTTCGAGCACCGGCTGTTCCTCTCCGCCACGCCGCACAACGGCCACTCGAACAGCTTCTCCACGCTGCTGGAGCTGCTTGATCCGGCCCGCTTCACGCGCGGCGTCCCGGTGGCGGGCCGGAAGGCGCTCGACGAGGTGATGGTGCGGCGGCTCAAGGAGGACGTCCGCCGGATGCAGGGCGGGTTCCCCCGGCGGGTGGTCGCGCCGATCACGATAGACGGCCTGCCGGACGACGCGCCGGAGCTCGTGCTGTCGCGGCTGCTCGACGACTACCGCGCCGTCCGCGAGCGCCGCCACGCCGCGGCCCCCGCGAAGGCGCGGGCCGCGGCCGGCCTGCTGGCGGTCGGGCTGCAGCAGCGGCTGCTGTCGTCGGTGGAGGCGTTCGCCCGCAGCCTCGCCGTGCACCGGCGGACGGTCGAGCGCCGGCGGGCGGCGGCCGCCGGGGTAGAGGCCGGTGCGGCGGGCGACGCGGCCGCCCGGGCCGATTCCGCGGGCGGCGCGACGCCTCCCGGCGCCGGGGGAGCCCGGCCGCTGCGCCGTTCCGATGCGGCGCGCGGTCCCGCAGACGATCGGGCGCGCGCCGGCGACCCGAACGCCCCGGCGGAAGGCGTCCTCTTCACCTCGGCCCCCGGCGCCGACGACGAGCGCGCCGGCTGGACGGCCGACGAGCTCGACGCCGAGGAGGACCGGCAGGTCGAGGCGATCACCGCGGCGGCCGAGACGGCGGCGGGCCAGGCGGCCGGGACCGCCGCCGAGCGCCCGGACTCCACGGGAGCCGGAGACTCCGCCGCCGGCGAGGACGACGCCGCCCTGCTGCGCCGCGAACGGGGCCTGCTCGACCGGATGCAGCGGGTCGCCGAGGCGGCGCGCGGCCGGCCCGACGCCAAGACGCTGCGGCTCGTCGCCTGGATCCGCGAGCGCCTCTGTCCGGACCTGCCGCCGTTCGGCCAGGCGCCGGCCGCCGAGGCGCCCCCGCCCCGCTGGAACGACCGGCGCGTCCTGATCTTCACCGAGAACCGGGAGGGGACGAAGCGCTACCTGCGGGCGATGCTCGAGGCGGCTATCGCCGCCACCGACCGCGCCGCGGAGCGGATAGCGACGATAGACGGGCTGACCGCCGGCGCCCGCCGCCGGGAGGTCCGGCGCCGCTTCAACGCGCCCCCGGCGGACGACCCGCTGCGCATCCTGCTCGCCACCGACGCCGCCCGCGAGGGGCTCAACTTCCAGGCGCACTGCGCCGACCTCTTCCACTTCGACCTGCCGTGGAACCCCGGCCGGATCGAGCAGCGCAACGGCCGCATCGACCGCCGCCTCCAGCCGGCCCCCGAGGTCCGCTGCCACTACTTCGTGCTGCCCCAGCGCGCCGAGGACCGCGTGCTCGACGTGCTGGTCCGGAAGACGGAGACGATCCGGCGCGAACTGGGCAGCCTGTCGCAGGTGATCGAGGACGACGTCGAGCGCCGCCTCCGCGGCGGCATCCGCCGCGGCGACGCCGACCGCCTGGCGCGGGCGATCGAGCGGACCGACCTGGACGACCGCCGCCGCCGCGCGGTGGAGGCGGAGCTGGAGTCGGCGCGCGCCCGGCGGGAGGACCTGGCCGCGCAGGTCGACCGGTGCCGCACGCTGCTCGACCGGTCGCGCCGGTGGACGGCGTTCGAGGCCGAGCCGTTCCGGGACGCGCTCTCGTGCGCGCTGGAGCTGGCCGGCGCGCCGCCGCTCCGCGAGACGCGGGACGCGCACGGCGCCCCCGTCTGGACCTTCCCGCCGCTCGACCGGCAGGCCGCGGGCGACCGGACCTGGGCCGCCACCCTCGATGCGCTCCGCGCGCCGCGGCGGCGCGGCCAGCCGCTCGCGGCGTGGCGGCGGGACGCCCCGATCCGCCCGGTCGTCTTCGCCGACGCCGGCCGGCTGACCGACGCCGCCGTCCACCTGCACCTGGAGCAGCGGGTGGCGCAACGCCTCCTGGCCCGGTTCCGGACCCAGGGGTTCGTCCACCACGACCTGTCGCGCGCCTGCCTCGCGCAGGCCGCCGACGCGATCCCGCGCGTGATTCTGCTCGGCCGGCTGTCGCTCTACGGGCGCGGGGCGGAGCGGCTGCACGAGGAGCTGACGCCGGTCACCGCGCGCTGGACCGAACCGTCCCGGCGCGCCGGCCCGCTCGCCCCGTACGCCCGCGACGCCGAGGCGCGGACGCTCGACCTGCTGGAGCGGTCGCTCTCCCGCGGCGACGGGTGGACGCCGGCCGAGACGGTCCGGCGGAAGCTGCTGGATGCGGCGGCCCGCGACGTGGCGGAGCTGCGGCCGCTGCTCGACGCGCGGGCGGCGGAGCTGGCCGCCGCCGCGACGCGGAAGCTGGCCGCGCGCGGCGCGCGCGAGGCGCAGGACCTGCGCCGGATACTCACCGAGCAGCGGGCGCGGGTGGAGGCGGAGCTCGAGAAGCACGAGCGCGCCGATCAGCTCGCCCTCGACTTCAGCCCGGAGGAGAAGCGCGAGCTGCTGGCGAACATGACGGCGTGGCGCCGACGCCTCGACCGGTTCGCCGCCGACGTCGAGCGCGAGCCGGCGCGGGTGGAGGCGTTCTACGCCGTGCAGGCGACGCGCGTGGAGCCGGTCGGCCTCGTCTACCTCTGGCCCGAGTCGAACTGACCGGCGGAAGCAGGCGTCAATGGCGCAACCGGACCCGGAGATCGCCGCGCACCTCGAATGGCTCGGCTTCGTCCAGCCGACCGGCCTCGTCGTCTCCGCGGCGGCGCTGGCCCGCGCGGGAGCGGTCCTGCCCCGCCGCGACGCCGAGGGGCAGCGCCTGCTGCGCGACTGCGCCGCCGAACGCGCCTTCGCGCCCGGCGCGGCGCCGCGGCCGTACCTGCCCGACTTTCCGGCGTTCGCCCGCGCCGTGCTCGGCTGGAGCTTCGCGCCGCAGGGGTACGCGGGGACGGACGCGCGCCCCGTCCCCGACGAGCTCCACGTGGCGCCGCCCGACGGCGGCCCGCCGATCCGGCCCGACTACGCCGTAGCCGAGCGCGACCCGCCCGACGGCGGCGCGCCGTGGCAGCTGCTGGTGCAGGTGCTCGACGCGGGCCGTGACCTCGACCGCGGCCGCGATCGGGGCGCCGCCCGTTCCGGGGCCGGCGCCGGCCGGTTCGACGAGGCGCCCCACGGCCGGATGGAGCGCCTGCTGCGCGGCGCGGGCGCGCCGGCCGGCCTGCTGTGCAACGGCCGCACCCTGCGGCTGGTCTCCGCCCCGCGCGGCGAGAGCTCCGGCTGGATGGACTTCCACACGGCCGACCTGCTTCCCACCGCCGGCCGCCCGCTCTGCGCGGCGCTCCGTCTGCTGCTCGGCGAGCAGCGTCTGCTCGCGCTCCCCCGCCGGCAGCGGCTGGCCGCCCTCCTCGCCGACAGCCGCGCCTGGCAGAACGCGGTGAGCGAACGGCTGGCCGAGCAGGTGCTGCACGCCCTCTACGAGCTGCTGCGCGGGCTGCAGGCCGCGCACGACGCCAGCGGCGGCGCGCTGCTGCGGGAAGTCCTGGCGGACGACCCGGACGCCGTGTACCGCGCCCTGCTCACCGTCGTCCTGCGGCTCGTCTTCCTGCTCTACGCCGAAGAGCGGGACCTGCTGCCGGCCGACGAGACGTTCCGCGCCCACTACGCGCTGACCGGCCTGTACGAACGGTTGCGCGCGGACGCCGCGCTGCACCCCGACACGATGGACCAGCGCTTCGGCGCCTGGGCGCAACTGCTGGCGCTGTTCCGCATGGTCCACGACGGCGCCCGCGCCGGCGGCATGCGCCTGCCGCCGCGCCGCGGCGCCCTGTTCGACCCCGACCGCCACCGCTTCCTGGAGGGCCGCCCCGAGGGCGGCGCCCGCCAGATCCACGAGCGGATCGAACCGCCGCTCGTCTCCGACGGCGCCGTCCACCGCGTGCTGGAGAAGCTGGTCGTCCTGGGCGGCGAGCGGATCTCCTACCGCGCCCTGGACGTCGAGCACGTCGGCTCGGTCTACGAAACGATGATGGGGTTCCGGCTGGAGACGGCGGCGGGCCGCTCCGCCGCCATCCGGGCCGCGAAGCCGCACGGCGCGCCGGCGACGGTGGACCTCGAGGCGCTGCTGCGGGAGGCGCCGGCCCGGCGCGCGAAGCGGCTCCGCGACCGCACCGACCGCAAGCTCACCGACCGCGTGCAGCGGGCGGTGCGGGAGGCGGCGAGCGTCGACGCCCTGCACGCCGCCCTCGATCCGGTCGTCGACCGGCGCGCGACGCCGGACCTCGTCCCCGCCGGCTCCCTGGCGCTGCAGCCGAGCACGGAGCGGCGGCGCTCCGGCTCGCACTACACGCCGCGCGCGCTGACCGAACCGATCGTGCGCACGGCGCTGGAGCCGGTCCTCGCCCGCCTGCGCGCCGGGCAGGACGATGCGTCCCGGCCGCCCCGGCCCGAACGGATCCTCGATCTCAAGATCTGCGACCCGGCCCTCGGCTCCGGCGCCTTCCTGGTCGAAGCGTGCCGGCAGCTCGGCGACGCCCTGCTCGAGTCGTGGCGCGCGCACGACGCCGCGCCGGAGATTCCGCCCGGCGAGAACGACGTGGTCTTCGCCCGCCGCGAGGTCGCCCGGCGCTGTCTCTACGGCGTGGACCGCAACCCGCTGGCGCTCGACCTCGCCCGGCTGTCGCTCTGGCTCGTCACCCTGGCGCGGGACCACCCGCTCACCTTCCTCGACCACGCCCTGCGGCACGGCGACTCGCTGGTCGGCCTGACCCGGAAACAGATCGAGGCGTTCCACTGGGACGGCGGCGCGCCGGCGTTCCAGGCCGGCTTCGAGACGATGCGCGTGCGCGAGCGCCTGCGGGAGGCCGCCGCGCTCCGCCGGCGCATCCGCGAAGCCGGCGAAGCGATGTCCGATCAGGAGCGGCGCCTCCTGTGGCGCGACGCCCGCGACGCGCTCGACGCGGCGGGCGTCTTCGGCGACCTGGCGCTGGCCGCGTTCTTCGAAGCGGCGAAGCCGAAAGAGCGCGAAGCCGTGCGCCGGCGGCTCGCCGACGCCGTCCTGCGCGGCGAGACGGCCCGCTACGGAAGCTGGCTCGCCGAGCTGCGGGGCGGCGAGCCGCCCCTCGCCCCCTTCCACTGGGAGATCGAGTTCCCGGAGGTGTTCGAGCGCGAGAACCCCGGCTTCGACGCCGTCGTCGGCAACCCGCCGTTCGCGGGGAAGAACACCGTGGCGGCGGCCAACGTCGCCCGCTACCCCGACTGGCTCAAGCAGGCGCACCCCGAGAGCCACGGCAACGCCGACCAGGTGGCGCACTTCTTCCGCCGCGCCTTCGATCTCGTCCGCCGCGGCGGCGCCTTCGGCCTCATCGCCACCAACACCATCGCCCAGGGCGACACCCGCTCGACCGGCCTGCGCTGGATCTGCGAGCACGGCGGCGCGATCTACCACGCGCGGCGGCGCGTCAAGTGGCCCGGCCTCGCCGCCGTGGTGGTGAGCGTGCTGCACGTCCGCAAGGGCGCTCCGCCGGCCGCGCCCCTGCTCGACGGCGCGCCGGTCGAGCGGATCACCGCGTTCCTCTTCCACCGCGGCGGCCACGGCGACCCCGCGCGGCTGGCCGCCAACGCCGGCAGGAGCTTCGTCGGCAGCTACGTGCTCGGCATGGGCTTCACGTTCGACGACACCGACACGAAGGGCGTCGCCTCGCCGCTCGCCGAGATGCGGCGGCTGATCGCGGAGAACCCGCGCAACCGGGAGGCGATCTTCCCGTACGTCGGCGGCGAGGAGGTGAACACCAGCCCGACCCACGCGCACCACCGCTACGTCATCAACTTCCGCGACTGGCCGCTGCGCCGGGCGGGCGGCGGGGAGTCGTGGGCGGACGCCGACGCCGACCGGCGCCGGGAGCTGCGGCGGCAGGCGGTCGCGCCGTTCGACTACCCGGAGCCGGTGGCCGCGGACTGGCCGGAGTTGCTGGCGATCGTGGAGGGGCGGGTGAAGCCGGAACGAGACGGCCAGAACCGCAAGGCGCTTCGCGAGCGCTGGTGGCATTACGCTGAGAAGCGCCCCGGCCTTTACGCCACCGTGGCCGGGCTGGAGCGGGTGTTGGTAACCCCAGTCGTAAGCAACAAAATCTGCTTTGTGTTTCTTCCGGCAAGAATGGTTTATTCGCATAAGCTGGTCGTCTTTCCTTTTCAAGATTTTTCTGCATTCGGTGTTCTGCAGTCGAATATTCATGAAATATGGGGTAGATTTTTCAGTTCCACAATGAAAGATGACGTCAACTATTCACCATCCGACTGCTTCGAGACCTTCCCATTCCCCGAAAACTGGGAAACCTACCCGAACCTTGAAGCCATCGGCAAGGCGTATTACGACTCCCGTACCGCGCTGATGGTCAGCAGAGGCGAAGGGCTGACCAAAACGTACAACCGGTTCCACGACCCGCACGAGAACGATCCCGACGTCGCCCGGCTCCGCGGCCTGCACGCCGCCCTGGACCGCGCCGTCCTCGACGCCTACGGCTGGCAGGACGTCCCGACCGACTGCGAGTTCCTGCTCGACTACGCGATAGACGAGGAGGAGTGGGGCGACAGGAAGAAGCCTTACCGCTACCGCTGGCCCGACGCCGTCCGCGACGAGGTGCTCGCGCGGCTGCTGGAGCTGAATGCGGAGCGGGCCGCGGAGGAGGTGCGCTCCGGCGCGGCGGCGGGGGCAGGCGGGAAACGCGGCGGGGCATCGCATGCGAAAATTCCCGCGCGTCGCGACGCACCGTTGGCATCCGATTTGCTTCACCTTGGAGACACCGATGCGTGAGTCCATCGTCATCGATCCCAACGAGGTCAAGAACTACGTCGACGAGGTCCGTAAATTGGCGGACGCCAACAAGGATGCGCTGGGATTCCTGCCCGCAAGCGTCTACCGCGAGTCGGCAATGAAGGGCGACCTGTGGATCGACGTTGACCGCACTCGAAAAGTGCGCGGCTATCTGCTGTTCGGCGGCCGATTCCCGCGCCTGCGCGTGTCTCAGATCTTTGTGCGCCCTGAGTTTCGTCGTTCAGGCACGGCGCGGACCTTGCTGAAAAAGCTGAGGGACTACGGCGAGAAACTCAACTACCTGACCATTACCGCCAGAGTCGCACGTGAGTTGGAAGCGAACAGATTCTGGGAGGCATGCGGATTCTTCGTCATCGATAGAATTCCCGGCGAAGCGAAAAAGAGGCCGCTTTACAAGTACGCGCTCGAACTCGACGCGCCCTCTCTGTTTCCTGGCGAACCCTTCCACGCCGCCGACTCTACGCGGATACGCTACCCCGGTCCGATCCTGTCCACACCGTCATACGTCATTGACCTGAACGTGTTCTTGGACGTATTGCGAAACCGCGACAAAGGAGAATCCTCCCTCGTGTTGTCGATGGGCCTGAACAGCGAGGTTCGTCTCTTCGTTACTTCCGAGTTTGTCAAGGAGCTGGAACGCCATGCCGCTGACCACCAGCCGGATCCTGTTCTGGATTTAGCCAGAAGCCTGCCGACGCTTCCCGAGGTGAATCCCGAAGCAGCGAAACCGCTTGTCGAAGGTCTGCGAACCCTGCTCTGGCCAAGCATTCCGAAAACCGGACGACGGGCAGTAAACGACGCGTCTGATCTGAGTCATCTGGCGTCTTGCATCCATCATAAGGTGTACGGATTTATAACACGTGATGAAGCAATCCTCCAACATGCGGCGGATCTACGCCGTATGCATGGCATCAGCATCGCCTCGCCGGCCGATTTCAGTGACTTGTTCGATGACGACGCCGCGCGACACGAAACGACGCTGGCGATTATAGATCGACAGGACATCGAGATTGCCGATCTCGATGAACGGAATCGCAAGGAGACCGAAGAATTTCTTCATGGCCTCGGCGTCGATCCAGACCAAGTGCGTTCCTGCCTTGAATCGGGACCCACGCAGCATCCCAGGCTGCGGAGAATCGTGAGCGTCGGTTCGCGGCGTGTCGGCGTGGGTTCCTGGAAACACCCTGGACCGGGCCGTGCGGCCGATTTGCACCTGTACGTTGACGAAAAACAACCGAACTCCGAGAGAGCAATAGACCGCCTCTTCCTGGAGTCGTCGATGTACGGCGGCGTCGATGGACGCTTGCTTCGATTCGATCTGCACGCCTCCCGGCGGCAGGAGAAGACCCGTGAAGTGGCGGTCAATATCGGCTTTCGACCCCCGAAGGACGAAGGCGATTCGCCCGGAGCGTTAGCCAAGGTGTCGTTTCGGGGCGTGGTCGGCGTGGGCAACTGGTCATCGTTCAGGCGAGATCTCAAGGCGACAACAGATTGCGAACTGCAAGAAGACGTCCCTTCGTGGAGCGCTGTTTCCGATACCGGCATTGCCATGAACACTGGCCAGCGAGGCAGCCCTGTGACGATCTCGCCGTTCGATTTCGAAACCCTGGCGTCGCCATGCGCTCTGATTCTTCCCGGTCGAACCGCAGTGATGATTCCCATAAGGAAAAAGTATGCCGGATTGATATCTTCGACCGGCCGGCAACGATCGTTGCTGCCTGACAAAGAAGCGGCTTTTCGGCTGGAGCGCACCTACTTTCTTGCAGCCGGAAAGCACGGATTGCTGCCGAAGGGAACGATCGTGGTGTTTTACGTCAGCAGTCCACGAAGTGAAGCGGTGGCGCTGGCGAGAGTGACGTTTTCCGACACGCTGACCAAGACGCAAGCCGTCACCAAGCTGGGTCGGCAGGGAGTGCTTTCAGAGAAAGATATAGATCGAAAAGCCGATCGGCGCGGAGAAATTGCCGCGTTTACGTTCGACAATCTTCTCAAGTTCCAGACGAACGTTTCTTACCAAGACCTCAAGCGGGACGGTTGCGTCAGCGGAGCCAATCTTGTCACGGCGCAGCCGTTGACTCACCAAGAGCTGGTTCAAATTGTGAATCGAGCTTTCGGAGTGAAGTTCTGATGAGCAACGCGATAATTTCTCTCAAGCCCCGATATGCGGAGTTGGTGGCGTCTGGAAAGAAATCCGTCGAACTTCGCAACAGGATCGTCAGATTGAATCCCGGGACGAAAGTCTGGATATACGCGACACAGCCCAAGGGCTGCGTCGTCGCGTTTGCGAAGGTGAAGTCGGTTGTTCATGACGAACCGGCGCTGATATGGAGACGCTTCGAGAGAGACATATGCATCGAGAAGACCCACTTCGACTCCTACACGGAAGACAGGGAGCGCGTATCGGCGGTGATGTTGACGGCGGTGCGGGAGCTGCCGGAACCGCCGACCCTCGACAGAATCCGGAAGATGGCCGGTGCTTTTCATCCGCCCCAGTTCTATGCGCGACTGGCGTCGGAAAGCGGACTGCTCGGCGTCCTGAGAAAACTGGCCAAGAAATCGCGCCGGCGGCTTGCCGTGGACTCAGGCGACGGGATTGCATCCGGACAATGACGAGAAGTTTGCGGTGGATATCTTGCCAAGTGAGTCGGCAGTCCCGCCGCGGCTGGCCGCGTGACGTCTGGGTGGTGGACGATGATCGCGTCGTCTACGAGGCGCGGTTGAGAAACGCCGCGCGAACCGCGCCAAGCCCCGCGACGACTCCGAGCAACCGCTGCGGCGGCCCGCCGCGCAACGCCGCTCGCGGTCGGCGGTTGAACCGCGCGGTCTCTGGGAGGATAATGCCCCTGTGAACCCGACCCGGGAGGCGGCGCGGTGGACAGAAAGATCAAGCATCTGGAGCTCATCCAGGGCGTGATCAATCGCCTCGCGTCCGATTCTTTCCGGTTGAAGGGCTGGTCCGCGGTCCTCGTCTCCGCGCTGTTCGTCCTGTCCGCGAGGGAGGGCCGGTTGGAGATCGTCTCGACGGCGTTCGTTCCAGTGGTCGTATTCTGGGGTCTTGATGGCTATTTCCTGTGGCAGGAGCGCCTGTTCCGCGCACTGTACGATCACGTGCGGGTTCTGGCGGAAGACAAAATCGACTTCTCGATGGACGTCAGCGTCGTCGAGGCCGGCCGCGCACCAACCTGGCGCGGGGCAATCTTCTCACTAACCTTGTTTCCCTTCTACGCTGCATTGGCCGCCGCCGTCGTTCTGGCGACGGCCATTGGTTGATCACAGGAGAATGACGATGGCTCGCAGAGTTTTCTTCAGCTTCGAGTACGAACACGACGTATCTCGTGCAATGGCCGTCCGCAATAGCTGGGTGACGCAAGGAAAGGAAGCAGCCGGATTCGTGGACGCTGCGGATTTCGAGGAAGTAAAGAAGGGTGGCGATGCAGCCATAAAAAAGTGGATCAGGGAACAATTGAACGGCACGTCGGTCACGGTCGTACTGGTTGGCTCTCACACATGCTCGAGCAGATACGTCCAGTACGAGATCGAACAGAGCGAAGCCGCGGGCAACGGCTTGCTGGGAATCGACATCAGCAAGATAGAAGACCTTTCAGGAAACACCACGCAACGGTGTGGTCAAATCCCAGAGGGATACAAGTTCTACCTCTGGAAGCGTGATGACGGCTACGCCAACATGGGCGATTGGATTGAAGCAGCCGCCAGAGATGCGGGGCGCTGATTCGTTGAATTCCGGACACTGGCAGGACGTTCACGCCCGCACACCATCCTCGCCGGCGCTGCGAAACCTTGCCGGGACCATCCCGGAGGATCGCGAGCGGGGCATTCCGCTGCTGTCCGTGCGCGAGCCCGTCCGCCGTATCGAGGACGTCGTGCTGTCGCGCGAAAACCTGTCGCTGGTCAAGGGGATTCTCCGGGAGCACAACCGTGAGGAAGTGTTGCGGGCGCACGGTTTGCGTCCGAGCGATCGCATCCTGCTCTGCGGACCGCCCGGTTGCGGCAAGACGCTGACGGCCGAGGTCATCGCCAGCGAGCTCGGCAGGCCTTTCGCCGTCGTTCGCACCGACAGCGCCGTCTCGTCCTTCCTCGGCGAGACGGCGGCCAACCTCCGCAAGGTGTTCGACTTCGCCGAAACCACCCCCATGGTCATGCTCTTCGACGAATTCGACGCCCTGGGGAAGGAACGCGAGGACGCCTCCGAACACGGCGAGCTCCGCCGCGTCGTGAACGCCGTCCTCCAGATGCTCGACGCCTACGGCGGGCGCAGCCTCGTCATCGCCGCCACCAACCACGAGGGGATGCTCGACTCCGCCGTCTGGCGACGCTTCGAAGAAGTGCTGTGCCTGAAGCCGCCGACGCGATCGCAGCTCTGTCGCCTGCTCGCCGTGAAGCTGCGCGGCGTTCGCCGCGACTTCGACGTCGAGGAGATCGCGGAGCGGGACATGTTCAAGGGAGCGACCCATGCGGACGTGGAGCGCGTCGTGCGGCGGGCGTTGAAGGAAATGATCATCACGGGCGGCGAACTGCGGCTGAACGTCGATCACCTCGAAGCGGCGCAACGCCGCGAAAGCGCAAGAAGACACCGAGCGGCGAGGCGCTGAGTCCGTTGCATGGCTGAACCCGAGAACAGTCATCCGAACCTGGAGTTGCGGCGGGAGGATCCGGTCACCGAACACCGGCCGCGGAGAGGATTCGCATATTGACGAACTTCGCCGATGCGCATCGCCGCCATCGGGATGGATGCGGCACTGTTCCATCTCCATGGTCGGGAACGTCGAGCAACCGGCTGCGGAGGGCGGCATGACGCTCAGCATCGCCGTCGGCGAGTGGCCCATCCCTGACGTAGAGCTGTCCACCGCGTGGCGGGAGTTGTCGGCGGAGCGCGCCGACCCGGAATGCACGACGTACCGGAAGATCGAAGCGTTCCTCGGCTTCGACGCGGACGAAGCCGACCCGCGGCAGGTCGAGCGGATCATCCTGGACGGCGAGATGCTCGGAAGCGGCGCCATGTCGGAAGTGGCCGCCGACCGGTTCCTGACCGCCGACGCGTTCCGAAACGCGGCGCGCAACCTCGGCTTCGACTCCAGCGCCGGCGACCGGGCGCCGGCATTGGCCGACGCCTGGGCCGGTGACGGGCGCAGAGCGCCCCGGGAGGTCGGCGTCGCCGCCGCGGACGCTCTCCGGCGCCGGGAGGGACTGGGCGGCGGACCGGTGTCCGATCGCCGGCTCGCGGATCTCTGCGCCGTCCGCAAACCGGCGTTGAGCGCCGCCGCGGCCGGAGCGATGGCCTTCGCGCTGCACGAGCCGCGCGCCGAGGGCCGCGTCGTTCTGCGATCGAAGTGGCGGACGGGACGGCGGTTCGAGGTCGCGCGGCTGCTCGGCGACAGCGTCCTGGTCGATACGCGCGACCCCCTGCGCCCCGCCACCGGAGCTTCCACCTACCGGCAGAAGATGCAGCGCGCGTTCGCCGCCGGGTTCCTGTGCCCCGTCGAGAGCCTGATCGACGTGCTGGAGGACGACTTCTCGGAGGACGCAAGGGAAGCCGCCGCGGAGCGTTTCGGCGTTTCGCCGCTGACCGTCACCGCCGTCCTCGCGAACCACGGCTCCGTCGACCAGCAGGAGGCGCAGTCTCGGGAGGCATGACCGAGACGTCAGCGAAGCCGGCCGGCAAAAAACAACTCAGAACGTCGCCCATGGCCTGCTTCTCGAAGCGCGCTGCGCCCAAGCCTTCCCATCTGTACGCGACGCTCTGGCGTTTCGCTTTCGAGCGTCATTGCATCTACCTGCGGCGCATCACCGGACAGCCGCACCCGTGGACCAGTGACCCGGTGCTGTCGAGCTACCGATTCACGAACGTCTTCCGCGCCGCCGACCGGGTGAGCCAGTACTTGATCCGCATGGCGTATTCGAACCACGAAGCGAACGACGACACGCTGTTTCTCCGGACTATGCTGTTCAAGATCTTCAACAAGATCGACACGTGGGAGGCCATCGTCCGCGGCATGGGTCTCCCCGCCGCGGACCGGTTCGATTATTCCGCGTGCGACGCACTGCTCGCCGGACGGCGCCGGCTCGGCAAGGCGATCTATTCGGCCGCCTACATCATGCCGTCCGGGGGAGCTTCCGGCGCACCGAAGCATCGCATGCATCTCGATCTGCTGCGCCGCATGCTCGACGACCGGCTGCCCACGAAGCTCCGACGCTCGCGTTCTCTGAAGGACGCATACGATCTGCTCGTGGCGTATCCGACGCTGGGGCCGTTCCTCGCCTTCCAGTACGCAATCGATCTCAATTACACGACGCTGACGTCGCATTCCGAACGCAGCTTCGTGGTGGCCGGCCCCGGCGCGCTCGACGGATTGTCGAAGTGCTTCGAATCACCGGGGGAATATTCCCCGGAAGACGTGATCCTGTGGCTGTCGGATCGGCAGGAAGAAGAGTTCGGCCGCGCCGATCTGCGCTTCGACGGCCTGTGGGGCCGCTCCCTGCGGCCCATCGACGTCCAGAACCTGTTGTGCGAGGTCTCGAAGTACACCCGGGCGACCCACCCCGAAATCAAGGGCCGCGCCGGGCGTGGACGCATCAAGCAGAAATTCGCGCCGGCGGGGCCGGCGCCCACGCCTTTCTTCCCGCCGAAGTGGGAATTGAACGAGCAGGTCGAAAAGTGGCTCCAGAACGGTGACTACGCCTCCTTTCCGCAACCGCGAACGCTTCAGCCGGA
The DNA here is from genome assembly GCA_965203565.1 of Vicinamibacterales bacterium. Classification (GTDB taxonomy): domain Bacteria; phylum Acidobacteriota; class Vicinamibacteria; order Vicinamibacterales; family UBA8438; genus JAAXGX01. The sequence continues at coordinate 499,294 of OZ241896.1, read as the reverse complement.
TCTTCCCCTGGCCATGCCGGGGGCTTCGTAAACGAGCTTCCGTTCGACCAGATCCAGCGTCACGACGCCTCCCCGGCGCCTGCGAAGCTCTCTGAACACGCGATATCCGTTGAGAATCGCTTCCTCCCACTGCCACAACGGCACACGGTCGACCTCGAACCCCGTCACGAACCCCTGGATGGTCTTGAGAAGGTCGTAGTCGACACGGTCGATTCCGTCGTAGTAGTCCACTTCCTTCGCCCGGCTGAACACCGTCGCCGACACCGCCTCCTCGATGATCCTGGCCCGCGCGCCATCCTCGCTTTCGTCCACTTCGCGGTCGCTTTTTCGCTTGCACTTCAGAAGACTCCGCAAGATCGGTGACCATCCCAGGTGCGCGGCATATGCGAAATGAAAGACGTCGTGGAACCGATAACCGTCGGGAACCCCGATGTTGTCGGTCAGGCGATCTCCCACGTTGAGACCATTGCAGCGCAAGACGACGACGGGTTCTTCGACGCTTCCGATTTCCCGAAACTCCACCTCCAGCCTGCGCGGAATTTGTTCCCACTCTGGAAATTTGTCGTCGAACAGCGGCACGGGATCTGGTTCCCGCGGCCATCGGCTCCGCGTCTTTTCCAGGTTCTTTTCGGCCGCGTGTTCAAGGTAAATCCTTGAACCAGCGGCAACTCGTACGAAGGCCCGCCAGATCGCTTCGAGCCGCGGCGACGCATCGCTGTTCGCGCCTTGCTGCAACGTGTCGAGCAGCGCGCCCACCGCCGCCCCGAGCGCCAGCGCGTCCGCAAGGTCATCATCCGGTCGCTCCGCATCGGCGGCGGCGGCCAGTTTCGTCACATCGAACGATTCCAGAACCGTCGTCAAGCGAGCGAAGTACCACAGAAAGTCTCCAACCTCTTCGACAAGACGCTCCTCGTCTGCCGGATACGCCGCGTCCTCCCGGCTCCGCTTCTTCAGCTCGGTGAGAATGCCGCCGGTTTCACCGAACAGACCCGCGGCCAGCAGCTCGACGTGCTTTGGTTTCCCGGCAAGCTGGTCCGTTCGCTCGGCGTCCTCACGGTACTGTACGAACCACGACGCGGTACCCACGTTCCTTCTCCTCCCTACCCGAGCACCGGTATCATGCACCTCTCCACCTGCGCAGCGATGCGGAGAGCACGATCCAACGTGGCGAGTGGAAGACCACTTCGCATTGCGAGTTCGAGGTACGTCGCGTCGTAGACCGTGAGGTCATGGACCGCCGCGAGATCGAGCGCCGGCCCCCACGCGCGCGCCGTCGAAACGGGGTCGACGTCGATCGGCAGCGCATTCAGTTGCGTGCGAAGTCGTCGCCATTCCTCGCGCTCGATCCGTTTCCGACGGGTCGCGGCGAGAAGCGCGTTGGCGGTTTCCGTGGGCCAGAGAGCAGGAACCAGCGCACGATTCTCGTCCAGCATGTCCCGCAGCCGATCGGTGGCGTCGGTCGCTTCGTCGCGGAACATCCATGCCATGGTGACCGAGCAATCGAGGACGAACGGCATCAGTGCCGCCGCCCTTCTTCAATCATCCGCCGAACCGACAACCCGCGCAGGCCGTGTGTCCGCTGGAATTCCTTCAGACCCTCGATGGCCGCCCGGACCGCAACGGCGGAGCGTGGCTGGAAAGGCGGCATCCTCAGCCGTTTGTTCCACGGCAGCCCCATGCTCTTCCTGTTCCACTCCAACGGATCGCCGCGGTAGCCTCTCTCATCGAAACTGCGCAACCACGCAACGCATTCGGCCACGATCTCCGCCGGGAGATGGCGCCTGTGCCCAGGTCCGCTCTTGCAGACGTCTTTTCTGAAAGACGGCGGAATCTCGGGACCATGGCCGCCCCAGTAGATGAAATCGTCACTGACGAGCACCCGATCCACCTGCGTGTCGTGATCCACGTTCCGGCGGTTCGGCGTCCCGTCTTCGCAGCTATGGTGCGAATCCGCCTGGCGCCACTCGCCGTCGGCGCCGTTCCGATGGTAGATGTTGTCGCCGAACGCCTCGCGGATGCTGGCGTGCAGGTCGGGACGCTTGTTCCGGAAGCGAGGATCCCACCAGTATTCGTTGAAGGTCATCACCTCGCTCACGCGCATGGCGTAGACGACGTGCGCGTCTCGTTCCTTCTTTTTCGATCCGGTACCCAGAATCCAATCGCCCTCGGTCGCTGTACGGCGTATTTCCGGCTTGCAGGCGGCCAGCGTGCAGAAGCCGTAGAACGGATTCGGCGCGAACCCGTAGTCTCTCGCCACTACGTACGAATACAGCTTCGACATCGGTTGATCCTTCAGCAGGAATATCGCGGAATGGCGCGATAGCCGAGCATTGAGCCATCCTGATTGAACCATGCGCCGGAATGGCCGTTGATGGCGTCGATGATGCTCTCGCCGTTCCAGCCGACGACCGCATCGCCGTGGCGATCCAGGGCCTCCGGCTTTTCGCAATCCCGATCGCCGCGCGCCCAGACGCCCACGATTCGCTTTCCCAGCTTGTGAGCATATTCGATTTCCCAATCGACCCACTCGCTGTGTCTCGTCCGGTTGGAGACGTAGACCAGCAGGCAACCCGACTGTCGGATGCGGGGAGCAAGGATCTCCGACTTGATGTACTGTTCGCTGCGCGCGTTGTTCGGGTTGTCCGCGGTTATGGAATAGTCGCGGCACGACATGCCATGCTCCGCCACCAGGTTCTTGAGATCCGCCAGACCCGCATCATCCTCGTGCCGGTGGCTGATGAACACGTTCTTTATCTGCTCCGCCATTGGTTCATTTTCCTTCCTCCAACCATTCCAGGTCGGTCAGGTCCTCCACGCCGGCGATCTCCGCCAGCAGGCGGTTGTAGTTACGCAGGTCTTCCTGCAGAAGTTCCAACTGTTTCCGAAATTCCTTGCGTTTTTCCTCGTGATCAAAAGCGTTCGACAGGGATTCCCGATGCCACTTTGCGGTAAAGGGACGCACTACCTGATTCAGGATCGGTATTGCGACTTTGCTGAATTGCACGGCGCCCTTTCCGCGCCGCCGCAGAATCTCGCGGGTAGTCGGAAACAGCGAATAGATGCTTTCAAGGGCGGTCTTTTCGTCTCCTGCACTCGCCGGGAGCGGTTGTGTGACGATCCGGGTCAGCATTTCGACGTACAGTTCCCAAGCGGCGTCCCGGTCTTCGTCCTTGAAGTCGATCTCGACCTTGGCCCACTGTGGACCCAGACGCACGTTCTTCAGATGAAATCGTTCGAACAGTGATTCCAGGTCCATCGTGTCCTCACATTCCTCTTGCGTCGTGACCCCCATCAGTCCGAGGTAGAAGTCCTCGGTTTTCAGATGGCTGGTTGAAGGGGCCGGTGGCGCGATAGCGCGGCGATCCGCGCCGCATGGGGCCGAAATCGCGTCCAGAGCCGTCTCAGACCACTCCACAGGCCCACCAGCAGCCCGATCAGCGCCCAGACGCCGGCTACGGCCCGGCCCTGCAGGCTGCGGGGCGTGCCAACGCCGATCTGCTGACGCAGCAGCAGCCCGAGGTTGAGACCTGCGACGTGCACCAGCAGGCGTTTGAGGATGTTCGGATGCCCGCGCAAGTGCACCCGCCGCATCCCCCCCGTCTCATACAGATGCGCAAACGGCCGCTCCACACGCTCGCCGCGACGCCGCTGCAACCGCCGCCCCCGCTGGCCGCGCAGCCGACGCCGGTTCCCATACACCGCCGCCCGAGCCTCCTGCCGGCCCTTCCAGTTCCGACGGCCCCGCTCCGGCTCCGCAATGTAACTCCGAACGCCCGCCGCCGCCAGACCCACCAGCGTCGCGTTGCTGTGATAGCCCTTGTCCGCCACCACCTCCGCAACCCCCGCCGCATCCGGCAACACCGCTTCGACCTGCTCCGCCGACGTGACCAGCGTCTCGACCAGCGTCGTCGTATCCCCTTGGTCCGCCCCCTGAACCGTCACGCCCACCACCGCACCCGTCTCCAGATCCACCGCATGCTCCACCTTGTGCGCCAGGTGGGTGCTGCCGTCCTTCATCTTCGCGACCTTCGCGTCCGGGTCGTGCGGGTGAGTCCAGTCCCGGTTCGACGTCTTCGCCGTCTTCTTTTTCTTCCGTTCCCGATCAAACCGCGCCAACTCCTCCGCCGTCAGCGTCTCGACGCCCGACGCCTGCGCCAACCGGGTCAGGAACGCCGTGTAGTCCTCCCCCGTGTCACGCCGCACGATGCTCCGCAACGCCGCGTTCGCCTCCAGCGTCGTCGCGTCGATGCCCAGCGTCTTCCCCGTAACCAGACTCGACTCCGCCAACTGCTTCAGCACCCACCGGAAGACCGCCTGATGCGCCTCGACCGAAAACAGACGCCGCGTTCGCGAGATCGTCGAATGGTCCGGCGGCGACGCCGGCAGCGCCAAGCGCAGAAACGCCCGTACGCTCAGGGAATCGGACGCACGCCACGCGATGGCGCGCTCCGAATCCAGTCCTTCGAAGTACCCGAGCAGCAGCAACCGGAAGTAGCGCCCAGGAGCCAGACTCGGCCGACCCATCGTCGTGTAGAACCGGGCGCACACCTTCTCGACGAACGCGTCGAAGCCCGCCGTCTCGAGAATCCGGTTCAACCGCTCGTAGAACGGATGCCCCGCGCCCCGCGGCAAGTCCGCCGCCGACACCAACAGCGATTGCTGCGAACCATCGTCACGCGTAGTGCCCATCGACATGCCAGCCAGTGTAAAGCAGAAGAGCCGGCGTGTCGATCCCGAAAATGCCGACTTTTACCACGGGCTGCCATGGGACGTCCGCGCGTGCAGCGTCCTTGCGGGCGGTCAGTGAGCCAGAACGTCGCAACCGTCCTTCCTTTTCGTAATACAGCGAAGATTTTTCAGAAGCGAACGCATGGCGCCCTTGGAGCCGTCGAGGTACGCGTACGACGAATGAACGGTCAAGTTTCCGATGCTCCGGTCAACCTCATGCGCGATACAGCCCTGGAGTCTCGCGAGACCCAACAAGTTGCCGGGCGCCTTGTAACGATAGTCGTGGCTTCGATACAGGGCGGTCAAGTGCACTGCATCCTGGAACAACTTGAAGGAAAGATGCGATAAGCAGGGGCCTCCCATGCGACGCGTCCCATCCTGCGTCAGCTTCGCCGTCACGCCACTTCGTCCGTCAACACCAGCACGTCGCGCAGGTGCTGGATCATGAAGGCGTCGTCGAGCCACGCATGGCCGGCGTCGGCCCAGGCTGCGCCCCAGCTGTTCCGGATGAGGAAACGGCGCGTCGTGTACGTCGTTCCGACGCCCACGGCTGCGACTGCGTGAAGTCCTCTGACCGGACCGGCGGGAGAGATCAGCCACGGAGCGGCGGGAGCGTAGAAGGCGTCCGTCGTCGAAATGCCCAGAACCGGGACACGGCCGGCGTCCAGAAGCGCTTCGACTTCATCCGGAGTCTGCTTCGTCGAGACGCTCTGTCGCCGATACAGGGTCAGATTTGCGGGCGGCGTCCACGCGGGCGGCGGGTCGTTCTCGTGATACGGGCAATCGGACTCCATCGGCTGTCCAGGGTCGAGCAGCGCGCGGGAGACGTTCGGAAGATCGACGCCGGAGGGTGCGCCGGCGTTTCCCGAGGCGAAATAGTGCAGGTACTCGGGCGACAGCGCCACTTTCAATCCGCGTGCGTGTTCGTGCGCCGTCGTCGACGCGTGCGCGAGGCAGGTCGGACGCGCTCCCTGATCGCGGACCGGACCGAGCAGCGGGCGGTAATCGTGGCGGACGGTGACGTTCATGCGACCTGTTCCAGGGCCCCGCGCCTGGTGCGGCGCGCCCAGCCTTCACGTTCTTTCCCGTGCCCGTCGACGTCGATCCTGATGCGGGCCAGGGTGGCGCGACTCCACGGCCGGACGTGTTCGAAGACGAGATGGTGCACGCCGGGCGCCTTGAACCGGACGTACGACACCCGTCCGGATCGTGCGCCGTAGGCATGATCGAGATGCGGCGGTCGTTCGCCGACGACTTCGACCTCGGCGTCCGCGTCGACGAGACGCCAGACGTAGCCGGCGGAAGCATGATCCTCGACGTGGACTGCGAACAGGTCGTCGGACCCGGCTTCGATGAACGTGTCGCCGTCGGCCGCGGTGAGCGCCCATACGTCGGCCCACGAGTTCGTGATCGACCCGGCCGGCGCCAATTCGTGCTTCAGGGTCTTCACCGGCGTGTCCTGAAGTTGGCGGGCTTCGATGCTCGTGAGGATCTTGGACGTCACCAGGGCCCAGCATGCGGCCGGGTAGCTGATGCCCAGGCGCAACGACAGTTGATAGACGTGTCGGGGTTGGTGGAGCTTGTCCCTGGTCCATCCATGACGCTTCGCGGATGCGAGCAGGAGGCGCTTCGGAGCCAGGAGTTCGGAGGCGAACGTGTCGGCCGCCGCCTCGTGCGCCGGCCGCGACGCCGGAGCGTTTCGTCCCGCGAATCCGACCGTCTCGTCGAGGCTCGTTCGGTGTCCGAGCAGCAGATGGCCGAGTTCGTGGGCGACCGTGAACCGCTGCGCCGGCAACCCGAGTTTCGTGGTCACGATGATGCCGCGCTCTTCGTCGTTGACGGTGATGAACGCCCCCCACAGCTTGTCCAGCGGCCGGAACAGCAGCGGGATGTTCCGGGCGGTGACCGCCCCGATGACGTCGAAGCTGGTGCGTGCGCCGCAGGGCGACTCGTCGAACACGGTCGCGGCCTCGCTGACCGCGCGCAGTATCTCGGCGCGCTGGGTCATTGCGTTTTCCTCGACCGCAGGAACTGCGCGAAACGCAGCACCTCGTCACGATCCGTAGCCGAGAGCTCGGTGGCGGCGCGCGCCAGCAGGCGGACCGACTCCGGCTGGGACGCTTCCTGACCGTGACCGGCGAGGCTCTCCATCGTGGTCTGGTACAGCTTGGCCAGTCGGCCGAGTTCTTCGGCGCTGACGCGCCGGGACCCGCTTTCGATGAGCGAGATCGCCGACCGCGGCACGCCGAGATGGCCGGCGACCTCCTCCTGGGAGAATCCGCGGTACTCGCGCTCCTCCTTGAGCCGTTTGCCGAGGACGTTCTGCGTCGTTTCCTGATCGCTCATGAATCGACCTTCCGTGGAACGTGTTCCGCCGGCCCGGAAGAACCCGGCGTTGTTTCGTGGACGAGATGCTCGATCGCGTCGTCGATGCTGGCGTACCCGCCCGGGCGAATGCGCCGGACGTCGAAAGGGCGGCCCTCGTGCTTCTCAAAGATCGGCGCCATCCGGGCGACGGTCTTGGAATCGACGACAGGCATGGACTCCCACAGGTCCGCCGCCGCCGCATCGCCGCCGGAGACCTGATCGTCCCAGTCCGCCTGTTCCTCCTCCCACCATGCGCGGAGGTCCGCTTCCAGCAGCCGGCGCGCGTCCAGGTCGCGCGCCGGCGGGCTGGGCGCGAGTCCGGACTCGATTTTGGGCAGCAGCATCCGGGTGTCCGTTCGATAATCGAACACCCTATCACGAGGACGTCCGATGGTCAAACTATTATGGTCCGGCCGCCAGATCGCTCACGGGATGGGGCGAGATCGTGCGTCGTCCGGCCGCAGGGCGACCGATGCCATCCACGGCGGAACGGCCCTGGAACAGCGCACGTCGAGCGTGACGCCGCGCGCACGGGCGACGCCGCGGCAGCGTACGGCGTCGAGCGAGACCCACGACACGGCGACGTCTGCAAAACCGAGTGGAAGTCCGAGAACCGGGTGCAGGGCCTTGTACGCGGCTTCCTTGACGGACAGAAGAACCACTCGTCCCTCGGCTTCCGGCGTTGACGACCACGGCTGCTCGACCGCGTCCAGTCCGTGGAGCTTCGAGACGTACTTTGCGTTCAGGCGTTCGACGTCGATGCCAATCGACCTCATCCGAGCGGCAGGCGTGATGGCGGCGACGACGGTCGCGTCCTTGTGACTCACGCTGCCGGCGTACCCTGCCGGCCACTCGCGAGCTCCGGACGCCCGGCGCGCCGGTTCAACGGCAGGAAGACCGATGCTCGCGACGAGCTCCGTCAGGCACTTTCCGGTTGCGTTCCGCCGGGCCTCCATCAGGAGCCGCTCGCGAGCGGTCGGCGGAACGTCGCGAGGATGCGGAAGCCAGTGGGCGAACGATCCGCCCGCGATCACGAGCTCCGGCGCCAAACGCCGGAGCTCGTCGATCAGCAAGTTCGATTGGAGGCGCTCCATCCGGAACTCGATGACGGACGCCGAGTCGGAATGCCCCATCGGTTCGTGCCTGCTCTCGTAGAACTCGACCAGGTCGACCAGCACGTCGAGCTCCCGGCCGTCCGGCGTTCCTGGTTCCGCGCCCATGAGAGCGTCGATCCGGGCGAGCGCGGCCTCGTAGTCGTCTTCAGTCCGAACCGGCCGGATGTCGGCCATCGTCACACCTCCTCAACTCAAGCGCCAGCGCCACGCCGTCGCTGTCCAGCGCTTCCACTCTCAGCCCCCGTTTCCGGAGGTCGTCGCCGCCATGGTCCTTCAGTTCGCACTCGAACAGCAAGCGGCGGCAACGCCCCGCCAGGGCGGCGACTACGACCCGTCCGGCGGCTCCGGCGCGCCCGCCCGCCGCGCGATCTCCCGGAGCATGCCGCCGAACATCAGGGTGTGGGCCGGCCAGAGGGCGTACCAGTAGAGGAGTCCCGCCACCCCCGCCGGGTCGAACTCGGCGGTCTGGCGGATGATCGACCCGCCGGCGTCTTCGGTCACCTCGAACTCCAGCCAGGCGCGGCCCGGGACCTTCATCTCGGCCGCCAGCCGCAGGCGGCGGTCCGGTTCGCAGCGCTCCACCCGCCACCAGTCCACGGTGTCGCCGGCGGCGAGGCGCTCGGGGTCGCGCCGGCCCCGGCGGACGCCGACGCCGCCGGCGAGCAGGTCCAGCAGGCCCCGGACCCGCCAGAGGACGTTGCCGTAATACCAGCCGGCCGCGCCGCCGATCCGGCGGATCGGGGCGAACGCGGCCGGCGGGGACGCCGCCACCCGGACCGTCCGGCTGTCCACGAGCCGCGTCCCGAACCGGACGCCGCCCCAGGTCCGTTCCGGCCCGGACGACGACCGCGCGTCGGACCAGCGGGTCTCGGCGAACGCCCGGTCCTCGTTCCGCAGCGCCGCCGCGACCGCCGCGCGCGTTCCCATCGGGCGGAAGTCGAACGCCGTCAGGGCGGACAGGTCGCGGACGATGCTGTCGTGGCGCAGGCTCTCGATCAGCTTCCGGCCGATGCGGGCGTAGACCGGGGTCACCAGGCCGAGCCACAGGCTCGACAGGCGGGGGGTCAGCGCCGGCACGGAGATCAGCAGCCGCCGCAGGCCGCGCTGCCGGGCGTACTCCCGCATCAGGCCGCCGTACGAGACGACGTCGGCGCCGCCGACGTCGAAGATCCGGTGGTCGTCGAGCGGGAGGTCGAGCGCGGCCCGCAGATAGCGGAGCAGGTCGTCGACGGCTATCGGCTGGGCGCGCGCGGCGACCCACCGCGGCGTAATCATCACCGGCAGCCGTTCGGTCAGCGCGCGCACCAGCTCGAACGACAGGCTGCCGGAGCCGATGACGATCGATGCGCGAAACTCGACGACCGGGACGCCGGCCCGCCGGAGGACGTCGCCCACCCGCCGCCGGCTGCGCAGGTGCGCCGACAGGTCGGCGCCGCCGGCCGCCAGTCCGCCAAGATAGACGATCCGCCCGACGCCGGCCGCCTGCGCCGCCTCCGCGAAGTTCCGGGCGCCGGCCTGCTCCTCCGCCTCGAAGTCGCCGCCGGCCGACCCCATCGCGTGGACGAGGTAGTACGCCGCGTCCACGCCCCGCAGGGCGGCGTCCAGCGACGCCCGGTCGAGCACGTCGCCCCGCACGACCTCGGTCGACGGCGCCGCCCGCGCCGCGAGGTCGCCCGGACGCCGCGCCAGGCAGCGCACGCGCCGGCCGCCGCGTTCGAGGACGCCGAGCAGCCGCCCGCCGACGTAGCCCGTCGCCCCGGTCAGCAGGACCGTCATCGGCGGCGGTCGATCAGCCACACCGCTTCGCGCGCGAGCGTCCGGGCGAAGCGGCCCCCCTCGCCGTGCAGCTTCCGCATGCCTGGCAGCCCGTGGTGAAAGTCCCCGCTGCATTCGAGCGGCGATGCATCCCGCCTGACGGCGTTGTTCGTCGGTTGCGTATGCCCAATATGCGCCCTCCTCACGCCTTGTCAGCCGGGCGCCTCGCCGCTCTCGGTGCGACGCGGGGTTCCACCACGGGCTGCTGGGCGAGCCAGTCGTTCCAGCGCTGCGCCATCGAACCGCCTCTCCGGCTGATTCTATCGGGTCGCCGCCCGACGTTGCCCCGACGCGGACCGCCGCGATAACCTGCAACCGCAATGCCCCCGGCCGCTGCTTCCGCCGCTGTCCGCGACCGGCTCGTCGAGGCGCTCGCCCTGGACCTCGTCGGCCCCGGCCCGGACGACCCGCTCGCGGCCGAGCGGCTGCCGGCGCGGGAGCGGCCGTCGAACTGGTACCTCACCGGTTTCCTCGTTCCCTCCGGCCTGCCGCCGGAGCGGCGCGCGGACGCCGACGAGGACGACGACTTCGGCGCCGAGGTCCCCGAGCAGACCGGCCTCCTCGAAGAGTCGAGCGAAGAGCGGAAGGCGGCGAAGCGGGGCTGGTTCCCGTCGTCTATCGGGCTGAGCTTCCTGGTTCCCGCCGAAGCGGAGCGGCTGGCGGCGACCGCCCGGTGGGGCGACTACGCGCAGGAGACGGCGGAGGCCGCGGACGGCAGGACGGAGCGGGTCTGGCGCCGGACGCCGCGCAGGGTGGAGGTGGAGGCGCCGCTCGGCGGCGGCGGAGAGGAGTCGATCCGCGACGTGCCCGGCTCCGGCGGCCTCCAGCTGCAGGTGGTCGCCCGCGCGTTCGACGCGTCCGGGGCCGGCGCGGGGATGCCGCCGGGCGCCCGCGCCGTCTCGGTCTTCCTGGTGAACCGCCGCGAGCCGCCGCCCGACGGCGACGATCCCGAGCCGGCCTGTGCGTTCCAGGCCGGCGTCGAGGTGCGGAGCGACCGGCCGTTCCTCCCGCGTCCCGACCTGCGCGGGGCGCGCGGCGGCGGCGGGGACGACTGGGACGATCGGGTGGCGGACCTGCATTACGCCGACACGCCGGAGTACGCCGCCGGACACGGCGTCTCGGCCGACTGGGAACTGACCGGCGGCGTCTGCCATCTGGTGCGGACCGCCTGGATGCCGGTGGCCGAGGTGGAGAAGACCGACACGTTCGACCCGCCGGGGGTGGAGCTGTCGATGGAGGCGCTCGGCGGGCTGGCCGGCCCCGCCGAGGTCGAGGCGGCGCTCGGGCCGCTCGCGGCGGCGTACCGCGCCTGGATCGCGGAGCGCCGGTCGGCGGCGGCCGGCCTCGCCGGGCGGCGGCGCGCGGCCGCGGACGAGCTGCTGCGCGCGGCGGCGGCGGCCGCGGACCGGATAGAGCGCGGGGTCGCGGCGCTGGCCGGGGACGAGGCTGCGCGCGACGCGTTCCGCATGGCGAACCGGGCGGTGGCGCGGGCGCTGCGGCGGCGGTTCGTCGGCGCCGCGCCGCGCTGGCGCGCCTTCCAGCTCGCCTTCCTCCTGCTGAACCTGCCCGGCATCGCCGATCCGCACGCGCCCGACCGGACGATCGTCGACCTGCTCTTCTTTCCCACCGGCGGCGGCAAGACCGAGGCGTACCTCGGGCTGGCGGCGTTCACGATGGTGCTGCGGCGGCTGCGGCGTCCGGGCGACGGCGGACGGGCGGGCGCCGGCGTCAGCGTCGTCATGCGCTACACGCTGCGCCTCCTCACCCTCGATCAGCTCGGCCGGGCGGCGGGGCTGGTCTGCGCGCTGGAGCTGGAGCGCGAGCAGGCGCCGGAGCGGTACGGCGCGTGGCCGTTCGAGATCGGCCTGTGGGTCGGCAAGGCGGCCACGCCGAACCTGCTCGGGCGCAAGGGCGACGGACGGTCCGACTCGGCCCGGAGCAAGGTGACCCGGTTCAAGAGCGATCCGGGCCACCGGCCGTCGCCGATCCCGCTGGAGAACTGCCCGTGGTGCGGCGCGCGCTTCCGGCCGGAGTCGTTCGCGCTGGAGCCGGACGCCGACCGCCCCCGCGCCCTCCGGATCGTCTGCGCCGACTTCGCGTGCGACTTCTCCGCCGACCGGCCGCTCCCGGTGGTGGCGGTGGACGAGGCGCTGTACCGCCGCCTGCCCGCCTTCCTGATTGCGACCGTGGACAAGTTCGCGTCGCTCCCGTGGGTCGGCCCGTCCGGGACGCTGCTCGGCGGCGCCGACCGCGGCGACGGCGACGGGTTCTACGGCGCCGCGGAGCCGGGACGGGGGACGCCGCTCGCCGCGCCGCTCCCGCCGCCCGACCTGATCGTCCAGGACGAGCTGCACCTGATCGCGGGACCGCTCGGCACGATGGCCGGCCTCTACGAGGCGGCTGTCGAGGCGCTGGCCACGCGCGCGGCGGACGGGCGCCGGGTGCGGCCGAAGATAGTCGCCTCGACCGCCACCGTGCGCCGCGCGCAGGACCAGATCCGGGCGCTGTTCGCCCGGACCGAGACCCGGGTCTTCCCGCCGCCCGGACCGGATCGGCGCGACGCGTTCTTCGCCCGCACCGCGCCGGCCGCGGAGACGCACGCCCGGCGTTACCTCGGCGTCGCCGCTCCGGGCCGGAACCCGAAGGTGCTGATGCGGCGGGTGCTGGTCCCGCTGATGGCGGCGGCCGAGCGCGAATACCGCGACGCGGGGGGACGCCGCAACCCGGAGAACCCGGCCGACCCGTACATGACGGTGCTCGCCTACTTCAACAGCCTGCGCGAGCTGGGCGGGGCGCGCCGGATCATCGAGGAGGAGGTCGGCAGCACGCTGAAGGAGTACGGGGCGCGCCGGCGGGCCGGCGAGGCGGCCGGCCGGTTCCGCGACCGGCGGACGCTCTCGGAGGTGATCGAGCTCACCTCGCGCGTCTCGACCGATCAGGCGGCGGCGGCTCGGCGGCGGCTCGAACGCAGATTCGACGCGGCGGACCGCGTCGACTGCGCCATCGCCACCAACATGATCTCGGTCGGACTCGACATCCGGCGGCTCGGGCTGATGGTGGTGCTCGGCCAGCCGAAGGCGCACGCGGAGTACATCCAGGCGACCAGCCGCGTCGGACGCGACGCGGCGCGGCCGGGCCTGGTGATCACCCTGCTGAACGTCCACAAGCCGCGTGACCGGTCGCACTACGAGCGGTTCCGGCATTACCACGAGACGTTCTACCGGTCGGTCGAGGCGGGCAGCGTCACGCCGTTCGCCGCCCGCGCGCTCGACCGCGGGCTGGCCGGCGCGCTCGTCACGCTGGCCCGCCACGCGGAGCGGGCGCTGACGCCGGCGCGGGGCGTGGAGCGGATCGCCGACGCGCGGGCCGCCCTCGAGCCGCGGCTCCTCGACGCGTTCGTCGAGCGCGTGCGCGCGCAGCCGCTCGACGCGGCGGAGATCGAGGCGCGGCTGGCGAGCGTCCGGCGCCGCATCGACGATCTGCTGAGCGCGTGGCGCCGGATCGTCGAGGGGCGCCGCGACGCCGGGGTGGCCGTGCAGTACCAGCGGCACGAGGAAAAGCTGCCGCGCCCGCTGCTGCGGGAGATGCTGGAGACGCAGTTCGAGTCGGACGACCATCGGAAGTTCCGCGCCAACCGGTCGCTCCGCGACGTGGAGCCGGACGTGAACCTGTTCCTGCAGGACCTGACCGGCGGGGGCGGCAGGTACGGATGACGCCGCGCCGCCGGTCCGCCGGCCGCGCTGCGCCGGGCTTCCGGAGCCCCGGCCAGTTGCGCCGCAGTCAGGTGATCACCACCTACGGCCCGGGGGCGTTGATCGACCTGCCGAAAGACTCCGCCATCGTCGGCGGCCTGGAGACGTGGCCCGACCGCGGCCGGCTGGAGGAGATCGTCGAGCCGCGGCTGACCGCCAAGCTCCGGGCGCTGACCGGCGGCCCGCCGCCCGCCCTGCACGCGCCGCCCGCCGCGTCGAGCGATCCGCGGGAGCAGACGGCCGGCATCGGCGCGTGGCGCTTCCCGGAGTGGTTCGTCGTGCAGGAGGCGCCCGGCCGGTGGGAGGACGACCGGACCGATCGGCCGCGAGCGCGCTCGCGCCGGCTCGCGCCCCGGACGGCGCTCGACGAGCGGCGCCGGTTCGACGGCCGGCCGGTGGTGGCCACCCGCTTCGTGCGCGCCTGCCCGAAGGGGCACGTCGACGACGTCGACTGGTACGGCTTCGTGCACGGCCCCGGCGACCCGTGCCGGAACCAGCTCTGGCTCGACGAGCGCGGCACGAGCGGCGACCTCTCCGACCTGGTGGTCCGGTGCGGGTGCGGCAGGCGCCGCGGGATGCACGAGGCGAAGGAGATCGAAAGCCGGCCGCTGGGCGCCTGCAGCGGCGCCCGCCCGTGGCTCGGCCCGCATGCCGCCGAGCGGTGCGAGCTGCCGGCGCGCCTGCTGATCCGGACCGCGTCGAACGCCTGGTTCCCGCAGGTGGTGAGCGTCCTCTCGCTCCCGGAGGACGGCTCGGAGGTCGATCGGGCGGTGGCCGCGCTCTGGGACGATCTCCGGATAGTCGACGATCCGGAGACGCTGGCGTTCATCCGGCGGAAGCCGGCGGTGGCGGAGCGGCTGACGCCGTTCGACGACGCGGCGATCCTCGCGGCGACGGAACGCCGCCGGGCCGGCGGCGCCGGCGGGGTCGGCGAACGGCCGGTCAAGCAGGTGGAGCTGGACGCCCTGCTCGCCGCGCCGGAGGGGTTCGGCGACGACCTCGAGGTCGCTTCCGACTTCCACGCGCAGCGGCTGCCGGACGGCGCGTGGCGGCGGACGGCCGGTTCGGTCGCCGGCGGCGTGGCGGCGGTGGTCCAGCTGCACCGGCTGTGCGAGGTGGCGGCGCTCGCCGGGTTCACCCGGTTCGAGGCGGTGACGCCGGACATCGACGGCGAGTACGCCTCGGACGTCGAGCGCGCCGACCTGGCGCGCGACCCCGCCTGGTTCCCGGCCGTCGAGAACCGCGGCGAGGGGATCTTCCTGCAGCTCGACGCCGGGGCGGTCGGCCGCTGGGAGCAGCGGAGCGAGGTGGCGGCGCGGGTCGCCGCCCTCGGCGCCGGCCACGCGCGCTGGAGCGGCCGGCGCCGGCCGCGGAGCCGGCAGGCGCGGCCGCGGCCGTTCCCGGGCGGGCCGTACGTGCTGCTCCACACCCTGTCGCACCTGCTGATCCAGTCGCTCGCGGTGCGGTGCGGCTATCCGGCGGCGTCGATCCGCGAGCGGATCTACGTGGACGGCGAGGCGCAGCGGTTCGGCCTGCTGCTCTACACGGCGAGCGCCGACGCGGAAGGCACGCTCGGCGGACTGGTGCAGGAGGCGCGCGCCGTCGAGGACCACCTCGCGCAGGCGCTCCGGTCGGCCGCGCTCTGCTCCAGCGACCCGGTCTGCGCCGGGCACGAACCGGACCGGAGCCTGGAGGACCGCTGGCTCCACGGCGCGGCGTGCCACGGCTGCGCGCTGATCGCCGAGACCTCGTGCGAGATGCGCAACGACTACCTCGACCGCGCGCTGGTCGTCCCGGTGATCGGCGTTACCGGCGCCGCCTTCTTCGATCCGGTGGCGTGACAGATCCGGACCGGGCGGCCGTCGGGCTGGTAATTCACAGTTCCCGCAGCGCCGTCGCCACCGGCAGGCGCGCCGCGCGGACGGCGGGGAAGAGGCCGCCGAGCACGCCCATCACGACCGCCCAGGCGATCCCCTGGGCGAGCAGCGCCGGGGTCACCGCGAAGGCGAACGCCACCTGGCTGAAGGTCTGCCAGTTGAGCGTGGCGGTCTGGTGGCCGTTGAAGCCGGCGTAGGCGAGCAGCCCGCCGATGACGCCGCCGGCGACGCACAGCGCCACCGATTCGACCAGCACCGAGATCACCACCGGCGCCCCCCCGAACCCGAGCGCGCGCAGCGTCGCGATCTCCCGAGTCCGCGCGGCGACGGCGGTGTACATCGTGTTGACGCCTCCGAACACCGCGCCGACCGCCATCAGCAGTGCAATAACCGTGCCGATGCCGGTGATGATGCCGGTGACGACCTGGGACTGCTCCTGATACCAGGCGTCCTCGCGCTCGACCATCACGTCCAGCCGCGGATCCGACGTCAGCGCGTCCTTGAACGGTTCGAAGTCGTCCGCCGATGCGAGCTTCACATGGACCGACTGGAAGGTGTCGCCGCGCCGGTAGGCCGGCTGCAGCACGCGGGCGTCGCACCAGATCTCCGACTCGGCGACCGCGCCGCCGGCTTCGAAGACGCCGACCACCTCCCATTCGCTCTCGCCCCAGCGCTGCGTCGACCCGAGGTCGAGGCCGTCGAACTGCCGGGCCGCGCTCCGTCCGACGATGATCTCGCTGGTCCCCGGCCGGAAGACGCGCCCCTCGACCAGGCGCACTTCCTCCCGGACGCCGAACGCGGCCGGCTCCACCCCGCGCAGCGGAACGTTGGCCGGCGTCCCGGTGCTCCGCTTCGGCGCGTCCACCACCACGAACAGCTCGGCCGAGGCGACCGGGCCGCCGTCCCCCCGCCGCACGCCCGGCGTGTCCTTGACGATGCGGGTGGCGGCCAGCGAGATGCCGCTGCTCAGCTCGCTGTCGCTCCCGCCCCGCAGGACGATCGCCGTGTCCGGCGATCCGGCGCCGGTGAGCGCCGCCCGGAACCCCTCGGCGATGGAGAGCACCGCCACGAAGACGACGACCACGCCGGTCACGCCGACCACCGCGACCACCGACGAGCCGGCCCGCTGCGGCAGCGTGCGGAGCGTGAGCCCCGCGACCGTCAGCGCCTGGGTGAGGAGCCGCATTACACCTTCCGCAGCGCGTCGACGATCCGCAGGCGCGTCGCCAGCAGCGCCGGCAGGGCCCCGGCCGCGAAGCCGAGCAGGACGACGAGCGCGCCGCCGATCACGAGGTCGCGCGTCGGGACGAAGAACACCGGCAGGAACCCGCCGGTCGGATCCCCCAGGCCGATCAGCAGGTAGCCGAGGCCCAGACCCGCGGCGCCGCCGGCCACGGCCAGCGCGAGCGACTCGACCAGCACCAGCGCCAGCACCCGGCGGCCGGTGAAGCCGAGCGTCTTGAGCACCGCCAGCTCGTTCGTCCGCTCCCGGATCGACTGCGCCATCGTGTTGGCCGTGATCACCAGGATCGTGAAGAAGACCGCGGCCAGGACCGCGGTCACGATGGCGCCGACGTTGCCGACCTGGTCGGCGAATCCCTGCAGGAACGCCTGCTCGGTGGAGGTCCGCGTCTCGGCCGGCGAGTTGGCGAAGCGCGTGTCGATCGCCGCCGCCACGTCCGGCGCCCGCGACGGGTCCGCGACGCGGATGACGTACTGGCCCACGAACCGCAACCCTTCCGCATTGGCCTCCATCAGGTACTCGTGGTGGAAGTAGAGCGTGGACGTGTCGTACCCTTCCGCGCCCGCTTCGTAGACGCCGTCGATGGTGAACTCCCAGGTCGGGCCGTCGCGGGTGCGGAAGATGGTTCCCTGGAGCGGGATCCGGTCGCCCACCCGCCACCCGAAGCGGTCCGCCGTCGCCCGCCCGACGATGGCCCCGGTGCGGTTGCGCAGCCACGCCCCGCGCTCGGCGTCAGTCAGCACGATCTCGGGATAGAGGCGCAGGAAGCTCTCCGGATCCACGGCGAACTGCGGGAAGAAGTTGCGCGGGTCCTGGTAGACGCCCCCGAACCACGACTGGTGGCTGACGTCGGTCACCCCGTCGACGGCGGCGATGCGGCCCAGGTAGCTCTCCGGCAGCGGCTGAATGAGCGACACCTTGTGGATGACCAGCAGGCGGTCCGCGCCGGCGACCGAGACCCCGGAGCTGAACGCCACCCGGACGGCGGCCAGGTACGTGAACAGGACGAACGCCACGACGATCGACAGCGCCGTGAACAGCGTCCGCGCCTTGCGCCGGAACAGGTTCTTCCAGACCAGCGGCAGAAACTTCATCCTTCCGGCTCCGCGGCGAGCACGCCCTTGTTCAGGTGCAGCGTCCGCCGGGCGCGGGCGGCGGCGTGCGCGTCGTGCGTCACCATGACGATCGTCTTGCCGTGCTCGGCGTTGAGCGCCTGCAGCAGGTCGAGGATCTCGTCCCCGGACTTCCGGTCGAGGTCGCCGGTCGGCTCGTCGCACAGCAGCAGCGTCGGGTCGGTGACGATGGCGCGCGCGATGCCGACCCGCTGCTCCTGCCCGCCGGAGAGCTGGCGCGGGTAATGCTTCGCGCGGTCGGCCAGACCGACCATCTCCAGCGCCGTCGCGACGTGCCGGCGCCGCTCGCCGCGCGACAGCGCCGTCAGCAGCAGCGGCAGCTCGACGTTCTTCTCCGCCGTCAGCACCGGCAGCAGGTTGTAGAACTGGAACACGAACCCGACGTGCCGCGCCCGCCAGCCGGCGAGCCGGCTCCCCGCCATCCGGTCGATCCGATCGCCCCCGACCATCACCTCTCCCTCGGTCGGCGTGTCGAGGCCGCCGAGCAGGTTGAGCAGGGTGGTCTTGCCCGAACCAGACGGCCCCATCAGGGCCAGGAAGTCTCCCGCCGGCAGGTCGAGGGTGACGCCCTGCAGAACGTCGATCCGCTCCGACCCGCGCCGGAACTCCTTGTGGAGGTTCCGCACCTGCACCAGCGCCCCGTTCCCGGTCATCGGCCGCCTTCCTCCGCGGCGTCGCCGCCGCCGGCCGCCGCCGCCGGGTGATCGCCGCGCCACCGCCGGAAGGCGTCGAGGGTCTCCCGGGTGCTGCGGAGGGCGTAGGCGATCACGGTGGCGTCGTCGAGCAGGCCGACGCCGGGCAGATAGTCGAACACCGCGTCGAGCGGCGCGACGAAGTACAGGACGGCCGCCAGGATGGTGACGACGAAGCGGGCCGACACGCCCGTGTACTCGCCGGCGGCCCAGGCGCGCAGCAGGTCGATGAGGTCGGCCAGATCGGCGCGCAGCGCGCCGAACCGGCCGGACGCGCCGGCGCGGTCGAGCCTGGCGCCGGCCTTCCGGAGCAGCCGCAGTAGCTGCTCCGGCGAGCGCAGGAGCGCTCTCGCCCGGTCTTCGTAAGCCGTGAACCGCCGCGGCCGCTGCGTCATTGCGCCGCCACCCGGTCGCCGTCGGACAGGTCCGGCGGCCCGTCGACCACGATCCGCTCCCCGGCCGAAACGCCGGCCAGCACCTCGACGTCGCCGCCGTCCTCCATCCCGGTGGTGACGGCGCGCCGCTCCACCGTCTCCCCGCGCGCCACGAAGACGACCCGCGCCCCGCCATCGTCCCGCAGCGCCTCGGCCGGGACCCAGAGCCGGGGCTTCACGGCCGCGGCCGCAGGCGGCGGGTTCGCTTCCAGGAACGCCACGTTCACCCCCATGTCGGGCAGGATGCGGGGGTCGCCCAGCTCGTCGAACGCAATCCGCACCAGGACCGTCGCGCGCTGCCGGTCGGCCGCCGGGACGGTGGTGATGACGCTGGCCGGGATCCTCCAGTCGGGGTAGGCGTCGAGGGCGGCGACGACGCGCTGGCCGTCCGAGACACGGTTGATGTACGCCTCGTTGACGTCCACTTCTATCTCGAGCGACTGCATGTCGACGATGGTGCAGACGCCGGTGCGGGTGAACCCGCCGCCGGCCGAGACCGGCGAGATCATCTCGCCCGGCTGCGCGTCCTTCGATATGGCGACGCCGGTGAACGGCGCGCGGATCACCGTGTCCTCCAGCGCGGTCCGCCGCACGTCGATCTCGCGCTCCGCCACGACGATCTGCTCGCGCTGGTTCGCGATTCGCGCCTCCAGCGAGTCGGCCTCCGCCTGCGCCCGGTCCAGGTCCGCCTGGCCGACGATTCCCTCCGCCAGCAGCCGGCGCTGGCGTTCGAGGTCGAGCATCGCTTCGTGGCGCCGCACCTCCAGCTCGGCCAGGGCGCCGGTGGTGGCCCGGAGGCGCGCCTCGGCCAGCGCCAGGGCCGACCGTTCGGTGGTGTCGTCGAGCCGGGCCAGGACCTGGCCCCGGCGGACGGCCATCCCTTCCTCGACGCGCACTTCGACGAGCCGTCCGGTGACCTTCGACGAGACGGTCGACTGCAGCCGCGCCGTCACGTAACCCGACGCGTTCAGGACGGTCGGCTGACCGTCGCCCGCCGTCGTCCGGCGCACGGCCGCCGTGCGCACCACCGGCGCGGCGGCGTCGCTCCACCAGCTCCATCCGGCCAGGCCGGCGCCCGCGGCGGCGACGGCCAGGATCGACCAGCCGATCCGGGCGGAGACCGGCCGCCGAGTCGGCGTTCGGTCGATCTTCAGCTCATCGAGTGACGCCATCATCTGGAATAGCTTACGTCCATATCCACCGGATGCGCACGTCCGCCGCGGCGACGCCGACCCGCGGCTCCCACTGCGCCAGCGCCGGCAGCCGATCGCGGAGCCGGCGGCGGTACCAGCGCTGCACAGCCCGCGGTGAAAGCCCACGCTGCATTCGAGCAGCGATGCATCCCGCCTGACTGCGTTGTTCGTCGGTTGCGTATGTCCAATATATGCGCCCTCCTCGCTCACCAAGAATACCTACCAGCCGCTTCAATGAGGCCGCAGCATATCATTGCGGAAAACAGGATCTTCACCGCCGGCTCGGACTCCAGGTCGGCGGTGCTTCAATGAGGCCGCAGCATATCATTGCGGAAAACCGGGTCGAGGCAGCCCCGGCCTGCCCCGTCCGACCGGCTTCAATGAGGCCGCAGCATATCACTGCGGAAAACGCCGCCGGCGCCGAATGGAATACGAAGGTCATGGGTCCTGCTTCAATGAGGCCGCAGCATATCACTGCGGAAAACGAGCGCCGCGCGCATCTTATGGAACGAAGCGAACTTGGGCTTCAATGAGGCCGCAGCATATCACTGCGGAAAACATCCCGCTGCGGCGCGTGGCGTCGCCCACGCCACGGCTGCTTCAATGAGGCCGCAGCATATCACTGCGGAAAACCCGCAGCGGAGCGGCTCGATAGCCTACCACGGGCCGTGCTTCAATGAGGCCGCAGCATATCACTGCGGAAAACCCGCAGCGGAGCGGCTCGATAGCCTACCACGGGCCGTGCTTCAATGAGGCCGCAGCATATCACTGCGGAAAACAGAGAAAACCTTCTGAGGTTCAGGTGATCTCTCCAACAGGCTTCAATGAGGCCGCAGCATATCACTGCGGAAAACGTACAAGCGAAACGCCGCGCCCTTCGGTTAGTCAAGCCGCTTCAATGAGGCCGCAGCATATCACTGCGGAAAACGTTCGCCCGCACCCGCCACGCCGCCCACGCCGAGGATGCTTCAATGAGGCCGCAGCATATCACTGCGGAAAACGCCGCCTGGCTGGTGGCGAGGGCGGCCGCGGCGGGCGTGCTTCAATGAGGCCGCAGCATATCACTGCGGAAAACTGGTGACAGAGAGAGGAATCCCCGATGAGCTACTGGCAGCTTCAATGAGGCCGCAGCATATCACTGCGGAAAACGTAACGGACGTGACCGATGACGATTTCACCCTGTCCTCGCTTCAATGAGGCCGCAGCATATCACTGCGGAAAACGGAAGCAATGGCGGCCGTGGGCGCGGAGCCGAGCCTGCTTCAATGAGGCCGCAGCATATCACTGCGGAAAACCACTGCAATTCCGGAACGTCTCATCTACGCTGTTTCGGCTTCAATGAGGCCGCAGCATATCACTGCGGAAAACCTCGGATACCGGGGTTTCCTCTGCATGAATTTTCTGAGCTTCAATGAGGCCGCAGCATATCACTGCGGAAAACGCTTGCGTCGGGCGATGGACGCCTTGTGATTACAATGCTTCAATGAGGCCGCAGCATATCACTGCGGAAAACTCGTGCGCATGATCCGCACGGCCGTGCGCTGGCCGCGGCTTCAATGAGGCCGCAGCATATCACTGCGGAAAACAGGTGTTGCAGGTTCTTGGGGATCAGGACGGCGAGGCGCTTCAATGAGGCCGCAGCATATCACTGCGGAAAACGCTCTTGCATCAGGGATGTTAGCGTGACCGCTCCTCCGTGCTTCAATGAGGCCGCAGCATATCACTGCGGAAAACTAGAGCGCGCCGTCCCGCGCCCGGTGGTCGTTTGAGGTGGTCCCGCATTTTTGGACAATCCGTTAAGGTGTATTCCAGAGCCTTGTGGAGGCGCTGGGATGACGACGAGACGCCGGCGGCGGTTCACGGCGGAGTTCAAGAAGCGGGTGGCGCTCGCAGCGTTGCGGGGCGACCGCACGGTGCAGCAGATCGCGGCCCGACACGAGGTGCATCCGAACCAGGTGAGTCTCTGGAAGCGCCAGGCGGTCGACGGGTTGGGGGAGGTCTTCGCCGACCGCAGGTCGTCCCGGCAGTCGGAGCACGCGACGACGATTCGGGATCTGCACGCGAAGATCGGCGAGTTGACGGTGGAGCGGGATTTTTTTCTGCGCGGGTTCCCACGCTGAGCCGCGCCGCGCGTCTGGAGCTGCTCGACCGCGCCGGCGCGTTGAGCGTCAGCCGCCAATGCGCCTTGTTGCGGATCAGCCGCTCGTCGGTGTACTACCGGCCGCGGGGGGCAAGCGCGGAGCATCTGGCGTTGATGCGCCGCATGGACGCGCTGTCGCTGCGGCATCCGTTCTACGGCAGCCGGCAGATGACGCGCCACCTGCGGCGCGAGGGCAGGGCGGTCGGGCGTCGTCGGGTGCGGCGCCTGATGCGCCGGATGGGGCTGGAGGCGCTCTACCGCCAGCCGCGCACGAGCCGGCCGCATCCGGACCATGCCGTCTATCCGTACCTGCTCGGCGGCCTGACGATCGACCGCCCGGACCAAGTCTGGTGCGCGGACATCACCTATATTCCGCTGGCAGCCGGCTTCCTGTATCTGGTCGCCGTCATGGACTGGGCGAGCCGGCACGTGCTGGCATGGCGGTTGTCGAACACGCTGGACGTCGACTTCTGCCTCGAGGCGCTGGAGGCGGCGCTTCGAACCGCCACGCCGGGCATCTTCAACACGGACCAGGGGGCGCAGTTCACGAGCGCGGCGTTCACCGGGCGGGTGCTCGCGGCCGGTGCGCGGTGCTCGATGGACGGCCGGTGATCAACGACAATTATTTTGGCCGGTCGTCGAGAGGGCGGTCGGCACGGTGCTGGATGGCGCTGGTGACGTGTGAGACTGCCCGTTTTCCTCTGGGAGGACGGGTTGGTCACGGACGCGCAGGTTCGGCGTTTACGCGAGAAGCGGATGGCGGGAAAGACGCTGACGGCGGCTGCGGCGGCGGCCGGGATGAGCGAGCGGACGGCGCGTCGCTGGCAGGAGGGGGCGTTGCCGTCGGCTGCGAAGGCGCCGCGGCCGTGGCGCACGCGGGAGGACCCGTTCGCCGACGTGTGGGCGTCGGAGGTTGTGCCGCAGTTGGCGGCCGACACCGCCGGGCGGCTGCAGGTGCTGACGCTGTTCACGGCGCTGCGCCGGCGGCATCCTGGCCGCTTTCAGCCCGGGTAGCTGCGGACGTTGCAGCGTCGGGTCCGTGCGTGGCGGGTGGAGCACGGCCCCGCCCGGGAGGTGTACTTCGAGCAGGCGGCGGTTCCGGGTCGGGAGGCGGCGTTCGACTTCACCGACGCGGGCGAGCTGGGAGTGACGCTTCGGGGCGTTCGGTTCCCGCACTTGCTGTTCGAGTGGGTGCTGAGCTACAGCCGGTGGACGTATGTGGGGCTGGCGCTGAGCGAGACGTTCGAGGCGCTGGTGGCGGGTCTGCAGGACGCGCTGTGGACGCTGGGCGCGGCGCCGGCGGTGCTGCGGCACGACAACCTGTCGGCGGCGACGCACGAGTTGCGGCGCAGCGGCGGGCGTGAGTTGACGGTGCGGTTCCGGCAGGTGCTGGAGCACTACGGGCTGCGCTCGTCGCGGATTCAGCCCGGAAAGCCGCACGAGAACGGCGTGGCCGAGCAGTCCCACTTCCGGACGAAGACGGCGATCGAGCAGGCGCTGCTGCTGCGGGGCGGCCGGGACTTCGACGACGAGTCGGCGTATCTGGCGTTCGTGCGGACGGTCGTCGGCCGGGAGCGGAATGCGCGTGCGGCGTCTCGTCTGGTCGAGGAACGGGCGTATCTGCGGCCGTTGCCGCCGGCCCGGATTCCGGCGTACACGACGTTGCAGTGCCGGGTGAGGAAGTGGAGCACGATTCGGGTCGGTGGCCGGATCTATTCGGTTCCGTCGCGGTTGATCGGCCACACGGTCGAGGCGCGTCAGCATCCGTCGGCGGTCGAGGTCGTCTACGGCGGCCGGGTGCTGTGCACGATGCCGCGTCTGCGGGGCGCGGCGGGTCACCGGATCGACTACCGGCACATCATCGGGAGTCTGGTGCGGAAGCCGGGCGCCTTCGCGCGGTATCGCTTCCGGGAGGAGTTGTTCCCGTCGCTGACGTTCCGGGCGGCGTATGACGCGCTCGGCCGTACGCACGGCGAGCGGGCCGACGTGGAGTACGTGCGCCTGTTGCACCTGGCGGCCACGACCGGCGAGCGGCGGGTCGAGGCGGCGCTTCGCGCCCGGCTCGACGCCGGCGTCCCCTGCGATTACGCCAGCGTTCAGGCCGAGGTGCGTCCGGCGGTTCCGGCGCTCCCCGCGGTGCACGTTCCCCGCCCGGACTTGGCGCAGTACGACGCGCTGCTGAGCGGAGGTCCGCCCGGATGACGGCGTCGAGCACGCAGGTGACGACGCTGCTGACACGGTTCGGCCTGACGACGGCGGCCGAGGAACTCGTCCCCCGGCTGACGCAGGCCGGCCACCATGCGGCGTTGCCGGCGCTGCTCGAGGTGTTCGAGGCGGAAGCCGACGCACGCCGTCAGCGCCGGATCGCGCGGTTGCGCCGCGCGGCGCGGCTGCCGCCCGGCAAAACGTTCGCGACGCTCGACACCGGCCGCCTGCCGGGGCCGGTCGTGCAGCAACTCGAGACGCTGGCCGCCGGGGCGTTCCTCGAGACGGCGACGAACGTGCTGGCGTTCGGTCTGCCGGGCGTGGGCAAGAGCCACGCGCTGTGCGCCGTCGGGCATGCCCTGGTCGAGGCCGGCCGCAGCGTGCTGTGCGCGCCCGCCTATGCCCTGGTCCAGGAACTGCTCGGCGCGAAACGCGACCTCGACCTGCCCCGCGCCCTCCGCAAGCTCGACCTCTTCGAGGTCATCCTGCTCGACGACCTCGGCTACGTACAGCAGAGCTCGGACGAGGCCGAGGTGTTGTTCACCCTGCTGGCCGAGCGGTACGAGCGCCGCTCGGTGATGGTGACCAGCAACCTGGTCTTCAGCCAGTGGGACCGGATCTTCCGCGACCAGATGGCCACGGCCGCAGCGATCGACCGTCTGGCGCACCACGCCGTCGTGCTCGAGTTCGACGTGCCGAGCTTCCGAACGGACCGGTCCGGCCGCAAGACGCCGCCGCCGCCCGTGCCCCGCGGACGCGCCCCCGGCCCGCTGCTGCCCCGAAACCGCCGCCGCCCGGCCGCGTGAACGCCCCGGACGGTGTCCGCGAGCCGAGCAGCCTGTGGACCGCGCCAGCGGCATGGAAAACGCGCGCGGGCCGTCGTGCCGGGTTGCGCCGCCGGGACAGCGCGTTTCCCACCCCGCTTTGGACGGCGCAAGCGCCGCCCACACGGTCCACAGGCGCTACTGTTGTTGATCGCGATCCACGTCGATCTGAACCGGCCAAAATAATTGTCGCCAAGCGGCCAAAGTAGTTGACGCTGAACAGCCGGGGGCGGTGTCTGGACAACGTCTTCATCGAGCGGCTGTGGCGGTCGCTGAAGTACGAAGCGGTGTATCTTCACGAGTTGCGCGACGGGTTCGCGGCCGAGCGGGTGATTGCGGAGTGGATGCGGTTCTACAGCCACGTGCGTCCGCACTCGGCGTTGGGCGGACGCACGCCGGCCGAAGTGTATGGCGCGGAGCGGGCGGCGTGACCTGCCGAACAGCGAGACAGGGAGCTGCGGGCGTCGGCTGCCGGGCGCCTGTCTTGCCGGCGGCGGGGTTCGAACGGCCGTTGCCGTGCAGGGTGTTGCGGCTCGCGTCCCGGGCTGGCGCTGCCGGTGCGACGCGCAGACGAACGCGGACCTGCCGTGCCGTGGGACTTCCCTCGGCGCCGCGGGTCGTGGCTGCGGCCCCGGCCGGATCGGAGGGCGCAGCGTATCCCCGCCGGGCGCTGTGGACCTGCCCGGCCTATGGACGCCCGGTCCGCAACGGGCTGCATCCGCAGAGCGGGGACACGGGCGCCCACAGTCCGTTGGAAATCTCGCGGGCGACCGCTGGCGATCGGGCCGGCGCCGAGGCCGCGAGATTCCCACAGGTCCACAGCGCTTCATTGTGGATTTACTCCCACGGAAAACCACGGCATGATCTGAACCCGAAAGCGTCAATCTGTCCGCAGAATCGGGGCAACCTCAGACGAAGAACACGAGGGCATGATTCGCAACCGGAATACACCTTAATGAAGCCCTCGAATTGTCCAAACAACCGGGACCACCTCAGTTGATGCTTCAATGAGGCCGCAGCATATCACTGCGGAAAACTCGGTGATGGACGGGTCGGGGACCGGGCACTTGAGGTGCTTCAATGAGGCCGCAGCATATCACTGCGGAAAACGTGAAAGCGTTGGAAGAAAAGGTATACAATATGTCTTCGCTTCAATGAGGCCGCAGCATATCACTGCGGAAAACGTACAGGTTGTTCACGTTCATTTCGCCATGCTTCAGCTTCAATGAGGCCGCAGCATATCACTGCGGAAAACGCCGGATGGTGGTGCGGCCCTTCCGCAACCGGCCCAAGCTTCAATGAGGCCGCAGCATATCACTGCGGAAAACTCGGGCATTAGACCACCTCACTCAGATAGGCGTCCGGCTTCAATGAGGCCGCAGCATATCACTGCGGAAAACGTGTCGGGCGGGGTCGACCAGGCGAGATCCTCCGCCCGGCTTCAATGAGGCCGCAGCATATCACTGCGGAAAACGCGGAGATCGTCCGGGTGCTGCTCGGCGAGGTCGATGCTTCAATGAGGCCGCAGCATATCACTGAGGTTGCCCCGATTCTGCGGACAGGTTAACGCTTTCGGGTTCAGGTCATGCCGTGGTTTTCCGTGGGAGTAAATCCACAATGAAGCGCTGTGGACCTGTGGGAATCTCGCGGCCTCGGCGCCGGCCCGATCGCCAGCGGTCGCCCGCGAGATTTCCAACGGACTGTGGGCGCCCGTGTCCCCGCTCTGCGGATGCAGCCCGTTGCGGACCGGGCGTCCATAGGCCGGGCAGGTCCACAGCGCCCGGCGGCGATATGGGGCACGGCGCCGACAGGCGGGCGACCACGATGCCGGCGGAGCCGATGCGATTCGGCGCCTGTGCGCCATCGCCATCATGCCCTCCCGGTGTTCCCCGCAGCAACGCCGGTGACGCCGCCGGCCGGCGTCGGCGTGTCGGCCGCGAACCGGCTCGGGGGTGCGAGCGCCTTGCCGGACCGGTCCGCGGCCGCCGTCTCGTGGAGACGTTCGAAGGCGCGCGGCGAGAGGTAGCCCAGCGAGGAATGCCGCCGCCGCGTGTTGTACCACCCTTCGATGAACGCGAACACGGCCGTCCGCGCCTCGGCGTGCGTCGCCCACCGCGTGCGGGCGAGCAACTCGCACTCGAGCGTCGCGAAGAAGCTCTCGGCCAGCGCGTTGTCGAAACAGTCGCCGACCGAACCCATCGACAGCTGCACGCCCCATCGCTGACAGCAGGCGCCGAAGGCCAGCGACGTGTACTGGCAACCTTGATCGGAATGGTGGATCACCGCCGACGGCCGGCGCTGCTGCACGGCCATCTCCAGCGCCTCGGTCACCAGCGCCGTGCGCAGGTGCGCCGCCATCGCCCAGCCCACGACCCGCCGGCTGAACACGTCCACGACGACGGCCAGGTAGAGCAAGCCGGCCTGTGTCGGAACGTAGGTGATGTCGGCGACCCACAGACGGTTCGGCGCCACTGCCTCGAAACGGCGATCGACCCGGTCCGGAGCCGGCCGGACCCGCAGCGCTCGGCGCGTCGTTCGCGGCCCGCGGCGACGGCTCACGCCCGCAATGCCCGCCGAGCGCATCACCCGCGCCACCCGCTTGCGGCTCACTGCGGCTCCGGCGGCGGACAGGTCCGCGTGAATCCGGGGCGCGCCATACGTCCCGCGGCTGTGGACGTGAATCGCCCGCACGCGGGCCGTCAGGTCCGCGTCGGCCTGCACGCGGGTGGACGGACGCCGCTGACGCCACGCATAGTACCCGCTCGTGGAGACACCGAGCACGCGGGCCATGGTGGCGATGCGGAAGCGAGCCTGATGCGCACTCATGAACCGGTAGACCTCCCGGGTCCGGTCTCCCGTGCGAACCAGGCCGTGGCTTTTGCCAATATTTCCCGTTCTTCCCGCAGCCGACGGTTCTCCCGACGCAGCCGGCGCATCTCTTCACGCTCTTCGGTGCGCAGACCGTCGGTGCGCTCGCCGGCATCGCGGCCGGCCTGCGCCACCCAGTTCCGGATCGCCTGGGCCGACGGCTCGAACTCCCGAGCCAGGTCCTCCGGAGCGCGCCCCGACCGGACCAGATCGACCATCTGCTTCCGGAACTCCGCCGCATACGGCGGTCTCGATTTCGCCATCGCGAACACCTCCTCACTCCCAACAGGATCAGGTGTCCGCAAAACCGGGTCAACTCCACACTGCGGAAAACGTCGTGGCCTTGACCACCTTTCTCGCGTCGGCATCGCTTCAATGAGGCCGCAGCATATCACTGCGGAAAACCCGATCAGCGCGTGCGCGCGGTCGGAGAGCCACGCCCGCTTCAATGAGGCCGCAGCATATCACTGCGGAAAACCGGCGTCGCCGTCACCACTTCCTCCCCCTCGCCCGGGCTTCAATGAGGCCGCAGCATATCACTGCGGAAAACAGCGCCGCGAGGCTCCGCGCCGACCGGCCGACCGCCGCTTCAATGAGGCCGCAGCATATCACTGCGGAAAACGTTGCCGTTTGCTACGCCATGCAATCCTCCGTCACCGGGCTTCAATGAGGCCGCAGCATATCACTGCGGAAAACTCACACAAGATCAGTTCGACTCACTGAATTTCGATGCTTCAATGAGGCCGCAGCATATCACTGCGGAAAACTCGAGGCTCCCCGCATAGCCCCGCCCGGCTACGGAGGCTTCAATGAGGCCGCAGCATATCACTGCGGAAAACAGGCGCACCGGTTGGAGCTCAACGTGATCGCGGAGCTGCTTCAATGAGGCCTCAGCATATCACTGCGGAAAACGGACGGCGACGGCGCGCCCCTGCGCACGTCCGGAACGCTTCAATGAGGCCGCAGCATATCACTGCGGAAAACCCAGCCCGCCGCGCCGCCCGGACGCACCGTCCGGGGACGCTTCAATGAGGCCGCAGCATATCACTGCGGAAAACTTCCGTCGGTCGGGACCTGCGTGGACACGAAGATGTCGCTTCAATGAGGCCGCAGCATATCACTGCGGAAAACGACCGTCACGATCTCATCCGCGAACACCGAGCCGTCATGCTTCAATGAGGCCGCAGCATATCACTGCGGAAAACACGGGTCTCCAATATCGCCCATCATCCCTACCCCGAAGCTTCAATGAGGCCGCAGCATATCACTGCGGAAAACGCCGGGTTCGCCCGGCTGGCGCGGTCGCCGCGGGCGCGGCTTCAATGAGGCCGCAGCATATCACTGCGGAAAACTGGAGAGCGAGTGGAAGAGTCCAAGCGACACTATGGTGCTTCAATGAGGCCGCAGCATATCACTGCGGAAAACCAGGATCACCTTGACGCCTGACCCGGACGGACTGACGCTTCAATGAGGCCGCAGCATATCACTGCGGAAAACCTTGAATTGAAGCTGAACCATTGCAATCTGTCGCGTGCTTCAATGAGGCCGCAGCATATCACTGCGGAAAACACGCCTGGAGGCAACGACGGCCGCCCGACCGAACGACCCGCTTCAATGAGGCCGCAGCATATCACTGCGGAAAACAAGCCTCCGACGCGGCTCGAACCCCGAATCGTGCCGCTTCAATGAGGCCGCAGCATATCACTGCGGAAAACGCCGACCTTTCCCGCTTCTTGGCGCACCACCTCTGCGGCTTCAATGAGGCCGCAGCATATCACTGCGGAAAACACCGCTGCATCGGGGGAGTTCTTCCGCGTGCATGTGCTTCAATGAGGCCGCAGCATATCACTGCGGAAAACGTTTGGAAGGAATAATCAAGTTTCAGCTTGACTTCAACAAGCTTCAATGAGGCCGCAGCATATCACTGCGGAAAACGTTTGGAAGGAATAATCAAGTTTCAGCTTGACTTCAACAAGCTTCAATGAGGCCGCAGCATATCACTGCGGAAAACGGGGACCTCGGATGATCGGACGTCGAGCATGCCCACGCTTCAATGAGGCCGCAGCATATCACTGCGGAAAACTCCAGAATCTCAGCAACCTCCTGAGACTCCTTCGCACCGCTTCAATGAGGCCGCAGCATATCACTGCGGAAAACATCCCGCGTGGCAGGAAGCCAACGCGGACGCGATGCGGCTTCAATGAGGCCGCAGCATATCACTGCGGAAAACGCATCAAGTATGGTCTAAAAAGTTTGATGAAACTTGGGAGCTTCAATGAGGCCGCAGCATATCACTGCGGAAAACGGCCGGCTCGGCGCTCATCTGGTCGCCGCTGACGGAGGGCGCTTCAATGAGGCCGCAGCATATCACTGCGGAAAACCCGTCACGACCATGATGACCTCGACCAACAGCCGGATGCTTCAATGAGGCCGCAGCATATCACTGCGGAAAACTCGACGTCGCGGTGATCCTCGCGCGGACCGCCGCGACGCTTCAATGAGGCCGCAGCATATCACTGCGGAAAACCCAGCGCCCGGCGGCGCGCGCGGCCCGCAAGTTCGTGTCGCTTCAATGAGGCCGCAGCATATCACTGCGGAAAACCCTGCCGCCGGCGGCGGCCGGGATCCGCCTGTGGGATTGCTTCAATGAGGCCGCAGCATATCACTGCGGAAAACCCGTCTGATCGATGGCGACACGGAAGGGACGGTAGCGCCGCTTCAATGAGGCCGCAGCATATCACTGCGGAAAACGCGGAAGCGTGCGATCTGGTTCGCGATGTCGACGGCGCTTCAATGAGGCCGCAGCATATCACTGCGGAAAACGCCGGTACGACGTGGTCACCCAAAGGTGGGTGGCCGCGCTTCAATGAGGCCGCAGCATATCACTGCGGAAAACCCGTCCACGCCCGCCCGGTCACCGCGCAGATCCGCTTGCTTCAATGAGGCCGCAGCATATCACTGCGGAAAACGCCGCCGGCGTCGAAGGGACGAATCTGTATAGCAAGGCTTCAATGAGGCCGCAGCATATCACTGCGGAAAACTAGGCTGTGGACGCGCGCGGAGGATGATGCGATCCGGCTTCAATGAGGCCGCAGCATATCACTGCGGAAAACCCGTTCAGCCTCGACCGCCGACGCCGCCGCCGCCGGGCTTCAATGAGGCCGCAGCATATCACTGCGGAAAACGGCGGGCAGGGCGCTGATCAGTTCCCGAACATCTTGGCGCTTCAATGAGGCCGCAGCATATCACTGCGGAAAACGTGGCGCGGCGCCGAGGAGGCGGAGGCCCGCCTGATGCTTCAATGAGGCCGCAGCATATCACTGCGGAAAACGGCTGTCGTCGATCCGGACGGCCACGGCGGAGCCGTCGCTTCAATGAGGCCGCAGCATATCACTGCGGAAAACACGCGACGTGAGCCGGATTCCGGAGTCCAAGCTTCCGGCGCTTCAATGAGGCCGCAGCATATCACTGCGGAAAACCGGCGACGTTGCCGATCGGACCGGCGAGCAGCGTCGCCGCTTCAATGAGGCCGCAGCATATCACTGCGGAAAACGGCGCATCCAGCGCATCCGCCAGCCGCGGACCCGCATGCTTCAATGAGGCCGCAGCATATCACTGCGGAAAACCACCACCTGCCCGCCGCGCGCTGAGCTTGCCCCGACGCTTCAATGAGGCCGCAGCATATCACTGCGGAAAACGCGGAACTTCAGCGGGCGGAACTTCAGCGGGCGGCTCGGCTTCAATGAGGCCGCAGCATATCACTGCGGAAAACCTGGCGGTGGCGGACTGGACGATGCAAATGGCCGCGCTTCAATGAGGCCGCAGCATATCACTGCGGAAAACTCTGCCAGCACGCGGGAATCGAGCTCGATCGTAACATGCTTCAATGAGGCCGCAGCATATCACTGCGGAAAACCGAGGTTCGCGGGCGCCCGGCCGCCCGTTCCGGAACGCTTCAATGAGGCCGCAGCATATCACTGCGGAAAACCGGCCGCGCCCCAGGTGGACGGCGAGCCGAGCGGCCCGCTTCAATGAGGCCGCAGCATATCACTGCGGAAAACCGCCCCCGGCGAGCGTCCATCACCCGACCGGCGCCGCGCTTCAATGAGGCCGCAGCATATCACTGCGGAAAACTTCGCCGCCGTCGTGCGGCCCGCGCGGACAGCGCGGCTTCAATGAGGCCGCAGCATATCACTGCGGAAAACTCGGCGGAGCTCGGCGTCGAAATCCCGGAGGCGCTGCTTCAATGAGGCCGCAGCATATCACTGCGGAAAACTTGGCTCACCGCCACCGGGCCGATGGCGGCATCCTGAGCTTCAATGAGGCCGCAGCATATCACTGCGGAAAACACACCCGGCCCCCGGCCTCCTGCGTGCTTTCGGGATGCTTCAATGAGGCCGCAGCATATCACTGCGGAAAACACGCGCTCTCCGGCGTGGGCGGCTTCGTGGACGAAGGGCTTCAATGAGGCCGCAGCATATCACTGCGGAAAACGTCCGGACTGCCGCCGCGAGCAGCGTCGCAGGCGGATCGCGCTTCAATGAGGCCGCAGCATATCACTGCGGAAAACCGGCCGTGGCGGGGATCGCCGGGGCAGCGCCCGGGCGCTTCAATGAGGCCGCAGCATATCACTGCGGAAAACCGGGCCGTGTTCGCCGGCCGCGCCCGGCGAGACGGTGCTTCAATGAGGCCGCAGCATATCACTGCGGAAAACGCGGCGCGGAGGCCCGCGCCGCCACCCCCGACCGCCGGCGCTTCAATGAGGCCGCAGCATATCACTGCGGAAAACGTCGTTCGACTGCGGCGGCGGCGGCGGCCGTCGGCCGGCTTCAATGAGGCCGCAGCATATCACTGCGGAAAACTTGTTTTTCAAAGTGTACGAGTGCACGGCAAGCCCCTTGCTTCAATGAGGCCGCAGCATATCACTGCGGAAAACTCGCTTCGACCCGGCCGCTCTCCGGCCGGGCGGCTCGCTTCAATGAGGCCGCAGCATATCACTGCGGAAAACTCGCTTCGACCCGGCCGCTCTCCGGCCGGGCGGCTCGCTTCAATGAGGCCGCAGCATATCACTGCGGAAAACGATGGCGATGGCTCGGAGGCGATCGGCGATCGGGATGCTTCAATGAGGCCGCAGCATATCACTGCGGAAAACGCCTCGAACGGCAGCCGCCCGGCCGCCGCGCCGGATCGCTTCAATGAGGCCGCAGCATATCACTGCGGAAAACCTCCCCCCCGCCGAGGCGATAGAATTCTTGCGATCGCTTCAATGAGGCCGCAGCATATCACTGCGGAAAACCGTCGAGGAGGAGCTGGTGCTCGCCGGCGGCGACGGTGCTTCAATGAGGCCGCAGCATATCACTGCGGAAAACATACAACGTGATTCCGAACCTGACTTTTGCTCCCACGCTTCAATGAGGCCGCAGCATATCACTGCGGAAAACCGGGTTCGCGGGCCGGGGCCGGAGCGCCGGAACGCCGCGCTTCAATGAGGCCGCAGCATATCACTGCGGAAAACGTGAGGGGCGGCCCGATCACGGATCGCGACCGGGCCGCTTCAATGAGGCCGCAGCATATCACTGCGGAAAACGTACCAGCCGTGGCGCGGCCGCCAGAGGTTGCAGGCGCTTCAATGAGGCCGCAGCATATCACTGCGGAAAACGGGCTTCGCGTGAGCGCGCTGGCGAGCAGGCTGGCCGAGCTTCAATGAGGCCGCAGCATATCACTGCGGAAAACATCTCATGGGCGCCGACATTCGGTTCGTCAGAAATGCTTCAATGAGGCCGCAGCATATCACTGCGGAAAACCGGGGGAGAGGCCGAGCATCGCCACAGTCGACGTGCGGCTTCAATGAGGCCGCAGCATATCACTGCGGAAAACGTGGAGGGCACCGGTGAGGGTGAGCGGCTTGATACTTGGCTTCAATGAGGCCGCAGCATATCACTGCGGAAAACGCGCCGTCCGCTCTGCCGACCTGCTCCGCCAACGTCGCGCTTCAATGAGGCCGCAGCATATCACTGCGGAAAACGTGAGCGCCGCCGCGCCTACCAGTCGCTCATCGGCGCTGGCTTCAATGAGGCCGCAGCATATCACTGCGGAAAACCCGGCGCCGCAGGGTCTGGGTGCAGGTCAGCGCCGAGCTTCAATGAGGCCGCAGCATATCACTGCGGAAAACTTGTTTCGTAGCGCATACGAGTGCACCGCCAGCCCCTTGCTTCAATGAGGCCGCAGCATATCACTGCGGAAAACGTCTCCATTCGGCGGCGACACGGACGCCGACACCCTCGCTTCAATGAGGCCGCAGCATATCACTGCGGAAAACGCACGGGAAAGAGATCGCAGTCCGGAACCCGGGAGGCTTCAATGAGGCCGCAGCATATCACTGCGGAAAACTCTCGATCGAGATGGACCGAGAGGCGGAGGCGGCCAGGCTTCAATGAGGCCGCAGCATATCACTGCGGAAAACGCGATGTCGTACGACGGCCTCCTCCGCGTAACAGTGGCTTCAATGAGGCCGCAGCATATCACTGCGGAAAACACGATCCGCTGGTCCTGTGCCCGGGTGCAAGCCCAGCGCTTCAATGAGGCCGCAGCATATCACTGCGGAAAACCTCCTGCTTGATGGGCAAGTCACCCAGCCCGCCGATGCTTCAATGAGGCCGCAGCATATCACTGCGGAAAACTGGCATCCATGGTTCGGCGGGCGGCCTTCCGCGCAATGCTTCAATGAGGCCGCAGCATATCACTGCGGAAAACCAGCGGCAGCTTCCGGTTCACGAAGGAAGACGCCGTGCTTCAATGAGGCCGCAGCATATCACTGCGGAAAACATGACCACCACGATGACCACGACGACGACTGACGGCGCTTCAATGAGGCCGCAGCATATCACTGCGGAAAACGCGGGTCGGGATGATGCTGGCCGGCCTGCCGGCGGCGGCGCTTCAATGAGGCCGCAGCATATCACTGCGGAAAACTCAGTCGGCGCCGGTGGCGTCCGGCGCCGACGTCGTGCTTCAATGAGGCCGCAGCATATCACTGCGGAAAACACCCGCGATCGCCCAGGCGGGTCGCGCGGCGGGCGGCGCTTCAATGAGGCCGCAGCATATCACTGCGGAAAACCCGGCGTTCGACGCCATCGTCGAGGGCGACCCGGCGATGCTTCAATGAGGCCGCAGCATATCACTGCGGAAAACCCACATCCTCACCCAGCGCCGCCCAGATGGCCGCCTGCTTCAATGAGGCCGCAGCATATCACTGCGGAAAACCCGGAACGAACCTCGCGGCGCTCCGGCGCTCCGGCGCGCTTCAATGAGGCCGCAGCATATCACTGCGGAAAACCCGGTCGGGGCCAGCTCACGGCGACCGAGCCGAGGCGGCTTCAATGAGGCCGCAGCATATCACTGCGGAAAACCACCAGGTGTCGCGCGGACGAAGTGCGCGCCCGGACCGCTTCAATGAGGCCGCAGCATATCACTGCGGAAAACCGGCGACGGCGCAGAGGAGCGCCGCTCCGCCCACCACGCTTCAATGAGGCCGCAGCATATCACTGCGGAAAACTCTCACCTCCCAAAAGTGGTGAGGTCAGCTGGGACGTGCTTCAATGAGGCCGCAGCATATCACTGCGGAAAACATCTGACAGCGGCGGAGAATGCCGATGTTGTCTACGTCGCTTCAATGAGGCCGCAGCATATCACTGCGGAAAACTCACCTGCTGCCTCATTTTCGACTCACCGAAAGAGGTTGCTTCAATGAGGCCGCAGCATATCACTGCGGAAAACCAGGGTGGCCGTGACATTCAGATCCTCCGATTTCCGCGCTTCAATGAGGCCGCAGCATATCACTGCGGAAAACGATCTCCGCCCGGCCGCGGACGGTCGAATCCGCGACGCTTCAATGAGGCCGCAGCATATCACTGCGGAAAACAACCTATCCGGGCTCCGGATGGACGCTGGTGACCGCGCTTCAATGAGGCCGCAGCATATCACTGCGGAAAACCGGGACTGGGTTCGCGGCCGCCCGGGCGGCCGTTCCGGCTTCAATGAGGCCGCAGCATATCACTGCGGAAAACCAGGACGCCGGCGTCGCTGGCGTCGTCGACGAGCTCGCTTCAATGAGGCCGCAGCATATCACTGCGGAAAACGCGCAGGACGCCGGCGTCGCTGGCGTCGTCGACGAGCTCGCTTCAATGAGGCCGCAGCATATCACTGCGGAAAACGATTCTGAGTGGCGCTTGAACCGGTTCCTGATGGAGGCTTCAATGAGGCCGCAGCATATCACTGCGGAAAACCTGCCGGCCGGAGCGCCGGAGCGCCGCGAGGTTCGTTCCGGCTTCAATGAGGCCGCAGCATATCACTGCGGAAAACGTCGAGGAGGAGCTGGTGCTCGCCGGCGGCGACGACGCTTCAATGAGGCCGCAGCATATCACTGCGGAAAACCGGCGGCGGTCGGGGCGGGCGGCTCGGT
Organism: Vicinamibacterales bacterium; assembly: GCA_965203565.1. GTDB lineage: Bacteria > Acidobacteriota > Vicinamibacteria > Vicinamibacterales > UBA8438 > JAAXGX01. The sequence goes on along the minus strand of OZ241896.1, from coordinate 462,447 downwards.
CATGACAGGCTTCAATGAGGCCGCAGCATATCACTGCGGAAAACAGGCGGCCATCCGGGCGGCGCAGACTTCGGCGCCGCCGCTTCAATGAGGCCGCAGCATATCACTGCGGAAAACAGCTCCTGATCGTTGAGCCGCCGGAACCGGCCGCGCTCCGCTTCAATGAGGCCGCAGCATATCACTGCGGAAAACGCGTCCACTGGGCGCGACCGGCCGCCGAGTGGGATGGCTTCAATGAGGCCGCAGCATATCACTGCGGAAAACTCCAGGGAAATCGTTAACAGGTTTTCAACATGCTGTTGCTTCAATGAGGCCGCAGCATATCACTGCGGAAAACCACGTGCGCGCCGACATGCCACGGGATCGCGGGGCGGCTTCAATGAGGCCGCAGCATATCACTGCGGAAAACTAGAGGGCCGGATGCAGGGCATGGGCGGGATGATGTCGCTTCAATGAGGCCGCAGCATATCACTGCGGAAAACGGCCAGTGAGCGCGAACCCCTCTTATCGCCGGCGGAGGCTTCAATGAGGCCGCAGCATATCACTGCGGAAAACCGGGCGAACGAGCAGGGGTTCGTTTCCGCGCAGCGCTAGCTTCAATGAGGCCGCAGCATATCACTGCGGAAAACTGCCAGATGGTCCTGAAACCGCCCGCCAGTCCTCCAGCTTCAATGAGGCCGCAGCATATCACTGCGGAAAACAGCAGGAGGCAATGGCCTGGTCGGGGTCGAGCGGGCTGCTTCAATGAGGCCGCAGCATATCACTGCGGAAAACATGGGCTGATGCTCTGCGATAAGTTCCTGATGATGCTGAGCTTCAATGAGGCCGCAGCATATCACTGCGGAAAACTTAAAAATTGCCTTTGACCATAAATTCTTTACAAGAGCTTCAATGAGGCCGCAGCATATCACTGCGGAAAACGTCGCCCTCCGCGCGCGCCGTCTCGGGCGTGTTCGCCATGCTTCAATGAGGCCGCAGCATATCACTGCGGAAAACGCGGTAAAAACCAAAAGTTTGCCTCCGGCAAACATATAGCTTCAATGAGGCCGCAGCATATCACTGCGGAAAACCACCAGACTCCCCACTCAATGAACGTAGAAGCATCAGCTTCAATGAGGCCGCAGCATATCACTGCGGAAAACTTCACTGTCTGCGGAGAATTACAGAGAGTCACAAGCAGCTTCAATGAGGCCGCAGCATATCACTGCGGAAAACGCAATGGCCGGCAATGTGTGAGCTGTCGGGCTGGCCGCTTCAATGAGGCCGCAGCATATCACTGCGGAAAACTTGTATTGCATCAGTATCCATAAAAGCTTCTACATCGCTTCAATGAGGCCGCAGCATATCACTGCGGAAAACACGCGACGGTGGAACCATTCATTGTGAATGGTGAAACGCTTCAATGAGGCCGCAGCATATCACTGCGGAAAACGCGCAGGCACGGCCGCCATCCGGCGGGATCGTGCCGGCTTCAATGAGGCCGCAGCATATCACTGCGGAAAACTTTACTGATTCTGACAGCCTTTTCGACCGAAACACAGCTTCAATGAGGCCGCAGCATATCACTGCGGAAAACTCACACACCCGTTAGGTGGTGACCCTGATGGAAGAATGCTTCAATGAGGCCGCAGCATATCACTGCGGAAAACTTGGAAAGTTTGGCTATGATGACTTGACTTTTACTGTGGCTTCAATGAGGCCGCAGCATATCACTGCGGAAAACGCCCAATCTCATTGAACTACCAGACAACGCACTACCAAGCTTCAATGAGGCCGCAGCATATCACTGCGGAAAACTTCTCCCGGACGGCATGCAGATCGAGTTCGTCGGCGAGCTTCAATGAGGCCGCAGCATATCACTGCGGAAAACGGTGCCGCCGACGCTGGATGCCGCGGCGCGAAAAGTCGTGCTTCAATGAGGCCGCAGCATATCACTGCGGAAAACCACCACCCACCGGTCGTGCCACCCGCCGGGCGCCTCGCTTCAATGAGGCCGCAGCATATCACTGCGGAAAACGGAACGACGAACCCGCCGGAGTACCTCTGGGTCGACCTGCTTCAATGAGGCCGCAGCATATCACTGCGGAAAACATCGGGTCGACGCCCATGTCATGCATCTTGCCGATGCTTCAATGAGGCCGCAGCATATCACTGCGGAAAACTTCCTCTCGCCGCCGCCGCCGCCGCCGCGGCGGCCGCTTCAATGAGGCCGCAGCATATCACTGCGGAAAACTCTCCCTGATAGAAGTCACGAATTTTTGTCCAGTCGGGCTTCAATGAGGCCGCAGCATATCACTGCGGAAAACGGGGCGCTAAAATCAAACGGTCATCTGACTCTGCAGCTTCAATGAGGCCGCAGCATATCACTGCGGAAAACATACGGCGGACTGCGCGACGGGCTGCGGCGCGGTGGCGCTTCAATGAGGCCGCAGCATATCACTGCGGAAAACGCTTGAAGGTGGTCATCCAGCGCCAGGACCGGATCGCTTCAATGAGGCCGCAGCATATCACTGCGGAAAACTCCTTTTCTCTGGTAATAACAGAAGGGCTTCGTTTGCTTCAATGAGGCCGCAGCATATCACTGCGGAAAACATGCGATCGATGCGCTTGACGGCGCCCTGTCCGGAGCTTCAATGAGGCCGCAGCATATCACTGCGGAAAACCCGGCGCCGTTCAGCCTCAACCGCCGACGCCGGCGGGCTTCAATGAGGCCGCAGCATATCACTGCGGAAAACTCCCGGCTGAGGGATCGCGGCCGGCGAGGTTCGTTCCGGCTTCAATGAGGCCGCAGCATATCACTGCGGAAAACCCGCATCCGCCGCAACACGCGGCCGGGCGAGCCGGTCGCTTCAATGAGGCCGCAGCATATCACTGCGGAAAACCCGCGTCGATATCCTTTGTCACCTCCCGGAGCGCCGGAAGCTTCAATGAGGCCGCAGCATATCACTGCGGAAAACGTTACGATCCCGGCGCCGGTGTCCAGCGTCATCAGGCTTCAATGAGGCCGCAGCATATCACTGCGGAAAACTAGATGGCCGGCGGCGGTCTGGATCCGCCTGGCTCGGCGCTTCAATGAGGCCGCAGCATATCACTGCGGAAAACCCGGAAAGCGCCCCGGCCGCCAGAAATACAAATTCGGCTTCAATGAGGCCGCAGCATATCACTGCGGAAAACGCAGGTCGGCGCCGTGCGTGCGGCCACCGGCCGCATCCGCTTCAATGAGGCCGCAGCATATCACTGCGGAAAACGAGGTCGAAATCTCCGAAATGAAAATCGAATCCCGCCGCTTCAATGAGGCCGCAGCATATCACTGCGGAAAACTAGAATACTCTACGGTAAAATCGATAGAAAACTATATGCTTCAATGAGGCCGCAGCATATCACTGCGGAAAACTCGATCGAGATGGGCCGAGAGGCGGAGGCGGACAGGCTTCAATGAGGCCGCAGCATATCACTGCGGAAAACGCTGTCACGACGGGGAGGCGGTGTGATGCTGATCCGGCTTCAATGAGGCCGCAGCATATCACTGCGGAAAACACGATGGCGCAACAGCCAGTTCACGCGCGCGCCGAGGCTTCAATGAGGCCGCAGCATATCACTGCGGAAAACTGTCCGCCTCCGCCTCCATCTCGATCGAGAGCCTGCTTCAATGAGGCCGCAGCATATCACTGCGGAAAACCTCTCGCATCACTAGCGCCCCGATCTTTCGCAAACCTGCTTCAATGAGGCCGCAGCATATCACTGCGGAAAACTATGAGGCCGCCGCCACGGCGCGCCCGCGCCGGCGCAGCTTCAATGAGGCCGCAGCATATCACTGCGGAAAACAAGGAATAACATACTTCCCGAAGGGCTGTTAGTATGCTTCAATGAGGCCGCAGCATATCACTGCGGAAAACAACCACAAGCAATTCAGAAACTTCTTACTCATCAGCATGCTTCAATGAGGCCGCAGCATATCACTGCGGAAAACGTAATGCATACGCCTTCTGTAACTAGTCCAACAATTCGCTTCAATGAGGCCGCAGCATATCACTGCGGAAAACCTCGGATTCGGATTTCCATGCCGCATAATACCAAAAGCTTCAATGAGGCCGCAGCATATCACTGCGGAAAACCAGGGCCCGCCGGACCATCCGCGCGGGCCATCCACTGTGCTTCAATGAGGCCGCAGCATATCACTGCGGAAAACGTACGGGGCGGCGGGGGAGGACCTGGGGACCCTGATCGGGCTTCAATGAGGCCGCAGCATATCACTGCGGAAAACGGCGGCGGCGGATGGGACGACGGGGAGACCACCAGGGCTTCAATGAGGCCGCAGCATATCACTGCGGAAAACCGCTTCAGCTTCCCTCGCGCCCGCCGCAGATCTCGATCGCTTCAATGAGGCCGCAGCATATCACTGCGGAAAACACGACCCGAGGGGGGACGTGAAGGGCGGATGAAGAAGCTTCAATGAGGCCGCAGCATATCACTGCGGAAAACGAGTAATGCCGGTGATACGGAAAGGATGCTCATTACGCTTCAATGAGGCCGCAGCATATCACTGCGGAAAACGTCCAGGGCCGATAGCTCACCGCCGGAGGCGGCGGTGCTTCAATGAGGCCGCAGCATATCACTGCGGAAAACTCCTCCGCCGCGTCGTGTGGCGCGGCGGCGACTAGCTTCAATGAGGCCGCAGCATATCACTGCGGAAAACGGGCGAGAGCCCATGTTTGCTAGATGCGACCGAGGAGCTTCAATGAGGCCGCAGCATATCACTGCGGAAAACAAGAATAATGAGTCTGCATGAAATACGAACTCCAGTGCCGCTTCAATGAGGCCGCAGCATATCACTGCGGAAAACACGGGGCGGCGGGGGCGGACCTGGGGACCCTGATCGCGCTTCAATGAGGCCGCAGCATATCACTGCGGAAAACCACTCTTCTCAGCAGCAGCAGCAGCAGCAGCAGCAGCACGCTTCAATGAGGCCGCAGCATATCACTGCGGAAAACTGGGTCGACGCGCTCGGCCCCGATCGGGCGGCCGACGCTTCAATGAGGCCGCAGCATATCACTGCGGAAAACCCTGGTCGCCCGGCGACATCCCCGATGCCGCCGGGCTGCTTCAATGAGGCCGCAGCATATCACTGCGGAAAACCTCAGGCGCCGCTCCGGCGGCCGGACTCCTGCCCGGGCTTCAATGAGGCCGCAGCATATCACTGCGGAAAACCGGATGGGCCGGATCCAGGCGCTGCCGCCCCCGATGCTTCAATGAGGCCGCAGCATATCACTGCGGAAAACTCGAACGCCAGGCGCGGCGCGGCGCGGCCCGGGCTCCGCTTCAATGAGGCCGCAGCATATCACTGCGGAAAACGCGCACGCCGACGCGGATGATGTACTCCCCATGCCGGCGGCTTCAATGAGGCCGCAGCATATCACTGCGGAAAACCGCCCCCCGAGGATCGCCCCGAGGCCGACGAGCTCGCGCTTCAATGAGGCCGCAGCATATCACTGCGGAAAACCCCGCGGCTGGCCCTGCTCTTGCACATTGTGCAGTTGCTTCAATGAGGCCGCAGCATATCACTGCGGAAAACATCCCATCGCGTGTAATGGCAGGGCCGTGGCTTGGAGTGCTTCAATGAGGCCGCAGCATATCACTGCGGAAAACGCACCTGCAGCCCGGCGACCGTGGACGGCGGCCGGGCCGCTTCAATGAGGCCGCAGCATATCACTGCGGAAAACGTGCCCGTGCCGCGTCCCAGGTGCGCGGGCTGCATGGCGCTTCAATGAGGCCGCAGCATATCACTGCGGAAAACGATACGCCAGCCTTTACCGGTTCCGGGCGCACGTCCGGCTTCAATGAGGCCGCAGCATATCACTGCGGAAAACGTACCAGCCGTGGCGCGGCCGCCAGAGGCTGCAGGCGCTTCAATGAGGCCGCAGCATATCACTGCGGAAAACGCTCGGCGACCTGGAGAGCTTCCAGGAGGCCTCGTTGCTTCAATGAGGCCGCAGCATATCACTGCGGAAAACTTATTTCTTCTTTCAATTGTTCTACTTTTTCGTGTAGAGCTTCAATGAGGCCGCAGCATATCACTGCGGAAAACCGCACGTCGGCGGTCACCGTACGCCAGCGCCCGCCGACGCTTCAATGAGGCCGCAGCATATCACTGCGGAAAACGGGTGGAGATGGTGCGGCACTGGGACGGGTCATATAGCTTCAATGAGGCCGCAGCATATCACTGCGGAAAACTGGGTCGCACTTCGCCGTCCTCTCCTCAATCGCGAGCTCGCTTCAATGAGGCCGCAGCATATCACTGCGGAAAACCCGGCGTGGGAGATCTGCGCGCGCCCGCCGGGGCGGCTTCAATGAGGCCGCAGCATATCACTGCGGAAAACTCGTCCTGCACCGCCGGCCGTGGGCGGCCGGCGGATAGCTTCAATGAGGCCGCAGCATATCACTGCGGAAAACCCGACGGATTGGCAGGAGGCGTTCGGGTCCGCGCCGACGCTTCAATGAGGCCGCAGCATATCACTGCGGAAAACGGGAGAGAAAATCCGCGTACGCGGCCTCGAGCGCCGTGCTTCAATGAGGCCGCAGCATATCACTGCGGAAAACTCGGCGGTCCGCAGGTGGATGCGCGCATCGCGGCGGGCTTCAATGAGGCCGCAGCATATCACTGCGGAAAACGCGTATTCTTAGATACAACCTGTAATTCGCCTGGGCTGCTTCAATGAGGCCGCAGCATATCACTGCGGAAAACGTGTAATAGAAATGCCTAAGACTGAATACAAAATTCCACAAGCTTCAATGAGGCCGCAGCATATCACTGCGGAAAACCACCGAGCCGACCGGCCGCACGTCGAGCGTCTACACGCTTCAATGAGGCCGCAGCATATCACTGCGGAAAACCCCGGCTGCCGGAGCCCGTCCGGACCGGCCGTCCCGGGCTTCAATGAGGCCGCAGCATATCACTGCGGAAAACATCGTCTGGCCCGGCGCCGAAGTGACCTGGCGATTCGCTTCAATGAGGCCGCAGCATATCACTGCGGAAAACAATTGCTCTGAGTTTCCGGACCGGCGCGGCCTCATTGCTTCAATGAGGCCGCAGCATATCACTGCGGAAAACGCCGGCGAAGCCGCAGACTGGCCGGCGCTCCACAGTGCTTCAATGAGGCCGCAGCATATCACTGCGGAAAACATCCACGGCGCCGGCGGCGGCGCCGACGCCGAGGTGCTTCAATGAGGCCGCAGCATATCACTGCGGAAAACGCTACCGGGCAGCAGCTCGGGCGGACACCCGATGAAGCTTCAATGAGGCCGCAGCATATCACTGCGGAAAACCGAGGACGCATATCAGGCTTTTTTATCCCGCCCCTGCTTCAATGAGGCCGCAGCATATCACTGCGGAAAACGCCGGAGCGTCGCAGCCCAAGCGCCGGAGCGGAACGCTTCAATGAGGCCGCAGCATATCACTGCGGAAAACATCATGTCCGGAGTATACGCGCCCATGTCCGGTGTGTGCTTCAATGAGGCCGCAGCATATCACTGCGGAAAACTCCATCGTGAAATCGGCCTGATCGTAGGCGTCGCGGCTTCAATGAGGCCGCAGCATATCACTGCGGAAAACCCGCGTCGGACCGCCCGCACCGACTCGGATCGCTCGTGCTTCAATGAGGCCGCAGCATATCACTGCGGAAAACACGACGGCGGCGACGGCGGCGGCGGAGTCGACGGTGGTGCTTCAATGAGGCCGCAGCATATCACTGCGGAAAACAGGCATCATGCCCTCCATTCCCATCCCCGGCCGTAGGGCTTCAATGAGGCCGCAGCATATCACTGCGGAAAACGGAGATCCGGGTGTGGCTGCGCGGCCGGCCGGTGCTGGCTTCAATGAGGCCGCAGCATATCACTGCGGAAAACGCCCGAGACCGCGCTGACGGCGGCCGTCAGCGCGGCGCTGCTTCAATGAGGCCGCAGCATATCACTGCGGAAAACGGCGGCGGGCCACCACGACCTCACGCTCACGGCGCGGCTTCAATGAGGCCGCAGCATATCACTGCGGAAAACGGATGGTCCGGCGGGCAAGCCCTGGAGGGGACAATGAGCTTCAATGAGGCCGCAGCATATCACTGCGGAAAACACCGGAGCCGGCCGGCAAGCCATCGCAGAGACGCCGAAGGCTTCAATGAGGCCGCAGCATATCACTGCGGAAAACACGACGCCGGTGTCGCTGATGATCTTGCGCACGCCGTCGCTTCAATGAGGCCGCAGCATATCACTGCGGAAAACTCCCGCCCGTCGGCAGCGTCGGCAGCGCGATGGTGCTGCTTCAATGAGGCCGCAGCATATCACTGCGGAAAACATACAGATCGACGACCATCATGTCACCATCATCGCCCGCTTCAATGAGGCCGCAGCATATCACTGCGGAAAACCCAGAGATACCACCTCGTCGTTCCACCGATGCGAGGCGCTTCAATGAGGCCGCAGCATATCACTGCGGAAAACACGAAGTCGTGCGCCGCAGGCCGCTCAGTAGGTTGGAGCTTCAATGAGGCCGCAGCATATCACTGCGGAAAACTCGACTCGGATCTCCATGTCCATGCCGCACAATACGCTTCAATGAGGCCGCAGCATATCACTGCGGAAAACGCCGCGCCCGACGCCGCCCACGACGTCGCCGAGGCGGCGCTTCAATGAGGCCGCAGCATATCACTGCGGAAAACTCCCGTCGCAGGAGCGCGCTTTTCGCGCGCTCTTGTTGCTTCAATGAGGCCGCAGCATATCACTGCGGAAAACACGCGCAGTTCGACCGGGACCTGAAGCGCGCCCGGGGGCTTCAATGAGGCCGCAGCATATCACTGCGGAAAACGGCGATCGCCGTGGCCACCCGCGTCGCCGCCCCCGAGCTTCAATGAGGCCGCAGCATATCACTGCGGAAAACGCGCGCGCCTCTGCCTGCTCGGCCTGCATCCGCGTGCTTCAATGAGGCCGCAGCATATCACTGCGGAAAACGATCCAGTGCGGCGCCGAAAGGAGCAACCCCTGCCCAGGCTTCAATGAGGCCGCAGCATATCACTGCGGAAAACGGACGGTCGAGAATCTGGCGATCGGCGTCCTGAACGCGCTTCAATGAGGCCGCAGCATATCACTGCGGAAAACGCCGCCGCGCCACACGACGCGGCGGAGGATAAAAGAGCTTCAATGAGGCCGCAGCATATCACTGCGGAAAACGCACCACGGTGTAGCCGCCCGGGTCGCCATACACGGCGCTTCAATGAGGCCGCAGCATATCACTGCGGAAAACGCGTGGCTGCGGCGCCAGAACGCTCGCGTCGTGGGGCCGCTTCAATGAGGCCGCAGCATATCACTGCGGAAAACGCCCGGCGAACGACGACGACTCGACATCGAACGAACCGTCGCTTCAATGAGGCCGCAGCATATCACTGCGGAAAACGGCGGCGCCGACCGGGCTCGGCCGGCCCGCCGGACGCTTCAATGAGGCCGCAGCATATCACTGCGGAAAACGCGCAGCCCCAGCGCCTGCAGCTGCGCGACCGCCTCGCTTCAATGAGGCCGCAGCATATCACTGCGGAAAACTCTCATCCCATACATACTGGCTAATCTCGTTCAGCAAGCTTCAATGAGGCCGCAGCATATCACTGCGGAAAACCGGAGACCCAGGCGCGGCGGGTGGTGGTCCGCGCGCAGCTTCAATGAGGCCGCAGCATATCACTGCGGAAAACGCTCATCGCGTCGGCCGCCCGGACCTTCGAGCGCAGGCTTCAATGAGGCCGCAGCATATCACTGCGGAAAACTCGATCTCATCCCCCCCAGCAGCCCCCCCCCCCCCCCTCGCTTCAATGAGGCCGCAGCATATCACTGCGGAAAACCCGCACGAGCCGGGCGAGCTCGTCCGCCTGCGCGCGGCTTCAATGAGGCCGCAGCATATCACTGCGGAAAACGCGATGCTCGAGCTTGGGAAGAGCTACAACGAATGCGCGCTTCAATGAGGCCGCAGCATATCACTGCGGAAAACTCCTGCACCGCCGGCCGTGGGCGGCCGGCGGATACGCTTCAATGAGGCCGCAGCATATCACTGCGGAAAACTCCAGCTTCTCGCGCCCGCCGGCGCCGGGCTCCGTCGAGCTTCAATGAGGCCGCAGCATATCACTGCGGAAAACGACGCCGTGGTACCTGCTCGATCTGAGCCAGATGCTGCTTCAATGAGGCCGCAGCATATCACTGCGGAAAACGAGCGTTCTGGCGCCGCAGCCACGCTGCGGCCTCGGTGCTTCAATGAGGCCGCAGCATATCACTGCGGAAAACGCCGCCCGCTAAGCTTGCGCCGCTTCCGCCGCCGCGCTTCAATGAGGCCGCAGCATATCACTGCGGAAAACGGGGTGGTATACTAACCTAAAGGGCTGCTCGCTAGCAGGCTTCAATGAGGCCGCAGCATATCACTGCGGAAAACGCGGCTACGCGGGGAGCCTCGAATCCGTGTCCCTCCCGCTTCAATGAGGCCGCAGCATATCACTGCGGAAAACGCCGATTATCGACGGAGCTCGGCGCCGCCGAGCGCGCGCTTCAATGAGGCCGCAGCATATCACTGCGGAAAACTATGAGGCCGCCGCCACGGCGCGCCCGCGCCGGCGAAGCTTCAATGAGGCCGCAGCATATCACTGCGGAAAACGGCCGGACGTGCGGCCGAGCCGCCAGCTCGAGGGCGCTTCAATGAGGCCGCAGCATATCACTGCGGAAAACGTTCAAGAACGAGCTCAGCAAGATGATGACGGTACTTGGCTTCAATGAGGCCGCAGCATATCACTGCGGAAAACCCTGAAGGAACGCTTGACGCCGGCGAGGTCACGAACCTTGCTTCAATGAGGCCGCAGCATATCACTGCGGAAAACGCCATGCGTGAGAAGTACGGCGGACTCTCGCCTGAAGCTTCAATGAGGCCGCAGCATATCACTGCGGAAAACCGCGTCATGAGAATCACCCGCCGGGACCTCCCTTCGCTTCAATGAGGCCGCAGCATATCACTGCGGAAAACCACCGCGTCTATGGCGAAGCGACCGAGCGCAGCCGCGCTTCAATGAGGCCGCAGCATATCACTGCGGAAAACGGCGGACGCGGCGCAGGTCACGCCGCCGCCGGGGTAGCTTCAATGAGGCCGCAGCATATCACTGCGGAAAACCTGGTGCAGGTCGGCTGGCACGCCCTGGTCGTCGCCGCTTCAATGAGGCCGCAGCATATCACTGCGGAAAACGACCGTGACGATGGCGATCCCGGCGCTGGTGGGCGGCACGCTTCAATGAGGCCGCAGCATATCACTGCGGAAAACACGCCGCCCCCCGCAGGGCGGAGCGCGCTATGGATGCTTCAATGAGGCCGCAGCATATCACTGCGGAAAACCCGCCATCGCCGGCGGGCGCCTGACGCCCGCCCAGCGGCTTCAATGAGGCCGCAGCATATCACTGCGGAAAACGTCGGATCGGTGATGCGGGCATCCGTCTGCAGGCGCACGCTTCAATGAGGCCGCAGCATATCACTGCGGAAAACGCCGCTTGACGACCAAGCCGTCACTGGTGCGCGCCACGCTTCAATGAGGCCGCAGCATATCACTGCGGAAAACCCAGCAGCGTGCCGTCTGTCCGGATGCCCCGCTCATGCTTCAATGAGGCCGCAGCATATCACTGCGGAAAACCGCTCTCGCCGGAGTGAGTGGCGCAGAACATACAGACGCTTCAATGAGGCCGCAGCATATCACTGCGGAAAACCGGTCAACGTGTCGGGCGGCCCGGACCGTGTAACCTCATCGCTTCAATGAGGCCGCAGCATATCACTGCGGAAAACTCGTGGATGAGGCGGCGTTCGTCGACGACGTCGCCGGCGTGCTTCAATGAGGCCGCAGCATATCACTGCGGAAAACGCCGGGGTCGGACGACCACGGCGGCGGCGGCGGCGAGCTTCAATGAGGCCGCAGCATATCACTGCGGAAAACGACGAGGCGTCGGATTCCGCCTCGTCCGTATCGAAGCTTCAATGAGGCCGCAGCATATCACTGCGGAAAACGGGAGATCCGGGCGTGGCTGCGCGGCCAGCCGGTGCTTGCTTCAATGAGGCCGCAGCATATCACTGCGGAAAACCACGTGCGCCGGTGGGACGGCGCGTGGGATGCGCTGGCTTCAATGAGGCCGCAGCATATCACTGCGGAAAACGCACGGCCGGCCGCCTGCGCTCGATGACATCGGTCGGGCTTCAATGAGGCCGCAGCATATCACTGCGGAAAACTTCACGCCGCCCGTGATCGAGTCTCAGGTCACCGAGGCGCTTCAATGAGGCCGCAGCATATCACTGCGGAAAACCAGATCCGGTGAGACGGGCGATGTTCGACCCGGCGCCCGGCTTCAATGAGGCCGCAGCATATCACTGCGGAAAACGCGGCGGCCGACTGCTGCGGCTCACTGAGCCGATCGCCGAGCTTCAATGAGGCCGCAGCATATCACTGCGGAAAACCCGTCCACCTGGATGCGGACCTGCCGGCGCAGCTCCCGCTTCAATGAGGCCGCAGCATATCACTGCGGAAAACCCAGGTTTTCCGCAGCCCGTTGCTGCGGCCTCATTGCTTCAATGAGGCCGCAGCATATCACTGCGGAAAACGGCGGGATCGGCGGGATGGCCGACGCCGTCGGGCGCGCGCTTCAATGAGGCCGCAGCATATCACTGCGGAAAACTCCAGGGCCGCCTGGACGCGGCGCAGGCCTCCGGCGTGCTTCAATGAGGCCGCAGCATATCACTGCGGAAAACACGCCGGCGACGTGCGGAGGCTGCGCGCGGCGGCGGCGGCGCTTCAATGAGGCCGCAGCATATCACTGCGGAAAACGGCATCAACTTGGAAGGCCGCGTGCTGCCGGATATCGCTTCAATGAGGCCGCAGCATATCACTGCGGAAAACCGGCAACGGTCGTCGCGTGCAGGCCGTCGACGTGGCCGCTTCAATGAGGCCGCAGCATATCACTGCGGAAAACCCGCCGCCGCCGCCGACGTGCTGACCCTGGCGGGGGCGCTTCAATGAGGCCGCAGCATATCACTGCGGAAAACGCCGGGTTCGAGCGATTAGCGCGGTCGACGCGGGCGCGGCTTCAATGAGGCCGCAGCATATCACTGCGGAAAACGGTCCATCTGCGGCCGGATCTGGCCTGGTCGCGATCGCTTCAATGAGGCCGCAGCATATCACTGCGGAAAACCGGTCCGCCGCGCGGGGGGGGGGGGGGGGGGGGGTAAAGTAGCTTCAATGAGGCCGCAGCATATCACTGCGGAAAACCGACCGGCTAGAGTGATCTGCAGCATGGATCTGCGCGCTTCAATGAGGCCGCAGCATATCACTGCGGAAAACGCGAGGACCAGCGCGCTGACGATCGCCGGCGCCGGCGGCTTCAATGAGGCCGCAGCATATCACTGCGGAAAACGTCTCGCTGCTGAGCATGTCGGTTTCGGCAACCGCGCTTCAATGAGGCCGCAGCATATCACTGCGGAAAACGTGGACCGGCGACGAGCGGCTGTGCCGCCGCTGCCTGCTTCAATGAGGCCGCAGCATATCACTGCGGAAAACCAGGCGCTCCAGCCGACGACCTCTCGCGTCGCCGCTGGGGCTTCAATGAGGCCGCAGCATATCACTGCGGAAAACGCCGTCCGCAGGTCCCGGCGCGCCACGAACGCGATGCTTCAATGAGGCCGCAGCATATCACTGCGGAAAACAGTCACCGGGAGCACGGCGGAGGTCTCGACGCAGCTGCTTCAATGAGGCCGCAGCATATCACTGCGGAAAACACGGGGCTCGCCGTCGGCGGCGGCAACAGCAGGATCCTCGCTTCAATGAGGCCGCAGCATATCACTGCGGAAAACGCGACGTGCCAGGCCAGCACGAGCTGGTCGGCCGCGCTTCAATGAGGCCGCAGCATATCACTGCGGAAAACCGGGCGCGGGGGGTCACAGTGGATCAGGTGGCGACGATGCTTCAATGAGGCCGCAGCATATCACTGCGGAAAACGTAGACCCCCGCGCCGGGAATAGAGGCTCGGTCGGCGCTTCAATGAGGCCGCAGCATATCACTGCGGAAAACGCGCCCGACACGGCTCGATCTGCGGACGCAGCTTCCGAGCTTCAATGAGGCCGCAGCATATCACTGCGGAAAACGTCGGGGACTCGGCGATCGAGCAGCTCGACGCGCCGCCGCTTCAATGAGGCCGCAGCATATCACTGCGGAAAACCCAGCGCCAGCGCGCTGACGATCGCCGGCGCCGGCGGCTTCAATGAGGCCGCAGCATATCACTGCGGAAAACCCGGGGAGCGGGCGTATGGACGGCCGGGGGAAACCTCGCTTCAATGAGGCCGCAGCATATCACTGCGGAAAACTCTTGGCCTGGGAGCGCGCATACGGCCCAGTCGCCAGCTTCAATGAGGCCGCAGCATATCACTGCGGAAAACGGACCGCTTCGCCGCAGCATATCACTGCGGAAAACGTTGCGTTGGGCGCTTCAATGAGGCCGCAGCATATCACTGCGGAAAACGGACCGCTCGCAAGGCGTTGCGTTGGGCGCGCTTGAAGGATGAGTTGCGAGTGGTCGCTGCGATGAGGCCGCAGCCGTCGGAAACTACGCTGCTGCATCCGGCGATCATTCACCGTAACTATCCAGTTGTCAAGGACCTGCCGGGTTTCGAGCGCTTCCCGGCGCTTGGGCGCCACTGGAGCGCTCGATCCGCGGCGGCGGGAGGCGTCATACGATGACCGGCTCCCGTTTCACCGCCGTGAACGTCTTGCCGAGGCTGACCACGCGCGGCTCGACGCCCTCGGCGACGCCGATGTCGACCAGCACGACGTGGTCCTCTCCATGATCGATCATGTTGTCAAGGCGTGCAACCAGTTCGGCGTGGCGGCGGCGGGGGAGGCGGCACTGGAAGACCGAGAGCTGGACCCACTCGCCGTAGCCCTGCATCAGCTTGAACACGCGCCGCCAGCGCTTCTGGTCGGCGATGTCGTAGACGACGACGTACAGGTGCTCCACGCGGTCACCGCGTCAGGAAGTTCGGATACTCGGGGAGTTCGCCGAGGAGGAAGCGCCCGAACAGCCGGGCCTGCATCTCCATGAGCCTCCGGTAGCTGACCCGGTAGCCGAACAGCGGATGGACCACCTGGTGGCCGAGGCGCCGTTCGAAGGTGGCGATGAAACGCCGTCGGCCTTCGGCGCTCAGGTTGACGCTCCCGCCCGCGCTCTTGAAGTCGATCAGTCTGATTTCACCGTTGTTGACGGCCTGGACCACCACGGAGTCGGCGACCAGGGGGCGGAACGGCTCCATCAGGTCCAGTGCGAGCGCCGGCCGGCCGTAGCGCGGCTGATGGTAGAGGCCCCGGAAGGCGTCGAAGCCGACGGCCGCCAGCGTCACCGTCCACGAGCGGACCAGGAGCGAATAGGCGAACGAGAGCAGCGCGTTGACCGGATCGGTCGGCGGGCGCCGGTTCCGCGTCTCGAAATCGAACCCGAGCGCCCCGTCCCCGCCCGGCGCGGCGTCGTGCAGCATGGCGCCGAAGGCCCGGAAGTAGCGGGCGGCGGCGGCGCCTTCCGTGCCGAGCAGCTCCGGCAGCGACTGCGCGCGGCCGGCCCGGCGGCTGTCGCTCTTCAGGTCGATCAGCACCGGCTGGCTGCTGTCCGGCCGCTTCCAGTTCCGGCGCAGCAGCGTGCGGCAGTTCTGGATCTTGGCGTTCACGAGTCCCCTGGCGAACCGCAGGCAGGCGTCGTCGTCGAAGCTCGCCCGGTACTGGGCGGTGCGCAGCTCGACGTTCTTGTGTCCGTTGCTCATCGTGTGGCCGTAGAACCATCCGCCGAAGCTGTGCCACGTCACCGGGATCTCCCGGCCCATCAGTTCCTGCAGGCAGGGCGTCGTCAGGTGGACGTTGCCCATCATCACCACCTGCGAGGTCTCCTCCAGACGGGCGGTCGCCACCTTCTCGTCGTCCACGGTCACCACGAGGGTTTCGCCCGACTTGGCGACCTTCGCGCGGCGCGCCTGCACGTAGAGCGGGAGCGCGTCGGTGACGGGGACGGCGATGGGACGCGGCGGGCGGTCGAGCCGAGTGAGGTGGTTGACTTCGTCCGGCAGGCAGATTTCGACCAGCGAGCAGCGCGGACATTTCGGGCTGTCTTCGAGGGGCGGCGGCATCGCGCCGTCCGCCGCGACGCGCCGCAGGCCTTCTATCGCCCGCGTGGCGGCGGCGACGAGATCGTCGTCGAACGGCACCCGGACCCGTTCGCGGCCGCCAACGAAGTACAGCACCCCTTCGGCGCAGTCGTACCCGTGCTCGCGCAGGATGAGGCCCTGCACGCAAAGCTGCACCCGCTCGGGGTCGTGCGCCCCGCGCTCGACGTGGGGCCGCTTGCCCCGCTTGTAGTCGACCGGCGCCACCCGGCCGCCGTCCGACTCGATGAGGTCCATCCGGGCGATGATCCCGAGGCGGTCGGACGACAGCGTGACCGATCTGGCGTGCACTTTCGCCGCGGCCTCGACGTCCGCCGCCGCCGGCAGGCTTCCGCCTTCGCGATTGACCCGCCGGTGCGCGTGGCGGCCCTCGACGGTGTCGGACGAGTCGGCCCATTCGCCCTGAACCCACTCCAGGTAGGCCAGCCGCGGGCAGTAGACGTACTCGTTGACCATGCGCGCCGGCACGAGCGGCGGGACGTCGGCCGGGACGGGCTGAACCGGCGGCTCTCGAGAGTCCGTGACGGGCACAGCGGCGATCTCCAGTCCCCGGATTTTCGGTAGATGGGCGTGTCCGCAATAGAGAGGCGCCACCGCGGCGGCTGCATATGCTTGTGATATACATAGGCCATGAAGACCACCGCCAAGCTGTTCGTCAACGGCCGCAGTCAGGCTGTGATGACGACTTCATGGCCGATCGGCCCCGGCTGATGGAGAGCGGGCGAGTCGTTTTCTGAAGCTACGTCATCCGGTCGCGCAGCCCGGGTCTCCTGGCGACGATGCAGGAGAAGGCGCACGCGGCCGCACTGTCAATTTCCGTTGTGGCCTACGCGGAATTGCGGCTGGGCGCCGAACGTTCCCGAAGCGCCAGGAGGCGGTCCTTTCCTGGGACACGACTGCCGCCGACGAATTCGCCAGGCTCCAGTCCCGTTTGCTGGACGCCGGCACGCCGATAGGAGCGAACGACGCCCATGATCGCGGCTCACGCCCGCGGCCTCGGCTGCGTGCTGGTGACCAACAACCGGAAACACTTCGCCAGAGTTTCCGGGCTCAACGTGGAGAACTGGGCCGAATGACGAGGGATGCCGGCGCGGCGCTCCCGGAGACCGACTGGGAAGATCTGCTGCTGGCGTGGCTGCACGATCCGTTCGACAAGGCGCTCGGCATCCAGGGTCACGAATCCAGGGCCGCACGGTACGCCTCGGCCGCGTTGGGACGTGACGTCTCTCGAAAGGGCCTTCATCGGCTCGCCGCGGACGCTGACAGAACGGCAGCCATCGTCGAGCGTCTGCCGGCGCCCACGGCCGGGGCGGCCGGCGAACGCGCTGTCGGTGCGGCGGACGGGCTGCGGCTTGCGCACCCGATGAGCGGCGCCTGCGTCGAGTTGAAGCCGGGCAGCGTGGACCCGGACAGTATGGTTGCGCTGCTGGAGGAAATCGTCGGCGACTTGCCGGAGCCGCGCGAGCGGTTCCTGGCGGTCTGGCGACTTCTGCCGGACCGAATCGCAGCCGAGTTCGGCGAGGATGCCGCACGGCTTCCCGCCGATACGCGCATTCCGGACCACACGCTGTTCCAGCACGTCGACATCACCGCCGGCTTGCACGCCGCCGGAGCGCCCGGCGGGGCGGCCTGCCTTTCTTTCGCACTCGGACCGGTGCAGCCGTTCATCGAGGCGGCGCGCAGCGTGCGCGATCTCTGGTCGGGCAGCGCGTTGCTGTCGTGGCTGGCGTTCCAGGCGATGAAGCCTGTCCTCGATCGGCTGGGCCCGACGGCGTTCGTGTATCCGACGTTGCGCGGCGCGCCGCAGGCGGACTTCTGGCTCCGGCGGGACGCGGGACTCGGAGAACGCGTACCGCGTCCAGAGCGGCACGCGTGCAGGGCGCCGTCGTTGCCCAACCGCTTCGTCGCGGTCGCGCCGTGGGGCCGGGACGGCGCCGAGGCCGCGGCCCTGCGCGATGCCTGCGTCGACGCGGCGCGGGCAGGATGGCGACGCTTGGCCGACGCGGTGCGACACCGGCTCGACCCGGCGTTCGCACCTCTCTCCCAGGACTGGGCCCGGTTCTGGGAGCCGCAGATCGACAGCGCGCTCGATTTCAGGGGCGCGGTCGCGCCGTTGGACGCACTCGACGACGATCGGCTCGCGCGGCTCGTCGGCGCGGCGGACTTCGCCTCCGGATGGCCCGACGCGCAGAAGGTTCGCGACCTGTCGCGGGCGATGCCGGCCGCGCACCGGCCGCCCTACGGCCAGGACCACGCCGGCCGCTGGCAGGCGCAGATGGAGATGTCCGCACGCCTGATGGCGGCGACCCGGGCCGTGCGCCACGTACCGCTCGCGGGCGATGCCGGCCGCGGGCCTTCACCGGCCAAGTGCACGCTGTTCGGAAGCTGGGAGCAGATGGGACCCGCCGAATCCCGCGCGTCGCGGGACTTCTGGGAAAGGGTCGCCGAACGGACCTCCGTCGAAGGCGTGCGCTTGCGGCCCCGCGAGCGGTTGTGCGCCGTGGCGTTGACGAAACGGTTCGCGGGACCGGCCCTGCTCGCCGCGGAACTTGGCCTTTCGCCGGACGACTTGCGGTTCCCCGATACGGCGACGGTGGCCGCCGCCGAATGGCTCGCCGGCGCCGGCATCGCCCCCGACGAAGAACGCCGCCGCGACGGGCACTGGAGCGGTCTGTGGCTCCACTGGCGGCGGCGGCACGAGGTCGACCACGAACGGCCGGTCCCGGAGCCCCTCTGGAAGCGTCTCTGCGAAGCCCGAACAGGACCGCACGGACGGCCGCCGGCCTACTACGCGGTGATCTCCATGGACGGCGACCAGATGGGGCGCTGGCTCGCCGGGGAGAAGACACCGGCGCTGCGGCGGTTGCTGCATCCGAAGCTGCGCGCGTACTTCGAAGGGATCGGCGGCGCAGAGGAAGCGCTCGACGCCAGGCGTCCGGTCGGGCCGGCGCTGCACGCCGCGATCAGCGCCGCGCTCTCGACGTTTGCGACCGAGGTGGCGCCGACCGTCGTGGCGGACGACCATCACGGCGCCCTGATCTATTCCGGCGGCGACGACGTGCTGGCGCTCTGCCCGGTGTCGACCGTGTTCGCCTGCGTCCGCTCCCTGCGCGACGCGTTCTCCGGCCGGGACGATCCGGGCGAAGACGGATGGCGGGACTGCGGCGGCCGGCGGCGCATCACCCGGCGGCGCATCACGATGGGCGCGGACGCCTCGATGTCGGCCGGCGTCGCGCTCGTGCATTACAGGGAGGATCTGCGCGACGCGCTCGCCATGGCGCGAGACGCGGAACGCCGCGCGAAGGCGGCCGGGCGCGACCGGCTCGCGCTCGTCACCGCGCGCCGGTCCGGCGAGGTCGCGCGGGCCATGTGTCCCTGGCCCTTCGCACCGTGGGTGGACAAGCTGCGCCGCGCGTTCGCAGACGGGGCGTCCGATCGCTGGACGTACCGTCTGCGGGCCGAATCGGCGGCCTTGGCGTCCGACGTGCTGCCACGCGCGGCCGTCCGATCGGAGATCGGGCGTCTGGTGGACCGCCGGGCCGGCGGCGGGGCGCTCGCGGACCTGGACCTTCCCCGGGCGTTCGACACCTACGGGGATCTCCGAACCGGCTCCGCCCCCGAAGACGTGCTGCGGGACTTCACCACGCTCTGTCAGGCGGCGTCGTTCATGGCGCGAGGCCGCGATGACTGATCCCGCCGCCGGCCAGACCGGGATGATCGACCTCGAGCTGGAACCGCTCGACGTCCTGTTCTTTCGGGACGGTCGTTCGTTCGACACCGCGGCGCGGGTGGGTGGCGGGCTGCCGATGCCCCAGACCGTCGCCGGCGCGTTGCGCACATGGCTGCTCGGGCGCGTCGGCTGCGACTTCGGCGCGCTGGCCGCCGCGGTCAGGAAGGGCACGCCGTTCGCCGACGCCGCCGCCGAGCAGGGGCCGGGACCGGCGGCGGTCGGACGGCTCGGCGTCCGAGGTCCCTGGTTCTCGATGAACGGCGAACGGCTCGTCCCGACGCCGGCGACCATCGAGGTCGACGACTCGGACTGTTTGCACCGCCTGGACCCGCTGGCGGACGATCTGCCCGGTTGGCCGGGCGCGGACAACATGCGGCCGCTGTGGAGGCGCAGCCGCGGCGCCGCGAAGCCGAGGGGAGGCTATCTGCGCCCGAGCGGCCTCGTCCGGTTTCTGGAAGGCGGCGTTCCGCGGCCTGACGACGACGTCGTCGACGCGGCCGGGCTGTTCGACTACGAGAACCGCACCGGAATCGGCATCGACGCTGCGACGGGTACAACCGGCGACGACATGATCTACTCCACCCGCATGATGCGTCTGCGGCCCGGCGTCACCCTTGCAGTCGAACTGGTGGGCGCGCCGGCGGATCTGACGGTCTGTCCGGAAGGGGACGACGTGCTCGCCCTCGGCGGCGAAGGCAGACGCGCGGTCGTTCGGAAGGCGCGCGTCCCGGCGTGGCCGGCCGTGCAGGTCGGCGGGCAGCAGGGGAGGCTCGTCGTGCTGACGACGCCCGCACCGTTCGGCGGCTGGCGCCCGCCGGAATTGCCGCTGGAGGCGGCGGCCGTTCCCGGAAACGTCCCGGTCTCCGGGTGGGATCTCGCGCGCAACGGGCCGAAGCCGAACCGGTTCGCCGTCGCCGCGGGCAGCGTCTATTTCCTCGACGGGAGCGCTCGGCTGGACGGCCGGAACGGATCGCTCTGCGCACCGGAGGATGCAGCGCTCGGCTGGGGCGCATACGTGGAAGGAGCCTGGAGCCATGCCTGACTCGTCCGACGCGAACCTGCTGTTCATCCACGCCCTGACCGGGCTCCATCCGGGCGGCGGCGCGGCGATGGGCGTGGTGGACCTGCCTGTTCAGCGCGAACGCCATACGCAGTGGCCGGTCGTTGCCGGCGCCAGCCTGAAGGGCGTGCTGCGCGACGCGTGCCGAACCGGTGCGGGCGACGACGAGTGGCTCGCGGCGTTCGGTCCGGAGGCGTTCGGTCCGGAAACGAAGCGCGTGTCTGAATTCGCCGGCGCGCTCGCCTTCACCGACGCGCGCCTGCTCGCCTTCCCGGTGCGTTCGCTCCGCGGCGTGTTCGCCTGGGTGACCTGCCCGCCAGTGCTCGATCGACTCCGGCGCGACGCGAAGCTCCTGGCCGGCAACGAGAATCCGCCGCCCGAGCCGCCGCGGCCGGCGCATGGTGAAGCCGCCTGTCCGCGGCAGTCCGACAACCTGATCGACGGCG
The DNA here is from genome assembly GCA_965203565.1 of Vicinamibacterales bacterium. Classification (GTDB taxonomy): domain Bacteria; phylum Acidobacteriota; class Vicinamibacteria; order Vicinamibacterales; family UBA8438; genus JAAXGX01. Next base: position 440,969 of record OZ241896.1, on the reverse strand, counting down.
ACCGGCTGCTGCTGGAGGAGTTCGAGTTCCGTCGCTCGGGCGACGACGGCGGGGTCGCCGCGTGGCTGGCGGACCACGCGATACCGAAGTCGGACGGGGCGACGGCCAAGCGCCTGGCGCGGAACCTGATCGTGCTGGACGACGACTACTTCACGCATTTCGCGCGGCACGCCACCGAGGTGATTGCGCGTGTGGGGCTCGACTACGAACGCAAGACGGCCAAGGATGGCGCGTTGTTCTACGAGGAGTTCCTGCCGCCGGAAACGCTGTTCTACGCCGTGGTCCTCGCGACGGCCAGCCGGCGCCCCGAGACCACGCACGATGCCGCCGACATGCTCCGATTCCTGCGGGAGCGGACGCCGGCGGTCGTGCAGATCGGCGCGGACCAGACGATAGGAAAGGGGCTGTGCGCCGCGCGCATCGTGGGACGCGAGATGGACGGCGGCGAGGAGACGGGCCGATGAGCGATGCGCCTGGACCGACCCTCGATCAGCGGCGCGCGCGGCACGCTTGGGACGCGGTCGCCCGCATCAGGAACGATCCGAAGGCCCGGCCGTCGGCGTCGAGCTACGCCCGTGAGGCGAAGCGGCTGCCGGTGCGGATCCTGACCGCCGGGCTCGGCCATGCGCTCGCGTTCCTGTGCGCCAAGGCCGGTTCCGGCAAGGAGGAGAGCGCGAATACGGCGCTTCTGCGGGACGTCGCCGACTGGGTGCTCGTCAAGCGCGAGAATCCCGACAGCGCGGCTGACCGGCCGGCGCCGAATGCGCTGATCGAAAGGATAGTGGCCAGCGACGCGACCTTCCTCCGGATCACGACGGACGAAGTCCTGGCCTACATGCAGTGGCTCACCCGTTTCGCCGAGGCGGAGTTCAGAGCGGATGGAGACTGATCCACGGGCCGGAGGCGCCCCGGGCGCCCTGTCGTTTCGCCGAGGCGGAGTTGCGAGCGGATGAGGACCGAGAGGGCCGCCCCGCCCGTGAAGCTCGTTCTGCCGCGCGGCGGCGCCGAGCTGGTGAGACGGGTCGGCGTATCCGATCGCCATCCGGGGTTGCAGCTCGACAAGTTGTCGCCGCCCGGGGATCAGAAGGCCCAGCGGCGGGCCATCGACCACGTATGCGCGGCGGCGCGCGGCGAGGCGCTTCTGCGCGATCTGTCGTCTCGTCGAACCGCGATGCTGGACAGTCTCCGCGCCCAGCACCTTCAGGCGACCACCGCGGGCCCGCTGACCCTGCACCTCGCCCGCGCCTCCGGCCTGGAGAACGCCGGCATCCATCTGCATCCGGTCTACGGTTTCGTCTGTCTGCCCGGCAGCGGCCTCAAGGGCATGGCCCGCGCCTGGGCCGAGACGATCTGGCTCGTGAGCCAGGACGATCGGGCGGCCGCGCGGGACCGCATCCGGGCCGCGTTCGGCTGGACGCCCGCGACCGATGCGGGCAAACCGCGGCGGCCCGGCGGCGAGCCGGCGCCGGCCGGCTCGCTCGCGGGAGCGGTGGTCTTCCACGACGCGTGGCCGACCACGTGGCCGCCGCTCGAACCGGACATCGTGAACAACCACCACGCGCAGTACTACGAGGGCCAGGGTGACCCCGGGGACTGGGAAGACCCGGTCCCGGTCTATTTCCTCACCGTGCCCGCTGGCGCGACCTTCGACTTCGCGGTGTCGCCGCGGACGGCTGCGGACGACGCGGGCGCACGCCTCGCGGAGCTCGCGCTCGAATGGCTGCGGGGCGCGCTCGCCCACGAGGGGGCAGGGGCGAAGACCAACGCGGGGTACGGCCGTTTCCGGTTGAAGGACGCTCCCGATCCGCCCGCGACGGCGCGGCGCATCGGGCGACACACGCTCACGCTGGCGACGCCCGCGTTCCTCGCCGGCGCGAAGCAGCAGAGCGGCGACTGTGACCTGCGGCCCGCCACGCTGCGCGGCCTGCTGCGCTGGTGGTGGCGGACGATGCACGCCGCCCACCTCGACCGGACGGCGCTGCGGAAACTGGAGACGGTGGTCTGGGGCGATGCCGAGAACGGCGGCGCCCTCGCGGTATCCGTGGAGGGCGCCGTTCGCCCTGCGATCAAGCCGTTCGATTTCAAGGATGGATTCCGTCCGAAGCTCGAGTTCGCCCGGGCGCATGATCTCGAACGGCCTCCCTCGAAGGCGACGCAGGGTCTTTTCTACGCCGCCTACGGCATGGACGAGAAGGCCAAGGGGCAAGTGCGCCGGCGCCACTACGCAGAGCCCGGAGCGCGCTGGACCGTCACGTTGAAGGCGCGAAAGGAACGCCTGCCGGACGGCGACCGGCGCATCGAGGCCGCCGAGATCCTGGGACAGGGCGAGGCCGCGCTCTGGCTGCTCTGCCGCTACGGCGGCGTCGGCTCGAAGGCCCGGAAGGGCTTCGGGTCCTTTGCCGACGTCGAGGTTGCCGGCGTCACCGCCGTCGACGACTGCAAGCGCCGCGCCGCCGCCTTTCGCCGCACTGCCGGGATCGCCGAACGTTCCGGTGCGGCGGCGATCTCGTCGAGCCTCGAAGACATGCTCGATCTGGAGGTCGAAACACTCTGGAAGGACTGGTGGTTCGCGATCGACCAGCTCGGCTCCGCGGCCCAGGCGTTCGCGCGGAAGAACGCCCATCGGGACGACAAGGCCGCACTCGGCCTGCCGCGGAAGATCCACGGCCCGCGTGATTCGCCTATGCCACATCAGAGCCGTGGCAAGCACAGGCCGCCGAAGCGGTTGTCCGCGGGCGGCCACCAACGCTACGCCGCCCCGGTGCACTACCACCTGTCGCCCCGCGCCGATGATGCCTTGACACTGCGCATGATCGCGTTCCCGTCTCCGGCTCTGCCCGACATCGACACCAGCCGCCGGGTGCTGCGTGATCTCCGTGAATGGTTGCAGTCGGAGTTGGCGAAGCGCAGGGAGCTGCACGCCAACCGCGGGGTACGTGCCTCCAAACGGGACGGAGTCCCGCCCGGCCCCGATACGGACACCCCGGCCGCCGCGAGCGCCCTGCCGAAGTCCGGCGAGCGCGTCGATGCCGTGCTGCTGGACGAGAAGACGAAGAAGGGCGGCTGGAAGGCGAAGCACGAACCCAGCGGGTTGCAGGGGCCGATACAGAACACCGCGGCCACGCCGGGTAACGCGGCGTCGGGCAACCGCGTCAGTCTCGTCGTCGCTTCCATCAACCCGCGCGCGATCGCGTTCCGCTGGCCGACGGCGCGCGACGCCGGCTCGACAGGTTCGGGTGGTCGCTCGCGGCCCGGGCGCGGCTCGCGACGACCCGGGCGAGGGGGCGGCGGATGATGCGGAAGGGCCGCGCTCTGATCATGACGGTCGGGACCGGCGACGTCGACCGGGTCGAGGAGACGCTGTTCACACCGTTGCGGAAGTCCATTGCGACCGAAGCCTGGGTCAGGGTGGTGCTGCTGCCGTCTCGGGTGACCGAAGAGTTCGCCTGGGCGCTTCAAGACCAGATCAACGGCGCCGAGGTGGACGTCGCGCCGTTGCCGGCCGGAGACGAGAACGACGCGGACGCCGCCTACGCCCACTTCGACCACGTGCTGGCGACGGTCCTGGACGACTTCGCGCCCCAGGACGTGGTCGTCGACTTCACTCGCGGGACCAAGGCGATGAGCGCCGCGCTGGTCCTGGTGGCCACCCGCCGCGCAGTGCCGCGTCTGCGCTACATCACGGGCCGGCGCGACCGGCGCGGCATGGTCGAGCCCGGCTCGGAGCAGGTCCGCGAGATTCGGGCGACCGCCGTGGACGGCCACCGCCGGCTGGATCTGGCGCGCGAGCACATGCGGCGCGGCGCTTTCGCCGCCGTGGCGACCGCGTTGCCCGATCCTGACGCCCCGCTCGCACGGCTCTATCCGGACGATTTCCTGCACGCGGCGCGGGCGGTTCGCACCACTGCGCGGTTCTACGCGGCGTGGGATCGCCTCGACTATGCATCGGCTGTGAAAATCGACGCAGGCGAACCTCCGTCAAGCGAGTGGACGGAGCTCTGGCCGACGGAGCGGATGCGCGGCTGGGTGCGCGATCTCGAACGCGAGCCGGCGCGCTCGGATCACAGGGCGATGGCCGCCCGTCTGCGCCGGCTCGTCATCGACCTGATTGCGAACGGCGAGCGCCGCATTCGCCACGGCCAGCATGAGGACGCCCTCGTTCGCGCGTACCGCGCGCTCGAACTGCTGGGCCAGGCCCGTCTGTTCGATCGGAGCCTCGACTCCGGGGATCTGGATGGAGCGCATCGGGCCGTGCAGGCCGTACAGCGCAAGATCGCCAAGAAGGGCCAAGACCCGATCGGCAAGGGCCGCGGCGACAAGCTGCAAGCCGCCAGACAACAGGTTGCGCGTATTCTCAAGGAATGCGGCGACCCGCTGGCCGAACGGCTCCTGCAGTTCGAGCAGGAAGCGCTGCTCAAGCCGACCCTGCGCAACAACAGCGTGCTGGTGCACGGCTTCGTCGCCCGAGCGCCCGGCGAGCCGAATCCGCTGCGCCGCCTGTTCCGCGAGATCGCAGCTATCGCGGTGGAAGACGCCGGCGAGGAAGCCGCGGCGCGATTTCGGATCGCGCGTTCCATTTCTTTCGGGTTTTCCTGACGCCGGCGTATGCAGGTTGACAACGATGATTCGTGTGGAGCCTGTGGGCGGCGCTCGGCGCCGGCCGGCTCGGCGGCGCGATCATTCCATCCCGCTCAACTCGAGGGCGAGCGTGACGAACGCGGTTTCGGCCGCCCGCAGCGCGCCGTCGTTGGTCACGAACGCCAGGGTCATGTTCCGCGCCGGCAACAGCATCAGCAATGCGTACCAGAAAGTATTGGATCCGTTGTGCCAGATGACGGACCCGCCGGCCCAGTCGCGTTCCCACCGGATCCAGCCACGGGCGTAGTCGTCGCGAAACGGCGCGTGCAATCGCCGCCAGCTCGACGGGGCCAGCAGAACCGGCTCGGCGCCCTGCTCGCCGGCGAGGTGCGCGGCGCCGTAGCGCGCGAGGTCGCCGACCGTCATGTGGACGGTCCCCGCCGGCGCCACCAGCGGGGTGTTGTCGGCGCGCGTCTCGAAGGGGTCGACGGGGAACCGGCGGCGGAACCAGACGCGGTGCCCCACCGGCTCCTGGTCCGGGCGCGCGCCCCGGGGCGGGCCGAAGCCTGCGCTCGTCAGGGCGAGCGGCGCGAACACGCGGTTCCGCATCAACGTTTCATAGGGCGCGCCGGCGACCGTCTCGGCGACGTGGCCCGCAACGGTATAGCCGACGTTGGAGTACGCGTAGCGCTCGCCGCAGGGGGATTCGGGCTCGTCCGCGAGCATGGCGGCTACGACGCTGCGTCGTTCGGCGGCGAGTTCCGCAGCGGTGTCGGGCCAGACGTCGAAGTAGCGGAACGGCAGGTTGGCGCGGGCGCCGGCGGTGTGGGTCAGCAGATGATGCAGCGTGCACGCGCGCCAGCCGTCGGCCATCTCGACGTCCGGCAGCAGCGCCGGCAGCGGGTCGTCGGCAGTGAGCAGCCCGTCTTCTTCGAGCGCCGCCAGCAGCGTGGCCGTCATCGACTTGGTGACGGAGCCGACGTGCCAGCGGTCGTCGACGGTCACCGGGATTCGGCCGCCGCGCCGGCGCTCCCCGGCGGCGGCGATCGCCGCGAGCCGTCCGTCGACGGCCACCGCGGCGGCCACCGCGGTCAGCCCGGTATCCGCCCGCAACTGCGCCACGCGGGCCTCGAGCGCCGCCTGAAGATCATCCCCGGCTCCCACCGGCGCGGCGCTGGCGCCCGTTGCGCCGGAACCGACGGTTTCGTTGAGAACCCAGAGCGGGGGGCCGAGCGCGGCCAGGACGAGGATGAGCGTGGCCAGCATGGGCCGGCTGAACCTCCGCCTCCGGATGGCGTGGACGATCAGCGCGAGCAGGGACAGCGGCGCGAGGAGCGCGCCCGCGCCGACGAGCAGGACCCACCCGACGCTGCCCGGCATACCGCCGGAAAGAAACAGCGCCCAGGACGGCAGCAGCACCGCCGCCAGCGCCGCGGGCAGCGCCCAGCGCAGGACGGTCCGCAGTCGGCCGCGAAATGCATCAGCCATGCAGGGTTCCTTATTATTCTGTTGCAAGGAAAGATGGAGAGCGGGCGCGTCAGGCCGTCTCCACCTCGAACGCCGCGACGTTCCGCGCCTCCCGGCTGAACTCCACCGCAATCAGGTGGATCGGCCGGCCGAGGCCGCGGTACTTGTCGGCGTAGCGTTTCGCCTTCAACTGCGCCAGCGCCGCGCCCTCGGGCGCCAGCTCGACCACCTTGAACTCGAACAGGTAGACCTGCGCGTTGAAGCGGACGGCCATGTCCAGACGGCCGCGGCTGCTTCCCTCCTCGACGACGACGTCCAGCCCCAGCGCGGCGAAGTGAGAGTAGAACACGCTGGCGTAGTAGCCCTCGTAGCGCGCGATGTCGTTCTTCCGACGCCAGTCGTGGGGAATGCCGGCGAAGAACGCCTCGAAGAACGTTCTCAACCCGGCGAAGTCGTTGGCCTGCAACAACCTGTAGAGACGGAGCTCGTGCATTCCCTGCTGCGACGCCTCCGGCGTCATGGCGCGCAGCAGCCGCTCGTTGAGGCTCTGGCGCACCTCGCGGTTCGGATAGCCCAGCCGATAGAGCGCCTTGCCGCCGAGATTTTCCACGCCGGCGATCGTCAGGTAACCGGTCTGAAAGAGCAGCGCTTCGGTTGCGATGTGGTCGACGTCGAAGGACGACAACAGGTCGGCGCTGCCGGCCATGCCGTCGAGCGCCATCGAACCGACGCCGCGCGCGAGCAGCGTCTCGACGAGGAACGACGGCGCGCCGGTCTCGAACCACCAGGCGTCGAACGTACGGTTGCGCAGCAGCAGCAGAACGTCGTACGGGTTGTAGACGTTTTCTTCGCCGAGCCAGTTGTAGCCGTCGTACCAGCGCCTGATCTCGTCGCGGTCGAGGCCCGCCAGCTCGGCCGCGAACACGGTGTCGAGGTCCGCGTCCGTATAGCCGCAGACGGCGGAGAACCGCGGGTCGAGGGTGATGTCGATGAGGTTGTTGATCCCCGAAAACAGGCTGACCTTCGAAAACTTGCTCACGCCGGTCAGGAACGTGAACCGGACGTGCGCGTCGCTGTCCTTGACGACGGCGTAGACGCTTCTCAGATAGTCGCGGTTGGCGCGAGCCAGATCGGGGACGTCCAGCGCGTCCAGGATCGGCTTGTCGTATTCGTCGATCAGCACCACCACGCGCCGCCCCGCGCGCCGATGCACGGCCGCGAGCAGACTCCGGAAACGTTCGGGCGCGGTGGAGTAATCGGACGAGACGCCGGCCCCGGCCTCGCCCGCGTCGAGTTGCGCCATCACGTTCGCGTGCAGTCCGCCGGACGCCCGGAAGTGGCCACTGCCGAAACTCAACCGCAGCACCGGATGACGGACCGACCAGTCCCAGCCGTCGTGAACGGCCAGCCCTTCGAACAACGGCTCGTTGCCCTCGAACAGCTCCTTCAGCGTGTCGAGGAACAGACTCTTGCCGAAACGGCGCGGACGCGAGAGGAAGTAGTGCTTGCCCTCGTCGGCCAGCCACGCCATGTAGGCGGTCTTGTCGACGTAGTAGTGGTATGTCACTTAAATAACTTTACATTTCGTGGGTCACGTGATATACCTTACGCATGAACGCCCCCGCTGCCCCGATGCTTTTGAGCGAGCAGGATCGGAACGCCTTGACGAAGTGGGCGCACAGTGCAGTTGCTTCTTGTCGCGTCGCTGCTCGCGCCAAGGCCTTGCTGATGGCCGGTGACGGCATGCCGAACAGCCTCATCGCAACCGCTCTCGACATCAGCCGGCCAACTGTGTTGATGTGGCGCAAACGATTTCTTGTCGATGGGCTGAATTCGGTGGGAACGGTGCGCGCTGGCCGAGGCCGGAAACCGGAGATCTCCGCTCGCCAAGTGCAGGCCATCGTGCATGCCACGCTGCACGATACGCCGCCGGGTTCTACGCACTGGAGTTGTCGATCGATGGCCAAGGCGGCCGGGGTGAGTCGAACGACCGTCCAGCGCATCTGGGACGCGCACGGGCTGCAGCCGCACCGCATCAAGACGTTCAAGTTGTCGACCGACACGGCGTTCGTAGAGAAACTGACCGACGTCGTGGGGTTGTACCTGAATCCACCGGACAAGGCGGTAGTGCTGTGTGTGGACGAGAAGAGTCAGATCCAAGCCTTGGATCGCACGCAGCCGGGCTTGCCGATGAAACCGGGCCGTTGCGGTACGATGACCCATGACTACAAGCGCCACGGCACGACGACGTTGTTCGCCGCGCTTGACGTGTTGACCGGCAAGGTCATCGGCGAATGTCATGGGCGCCATCGGCATCAGGAATTTCTGAAGTTCCTGCGGTGTCTTGACCGCGCGTTCTCTCGCGACCTCACGCTGCACGTAATCCTGGACAACTACGGAACCCACAAGCACGAAGCGGTTCGCAAGTGGTTGGCCGCCCACCCGCGCTTCAAGTTGCATTTCACGCCCACGGGCGCCTCGTGGCTCAACTTGGTCGAAAGCTGGTTCAGCAAGCTGACGCAGCAGCGCCTTCGGCGTGGCGTCTTTTGCAGCGTGCAGGAACTGGTCGCGGCCATCGACGATTTCTTGGCCCACCACAATGCGGATCCGAAGCCGTTCGTGTGGAACACCACCGTCGATGCTATCCTCAATAAGCTCAGGAAGTGTAAAGCTATTTACGGGACAGACCAGTAGCAGTCGCGTTTGCGAAGCTCCCGGAACGTCTGGATGCCGATCGGCAACCGCCTTCGGTTCACGGACGGGTCCTCAGCGGCCGATCCGACAACAGGCTCATTCCTTGCCCTCCCACGCCGCAAGGTCCGCCGCGTCAAGCGGTTCGAACACCGAATCCGGCGCGTCGCCGTCCCGATCGCGGTAACGCCCGAGCACGCGTTCCGGCGGCGGGTCCAGCGGGACCAGGCGCGCGCACGGAGCGCCCGCCTTCGCGATGACGATTTCCTCGCCGGCGCGCACCCGTTCAAGGAGGCGGGAAAGCTGGGCCTTGGCTTCGTGGACGTTCACCGTGATCGTGGGCCGCCGGTGGGAGAGCATGCGTGACTGCTGCTTCACGTCAGTCCGGCGAACAGACCGCCGCCCTTGTGCGCCGTTCGGCCGATCAGCAGCGGGCCGGGTTGCGCGGTACGGAAAGTGAGACGAACGCGGCCCGACAATCCTCGGCGCGGTCCGCGACGCGCAGCTATCACGTCGATGGACTCCGGACGCGGCCAGCCGCGGCGCCTCAGATCAGAGTCGACATCGATCCGCAGCGTATCTTCGTCACTGCGCCGCCGATAGTGACGCGTCACGTGATACGTTGTCACGCTTTCCCACACGCGCGCCGGAGCAAACAGCAGGTCGCATTCGGCGTCCACGGCCGCCGGCTCGAGCGTCAGCCGGCCAGCGGCGCCGGCGCGCAGAATATCCATGCCCTCCAGCGCGTCGACGAGCAGACGATGTTTTTTTTCGATCTCCCGCCAGCGCACACGGCCGCGCTGAAACCTGACAGGCGCAATGTAGAGAAGTCGTTCGCGTGGCAGATCGGCGACCACGGCGATGTGCCGGTGCACTCCGTCGCCGGCAGGCGCGCCGTCCCGATCGTGGCCGCTCACGTAGCTCGGCAAGTTCGCGCCCCGCGGCAATCTGTGCTGGGCACGCGCCATCATCGCGCGTCGGGCGGCGCGCGTGACGACGAGAGGATCGGCGCCGGCGGAAAGTCCTCCGGTGATGGAAAACGCCAGCACTCCCCGGGTCGTTTCCTCGGGCCGCATGAGCCCGAGGCCGATGAACCGTCCATCCCCCAGCAGTAGTGGGCCCGACACGGAATCCGTGAACGTGATCGCGGCGTGCCACAGAGTTTCTTTCGGGAAACGCGTGCCGGCGGCGAACCATTCGGCCCGCGCTCCGTTGCGATAGAACGGTTCGCGCTGCACGCGCACGTCCGCGACAGGGGTATGCACCTCCGCATGGCGCAACGCGTGGTGAACGGCGGCCGCGGCGCGAGCCTCCTCACGCGCCCGCTCCATGCCGCCCTTGGCCTCATCGACCTGATGGGCGGGGTCGATGCGCCGACGCCGCGCAGCCGGCAATGCCAGCGGCGTGACGCTCCGCCACGTGCGGCCTGCGTGCTCGAAGTTCCGGATCATGCGATCGTGATCGATTCGTTGGAGCTCGTCGACGATCACGCCGTCGTCATCAAGCCAGGCAACCTGCGAGAAAGCCCACGCGACGTCTTCGGGCGTCAACGGACAGCCCTGCGGCACGTAAACAGCCAACCGGCGGATCTGCATGTCCGCGTGCTCGGAGCCGATTGACGGGAGCGGCACGAGATGCACCCTGGACGGTTTGTCTCGGTCGTTCGCGTTGCGGCCGACGATGTAGCGATCCACCGTTTCCGCGAGATGCGGCGCTGCACGGCTTAACTGTTCGGCGGCTTTGTCCCGCGCGGCGCAGACGAATCCGGCCGCGTCGCTCAGCGGCCGAGCCGAGAACTCCGCCCGTGGATCGCTTGAACGCGCTTCGAAAACGAAGTGACGCGGCGGAGCGTCATACGCGACGTTGACCAGCCGTGGTTTCGGCGGCTGCACGAAAACCTGGATCGGTTTTCGCTTGTCCCCATGGGTGTGGAAGCGGTTGCGCATGCTCTCGAACCTGACTTCGAGACTTCGGCGCAGGCCGGATTCGGGACAAAGCAGGCCGGGGCCGGCCCGGCCGGGTCCCGATGGCCGGTGCAGGATCCCGCCGTGGCCGGAAAGCCGTCGTGCGGCTTCATCGGTATCGAGCGTTTCCGCCGTGGCCCATGCCATGTCGACGCCCCGTCCCAACTGGTAAAGGCGGTCGGCCGCCGCGCAGATCGCCGCGGCGTGCTCCTCGTCAGCACTGGTCGTCCAACCCTGCCAGCAATAGAGAATCGGGGTGTCGGCATCGAACAGAATCGGTTGAATCCGTTTTCCGATTCTGGTGCGCGCGACTGCTTCGTGAAGGCTTTGCCTTCCTCCTGCCAGCTCGGCATCGAGATCATTGTTCGGCACGTAGCTGGTGAAAGGCTGACCGGGTAGACCGCGTGGTGCGGCGATCACCGGCGCCGGCAGAGATTCCAGCCAGTCGAACGCGGCCTGCGTCTCGGCCGGGCTCGAGGCGCCGCGGGCAGCCCCGGCCATCAGCGCCTGAAAGAGGCGGGCCGGCGCCGGCGGCCATTCACCCGCTCTTCGGTGATCACGGCCGTGATAGCGGCCCTCGTGCAGCCGCACGGTTACGAGGAGCGCGCGTTGCATGGCTCACGCCTTCTTCTTCGCATCGCTCTTGGCGCGTGTCTTGTCGAATGCGACAGTACGAGCCTGTGCGACACCGAAGGTCTCAGCCGCCCGTCGAGCGAACCCGAGCGCCACGTTCTCGTTCAGCGCGACCGCGGTCCGCCCGCCGTCCCGATCGACCCGTTCCCACGTGCCCGGCCTGTCGGGATCGGGAGTCAGAAGACAACCCTGCCGCAGAAAGCCGTCCAGCGGCGCGGTCGCCGCCACCAGCGTCAGGCCGAGCACGTAACGCCGCAGATCCGCTCCCCTGTTTCCATCGAGAAGCCGAAGCGCGATCAGGTTGATCGTGACGTCTCGGCGAATTTCCCCACGCACGACGATGCCGCCATGCGTCTCGGTAGCCGGCACGTGAACGAAACCGCGCTGCGCCAACTGGCTCTTTTCGCTGCCTTCCTGCTTCTTTTTTTCTTCCTCGCTAAACACGTCGAGAGCGGCGTAGTCCACCGGCGGATTGTACTGCGCTGACCGTTTCAGCTCGTCGATGTCCCAAGCCCGGATTACAGACTGAAGAATGCGCGGCAGTTTCGCCTGCGTGTCGCGTGAATCCCAGACGCCGAACACGAGCGACGTCGGCGCCAGCCGCGCAATGTCGGTTGCGTCACCGCTATCCAGGTATGTCAAGAACGCTTGCTGCGCCTCGTCGGCAAGTTCCGTAGAACGGATGAGAGCATCTCCCAATCGATGTCCGGCATCGAAAATGGACACCGACTTGCCTTCACCGTAGGTGATTGACACCTGCGGCGCCAAGTCGGCGTGCGGATTGTCAGCCGCATCGCCCTTGGCGGCATTGAACAGAGGCTCCAGGCGATTCGCCTGCGCGCCGACGCTGTCGATAGTCGCGACTTTGGTTCCGTCCGACAACGTGTCGATGTTGTAGCCGATGCGGGCGTAGGTCGGTGGAAAGATCACCGAACCGGCGCCTTCCACCGGCAACAGCGACTGCCGCAACGTCAGTGCGACGGGGCCGTTCCTGTCATCGGCGCAGGCATTGGCGAAACCGTCATCAAATTCAGTCATCATGTGAATGTCTCCTCCGTCACGTTGGTGATGCAGCGAGCCTGGTTTTCCTGTCCGGGCCAGTCGAGTTGCATGGTGAACCGGCGGAACGGCATGCCGGGAAAAAGCGGCTGCGATGAGCCGAGGGCCGCGCGCAGGAAACTCACGTCATGCAGATCGACCCCGGCAATTCCCGGGACGCCATAGCTGTACTCCAGCTTCTTGCGCCGTATCGGACGGGCGTGGGTCATTCCGACAGCCGCCAGCAGCTCGACGACCGGATACCCCTGCATCACGAGCCGGCCGTGCGCATTCGGTGAAAAGCCGGCGTCTATCGGGACGTAATCACGCCGCCAGTCGAAACGGAAGCTGCCGGTCTGTTGGGCCGTCATCGCGAAAGGATCATCGGCGTGGTCGACCGCACGGCCACGCAGCAGGTCGATAGCATCCCGAGTGAGCGCCGCACCGGGATATCCGCCTGATCCCGCCCAGAACTTCATGTTGTCACGGCGCGTCGCATCTCCCCAGTAGTCGATCACGATGACCTTCCCGGCGTCGTCTTCGAGTTTGGCCGGCAGCTTGGCCGGACTTTCCGGGTCGGGAAACGGAAACGCGCCCGAGTCGTCGGTTTCGACCTCGATATTCCAACCCTTCTTCATCCTGTTGGTGGAGCCGGTGGGCGCCACAGCGGTCACGGTCGCTTCATTCAGAAAACGTAATACCGATACGACGGGATCTTCATCCCCGGCCGCGGCGATCCGGAAGCGAACGTCATTTGGATCCTGCCAGTCGAAGCCGCCGTCGGCGCTTCCCAGCAGAACGTCGGCAGCTTCGACGCAGCCGAGACAGGCGAACACCTGGCCGGGGTTGAACAAGTCGACCGGAACCGAGGCCGCGGCCATCAGTTCGTAGCCCTCATGGACGGTGACGCGTTCGCGACCGACTTCCTCCGCTTCGCCTCAGTGGCTTCGTCGAGCTCTCTGGACGCCTGCTGATCCGCGGCGCTCAACAGGGCCTCCCACCATGCGAGCCCCCACGGTCCCCATTGGCGCTGCAGCCGGGCGAAGCGCCGCCCGATCTCACGCGCCCGAAGCGCCGCCGCGGTCGGCGGCAGCCGGTCGCATCCGTCGATGCCGATGGCCGGTCTCGCACGGCCGTGATGCGCGGCAATCATGTGCAACGCCAGATCGAACCGCGGATCGTCCGAATCGACGCCATCGAGCCCATTCTTCTGCGCATCGAGCATCGACTGGAACTCGTGCCGGTATCCGCTCAACACATGCTGGTTCACGGGCCCGCGCGTCTTGGCGTACGGACCGCCTTCACGCGGCGCATTGAACGCTCGCTGCCAGCGTGGAACTCGCTTGCCGTCGTCGTGGCGGCGGGCCGCCGCCACGAGCATCGTGCAGTCTTCGTCAGAAAGACCAAGCGCCTTCGCGATTCGCCGTGCCTTCTCCGCCGCTCGCACTTGGTGCGCGTCGAGACGCTGCAACGTTCGCGCGAGGGTTTTCCCGTCCTCGCTGGATGCCCGGCCACACCACTGGTGGACGACCAACCATGTCTTGGTCTGATCCGTCGAGGAGATGCGGTACCGCTCCGCCGCCGACTCTCGCCACGGTTCGCTCGTTTCCTCAGCGTCATCCTGTGCACTATCCGAACGCCCGAAGAGCCGGTTTCGATCATCATCGCTCAACGCGCGAACCCGTACCGTCGGCAATCCATCCGCATCGGCCGTGTTCCGCATCGCTTCGTCCCATGCCTCCGGACGTCCCCAGTTGTCTTCTATCGTCGTAACCGGTTTCCCGGAGTCGGCGGCCAGCAACCCGTCGCGCAGCCCGCACAAGCGGGCATCCACCACGAGCAACCGCCCGACGAGCCGACGCTCCAGGTCCTTCGTCTTCAGGCCGCTGGCGGCTTCCCGCAGCGTGAGAATGGGTTCGTCGTCGGATTTGCCACCGTCGTCGAACAGAAACGCGACCGGAGCGTCCCAGGCAAGGGGAGCGGCGCAGGTCGCGCGGGCGGGCGCATCCGATTTGTCGGGATCATCGACCACCGACGCATCCGCATCCGGCTCGCGCGTCGCGCCATCCAGTGTCTTCTCGAGTTTCCGGGCGCGTTTTCTCAGCCAGTCCACGACCCGCCACGTCTCGGATTCGAGCCTTTCGGAGCTCTGCACCGGCGCCGCCTCGAAGAACGCTTCGACCGCCTTGTCATTCAGAACTTCGGTGTGCTCGCCCGTGGAGCACACGGGCAGCCAGCGGCGCCAGACGACCGTGGTTCGAGGTTCGTCGTCCCCCCAACCCCGCAACCACGGGCCCACCTCCGGACGACCGCTGTGTTCCCTCAACGAGGTCATGGACCATGCGTCAACCACCGGTCGCGTCAGAGCCGGATACAGCGGCATTCGCGTGGAGGCGGCGTCAATCCGTTCACGGCGCGATGCAGTCTCGCCAAGCTTCGCAAGCGCCGCTGGTCCAGCCTGGCGGCCGCTATCGGCCGGCGGCAATTCCGCCAGCAGCGCCCGCGCCGCCAAGTGGCGGCGGGCGATGTCGTCATCAGCAGCAGTTTTCTTCTCCGGCGGCCCCTGATCGATCACCAGGACGCGGGCCGCTCCGTGGCCACGCCGGTTCACGCGGCCGAGCCGTTGCACCATGCGCTCCCAGGCGACCAGATCGCAGACCATGTGATCCGCATCGAGATCGACCCCGACCTCGCCGGCGGAAGTGGCCACCAGGAAGACCGGTGCGTCCGGGCGTTGGTTGCCGCTACTGGCGATCAGGCCGTGATCCTGCAACTCCTTCGCGGCTTCTTCGCGTTCGTGCACTCGCCGTCCGCCGACGAACAGAATCACTGCCGGTTTCGAGTCCGCTTCCTTGGCCCGTCGCCGGAGATCGTCCGCGACCTTTTCCGCGACCGTGCGCTTGTCGCAGTAAATCAGTGTGCGGATCGCTTGTCCGGGAGCTTCGGCCATCTCCTGAGCAAGTCGCCACGCCCGCTCGGCCATCGCGTCTTCAATGGAAGAGCCCGGCGCTGCGTCCTCGACCGTGAGCGTCTTCGACGCGTCCAGTCGTTGCCGGACGGTCTCGTCTGCCCAGTCGTCGTCGCCGGGGTCGCCCTCCTCGCCGCCCTTGCGCAAAGTGAACGGTTCACCGCTCCCGGATGCCGAACCGAGGGTGGCCGACAGCGGAAGCACCCTGAAGGGCGGCGGGACCTCGGTGCTGGCCCGCGAACCCGCGAAACGTCCGACGTCCGACCCGACGTCGTCCGCGGAGGGGGGGCGCCGTCCTTTCTCTATAGCCTGCAACAGTCGTTCGAACGGGCGGGCCAGATGGGACTCGTCGAGCAGCACGAGGGTGTCGCAGCCCAGCAGTCCGGCCTGGAACGGGCGCAGGCGGCGCGAGACGCCGTAGCCTTCGAACAGCAGACGAGAGCCGATCATGTCCACGGTGCCGACGACTATCGCCGGCCCTGCCGGGTCATCCAGCCAGTCGCGGTTGTCGACGTGCTGGCCGCGCAACGTGGAGATGGGCAGTGGGCGGCCGGCAAGCCCCAGTCCACGACGCACCGGGTCAAGATCCGGGCGATCCAGATTGCACAAGTTGCAGCGGAGATCTTCGGCGACACGAGTCGCCTGATCGACCACGGCGCGCCGATCGACGACGTAGACCAGTCGGCGGGGCAACGGTGCGCCGCCGGCCCGCGCCAGCAGCCAGATCGCCATGACCGCCGTCTTGCCAAGACCGGTCGGAATGTCGATCGCCGGCGGCAGCTGACCTTTGGATAGCCGATCACGAAACAGCCGCCGCTGCCACGGAAACGGAGCGTGGCCAGTCAGTGATTCGAAGGCCGGATCGAAATCGATCGTGTTCTCACTCATTTTCCCCGATATCAGTGTGCCCACCGACCATGACACAATCTGTCAGTCGGGCGCGTCTGACGCATCTTACCCGTTCGCTGCGCCGTGGCGTCGAAAGCGTCAGGTGTCCGGATCGTCCGTTCGATGCCGTGGTGCGAGCAGCCTGGTATCGCAACTCGGTCCAGAAGGCGCACGGCGCGCGCTGTCCGCTTCGCCTGCGGACCGGCGCCAGACGTCTCGTCGCAGCCCGTCGAGGGGCTCTTCAAGTGACACCCGTAAGTACTCAAGTTTCGCGTGCTCTATCGTGATTTTCGCCATGTGATCGCTCTCTCTGATTTGCCTTCGGACCCTGTTGACCAACGATTCATATCATACCCTTGCAAAGAATACAAAAATATGTCAGGCTTCAGTGGCAACCCGCTGGCCGGCAGATTCCGGGTGGTCGACGGGCGTCATTGAAGTTTTGCCAGGGTCACCGATCTCTGCAAAACGTTCGTTTTCCGCGATCGATCCTCGATGTCGCGGCCTCATTGACCCCCATGACGCCGAAAGTCGATGCCGACCTGGACACCTCTCGAATGGCCCGCCGGCGCCGACCGGCGATCTATTCCTGCACGAGCGCGCCACCGTGGACTGACGCTTACCCCGCTCCACCTCGACCGCCGCGACGTTCCGCGCCTCCCGGCTGAACTCCACGGCGATCAGGTGGGTCGGCCGGCCAGGGCCGCGGTGGCGGAACGGGTTGCGCCGCGTCAGCGCCGGCGCGCCTCGAAGCGGTCGAACAGGGCGGCGCCGTCCAGGTCGAGAGCGGCTCCGGTCGTCATCACGTCCGCCAGCACGAGATGCCGGTCCGACGCGGGGTCGAAGGCGGGCCATGCGGGGAGGCCGTCGCCGTTCGGATCGCCGGCGGCGGCGAACTGCGTCCAGTACGCCATCATCGCGTCGGACAGTCGCCGGTCGACGTCGGTCCACTCGCCGCCGGGCGCCGAATCGAGCGTGCCGAACACGTAGGCGAGCTCCGCCGCGTGGTGCGCGCCGAACCTGGCGCCGCCCGGCGTGGGCGGCGTGTGCGCGAACCGGTAGAGCCAGGCCGGCGACGCCGCCTGCGCGTGCGCGCGGACCTGCAGCCGCACCGGGCCGGCGAAGAACAGGTCGTGGATCAGCGCGTCCACGCCCGCATCCACCGCGTCCGTCGAGGTCACGCCGTAGAGCGCGAGCGCCTCCTCCGCGACGCCGGCGTAGTCGGTCCGGACGTACGACTCGAAGGCGGCGGCGTCCTCTATCCCCAGCCGGGACCGGAACAGCGAGCCTTCGTTGGCGTTGACGCCGGCGATGAGCGGCACGTCGTGCCGCCGGCCGTCCTCGTACAGCCGGATCGGGTCGGCCGGGACTATCCAGCCGTCGACGTTCGGCGCCCAGACGGTCCCGGTCCACCGGAACAGCCCCCCGGCGCCGGCCGCCTCCAGCACTTCCGCCGCCGGCGCCGCGCGCAGCGCCTCCAGCGCGTTCCCGCCCGACGCGCCGAGCGTCGCCGCCACGCGGACCCCCTGCGCCTCGGCCGGCTCCGCCCAGCCGCGGGACGCCTCGCGCAGCGGACGGTCCCAGCCGTGGACGTACGTGCTCTGCGCAATCGCCCGGTGGAACAGCCCGCCGGCGTGCGGGATCAGCATGAGGGCCATGACGGCGCCGCCGCCGGCCGACTCGCCGAAGATGGTGACCCGGCCCGGGTCGCCGCCGAACGCCGCCGCGTTGTCGCGGACCCACTCCAGCGCCGCCACCATGTCCATCAGGCCGTAGTTGCCCGACGCGCCCCGGCCCGACTCGGCCGACAGGGCCGGATGCGCGAGGAAGCCGAAGACGTTCAGCCGGTAGTTGAACGTGACGAGGACCACGCCGTTCGCGGCGAGCGGCGCGCCGTCGTAGGTCGGACCGGAGCCCGACCCGAGGCGGTAGCCGCCGCCGTGGATCCAGACCATCACCGGCAGCGGCTCGGCGGCCCGCCGGGGCGCCCAGACGTTGAGCGTCAGGCAGTCTTCGCTCTGCGCCGCGTCCGCGCCGCCGTGCTGCGGGCAGATCGGCCCGGACGCAGCGGCGTCGCGGACGCCCTCCCACGGAACGACCGCCGCCGGCGGGCGCCAGCGCAGCGCGCCGACCGGCGGGGCGGCGTACGGGACCCCCCGGAACGCCATGATTTCCGGATCGATTTCCGAAGGCGTCCCCCGAACCCGGCCGCCGGTGACGGCCACCGGCGTATCCGGGGAGAGGGTCGCCGCGGCCGCGGGCGATCCGGACTCGCCGGCCGGCCCGGCCGCCGGTCCGCCGCACGCGGCGAGCGCTGCCAGCAGGACGGCGGCGCAGCGCCGGCGGACCCTTGCGCTGCGGACGATCGTCCTCTTCGTCTTCATGTTCACGACAGGCGGACCTTCACGGCGCGCAGACCGGCGGCGCCTCGTAGTCCAGGTCGAGCAGCCGGAAGTAGTTCTCGCCCAGCGCGACGTTCCGGAACGCGGCGTCGTCGAGATGCCGGTTGATCCGGCTGGTGACCTCCAGCTCCGTCCGGTACACCTCCAGGTCCTTGTCGCGCGACGCCAGGAAGTCGGTGCCGGGGAGGATCCGGTCGGAGTACGCGTTCAGGAACGGCACGTACGCCGCGCGCGCCTCCGGCTTCGAGAAGTAGGCGTCGTCGAGCACCCGCCAGGAGATGTCGAGCATCAGGTTCGGGTGGCGGTCGAGCATCGACGTCATCAGCTCGACGTGCCGGCCGGCGTCCATCATGGTCAGTTCGCGGGACAGCCCCATGTGGACCCAGACGATCCGGTTGTCGGGGTGCCGCTCCAGCACCTCCTCCATCAGCGGGACGTACCGCGTCGGGTCGTCGTCGCTCCCGAGGTCGGAATGGATGGCGATCGGGATTCCCCGGTCGCGGAGCGCCGCCATGAACGGCGCCCACCGGGCGATCGCCTCCTTCGGCGTCGGCGCGTGCCCGTTCTCGAACAGCGCCTGCTTCACCAGGTTCACCTCGCCCATCCACCGGAAGAGGCCGGGGTACTCCGCTTCGAGGATCTCCATCCCGCCCAGGACCGACTCCGGCCGCGACAGGTCCGGGAAGGTCATCGAGAGGGTGAGGTGGACGCCGGCCGGCGCCTGGGTCACGAAGTGGGCGGCGTTGACGAAGTCGTTCTTCAAGGTCGGGACCACCGGCACGCCGGGGCAGTCGAGGTAGTACGTGCAGGAGGACGACGCCGGCAGCATCTGGCCGATGCCGTAGACGTTGGCGAACAGGACGCCGGTCGCCTCGAGGTACTGCGCCACCTCCTCGAACGGGACGGCGGGGCCGCCGAACGGCCGGAAGTGCACGTGGGCGTCGACCACCGAGGTCTGCGGCTGCGCGGCGCGGTCGTAGCAGGGCGCGTCGCCGCCGCGGAACGCGTCGAGCGTCAGGCCGGGCGCGGCGGCCGGCGGCGGCGGCGCATCCGCGGCGGGACCGTCGGGGGCGCTTCCGGGGGCGCAGCCGAGCGGCCCCGCGGCGGCGAGCGCGGCGAGCAGCGCGAGCGAATTACTTTTCGCGGAGGCGATCATCGGCGCGGCGGCGAACCGCTGGCATTGTATATTACGGGGAACAGGAGACTACCGACATGAACGACGCGCCCGTCATCGACTTCAGGCGGCTGAACGTCCCCGGAGGCATCCCGCGCATCCCGCGCGGCGCGGCGGCGGCCGGGGTCGCCGCCCTGGTCGCAATCGTCGCCGGGTTCAGCGCGCTCTACCAGGTGCAGCCGGAGGAAGTGGGCGTCGTGCTCCGGTTCGGCGCCTACTCCCGCACCACCGAGCCGGGCCTCCGGGCGAAGCTCCCGTTCGTCGAGCAGGTGCTGAAGGTCCCGGTCCAGCGCCAGCTCAAGCAGGAGTTCGGGTTCCGCACGGTGGAGGCCGGCATCCGCACGCAGTACGCGCCCGAACGGCAGTTCGCCGACGAGGCGGTCATGCTGACCGGCGACCTCAACGTGGCGGTCGTCGAGTGGATCGTCCAGTACCGCGTGGCCGACCCGTACCTGTTCCTGTTCAAGGTCCGCAACCTCGGCGAGACGTTCCGCGCGATGAACGAGGCGGTGATGCGCGAGGTGGTCGGCGACCGGACGGTCACCGAGGTGCTGACGGTCGGCCGCCAGGAGATCGAGGCGCGGGTCGAGGAGCGGCTGCAGGATCTGGCCAACCAGTACGAGATGGGGATCACGATCGATCAGGTGGTGCTGCAGGACGTCAACCCGCCCGATCCGGTGAAGCCGTCGTGGGACGAGGTGAACCAGGCCCAGCAGCAGCGCGACCGGATGATCAACGAGGCGCGGGCGGAGTACAACCGGGTGATTCCGCGCGCGCGGGGCGAGGCGCAGCAGACCGTGCTGCAGGCCGAGGGGTACGCGCTCGACCGGGTGAACCGGTCCGAGGGCGACGCGGTCCGCTTCAACGCCATCCATGACGAATACCGGCGCGCGCCGGAGGTGACGCGCCGCCGGCTCTACCTCGAGACGATGCAGCGCATTCTCCCGCAGGTGGGCCGGAAGCTGTACGTCGACGAAGACACGACCGGCGTGCTCCCGCTGCTGTCGCTCGACGGCAACGCGGCGCCCCGTCCGGTTCCCGCCGGCGCGCCGGTGGGAGGAGGTGGCCAGTGATCCGCTCCACGACGTTCCTGATAGCCGTCGCCGTCGCCCTGCTCGTCGTCCTGAGCCAGGCGCTGTACACGGTCAGCGAGACCGAGCAGGTGATTCTGACGCAGTTCGGCGAGCCGGTCGGCGAGCCGGTGGTCGCGCCGGGGCTGCACGTCAAGGCGCCGTTCATCCAGCGGCCGAACTACTTCGAGAAGCGGTTCCTCGAGTGGGACGGCAGCCCGAACCAGGTGCCGACCCGCGACAAGCGGTTCATCTGGGTCGACACCTACGCGCGCTGGCGGATCACCGATCCGCTCCTGTTCTTCCAGCGGCTGCGCGACGAGCGCGGCGCGCAGTCGCGGCTCGACGACATCCTCGACGGCGAGACGCGGAACGCGGTGGCGCGGCACGACCTGATCGAGCTGGTGCGGAGCTCGAACCGCGACCCGGACGACGTGCCGATCGAATCGGAGGAGGAGGCGGTCATCCTCGAAGCGATCGAGCGCGGGCGGCGGGAGGTGACGCGGGAGATCCTCGAGACCGCGGCCGGGCGCACCTCCGATCTCGGGATCGAGCTGCTCGACCTGCGGTTCAAGCGGATCAACTACGTCGAGGAGGTCCAGAAGGACGTCTTCGCGCGGATGATCGCCGAGCGGCAGCGGATCGCCGAGCAGTTCCGGTCGGAGGGACAGGGCGAGTCGGCGCGCATCCACGGCGAGCGCGAGCGCGAGCTGGCCCAGATCCAGTCCGAAGCGTACCGGCAGGCGGAGGAGCTGCGCGGCCAGGCCGACGCGGAGGCGACGCGCGTCTACGCGGAGGCGTACAACCGCGACGCCGACTTCTACGCGTTCACGAAGTCGCTGGAGACGTACGAGCAGACGATGGACCCCGAGACGCTCTTCATCCTGGGAACGGACAGCGAGCTGCTGCAGTACCTGGAACGGACGCGTTGATCCCCGGCCGAGCGCGCCGCGCATGACCTACTGCGTCGCGATGAACGTGGACGAGGGGATCGTCGGGCTGGCCGACACGCTGATCACCTCGGGCCGCGAGAAGACGACCCT
This sequence comes from Vicinamibacterales bacterium, assembly GCA_965203565.1. GTDB lineage: Bacteria > Acidobacteriota > Vicinamibacteria > Vicinamibacterales > UBA8438 > JAAXGX01. The sequence continues at coordinate 419,053 of OZ241896.1, read as the reverse complement.
GCGGAAGGTCACCGTCTACTCCCCGCCGCACGGCGCGTTCTTCGTCATGACCTCCGGGCTGCGGTCGCTGCGCGACAAGACGCTGACCTACTTCGACGACGCGCTCGGCGCGCGGGACGAACCGTTCGAGCGGCTGTACGAAGCGGTCAACCTGCTCGCGGCCCAGGTGCGCCGGGTGGCGCGGGAGGACAAGGCGGCGCTGGTCGAGAGCGGGATGGCGTTCAACATCCATGCGCTGATCGGCGGGCAGATGCGGCGCGACCCGGCCGCGAAGCTGTACCTCCTCTACCCGGAAGGGAACTGGGTGGACACCGGCCGGCTGACGCCGTACCACGTCATCGGATCGACCGGGTACGGCAAGCCGATCATCGACCGGGCGCTGAAGGTGGACGACTCGATGCGCCACGCCTTCAAGGTGGCGTGCGTGTCGTTCGATTCGACGCGGATCAGCGCCGCCGACGTCGACTTCCCGGTCGACGTGGCGCTGTACCGGCGGGACTCGTTCCGGATCGTCGAGCGCCGCTTCGAGAAGCAGGACCTCGAGCAGCTTTCCGAGTGGTGGGACGCGCGCCTCCGCCGGGCGGTGGAGGAGGCGCCGGGCGACTGGTTCGACCGGGCGTACGACGAGATGGAGGCGGCGGCGGCGCAGCCGCCGGCCACCCCGGTTCGAGCCGTCCCGTGAAGCTCCGCATCGACCACCGCACGACGTACCGGTTCGACGCGCCGGTCTTCCTGGAGCCGCACGTCGTCCGGCTCCGTCCCCGGTCCGACGCCGCGGTCCGCCTGATCGACTTCGCGCTCGACGTCGACCCGGCGCCGGCGGTGCGCGCCGAGAACCTCGACCTCGACGGCAACGTGGTGACGCACGCCTGGTTCGAGGGGACGACCGACCGGCTCGCGCTGCGGACGCGCGCCGCCGTCGAGACGCTCACGGCCAACCCGTTCCGGTTCCTGCTGGCCGAGCCGGACCGGTCGCTGCCGTACGCCTATCCGCCCGACAGCCAGGACCGGCTGCGGCCGTACCGGGCGCCGCCCGACGCCGCGCCCGCCGCCGTCCGCGCGCTGGCGCTCGATGCGGCGCAGGCGTCGGAACGCGACCAGGCGGCCTTCCCGCTCGCGCTGGCGCAGCGCCTCCACCGGGAGTTCACCGCCGAGACGCGGCCGGAAGGGCCGCCCCGGGCGCCCGAGGCGACTGTGGCGGCGGGCCGCGGCGCCTGCCGCGACCTCGCCGTGCTGTTCGTCGCGTGCTGCCGCGCGATGGGGCTCGCGGCGCGGTTCGCCAGCGGCTACGCCGACGTCGGCGCGCGGGACCGTGACGACCTGCACGCCTGGGGCGAGGTGTACCTGATCGGCGGCGGCTGGCGCGGCTACGACCCGAGCCACGGGCTGGCGGTGTCCGACCGCCACGTGACGGTGGCGGCGGCGGCCGACCCGAGCGACGCCGCGCCGGTCGCCGGGACGTTCCGCGGCGCCGCGGCGGCCCGGCTGGAGATCGAGGTCGACGTGGCGGCCGGCTGACGCCGCGGGCGCGGCTACCCGCCGACGCCGACGCGGCGCGCCCCGAGGTACCGGCGGGTCCAGTAGCGGCCGTCGAGCCGCTCGACGCGCACGACGCCGCGCCGCCTCGGGGCATGGATGAACGTTCCGTCGCCGATCGCCATGCCGACGTGCGACGGCCCCGGCGCGGCCGTGCTGAAGAAGACCAGATCGCCCGGCCGCAGGTCGTCCCGATCGACCGGCGCCCCGGTCCGGTACTGATCGGCGGCGAGCCGGGGCAGATCGACGCCGTGATGGGCGTACACGTAACGGGTGAACCCGCTGCAGTCGAACCCTTTCGGAGTGACGCCGCCGCGGACGTACGGCGCGCCGCGCAGCCCGAGCGCCGTCTCGGTGACCGCCGCCGGGTTGTACGGAAACCTCCCGCCCGGCGGGTCGGCCGGCCATCCGCCGGGCCGCGGGAACGGCCGCGGCGTATGCGCGCCGCCGCCCGTCGCGCACCCGGCCGCCGCCAGCAGCGCCGCCAGCAGGATCGCCGCGCCGGTCTTCTTCACAGCCATGGCGGTTCGTTCACGTAACTGTATCGGTTTCGTCCGCGCCGGTCTGCAGATCGCAGCTACCCGCCCCAGCGGTAGTTGACGCGGGCGTACCAGTAGCCGCCGCTGAAGCCCCACGGCGTGTACTGGCTGTAGGGCAGGCCGTACTGGGCGGCGAACAGGTCCATCCGGTCGGAGAAGGTGTCGAAGACGTTCTGGCCGCCGACGGCCAGCGTCAGCCCCGCGCCGAGCGGGACGGCGCCTTCGAGGTCGAGAATGAACCGCCCGCCGAGGACCGGCGCGTCCGCGCCGCGGACGAACCGCGCGTCGAAGTGGTCGACCCACGAGCCGTAGCGGTGCAGCCGGCCGAGCAGGCCGACCCGCCCCCACTGCTGGTTGACGGCGACGTTCCAGCGCGTCTCGGGCGCGCCCCGCTCCAGCGCCAGCACGTCGCCGGGACCGAGCAGGTCCGACGCCTTCGTCACCGCGGTGCGGGTGTGGTTCAGCGCGACGCTGACGGTGGTGGCGCCCCGCAGCGCCGGAGGCGTCCAGGTCGAGACGACGTCGACGCCCCGCGTCCGGGTCGAGAAGTCGTTGATGAAGAACCGGATGAACGCCAGGGTGCGCGCCGAGGCGATCCCCTCCGACAGAAGCAGCGCGCGCTCGTCCGCCGACAGCGTGAAGTTCTGCGACAGGGCGAGGCGGTCCGAGACGCCGACGTGGAAGTAGTCGGCGGTCAGCGTGAACGGCCCGGCGTCGACGACCAGTCCGGCCGTCGCGTTGACCGACGTCTCGGGATCGAGCGGACGGCCGCCGTGCAGCCGCGCCGCGAGGAAGGTGGACGGCACGGTGGCGCTGTCGACGAGGTCCAGCGTCTCCGGATTGACGGTCGACTGCACGTTGAACGCGTTCTGCTGGCCGGGCGTCGGCGCGCGGAAGCCGGTGCTGACGCCGCCGCGCACCGAGACCGCGCCGTTCAGCCGATAGCGGGCCGACAGCTTGCCGTTCGTCGTGGCGCCGAACACCTCGAAATGCTCGAACCGCAGGGCGGCGCCGACCGTCCACCGGTCGTCCGGCTCCCGCAGCTCGGCGTCGCCGTACAGCGCGACGTTGCTGCGGCTCCAGCTGCCGGCCGTGTAGTCGGGAAAGCCGGGGAAACCGTTCGAGCCGGAGACGAACCCTTGCGCGGCGTACGGGCCGACCTCCCACGACGGCCGGCCGCCGCTGCGGATGGTGAACCGCTCGTCGCGCCATTCGGCCCCGCCGGCCAGATTGAGCAGGTCGGTGACGGGGTACGAGACGTCGAAGTTGAGGTTGACCTCCGCCTGCCGGTACAGGCCGGGATCGAAGTCGCGCGGAGTGTCCGGGCCGAGCGACGCGTTGACGGTGTTGCGGAGGAAGAAGTCCGCCTGATGCGCGCCGAAGCTGGCGCTGGCGTCCCAGGTCAGGCCGTTTTCCGCGACCCGCCGCACGCCGCCCACCGCCGACGCGTCACGGACGTCGGCGCCGAAACTCGGCGTGAACCCGCCCCGCGCCACCTCCTGGAACGAGAAGCAGTGCGGGTCGGCGAACACCTGCGCCAGGGCCGCCGGGTCCGGCCGGTCGGCGGCGATCCGCACCGTCGGGCAGTTCGCCGAGCCGTCCGCGACGCCGTCGCGCGCGTCGAGCACGTCGCCGATCAGCAGCGTCGCGCCGTTGTCGAGGCTGTAGATGTTGGCCCGCGTGTTCGGGTTCCGATAGTAGAACCCCTGCGTCGGCCGTTTCGCGGCGTAGTTGGCGTGGCCGTACAGCTCCAGGCCCGCGGCGAGCGGCCGGCCGAAGTTGCCGAACAGCTTCAGCTCGTCGTCGACCGCCGGATCGCCCCAGATCTGCACCGGGTCGGCCACCGCCGTGTTGCCGGCGGCGATCAGCGCCGCTGCGTCGGCGCGCTGCACGCTGCGGCTGGTCGGGTCGGCGCCGCCGTACTCGAAGCTGAGGTTGGCGAAGCCGGTTGCGCCGAGCGGCAGCCCGACGTTGCCGGCGACGTGGAAGGCGTCGCCGTCGCCCGCCCGGTACGTCCCCGCGCCGAACTCCAGGGCGCCCCCTTCGCGGGCGTCCTTCAGCAGGAAGTTCATCACGCCGGCGATGGCGTCCGAGCCGTACTGGGCGGACGCGCCGTCGCGCAGCACCTCCACCTGCCGCAGGGCGATCGACGGAATGACCGAGATGTCCGGCCCCTGCGTGCCGTCGGTCACGCCGCCGAACCAGGCGAGGATCGCCGACCGGTGACGCCGCTTGCCGTCGACCAGCACCAGCGTGTGGTCGTGGGCGAGGTTGCGCAGGCTGGCCGGCCGCACCAGCGAGGTCGCGCCGCTGATCGGATGGGTGGCGACGTTGAACGACGGGACCAGGGTCCGCAACTGGTAGTCAAGCGTCGTCGCGCCCTGGCTGGCGACGTCCCGGAACGGGATGGCGTCGATCGGAACCGGCGATTCGGTCGCCGACCGCGGCCGCGCGCGGCTGCCGACCACCACCACCTGTTCCGCAAGCTGGAGCGGCAGCTCCACGTCGAGCGCCACCGCCGCCCCGGCGCCGACCTCGACGCCGGCGCGCACGAGCGGCCGGAAGCCGGGCAGCGTGAACGTGACGTCGTACGCGTCCGGACCGGGCGCAGTCAGCGCGAACCGGCCGGCGCCGTCGGTGACGGCGGTCAGGGCCGCGCCGCCGCCGGCTGCGGGCCGCGCCTCCACCGTGACGCCCGGCAGCGCGATGCCGGACGTGTCGGTCACCGTCCCGGACAGGGCGCCGTCCTGCGCGCGGGCGGGGCCGGGGGCGCAGACGGCCGCGGCCAGGAACAGCGGGATCAGCGGCGGCGGACGTCTTGCGGAAAGCATGAACCTTATTCCGGCAGCCGCTCCAGGCCGACGAGTCTCCACCCGCCGGGGGTGCGTTTGAAGTAGACGCGCACGGGCCGGGTCCAGGAGTCGCGGGGCGGGTCGACGGCGCTCACCGCGATCTCGACGAACGCGCCGGGACGCGGCGGCAGCGCGCCCGGGGCCTGCATCCGCGTCCCGGACGACCGGGTGTCGGCCCCGAGGGAGCGGGACTCGCCGGACGCGTCGTCGTACTCCGCCCAGGCGGCCCGATAGCCGCCGGGGGCCGGCGCCGCGGCCGCATCGACGGCGGCGTTCGCGAACGTCAGCACGCCGTCCGCGCCGAGCGCGAAGTCGACCAGCGGGTTGATCTTCGGGAGGTACGCCGCGCCAATCCTGTCCCGGCGGGCGATCAGCACGTCGGCGAGATGCCGCGCGGCGGCGGGGTCGCTGAACTCGGCCGCCGCGACCACCGCGCGCAGCATCGCGTCGGTGAACGCCGTCACCCGGCGGGCGGCCCAGAACGCGTCGTCGTCGCGGGCGTTGAGCAGCGCGGGGTTCGGCGTCCGGGGACGCCACCGCTCCGGGTCGAACGCCGCCGCCTCGAACCGGCCGACCGCCGGAAAATCCTCGTACCGCACCGTCTGCCACGGCCGCAGGTGGAAGCCGAACGTGACGAGCCGCTTCCAGAACGGTTCGAACTCGAACAGGTACTCGTGCCCCTCGTCCCAGTCGTGCGGCCCGTTGGCGCCGCTCCCGAACGTCGACCCGACGTCCTGCAGGTAATGCCGGACGCGCGTCTTGCCGCCGTCGGCGACGAGCGTGTCGAGCGTGTTGCCGGCCTTGAGGTCGACCAGGTTCGTCCAGGCGCCGAACACCTTGAGCGCCCGCAGCTCGCGCCGGTGCTCGTGGGGCACGACGTCGTTCGGGTCGTCCGGCCGGACGCCGCGGTATCGGAACCCGCCCACGATCCTGCCCGGAATGCCGCGCGCCGCCACCATGCGGTACGAGCCGTCCGCGCTCCGGTGCGCGCGATCGAGCACGGCCCGGAAGTCGGACCACCGCAGCGGCCGGCGCACCCCGGACGGCGTCCGCACCGTCGCTTCGGGCGCGATCCGGATCCCGCCGGCGGCGTCCTCCGGAGTCAGCACGGTCAGGTACTGCTCCACCTGCCAGTAGCCGAGCGCCCAGAACAGCTTGCTCGCCACCATCAGCGCGCCGGTGGCCGCCTCCGGATGCCCGGCGGCGTCGAAGGTGATGAACCAAGCGTCGCCGGAGTCGGTCCGTCCGACGAACCCGGGGGCCGCGCCGGCGCTCTTCAGGCCGGTGACGACGCCGCGCTGCGGTCCGGCGTCGGCGAGCGTGTTCGGGCCGCGGAGCAGCTCCGCAATCGAGATCGGGCGCGCCAGGATCCGGTTCGTGAACCAGCTCGAATCCGGGACTTCGTCGATCGTGTTGACGTTCTGCGCGCGCACCAGCTCCGGCGGCGGGGTCCGGTTGACGAACAGGTTGGCCGCCAGATCGAACAGCAGCTCGATGTCGCGCGCCGCGACGCCCGACGCGTCCTGCGTCTCCGGCTCCCGCGCGATCGGGTCGTCGTCGTAGAACTTCCGGCCGCCGCCGGCCGCGGCCGCCGCCGCGAACGCGAGCACGATCCCGGCGAGCGCGGCGGCCACGACGCGGCGGCGGATGCGTCGGCGAGCGCGGTGGCGGGACGGTCCGGGCCTGATCGGCATGATCGGTTCAGAACGGCGGCGAGGCGGAAAAGACCAAGTTCCATCCCTCCCGCCCCTTCGCCGCCTCCATCCGCAGCATCGTCGCGTCGGGGCCGTGGAAGCGGACGCCGAATCCCCAGTTGGTGCGCATCTCCCGGAAGTGGAGGTCCGCGCGGCGGCCGGTCACCTTGCCGGCGTCGAAGAACAGCGACATGTCGACGAAATGACGGTTCGGGATCCAGCGCCACTCCGCCGAGACGAGCAGGCTGTGGCGATCGCGGAAACGGTCGGTCGAATACGCCCGCAGCGTGCGGCCGCTCCCGAGCGACGGGAGCAGGTAGAACGGCGCGGCGTCGCCGTCGTCCAGGATCGTCTGGAGACGCCCCCGGAACGCCAGCACCCAGTTCTCCCGCAGCAGCGGCACGTGCTGGATCAGATCGACGTCGAGCTGCTCGAAGCTGAACGTGTCGTCCGGGTCGACCCACGCCCGCACCTTCGCGCCGTAGAACCCGCCGGTCCTCGTGTACCCCGGCGAACGCCGCCAGTCGAAGGCGGCGGAGCCGCCCACCTGCAGGAACGTCGCATCGCGTCCGAGTCCGGGCACGCCCGCCGCCGCGTGCACGGCGCCGGTCGACGGATGCGCCCCCTGACCCGCCCGAAGAACGTAATGCTCGAAGTCGGCCTCGCCGTGCAGCGCGACCCACGGGTGGGGCCTGGCCTCGATCGAGCCGCCGGCGTACGTTTCCTGGACCCGCGAGTTCGTCCGGTCGTCCGCCGACGTGTCCATGCCGAGGCCGTAGTACGCCAGCCGGGTCACGTCGCGCCAGCCCGCCCGCGCCGAGAGGCGGAGGCGCCGGGGCCCTGCCGTGTCGGCGGCGGACGCCGTGCGCAGCTCCACCAGCTTGTAGCCGCGGATCGAGTACAGCCCGCGGGCGTCCCACCAGGTGTTCCCGCCGTAATACCGCCGGTAGCCGCCCCCGACGGCAAACCCGCCGCCCCTGCGGACGCTGTCGACGATCGGATAGAACCCGCCCGGCTGACCCGCCAGGACCGACTGCGCCCGCCTGACGACCGCCGCGACCGCGGACGGCTGTTCGGGCGCCGCGGTCTCGGCCTTCGCCGCCTGCTGCTCGGCGATGACCTCGGCCCGCGTCGCCGGCTCGCCGTCCGTCCGGGCGGCGGCTTCGGTCGATGCGGTCAGGACGCCGGCGGCCAGGATTGCGGCAAGGGAGCAGCGAGGCGCCATAAACAAGGCGCCTAAACGCTACCACATGCGCGAGTGATGCGGGCGCCGGCGTGTGTCAACGCTTGGGGGCGCCTGCCGCAGCCGTCGCTTCGGGGGGCCTGTTTCCACGGACCGCCGGGGCGTTGTCGACCGGCTCGGCCGACGCGCGCGGGACGATGGCAACCACGGTTGCACGGAGATCATCGATCCGTCTGCCCGTTTGCGCGTGCGCTTCCCGGAACTCCGCGCGGGAGTCGTCTAATTGCCTGCGGGTGTCGCGCTTGAAGTCCCGGAGCAATCCGGCCGTCAACGCCGCCAGCGCGACGAACCCACCCATCATCGCCCAGTCCATGTCGGCATCTCAGCAGCCCGTGGCGAAAGTCCCCGCTGCATTCGAGCGGCGATGCATCCCGCCTGACGGCGTTGTTCGTCGGTTGCGTATGCCCAATATGCGCCCTCCTCACGCCTTGTCAGGCGGGCGCCTCACCGCTCTCGGTGCGACGCGGGGATTCCACCACGGGCTGTTAGGTCGGGCCAGCCCGTTTTGCAAAATCGCCCGTCGCCGCCGGTCTCGACCACCCTCCCCAGCAACAACTCAGGCAAGAACGATGCCGTTCCGGGCGCCCGTCTGTTCCGGAGTCCGACCGCCCGTCAGGCGTAGAGCGCCTCGATCTCGTCCCGCCACCGCGCCGCGACGACGCGGCGCTTCAGCTTGAGGGTCGGCGTCAGCTCGCCGGTCGCGACGCTCAACTCGGCCGGAACCAGCGCGTACTTCCGGATCTGCTCGTGCCGCGGCAGCTCCGCGTTGACGGCGTCGATTATCGCGTCGAAGCGGCGCCGGACGTCCTCCCGGCTCACCAGGGCGGACCGGTCCGCGTCCGCCGGCGCGCCGACCGCCGCGGCCAGCGCGGCGACGTCGGGCACGATGAGGGCCGCCACGAACGGCCGGCGGTCGCCGACCAGCAACGCTTCGCCGACCAGCGGGCTCCGCCTGAGCTGCTGCTCGATCGGTTGCGGCGCAACGTTCTTCCCGCTCGCGGTGACCAGCAGCTCCTTCTTGCGATCGGTGATGACGAGATAGCCGGCCTCGTCGAGACGCCCGACGTCCCCGGTGTGGAACCAGCCCCCTTCGAGCGCGGCGGCCGTCGCTTCCGGCTTGCCGTAGTACCCGCGCATGACGTTGGGGCCGCGGACGAGGATCTCCCCGTCGTCGGCGAAACGCAGTTCGACCCTCGGCAGCGCCTTCCCGACCGTCCCGAGGCGCGGGGCGTCCTCCGGATTGAGCGTCAGCACCGGCGCGGTCTCCGTCAGGCCGTACCCTTCGAGCACCGGAATGCCGACGGCGAACAGGAACTCCGCGACGGGAACCGGGAGCGGCGCGCCGCCGGACAGGACCAGGCGGAGACGCCCGCCGGTCCGCTCCCGCACCCTGGACAGCACGAGCCGGTCCGCCAGCGGGTATCCGATCCGATCCGCCAGCGGGGGGCGCGCGCCGGCGCGCGCCGCGGCGCCGCACGCGCCGCCGACGCGCAGGGCCCACCGGAACAGCCGTTGCCGCAACGGCGACGCCTGCGCCACGTTCTCGAGCACGCGGGCCTGCAGCTTCTCGTAGACCCGCGGCACGCCGGTCATCACCGTCGGCCGCACGCGCGCCATGTCGCGCGCGACCGTCTCCATCGACTCCGCGAACGTCACCGCAGAGCCCTTGATCAGGTACTGGTAGACGACCGCGCGTTCGAACGCATGGCTCAGCGGCAGGAACGACAGGGCGTCGTCGCGGTCGTCGACGCTGACCAGCGTGTCCACGTCGGCCAGGTTGGCGATGACGGCGCCGTGGGTGAGCATGACCCCCTTCGGGTCGCCGGTCGTCCCCGAGGTGTAGATGATCGTGGCCAACCGGTCCGGCTCGATCGCCGACGCGGCCTCTTTCCAGGCGCGGGCCAGACCGTCCTCCCGCATCAAGCGCTCGCGGCCCGCCGCCCGCACGGCCGCGCAGGTCGTCTCCCGCTCCCGCGCGGGCGCGTCCGCCGGCGCGTCGATGACGAGCAGCGCCCGCAGGCCGGGCAGGTCCGGCCGGACGGCCCGCACCTTCGCCGCCTGCGCCTCGTCCGACGCCACGACCGCCACCGCTCCGGCGTCCGCCAGAACGTAGCCGACCTGCGCCGGAGGGAGCGTCGGGTAGATCGGGACGGTGACCGCGCCGCCGGCGAGAATCGCGAGATCGGCGATCACCCATTCCGGCCGGCTGTCGCTCACGACGGCGACCCGGCTCCCCGGCTCGACGCCGAGCGCCGCCAGTCCCAGGCTCAGGTCTCGAACCTGCTCGAACAGCTCGCGGCTCGACCAGACGTCGAACCCGCCGGCCGTGCAACGCCGCATCAGCGCCGGCTTCGGGTATCGACCCGCCACGTGAAACGGCAGGCCGGCGAGCGTCGAGATCTCGGGACAGGCCATCGGCTGCTACGGTGCGCGGTACGCGCCCGATCGACCGCCGGTCTTCTCGACCAGCCGGATCTCGCCGATCACCATCGATCGGTCCACGGCCTTGATCATGTCATATACGGTGAGCGCCGCCGCGGACACGGCCGTCAGCGCCTCCATCTCGACGCCGGTCCGGGCGGTCGTCGAGACGCGCGCTTCGATCTCGCACCCCGTCGCGCACGCCCGGAGGTCGACCTCCACGTGCGTCAGCGGAACTTGGTGGCACAACGGGACGAGGTCGGCGGTCCGCTTCGCGGCCATGACGCCCGCGATCCGGGCCGCCTGGAGCGGATCGCCCTTGGCGGCGCCGCCGGCGCGGATCAACCGCCGCGCCTCGGCGCTCATGCTGACGCTCCCCCGGGCCGCGGCGGTCCGGGCGGTCGCGGCCTTCCCGCCGACGTCGACCATACGGACGCGTCCGTCGGCGTCCACGTGCGAGAGCGCCGGCCGCGCGCGCCGCCTCATGCGGAGCTCCGCCCCACCTCGCTGGCCAGGTAGAACGAGAGGCTTTCCAGCGAGACGGTCAGGTCGACGCTCTTCAGCTTGACGTGCGGCGGCACGCGCAGGGCGCCCGGTGAGAAGTTGAGGATCGCCTTGATGCCGGCCTGGACGACGGTCTGCACGACGTCCCGCGCCGAGGCCTCCGGCACGGCGATGACCGCGATGGTGATCCCTTCGCGCCGCGCCACCGACTTCAGGTTGCGGACGTCATGGATCCGGACGCCGCTGCGGGAGATGCGGCCCACCTTCTCCTCCAGGTTGTCGAACAGCGCGACGATCCGGAACCCCTCCCGGCGGAATCCGGGATAGTCGGCCAGCGCGAGCCCGAGGTTGCCCGCGCCCATGATCGCCATGCCGAGCCGGCGGTCGAGACCGAGTATCGAACGGAGCTTCCGCCGCAGGTCCTCGACCACGTATCCGACCCCGCGGACGCCCAGAGCGCCGAAGTTGGCCAGGTCCTTCCGGATGAGCGCCGCGTTCAACCCGAACTGCTCGGCCAGCGCCCTCGACGAGACCGTCCTCACCCCCTTCCCCTCCAGTTCGTTGAGGAATCGGAGATAGAGGGACAACCGGTTGGTCGTCATCTCCGAAATCTGATCGGCCATGGGGCGTCGGCCACCGGCGAATGGGCCGCGATTCTATGGTCCCCGCCTGCGGCGGTCAAGAGCGGCGCGGGCCGCGTGCTAAGATGCAGCGATGGCGGGTCCCCGCCGTCCCGGAGCGCCTTCCGTGCGCCTGCTCGGACCGTTCGTGCTGGCGCCCTGGATCCTCCTCGCCGCGTGGGCAGTCCCGTGGGCGGCGACTGCGCAATCCGCCGGCCGGCGCGCCGCGACGCTCGAAGCGCTGACCGGCTCCCCCATCTTCTTCCACGGCGACGAAGTGGCCGTGCGCGCGGACCTCGTCGGCGACGGCGTCCTCGCGTACCTCGTCGACGGCGACGACCGCGTGCTGGCCCTCGACCTCGCGCCGCCGCCGGCCGGAACGCGCGATCGCCTGGAAGTGATCGGCACGTTCTACGACGTGGGCCGCTTCGAGCCGGACGATCCGCGGGCGGCGGACCTGCCGTTCGAGCGTTTGTCCCTGGCGCTGCTCGACAAGCCGTGGCCGGGCGCGGGCGAGCTCCCGGTGCTGGTGGCCGCGACCGCGCGCGCGGTCGCCGGTGCGCCGGGCGTCACGCTCCGGACGCTGGCCCTCGACCCCGCCGCGCATCTCGGCGAGCGCGTCACCGTCACCGGCCGGTTCCGCGGCCGGAACCTGTACGGCGACCTGCCCGCGCCGCCCGGGCGGAGCCGCTGGGACTTCGTGCTGGCGTCGGTCGACGCGGCGGTCTGGGTGACGGGCAAGGAGCCCAGAGGCGACGGATTCGAGCTGGACGTCCAGGCGCGGATCGACACCGGCCGTTGGCTGGAGGTCGCCGGCCGCGTCGGCCTGCACGAAGGGATGACCGTGATCGAAGCAGCCGAGATCGCCCTCGCCGACCCGCCCGACCCGTTGCGGCGGCCAGCAGCCCCCCGGGCGGCGCGGCAGGGCCCGCCGCCCGCGGTGATCTTCAGCGCGCCGCTGCCGGACGACACGGACGTACCGCGCGACACGACGGTCCGCATCCAGTTCTCGCGCGACATGGACCCCGATTCGTTCCGTGATCGGATCGTGGTCTCCTACGCCGCCGGACGGACGGACGGCGGCGCGCTCCCTGCCGGCGGCGTCGCCTTCGACGCGACGTACCGCGCGCGGAACCGCGTGATCGAGATCCGGTTCGACGAAGCGCTCGATCGGCTCCGGACGCTCGACGTCCGGCTGCTCGACGGGATCACGGCGGCCGACGGCGCGCCGCTACCGCCCTGGACGCTCTCGTTCTTCGTCGGCGGGTGATCTTCCCTGCCGCAGGAGCGCTTCCACGCCCGCCCGCGTCCGCGCGATCAACCGGTCGCGTTCGGCCAGCGTGCCGGTCTCCAACTCCACGGGCGGCCCGATCCGGACGCTGACGGTGACCGGCCTGACGATCGGGCTGCCCTTGCGCATCGCGGCCCGCGCGCCCCGGATCGCGACCGGCACCACCGGCGCCCCCCCCTTGATCGCCATCACGAAACCGCCCTTCTTGAACGGCTGCAGCCGGCCGGTCCGGCTGCGCGTCCCTTCCGGAAAGATGAGGAACGAGTGGCCGGCGCGCAGCGCCGCCGCGGCCTGGTCGATCGCGCGCCGGCTCCCCTCCCGGTCGGCGCGGTCGATCGGCACGAACCCGGCGGCGTCGAACGCCCGGCCCAGCACGGGAAGCGTGTGGATCTCCGCCTTGTAGAGGATCCGCAACCGCGGATGGAGCGCCGAGAGCGCCATGTACAGGATGGGCGGCTCCACGTTGCTGGTGTGGTTCACGCAGTAGACGGCCGCGCGGCCGCGCTGGACGTGCTCGCGGCCGGCGACGCGGCACCGGATGCCGGCCGAGGCGAGACCGAGACGAACCCCCCCCCGCCCGAGCCGGTACAGCACGTCGGGCCGGCGGAGACAGATGGCCAGCAGCAGGCCGGGCGGGCCGAGCAGGAGAACCCACAGGCTCACGCCGACGTAGGCGGCCAGGGAGCGGACGGCCGCGACGATGGTTCCCAATCGCGCGGCGCCGGGCTAGCAGCCCGTGGCGGAGGCCCCCGCTGCATTCGAGCGGCGATGCATCCCGCCTGACGGCGTTGTTCGTCGGTTGCGTATGCCCAATATGCGCCCTCCTCACGCCTTGTCAGGCGGGCGCCTCGCCGCTCTCGGCGCGACGCGGGGTTCCACCACGGGCTGCTAGGAAGCCTTCGCCGTGCGGCGCCCGGCGGCCCGCACCGCGCCCTTCTTGACCCCGGCCTTGACGGCGCCGACCTTGGCGAGCTGGTGAGCGCGGTTGGCGAGGCACCGCTCGAGCGCCTTGTTCACCTTGTCCTCGACGACTTCGGCGGACTGGCTCGTCACCTCCGAGATCTCGGAGACGACGAGGAACTTCGCCCGGTCCAGCATCCGCTTCTCCCGGAACGAGAGGTTCTTGGACTGGCTCAGGAAGTTGAGGTTCTTGAGCACGTCAATCACCTCGTAGATCGAGCCGGTCCGCATCTTGTCCGAGTTGTCCTTGAATCGGCCCTTCCAGTTCTGGTGGTTCTCGATCTTGCCGTTGCCGAGCAGCGTGAACAGCTTCTTGACCTCCTGGTCGGAGATCGCGCCGCGGAGTCCGACCCCCTCGGCGTTGTCGATCGGCACGAGAACCGTCGTGTCGCTGGCCATCATGCGCAGGGAGTAGAACCCGCACGTCGTGCCCATGATCGTCTTGGTTTCGATCCGTTTCACGACGCCGACTCCGTGATTCGGGTATATGACCTTGTCCCCGACTTCAAATTCCAACGTGCCCCCCGGAGTTGGCGAGACGTGCTCCCGACTGTTGCGGACAGGCCTGCAATGTTAGCGCATTTGCCCCGGACGGACAACCGGAAACTGTTAAAAACAAGCAATTTGCTCGACTTTGCACGTTCCTGCCGCGCCCCGCCGCCGGATCCTGTTGTACAGTAGGCGCGCCATGCGGAGCGCCGCCGCGATTCGCCGTTCGAGTTGCTTCGCGCTGGCGGCGGCGCTGATCGCCGCCGTTCCGCCGCCGCTCGCCGGACAGGATCGCGCGGCCGCCGAGCCGGACAGCCTGGCTCCCTTCGTCCCGACGCCCCAGGACGTCGTCGACCGGATGCTGGAGCTGGCCGGCGTCACGGCGGAAGACGTCGTCTACGACCTCGGATGCGGCGACGGCCGGATCGTCGTCACCGCCGCCGAGCGATTCGGCGCCCGCGGCGTCGGCGTCGACATCGACCCGCAGCGCATCGCCGAGGCGAACGCGAACGCCGAACGCGCCGGGGTCGGGCATCTGGTGACGTTCATCGAGCAGGACGCCATGACGGTCGACCTGTCCGAAGCGACCGTGGTGACGCTGTACCTGCTGTCGTCGTCGAACCTGAAGCTCCGGCCTCGCCTGACGAGTCAGCTTCCGGCCGGCGCGCGCATCGTCTCGCACGCCTTCAGCATGGGCGACTGGGCGGCCGATCAGGTCGAACGTTTCGAGGACGTGCGGGGGAACTCCCGCACCCTTTACCTGTGGAGGCACGACGGCGCCGTGCGGCCGTAGCAGCCCGTGGCGGAATCCCGCGTCGCACCGAGAGCGGCGAGGCGCCCGGCTGACAAGGCGTGAGGAGGGCGCATATTGGGCATACGCAACCGACGAACAACGCCGTCAGGCGGGATGCATCGCTGCTCGAATGCAGCGGGGACCTCCGCCACGGGCTGGTAGCACCGCCTCCGCGGATCGCCCTGCGCCGGAGTGGCGAAACTGGCAGACGCGCTGGACTCAAAATCCAGTGAGGCTCACCCCTCGTGTCGGTTCGAGTCCGACCTCCGGCACCCACCTCATCGCCCTGCGAACCTGAGGACGGTTCCGACGGTGCGCAGGGCGATCAGCAGATCGAACAGCAGGCTGCGGCGCTTGACGTAGTACAGGTCGTATTCGAGCTTCGTCGCGGAGTCGTCCACCGAGCTCCCGTAGCGAAAGTTGACCTGCGCCCAACCGGTCAGCCCCGGACGCACCATGAGCCGTTCCCGGTAGAACGGGATCAGGCGCTCGAGCTGTTCGACGAACTCGGGCCGCTCCGGGCGCGGGCCGATCAGGCTCATGTCTCCCTTGAGCACGTTCCAGAATTGCGGCGTTTCATCCAGGCGGGACTTCCTGAGGAAACGGCCGAACCTGCTCGTGCGCGCATCGTCGTCGGACGCCCACTGCGGCCCGTCCCGTTCGGCGTCGAGCCCCATCGTCCTGAACTTGAGCAGCGCGAACGGACGGCTGGAGAGCCCCGCGCGCCGTTGACGAAAGAACGCCGGCCGCCCCACGTCGAGCCAGATCGCCGGGACGAGAACCGGCAGGAGCAACGCCAGCAGGACGCATCCGACGCCGCCCGCGGCGACGTCGACCGCCCGCTTCACCGTCTCCGACGCTTTTCCCCGTTGCACGACGCCGGCCAGGGACGACAGCGTCCGGTCGGGGTCGAGGTGACGGACCGGCACACGGCCCAGCATCTCTTCGTACAGCGTCTGCATGTGCACGACTTCGACGCCGCGCTGCTGGGCTCTCACGACGGCGCGCAGGAGCTCGTCGTCGCGCGCCGCCTCCCGGGTCAGGACGAGCTCGGACGCCTGTCCTTCGGCGACGAGTCGCTCCAGCCCGGCCGCCCCGGCGACGGCCGCCGTACCCGGGAGCCGCCAGGCCGTCTGGCCGGGGCTGCTGACGAACGCCGTCACCCGGCTGTGCGGCGCCCGCGCGCGCAGCAGTTCCCCGATCTCGCGGGCGGCGGCCCCGGCCCCCACGATGGCCACGCGGGCGCCGCGGCGGCCGCGCAGGAACAGACGCACGGCGGCGGCGCGCCACGCCACGGTCGACGGAGCCGCGAGCGCCAGGAACGACAGCACGACGATCCGGGGCAGCAGGTCCCGAGGCGACAGGAAATAGACGAGCAGATAGAGGCCGGCGACGCCAACCGCCGCCCGGACCGCGACCGCCGCGGCGGTGCGGACGGAATACGCGGCGCCCGTGCGGTACGCCGGGAGCAGCAGGAGCAGCCACGGCGGCGCGAGCCAGAGCCAGACCGCATGGCTCCACACGTACGTCCAGGTGAACGGAACGCCATCGGCGGCGCTCCAGATCAGCAACGCTCCCGCGCCGGCGCCCGCGGCGACGGCCGCGTCGCCGGCCGGCAGCAGCAGACGCGGCTCGAACGTGCGGAGCTTCGCCCGATCGAACCGGGCGAGCCCGCCGTCCGCGGAGCGGCGGCGGAGCACTGCCGGGTCTGATGCGTCCGGCCATTCGAACGCCGCATCGACCGGCGCCGCCCGGCGGGAGGACGCGCCGCGACTCGGTGCTCCCGCAGGCATCGGTCTGAGTCATTGTAGCCGACCGGCCCGCGGTCAGCCCTGCGGCCAGTTGCGGGGCGTCCGCACGACGATGGTGCCCGCGATCCGGTCGTGCCAGGTCTGCCGCTCGGCGTCCCAGAGCATCCAGAACCACCCCAACCCGGCGACGGCCGCCGAGAAGATGCTCGAAAGCCCCCGCACCAGCGCTTCCGTGAACCGGATCGGCGCGCCGTCGATCCGCACGACGCGAAGCTGGCAGATGATGCCGCCGACCGTCGTGCCCCTGGTCCCCCAGAGCGCCACGTGATAGACGAGGAAGACCAGAAAGAAACCGCCGAACTCGAGGTCCAGCAAGCGGGTCGCGAGCATCACGAGGAGGAAGTCGAGCACGAGAGCGCCCAGCCGGCTGAGGAAGGAGGCTCTGGGAAACACCGACAGGTCCGCGGCGGCGGCCCCCTCCGGCCCCGGCGGCGCCGCGGCGTCGGCGGACGCCGGGACGGGGTCGCCGGCCGTTCGGGCGGCGGGCGGACCGGGGACGGCGGCCGGCGGCGGCGCGGGGTTCTCCTGCCGCAAGCCGGCGACGACGGTGGTCGCCGCCGCGCCGAGCCCGAAAACCCCGAGCAAGGTCCAGGTGACGAAGCCGAGCACCGGCACGGTGTAGGCCAGACAGACGAGCGCGAGCCCGATGGCGATCGAGCGCGTCGCCTGCAGCCGGCTGGCGGGCGCCGTCTCCGCCACCACCCGGCCGCCGAGCCATCGGGCGGCGCCGACGCGGCCGATCAGGCCGGCGATGAACACCGCCGACAACAGGAACGGCACGACCGCCAGCCCGATGACCGACACCGCCAGGATCGTGCAGACCGGCCAGATCAGCAGCAGCACGAGCACGCCCGCGAGACCGGTCGTGAGCGGCTTCTCCGCGAGAGCCCGCCCGCAGGCGCGCACCGGACGATCGAAAACGACGTTGACCGCCAGGTACACGAGCCCGAGCACCGCGACGACCATCCAGACCAGCGGCAGGCCGGGCGCGATCGGCCGCCCCCACA
This sequence comes from Vicinamibacterales bacterium, assembly GCA_965203565.1. Classification (GTDB taxonomy): domain Bacteria; phylum Acidobacteriota; class Vicinamibacteria; order Vicinamibacterales; family UBA8438; genus JAAXGX01. Next base: position 401,293 of record OZ241896.1, on the reverse strand, counting down.
GCAACCCTTCCCGGACCCACGGCACGGCCGCGGCGAACTGCTCCCCGGTCCAGATCGAGCCGATGGCGACCTGCTCCCCGCCTGCGCGGAACCCCGGCGGCGCGTCGAGTCCGCCGCCGACCACCACCACGTCCCCTTCCACCGCGGCGCCTTCTGCGATCTCCGCGGACCCGGCGACCACGACGAAATCGCCGCCGACCCGGCCGGCGGCGGCCAGTGCCGCCGAGCCGAGCACGACGACGACGTCGCCGTCCACCTCGCCTTCAATCACGGCCGAGCCGAAAAGGACGACGACCTCGTCGGCCCGCTCGCCGACCCCGACGGCATAGTCTCCGCCGAGCCGCACGACTCCGCCCGCATCCGTTTCAGCAATCGTTCTCCAGTGTCCGGATCGCCCGCGGCCGGGCTCGTCCGCATCCGGTTGGACGGCCGTCACCGCGATCGGCGTCACGATCAGCATCACGGCCAGCGTCCCCGACGTTCCAAGCATTCTCCTCATCGGCTGGCGCTCCCTTCCCAGAGCACGCGCGTGAGCGCGATGCAGAACACGGCGCCGGCGGCGCACATGACGCCGATGACGGCGATCAGGTACCCGGCGCTCGGCTCCAGAAACACGCGCCACAGGACGCGCGCGATGCGCGAAATCTCCCCCGCCCCGGCGACCGCGCCGTCGATGCGCGCGGCGAGCCCGCCCGCAAGCTCCTCCGCGCCGCCGGCCGCCTGCTCCACCGTCGATCCCGCCAGCCAGAGAAGAACGGCGACCGCCGCCGCCGATGCGGCCTGGATCGTCCGGGGCCAGTCGAACCACGCGCAGAGGTACCACGGGCGCCGCCGCGGACGCCGCACCGCCGCGAGCACGCGGGGCGCCAGCGTCTCGGGCGCGCGCGGCGGCGGGAGCTGCGCGAGCCGCCGATGCGCCAGCGCCTCCAGGTCAGCGGGATGCATCGTCCTTCGTCAACTGCCGCTTCAGCGCCTCGCGGCCGCGGTGGACGTCGGTCTTGACCTTCGCCAGCGAGACGCCCAGCCGCTCGGCGATGTCGCGGTAGCTTCGCTGCTCGAAATGGAACAGCACGATCGGGATGCGCTGGCGCGGCGGCAGCCGGCGAACGGCCCGTTCGAGCCGCGCATGCTCCTCGGCGCGCTCGAGGTCCGCGGCCTGAGACCCCGGGGAAGCGAGCCGCTCCTCCTCGAACCGGCCGCCGCCCGCGCCGGACAGGCGCTGACTGAGCGACCGCCAGCGGGCGCGAAAGCGGGACAGGTGGTTCAGGCACTGGTTCGTCGTGACGGTGCGCAGCCACCCGTCGGCCGAAGGGCCGGCGCCGAGCGTATCGAACCGTTCGAACGCCTTCAGGAACACGATCTGGGACACGTCCTCCGCCTCGCTGGCGTCACCGAGCAACCGAACGGCAATGCCGAACACCATGTCCTGACGCCTGCGCACGAACGCTTCAAACGCGTCGTCGTCGGTCATGCCGCTCCGGCCGGTGCGAGACCACCAGGATCAATAACCCGCGAAGCCGGAAAAAGTTTCGCTCAGCGCCCGCCGCGCCGGCCGAACGCGTCGGCGAACGCCCGGCGCTGCCGAAGGCTTCCCAGCATCAGGAGCTCGCCGCCGGCCGGCAGGACGGTGTCGGCCGTCAGCGTGCCGACGACCCGATCCTCGCGCCGCACGGCGACCACGCTCATGCCGGTCCGCGATCCGATCCCCGAGTCGTGCAGCGGCCGGCCGGCGAGCGCCGGCGGCACGGCGAGCGAGAACAGCCGGACCCCTTCGCCGAGCAGCACCGGCTCGTGCCCGTCGAGCAGCGACATCACCGCTTCGACGCCGAGCGTCGTGTCGCTCAGCACGAAGTCGGCGCCGGCCCGGTGGATCGCATCGGCGCCGCGCGTGATCCGGCTGACGATCCGCACGTCCGGGTTGAGGCGCCGGCAGTAGATGGCCAGATAGGCGTTCACGGCGTCGTCGTTCGTGGTGAGCAGCACCGACCCGGCGCGCGTCACGCCGGCCCGCTCGATCAACCGGCGGTCGGCGGCGTCGCCCGGAAAGACCGCCTCGACGTCGCCGGCGATCGCGGCGAGCATCGCCTCGCTGCGATCGATCACGTGGACGGTGAATCCCTTGCGGCCGAGCGCGCGGGCGGCGGCCTGGCCGACCTTGCCCGCGCCGATCAGGAGCACCGGTTCGGCGCGGCCGGGCGGACTCGGCAGCAGGTGCGTCAGCTCCGCGACCTGCGCGTCGGAGCCGACCGCCACGACGACGCTCCGGTCGTCGATGACGGTGCCGGGGTACGCCGGCCGCAGCGACCCGCGCTCCCACAGGCCGACGATGCTGAGCCCGGTCCGCTTCCGCAGATGGGTGTCGCGGATCGTCGAGCCGGCGAACGGCGTGTCGTGCGCCGGGAACTCGGCGATCCGCAGGCCGTGGATCGATCCGACGACGTGCGCCTCGGCCCGGCCCGCATGCACGCGGCTGGCGAGGTACTCGCCGAGCCGTCTCTTGAGCGGCAGCACCGCGGTCGCGCCGCTCAGCTCGAGGATGTCGATCGAATCTTCCTCCTCGGCGGCCGCGACCACCGGCACGTCGGCGGACACTTCGCGGACGATCAGCGTGACGTTGGTGTTCTCCGTGTCGGAACCGTTGGCGAAGACGAGCCGCGCCGCGTTCGCCCGCAGCCGTTCGTACGTCGTCCGGTCGTCGCTCGCGCCGGCGACGACCGCCGTCCCCTCGTCCAGCAGTTGCGCCGCGCGCGTCGCGTCCGGCTCTATCGTGTAACAGGGCACGCCTTCGGCGCCCAGCCGCTGCGCCAGCCCGACCGCGATCGAGTCGTACTCGGTGAGGATGACGTGGCCCGACGTCTCCGGCGGCAGCTCCCGCGGGGCCAGGGTCCGCACGCGCGCCTCGAGCCACGGCGCATAGAAGAACCGGATGAAGAGGAACGGGAGCAGGACCAGGAGGAAGACGAGGCCCGACCCGAGCACGACGATGCTGAACAGGCGGCCGACGTCGCTGGCGAACGTCACGTCGCCGAAGCCGAGCGTCGTCATCACCACGAGCGTCCAGTAGAAGCCGGTGATCCACGAGTGCCGCTCCCCCTCGACGTGCAGCATGATGACGTGGAACAGCACGGCGTAGACGCCGACCAGCAGCGCGAGGAACGCGAGGTACCGCAGCAGCGTGCCGAGGTTGGCGCGCAGGGCGGGATGGCTGATCAGGTAGGCGAACCGGCGGGTCAGCAGCGGCATGGCGTGGGACGGTGCGCGGGTCAGAATCGGAACAGCCTGGTCAGCTTCACGACCAGCGCCCGCTGCTCCAGCCTCGGCGGGCCGCGCCGGGCGGTGTCCCGCTGGTCGTTGTACACCACGAACAGCTCGCTCCCGGGCCGGTACTCCCAGCGGAACCGCACGTTGGAGCCGAGCCGTTCGTCGACGGCGTCGTATTGTACGAGACCCGACACGAACATCCGCGGGGTGAACGTCCAGGTCGTCCGGGCCGCGGCGACCGCCGCCGTGAAGCGGCCCTCCGGCAGATCGACGCGGTTGACGGCGGCCGAGGGCTCCACCGACAGCCGGGGCGTCACCCGGATCCGCCCCTGCCGGTACCCGAACGCGGTGACCTCGCCGCCGAAGAACCGTCCGTGCTGGACGAACGCCGTGCCGGACACCCGGCGCTGCTGGCCCAGGAGGTACGACAGGAACAGGTCCTCGAAACGGTACCCCCCGACCGGGATCGTCACGCCCGGGACGATCTCGAACGGCTCCACCAGCAGCTCGTAGCTGCGCATGAAGTCGATGGTGGCCCGGTCGCTGTTCTCGAACTCGGTGCTGAACCGGGCGGAGGCTGCGCGGGTCTCGACGTCGCGCGCGCCGCTTTCGACGTAGTCGAGGCTGGCGCCCCACGTGAACTGGCGGACCGCGGCGATCGAACGGGGCCGCGGGCGGTACTGGGCCGCCACGTACGTGCGCCGGAAGTCGTCGCGGGGCACGAACCCGATCTCCGGATTGAAGTCGCCGCCGACGAGCAGGTGGTCCACCTGGACGCCGTACAGATCGCCGTCGTACGTGAACGCCGCCTGGAAGCTGGCGTCGTCGCCGCCGGCGCCCGGCGTGCGCGTGCGCGCATAGTAGCCGTTCAGCGTCACGTTGTCGTGAAACGCGAACGACGCGTCGACCCCGTACGCCTCGTTCGCGCCGCGCCGATCGGGCGTCGCCGACCGGCGCGTGTAGATGCCGCCGACGCGGCTGCGGCGCAGGACGTCCCGCTTGAGGCGGACCACGGTGAAGCCGGCGGCGGGCGCCGCGGCCGCCGGCGCGTCGCCGGTCCGGATGCTCAGCGCGCCGATGCTCGTCCGGCCGATCTTGCCGGTCAGCCGGCCGCCCCCGACGATCGGCGCGGTGTCGTCGCCTTCGAGTCCGATCCGCCGGCTGAAGAAGACGATCGGCGCATTGGCGCCGCCGCCCGGCGCGCCGGGGAGCGCCTCGAACCGGCCGCCGTTGTAGCCGCCGCCGGTCCCGAGCACGTTCGGGCCGGCGCCGAAATCGAAGATGCCCCGCCCTTCCAGGAAGAACTCGCGCTTCTCCGGAAAGAACAGGCTGAACCGGGTCAGGTTGACCTGCTGCTGGTCCACCTCGACCTGCGCGAAGTCGGTGTTGAACGTGAAGTCGGCCGTGAGGCTGCGGGTCACCCCCCACTTCGCGTCGATCCCCCCGTCGCCGTCGCCGCGGTTCGAGAACGGGTGGGCGGCCGTCAGGTCCGACGCCAGCGCGCCGATGGCGTACGGCTTGATCTCCAGCCGCGTGTCGCGCGCCGCCGTCTCCAGGCCGACCAGCGTGCCGGCGACCGAGAGGCGGAACATCCCGGGTCCCGCGGAGATCGGGACCGGCGTCAGGTACGACGACTCGTTCTTCCGGCGCACGCGGCGCCCGATCTGCACGCCCCACACCTGCGACGCCCCCGGCTGGTAGCGGAGCGACCGGAACGGGATCCGCATCTCGACCGTCCAGCCGCCGTCGAACCGGCCGGTCCGCACGTCCCAGACCGGATTCCAGTCGGAGTTCGGATTGCCTTCGTCGCTGATCTCGTAGTCGAAGAATCCCCCGATCGGGTTCACCATGAACGCCAGGCCGTTGCGCCTGTCGTAGAACGTGTCGAACGCCACGCTGAACGTGTCGTTGTTGATGATCTGGAACGAGTCGCGGCGCATGTCGTCGGCTATCCAGCGCCGCTCCGGCGCCGTGTCCCACAGCCGCGCCGCCACGTAGACGCGCCTTTCGTCGTAGAAGACCCAGGCGTCGGTCCGCTCCGTCGCCGGCCGGCCCTCGTCGGGCGTCTGCTGGACGAACCCGGTGATCGGCGGGACCTGCGCGTAGACGGCCTCGTCGAGCACGCCGTCCGCGCGCAGCTGCTCCCCGAGCCGGACCGCGCGCATCGTCGCGCGGCCGGCCGCGTCGCGCGCGATGACGTCGGGCGGGGCGGGCGGCGGCGGACCGTCGATGACCACGCCGGCGGGAGCCTGCCCGGATCCCCCGGCGCGGGCCGCCGGACCGGCGGCGGCCGCCGGCGGGTCCATCGCCGCGGCGGCCCCGTGCGCCGCCTCGGCGCCCGGCGCCGCGGCGAGCAGCATCACCGCGGCCGGGAAAAGGAGGTCGGTCAACCGGCGCCGCGCCTCACCGCCACACGATCGCGGTGCGGCCGGCGGCGCGCCGGCGCAGCCATTCGACGGTGAGCAGCAGCAGGACCGCCAGCGCGATCAGCAGCGTCGCGACGGCCAGGATGGTCGGATTGAGCTGCTCGCGGACGCCCGCCCACATCTCGCGCGGGATCGTCCGCTGCTCCGCGCTCGCCATGAAGAGCACCACCACGACCTCGTCGAACGAGGCGGCGAACGCGAACAGCGCGCCGGAGAGGACGCCGGGCGCGATCAGCGGCAGCTGCACGCGCCGAAAGGCGTAGAGCGGCCCCGCGCCCAGCGTGGCGGCGGCGCGCATCAGGTTCTGGTCGAACGCCGACAGCGTCGCCGTCACGGTGATGACGACGAACGGCGTGCCGAGCGCGGCGTGGGACAGGATCAACCCCAGATGCGTCTGGGCCAGGCCGACGCTCGAATAGAGGAAGAACATGCCGGTGGCCGAGATGACCAGCGGCGTGACCAGCGGGGAGACCAGCAGTCCCATCACGGCGCGGCGGGCCGGCATGGCGGGGTTGGCCAGGCCGATCGCGGCGAGCGTGCCGAGGACGGTCGCCAGCGCCATGGCGGCCAGGCCGATCAGCACGCTGTTGCCGAACGCCCGCGTCCACACCCCGCTGCCGGCGATCTCCCGGTACCAGCGGAGCGAGTACGCGTCCGGATCGAACTGCAGCATCCCCTCCGTGAAGGTGAAGTACGGCTCGGCGTTGAAGCTGAGCGGGACGATCACCAGAATCGGCGCGACCAGGAACGCGAAGATCGCCGCGCACGCCGCCCGGTGCGCCAGCCGTCCGATCCGCAGGCCCCGCCCCGCTCGCGTCACAGACGGATCCGATCGAGGCCGTACAGGCGGTTGTACAGCAGGTAGAGCACGGTGACGCCGGCCATCATGACGGCGCCGATGGCGCCGGCGAGCGGCCAGTTCAGCGAGGTCTGCATGTGATAGGCGACGAAGTTCCCGATGAGCTGTCCGCTCTGGCCGCCCACCAGCGCCGGCGTGATGTAGTAGCCGATCGACATGATGAACACCAGCAGCGCTCCGGCGCCGACGCCGGGCAGCGACTGCGGCCAGTAGACGCGGCGGAACGCCTGCGGCCAGCTGGCTCCCAGCGACGCGGCGGCGTCCATCTGCAGCGGCGGAATGCCGCGCATCACGGAATAGAGCGGCAGGACCATGAACGGCAGCAGCACGTAGATCATCGCCACGAAGGTGCCGAACATGTTGTAGACCAGAATCAGCCGGGCGTCGTCGGCGACCAGCCCGGCCGCCACCAGCAGGTCGTTGACCACCCCTTGCGTCTGGAGCAGCACGACCCAGGCGGTGGTCCGGACCAGGAGCGACGTCCAGAACGGCACCAGCACCAGCAGCAGCAGCAGGTTGGCGCGGTGCGGCGGCGCGTGCGCCATCAGGTAGGCGACCGGGTAGCCGAGCGCCAGGCAGAACGCGGTGATGCCGAGACCGACGACGAGCGTGCGCCCCAGGAGCCGCAGATAGATGCGGCGGTCCTCCGGCTGGCGGGCGATCGAGCCGTCGGGCAGGCGCTGCAGGTCGAGGGCGTTGAGGTAGTGCCGGATCGTGAACCGGTCCCCCGCGGTCCGGATCGCATGCCAGGTGCGCGGGTCTTCCCAGTCGGCGTCCATCGCGATCATGGCGGCGCGCCACGGCCCGCCTTCGACCTCCCGGAGCTGCCGCACGCTCCGGACGAAGAGGCTGCGGAGACCGCCGCGCACCCGGTTGACGCGGCTCGCGACCCGGCCCAGCGTCCGGTCCTCGCGCGCCTGCGCCAGCTCCCGCGCGGCGGCGGCGTACACCGCTTCGGGAGGAGCGCCCGCCCCGTCCCAGTCACGCAGCAGCGCGACGGTGTCGGGCAGCGTGTCCGCGACCACCGGGTCGTGGACGCTGCGCACCAGCATCATCGCCAGCGGCGCGATGAACGTGAAGACGATGAACGCGACGAGCGGCGCCGCCAGTCCGGCCGCGCGCCGGCCCGGCCGGCTTACCGGGCCAGCCATGCGCTGAACCGCTCGTTCAACTCGTCGCCGTGGTCGCGCCACCACGCCCAGTCGTTCTGCAGGGCGCGGGTCATGTGCGCCGGGTTCGTCGGCATGTGCGGGTTCATGTCGATGCCGATCTCGGCGTGGGTCGTGACGAGCGACTGCGCGGACCGGCGCGCGGGGCCGTAGGAGATCCACCGGCCGACGCCGGCCATCGACTCCGCGGCGGCGGCGAACGCCACGAACTTGCGCGCGGCGTCGAGGTTGCGCGTCCCGGCGACGATCGCCAGCGGATTGGTGTCGAGCACCTGACCGTCCCAGACGATCTCGATCGGCTGGTTCTCGATCACCTGCGCGTCGAAGATCCGCCCGTTGAAGGCGGTGCTCATCACCACCTCGCCGTCGGCGAGCATCTGCGGCGGCTGCGCCCCGGCCTCCCACCAGACCACCTGCTCCTTGATGGCGTCGAGCTTGCGGAAGGCCCGGTCCACTCCTTCGGGCGTGTCGAGCACCGAGTACACGTCGCCGATCGGCACGCCGTCGGCGATCAGGGCGAACTCCAGGTTCGCCTGCGGCGCGCGCCGCATCCCGCGGCGGCCCGGGAACCGCTCCAGATCGAAGAAGTCCTCCATCGCGGACGGCGGCGGGCCGGAGACGAGATCGGACCGATAGGCGAAGATGGTGGAGTAGACCAGGTTGCTGACGCCGCACTCCGTCACCGTGCCCGGCAGGAAGTCGTCCGCCGCCGGCGCGCCGTCGAGCCCCGGCGCCAGCAGGCCGACGTCGAACGGCTCCAGGAGGCCTTCGTCGCAGCCGGCGACCGCATCGGCGATCTCGAAGTCGACGACGTCCCAGTGGACGTTGCCGGTCTCCACCTGCGCGCGCACCTGCGCCAGGCCGCCGCTGTAGTCGTCGAGCCGGATCTCGATGCCGGTCTCGGCGGTGAACCGCTCGTGGTACCCCTTGGCGCAGGCGTACGCGTAAGCCCCCCCCCACGACACCACGGTCAGCGTCTCGCGCGCCTGCGAGGCGCACCCGGCGCCGGCCGCGGCCAGCAGCGCCAGCCCCACGCCTCGGGCGCGCGCGCCCATTACGCCGCCGCCTCCGCGTCGTCCGGATCGAGCGCCCGGCAGTCGGTCGGGGTCCAGCCGACGCGGATCCGGTCGCCTTCGAGCACCGCGCCATGGCCCGCGACGTTCGGGATCTTGACCACGAACCCCGACTGCCCGCAGACGACCAGGCTCAGGCGCAGGTGGTCGCCGAGGAAGGCGATGTCCTCGACCGTCGCTTCGAACTCGTTGGTGTACGCCCCGGGCTCCGGGGCGACGGCGACCCGCTCCGGACGGATCGACAGCCTCGTCTCCGCGCCCGGCTGACACGACGTCACCTGCAGGGCCCGGACCGTCCGGCCGCCCACGTCGACGTCGCACAGCCCCCCGTCCCCCAGCGCGGCCACCTTGCCGGTCAAGCGGTTGTTCTCGCCGACGAAACGCGCGACGAACGACCGCTCCGGCTCCTCGTAGAGCGCCTCGGGCGGAGCGATCTGCTCGATCCGCCCGTTGCGGAAGACGGCGACCCGGTCCGACATCACCATCGCCTCGTGCTGATCGTGCGTGACGTAGAGAATGGTCACGCCGAGGCTCCGGTGGATCCGCCGGATCTCGAACTGCAAGACCTCCCGCAGCCGCCGGTCGAGCGCGCCGAGCGGCTCGTCCATCAGCACCAGCTTCGGCTCGAACACCAGCGCGCGGGCGATCCCGACCCGCTGCTGCTGGCCGCCCGACAGCTGCGCGGGCCGCCGCCGCTCCAGGCCTTCGAGACGGACGAGCTGGAGGGCGCGCCGCACCCGCGCCTGCTTCTCGTCCGGGCCGACGCCGCGGACGTCGAGCGGAAAGGCGAGGTTCTCCTCCACCGTCATGTGCGGAAAGAGCGCGAAGTTCTGGAACACCATCCCGAGGCCGCGCTGCGACGGCGGCGACTGCTCCACCGACCGGCCGTCGAGACGGATGGCGCCCGACGTCGGGCTCTCGAACCCGGCGAGCATCATCAGGCAGGTGGTCTTGCCCGACCCGGACGGGCCGAGCATGGTGAAGAACTCCCCCTTGCGGATCCGGAGGTCGAGATCGCGGACCACGAACGTCCGGCCGTCGAAACTCTTGCTGACCCCCTGGAACTCGACGAATGCGGGCGCGCCGTCTGCGGAGTCCGCCACCGTTGCACTTTATCCGATACCGGCTCGCCCGCTGTCAAGCGCCGGCGGCGGTCACAGCGTCCGGCCCCGCCGCCGCCGGATCTCGTCCCGGCGCCGGTGCGCGTACGCGCGCAGGTCCGCGACCTGATCGAACTCGTCCACGATCTCGCGCCCGATCAGCTCCTCGAGGACGTCCTCCAGCGTCACGATCCCGACGAACGCCCCGAATTCGTCGATGACGGCCGCCAGGTGCTGGCGGCGGTCCAGGAACGTCCGCAGCAGCTCGTCGAGCGGCGTCGAGTCGGCCACGAAGTGGACCGGCCGCATCATCGCGTCGAGCCGAAGGTCGAGCCGGTCGCCGGCGGCCGCCGCCAGCACGTCCCGCCGGTGCACCACCCCGACCAGATCGTCCGGGTCGACGTCGTAGACCGGCGCCCGGCTGTGCTTGCGGAGCTCGTCCAGCGCCGCCGCCTCGCGCGCCGTGACGTGGGCGCCCAGCGTGAAGACGACCGGCCGGGGCGTCATGACGTCCTTCGCCGTCCGCATCTCCAGCGCCAGCACGTTCCGGATGACGCTCGCTTCGTGCGGCTTGAACGTGCCCGCGCGCAGGCCCGACCCGACCAGCGTCAGCACGTCCTCGTCCGAGACGCGCTCCGGCTGGCCGGTCCGGACCAGCCGCGTCATCACCCGCGTCAACGCCACCAGCGGCGCGAGCGCCGTCACCAGACCGTGCAGCGGGTATGCGATCCAGGCGGCGAGGCGGGGCGCATGGACCACGCCGGCCGTCTTGGGCAGGACTTCCGCGAACAGCAGGATCGCCAGCGTGAACGCGGCGGAGAAATAGATCACGTTGCCGGCGCCGAGTTCGCGCGCGGCGATTGCGCCGGCCAGGGCGCCGCCGCCGGTGTTGGCTATCGTGTTGAGCGACAGGATGGCGGCGATCGGCCGGTCGACCTGGCTCCGCAGCCGCTTGAGCAGGCGGCCCGACGCGCGGCCCGCCTGGTCGAGCGCTTCGATCCGGCTGGCCGGCGCCGCGTAGAGCGCCGCCTCGAACAGGGAGCAGGCGGCCGACGCCGCCACGACGAATCCGACGACGAGCGCAAGCTCGAGCATGTAGAGATCGCCTCCGTCGGGACAGTGTACCTGGCGGCCGGCCCGAGAACTTGCGACAATGGGCGCCGCGAACATGCCCGAAAGACGATTCTTCGCCGACGTCAGCCGCTACTTCGACCGCGCCGCCGCCCTGAGCGGCCATCCGGCCGGCCTGCTCGAGCAGATCAAGCGGTGCAACAGCATCTACCGGTTCGACTTCCCGGTCCGCCGGCGCGACGGCGGCATCGAGGTGGTGCGGGCGTGGCGCGCCGAGCACAGCCACCACCGGCTCCCCGTCAAGGGCGGCGTCCGGTACAGCCCCGAGGTGGACGAGGACGAGGTGATGGCGCTCGCGGCGCTGATGACCTACAAGTGCGCGATCGTCGAGGCGCCGTACGGCGGCGCCAAGGGGGCGGTCCGGATCGACGCGTCGCAGTGCACGGCCGAGGAGCTCGAGCGCGTCACCCGGCGGTACGCCCACGAGCTGATCAAGAAGCATTTCATCGGGCCGGCGGTCGACGTGCCGGCGCCGGACCTCGGCACGAGCAGCCGGGAGATGGCCTGGATCGCCGACACCTACCTGGCCGTCCGGGGCGACCAGATCGACGCCCTCGGATGCGTGACCGGGAAGCCGGTGTCGCAGGGCGGCGTCGCCGGACGCCGCGAGGCGACCGGCCGCGGCCTGTACTACGTGCTCCGGGAAGCGTGCGGCCATGCCGACGACATGCGGCGGGTCGGCCTCGCGCGCGGGATCGACGGCAAGCGGATCGCCGTCCAGGGGTTCGGGAAGGTCGGCTTCTGGGTCGCGAAGTTCTGCCACGACGACGGCGCGCGGATCGTCGGCATCGCGGACCACGGCGGAACGATCGCGAATCCGCGCGGGCTCGACCCCGAAGCGGTGCGCCGGCATATCGACGAGACCGGGAGCGTCGCCGGATTCCCGGACGCCGCGGCCCACGACAGTGCGAAGGCGGCGCTCGAGCTCGACTGCGACGTGCTGATCCCGGCGGCGGTCGAGAACCAGCTCACGGCGGAGAACGCCGGCCGCGTCCAGGCGCGGATCATCGTGGAGGGCGCCAACGGACCGACCACGCCGGAGGCGGACGCCGTCTTCACGTCGCGCGGCGTGCTGGTCGTGCCGGACGTCTACGCCAACGCCGGCGGCGTCATCGTGTCGTACTTCGAGTGGCTCAAGAACCTGTCGCACGTCCGGTTCGGCCGCCTCGAACGCCGGTACCAGGAGGGGGCCGACAACCGGCTGCTGGGGGTGATAGAAGCCGCGACCGGCACGACGCTGAGCGCCGCCGAGCGGACGCAGGCGGTGCGGCCGATCCGGGAGGACACCGTGGTCAACTCCGGACTCGAAGAGACGATGATCAGCGCGTACCACGCCATTCGCGACACGATGCACGCCGTCGACGGGATAGACGACCTGCGGACGGCGGCGTTCCGCCTCGCGATCGATCGCGTCGCGCGGGCGTACGTCGAGATGGGGATCTTTCCGTAACAGCCCCGGCGGCCCGTGGCGCAAGCCCCGCGGGGTTCCACCACGGGCTGTCAGGGCGGGGCGGGCCGCAGGTCGAGGCAGACCAGGACGTCGGCGTTCCGGACGTACAGCAGCCCGTCGGCGATGGCGGGATAGGCCCGCACGACGGGCGGCAGGACCGGCGCGCGCGCCAGCACGTCGAACCGGTCCGGCGACGCGGCGGCGATCACCAGCTCTCCCGTCTCGCGGACGATGACGAGCCGGTCGCCGGCGGCGGTCACGCTGCCGGCGCCGAGATCGTCCACCGACCACCGCACCGCCCCGGTCCGCAGATCGACGGCCCGGAAGCTCGGTCCGTACTCCTGCCGGCCGTGGAACCCGTACAGGGCGCCGTCGTGGTGCACGCTCGTCGCATAGTGGTTGGACAGCACGTCGTCCGACGACCAGAGCGCGTCCAGGTTCGAACCCTCGACCCGGAAGACCGCCGCGCCGGTTCCGTACGACGCCGAGACGAAGATCAGGTCGCCGACCACGAGCGGCGTGGCGGCGTTGACCGAGGCCCGCAGCCGCGATCGCCACCGCCGCTCGAACCGCACGGCGCCGCTGGCGGGGTCGAGGCCGACCAGGCCGTTCCGCGTGAGGAAGACGGCGCGCCGCACGCCGCCGAAGTCGGCCGCAGCCGCCGACGAGTAGCTCGCTTCGTCCGACGTGGCGGTCCAGAGCACCGCGCCGGAGGCCGCGTCGAACGCGACGATCCCGGCGGCGTCCCCGCCGACGTTGGCCATGACGCGCCCGCCGTCGACCAGCGGCGACCCGGCGGCGCCGAAGAACCCCTTGCGCACGCCGAACCGCTCCCCGGTGTCGACGCGCCACAGCGTCTCGCCGGTCTCCAGGCTGACGGCGCTCAGCAGCCCCTGGGCGCCGAAGGTGAAGACGCGCCCGCCGGCCACCACCGGGGCGGCGCGCGGGCCTTCGTCGAACCCGAAGTCGTCACGGTACGAGGTCGGCGAGCCGGTTCTCCAGAGCGGCCGGCCGGTCGCCGCCTCCAGCGCCTCCAGCCGCTCCTCGTCGCCGACCCGGTGAAACAGGAGCAGACGCCCGCCGGCGACCACCGGCCCCGCGAACCCTTCGCCGACGTCACGCCGCCAGAGCTCGGCCGGCCGGCCGGCCGGCCAGTCGACCCGCAGCGCCGGGCCGGTGTAGCGTCCGTCGCGGGCCGGTCCGAGCAGTTGCGGCCACTCCTGCGCCCGGGCCGGGGCCGCCCACCCGGCCAGCAGGACGACGCCGGCCAGCAGCCGCCGCGCCGGTCGCTTCATGGCCGGAGCCGGCCTCCTGCGGCGCCGGCGGCCGCAACCGCCGGCCGCGCCGGCGCTCCGTCCCAGTCGCGCGCCAGCATGGCGTAGACGGCGTGATCGACGAAATGGTCGTAGAGCCACTCGGCGTCGCGGAGCACCCCTTCCTGGCGGAACCCGAGACGCACGGGAACGGCGCGGCTCCGGCGGTTGTCGACGGCGCAACGGATCTCCACGCGGTTCAGCCCGCCGCCGAAGGCGTGCGTCAGCAACGCGCCGCAGGCGCCGGTGACCAGTCCGAGTCCCTGATGGTCCTGCGCCACCCAGTATCCGAGCGCGGCGAGGCGGTTCCGCCGATCGATCGGGCAGCACCCGACGACGCCGACGATCCGGCCCCGCAGCCGGAGCGCGAACTGCAGCCCGGCCCGGCTGTCGGGACCGCCCTGCGCCGCCCGGACGAACGCCCGCGTATGCGCGGCGTCCGTGACGCCGTCGAGCCAGGGGAGCCATTGCCGCAGGTAGTCGCGGTTGGCGTCGGTCAGGCGGAACAGCTCGGCCGCGTCGCGCAGATCGAGCGGCGTCAGCTCCGCATGCCCGGCCGCCGGGATCGGGAGCGCGGGGATGCGGAGCGTCACGGCGATCGGCTCTCGTCCGCAATCCGGTACAGCCGGCTCGCCGTCCGGATGAACAGGCTGCGGTGCGCGATGGCGGGGGTGGCCATGGCGAACTCGCCCAGCGGGTTGACGCCCAGGACCTCGAACTCCGGCCCGGCCCGGATGACGTAGGTGTCGCCGTCCTCGCTCAGGGCGAAGATCTTGCCGCCGTACGCCCAGGGCGACGCCGTGAACGCCGCGCCGACCCGGATCCGCCGCCGGCCGTAGACCTGCTCGCCGGTGCGCGCGTCGTGACAGGTGAGATAGCCGCGGTCGAGGAGCGTGTAGTAGTAGTCGCCGTAGACGATCGGCGAGGTGTTGTACGACCCGGCCTGCGGGAGATGCCAGGCGATCGACTCGGGAAGCGGCCCGTCGCCGGGCGCCGTCAGGTCGCCGTGCGCGCCGGGCCGGACGGCGTAGACCGGGCGCCGCCGGTCGCCGATGTACCCCGAACCGAGGTACAGCAGCCCGAATCGGGAGAACGGCGTCGGCGTCACGATCGACGACATCCCCGAGAGCTCCCACAGCAGGTCGCCGTCGAGGTCGTACGACCGCACCTTGCCGGTCCCGGTCGTCACGATCTCGGTCCGTCCGGCGCTCTCCCAGACGTAGGGGGTCGACCAGTTGGTCCCCTCGTCCCGGTCCACCCGCCAGAGCTCGGCGCCGGTCTCCTTGCTCAGCGCGACCAGGTACGATTGCTCGTCGTTGTCGTTGACGACGTAGATCCGGTCGCCGTGGAGCGCCGGGGACGCCGCCGTGCCCCACCCCGCCCGCGTCCGGACCGGCTCGAACGGCCGCGACCAGAGCAGGCGGCCGTCGAAGCTCAGGCAGAACAGCCCCACGCCGCCGAAGTAGGCGTAGACGCGCTCGCCGTCGGTGACGGGCGTCTCGGAGGCGTAGGTGTTCTTCAGGTGGCGGGGGCCGCGGGGGACGCCGCGGCGCACCTCGCGCTCCCACTTGACGGCGCCGGTCAGCGCGTCGAACGCCTGCACGATCCACCGGTGCTCGTCGGCCGGCGCACCCCGCTCGCCCCCCAGGTACAGCCCGCCGCGCGGCGCCTCGACCTCGCCGGCGCTCACGACGGAGGTCAGCAGCACCGTCCCCTCCCAGACGATCGGCGAGCTCCACCCGAGGCCGTCGACGTCGGCGATCCAGGCCACGTTCTCCGTGGCGCTCCACCGCTCCGGCAGGCCGGACTGCTGCGACACGCCGAGCGCGCCCGGTCCGCGGAACTGCGGCCAGCGGTCCTCGGCCGCCGCGGGCGCGGCGAACGTCGCAACGGCGACCACGGCGGCGAGCGCCGGCGGCGATCTCATCTCGATATCCTACATTCCCAACAGGTTGCGCTGACGCTTTTCGAGTCCCTGCTCGCCGGCCCAGAGGTCGAGCTCCACCGACGCCAGCTCGTCGACCACCGGCACGGCGAGGCCGGCCGCGCGCAGATCGACCGCCTTCAGGTACGTCCGGCACGACCCGCACTCCTCCACGCGGACGTGCGGCCACGACTCCGACAGGTGATGCGGACGACGCTCCGCCCGCTCCTCCCCGCACGCGGGACAGCGCGTCCGGGGAAACGCCCACTCGGTCAGGCAGAGCGAGCAGAGGAGCGTCCGCCGTCCCTTCACCTCCGGCTCGTCGCGCAGGACCGCCGCCAGCGGCGCGGCGCCGCAGCACGGACACGACGCGCGCGCGTCGGCGCCGCCGGCCGCCGGCGCCGAGCCGTCCGCGGGCTCCGCGGCGCCCACGGCGCTCGCGCCGGCCGACCGGGACGCCGCCGCCTCGGCTATCGGCTGGACGAACGCGCGCGGGAAGAACTCCAGCGCCGCCGGGTCGCAGTCGAGTTCGGCGGCGGCCGCATCGACCCCGCGCCCCGCCAGCGCCGCGTCCAGCAGCTTGGGCCGCACCTCCGGCGCAGCCTCGAGCCTTGCCGCCACCCCCCGCAGCAGGTCGGTCGCCGAGGACGGGACGTCCCGCACGAACCGCGAGAACGCCCGCGCGAGCCGGCGCGCCGGCAACCGGCCCAGCCGCAGCCGCGGCGCCCGGCCGTCCGACGTCTCGACCGCCTCCAGCCACCGGGAGCCGAGCGCCTTCCGATGCAGCGGCTCCTGCAGCGCCAGCAGGTCGCCGTAGAACTCCAGCAGCTCGGCCGCAGGCGGATGCTCCTCCCGCAGGCGCTCGACGCGCCGCCGGCGCAGCGTCCAGACGGCGACGGCGGAAGTGTCGGAACGCCTGCGCATGGCCGTATATTATTGCCGGCATAGCTCCCCGCCGCCCACCCGGGGCGCCGGCTGAACAGCCCGTGGCGGAGGTCCCCGCTGCATTCGAGCGGCGATGCATCCCGCCTGACGGCGTTGTTCGTCGGTTGCGTATGCCCAATATGCGCCCTCCTCACGCCTTGTCAGCCGGGCGCCTCGCCGCTCTCGGCGCCCCGCGAGGTTCCACCACGGGCTGCGAAGGAGGAGGATGGCAGGGAAGGGGCTGGCGGACGCGTGGCGCTCGTGACGGTTCCCGACGCCGTTCGGATGCCGGCCTGACGAATCCCGCGGCCGGCTAACCCGGCGCGTCGAGCGTGCTGATCCGGTCCCAGTGGATGAAGCGCCGGACGGTGCGGCCGTCGACCTCGCGGGGCGGCGGCATCAGGACGAGCCGGTCGCCGCGGAACTCGTAGAACCGTTGCGCGTCGACGCCGGTCGCGCCGGGGTCGACGCCGCCGGTCCGGCGGTGCATCACGTAGCCGTCGTCGGCGTGGACGGTGAACGGTCCGAAGTAGCCGCCGTAGGTGCGCACGGCCGCCGCGGCCTCGTCGGCGGTCGGGCTCTCTCCTGCGTACGTCGGGCGATCGGGCTCGCGCATCAGGTGGACCGCCATCAGGCCCGACGGCATGTAGATGATGTAACCCTCCGCGTACTGGTCCACCGGCATCGATTCGCCGTCGAGCGACTGCTGCTCGACCTCGGCGATCCGCCAGAACCCCAGGAATCGGCGTTGCTCGGCCGGCATGTCGTCCAGTTCAGGAACCTTCTCCCAGACGATGCGCAACCGCCCGCCGGACGGTCCGGCGGGCGGCTGCAATGCGAGCTCGTCGCCGGAAAACTCGTAGAAACGCTGGTTGTCCTGCCCGGTGAAGCCGGGACTGAGGCTGCCGATCACGTGGTGGGTCACGTACCCTTCGGCTTCGTTGACGGTGTACGGACCGAAGTACGACGTGTAGCTGGTCAGCGCCGCGAGCGCTTCGTCGGGCGTCGGCTCGTCGCCGGCGTACGGTCGCCGTCCCTCCTGCTGGATGACGACGCCCATGTGCTCGCCGTCGTACATCAGGTAGCCGAGCGGCGACCCGGCGCCGAACTCGCCGGGCGGCGGCGGCGGCGGCTGCAGCGCGCCGGCGGCGTCGTACCGCTCGACCCGCACCAGCTTCCACGCGCCGACGAACCGGTCCCGCGGATCGGCCGCGGCGTCCGCGGCGGCGGCCCCCGCATCGCCCTCCGCCGCCGGCGGCTCGGCCGGCGCGCCCCCGCACGCCAGCGCCGCCGCGACGGACGCCCCTGACAACGTGATCAGAAATGTGCGCATGGCAGCACCCCGCCGCATCGTAAGAGTTGCCCGCGCCGATGTCCAGCGTTATCGTGAGTCGGTGCGCCGGCCGGCGAGAGCGGCGCAGGCGGATGACCGGGATGACCCGGACGAGCGGATCGTTTCGATGAACGGAGGGCCGCGATGAGCAGGTCGTTCGCTGCCGGTATGCTGGTCGTGCTCATGACGGCGGTCGCGGCCGGCCAGCACCGCGCAGGCGCGCCGGCGTTCGTCACCCGGTCCGAGGCGGTCGCGCGCGGCGGCATGGCGGCGACCAGCCAGCCGCTGGCGACGCAGACGGCGGTCGACGTCCTCCGGCGCGGCGGCTCGGCGGTCGACGCCGCCATCGCCGCGAACGCCGTGCTCGGGCTGGTCGAGCCGACCGGCGGCGGCATCGGCGGCGACCTGTTCGCCATCGTCTGGGACGCCGACGCGCGGAAGCTGCACGGGCTGAACGCGAGCGGCCGTTCGCCGCGCGCGCTGACGCGGGCGGAGTTCCGGGCGCGCGGCCTCGACCGCGCGCCGACCCTCGGTCCGCTCTCGGTCTCCGTGCCCGGCGCCGTCGACGGCTGGTTCGTCCTCCACGAACGGTTCGGCCGCCTGCCGATGGCCGACCTGCTGGCGCCCGCCATCCGATACGCGCGCGACGGCTTCGCGGTGACCGAAGTGATCGCCGCGGAGTGGGCGGCCGGCGCCGCCGCCCGGGCGCGCTACCCCGGCTTCGCGGACGTCTTCCTCCCCGGCGGCCGGGCGCCGCGCAAGGGGGAGATCTTCCGGAACCCGGCGCTGGCGAACACGCTGACGCAGATCGCCGAAGGCGGGCGGGACGCCTTCTACCGGGGCGGCGTCGCCCGCGCGATCGACGCGTACATGCGGGAGCACGGCGGCTGGCTGCGGTACGACGATCTGGCCGCGCATGCGTCCGACTGGGTCGAGCCGGTCTCCACCGACTACCGCGGCTACACCGTATGGGAGCTGCCGCCGAACGGCCAGGGGATCGCCGCGCTCCAGATGCTCAACCTCCTGGAGGGGTACGACCTCGCGGCGCTCGGGCCCGACAGCGCCGACTATCTCCATCTGCTAGTGGAGGCGAAGAAGCTGGCGTTCGAAGACCGGGCGAAGTACTACGCGGACCCGGCGTTCGGCGACGTCCCGGTCGACCGGCTGATCTCCAGGGAGTACGCCGCCGCGCGCCGCGCGCTGATCGACCCGGACCGGGCGTCGACCGCCCCGGCGGCCGGCGACCCGCGCGCCGAGACGGGCGACACCGTCTACCTGACGACGGCGGACGGCGACGGCGACATGGTGTCGCTGATCCAGAGCAACTACAGCGGCCACGGCTCGGGCATGACGCCGCCGACGCTCGGCTTCTGCCTCCAGAACCGGGGCGCGCTGTTCAACCTGACGGAGGGGCACGCGAACGCCTACGCGCCGGGCAAGCGCCCGTTCCACACCATCATTCCGGCGTTCGTCACCCGGGCCGGCCGGCCGGTGCTGAGCTTCGGCGTGATGGGCGGCGCGATGCAGCCGCAGGGCCACGTGCAGATCCTGGTGAACCTGATCGACTTCGGGATGAACACGCAGGAAGCGGGCGACGCCCACCGGGTCCGCCACGTCGGGTCGTCGCAGCCGACCGGCCAGCGGATGACCGACGGCGGCGTCGTCCACCTCGAACCGGGCTTTCCGCCGGAGACGATCGCCGCGCTCGAAGCGAAAGGGCACAAGGTGGCGGTGACCACCGGCATCTACGGGGGATACCAGGCGATCCGGAGGGACGAGCGGACCGGCGTCTACTTCGGCGCGTCCGAATCGCGCAAGGACGGTCACGCGGCGGGGTTCTGACCGCCGGTGGAAGCTCGAACGTCGTACAGGCGGCGGACGGTCAGTGCACGACCTGCGAGCTGTTGTACTCGTCCACCGGATCGAGGTGGGGGATCTCCAGCGTGCGCACGGCGTGGATCGCCATGGCGACCGCCTCGTCGGCGCTGCACGGCGCGGCCTGCGCCCGCAGCTTCCGGCGCGTCGCCCGCAGGAGGCGCAGGACCTGCGCCCGATCGAACCGTTGTCCTTCGCAGTGATCGCAGAAACTCATGATGGCCCGTCGCCTCCGTTCCGGAATCGAAGTCCAGAGTATACACAGCCCGTGGTGGAACCCCGCGGGGCGCCGAGAGCGGTGAGGCGCCCGGCTGACAAGGCGTGAGGAGGGCGCATGCTGGGCATACGCAACCGACGAACAACGCCGTCAGGCGGGATGCATCGCCGCTCGAATGCAGCGGGGACCTCCGCCACGGGCTGTACAGCCCGTGGCGGAGCGGAGTCAGAAGCGGAACAGCCGGGTCATCTTGACGATCAGCGCGCGGCTTTCCAGCGCGGGAAACCGCGGCGACAGCGTGTCGCGCTGCTCGTTGTAGACGACGAACAGCTCGCTCCCCGGCTGGTACTCCCACCGGAACCGGACGTTGGCGGCCACGGCGCGGCTCGCCGAGTTGTACTGCAGCAGCGCGCTGGTGAACATCTTCGGCGTCGTCGTGTAGATGATCCGCGAGCCGGCCAGGTGGGTGGTGAACGCCCCTTCCGCCAGATCGATCCAGTTGACCGAGTACGTCGGCTCGACGGCGAGCTTCGGCGTGAACTTCACCCGGCCGCGGCGGACCAGCACCGCGGTCCGCCGGCCGCTGTAGAACCCGCCGTGCTCCACCCGCACGTCCGCCGTCGCCCGGCGCTGCGACCCGGAGCTGTACCGGACCTGCAGCATGTCGTAGTCGTAGCCGCGGACCGGCAGGACGACGCCGTCGGCGATCTCGAACGGCTCCGGGAGGAACTCGAAGGTGCGGCGGAACCGCACCCGGAACCGGTCGCTGTTCTCGAACTGGATCTCGAAGTCCGCTTCGCTCTCGCGCGTCTCCGGCCGGCCCGCCAGATTCTCGACGTAGTCGATCGACCCGCGCCACAGGAGCTTGCGGATGGCGGCGACCGACCAGAGGCGCGGGCTGAACCGCAGCCGGGCGGCGCTCTTGCGCATGTCGTGGCGGCGCACGAACCCGACCTCCGGATTGAACGCGTCGCCCACGACGAGACGCTCCGCGCGGAATCCGTACCGGTCGCCGTCGAAGTCGAAGTTGGCCCGGTAGCTGGTGGCCGCGCCGCGCACCCCTTCGGTCCGGGTCCCCGCCCAGTAGGCGTCTATCGCCAGCCGGTTCTGCAGGAACCGGAACGCGCCGTCGAGACCGTACGCCAGGTTGCCGCCCGGCCCGGCCAGCGCCGCCGACCGATCGGTCACCAGCGCGCCGACGCTGCTCTGCCGAAGGACGTCCCGTTTCAGCCGGACGACGGAGAAGCCGGTCGGCCGCGCGCCGGAAACCGCCTCCGCGCCCGTGCGGATGTGCAGCATCCCGACGTCGAACCCGCCCATCCGGCCCGTCATCCGTCCGCCGCCGCGGACCGGCGCCGGGCGATCGTCCTGGAGCCCGATCCGCCGGCTGTAGAACAGGATCGGCGTGTCGCCGGCGCCGCCGAACCCGGTCCTGGCCCCGCCGAACGCGAACGTGCCCTGGTTCTCGAGGAAGAACTCCCGCTTCTCGGGAAAGTAGAGGCTGAACCGCGTCAGGTTGATCTGCTGCTCGTCCGCCTCGACCTGCGCGAAGTCGGTGTTCCAGGTGAAGTCGGCCGTGAGGCTCCGGGTGACGCCGTACTTGACGTCCACCCCGACGTCGCCGCCCGGGTCGTTCGAGCGGGGCGGCGTCGACGCGACGTCGCTCGTCACGTCGGCGATGGCGTACGGCTTGATCTCCAGGTTCCGCGCGCCGGGCGGCGCCTCCAGCCCGACGAGCGGCGCGGCCAGCGACGCCCGGAGTCCCCGGCCGCCGACCGCGGCGGGGACCGGGACGAGGTACGACAGCTCGTTCTTCCACCGGTTGCGGCGGCGCACGTTGAACCCCCAGAGCTGCGCCACCCCCGGCCGGTAGCGCAGCGACTTGAACGGCAGCGCCGCCTCCACGGTCCAGCCGTCCTCGAACCGGCCGACCTCGACGTCCCAGATCGGGTTCCAGTCGAAGTTGGTCTGCCCTTCGTTGGTCGTCTGGCCGTCCATCCGGCCGCCCAGCGGGTTCACTTCGAACAGGACGCCGGTCCGCCGGTCGTAGAGCGTGTCGAAGATCCAGGCCAGGTTGTCGTTCCGCCCGATGTTGGTGTTGTCGCGCCGCATCTCGTCGACCGTGATCCGGTCCGGCTCGCTCTCCCAGCAGCGCGCGGCGAGATAGACGTTCGCGTCGTCGAAGAAGATCCAGACGTCGGTCCGCTCGGTCGCGCGCGCCCCCGCGACCGGCTCGACCTGGACGAAGCCGGTCATCGTCTCGCCGGCGGCGTACGCCTCCTCGTCGAGCCGGCCGTCGATGCGGAGCGGCGCCGGCAGGCGGACGGCGCGGCCCGTGATGCGTCCGGCTTCGTCCCGCGACAGGACCGCCGGCGGCGCGGGCGGCGGGGGACCGTCGATGGCCGCGAGGAGGTCGATGGCGAGTCCGGCCCGCTGCGCCGCCGCCGGCGCGGGCGGCGCGAGCAGTGCGGCGCACAGCACGGCCGCGCCCGCCGCGGGGCGCGCCCATTGACGCGGACGGCGCATCGGCAAACCGCGTACTGTAGCACGCGGCTCGCTGTCGGCCGGGCTCCTCAACCGGGCCGGCTGAATCCGGCGCTTCGACTCAGGACGCGATCGAACGTGTACGTCGTCGTGGCTCCGGCCTGCGTGGCGGATTCGCCGATCAGGTAGTCCGAAAAGTCGGCCTTGCCCCCGGCGTACCGTTCAAGCGCCCGGTTGGCGGCCGCGCGATGCGCGAAGGCGAATTCGTCCGCGTCGAGCAGGCGCCGCAAGGTCATCACGATCCGCGCCCGCGGAAACGCGTAGACCGATTCCAGCACCCATTCCAATTCGCAGAGCACGACGTCCGGCAGCAACACCCGGTCGGACGCGGCAACGGCCTGGTCGATCAGATCCTGCGCCTGCCTGGCCTGGCCGGCGTCGTCGTTCAGCAGCAGGCGCAGCAGCACGTTGGTGTCGAACGCGATCATGGCCGCCGGTGCTTCTGCGCGGCGCGCCGTCGGAGCGCTGCGCGAACCTGCGCTTCACCCTTCCTGGCGCCGCCGGCGTACTCCGCCAGAAATCCCCGCAGGGGCTTCTTGGCGGGTTGCCGCACTGGCCTGACGCTCAGCCGGCCTTCGTCGTCGACCTCGAAGGCCAGGCGGTCGCCGACGTCCACGGCCAGCGCCGTCCGGATCTTTCTGGGGATCGTGATCTGTCCCTTGCTGGTGATCTTCGTGGTCTCCATTCCGATCCCTCGTTCTCGATTCCGAACCTCGTCCCCGACAGCGGTTCGATTCCTTACGCTGATCAAGAATACTCTGGAATGGTAATGCCTTTGCGGGTAGCGGATCAACGAGCCGTTCGGGGTAGAATGGGCGCCGTCCGTGGGCGAGGAGGGGAGAGCGATGCTGACGATTGAGAACCGGCGGCGGCGCGTGGAGCGATCGATCGTCGCGGCGGGACTTGCGGCGGCCCTGGGCGCTGCGGCGCCGCCGGCGGGCGCGGCGGGCCGGGGCGGAGAACCGGCGACGTTCACCCGCGACGTGGCGCCGATTCTGCAGCGCTCCTGCCAGAGCTGCCACCGTCCCGGCTCCATCGCCCCGATGTCGCTGCTCACCTACGAAGAGGCGCGGCCGTGGGCGCGGGCCATCAAGGACAAGGTGTCGCGCCCGGACAACGACCCCGACCGGATGCCGCCCTGGTTCATCGAGAAGTCCATCGGCATCCAGAACTTCAAGGAGGACATCTCCCTGAGCGCCGAGGAAATCGCCGTCATCGCGGACTGGACCGACGGCGGAGCGCCGCGCGGCGACCCCGGCGACCTGCCGCCGCCGATCGAGTGGCCGGACGGCGCGGACTGGACGCTGGGCGAACCGGACCTGATCGTCTCGTCGCCCGAGCATACGCTCGAAGCGGTGGCGGCCGACTGGTACGGCCTGCTGGAGTCGTCGCCCACCGGGGTGACCGAAGACCGCTGGGTGAAGGCGGTCGAGGTGCGGGAAGTCCTGCTCGACGAGGCGCAGGTGGAGCGCAAGTCGGGCGACCTCAACCTGTTCGTCGTCCACCACGCGGTGATCTCCGCCCGGCCGCGCACCGACGAGATCCAGACGCAGGCGCGGCCCGTCGGCGAGCGCGCCGACCCCGACCTGTTCAGCGTCGTCCACGAGGTCGGCCAGAACGCCACCCACTACCCGGAGTCGCTGGGCGTCCGGCTGCCGGCCGGCTCGTCCCTCAACTGGGACCTGCACCTGCACTCGATAGGGGTCGAGGTCCCGTTCCGGATCGACGTCGCCTTCCAGTTCCATCCGAAGGGATGGGAGCCGAAGTACAAGGGCCGGGGCCGCATCGAGAGCTTCCTGACGTTCGACATAGACATCCCGCCCGAAGAACCGAACGCGATGATGGAGGGGATGCAGCGCGTCTCGGAGCCGGGCATCCTGATGACGTTCGAGCCGCACCTGCATTCGAGCGGCAAGCGGATGTGCATCGAGGCGATCTACCCGAGCGGTCTGAGCGAGATGCTGAACTGCGCCGGCTACAACCACAACTGGGTGAAGGTGTACGTCTACGAGGAAGACTCGGCGCCGCTCCTGCCGGCCGGCGCGCTGCTGCGCGTGACCGCCTGGTACGACAACACCCTCAACAACCCCCGCGTGGTCGACCCGCGCAACTGGAAGGGGTACGGCAACCGCTCCACCGACGACATGTTCCTCAACCTCTCCCGGTTCGTCTCGATCACCGAGGAGCAGTACCAGGAGGAGCTGGAGCGGCGGCGCGAGCTCGAGCGCGCGCGGCTGACCCAGAACGACGACTGACCCGCAGCCGCTATCCATGACAGGGAAGCAGGCGTCGTTCCGGTGGGGCGCCGGCGCGGCCGCGGCCGCCGCGGCGCTGCTGCTGACCGGTCCGGGCCGCCTCGCCGGCGGTCAGGTGGTTTACCGCACCGGTCAGGACGTCGCGCCCGCGTTCGACGGCTGGGAGGCGAACCCGGACGGGACGTTCGACCTGGTGTTCGGCTACTTCAACCGGAACTGGGACGAGACGCCGCACGTCCCGGTCGGCCCCGACAACCGCCTCGAACCGGGCGGGCCGGACCAGGGCCAGCCGACGCTGTTCCTGCCCCGGCGGAACCGCTTCGTGTTCCGCATCAACGTGCCGGCCGACTTCGGCGACGACGAGATCGTCTGGACCCTGACGGTGAACGGCAGGACGAACCGGGCGTACGGGTCGCTGAACCCCGGCTACATCACCGACCCCGAGCTGCAGCAGTTCGACGTCGGCGACTTCGGGCACAACAACGCGGAAATGCGCGCCAACCAGGCGCCGACCGTCCGGGTGGAGGGCGCCCTGCGCCGCATCGTGCGCGCCGGCGAGCCGCTGGCGCTCGCCGCGACGGCGGCCGACGACGGCGTCCCGCCCGTGCACGCGGCGCCGCTGCGCCTGGTCGGCCGGCACGGCGCATGGGGACTCCGCGTCGCCTGGTTCGTCTACCGCGGGCCGGCCGATCAGGTGACGTTCGACCCGTACCAGTTCAAGACGTATCCCGACTACCGGAGCAATTCGCCGTGGACGCCGGGGTGGGAGCCGCCGCCGCTCCCGCCCGACGGCAGGTTCCCGGTCTCGGCGACGTTCGCCGAGCCGGGCCTGTTCGTCGTGCGCGTGATGGCTCACGACGGCGGCTTGAAGGACACCGAAGACGTCACGGTGACGGTCACCGAGTGACCGGGGCGGTCCGGTGTCCCCGAACAGCGAGGCGCGCGATGCGGACCCGGATGGACGCGTGGAAACCGGCGGCGGCGCTGGCGCTGTCGCTCCTGATCCCGGCGTGCGCGGGCGGCGGCGGGGACGCGCCCGACGCGGCGGCGGCCGCGGCCGAGGCGTTCGCAGCCCTCGACCGCCATCTCGCCGCCGAGGAGATCGGGCAGATCAAGGCGCGGTACTTCCGCTGCCTCGACACGAAGGACTGGGCCTGCCTGGAGACGCTGTTCACGCCCGACGCCCAGGCGGTCTACGACACCGAAGGGTCCGGCGACCTGGGGACGCCCGACAACCCGGTGACCGGCCCGGCCGCCATCGCCGCGTTCATCCGGCAGGGCGTCGAGCACCTGGTCACCGTCCACCACGGGCACATGCCGGAGATCGAGCTGACCTCCCCCACCACCGCCACCGGCGTCTGGGCGATGGAGGACATCCTCCGGACGCCGGACGGCGACGACGTCCTGCAAGGCTGGGGCCACTACCACGAGACGTACGAGCGGATCGACGGCCGGTGGCTGATCAGGACGCTCCGGCTGACCCGGCTGCGCGTCGATCGCTCGTGACGCCGCGCGGGCTGGCTGCGCCTGTTCAGCCGGCGCCGAACAGCGCCTCGAAGTTGCCGCCGAAGATCCGGTCCGCGTCCTGCGCGCCGCCGCCCGCCGCGTCGATCGCCGCCGCCTGCGCCTCCCACACCGGCCGCCGCCAGCCGCGCGGAAAGAACGACGAGTCCGTGCCGAACAGCAGCCGCCCTGCGCCGGCCACGGCCAGCGCCTGCCGGAAGACGTCCGTCAGCGTGAGGCCGGAATGGTACCGGGTCCAGCCGTTCGAGCTCGACGTGTCGAGGTGGACGTTCGGGCAGATGTCGGCCGCCATCAGCGCTTCGCGCAGGAAGCCGGCGCCGAAGTGGGGCACGATGAACGGCAGGCGGGGATGGGCGTGGGCGAGCGGCGGCAGGGCGAGCGGGTCGCCGAGCCGGACGTCGAACCGGCTGGGGAGCCCGAGCCGCTTGCGCACGCCGACCGACAGCACGCCGCAGTGGACGAACACCGCGGCGCCCGGATGTCCCGCCGCGACGTCGACCACCCGCCGCACCCGTTCGTCGTCGAGCCGGTACCGGTGCATGGCGGGAAACAGGCAGACGCCCCGCAGCCGCAGGCCGCCCAGCGCTTCCTCGGTCCGCCGCGCCGCGTCCTCGCCCGTCGGGTCGAGCATGAACCAGCCGACGAATCGGCCCGGATGCCGCGCCGCCGCCTCGGCCACCGACTGCTCGTCGCCGGGCGCGCTGGCGATGAGCGCCGCCCGCGAGACGCCGTGCCGATCCAGCTCCGCCGCCCAGCGGTCCGCGAGTTCCGCCGGCGCGCCGGGCGGCTCCCATCCGAGCGCCGCGGCCGCCGCGGCCGCCGGGTCGCCGGGTCCGAGTCCCTCCGCGTCGCGCGCGAGCGTCTCGAAGAACCGCCGTGAAAAGAAGTGGCAGTGGGCGTCGTTGATCATCCGGGGATCATGCCAGAGATTCGGAAGGGAAGACGCGGCGTACAATGGCGTCATGCCGGGAGTGGAGCCGTTCCTCAGCGCGCTGCGTCCGCTGCTCGTCGAGCGGGACGCGCGCGCCGCCTGGATCTTCGGGTCCCACGCGCGCGGGACGGCGGCGCCGGAGAGCGACATCGACGTGATCGTCGTGGCGCCGAGCGACCGGCCGTTCGTCGACCGGTTCCGCGATTACCTGCCGGCGATCCTCGCGGCCGGCGCAGCGGTCGATCTGTTCGTCTACACGCCCGACGAGTTCGAGCGGATACAGGCGGAGGAGCGGCCGTTCCTCACGGCCGCGCTCGAGTCGGCGCAGCGGATCGATGTGGGACAGCGCGGCTGAGGCGCGCCGCTGGTGGCGGCAGGCGGAGAACGACCTCGCGTTCGCGCGCGTCGCCCTGCGCGAGCGGTTCTTCGCGCAGGCCTGCTTCGTGGCGCAGCAGACCGCGGAGAAGGCGGTGAAGGCCGTCGCCTACGGACTGGGCGAGCGCACGGTCCTCGGCCATTCCGTGGCGGTGCTGATCGATCGGTACGGAGACCGGGCGCCCGGCCTGCGCGACCTGCGGCGCCTGGCGGGGACGCTGGACCTGTACTACGTGCCGGCGCGCCACCCGAACGGACTGCCGGGCGGCGCGCCGTTCGAAGCGTTCGACGAGCAGCAGGCGGCCGCCGCCGTCGAAGCCGCCGAGCAGTTTCTCCATCTCGCCGCGCGCCGCCTGGGGATGCGCTCGGAGTCGGCGGCGCCCGGCGCGAACCGCGACGCGCGCGATGAACGATGAACGTTGTTGACGCGCGCCCCCGAGTCGTGCTCGACCTGATCGAGGAGCAGCTCGACGAGGAGATCCTTTTTCTTCCGGCCGACGCCGTGGCGGACGTATTCGCCGGCGAGACGTGCATCGACAAGGCGGCGGCGCGAGCGCTGCTCGATCGTTCGTCGGCGTGGACGCTCTCGCCGCGGACGTCGACGCGAAGCAGGTATGCGAACCGTGGAGCGTTGAAATCGTCCGGCGGCTGCTGCCCGACGTCGGCGGCCGGCGGACGACGCCGCTGCTGGTCTGAGTCGCGACGCGGGAGCGTCAATCCACGACTACGGGCGGTCGAACCGCCGGCCGGCTGAAACCCAGGGACTGGCCGCTCCCGCACGTGCTCCCGTACGGCCACCCGCAGTACGCAGCCCTTGGCCCCACTTCGTACGCCAGCTGCGCGTGGTAGACCTCGCGGGCGCTGTAGCGGTACTGCCCGCGGTCCGCGAACCAGCCGCCGGGGCGCATGACGGCGCGCGTGTAGACGTTCGGGTCGACGTGCCAGAACCCGAGCGCATGTCCGAGTTCGTGGGCGAACACTTCCAGGTCGAGGCAGTGGCCGTCATAGTCGGTCGAGAGCCGGATCCGTCCCGGATCCGCTCCCACGTGCGCCAGGCCGCATGCGTCGTCCTCCAGGCTGGTGTGAGGGGTCAGCAGAATCCATCCGCGGCGCTCGCCCGGGTCCGCCGGGCCCGCCTCGACCCTTCCAATGACGTTCCAGCCCGACAGCTCGCGCCCGAACCGCGGCGCCGCGTCGAGCATCTGGGCCAGACCGTTGCCGAACAGCGCGCGGCGGCCGAGCTCGTCCGTCGTCCTGATGTACAGGTTCATCGGCGCGTCGAGCACCCAGCTAATCGGGTTCACGGTGACGGGGTCCTCGTACCGGTCGTAGACCAGTTGGCGCCAGAACGCATCCTCGAACCGCGGGTCCTGCGGCCGCACCGGCCGCTGAGGCGGCGTCACGGTCGACGGCGAGACGGGGTTGCCGCCGTCACACCCGGCGAGCGCGATCAGCGGGCACAGGAAAGCCCACGCGACCCTCGGCAGCTTGGACCTCTCTGGCTCATGCGCCGTACGCAGCCCGAATCGCGGCCAGAAGCACGGCGAACGTTGCGACGATGATAGCCGCGGCGCCGACGACGGCCAACAGTTCCAGAGTTTCGCGTCTCATGCTCACCGCCGCCCCGGACAGGCGAAGCGGGCCGGACAGCCCGGTCAGATCAGCGGGCGCTGCCGGCCGGGCGTAGCTGGCGGCAGTCCCGGGAGGGCGTCCTGCCGGCCGGTGGCCGAGTCCGGCTGTCCGGCCGCGTCGTGGTGGCGCTGGTACGCCTGGAGAGCCGTTTCGGCGACCAGCCGGACGAGCTCAGGGGGTTCGACGGCGCGCGCCTGGCCTCCGAAACCGAGAACCCAGCGGGCGATTTCGCTCAGGTGCGACAGGCTGACGCGATACTCCAGGTCGCCGTTCCCCAGCTTCCCGATCCGCTCCCCGGGATGATGCGCGCCCGCCTCGAGGAGCGGCGCGAGCGCCGCGTCGAACCGGATGACGACCTCGTGGACCTCCCGTCCCACGTAGATCGACCAGGTGTGACGCAGGTGCTCGTCGAGATCGAAGTCGGGAGGCTCGAAGCCGCCGTCGAGCGGCTTCGCGGCGGTGATCCGGTCGAGACGGAACACGCGCGGCTCGTCGTGCACGTGGCAGCGGCCTATCAGGTACCACGCGGTCTCCCGGTGGACGAGGACGTACGGGTCGACGCCGCGCCACGACGTGCGGCGGCCGGCCAGGGAGCGGTAATGGATCGAGACCGGCGTGCGCGCGCGGACGGCGCCGTCGAGGACGTCGGTCAGGCCGGACGGAATCTCCCCGGAGCAGTCGGGGCCGGCCAGCGTGAGGGCGATCGGCGTCTCCTCCGAACTCCGGGTCGCGGCGTCGAGTTTCGACTCGACCATCTCGAGGGTCCGATCGATCTCCGCGATGGCGCGGACGGAAGGATTGCCGAGCACCAGCTTCAGGGCGGCGCGCTCGCCCCCCGTCAGCGCCAGCGGCCGGATGATGGCGTGGTCGAGCAGCCGGTAGCCGTGCTCGTCCCGCGTGACCGGGATGTTCCGGCGGGACAGGTCCGAGAAGTCGCGGAACACGGTCCGTTCCGAGACGCCGAAGCGGTCGGCGACCTCCGCCACGGTCCAGCGCCGCCGGCCGGCGAGCAGCTGCACGAGCTCGATCAGGCGCGTCGAACGGTCCATGTCGGAGTTGTCGGCTCCGCCTCGGCGGGAGCGCAGCGACGGCAGCAGACTACGGGGTCCCGCTGTCAGATCCTGTCAGTGTCCGGCCGAATTCTTCGCAGCCGCGCCGGGGATCTTGCCACGGACCGTCAGTACCACGGGCTGATCATGAAGTCGTTGTAGACGACCCGCGCCCGGTGGGCCAGCTTCTCCGCCGTGGCCCGGTCGACCTTCTCCAGGCAGCGCAGGCTGACGATGGCGTCGTCCGGAGAATGCGCCACCTCGACGACGTCGAGCGCCTCGGGGAACTCGCGCCGCAGCGCGTTCTCCACCAGCGCCGCGAGCTGCTCGGGGCGCTTCGCCGCGCCGCGCGGGTCGAGAGTGAACTCGACGGTCGGCCGTTCGTCTCCGCGCGCCGGCGGTGCGGGTCGGGGCACGCCGCGATTATACGGCCATCGTCTCCAGCAGCCTGTGGCGGGCCCCGCGTGGCGCCGAGAGCGGTGAGGCGCCCGCCTGACAAGGCGTGCGGAGGGCGCATATCAGGCATACGCAACCGACGAACAACGCCGTCAGGCGGGATGCATCGCCGCTCGAAGGCAGCGGGGACTTTCCTGCGCGGGCTGTCACGGCGTGAAGCGTGAGAGGACCAAGGTCCGCGGCGGTCTACTTCGATCCCGCGGCCGTCTCGTCGGACACCGCGCCGGCGAGGATGTTGTAGAGGCCGTAGTTCCCCTCGTGGCACGCGTACTCGTAGACCGGCTCCGGGTTCCGCTGCATCGGCACCGAGAAGGTCCACGCCTTCGTCCAGACCGTCGGGTCGTCGACCGTGACGTCGTACCGCAGCGTCTCCTCGTCCACCCGGGTGAAACGCTCGATCAGGGTGAGGCGCCGCGAGCTCTCCCCGCGCAGGAAGTTCGTCTCGCGCAGGAAGTTCCGCGTCTCCACCACCAGGGTGTCGCCGTCCCACCGGCCGCGCGCGTCGCCGGTCCACTGCCGGATGCCGGGGTCGAGATGGTCCCGTCCGTCGAGCGGCACGACGCGGGCGTTGTGGTTCATCTCGGCCAGCAGCACCACGGTGTCTTCGGTCTGGAAAAGCTGCATGTTGTTGTTGTAGGCGCTCGGCGTCATCGGTGGACCGGAGTTGAACCCGAGGATGCACCGCACCTGCAGGCCGCCGGGACCGAGATCCTCGACGAAGCCGCCCGGCGTCGGCTCGTGGCCGCCGACCCCCTCGCGGGCCGTCATCCGGGCCTGCTTCCGCTGCATGGCCGCGGCGGTCATCGGCGGGATCCGCCCGTCCGGCGGGTCGACGACGAGCGACGTGCGCTCGGTCGTCACCGACGTGCCCTCGTCGAACCAGAAGTCGTTGTACGGCACGACGCGCCCCGAGGTGTCGTTGTCGCGGCTGCGGCGCCGGATCGTCTCCTCGGAGAACTCCGCCGCCTCTTCCGCCGTGAACACCTCGCTCCGGTCGTCGGGCCGCTCCATCGGCGTCAGGCTGCGGAAATCCCAGACACCCTGGAGATCCGGCGCGCCCCACGGCGTGCGCGGAACCGGCTGGGCGCCGGCGTCCGCGGGCGCAAGCGCTCCGAGCATCCCGACCGCCGCGGCCGCCGCCAGCACCGTCATAAACCGATGACTCATCCGCCACCTCCTCGGAGAACGGCCCATTGTATACCCGCGGACGCCCCGCCGCATCCTGCTTTTTGTCGACCGCGTACGCCCGCCGCTCAGCGCGCGGTCTGTCCTTCGCGGAGCGGCGGCTGCGGCCGGCGCGGCTCGTCGGGGTAGAGATGGGCGACGTACCGCTCGTAACCGTTGTGGATCGGCGTCAGGAACCGGTCTTCGGTGTCGAGCCAGTACGAGACGTTCTGCGGCCAGCGCGGATGCGGGACGTTCGGGTTGACGTTCGACAGGAAGCCGTACTCGTGCGGCGCCTCCGTCCCCCAGAACGTCGGCGGCCGGTCGCGGACCAGCGCGATCCTGACGATCGACTTCGCGCTCTTGTAGCCGTACTTCCAGGGAACGACTATCCGGACCGGCGCCCCGTGCTGCCGGAGGAGCGGCTCGCCGTAGACGCCGGTGACGACCAGCGTCAGCTCGTTCATCGCTTCGTCGAGCCGCAGCGCTTCGTGGTACGGCCAGGGGTACCACCCGGCGGCGCGGACCCCCGGCATCTGCTCCCGCGCCACGATCGACTCGAACCGGACGTACCGCGCGGCGCCGGTCGGCTCCACCCGGTCGAGGAGCCGGCCGAGCGGGAAGCCGGACCACGGAACGTTCATCGCCCACCGCTCGACACACCGGAAGTGGTACAGCCGCTCCTCGTGATCGAAGGCGAACAGGTCGTCGAGGTCGAGCGTCGCCGGCCGGCGGCACTCGCCCGTGACCTCCACCTTCCACGGCTCCACCTCGAAGTCGCCGCAGAACCGCCAGACCGGCCCGCCGCGCCCGGCGAGGAACTCGTAGAAGTTGTTGTGCGCGGCGGCGACTTCGCGGGGCGTCGGCGACCGCGTGTCGCCGCGGCCGCTCGACCCGCCGAGGACCGGGACGGCGTTGACGACGGCGCGCGGCAACCCGTACTCGGCGTTGCGGGCGGCGGGAAAGACGTCGGGCCGCTCGAACGGGACGTCGAGCAGCGACGCCTGGGGCGTCTGCGCCGCGCCGGCCGCCGCCGGCCGGGCCAGCAGGCCGGCGCCGACGGCGGCGAGGAACCGCCGCCGGCCGAAGAAGACCTCCGGCGGCGTCACCCGGCGCGACGGGACGTCCGCGAGCAGTCGCCGGCTCATGCCCTTGCCAGCCGCGCAGAAAAGTCCCCGCTGCATTCGAGCAGCGATGCATCCCACCTGACTACGCCCTCCTCACGCCTTGTTCCGGCCGGTCGAGGCATCAAGACTACGAGGGCGTCTCGACGCCACGTGGGGTTCCACCACGGGCTGTTGTCCGGATCGTCCCCTCCCACAGAGGGGACCAGACGTCGTCTTTCTTCTCGGACTGCCCGGTCCTGACGTGATCGACGTCGTACTCCGGCAACCGAACGGTGACGAGGCACTTCCCGTCGAACAGCGCCTGCCGATGCCGAGGCAGGTTGAAATCCCGGTGGTCGAAACCGTACCGAACCTGGTCGTCAGGCAGGTCGTCCGCGTCCACCGGAACGACGTGCAGGAAGAAACGCGCGGCCATGTCGGTCCGGACGCACGGCGCCCTGGCGTACGTCAGGGCGCCGCGGGCGGCGTCGAAGTATACGTCGTAGCGCGCGCGAATCGCCGGCGCGCCCTGCGTCAACGACCGATATTTCTCGCGGAAGCGATACACGTGAAAATCGGCCAGGAGCGCCGGGTCGGCGCCGTACACGCTGACGATCGTACTGCCGTACACCTTCCTGGCCCAGACTTCCGGAATATGTCTTCGGGCGGAGGAGCGATCCCGGTGGTCGTCAAGCAAGGCCTGCTCGGCGTCGAAGACGAAATCGGAGCGGCCGCGGCACGCTTGCCGATAAGGGTCGGTGAATTTGACCCTGATCCTCTTTCGTTGCGCTTCGGAGAGAAACTGATGGTTGAATTTCAACAAAGTACGCGCTTCCCCGCTCACGCACAGAGGGGTCGACGGATAGGTTCGCGCCAGATGACGCAGCATGCCGACGTACGCCGTCTCCCAGTAATCCAATGCGTACTGCGTCCGGAGACGCTCCGGCGTCGTCCTGTCGACGAGGAAATTGAAGTAGAGGTTCTGAAGCGGATGGATGCGCGCCATGGCGATCAGGATGCCCGCCGCCGCGACGCCCGCCGCCGCATACGCTCCTCGGCGCACCCAGGCGGCGTCGCGCGACGCCGGCAGGCTCAGCCCGGACGCCGCCAGCAGCGCGAGCGGCGCGTGCAGGAAGTACAGGTGCCGCCACCCGTTGAAGGCGTGCGCGCCCAGCACCGCCACGGCGAGCGGCGGCAGCGCCAAGCACACGGTCAGCAGAAGCCGGAACCGCAACGGCGTATTGCGAAACGCCTCACCGGGACGTGCGGCGACGCGCCACGCAACGCCGACGACTCCGACGCAACCCAGCAGCAGCGTGAACGGCGGCGTCGTGATGGCGACCCACGTCGGAACGTAACGCCACGGCAGATCATCCGAATGCACTATTCGTCCCTGGAAAAGTTCCCGGGAATAGTTCGGATGTTCGGAGAGGACCCGGAGCGCCTCGGCGAACTCACGCGGGTCGCCCCACAGGTACGGACTGATCGCGTACAGCGTCGCCGCGCACGCCGCAGTGAACGCCGCGGTCGTCTTCAGAACGCGTCTGCGGTCGCTCCGCTGCGCCGCGCAGAGCAGGTCGCACGCCCGCATGCCCAGCACGGCGGGAACGAGCATCACGCCCATGATGCGGAGGTTCGTCAGCACCGCCGTTCCCATCCCCAGCACCACGAACGCGCGGACCGTGTCCTTCTCGAACGCCCGGTGGACCAAGTGCAACGCGATCATGAACATCGCCAGGAAGGGGACGTCCTTGCTGTTGAAGAACGCGTGGGCGTACAGGCGGGGGTGGAGCAGGAACAACAGCATCGCAAGGAGAGCAAGCCCCCCCCCCCCCCCCCCGAACAACCGGCGGGCGAGCAGGAAGCAGGCGAAGCCGCCGCACAGCCAGAACAGATGGGTGGCGCAGTGACGCAGCAGATGCGCCGTGCGGCTGTCGTCGATACCGAGCGCCCGCTCGGCGAGGAGCAGCGGCAGCTCGAACGCCACGCCGTAGTACCGTTCGTGGTCAACGGAGAGATGGCCGGCGTCGGCGGACAGTGCGTCGTCGTCGCCCAGGACGTACTCCAGGTTCGCCGCGGCGGTTTGCCGCTGGAGGTCCGTGTCCATCCAAAAGCCGTAGTCGCCCACGACAGCGGCGCCCGCGACGGCGAAGAGGACGAGCGTCGCGACGGCCCACGTCCGGCAGGGAATGCGGGGAACGGAACGCATGGTCACGAACCGAACCGAATCGTCGCTTGCCACAGGGCGATCCAGACGTCGTCCTTCCTCTCGGTCTGTCCGGTCCTGACGTGATCGACGGCGTACTCCGGCAGCCGAACGGCGGCGAGGCATTTCCCGTCGAACAACGCCTGATCGGGCAGGTTGAAATCCCGGTTGTCGAAACCGTTCCGCACCTGGTCGTCAGGCAGGTCGTCCGCGTTCCCGGGAACGACGTGCAGGAAGAAACGCGAGGCCAGGTCGGCCGGAACGCACGGCGCCCTGGCGTACGTCAGAGCGCCGCGGGCGGCGTCGAAGCGCACGTCGTAGTGCGCTCGAGCCGCCGGGACGCCCTGCGTCAACGACCGGTACGTCTCGCGGAAGCGGCTCGCGTGCAGGCGGGAATCGTCGAGCAGCGCCGGGTTGAGACCGTACACGCTGGCGATCGTGCTGCCGTACGCCTTCCTGATCCAGACTGTCGGAGCATGCGTTTCGGGCGAATAGACCCCGGTGCCGCCGTGAAACCTGATGACGAAATCGGCGCGGCGGCCTCGGCACCGCATTCTCTTTCTTTGCGCTTCGGGAAGGAGCCGCCGATTCATCTGCGCTCCCGCCACGCAGGGGCTTGTCGACAGGCGCCTTCGTTCCAGGTGACGCATCGCGTCGAGGCCCGCGGCTGATATCTGCCTCATGGTGTACTGCGTCCGAAGATGCTCCGGCGTCGTCCTGTCGACGAGAAAATTGAAGTAGACGCCCTGATACGGATGCAGGCGCGTCATGGCGATCAGGATGCCCGCCGCCGCGACGCCCGCCGCCGCATACGCTCCTCGGCGCACCCAGACCGCGTCGCGCGACGCCAGCAGGCGCAGCCCGGACGCCGCCAGCAGCGCGAGCGGCGCGTGCAGGAAGTACAGGTGCCGCCACCCGTCGTGGGCGTGCGCGCCCAGCGCCGCCACGGCAAGCAGCGGCGCCGCCAGGCACGCGGTCAGCAGCAGCCGGAACCGCAGCGGCGTGTTGCGAAAACCCTCACCGGGACGTGCGGCGACGCGCCACGCAACGCCGGCGACTCCGACGCCGCCCAGCAGCAGCGTGAACGGCGGCGTCGTGATCGCCATCCACGTCGGAAAGTAATGCCACGGCAGATCGTCCGAACGCACCGGTCGTCCCTGAAAGAGGTGCCACAAGAGCGTCGGATGTTCGGAGAGGACCCGGAGCGCCTCGGCGAACTCCCGCGGGTCGCTCCACAGGTACGGACTGATCGCGTACAGCGTCGCGGCGCCCGCCGCCCCGAACGCCGCGGCCGTCTTCAGAACGCGTCGACGCTCGCTCCGCTGCGCAGCATGGAGCAGGTCCAACGCCCGCATGCCCAGCACGGCGGCGACGAGCATCACGCCCATGATGCGCAGGTTCGTCAGCACCGCCGCCGCCGCTCCCAGGACCGCGAACGCGCGGACTGTGTCCTTTTCGAACGCCCGGTGGACCAGGTGCAGCGCGATCATGAACATCGACAGGAAGGGGATGTCCTTGCCGTTGGAGAACGCGTGGGCGTACAGGTGGGGGTGGAGCAGGAACAGC
This sequence comes from Vicinamibacterales bacterium, assembly GCA_965203565.1. Taxonomy (GTDB): domain Bacteria; phylum Acidobacteriota; class Vicinamibacteria; order Vicinamibacterales; family UBA8438; genus JAAXGX01. Next base: position 364,430 of record OZ241896.1, on the reverse strand, counting down.
AGCATCGCGGCGAGCGCCGGCGGCCCGCCGCCGAACAGCCGGCGGGCGAGCAGAAAGCAGGCGAAGCCGCCGCACAGCCAGAACAGATGAATCACAGAATGACGGAACAGATCCGCCGTGCGGCTGTCGTCGAGGCCGAGCGCCCGCTCGGCGAGGAGCAGCGGCGCCTGGAACGCCATGCCGTAGTACCGGTTGTGGTCCGGCAGGCCGTGCAACGACAGTGCGTCGTCGTCGCCCAGGACGTACTCCAGGTTCGCCGCGGCGGTTCGCCGCTGGAGGTTCGTGTCCGGCGAGCCGCCGTAGTCGTCGAGGACAGCGGCGCCCGCGGCGGCGAAGAGGCCCAGGATCGCGACGGCCCACGTCCGACAGGAAATGCGGGAGATTGTCATGGCCGCAACGGACGTATCCGGATCGTCTCCTCCCACAGAGCGGTCCAGACGTCACCGTTCCTCTCGGTCTGTCCGGTCCTGACGTGATCGACGGCGTACTCCGGCAGGTGAATCGTCACGAGGCATTTCCCGTCGAACAGCGCCAGCTCGGGCAGGTGGAAATCCAGGTGGTGGAAACCGTACCGCACCTGGTCGTCAGGCAGGTCGTCTGCGTCCACGGGAACGACGTGCAGGAAGAAACGCGCGACCGTGTCGGCCGGAACGCACGGCGCCCTGGCGTACGTCAGGGCGCCGCGGGCGGCGTCGAGGCGCACGTCGTAGTGCGCGCGAGCGGCCGGCGCGCCCTGCGTCAACGCTCGGTACTTCTCGCGGAAGCGGTCCACGTGAAAACCGCCCAGGAGCGCCGGGTTGAGACCGTACAATCTGACGATCGCGCTGCCGTACGCCTTCCTGGTCCAGACTGCTGGAGCATGCGTTTCGTGCGAATCGATCCCCGGTGCTGCGTAAGCCCTCTCGTGGTCGAAGACAAAATCGGGGCGTCGGCCGCGGCATGCTTGCTGATTTCTTTGCGCTTCGGAGAGAAGCGTGATGCCACGCTCTCCCCCCGCCACACACAAACGGGTCGACGGCCAGGTTCGCGCCAGATGACGCAGCGCGCCGAGGCGCGCCGTCTCCCAGTAATCCATCTCGTACTGCGTCCGGAGACGCTCCGGCGTCGTCCTGTCGACGAGGAAGTTGAAGTAGACGTTCTGAAGCGGATGGATGCGGGCCATGGCGATCAGGACGCCCGCCGCCGCGACGCCCGCCGCTGCATACGTCCCTCGGCGCACCCAGGCGGCGTCGCGCGACGCCGACAGGCGCAACCCGGACGCCGCCAGCAGCGCGAGCGGCGCGTGCAGGAAGTACAGGTGCCGCCACCCGTTGAAGGTGTGCGCGCCCAGCGCCGCCACGGCGAGCGGCGGCGCCGTCAGACAGGCGGCCGTCAGGCATTCGAGCCGCAACGGCGTGTTGCGCAGCGCCCGGCCGGGATGCGCGGCGACGCGCCGCGCAACGCCGGCCACTCCGACGCCGCCCAGCAGCAGCGTGAACGGCGGCGTCGTGATGGCGATCCACGTCGGAACGTAGCGCCACGGCAGATCGCCCGAATGAATCAGTCGCCCCTGGAAAAGTTCCCAGCGATCGTGCGGATGTTCGGAGAGGACCCGGAGCGCCTCGGCGAACTCCCGCGGGTCGCTCCACAGGTACGGACTGATCGCGTACAGCGTCGCGGCGCCCGCCGCCCCGAACGCTGCGGTCGTCTTCAGAACGCGCCTGCGCTCGCTCCACTGCGCAGCATGGAGCAGGTCCAACGCCCGCATGCCCAGCACGGCGGCGAAGAGCATCACGCCCATGATGCGCAGGTTCATCAGCACCGCCGCCGCCGCTCCCAGGACCGCGAACGCGCGGACCGTGTCCTTCTCGAACGCCCGGTGGACCAGGCACAGCGCGATCATGAACATCGCCAGGAAGGGAACGTCCTTGCTGTTGAAGAACGCGTGGGCGTACAGGCGGGGATGCAGCAGGAACAGCAGCATCGCCAGGAGAGCAAGCCCCCCCCCCCCCCCGAACAGCCGGCGGGCGAGCAGGAAGCAGGCGAAGCCGCCACCCAGCCAGAACAGGTGGGTGGCGCAGTGACGCAGCAGGTACGTCGTGCGGCTGTCGTCGAGGCCGAGCGCCCGCTCGGCGAGGAGCAGCGGCAGCTCGAACGCCACGCCGTAGTACCGTTCGTAGGCCCTGAGACGATGGTCGCCGCCGACGGACAGTGCGTCGTCGTCGCCCAGGACGTATTCCAGGTTCGCCGCGGCGATGCGCCGCTGTTTGTCCGCGTCCTCCGAGACTCCGTAGTCGCCCACGACGGCGGCGCCCGCGATGGCGAAAGTGACGAGGATCGCGACGGCCCACTTCATCGCATCGTCCGCTGCTCGATCCGAATCGTCTCTTCCCACAGAGCGGTCCAGACGTCGTCCTTTCTCTCGGTCTGTCCGGTCCTGACGTGATCGACGGCGTACTCCGGCAACCGAACGGCGGCGAGGCATTTCCCGTCGAACATCGCCTGCTCGGGCAGGTTGAAATCCCGGTTGTCGAAACCGCGCCGAACGTGGTCGCCGGGCAGGTCGTCCGCGTCCACCGGAACGACGTGCAGGAAGAAACGCGCGCGCGAATCGGCCGCAGCGCACGGCGCCCTGGCGTACGTCAGGGCGCCGCGGGCGGCGTCGAAGTACACGTCGTAGCGCGCGCGCGCCGCCGGCGCGCCCTGCGTCAACGCTCGGTACTTCTCGCGGAAGCGGTCCACGTGAAAATCGCCCAGGAGCGCCGGGTTGAGGCCGTACAAACTGGCGATCGTGGCGCCGTACGCCTTCCTGGCCCAGACTGCCGGAGCATGCGTTTCGGGCGGATCGATCCCGGTGACTGCGTAAGACCTCTCGCCGTCGATGACGAAATCGGAGCGGCCGCGGCACGCCTGCCGATAAGGATCGGTGAATCTGACCTTGATGCTCTTTCTTTGCGCTTCGGGAAGCAACAGCCAATTATGCCGTTGTCCGGTCACGCACAAGCCGGTCGACGGGTAGTAGTAGGTCAGCGCCAGATGACGCAACGCGCCGAGCTCCGCCATTCCCCAGTAATCCATCTCGTACTGCGTCCGAAGATGCTCCGGCGGCGCTCTGTCGACGAGGAAATTGAAGTAGACGTTCTGAAGCGGATGGATGCGCGCCATGGCGATCAGGATGCCCGCCGCCGCGACGCCCGCCGCCGCATACGTTCCCCGGCGCGCCCAGGCCGCATCGCGCGACGCCGGCAGGCGCAGCCCGGACGCCGCCAGCAGCGCGAGCGGCGCGTGCAGGAAATACAGGTGCCGCCACCCGTTGAAGGTGTGCGCGCCCAGCGCCGCCACGGCGAGCAGCGGCGCCGTCAGGCAGGCGGCCGCCAGGCATTCGAGCCGCAGCGGCGTGTTGCGCAGCGCCCGGCCGGGACGCACGGCGACGCGCCACGCAACGCCGACGACCCCGACGCCGCCCAGCAGCAGCGTGAACGGCGGCGTCGTGATGGCGACCCACGTCGGAACGTAACGCCACGGCAGATCGTCCGCACGAACCAACGTCCCTTGGAAAAATTCCCAGGGATTGTTCGGATGTTCGGAGAGGACCCGGAGCGCCTCGGCGAACTCGCGCGGGTCGCTCCACAGGTACGGACTGATGGCGTACAGCGTCGCGGCCCACGCCGCCCCGAACGCCGCGGTCGTCTTCAGAACGCGCCGGCGTTCGCTCCGCTGCGCAGCATGGAGCAGGTCCAACGCCCGCATGCCCAGCACGGCGGCGACGAGCATCACGCCCATGATGCGCAGGTTCGTCAACACCGCCGCCGCCGCTCCCAGGACCACGAACGCGCGGACCGTGTCCTTCTCGAACGCCCGGTGGACCAGGCACAGCGCGATCATGAACAGCGACAGGAAGGGGACGTCCCTGCTGTTGAAGAACGCATGGGCGTACAGGCGGGGCTGGAGCAGGAACAACAGCATCGCCAGGAGAGCGATCGGCCCGCTGTCGAACAGCCGGCGGGCGAGCAGGAAGCAGGCGAAGCCGCCGCACAGCCAGAACAGGTGGGTGGCGCAGTGACGCAGCAGGTACGTCGTGCGGCTGTCGTCGAGGCCGAGCGCCCGCTCGGCGAGGAGCAGCGGCAGTTCGAACGCCATGCCGTGGTACCGTTCGTAGGCAAAAGAAAGATAGCCGGCGTCGGCGGACAGTGCGTCGTCGTCGCCCAGGGCGTACTCCAGGTTCGCCGCGGCGAACCGCCGATATTTGTGCGTGTCCACTGAGACGCCGTAGTCGTCCACGACGGCGGCGCCCGCGGCGGCGAAGAGGACGAGAATCGCGACGGCCCAGGTCCGACAGGAGATGCGGGAAGTCGTCATGACCGCGGCAGGCGCTCACGTTGCGCCGGGGTGGAGCGCGCCGCGCACCGCGCTCAGGCCGCCGATGAGGCAGACGGCGGCGACGCCGACCAGGTTGTGCCACATGAACGAGACGTCCGTGAACGCCGCCACGGCCGCCACCGACGCCATCCCGCCGATCAGGCCCCAGAACGCCCCGCCCGGCGTGGCGCGGCGCAGGGCGACGGCGAGGACGAAGACGCCGAGCAGCGAGCCGTAGAAGAACGATCCGAACCGGTTCACCACCTCGATCAGCGAACCCAGGTTGGCGGCGTACAGCGCCGTGACCGAGGCGAACAGTCCCCAGAAGCAGGTCGCCGCCTTCGAGACGCGGAGATAGTGCGCGTCGGACGCGCCCGACCGGAAATGGCGCCGGTAGAAGTCGATGGTGCTCGCCGCCGAGAGGGCGTTGAGCTCGGCGGCGATGCTCGACATCGCCGCCGCGAAGATGGCGGCGATCAGGAGTCCGACCAGTCCGACCGGGAGCTGCGTGGTGACGAAGGTGGGGAAGACGTAGTTGACGTCGCTGTAGGCGGCGTCGCCCGTCACGTCGCGCACCAGACGCCGCGCGCGCGCCCGCACGTCGCGCACCTGCCGGTCGCTCGCTGCGAACGCCGCGGCCGCCGTCCGCGTCCGGTCCGCGTCGCCGGCCCGCCGGGCCGCCGCCATCGCCGACGCATGGTCCCGCCGGCGGGCGTGGGCCGTCCGGAACTCGTCGTCGAGGGCCCGGTATTCACCCGCCCGGCCGCTCGCCGCGACCGCCCCCGCGTGCGCGCTGTTGAACAGCATCGGCGGCTCGGCGAACAGGTAGAAGCAGAAGACGAGGACGCCCATCCCGAGGATGAGCGTCTGGAGCGGGATCTTGGCGAACGCGCTCATCAGCAGCGACCGGCGCCCGGCGTCTATCGACCGGGCGGTCAGGTACCGCTGCACCTGGCTCTGGTCGCAGCCGAAGTAGCCGAGCATCAGGAACAGCCCGCCGATCAGGCCCGACCAGAAGGTGTACGTCTCGTCGAGGTCGAAGGTGAAGTCGATCGCCTGCAGCCGTCCCGCGGCGCCGGCGACGTGGAGCGCCGGCTCCAGCCCGACCTCGTCCGGCAGGCCCGCGATCAGGACAGCCACCGCCGCCGCGACGCCGACCAGGATCACCGCCATCTGCTTGACGTCCGCCCAGGTCACCGCCTGCACGCCGCCCAGCACCGTGTAGGCGGTGGTCGGGACCCCGATCGCCAGGATCGTGAGCGGGAGGCTCCAGTCGAGAACGATCGACAGGATCACCGCCGGCGCCGCGATGATCACCCCGGCGCCGAGGCCGCGCGAGACGAGGAACAGCAGGCTCGCCAGCGCGCGGGTCCGGGCGTCGAACCGCCGCTCGAGGTATTCGTACGCCGTGAAGACCCGCGCCCGGTGGAAGAACGGGACGAGCGTTATCGAAAGGACGATCATCGCAAGCGGCAGCCCGAAGTAGAACTGCACGAAGCGGACGCCGTCGTCGTATCCCTGGCCGGTCGTCCCGACCAGCGTGATGGCGCTCATCTGCGTCGCCATCACCGACAGGCCGACCGCCCACCACGGAAGCGACCGCGACGCCAGGAAGTAACCCTCGACGGCGGCGGTCCCCTTCGCCCGCTTCACGCCGTCGCGGAGGACCCAGGCGAGGTAGGCGGCGACGATGGCCCAGTCGATGAAGTGCATGGGAGCCGGCCGCGCGGCCGGCCTCAGACGGCGAAGTGCCGCGACACCAGCCAGAGCGCCGCCAGCACCGCGGCCTCGACGACGAGCACGGCGACGTAGACGCGCGTCACCCGGCGAGTGTAGCAGCCCGCGCAGGAAAGTCCCCGCTGCTTGTCAGGCGGGCGCCTCGCCGCTCTCGGTGCGACACGGGATTCCACCACGGGCTGTCACGAGTACTCGCCGTTCCACAGCGCTCCGAGAAACTCCGCGTACGGCAGCACCTCCACGCTCCCGACGCGGCGGCGGCGCGGCGCCAGGCAGACGCAGAGATGCCGGCGAAGCTTCGCCTCCTCCGCGATCGCCCGCAACCCTTTCAGATCGCGGGGCGACACGTTCGCCGTAGCCTTGACTTCGATGGCGGTGTGATCGCCGAGGATGAAGTCGACCTCGAACCCCGACGTGGAGCGCCAGTGGCGCAGGTCGTCGCCGGACCGGTAGTCGATCCAGCTCCTCAGCTCGTGCAGCACCCACGTTTCGAACCCCAGCCCGAACTCCGGCGTGCCGGGTTGCAGGCGGCGTCCCTGCAACGCCGACGCGACCCCGACGTCGAAGAAGTAGTACTTGGAGGACGCCAGCGGCTTGCGGCGCGCGGACCGCCGCCAGGCCGGCACTTCGAAGAGCGCCAGCGTGTCGCGCAGAACGTCGAAATACTCGTGGACGGTCGTCCGGGGCGCCTGGGCGTCGCTGGCCACGTTGCTGAAGTTCACGACGGTGGCGTTCGCGAGGGCGGCGACCCGCAGGAACCGGCTGAAGGCGGGCACGTTCCGCGCCGCGCCTTCCGCAACGATCTCCTCCTGCAGGTAGGTCCCCGCGTAGGCGCGCAGGTCGGCGAGCGGGTCGTCGGAGAAGTAGATCGACGGGATCGTCCCGCGGGAGATGGCGCGGCGGAGGTCGAACCGTTCGCCCAGCTCCATCCACGTGAGCGGGTGCAGCACTTTCGTGCGCGCCCGGCCGCCAAGCAGGTTCACGCCGCCCCGCCGAAGCTTGCGGGCGCTCGACCCGGTGAGGAGGAAGCGCACGCCGCGCTGCTCGATGATGCGGTGGACCTCGTTGAGCAGCAGCGGCAGCCGCTGGATCTCGTCGATCGCGACGATCTCGACGCCCGGCCCGATCTCCTCCAGCAACCGGCCGGGCTGCTGGCTGAGCTCGAGGAAAACGGCGTTGTCCAGCAGGTCGTAGACCTGGGCAGTCGGAAGCGTGCGGCGAATAAGCGTGCTCTTGCCGGTCTGCCGAGGCCCGAACAGGAAATGGGACTTGCGGGCCAGCAGCTTCGGAAGGTCCAGCACCCGGTCGACGACGGGAACCGTTGGCGCCATCGCTGTCGTCATATATCATGACAAATGACGACAGCGGCGGCAAATCCGCAGCCGGCCGCGTTGACGGCGGCCTCTGCGCGGTCTACCGTGAAGTACGTTCGGGACCTCGGAGATCGGAGCGGCGCATTCATGAAGCGATCCGGCCTGACGCCGGAGCCGTCCCCGCCTCCGGCGGCGCGCGCGCCGATCGGCCGCCTGCTGATCGGGGTGGTCGCCCTGGTCGCGCTCGCGGCGCTCGGGCGGCAGTTCGGCGTCCTGCTCGACCGGTTCGTGGCGTGGGTCGACGGCCTCGGCGCGCTCGCGCCGGCGGCGTTCGTCATCGGCTACGCCGCGGCCACGGTGGCGTTCATCCCCGGCGCGGTGATGTCGGTGGCGGCCGGCGCCACGTTCGGGCTCGCCGGGGGCGTGGTCTGGGTCATGACGGGCGCCACGATCGGCGCGTCGCTCGCCTTCCTGCTGGCGCGCTACGTGGCGCGCGGCGCGGTCGAGCGCCGGATCGCGGGCAACCCCCGGTTCGCCGCGGTTGACCGCGCGGTGGGGCGCGAGGGGTGGAGGATCGTCGTCCTGCTGCGGCTCTCGCCCGTCTTCCCGTTCAACCTGCTGAACTATTCCCTCGGCCTGACCAACGTCCGGTTCCTCGACTACGTGCTGGCGTCGATCGGGATGCTGCCGGGGACGCTGCTCTACACCTACTCCGGGGTGCTGGCGGGCGATCTCGTCCGGCTCGCCGGGAGCGCCGCGCCGGAGCGGGGGACCGCCTACTACGCGGTGGCCGCGCTCGGCCTGGCCGCGACGGTGGCGGTGACGGCGCTCATCACGCGGACGGCTCGCCGGGCGATCCGGGACGCGACCGGGTAGCCGCGCAGCCCCACGGGCCGCACGGGCGCGCGCCGGGCCGGTTGCGCGTCCACGATTCCGCCGGATAGAATCTGTCGGGCCGGTCGGGGGAGCGCAACGCGCGCCCCGCGCGGCGGCCCCGGCCGCCCGGGTCCGGACCGGGGGCGCGACGGAGTCCGAGAAGGGGGTCGCGAGTTGGCTGACGTGACGACGACGAAGCAGGGCGCCCACGCCGGGAGCGCGGACGCGCATCATCACGACGCGGGATTCCTGAGCACCTACGTCTTCTCGGTCGACCACAAGGTGATCGGCATCCAGTACGCGGTGACCGGGCTGCTGTTCCTGCTGTTCGGCTTCGGCCTGATGATGGTGATGCGGTGGCAGCTCGCCTATCCGTTCCAGCCGATCCCGATCATCGGCGGCCTGCTCGGCGACGAGCGCGCGCCGGGCGGCGTCATGCTGCCGGAGTTCTACAACCAGCTCGGCGCCATGCACGGGACGATCATGGTCTTCCTGGGGGTCGTCCCGCTGGCGGTCGGCGGCTTCGGCAACTTCGTGCTGCCGCTCCAGATCGGCGCGCCCGACATGGCGTTCCCGAAGCTGAACATGGCGAGCTACTGGTCGTTCTTCGCGGGCGGCGTGGTGATGTTCGCCAGCTTCTTCGTGCCGGGCGGCGCGGCCAACTCCGGCTGGACGTCGTACGCGCCGTTGTCGGTCATCGCCACCACCGGGCAGACGCTCTGGCTGGTCGGGATGATCTTCCTGATCACGTCGTCGCTGCTCGGCTCGATCAACTTCATCGTCACGACGGTGCAGCTCCGGGCGCCCGGCCTGAGCTTCTTCCGCCTGCCGTTCTTCGTCTGGGCGCAGCTCGTCACCTCGTTCCTGCTGCTGCTCGCCTTCCCGCCGCTCGAAGCGGCGGGCGTCCTGCAGCTCATGGACCGCCTGGCCGGGACCAGCTTCTTCCTCCCGAGCGGCCTCGTCGTCGGCGACGCGCCGCTGGAAGTGGCCGGCGGCGGGAGCCCGCTCCTCTGGCAGCACCTGTTCTGGTTCCTGGCCCATCCGGAGGTGTACGTCCTGATCCTCCCGGCGATGGGGATCGTCGCGGAGATCCTCGCCAACAACACCCGGAAGCCGATCTGGGGCTACCGCGTGCTGATCGCGTCGCTCATCTTCCTCGGGTTCATGTCGTTCGTCGTCTGGGCGCACCACATGTTCATGACCGGGATGGGGACGACGATGAGCTCGTTCTTCCAGACGACGACGATGATCATCTCGATCCCGTCGGTCGTCATCCTGTCGGCGCTGCTGCTGTCGCTCTACGGCGGGTCGATCCGGTTCACGACGCCGATGCTGTTCGCGCTCGCGTTCCTGCCGATGTTCGCCATCGGCGGCCTGACCGGGCTGCCGCTCGGCCTGGCGGCGCCCGACATCCACCTGCACGACACCTACTACGTCATCGGGCACTTCCATTACGTGGTGGCGCCCGGCACGGTGCTCGCGCTGTTCGGCGGCGTCTACTACTGGTTCCCGAAGGCGACCGGCCGGAAGATGAACGACCTGCTCGGGCGGATCCACTTCTGGGGCTCGTTCGTCTCGATCAACCTCGTCTTCATGCCGATGTTCATCCAGGGCCTCGCCGGCATGAACCGCCGGATGGCCGACGGCGGCGCCGAGTACGTGATGAACCAGGACGTGCTGTTCTGGAACGTGGTGATCTCGATGTCGGCCTGGACCCTCGGCCTGTTCCAGCTTCCGTTCATCTTCAACTTCTTCTGGAGCGTCAAGCGGGGGGAGAAGGTGGGCGACAACCCGTGGGAGGCGACGACGCTCGAATGGTCGGCCCCCTCGCCCCCGCCGCACGGCAACTTCCTGACCCCGCCGCAGGCGCACCGGGGGCCGTACGAGTACAGCGCGCCGGGCGCGGCGGCCGACTTCGTGATGCAGGCCGATCCGGACGGGCCGGAGGCTGCGCCTGCCAAGGTGTGAGACGCGATGGAGATACCGTACGTCGTCGACGAACGTCCCGACACCGGGCTGACCAACGTCAAGCTGGGGATCTGGCTGTTCCTGGCGTCGGAGGTGATGCTGTTCGGCGGGCTGTTCTCGACCTACGTCCTGCTGCGCATCAATGCGGCCGACTGGCCGTTCGGGGCCGACGTCCTCAGCGTGCCGATCGGCGCCTTCAACACCGTGGTGCTGATCCTGTCGAGCGTCACGATGGTGCTCTGCTACGCCGCCCTCAAGCTGGGCGACCTGGGCGGGTACAAGCGGTACATGGGGATGACGGTAGGCCTGGCGCTGGTGTTCCTGGCCGTCAAGTCGTACGAGTACTTCGACAAGTTCTCGCACGGCGACCTGCCGGCGTCGAGCACCTACCTGGCGATCTACTTCACGATGACCGGCCTGCACGCGCTGCACATCGTGGCGGGCGTCATCGTCAACGGCTATTTCCTCGGCCCCGGGTCGGCGCTCTGGAACGTCAGCCGCGAGCAGTTCACCAACCGGATCGAGGCGGCCGGCCTGTACTGGCACTTCGTCGACCTGGTCTGGATCTTCCTGTTCCCGGTGCTGTATCTGCTGTAGCGGCCCGGGCGGACTGGAGACGCGCACGATGAGCGGAAGCGCAGAAGAAGTCAGGGAGCACGTCAAGCTGTACTGGAAGATCGGCGCCGGTCTGCTGGCGCTGACGGTGGTGACGGTGGGCGTCTCGTACATCGAGTTCGCCGCGCCGATGGCGATCTTCGTGGCGCTGGTGATCGCGTCGGCGAAGGGGTCGCTGGTGGCCGGCTACTTCATGCACCTGATCGGCGAGCGGCGGAGCATCCTCGCCACGCTTGCCCTGACGGTCTTCTTCTTCGTCGTCCTGATCCTGATCCCGATCCTCGGCCACAACGACACGTACGGCGAGCACACGGTGGTCCCCGACGCGGACGCGCCGGCCGCGGCGGAGGCGGCCCACTGACGATGTCGCTCCGCGCGTTCCATCTCGCCTTCATCACGGCGTCGATCGCCCTGGCGGCGCTGACGGCGGCGTGGGGCGCGGCGACGTACGGGTCCGAGCGGGGCGGGGCGGGGCATCTGGCGTTCGCGGCGGGCGCGGCGGCCTCGGCTGTGGGGATGGCGGCGTACCTGGCGGCCTTCGTGCGGAAGAGCCGCCGCATCGGGATGGAGTGACGCCGGCCATGCAATGCAGGATCGCGCGTGCGGCGCTGCTGGCGCTGGCCGGCCTGACGCTGGCTCCGGGCGAGGCGGCGGCCTGCCCGATCTGCTTCGGCGGCGACCCGGACTCGCAGCTCGCGCAGGGGATGAACTGGGCCGTGTTCACGCTGCTCGGCGTCACCGGCGGCGTCCTGACCGGCTTCGCCGGCTTCATCCTGCACCTGGTCAGGCATTCGCGGCGGGCGGGCGGCCGGCCGGAGGGGGAGCGGACCGATGGGTGAGCTGTTGGGACTGCCGGCGCAGGCGTCGGCGCACGCCGGCGAGATCGACCAGATGATCATCCTGATCCACTACCTGATGTTCATCCTGTTCATCGGCTGGGGGATCTATTTCATCTGGGTGCTGATCCGGTTCCGCGCCAAGGCGAACCCGAAGGCGGACTACGCCGGCGTCACGAGTCACACCTCCAGCTACCTGGAGATCGCGGTGGCGGTGATCGAGGCGGTCCTCCTGATCGGCTTCGCCATCCCGGCCTGGGCCGGCCGGGTCAACGAGTTTCCGCCCGAGTCCGAGTCGACCGTGGTGCGCATGATCGCGCGGCAGTTCGAGTGGCACGCCCACTACCCGGGAGCGGACGGCCGCTTCGGGCGGCGCGACCTCAGCCTGATCACGCCGACCAACGTGGTCGGGCTCGACCGCAGCGATCCGAACGCGGCCGACGACGTCGTCTCGATCAACCGGATGAACCTCCCGGTCGGCAAGCCGGCGATCGTCTACCTGTCTTCGCAGGACGTCATCCACAGCCTCGGCATCGCCGAGATGCGGGTCAAGCAGGACGCCATCCCCGGCATGGAGATCCCGGTCTGGTTCGAGCCGACCCGCACCGGCGACTACCAGATCAACTGCTCGCAGCTTTGCGGCCTCGGCCATTACCGGATGAAGGCCGAGGTCTCGGTCCAGCCGCAGGCCGAATTCGACGCCTGGCTCGCCGAGGAGCTCGCCCTCCAGCAGTAGCGCCGGCGGCGGACGGCGCGGCGCCGGGGCGGCGGGAAACAGGAGGCGTCCGCGATGGCCGCGGAAACGTACGCAGGTTTCTGGAAGCGGTTCGCGGCGGCGATCATCGACGGGATCGTCACCGGGATAGGCGGCCTCGTGGTCGCCGGTCCGATCATCGCGCTGATGATTCTCTCGGCGACGAGCGCGCGCGGCGAGCCGGACGTGGAGGCGCTCGGCGTCGCGCTCGACGGCGTCGCCAACCTCCTCGGACTCCTGCTCGGATGGATCTACTCCGCGGCGATGGAGTCGTCGCCCCTCCAGGCCACGCTCGGGAAGATGGCCCTGCAGATCAAGGTCACCGACCTCGACGGCGCCCGCGTCAGCTTCGGCAAGGCGACCGGCCGGCATTTCGCGAAGTTCGTTTCCGCGCTGCTCCTCTTCGCCGGCTTCGTCATGGCGGCGTTCACGGCGAAGAAGCAGGGCCTGCACGACCTGATGGCCGGCTGCCTCGTCGTGAACAAGTGACCGCCGGACCCGAGCCGACTCGCCCCGCTCAGTCCCGGGCGAGAAGGGCGCGCGCGACCTGATCCGCCAGGCGGCGGGCTCGCCGCGCCGGGTCCGGCGGATCGCGCAAGGCGAACAACTCGTCGAGTGCGCCGCGGGCGACGCCCGGCAGGACCACGCTCGACTCCGCGGCCCGGAAGCCGAGCGCCGCGGCCGGGTCGGCCGCCCAGAGGCGCGCGCCGTCGGCTCGGCTCCAGGTCCACGCTTCGCGTACGCCCATCCGGAAGTACGGCGCGAGCTTGCGCTTCGAATCGACGCTCCGATCGATTTCCACCACGAGGTCCGGCGCCGGATCGCCCCGGCGGACGTCCAGATGCGCGTCGCGCTCCGTCAACGCGCGCACGTCCGGCGGATCGATGAACAGGCTCTCGTCCGGCTCGAACGCGCCGTCATCGCTCAGCAGCCGGGTCGCGCGGCCGACGAAGAAACGCGACGGGCTGCCCGCAGCGGCGAGCGCGACCTCGATCAGGAAGAAGAGGCGCGACGCGCCCCCCGCGCGCCCTTCGTGCGCGGGCCCCGGCTCGGCGACGAACTCCGCCCGCCCGGTCGCCCCGTCGTAGCGGCACCGCGGCGCGTCGTCATGACAGGTCAGACGATCGTAAAGCGTGCGCGGCATCGCCACTTCCACCCGCACCGGGGCGTCCGGCTCGGCGTCCGCGCGCCTGGCCGAAACGGACTGCGGATCGAACCGAACCTGCTGCATGCGGCCCCGAGCATAGCAACCCCGCCGCGCACGCCGCAAACCGCGCGGGGGCAGGGCCGCGCCGGACGCTCACTATGCATCGCGGGCCCGGCGCGCTCGTGCGACGGCATGGCCGCCGCGTCAGCCGGCGTGCGGCGGCGACGCGCCTCTCCGGCAGACGTCACGGTTCCGCTGCAGGTATTCGAGCACGACCTCCGCGGCCCACTGATGGCCGGCGGGACTCCAATGATCGTTGTGAGGCCAGCTGGCGTCGTCCTCGACGTTCCCCTGACGCATGATGTGCGCGTACTGGTCCAGGACCGGGATGCCGCGCGCCGAGGCAAGTCGGCGCAGGACATCGAACGGCGGGCTCCCCCGCGTACCCAGCGTGTTCGTCGCCAGGATCACCAGCCGGGCGCCGTCACGGTCGGTGCGTTGCTTGAACCGATCCAGGGCGATGCCTGTCCCGGCTGTCCTGGTTCGGGTCAGCGGATAGTCTTGCCTCTTCCTGTCGAAGCGGGGATGATGTCTCCAATAAAGCTTCATATCCAGATATTGGGCGAACCACGATGATCGGAGCCCTGCCCCAAGCCAGTCAACCCCTGTCGCGAACGGTTCGGTCTCCGTCCCGGCCAGCCGCCGTAGAAGCGGTATCCTCCACAGAATGGGTACGTAACTCCTCCTGTCGCCATACGAGGCCCGCGGCGGAGGGAGGGAAGGAGCGTCAACATTATCACTGAAGTCGTTCAGGACGAAGACGAGAACGACCAGCGCAGGATGCAGATCCCGCGCGAATGCGTCGTAGAACGGCAACTGCTGGATCTGGCCGGTGTTTCTGAACCCGAAAGCGGACGTCGTGACGTCCAGCTCGGGCGCCTCCCGCCGGGCGGCCTCTTCGAGCCGAACCTGCAGCTTGTCGGATATCGGCGTCTCCCACGCCTCGACGAATGAATCGCCGATCACGGCGACGTGACAGCTCCTGGCGGCGCGTCCGGCGCTCGGCGGCTCACGGTCCAGGAAACCCAGGCTGTTGAACCGTTGAACGACCCAGTAATCGAGATGGTCCGTGAGGCGCGCTTCCGCGCCGGGTGTCCCGAGAACTCCCACCCCGGGAACGAACTGCCGGGGATACACGATCGCGCCGAACGGCGACGTCATGCGGCGCCAAACCTCCCCCGCACCCGCGACGAGGAGCAATCCGGCGAAGCTCAGCAACGCGTTCCACCCGGCCAGCCGCAGCATGCGGCGAATCATGGTGCTATATTACCGGCTGGAAAGTTCATGATTACGCCGCTCCGGCCGCTGTGCGCCGCCGGGCTGCTGGCCGCTCTGGGCGCCGGCTGCATCTCCGCGTCGGAGGCGCAGGACCAGAGGGGCGTGGCCGCCCGCGTGGGCGACGCCGTCGTCACGCTCGCCGACGTCGAGGACGCGTGGAGCGCCGACGACCCGCGCGGGCGCCTGCGCCTGCTGCAGGAGCTGTACGAGGCGCGCCGGCGGGCGCTCGACGACCTCGTCGGCGACCGGCTGATCGACCGCGAGGCGGAGGCGCGCGGCGTCGGGCGCGACGAGTTGCTGGCGGCGGAGCTGCCGTCGCGGACCGAGCCGGTGACCGACGCCGAGATCGACCGGATCTACGAGCGGAACCGGGACCGGCTCGGCGGACGCACGCTCGAGGAGGCGCGCCCGGAGATCCGCGCCGCGATCGAACAGCAGCGCCCGGCGCAGGCGCTCCGCCGGTACATGAGCGACCTGCGGCTGGCGGCCGGCGACGTCGTCGTCACGCTCGACCCGCCCCGGCAGCAGATCGAGACGTTCCCCGGCGACCGGTCGAAGGGACCGGCCGGCGCGCCGATCGTGATCGTCGAGTTCTCCGACTTCGAGTGTCCGTACTGCAAGCAGGCCACCGACACCCTGGCCGAGCTGCTCGAGCGGTACCCGGACCGGATCCGGTTCGTCTACAAGGACTTCCCGCTTCCCAACCACCCGAACGCGTTCAAGGCGGCCGAAGCCGGCCACTGCGCGCACGACCAGGGGAAGTTCTGGGAGCTGCACGACAGGCTGTTCGCCGCCCAGGACGCCCTGGACGTCGAGTCGCTGAAGCGGCATGCGGGCGCGCTCGGCCTCGACGCCGGCGCGTTCGCCGCCTGTCTGGACGACGGGCGGCATGCGGCGTCGGTCGAGCGCGAGATGTCCGCCGGCCGGCGCGCCGGCGCCTCGTCGACCCCCACGCTGTTCGTCAACGGGCGTCCGGTCTTCGGGGCGCTGCCGCTGGAGTTCTTCGACCGGATCATCCAGGAGGAGCTCGCCGCCGCCGGCCGCCGATGAGCAGCTTCCTCGCGCACTGGGTCACCACCGCCCTGGCCCTCGGCGCGGCGGCCTGGACTCTGCCCGGGGTGGAGGTCGCGTCGCTGCCGGCGCTCGCGATCGCGGCGCTCGTCCTGGGGTTCGTGAACGCCGTCGTCAAGCCGCTGCTGCTGCTGCTGACGCTGCCGCTGACGGTGGTGACGCTCGGTCTGTTCCACCTCGTCGTCAACGGCCTGGCCTTCGCGTTCGCAGCCTGGATAGCGCCCGGATTCGAGGTCCGGTCGTTCGGCTGGGCGATGGTCGGCGCGCTCTGCGTCGGCGCCGTCTCGTGGTTCATCGGCGGCTTCCTGCGCCCCCGGCCGGCGGCGCAGGGCTACGTCGAGGTGCGGCGGATCAAGCAGGTCGGCCCGCCGTTGCGCTGAAGAGCCGGAAGCTGACGGTCATTCGCCGGATCGCCCGCCGCCCTCCAGCCGCGCGGCGGCGCGCTCCACCTTCTCCGCCAGCCGCGTCTTGTGCCGCTCCAGCGCGGCGGCGATCCGCTCGTCGCCCAGGGCCAGGACCTGCGCCGCCAGGACCGCCGCGTTCGTGGCGCCGGCGGCGCCGACCGAAACGGTGGCCACCGGCACCCCCGGCGGCATCTGCACCGTGGCGAGCAGCGCGTCCCATCCCTTGAGGGGGGACGAGTCTATCGGGACGCCGATCACGGGCAGCGTCGTGTGGGCGGCCACCACGCCGGCGAGGTGGGCGGCGGCCCCGGCGCCGATGATGAACAGCTTCACGCCGTCGGCGCGGGCCTGCCGGATCAGCCGCTGGACGCGGTCGGGCGACCGGTGGGCCGACGCCACGGTCATGTGACAGGCGACGTCGAGCTCCCGGAGCACGTCGACCGCCTTCTGCATCACGGGGGCGTCGGAATCGGAGCCTATCAGGATTTGCACGAGTCGTTCCGCCATCTTCTCACCTCACTTCATCTTGTTTGCGCCGGCGCTCCGACGTCGGTCCGGACGCGCTTGCCCGGGAAGGCAACATGCCCGACGGCCTCGTAGGCGCGGGTCCGAGCCTCGTCGAACGTGCGTCCTCGTCCCACCACCGTCAGCACCCTCCCGCCGCTCGTCACCAGCTTGCCGCCGCGGACGCTCGTCCCGGCGTGAAAGACGACCACGCCGGGCACGGCCGCCGCGGCCTCCAGTCCGTCGATGACGAAGCCGGTCTCACAGGCGCCGGGATACCCGCCCGACGCGACGACCACCCCCACGTGGGGATCGCCGGCCACCCGCCACGACGCGGATCCGAGGTCGCCGGCCGCCGCCGCGAGCAGGACCGGCGCCAGATCCGACTCGATCATCGGCAGCACCACCTGCGCCTCCGGGTCGCCGAACCGGACGTTGAACTCGATGACCTGCGGCCCGGCGCGCGTCAGCATGAGGCCGACGTAGAGCACGCCGCGGTACTCGCAGCCCTCCGCCCGCAGGCCGTCGAGCACCGGCTGCACGATCTCGGCCGTCACCCGGTCCGCCAGCGCCTCGGTCACGAGCGGGCTCGGGGCCAGGGCGCCCATCCCGCCGGTGTTCGGACCGGCGTCGCCGTCGAAAGCGCGCTTGTAGTCCTGCGCCGCCGGCAGCGCGACGCCGCGGCGGCCGTCGCACAGGACGAAGAACGACGCCTCGTCGCCGGCCAGACACTCCTCGATGACCAGTCGGGCCCCGGCGGAGCCGAACCGGCCGCCGGTCATCGCCGCGCGGACCGCCGCCTCGGCCGCCGCCCGGTCGGGCGCCACCGTCACCCCCTTGCCCGCGGCCAGTCCGTCCGCCTTCACGACGACAGGGAAGCCGAACGCGCCGCCGGCCACCGCGGCGATCGCCTCGGGTTCGGTGTCGCACACCCGGAACCGGGCGGTGGGGATCCGATGCCGCCGCATGAACTCCTTGGCGAACGCCTTGCTGGACTCCAGCCGCGCGGCGGCCCGCGCCGGGCCGAACAGCGGCCGTCCGGCGGCGGCGAACAGGTCCGCGACGCCGCCCGCCAGCGGGAGCTCCGGCCCGATCACGGTCAGATCGGCGTCCTCGCGCGCCGCCGCCGCCAGGACCGCGTCCGGGTCCGACGCGTCGAGCGGGACGCAGCGGGTCCGGACGGCGATTCCGGCGTTGCCGGGGGCGCACACCACCTCGCGGACGCCGTCCTCGCCGGCCAGCTTCCAGGCCAGGGCGTGCTCGCGCGCGCCGCCGCCGACCACCAGGAGCTTCATCGGCATATCCTGTTCCCTTGCAATGACTTGATCTTTCAGCCTAACATTCCGGGTTCGGCGTCCCGGCCGGCCGCGGCCAGGGACGCGCAAGGGAGGTGAAGACGGGTTTGGCGGAGATCAGGATCCAGGAAGGCGAATCGATCGAGGGCGCGCTTCGCCGCTTCAAGCGAAAAGTCCAGCAGGAAGACATCATCAAGGATATCAAGAAGCACTCCTACTATCTGAAGCCGGGCGACAAGCGCCGCGCGAAGCAGGCGCTGGCGCGGAAACGCAGCCGCAAGAAGATGCGGCGCGAAGCCGACTAGCCGGCCCGTGGGGCGCGCCGGCCTCCCGGGCGTCGGGGGCAAGGGGACGATGGAGATCCAGGAACGCTCGAAGGAAGACGTCAAGATCCTCGATCTGGACGGCAAACTGACGATCGGGGACGGGGACGAACTCCTCAAGGACAAGATCAACAGCCTGATCCAGCAAGGCCACAAGAAGATCCTGCTGAATCTGGCCGGCGTGCCGTACGTGGACAGCGCCGGACTCGGCGTCGTCGTCGGGGCCTACACGACGGTGCGCCGTCAGGAGGGCAGCCTCAAGCTGCTGAACCTGACCAGCCGGATCGAGGATCTGCTGGCCATCACCAAGCTGCTCACCATCTTCGACACCTACGAGTCGGAGAAGGAGGCGCTGGCCAGCTTCAGGAGCTGAGCGCGTCCGAGTCCCGCTCCGGGCCGGGACCGCAGCCGGACCGGACCGGCTGCCGACCTCGACGACGCGCGATGCGCCGCCCGTCCCGGCGCCGCGGCGGGCGCGTCCGCGGCTCGCCGGGCGGGCGAAACACGTTTCAGGTGCATGCCGATGTCCGAGTTTTCCATACAGTCAGACAACGTCGACGTGAAGCGGATCATGGAGCAGATCCGCGCCCGCATCAAGGAGAAGCGCGGCGAGGACTATACGGAGGAGCAGGTCCGGGAGCTGGCGAACGTGCAGCTCGAGCGGTTCCTCGATCCGGGCAAGGTCCGTTCCGACCTCGTCGAGCATTACCGGCGGCGGCAGGCGGAGAAGCTGAAGCCGCCGCCGACGCCCGACTCGTTCGACTTCGATCCCGACATCATCTACCGCTCGTCGCGCGGGGTCGCGGGAAAGCTGCTGTACGGCGTCCGGAAGCTGCTGAGCCCGCTGCTCAAGCTCGTCTTCAACGTCCAGCCGATCGTGCACGCGCTGCACGTGCAGCGCGAGATAAACCTGAAGCAGGCGGAGTTCATCGACACCATCTCGAGGTTGTTCGACCTCAGCGGCTCGCGGTTGTCCGCCCGCGAGGAGATCGACGCGCTGAACTACGAGATCATGAACAACCTCGTGGTCGAGATGACGCGCCTCTCCATCGAGATGAAGAACCACCGGATGCGCGTCGAGTCGATCGCCGGGCGGCTGGACTTCAACGAGCGGCGCGCCCGCGCGCTCGAAGGCGCGGTGCAGTACCGCGACGACGCGCGCGCGCCGGCCGAGGCGAAGGCCGGCGACGGCCAGACCGAAGGCGGCGAACCCAGGCGGCGGAGGAGGCGGCGCGGGCGGCGGCGCCCGTCACGGGCCGCCGCGGGCGGCGCCGAAGCGAACGGCTCCGCGAACGCAACGCCGGCCGACGACGCGCCGGCCGGAGCCGCCTCGGCCGAATCGTCTGAACCACCGGCCGGCTCGCCCGAGCCGGAGCCGCCGGCCGAGGCGCGCGCGCCGGAGCCCGAGCCGCCAGCCGCTGCGTCTGAATCTGCTGCGCCGCCGTCCGGAGAGCCGGACCCGTCCGACCGGTGAAGCTGGCGATAGTCGTCCAGCGTTACGGGGCGGACCTGAACGGCGGAGCGGAGCTGCACGCCCGGTACGTCGCGGAGCGGCTGGCCCGCCACGCCGAAGTCGAGGTCCTGACGACGTGCGCCCGGGACTACGTCACGTGGCGCAACGAGCTGGCGCCGGGCGTCGAGCAGGTTGGCGGGCTGCCGGTGCGCCGGTTTCCGGTGGCGCGCGAGCGGAGTCCGGCCGAGTTCGGACGGCGGTCCGAGCAGGTGTTCGAGCGGCGGCACTCCCTCGCGGACGAGCTGGCGTGGCTGTCGAGCGAAGGCCCCGCCAGTCCCGCCCTCGTGCGGCGCCTGGCACGGCGCGGACGGCAGTACGACTACTGCATCTTCTTCAGCTTCCGCTACTACCATGCGTACCACGGCGTCCGCGCCGTACCGCGCCGCGCGGTGCTCGTCCCCACGGCCGAGCGCGACCCCGCCGTCGGGCTGGCCATCTTCGGCCCGACGTTCCGGGGGGTGCGGGCCGTCATGTACAACTCGTACGAGGAGCGCGCGTTGATCCAGAGCGTCGCCCGGAACCACCGCGTGCCGGGCGTGGTGGTCGGCGTGGGATCGGAGACGCCGCCGCGGGCCAGCGCGCGGCGCTTCCGCCACCGGACCGGCATCGAGCGGCGTTTCGCCCTCTACGTCGGCCGGATCGACGAGAACAAGGGGTGCGCCGAGCTGTTCCGATACTTCCGGCGGTACGCCGCGGGCCCCTCGGCGCTCGATCTGGTGCTGGTCGGCGCGCCGGTCATGCCGGCGCCGGAGCATCCGCGCATCCATCACCTCGGGTTCCTGACCGACGCGGAGAAGTTCGACGCCATGGCGGCGGCCGAAGCGCTGATCATGCCGTCGTACTACGAGAGCCTGTCGATGGCGGCGCTGGAGGCCTGGGCCATGGGCATCCCGGTGCTGGCCAACGGCGCCTGCGACGTGCTCCACGGCCAGGCGCTCCGGAGCAACGCGGGGTTGTGCTACACGAGCTACGAGGAGTTCGCCGAGACGCTGCGCCTCCTCGAGCGCGACGCCGGCCTCCGCGCGGCGCTCGGGCGCAACGGCCGCCGGTTCTTTCGCGACAACTACGCCTGGCCGGTGATCGAGCGGAAATACCTGGAGATGCTGGACCGGCTGCGCGAAGACGACCGGACCGGCGGCCCCGGCGCCGACGTCATCGAGCCGCTGCCGGGCTGGCTCGGCCGGCGCCGCCGCGACGTTCCGCCGGCCGCCGAGGTCGTGGCGCGCGCGCGCCGCGGTCCGGTCTTTCCCGAACCGGCGGCCGTTTCCGAAACGCCCGCTTCGCGACGCCCGCCCCGCCGCCGCCGGCCGCCGAGAACCCCCTGATGCCCGACGACGCGCGCCGCGGCCAGGTCCATCAGGTGCTCGCGACGCTGGGGTACGGCGACGCCATCGGGAACGAGGCGCTGGGCATCCGGGACGTGCTGACCGGCGCCGGCTACGAGTCCCGCATCTACGTGCAGACGGCGGACCACCGGCTCGAGGACGAGACCGAGGACTACCGGGATCTCGTCGAGGACAGCCGCGCCGACAACGTCCTGATCCATCACTTCTCGATAGGTTCGCGCGCCTCCCGCGTGGCGTTCGCGCTACCGGACCGGATGATTCTCCGGTACCACAACATCACGCCGCCCGAGTACTTCATCGGCGTCAACCGCGCGCTGGTCCGCCTGTGCTTCAGCGGCCGCCGGGAGCTGCGGGCCTACACCGGCCGCTGCGACCTCGCCCTGGGCGCCTCCGAGTTCAGCCGCCGCGAACTCGCGGCGATGGGGTTCCCCCGCGCGGACGTGCTGCCGATCCTCCCGCACTTCGGCCATCTCGACCTGCCGCCGGACCGGATGCTCGCGGACGGGTTCGACGACGGCCGGACGAACATCCTGTTCGTCGGCCGGATGATCCCCAACAAGCGGGTCGACGACCTGATCCGGTTCTTCCACGCGTACCGCACACGGTACGACGCGACGGCGCGGCTGCTCCTCGTCGGCGCGCACGACGGTTTCATGGACTACGTCGCGTCGCTGCACGCCCTGGCGGCCACCCTCGACGCGGCCGACGTCCACCTGATCGGCCACGTCCGGGACGAGGAGCTGACCGCGTTGTACGACGTCGCCGACCTGTTCCTGTCGGCGAGCGAGCACGAGGGGTTCGGCGTGCCGCTGCTCGAAGCGTTCCGCAAGCGGGTCCCGGTGGTGGCGTTCGCCGCCGCGGCGGTTCCCGAGACGATGGACGGCGGCGGCGTGCTGTACGAGAACAAGGATCCGCGGCACGTGGCCGCCGTCATCGATGCGGTCCTGTCCGATCCGGCGCTGCGCGACGAGATCGTCCGCAGCCAGGACGCCGCGCTCGACCGGTTGT
Source organism: Vicinamibacterales bacterium (assembly GCA_965203565.1). GTDB lineage: Bacteria > Acidobacteriota > Vicinamibacteria > Vicinamibacterales > UBA8438 > JAAXGX01. Next base: position 342,044 of record OZ241896.1, on the reverse strand, counting down.
CGCGCCGCCGCGTCGCCGACCGGCTGCTGGAGTTCGTCGATCAGGTGCGGCGCGCGCCGCGCCGGCCGCGCGCCGGAGTCAGGCCGGACTTCTGGGAGCGGTACCGCCGGCTCGAAGCGCTCGACGAGGTGCGCCGGTCCCGGCCGGCCGCCTACCGGGCCCTTCCGAAGGCGCCCCGCGAGCGGCCGCGCATCTCATGGTGATCAACCAGTGGGCGCCGGCCGCGCACGACGGGGACGCCGTCGGCGACAGCGCGCGCCGGGTCAGGACGCTGCTCCGGGAGCGCGGACACGCCTCGGACCTGTTCGCAATCACGATCGACGAGACGCTGCGCGGCGAAGTCCGGCCGTTCAGCGACCCGGACTCCCGGCGCGGCGACGTCACGATTCTGCACTTCGCCGTCCCGTCGCCGATGAGCGAGGCGCTCGCCGCGCTGCCGCGCGGCCGCGTGCTGCAGTACCACAACGTCACGCCCCCCCGTTTCTTCGCGCCGCACCATCCGGAGATCTTCCGGCTCGCGAAGCTCGGACGAGAGGAGCTGGCGGCGCTGGCCGGCCGGGTCGACCTGGCGCTGGGCGACTCCGAGTACAACCGGCGGGAGCTCGAAGCGCTCGGGTTCGAGAACACCGGGGTCTTCCCGATCGCGGTCGACGTCGGCCGGCTGCGCACGGAGGCCCGGCTGCCTGCGCTGGAGCGGGTTCTGGACGACGGCCTCGCCAACGTCCTGTTCGTCGGCCGCATCGCGCCGAACAAGCGGATCGAGGACCACGTCCGGCTCGCCGAGCAGTACAAGCGGTACGTCGACACCGAGTACCGGTTCATCTTCGTCGGGCGGACGGACGCCGCGCCCCGCTATCACGCGGCGGTCCGCGCGCTGATCGAGCGGTACCGGATGCCGCCCGACCGCTTCCTGTTCCCCGGTCCGGTATCGGCCGCGGAGCTCGTCACGTACTATCGGACGGCGCACGTCTACCTGTCGCTGAGCGAGCACGAAGGGTTCTGCGTCCCGCTCGTCGAAGCGATGGCGGCCGACGTGCCGGTCCTCGCGTACGACGCCGCCGCGGCGCCGGAGACGCTGGGCGGGGCCGGCGTCTGCTTCGCCCCGAAAGACCTGGAGCATGCGGCCGAGCTGCTGGGGATGCTGGTGTACGATGACGACCTGCGCGCGAAGGTCATCGCGGGCCAGCGGCGCCGCGTGGCCGACTTCGGTCCGGCGGCCGTCGGGCGGCGGATCGACCGGCTGCTCCGCCGGCTGGCGCTGCTGACGTCATGAAGCTCGCGTTCGTCGTTCAACGCTACGGGACGGAGCTGCTGGGCGGGTCCGAGTACCACTGCCGGCTGGTCGCCGAGCGTCTGGCCGAGCGCCACGAGGTCGACGTGCTGACCACGTGCGCGCAGGAGTACACCACCTGGGAGAACGCCTACCCGGAAGGGGCGGACCGGATCCGCGGCGTGACCGTCCGGCGGTTCCGCAACGCGCAGAGCCGCGACGTGGCGTCGTTCAACGAATACTCCGACTGGATCTTCGCCAATCCCCACACGGCGCGCGACGAGGACGAATGGCTGCGGCGGCAGGGTCCGTGGTGTCCCGCGCTCATCGAATATCTGGAGCAGCGGCATGCGGCGTACGACGCCCTGATCTTCTTCACCTACCTGTACGCTCCCACCGTGCTCGGCCTGCGGGTCGATCCGAAGCGCAGCATCCTGGCGCCGACGGCGCACGACGAGCCGGCGATCCGTCTGGACCTCTACCGGGAGACGTTCTCGCTGCCGGCGGCCATCGCCTACAACACCGGGGTCGAGCGCGACTTCCTGCGGCGCCGGTTCGCGATCGGAGCGCACGCCGAGGCGATCGTCGGATGCGGCGTCAATCTGCCGCCGCACCTCGATCCGGCCGCCGCCGCCGGCCGGCCGGACGGCGAGGCTGCGGACGACGATGGCGGGCGTCAGGCCCGCGGCGCCGTCTTCCGGCGCCGGCATCGTCTGTACGGACCGTTCGCGCTGTACGGCGGGCGCATCGACCCGGGGAAGGGGTGCGAGGAGTTGATCGAGTACTTCGGCGCCTATGCCGAGCAGCGCGGCGACGCGACGCTGGCGCTGATGGGCGTCAAGCTGATGCCGATTCCCGAAGAGCCGTTCATCCGGTTCGCGGGCCTGCTGGCCGAGAGCGAACGGCTCGAAGCGCTGGAGGCGGCGACGGTCGTCGTCGCGCCGTCTCCTTACGAAAGCCTGTCGCTGCTGGCGCTCGAAGCGTTCGCGGTCGGCACGCCGGTCGTCGCGAACGGCCGGAGCGACGTGCTGACCGACCACTGCCAGCGAAGCAACGCCGGGCTGTACTACGCCGACCGGGACGAGTTCGTCGAATGCCTGCGGCTTCTGGTCGGCAACGACGAGCTGCGGGCGGCGCTGGGCCGGAACGGCCGCCGCTACGTCCTGCAGAACTATAGCTGGCCGGTCATCCTCGACAAGTACGAGCGGCTGATCACCGCCGTCGGGCAAGGCCGCCGGCCGCGAGGCGTCTCCGGCCGCCGTCCTGCGCGGCGTCGCCGCGCGGCGACAACTGCTTCTCGATGAGGCTGGCGGCGACCGAGTCCGCCGCGCCGCCGGGGCGCGCCCGGCCGGCCGGCGCCGGCGCGTCCGCACCGTCGACGCCCGCGCCGCGCCGGCCGCGCGGGCGGATCCCGTAGCGCTTGAGCATCTCGTTGAGCGTGGTCGGCTTGATCCGGAGCAGTTCCGCCGCACGCTTCTGGACGCCGCCCGCCGCGTCGAGCGACCGCGTGATCAGCAGCGTCTCCATCTCCTCGATCACCTTCCGGAACGGGATCCCTTCGGCCGGCACCTCGAAGTCGGGTAGCCGGAACCGCTGCGGCAGCCGGACCGACTCCGGGATCAGGTTGACGCCGATCGTCTTTCCGGACGAGAGGACGACCGCCCGCTCGATCACGTTCTCCAGCTCCCGCACGTTGCCCGGCCAGCGGTGCTCCTCCAGCAGCCGGAGCGCCTCGGGCGCGAGATCGAGGCCCGGTTTCCGGTTCTCCGCGCCGTACTTGGCCAGGAAGTGCTGCGCCAGGATCGGGATGTCCTCCCTGCGCTCGCGGAGACCCGGCAGGTCGATGGTTATCACGTGCAGGCGGTAGTACAGGTCTTCCCGGAACTCCCCGCGCTCCACGAGCTCCTTCAGGTCGACGTTCGTCGCCGCGATGATCCGGACGTCCACCTTGAGCGTGTCGACGCCGCCCAGGCGCATGAACTCCCGTTCCTGGATCACGCGGAGCAGCTTCGCCTGCGTCTCCAGCGGCACGATCCCGATCTCGTCGAAGAAGATGCTGCCCCGGTCCGCCAGCTCGAACAGCCCCTTCTTCGGCGAGACGGCGCCGGTGAACGCCCCCTTGACGTGGCCGAACAGGTTCGACTCGAGGAGGTCGGGCGGCAGGCTGCCGGAGTTCACCGTGATGAACGGGCGGTCGCTGCGCGACGAGTGGGCGTGGATCGCCCGCGCCACCAGCTCCTTGCCGGTCCCGCTCTCGCCCTGCACCAGGATGGTGGTCCGGCTCGGGGCCGCCTGGCTGATCAGGTCGAACACCCGCCGCATGCGCGGGCTGCGCCCCACCAGGCCGCTGAAGCGGTGGCTCCGCCGCCGCAGACTCCGGCGCAGCGTCCGGTTCTCGTTGACGAGGCGCCGCTGCGCGACGGCGTTCCGCAGGACCACCAGCACGTCGTCGTTCTTGAACGGCTTCTCGATGAAGTCGAACGCGCCCCGCTTGAACGCCTCGCGCGTGTTCGCCGAGGTGCCGAACGCCGTGATCATGACGACCGGCAGGTCGGGGTCGATCCGCTTCAGCTCCTCGAGCACGTCGATCCCGTTGATCCCCGGCATCATCAGGTCGACCACCGCGGCGTCGAACGCGTCCGCCTGCGCCGCGTCGAGCGCCTCCTCCCCCGATTCGGCGAGACGCGCCCGGCACCCCTCGCGCTCCAGCAGCGACTCGAGGATCTCGCGCATGATCGCTTCGTCGTCGACGACCAGGATCGAGGCGCTGCGCAGCATCTTCGGATGAACGTGATCAGCGCGCCGCGCGGGCGGCGCGCTCCCGCCCCGCCGCCAGCGGCAGCGTCAACGTGAACCGCGTCCCCTGACCGGGCTCGCTCTCGCACTCGATGACGCCGTGGTGCTCCTGCACGACGCCGTAGGTCACCGACAGCCCGAGGCCGGTCCCCTGGCCGATCGCCTTGGTGGTGAAGAACGGGTCGTAGATCCGCGACAGGATCCGCGGCGAAATCCCGGCGCCGGTGTCCGCCACGTCCATCACCGCCTTTCCGTCCTCGACGCGCGTGCGGATGGTGAGCCACCCCCCTCGGGGCATCGCGTCGCGCGCGTTCAGGAACAGGTTCAGGAAGACCTGCTGCAGCTTGAACTCCACGCCCTGCACCACGACCGGCGCCGGGACCAGCTCCCGCCGCACCTGGACGCTGCCGGCCGCAAGCTGGGGCTCGAGCAGCGCCAGCACCTCGTGGACGACGCCGTTGACGTCGACCGGCCCGGCCGCGTCGGACCGCCCCGGCCGCGCCAGGTTCAGGAGGCCGTTGACGATCTTCGCCGCGCGGAACGTCTGCGTCTCGATCTTCTTCAGGAGACGGGTCTTCGGATCGCCGGGGTCGGCGTCGTCGAGCAGCATCTGCGTGAAGCTGGAGACGCCGGTCAGCGGGGTGTTCACCTCGTGCGCCACCCCGGCCGCCAGCATGCCGACCGACGCCATCTTTTCCGATATCTGGAGCTGCTCCTCAAGCTGCACGCGCTCGGTCATGTCCTCCACGATGACGATCTGGCCGCTCGTCTCGCCATCGGGCGTCAGCAGCGGGGAGGTCGCCAGATTGACGAGCAGGCGGCGCGGGTCGCCGGGGCGCCGCGACCGTATCGGGACCCGGTAGCAGACGACCGGCGACTCGATGCTCTCCTGCCGCAGCCGGTCGACCACCGGCGGATCGAACAGCGCGTCGAGCGTCCTGCCGAGGGCGTCCGCGCGCGGGACGCCGTGGATCCGTTCGAGCGCCGCGTTCCACAGGATGACGCGTCCGGTCAGATCGGTGGCGACGAGCCCGTCGTTCAGCGATTCGATGATGCTCCGGCTGAACTGGTGCATCCGGTCGAGCTCGGCCGCCTTCTCGCGCAGTCTCCCGTACAGACGGCCGTTCTCGAGTGCGGTCGCCACCTGTCCCGCGACGGCGGCCAGCAGCGCCATGTCCTCGCTGCTGAGCGGCTCCGCGCCGCCCTTTCTGCCGAGCGCCATCACCGCGATAGTCCGCTCCTCCGCCACGCACGGCGCGAAGTAGTAGAGCCCGCACTCTTTCCAGAACGTCGCCTCGCTCGGCGGCAGCCGCAGCGCGGTCACCGGGTCGTCGAGCGCGGCGGTGCGCCGCTTCCGCAGCAGGTCCGCGACGCCGCTGTCACCGGCGAGCGCCGGCGGCGCAACCTCGAACCCGGTCCACCGGACCGGACGGAAGCCGCCGCCCTCGTCCTCCGCGCCCTGCAGCAGCGCCATCCGGTCGACCGCCAGCGTCTCGGTGACGCGCGTCACGAGCCGTTCGGTCAGCCGGCCGAGGTTCAGGTCGCTGTTGAGGTCTCTTGCGAAGGCGACCAGCGCCCGGCGATAGTCGTACCGATCACGGTAGTAGATCCGATCGAGCATCGTCTGGATGGCGTCCCGCACCGGCCGGGCGAGCAGCACGACGACCAGCGTGGCCAGCAGCGCGACCACCGAGTTGTGCTGGTCCGATCCTTCGAGGAACACCTCCGTGGCGAGTCCTTCGAGCAGCAGGTAGAGCGCCGCCATCGCCGCCACGGCCGCGGTGTAGACCAGGCCGCGCTTGACGATCACCTCGACGTCGCCCAGACGGTAGCGCACGATGGCCGACGCGAAGGCGAGGGGGATGAGGACCAGCGAGACCGCCGTAAGCTGGAGCCCCTGCGACTCGAAGCCGAGCGACCACGGCACGGCGTAGCCGAGGGCGAACGGCAGCCCCCCGAGCACCGCTCCGGACACCACCCACCGTAGCTGGAGCTTCGCGGTGACCGACGGCGCCTTGCGCAAGGCGCGGATCATGATCGCCAGCCCCCCGATCACGCAGGCGGCCAGGTAGGCGACCTCCAGGCGCCAGATCGTCTCCACCGTGCGGGTGAGCTGCTGGCTCGCCGCCGGCCCGGCCAGCACGGCGGCTTCGGCGGCGCCGAGCCCCGCGGCCGGCGCGTAGACGGCGACGACCGCCCAGCGCCCGAGCCGCCGCCGCACGCCGGCCGGCTCCCGCGCGGGGAAGACCAGGGCGAAATGCATGAACAGCGGCGCGAGCAGCAGGATAGAGACTTCGTCCGCCCAGTAGAACACCCAGTCGAGACGGTCCAGGCGTCCGCTGAACGAGAAGGCGAACACGCCGAAGAACGCGACGGTGAGCCAGAAGAAGTGCAGCGTCGCCTGATCGTCCGGACGCCGCAGCCGCACCGCGGCGCCGATCAGGAGCGCGAAGATCCCGATGCCGACCAGCGCCAGGTAGGTCGGCGGCTCTCCCCCCGGCGCGGTCTGCAGCGACAGCGCGACGAGGTCCCGGCGGTCGAGCCGGAGCACCGTGTAGTCGAGCGCGGCCCCGGCGCCTCGGGTGTGGAAGATCTCGATCAGGGCCGCCCGCGACTCGACCGGCGCGCCGTCGACCGCGAGCAGGACGTCGCCGGGAGCGAGACCGGCGCGGGCGGCGGCGGAGCCGGGCGGAACTTCGGCCGCCACGACCCCGGCGGGCCGTTCGACCCACAGCGCGCCGTCCTCCGCCTCGGCCCAGCCGGCGCGCAGGACGTTGGCGGCCGCCAGACAGAGCAGGACGGCGACCACGCCCGCCGCGAGCAGCTCCCGGCTCCAGCGCACGGAGCGCCGCCACCGGGCGGCGCGGCGCTGCATCGGTGGGTCGCCGGTCATCCGTCCGTCAGAAATGCACGACGAGGCCGCCCACGACCTGCTTCGGCGGATTCACCACCAGCAGCTCGTCGTAGACCGACGCGCCGGCCGCCCGATCGCGGAGGAGGTTCCGCACGTCGAACAGCACCTCCCAGTCGCCGTCGCCGAACGGCGCGAACGGGAGGGTCTGCGTCACCCGCAACGCGAAGCGGGCGTCGAGGCCGGGAGCGACCGCCGCGGCCTCGGCGCGGGAGAACGCCGTGTTGATCCGGGCCAGCACGAAGACGCTGGTGGCCGTCTCGGGGATCTCCGCCTCTATCGACGTCGTCACGTCGTGGAACCGCTCCGCGCCGCTGCGCGCCGCGCTCGCCGACGGCGGCGGCCCGGCGCTTCCCCACGGCGCCCACCGGGAGCGGGCCGTGTTGTACTCGACCGCGCCCTGAACCCGTCCGGCCAGCTCGTGGCTGAAGCTCACACCCCAGCCGGCGGCGTCCACGCCGCGGGCGTTCGCCACGTAGTAGTGGTCGATGCCCGGCTCGACGCCGAACAGGGTGATCATCTGGTTGGCGACGTTCTGCCGGTACCCGCGGACGCCGATGACGGACGCCGATCCCACGTCGCGCTCCAGGGTGACCTCCACGTGGCGGGTCCGCTCCACCCGGAGCGGATCGACCGCCGACAGCGGCGCGAACGTCCGCTCCGGCGGCAGCCAGAACCCTGACGCCGAGGGGAGGAACTCTTCGTCCCCCGGCGCCGACAGGTTGCGCGCGACGGCGGCGCGCACGCGGGTCCGCGACGCCGGCTCCACCACCACCTGCGCGCGCGGACTGAGCAGCCCCCCGCGCTCCAGATATCCGTAGTGCGCGAACGCCGCGCCGTAGCCGACCGACAGCCGCCGCGACGGCGACCAGCTGCCGTCGGCCTGGACGCTGCCGACCTCGCGGTTCGCGTACCGATCGGATGCGCGAGCGTTCTCACCGGGGATCAGCGCATCGTCCGCCCGCGGCGGCCGCTGCCGGCTGAACGACGCGCCGACCTCTATCGCGTGATCGGAGGCCACGTCGGTTGCGTACGAGCCGGCCAGCACCCACGATCCGCGGTCGCCCATGGCGACCGCCCCGCGCACGCCCCAGCCGTTCTCGCCGGCCGGCGCGCCAACGTCGACGTAGGCGATCTGCCCCGGCATCTGGTCGACCGACCACGCCTCGCCGGGCGCGTCGAGCCGCGCCCGGGCCAGCAGGTGGAGCCGCCCCGACGGCGCGAGCCCGCTCGGCGGATCGCCGGCCGGGCGGCCGGGCCGCGCTGCGGGATCGTCGACAGGAGCGTCCCGGCGGCCGGCGTCCGCCGCTGCGGCGACCGGCGGCGCCGCGTCCTTGAGCACGCTCCGGCGGGCCCGCCGAAGCCGCCAGGCCCGCTGCGTGTGATCATGGGGCGGCGGCGCGCCGGACGCGCGTTCGGCCGCCGCTTCGCCGTCGCCGCGGCCCGCGCCGCCCTCACCGTCCCGGGCCGCGCCAGCGGCCCACTGCGCGCCCGAAGCGCCGCCCAGCCCGGAGGCTGCGCTCGCGGCCAGCACCGCCGGAGATGCGCCGGACGCGGGAATGATGCGGCGCAGGCGCATCGAGTGCAGCGTGGACAGGCCGGATCTGACTTCGACGATCCGGCCGGCGCCGGCGGTGAAGCCGGCCGCATGGGCGCGGAGCAGGTAGAGGCCGGGGGCGAGGCCGCGAAACTCGAACCGGCCGTCGGCGCCGCACGCCGCCACCGCCGTGCCGGCCGGCCCGGCCGCGGTCACCAGGAGCGTGTCGAAGCGCGCGTCCGCAGCGCCGGTCACCACGCCGAGCAGCCGGCCCGTCCCCGGCTCCTCCGCGTAGGCGCCTCCCGCGGCGAGACCGGCCGCGAGCACGCCGGCGACGAGACGGCAAACGCGCATCGCTCCTCTCCTAGCAGCCCGTGGCGGAGGTCCCCGCTGCATTCGAGCGGCGATGCATCCCGCCTGGCGGCGTTGTTCGTCGGTTGCGTATGCCCAATATGCGCCCTCCTCACGCCTTGTCAGCCGGGCGCCTCACCGCTCTCGGTGCGACGCGGGGTTCCACCACGGGCTGTCAGGCTTCGGAGCTCCCGCCGGCGCCGACTAGGTTTCGCGGACCGTGAAATGCACGTTCCGCGTCACGTTGGTCCCGGCCTCGTTGTCCTTGACCGTGATCTCCAGCCGGTAGTCGCCGGCGGGAAACAGGCTCAGCGGCACCGACTGCCCGGCGACGATCTGGTGCCCGGCCGCCACGCTGAACCCGGCCGGCAGCGACTGGGCGTTGAACTCCTGCGGGTTCGTCTTGTTGAAGAACTCCTCGCCGTCGGCCGTCACCGCATGGAAGTCGTACTCCACCGTCACGTTCGGCATCTCGGCGGCGTCGAGCCGGGGGTTGTACACCAGCATGATCAGCGACAGCTCGTCCTGCTTGCCGAAGCTGCGGTCGTGCTTGGGGGTGATGCGGGTCGTGCCGAGCGTATACGGATACTGGATCTGCTCCCGCGGCGTCAGCGGCTCCGTCAACGGCTCGACCGACTCCGCGATCAGCACCGAGCTGGTCTGGAGATCGTCGGTCCACAGATCGGGCACCGGGACCCGGGTCCTGAGCAGCAGGTTCGGCGCCGCCTCGCGGTCGTCGTCGTCCGCGTCCTCGCCCAGGCTCTCCCGGATCGCGAGGTACACGTCGTAGTCGCCGCCGGGGGCCGAGAAGGCGCGGCTGAGCCGCACCATGGCGTCGGCGCCGGCCTCGACCTCGACGAAATAGGCGTCCTCGAAGATCGCCTCCCGCTCCTCCTCGTCGTCGGCCGCCTCGGCCGGCGGCGGTTCGTCGACGTACAGGTAGACGGCCGCGGACGATGCGATCTGCGCCGAGTCGATCGTCAGGGTGAACGGCACGTACGTGTCGCCGTCGGTTCCTTTCAGGAAACTCGGCGTCAACTCGAACGGGTTCGCGGAGGGCGTCGACTCGCCCTTCAGGACGTCGCCGACCGCCGCCACGAGCAACTGGAGCTCCTCGCGCTCCCAGTCCTCGAGCTCCGCCGCCTCCTGCTCGGAGTCGTTCTGGGCGGCCGCCGGGGCGGCAAGCAGCAGCGCGGCCGCCAGGACGTACGCGGCGCCGGCCGGCGGACGACGGTGGATCTCGTGCATGAGAATGCGGTCTCCTGAATCGGGTAAACGGCGTGAAGGGGGGATCATAGGCGACGCCACCAGGCAAGTCAACCGCCGCGATCCGGCGTCAACCTGTTGAAAACACGGGGCTTCCATCTGTCGGCGGGCCGCCGCCGTGGTATGATCGCGCGCCGATGGCGCCCGCGCCGCCCCTCGTGCTGGTCGTGCTCGACGGCTGGGGTCTCGGCGCCGCTTCCGACCACAACGCGATCGCCCTCGCCCGCACGCCCGTCTTCCGGGAGCTCGTCGAGCGGTATCCGCACGCCGCGCTCGTCACGAACGGAGAGGCGGTCGGGCTGCCGCCCGGCCAGATGGGGAATTCCGAGGTCGGGCACATGAACCTGGGCGCCGGGCGGGTCGTCCACCAGGACCTGACCCGGATCGATCGCAGCATCCGGGACGGGAGCTTCTTCGACAATCCGGCGCTCGGCGCCGCGATCGACCGCTGCGCCGGCGACCGCCATGCGCTCCACTTCGTCGGCCTCGTGTCGGACGGCGGCGTGCACAGTCACCAGCGCCACCTTGCCGCCCTGATCGCGATGGCGTCCCGGCGGAAGGCGGCCAGGGTCTTCGTGCACGCCGTCACCGACGGGCGCGACGCCTCCCCGGCCGGCGGCGCGGCGCACCTCGCGGAGCTGGAGCGCACGATGGCCGGCGCGGGATGCGGCCGCATCGCCACCGTGAGCGGGCGCTACTACGCGATGGACCGGGACCGCCGGTGGGACCGGACCGAGAGGGCCTACGACGCGATGACGCTCGGCGCCGGCCGGACCGCGCCCGACGCGCGGACGCTGGTCGAGACGTCGTACGCGGCGGGCGTGACCGACGAGTTCATCGAACCGGGCGTGGCGGCCGCCGCCGCGGGGCGGCCTTCCGGCCTGATCGCCGACGGCGACTCGGTCGTCCTGTTCAACTTCCGGGCGGACCGCGCCCGCCAGCTCTCCCGCGCGCTGGCGGACGACCGGTTCGACGGCTTCGAGCGCCGCGCCCGTCCGCGCGTCCATTGCACGACGATGACCGAGTACGACGCCGCGTTCGCCCTGCCGGCCGCGTTCCCGCCGTCGGCGCTGTCGGGAAGCCTCGCCGACGTGCTGGCCGAGCGGGGGGTGAACAATCTGCGGCTGGCCGAGACCGAGAAGTACGCGCACGTGACGTACTTCTTCAACTGCGGCGAGGAACGCCCGTACGCGGGGGAGGACCGGATCCTCGTGCCGTCGCAGAAGGCGCCGACCTACGACCTGAAGCCGGAGATGAGCGCGCCCGGCATCACCGCCGAGCTCGTCGCCGACGTCGAAGCCGGCCGCCATCAGGTCGTCATCTGCAACTTCGCCAACGCCGACATGGTCGGGCATACCGGCAAGCTCGACGCCGCCGTCGCCGCGGTGTCGACGCTGGACCGGTGCCTGCTCCAGATCGTCCGGGCGGCGGAGAAGGCGGGCGGGACGGTGCTGATCACCGCGGACCACGGCAACGCCGAGCAGATGTGGGACGCCGAGCGCGGCGAGCCGCACACCGCGCATACGGCCAATCCGGTCCCGGTGGTGCTGGTGCAGCCCGATCTGCGCGGGCGGGGCCGCGTCCTGCGGGACGGATCGCTCCGCGACGTCGCGCCGACGATCCTCGGCATCCTGGGGATCCCGCCGCCGGACGAGATGACCGGGACCGACCTCAGGACATGGGGACGATAGCGCCGGAGGCCGGCGCTACTCGACCTGCTGGCCGATCTCGTCGGCGGCGATCCGGAGCGAGCGCAGGAACCGCCGGTCGTCGGCGGTCATCTCTATCGGCCGGCCCGGATCGCCCGGCTCGTCGGATGCATCGAGCTCGGCCGGCGCTTGCGAACGGGCGCGGCTCCCGAACCCGACCACCGCCTCCAGCGAGACCTGCATCTCGTACCCGGCGGCGCGCGCCTTCTCCCAGCATGCGGCGACGCTGGGATCTTCCTTGATGGCTACGCTGATGGCGTCAGCCAGCTCACGCGCCAGTCGAGTCATGACGTTCGTCATGTCGAAGACCTCCTCGCGCCGCCGGGCCGGGAGCCGGGGGCGAAAACTCGTCCGCAAGCAGGCAGGTGGGCGGCGCGGCGGATTTCGCAAGTGTAAGCGGAGGATTCGGAGGCGGTCAAGCGGAATCCGGGCTGACCGCCGCCGCCGTTGACGGTACAATCGCCCGCGACGTGCCTTCGGTGACCCGCACTCCGTCCGACCTCCGGGGATGGGACCCCGAATCGGACCTCGGCGTCCCCGGCGCGCACCCGTATACCCGCGGCATTCACCCGTCGATGTACCGCGGCCGGCTCTGGACGATGCGCCAGTACGCCGGGTTCGGCGCCGCCGCCGACTCCAACCGGCGCTACCGCTACCTCCTCGACCAGGGCGTGAGCGGCCTGAGCGTGGCGTTCGACCTGCCGACGCAGATCGGCTACGACTCGGACCACCCGCTCGCGGCGGGCGAGATCGGGCGGGTGGGCGTCGCCATCGATTCGATCGAGGACATGGCGGAGCTGTTCGACGGGATCCCGCTCGACCGCGTATCGACGTCGATGACGATCAACGCCACCGCCGTCATCCTGCTGGCGCTCTACGCGGCGGTCGCCCGGCGGCAGGGGGTGGACCCCGGCAAGCTGTCCGGCACGGTGCAGAACGACATCCTGAAGGAGTACGCGGCGCGCGGCACGTACGTCTTCCCCCCGCGCCCCTCGCTGCGCGTCGCGATCGACCTGTTCGCGTACTGCGCCGCCGAGCTGCCGGGCTGGCATCCGATCTCGATCAGCGGCTACCACATCCGCGAGGCGGGCTCGACGGCGGCGCAGGAGGTGGCGTTCACCTTCGCCCACGCGATCGTGTACGTCAGGTCGGCGATAGATGCCGGCCTGGACGTCGACTCGTTCGGGCGGCGGCTGTCGTTCTTCTTCAACGCCCACAACGACTTCCTGGAGGAGATCGCGAAGTTCCGGGCGGCGCGCCGGCTGTGGGCCCGGATCATGCGCGAGCGGTTCGGCGCGACCGAGCCGCGCGCCAGCCAGCTCCGCTTCCACGTCCAGACGGCCGGCAGCACCCTGACCGCCCGGCAGCCGGACAACAACGTCGTCCGGGTGGCGCTGCAGGCGCTGGCGGCGGTGCTCGGAGGTACGCAGTCGCTGCACTGCAACGGCCTCGACGAGGCGATCGGGCTGCCGACCGAGGCGGCGGCCCGGCTCGCCCTGCGCACGCAGCAGATCATCGCGGCGGAGACGGGCGTCACCCGGACGGTCGATCCGGTCGGCGGCGCCTGGGCGATAGAGGAAATGACCAACCGGATCGAGCGCGAGGCCGCCGCGCTGCTCGACCGGGTCGACGAGCAGGGCGGCGGCCTCGCCGCCATCGAGACCGGGTTCATCCAGCGGGAGATTCAGGAGTCGGCCTATCGCGCGCAGCAGGCGATGGACTCGGGCGCCGCCACCGTGGTCGGCGTCAACGCGCACACGGCGGACGAGCCGGCGCCGATAGAGGCGTTCCGCATCGACCCGGACCTCGCAGCGGCGCAGATCGCGCGGGTGCGCGCCGTGCGGGCGTCGCGCGACGCCGCGCAGTGGCGGGCCGCGCTCGACCGGGTCGAGCGCGCCGCGCGCGGCGAGACCAACCTGGTCCCGCCGATCATCGCCGCCGTCGAGGCGCGCGCCACCGTCGGCGAGATCGCCGACGCCCTGCGGCGCGTCTTCGGGGAATACCGGGAAGGCGATTGAGCGCGGTCACGCGCGCATCCTCACCGTGCAGTGGATCCAGCTGGACTCGGGCTGGAATTCAGGTTCGGGCTGGCCGTTGTCGCGCAGCGCCCGCCGAGCGATCGGGATGCCGGCGCCGTACCGCTGCGCCAGCCCGAGAACGCGCATCGCTTCGGCCAGGATCGGGTTGCGGTAGTCGACGACGCCCGGCTGCCCGAAGTTTCCCGAGTTCAGGGCGCCGTACGGACCGCCGGGACTGCCGATCTCGATCCGGTCGTCGAACCAGTAGACGCGCACCGGGGCGTTCGTTCCCTCGTAGGTCCGGTGCGTGACCGCGTTGCGCACGAGTTGCCGCAGCGCCGCCATCGGATACGCCGGCGTGCGCGTTTCGCTGAACCCGGACGTGAATTCGACCGCCGTCCGGTTGTGCGCAAGCAGCTTGTCGTCGATCCGCCGAATCAGATGGGGAATCGGCCCGCCGCAACGGCGATCGTCGACGACCGGATCGCTCAGGTCGGCGCCGGCGACGCGAAGGAACTGCACGTACGCGCCGGGCAGAAAGTCCTGCGGCCGCCTGCCCAGGACGAGGATGCCGGCGATCGTCGGCCGGGGGTCTTCCAAGCCGGCGATCATCTTCATGGCGGCCAGACGTTCATCGACGCCGCGGTCGTTCGCCGCCAGCGTCTCCGCGTCCACGGCCTGCGGCAGGTACTCCTCCTCGAACCGCCGGACGTCCAGATCGTCGAGTCGCGCAGAGGAGACCGGCTGCGCGTCGAAATGCCGGTCGCGGTACCGCCGCTTCTCGCTCAGGATCCGTTCGTCCTGAGCGGTCGCGACGGCGCGGCGCGGCCCGACCCGGATCCAGGTCCGGCCCCGGCAGCGCACCGGCGGCGTATCTGACGGCCGGACGGTGAGGACCGCGACGGGAGCGCCGCGCAGCACGCGCTTCTCGACGGTCAGGGCGGGCGGCGGCACGATGTTGCCGTCGGTCTTGACGTCGGCAAGCTGCAACAGCAGCTCGTCCGTGATCGCCAGCCCCGCCGGCGCGCCATCGTCGCCCGCGCCCACGAACACCACGCCCGGGCGTCGGTGGTCCGGCAGATCGTTGGCGAACGCGCAGACCGCCTCCCGGATTCTCGCGGGCGCGTCGCCCCGCAGCGATTCCTTGCGCTCCACCAGGTCGGACTCGAGATCCGCCATCAGGATTTCGAGTTCGCGATCGGAATAACGGTGGACGTGGCGCATCGGCTGATACTGAACGTCGCGCTAGCGCCGCCGGTCGTGCTCCACCTGTCCGTCGCGGATTTCGACCACCCGGTCGGCGTGGGCCGCGACGCCGGCCTCGTGCGTGATCAGCACGAGGGTGTGGCCGTCGTCGTGGAGCCGCCGGAACAGGGCGATGATCTCCCGGCCGGTGCGGCTGTCGAGGTTCCCCGTCGGCTCGTCGGCCAGCACTATCGACGGGGCGTTGACCAGCGCCCGCGCAATCGCCACCCGCTGGCGCTGGCCGCCGGACAGCTCGCTGGGGCGGTGCGCGACCCGGTCTTCGAGCTCGACCATCCGGAGCACCTCCAGCGCCCGGCGCTCGCGCTCGCGCCGCCGCGCCCCCGCATAGACCATCGGCAGCTCCACGTTGCGCAGGGCGGTGGCCCGGGGCAGGAGGTTGAACGTCTGGAAGACGAACCCGATCTCCCGGTTGCGGATCCGCGCCAGTGCGTCGTCGTCGAGCTCCTCCACCCTCCGGCCGCCGAGGCGGTAGGCGCCGCGGGTCGGTGTGTCGAGGCAACCGATCAGGTTCATCAGCGTCGACTTGCCGGAGCCGGACGGTCCCATGATCGCCAGGTACTCCCCGCGCTCGACCGCGAGCGACACCCCGCGCAGCGCGTGGATGCGCTCGCCGCCCATGTCGTACGTCTTCCACAGGTCGGCGATCTCGATGAGCGGCATGGCCGGCCCGCTAGTCGTAGTACTCCAGCCCGAGGTGCGTGATGAGCTCCTCCCCGCGCAGGCGCCGCAGCGTGTTCTTGAGCTTCATCAACTGGATGAACAGGTCGTGCTCCGGATAGAGGCCGGGGGCGTGGATCGGACTCTTGAAGTAGAACGACAGCCACTCCTGGACGCCGGCCATCCCGGCCCGCTTGGCGAGGTCGAGCAGCAGGACCAGATCCAGGACGATCGGCGCGGCGAGCACGCTGTCGCGGCAAAGGAAGTTGATCTTGAGCTGCATCGGATACCCCAGCCACCCGACGAGGTCGATGTTGTCCCACCCCTCCTTGTTGTCGCCGCGCGGCGGGTAGTAGTTGATCCGCACCACGTGGTGAAGGTCGCCGTACAACGTCGGGTGCAGATCCGGTTGCAAGATGTAGTCCAGAACCGACTTCTTGCTCTCCTCCTTCGTCTTGAACGACTCCGGATCGTCGAGGACCTCCCCGTCGCGGTTGCCCAGGATGTTGGTGGAGTACCAGCCGCTCACGCCGAGCAGGCGCGCCTTGAGGCCGGGGGCGACTATCGTCTTGATCAGCGTCTGGCCCGTCTTCAGGTCCTTCCCCGCCAGGGGCGCGCCGGTCTTCGCCGCCAGCTCGGTGAGCGCCGGCACGTCGGCGCTCAGGTTGGGGGCCGCGTTGGCGTACGGGATCCCCTCCCGGATCGCCGCGTAGGCGTAGATCATGCTCGGCGGGATCGCTTCGTCCGACCGCTCCAGGCCTTCCTCGAACGCCGCCAGCGTCCGGTGGACCGGCGACTGCTCCAGGTAGGTCTCGGTGCTGCCGCACCAGATCAGCACGAGGCGGTCGAGACGGTTCGCCTCCCTGAACCGGCGGACGTCGTCGATCACCTGATCGGCGAGGTCGCGCTTGCTGGCGCCGCGCTTGACGTGCTCGCCGCTCAGCCGCTTCACGTACTGCCGGTCGAAGACGGCCGGCCACGGGCGGATCGCCTCCAGCTCGGGCCGTATCCGCTCGATCAGGCCGGAGTCGAGCACCCCGGCGGTGCGCGCGGCCTCGTGGCAGTCGTCCTCGAAGATGTCCCACCCGCCGAAGACCAGGTCGTCGAGCGCCGCCAGCGGCACGAAGTCGCGGATCAGCGGCGAGCGCCCTTCGGTCCGCTTGCCGAGCCGGATCGTTCCCATCTGCGTCAGCGATCCGGTGGGCGCCGCCAACTGCTTGCGGAGGGCGAAGACGCCGGCGATGAACGTGGTGCTGACGGCGCCGAGCCCGACCAGCAGCACGCCGAGACGGCCGTCCGGCGCGGCGATTTCGGGCGGGCTTTTCACGGGGAGAGCATATATCATGTGCCTTTCCCGGAATGCCCCTGTTCAGGCTGGTGAAGAGCGGCGGGCCGCGCGACTTCGAGGTCTCGATGGCCGGCTTGAAGCTCGGCTCGCGCGTCCTCCAGATCGGCGCCGGCGACGGACCGCTGATCGCCGCCCTGGCGTCGGCGGCCGGTCTGAGCGGGCGCGCCTGCGCGCTGGCGCCGGACCGCGCCGCGGCGGCGGAGATCGAAACGGCGGCGGCCAGGGCCGGCGTGCTGGTCGAGATCGCAGTCGGGCCGTCCACGGCCCTCCCGTACGACCCGGCTTCGTTCGATCTGGTGGTCGTCAAGGACGTCCTGGGCGGGATGCGTCCGAACGACCGGGTGGCGTCGCTCCAGCAGGCGCACCGGGTGCTGCGCGCCGGCGGGCGCTGCCTGGTGATCGAGCGGGCGATGCGCGGCGGGCTCGGCGCGCTGTTCTCCCGGCAGGCGCTCGACCGCCGGTACGCCGCGGGAGGCGCCCGGACCGCGCTCGCGGCGGAAGGGTTCCGGGGCGTGCGCATCCTGTCCGAACGGGACGGCGTCTGCTTCACCGAAGGGACGAAACCGCCGCCGCCGGCCGAGTCGGAAACCGCATGAGCGCCCGCCGCCGCCTCTTCCTCATCGACGGCAGCTCGCAGATCTACCGCGCGTACCATGCGATCCGGGGGCTGACCGGACCCGACGGCAAGTCGACGAACGCCGTGTACGGCTTCGTCACCATGCTGAAGAAGCTGCTGGCGGATCACCGGCCCGAGCTGATCGCCGCCGCGTTCGATCTGCCGGGGCCCACGTTCCGCACCGAGATCGCCGCCGACTACAAGGCCAACCGCCCCCCGATGCCGCCGGACCTCGCCGAGCAGGTCCCGTGGGTGCACGAGGCGTGCGAAGCGCTCGGCGTCCCGGTCCTGACCTCCGAGCGGTACGAGGCCGACGACGTGATCGGCACGCTCGCGGCGCGCGCCGCCGCCGAGCGGCTCGACGTGGCGATCGTGACCGGCGACAAGGACTTCTTCCAGCTAGTCGGCGACGCGATCCGGGTCTTCAACCCGCGCGACGCCGGCGCGTGGTTCGACGCGGCCGGAGTAGAGGCGAAGTTCGGCGTCAGACCCGAACAGGTGGTCGACGTCCTCGCCCTGATGGGCGACGCCACCGACAACGTCAAGGGAGTGCCCGGCATCGGCGAGAAAGGCGCCCGCGAGCTGGTCACGACCTTCGGTTCGCTCGACGCCGTGCTGGCGCGCGCGGCGGAGATGCCCCGGAAGAAGTACCGCGAAGCGCTGACGGCCCACGCCGACGAGGCGCTCCACAGCCGCGCCCTGGTCCGGATTCGCACGGACGCGCCCGTGCCGTTCGACGCCGAGGCGATGCGGCACCGGGGTCCCGACGCCGAGCGCTGCTTCCGGCTGTTCTCCGCCCTCGGGTTCCGCAGCCTGGCCCCGGAGTACGCGCCGACCATCCGGACCGTGGAGATCGACTACGCCGCCGTCCGATCCGCCGCCGACCTCGCAGCGCTCGCCGACGCCGCCCGGACGGCCGGCCGGTGCGGCGTGCACGTACTGACCGATGCTCCGCACCCTGCGCAGGCCCCGCTCGTCGGGCTGGCGCTGTCGACGGCGCCGGGGCAGGGGCGTTACGTCCCGCTCGGACACGCCGCCCTGGGCGCGGAGTCGGACCTCGACGCCGCGGCGGCGCTCGATCTGCTGCGCCCCCTCCTGCGCGACCCCGCCGTCCGCAAGGTCGGGCACGACCTGAAGCTGCACGGCATGGCGCTGGCGCGCCGCGGCGCGCCGCTGGAAGGGCTCGACGTCGATACGATGATCGTCAGCTACCTGCTCGCCGCGGCCCGGCCGTCCCACCGGATCGAGGAACTGGCGCTCGAACGGCTCGGCTACAAGGCGATCGCGGACGGCGATCTGGTGGGCCGCGGAACGAAGGCGCGCAGATTCTGCGATCTCCCACCCGACGCGGTCGTCGAATACTGCTGCGAGCGCAGCGACCTCACTCTCAAGCTGGCCGGTCCGCTGATGCAGTCGCTCGCCGACGAAGGGCTGGAGCCGCTCTACCGCGAGCTGGAGCTGCCGCTGATTCCGATCCTCGTTTCGACAGAGCAGGCCGGGGTCCGGATCGACACCGACGCGCTGGCCCGGATGTCGAAGCGGTTCCAAGTGGAGATGGCGGCGCTCCAGCGCGACATCCATGCGCTGGCCGGCGCGGAGTTCAACGTCAACTCGCCCAGGCAGCTCGGCGAGGTGCTGTTCGACAAGCTCCGGTTGCCGGCCACCAGGCGGACCGGAAAGACGCGCGCGGCCTCGACCTCGGTCGCCGTGCTCGAAGAGCTGGCGCTCGTGCACGATCTGCCGCGGAAGGTGCTCGACTGGCGGAGCCTCCAGAAGCTCAAGGGGACGTACGTCGACGCGCTGCCCCAGCTCGTCGATCTGGAGACCGGCCGGGTGCATACGTCGTTCAACCAGGCGGTGGCGGCGACCGGGCGCCTGAGCAGCAGCGACCCGAACCTGCAGAACATCCCGATCCGCACCGAGCTCGGACGGCGAATCCGGGGGGCGTTCGTCGCGCCGCCGGGCGCCGTGCTGATCTCGGCCGACTATTCGCAGATCGAGCTGCGCGTGCTCGCGCACCTGTCCGGCGACGAAAGTCTGATCGCGGCGTTCAAGCGGGGCGACGACATCCACGACCAGACGGCGCTCAAGGTGTTCGGCCCGGACAGCGGCCTCGATCCGCACGAGCTCCGCCGGCGGGCCAAGATCATCAACTACGCGCTGCTGTACGGGAAGACGGCGTTCACCCTCGCGAAAGACATCGGCGTCCCCCAGGCCGCCGCCCAGGCGTTCATCGACGCCTATTTCGACGGGTTCCCCGCCGTGCGGCGCTACATCGACGCGACGCTGGCCAGCGCCCGCGAGTCGGGCGTCGCGCGCACGCTGTACGGCCGGCGGCGGCAGGTTCCCGAGCTGGCGAGCCGCAACGCGCAGGTCCGGGCCGCGGCCGAGCGGGCGACGGTCAACCTGCCGATTCAAGGGACCGCGGCCGACATCCTCAAACGCGCCATGATCGACGTCCACGCCGTTCTGCCCGCCGGCGCGGCGATGATCCTGACCGTGCACGACGAGCTCCTGTTCGAGACGCCGGAGCGGATGGCCGACGAGGTCGCGGCGCTGGTGCGTGAACGCATGGAGCACGCCGCGGCGCTGGCCGTACCGCTGACGGTGGACGTCGGGATCGGGCGAAGCTGGAAGGACGCCAAGGGGTGATCCGCCTGTCCGGACGCAGGCTGGTATAATTCCTCCGTTGGTTGAACCGCTGGTCGTCCCGCGGGCGGACCACCCGATATCCCGCCGCCAGATCGATCCCGACGCGCTCAGGGTCCTGCACCGCCTGCGCAAGTTCGATCACGTCGCCTACTTGGTCGGCGGCGGCGTGCGCGACCTCCTGCTGAACCGCCGCCCGAAAGACTTCGACGTCGGCACGTCGGCGCACCCGTACGAGGTGAAGCGGATTTTCCGCAACTGCTGGATCATCGGCCGCCGGTTCCGCCTCGCCCACGTGAAGTTCGGACCGAAGACGATAGAGGTGGCCACGTTCCGGCGGCTCGCCCCCGCTCAGGAGCCGACGCCGCAGGAGCCGACGCAGCCGAAGCAGGAGCCGGGGGCGCCGGCCGACCATGCCGAAGCTCCCGCCCGCGGCGGGCGCAGGCGTCCGCCCCTCCGGCGGGAGAACACGTTCGGAACGGCGGAGGAGGACGCGTTCCGCCGCGACTTCACGATCAACGCGCTGTTCTACGACGTCGGCACGTTCGCGGTGATCGACTACGTCGGCGGCATGGCCGATCTGCGCGACGGGCTGATCCGCTCCATCGGCGATCCGGACGAACGGTTCGTCGAGGACCCGGTGCGGATGGTGCGAGCGGTTGCGTTCGCCGCCCGTCTGGACTTCCGCCTCGACCCGGCCGTGCGGCGCGCCATCGCCCGCCGCGGCGGCGAGATCGCCGCCGCGGCGCCGGCCCGGCTGATCGAGGAGCTGTACAAGATCCTCCGGAGCGGCGTGGCGGCGCGGACCTGCCGCGGGCTGCTCGAGACCGGGCTCCTGGCCCGGATCGTCCCCGAGATCGCGCGCGGCGCGACGCCGGCGCTCTGGAGGTCGCTCGACGCGCTCGACGCCTACCGGTCGCGGCGCCCGGACGCGCCGCCCAGCCTGACCAACGCGGTGCTGCTCGGCAGCCTGGCGGTCCCCGTGCTGCCGCTCGATCCGGCGCCGCGCCGGAAGGACGAGGCGGCGCCTGCGAACGGCGGGATCACGCTCGGCCGGCTTCCGGTCGCGCGGCGCGACGTCGAGCAGCTTCGCCAACTGCTCGTGCTGCAGCCGCGGCTGACCGATCCCGCGCTGCCGCCCCGGGCGCAACGGGCCGTCCTGCGCCGCGCCGCGTTCGAAGACGCCGTGACCTGGCTGGAGATCCACGGCGGCGACGCGGACGCGCGCAGCCGGTGGCGGGCGATGGCGGCGGCCGGCGGCGTCGCGGCGGAGCCTCGTCGGCGGAGGCGGCGGAGACGGCGGCCGCGGCGGCGCCCGGCCGCCCCGTAGCCGCGCAGCCCGTGGTGGGCGCGTTGCATCCCGGCTGAGTTGCGTCTCGACGATGCCCGGTGGTCACTCGTCACGCCGGGAAACCGCGCAGGCCGGTTCAATCCGGAAGACGCCTCGTCGGCAGGGGCGGCGCCGGGCGGACGCCCAGCACGGAGTGCCAGTACGCCCAGGACCGCGCGTCGAACACGCCCGGGATGCTGGCGCGTAACGCTTGGCGCAACTGAGCGTCGGTGAAGTGCGCCCGGATCACCCGGAGGTCGTCGACCGTGCCGTACGTCATGGCGTAGCTCAGGAACAGCAGGGGTTCGGCCAGCGTCGCCGCCGGCGGCTTGAACCAGACCATCCGCTTCGCCACGCGGAGCAGGTCCGCCGGCGCGTCCGGCGTCGTCATGACGCTTCCGGCGCGACGCCGGTCAGAGGATCGAAGCG
The DNA here is from genome assembly GCA_965203565.1 of Vicinamibacterales bacterium. Lineage (GTDB taxonomy): Bacteria > Acidobacteriota > Vicinamibacteria > Vicinamibacterales > UBA8438 > JAAXGX01. The sequence continues at coordinate 319,891 of OZ241896.1, read as the reverse complement.
GGGGAGGCGCGTCAGATCGACGGCGGACGCCGCGTCGAGCAGGCGCCGGCGCGCGTCGAGAGGCAGCGTAGCGAGGTCTCCGTCGCCGAAGAAGGACAAGGCCTTCACCGTCAGCACCGGATTGAACGCCGGCCCGAATACGGCGGCGGCGGCGCCCAGCGCGTCCCGCAGCGGAATGCCGGCGCGATGGGTCAAGGCATCGACGTCCAGGTAGTCTTTCGCAGCGGCGCGCGTCTGCACCACTTCCACCTTGGTCGCAGCAAGGTCCAGCAGCGACGCGACCCTGATCGCCGGCGCCCCGAGCGCATCGGGGTTCGCGACGCGGCGGAGATTCAGCCCGCCGAAGAACGAGACCCGCACCGGACCGCTGCGGTCCACCAGGCAGGTCAGCGTGTCGGGACCGCGCTGCACGACTTCGGCTCCCCGGAGGTAAGGCGCTTCCCGCAACAACCGGCCGGAGTCCACGCCGGCCGACGAGAAGAAATCGAAATCAGCCGACTGTCGATGCCCGAGCCGGAGGGCGAGCGCAGTGCCGCCGTAGAGCACGAAGCTGGACGGCGTGCCGCCCAGATCCCGCCAGAGCCGCTGCTGCGCCGGCGGCAGCACGTCCACGCGGGGCGTAAAGGATTTCGTCAACTTCGCCCGGTCAGCTACCCAGCAGCGCCCTCGTGACGTTGACGAACGACGCCACGACGCCGGCCGCCGTCACGGCGATCAGCAGGAGCGCGGCGATCAGCATCGCCGGACTTTCCCGCCGCTCGTCGATGAACCCCATGAGCTGGGCCGCGATCCACCCGCCGGCGAACCCCGCGCCGTGCGCCCAGTTGTTGACGCCGCTCATGACGAAGCCGAAGACGAACAGCAGGACGGCCCATTGCCATAGCTGGGTCTCCATCCTGCTCGTGCCCCGCTTCCGGCCGTAGACGATCAGCGCCGCGAGCAGCCCGAAGATCCCGCCCGACGCGCCGATGGTCGGCGTGGCGAACGAGTAGGCGCTCGACGTCATCACGTTCGAGACGAGGAACCCGGACGCCCCGGCGACGTTGAACAGCACGAACGTCCGCGCCGGGCCGTACGTCTCCGTGGCCGCCGGACCGAGGTTGCGGATCCACAGCATGTTGAACAGGATGTGGAGCACTCCGCCGTGAAGGTAGTTCGCGGTCAGCAGCGTCCACCACCACCCCTGCTCCCACGCCACGCCGCCGGTCATGCCGAGTTGGTACAAGGCCCGGCCGCCGGGTGACAGGAGCGAGAACAGGCCCCCGCCCGCGAAGATCGCCTCCGGCTCGAGCAGCAGGGCGACGGCGTACAACGTGACGCACGCCCCGATGATCAGCGAGATCAGGTCCAGGCGCTGGCCGACGACGCTCCGGAGCATCGGGGCCCAGCCGAACAGCCCCGGCCGCCAGGCGCCGCAGTGCGGACAGCGCGGCTCGCCGACGCCGACCAGCATGCCGCAGCCCGCGCAGACGATCGACCCTTGCGTTCGCCGCATGGCCTGCACAGCGTACAGCCTGGCGGCCCGTGGTGAAACCCCGCGGGGCGCCGAGACGGGCGGGGCGCCCGGCTGACAAGGCGTGAGGAGGGAGCATATTGGCCATATTCGACCGACGAACAACGCAGTTCAGCCGGGATGCATCGCTGCTCGAATGCAGCGGGGATTTTGCCACGGGCTGCTAGCGGCCCCCGGCGACAGTCCGCCCCGGCCGGGATCGTGATCGGCCGGATGTCTTATGCTGGCTCCGACCGCGATGGGAACGACCCGCGGCGGGTCCGGGCGCCCTCAGTCATGACCATCATTTCGCACCGGCGCAAGTTCATCTTCATACGGCCCGACAAGGTCGCCGGCACCAGCGTGGCGGCCGCGCTGGCGCCGTTGTGCGGAGGGGAGGACGTGCTCGCCCACGACGACCTTGTGTTCCGTTCCGGTGTGGACACGGACTATTTCCACATGCCGCCGCAGCGGAACGCAGGCCCGAACGATGCGTACGGCTTTGTGCCGCAGCACGCCTTGCCGGACGTCATCCGCGGGAAAGTCGGCGACAAGGTATGGCGCGAATACTTCAAGTTCACCATCGCCAGGAACCCGTGGGACAGGTTCGTGTCCCTGTATCTTTTCCGTTTTCACGTCGTGATTCCCGACCTGGAGAGGAGCAAGACGCCCGCGGCGGCGCTGGTCAAGCTGCTGCGCGGAATGCGCCGCCTTGCCGCCGGCGAGCCTTTCGCTCCGCCGCCGGAACGTCTCCTGGCGTCTTCGCTGATGAGGCTGCTGGAGGCCGGCCGCCGCAAGGAGAGCGTGGAATTCGCGTTGAGGACCGGTTGTTTCGCCGCATTCCTCGCCAAGGCTCCGCAATTCTACTTCTGCGGCGGACGAGAATACGCGGATTACGTCATCCGCTTCGAGAACCTGCGGCGGGACTTCGACGAAGCGCGCCGGTTGATGCAGCTTCCCGGACGGGTCCTGCCGCGAACCAAGAGCGAGGCCAGGCCCCGGGCGCACCACTATCGCGACTATTACACCGACTATTCCCGGGCGCACGTCGCCAGGACGTGCCGCCGCATTGTCGATGCGTTCGGATATCGATGGGACGGGTAAGAGAGGACTTCAGCAGCCCGCGGTGGAGCCCCGCCCGTCGAATGCAGCGGGGATTTCGCCGCGGGCTGTCAACAGCCCGTGGTGGAACCCCGCGTCGCGCCGAGAGCGGCGAGGCGCCCGTCTGACAAGGCGTGAGGAGGGCGCATATTGGGCATACGCAACCGACGAACAACGCAGTCAGGCGGGATGCATCGCTGCTCGAATGCAGCGGGGATTTCGCCGCGGGCTGTCAACCTTGCGCCTGCTCGATCGTCCGGTAAGGCTTGGCGAGCCGCAGCTTCGAGAGGAGCCAGATGACCGGCCAGGCGGGGTCGAACTCGCTCGGCCTGAAGCTGAACTTCGGGCTCCGCGGGAACCCGTGATGGTTGTTGTGCAGCCCCTCGCCCCCGGTGACGAGCGCCAGCAGCCGGATGTTGGTGGCGGTGTTCTTGAAGTTCCTGTAGCCGTGGTAGTGGCACAGGCCGTTGATCGACGACGACAGGATGAACACGTAGACCACGCCGTGGACGGCGGCGGCCAGCAGGCCCCACCCGACGCCGATCAGGGCGCAGAGCGCAGCGATCCCGAGCGCCGGACCGAGCAGGTTGCGCCGGAACAGCGTCCGCTCCCACCAGTCCGCCTCGATGTCGCGCGCGTACTTGTCGAGCACCTCCGGCTTGCGCGCCTCGCGGACGTAATGGAAGACGTTGCCGACCTGCACCGACCAGAACCCGGCCAGCAGCGGGCTGTGCGGATCGCCCTCCTCGTCGGTGAACGCATGGTGCTTCCGGTGAACCGCCACCCATTCGCGCGTGGTGATGCCGGTGGTGATCCACAGGGCGAACCGGAACGCCACCGCGACGGCGGGATGCAGCGTCAGCGCCCTGTGGGTCGCCGTCCGGTGCAGGAAGATGGTCGTGGAAAAGACGGCGATCTGAATCAGCGCAGCGGCCGCCAGCAACGCGACGATGAGGGACGTGAGCACTCGTGACCTCCACCCTTGGTTATGACGGTCGCCGGTCCCCCGTTCTGGCGTCGCGGAGCCGCCGCAAGCGACTCACTCTAGCACGAAACGCGGGACGCCGGCTCACCCGCGGGTGCGCTCGAACTCGGCCATGAACGCGGTCAGGGCGTCGACCGCCGCCTCCGGGCACGCGTTGTAGATCGACGCGCGCACGCCGCCGACCGACCGGTGGCCCTCCAGCCCGACGAGGCCGGCGTCGCGCGCCTCGCCGACGAAGCGCGCCTCGATCGCCTCGGTGGGCAGCCGGAACGTGACGTTCATCCGCGAGCGGCTGTCCGGGTCGGCCGCGCCCCGATAGAACGCGGTGCGGTCTATCGCCTGGTACAACTTCCGGGCCTTCCGCTCGCTCCGGCGCGCCATCTCGTCGAGCCCGCCGCTCGCGAGGATCCACTTCACGACCAGACCGACCACGTAGATGGCGAAGACGGGCGGCGTGTTGTGCCGCGACCCGCCGTCGACGTGGGTCCGGTACCGCAGCATCGTCGGGACGCCGCTGCGCGACGCGGCGCGGACGAGGTCGTCGCGGACGATGACGAGCGTGACGCCCGCCGGACCAAGGTTCTTCTGCGCCCCCGCGTAGACCAGACCGACGCCGTCGAACGCCATCGGCCGGCTGAAGAAGTCGGACGAGGCGTCGACCACGAGCGGCGCCGGGGCGTCCGCCGGCAGCGCGCGCCACTGCGTGCCGACCACCGTGTTGTTCGAGGTGACGTGCAGGTAGGCCGCGGCGCCGTCGAGATCGAGTTCGTCCGCCGCCGGAATCCGGGCGAACCGCTCGTCTTCGGTCGAGCCGGCCGCCCGCGCGTTCCCCAGCCGCCGGGCCTCCTGGTACGCCTTCCGGGCCCAGACCCCCGTCAGCACGTAGTCCGCCGATCCGTCCGGCGGCAGCAGGTTCAGCGGCGCCATCGCGAACTGCTGCGTGGCGCCGCCCTGCAGGAACAGGACGTGAAAATGGGACGGCAGCCCGGCCGCCGCCCGGACGTCGGACGTCGCGGACTCGAGGATCTCGTCCACCGCCGCGGACCGGTGGCTGACCTCCAGCACCGACATCCCGACCCCGGGAAGCGCAGCCAAGTCGCGTCGGGCCTGCTCGATGACCGGCTCGGGCAGAACGGCCGGTCCGGCGCTGAAGTTGAAGATCCGGTCGCCGGGCATGATCAGATCCGGTGGATCAGGAGCCCGTCCCGCAGCTTCGGCTCGAACCAGGTCGACTTCGGCGGCATGACGCCCCCGGCGTCCGACACGGCGAACAGCTCGCCGGTAGTCACCGGCGCGAGCGAGAACGCGACGGCCGCCTCGCCCGCGTCGACCATGCGCTGGAGCTTCTCGACGCCGCGCGCGCCCCCGACGAACCGGACGCGCGGATCGGTCCGGACGTCGGCGACCTGCAGCACCGGCGCAAGCAGCTCCTCCTGCAGCGCCGCGGCGTCGAGCCCGGCGGCCGGATCGTCGTCGGCGCCCCGACGCCGGGCGGCGGCCAGATCGACGTCGCGCCACGTCCCGCCGCCCAGATAGACTGCGACGCGGCCCCGCGGCGGCCGGGCGGCGACGTTCGACCGCACCGGAAACCGCTCGCGCACGGCGTCGAGGAACTGCGCGGGCGTCCGGCCGGCGAGATCGGTCACGGCCCGGTTGTACGCCTGGATCCGCGTCTGGGAGTCGGGGAACGCCACGCCGAGCACGAACCGCGCCGCATCGTCTTCCGCGCCGTCCGGCGATCCGGCCAGCGCGTCCCGCACCCGGGCGGCGCTCGCGATCCGGTGGTGGCCGTCCGCCACGTAGAGCGCCGGCACGCGCGCGAACGCCGCGACCGCGGCGTCCCGGTCGCCGGGGCTCAGCCGCCAGACCGTGTGCCGCACGCCGTCGGCGGCGTCGAAATCCAGCAGCGGAATTCCCTCCGCCGCCCGCTGCATCGGCGCAGCGACGTCCGGCGCCGCGCGGTAAGCCAGGAAGACGACGCCGGTCTGGGCGCGGACCGCGAGCATGTGCCGCGTCCGATCGTCCTCCTTGTCGGGCCGGGTCCGTTCGTGCCGCCGGATCGCGCCGCGGTCGTACTCGTCGAGCGAGAAGCAGCCGGCCAGGCCGGTCTGCTCGTGGCCGGCGGTCCGGAGCCGATAGAGGTACAGCGCCGGGGCGTCCTCCACGACGAGCGGCGCCCTGCGCACGAGCCGATCCAGGGCCCCGGCGGCGGCCCGGTAGACGGCCGGGTCGTACGGGTCGACGTTCGGGGACAGATCGATCTCGGCCCGGGTGACGCGCAGGAAGCTCAGCGGATTGCCCGCCGCAAGCTCCCGCGCCTCGCCCGCCGTCACGACGTCGTACGGGACGGCGGCCACGGCGGCGGCCGCGGCGGGTTCGGGACGAAGGGCGCGAAACGGACGGACCAGAGCCACGCGGGAAGAATGGCGCGCAGCGCCGCTACTGGGCGAGCAGGGCGGATCGGCCTCCCGGGGCGATCGCCGACGACATCCGCCGGAGCGCCTGACTGCGAACCTCGTGGAACGCGGCGAGGTGGCGTTCCGGCACCGGATCGCCCGGCGGCAGTTTCCGGTGTTCGATCAACGGGTCCACGAAGACGCCGTCCCTGCGCATCCGGTAGTCGAGATGCGGGCCGGTCGCCAAGCCGGTCGCGCCGACGCGGCCTATCGTCTGCCCCTGCGCGACGCGCGCGCCGGGCCGGACGCCGTCCGCGAACGCCGACAGGTGCAGGTAGTACGTCTCGTAGCCGTTGGTGTGCCGCAGCCGCACCATGTTGCCCGATCCGCCGCTGCGGCCGGCGGACACCACGGCGCCGGCGGCCACCGCGACGACGGGCGTGCCGGTCGGCGCGCCGTAGTCCACGCCCAGGTGCGGGCGGTACACCCCCAGGACCGGATGCAGCCGCCGCTTCGAGAACCGAGACGTGACGCGCGGCTCGAACCTGAACGGCGACCGCAGGAACTGCCGCCGGAGCGACCGCCCCTGCTCGTCGTAGTAGAGCGCGTCGTCGTCGCCGGGCAGGGTGAAGCGGAAGGCCTGCACGCTGCGGCCGGCGTTGACGAACTCGGCCGCCAGCACGTCGCCGTAGCCGGCGAACTCGTCGTTCCGGTAATACTTCTCGAACAGGACGTCGAACCGGTCGCCGCGTCGGACCTCGGTGTTGAAGTCGATCTCGCCGCTGAACACCCCGGCCATCTCGACCGCGAGCGCCACGTTCTCGCCGGCGCCGTTCAGCGCGGACACCAGCGACGTGTGCGGCCCGTCGATGAAGCCGCGGATCGCCACTTCCGCATGCTCCTTCACGTGGTGGACCATGTCGACCGCAAGCGCTCCGCCGCCGCCGAGGGGGGCGTTCACTTGCAGGAACCGGTCGCCGTCCACGTCGTACTCGAAGCTGCGCAGCGTTCCGTCGCCGCCGACGACCAGCCGGTACGTGTTGCCGCTGCGGATCCGCCGCGGGTCGAAAGCCGGCCGGACCGCCTCGATCACGCGACCGGCCGCGGCGTCGTCGAGACCGTGCGCGCTCAGGATGCCGGCCAGGGTCGACCGCGAAGGAACGGTCCCCTCGATGAAGCGCCGGTCGTCAGCCAGGAAGACGTCCTCGCCCCGCGAGAAGGGAACGGCTTCGTCCGTCGGCGCGTGGTTGACCCGCGCGGCGGCCATCGCCGCGACGGCGGCGGCGCAGCACAGCGCCAGGAAGCGCAGATTCGTCAACCGTTCGTTCATGCGAAAGTTGGAGAGTCTAGCACAACGCTGCAAACACGATGCCGCAAGGACGCCCGCGTCACGCGCCGCCGCGGAGCGCCTCCAGCTTCTCCCGGACCTTTCCCGCGTGGCCGGCGGCGCGCACCGAGCGCCAGTGGTGCGCCACCTTCCCGGCGCCGTCGATCAGCACCGTCGAGCGGATCACCCCGACCGTCGTCTTCCCGTACAACTTCTTGTCGCCCCAGGCGCCGTACTCCTGCATGACCTTCCGGTCCGGGTCCGACAGCAGGGTGACGCGCAGGCCGTGCTTCGCGATGAAGGCGCGGTGGCGCTCGGGACCGTCGGGGCTGCAACCGAGCACCACGGCGTCGAGCTTCTCGAACTCGCGGACGCCGGCCGAGAACTCGCACGCTTCGGTGGTGCATCCCGGCGTGTCGTCCCGGGGATAGAAGTAGAGCACCACCCACTGCCCGGCGAACTGCTTCAGGCGGACCGGGGCGCCGTCCTGGTTCTCGAGCGCGAAGGCCGGCGCCTTTTCTCCCACGGTGATCATCCGTCCCCTCCCTGCAAATCGATCCGGATCCGCTCCGGCCGCGTCCCGCGCGGCTCGACCGCGCCGACGGCGGCCGCGCGATCGTAGCCCAGGGACCGCAGCGCGCGCAGGCACGGGGCGGCGCGGTCGGGCGGCACGCTGGCGAGCAGGCCGCCGGCCGTCTGCGGGTCGAAGACTATCGGATAGATCGGCGCCGCGGCGGCCTCGCCGGCGTTGACGACCGCGCGGCCCAGCCGCTCGTTGTGCGGGTGCAGCGAGCTGAGCAACCCTTGCGCGACCGTCTCGCGCGCGCCGGCGAGGATCGGCGCCGCCGGGAGCGTCAGGCGGGCGTCCACGTCCGACGCGCGGGCCATCTCGAGGAGGTGCCCGAGCAGCCCGAAACCGGTGACGTCGGTGCACGCGTCGGCCCCGTGCTCGCGGAGGCACGCCGCGGCGGCGCGGCTCGACCGCAGCATCGACCGGACGGCGGCGTCGATCCAGCGCCCCTTCGCCTTCCGCCGCATCCGCGCGGCGAACAACGTCCCCGTGCCGATCGGCGCGGTCAGAACGAGTCGATCTCCCGGCCGCATGCCGCTCTTGCGGAGCACGCGCGCCGGGTCGGCCACACCGCTCAGGGACAGACCCAGGGTGATCTCGGCGCCTTCGGCCGTATGGCCTCCCACCAGCGTCGTCTCCGCCGCGTTGAGCGTCTCGACGACGCCGGCGAGCAGGTCGTGCAGCAGCGCCTCCATCTTGGCGTCGGGCGCCGGCGGGATGGTGACGATCGCCAGCGCCGTCCGCGGCTCGGCGCCCATCGCGTAGACGTCGCCGAGGCAGTGATTGGCCGCGATCCGGCCGAACAGGTACGGGTCGTCGACGATCGCGCGGAACGCATCGACCGTCCGGACGGCGACCAGGCCGGGCGGGACGCGCTCGACCGAGGCGTCGTCGAACGCTTCGAGTCCGGCCACGACATCGCCGCTCCGGTACGGGGAGAGGCGCGAGAGCACCCGGTCGAGCAGCGTCGCGCCGACCTTCGAGCCGCAGCCCGCGCACCGCATGGCGGCATTCGTGAACTGGCGGACGGTCTCCGGCGGCGCGAGACGGACGAGGCTGCGTTCGTCGGGGGCGGCGTCGCCGCCGGAGGCCATCTCCGGGAGGTTGCTGAACCGGGCCATGAAGCGCCGGTCGATCCGGTCCTTCCAGGCCCACACCCACCGGCCTTCGAGCGACCACCGCCCGCGCGACGCCACGGCGTACCGGTCGCCGGCGCTGATCAGGCTCAGGAAGCGGCGCTGCGGTCTGAACGGTTCGAGCGGCTCGCCCCGCACGGCGCGCCGCAGGTTGGCGTCGAGCGGCGGTCCCTGACGAACGGCGAACACGCCGGCCTTCTCGCGGGGGTGGTCCACGACGGCGGCGACGTCGCCGGCGGCGAACACCCCGGCATGGGAGGTCGACTCGAGCGTGGCGGCGACCCGGATGAAGCCCCGTTCGTCGACGTCGAGCCCGGCCTCGGCCGGCCACGGCGGCGCGCCGGCCTCCGCCGCCCAGATCACTTCGTCCAGTTCGCAGGCCGTTCCCCCCTCGACCACGACGGCGCCGGGCCGGACCGCTTCGACGCGCGCCCCGACGTGGACCTCGACGCCGCGCGCCCGGAGCACCCGCGCGAACCGGGCGCGCGCGCCGCGGTTGTGCGCAGGCAGGATGCGGTCGGCGGCGCTGAACAGATGGAAGGCCGGTTCTTCGGCGGCCCGGCCGTCCTCGGCCAGCAGGCGCCCGAGCGCGTGCTGCGCCGCCAGAACGATCTCGACGCCGGCCGCCCCCGCCCCGACCACGCCTATCCGGAGCGCCCGCGGCGCCTCCCGGACGCGCGCCTTGAGTCGTTCCCACCGCTCGACCAGCGTGGCGATCGGCTTGAGCGGCACGGCGTGGTCCCCGGCGCCGGCGGCGTTGATCGCCGGGGTGGCGCCGACGTCGATCGAGAGCACGTCGTACGGGACCGGCGGCCTGTTCCGGCACCGCACCGTCCGGTTCGGCAGGTCCAGGCCGACCGCTTCGTCATGGTACAGGCGGGCGTTCGCGAAGCCGGACAGCGGGTCCAGATCGACGTGGACGTCGTCGAAACCGTAATGCCCGGCGATCAGCCCCGGCAGCATGCCGGAGTACGGCGTGTGGACGTCGCGCGCGATCACCGTCACCCGGAGGCCGGGGACCGGCCGCATCCCCAGCCGCCTGAGGACGATGACGTGGCTGTGCCCGCCCCCGATCAGCACGAGGTCCTTGAGCGCCGGGCCGCGGGCGCCGTTCATCTTTCGCCGGGGCCGCTCCCGCCGCCGGCGCCGGAAGCGCACGCGAGCGCCCGCTCGACGCCGGCGCGGAGCGCAGCCGGGTCGGGAAGCAGGCTCACGACGAGGAACGCCTCGTGCGGGAAGTCGAAGAAATAGCCGGGGTGAACCAGGACGCCGCCGCGTTCGAGCAGGTCGAGCACGACCGTCTCCTCCGGCCGGGTCGCCGGGACCCGCGCCACGGCGCTCCATCCCCCGTCGGCCGGCAGGAGACGGACGGCGGGATGGCGTTCGGCGATCCGCCGGATCACTGCGTAGTTGGTCCGCACCCGCGCCGCGATCCGCGCGGTCGTCTCCGCCCCCGTCTCGAGCAGCGTGCGCGCCGCGGTCTGCACCGGCGCGGCGACCGACAGGTACGTGTCGGCGATCAGCTCCAGTCCGGCCAGCGCCCGGTCGACCGCCGGCCGGGGACCGCCGGCCACCACCCACGCCAGCTTGAGCTGCGGCAGGCCGACCGCCTTCGAGAGACCGCCGAGACTGAACGTCAGCACCTCCTGCGGCCGGTCGAGCACGCTCGGGCCGGGAGCGGCGCCGTCCAGCGGATACGCGCCGAACACCTCGTCGGCGATCAGCGCCAAGCCGTGCTCGCGGCACAGCGCCACCACCGCGTCGAGCTCGCCCGCCGACACGAACGAGCCGGTCGGGTTGTTCGGGTTCACCAGCAGGACCGCCCGCGTGCGCGCGGTCAGGCCGCGCCGGAGGCCGCCGAGATCGATCTCCCACCGGCCGTGGAAACCGAGCGCGTACGGCGTCGCGCGGACCGCTTCGAGCCGGGTCAGATGCTCGAACAGCGGATAGCTCGGCCGGGGCGTCATCACCGCGTCGCCGGGGTCGCACAGCAGCTTGAACAGGTAGCCGTACGCCTCGCTGGTGCTCGCGGTCAGCGCCACCTGCTCCGGCGCCACGGTGCGGCCGGGACGCGACAGGTGCGCCGCGACCGCTTCGCGGGCGGCCGGCAGGCCGAGCGGCGCCGGCCGGCGCGCCCGGTCTTCCGGATCGAGCAGGAGCAGCCGCGCATCCGGCGGCGCCAGCCCCGCCCGTGCAGGGTCCGATTCGGTCAGGTCGATCAGATCGGTCCGCCCGGCCCGGAGGCGGGCGGCGGCGCGCGCTATCCGGTTGGGGGCGAGGTCGGCCGGTATGCGGGACGAGAACATGCGCTCTGACGGGAACGCGGCGGCGTTCGTGATACATTCTCCACCATTCGGCGGGAGGGCATCCTGGGAGCATCGTCCATGCAGCGGGGCACACCGATCGTTCTGACCGCGCCGTTCACGGAGATGATCGATCACGCCGGGTACTTCATCCAGATGGGGATGGCGTCCATCCCGATCTGGATGGAATGGGTGATGGACAGGAAGTACCCGGAGTGGCGGAACGTGAAGCGATTCGACGACGGTTCGGCGCAGGCGGCGCCGGCCGGACTGCGGGTGCTCGAGCGGGTGATGGCCGATGCGTTCGGCCGCGACGCCGTGGTGGTCTGCTATCCGGACGACATCGACCGGTTCATCGGGCCGGAGACGCGGATCGTCGCCGTCTCCACCCACAACCCGCTGGGGGTGACGTTCGCGGCGGGGGTGTACACGTCGATCTTCGGCAGCTCGCGCGAGCCGATCAACTCGCACTACGCGGGCAGGATGTTCGACGCCATCCGACGGAATCCGCAGCGGGAGTCGTTCAAGGTGATCCTGGGCGGGTCGGGAAGCTGGCAGATCACCCAGACGAACTCGTACGAGCGGCTCGGCATCGACTGCGTCATCGACGGCCGGAGCGAGTCGGCCGAGACGATCGAGCTGTTCCGGCGCGCGATGGAGGGGGAAGATCTGCCGCAGCAGGTGGAGGTCGCCCATCCGACCGACCGCCGCACGATCCTGTTTCCGGACCGGCCCACGACGTTCGGCGTCGTCGAGATGACCACCGGGTGCGGCCGCCGGTGCCAGTTCTGCGTGCCCGACCTCAACCCGCAGATCGACCTGCCGAAGGACGGGATCCTCGAAGCGGTCCGCGCCAACGTGGCGAACGGCAACAAGCAGATCTCGCTGGCGACCGAGGACATGTTCATCTGGGGACAGGTCCGGACGGACACCCCGTTCTTCTTCCCGAACCGCGAGGCGCTGGTCGATCTGTACCGCAGCGTCGTGGAGACGCCGGGGGTCGAGCAGCACGTGCTCAGCCACTCGACGATGGCGCCGGCGGTGGTGGATCCGGTGCTGATCGAACAGTTGACGGCCATCCTGCTCCCGCGGAGCCCGATCCACCTCAAGCGCCTGAGTTCGCATCCGGAAGGGAAGGCGCTCGTCCCGCTGATCGGCCTCGAAACCGGGTCGGCGCGGATGGCCCGGCAGGTGATGCCGAGCAAGGGGGTCCCGTTCAGCATCGACGACTGGCAGAGCGTCGTCATCCGGGGGCTGGAGGCGCTGAACCGGAACAACTGGTTCCCGATGCTGACGCTGATGGTCGGCAACCCGGGCGAAACCGACGAGGACGTGAAGGCCACGCTCGACCTGATCTACGAGATGGAGCGCCGCGGGCTGTTCGGTTTCCTGGTGCCGTCGGTCTTCACGCCGCTCGAAGGGACCCGGATGGAGCACGGCGAAGGCGTCAAGGAGACCCGGGACCTCAGCCGCTTGCAGTGGCAGCTCATCCTGCGCTGCTGGAAGATGAACATGCGGCCGGGCCTCTACAGCTGGTGGGGACCGGCCTCGTTCAAGCTCGGGGGGGTGGCGCTGTGGGCGCTGCGGCTCCGCAAGACGAACGGCCCGCACTTCACCTGGCCGATGATGATGTTCTGCAGCGCGCTGCCGGAGCGGATGCTGTACGGGATCGGCAAACTCTACGAGGGACGCCCGATCGAGGTGAAGAGCCGCGCCGAGCTGCTCGCTTCGATCAAGCCGAACTACTGGAAGCACCTCCGCGCGGATGCGGGCGACCTGCCGCCCGGCGCGCAGGCGCACGACGCGCCGCCCGAGCGGGCCCCGGAGCGTACGCCCGAGCTTGCGACGGCGTAGCCGGCGCCTCATGCCTCGCAGCTTGCGCATCCCGGCCGCGCTCCTGGCGGGCGCGTCGGCGATCTCGGCCGCGGCGGGCGGCGCGCAGGATCGGCGGGGGGCCGCGCCCCGCGATCCGGACCGGCCGGCCCGCGCCGGCGGCGCGGCGGCGGCAGTCGTCAGCCCGCGGGGCGATGCGGCGGCGTTCACGCGTCGGCGCGCCGAACCGGCGGCCGGCGCCGGCGGACGCTTGCTGCAGCTCGCCGGGCGGCGGATCGACACGCGCAACAACGCGGCGTGGCCGCCGCCCGACGTCGACGGCGTCACCCTCGTGCGCCTGAAGGCGGAGACCCTGGCCGAGCACCCGATCCTGGCGCCGTTCGACACGACGCTCGGCTGGGTGCGGTTCGCGCCCGACGGCTCGCTGCTCTCGTACGCGGTGATCCGCGACACCGGCGTCGAGCAGTGGGTGGTGGACGTCGCGAGCGGCGTCCCCCGGCCGCTCACCTCGGCCTCGCTGAACGCGGCGTGGGGGGAGCCGTGCGTCTGGCGCCGGGACGCGAGCGGGATGCTGTGCCGGTTCCTGGTGTCGGCGCGCGGGGCGCCGCCCGCCGAGGACGCGGCGCGCGACGCCTACTACCTGACGAGCCAGCTTGCGACGGTCCGCCTCGCGACCGGCCGCCGGCGGGACGTGGGCGACCCGGCGCCGTTCGTTCGCGCCGCCGCTTCCCCGAACGGCGCGTTCATCCTCGCGGAGATGCTGGAGCTGCCGCCGCCGGGAGGCGGCTCCGCCGGCGCGTTCGGCCGGTCGGCGGCGATCCTGGACAGCGGCGGCGCGCTCGTGCGGCGCTTGGCCGCCCTGCCGCCGTCCGGCGCCGGGGACGCCGCCCGCGCCGGCCCGCGCGGCCACGTCTGGAATCCGGACGAACCGGCCGAGATCGTCTGGGTCGAGCCGGGCGCGGCGGGAGGCGACCGGGTGCTGAAGCTCGACGCGCCGTTCGACGCCGACCCGGAGACGCTGATCGAAACCGGGCTCCGGGTGGCGGAGATCGCCTGGACCGGCGCCGGCCTCGCCCTCGTGACCGAACCGGCGGGCGACGCCGCGCGTCAGATACAATAGCCGGGAGAGCGAACCGCCGAACTGCCGGCAACCTGCCGATGGAAGGACGTACCCGACACAGCAGAAGGACGACGATGGGAGAACACACGCAGACGCTGAGCGACAGCAACTTCGAAGAGTCGGTGCTCAAGGCGAACGTGCCGGTGCTCGTGGACTTCTGGGCCGAATGGTGCGGCCCGTGCCGGATGATCGCCCCCACCGTCGATGCGGTGGCCGAGGACTACCGGGGCCGGGCGGCGGTCGGCAAGCTCAACGTCGACGACAATCCGGCCACGGCCGCGAAGTTCGGCATCCGCTCCATCCCGACGCTCCTGGTGTTCAAGGACGGAGAGATCGTCGACCAGATCGTCGGCGTCGCCGACAGGAGCACGCTGCAAGCCGCGCTGGACAAGGCGCTCCCGGCCGCGGCCAAGTCGGCGTAGCGCCCCGGCGGCCGCCGCGGCCGTCAGCTTCCGAGGCGCGCCAGGAAGGCGTCGATGCCGGCCTGCGCCACGACCTCGTCCTGGTCCGGGTGACCCGAGCTGCACCCGACGCCGCCGACGATCTGCTCGTCGACGAACAGGGGCAGGCCGCCGGCGACCACCATGAACCGCCCCTGGTTGCTGACGTGGATCCCGAACGCCGGACCGCCCGGCTGACTGGCTTCGCCGTACGCCCGCGTCGAGCGCCGGGCCGCGGCGGCCGTGAACGCCTTGCTGATCGCCACGTCGATGCTGGTGATCCGGGCGTCGTCCATCCGGTGGAACATCAGCAGGCTGCCCGCGTCGTCGGTGATCGCGACGTCCATGTCGACGCCGATCTCGCGCGCCTTCCGTTCGGCCGCGTCCATGATGATCCGGGCGTCGTCGAGCGTCAGCTTCGGCGCTGTCCTCACGGTCGTCCCTCCGTCGTCGATGCGGAGTCGATGCGCCCCGGTTCGGGCCGGACCGCCTCCAGCAGGAACTGATCGAGGATTTCGGCGCGGCCGGCCAGCTCGCGGGCGCCGGCCGGGAACCCGTTCGCGCGCAGCAGGTGCGCCAGCACGTCGGCCTTTTCCGATCGGGTGACGCGGGACGGGTCGGCCGGCGGCATCGAGATCCGGATGCGCTCGAATAGCTGACCGGCCGTCAGGCCGTTCCAGTTCCAGACGAACTCGCCCCCGGCCAGCCCCGGCGCCAGCTCGCCGCCCGACAGGTCCGCCGCGTGGCAGTCGGCGCACCACCGCCGGTACAGCGCGGCGCCCCGATCGGCCTGCTCCGGCGTGTAGAGAGCGTCCCACACCGTCCGAGGTTCGCCCGGCGCCGCGGCGGCCGCGATCGCCGCCAGCGCCCCGACGCCGCCCGCGATCAGCCCGGCCCCGCTCCCGCTCCGCGCCGGCCGCCGCACGTCACCTCCCGGCGGGCGGGCCGGCGGAGACGCCGAACGCTTCGAGGTCTATCGAACGGCCCATCGCCGCATAGCCGAAGACGTTCGGATGGATGCCGTCGCAGTCGTAGATCGGGCGGATCAGGTCGCGGTCGCCGGGGTCGCGCATCACGGCGTCGAAATCGAGCACCGCGTCGAGGTCGCCGTTCTCCCGGATCCAGGCGTTGACCGCATGCCGCCGGGCGTTCCGTTCGGCGCCGAATCCCAGCTCCGGCGGGTACCCGCGGCGCGGCGTCGGGTTGCGCGGGATGAGGGTCGCCCCGATCACCGTCAGCCCCCGCGCCCCGGCCCGGCCGACGATCTCGTCGAGCCCGGCGGTCACCTGCTCGGCCGTCGCATCCCGCCGCAGATCGTTCGTGCCGAGAAAGACGATGACGTGAGTGACGCCGGCCAGGTCCAGCACGTCCCGGTCCATCCGCTCGACGCCCGGCGTGCTCGTGACCGGCGGCGCGCGGATCACCGTGTTGCCGCCGATCCCGGCGTTGACCATCCCGAGCCGCGCCTGCCCGCCGGCGGCCTCCAGCAGCCGGTCGTACAGCACGTCCTCCCACCGGTCGTGTCCGTCGGGCGTGGCGCACGTCCCGTCGGTGATCGAATCGCCGAAGGCGACGACGGCGCCGCGGGCCGACGCGGAGAACACTTCGATCGCCGACAGCCAGTGCATCCAGGGGGTGGTCTCGGCGTACGCCTCGCCGGACTCGTCGCCGGTCCGGTCGCCGGCGCCCGGCGCGGTCACGTACGACGTCGCCAGCGCGTTGCGGTGGATGCTGCTCCGCACCCCGGCGCCCGGCAGGTGCAGGCTGACCGCCAGACCCTGCCCGGACCGCACCTCCAGGGCGACCGGATCGCTCACGACCAGCCCGCCGGCAGGGATGGTCACCGAAGCCGCGCCGTCGAAGCGCAGCGGCCGGTTCGCACCGGCCACGATCTCGGCGGCGACGTTCCGCAACCCGACAGCCGCCGCCCCGATAGTCAGCGGCGCGTCGCCGTACGTGTTCTCCAGCCGCACCCGCACGCGGTCGCCGGAGACCGTGGACCGCGCCATCAGCCGGATGCTGGCGTCCGAAATGCTCCACTCCTCGGGCGACGGCCCCTGCATCGACGATCCCCAGGCGGCGACCCACCGCTGCGCGGCCGCGTCCGCCGCCGCGCCAACGGCGATCGCCGTCTGCAACGCGCCGATCGCCGCCAGCCGCGCCGCCGTCCGCAGACGGGCGGCGCGCACCCTCATCGCCTTTCCCTTCCCTCCGTCCTCCCGCATGGTCTGCGCGATCCGCATGCTCCGCGACTTGCCGTCAAGGCGCCGACGCGGGCGGAGCCTTCCGCGGCAGCGGGGCGTCGAGCATCGCCGTATTGTAGGCGAAGACGGCGGCGACTACCGCCATCTGCTTCAGGTCCGCGGGCTGGAGCCGGTCGAAGAAGTCCATGTTCGAGTGGTGCGTCCGGGAGTTGTACTCCAGCCGGTCCTGCATGAACTGGAAACCGGGCAGTCCGACTTCGTCGAACGCCACGTGGTCGGTGCCGCGGGTGGACCGGGGCCCGAGCGCCGCGACGCCCAGGTCGGCGAGCGCCTCGACCCACGGCTCGAAGATCGGGCCGACGCGGCGGTTGCCTTGCAGCCACACGCCCCGGATGCGGCCCGCGCCGTTGTCGAGGTTGTAATAGGCCGACAGGCCGTCGTAGCCCGGTCTGCGCTCCATCGTACGCCGGTCGGCCAGATGCTTCCGCACGTACGTCCGCGAGCCGAGCAACCCCTGCTCCTCCGCTCCCCACAGCGCGAGCCGGATGGTGCGCCGGGGTGCGGCGCCCACCGCCTTCAGGATGCGCAGCGCCTCCATCATCGCCGCCGCGCCGGCGGCGTTGTCGGTCGCCCCGGCCGCCGCGTGCGTCGAATCGAAGTGCGCCCCGAGCATGACGACCTGGTCCCGCAGGTCGGTCCCCGGAATCTCGCCGAGGACGTTGAACCCGTTGAGCCGCCCCTCCGCCTCCGGGTGGAAGCGGGTCCGGACGTCGATCCGCACGCGCACGGGCACGCCCCGCTCCAGGATGCGGACCATCCGGTTGTAATGCTCGACCGCGATCGTCGCCGATGGGACCACGTTGCCGGCGTTGTTGTCCCAGGAGCCGCCGCGCCCGACGAACACCGTGCCTCCGTCGACCCGCTGCGTCGGCCACCGGAGACCGCTCCCGCTGGGCGCGCCCCCCACGAACACCGCGTCGCCGCCGCGGTCGAGCACCGCGGCCACCCCCTCGTCACGATAGAACCGCTCGATCACGCTGGCCGGCAACCGCGCGGGCCGCGGGCTGCGCGCCGCGGGCCGCGGCGTCGCCGCGCGACGCGCTTCGGCCAGCAGGGCGTCGTCCATCCGCAGCACGAGGTCGCCTTCGAGCATCCGGACCTCGCGGGCGGCCTGGGGCAGGACGATCGCGCCCCGGAGGGCGCCGCGGTACCGGTCGAGATCCTGCGCCGACCGAATCTCCACCCGCACCACGTCGGCGGTCACCGCGCCGTCCGTGCTGCCCGTCCATGCCCTCGGGTAGCCGATGATCGGCATGACCTGCGGTTCGATCATCTGGGCATGGAACCGCTCCAGCGACCACCCGCGCCCGAACGGGAACCGTTCCTCGCGGACGTCGGCGAGGCCCCACCCGCGCAGCCGCTGCATCGCCCACTCCCGTGCGGCTTCGATGGCCGGCGATCCGGTCAGGCGCGGTCCGTGCACGTCGCTGAGCCAGCCGGCCAGCTCCATGACCTGCGAGCGCTTCAGCCCTTCCTCCCGGATCGCCGCCACCATCCGTTCGTCGAGCGGCTGCGCCGCGGGAAGCGGCGCCGGTGCGGCCAGCACGCCCGCCATGAGGCATGCGAAAGGAGCGGGCTTCATCGCGGGGTCACTGCGCGGCGACGACGCCGTCGGGCCGGACGACGAGCAAGAGCGCGTCGTTGCCGACCACGCGGGTGAGCGGGACGCCGTTGGCGGAGACGCCGCTCGTCACGCGGCCGTCGCCGAGCCCGCCCGGCAGGCCGAGCCGG
This sequence comes from Vicinamibacterales bacterium, assembly GCA_965203565.1. Taxonomy (GTDB): domain Bacteria; phylum Acidobacteriota; class Vicinamibacteria; order Vicinamibacterales; family UBA8438; genus JAAXGX01. Next base: position 301,192 of record OZ241896.1, on the reverse strand, counting down.
GACGGGACGACGGGGTTGCGCCGGCACTCGTTGACGTCGTGGACGGTCAGCGTGAGCTGCGCGTTCACCGGCGCGTCCCGGAACGTCGCGGCGAAGGTGTTCGCCGACCGCTCGACGAGCGGCACGCGCTCCGGGTCGTACGCCGCGGTGGCGCTGTCGTCCCGCCAACTGGGGCGGACGTGGACGCCGCCGCCGCCCATCCGATCGAGGCACTGCTCGACCGCCGCGACGTCCGGATTCGGCGCCGCCGGCCGGCTGATCAGCCGGATCTCGACCTCCGCAATGCCGGTGGGAACGACGCCTCGCGGGGTGTCCTCGCAGTCCGTGGCCAGCGAAGCCGCGACGGGAGCCATGAACCAGAAACGGCGCACCGCGCCGCGCAGCAGTCTCATCGGTTCGGTGAGCCTCCTTGGACCGCCAGCTTGTCAGCCGGCGGCGACCACGTTCCTTCCCTGGCGCGGAGCGTTCAGCACGCCGGCGCCGGCATTGCATACGAAATCGCCGATGACGCAGTACGGACGCTTCTCGAACATGCGAACCTTCGGCGGACGCCGGCCGCGCCCGCACGTCGGATCGTGCACCGGATGCCGCAACGAGTCAATCGGCGCGCCCTGCCGGCTGTGGTATCCTGCGGCCGTCGTTCACGACGCGCTCGCTCCCCTCGCTGTTCGAGAGCCGGCGAGCAGAGCCTCGCCTTCCCTCCCAGGTGATGACGCAGCACTGCGGACGGCGGGCGCTTCAATGAGTGACGTCAACAGCCCGTGGTGGAATCCCGCGTCGCACCGAGAGCGGCGAGGCGCCCGCCTGACAAGGCGTGAGGAGGACGCATATTGGGCATACGCAACCGACGAACAACGCAGTCAGGCGGGATGCATCGCTGCTCGAATGCAGCGGGGACTTTCACCACGGGCTGTCAAGCACGGACAGGACAAAGGAGTCGGTTGATGGGCAGGAGGTTGTACGTCGGAAACGTCCCGTATTCTTCCGGGGAAGAAGACCTGCGCGGTCTGTTCGGCGCCATCGGAGCGGTGGAGTCGGTCGCCGTCCCGACCGACGTGGCGACCGGACGCCCCCGCGGGTTCGCGTTCGTCGAGATGTCGGTGGAGGAAGACGCGGCCAAGGCGATAGAGGAACTCAACCAGACCGAGTTCCAGGGGCGCCGCCTCACCGTCAACGAGGCGCGCCCGCGGACGCCGCGCCCCGCGCAGGGGCCCGACTTCGACGACGGCCGGCGCGAGCCGCGCTGGTAGTGTCGCTCCCGGCCCGCTCTGGTAACATACCCGAGGGGCTGGCTCGGCGCGTTGCCGGATTCGCCATCCCTGAAGCCGTGGAGGGATGCAACCTTGGCGAACCGGGGGCGACCGACGCAAACGAAACGGCAGCGGGAGCGGGCGCGGCAGGAGCGCTCGAAAATGAAGGAACAGCGGCGCGCCGAGGCCAAGGCCCGCCGGGCGGCCACCCCGCCGCGACCGACCGACCACGATCCCGACATCGAGGGCATCGTCCCCGGACCGCAGGAGCCGCCCGATTGGCAGCGCGAGTTCTTCGAGGAGGAGCAGCGGGCCAAGGAAGCGGCCGACCTCGAGCAGCAGAAGAACCAGTAGTGCGGGATTCCGGCGCCGGCTCGGCTCCCCGCGCGCGCGGCGCCGGCCGGCCGGCGCTCCCGACGCTGGCGCCGCTCGTCTACGACGAGCTCCGCCGGCTGGCCCGCGGGTACCTCGGCCGGGAGCGGCGCGGCCACACCCTTCAGCCCACGGCGCTCGTCAACGAGGCCTGTCTGCGTCTTCTGAAAAGCAGGAAGCAGGACTGGCGCACGCGCGCGCACGTCGTGGCCGTCGCGGCCATCGCGATGCGGCGGATCCTGATCGAGTCGGCGCGCGCGCGCGCCGCGCGGAAACGCGGCGGCGGGCTGGCGCGCGTCACCCTCGACGCCGGTCTCGTCGGCGGCCGGGCGCAGGACGTCGACGTCCTGGCGGTGGACGAAGCCCTGAAGAAGTTGGCCCGCATCGATGCCCAGCAGGCGCAGATCGTGGAGCTGCGCTTCTTCGGTGGGCTGACCATCGAGGAATCCGCGGAGGCGACGGGGGCGTCGCCCGCCACCGTGAAGCGGCGCTGGGCGATGGCCAGGGCGTGGCTCCAGCGCGAGCTGACAAGGATCGCCGCGAGTGGACGCTGACCGCTGGCGGCGGCTCAACGACCTGTTCCACGCCGCCCTGGAGCGTGATCCGGCGACGCGGGACGCCTTCCTCGAAGCGGCGTGCGCGGACGACGCGGCGCTCCGCGGCGAGGCGCAATCGCTGCTGCGGGCGTACGCCGACCCGAGCGTCCTGGACCGGCCCGCGGCGGCGATGGACACCGGCGACGCGCTGATCGGGCGCCGGCTCGGCCCGTACCGGATCGAGAGCCTGATCGGCCGGGGCGGGATGGGCGTCGTCTACCGCGGCCTGGACACCCGGCTCCGGCGGCCGGTCGCCGTCAAGGCGCTGCCGCCGGCCTTCACCCACGACCGGCAGCTCCGCGAACGGCTGCGGCGTGAAGCGATGGCCGCCGCCGCCCTCTCGCACCCGGGGATAGCGACGGTGTTCGCCCTGGAGGAATTCGACGGCCAGCTCTACCTGGTGTGCGAGTACGTCCCCGGCCTTGCGCTCGCCGCGATGACGGCGGCGCGCGGCGGGACGATCCCGATCGACGAAGTCCTGCCGATCGCCGTGAACGTCGCGCGCGCCCTGGGCGCAGCGCACGCCGGCGGCGTCGTGCATCGGGACCTGAAGCCGGACAACGTCATCCTGACCCCCGACGGCGGCGTCAAGGTGGTCGACTTCGGACTGGCGCGGTTCGAGCCCGGCGGCGGCGGACCGGACGCCGGCGCGCCGCTGACCAGGCCGGGCGGCGCGCCCGGCACGCCCGGCTACGTGGCGCCGGAGATCCTGCGCGGCGGACCGGCCGACGCGCGCGCGGATCAGTTCTCGTTCGGCGTGCTGCTCTACGAGCTGGTCGCCGGGCGGCATCCGTTCCGCGGCGCCGACGACGGCTCTACGGCCGCACGGGTCCTCGAAGCCGACCCGCCGGCGATCGAACCGGTCCGGCCGGACTGTCCCGCCGCGCTCGCGCGCGTCATCATGACGTGCCTCGCAAAGGACCCGCGCGACCGGTACCCCGGCGCCGAAGCGCTGAGCGCCGATCTGGACGAGATAGCAAGCCCGGGAACGCCGGCCGCCGAACCGCTTTCTGCGCCGCCGGGCGGCCGGCCGCCGCGCCGCGGGGAAACGTCGTCGCCGCTCTGGTGGTGGCGGTTCCACCAGGTGGCCGTCAGCGCGCTGTACGGCGCGGCTCTCTGTCCGCTGTGGCTGATGCGCCAGTCCGTACCCGGCGGCTGGGGCCTGGCGGCGTTCGTCGCGGGGGCCGCCATCGTCGGCGCGGCGGCGAACGTGCGGCTGCACCTCTGGTTCACGTCGCGGGTCTATCCGGCCGAGCTTGCCGAGCAGCGCCGCCGGACGTCCGCCTGGCGGCGGCTTTCGGACGCCGCCTTCGCGATCCTGCTGCTGTCCGTCGCGGCGGTCCTCGTCCCCTCCCAGGGGCTCTGGGCGGCGCTCTTCATCGCGATGGCGATCTCGGTCGCGGTGATTGCGTACGTGATGGAGCCGGCGACGACGCGCGCCGCCTTCCCGCACGGGTGACGCCGCGGCGCGGTCAGTGTCCGTCCGCGGGCGCCGCCGGGCCGGAGCCCAGTCGCGCCGCCATCGAGCGCAGCGTGTCGGACAACGCGGAGCGCGACTCCCGGTTGACGATCGGCGAGATCATCCAGCGCATCAGCACCGGGATGGATCGGCTCAGCGTCAGGACCTCGCATTCGATCACGACGCCGTCGCCTAGCTGCTGGTAGCGCCAGTACAGGTTCATCCGCCAGAGGAACCCCCGGTCGCGGCCCACCGGCTTCTCGCGCTCCGACGGCGAATCGGGATCGTCCAGTTCGGCGATCCGGGTCGCCACGCTGCGCATCCAGGCCCGGCCGCCGCCGGGGCGCACGTACTCCACCGCATGCTCGGTGTTGTAGTGCAGGGTGACCACCGCCTTTCGGCTCACTCTGAGGAACATCCGCAGCGCGTCGCCGTCGCGGGAAAGGACGCGCGATTCGATGACGTCGCTCTGCAGCTCCTCCGGCGGTATCGTGTGCAGGAGACCGTCGATCACCCGGTCCAGGCCGGCGTTCGGAATCAGGATGACGCCGCGCCAGTGGTGGATGGCGCCTTTCGGCACGTCGATGCGCCCGTCCTGCTCGTCGCGCGTCTCCATCCGTTCGATGAGCACGCGGCCGGACAGCACTTCCCGGCGGGCTTGCGCCGCGTCGTCGAGGAAGTCGAGGACGAGGAACCGGCCGCCGTCCGCGAGCTCGCGGTCTATGCGGCGCTCCGTCGCCTCGACGTAGCGGTTCCAGGCGGCGATCGTTTCAGTCTTCAGCTCGGCCGCGCCGAGACCGGCCGAGTCGGTGGCGGCCAGCGCGATCGCCAGCGCCGCGCCCCGCGCCGGCCGCCTGCCGAAGAACGCTCGCCGCCAACCGGTCATCGTCCGATTCCTCCGCCGGCGCCCGCGCCAAACCGCCCTTCCGCGGCGGCCGGATCCTCCTCCGCCGGGCGAAACACGAAGCGGTCGTTCGCCAGGAAGTTCACCAGCGACCACGACGCGATCGCCATCATATTCGCGAACAGGTAATGGACGCCAAACGCCGCCGCATACAGGCCCGTAAGCACGACGTTGGCCGAGATCGCTCCGGCGCCCGAGACGGCGTTGAACCGCGCCAGGCGTCCCCATGTCCGGCGGCGCGCGGCGCGCCGGTCCCCCCACGTCCACCGCTCGTGCCAGAAGAAGTTGTGGAGGATGGCCGTCTCCACCGCCAGGGCCGTGGACGCGAGGTAGTCGAGGCGCACGAGCTCGGTGAGGACGGCCAGCGTCAGCAACTGCACGCCGACGCCGGCGACGCCCACCGCCTGGAACGCCAGCCACCGCCGCACGCCGCTGCGACTCGCCGTGAGCATCCACACGGTCACCCGGCGATCGGCTCGGCGCGATAGACAGCCCGTGGTGGAACCCCGCGTCGTACCGAGAGCGGCGAGGCGCCCGGCTGACAAGGCGTGAGGAGGGCGCATATTGGGCATACGCAGCCGACGAACAACGCCGTCAGGCGGGATGCATCGCTGCTCGAATGCAGCGGGGACTTTCACCACGGGCTGTAGAGGGCGCGTCCGTTCCGGACGGCGGAGATCGCCAGCGCGGCCAGCATGCCGGCCGCCGCCGCCGCGCCGCCGACGTCGAGCAGCAGAAACGTCCCGCCGAACAGCTCGACCGCGGGATTCCGTCCCGGCAGGCAGAGCGTGCCCGCGGCCAGCAGGATGCGAAGCTCGGTCGGCCCGACCTTCATGAACGACAGGCGAAAGACGCCGCACGCATGCGCCGCGAGACAGGTCTCGACGGACACCGCCAGGTACGCGGCGAGCAGCAGCAGCGCCGCGGCCGGACTCATGTAGGGCGACAGCGCCAGTCCGCCGCACAGGAGCAGCATGCTCGCCACGTCCGCGACGTGGTCGACGTAGAAGCCGTACCGCGGGCGCTGGCGGCCCCGGACCCGCGCGACCGTCCCGTCGAGGCTGTCGCCCAGCCAGTGGAGCCCCAGGCCGGCGACCGCCCCGATCAGCGCCCACTCGCTCCAGTTCGAGGCCCAGTACGCCGTTCCGACCCCGACCATGGCGAGCAGGCCCAACCCGGTGAGATGGTCTGCGTTGATCCGGGACGGCAGGCGCTCGGCCATCCAGATCAGGGCCCGCCGCTCCACGCGCGCCAGGATGCCGCCGTGCTCCCGGACGTGTCCGATCGTCGCCGTCGCTTCCATCGGCTCCTCCTTCCGCGCGGCCCGCAGGCCGCCGCTTCATGCCGTTCTATTGGAGGAGTACGTCGTCCGGCGAAAAACCGGCTCAGAAACTCACGGCGACGCCGGCGCTCACCTGGAGCTTGTCGTTGAAGAACGGGCGGCGGCTGTTGAAAAGCGCGCGGCCGAAGCGCGGTCAGTCGAAGATCCCGAGCTGCAGCTTCGCGGCGTCGGACATCCGGTCCTTGTCCCACGGCGGGTCCCAGACCAGATCGACGCGGGCGTCGCTGACGCCGTCGATCGCCTTGACCTTCCCCTGCACTTCGGCCGGCAGGGTGACGGCGGCGGGACAACCGGGAGCCGTCAGCGTCATCCGGATGACGGCCAGGCCCTGCGCGTCGACCACGACGTCGTAGATCAGGCCGAGCTCGTAAATATTGACCGGGATCTCCGGGTCGAACACCGTCGAAAGCTGCTCGACGATCTTCGGCTTCAGCTCGAGCGTCTTCAGCGGGTCGCCCTCGACCGGCGCCTCCGGCGACGACGCGGCCGCCGGCGCCGCGGCCGGCCCGGCGGGTGCGGTCAGCGCGCTCGTGTCGAAGGCGGACGATGCGGATTCCGCAGGCTCGTCGCCGGACTCGCCGGCGTCCAACGGCGGCGGCGCGTCGTTGAGGTCAAGGATGCTCATGCGCAAACGATATCACGCGGCGCGCCCCTGTCGCGGCTCTCTCGGAAGGACTGCACCTACCCTCCCGCGCGCTTCCATCGCGCCCGCGGACCGTCTCCACGTCGCGTCCAGACGGTCTTGGTCGCTCTTCGCCGGCGCAGGAAGCTCGCGCATGTTCATGGACGCCGCGGTTTCCGTGCCGCCGGGTCACTGTCCTCCGGCCTGCGCCTTCTTCTCGATCTTCGCCCAGGTGTCGCGCAGGCTGACGGTGCGGTTGAAGACGAGGCGGCCGGCCGACGTGTCCGGGTCGACGCAGAAGTACCCCTGCCGCTCGAACTGGCGGCGCCGGCCGGCTTCGACGCCGGCCAGGCTCGGTTCGACGCGGCAGCCGGTCAGGACCTCCCGCGACGCCGGGTTGAGCAGCTCCCGGTAGTCCCGTCCCTCGCCGGCGTCCTCTGGATTCTCCTGCAGGAACAGGTGGTCGTACAGCCGGACCTCGGCGTCGAGGGCTTGGGCGGCCGACACCCAGTGGATCGTCCCGCGGACCTTGCGGCCGTCCGGAGCGTACCCGCCGCGCGTCGCCGGGTCGTACGTGCACCGCAGCTCGACTGCTTCGCCGGTCGCCGGGTCCTTGACCAGATCGATGCACTTGACGAAATAAGCGTACCGCAGCCGGACCTCCCGGCCGGGGGCCAGCCGGAAGTACTTCCTCGGCGGGTCTTCGCGGAAGTCGGCGCGCTCGACGTAGAGCACCCGGGAGAACGGCACGCGACGCGCGCCGGCGGCGGGGTCCTCCGGGTTGTTGACCGCTTCGATCTCCTCGACCTGCTCCTCCGGGTAGTTCTCGATCACCACCCGGAGGGGGCGCAGGACGGCCATCACCCGCGGCGCGGTCCGGTTGAGCTCCTGCCGCACGGCGTCCTCGAGCTGCGCGACCTGCACCAGGCTGTTCGCCTTCGCGACGCCGATCCGGTCGCAGAAATCGCGGATGGCGGCCGGCGGATAGCCGCGCCGACGCATGCCGACCAGCGTCGGCATGCGCGGATCGTCCCAGCCGTCGACGTGGCCTCCCTCGACCAGATCGAGCAGCTTGCGCTTGCTCAGCACGGTGTGGGTGACGTTGAGGCGCGCGAACTCCATCTGCCGCGGCGGCGCGGGAAACGCCAGACGTTCGAGGAACCAGTCGTAGAGCGGCCGGTGGTCTTCGAACTCCAGCGTGCAGAGCGAGTGGGTGATCCCTTCGAAAGCGTCGGACAGCGGATGGGTGAAGTCGTACATCGGGTAGATGCGCCACCGGTCGCCCTGCCGGTAGTGCGGCGCCCGCCGGATCCGGTAGATCGCCGGGTCGCGCAGGTTCATGTTGGGGGAGGCCATGTCGATCCGGGCGCGCAGCGTCCGGCTCCCGTCGGGGAACTCGCCGGCCCGCATCCGCTCGAACAGGTCGAGGTTCTCCGCCACCGACCGGTTGCGGCAGGGGCTGTCCCGGCCCGGCTCGTCCCACCGCCCGCGGTACTCGCCGACCTCGTCCCCCTGCAGGTCGCAGACGTACGCGTGACCGCCCCGGATGAGCCGGACGGCGCACGCGTACAGCCGGTCGAAATAGTCGGACGCGTAATGGAGCCGCTCCTCCCAGTCGAACCCCAGCCACCGCACGTCGTCGGCGATGGCTCGTACGAACTCCGCGTCCTCCGTCTCCGGATTGGTGTCGTCCATCCGGAGGTTGCACCGCCCCTCGGTCTCCTGCGCGATCCCGAAGTTGAGGCAGATCGCCTTCGCGTGGCCGATGTGGAGGTACCCGTTCGGCTCCGGCGGAAACCGGGTGCGCACGCGGCCGCCGTGCTTGCCGCTCGCCCGGTCCCGGGCCACTGTCCGCCGGATGAAGTCCCGCCCCCCGCCGGCCGGTTCCGCGCCGCCGACCGAGCCGGCCGCGCTCCTGCCTCTTGCGCCGTCGTCGTTCATGCCTGCTCCGTTCCGTCGGCGGCCAGCCGCGCCAGCGCCCGGTCGATCCGGGCCAGGCACGCCTCGCGCCCCAGTATCTCCAGGCCGTCGAACAGGCCGAACCCGACCGCCTTCCCGGTCACCGCGACCCGCACGGCGTGGATGATCCGGCCGATCGGGATGGCTTCCGCCTCGACGAACCGGCGCATGGCGGCGGCGAGCGCGGCGGCGTCGAACGGTTCGACCGTCTCCAGCACCGCCCGGAAGCGCGCCAGGCGCTCCGCCGCGCCGTCGGCCCGGACCCGCTTGTCGAACGCCTTCCGGTCGTACGGGAACGCATCGTCCGGCCGGAAGAACTCGAGATAGCGCACGACGTCGCCGGCCGCCTTGAGCCGGTCGCCGGCCGCCGCGACGACGCGCGACACCCGGTCGAGGTCGGCCGGCGACGGCGCGTCGGGGAGCGCGCCGCACCGCTGGAGGAACGGCGCCGCCGCCGCCGCCTTCTCCGCGACCGTCAGTTGCTGCATGTACCGCTCCTCGAACGCCAGCAGCTTCGGCGGGTCGAAGCCGGCCGCCGACCGGTTGACGCGATCGAGCGAGAAGCGCTCGATCATTTCGTCGATGGTGAACATCTCCGTCCGGTCGTCGAGCGACCAGCCGAGCAGGAGGAGGTAGTTGAGCAGCGCTTCCGGCCGGTACCCGACCTGGCGGTAGAAGTCGACCACCAGCGGGTTGAACGACCCGGCGTCGGCCGCCTCGCCGAGCGCCGCCATGACGGCCGCGCCGTGGTCGTGCAGCTTGCGGAACTCCGGATGGTTCAGGTAGGCGCCGACCTTCCGCTTGCTCAGCTTCTCGCCGCTCCCCGGCTCGGCCACGTACGGCAGGTGCGCCCAGACCGGCGGGTCGTAGCCGAGCGCGCGGGCGATGAAGATCTGCCGCGGCGTGTTCGAGAGGTGCTCCACCGCCCGGATCACGTGGGTGATCCGGCAGTCGTGGTCGTCCACCGCGCTGGCGAGGTGGTAGAGGCAACTGCCGTCGGCCCGTTGCACCACGTGGTCCTGCTCCAGCGTCCACTCGAACGTCACACGTCCGCGCACCCGGTCGTCGAACGAGCAGACGCCGTCGCGCGGCATCTTGAGCCGCACCGCGGGCCGGCGGCCCTCCGCCTCGAACGCGGCGGCCTGCGCGTCGGTCTCGGCCATCCAGCGCCGGCTGTACAGGAACCGCTCGCCCCGGCGCTGCGCCGCCTCGCGCTCGGCCCGGATCTCGTCTGCGGTCGCGTAGTCGCGGTAGGCGAAACCGCTGGCGAGCAGCTGCTCCACCGCCTCCCGATGCCGCGCCTGCCGGGCCGACTGGAAGTACGGCGCATGGGGACCGCCCACCTCCGGGCCTTCGTCCCAGTCGAGGCCCAGCCAGCGGAAGCCGTCGAGGATCGGCCGGAGCGCCTCCCCGACGTTGCGCCGCCGGTCGGTGTCGTCGATGCGCAGGATGAACCGGCCGCCATGGTGACGGGCGAACAGCCAGTTGAACAGCGCGGTCCGAACGCCGCCGACGTGCAGGTAGCCGGTGGGGCTGGGCGCGAACCGGGTGCGGACGGTCACGCCGGCCCCTGTTGTATCATCACGCGTCATGAAGCTTATCGCGGCGCTCGTGGCGGCGTCGACCGCGGCCGGGGCCGGCGCGGCCGCGCAGCCGGCCGTCTCGTCGCCCCGTATCCGAAGCGAGGTGATCGACGTCCCCGGCCACGGGAAGATGCGCTACACGATCGCCCTGCCCCGCGAGGCGGGCGGGGAGCCGCGGCCGCTCGTTCTGGCGCTGCACCCCGGCGGCGGCAGCCGGGGCGGACCGTTCCTGCATCGGGTGGTCGAGCCGGCGCTGCGCGACTGGAACGCCGTCATCGTCGCTCCCGACTCGCCGAACCGCCGGTGGTCGGAGCCGTCAGCCGAGCAGTCGGTGCTCGCGCTCCTCGACGACGTGATCGCGCGCCACCCGATAGACCGCAGCCGGGTGCTGGTCACCGGGTTCAGCATGGGCGGCTCCGGTTCATGGTTCATGGCCTCGCGCCATCCGGAGCGGTTCTCGGGCGCCATCCCTATCGCCGGCGCGCCCCGCGAGAACCCGCTCGACCGGATCGGGCCGATGCCGGTCCACGTCATCCACAGCCGCGACGACGAGCTGGTCCCGATCGGCCCGGCGCGCGACGCCGCCCGCGCCCTCGCGGAACGCGGCCGGCCGGTGGAGTTCACCGAGCTCGCCGGCGTGGGCCATTACGCGATGGGCGGCTACGTCGACGCGCTCCGGCAGGCCGGCGTCTGGATGCGGGCGCAGTGGGCGTCGCGCTGACAGCCCGCGGCGGAAACTACCGGAGCCGCTCGTCGAAGAACGCCAGGACGCGGGATCGGTAGCGGTCCGGGACCGCCGCCGAGACCCGGTCGTGCCGCGCGCCCGGAAAGACCCAGAAGTCGTGGACGGCCGGCCCGGCCGCAGCGGCGAGGCGCGCGGCGTGATCCACCGGGATGAGCGCGTCGGCCTCGGCGTGGATGAGGAAGAGCGAGCGCGGCGGCAGACCGGCCACCGCCTCCACCGGGTTGACCGCCGCGGCGTCCAGTCCGAACAGCGTCCGGCCGAAGAAGAGGATCGCGGGGTTGAACAGGCCCGGCAGCCCGCTCGCGTTCGGCAGCTCGTCGGCCAGCAGATCGTCGAGACGGGCGAAACTGCTGTCGGCGACGATGGCGCGGACTCCGGCCAGGTCGCTGGCGGCGAGCAGGACGGCGGCGGCCCCCATCGAGTGCGCCCAGTAGCCGGTCCGGGCCGGCGCGAACCCGCGGCCTTCCAGGTAGGCGCCGGCGCCCAGCACGTCGCGCCGCTCGTCCGCCCCCAGGGTGTAGCGCCTGCCGCCCGACCGCCCGTGGGCGCGCAGGTCGAACAGCAGCGCGCTGTACCCGCTTCGGACCAGCGCCGCGGCGTGGGCCACCAGCTCGCCGTCGTTGCCGGTGCGGGTGGAGTTGCGGCCGTGGACGACTGCGACGGCGCGGACGCTCCCTTCGGCCGGCAGGAACCACCCGCTGAGGGCGATGCCGTCCTCGGCGCTGGAGAAGGTGACGTCTTCGTACGCCAGGTCGAAGACGGCGGGCGAAGAGGCCGGCGCGCGGCGGATCGGCCGCGTCAGGGTGTCGGCGACGACCAGCGCCGCGGCGGCGTAGGCGAGCGCCGCGGCGAGCGCCGCCGCCGACAGGCCGATCCCGAGGCGGCGCGCCGTCACCACAGCCCCAGCGCGCGCCACCAGAGGCTGCCCGCGCCCAGCCAGATCGTAACGTTCACCACGCTGACGATCGCCCCGATCCTCCACCACGCGCCTACGTCGACGTTGCCCGACCCGAACAGGATCGGCGCCGCCGCCGTGCCGTAGTGGGTCATCGACGCGAAAAGGTTGCTGAAGAAGGCGAGCAGGAGCGCCGCCAGGAGGGGCGGCGTCCCCACCGCCAGGGCGAGCGCCAGGAACGGCGCGTACAGAGCGGTCACGTGGGCGGTGTTCGACGCGAAGAAGTAGTGCGCGTAGAAGTAGATCAGGCTGAGGGTCACGAACGTCGGGAGCCAGCGCCCGTTCCCCAGCGCGCCGGACACCTGGTCGGTGAACCAGTCCAGCAGGCCCAGCGCGCCGAGCTGGCCCGCCATCATGACGAGCACCGCGAACCAGATCAGCGTATCCCACCCGCTTCGCTCCTCGAGGACGTCCTCCCAGCTCAGGACGCCCGTGATCAGCATCGCCGCCACGCCGCCCATGGCCGTCGCCGCGGCGCTGACGCCGAGCGCCCCGCCGCCGATCCAGAAGCCGAGGAGCAGGACGAAGATCGCCAGAAGGATCCATTCGCCCCGCGTCATCCGGCCCATCTCGCGGAGCCGCCTCCGCGCCAGTTGCGGCGCCTCGGGGGTGTGGGTGATCTCGGGGGGATGCAGGCGGTGGATCAGCAGCGGCACGAGCGCGAGGCTCAGCATGCCGGGCGCGAACGCCGCGGCGGCCCAGAGCGTCCAGGTGATCTCCACCCCCTGCTGCGCCGCCAGCTCGGCGGCGAGCGGGTTCGCCGCCATCGCGGTGAGGAACATCGCGCTGGTCACCACCACGCTCTGATAGGCGGTCAGCGTCAGATAGGCGGCGATCCGCCGCTCGGCGCCGCGCGCGGCGTCGCTGCCGAGCGAGGCGCAGAGCGACTTGAGGATCGGGTGGATGACGCCGCCGGCGCGCGCCGTGTTGCTGGGGATGGCCGGCGCCAGGACCAGGTCGGCGGCGACGAACCCGTACGCCAGTCCGAGGCTCCGCTTCCCCAGAACGCGCAGGAAGTGGTACGCGATGCGCGCGCCGAGCCCGGTCCGGACGAAGGCGGTGGCGATGAAGAACGCCGACACCACCAGCCAGACCACCGGCGCGCCGAAACCGGCCGTCGCCTCCGCGATCGTCAGCGCGCCGGAGAGCACGGCGAAGGCGGTCGCCACGAACGCCGTTGCGCCCATCGGCATCGGCCGCAGGACGATCCCGGCCATCGTGGCGACGAAGACGGCGAAGAGCCGCCACGCCCTCGGCGACACGCCGTCCGGAGCCGGGACGATCCAGAGCGCGGCGCCGGCGAAGACGACCACCGCGAGACGGACGGCATCGACGCGCGACGCGCGCCCGGACGGTTTCCGCGCCTCGACGCCCACTGCCGGGCGAGTGTACCGCACGGCCGGTTTATGATGAGCCTCGCGCGATGGGTGACCTCAGGAGCTTCGCCGCCGCCCGGCGGCGATACGTGACGCAGCGCCGCGGATTGGGCAAGCCGGCCCACGAACCGGCGCCCGCGCGTGGGAACGCCCTGACCCGCGCCTTGCTGGAAGCGCTGCACGCCGAGCCGCTGCGGCCCGGTGACGCGCTCGACTGCGCGTCGCAACCGGTCGAGCGCCGCCGCGCCGGCGCAGGCAAGCGCGCCGCCTGGCTGGTGGTGCACCTCCGCGGCAGCGGCAATCAGCTCGGAACCGCGCGGCAGAGCACGGAGTACGCCGCCAGCGAAGCCACCATCAACGCGGCCGCAGTCCGCCTCCTGCAGAAAGAAGGGTGGCGGCCCGGCGACAGCTTGCGCGTGCTGCCCGCCCGGGACCGAAGACCCGGCGGAGGCAAGGCGCCCGGAAAGACCGACGCCGTGTGACGGGCCGTCCGCCGCCTGTCATGCTGAACTTGGCGGAGGCTGCGTCAGTACGTCCGCCGGGTCGGCCAGCGCTTCGGTCACCGGCAACAGCTCGATGCCGTTCCGATCCTCCCGGCGGTCTCCCCCGAAGAGCAGCAGGCAACGCGCCATCGGGTAGCCGTTCCTGAACTGCTCGAGGGCGCATGGATCGGCGGGCCGAATCCTCCGGCAGGCGATGCAGGCTCCGGTTTCGACGATCCGCTACGGCAGCGCGAACACGTAGATCCCGTTGCCGGCCCCCCGCGGGTTCCGCTTCTCCGGGAACAGCTCCAGGGGAATCAGGGTCGCCCAGCTCGATCCGCCGACCGCCGGTCCGGCGCCCAGGGCGACGTACTGCCTGCCGTCCACCGCGTACGTGACGGGGAAGCCGTTCGCCATCGTCGGCAGCCGCGTGCGCCAGAGCTGTTCGCCGCTCCGCGCGTCGTACGCGAACACGTAGCGGTCCCAGTCGCCGACGAACACCAAGTCGCCGGCCGTGGTCAGCGCCGCGGTGTTGTACGGCGTGGGGCGGCGCCGGCTCCAGAGCGTCTCGCCCGTCCGGCTGACCACCGCCAGCTCCCCCATCTCGTTCGGGCTCTTCGGGTGGTGGTGGTACTGCTTGTCGCGGACGCCGCCGGTCCCGCCGCCCCCCTCGCGGAACTCCACGCCCAGGAACGCCGCCGTCTCGCAGTTCAGGTTGAGCGGAACGTAGAACGCCTCGGTCCCCGGGTGGTAGGACATGGCGCGGAGGCTCTTGAAGCCGCCGGTGCTCGGGCAGAAGTGAATCACCTCGCCCACCTCCTGCACCATCCCGTCGCGGTAGGCGACCTGTCCGGTCTCCGGGTCGACGTCGACCAGGTTCTGGTAGCCCAGATCGGTGGCGCGGACGAACCGCCCGGTCTCCCGGTCGAGCTCCCAGAGGATGGCCAGCTTGCCCATGGTGAAGACCGACCGCCGCCCGTCGTAGTCGACCAGCACGCGCTCGAACGTCTCGTCCATGTCGTGCGACTCGCCGGGCAGGTGCTGGTAGTACCACTCCAGCTCGCCGGTCGCCGGGTTCAGCGCCAGCGTGGAGTTGGTGTAGAGCGCGTCGCCGTCGGTGCCGCGGGCGGCGCGCGACCACGGCTTGGCCTGCGCGGTGCCCCAGTAGACGAGCTGCGTCGCCGGGTCGTAGCTGCCCGGGATCCAGGCGTCGCTCCCGGCCCGGAACATCACCGGCAGGTCGCCCCAGGTGTCGCCGCCCCGCTCGCCCGGCCGCGCCACCGTGGAGGTCCGCCACAACTCCCGCCCGGTCCGCGCGTCGAGGCCGACGATGTAGCAGGTGTCGTCCCGATAGCGGCCGCAGCCGGTCAGCCCGGTGACGATGACGCCGTCCGCGACGATCGGGCCGCTCGTGAACCTGTACCCGGCCCCTTCCGCGCCGACCGCCACGTCCCAGCGGACTTCGCCGGTCCGCGCGTCGAGGCCGACCGTGTGGGCGTCGACCGTGTTCAGGATGATCAGGTCCCCGTAGATGGCGAGGCTCCGCATCTGCGCCGCGGTGCGCCGCCCCTCGTCGATCTCGCGCCGGTGCTCCCAGAGCAGGTCGCCGTTGCGCGCATCGAGCGCGTGCACCACGTTGCCCGGGTTGGCGACGTACATCACGCCGTCGTGCACCAGCGGCGTCGTCTGGGAAACGCCCGGCTCGATCCCCCACGACCAGACCAGCTGCAGCTCGCCCACGTTCGTCGTGTCGATCTGGTCGAGCGGGCTGTGCCCCCAGCCGTCCAGCGTCCGCCGCCAGTTCAGCCAGTCGGCCGGGTCGGGGTCCTGCAGCATCGCGTCGGAGACCGGTTCGACCTGCCGGACCTGCGCCATGACGGGCGCGCCGACCCAGGCGGCGGCGGCGCAGGCCAGCGCCGCGAGCGTCAGACGATTTCGCATGCCATCCTCCACCCCGGGCTGCGCAGGCCGCTCCTACTGCATCGGGGAATAGTCGGTCGCCTGCATGAAGACCGCATCGACGTTGCTGACCAGCCGTCCGTCCCGCTGCGAGGCCTGGTAGGCCGCCTGCCAGTCCGGGTCGGCGCGAAACGCGTCCCAGCTGGCGGTGGCCGCGTCCCGGCTGGCGTGCTCCAGGATGTAGATCAGCGTGTCGTCGGAGGCCGGCGCGTCGGTCGGCGCCCAGTAGCCGACGTTCTTCATCCCGTGCTTCTCGAACAGCCGCACCGTGTGGTTCCGGAACCGGGCCTGCAGATCGCCGAGCTTGCCGGGCATCGCCGTGTAGGTCCGCAGCTCGTACACGCTGCCCGACTGCGCGCGCGCCACGCCCGCCGGCTGCGCCAGCTGCCCCGCGGCGAAACCGCCGGCGAACACCGCCGCCAGCAGGACGAAACTGAACGACTTGTTGCGTGTCATCGTCTTTCCTCCTCCAGTGAAGGGAGGCATTGTAGCCGATTGCAACGAGCGGTCCGCCAGCCTGCGCGGGAAGCCCCGGATCTCATCTCGGGGGGATGGCTCGGGGCGCCGGCCCGGCCTCCCGCTCCTCGGCCCGCGCGCCGGCGAGGATGGCGTGCAGACCGTAGTTCCCTTCGTGGCAGGCGTACTCGTAGATCGGCGCCGCGCCGCGCCGCATGTGCAGGGCGACGGTGAACGGCCGCGTGAACGTCACGGGGTCGTTCACGGTGTATTCGTACAGCAGTACGTTCTCGGCCACCCGGGTGAACCGCTCGGTGAGCCGGAGGGTGAGGCCGGACCCCCAAGCGGTGACGCCGTCGGGACCGAAGCTGGCGGTCTTGCCGGTGTAGTTCCCGCTCTCGACGACGAGCGTGTCGCCGTCCCACCGCCCGCGCGAGTCGCCCATCCACTGCCGGATGGCCGCCGGCAGCGGCGGGCGTCCGTCGAGCGGCACGATGCGCGCGTCGTGGACCATCTCGTGCAGGATGACCACGTGGTCGGAGGTCTGGAACAGTTGCAGGTTGTTGTTGTAGCCGCCCGGCCGCACCGGGGGACCGGTGTTGAACCCGACGAGGCAGCGCTCGGAGACGCCCCGGTCCTCCGGACCGTCCGCGCGCAGCCCGCCGCTGCGGTACCGCACCGGCCGCCGGCCGGGGAGGTCCGCCCGCAGCGAGCCGACCTGCCGCACGGCGTTGGGCGCCAGCGGCGGGAGCCGGCCGTCGGGCGGGTCGACGATCAGCGCCGTGCGGCGCTCCGCGTCGACGCTGGTCCCCCGGTCCATCCAGAACTGGTTGTAGCCGCCCACGTCGCCCGGCGCGGGCGGCCGGTCGATCTGCCGGTCGAGCGCCCGCGCCACCAGCGCCGCCTCGTCCTCGTCGGTCAGCGTCCGCCGGCCGGCGAACTCGTCGGGACGCTCCAGCGGCGTGACGGTGCGGAAGTCCCACACCCCTTGCAGGTCGGGGCGGCCGTCCGGCAGCCGCGGCGCCGTCCAGCCGCCGGCCGCGCCGGTCTGCCCCGCCGCGGCGGGGGCGGCAAGGACGGCAAGACATGCGGCCGCGGTCACGCTGATCAAGGCGGAAACACGCCGTCGCGCCATGCGATCACCTCCTGGAAACGGATCATCCGGCAGTTTACGCTTTCCGTGCGCCGGTTTCATCCGGTTTCGAGCCGCCGGCGCTTGAACGCCAGCCCCTTGCGGGAGACGCCGAGCATCCGCGCCGCCGCCGCAACGTTCCCGCCGGCGGCGTCGAGCGCGCGGCGGATCATGGCGCGTTCGACCTGCACGACCGCATCGGCGAGCGGCTGATCGGTGCGGATGCGCACCTCGCGGTCGTCCGTTGCGCCGGGGGACGCTTCGGATGCGGCTCCGGCCGCGCCGGCCACCTCGGGGGAGAGCAGCTCCCGGTCGATCGGCCCGTCGCCGTCGGCCAGCGCCACCGCCCGCCGCACCTCGTTCGCCAGCCGCCGGACGTTCCCCGGCCATTCGTACAGGATCAGGCATTCCAGCGCGTCGTCGGTCATCGTCAGGTTCGGCCGGCCGCGCGCCGCGCCGAACTGACGGAGGAAATGGTGGACGAGCGGCGGGATCTCCTCGCGGCGCTCCCGCAGCGGCGGCACGTCGAGCCGGATGATGTTCAGGCGGTAGTACAGGTCCTCCCGGAACTGCCCGGCCTGCACCAGCCGATCGATGTCGGCGTTCGTTGCGGCGATGACCCGGACGCTCACGCTGACGGGCCGCGGCTCGCCGAGCGGGTGGACCTCCTGGCGGTCTAGGAAGCGCAGGAGCTTCGGTTGCAGGCTCAGCTCCAGCTCGCCCACCTCGTCGAGCAGCAGCGTGCCGCCGCTGGCCGCGCGGATGACGCCCTGCGAGTCGTCCCGCGCGCCGGTGAAGGCGCCGCGCCGGTGGCCGAACAGGTGGCTCTCGACCATCTCCCGGGGCACCCCGGTGCAGTTGAACGGCACGAAGTCGCGGTTCGCCCGCGCGGAGTGGCGGTGGATGATCCGGGCGATCATCTCCTTGCCGGTGCCGGTCTCGCCGGTGATCAGCACCGCTTCGTCGCCGGCCGCCACGCGCCGCGCCAGCGCCACCAGCCGGGTCATGCTGTCGCAGGCGAACACGCCGTCGTCGCGCACCGGCGCGAGGTTCGGCGGCCATCCCGACCCTCTCGCGCGCTCCCGCTCGTGCAGCGACGCCAGGATCCGGACCTTCTCGACGACCAGCTTGACGTCGTGCACCAGCGTCCGCGACTGCACGCCGTCCCGCGGCGCGGCGACCACCGACACGTCGCGGCCTTTCGATGCGCCGGTCGGGATGGCGACGACGCCCGCGGCGGCTCGGCTCGCCCGGGCGGCCTGGTCGGCGGTCCATCCCTCGTGCGCCGGGACGCGCGTCACCCGGCCGCCGTCCTTCTCGATCACGGCGAGCGATTCGGCGCAGCCCGACTCGCGGAGCAGGACGAACGTTTCCCGTGCGAGCAGGTCCGTGTTTCTCGCCAGATGGATCAGCGGCGCCGCCTGCGCCAGTCCGGCCGGATGGCGGTTCGGCGCATGCGGGCCGGCCGGCTTCCGCCCGGTCTCCGTGCCCGGCAGCGTCGCGGCCACGAGCGGTCCGAGATCGTGGGGCCGCGCCCGCAACCTGCGCCGCAACTCCTCGTTGACCGGCCGCATCGTGCGGAGGTAGCTGCCCGCCGCGTCCATCCGGACGGCGATTCCGCCTTCGGCGTCCAGCAGACGCAGCGCGCGCTCGAACCGCCGGCGCGCGGCCGCGGGTCCGGCCGTGCGCGCCACCAGCGCGGCCCGCCCCCGTTCGACTTCCGCGTAGACGGCGATCGGCGCATCCTCGGCTTGCCGCGCCGCCTGGATGATCCAGTCGGAAGCCTCGTCCGGCCGGCGCAGCTCGATCAGGGCGTCGGCGCCGAGCACGCGGAGGGAGATGCCGTGGAGGTGGTCGCCGCGCTCGTCGGAGATCGCCATGCCGTTGCGGCAGATCGACAGGCCGCTTGCCCAGTTCTTCTGTTGCAGCTGGAGCCGGGCGTGCGTCACGACGGACGCCAGCTCGTACCAGGACGGCCGGAAGCCGTCGCCGCACGGCAGCTCGCCGTCGATGCGCGACAGCAGCGCGCCGCATTCGGACCAGCGCCCTCGGGCCAGCTCCACCTGGGCGAGGGTGTCGAGCAGCGCGATGCGAACGTCGAGCATGTCCGCGGCCAGGGCGAGTCCGTCGCGGCAGTGCGCTTCGGCTGCGTCTATCTCGCCGTCCCACAGCGTCAGGTACGCGAGGTTCGCGAACGCGCCCGCCTTCGTCCGCGCGTGACCGGACACCCGCGATCGATCGAGCGCTCGCCGGGCGAGGCTCAGGCCGCCGCCCAAGTCGGCGTTCAAGGCGCGGATGGTCGACGCGCTCAGAGCCAGCAGCCCTTCCAGCCAGGCGTTGGGGCGGGCCGAGAGCGACAGCTCCGCCGCGCGCAGATGCGCCGCGGCCTGGCCGTGCGACCCGCGCTTCGCCTGCAGGCCCGCGAAGATGATGTGGTACCGCGCGTCCACGTGCGGGTGACCGAGGCGCGACACGGCGCTCGCGCAGGCGTCCATCGCCGCGGCGGCGGCTTCCGCCGGCAGCGAGTCGGCGAAATGCGCCACCAGGTCCAGGAGAATCCGGCAGGTCTGCTCCACGTCGTGCGCGTCCGCCGCCGCGGATCGCGCCCGCTGGAAGAATCCGAGGCTGCGCTTGAACTGTCCGTGCTCGAAGGCGGCCACAGCGAGGACGTTCAGGCACCGCGCGTCGGTGGCGCGCGTGCGGTCGGTCGACCGGAGTCCGGTTCTGGCCAGCAACTCCGCCTTCTCGTTGTTCCCCATCAATTGCAGGATCTGGGCGGTCAGAACGCGGTACGACGAACGGCGCTGCGAACGCTGCTGCACGCCGGCCTCCGCCAGAAGGCGCAGCGCCCTGCCGAACCTCCCGCGCGACATTTCCGTTTCGACTTTCTCCAGATGGCTCACGACGACTCCTTTCACAGTCCGTGGTGGAACCCCGCGGGGCGCCGAGAGCGGCGAGGCGCCCGTCTGACAAGGCGTGAGGAGGGCGCATATCGGGCATACGCAACCGACGAACAACGCAGTCAGGCGGGATGCATCGCTGCTCGAATGCAGCGGGGACCTCCGCCACGGGCTGCGCGGGCGGGGCCGGTATACTTGCCGCCGTGAAGTACGCCGTCGTGACGTTCGGGTGCCGGGTGAACCAGGCCGACTCGATCGACGTCGAGCGGCAGTTGCGCGCCCTCGGGGGGCGGGCGGCCCCGCCGGGCGAGGCCGATCTGGTGGTGGTGAACACCTGTTCGGTGACGGCGGCGGCCGATCAGGGCGCGCGCCAGACGATCCGGCGGATCGCCCGGACCAACCCGGCGGCGCGGATCGTGGCGACCGGCTGTTACGCGACGCGCGCCGCCGCGGAGCTCGCGGCGCTCCCCGGCGTGACGCAGGTCGTCGGCAACCGCGGCAAGGAGCGGCTGGCGGACCGGCTGCTGCTTGACGTCGAGCGGACGACCGCCGAGCGGTTCGGCGCCGGCGACGGGGCGTGCGGCGACGTCGTCCGGCCGGGCGCGGCCGGACGGACGGGATACACGCTGCGCGTGCAGACCGGGTGCGACCAGACGTGCGCCTACTGCATCATCCCGTCAACGCGCGGCGGCGGGCGGAGCGCGCCGCTCGCCCGCGTGGCGGCCGAGCTCGACGCAGTCGCCGCCGCCGGGTTCCGGGAGGTCGCCGTCACCGGGGTGCATCTCGGCTCGTACGGCCGCGACCTGACGCCGCGCCGCACGCTCGGCGACCTGCTCCGCCTGCTCGATGCGCACCGGTCGTCGGTCCTGTTCCGGCTGAGCTCGCTCGAGCCGATGGACTGCTCGCCCGAAGTGGTCGATCTCGTCGCCCGCAGCGGGCGGTTCGCGCCCCACTTCCACCTCCCGCTGCAGCACGCCAGCGACCGGGTCCTGCGGGCGATGCGGCGCCCGTACACCAGCGCCGGCTACCGGCGGCTGGTGTCGGGCATCCGCGACCGGCTGCCGGACGCCGGGATCGGGTCGGACGTGATCGTCGGCTTCCCCGGCGAGACCGACGCCGACGCCGCGCACAACGCCGCGTTCCTGCAAGCCAGCCCGCTGACCTATCTGCACGTCTTCCCGTACTCGGACCGGCCCGGCGTCGATGCGGTCCGGCTGCCGGGCAAGGTTCCGGGGCCGGTCGTCCGCGAGCGGGGCCGCGCGGTGCGGCGGGTCGGGGCGGCGCTGGCCGCGGCGTTCCGCGCTTCGCAGCTTGGCTCGGTCCGCAGCGGGCTTACGACCGAGGGAGGCGCCGTGGTGGTGACGGACAACTACCTGAAGGTCCGGGTCCCGCCGGGGACGCCCGACAACCGGCGCGTCCGGGTGCGGATCACCGGCGCGGGGGAGTCGGTCACGGGCGAGGTCGTCGGGGACGGCGGTGACGACGACGGAGAAGAGTGAATCCGCGCGGCGACCTGCTGGGCCGCCGACCGCCGCGGGCCTTCGACGATCAGTTGCCCGCACGCCGCCCGGATGTCGCGGCCCCGGCTCTTGCGGACCGTCACCGTCACGCCGCGCGCCGAAAGCGTTCGGGCGAACCGGTCGATCCGGCCGTCGGACGGCCGGCGGTACGGGACGCCGGGCGCTTCGTTGAGCGGGATCACGTTCACCTTCGGCCGCATCCCCGTCAGCAGCCGGGCCAGGCGCGCCGCGTCGGCCGCGGAGTCGTTGACGCCGGCCAGCAGCACGTACTCGAACGTGATCCGGCGCCGCCGTCCGGCCGGGAACCGGCGGCACGCCTCGATCAGGTCGCCGAGCCGGTGCTTCCGGTTCACCGGCACGAGCCGTTCGCGCAGCTCGTCGGTGGCGGCGTGCAGCGAGACGGCGAGGTTCGGCATCACCGGCTCCGCCGCCAGCCGCTCCAGCGCCGGCGGCGTCCCGACCGTCGACAGGGTGATCCGCCGCGGCGGCAGGGCGAGTCCGTCCGGGTCGGTGAGGATGCGGAGCGCCTTCATCGTCGCGTCGTAGTTGTGCAGCGGCTCGCCCATTCCCATCAGCACCACGTTGAAGGGGGCGCCGATCAGCTCGAACCGGCGCGCCAGCACGCGGACCTGCCCGGCGATCTCCCCGGCCGAGAGGTTCCGCACGAGCCCCATCCGGCCGGTGAGGCAGAATCCGCACCGCATCGCGCAGCCGACCTGGGTCGAGACGCAGAACGTCATGCGGGGGGTGTCCGGGATGAACACCGCCTCCACCCGGCGGCCGTCGCCCAGGCCGAGCAGGAGCTTCGCGGTCCCGTCGTCGGACCGGTCGGCGCGGAGGACGGCCGGCGCGGAACAGGCGCACTCCCTCGCGAGCGTAGCGCGGAGAGGCGCCGGCAGGTCGGTCATCCGCCGGAAGTCGGTCACGTCCCGCCGGTGGATCCAGCGGGCGATCTGGCGGGCGTTGAACGGCCGCCCGCCGCGCGCTGCGACCGCCGCCGCCAGCTCGGCCGGATCGAGGCCGGCGAGATCGAGCTTGGCGTCCGGCGGCGAACGCTCTGCTGCATTCACGGACTGCTCGAGATCCCTGTCCATCGACGGGCGCCGCATCCGGCTCGGGGGAAGGCTCCGGATGTTAACATGTGCGTGGCTTGCGGCCCGGCGGACCTGCCGGAGAGGCTTTCTCGGACGTGATCAAGCGCTGCATCTTCGACAACGGGCTCCGTCTCCTGACCGAGTCGATGCCCGACGTGCGGTCGGTCAGCCTCGGCGTCTGGCTGCGGCGCGGCTCGCGCCACGAAGGGGAAGCCGACGCCGGGATCGCCCACTTCACCGAGCACATGCTGTTCAAGGGAACCGCCAGCCGGACCGCCGAGGAGGTCGCGCAGCAGGTCGATTCGATGGGCGGTCAGCTCGACGCGTTCACGGCGAAGGAGTTCGCCAGCTACTACGTCAAGGTGCTCGACGAGCACCTCCCGCGCGCCGTCGACCTGCTGGCCGACCTGCTGCGGCGGCCGGCGTTCCGCCCCGACGACGTCGAGCGGGAGAAGAAGGTGGTCCTCGAAGAGATCAAGATGGTCGAGGACATGCCGGACGACCTCGTCCACGAGCTGTTCACCCGCAGCTTCTGGCCCGATCACCCGCTGGGGCGCTCCATCCTCGGGTCGCCCGCTTCGGTCGGCGGCATCACCGACGCCGCGCTGCGGGCGTACTTCGGCCGGGCGTACGTCGCGGGCAACCTCGTGGTCGCCGCCGCCGGCAACGTCGAGCACGCCGCGGTCCGCGACCTGATCGGCCGGGCGTTCGGCGACCTGCCGGCGGCGGAGGAGCCGGCGGACGAAACCTCGCCCACCGCGCGGGCGGGCGTCGTGGTTCGGAGCAAGGAGATCGAGCAGAGCCACGTCTGCCTGGGGACGCAGGCGCACGCGCAGGGGCACGACGACCGGTACGCCGGCTACGTGCTGAACACGGTGCTCGGCGGCTCGATCAGTTCGCGGCTGTTCCAGAACGTCCGTGAGAAGCGCGGGCTGGCGTACGCGGTGAGCAGCGGCCTGGAGTCGTACCGCGACGCCGGCATGCTGACGGTCTACGCGGGGTGCGACGCGGCTTCGACGCCGGAGGTCGTGGACTTGGTGGTGGCCGAGTTGCGGGACCTCCGGGACCGGCCGATCGCGGCCGGCGAGCTGCAACGCGCCAAGGACCACCTGAAGGGGAACCTGGTGCTCGGCCTGGAAAGCACCACGAACCGGATGTCGCAGCTCGCGCGCTCGGAGATCTATTTCGGCCGGCAGATCGATCTGGACGAGAGCCTGGACCGCCTGGACGGCGTCGCCGCCGCCGACGTGCAGCGTGTGGCGGCGGACCTGTTCTCGAACGGCAACCTCGCGGCCACGGTGGTCGGTCCGGAGGGCGGCGGCGCGCCGTCCGCGGGCCAGCTCGACCTCGGGTAGGCGGCGGGCGCAACGAGGGAGCACAAGGGAGCACGGCGATCGCGGTCCGACTGACGGTGCTCGGGAGCGGCAGCGCGGGCAACGCGACGCTGCTGGAGAACGGTGGCGGCCGCGTGCTGCTCGACGCCGGGTTGAGCGGCCGGGAGGTCGAGCGGCGGCTGGCGCGGGCAGGGGCCGATCCCGCGGCGCTGGGCGCCATCGTGATCACGCATGCGCACGGTGACCATACGCGCTCCGCGCGGATCCTGTCGCGGCGCTACGCCGTGCCGGTCTATTCGACCGCGGCGGTCCGGGACGAGTGGGGCGTGAGCGGTCTGCACGACTGGCGGGAGCTGACGCTGCGGCGCCCGCTCGACCTGTGCGGGTGCCGGCTCGTGCCGTTCGCGGTTCCGCACGACGCGTCGCAGACCGTCGCGTTCCGGATCGAGACGTCCGGCGGCGCGATCGGCTTCGCCACCGACGTCGGCGCGATCTCGGCCGAGATGGTCGAGCGGTTCCGCGATTGCCGCGTGCTGGTCGTCGAGTCGAACCATGCGGTCGACCTGCTGCGGGTCAGCCCGTACGACGCCTCGACGCGGGCCCGGATCGCCGGCGCGAGCGGCCACCTCTCCAACGAGGCGCTGGCCGACTTCGTCCGCCGGGACCTCGGGCCGGCGGTGCGCTGCATCGTCCTCGTCCACCTGAGCCGCGTGAACAACGTGCCGGAAATCGCCGAGATGACCTGCCGCGAGGCGCTGGCCGCCTGCGGACGCGGCGACGTGCAGGTGGTGGCGGCGCGCCAGGACCGGGCGGCGCCCGCCGTCGATCTGGCCGCGTGGACCGCCGGACCGCCGCTCGCGGCGCCGGCGTCCGCGGGCGGGCCGGCGGCGGAGGCCTGCCGATGATCCCGCGGTACACGCCGGCGGAGATGGGGCGGATCTGGAACGACCAGCGCCGGTACGAGACGTGGCTGCGCGTCGAGACGGCAGCGGCCGAGGTGATGGCGGAGCATGGTCTGATCCCGGCCGAGGCGGCGCGCGACATCCGCGAGAAGGGAGCGGTCGACGCGGCGCGGGTCGAGGAGATCGAACGGACGACGCGGCACGACGTCATCGCGTTCACGACGGCGGTGGCCGAGCGCGTCGGGCCGTCGGCCCGGTGGCTGCATTTCGGCCTGACCTCGTCCGACGTGGTCGACACCGCCCTGGCGCTCCAGCTTCGCGCGGCGTGCGACGCGCTGCTGGGCGACCTCGACCGCCTCGCGGAAGCCGTGCGGGAGCGCGCCCTGGAGCACCGCCGGACGCCGATGATCGGGCGGACCCACGGCGTGCACGCCGAGCCGATCACGTTCGGCTTGAAACTGGCCGTCTGGTTCGAGGAACTGCGGCGCGACCGGGCGCGGCTGACGCGCGCCCGCGACGTCGTCAGCGTCGGCAAGATTTCGGGGGCGGTCGGCGCCTACGCGCACCTCGACCCGGCGATAGAGCGCAGCGTCTGCGAGCGCCTCGGCCTCGAGCCGTCGCCGGCGAGCTCCCAGATCGTCCAGCGCGACCGGCACGCGGAGCTGGCCGCGGCGCTGGCCATCACCGGCGCGTCCCTGGAGAAGTTCGCGCTGGAGGTCCGCGGCCTGCAGAAGACGGAGATCGGCGAGGTCGAGGAACCGTTCGCCAAGGGACAGAAAGGCTCGTCGGCGATGCCGCACAAGCGGAACCCGGTCGGCTGCGAGCAGGTGACGGGGCTGGCCCGGCTGCTGCGCGCCAACGCCATGGCGGCGCTCGACAACGTCGCGTTGTGGCACGAGCGCGACATCTCGCACTCGTCGGTGGAGCGGATCATCCTGCCCGACGGCTTCTGCCTGCTCGACCACATGGTCCGGCGCTTCACGCGCATCGTCCGCGGCCTCGTGATCCACCCGGACCGGATGCGCGAGAACCTGGACCGGTCCCGCGGCGTGATCTTCTCGGGCGCCCTGCTGCTCCAGCTTGCGCAGCGCGGCGTATCGCGGGAGGAAGCCTACGTCTGGGTGCAGCGCAACGCGATGCGCTCGCACGACGAGCGCGCGGAGTTCAAGGGGCTGCTGCTGGACGATCCGGACGTCATGCAAGTGATGACGCGCGAGGAGATCGACCGGACGTTCGACCTGACGGTGCAGCTTCGGCACGTCGACACGATTTTCGAGAGGGTATTCGGCGCGGCGGCGCCGGCCGGCGCGAGCGAGGTCCCGGCGGGAGCCTGAAATGAAGGCGAAGGTCTTCGTCACCCTGAAACCTTCGATTCTCGATCCGCAGGGGAAGACGACCGCCGACGCCCTGCGCGCCCTCGGCTACGCGTCGGTGCGGAACGTCCGGCAGGGGAAGTACTTCGAGCTCGACCTCGACGCGCCGACCGCCGACGAGGCCCGGACGCTGGCGGCCGAGGCGGCGGACCAGCTACTGGCCAACCCGGTGATCGAGAGCTACCGGGTGGAGGTGGACGGGTGAAGTTCGCGGTCGTCGTCTTCCCCGGCTCGAACTGCGATCACGACGCCCACCATGCCGTAAGGCGCGTGCTCGGCCAGGAGGCGGCGTTCGTCTGGCACAAGGAGTCGAGTCTCGGCGGCGCCGACGCGGTGATCCTGCCCGGCGGGTTCTCGTACGGCGACTACCTGCGCTGCGGGGCGATCGCCCGGCTGTCGCCGGTCATGGGCGCGGTGGTCCGGTTCGCCGACGCCGGCGGTCCGGTGCTCGGGATCTGCAACGGTTTCCAGGTGCTGCTCGAAGCCGGCCTGCTGCCCGGCGGGATGCTGCGGAACCGCGGCCTCAAGTTCATCTGCGAACAGGCGCATGTCCGCGTGGAGCAGACCGACACGCCGTTCACGCGCGGCGCGCGCGCGCGGCAGGTGCTGCGGCTCCCGATCGCCCACGGCGAGGGGAACTACTACGCCGACGCGGCGACGGTCGCCGCGCTGGAGGCGGGCCGCCGGGTCGTCTTCCGGTACGCCGCGCCGTCGGGCGCGCTGGACGACGCCTGGAACGTCAACGGGTCGGTCGGCGCCATCGCCGGGATCTGCAACGAAGCCCGCAACGTGGTCGGCCTGATGCCCCACCCCGAGCGGGCGTGCGAAACCGCGCTCGGCAGCGCCGACGGACGGGTCGTCCTCGAGTCGGCCGTCTCGGCCGCCGCGTCGGCGGCCCGGCCGAGCTGACCGGCGCGCGCGAGGCCGGCAGCGATGATCGACGCCGCCACGATCGAGGCGCACGGCCTGACGGCCGGCGAGTACCGGCGGGCGGTCGAAGTCCTGGGGCGCGAGCCGAACCTGACCGAACTCGGCGTCTTCTCCGTGATGTGGTCCGAGCACTGCAGCTACAAGAGCTCCCGCCTGCATCTGCGCAAGCTCCCGACCGCCGGCCCCCGCGTGCTGCAGGGGCCGGGCGAGAACGCCGGCGCGATCGACGTCGGCGATGGCCTCGCGGCGGTCTTCAAGATCGAGTCGCACAACCATCCGTCGTTCATCGAGCCGTACCAGGGGGCGGCGACCGGCGTCGGCGGGATCATCCGCGACGTCTTCACGATGGGGGCCCGGCCGATCGCCCTGCTCGATTCGCTGCGGTTCGGGCCGCCGGACGACCCGGAGACCCGCCGGATCGCCGAAGGGGTGGTGGCCGGGATCGCCGGCTACGGGAACAGCATCGGCGTCCCGACGGTCGGCGGCGAGATCGCGTTCGACGAGAGCTACCGGGGCAACCCGCTCGTCAACGTCTTCTGCCTGGGCGTCGCCAGGGCCGACGCGCTGATCAAGGGGCGGGCGGAAGGGGCCGGGAACGCGGTGTACTACGTCGGCGCGAAGACGGGGCGGGACGGCATCCACGGCGCGACGATGGCCTCGGCCGAGTTCGACGACTCCTCCGCCGAGAAGCGGCCGAACGTGCAGGTGGGCGACCCGTTCATGGAGAAGCTGCTGCTCGAAGCCTGCCTGGAGGCGATGCGGACCGACGCGCTGATCGGAATCCAGGACATGGGCGCCGCCGGCCTCACCTGCTCGACGTGCGAGATGGGCGCCCGCGGCGGGACGGGCATCGAGATCGACGTCGAGCACGTCCCCCAGCGCGAAGCCGGGATGACGCCGTACGAGATCATGCTGTCGGAGTCGCAGGAGCGGATGTTGTTCGTCGTGCGGCGGGGACGCGAGGCGGAGGTGGAGCGGATCTTCGGCAAGTGGGATCTCCATGCCGTGCGGATCGGGCGCGTGACCGGCGACGGGCTGCTGCGGGTGCTGAGCGGCGGCGCCGTCGTGGCCGAGATCCCGAACCGGGCGCTGGCGGACGACGGGCCGCTGTACGACCGTCCCGCCCGGCCGCCCGGCGACCTTGCGGAGCGCCGGACGCTCGATCCGGCGGCGCTGGGCGAACCGCCGGCGCCGGCCGACACGTTCATGCGGCTGCTCGCCTCCCCGCAGGTGGCGAGCAAGCGTTGGGTCTACCGGCAGTACGACCACATGGTGCGGACGAACACCCTCGCGCCGGCCGGGATGGGAGCCGGCGTGGTCCGCATCAAGGGCACGGCCCGGGCGCTGGCGTTCTCGGTGGACGGCAACGGCCGCTACTGCTACCTTGATCCTCGTCAGGGCGCGATGCTGGCGGTCGCCGAGTCGGCGCGCAACGTCGCCTGCGCGGGGGCCGTTCCCGCGGGGGCCACCAACTGCCTGAACTTCGGCAGTCCGGAGCGGCCGGACGTGATGTGGCAGCTCGCCGGCGCCATCGACGGGATCGCCGAGGCGTGCGCGGCGCTGGACGCGCCGATCACCGGCGGCAACGTGAGCCTGTACAACGAGACGGACGGCGCCGCGATCCATCCGACGCCGGTGATCGGCGTCGTCGGCGTGATCGACGATGCGAGCCGCCTGATCGGCCGCGTCTTTCCGGACGAGGGGTTGACGGTGGTCCTGCTCGGAGCGCCGGGCGCCGAGATCGGCGGCAGCGAGTACCTGAAGGTGGTGCACGGGCTGGTGCGGGGAAGGCCGCCGGCGCTGGATCTGGCGCGCGAGCGCGCGTTGCAGCGCCTGCTCGCGGACGCCGCCGCCGGCCGGCTGATCGAGTCGGCCCACGACTGCTCCGAGGGGGGCGTCGCCGTCGCTCTGGCCGAGTGCTGTTTCGAGAGCGGGGGAGTCGGCGTCGACGTGACGATCCCGGGCGGGGCGGACGGGCCGCCGTCGGGCGTTGCGCTGGACGGCGCGCTGTTCGGCGAGACCGCGTCGCGCGTCGTCGTGTCGGCGGCCGGCCGGCGCGCCGACGAGCTCCTCGCCCGGGCGGCCGCGGACGGCGTTCCCGCACGGGCGATAGGACGCACCGGCGGGACGCGGTTGCGCATTGCGGTCGGCGGGCCGGCGGCGATCGACGTGCCTTTGGCGGAGGCCGAGCGGGTCTGGGAAACCGGCTTGTCGCGGCATTTCGAGCAGGGGCAAGCGCAGGGGTAAGGACGCAGCGCCATGGACCGGGACAAGTTCAGGGACGAATGCGGCGTCTTCGGCGTCCACGGTCACGACGACGCCTCCCACATGACGTACCTGGGGTTGTACGCGTTGCAGCACCGGGGTCAGGAGAGCGCCGGCATCGCGGTGGTCGACGACGGGCGGGTGCGGCTGTCCCGGGCGATGGGCCAGGTCAGCGACGTGTTCGACGAAGGGGTGCTGGGGGGGTTGACCGGCCGCTCGGCGATCGGCCACGTCCGGTACTCCACCTTCGGCGACAGCCGGGTCGTCAACGCGCAGCCGATCCTGATCGAATGCTCGCACGGCCAGATCGCGCTGTGCCACAACGGCAATCTGGTCAACGCGCCGGCGCTGCGCGACGAGCTGGTGCGCCAGGGATCGATCTTCCAGACCAACAGCGACACCGAAGTGATTCTGCACCTCTACGCCCGGTCGACCGCCGCGAAGGCGGAAGACGCCATCGTGGAGTCGGTCTCGCAGGTCGCCGGCGCGTTCTCCCTCGTCATGCTGACGCCGGACAACCTGATCGCGGTGCGCGATCCGCACGGGTTCCGCCCGCTGGCGCTCGGCCGGCTGGGCGGCGCCTGGGTCGTCTGCTCGGAGACGTGCGCCATGGACCTGATCGGCGCCACGTACGAGCGCGAGGTGGAGCCGGGCGAGGTCCTGGTGATCGGCGCCGGCGGACTTCGGTCGTACCGGCCGTTTCCGGCGGTGACTCCGGCCCACTGCGTCTTCGAGCACGTCTATTTCGCACGGCCGGACAGCTACGTGTTCGGCCGGAGCGTCAACGAGGTGCGCACCAACCTGGGCCGGCTGCTCGCCGCAGAGTCGGCGCCGGCGGCCGACGTCGTCGTCCCGATCCCCGACTCGGGCCTCTGCGCCGCCGCGGGGTACGCCGAGGCGTCGGGCGTCCCGTTGCGGATGGGGCTCATCCGCAACCATTACGTAGGGCGGACGTTCATCCAGCCCCACCAGTCGATCCGGGGGCTCAAGGTGAAGGTGAAGCTCAACACCGTGCGGAGCATCATCGAGGGGAACCGGATCGTGCTCGTCGACGACTCGATCGTGCGCGGCACGACCAGCCGGAAGATCGTCGGCATGATCAGGGCGGCCGGCGCGCGCGAGGTGCACATGCGGATAAGCTGCCCGCCGACCGTGTCGCCCTGCTACTACGGGATCGACACGCCGCACCCCAACGAGCTGATCGCCGCGCGGCACGACGTGGACGAGATCCGCGACTACCTCGGCGCGGACACCCTCTCGTACCTGAGCCTGGACGGTCTGCGGAAGGCGGTCGGTCCCGCGCACCCCAACTACTGCGACGCCTGCTACACGCGGCAGTACCGCGTGGCCCCGCCATCGGACGCCGACGCCTACATGCAGATGGTGCTCAAGCTGCCAGACGAGAGCCGGCCTTCCCAGCCATGACCGTCCGGTGGGAGGCGCATGGCGCGCCGGCCGCCGTACTGCTGGCCGGCCTGGCGGCGGCGCAGGTTTCGGCGCAGGACTCGACGGAGCGGCTGCGGCGCGCGGTCGACCAGCTCGGCGACTTCGACTACGCGGTGCGCATGGAGGCGTCGCGAACGGTCCGCCGGGCGGACCCCGCGCTGGCGGGCGCAGTCCTGCTGCACGCCGTTCACGAGCACGACGACAGCTACGTGCAGTTCCGCGCGCTGGTCCTGCTGCACGGCCTGAACGTCCCCGCCGCGCGCGGCGCGTTCGAGGAGGCGCTCGGGTCGCCCAACGATCGTCTGCGCGCGGCGGCGTACGGCTACTTCGAGCATGCCCCGGACCCACGACTGGCGCAGAGGCTGCTGGCCGCGCTCGACCGCGAGACCTCCGAGTTCGTCCGGCCGGCGCTCGTGCGGGCGCTGGCGGCGCACGACGGCGCCGAGGCGGTTCGCACCCGGTTGGCGCGCGACATCGACCGCGGGGAAGGGCACTTCCGTTCGGCGGTGATCGAGGCGCTCGGCGACCACGGCGCCGAGTACGCCGTCGACGCGCTGATCGCCATCGCGTCGCAGCGCGGT
Organism: Vicinamibacterales bacterium; assembly: GCA_965203565.1. Classification (GTDB taxonomy): domain Bacteria; phylum Acidobacteriota; class Vicinamibacteria; order Vicinamibacterales; family UBA8438; genus JAAXGX01. The sequence continues at coordinate 269,655 of OZ241896.1, read as the reverse complement.
TCGTTGCAGGACGATGCGCTGCTCGCACTCGGCAAGATCGGCGATCGGCGGGCGGCCGGCGCCGTCGTCGCCGCGCAGGGGGTCGTGTCGGACGCGGAGCAGCCGATCGTGGCGGCGACCGCGTGCCTGCTGGGGATTGACTGCGCCGTTCAGGTGCGATACGTCATCGACGCGCTGCGCTACGGCGCGCAGACCGCAGAAGACGGCGGTCGGGAGCTGCTGCGGAACGCCGCGTCCGGCCTGGCCGCGCTGGCCATGCAGGGCAGCCGGGCCGCGCTCGACGCCCTGTTCGAGACAGGCCGGTCCGCCGCCGCGCCGGCGCGGGCGCCGGTGGCGCTCGCCCTCGGGACGGTCGCGCTGCGCCGGCCGGCCGTCGTGCAGGAGGCGCTCGCCGGACGAGCGGCGCCCGACGACGCGCTGCTGCTGCTGCGCGACGCGTTCGACATGCTGGACGAGGATCTGGCCGAAGAGCGTTTCTACACCCGAGTGCGGCGCGCGTACTGGGACGCGGCTGAAGGATCGGCCGCCCGCGCGCTGGCCGAGGCCGCGATCCGGGTGCTGGAGTTCTGACGATGGACTATCGATCGTCGGGAGTGGACGTCGCGGCGGCGAACCGGATGGTGGGCCGCATCGGCGACCTGGCGCGGAAGACGTTCACGCCCGGCGTGCTGTCGGAGATCGGCGCTTTCGGCGGCCTGTTCCAGCCCGACCTGGATCGGTACGAACGTCCGGTGCTGGTGGCGAGCGCCGACGGGGTCGGCACCAAGCTGAAGGTTGCGTTCCTGGCGGGCCGGCACGACACGGTCGGGATCGATCTGGTCAACCACTGCGTGAACGACGTTCTGGTCCAGGGCGCCCGGCCGCTCTTCTTTCTCGACTACCTGGCCACCGGGCGGCTGGCGCCGGACGTCGCGGCGGCGGTGGTTCGGGGCGTCGCCGACGGTTGCGCGCGGAACGGCTGCGCGCTGCTGGGCGGCGAGACGGCGGAGATGCCCGGGTTCTATGCGGACGGGGAGTACGATCTGGCCGGCTTCATCGTGGGAATCGTCGACCGCGGCCGGCTGATCGACGGACGCGGGATCCGGCCGGGCGACCGGCTGATAGGACTGCCGTCGTCCGGGCTGCACACGAACGGGTTTTCGCTCGTGCGGCGGATCGTCTTCGACAAGCTGAACCTGCGGATCGATGCGATGGTGGACGAACTGGGTCGGCGGCTCGGCGACGAGCTGCTGCGTCCCCACCGTTCGTACCTGCCGGTGGTGTCGCCCCTGCTGGCGTCCGAGCCGGGGCTGGTCCGCGGGCTGGCGCACGTCACCGGCGGCGGCCTGACCAACAACCTGCCCAGGGCGCTGCCGCCGGGAACCGCCGCCCGCATCGTCCGGAACGGCTGGTCCGCGCCGCCGGTGTTCGACTTCATCCGGCGCGCGGGCGGCGTTCCCGAGGACGACATGCACCGGACGTTCAACATGGGGATCGGGATGGTCGCCGTCGTGGCCTCGGAATCGGCCGAGCAGGCGCTCGCGGCGTTCGCGGCGGCGGGCGAGCCGGACGCGGCCGTGATCGGCGACGTCGTCGAAGGCGACCGGCGGGTCGTCTACGTCTAGCAGGCGAATCGATGGAGGCTCGGTGAGCAATCGACGAATCGGCGTCCTCATCTCCGGCCGCGGCAGCAACCTGCAGGCGATCATCGACGCCGTCGCCGCCGGACGGCTCGACGCCACGATCGCCGTCGTCATCTCGAACAGGTCGGACGCCTTCGGGATGGAACGTGCGAAACGGGCGGGGGTCGAGGCGCTCCACATCGATCACCGGAGCTACGAATCGCGTGAGGCGTTCGACCTTGCGGTCGTCGCCGAGCTCGAGAAGCGCGACGTGGCGCTGGTCTGCCTGGCCGGGTTCATGCGGCTGTTGAGCGCCCGGTTCGTCGAGGCGTTTCCCAACCGCATCCTCAACGTCCACCCGTCCCTGCTCCCGGCGTTTCCCGGACTCGACGCGCAGACTCAGGCGTGGGAGTACGGCGTCAAGGTCAGCGGGGCGACGGTCCACGTCGTCACGCCCGAACTCGACGCCGGCCCGATCGTGCGTCAGGCGGTCGTGCCGGTCGGCGCCGACGACGCCCCCGCCGCGCTCGCCGCCCGCATCCTGGCCGAGGAGC